>NZ_SDHX01000001.1:0-2400000 GCF_004118375.1 Oleiharenicola lentus
CCCCCCCCCCCCCCCCCCCCCCCCCCCCCCCCCCCCCCCCCCCCCCCCCCCCCCCCCCCCCCCCCCCCCCCCCCCCCCCCCCCCCCCCCCCCCCCCCCCCCCCCCCCCCCCCCCCCCCCCCCCCCCCTCCCCGGGTTTCGCCATTTGCGGCCGCGATGGATTCTTTCCAATAACCCTCAGTTCATCACCCATCGCTCTTCCCCATGTCCACCATCCTCCTCCTCACGCTCTCCAACGTCTTCATGACCTTCGCGTGGTATGGCCACCTGAAGTTTTTCCACGACAAGCCGCTCTGGGCCACGATCCTGCTCTCGTGGGGCATCGCGTTCTTCGAATACATGCTGATGGTGCCCGCCAACCGGTTTGGTTACGGCAAATTCACCGGCTACGAGCTGAAGATCATCCAGGAGGTGATCACGCTGTCGGTCTTTGTGATCTTCGCCTGGCTGGTGCTGGGCGAAAAGCTGAAGTGGAATTACGCCGTGAGCCTGCTGTGCATCGGTCTGGCCGTGTATTTCGCCTTCGGCGTGAACCGCACGCCCGCACCAGCCGCGTAAGTCCTCCACCGCCTGAAAAGAGGCGCTTTTTTCCACACTCCGCACTTGCCGGTTCCGGCGGCGGACCGCATGTCTCCTGACATACTGCTGTCATCGCCCCATGCTAAGGTGACCGCATCAACCACTCCCCCACCCATTCCCATGTCCAAAGCCGATAAAGTCACCAAAGCCGAAACCAAGTCCGCCGCCGTCGCCCCCGCCAACGCCGCCCGCGAGAAGAACATCGAGCTCGCCGTCTCCTCCATCACGAAGCAGTTCGGCGAAGGCTCCATCATGCGCCTCGGCGCCAACGCCAAGATGAAGGTCGAGACGCTCTCGACCGGCTCGCTCGCCATCGACCTCATGCTCGGCGTCGGCGGCCTGCCGAAGGGCCGCATCATCGAGATCTACGGACCGGAGTCTTCCGGTAAAACCACCTTCTGCTTGAGCGTCATCGCCGAGGCCCAGCGCAAGGGCGGTCTCGCCGCCTTCATCGACGTCGAGCACGCGCTCGACCCGAAATACGCCAAGGTCGTCGGTGTAAACCTCGACGACCTCCTCGTCTCCCAGCCCGACTCCGGCGAGGACGCGCTCAACATCATGGAGACGCTCATCCGCTCGAACTCCATCGACGTCATCATCCTCGACTCCGTCGCCGCTCTCACCACCAAGGCCGAACTCGACGGCCAGATGGGCGACGCCACCGTTGGCGCCCAGGCCCGCCTCATGTCGCAGGCCATGCGCCGCCTCACCGCCGTCGTCTCCAAGACGAACTGCGTGTGCATCTTCACCAACCAGATCCGCGAGAAGATCGGCGTGATGTTCGGCAACCCGGAGACGACCTCCGGCGGCCGCGCGCTGAAGTTCTTCGCTTCCATCCGCCTCGACATCCGCCGCAAGGACCAGCTCAAGACCCCCGACGGCAAGGTCATCGGCAACCGCACCAAGATCAAGGCGGTGAAGAACAAGGTCGCCCCGCCGTTCACCGAGTGCGAGTTCGACATCATGTACGACGAGGGCATTTCCGCCACCGGCTCGCTCCTCGACCTCGGCCTCGACCACAAGGTGCTCGAGAAGAAGGGCGCGTGGATCGCCTTCAACGGCGAACTCGTCGGCCAGGGCCGCGAGGCCGCCAAGGAAGCCCTGCGCACCAACGCCGATCTCGCCGCCAAGGTGAAGGCCGGCATCCTGGACAAGGTGAACGTGAAGCCCGGCGAGCCCGTCACCGGCGAACAGGACGAGTAAGCGCATCGGCGCCCGCCGTTCCCCCCTCTTCAAACCCGCGTCCGATTCGTCGCGGGTTTTTGTTTGGCTTGAGCTGTAGGGCGGGGTCTCCGAACCCCGCCTCAGTTCGAGTATGAGGTCCCCCTCACGGCGGGGTTCGGAGACCCCGCCCTACAATTTGGTGATCACGGAAACAACCACTCATGATGCCACACCCCGCCGATGCGCGTGAAGCGCTGGCGGTCGTGATGGCGAAAAGGTTTTTGCTGCCAGAATTCGATCTGTGCCGGCACCACGCGGAAACCCGACCAAAACGGCGGACGCGGCACCGGGCCCACACCATGGCGCACGGTCTCGCGTGCGACGGCCTGTTCCAATTCGTAGCGGCCGTTCATGGGTTTAGACTGGTGCGAGGCCCAGGCCCCGAGCTGGCTGAGGCGCGGGCGCGTGGCGAAGTAGGCATCGGCTTCGGCGTCGCTCACGGCGTCGACCTGGCCGGAAACGCGGACCTGCCGCTCAAGCACGGGCCAATGGAAACAGAGCTCGGCCCGTGGATTCGCGCGCAGGTTGTCGGCCTTCGGGCTGTCGAGATTTGTGTAGAACACGAAGCCGCGCGCGTCGGCCTGCTTGAGCAGCACCATGCGCACCGCCGGACGACCCGCGGCGTCGGCCGTGGCCACGGCCATGGCGGTGGCGTCACTCTTCTCGCGATCGCGCGCCTCGGCGAACCACTCCTGGAAGAGTCGCAAGGGGTCGGGTAACTGCATGTCCCAGTGTCGCAGAGCGCCGGGTGCCGCGCCGCGCCGCGTTTGGTGAAGCCTGCGCATGCGTTGCGCCCGCCCCCGGCCTTCACGCGTATCTTTCCACACCGTCATGCCGCAGCTTTTTCAACAACAGTTCATCCCCGCCGACCCGGCCGCCGTCTGGGAGTTTTTCGCGACGCCGAAAAACCTGGACGAACTCACGCCGCCCGACCTGCGCTTTGCCATCCGCAGCGACCTGCCGCCGCGCATGTTTGCGGGGCAGCTGATCGAGTATCGCATCTCACCGGTGCGCGGCGTGTGGCTGCACTGGCTCACCGAAATCCGGCACGTGCGTGAAGGCCGTTACTTCGTGGATGAACAGCGCGCCGGTCCCTACGCGTTCTGGTATCACGAACATCACTTCGAGCCGGTGGCAGGCGGCGTGATGATGACCGACCGCGTGACCTACGACGTCGGCTGGGGCCCGTTCGGCTGGCTGGCGGACAAGCTGTGGGTGCGGCGCCAGCTCGAACACATTTTCGCCTATCGCCGCCAGCGTGTGGAGGCGCGCTTCGGTCGCGCCTGATTTGCTTTTGCCTTCGCGGTTGCGCGTGGTTGCGTGGGGCGCATGTCGTTTCCGACCGACACCATCGCCGCCCTCGGCACGCCTGCGGGCACCTCGGCCATTGCCGTTGTGCGCGCCAGCGGTCCGCAGGTGCGCGCCATGGTTGCGGCGATTTTCGGCGTAACTCCCCCACCCCGGCACGCGCAACACGCGGATTACCGCGATGCGAAAGGAACGCTTGTGGACGACGTGCTGTTCACGTTTTTTGCCGCGCCAAATTCGTTCACCGGTGAGGACACGGTGGAGATTTCCTGCCACGGCAATCCGTTCATCGCGCAGAAGATCCTCGAGGATCTCTTCGCCCGTGGCTGCCGGCCGGCCGAGGCCGGCGAGTTCAGCAAACGGGCCTTTCTGAACGGACGCCTGGACTTGAGTCAGGCTGAAGCCGTGATGGACCTGATCCACGCCCGCAGTGAACGAGCGCTTGCGGCCGCCAACCAGCAGTTGCGCGGGGCGCTGGGGAGACAAATGGAGTTACTTATCTCTCAGCTGGTGAACGTATTGGCCATCATTGAGGCTTACATCGATTTCCCGGATGAGGATCTGCCAGCCGAAAACCGTCAGGCCGTTTTGCTGCAGTTGGAGCAACTCCAAACCGCCACGGCGCGCCTGCTGGCGACGAGCCACTACGGCGCGATGCTGCGCGACGGCATCAAGACGGTGATCCTCGGTGAGCCCAACGCCGGCAAGAGCAGCCTGTTGAACCGACTCGTCGGTCGGGAGCGCGCTCTCGTGAGCGCCGAACCGGGCACGACGCGCGACTATCTTGAGGAGAGGATTCTCGTCGGACCGCACGCCCTGCGGCTGATTGATACGGCGGGACTCAATCCCGCGCCTTCTTCCC
The DNA here is from genome assembly GCF_004118375.1 of Oleiharenicola lentus. Taxonomy (NCBI): domain Bacteria; kingdom Pseudomonadati; phylum Verrucomicrobiota; class Opitutia; order Opitutales; family Opitutaceae; genus Oleiharenicola; species Oleiharenicola lentus. Next base: position 3,973 of record NZ_SDHX01000001.1, read on the forward strand.
TCGAGAAGCGCGGTATGGATAAGACCCTGGAGCAAGCCGCCGAGGCGGATCTCTTCCTCTGGGTGCTCGATGCGACGCGCCCCCTGCCCGCGCTGCCTGCGTCCACGGCGGGACGCCTCAGCCCCGCCAACACGATTGTAGTGGTCAACAAATCCGATCTGCCCGCCGCGCCCGGTTTGGCGGTGCCCACAGGATATCCCTGCGTGCCGGTCTCCGCGCTCACCGGCATCGGTTTGGAGGAATTGCGGACGCTGGTGTCCGGACTCGCCGACTCTTTTCAGGTCAAAACCGGCGATGACCTGATCGCGATCAACGCGCGTCATGCCCATGCCTTGAATCAGGCGCGCCAATGTCTGGAAACTGCCACAGCCAAGTTATGCGAGCGTGGTTCCACGGAGCTGGTCGCGAGCGATTTGCGCGGTGCCTTGGATGCTTTTGGGCAAATTTCAGGCAAGGTAGATAATGAGCAAGTACTTGATAGACTGTTTTCTACATTCTGTATAGGAAAATAGATTTAATATTAAAATATACTGTAGCAGTCGCTTTTCTTTTTGTGATCTATAATCAAAAACCATTCGATGTGATCGTCTGCGGCGCAGGGCACGCTGGCGTCGAGGCCTGCCTGGCGGCCTCGCGAATGGGCGCCTCTACCCTGCTGTTGACCGGCAATATTGATACGATCGCCCAGATGAGCTGCAACCCAGCCATTGGCGGCCAAGCGAAGGGACAGATCGTGCGGGAAATCGATGCCCTCGGTGGCGAGATGGCGATCAACACCGACGTGACCGGCATCCAGTTCCGGCTGCTTAATGAATCCAAAGGGCCCGCCGTGCAGTCGCCGCGCGCGCAGTGCGACAAGAAAGCTTACCAGTTTCGCCTGAAGCATACGCTCGAACTCCAACCGAACCTGCAAATCTTCCAGGCCACGGTTACGGGCCTGATCTTTAAAGACGGCAAGGTCGTCGGCTGCCGGACAAACCTGGATATCGATTTCTTAGGCCAGGCCGTAGTCATCACCACCGGCACCTTCCTTCGCGGACTGATGCATGTCGGTCAGAACAAGAACGAAGGCGGCCGACTTGGTGACTTCAGCGCCAAGACACTTTCGGGTAGTTTGCTGGAGGCTGGGATTGAGCTCCTGCGCCTAAAAACTGGGACTCCGCCGCGCATTCTGGGCCGCAGCATCAACTTTTCCGGCCTCCAAGAGCAGAAAGGCGATTCCGAACCGACGCTTTTTGCTTACCACGATACTCGGGACGGTGAGGACTTGTTCCACGTGGAACGCACCGGCGAACGGCGCCTCGGTTGGAAACCCGGCAGCGAACAAATCTCATGCTGGATGACGTATACCACGCCGGACTCCGAGCGCATCGTGCGGGAGAATCTCCACAAGTCCGCCATGTATTCGGGCGAGATCCATGGGGTAGGACCCCGGTATTGTCCGAGTATCGAGGATAAGTTCGTCCGCTTCGCGGACAAGCCGCGTCATCTGCTGTTTCTGGAGCCTGAGGGGCGAAGCACCAACGAGTATTACATCAATGGCCTATCTACGAGCCTACCGTTCGATGTGCAGTTGGACTTGGTGCACAGCATCCCTGGTCTGGAGCAAGCGGTGCTGCTCCGTCCTGCCTATGCCGTCGAATACGACTTCGCGCCCCCGACGCAGATGTATCCGTCTTTGGAGTCGCGCAAGGTCGAGAACCTGTTCCTTGCTGGTCAGATCAACGGCACCTCCGGCTACGAGGAGGCCGCCGCTCAGGGGTTGGTTGCGGGGGTGAACGCCGTGCGCAAGGCGAGGGGAGAGGCGCCCATGATCATTCAACGGCATGAGGCCTATATTGGGGTGTTAATCGACGATCTCGTGACCAAGGGAACGACAGAACCCTACCGCATGTTCACCAGTCGGGCAGAACATCGCTTGCTCTTTAATCATGGCAGCGCCGAGTTGCGATTAAGGCATCACGCCAGTGAGCACAATCTATTATCCAATAGCAGGTTAAAGAATATAGAACACAAATTATCCTGCATCATAAACTGGCAGAATTTACTCGAAAACCAAAAGACCAAGGGTGGATCTTGGGCGGACAATTTGCGCCGATCCGGAGCCATCGCTGACCTACCGGCGGAGTTCATGGCTCAATCCAAGGAGGTGCGCGAAGAAGTGCTCTACCGAGTTTTGTATCGCGGCTATCTGGAGCGGGAGGAGCGGCAGATCGAGCGGCTTAAGGCGGTCGAGAAAATCAAGCTCCCCGCCTCCATCGATTACCTGAAAATTCCCGGTTTGCGGCGCGAGAGCGCACTCAAACTTCAGCAGTTTCGTCCGGTCAATCTGGGCCAGGCTGGTCGCATCAGCGGGGTCAACCCGGCTGACTTGAGTGTCCTGATGGTGCTGCTGGCCTCCGAGAAAAGCGAACGGCTTTGAGCGCTCCTGTTGCTCGTCACCATCACGGTGATAACGGTGTGACATTCCTGTGACGGTGGGTTAATTCACTGGAAAGCGTCAGTTCCTGCCGAATAACTTCGAGGCCTATGGAGAAGAAAAAAATCCTCGTGGTGGACGATGAGCCCGACGTCACCGACCTGGTTGCCTATCACCTTAAGGCAAAAGGGTTCCACGTGGAAACGCTCAACGATGCCACGGCCAGCATCGCCAAGGCGCGAGGCTACAATCCGGATCTGGTTATTTTAGACATAATGATGCCACACTTGAGCGGCATCCAAGTCTGTCGCATTCTCCGGGCCGACCCGAAGCTGGCCAAGGTGCCGATCATTTTTCTTACCGCCAAAGCCGAACCCCACGACCGCATCGAGGGACTCGAATCGGGCGCCGACGACTACCTGAGCAAGCCCTTCAGTCCGAAAGAACTCGTTCTGCGCGTGGAATCCATCCTGCGGCGCGTCGCCGCGCCCAAGGATCCCGTCTCCGCCAAGCTCCGCGTCGGCGACATCCAACTCGACAGCGACACCCATCGCGCAACGGTGAAGGGCGAGTTACTCGACCTGACCGCCACGGAATTCAAACTTCTGCGCCTCATGATGGAGCGCCAGGGTCGGGTGCAGACACGCGAGCACCTGCTCCTGAACGTGTGGAACTACTCGACCGAAATAGAGACCCGCACCGTGGACACGCACGTGCGACGCCTGCGCGAGAAATTGGGTGACGAAGCCGGTTGGATCGAGACGATCCGCGGCGTCGGTTACCGCATCGCCGAGAAAAAACTTCCCGCATGATCTATTTCCTCATCGTCGCCCTGGCCGTCGCTCTCGCGTTCTGCCTGCGCGCGTTGTGGAAACAGAACCGCGCGCTGCATGATCTGGAGCAGGCCGCCCGCCGCGGTCAGCCGCTGTTGCACGACGAAAGCCCGGCCGCCTACCTGCCGGCGTGGGCGGTTCTCACCGAGGCCGTCAACCGCCTCATCACGCAGAACAACTCGCTGCAGCAGCAGCGGAGCGACCAGCTTGCCCAGCTCGAGGCCACGCTCGGCAACTTGCGCGAGGCCGTGCTGATCGTGGACAGCGCCAACTACATCCACCTGGCCAACCGCGCGCTGCGGGAAATTTTCCCCGGCGCCCGCGACCTCGTGAACCTGCGCCTCGAGCTGATCGTGCGCAGCGCCCCGTTCCTCGACTACGTGCGCGCGACGCGGGAAGGAACCGTGCTGCCCCGCGAGGAATTCGAGATCGTGGACGGCGACCACACGCTTTGGATCGAGGCGTCGGGTGCGCCCATTCCGTCACCGGACGGCAAATCGCAGTGGGCGCTCTTTGTCATCCACGACATGACCAACCAGCGCAAACTCGAGCGTGTGCGCCGCGACTTCGTCGCCAACGCCTCGCACGAGCTCCGCACGCCGCTCAGCATCATCAAGGGCTACATCGAGACCCTCGTGGACGGACACCAGACGATGGAGCTGGCGGACCGCGACAAGTTTCTCCGCACCATCCAGCGGCACAGCGAGCGGCTGAAATCCATCATCGACGATTTGCTCGCACTTTCGCGCCTCGAGTCCGCCACACCCGGCCTGAAGTTCGCTCCGCTGAGTTTGAACTCCTATTTCGGCGAACTCGCGGACGAGTATCGCAACCGTCCGCAAGCCGCCGACCACACCGTCACCGTGAACGTGCCGGCTTCGATCGGTCTTATCGAAGCCGACGGCGAAAAACTCGCCCATGTCTTCGGCAACCTGATCGAAAACGCCTTCAAATACACCCCCAGGGGCGCGACCATCGAGCTCGGCGCAGCCGCGACCGACGACAACTCGGTCGAGTGCTGGGTGCGTGACGACGGTCCCGGCATCCCGGCGGCCGACCTGCCGCACATCTTCGAGCGGTTCTACCGGGTGGAAAAAGGCCGCTCCCGCGAGACCGGCGGCACCGGGCTCGGACTCAGCATCGTGAAACACATCGTGCAGCTGCATGGGGGCAGCGTTTGGGCCGAAAGCGGCGAGGGTGGGGGACTCGCCATCCGCCTGCGTCTGCCGCGGCGGCAGAAGGCCTGAGTCCCGTTGGTGATTTGGCACTTGGCGTTTGGCTTTTTTCGCCGCCTATAGCGGCGCGTGGTACCCAAGCCAGAATTCGTCGAACACGTCACCCAACGCCGCAACGCCTTGCGCACGGAGTTGACCGCGTTGATGCCCCCGGCCGCGACCATCGTGCTCGAGATCGGCAGCGCCCACGGCCACTTCCTCGTCCGATACGCCGGCGAAAATCCGCAGAAACTATGCGTGGGGGTGGATCTGCGCGGTGAGCGCGTGGAGCGCGCGAAGCGCAAGGCCGAGCGCGCCAAGCTGCCTCACTGCCACTTCATCCGCGCCGAGGCCCGCGAACTCATCGAATGCCTGCCGCCCGAGGTCAATTTTGCTGAGGTCTGGGTGCTGTTTCCGGACCCCTGGCCCAAGAAACGCCACCACAAGAACCGGCTCCTGCAGCCAGAATTCTTCGATTTTCTCGCCAAAAGGACGCAACCGGGCGCCCGCCTCTTCTTCCGCACGGACTTTGCCGAGTATTTCCACGAGGTCGCGGCCTTCCTGCGCACCTTGAAAACCTGGCAGCCGGATCCGGCTGCACCTTGGCCTATGGAACACGAAACCATCTTCCAGGCCCGCGCCCCCAGTTACCAATCCTTGGTGGCAGTCCGGACTTGAGCTGGAGCCAGGGCGCCCTCGCCCCTGGAACTCAAAGGATATCCAGCCACACCAGCAGCAATAGCTGGGCAATGGCGGCCAAGACCAACAAACCCCACGTCGCCTGCATGAAGGCACTCCGGGCCAGTTTGCGCTCTCCGTTGGGATAACGGGGTTGGGCGGTCTGGGCGAGCAGGGTGGGGGACTCCATGTTTTACAATTCGCCCGGCTCCTCCTGTTTGGCAAGCACCTAGTCCCTCCCCTGCCCGTTTCGGATGGGCTCAATACTGTCACCAGACGCGACCATAAGCGTCCTCCCCGGGATTTCGCGTCATCCCTAATGAAGCGCTCTGACACTCAGATTTAAGATTTCCGGGGTTGACGGTCCTCCCCGGTGAAACCTACCTAATCGTCCCTTCCACCCGACGATACCACGCCCCGCCCACATGCTGAACACCAAGAAACTCATCGGCTTCCTCGCCGCCCTGTTCTGCACGACCGCCGCGTTTGCGGAAGGTGTGTCTCCCAAGGCCACGGTGCTGTTTGATCTCGGCGGCGGCTGGCGGGTGACAAACAGCATGGTGACCGGCTGGATGGTTTCGCTGGTGATCATCACGCTCATTCTCGCGGCGGTCGGAAATCCGAAGATTCTCCCGGGCAAGGCCCAGTCGGTTTTCGAATCCATCCTCGAGGCCCTGCGCGACCTCTTCGAACCCATCGTCGGCAAAAAGGCTTTTCCCGCGGTCTTCCCGCTGCTCGTCACGCTCTTCATTTTCATCCTGATCCAGAACTGGTCCGGTTTGCTTCCCGGCGTAGGCACCGTCGGCAAGGGTTACACCGACGCGGACGGCCACTTCCACATGACCCAGCCGTGGATCCGCCCGTTCACCGCCGACTTCAACAGCACCATCGCGCTCGCGCTCATTTCCTTCGGCGCCTTCCTGATCATCATCTTCAAATACGCCGGCCCCAAGCTGATTCTCTGGGACCTCTTCGGCAACAAGGCCGACAAGAACGAAACCCCCGGCTGGCTCTACCCGATTCTGTCGCTGGTGTTCCTCGTGGTCGGTTTCATCGAGGTGTTCTCCATTTTCATCCGCCCCTTCACGCTTTCCGTGCGCCTCTTCGGCAACGTATTCGGCGGCGAAAACCTGCTCCACGGCACGAGCTTCTTCCCGGTGTTCTACTTCATGGAGCTGCTTGTCGGCCTCATCCAGGCGACCGTCTTCACGCTGCTGTCGGCCGTCTATGTCGGCCTGATCTGCAACCACGGCGACGACCACGATCACGACCATGCGGAGGGCGGCCACGCCGAAGCCCACCATTGATTCCTTTCCCGTCGGGAGCGTGCCAATCGATGTGCGCACGACGGCAACCACAACCAACAACCCACTAAAATATCATGATCATCGCTGAAATCACCGGCAACATCGCCAGCGCGTTCGGTCTGCTCGGCGCCGCCATCGGCGTCGGCCTTATCGGCACCAAGGCCGCCGAGTCCGTCGGCCGCAACCCCGGCGCGTCCGGCAAGATCCTCGTGCAGGCCATCATCGGTATGGCGCTCGCCGAAGGTCTCGGCATCCTCGCGCTGTTCCTCGCCAAGTAAGATCCCTGTTTAACTGGCGGCGCGCGCCGCAACGCCGCGCCGCCCTCCCCTTTCCGCTCCCACTCCTTCCGCCATGCTTCCCCTCTTCCTCGCCGCCACTGACGCCGCGCACGCCGCCGGCGAAGCCTCCATCGTTGAGAAGTTCGGCATCGAGTGGCACTACGTCGTCTGGCAGATCGCCAGCTTCCTCATCCTCTTCGGCGTCCTCTACAAGTTCGGCATCAAGCCGACCATCGCTACGATGGAAGAGCGCAACAAGAAGATCGAGAGCGGCCTGAAGAATGCCGAGGAAACCCAGGCCCGCCTCGCCGCCGCCGCCAACGAGAGCGCCGCTCTCGTCAAGGCCGCCTCTGTCGAGGCCCAGAAGATCGTGGACGAGGCCCGCAAGGCCGCCAAGGACTTCGCCGACAAGCAGCAGGCCGAGGCCATCGCGCACGCCAACGACCTCATCGCCAAGGCCAAGCAGTCCACCGAGCTTGAGCACAAGAAGATGCTCGACCAGGCCCGCGGCGAGATCGCCCGCCTCGTCGTCGCGACCACCGAAAAGGTCCTCGCCCGGAAACTGACCGACGTCGACCGCGCCGCCTACAACGAGACCGCCACCAAGGAGCTCACAGTCATCTGAGCCGCGCTCCCCCGACTTCCGAGCCCCAGAATTTTTCCATGGCCGCCAACAAAAAGACCCGGCTTCTCGCCAAGCAGCTTCACAAGCTGAGTGTCGTCAACGGCTCTGTCTCTGCCGAGCAGGTCGCCGGTGTCCTCGGCTGGATCGAGAAGACCCAGCCCCGCCAGACGATGGCGCTGCTCAAGGCCTATCACCACCGCATCGCGATCGAACTCGCCAAGTCCGAGGCCCTCGTCGAGCACGCCGGCCCGGTTTCCGACGGCACCCTGAAGCTGATCCAGGGCGCCATGACCCAGAAATACAAGCGCACCATCACCGCCAAGGCCAAGCCCGCCCCGCAGCTCCTCGCGGGTCTGCGCGTCCGCGTGGGCTCCGACGTTTATGAGTCCACCGTCGCCGGCCAGCTCGCCGCCCTCTCCGTCTAACCCCGCCGCCTGTTTTAAAAGCTAAACTTAAATCTTCCACCGCCCGAAGCGCCACCATGAGCAACGTCATCGAACAAATCGAACAACAGATCGCCAAGCTTTCCACCAAGGCGGTCCGCAAGAACACCGGCGTCATCCGCACCGTCGCCGACGGCGTGGCCAAGATCGAGGGCCTCTCCGACGTCATGTATAACGAGATGGTCTCGTTCCCCGGTGGCGTCATCGGCATCGCGCTCAACCTCGAGGAAGACGAGGTCGGCTGCGTCGTCCTTGGCGACGTTTCCCAGCTCAAGGAAGGCGACGAGGTCACCACCACCGGCAAGCTACTCTCCGTGCCGGTTGGCAAGTCCCTGCTCGGCCGCGTCGTGGACGCCCTCGGCCGCCCCGTGGACGGCAAGGGCCCGATCGACAGCAAGGAAGCCTATCCCGTCGAGAAGATCGCCCCCGGCATCATTGTCCGCAAGTCGGTCTCCCAGCCGCTCTTCACCGGCATCATGGCCATCGATTCCATGATCCCGATCGGCCGCGGCCAGCGCGAACTCATCATCGGCGACCGTGGCACCGGCAAGACCACGATCTGCATCGACACGATCATCAACCAGGCCCGCATCAACAAGGTCGGCCTCGCCTCGGGCGACAAGAACTTCCGCCCGGTCTATTCCATCTACGTCGCCGTCGGCCAGAAGCAGTCCAACGTCGTCCGCACCATCTCCGCCCTCGAGGCCGCCGGTGCGCTGGAATACACCGTCATCGTTGCCGCGACCGCCGCCGACAACCCCGCCAACCAATACCTCGCCCCGTTCTCCGGCGCAGCCATCGGCGAATGGTTCATGGAAAACGGCATGGACGCGCTGATCGTCTATGACGATCTCTCCAAGCACGCCGTCGCCTACCGCCAGATTTCGCTGATCCTCAAGCGCCCCTCCGGCCGCGAGGCGTATCCTGGCGACGTGTTCTACCTGCACTCCCGCCTGCTCGAGCGCGCCGCCCGCCTCGACGGCAAGGGCTCGCTCACCGCGCTGCCCGTCATCGAGACGCAGGCCGGCGACGTCTCCGCCTACATCCCGACCAACGTCATCTCGATCACCGACGGCCAGATCTTCCTGGAAACCGATCTCTTCAACCAGGGCATCCGCCCCGCCGTGTCGGTCGGTCTCTCCGTGTCGCGCGTCGGTTCCGCCGCGCAGATCAAGGTGACCAAGCAGGTCGGTGGCAAACTCAAGGGCGAGCTCGCCCAGTTCCGCGAACTCGCGGCCTTCGCCCAGTTCGGCTCCGACCTCGACGCCAAGACCAAGGCCACGCTCGATCGCGGCGCCCGCATCGTCGAGCTCTTCAAGCAGCCGCAGCTGAACCCGATCGCCATCGAGGTCCAGGCCTCCGTGCTCTGGGCCCTCCAGAAGAACTACTTCGACTCCATCGAGGTGAAGCACATCGTCGGCGCCGCAAACTCGCTCCGCGACTTCCTCACCAGCCGCAAGGACGCCCTCCTCACCTCCATCCGCAACGAGGCCAAGCTCACCGACCCGATCGAGGCCGGCCTCAAGTCCGCCTGCGACGAGTGGAAGTCCTCCTTCGCCGCCAAGTGATTCGTTCTAGCTCCTAAAACCTAGAACCTCGCCCCTCCGCCATGGCTTCCCTCCGCGACATCCGCCGACGCATCAAGTCGGTCAAGAACACCCGCCAGATCACCAAGGCGATGGAGCTCGTGGCTGCGTCCAAGATGAAGAAGGCGCAGCAGGCCGCCCTTGCCGGCCGGCCCTACGCCCAGCTCATGGCGGACATGCTCGCCGCCCTCGCCGGCCGGGTGGACGAGTCGCTGCACCCGTTCCTGGTGAAACGCGAGGTCAAGACCCGCGGCATCCTCCTCGTCACCTCCGACAAGGGCCTGTGCGGTCCGCTCAACGCCAACCTCTTCAAGCTCGTCCTCGACATCAAGACCCCGGCCAAGTTCGTCGCCATCGGCCGCAAGGGCGCCCAGTTCCTCGCCCGCGCCAAGCGCGACATGGTCGCCGAGTTTTCCGTCAACGACCGCGTGCCGTTCGCCGATGTGAAGACCGCCGTCGAGTTCCTCGTGCAGCAGTATCTCGAGGGCACCATCGACACCGTCGAGGTCATCTACCCCCGCTTCCGGAACACGCTGGTGCAGGAGCCGACCGTCCGCCCGCTCCTCCCGCTCGCCGGCGTGGCCGACTTCGTCAGCCACCTCCGCGCCGAGGCCGGCGACGCCAAGCCCGCCGACAACCGCGACATGCTCTTCGAGCCGAACGCCCAGACCGTGCTCGAGGCCCTGCTGCCCTTCTACGTCAACCGCTACATCTACCAGATCATCCTCAGCGCGAAGGCCTCCGAGCACAGCGCCCGCATGGTCGCGATGAAGACCGCGAAGGACAACGCCACCAAGCTGATCGGCGACCTCACTCTCGAATACAACAAGGCCCGCCAGGCCGGCATCACGCAGGAAATCCTCGAGATCGCCGCCGCGTCGTTCGCCACCAACTAACCTTTTAAATCCACCCCGCCCTCGTCTCCGTCATGAGCAATCAAGGCAAAATCGTCCAAGTCATCGGCGCCGTCGTTGACGTCCAGTTCGCCACCAACGCCGTCCCGGCCATCTACCAGGCCCTCACCGTCGATTTCACCGTCGCGGGCAAGAAGGAGACGCTGACCCTCGAGGTGCAGCAACACCTCGGCGAAGGCCTCGTGCGCACCATCGCAATGTCCTCCTCCGAAGGCCTCGTGCGCGGCATGCCGGTCGTTGATACCGGCGCTCCCATCTCGGTGCCTGTCGGCGAGGGCGTCCTCGGCCGCATCTTCGACGTCACCGGCACGCCCGTGGACGGCAAGGGCCCGGTCCCCCACCAGAAGCGCTACCCGATCCACCGCCCCGCTCCGGCCCTCGCCGATCAGGACACGAAGTCCCAGATCCTCGAAACGGGCATCAAGGTCATCGACCTCATCTGCCCCTTCATCAAGGGCGGCAAGGCGGGTGCCTTCGGCGGTGCCGGCGTCGGCAAGACCGTTGTCATTCTCGAGCTCATCAACAACATCGCCAAGGCGCACGGCGGTTTCTCCGTCTTCGCCGGCGTCGGTGAGCGTTCCCGTGAGGGCAACGACCTTTACCACGAAATGTCCGACGCGGGCGTCATCAACCAGAAGGACATCTCCAAGTCCAAAGTGGCGCTGGTTTACGGCCAGATGAACGAGCCCCCGGGCGCCCGTATGCGCGTTGCGCTCTCGGCCCTCGCGATGGCCGAGTATTTCCGCGACGAGAAGAACCAGGACGTGCTGCTCTTCATCGACAACATCTTCCGCTTCTCGCAGGCCGGTTCCGAGGTGTCCGCTCTCCTCGGACGCTCGCCCTCCGCGGTGGGTTACCAGCCGACGCTCTCCAACGAGATGGGCATCCTCCAGGAGCGCATCACCTCGACGAAGAAGGGCTCCATCACCTCCGTGCAGGCCGTGTACGTGCCCGCCGACGATCTCACCGACCCGGCCCCGGCGAACACCTTCGCCCACCTGGACTCGACCATCGTGCTCGAGCGCTCCATCGCCGAGCTTGGCATTTATCCCGCCGTCGATCCGCTCGCCTCCGTGTCCAAGGCCCTCCAGCCCGACATCGTCGGCGAGGAGCACTACAAGGTCGCCCGCGAGGTGCAGCGCGTCCTCCAGCGCTACAAGGATCTCCAGGACATCATCGCGATTCTCGGTCTCGACGAGCTCTCCCCCGAGGACAAGCTCACCGTTTACCGCGCCCGCAAGATCCAGCGCCTCCTCTCGCAGCCGTTCGCGGTCGCCGAGGTGTTCACCGGCACGCCCGGCAAATACGTCCCCGTCAAGGAGACCGTCCGCGGCTTCAAGATGCTCCTGAATGGCGAACTCGACCACATCGCCGAGACCGACTTCTACATGAAGGGCGGCATCGACGAGGTCATCGCCGCGGCCGGTAAAAAGTAACCGGCGCTTCGCGCCAAGTAACAGGTAACAAGTTCCAAGTAACAAGAACCCAAGCCATCGATCCTGAGACTTGATCCTTGTGACTTAATACTTCTCTCCGATGCCCCTAACCCTCGAAATCGTCACTCCGGAAGCCAAGGTGTATTCCGACACCATCGACTCCGTCGTCATCCCGACGGTTGAGGGCGAGATCGGCGTGCTCCCCGGCCACATCCCGTTGCTCACCCAGGTGGAGCACGGTGAATTGCGCGTCACCAAGGGCACGGACACCCAGTTCCTCGCGGTCAGCGGCGGCTTCGCCGAGATCGAGGGCGACACGGTCCGAGTCCTCGCCGAGCATGCCATCACCGAGGAGAAGATCGATGAGTCCGCGGTCGAGGCCGCCCTCAAGCGTGCCGAACAGGAAATCGCCGGCGCCAAGACGCTCGACCCCAAGGAACTCGAACACCTCCAGGGTCTCGTCCGTTACGCAGGCGTCCAGCTCGCCGTCAAACGCCGCAATCGCTGATCTCATTTCGCCTCGGGCAACACCTGTTTGACCCGGGGCTTTTTTATGGTTCTCTCCTGATACTCGGTCTCAGCCGCAAATGTCCGCCTCACGTCGCCATCTTTCTCCTCTTTGTCAGCTCGCCCCCGGTGCCACGGCCCGGGTCTGCGAACTGACGGGCGATGAGGGGTTCTGTCAGCGCGTCCGCGAGATGGGTTTCGGCGAAGCCGCGCTGGTCACGAAGATTTCCGGCAACACCACCAGCCTCTGCGTCGTCAACGGCACTCGCCTCGCCCTCAATCACCACGCGGCGATGAGCATTTTGGTCGAGCCTCTGCCCGCCAACGCCCGCTGAGCGACCCACGCCTGTCGTGAAGCTGCCGTCGCACATCACGCCGCCCCCGCCGCGGCGCCATGCCCCGGACCGCACACCGGTCTATGCCATCGTTGGCAATCCGAACTGCGGCAAGACCACGCTCTTCAACGCCCTCACCGGCCTGCGCCAGAAAGTGGGCAACTACCCCGGCGTCACCGTGGAAAAGAAGATCGGCACGACGTGGTCGCAGCATGGCCGCCCCATCCAAATCATAGACCTGCCCGGCGCCTACTCGCTTGCCGCCCGTTCGCCCGACGAGGCCGTGATGCGCGACGTGCTTTTCGGCCGCCGTGAGGACACGCCGCAGCCCGACCGTATTATCTGCGTGGTCGATGCCGCCAACCTCGAGCGCAACCTCTACCTCGTCCACCAGATCCTCGACCTCGGCCGCCCCGTCATCATCGCGCTCAACATGATGGACATGGCAGCCGGCGCCGGCCTCAAGGTGGACCCCGCCGAACTCGAGGGCGAACTCGGCATCCCGGTCATTGCCTGTGAAGCCGTGCACGGCCGGGGTCTCGTCGAACTCAAGCTCGCGATGAGCCGCGTCGAACTCCCGCTTGCGCGCCACCGTTGGGATGTGCCCGCGCCCGTCGCGCCCGCCGTGGCCGAGCTGCAGGCTTCGCTGGCCGATAGCGACGGCCGTCCGCCGCTCGTCGCGCGCGCCGAGGCGCTCCTGCTGCTCACGGATTTCGACACCGTGCGGGTCGCCGGCTCCAGGCCGCTCAGCCAACGCACCCACGACATCCTCGCCCAATGGCGCAAACGCTGGGAAGGCGAGGGCGCCGACTGGCCCGCCGCGCTGATTCGCACGCGTTACGACGCCATCGCCCAGCTCTGCCGCAACGTCATCACCCGGCCCGGCTCGTCGAAGCCCTCGCTCTCCGACCGCATCGACTCTGTGCTTTGCCATTCGTTTGGCGGCTGGATCGTGTTCGGTCTCATCATGGGGGCACTGTTCTACTCCATCTTCTCGCTGGCCGAGCCACCGATGGACTTCATCGACGGCCACGTCGCCTCGCTGGCCGACTGGGTGAAGGGCGCGATGGCTCCCGGCGACCTGCGCGACCTGCTGACCGACGGAGTCATCGCCGGCGTGGGCGGCGTGGTGATCTTCCTGCCGCAGATCCTGATCCTGTTCTTCTTCGTCGGTCTGCTGGAAAACACCGGCTACATGGCACGCGCGGCCTTCATCATGGATCGTCCCATGAGCAAGGTCGGGCTCAACGGCCGCTCCTTCATCCCGCTGCTCAGCGGCTACGCCTGCGCGATTCCCGGCATCATGGCCACGCGCAGCATCGAAAACGCGAAGGACCGCATGGTCACGATTCTCGTCACGCCGCTCATGAGCTGCTCCGCGCGCCTGCCGGTTTACCTGCTCATGATCGCCATGGTGCTGCCTGGTGAGGCGGTGCCCCCCGCGCAAAAGGCCGGCCTGATGCTGCTCATGTATGCGCTCGGCACGCTGGGGGCTTTCGCCTTTGCGTGGCTTTTCAAACGCACCCTCTTCAAGGGCGGCTCACCTCACATGATCCTCGAGCTGCCAGCCTACCAGCCGCCGCGCTTCGGCCAGATTCTCCGCCACATGTCCGAACGTGGCTGGCTCTTCCTCAAGAACGCCGGCACCATCATCCTTGCGCTTTCCATCGTGCTCTGGGCGCTCACCACCTACCCGAAGCACCCGAATCCTGCGGCGACCCCCACCGAGCAGATCGCCCACAGCTTCGCCGGTCGGGCCGGTCATGCACTCGAGCCCGTGATCAAGCCACTCGGCTTCGACTGGCGCATCGGCATCGGCCTCATCACCTCCTTCGCCGCCCGCGAAGTTTTTGTCAGCTCAATGGGCGTCATCTTCGGCGTCGAGAGCGACGACGAGGACACCGCGCCGCTGCGCGAAGCCTTGCACGCCGCGCAATGGCCCGGCGGCGCGCCGCTTTTCACCCCGCTCGTGTGTCTCACGCTGATGGTTTTCTACGTGTTCGCCATGCAGTGCATGGCCACGCTCGCCGTCGTGAAACGCGAGACCAACTCCTGGCGCTGGCCGCTCTTCCAGACCTTCTATCTCACCGGCACCGCCTGGCTCGTCTGCCTGATCCTCTACCAAACCGGCCACGCGCTGGGCTACTGATTTAAACCACTAATCTCCACTAAACCCTCACTAATCCCGAACCATTAGTGTCAAATTAGTGTTCGTTAGTGGTGCCAAAAATGTCTTCAACCCTCCAGACCCTGATCGCCCTCGGCCTTGTCGCCCTTGCGCTGGCCTTCCTGCTACGATCGTGGTTCGGGAATAAAAAATCCTCCGGCTGCGAAAGCGCCGGCTGCTCCGCGGTCAGCCCCGAGGTAAAGAAGCTGCAGGCTAAGCTGAAGAGATGATTTGTAGGGTCGTCGCTTGCGGCGACCTAACGCGCGAGGTCGGCGCAAGCGCCGACCCTACACAGTAACCTCTAATCACAGCGGCTGGCGACCCAGTGTGCCCTTGAGCGAGTCGAGGTAGGCCGGGGCGGTGACCTTGACGAGTTCGGCGCGGGCCACGGTGAGGCGATCGGCGAGGCCGAGTTTCTTGGCGACAGCGGCGTTGCCCGTGTCGGCGGTGAACTTTTCCAGCGTCTGCACGTGGCGCGTCCAGAGGGCGATGTCGGCCTGCTGCTTCACCTTGAGGCGGGCGGCATACCAGTCGCTGGCCAGCATCGCGTCGCGCTCGAAGAGCGCGCGGATCTCCGGGGCGGTGGTGTCCTTCCCCTCGTAGTGGCCGTGGGCCATGACATGGAGCAGCGCCTTCAGCGGCGGGCAGGCCAGTTCGATCGTGCCGTCGGCGAAGTAGCTCTTGGCGACGCGCTCGTGCGTGGCGCAGATGTTGTCCATGCCGTCGGCGAAGGTCGCCATGTCCTGCTGTTCCGGACGCAGCATTTCGGTCGTGAAGACCGAGTGCGGGTGCGTGAACACACGGCCGAAGAACACGCGGGCGAACTTCCCCGTGATGCGGTAGCCGAGGCGGCTGGCCTTCACCTGGCGACCCTCCCACTCGTAGTCCTGGCATTGCTCGAGGTAGCCGTGCTCGTAGAGAAACTTCGGGTCGCGCTCGGCGGCGGTCATGCGGCTCCAAACCTCGGGGATTAGCAGGCTGACGTCGTGATCCATGCGGCACTTCGGACCGACGTAGCCGGCGGCCGAGATGAACGCGGGCTGCGCCGTGAGAATCTGCGAGACCAGCGCGGCGTTGAGGTCGATGATCGCGGGCAGGCAGTTGAACGGACCTTTGGTGAGCGCGCCTTCTGAACCCGCGCCGGTCGTGGAGGGCGACTTGCCGGTCATGGAGCTGATGTATTCCATGAACAGCTCGGGCAGCTCCATGTGGTGGATCGGATTATAGACGGCGAGGGAGCGGATGCGCGCGGCCGGTTCGGGAGGATTGTTGCGGCGGCCGGGCACGACGGCGTCCACCGGCGTGTGCACCGGGGCGTCGGCAGCGAGGCGGCGGTGCAGCCGCGTGGCCATGCGCGAGAGGTGCACGCCGCGGGCGTCCACGAGGTCGGGACGCAGCTGCAGGTAACGCGGGTTCTTCGAGGGCTTGCCGTCCACGATGCGCGGGTGCGCGGAGGAGACGAACCACGCGGGGCCGGGCTCGCCGGCGGCGGCAGCGCGCACGAGCTGTTTCATCGGTTCTGTGAACTTGGAGAAACCGATGGCCTCGTCCACCAGTGCCTGCGCCGCGGTGCGGTCGAGGGGCTCAAAGTTGGAGATGAAATTGCCGGGTTGGGCCAGTTCCTTCTCCGTGAGCTTGTCGTAACCACGGTGGATGGCCTCGTCGGGACGCTGGAAAAGGCGGGTTTCGCAGTTCTCCACGTATTTCAGCGACGGCTCTGACGGCGTGGTGCCGGGCACGATGACGGAGGCGGTGATGTCGTCCTCCATCTGGATCTTGTAGGCGGGGTGGTAGTCCTCGCGCAGGCCGAACACGCGCCACGCACCGTCGGCGTCGTAGCCGATGCGCAGGTAACTGGCGCTGAGCTTGCGGTTGTCGCACTTCAGCTCGTTGCCCGGGTTGCCGTTGAGCAGGTCCACCGAGAAGTGGGAGCGCCAGTCGTCGCCCCAGCTCGGGCAGTAGTGGCGCTTCACCACGAAGACGATCTCCTTGATGTACTGGGAAATCGTGCGGAGCCAGGCGTTGTAGTCGTCGGTGTATTCGCGGTCGGCGGGCGTGAGGAGCTTGATCACCGAGCCAAGCGAGCGCTCGGGGCTGAGGATCGGACGGGCGTCCGAGCCGCGCTTGGCGGGATCACGGAAACGGGTCGAGTAGTCGCGGCTGATGAGCGCAGCCACGCGGTCCATGTCCTGGTCGAAATCGGCCACGAAGACCGGACCGGGCAGGATCGCGTCGGAAATGGGCTTGGAAATCTCGGATTTGCCGCCGCCGGAAACCGTGCAAGGCTTGTGGCAGAGTGTGCCCTCGGCGACGGTGCCGACGAGGTGCCAGGCGGAGTGGCCGGGCGGCTGCTCGATGTGGACCTTGTAGCCGGAGGGCCGCACGTAGGTGCGGCCGGCCATGAGCGGGAGCTTCTGCGGCTGGCCGTTCCAATTCCAGGTCACCGTCTGGGCGACGAGGTCGAAGGACACGTCCTCGGGCACATAAAGGATGTCCGGGTATTCGCGGTCCACGGCGTAGCCCTCGGGCTTCACGTCCATCAGGCTGGCGTAGCGCTCGGCCACCTCGGTGAAGGAGTGGCCGCGGGACTTCACGTGGAGGTTGCCGGAAAATTCCTCGCCCAGGTCGTAGGTCGGGTAAACCAGCGCGCCGCCGGCGTGCTCCTCCTCGGCGAGGCCGAAGAGGTTGGCCGAGTAGCTGATCTGGGTCTTCACCTCTTTCTTGCAGTAGCCGTAGTAGTTGTCGGCGATGAGCGTGACGACCACGCCCGCGGCGTCGCGGGCGCAAACCTTGAAGGCCGAGCCGTTGTTGTAGCGCTCGTCCTCTTTCTTCCAGCACATGCCGTCGCGCCGCTGGCGCTCGGTGGCCTGGTCGTAATGCGGCAGGCCGAGTTCTTTCTTCAGGCAGCCGGTCAGATGCGGGGCGAGGATCACGCAGCCGCTGTGGCCGGTCCAGCCGTCGGGGTTCAGCGCGGAGTCATTCTCGGGCAGGGTGGGGTCGCCGGCGTTGCCGAAGATGCTCTCGACGAAATCCAGGTTGGAAACCAGCGAGCCGGGCACGAAGAACCGCACCTCGTAACGCTTCTCGGTGCAGAAACCCGGAACGGCGGGCACCACGAGCGGACGCAGCAGCAGCGAGACAAAGCAGGTCGTGCCGAGGCCGTCGGCCGCGTTGTAGGGCAGGGTGGCGATGTCTGCCGGCGGCTTGAGGGCACGCTCCAGCATGCGGACGAACGCGACCGGCGGCACGCCGAGCTTGTCGTCGGGCACGGGCAGGCCGCCTTCGACGATGTGGAAGACGCCCTGCGTGGTGCGGCGGTCGCTGGCCGGGTTGTGCAGCACGCCGTTGCGCAGCCGGTAGCTCTTGAGCAGCGGCGAGTCGCAGCTGTCGCCCTCCCGCGGCAGCGAGAGTTCGCGGGCCATGCCGGGACGATCGAGTGTGAAGGTGCGGGCCGGGAGCTTCGGCACGGGGCCGTGGGCGGCAAAAGTGCGGTCGAGCCAGGCCTGGATGCGAAGGTCCACCGGGGCGGGACGCCGCTCGCGGAGCGGGGCCAGCTCGCTCAGCTGGGCGTTGATCTGCGGCGTGAGGTCGTTCCGGTTCATGTCGTGGTTCATGCGCGGATAAGGAAAATTCCGGGTGGGGCGCGACGGTTCAAGCGCATACCGTGCCACAATCGTTTTTGCGCTGAATTTGCCAACGTCTGCACAACCGCTAGCCTGCTCTCATGCAAGCCGCCGTCTTGTCAGCAGTTAAGCAACCCATCGTCCTGCAAACCCTGCCCGATCCCGCGGCTGGCGCCGGCCAGGCCGTCGTTCGCCTCCGGGCCGCCGCGCTCAACCACCGCGACCTGTGGATCAAGCTCGGCCAATACGCCAACATCCGCCTCCCGCTCGTTCCGGGTTCGGACGGCTCCGGCGTGGTGGAATCCGTCGGCACACCCGCGGACGTAGCGTGGATCGGGCGCGAAGTCATCATCAACCCGGCGATCAACTGGGGTGACGACCCGCGGGCGCAGGGTCCGAAGTTCCATTTCGTCGGCCTGCCCGAAAACGGCACCTTCGCCGAGAAACTCGCCGTGCCGGTCGCGAATCTCGCGTCCAAGCCCGCACACCTGACTTGGGAGCAAGCCGCAGCGTTGCCGTTGGCGGGCATGACGGCCTGGCGCGCGCTCTTTACCCGGGCGCAGCTCAGGGCCGGCGAGCGCGTGCTCATCACTGGCATCGGCGGCGGAGCGGCGCTGTTCGCGCTGCAATTCGCCGTGGCGGCGGGCGCTCAGGTGTGGGTCACGTCGAGTTCGGCCGAAAAAATCGCGCGGGCTTGCGCGCTCGGCGCGGCGGGTGGGGAGGATTACCGAGCCGAGGGGTGGGGCGCAACGCTGCAGGCCGCCGCGGGTGGCCTGTTCGACGTCATCGTGGACAGCGCGGGCGGCGACGGCTTCGCGCAGCTCATCGAGCTCACGAAGCCGGGCGGGCGCATCGTCTTCTTCGGCGCGACCCGCGGCAATCCCTCCGGCCTCGACCTGCGCCGGTGCTTCTTCCGCCAGATCAACCTGCTCGGCACGACGATGGGGTCGCCGGCCGACTTCGCGGGCATGACGGCCTTTGTCTCGCAGCACCGGATCGTGCCGGTCGTGGACTGCGTGTTCCCGCTCGCGCAGACCGAGGAGGCTTTCCGCCACATGGAGGCCTCCGCCCAGTTCGGGAAGATCGTGCTGGCTATCGCGTGATGGTCAGCACGAGGGCGGCGCGGGCTGTCCAGGCCAACGTCCGGATCCAGTTGCTCCACACCAAGCGCCGGTGAAGAGCCGGCGCATAACCGTCTGCGAGCCGCCGGTGCAGCGGCACCTGCACGGCAAAAGTGGAGAGCCAAACGGCCGCCAACAACCCGAGCGACGCGACAAAAGCGAACGAGGCCGGCAGAAAAGACCAAAGCCAAACGGCCGTGCCCGCCTCCAAGAGCATCAGGGGACCAACCACGATCCCCATGCGCTGCACGTAAATCCGGTGATAGTCGGGAAATTCTGCCCGGCCGATGACGGAGAATAGCGGATAGATCGCCAGCTGCACGACCCAGAGGGCCCCGGCCATCGCCACGGTGGCGGCGACATGGAGGGACCAGACTTGGGCGAGTGCGGAGGACATGAAACGAAGATTTGATACGGTCCAGCGCCGGCTCCGGGCGCATGGAAAATCCCCCGGGATTTGCAATCCAGTCAGGCTTGTTGTGGTCCGGGGGAATGGTTTCGTCCGACGCACTCAATCCGCCGCCCGCATGAATATCTCCCTCTCCTCCCCCCTTTCCCGCTACCTCGCCGACATGTCGAGGCCCGGCCATGAAGCCACCACGAGCCAGCATCTCGAACGCGGCGCCGAGTGCGTGCAGGCGGAGGATCTGGCCGCGTTGCCGCGCCTGCGCACGGCGGTGGAAGCGAAGCTGGCGGGCATTGCCGATTCCCCCCGG
Source organism: Oleiharenicola lentus (assembly GCF_004118375.1). Taxonomy (NCBI): domain Bacteria; kingdom Pseudomonadati; phylum Verrucomicrobiota; class Opitutia; order Opitutales; family Opitutaceae; genus Oleiharenicola; species Oleiharenicola lentus. Next base: position 24,175 of record NZ_SDHX01000001.1, read on the forward strand.
CTCCGGGAGCGGGTGGGGCTGTTGCTGCGCTACCTCGAGGAATCGCCGATCGACCCGACGAATGTCTGCCAGCGCGAGGCGGCGTTTGCGGTGTTCTACTTCCTGAAGGGCTACGACCTCATTCCGGATTCGCTGCCCGACGTGGGCCTGCTCGACGACGCCCTGCTGGTCGAGACGGCGCTCCGGCGCAACGCGCATGACCTGCACGCCCATTGGTCGGCCCGGGGCCGGTCGTGGTCGGAATCCTTCTGAGCGCCTGATCGTCAGTCGAATTTCTCCCTGTCATGGAATACATCCCGCTTTTCCCCTTCGCCGAGTATTGGTGGTTCTACGGCCTGTTCACGCTGTTCGTGCTCGGCATGTTGGCCCTGGACCTGGGCGTTTTTCACCGCGACGCCCATGAGGTGCGCTTCAAGGAGGCGCTCGGCTGGAGCGTGTTCTGGATCAGCCTGGCGCTGCTCTTCGGCTACGGGCTTTATCAGTATGCCCTGTGGAAATTCCCGCAGGATCCCCGGTTGGTCGGACTCGACCACGTGGCCCTGGCGAAACAGACCGGGCTCGAGTATCTCACCGGCTTCGTCGTCGAGAAGTCACTGTCGGTGGACAACATCTTCGTCTTCGTGGTGGTCTTTACCTATTTTGCCGTCCCGGCCAAGTACCAGCACCGGGTGCTGTTCTACGGGATTCTCGGGGCGCTGTTTTTCCGGGTCATTTTCATCAGCCTCGGGGCGGCGCTCATGCAGTTTCACTGGGTGATCTGGCTGTTTGGCGGCTTTCTCATCCTGACCGGCCTGAAGATCCTGTTTGCCCCGGAGAAACCGATCGATCCGGAAAAGAACCCGGTCATCCGCCTCCTGCGCAAACTGATCCCGGTCACTCCGCACCTGCACGGGCAGAACTTCCTGGTTAAGCTCAACGGCGCCTGGCACGCCACGCCGCTCCTGGTCTGCCTGGTGTTTGTCGAGGTGACCGACATCGTCTTCGCGGTCGACAGTGTGCCCGCCATCTTCGCGCTCACCAAGGAGCCGATGATCGTCTTCACCTCCAACGTCTTTGCCATCCTGGGTCTGCGCGCCCTGTTCTTCCTGCTCGCGGGTGTGATGCACAAGTTCCGCTTCCTCAAATACGGCCTCGGGTTGATCCTGGTCTTTGTCGGCCTGAAGATGGTGTGGCTCAATGACGCCTTCGGCGGCAAGTTTCCCATCAGCTGGTCGCTCGGCATCATCGGCGGGCTGCTGGCCGCCTCGATCGCGCTGTCCTTGCTGATTCCCGCCAAGGCCGCCCCCGCGGGCCGACCCTCAGGCGCCTAGCCAACGCCACAGCGCCTGCACCAACTGTGACGCCGCCTCGCCGAGAAAGACGAAATACAGCACGCCGGCGGCGAAGACCACGTAGGCCGAAAGGATGAACAGTCCGTCGCGCTCCAGCAGTCCGGCCGCAACGAGCAGAATGACCCAGGACGGAAAACTGTTGGTGAAAGGGATGGGCAAAGGCAGCAGCAGGGCCAGCGCGGCCAGCAGCATCAGCACCGCATGGAGCTGGGCGAGGAGCGGCGTGTCGGTGAGAAAGGTCAGCCGGGGCCGCAGGAATTTCTCGAAGAACCGCAGGACCTTCTCGGCGAAGGCGAAGACCTTCTTGATGAAACCGGGCGGGAGTTCCTTGCGCTGGAGGTTTTTGGAAAGCCACGGCCGCTGCCCGAGCGAGAGCCGCAGCGCGATCAGCGCGATGGCCAGGCCGAAGGGCGTGGACAATCCCGGCAACGGAATCGGCGTGATGAACGGCAGGGCCAGCAGCAGCACCAACAACGTGTAGGCGCGCCCGCCGAGCAGGTAGATGACCTCGCGCAGCGTGAGCGCGCGCTCACCGGAGCGGTCGCGCAACTCGGCGAGCTCCACTGAAAGCTTGCGCGGTTTCACCGCCGACCCGGAGCGGAGGCGGATTTTCATGTGCCCCGTTTGTTACCGTAGAGCTCGATGTGCAGGCGGGGCGCATAGCGGTAGCCGCGCGCCTTGCAGAGTTCGCCCAGCCAGCCGGCTTTGGCCCGCAACGCCTCGACGGTCACGCCCTCGGGCATGAGCAACACCTTGCTGGGCGGAATCAGACAATCGGTCTCGCGCAACATGTCCTCCAACTCCGTCACGTCAGCCTCGGAGCTGACGACAAACTTCAGCTGGTAGTCCCGCGCCGAACCCATCCAGTCCGCCACGACCGCCGGTTGCCAGCGGAGCTCGGCGTGCTTCCGCCGCCAGGTGTCGTCGAGGCGGGTGTCGGGGGCGGAGTGCGCCAGCTTGGGGCTGAGCGAGGCGAGGTCACAGGCGATGCCCCGCGGGCGCACCGTGGCCGCCGTCTCGATCGTGATATGGTAGTTTCGTTCCTGCAGCTGGAACGCCAGCTCGTGGATGCCCGGCGCGACCATCGGTTCGCCACCGGTGAGGACAACATGTTTCGTGGGGTGCTTCTTCACCTCGGCCAAAATGGCTTCCACCTCCATCGGCGTGCCCTCCGGATTCCACGACGCGTAGGGCGTGTCGCACCAGTTGCAGCGCAGGTTGCAGCCGCTCGTGCGCACAAATACCGACGGCACGCCGGCCAGCTGGCCTTCGCCCTGGAGGGAATAGAATATTTCAGAAATCAGCATGGAAAACCCCAAGTAGCAAAGGAGCTGAGACAGGCCCCTGGCTACTTCGCTCCTTTGTGTTCGACAGGTTTGTCCGGCAACGGCGGCGTGGCTTCATACTCCGTGGGATCAACCAGCCCCGCCTGCAAAAAGGCCTCGCGGCGCTCCACGCAGGTGCCGCACTTGCCGCAGTGGATCGCCCCGCCCTTGTAGCACGACCAGGTGCGCGCAAAATCCACGCCGAGCCGCGCGCCCTCGGCGGCGATCTGGCCCTTGGTCAGCGCAATGAAGGGCCGGAGCAGCTCGATGCCGGCGTAGGTGCCGGCCTTCATCGCGTCGCCCATCGCGCGCATGAAGTCCTCGCGGCAGTCCGGATAAATCGTGTGGTCGCCCGTATGCGCGGCAATCACGAGTCCCTGCGCCTCCGCGCTCTCGGCAAAACCCGCCGCGGCGGCCAGCATGATGCCGTTGCGGAACGGCACGACCGTGCGCCGCATGTTGTCGTCCGCGTAGTGGCCCTCGGGGATGTCGCCGCCGGATTTGAGCAGGTCCGAGGCGAAGAGCTGTCCGATAAAATCCAGCCGGATGGTCCGGTGTGGGAAACCCAGCAGGCGCGCGTGCTCGACAGCCCGGGGGATCTCCTGGTGGTTGTGCTTGGAACCATAGTCGAAGCTCAGCACCGCCGACACGGCGTGGTGCGCCCGCGCCCAATAGAGCGCAGCGACCGAGTCCATGCCACCTGAGCACAACACGACGACTTTCATCGCCTGACTTTGGCCACAAAAAGGCGCAAAAACCCACAAAAATTACGCCCGCCCGGTTCCGTGGCTTTCACTTTGGTGGGTTTCGTGTATTTCGTGATGATTCTCCCGTGGCTTCTCCCCTGATCATCGCCCACCGCGGCGCTTCGGCCGAGCGCCCCGAAAACACCCAGCCGGCGTTCCGCCGCGCCTTGGCGCTCGACGTGGACGGCATCGAACTCGACGTCCATGTGACCCGCGACGGCGTGCCGGTGGTTTTCCACGACGCCACCCTTCGCCGCCTGACCGGCACCGCCGGCCGGGTCGCGCGTAAAACCTGGGACGAACTCCGCACCCTGCGCGTCCGCGGCAGCGAGCCGATCCCGCGTTTGGTGGACGTGCTTCGCCTGACGCGCGGCCTGGCCGTCGTGCAGATCGAGCTGAAATCCGGCCCCGTGGCGCCGGTCGTTCGCGCCATCCGCTCCGCCCACGCCGCGGAGTGGGTCATTCTGGCTTCCTTCGACCGCCGTCTGGTCGCGGCTGCCCGCGACCTCGCTCCGAGCATCCCGCGCATGCTCATCTCCGAGGGCCGCGAGGCACCGGCCGCCCTCGTCCGGCATCTGACCGCCTGTGGGGCGGGCGGCCTGAGCGTGAATCACCGGGCCATCCGCTCCGCTGTCTGGGTCCGCCATTTTCACCAGCGGGGCCTCGCCGTCTGGACCTGGACGGTCAACGACCCCGCCACGGCCCGCCGGTTGGCGGGGTGGGGGGTAGATGCCCTGTTGGGCGATGATCCGGCCTTGCTGCGCGACACGGTTTAGCTTTCGTAAATGGCGAAATTCCCATGGTCCGTAGGCGGACAACTTGATGATCATCGTTCACGATCCCCACTGTGCTGAATACGGCTCCTCGATGCGCCCCGAGCAGCCGGCCCGGGTGCTGAGGAGCACCGCTCACCTGAAGGCCACCCATCCGACTTGGACTTGGCGCGTTCCCTCCTCCGCCCCTGAGGCCGATGTCCTCCGCGCGCATACCCCGGCCCTGCTCAAGCGCATCGGCCACGGGCCCGACCTCGACGACGATACCCCGCACTTTCCCGGCATCCGCGAACACGCCCTGCGCGCCAGCGGCGCCGCCCTTGAGGCCGCGATCCTTGCCCGCACCGGCGAGCGGGTGTTCTCGCTCATGCGCCCACCCGGCCACCACGCCACCCGCGCGCAGGCCATGGGCTTTTGCTACCTCAACTCCATCGCCTGCGCCGCACTCGCCCAAGCCGCCAGCGGCGACCGCGTGGCCGTGTGGGACTTCGACGCCCACCACGGCAACGGCACCGAAGACATCCTGCGCGACCAACCCAACCTGTTCTTTGCCTCCGTTCACCAATACCCCGGCTATCCCGGCACTGGCACGAACTCGGCCGGCAACATCGCCAATTTCCCCGTCGCTCCCCACACGCCCCGCCCACAACACCTGGCCGCGCTGGCCCGCTCGTGGGAGGCCGTGCTCGCCTTCAAGCCCGACCTGATCCTCGTCTCGGCCGGTTTCGATGCCTACGCCCGCGACCCCATCACCGCCATGACCCTTGAGGCCGAGGACTTTGCCGAACTCGGCCGCTGGCTCCGCCAGGCCGGCCGCCCCGCCGCCGCCGTGCTGGAAGGGGGTTACAGCGAAGATTTGCCGCAGCTGATTGACGCCTTCCTCTCGGCTTGGGAGAACCCAACCTGACCATTCCCTTGAGCTCTGTTCCGCACTACCAATACATCACCCAGTCCGCGCAACTGCCGCCGCTCCTCGCCGCGCTCGACCGCGCCCACGAGATCGCGCTCGATACCGAGGCCGACAACCTTTTCCGCTACAAGACCCGCGTCTGCCTCCTCCAGATCATGGTGGACGCCGAGATCTACCTGGTGGACCTGCTGGCCGACCTGCCCCTCGCGGACCTCTGGCCGCGCCTCGCCGCCAAGCCGCTCATCATGCACGGCAGCGACTACGACCTGCGCCTGCTGCGCGAACTCTGCGACTTCCGGCCGCACAGCCTGTTCGACACGATGTTCGCCGCGCAGCTGCTCAGCATCCCGCGCTTCGGCCTCGCCGCCCTGCTCGAGCAACACTTCGGCGTGAAGCTCGACAAGGATCACCAGAAGGCCAACTGGTCGCGCCGGCCCCTTGAGCGCGGCATGCTCGATTACGCCGCGCTCGACGTCCATCATCTGCCCGCCCTGCGCGACAAGCTCCGCGCCGAGCTCGTGCAGCTGGGCCGCCTCGACTGGTTCGAGCAGAAGTGCCGCTGGCAGATCGAGGTCGCGCGCGACGGCTTTGCCGGCCCCGACGAGAACGACTGGCGGATCGGCGGTTCCGAGAAGCTGCGCGGCCGCGGCCTAGCCGTGCTTCACACCCTCTGGCATTGGCGCGAATCCTGGGCCGAGAAACTCAACACCCCGCCCTTCAAGGTCACCGGCAACGAGCTGCTTATGCGCCTCGCCCGCGCCGCCGAAGAGGGCGCTTCGCCCGGCGAGCTCCTCCAGATCCACCTCGGCAAGCGCCACGACCGGCTCGCGCCTTCGCTCGAGTCCGCCATCCGCCGGGGGTTCGAGATCGATCCCCGCCTGCTCCCGCGCCGCGAACGCCGCCGCGAGTTCAACCCGATGAGCCCCGAGGAGCTTTCGCGCCAGGATCTGATCAAGGCCGTGCGCGACCGCCTCGCCGCCGGTCTCAAACTCGACCCGACCCTCATCGCCACGCGCTCGCAGCTGACCCAGCTCGCCCGCGATCCCGCCGGCGCCGCGACCGTGCTCCTGCCCTGGCAGGCGCAACTCCTCACCGCCGATCCCGCCTGGCCGCGCTGATTCCGTCGTGGAGGGCCAGTCTCCGCACCGGCCGCGCGGCTGATCATCCCAAGCCCCCGCCCTTGCCCGACTCCGCCAACATTGCCCGTCACCTGCCGCTCATGGCCGCGCGCCAGCCGGACCACCCGGCGGTGAAAATTCCACGCGGGCGCACCCGTGACGGCCACCTTGACTACCTCACGCTGAGTTTCCGGGAACTCGACGCCGAGGTGGACGCCTGGGTCGCGCACCTGAGGGACCAGGGCGTGCGTCGCGGTGACCGCGTGCTCGTGATGGTGCGACAGGGCCTGCCGCTCATCGCCGCGGCCTTCGCGCTGTTCAAGCTCGGCGCAGTCCCCGTCATCATTGATCCGGGCATGGGGCGGAAAAACTTTCTCGCCTGCGTCGCCCGCTCCCAGCCGCGCGTGCTGCTCGGCATCCCTCTCGCGCAAATCCTCAGCCACCTCTTCCGCTCCGCCTTCGTCACGGTCGAGATCCGCATCTGGGCCAGCAGCTCCGCCACCGCTCGCCTTTCCCAATCGAAAATCGAGAATCCAAAATCCAAAATGGTGGATAGTGCTGCCGCCGACCTGGCGGCCGTATTGTTCACGAGCGGTTCCACCGGCGCCCCCAAGGGCGTGTGCTACGAACACGGCATGTTCGAGGCACAGGTGCGGCTCGTGCGCGACACCTACGGCATCCAGCCCGGTGAGGTGGACTTGCCGATGCTGCCGATCTTCGCGTTGTTCAACCCCGCGCTCGGTATGACCACCATCGTGCCCGAGCTCGACCCGTCGCGGCCGGCCACCGTGGACCCGGCGAAGATCGTGCAGGCGATCCAGGAACAGCGCGTCACCAACTCCTTCGGCTCGCCCACGCTCTGGCGCAAGATTTTCGACCACTGCCTCGCCGAGGACATCCGACTGACGTCTCTGCGCCGCGTGTTGTGCGCCGGTGCCGCCGTGCCGGCCTCGCTGTGGGCCGACGCCTGGCGCGTGCTGCCCAACGGTCGCCTGCACAGCCCTTACGGCGCAACAGAAGTGCTGCCCGTCGCCTCGGTCGCGGCCGACGAGGTCGTGCCCGCCTCCGTCGGCGGCTCGCTCATCGGCCGCGTGCTGCCCGACAACCGCGTGAAAATCATCGCGCTCCACGAGGGCCCGCTCCCCACGCTGACTGACGCCCGCGAACTCCCTCTTGGCCAGATCGGCGAAATCATTGTGACCGGCCCCACCGTCACCAAGGCCTACGACCGCCTGCCGGAATCCACGGCCGCCGCGAAAATCGCGGGTGAGAAGCATCAAGGATCAAGTAACAAGTATCAAACCTACGGTTCCTCCGGTGTCATTGATACTTCGCACCTGACACTTGCTACTTCCGGCGCGGATGCGCCGGTCTGGCACCGCATGGGTGACGCCGGATATCTCGATGCGCAGGGCCGGCTGTGGTTCTGCGGACGCATCGCCGAGCGCGTCGTGACCGCGCAGGCCACGCTGCACACCGAGCCCTGCGAGCAGGTGTTCCGTGCCCACGAACAAGTCGCCCGTTGCGCGCTGATCGGATTCGGCGAGCGAGGCGCGCAGGAACCGGCCCTGGTGGTGCAGCCCAAGACCCGTACCGAAGAGGCCGTCCTCGCCGTCGAACTGCGCGAGCTGGCGCTCCGTCACCCGCACACCGCCGCCATCAAACGCTTCTTTTTCCATCCGTCGTTCCCCGTGGATGTCCGCCACAACGCCAAGATCCACCGCCTCACCCTCGCCCGCTGGGCCGCAAAACAGAAAGGCCATGAAGTCGCCTGAACCTTGCCTAAACCTGGAGGGCCGGTCTCCGCACCGGCCGGCGTCGCCGGTTTAATCCGTGCCCATCCGTGAAATCCGTGGCTAATCTTTTCTGACGTGCTCACCGTTCGCAAAGAATTCCCCGTGTTCGTGACCGGCGCCAGCGGCTTCATCGGCGGCAAGCTCGCCGAGCGCCTGCTCGGCGACGGCCGCAAAGTCCGCGTGCTCTCGCGCCGGCCGCTGCCGGAGCTGGAGGCGCGCGGTGCCGAGGTCATCCCCGGCGACCTGCACGACGAGTATGCGTTGCAACGCGGCTGCCTCTCCGCCGACACCGTGTTTCACGTCGCCGGCCGCGTGGGCGTGTGGGGGCCGCCGGGTGATTTTTTCCGCGTCAACGTCGAGGGCACGCGCAACGTCATCGCGGCCTGCCGCAACGCCAAGGTCCCGCGCCTTGTTTACACGAGTTCGCCGAGCGTGGTCTATAACGGCCACGACCTCGCCGGCCTCGACGAGTCCGCCCCGCTCTGCACCGCCGCGCCCTGCGCCTACCCGACGAGCAAAGCCGCGGCGGAAAAACTCGTGCTCGAAGCCAACGACCGGACGCTCGCCACGGTCGCCCTCCGCCCACACCTCGTGTGGGGCCCCGGCGACAAGAACGTCGTGCCGCGCATCCTGGCCCTCGCCCGCGCCGGCAAGCTGAAGATCGTCGGCTCCGGCCGGAACAAGGTGGACATCACCCACATCACCAACGTCGTGGACGCCCACCTCCTCGCCGAGGGAGCCCTCGTGCAGCCCGATCATCCCGCGCGCGGCCGCGCCTACTTCATCACCAACGGCGAACCCGTCGTGCTCTGGGACTGGATCAACGAAGTCCTGCGCGGCGTCGGCATTCCCGAAATCACGCGCCGCGTGCCGCTCCCCGTCGCCTACGCCGCCGGCGGTTTGCTCGAAGCCGTCTGGCGCCTCGGCCGGAAACCCGGCGAGCCGCCCATGACCCGCTTCGTCGCCAAGGAAATGGCCACCGACCACTGGTTCAAAATCGACGCCGCCCGCCGCGACCTCGGCTATCACCCGCTCGTCAACGTCTCCCAAGGGACGAAGGAACTAGTCAAACACTACAAGGCAGGGAACGCATTCTGATTCCCTGTTCTGGCGCTACGGTGCAGCAGAATCTACTGAGTTGAGGTAGCTTTTCTTCGCTTAGTCTGCCACCGGAAAGCCAGTAGCATGCCCAGTGCGCAACCAATGAGTGTGCCGGCTGCGGCTGCAGCGTAGAAAATGTGCCCGCTTTCCAACGAGTATCGTGGTCCAAACGGCCAGCCAAAGACGCCGCCAAAGACGCCCAAGGCTACGACAACCTTTCTTCCGTTGCTGGGAGCAATGATGGCTCCAATGAAAATGAAGAGCGCTACCGGCAGCAGTCTTTCAAGAATCGCAGGTGCCAATCCATACGGGCTGATAATACTGAGGAGGAGGTGTTCCTTACTAAAACTTCGTGAGTGAAGTAGTCCGCCAATTCCTAAACTACATGCGACAGCCAAGATCGCCGAGAGGGGAATGAAAGAAAGCCACCGCAGTATCTTCACATTAAACCTAATTGATCGGCGAGCATCCTCGCGGCCTTGCCGCATCACCCGCTCCGCTGCCGCACCGCTTCGAAGAGCGTGATGATCGTCGCCATCGCGACGTTGAGGGAATCGGCCTGCCCGGCCATCGGGATACGGACGAGGACGTCGGCGCTTTTCATCCAGAATTCGCTCAGGCCGTATTGCTCGCTGCCCATGATGATGGCGAGCGGGCCGCGCAGATCGGTCTGCGCGTAGAGGTTGGTCGTGTGCGGCGTCGTGGCGGCGGTGCGGATGCCCTTCGCCTTCAGCCACGCGTGGACGCTGGCGCTGTCGCCCACAACCACGGGTACGGAAAACAGCACGCCGGTTGAGGCCCGCACGACGTTGGGGTTGAAGAGGTCGGTCACCGGGTCGCACACGATCACGGCGTCACAGCCCGCGGCGTCGGCGCTGCGCAGGATGGTGCCGAGGTTACCTGGCTTTTCGATGGATTCGCAGACCAGCAGGAACGGGTTCGCCCCGAGCTTCAGGTCGTCGAAGCTGCGCTTCCACTGCGGCGCCAGGGCCAGCAGTCCATCGGGGCGTTCGCGGTAGGCGACCTTCGCAAAGGCGTCCTTGGACAGCTCGAACAGCTGCGCACCCACCGCGCGCGCCTGTTCGATCAAGGCGGGCTCGTTCTCACCGAGAAACCAGTCGGGGCTGAAATAAAACTCCTTCGGTGACACGCCTTTCTCCAGCGCGCGCCGGATCTCGCGGTAGCCCTCGATCAGGAACACCCCGGCCTCGTCGCGCTCACGCCGCTCGCGCAACCGCACGAGCTGCTTGATGCGGGGATTCTGGAGACTGGTGATTTTTTCGGCAGGTGGGCCCACGGAACACACGGAATACACGGAAAGAGGGCGCAGCAATTTCCTTTTACCCGCTTCTTCCGTGTGTTCTGTGTGTTCCGTGGGCAAAAAGAAATTCAACGACCATCCCTTTCCCTACCGCACCGAGATCGAGCTGGAGATTTCCACGCTCACCAACCTCGGCGTGGGCCTCGGGCGCGTTTCACTACCCACTCCTTCTCCCTCCTCCCTTCCCCCTTCTCCCGCCGCCCAGCCCGCTTCGGGCTGGGTGGTCATGGTCCCCTTCACCCTCCCGGGCGAGAAGGTCCGCGCGCGCGTCTATCGCAACCACAAGAACTACTCCGAGGCCGACCTGCTGGCGGTGCTCACGCCCTCGCCGCACCGCATCGACCCGAAGTGTCCGCTCTTCGGCACCTGCGGCGGCTGCCAATACCAGCACCTGACCTACGCCGAGCAGCTGAAGTGGAAGCGCCAGCAGGTGGAGGAGCTGTTGAAATACATGGCCGGCGTGGAGTTCACCGTGAACCCCGTGATCGGCTCGCCAAAGGAATTCGGTTATCGGTCGAAGATCACGCCGCACTTTTCGGCGCATCCGCGACGAAAAGAAGTAACCGGTGACAAGGAACAAGTATCAGGCGAGAGCCACCCCATCGGCTTCCTGAAGCAGAGCTCGCGCTTCGATCTCGTGGACGTGCCGCGCTGTGACATCGCCACCGATGAGATCAACGCCAAGCTACCCGAGGTCCGGGCCAAGACCCACGCGCGCCTTGCCGCCGGCGAATACAAGCGCGACGCCACGCTGCTCCTCCGCCACGCGCAGGAAGGCGTGATCACCGACTACGATGCGGTCATTCACGAGAAGATCGGCGATCTTCGCCTGCACTTTCTCGCCCGCGATTTTTTCCAGAACAATCCGTTCATCTTGCCGGCCTTCACCGGTTACGTGCGCGCGCAAGCGGCGGCGAGCGGGGCGAAGTTCCTGGTGGACGCCTATTGTGGAAGCGGACTGTTCGCACTGAGCTGCGCACCCGCGTTTGAGAAAGTCGCGGGCATCGAGATCAGCGAGACCTCGATCCAGTTCGCGACCGAGAACGCCGCGGCCAACGGCATCACCAACGCCACTTTCCGCGCCGGTGACGCCGCGCAGATCTTCGCCGGACTCGAGTTCCCGCCCGCTGATACAGCCGTGGTCATCGACCCGCCGCGCAAGGGCTGCGACGAGTCGTTCCTGAACCAACTGTTCGCGTTCGGCCCGCGCGCCGTGGTTTACGTATCCTGCGACCCCGCCACGCAGATGCGCGACCTCAAGGGCTTCCTCGCCGCCGGCTACAGGCTGACCGCGGTGCAACCCTTCGATCTCTTTCCGCAGACGCGCCATCTCGAGTGTGTGATCACGCTGGTGCGCTGAACGCCGCATAGCGCGTTCCATCCCGCAGAAAAGTTATTCACCCGCCAACTTTCCGTAGCGCGATCCGGCGGGCGGGTGTATCCTTGGGCGTGAAAGGAAATCTGGGCCCCGTGGTTCAGAGGCAGCGATAACCCCCGTGCCCGGTAAGTCCTCTCACGTTCCGCACCGCGGGCCACACTGGTGGAGCGGCGCCAATAACAACGCAACTATGCGCTAGAGTCCCGGCCCTCGGCCGTCGACCCACAGATAAAGGCACCCTGCCACCGGGCGGGGTGCCTGTTTTTTTGGAGGAGAGCTTCTTCCCGTAGGGTCGGTGCTTGCGCCGACCAAACACGCGAGGTCGCCGCAAGCGGCGACCCTACAAAGACAAGCGATGCCTCACCGGTTCTCCATCCACTCCGGACTCGAATATTGCTCCACCAAGCCCTCGACCTCGGCTTCGTTGAGTTCCGGCCACGGGGTTGGCGTGGGCTCCAATCCGAGCGTGCGACCCAATTCGCGCACGAACTCCTCCTGAAAGCGTTCCCAGTCAACAGCCCCAACGCGGCTCTTCTCAATCGAGCCCTGCAACAACAGGCCGTGCTTGTTGCGCTTCATGGCGGCGCCGGCGATTTTGCCGCCCGTGGCGGTGTTGATGACGTCGTAAAGCTCGGGTCGCTCGAAGCAGATGGTCGGTCCTTCCTCCGTCGGATGCCGTTTGTCCTGCAACGCCACGGGCTGGCCCAGGGCCTGCATCGCCGCAGCAAGCGCCGCATGCACCTCGCGGTAAGCCTGCGTGGCCGGGGCGTCGAAAAGCGCATGGGCCCGCGGGATCACGATGCCGTAGGTCCAGTCGTTACGATGATCCACCAGGCCTCCACCCGTAGGCCGGCGGCACAGGTCGAAGGTCTCGCCGGGCGGCAAATTGGCGCGAATGTAATCCATCGCCTGGCTCAGCCCGAAGGTGAAGGCCTGGGTGCGCCACTCGTAGTGCCGGAAGCGCGCCGCCTCCGGCTGTGGGTAGCGCTGCAACAGCAGGAAATCCAAAGCCATGTTCTCCGCCGCACCGGCGGTGCGAACGGGAAGGACATGAAGTTGGGAGACGGAAGCCACGCGCCCTCACAGAGGCCACAGAGTGCGCGCGTTGGCAACGCTGGGCTGGTCGACCAAAAGGGCGCCGGGCGTCCTCGCCCCGGAAATTCCGACCGTCCCGCCTACTTCCACCACACCGGCAGCCGCAGCTTTGCCAGCGCTTCGTCGAAGGTCTCAGGCCGCGTGCGGAGTTCCCCGGCCAGCGGGGCGAGGTCGAGCGAGAGGTCCGCTTGGCGCGTGGCCTGCGCCGCGGGATCGTCGTGGCGCGTCACGGCGACAATTGGGGCGTCCGCCTCGCCCAGCCCAAAATGCGCCCGTACGCGCCGCCCGATGTCGAGGCGCGAGATCGGCTCCGCGCCGGCCCAGTGCAACGGACCGCGTAGATCGGGCCGGCCGCACAGCTCAACGAGCGCCGCAGCCACGCTGTCGGCCGTGCAGGTCTGGCGGATCTCGTCGAGGTAGAGTTTGGCCGGCTTGCCGTCGGCCCAGAGCATCAGCAGGCGCTCGTGCACGCTGCGCCGTCCGCCCGGGCTGTTGCCCATGAGCAGCGGCAGACGCAATACGACCGCCCGGCCGGAGGACGCGGCCAGGACGCGGTCCTCGGCCTCGAGTTTCTGCTGCGCGTAACGGTTGATCGCGCGGCGGACGTCGCCGAAGGCGTAGGGCGCCCGCGCGCCGTCGAAGACCTGTTCGGTGGAAAGGTGAATCAGCCGGGTTTCGCTCGTCATCGCGAGGCGCGCCAGATTCTCGGGGAGGCCGACGTTGAGCTGCCACGCGAGTTCCGGCTGCGCCTCGCACTGGGCGGGCTCGGAAACGGCCGCCGCGTTCACGATCACGTCCGGCCGCGTGGTCTCCACCAAGGCCCGCAACCCCGCTTCGTCGCGCAAGTCGAGCGCCACCTGTTTCGCCAGCCCGGCCAGCACACCGGTCCAGCGGCCGACCACACCGGTGACTACGTGACCGGCCCGCGCCGCGACCTCGGCCAAGGTCCCGCCGACCAGGCCCGAGGCACCCGTCAGGAGAATCTTTTGGCGCTTCAAACCTCCGTCCGTCACGGGCGGAAACGTTGACCCCGGCCCTGGGCCAGGGCGGCGCGCAGCTCCGGCAGATTGTAGAGCGTGGCGAAGGCAAGGGCGCCCTGCACCACCTCGCGCGGCGGCAGCGGGTCGGCCTGGACGATGGCGCCGGCCACGATGGCGGCGAGCACGGGCGGCTTCAGCTCGTGCCAGTTGCGCTGCCGGGTCGCCCCGCCTTCCTTGTAGTAAAGCCTCCGGTCGGGACCGACATAAATCCGGATCTCCTTCGGCGAGGTGCCGGTGAGCTCACGCACGACGAGCGGACGCTCCTGGTTGTATTTTTGCAGGTGGGTGGTCATCCAGCCGAAGAGCACCTGCGTGCGTTGCAGCACCTGAGCGCGGATCCTGGTCTCCGGCTCGTCTGCGGTCGGAGACTCCGGGTCTTTCAGGTCCTGGGCGAGGGCGGCAAAATCGTAATTTTCGAGCGCCCGCGAGCGCTTGTTCTTCAGCTCGGTGCGCCACTCGGCGATGGTGCGGGTGACCCGCTGCCGGGGCAGTCCGGTCTCGGCCGGCTCCTCCTGCATCAGGGTGTTGAGCGCCGCCTGTTCGCGCTCGGCCCGGGCCACCGCCAGTTTGTGCCGCGTCCAGCCACGCATCGCCAGAAGCCCCACCAGCAGGGACAACAGGACCGTGATGATCACCAGCCAGCTGCGGTGGGTGAGCCGCGGCGCGGTCATGGGCGGGGAGGAGCCGTCATCCGTGAACGGCTTGTTCTTGGCCGCCTCCTCGATCGACTGCGCCTTGAGCAGCAGCTTGTAGATGGGTATGGCCTGCGAGATGTTCTTCAACTCGCGCGGACCCAGGCGCGTGACCTGAAGCGCGAGCTTGTTGCGCACGACGTGATAGACCGTCTGGGAAATGCAGATGCCGCCCGGCTCGGCCTCGGCCTGCAGGCGCGCGGCGATGTTCACGCCATCGCCCATCACGTCCTCCTTGTCCACGAACACGTCGCCGAGGTGGATGCCGACGCGGTGCAGGAGGTTTTTGTCGGCGGGCCGGGACTTCGCCAGTTCGGCAAAGGTGCGCTGGATCGCCAGTGCGCTGGCCACCGCCTGCACGGCGCTGGCGTAATACATCAGCAAGCCGTCACCGGTGGTCTTGAGCACCGAGCCTTCGTGCTGGGTGCACAGTTCGCGCATGGTGTCGAAGTCCTGCTTGAGGAGCCGGAGCGTGGTCTCCTCGTCCTTCTGCATGTGTGCGCTGAAGCCCACGACATCGGTGAACACGATCGCCGCCAGGGTGCGCTGGCCGGGAATCGGCGGGGTGGAGGGGACGGACGCCATGCAGGGTAGGGAAAGGTAAGCTCAACCGGCGGGAGGTGCAACGCCTTAACCGGTCACCGGCGGGCGGTGACACACTCAGGGCGCCAGCCGCTCGACCACCCAGTCGCCGCCGGGTTCCCTCCGGTAACGCAAACGGTCGTGCAACCGGCTGCGCCGGCCCTGCCAGAATTCGACGCTCTCCGGCGACAGCCGGTAGCCGCCCCAATGCGGTGGCAGCGGCACCTCGCGGCCCTCGTATTTCTTTTCCACGACACGATAGCTCTCCTCGATCACCGCGCGGCCGGCGATGACCGTGCTCTGCGGCGAGGCCCAGGCCCCGAGTTGGCTGGCGCGCGGGCGGCTGTGAAAATAGGCGTCGGCCTCCTCGCGCGAGACCTTGGTGATCACCCCCTCGGCGATCACCTGGCGTTCCATGCCGACCCACGGAAACAGCAGCGAGGCGTGCCCGTTGTCGGCCAGCTCGCGGGCCTTGCGGCTCTCGTAGTTGGTGTAGAACACGAAACCGCGGCCGTCGCAGTGCTTGAGCAGCACCGTGCGCACGGACGGACGCCCATCGCGCGACGTGGTCGCCAGCGACATGGCGTTGGGCTCCGCGATCTTGGCGGCCTCGGCCTCTTGGAACCATTTCTCGAACTGCTGGAACGGGTTCTTGGCGAGGTCCTTCTCCAGCAACCCCGCGAGCCCGTAGTCTTTGCGCATGTCGGCCAGTGCCATGCCGGCATCGTGCGCACCGCGTGCGGCGGCTGTCAAAATCATCCTCACCGCCGGGCAATTTCGCCCATTCCGGCGAGTCGCGGCTGGCCTCGGGCCGGCCGACCCACCTAACTGGTCGCTTACCGCATGACCCCCGCCCGCTATCTTGCCCGCCATCAGGCAGAACTGGTGCGTTTTCTCCAGCAACTGGTCCGGTTGCGCACGGTCAACCCGCCCGGCGAGAACTACGGCGACATCACCCGGTTGCTGGCCGACAGCCTCAGCAGCATCGGGATGAATGTGCGCCGGGTGCCCGTTTCACGCGCCCTGCAAAAGCGGCTGCAGCCCGACCAGCTCGACTACCCGCGCTACAACGTGATCGGCTTCTGGGACGCGGGCGCAAAGAAGACTTTGCACTTCAACGCCCACTTCGACGTCGTGCCCGTTTCCGGCCAATGGCGGCACGGCAGCCCGTTCAGCGGCACGGTGGACAAGGGCTGGATTTACGGCCGCGGCACGTCCGACATGAAGGGTGCCATCGCCAGCATCGTCTTTGCCCTGAAGGCCCTCCGCGCCACCGGCACCAAGCCCAACTTCAATCTCGAGGTGTCATTCACGGCGGACGAGGAAACCGACAGCACGCTCGGCACCGGCTGGGTCACCGAGCACGGCCGCCTGCGCGCCGACTACGCCATCGTGGGCGAGGGCGGCGAGGGCGACGCCGTCTGCTGTGGCCACAACGGCGTGGTTTGGCTCAACGTACGTGTCCACGGCCGCGCCGCCCACGGCTCCACCCCGGAAGCCGGCATCAACGCGCTGGAAAAGATGTCCGCCCTCGTGCTCGCGCTCGGCGAATACAAGGAGATCCTCGCCCGGAGAAAATTCCGCACGCCCGACGGCCAGATTCGCACACCCACGCTGAACCTCGGCGGCGTGTTTGCCTCCGGCGAGGGCGGCAAGATCAACACCGTGCCCGCCGCCGCCAGTTTCAGCATCGATCGCCGCGTGCTGCCCGACGAGACCGTCGCCGCCGCCGAGCGCGACCTGCGCGCTTTCCTGAAACAGGCCGCCGCGAAGATCCCGCACTGCCGCATCACGGTCGAGAAGGTGTCCGACAACCATTCCTGTTACCGCGACCCGGCCACGCCCTTCGCCGAGGCCCTGCGCGCCAGCGTCGCGCGGGTGCGCCGCAAGCCGGCCAAGTTCTGCGTCTCGACCGGTTTTAACGACATGCATTTCTTCGCCAACGTCCGCCGCATCCCCACCCTCGGCTACGGCCCCGGCGGCGAGAACTACCACGCCGTGGACGAACGCGCGAAGGTGAAGGACCTAATCGAAGCCGCCACCATCTACACGGACCTGCTGACAACCTTCCGCGGCTGAGAACGGTGGAGGCGGGAGACCGGAGCGGGGAGGCCGGAAAGGCACCACCGCCGCGACGGGCTTATCTGCTGACGGAAACGCACCGCATCAGCCCGCGCCACGATTCATCCGGCCAACTGTTTTCACCCATTGCCGGCTACTTCCCGCCTCCGTTTTCCCTTCTCCGTTCTCCCGCGGAATTGAACTCCTCAATTCCGTAGTCCCTGCCGGATCATCGCGACCGCGATGGCGGCCAGGAGCATTGAGATGATCTTGGAGATCGCGCGCAGGCCGGTGGCGCCGATCTTGCGGGCCAGCGCCTCGCTGTAGTGGAGCGCGAGCACGACCAGGAAGAGGTTCACCGCCAGGGCCACGAGGGTGGGCACGAGCCCGACGGCCGCGCTCTGCGCGAGCACCAGCAGCGTCGTGATCGAGGCCGGGCCGGCGATCAGCGGCATGCCCAGCGGCACCACGCCAAAATCCGGCGGCAGCTTTTCCGGCTCGGCGGCCGACTGGATGAGGTCGCGCGCCGCGAGGATGAACAGGATGAGTCCGCCCGCGATCTGGAAGTCGCTTACCGAGATGCCGACCGCCTTGAAGATGCTTTGCCCGAGGAACAAAAAGCCCAGCGCCACGAGTCCGCCGGTCCACGTGGCCTGGTCGGCGATCTTCTGCCGCTGCGCCCGATCCATGTTGGGCGCGAGCCCGAGGAAGATGGCGGCCAGGCCGATGGGATCGATGGCCACAAACAGCGGGATGAAGGCCTGCAGGAACTTGGAAAACCACTCGAGCATGCCGGCAGCGTGCAGCCGGTCCGCGAAAAGGCAACGTCCCTCAGGCTGCTCGCTCGCGCGGGGCGGCGGGCAGGATGAGGTGGAACGTCGTGCCCGCACCGGGACGCGAGTCGACGCGCAGCCGGCCGCGGTGTTTCTCAATGATCGTGTGCGAGGTGGCGAGCCCGAGCCCGGTGCCCTTTTCCTTGGTCGTGAAGAACGGGTCGAAGATGCGCGACAACACCTCCGGCGGCATGCCCGGGCCGTTGTCCCCGAGCGAGATCTTCACCCAGGCCGGCCCGGCGGGAAGTCCGGCCTCGGT
Organism: Oleiharenicola lentus; assembly: GCF_004118375.1. Taxonomy (NCBI): domain Bacteria; kingdom Pseudomonadati; phylum Verrucomicrobiota; class Opitutia; order Opitutales; family Opitutaceae; genus Oleiharenicola; species Oleiharenicola lentus. The sequence continues at coordinate 42,536 of NZ_SDHX01000001.1, forward strand.
CCCCGGCTCGAGGTTGACTGCGCTCAGGCGCACGCGGCCGGCACCGGCCATCGCCTGCACGGCGTTCAGCACGATGTTGTGTATGACCTGCCCGATTTGCGTCTCATCGACCTCCACGGGCCACAGGTCGCCCGGGAGCTGGTCGTCGACCTGCACCGGTGAACCCGTGACAGCGAGCCGGGCCGCCTCGCGCACGAGGCCGGGCAGTCGCATGAGTTTCCGCTCCTGGTCCCCGCCCTTGGCGAAGGTCTTGAGCTGCTCCGTGAGCTTGCAGGCGCGATGGATGACCTTGTCGATCTCCATCAGGCGGGGCGACACCTCCAGCGGCAGACCGGGGGTGTCCTGCGCAAGGGAAAGGTTGCAGCTCATCACGGTCATCAGGTTGCCGAAATCGTGGGCGATCCCACCCGCCATCAGGCCGAGTGATTCGAGCCGGTTCGTCCGTTCCTGCTCCTCGGCCCGCCGCCGGCGCTCGGTGATGTCGGCGAACACACCGTAGATGCCGACGGGGCGGCCCGCCTCGTCGCGGATGATGTCGGCCCGCACGAACGCCGGCACGCGCTTGCCGGTCCGGGTCAGCACGTCGGTCTCGCCGCTCCACGAGCGCCCGCCCTTGACGGCCGTGAGGATTTCCTGCGCGACGGCCTTGTCGGCGAAGAGCACGCCGTCGCCAGGCACGGCGTTGAGTTCCTCGACCGTGTAGCCGAACAGCTCAAGATGCGCCCGATTGTGGTAGAGCGAGTGGCCCTGCATGTCGCCGATGCCAATGGCGTCGCTCGTGCTTTCGACCGCTTGGCTGATCCGGCGCAGCATCGTCTCGGTATGCGCCAGCTGCACGCGCAGGCGCCCGCTCCGCCGGCGGCCCAGCGCAAAGCCGGCCGCCAGGGCGGCGGGAAGCAGCACCCAGGGAAGAAGCGTCAGGAATGAATTCACCTTCAGTTCCTTATACGGCGCGCCGTTCGCCCGGCTTGAGGGGTTCCGCAAGGGACAAATCACAATCCATGCGCAGCCATTGGGGGAATCGGTGGTATCCTTGGCCAACCCCAAAGGAGGCGCTTATGCCTGTCATCAAGATTCATCTCGAACACGCCGAGAACGACGCCGTTCTTCGCCTTGCCGAGCTGCTCCAGGTCCAACCCGAGGATGTAGCTTTCGCCGCGCTCAACCGCCTGATGCTGGTCGCCCAGGATCGCAACGTGCAGAACGACGTGGTCCTGACCCACCGCTGGCGGAAAGACAACCTCCCGCTCTGGGCCGACAGCGCCGGCTCCGTGCACAACTACGAGGGCATGTCGCCCGTCGAACCGGCCAAGAGCAAGTATTCGGTCTGAGCCGGCTTGGACTGGAGCCACGGCGACCCCGCCGTGGTGTGTTGGCCGCGTTGGAGCCAAGCCACAACGTGGAGGCCACGCTTTCGTCCCGCAGACGCGGGACTCAAGCGCGGTTACTTCGCGCTGAGCAGGTCTCGCAACGCCTCGCCCAGTTCCGGATGCGCGAACGCAAAACCCGCCGCCTGCAATCGGCGCGGCAGGGCGCGCTGGCCATGCAACGCCAGCGCCGGATCCACGCCCAGGAGCGGACCGGCCATGAGCCGCACGGCGAAGGCCGGCGCCGGGGGCGACCACGGACGACCCAGCACGCCGCGCAACGCGCCCATGAATTCCGCGTTGGGCACCGGGGCGGGCGCGCAGAGATTGTAGGTGCCGGTTAAATCGCCGCGGGTGAGCGCCGCCAGCATCGCGGTCGTGACATCATCGCGATGCACCCAGCTCATGAATTGCCGTCCGTTGCCAGCGGCTCCACCGGCATAGCGGCGCACCAAGCGGGCGAGCGGCGGCAGCGCGCCGTGTTCGGCATCGAGCACCACGCCGAGCCGCAAGACGACCCGGCGCAGGCCGGGCAGCTTCGCCGTCGCGAAGGCCTCCTCCCAACGCTGGCAAACCTCGGACAGAAAATCCGCCCCGGCCGGGGCGCTCTCGTCGCAGGGCTGGTCGCCCGCGTCGCCGTAGTAGCCGGTCGCGCTGCACTGGAGCCACACCGCAGGCGGGTTGGCCACCTGCGCCCAAGCCTGCGCGAGCGCGCGCACCGCGTGGACGCGCGACCCAAGGATCGCCCGCCGGTTTTCGGGCGTGTGCACGCAGTTGATGGAGCGGCCCGTGAAGTTGACGAGGGCCGCCGCCCCTTCCAGTTCTGCGGTCCAGGCGCCGCCGTTCACCCCGTCCCACGCGACCTCGCGAAACGCCGCATCCGCGCGTGGCCGGCGAGAAAGCACAACCACGTCCCGGCTCTCCTTCGCCAGACGCCGGGCCAGCGCCTGTCCGAGAAATCCGCTGCCACCGGCGAGGATGATCTTGGCCATGAAACGATCCGTATCCCGAAAGTCGCCGGGTGCAATCTGTCCGCCGCCGGGAACGGCCGGTATGATTCTTTTTGCGTTTTTTGGGCATTTTGTGGCCATCCGTCTTGCCCAATCATGATGACCGCCGTTCCCACCAGCTTCTACGACCTGACCCGCGAGGCCCTGCGCCAGCTCGTGGTGCGCTGGGGCTTCAGCTCGGTTCACGCGGCGCGGCTGTGGTCCTACGTGCATCTGGAACGGATCGAGGCATGGCCGCTGATGGTCGATCTGCCCGCGCGCTTCCGCGAACGCGCCGCGACGGAGCTGGCCTTCACCCGCCCGGACGTCGCGGTCGAGACGCACAGCGCCGACGGTTTCACCCGCAAATACCTGCTCGCGCTCGCCGACGGCCGGCAGATCGAGACCGTGCTCATGCGCTACACCGGGCGCGTGACCGCCTGCATCAGCAGCCAGGCGGGCTGCGCGATGGGCTGCGTGTTCTGCGCCACCGGACAGATGGGGTTCACGCGCCACCTCACGCCCGGCGAGATCGTGACGCAGGCGCTGCACGTGGACCGCGTGCTCCGCGAGACCGGCGAGGGCGAGCGCCTGCGCAACATCGTGCTCATGGGCATGGGCGAACCGCTGCACAACTACGACGCCGTGATGACGGCGGTGGACATCCTGCGCGACCCCAACGGCCTCGCGTTCGGCGCGAAGAAGATCACACTCAGCACGGTGGGCGTCGTGCCCGGCATCATCCGGCTGGCCGACGAGGCGCGCCCGATCCATCTCGCGGTTTCCCTGCACGGCGCCACGCAGGCCGAGCGCGCGGCGCTGGTGCCCGTCGCCAAGAAGTGGCCGCTCGACGAACTCATGGACGCCTGTTGCTACTACATCGCCAAGCAGCAGCGCCGCATCTTTTACGAGTGGACCCTGATCGAGGGCAAAAACGACCTGCCCGACAACGCCCACGCGGTCGGCCGGTTGCTGCAAGGCCAGGAGGCCCAGGTGAACCTGATCCCCCTCAATCCCACCGCCGGCTACGCCGGCATCCCCACCGGTCGCGAGGCTGCCAAGCGCTTCCAGCAGATCCTCGCCGGCTATGGCCTGCCCAGCACCATCCGGCAGCGGCGGGGTATCGATATCGCCGCCGGCTGCGGCCAACTTGCAGCCAGTCAGTAAGTTATTGGAGGCGTTCCCGGATGTTGAAGGAACCGGGGCACCCTTGCCTACGAAACCGGTTCAGCCTTTCGCTAACCTGCCTGCGCTCCGCCCAGGTTCAGCCCACGTCAGCTCATCGGCGACCCGTCGGTCACCTGACCATTTAATCTTTGCCAAAGCCCGCGGGAATCCTTGCTTTGGGCCCCCTCATGAAATTCACCCGTTCGCTTTCTTCCCTCCTCCTCGCCCTCCTCGTGGTTTCCCCGCTGGTGGCCCAGACCACCGCCACCGCGCCGAAGCAGGTGCCCGTCGCCAAGGTCGCCTGGCTCGACAGCCGCGCCTTCTTCAATGAGGAAAACGGCATCAAGCGCCTCGTGCGCGCCGTCAAGGAGCTCGACCTCGAGTTCAGCGGCACCCAGAGCGAGCTCCAGCTCCTCCAGGAAAAGCTCCGCACCATCGTCGGCGAGCTGCAGAAGCTCCAGGCTGGTGGCGAAGCCAACGCGCAGGCCATCCAGGAAAAGCAGACCGAGGGCCTGAAGCTCCAACAGGAGCTGCAGACCAAGCAGCAGCAGGCCCAGCAGGCTTTCGCCCAGGCCCAGCAGCAGAAGCAGGGACCGGTCATGGCTGAAATCGGCAAGGCCCTCGAGGCTTTCGCCAAGGAGCGCGACCTCGGCGTGCTGCTCGACGGCGCCAAGCTCGGCGATGCCGTCCTCTACACCAAGTCCGACCTCGACGTCACCGCGGACTTCATCGCGACGTTCAACGCCGCGAATCCCTGAACGACTGCCGTCGTTCGAATCCCTTCAGGCCCGGCGTAACCGCCGGGCCTTTTTTATGGCTAGCGGCCCGGTCGGCCGATCAGCCCAGCGCGGCGACGAGGCCGGCCACCCCGGCCTTCTGCGCGGCTTCGCTGGCCAGCCAGGCACGGGCATGTTGCAGGGCGGTCGAGTCCGGTTCGCTGCCAACTGACTTCTGCCGGACCAGACTGGCGACGAGCAGCAGCTGGGCGCGGGCGTCGTCGGGATTGGTCTGGGCGTTGCGCAGCTGCGGGGCCGTGCCGGCGTTGATTTGCTCCGGCGCCAGCGCGCCCTTCGTGCCAAGGAATTGGCTGAGCGTGGCGCCGAGCGCCTGGATGTGCGCGGAGGGCAGGGCGGGGGCGGTGTAGGCCAGCCCATTGCCCTCGGGCAGAGCGCTCCACTCCATGTAATGCCGGAACTGCGCGTGAAACTGCGCCAGCGTCGCATCGGCGTTGATGGGCGTCCAACGGGTGGAGAACTGTTTCAGCTCGCGGAACTTCTTCACCTCCCAGATGCGCAAGGTGAGCTCGAAGTCGTCGTTGCGGTTGCGCAGCGAGGAAGTGACCACGTAGTCGAGGCCGGCTGGGCTGGTTTCGTTGAGTTCGCGGATGTTGTCGGCCGTCCATTCCGCCGGGAACAGGAAGTAATGCTGGCGGCTGGAGAGACCGACCGCGGCGATGGGATCATAGCCGGCGGCGGCGGCAAAGGTCTCGGCAAACCACAGCGGCAGCCCGCGGCAGAAGCGGCCGGTGTCGTCCTCGGGGCGCGCGGAGCGGTCCGCAAAATCCTGCAGGCCGGGCAGGGTGCATTGGGCAAAGGCCACCCGGCGCGGCTTGCCTTCCTTCCGGGGCAGCAGCTGAGGCGCGGCCTCTTCGAGACCGTAAAACCAGACCGGTTTGCTGATGCTCGCGAGGCTGACCTTGTTCTGCACCGGAGTTTCCCCGGAGCTGGCGATTTGTTCGGGGGTGGGCGCGGCCGACTCGTGGCCGGCCATGAGCTCGCCGATGGCGTTGGAGAAGCCGAAGAGACGCTCCTCGAGCTCGGGCTTGCCGAGCGAGAAAAGGATGTCGAGCAGGTGCTGGGCGGGCTCGATCAGGCGCAGCGCGAGGTAGGCCTGGAGCAGATTGATGCCCGTGGCCGGGCCATGGCGCTGGGCGTCGTAGTGGGGCGCGACGAGTTCGATCAGCTCGCGCACGTGTCCGCGCTGACCGAGTTCGCCGGAGAGGGCCACGAGCACGTCGGGGCGGGCGCCGGCCGAGGCCAGCACTTCCTGATAAATGGCGACGGCGGCCGGCAGGTCTTTGGCCTCCAGTTTGGCCCGCGCTTCCGCCATGCGCGGGATCACGTTGCCCGCGATGGCGGGCTTGTCCGCCGGCGTCGCCGCGGGAACCGGGGTCGGCTCGGGCTTCGGTTGCGGTTTCGATCCGGAAGAAAAGCGGTCAAAAAATCCCATGGCAGAAAACAAAGTCCCGGAGCGATTGCTGGCGATGCTCTTTTACGGGCGTCAGGCGCCGGGGACGGCGAGACGGTCGGGCGGCACACCGGCGCGCGTTGCGATCGTGGCGAGGACCTTCGGGACATACATGCGGGTCTCGGCGGGCAGGGCGCCCGCAATTTCGCCGAAGGTGCTGGCGTTCCCGCTCTTCAGCGTGCGCCAAACGCGGCCTTCGCCGGCGTTGTAGGCGGCAAGCACGAGCGGCCAGTCGCCGAAACGGCCGTGCAAATACCGCAGGTAACGCGCGGCCGCCCGGGCGGATTTCTCGGGGTCCGTGCGCTCGTCGGGGAGGAAGGTCTGCAACCCCAGGCTCTTGGCCGTTTCGGGCATGAGCTGGAATAGCCCGCGGGCTCCGACCGGGCTGCGCGCGGCGGGGTTGAACGTGGATTCGGTCTCCGCCAGCCAGACCAGCTCGGCGGGCACGCCCTCCTCGGCAAAGACCCGCTGCAGCCGCGGCAGCAGGGCCGGCGCCCGGGCGGGCACGGCGCGGGTTTTCATGCGATCGAGCCAGAGCGCGTAACTGGGAATCTCCGCCGGCGCGGACGGCAGGGCTGGTTTCGGCGCGGGATCGGGCTTGGCCGGCCCGGGCGTGGGCGGGATCGGCGGCGGGGCGGGTGGGGCGGGCTTGGGCGCAGGCGCGGCGACGGCCTGCTGCGCGGCGGTGATGTAATCGAGGCGCTCAGTCAGCCAGTCCGCGTAGTCGCCGTATTCAGGCAGCGCCCGCAGGGCCAGCAACGCGGCGCGTGCCTCGGGTTCGTAGGCGGCGAGGCGGCGCAGGTCGTTGCTCTCCAGCGCGGCCTGCAGGCGGGCGGCAAACTCGTCCCATTCCTGCTTCGAGGGAAATTCGAACTCTTCTTGGATTTCGTCGGGCGCGTAGGCCTCGAACAGCCTCCGGCCAAACTCCACCAGCGTTTCGGGATCCAGCGTGGCAGTCTGGGATGGTGATTGCTCGGCGGTGGCCGGAAATGCCAGCACGCGGTCCCGCACCAGGCGGGCACGCACCAAGGTCTTGAGCCGGAGCTCAGGTCGCTCGGTCCAGGCGATGGCCGGTTCGCCAAAATAGCGGGCGGTGTTCTTCGCGCCCCAGTCCGTGGTGGCGATCCGGTAGCGGTGCGCATCCTCGATGACTTCCGGCCCGACGGCGTGATTGAACTCACCGCCGCGGGCGGCGAAAGGCGTGTCCGGCCCTTGGTTGGCTGCGAGGAGCAGCGCCCGCAGGCGCGCCCCGTCGATGGACGCTGTGTAGATGGACCCGTCGAAGCGCACGCACGCATCAAACTCAAGTTGGGTCACATCACCCGCCGGCAGACCGCTGCCGAAGGTGGTGTTGCCCACGAAGGCAGCGTCGGCCTTCGCCCCCTCGCGGATCACCTGGGCGGCGAAACGCGCCGCTTCCGCCGTGTCCATGGCCCGCTTGGTCTGCCCAACCACGGCGCGGTCCTCAGGGATGAGCCAGCGCTCGCGCACGTCGCGGATCACCGCCGCCAGCTCGGGGTCGACCGGGCCGTCGGCGGGCACCGGCACCGGCTCGACCTGCCAGCGGAGCGCACCGGCTTCATCGCGGCAAAGCCAGGCCAGGGCGATGTGCTGCATCCAGGTTCCCGTGTGGAAATACACGGTGCGCTCGAAGGACTCGACGAAACGCAGGTGGCTGTGCGCGCCGGAGAACAGCGTTCCCTCCGGCACGAGCTTCAGGAGCTCGCGGTCGGCGCCGAGGCCGCAGTGGCTGAGCACGATCGGCAGAGCCGGCGGGTTGGCGGCATTGCCTTCCGTCCCGGCGCCGAGCAAACGGGGAAAGTGCTCCTTCGCCCACACCACCGGGTCGGCGAGATCAAGCGAAGGCCGCACCGCGACGCGGTAGGTCGCCAGCGCGTCGGGCGCGAGGCCCACGACCGTCGCCGTATGCCCGCCGAGCGCGAGCGACACGGACGCCGGCGCAAAGGGCTGTCCCGTGCCCCGGTTGACGATGTTGCCGATCACCTTCACGCCCACGGCCTCGGCGCGCAGCACGGTCTCTTCCAGGGCAAAATAGTCCGCCTCGTGGTTGCCGAGGTTGAGGATGACCGGCGCGCGGCGCACGAGCGCGGCATAAAGCGCGAAGTCGATCTCGCCGCCGCTGCGCCGGGCGAGGGCGTTGCCGTATTCCTGGGTGTCACCGTTGAGCAGCACTGCCACGGGCAGCGCGGGATGCTCGGCCTTGAGCCGGTCCACCAGCGCCACGAACTGCGCCGTGCGGTCATAGGCCGAGTGCATGTCGCCGGACACCACCAGCACGGCCTCCGCCCCGGCGGGCGCGCCGGCCAGACGGCCAAGCCCTTGCAGGGCAAGCAGCAGAAGGAAGAGGAGCGGACGCCGCATGGTCGGGGAGGCTGGCTTTGTTCCGACCGCGGGCAAGCCCGGTGGTTTCCCGCGTTGACCACCTCGGCGGGCCGGCTAATCAGACCCCTTCTGTCCTCGTGAACCGCGTCTATATCAAGACCTACGGCTGCCAGATGAACGAGCGCGACAGCGAGGCCGTAGCCGCGCTGCTCCGCGCCCGGGGCTACCGCATTGTGCAGGATGAGGACGCCTGCGACGTCATGCTGATGAACACCTGCAGCGTGCGCGACATGGCCGAGCAGAAGGCCATCGGCAAGGCCGGCTACGTTGCCCAGAAGAAGAAGCGCAACCCGCGCTTCATCCTCGGGATCCTCGGCTGCATGGCGCAGAACCGCGGCGCCTCGCTCCTCGACGCCCTGCCCGACGTGGACCTCATCGTCGGCACGCAGAAGTTTCACCAGGTCCCCGACTACCTCGACAACCTCCGTGCCGCCCAGGCAGCCGGCACCGTGCTGCCCACGCGCATCGTGGACATCGCCGAGGAAGCCGGTTCGCAGAACACCATCCGCGACCACGTGCTCGAGGAGAAGCAGGTCTCGGCCTTCGTCTCGATCCAGCAGGGTTGCAACATGGACTGCGCCTTTTGCATCGTCCCGAAGACCCGCGGAGACGAGCGCTCGCGGCCGATGGACGAGATCGTGCGCGAGTGCGAGCAGCTGGCCGACCGCGGCGTGAAGGAAATCACGCTCCTCGGCCAGATCGTCACCAGTTACGGCCGGCGCGACTACGCCCACACCGACGGCGTCACGCCCTTCGTGCAGCTGCTTGAGCGCGTGAATGCCATCCCCGGCATCCGGCGCATCCGCTTCACCTCGCCGCACCCGCGCGGCTTCAAGGACGACCTCATCCAGGCCTACGGCCGGCTGGAGAAACTCTGCGAATACGTCCACCTGCCCATGCAGTCCGGCAGCGACCGCATCCTGAAGGCGATGAACCGGCCCTACTCGCGCGACCGCTACAAGCAGATCGTGGACGACCTGCGCCGCGTGCGGCCCGACATGTATTTCTCGACCGACATCATCGTCGGCTTCCCCGGCGAGACCGACGAGGAGTTCGCCCAGACGCGCGATTTGTTCGCCGCCTGCGACTTCGACATGGCCTACGTCTTCAAATACTCGATCCGCTCCGGCACGCCCGCCGCGGACATGGGCGACCAGATTCCCGACGAGGTGAAGGAGGCGCGCAACGCCGAGCTGCTGGCGATCCTCGAGGCCAATTCCAACCGCCGCAACGCCACGCTCCTCGGCACGACCCAGGAAGTGCTGGTCGAGGGGCCGGACAAGAAGGGCCTCGGCTTCATGGGCCGCACCCGCGGCAACCGCATCGTGCACTTCGCCGCCAGCGAGCGTCTCATTGGCGAGCTGGTGCCGGTGAAAATCGAGCGCGTGTCCACAGCGGTGCTTTACGGCTCGCTGCAGCTGGCGGGTGTGGAGAAATGATCACCACGAAATACACAAAAAACACGAAAAGGCCTGACTCCCTTTGGTGTGTTTCGTGTATTTCGTGGTTTAACCATCCATGAGCCTATTCCTCGCCACCCTGATTCCCGGCCTGCTGCTCGCCGTTCTTGGCGGCTTTCTCTTCTGGCCCGGTGCCGCGCCCGCGGCCAAGGCGCTGCCCCGCTCGCAGGCGGCCGCGTGGGCGCTCTTCGGACTCGGGGCGCTTTGGTTCCTGTGGCGGCTGTCGCGCACGGGCGAGGCCGACCTGATCTTTTTCCAAACGCCCGCGCCCGTGATGATCGGTTTCGGGGCGCTCGCCGTCCTGTCCTTCATCTACACGCCCGACTTCCTCGCCGTGCGCGGGGTAAGCGTGCTGATCCTGCTTGGGGCCGAACCCCTGCTGCGCGCCGCCTACATGAAGTGGGATCACCCGCAACGCCTGCTGATGGTCACCGCGGTTTATGTCGGCCTAGCCGCCGCGCTTTATCTCGCGGCCTATCCGTTCCGTCTGCGCGATTTCTTTGACTGGCTGTTCCGCTCTCCCGGCCGGCCAAAACTCATCGGTGCCCTTCTGCTGGGCTACGGGCTCGCCACCTCGGCCGCCGCCTTCACCTACTGAGCCGATGGCCGCTTCCTCGCATGGCCTGATCATTCTCGCCGGTCCCGCCGGCGTGGGCAAAAGCACCCTTTGCGAACGCCTCGTGACCGAGGTACCGGGCTTCGAGCGCGTCATCACCGCCACCACGCGCCCGCCCCGCCCGAACGAGGTCAACGGCCGCGACTACCATTTCTACTCCGAGGCGGATTTCGACGCGAAACTCGCGGCCGACGGGTTTCTCGAGTGGGCCTGGGTGCACCGGAAATACCGCTACGGCACGCCCAAGTCCTCCGTGCTGGAGCGCCTGCCCCACACGAGCCTCGTGATGAACATCGACGTGCAGGGCGTGCGCAGCATCCGCGCCGCCGCGGCCGGAATCCCGCTGCTGCAGCGCTGCCTTGTCACCATCTTCATCGCCCCCGACTCGCTCGACGTGCTGCGCGAGCGCCTGGAGGGCCGCGGCCCGCTGCCCGCCGAGGAGCTCGCCCGCCGCCTGCAGAGCGCCGAGCTGGAGCTGGCCGAGCGCTACAGCTACGACTACATCATCCACAGCTCCACCAAGGAGCAGGACTTCCGCGCGCTGCTCGCCTACTGGGCGCAGGCGCAGCAAAAACTTTCCTCCGCCTGACCCGCTTGCGCGGGGAGGAAACGCGCGCACTGTGCCCGCATGCCGTTTTCCCGCCGCCGCTTTCTCCGCCTGCTTTCCGCCGGCGCAGCGGCCTCGGCCGCGGGACAGACGGCCCGCGCCGACGAAGCCATGAACCCTCCCTATCCCCGCAGCGACCACTTCGACGGCGAGCGCTTTTTCAATCCCAACGGCCACAACCCGCGCGGCTTCCGCGACCTGCTCAAGTGGCAGTTCAGCCGCACCCAAGGCCTCTGGCCCGCCTGGGTGGAGAACACGGCCCAACCCGCACTGCCCGCGACCCTCGCCCCGCGTGCGTGTGCGGTGACCTTTGTTGGTCATGACACCTTCCTGCTCCAATTCGACGGTCTCAACGTGCTCACGGATCCGATCTGGTCGGACCGTTGCAGCCCGGTCTCGTGGGCCGGCCCGAAACGCGTGCGCGCGCCCGGCCTCGCCTTCGAGGCGCTGCCGCGCATCGACCTGGTGCTCGTCAGCCACAACCACTACGACCACCTCGACCTGCCCACGCTGAAGCGACTGCACGCCGCACACCGGCCCGTGCTCTTGACCCCGCTCGGCAACAAGCCGTTCCTCGCCGGCGAAGGCATCGACACCGCCGTCGAGCTCGACTGGTGGCAGAGCCACGAAGTGAAACCCGGGGTGAAGGTCACGGTCACTCCCGCCCAGCACTTCGCCGCCCGCGGCATGTCCGACCGGTTCATGACCCTCTGGGGCGGCTTCGCGCTGGAAACGCTGGCGGGTAAAATCTGGTTCGCGGGCGACTCGGGTTACTTCGACGGCTTCAAGGCCATCGGCGAGAAACTCGGACCCTTCGACCTCGCGCTCATCCCCATCGGGGCCTACGAGCCGCGCTGGTTCATGGAGCCGGTGCATTGCACGCCGGCCGAGGCGATCCAGATCCACCGCGACGTGCGGGCGCGCCGCAGCCTGGCCATGCACTTCGGCTGCTTCCCCCTGGCCGACGACGGTTTCGCGCAACCGGTCACGGAGTTCCGCGCCGCCTTCGCCGCGAGCCAGCTTGGCGCGGAGGACTTCGTCGTCCCGGAGGTCGGCGAAACGCGCATTTTGTCGTTCGCCTGACAGCGCTGGCTCGACACCGCACTTCGGGCGGCTTTGGGTGTCCCACACGGGCCCAACCTTCGTCTCCCCATGAAACCCCTCCTGTTCGTGCTGTTGGCCGCCTCGGTGGCCGCCAACATCGTGCTCGCGTTGCGGCCCGGTCGCTCGCCGTCGTCTGTTTCCACCCCCGCCAATTCCACTACGGTGGCCGCCAACGCCGCGCCTGAAGCCGCCACCCAGACCACAGCGGGCAGTGTGGCCATTTTCAACAGCCGCGGCGGTGGCACGGCCGTCGTCGCCCCCGCACCGGTGGGCGCGGTGTGGCGCCCCGCGACCACCGAGGCGGATATGCACCGTGTCGTCGCCGACCTGCGCGCCGCCGGTTATCCTTCCGACGTGGTCCGGGCCGTGGTAAACCATCTGTTGAAAAAGCATTTTGCCGACCGCGAACCCGAAGCCGGGCAGCCTTTCTGGAAGCGCAATGCCCAAACGCCGGAGGCCGTTGCCGCCAAGACCGCTTTGAGCAATGAGCGCCGCGCCCTCTTTGAGGCCTTGCTCGGACCTGATGCCCGTCCCTCGGCAACGCTCGACCCCGACACCCGCGCGCGCCAGTATGGGTCTCTCTCGGACGACAAGATCGACGCGATCGCCAAGATTGAGCGCGATTACGGCGAGATGTCCGCCGAGGCCTGGGCCAAGCGCCGGGGCAATGTTCTGACCAGCACGGACACCCTGATGCAGACCCAGCTCCTCATGGAAAAGGAGAAGCTCGCCGACCTGGCCACCCTTCTCACCCCGGAGGAACTCGCGCAGTATGAGATGCGACACTCCTCTTCCGCCCGGACCCTGATCAACAACCTGCGCAATGTGGAGATCAACGAGACCGAGTATGCCCAGCTCTATCAGGCGCAGAAGACTTTCGACGCCGCGAATCCCATGCGCAGCAACATGGATCAAAACACCTGGGTGCAACGGCAGGCTGCGCAGCGGGAGCTCAACGAACAGGCGCGGGGCGTGCTGGGGGATCAGCGGTTCTATTCCTATCTTGAAGGATCCGACCGCATGTATGCGCAGGTAGCCCAAGCCTTCAGCTCCTATCCGACGGTGACCCCGACGGTCTCCTATCAGGTCTATCAGCTGCAAACCGATCTGCAGGCCGTCATGTATCAGGCTTCGCGCGATGGCCCCCCTTCGCAGGAGAAGATCGCCGAGATGCGCACCGTGGTGGAGTCCTACAACGCCCGCCTGGAGGCCTTGGTGGGCGCCGAGGCGGCCGAAGCCTACCGCAAGCAGGGCACCGGTCGCATGTTCGGCTCGTTTAGAAACATGCCGCGACCCGCGGGTCAGGCGACCCCGGCGACCGGCCGTTAGTTGCGCGGCTTGTTGCGATACTCGGCGCTCTTGCGCAGGTCGTCCTTCACGTCGCTCTCGGTCCAGCCCTTGTCACGCACGGCCCAGGTGTATTGCCTCAGGCCCGCGGGATCGACCTCGCGACCAAGCACGTCGCGGTAGGCGCGGCGCACGATCGCCTCGGCGGCCTCGTTGCGATAGCGGTCCTCGCGGCGCAGGTGGTCGCGCAGCATCCGCTCGGTCCAGCCGGCGTCGATGATGCGGTTGCGGAATTCCCGCAGCTCGCCGGCATCGGGGGCGCGGCCGAGCAGGTCCTGAAAGGTGTCCTGCACGAGCTTGTCGGGATTGGTCGGCGGCCGTGCGCCGCCGGGTTGCCCGGGGCCGGGCTGGCCGTGACCCGGCCGGTTGCCGCGGATGCGCTCGACCCGCAGCGAGGAGATGCGGTCATTCCAACTCACGCCGACGCCGCCGGCGACGGGCCGACCGGTGAGGTCGCGGGTATTCTCCGTCAGACGCAGGGCTTCGCCGCGGTAACGGGAGTTTTCATAGGCAAAGACCTCCACGTCCCCCTCGACGCGAATGGAAGAGATGCTGTCGTTGAGCTTGCTGCCGTTGTCGAAGGTTCGTCCCGACAGGTTGTCGATGGCTTCGCCGGGGTAGAGCACCAGGCTGTCACCGCGGAAGTTGGCGTGCTGGTAGATGATCACGCGACCCGCGGGGCGGCGACGATCATCCTCGCGTCCGTCGTAACCGTCACCGGGGCGGTCGGCCAGCGCGGTGGCGACAAGCGCGGTAAGGAGAAAAAGCAAACGGGGTTTCATGGCTATAAGACGCCGCCACCGGACCGATTATTCAAGCTTTCGCATGAAGGCCGACCGCATCCGGGCGGAGGGACGTCGCGTAAATCTCCCCGACAGCCCGTCTCCACGCGGCCCCGGGACCAGTCGGTCACCGAGCGTCGGGTGGGGATCGGGATCACCACGAATCCCACCACACCATAAAAACTGACATGAAACCTGGATCCATTACCTCCGCCCTCCGGGGCGTGTTCCTCGCCTCGCTGCTGTCCGTGTCCTGCGTCTCCCTGCCTGCGGCTTGGAGCCTTTCCCTGAAGGCCGGCCTCACACCGCTGAGCGGCGGCGATGTTCACCAAGGCCCCGCCTTTGACGGTTCCGTCCTGCTCGGATTGCCGGCCGGCAGTCTGCCCGTGGATGTGGACGCCAAAAGCTTCGACGATGTCTATGGCGATTTCACCGAGCTCGGCCTTGAGGCCGCCTACGCCGCCAGCGAAAACCTGAGCTACACGGTTGGCCTCGGCTGGCTCTCGGCCGACGAAGGCGTGTTGCGCGTCGGCACCGTGGCCGGCGCCCTGCCGCTCAACGGCCGCTTCAGCGACTACCAGGACTTCCAAGTCTACGCCGGCGTGCGCTACAACTTCCGCATCACCGAGCGCTGGAACCCCTATGTGGGCGCTCAGCTCGGCTACAAGCGCGTGGACGAGATCACCGCTTCGTTCTCGGTGCCCAACACGCCGTTCAACGCGCCCTACCAGGACGCGCTCACCAACGCGAAGTTCTACAACGCCAGCAACGTCTGGACCTACGGCGTCACCCTAGGGGTCGAATACAAACTCACCGACAAGGCGACGGTCGCGCTTGAGACGGGTTACCTGGCGCAGGGCTCGCTCGACGACAACGACAGCATCGTCGGACTGCTTGGCCTCAATGCCCTCAACGACGAGGGCGACCTCAGCTACGTGCCGCTGCGTCTCAGCCTGAACATCAGCTTCTGAGGCCAGCGCCTCGGTGTGCCACCGCGGAGCCGGGCAACCGGCTCCGATTTTTTATCGACCGCGGTTGGACGTGGCGCGCGGCTTTGTTAATCGCCGGCCTCGAGGTGGTGGCAACCCTTGCTGACCGGATTGAGTGCGGCGGCATGTACGACCAGCAGGGCGGTTTGCACAGCGTTGCGCAGCTCGATCAGGTCACGGGTCGGACGACAATCGCGATAAAACGCCTGGATGTCCTCGCGCAGCTCCAGCAGGATGCGCCGCGCGCGGGCCAGTCGCCGGGGCGAACGGAGAATGCCCGCGTAGTTCCACATCGTCTGCCGGATCTGCTGCAGATCCTGCCGGATAAGCAGCGGATCCGCCACCTTGTCCGGACTGCGCCACACCCGTGGCTGGGGAGGGGCAATGTTCGTAATACGAACATTGGCGGGCGACGCTTCGGAGGTGAGTTCCGCGAGGTCGGCGCGGGCGCAGGCCTTGGCGGCGACGAGACATTCGAGCAGGGAGGTGCTGGCGAGGCGGTTGGCGCCATGCAGGCCGGTGCAGGCGGTTTCGCCGATGGCGTTGAGCTGACGGACGTTCGTGCGGCCCGACAGGTCGGTATGCACGCCACCGCAGGAAAAATGCGCGGCGGGCACGACCGGGATCGGTTCGCGGGTGATGTCCACACCGTTGGCCAGGCACCTTTCGTGGATGGAGGGAAACCGCTCGCGGATGAAGTCGGGCTTGAGTGCCGAAAGATCCAGGAACGCGCAGGGCTCACCGGTGGCCGCGAGGTGGTGCTGGATGGCGCGCGACACCACGTCGCGCGGGGCCAGGGAGCCGAGGGGATGCACGCCGTCCATGAACCGTCGGCCGTGGGCATCGACCAGAACCGCGCCTTCGCCGCGCAGGGCCTCGGTGATGAGGAAGGGCTGCGCACCCTTCTTGAAGAAGACCGTGGGATGAAACTGCACGTATTCGAGGTCCATCAACCGCGCGCCCACGCGGTAGGCCATCGCCACGCCATGCCCGACACTGCCGGGCTGGTTGGTGGTGTGCTGGAAAACTCCGCCGAGGCCGCCGGTCGCGAGGATGGTCTTGCGCGCGGTGAACGCGACGACCTCGCCGGTGGCCGTGTCGAGGGCATAGCAGCCGAAACAGGTCAGCGGCTCATAACGGTCGAGCGGCTCGGTGGAGTTGTGCGAGAGCGTGAGCAGGTCGATCGCCACGAAGCCGCTGCGCCGGGTGATCCCCGGCGTGGCATCCACGCGCGCGGCCACGGCAGCGAGGATGGAGTGACCGGTGGTGTCCTTGGTGTGGATGATGCGTCGCTCCTGATGCCCGCCCTCACGCGTCAGGTGCAGGCCGCCCGCGGTCTCGCGATCGAAACCGACGTTGAGTTCGTCGATCAGCAGCTCCTTCACGGCGGCGGGGCCTTCCTGGACGAGCTGGGCGATGGCCGCGGGATTCGCGGTGCCGTCACTGGCATCGAGGATGTCCTGCGTGAGGCGCGCAGGATCGGGCGAAGTGTCGTAGATGATGCCGCCCTGCGCCCAGTCGCTGTTGGCCTGCAGCGGGTCGGCGAGCGAAAGCAGTTCCACCTGGCGGCCGGCGCGCGCCAGGTGCAGCGCATAGGCCGAGCCGGCGAGACCGGCCCCGAGCACAAGGCAGTCGGTGGTGATGATTTTCATGACCCGATCTTACACAAAGCAGCCAAGGAGCTAAGCTGCTCAATCCTGTCGCCTCCTTGGCTCCTTTGCTGCTTTGTGTTCATTTCCTCAGATCTAGGCTAAGGTCCGCCGCGGCCACCGAGTGCGTAAGTGCGCCGATGCTGATGATGTCCACTCCCGGCAGCGCGTAATCGCGGAGCGTGGCGAAGGTCACGCCGCCGGAAACTTCGATGAGCGCGCGGCCGGCGACGGTCTTGACGGCAGCACGAACCTGCGCGGGCGTCATGTTGTCGAGCAGGATGATGTCGGCCCCGGCGCGGACCGCTTCCTTCACCTCGGCGAGGGTCTTGGCCTCCGCCTCGATCTTGGCGCCGTGGGCGGCGGCGATGCGGCAGAGCTCAACCGCGCGGGCGAGCGAACCGGCGGCGGCGATATGGTTGTCCTTGATGAGCACCTGCTCACCGAGCGAGCTGCGGTGGTTGAAGCAACCGCCGGAGCGCACGGCGTATTTTTCCAAAGCGCGCCAGCCGGGGGTGGTCTTGCGCGTATCCACGATGCGCACGCCCGTGCCTTTGACGGCAGCGGCGTAACGCGCGGCTTGTGTGGCGATGCCGCTGAGGCGCTGGAGGAAATTCAGCGCGGTGCGCTCGGCGGTAAGGATCGAGGCGGTGGAGCCCTCCACGCTGAGCGCGAGGTCGCCCTTCTTCAACCGTTGGCCATCGCGGGCGAGGAGGCGGACCTTGAGCGTCGGATCGAGTTTGGCGAAGACGCGCGCCGCAATCTCCACGCCGCAGAGCACAAGGTCCTGTTTGGCATCAATGACGGCGCGGCGGCGATGCCTCGCCGGGAAGATGGCGCGGCTGGTGATGTCGCCGAGGCCGGCATCCTCCTCCAGGGCGAGGTCGATCAGGTGTTCGGTGCGGGCGGTGATCATGGAGAATGGGTCTGGGGGGCGCTCAATCCCTGGGGGCGAGTTCGAACATCCGGTCGATGCAGCGGGCGGCGCGGCGGCGGGTGTCTTCGTCGAGGGTCACGATCTGGTCGGCGCGCGGTGCGGCGAGGGCGTCGCGGACCTTTTCCAGCGAGTTCAGCTTCATGTAGGGACAGAGGCGGCAGCCGCCGATGAAGTGCTTGTCGGGCGTCTCGACCTGCAGCCGGCCGACGAGGCCGCACTCGGTGAGCATCAGGTAGTAGGGGGCCTCGCTCGTCTTGACGTATTTCATCATCGCGCCGGTGCTGCCCACGAAATCCGCGGCCGCGGCAACCTCGGGCGTGCATTCGGGGTGGGCGACGACCTTCAGGCCGGGGAACCGCGCGCGCGCGTCGGCGACAGCCGCCGCGTCGAAGACGTCGTGCACGATGCAGGTGCCGTCGGAGGTGATGATCTCCTTGGCCACGCCACGGCGCTTCAGCTCGGTGCGGATGTTTTCGCCCATGAGGCGGTCGGGCACGAAGAGAATGCGCTGCTGGGGCAAGGCCGACACGATGTCGTAAACATTGCCCGAGGTGACGCAAACATCGGACTCGGCTTTCACGTCGGCGGTCGAGTTGATGTAGCAGACGACGGCCGCGTCGGGGTAGGCGGCCTTCAATTTCCGCAGCTGGTCGCCGGTAAGCGAGTCGGCCAGCGAGCAACCCGAACCGCGGTCGGGCACGACAACGGTGGCGTCGGGGGAAAGGATCTTGGCGGTCTCGGCCATGAAGACCACGCCGGCAAAAACGATCATTTTTGCCTTCGCCTCGCGGGCCTTGAGACTGAGGAAGTAGGAGTCGCCCTTGAAATCGCCCACGCCATAGACGATCTCGGGTTCGACGTAGGAGTGGGTGAGGATGACGGCGTCCTTCTCCTTTTTGAGCCGGTTGATCTCGAGCGTGAGCGGCGCGAACTTCCGGCAGGCGTCGTAATCCCAGGATTTGCCCGGCGTGCAGTCCACGTGGAGGAACGCCTTGAACAGGCGCTCTGTCTCGGCCTCGAGTTCGGCGGCGGTGAACGTGGCGGTCGGCGTCATGGGAGGGTCAACTTAGCCGTGGCGCCGACGTGGGCAAGGCCCCATCGTGTCCAATGGCGGCCCCTTTCGGTTTGTCATTCTGCCGCAGCGCGAGTTCGCTGTCTGAAACACCCCCTGACGCCGTGCCCCCGGCCAGCCCCACCCCCGAAATAGCCGCCCCGCATCATGCGCTGCTGTCTGCGCGCACGATGAGCCAGCAGAACCGCGCCGAGATGCGCGAGGCCTTCGACGCGGCCATCCGTCAGGCCGACCACGGCCGCCTGCCGCTGCGCGTGCCGCACGAGGTGAAGCAGGTGCAGAACCGCCGCGGCATGCACTATCACTACCGGCCGGAGATTTTCCTCGGGGTGCAGGGCTGGACGGACTTCAGCTTTCCCAGCGAGGGCTTTCGCGTCGGTCCGGGCGACCTCTGCCTGATCCCGGCCGGCGTGCCGCACGCCGAAGTCGTGCACGGCGACGCCGGGATTCCCTTCCGGAACCTCGTGATCGGTTTCTACAACAACACCGTCAGCGTCCACTTCGCCCACGAGGCGCGTCCGCGCAAGCCCGACATCGAGGCCATCGAGTTCTTCGACGCGCCGAATCTCGACGCCTTCCTCGTCCTCGCCAACTCGCTCGTGCATGCGCACGCCATGCACGCGCCGGCCCGCGACGCCGTGCTGAAGGGCACGCTGCTCGCGCTGCTCGGCCTGTTCCGCAATCTCGTCGAGACCGGCACCGGCCATCTCAACAGCGACATCGGCAAGGTCTTCCAGGCAAAATGCCTCGTGCGCGAACAGTTCGCCAACCCCGAGCTCAGCGTGCAGCACATCGCCCAGCAGCTCGGCTGCTCGGCCGACTACCTCTCGCACCTCTTCCACACGGAGACGCGCGAACGGCTCACCCACTACATCCAGCGCATCCGGATCGACGGCGCGATTGTCGCGCTGGACGGCGGCACGCTCACCATCTCCCAGATCGCCTACGCCAGCGGCTTCAGCGACCCGGCCTATTTCGCGCGCGTGTTCAAGCAGCACAAGGGTGTGACGCCGCAGGAATTCCGGCTGCAGGCCGAAGCGCGCCGGCAGCAGACGGAGGGCCGTCCGAAAACGGTTTATCACGACCATCTCGATTACACGCACGGGGTGCCGGCGGAGAAGTCGTCGCCGACCGGGAAGTGAACCGATCTTCCGCAGGGTCGGCGCTTGCGCCGACCTCGCGCGAAAGGTCGCCGCAAGCAGCGACGCTACCTCAAGCCGGACGCCTAAGACCGGGGCGAGGGCGTCTCGGCTCCACGTGAAGAGCGGGCTTAGCGCACCAGCACGCGGTAGCGCCAGCCCTTGAGATCGAGCGGCACGAGTGCGTCGAGTTTCACGGTTTCGCCGGTGAAAGCGTCGCGCCACTCGCCGGCGAGTGCCGGGTCAAAGAGGTCGGCCTTGGCGTCCTTGGGCGTGAGGTTAAAGAGGCCGACGACCCTTTTTGCGCCGACGGCGCGTTCGACGACGTAGAACGTGGCGTTGTCGGTCGTGTCGAGCCGGCGCATGGGTGCGCCGGTGTGCAGCGCGGGGTTTTCGCGGCGGAGCTTCGTCAGCACCTGGTAGAGTCTGGTCGTCGGGTGCGTTTCCTTGGGCCAAAGAATCGGGTCGCGTTCGAAGAATTCGAGTCGCCGGTCGAGGCCGGCTTCCTGGCCATTGTAGATCATGGGCATGCCGTCGAGGAGGAAGGACAGCACTGCGAACGGCGCGTAACCCATGCCCATGCGGTCGAATTCCGTGCCCGCCCAGGTGTTCTCATCGTGGCTGCTGGTGAAAACCATGAGCGCGCCGCCCCGGGGGAAGTGGGCGCGGATCCTCGCGTAGGCCTCGTCAAGGGCCGAGGCAGACCGCTTGCCCTGTGCGATCTGGTTCATCGCGTGGTGCAGGTCGAAACCGTAAGAGAGATTGAAGGCGGCGACCTGTTGCTGCGGCAGCTCGGCCTCGGCGAGAAAGAACACGTCGGGCTTCACGGCGCGCACGCGTTTCACGACCTCGTTCCAAAACGGCGTGGGCAGGCCCCAGGCGACGTCACAGCGGAAACCGTCGATGCCAAACTGCTTCACCCAGTGGATGAGCACGTCGGCTTGGTAGTCGAGCAGGCCGGGCGCCGCGAAGTCGAACTGGACGACATCGGTCCAGTCCGTGCCGTGCGGGGGCGTGAGATTGCCCTTCTCGTCGCGCCAGAAGAAGTGCGGGTGGGTTTTGGTGAGCGGATTGTCGGGCGAGACGTGGTTGGGCACCCAGTCCAGGATGACCCGCATGCCGCGCGCGTGCGCGCCCTGGACGAGGTCGCGCAGGTCCTGCTCGGTGCCGAACTCCGGGTTGACGCCCAGGTAGTCCTTGGCGGCGTAGTAGCTGCCGAGCGAACCCTTGCGGTGGACTTCGCCGATGGGGTGGATCGGCATGAGCCAGAGAATGTCCACGCCGAGGGCCTGGAGGCGCGGGAGGTCGGCGGTCACCGCGGTGAATTTGCCGGAGGCGGAAAACTGCCGGACGTTGATCTCGTAGATCGTGCTGCCGCGGGCCCAGTCGGGCACGCCGACGGCCTGGTGGTGCGCGCTGGGCCAGGCTTTTTCGCGCTCGGGCGCAGGTGCGGCAAAGAGGGACGCGGCGAGGCTGAGCAGTGCAAGAAGGAGGAGGCGGGACGGGGGCTTTTTCATGGAGCCGGAAGTTGGGCCGGTCTCTGACCGGCCGGGTTGGAACGAAAGTTTTTTCAATCGGCCGGTCGGAGACCGGCCCTACCAAAATCAGGCCGCCTTCTCCTCCGGCACCCAGGACAGCGCCGCGGCGGCAATCAGCATGCACGCACCACCGGCCATGACGGCGATGATGGCGCGACCGCCCAGCAGATGCTGGACCACGGGACCGAGCAGGGTGGCCGCGAGGATCTGCGGGAGCACGATGAAGAAATTGAACACGCCCATGTAGAAACCCATCTGCGCGGGCGGGATGGCGTTGGACAGCAGGGCGTAGGGCATGGAGAGGATGGTGGCCCAGCCGATGCCGACGCCGATCATCGACACCTGGAGCAGGCCGGGGCGCTCGATGAAACCCACGGACAGCAGGCCGGCGGCGGCGCAGATCAGGCCGACGCGGTGCAGCTGCTTGGCGGGCACGCCCTGCTTGGCCAGCAACACGAGGAGGAAGGCCACGACAAAGGCCACCCCGTTGTAGGTGCCGAAGCAGGTGCCGCCCCATTCGACGGCTTTCTGATACTCGGGAGAACCCGGTGCGCCGTGGAAGATGGCGCGCGCGATGGCCGGCGTGAAGTAAATCCACAGGCAGAACAGTCCCAGCCAGGTGAAGAACTGCACGACGGCCAGGCGACGCATCACCAAGGGCATCTGCCGGATGCCTTGGATGATTTCGGTCACAAAGGAGGTGGCCGCACCGGTGTGGGGCACGGTATCCGTCTCCGGCGGATGCTCCTTCGTCGTGAAGATCGTGTAGAGCACGGCGAGAAAATAGACGCCCGCGCCGATCTGGAAGGACAGGTGCACCGAGCGCGGGATGCCGCCGGCGGTGGCTTCGGCCGAGGCCACGCCCAGCTGGGTGAGCAGCCAGGGGAGGTAGGACGAAAGCACGGCGCCGAAACCGATCATCAGGCTCTGCATCGCAAAGCCCACCTGGCGCTGTTTGGGCGGCAGCAGGTCGGCCACGAAGGCGCGGAAGGGCTCCATGCTGACATTGATCGAGGCGTCGAGGATCCAGAGCAGGCTGGCCGCCATCCAGAGGGCGGAGGAGTTCGGCATGGCGATGAGCGCGAGGCTCGCACAAAGGGCGCCCACGAAGAAATACGGCCGGCGGCGGCCGAAGGTCCGGTGCCAGGTGCGGTCGCTGTAATAACCGATGATGGGCTGCACGATCAGACCGGTGAGCGGGGCCGCGAGCCAGAGGATGGGGATCTCGCCCTCGGAGGCGCCGAGGTATTGGTAAATGGCGCTCATGTTGGCCATCTGGAGGCCCCAGCCGAACTGGATGCCGAAGAAGCCGAAGCTCATGTTCCAGATGGCCGGCAGGGAAAGGGGTTTTAGTTCGCGCATGGGGTAAAGAAAAAGACCAAGGATGTGGGACCAGAAACTAAGGACGAGAAATGGTCGGCCAAGGCCCGGCTTGAGGTCGGTGGTCTCTGGTCAATGGTCGGTGGTCCCATTCTCGGGCGGTTCGCTGTAGTCCCTCACCGGACGTTCGCCGGTGCGGTCGTAGAGCTGAACCCAGTGCCGCAGCGTCTCCACGCGACCCTGGCGCAGGGCGGTGAGCTGGTCGTCGGTGAAACGCCACTGCCAGTTGCCGTCGGTGGTGCCGGGGCGGTTGAGGGTGGCGTCGGCCGGCAGGTCGAGCAGGTCCTGCACGGGGATGACGGCGAGCCGGGATGTGGTGGCGAGCGCGGCACGGATGACCGGCCAGGCGGACTTGGAGCTGTCGAGTTGGAAATACTCGGCGATCTTCGCGTCGTAGGGCGGCTGCAGGGATTCGAGCCACCCGCGCGCGGTGATGTTGTCGTGCGTGCCGGTGTAGGCGACGCTGTCGGGCGGATAGTAGTGCGGGAGGTTGGCGTTGTTGGCGTCGTGGCCGTAGGCGAACTGGAGGATCTTCATGCCCGGCAGCCCGGCGTCGCGGCGGAGCTTCACCACGTCGGGCCCGATGTAACCGAGATCCTCGGCGATGATGCGGGCCTCGGGCAGGGCGGCGCGGACCGCGTCGAAAAACTCCAGGCCCGGACCCGGCTGCCAGCAGCCGGTGCGCGCATCGGGGGCACCGGCGGGAATTTCCCAGAAGGTGTCGAAGCCGCGGAAGTGATCGAGCCGGATGACATCGTAGAGCCCGAAGGCGGCGCGCAGCCGCCCGAGCCACCACGCATAGCCGGTCTTGCGCAGGTGGTTCCAGTCGTAGAGCGGGTTGCCCCAGAGCTGGCCGAGGGCGGAGAAATAGTCGGGCGGCACGCCGGCCACCGCGAGGGGGTTGCCACGGGCGTCGAGCCGGAAGACCTCGCGGTTGCGCCAGGTGTCGGCGCTGTCGAGCGCCACAAAGATCGGCACGTCGCCGATGATGCCGACGCCGCGCTCTCGGGCGTAGCTGCGCAGCTGCTCCCACTGGCCGAAGAAGACGTATTGGTAGAAGGCGTGGCGCTCGGACTCGAGGCGCACGCTGTCGGGCAGGGTGGCGCGCAGCCGCGGGGTCCAACGGGCGAACGGTTCCGGCCAGCTGGGCCAGGGCCAGCCGCCGAAATGTCCCTTGAGCGCCATGAAATCCGTGTAGGGCTCGAGCCATTCCGCGTGTTCACGCTGGAAGGCGCGGAAGGAGCCGAGGCCCTCGAGGCGGTCGGTGCCAGCGGTGATGAAGCGATCAGCGGCGCGCGTGAGCACGCGCCAGAAATCGGCGTAGAGCCAGCCGTAGTCCACGCGCCCGGCGGGCAGCCGGCGCAGCGGGGCCAGTTCGTCGTCGGAGAGCAGGCCGGCTCCGACCAGTTCGCCGAGGTCGATGAAGTAGGGGTTGCCGGCGCTGGCGGAGAAAAGCTGGTAGGGCGAGTCGCCGTAACCGGTCGGGCCGATCGGGCAGATCTGCCAGTAGCGGACGCGGGCGTCGGCCAGGAAATCCACGAACGCCCGGGCCCCGCGTCCGAGATTACCGATGCCGTAGGCGCCGGGGAGGGAGGACACGTGCGCCAGCACACCGGCGGCGCGGGTATCAAGCCAGGAAGCCGGAGGCACGGGGGCGGGACGGGAACCGGAGGTGACGGCGACTTTCTTGGCCGCGCGGTTCGGCGTGCGGACGGGCATGGGCACAGGAGTTAAGGGGAGAGAGAAAGAGCGGCCACCAGTAACCCCCTGGTGGCCGCGTTGTGTGTGTTGACCAAACTGCCGGTGGGCCGGCGACTCAGAACTTGTAGGCGGCGCCGAAGGAGTAGGACGCGCCGTATTGCTGATAGTTGATGACCTGACGCGGGTCGTCGTTGTTGTAGGTGATCAGCGGTTCGTTGGTCAGGTTGTAGCCCTGGAGGAAGACCGAGAGGTTCTTCATCGGACCGTCCTTGGGGAACGTGTAGCTGATCTGGGCGTCGACGACGCTCTCGGGCTGGGCCATGGAGAAGCCGCCGTTGGGATTCACGTCACCACTGGGATTCGGCACGCCGAAGTTGGTGATGTATTGGCGGTTCTCGGAGCGGTAGCGGTTGCTGACGCGGGCGGACCAACCGTGGCGCTCATAGTAGGCCGTGACCTGGTAGACCTTCTCGGAGAGACCGGCGATGGGTGCGGTCCCGCTGCTCGGGCCCCAGGGCTTGATGCCGCTCTTGGTCAGCGCGGCGCCAAACTGGACGCCGAAGCCCTTGAAGCTCTCGCTGATCAGCTCGCTGGCGAGCACGAGGGAGAACTCGAGGCCGCGGATGTTGCCGCCGTCGCCGTTCATCGGCTGCGAGACGATACCCTGCGAGAGAACGGGCGGGGTGCCGGTGATCGGGTAGCCGCTGAAGTCGGCGATCGCGCTCTGCTCGTAGACGAAGTTGCGCAGCTTCTTGGCGAAGGCCGCCACGGAGAAGTAGCCCTTGCTCTGGTTGAAGTAGTGCTCGTAGGAGAGGTCCACCGAGTCGGCGACCCAGGGCTTGAGGGCGCTGTTGCCGCCGCCGCCGCTCCAGGGGCTCTGGTTGATGTTGGTGGAGCTGGCATTGGTGGTGTTGTAACCCCAGGTGCGCGAGGCGCGCATGTCATACATGCGGGGGCGGGCGATCTGGCGGGCGAGGCTGAAACGCACGACGCTGCGGTCCGTGATCTCAAAGTTGAGATTCAGGCTCGGGGCGAACTGCGTGTAGGTGTCGCCGTCGGCGACCGCGGTCACCGTGTTGCCATTGGCCGAAAGACCGTTGGACGACTGGTCGGTGTGGATGATGCGGAAACCCACGTTGCCCGTGACCGGGATGTTGCCGGCCTTGCTGGCGATCTCGGCCTGGGTGTAGAACTGCGTGACCTCCTCGCGGACCTGGAAGCGGCGGGCGACGAAGTCGGTGCCGTCGTTGCCGACGAGGTTGAACGCGCCCGAGTTGAAGTAGGCGAGCGGGTCGAAGGAGTAGATCTTGCCGATGCCGAGATAAGTGAAGTCCGTGATGCCGTTGCTGGCGGGCATGGGCGCGGTGGCGGCGTTGTTCTTCAACACCGGGAAGCCGGAGGGATTCTCACCGTCGCGCTTGTAGCGGTCGGTGTAGCTGAGGCCCATCTCGACGGCGGAGAAGAAGCGGTTCAGCTCGTGCCGGGTGGAGAGCTTGAGCTGCGACATGGTGTCCTTGGACTCGAAGCCCTTGTAGTAGCCGGGCGAACCGGTGGACGGGAACTTCCAGGACTGCCAGCCCTGCGGATCGCTGATGCGCAGGATCGAGGCGTCGGCGTAGTTCTTCGTGGTGGTGATCATCGGCAGTCCGCCCGGGTTGAGCGTGACCTTCATCGTGTCGGCGGTGGTGAACGGCGTGCCGAGGGAGCTGAGGCCGGCCCAGAGCTCGAGGTTGAAGTCCTTGCGCTTCACGCTGGAGTAGCTGGCGTCGAAGGTGATGGGCCATTCGGAGGCCTTGCCCATGACGAGGTTCCAGCCGACGGCGATCGGCTTGTCGGAGCGGGTGAAGACGTCGTTGCGGACGATGGGCTGGACGTTGGTGAACGTCGAGTTGGTGGCCAGACCGCCGCTGGTGGTGTAACCGGCCTGCAGGGCGGCCGAGCTCCAGTAGAGGGGCACTTCCATGCCGCGCAGGAGCTGGTCCTCCTTGAAGTCGGAGTAGTAAACATCGATCACCGAGTGGGTGTTCTCGTCGGGCTTGTATTCGAGCACGGCCATGTAGCCGTCGCGCTCGAGGATGCTGTTGCGGACGTAGGGCTTCATGCCGCCGAGCACGAGGTTGTTGTTGTCGGTCGGGTAACCCCAGGCCTGGAACTGCTGGCCGGCAAAGGGCTTGCTCGAGTGCGAGTAGCCGAAGGCCACGCCGATCGTGCCGCCCTCAACCTGGTCGATGTAGGAAATGTTGAAGCGGTTGCCGGTGGCCTTCGCGCCGGGCGTGAGGGCGCCGAGCTCGTTCCACTCATAGTAGCCGTTCACTGCGACGACCCGGCCGGTCTTGTCGAGCGGGCGCACGGTGCGCAGGTCGATCGAGCCGGCGAGGCCCTGGCCGGTGAGGCTCGGGGTCGCGGTCTTGTAAACCACCACCTCACTGAGGAGGTCAGCGGGATACTGGTCGAACTCGACGGCGCGGTTCATGCCGGTGGAGACCTGCTCGCGGCCGTTGAGGAGGCCGGTGCTGAAATCGCCGTTGAGGCCGCGAATGCTGATCTGCTGGCTACGACCGTTGGTGCGCTGGGTCGTGAGGCCGGTCAGGCGGGTGAGTGCGTCCGCGATGGAGATGTCGGGCAGCTTGCCGATATCCTCCGCGGCGATCACCTCGGTGATGACCTTCTGGTTCTGTTTCATCTCGGCGGCGGCGGCGAGACTGCCCGCGAAGCCGGCCGTGACGGTATAGGTTTCGAGGACGACGGGGGCGTCCTTGTCGGCGCTCTCGGTGTTGTTGGCGTTGTTGGTCGTCTGGGCGAGCGCTGGGAGCGCAGTCTGCGCCAGCAGCAGGCCGGCAACCAGCCCTCGGGAGAGAGACTGGCGCGCGGATCGTTTGGTAACGGTCGGGTGCATTGTGGTGTGGGGGTATGACGAATCGGGGAAAGGCCGTCGGGGAAGCGCGACCTCTTGATTGAACCAACAAAATCCCTCGGCGACGGCTTCCGCCAACCGGTTTGCTCCCAAAAAACCGAGATGACCCGGACAAGTCTTAGGTTGGAACTGCCGCCTTGGACCAACTTGCGGTGGAACCGGGAGGACAAACCAGGAGTATCCCAGAGCGAAGTCGGCTTGGACCGCCGTCATCGGGGTGAGGATTTTTCCCGACTCTGGGAGCCGATCCCTAAGATTTATCCGGGTGTCGCAAGACTTCTCCTAGGCGCGTCATTTGACGGGTGGAAGCAGGGCGACAGGCTGTTTCGTATCATGATTACCCCACGTTTTCTGCGGCGGCTGTCCCTGCCCCTGCTGTTGGTCTCAACGGCATTGGCGGACGCTCCCGCGGGTGGTTTCGCCGTCGTGCCGCGTTTCACCCACCCGGGAGCCGGCCAGACTTTCTACTTCGTGCTGACCGACCGGTTCGCCAATGGACGGACCGATAACGATACCGGTGGTTACTCGGGCGGGCCAGAGGCCCATGGTTTTGATCCGACGAAAATCTCGCACTACCACGGCGGCGACTTCGCCGGGCTGACGGCGAAGCTGGACTACCTGAAGGGCCTCGGCATCACGGCCGTCTGGCTGACGCCGCCGCTCAAGAACAAGCCCATGCAGCAGGGCACCGCCGGTTATCATGGCTACTGGATCACGGATTTCACGCAGATGGATCCGCACCTCGGCACCAACGACGAATTTCGCGAACTCGTCCGCCAGGCGCATGCGCGCGGCATGAAGGTGTTCATGGACATCATCACCAACCACACCGCCGACGTCATCCAATACACCGGTGGTGTGCATGACTACGTGTCGAAAAAGACCGCGCCCTACCGCGACGCGCAGGGCCGGGCCTTCGACGAAATGGCCGTGGCCTTCAACGGCGTGAACGACCCGTCGGCGTTTCCGGCGCTCTCCGTGGAAACCAGTTTTGCCTACAGGCCCGAGGTGCCGGAGGCCGAGAAAGCCGTCAAGGTCCCCGCCTGGCTGAACGACGTCACCTACTACCACAACCGCGGCAACACGACCTTCGTGGGCGAGAACTCCGTCCACGGCGACTTCGTGGGCCTCGACGATCTCTTCACCGAGCATCCGCGCGTCGTGCAGGGCATGACGGAGATTTTCTCCACCTGGCTCGAAACGGGCGTGGACGGCTATCGCATCGACACGATGCGGCACGTGAACAACGCCTTCTGGCAGGGGTTTCTCCCGGCGATCAGCGCCCGTGCCCGCGAACTCGGCCGGCCGGACTTCCTGCACTTTGGCGAAGTCTACAACGACGCCGGCGACCCGAGCGTGCTCAGCGAGTTCTCGACCGGCGGCATGCCCGCCGACACCACGCTCGACTTTGGCTTCTTCTTGGCGGCGCGAAAATTCGTGTCGCAGGCCGGCTCCGGGGCCGCGCTGGCGGACTTTTTCCTCCGCGACGACTACTACACCGACCACGACAGCAACGTTCACTCGACCACGACCTTCCTCGGCAACCACGACGCCGGCCGCTTCGCCTATTTCCTCCAGCAGGACAACCCCGGCGCCTCGCCGGCGCTGCTCGCCGACCTGGCGAAGCTCGGCCACGGCCTCCTGCTGCTCGCGCGCGGCCAGCCCGTGATCTACTACGGTGACGAGCAGGGCATGATCGGCCGCGGAGGCAACGACATGCAGGCCCGAGAGAGCATGTTCGCCGCGCAGGCGCCGGATTTCAACACGGCGGCGCTGCTCGCCACCACCCGCCGCGGCGCGGACGACAAGTTCGACGCGGCCCACCCCTTCTACCGCCTGATCGCCGAGCTCTCTGCCCTGCGCGCTGGGCATCCGGCCCTGCGCACCGGCGCCATGTTGCCGCGTCCGACGACCCAGCAGGATGCATTCGCCTTCTCCCGGATCGACCGGCGCGAACGCGTGGAATACCTCGCCGTGTTCAACAACTCGCGCACGCAAAGCCTCACGCTCGCCGTGCCCACCAGCCAAAAACCGGGCGCCAAACTGGCGCCGCTCTACGCCTCCCA
The DNA here is from genome assembly GCF_004118375.1 of Oleiharenicola lentus. Lineage (NCBI taxonomy): Bacteria > Pseudomonadati > Verrucomicrobiota > Opitutia > Opitutales > Opitutaceae > Oleiharenicola > Oleiharenicola lentus. The sequence goes on from NZ_SDHX01000001.1 coordinate 72,010, forward strand.
CCCGCAGGCGTCCGCCCAATCCGCGGTGGACGGCGAGGGCCGGATGACGGTGTCGCTGCCGCCCCTACAATTCGGCGTCTGGCGTGCCGTTACTCCGCTCGCCAAAACTTCACCCGTTGCCATCCAGCTGGTGAACCCGGCCCCCGGGGCCGCCCTCAAGTTCACCAAGCGCGAGATCGATGGGCTGGTTTTCCCGTCCCGGGTAGAAATCCGTGCCGACGTAGCGGGCGGCGACGGCTTCGGCGAAGTCACCTTCACCCTCGAACGTGCCTCGCGCCCCGGGCAGATCGAATACCTCGGCACCGACGATGCCGCGCCGTATCGGGTCTTCTGGCGACCGCCGCCTGACCTGACGCCCGGCGAAAAACTCACGCTCACGGCCACCCATCATGACCTGCGCGGAGTTAGCAACCGCACGGAGGTGACGGATGTCGTCTTTGCCTCGACGGAAGTTCCCCTGGGCATTGTCGGCGCGAAAGTGCCGGTCATCACCCGTCAACCCGGGAGAATTGGAAATGTCTTGTCCGTGGAAGCCGAAGGCTCCGGGCCGCTGGAATACCAGTGGCTGTGTGACGGCGAAGAAATGTCGGGCGCAACCCAGGTCACTTTCACCCTGATGTCTCCACCCAAGGCCAAGGCTTCCTACCGGGTGCTGGTGCGCAATCGCGCCGGCACCACCCTGAGTGCGCCTGTTGACGTCGGGCCTTGATAACATGGTGGGCAGCGCGCTACCCACCGAGCAGTTGGACTACGGCTTATCTCCTTCGTGACTTATCCTGTGGATGAGTTCCCGGATAGTGGGCGCGGCCTCCGGGTCCTCTAGCTGCGCTATGCGCCAAGCGGTGGCCAGTTGGTCGAGAGCCTCGGCGCGGCGTTGCTGGCCGTAAAGCAGGTTGGCCAGACGCAGGTGCGTGGGAAGCGGCACGGGGCCGCTGCGAATCGCTGCGCCCAGGGCTTGGACCGTTTCGGCCACTTGCCCGCGCGCCTCGTGGATCTGCGCGGCGCGGAGATGGTTCGCCTGATTGTTTGGCTGAAAACCGGCATGCGTCAGGGAAAGTTCTTCCGCCTCCTTGGTCCGGCCCTGCACCGCGAGCAGGGATAACAGAGCCTCCAACGCCGCCTCGTTGGCCGGATCGTTGGTGAGCACCGCCCGGTAATCCGCTTCCGCCACGGGCAGGTCGCCGGCTTGCTGGGCCAAGCGACCCCGGAAGAATCGCAAGGGCAGGGAACCGGGGGTTCGCGTCAGCGCCTCCTCAAACCAGTGCCGCCCGTCGACCAACCGCTTGGTGCGGATGTAGAAATCGGCGATCGCCGGCGTGAGCTTGGCTAAATCGCGGGGTGAGCAACCGGCCGCGGTGGCGAGTAGAAGCTTTTCCGCTTCCTCAAACCGACCGAGTCGCGACAGCTTAATCGCCTCGTCCGCCGCGAGGGCGAAATTCGCGGGCTGCAGGGTCCGCGCCCGTTGCACCTCAGCGAGCGCACCTGCGAGATCCCCGGCATCGTCCGCCACCTCGACTGCCAGTTTGGCGAGGTCAGGATTGGTTGGATCTGCCGCGCTGGCTGCCCGGAGAGTTTCGCGCGCGCGCCCGAGCGCCGAAGGATCACGACGCCCGGCTCCGGCCGCCGCGATCTCCCGGGCGGTGCGGGTCTGGTCCTCCGCGTAGGTGAGCTGGTTGGGAAACGGTGGCTCGCGGGTGATCAACGCCGTGCGTTGCAACAGGCCGAAGCTCTCGACCGGGGTGTAGCCGATGGCTGCGGCCGTCTGCGCCGAATCGAGCCAGGGTCCGCGCGCGGACGACCCACTCCCGAGCGCTTGTTCCGCTCCCTCGGCCATCAGGCGTGCAATGCGATAGTTGCCCTCCCTGCCGGGATGGACGTGCTCGAGCATGTGCTCGCGGCCGGTGATTTCGCCCTCGGAAGCGGGATCGGAGCCCAACGCCAGGGCGGCGTCCTGCAGAACCAAGCCTGTCTCCCGGGCCACACTGCGGGCGATTTCGTTGAGTCGTGGCGCCGGCCGGAACCGCAGGGCGTCCCACTGCTGCGCTTCGAGCAGATGCAGACGGGCGCGCTCCATGTTGCGCTGCCCCAGAGCGAGCGAGCCGATCATGAAGTGCGTATCCGCATACTGCGGATCCAGCCGCAGGGCCGTGTGCAGGAATTTCTGCGCCGAATCGTTGTCTTCCAGCCGCCAAGCGAGCTTGCCGGCGGCAAAAGCCGCCTGCCATTCCGTCAGTTCGGCGGCCGTCAGATCGGGCCGGTGGAGGGAGAGAAAAGGCGGACAATCCTTCAGATTGGAGACCACGGTGCAGAGCACGGTCTTCGCACCGGCATCCTTCGACACGCGCACGATGTCGCGCAGGTTGGCCTCGAAGTTGGCGTAGGTGGTCTCCAGCCGCGGATCATCGCCACGCACGGCGTGATCCAGAAACATGCCCATGCCGCCCCACTCGCGCGTCGGCTGACGGGCACCCGCGAAGCGCGCAGCCACGGCACCGAGCCACTGACCGGTGCGCGTGGACTTGGCCCAGGCGCTGGCGCGGATCAGCCAGAGTGGCGGCATGGCCGAAAGGTAGGCGCTGCCCGGTCCGTAGGGGCCGACAACCTCGTTGTTTCCCATATAAACCACGAACAGGTCCGGCGAGAGCCGCGCGGCATCGCGCGCGATCTGATAGACGACGTGCGAGTTGATCGCGACGACGCCCGTGTTGATGACCTCGATGTCTTTGTCGGGATAGCGCGCGCGCAGGAGCGCGCGCAATTGGGGCACAAAGCCAAATGCCGGCACGGGGATGCCCTGGGCCGCAGATTCGCCGAGAACGACAATGCGCACGGTGCCGGCGGGCTTCTGCACCGCCACGCGCTGGTTGATCGGCCGCAGGTCGAAGCTGGCCGGCAGGAAAAGTGACGTGTAGGCGGGGTTGCTGCGCACGAAACCCGGCTGCTCGTCGGGGATGAAGAACGCCGTGTCGCGCCCGTAACCGGTGAGCCGAAGCCCCCCCTCCAGCGCGAGGAAAAACCCCAGCGGCGCGCCCAGCGCGAGAATCGCACGAAACAACCAAAGCCGGAAAGATGGGGGGTGGGCAGCGCTCACGGGTTGACTCCTCACCCTTCTTGGCTGCCCTGCGTGGAGTCAACCGCACACGCACCGCCTGCGCCGTCGGCTTCCGCCGACCGAGCGCAGGATGATCTTAAATCCACGATGAAATCCTCGCTGCCCCGTCCCTGCCGTCTCCTCTTGGCCTTGCTGCCAGCCCTGTGGCTCGCGTTCACCGGCTGCAGCAAGCGCGAGACCCCCGTCGAACTGGCCAACCAAGCCGGCATCATGATCGTGGGCAACGGGGCCGAGCCCGCCACCCTTGATCCGCAGATCGTCACCGGCATCCCGGAACGCAACATCGTGTGCACGCTCTTCGAGGGTCTGACCCGCAGCGATCCCACGACATTGGAAGCGCAGCCGGGGGCGGCGGAGCGCTGGGAGATCTCCGCCGACGGCCTGCTCTACACGTTTCATCTGCGGCCCGGAATGAAGTGGTCCGACGGCGTGCCGCTCACCGCCCGGGATTTCTACGCTTCCTTTCGGCGGCTGCTGTCGCCGGGCTTGGCTTCCGACAACACGGATCAGCTCTATCCCGTGGTGAATGCCGAAGACTATCACAAGGGCCGGCTGCAGGATTTCTCCGCGGTCGGTTTCCGGGTGATTGACGACCTCACGCTGGAAATCCGCCTGGCGCATCCGGCGCCCTATCTCCTGAAGACCATGGCGGCGCGTTCCTGGTTTCCTGTGCCGCTGCATGTGATCGAGAAGCATGGCGACCCCCTGCTGTCCAACAACCGCTGGTCGCAGCCCGGCACGCTGGTTGGCAACGGCCCGTTCGTGATCAAGGACTGGAAGGCCGACAGCCACCTGGAGGTGGCGCGCAGCCCGACCTATTGGAACCGCGAAGCCGTCAAGCTGAACGGCGTGCGCTTCCTGCCGATTGAGAATTTCACCGGTGAGGAGGCGGCCTTTCGCTCCGGCCAGCTGCACAAGACCAACCGCGTGCCGCTGGCCAAGATCGCGGTCTACCGGCGCGAGGCCCCGGAGAAGCTCAAGATCCATCCCTACTCGGGAGTCTATTACTTCAATTTCAACGTGAACCGTCCGCCCTTCACCGACGTGCGGGTGCGCCGTGCCCTGGCGATGGCGGTGGACCGCGAGCAGCTCGTGGCCAACGTCACGCGGGCCGATGAAATCCCGGCCTATCATTTCACGCTCGAGGGCATCGACGGTTACGTCAGCGAGGCGCGCACGAAGCTGGATTTCGACGAGGCGCGCCGTCTGCTCGCCGAAGCCGGCTATCCCGGCGGCAAGGGGCTGGAACCCATCACGCTGATCTACAACACGGCCGAGAACCACCGCCTCATCGCCGAGACCATCCAGCAGGTGTGGAAGCGCGAACTCGGCATCGACCTCCGCCTCGAGAACATGGAGTGGAAGGTTTACTTGGACAACATGCAGAACGAAAACTACCAGCTCTGCCGGGCCGGATTGATCATGGAGCCCTACGACGCCTCGCAGTTCCTGCGGGTTTTCACCTCCGACTCGGGCTTCAACCGCACCGGCTGGTCTGATCCGGAATATGACCGACTCTACAAGCAGCTCGTGCACACGGCCGACCGGGCCAAGCGCCTGGAACTGATGCAACGCATGGAAAAGATCCTGACCGACGCCATGCCCATCCTCCCCGTGTATTACTACACGAACCAATACCTGATGGACCCGAGCGTGCGCGGCTGGTCGAACAACCTGCTCGCGCTCGGGCCGTTTGAGCAGGTGTGGCTGGAGTAGGGAAGCGGGTCCGGTGTCCCGCAGGACTGTTGGTCCTGCCTCCGTTTCCAAAATACTCCGGAGGCTGCCGGTGTTCAGCAAAAAGGCGCGGCTTGGGGCCGCGCCTTGGGAAGTGAAGTCGCCTGCAAGCAGGCTCCTGTGTTTTCGGATAATAGAAAACGTCACCGCTCCCCGAGGGAGGGGTTCGTAACATGGAGAATTTAGTAGCTCCTAAATCTGGATAATCGAAACGTCACCGACGGACAATTCAGTCGTTACATCGTGCCGCCATCGCCGCTGCCAACCCAAATATCGTTTCACTTCTTCGGCATTTGCGTCGCAATTCGCACCGTGACACCAGGTTATGGGCTCAAGCGCCCTGAAGTATCGTTTCATCTGCGCGGCGCAATAAAGGGAACGCCGACGCTAACGAAACGGTGTCCACGGGCCGCACCACTTTTCCCCAGTTTGCACGAAAGGCCCGTCGGTTTCCGTCAGCAACCGGTCATGGGGATTGCCGATATGTTCGATTGCCCGGCTGGGGTGACGCACATAGCTGCGTTACCTGTAGCCGGAGCAAACCGAGGCCCTCGTGGCTGCGATTGCGCTTCTCGTCGAATACCAGTAGCGGACTTGGACCTACGCTCAACCCGTGGCGCGCTCGACGGCGTCTGGATCAGCCACCGGTCCCGTCGCCACCGCCAGGCCATATAACGGGTGTTCCGCACTGCCTGGGCACTGCCAGCGCGAGCCCACGAGCACATATCCCATGGCGCGCAGGATTACCGGATCTCGGCAGTCCCGCGCAACGGCCGCCCGCTCACGCACACGAAAAGGTGGCAGGTCGGAATGGAGCTGGCGAACTACCTTGATGCGCCGGAGGGTGAACTCTTCCGTCGTTTCCGTTTGCCGTCGCATCTCCTGTGCAAGGCGGGGCATTTTCTTATACATGCTGACGCCCATCGACGCCCCGAAGGGCAGGAACGAGATGAACGACGCGGAGCAAACCCGCCGGAACGGGCGGGCCGCCCTGATGCGCGAGGCAAAGTGAGGAAGCTTGCCGATGTATTCCTCTTCACGCGCCCGCCAATCAACCACATCACCCCGGCGGCGTTTCTGGGAACTGAGACGCTTACGAACCCAAGCGTAGTCGTTTCTTCCGAGCCACCTCACTGCGGTATGCCAACAGGTCGATGTCACACGTGACCTGCCACGGCATACTGTCTTGCGATGGCGTGTTCGCGTGATTCGGAATGACTTCACCCTCCCTGCATTCGGCAACCGCGGGATCGGCAGCCCCTCCTTGGTCGCCAAGCCGAGCAGCCGGACGATTCCGATGCCGAGATCGACCTTAAGAGCATTCATCGACCAGGCCCGATCAAACCACCGCTGCCGCAACCGTGCCCGGAGCTTGGCTTCGGTCCGTTGTGAATCGACCCGGGGGCGAACATCGAGGGCATCGAGCCGCGTGTGAATGTCGGCGATGGAAAGATCCAGAAATCGCATCACCAGCAGGTGCATGCGAAACGAACGATGATTGGCCTTGTTCTTCACCGTCTGGGCGGGCCAGGCCGAGGCGTCATCGGGGTCGAACAGCAGGTGCCGCTGGGCCCACTCGTGCTCGCTGCGCTGGGCAAAGAACTGGTGAAGGAATTCGGTCCGGCGCAGTTGGCCACCCTGCAACAGACCTCGACGGTCGAGTTGCTCGTGGTAGAGCAGCCGCAGTCGATCTGGGTCGATCGGTCGTGGATGATTGCGCAACATCCACTGCACGTCCCGCGAATAAATCACATCTATACCATCCGGAGGCCGCGCCCTGCGAACGCTGACCGCGTCATCGGCGAAAGGGTAGTCAAACTTCCAGAACTGGCCGGGCACGAACTGCGACACCTCCAGCGGCTCCCCGTGAATTTGGCAGCAGACGACGCCTGGCACCTGATGACTCCGCCGCCACCAGGTGTGGCCGACCCGGCGCAAGTCCCGGTCGCGGCACTTAGCGCAAAAGTAGAGGTGCCGAAGTCCGTCCTGTGCCGGGTCGCGATGCCACTTGAGGAGATTCATCGCCACCGCCCGGTTACCCCGCATGGCCACCTTGACTCGCTCGGCGTGTTCAGCGGGCATGAGAAAGGCCGCAATTGGAAACATGGTGTGGTGCTGAATGAGGTCTTCGGCAGTCAGACCGACCCGCGTCCCGATTGACTTCGCTAGGGCCTCGATACCGCATGGGAAATCAAACGGCATGATCAGCCGGGGGTTCCCGAACAGGTGCTGGGCGAATTGGGCTCGGCTGGGCCCAATTAGGCCCCCGTAAATTCGCGCCAGCAGGCTAAATAGTGGCTCGTCCTCGTGGGGACCCTCGATATACGAGATCATGCGGGATGGGCCACGACCCCCAAGGCCTCCAGTGCGGCCAGCTTGTCGTCGGCCTTGGCCGCCTTCTTCATCTTCCCGGCCATAGTTTCGGCAACGCCTGCAGAAATAGTGATGGGGGACGATGGCGGTGGCTCTAAGCCCGCAATCGGTTCGGCGCCGACTCGTTCGGTCTCAACGCTCGCTATGGCGTTGAACGCCTCGTTCATCGTCTTCGCCACAGTCGCGATGTCCTTTGCCTCGGGCGCCTTCCCCTTCAGCTCAACCAGGCGGTCCTGCACGGTGTAGAAGAGGAGCTTGGACGTTTCCCTCAGAACGTCGGCCGTAAGGCGCTCCTTCTTGCGCCCGAACAGCCGCATCTGGGACAGCATAAATAGCTTCACGGCCAGGTCTGGAATGCCGCCGGATAGATCCAGCACCACTGCCGAGAGGCTCGCCAGGGGGTCCATCTCCGCGACGTATTGGTAACGCGCCATCTGCCTGAAGAACGCATCCCACACCTGACCCTCTACAAACGGGGTGTAGGGGGGAATCGGGCTTAGGAAGCGGCGCGATGCTGCCAGATTCTCCTTCAATAGCCCGGCGGTGGCCGGCGTCCCTATCACCACCACGGCCACCCCGATGCAGTTCATCATCCGGACAAAGTAGTTCAATGCCCGGCGGGCGCCGTCGTGGGCGGACTGAATCAACTGGAACTCGTCCACCACGAACAGCCCCACGTTGTATTCCTGGCAGAGCTGAAAATAGAGGCTCTGGATGCGGTTGCCGTTGGCCCGGTCCACGCCCCAATCGCGCGCCAAGGGGATGCTCAGGGTTTGCTCCGCTTGGTCGAATATCTCTCGGCCGAAGGACTTCAGAGAACCGTCCTGGAACAAATTGAGCTTGAGGCAGGGTATCTGTGTGAACGCCACGCGCTCCCCATCGACGAGATAAGCGTGTTCGGCCACTGGCACGAAGTCCTGGACCGAGAAACCTACCGAAAGGGTCTTGCCCGTCCCCGGCGGACCGCTCACGACCGCGCCCAACGGAATGAACTCATAGCGTTTGGGGAGTTGCCGACCATCCTTGAGCTCCTTCCTGTCGCGCATCCACTGCCGTCTATACCCCGGATCAAGCGGATTCCGACGCCTGTAGCTCTGCCGAATGAGTAGATCGACCTCTTTGACGGCCGCCATGTGCGCAATCCCCGGGAGAAAGAACTCGCGCAAGGCGAAGGCCGCGTGTGGGCGAAGGTGGGCGGGGAGCTCGCGATCGGATGGATCATAGGCCGGCTTCACAGTCAGGAGCTTGCTGATCTGTTCCTTCGAGCGAATGGGCCCCAGTGCCCCAATGAGGGGATTGCCACGATAGGCGACCAGCGGATCATCCAGATTCAGGTATTCCGCCGGCGTGTCGATGGGCTGCACCTTCCTGCCTGCGATGCTCATGACGCATCCTCCATCAGCCCGGCAATCTCAGCCTCATCCTGCGCCTGTAGCTCTGCGGGTGACACCGGGGGTTGCCCGCCGCTTGGCACCGCTATGCCTTGAGCCGCGATCAGGTGCTTCTGGTCGGCCAGAGTGGCCTTCCGATCGGATTTGTCACGACGACGCGCCGCAACCGAGCCGCGCGCGGCCTCCGTCTTGGCCATGGCATTCTCGATGATCTGCTGCTGCTCGCGCTCGTGGGCAATGTCGCGCACCTCGTTTTCGGACTCGTAAACGGCCATCGCCACCGCGCTGACCGCCTGGTGCCCCTCGTATTCTGCCACACTCCAGGTCGCATACATCTGGGAGCGTGTGACCAACTGCATCTTCACCAAATCGTCCCCGTCATGAAGGTAGAAGAAGGAGTAGCTCGCCGGGTGATAGCTTACGTCAACCCGCCAGCGCCCATGCTCCCCGGCCTTCGCGCACCAATCATTGAATTTCGGCAGGGCCCCGGGGATCGGCTCATACAACATCTCCCCGTATTCCACCCCGTCGCGGGTCAGCCACGCCTTGTCGGTCGGCAAGCACCACCGCATGAGCGATTCCCACGGCCAGGTTTTGCGACGGCCGCCCCGGCCCTGAAGCCCCCAGTCCCACAGATTGCGCCGCGATGGCACGAGACCGTCAGCGATCATCTCCGCCGAGCGCGGGTAGTCGCGCATAATTCTGCGGTTGGTCTGCAGAATCCATGAAATGATAATCCGGACGCTCTCGACGTAATCCAGGCAAGCGAGCGCCACCGGGCTCTCGTCGCCACGTTCCTTGTGCCCGTCGGTGTGCCCGGGAACACTTTCCGCCTTTCTTTTAACCGCCGCATTATACCCTTCGACGAGCCCCTTCAGGTCGGGCCGGTAGGGGGGCACGATCGTGAGTCCGCGAATGACGCCCTTTTTGACCAGAGCACCATGCTTGTAGTTTGCGGCGGCGCCGTCCGCTGCCAAGCGGGTTGGCAGGCATGCCGACACCCACTCATCTGGGCCGATCACCAGGCCATAACGCGCGCATAATTGAACCTTGTCCTCAGCCGCAGCCAATAATGCCAAGCTCACGGCATCGTAGCTCTCGTTGCCAAGATGCAGGTAGAAACCCACGATCATGTGGCTGAAGGCATCCACAACCAGGTAAAGCTGCGCCTTCTTTTCGAGAGGCAACCGAGTCACCTGATGGACCAGGTGCCAATCGAGCGGCGTAGCATCGACTAAGAAGACCGCCCCAGACCCGCCTACTTTCGCTGCGGTTCTCTGACGCCTGCGACGCAACCAAAGCTCGAACTTCCGCTCGCCATACAGTTTCCGCAGGAGCGTCTCGAACTCGTCGTCGAGTTCCGCCCAATAGCGGAACTGTTTGTATGAAGGATAGGTGCCCGGCTGGAACCGGGCCAACTCTTCATCTGACGGCACGCCATTGGAGCAATCGAGATCGAGGAACATGTCTCCAACCGTGCGCTTCCAAGCTCGCCGCCAGTTGCCCGCCGTGGAGCCTGCGAAGAAATACTTCCGGGACCCGGCGAGGATCTTCTTCACGTCCATCTCCAGAACGACATACGCCTTCCTCCCGTCCAGCCGCGGGCGCCCGGCGGGCTTTCTCGGCACGCCGGCTTCGGTGGCCATGGTCACCCGCGTCCCCAAGCCGATGCCCTTGAGGCGACGAAACCACCTGCCGGCTAATGCCTGCGTTGACATGCCCCCTTGCAGATACCGGATGAAGATGCGGAACAGGTGGGCGGGACTGACCTTTTTCTCCAGCGCTCTCCCGCGGATAACCGGCCAGCGCAATTTGGCTATGAGCGCCTCGGTGTCCATGTCGATCAAGGGCCGGATCAGATCGCTGTTCTTCTCCATCCGGGCGATCTGTGCCGACGAAAGTTTGCCGTCGGGAATGCGCATGACTTGGAGCGGCTCCATATCGGTCCGCACCCAGCCGCCGGATGCGATGAACTCGGCCGCTTGCTCCACCGGGTAGAAGCACTCGCGAGCGCGAGGGTCCTCCGTCGAGATGACAATAACGTGTTCGTTCATTACAGCGAGCACCCGCAGGTAGAATCGCTTGGGCATTCTGATCCGCTGCTTGTTCGCCCCGCGATAGGCATGGCGGATTCTGTCCTCGAGGATTTGGACGGCCTCGGGGCGCAACTCCCGATATACCTGCCCTTCAAAGAAGGAGGGGGAGACACGGGCGGGCGTGAGAGGAAGGGTATTCATGATGGCTAGGCGACCGCGCAATGCGGCTCAATGGTAGCGTTTGGAAGGTAGGCTCCCCGGAGATCCAGTGGGAGGGTTCCCTGAAGGGTGAGGTGGTAAGCGACAGAGAGGGCAGTGCCCCGGGGCAGGCCCAGGGCGGCATCACATCGCGAGCACACCGTGCGCAAGGGGGCACCGGTGCTAAGATGGGGCACGATCCACGCCGTGGCATCACGCACAACCAAGGCATCACAGGGCAGTCGGCCCTTTTCTGCGAATTCCATGACCAATTCCATGTTCGCAATAAGCTGCCGGGGCAGGCGGGTATCGAGGATCAGCGACCATGGGATGCGTCGCTTCGTCCAATACGCCTGTTCGATAGCGAGTTTCTCGATAATCCGCTCCGTGAGGTCCTTGGCCTGTTTCACGGCATAAGCATGTCGCTGGAGCACGCCGCCGGGTCGCTCGAAGGTGACGACCAGATCGGTGGACATGATGATGTCCTGCTTCTTGCCGCCATGTGCGACGGCTGGGTGATCCACCTGCAGCTCGAACGCGAATTCGCGCGTCAATGCTGGGTCCAGGGCAAACTGCTCCGCGAGGTTTACGACCCCCATTCCCGGGGCGTGGAACATGAGGTTCGTGTCGAATTCCGGAGTGGAGACGGGGTGCATGACCCGGTTCACAATCCAAGACCCGAACATCGTCCTGAAGCCGAACGATGGAAAGTCCACTGCCGTGAACAGTGGCTCGTATTCCTCAGGAGGGGCCTCAAGGAGGCACTTGCCTTTGGCAACCACGCACTTTGCGTAGTCGCGAGCTAGGAAGTGAGGATGGAAACGCCCGCTCATGACGAAGGGCGGAGAAAAACGGCAAAGCCGTCGCTCCGATATTGGTTTTTCATTGGCCTATAGCCACTTAGCGTGGCCTGACTGTCTTCTATTCAAGATGCGCGCCCACCGGGCACGACATCTCTGTCGGCCGTAAGCACGCCCGTCCGCGCAGTTTTCTTGACTGCACAATGGAGCCGGGCCATCGTCTGCTCGTCGAAGCTCGTAACTTCGACAAATCGGTTTCAGCCCGTCACGCTGCCACGTCGCAAGACGCGGTGGACCTCAGGTTGAAGTCCTTTCTAGGCAGGCCGACGGCTCATTCTGAAGAGCGAACCGTCGGCCTGTTGCTTTTGTAAGGTTGGTTAGGCTGCCTTCAGCTTATAGACGTGGGCGCCTCCCTTCTCGCCCTTCGATGAAATCTCGAACAGCCGTTCGGTTACTCTGAGATGGTAAAGCTCCTTGCTGTAGCGATCGCCGGAAATCTTTGCGGCGGCTCCAGGGAATCTGGATTCAATGTATGCCCTGACATCGCGAAGGGTGAATGGCTGCGTTTGGGACCGCACGGCCTCGCGAATCATGTCTTTCACGGATTTCGCCGCCCCGGCCCCGGGGGGCCGGCCCGCAGCCCTCGTTTGAGGAGAGCGGCCTTCCATCACATCAGAACCCGCCCGTGCGCCACGCTGTGCTCCTACCCGGGGGGGCCGAGGAGCCACAGTCGCCTTAAACCGGTGCTTACCGAGCGCCGCAGCGGCATCCTCCCCGCCACGGAGCGCCTCTATTGCAGCATTACAGCGCCGAACGAACTTATCGCGCTCGGTTTCAATCACTCGAATAATCGCCAGCATCTCGTCAGACATGAAAGGAACCCTATGGTCTCCTTAGGGAACCCTGACAAGCAGAAACAGGGAACCGGCCCACGGAGCGCAATCTCTGGACTGAATGAAGCCCCCCTCCCAGCCTTCTCTGCCGGGGGCTCTACAGAGGGAAAACCAAGGGCATTGAATTCTCCAAAACGTCCCAGCGGGGCCTAGCGCCCGAAAAGCCGCTCGATCGGCACACGCAGGGCCGCCGCCAACGCAATGATCTCAACGTCTCGAACCAAGCGCTCCTGGCTCTCAATCCTCGCCAAAGCCGAGCGATCCAACAGGACGCCCCGGATCTGAAGCCTCGCCACCAGGGCCTCTTGGCTCAATGGCACCCGCGCCGCGTAACGGAGCTTTCGGATGATTGGGCCAATGGCGTTCTTGGGTGCGCGCTTAGGCACGGGAGAGGTGTGTGATATTCACACGTTGACAATAGCCGCCCGTGCGCTTTTCATGGTGTGAGATTCACACAAAATGAATCACGACAAAAGAGGCCGACCCGGGCAGGAGGCGCCCGCCGGTGCTCCGCCGGCGGCGGAACGTCTCAAGGCTTACCTCGCCACGGGGCAGGTTATAGAGTTTGCGCACGATTTGCCGGACAAGGAGTTCCCTTACGTTACATGCTGCATTTGGGGCGCCATTCCTACTAACGAGCTCTTCGTGCGCCTCTCCAATGGTGACGTGTCGTTCATAGACTGCGTTCTTTCGACGCTCGAGGTGCCAGCGATGGGTGACCGCATGTTCGGCATGGACGTGGATGACGCCAACGCGGCGGGTGCGCTCGCCGACCGGATGTGGGAGCGCCACAAGCACCAGCTCATCCGTAAAGAACGACAATGAGGGCGAAAGGGTTGAGGCGGAGAAGGAGCAAGCCGCGTCCAGCGAAACCGCGCGCTGACTCGTCACGGACCTTCTCGCGGGACTTCGCTCCCCTTGAGGCAGCCCTCGCTCAGGACGCCCCAAGCCGCGGGACCTTGATGACCCCAGAGCAGATGATTGTCGAATTGCATCTGACACCGTCTCTGGTGCGCAGGATCGAGCGGCGATTTCGGATACGGCTCCATTGGTTTGCGCCGACATACGCCATACTCAAGAGGCACGGTTTGATGCCGGCGACAAGAACCCGGTGGAGGGACTGGCTAACACGCTATCGCAAGCAACGAACGGAGACCCGGCGGGTCATGTAGGAGACAACCAGACACTCTCTCTTGGCACCCCTCTCTAGGGAGACCATACCCCTCTCCAAACCTACTGCCCCCTCGGTTCCCACGAAGCCATGCGCATTCTCCACTGCACTGATTTCCACGCAAACGCTGCCTGGTTTCAGTGGCTCGTTGCGCACTCCGGCGAATACTCCTTAGTGTGCCTGACTGGCGATTGCCTGGATCTGCTCGCTCTACACCGGATTGATGAACAGGTGCGGTTGGTGCGGAACTCAGTGCGGCAGGCCAAGTGCGCGGTAGCTCTCTGTAGCGGCAACAACGACTCCTTCACCGGGGCACCAGCACCCGCGTATCTCCACCATGCGGCATGGATGGCGGAGGCGACCAAGCGCGAGTCGGCATGGGGTGATGGTGCGGTGTTTACGCTGGGCGGCACCCGGTTCCGGTGTATCGGCTGGAACAGCATACTTCCCGCAGCCGATCCGGGTGAGATATGGCTGTTTCATGCACCGCCCGCCCGATCACTGCCGTCCACGGATCGGGACGCGCATGACGTGGGCGATGAAATTTTGGGCGAAGTCTGCCGCAGTCATCGGGGTCCGCGGATCGTGTTCTCGGGGCACCAGCATAGCCCTCAAAGCTGGGCCGAAAAGGTGGGGCGGACTTGGTGCTTCAACCCCGGCGTCACGCCGCTCTCACCCGTCCCAAACCACGTCATCGTCGATCTTGGGGCGGGCACCGTGACTTACCGGGTAAGTGATCTCGACAAATCATGGGTCGCGATTGAAGCCTAACTCTGCGACTGCCAAAATGCTTGCGTGCTACCCTGCCGTTCAGTCCGGTCGCGAAAATCCGTCGCCACGTATTCGGTTGTCGTCCGTCACGGAGGCGTATTGATCTGGACCCAGGCGGCGCCTTCAACGACTGCGCACGCCTTTGCACTGGCCGGAAAGCTCCGTGCTGCCGGTGTGGCACCCTTCTGAAGCGGCACTGTGCGCGGTGCAGGCGAAAGCCGGTGTTGCACGATCGCTATCATGTTACGAGAATCGTCTGCATAGCTGAGGTGCTGCGCGTTGTGCTCGTGGCGCTTGCGTGGGCAATCTCTTCATGGAAGACGGGTAAAGCGTGGCCGGTTCGATGGCTGACCAAGCGGTGATTGACAAAATGTGCTTCGTGTCGATTGATGAAGCGAGTGTCCACGCTCCGCCACATCGTCGGGATCGTCTTGCTGGCCCTATGGTTGCCAGCAACGCAGCACTGTGGATTGGAGGCGGCGGGGTTGATCGCGGCAGATGCTCCTCATGGAGTTCATGCCGAATGCACCGGGACCAGTTGCGACCATTGCACCCATGATGGCTGCAATGTTGTCGAGGGCGGGCTCTTAAAGTCCGGCCATGAGGCGCTCAAGGTTCCAACTCCTTCGTTGGCCGCCTGCACCTGTTTTCTCTGTTTGCAGCTTTTGCCGCCGGTTCTGGTCGTTGAGCCGAATCTCGCAGTTGCCGAGTCTGCGGACTCTGAGCATTGGATTCCGGTTTGGCAGTTCGTCCGCCGCGCCGCGCCGTTGTCGCGTGCGCCTTCGCTCATTGGTTGATTAGTCCCTGCGCGGACTGATCGACCCCGTTTCTTACCCATCCCGTCGCGGGACGCCTGCGCGCGTCCGCACTTCCCGGGATGTTTCCGTTCCCCGCCTTATTCCGCCCTTTCAATTTTTCATGAAGCCCATTGTTTCCACGCCCTCCCATCTCATCCGCCCGGCCCTCGGGCTGATGCTCCTCGCCCTCGCGGGCGTCGCACGCGCCCAGAGCGCGTCCGACGAAACCGCCCCCGCCGTTTCGCTGTCCACGCTCGTCAGCGAAATCACGACCAAGAATCCCGAGCGCCAGTTCTATCAGGAGGAAATCGCCGCCGCCAAAGCCGGGGTGCGCATCTCCTCCCGCCTGAGCGACCCGGAGTTGTCGTTCGACATTGGCCAGAAACGCCTGAAGGACTCCTCTGGCGCCAAGATCGGCGACGGTGCCGTCTGGTCGGTCTCCGTCACGCAAACCTTTGAATGGCCCGGTCGCCTTTCGCTGCGCAAGGCCATCGCCAATCGGCAGGTCGAATTGGCCGAACTCGGTGTGGCTCGCTTTGAGAATGCGCTGACGGCCCGTGCCCGCACCCTCGCCTTCGGTCTGTATTCCGCCAATGCCAAGGCTGCGGCCATCCGCGAGGTTTCCGACCGCTTCTCGGCGCTCAAGGAAACCTTCCTCGCCCGCGATCCGGCTGGGGTCACGCCGCTCTTGGAAACACGGGTAATCGAGGCAAGCGAACTTGCCCTCCAGCGCCGGGCGACCGAGGCCGAACTGGCGGTGCAGGCGGCGCTGATCGAACTCAACCAATTGCGCGGCGTGGCGGTGGATGCGCCGCTGCGGGTGGCAGCTCCGGCCCTCGGCTTCACCTCCTTGCCGGCCACCTCTGATCTGCTGGCCGCGGCCCACGAAAAGAATTTCGACTACCGGATGCGGCTAGTCGAGTTGGAGCAACAGGGGTTCGCCGTCAGCCTCGCGCGCAATGAGCGCTATCCTGGCATCAGCGTTGGTCCCTATCTCTCGCGCGACAACGTCGGCGACCGCGAGACCATTGTCGGTCTGGGCCTGAGCGTGCCCCTGCCAGTCACCGGTCGCACCGGCGCGGCCGTGGATGTGGCCAACGCCCGCCGCCGGCAGGCGGAGGCCGCCGTCCTGGTCGCTTTGCGCGAACTCGACCGCGAGGTCATCACGTCAGCCCTGGCATTTGCGACCAAGCTGGCCGAGTCGCGCCGCTGGTCGCCCGATGCGGTCCATAAATTCCGCGAAGCCGCCGATCTGGCCGACCGCCACTATCGCACAGGCGCAGTGCCCATCGCGACCTACGTCGAGCTGCAGAACAGCTACCTCGACGCGGTCGAGGCGCTGTTCGACACCCAAAGCGAAACGCTGGCCGCCGGGCTCAAGGTCCAACAGCTCACCGGCATCGAACTCAACCCCGTCGAAATCAAGCCATGAACCCGCGTCCTTGGTTTCTAGCCAGTCTGGCCGCCTCGGCTCTCCTGCTTGCCGGCTGCGGCAAAAAAGCATCCTCAGAAGCCGGGCATGACCATTCCGAACATGCCGAAGGCGAGGAAGGCGGAGAAGGCGGCGTCACCTTCAAGGAAGGCCGCGGGCTCCAACTCTCCCCCGAGGTGATCAAGGCGCTCGGCCTCGTCACGGCGGAAGCGGAGAATCGCGCGCTTGCCGCGGAACTGAATGTCATCGCCCAGGTTTTTGCGACCACGCCGCGTGTGCTCGCAAGCACCCATTTGCCCGCCGAACAGGCCGGGCCACTGGAGAAATCCAGCTTCACCGGGGCGAAGCTCGTGCGCATTGATCGCACCGCCGCTTCCGCCACGCGGCTCGTCGATCTGATTTTCGAGCTGGATTCCCCGGCCGCCCACCAGGTCGGCGATTATGTGACGCTCGCTCTCGCGGTCGAACCCACCACGGTCCTCACCGTGCCCCGCTCCGCCGTCCTCGACGGTGCCGCCGGCACCTTCGTTTACGTCGTCAACAGCGGCGCCTACCTGCGCACACCCGTCAAGGTGGGTGCGCGTTCGGCCGACTTCACCGAAATCACCGACGGCCTCTACGCCGGCGATGTCGTGGTCGTGTCGCCCGTCGATCAGCTCTGGCTGGCCGAGTTGCGTCTCACCAAGGGCGGCGGCCACAGCCACTGATCCACTCCACTCCATTTTTTAACTCACTCTTCTTTTTCCATGATCGACAAGATCCTCGAGTTTGCCCTGCGCCAGCGCGTGTTCGTGCTGCTTGGCGCGGTGGCGCTCCTATTCGTCGGCACCTGGTCGGCCTTGCGGCTGCCCATCGATGCCGTGCCCGACATCACCAACGTCCAGGTGCAAATCAACACCTCGGTGCCCTCGCTCGCCCCCGAAGAGATCGAAAAGCTCGTCACCTATCCCATCGAGGTGGAAATGGGCGGCATCGAGAAGCTCCTCGAAGTCCGCTCCATCTCCAAGTTCGGCCTCTCGCAGGTCACGCTGATCTTTCAGGAGGGCACCGACATCTATCGCGCCCGCCAGCTCGCGGGTGAGCGACTCCAAGCGGTGCTCGATGAACTGCCGCCCGGCGTCACGCCGAAACTCGCGCCGATCACCACCGGTCTCGGCGAAATCTACCACTACACGGTCCGCTACAAGGAAGGCTTTAAGGCCTCCCCGGCCGATCCGGTGGATCGACTGCGCGAACTCAAGCTGGCCCAGGACTATATCGTGAAGCCCGCGCTGCGCACCGTGCCCGGCGTCACGGAGGTCAACACCTCCGGCGGTTACGACAAGCAGATCGTGATCATGCCCAACCCGGCGAAGCTCACCAGCGTGGGCCTCACCGTGGGAGAGGTGGCCGACATCGTCGCGGAAAACGTGGCCAATGCCGGCGGCTCCGTGGTGGAGAAAGGCGGAGAGGCCGTCACCGTGCGCGCCATCGGCCGCGTCCAGACGACCGAGGAAATCGGCAATCTACCGATCCGGTTCTCCGGTGCCCGCGTGGGCACGCTGCTCATCAAGGATGTGGCCGATGTCGGCATCGGCTCCGGGGTTCGCACCGGCTCGGCGACGCACGATGGCGCCGAGGCCGTCCTTGGTTCCGCCCTCATGCTGATCGGCGAAAACAGCCGGCTGGTTTCCGGCCGCGTGCATGAGCGCATCCAGGAACTCCAGGCGAAACTGCCCGCCGGCATGGAGGTGGAGACGGTGTATAACCGGACCGACCTCGTAAACGCCACCATCCGCACGGTGGAAAAGAATCTTCTGGAGGGCGCCATTCTCGTGATCGCGATCCTCATCGGCCTGCTCGGCAACTGGCGCGCGGCCCTGATCGTCGCCACGGCGATCCCGCTTTCGATGCTCTTTGCGATGACCGGCATGGTCCGCTACGGGGTGTCGGGCAACCTCATGAGCCTCGGCGCGGTGGACTTCGGTCTGATCGTGGACGGAGCCGTGGTCATGGCGGAGAACGTCGTCCGCATGCTGGCGCATCGCCAGCATCAGCACGGCCGCCTCCTGACCAGGGAGGAACGGCTGCATACCATTCTGACCGCCTGCAAACAGGTCGGCACGCCCACGGTCTTCGGCGTGGCGATCATCACCATCGTTTACCTGCCGATGTTCACCCTCACGGGCATCGAAGGAAAGATGTTCACTCCGATGGCCTTCACCGTGGTCTTCGCCCTCATCGGAGCGCTGATCCTCGCCCTGACCGTGGTGCCGGTGCTGTGCTCGTTTTTCATGACCGCGAAGGTGAGCGAGGAGGACAACTTCCTCATCCGCTTCGCCAAGCGGCTCTATACGCCGGTGCTGCATTTCAGCCTGCGGATGCGTTGGCTCATGTCCGCCATCGGTATCGGCATCTTCGCGGTGTCCATGTGGGTGTTCACGCTCCTCGGTGCCGAGTTCATTCCGCAGCTCGATGAGGGCTCGCTCGCGGCCCAGATGATCCGCACGACCAGCATCGGGCTTGCACCCTCCATGCAGATGCAGACAGCGGCGGAAAAGCTCATGCTGGAAAAATTCCCGGAGGTGACGCACACCTTCGCGCGCGTCGGCACTTCCGAAGTGGCGACTGACCCGATGGGCGTGAACGTGGGCGACAGCTACATCATGCTCAAGCAGCCCTCTGAATGGCGCAAGATCGACGGCCGCACCATCACGAAGGACGAACTGACCAACCTGATGTCGAAGGAGCTGGCCGTGCATTTCCCCGGCCAGAGCTACCTCTTCTCCCAGCCGATTGAGCTGCGCTTCAACGAACTGCTCTCGGGCAGCCGCGCGGACATCGCCATCAAGGTCTTCGGCGATGATTACGACACGCTTGAAAAGGTCGCGGGCGAGGTCCGCGAGATCGTGGAAAAGATCCCCGGTGCCGCCGATGTGGAGTTCGATGCGGCGGGCAAGGCACCTGTGCTCCAGGTGGTGCTCAACCGGCAGGCGATGACCCGCTACAACGTCCACGCCGACGAGGTGAACAAAGTCATCGAAACCGCGTTTGCCGGCGTGGAGGGCGGCGTGATCGTGGACGGCAACCGCCGCTACCCGATCATCACCCGCCTGCCGGAGTCGGCGCGACAGGACTTCGCCAACGTCGCGAATCTCCCCGTCCGCACGACCGATGGCGGCGTGGTCACGCTCGGCCAGGTGGCTGACGTATCCATGACCGAGAGCGTCAACACCATCAGCCGCGAAGCGTTTCAACGCCGCATGGCCATCCAGGTCAACCTGCGCGGTCGCGACGTGCAGAGCTTTGTGCTGGAGGCGCAACAAAAGATCGGTGACGGGGTAAAGATGCCAGAGGGTTACTTTGTCGAATACGGCGGCGCCTTTAAGAATCTGCAAGAGGCCCGCACGCGTCTCGCGATCGTGGTGCCGGCGGCGCTTGCCCTCATCTTCCTGCTCATCTTCATGGCCTTTGGCAGCGTGCGTCAGGCCTTGATCGTTTACACCGGTATCCCGCTCGCCGTGACCGGCGGTGTTTTTGCCCTCTGGCTGCGCGACCTGCCGTTTTCGATCTCGGCGGCGGTCGGCTTCATCGCGCTCTCCGGCGTGGCGGTGCTCAACGGCGTCATGATGATCTCCTTCATCAACCAGCTCCGCGAGGAGGGAAGGAACGTCCGCGATGCTGTCATCGAAGGCGCGCTGACCCGCCTCCGGCCCGTGCTCATGACCGCGCTCGTCGCCGCCCTCGGCTTCGTGCCGATGGCTCTGGCCAGCGGATCTGGCGCGGAAGTCCAGCGCCCCATCGCGACCGTCGTCATCGGCGGCATCATCACGGCGACCTTCCTGACGCTCGTGCTGCTGCCGACGCTCTACTGCTGGTTCGAGCGCGACAACCGGCCCACCCGTTCCGTCAACCCCGCAACCCCCAACGAAGGACACACTTGAAAATCCTCCCGTGGCTCTTGCTTCTCGGCGTGCTCGGCCTGACCGGCTGTGCCACGCCCTTCCGGGCTCCGTCCGATGTGGCCCATATCAAGCTCGGACGCGGCGACTCACCGGTCGTTCGCGTCGAGAAAATCTGGCTGGAGCGGAAGGGCGGGGCCCTGGTCGTCAGGGGTTACATCATCAAGCGCCTGGAGGCCGAGGACACGACCCAGACCCACCTGGATGTCACGCTCTATGATTCCGCGGGCGCGGTGCTTCGCCGCACCGTGGAGCACTTTGAACCACGCCAGATTCCGCGCCGCTACCGGCGGCCCGACTACGCGAGCTACAGCGTGCCGCTCGATCCACTTCCGAGCGGCACGGTGCGCATCGAAGTTCGTGCCCACGAAGGCAACCACTCCTGAATCCCAACCCCTGTTATCCATCCATGAAAACCATCCGCAACCTCACCCTCCTGTTCCTCGCCGCCGTGGCCTCGGCCACGGCGCTTCTCGCCAAGCCGATCCCCGGTCCCAAGGGCGGCAAGATCGTCACCACCGAAGCCCCGCACGTCGAGCTGTTCGTCGCCGCGGATCGCACGGTGGTCGTGTCGTTCTACGACAAAGACCTCAAGCCCGTGGCCCCCGCCGCCCAAGTCGTCTCCGCCGTGGCCGAGGCCAAGAGCGGCAAGGTGAACCTGTCCTTCGCCACCAAGGACGGCGCGCTTGTCTCCTCCGGCCCGATGCCCGAGGGCGACGGCTATCGCGTCGTCCTTCAGGTGAAGGACGACGCCCAGGCCAAACCGAAAAACTACCGCATCGAGTTCCACGACGAAGTGTGCGGCGAGTGCAAGCGTGCCGAATACGCCTGCATCTGCGACGATGCCGGCGGCGACAAGCACGATCACTGAGGAGAAACCCATCAGTGAAAACCATCGTGGCATTCATCCGCCCCTCGAAAGAGGAGCCTGTGCGGGAGGCCCTGCACGATCTCAAGGGTGTGTCTGGCGCCAGCTTCTCCGATGTTCGCGGTTTTGGCCGTGGCCGTGGCCACGAGCACAGCCCGGGATCATCGGATGAAGCGGTCGTCGGCACGCTGCCCAAGGTCCGCGTGGACGTGATGGTCTCAGCCGATCACGCCGCTGCGGTCGCCGGCGCAATCGCTGCGGCGGCGAGGACCGGCAACCGGGGTGACGGCAAGGTCTATGTCCTGCCTGTCGAGTCCGCGTTGCGCATCAGCACCGGCGAAATCGGAGCCTCCGCCCTATGAAACATCCCTTCCGGCCAGGTCATGGCCGGTGATCAGTAGGTTGCTAGTGCGAGATGCGGCCGGGCGCAGTCTTCCCGGCCGCATCTTTCCCCAAGCCCAATCCAAGTCCCATGTAATCCCCATCCCCCAAGTCCGGCCGCCCCTCGGAGGCCGCATCGGACCGAAACCTCAACCGCGAAACACCGGGCATCCGGCCGGTCAATCGCTGCTCCCATGAAAATCCAACTGCCCCTGTTCCTCGCACTGAGCCTTAGTGTGCTCAACGGCTGTGCCAGCCAAGCCCATCGCCAAACCGCATTGACCGCGACCCGTTACGGCGCGCCGCCGGAGGTCGTTCGCAAGATGGAGCGCGGTGATCGACTGGCGCTCGCCGACCTTGGCCTCCTGGCGCAGGCCCATGTTCCGGACGACGACGTGCTGGCTTACATGCGACAGACAAACGTCTCCTACCGGCTCAAGACCGCTGAGATCGATCAGTTGCGGGCGCAGGGAGTGTCGGATCGCATCATCGACTACCTGCTTACCACGCCAGTCCGGGTTGTCCGTCCCTTCCGCGGTTACGTCCGGGGCCGAGCTTGGTATCACGGCTTCGGGCACGGAGGATTCGGGCATGGCTACTACGGGCACGGATTCGGCCATGGCCGCTCACATCATGGAGGGCGTCACTGATGAAAACCATGACCATGCTTCTCGCGAGTTTGCTGCTCCCAGCCGTCATCACGGCCGCAGATCCCGCCCCCAAGGCTGCGCCTGAGGTCAAAGCCAAGGCCAAGAAGGAACAGGTGTATGAGTTGCCGAAAACAGGCAAAAACCTTCAGCGCGGCAGCGCGGGCTGGATCAATGTCGAGGCCTCCGGCACACGCCTCATCGTCAAGTTTTTCGACGCCAAGAAAAAGCCCGCGATTCCCGATGTGGAACGGGGATTCGCCCGGTTCCAGTTTGCCTCCAAGAATCCGGAACGGGCGCCGCTGCATCGCGAAGGAGAGACCCTGGTGTCCACGGCAACCGTGCGTCCACCGCACAATTTCCTCGTGATTCTCAGCCTCTTCCGCAGCGGGGAGGCGGAGTCGGCGGAATCCTACACCTTCAAATATCCGTGACATGAGACGCCGTATCCTTTCCACATCGCTGGCCCTGCTGACGCTCATGAGTGCGTTGCCTTCATTGCGTGCGGCGGACGGGCCGGCAACGCCCCTCACCTTGGAGCAGGCGCTCGCCGAGGCACTTGAACACAACTTCGCGATCCGCCAGGCCCGCGAGCAGATTCGCCAACAGGAAGGCGTGGTCACGCAGGTGACGGCCGCCGCCCTGCCCGGGGTTTCCGCTGCCGCGAATTTCCAGAAAAGCTCAACCCAAACGATCCTTAGCGGTGCCACTCCGGGACGGACGTTGCCTGTCTTCGTGCCATCCGGGCGCTACTGGCGGATGAGCATCACAGCACGCCAGAACCTCTATGCCGGCGGAGGTATCCGCGCCACCGTGAAGGAGGCGACTCTCTCCCGGGACGCGGCCACGTTGCAGCTCAAAGCGACGATTGACGGGGCGCTGCTAGATGTCCGCCTGAAGTTTTACGCCATCCTGCTGGCCAGAGCGCAGATTGCCGTCGAGGAACAGAACCTCGGCGTCCTGGAACATCAGTTGCGTGATGTAAATGTGCGGTTTGAGGTCGGTTCCGTTTCAAACTTCGAGCGCCTGCGCGCCGAGGTCGCAGTGGCGAATGCCCGCGCGCCTCTCATCAAGGCCCGCAACGACCATCGGCTGGCCATTGAGGAGCTGCGCCGGGCTGTGGGCCGCGCCGATGTCCGTCCAGCCGTTCCCACGGGCCGCAGCCTCGAAGTGGTGGGCGAACTACCGGCAGAGGTGCTGGAAATCGAGCTTCCGTCAGCCCTGGCCCGCGCGAGGACGCAACGTCCCGAGTTGCATCGCTTGGCCCGTCTGGTCGAGGCGGCTGAGGGCGGCGTCAACATCGCCCGCGCGGGTTTTTTGCCGACCCTGGCGGTGAGCGCAGATGCCGAACTGCGCAAAGGCCCCTCGGAAAAGTTCTCCGATTCGCTGCGCGGCTGGCGCGCAGGAGCGCAAGGCGGTTGGAACGTGGCGAGTCGCGCCACGGCCGGGCGGGTGAAGCAGGCGGAGTCCCTGGTGGAACAGGCCCAGCTCGCCCGAGAGGAGACCGAACTGGCCGTGCAAGTAGAAGTCCGACGGGCCGTCGCCGCTCTCACCCAAGCCAATGAATTGGTCACGGCGACGCGCAAATCGGTCGAGCAGGCCGAGGAGGCGCTGCGCGTTGCTGAGGAACGCTTCAAGGCCGGCACTTCCACCCAACTTGAGCTGCTGCAAGCGCAGTCGGCCCTGACTGTGGCCCGCACCAGCCGGCTCCGCGCCGACTACTCGCACAGCGTCGCCGTCGCCCAGCTGCGCCGGGCGATGGGGGATTCGGAGATGGAGTATGCCGAGAACCCCGCAGCCGAGGGCACCTGAGCCAATCCCCTGATTCCATGTTCTCCTTCCACGTCCATGATCCGAAACCGATAGGCTGCAACCATTCCGCCAACACCGCGTTGCCCGCCAGGCTCGTCCACTGGCTGATCGCCCGCCGACATGGCGGGCTCTGGATCGTGCTGACAACGGCTTTGGGCTTAACCTTCGTGACGCGCTTTCTCCTCGCGCTCAAAGAAGCCCCCCGCCTCGCGTGGGATGCGAGTCTCGCCGCTTCGTTCGTGATCGGCGGCCTCTACGACATCGCCGCCTCTTTGTGGTGTATCCTGCCGCTGGCATTGCTTCTGGCGCTGCTGCCACAGCAATGGTTCGGGTGGCGCGCGGGTCGTGGCCTGGCTCATGGTCTGCTCCTTGGCATCATCTACCTGCTGATTTACGGCGCTGTCGCCGAGTGGCTGTTCTGGGACGAGTTCGGGGTGCGTTTCAATTTCATCGCGGTGGATTACCTCGTTTACACGACCGAAGTCATCGGGAACATCCGTGAATCATATCCGCTGGGCGGCATTCTGATCGGGGTGCTCATCGGGGCGTTGCTGGTGCATGGCGCCCTGATTTGGTCCGGCCTGCTGGGCACATGGTTTGGACATGCCGCAACCGGTGCCGGCCGGCGGTGGCGGGAGACCGCAGTGTGGTGTGCGGTAGCTCTGGGCCTCGGCCTCGGGCTCAACGAACGCTTCATCCCTGCGTTCTCTAACAATTACAACCGCGAGTTGGCCAAGAACGGCCTGTGGTCGCTCTTCGCGGCCTTCCGGGCCAACCGCCTCGAGTTCGACCGGTTTTATCCCACTTTGCCGGACAAGGAAGCGTTTCAGCGTGTCGGCCGCATGCTGCACCGGGAGGGGGCCGGCGATCTCCCCCGAGGCGCGCACGACATGCTCCGGATGATTCAGGCGCAAGGGCCGGAGCAGCGACTGAACGTCATCCAGATCACGGTCGAGAGCCTGAGCGCGAGTTTTCTGACCCGCTACGGAAACACCGACCGCCTCACCCCGACGCTGGATCAGGTGGCGGAGAAGTCGCTGGTCTTTGACCGGTTCTACGCCACGGGCACCCGCACGGATCGGGGCATGGAGGCGCTCACACTGAGCGTGCCACCCACACCGGGGCGATCTTTGGTCAAACGACCCGACAACGCCGGTCTTTTCACTCTGGGTTCCGTTTTTCGCAGCAAGGGCTATAGCACCGCCTTCATCTATGGCGGCTTCGGCTATTTCGACAACATGAACGCCTTCTTCGGCGGCAACGGATACCGCGTGGTTGATCGCACCCTGGTGGGCAAGGATGACATCACATTTGCCAACGTCTGGGGTGCCTGCGACGAGGATCTCTACCGCTGGGCGCTGCGGGAGGCCGATCATGACCATGCGGCGGGCAGGCCGTTCTTTCATTTTGTCATGACCACGTCCAATCACCGCCCCTATACCTTCCCCGAGGGACGGATCGACCTGCCCTCGAAGGTGTCCGGCAGAAGCGGCGCGGTGAAGTATTCCGACTATGCGATTGGCGAGTTTCTCCGGCAGGCGGAGTCGAAGCCCTGGTTCAAGAACACCGTCTTCGTCATCGTGGGCGACCACTGTGCGTCCAGCGCCGGGAAGACCACCCTGCCGATGGAAAATTACCGCGTGCCCTTGCTGATCTACGCGCCTGGAGGCCAGCTCGCAACAGGAGCAGTCTCCAAGGCCACGAGCCAGATCGACTATGCGCCCACTTTGCTGGGGCTTCTGCGGTGGAGCTACCCGAGTCGTTTCTTCGGCCGGGACGTGCTGGCACCCGAGGCGGACGAGGATGGGCCGCTGTTTGTCGGCACCTATCAAAAGCTTGGCATGTATCGACGCGGCGGCCTGGCGGTCCTGCAACCGATGCGGCCGGCTGAAGTTTACGACTACGATCCGGAGACCTGGGCGCTTGATGCCTGCGGGACGGGAACGGGTCTCATCAAGGATGCAATCGCTTCCTACCAAACCGCTGCGTGGCTTTTCAAAAACCGTGCGCAACGCGAATATGCCGGCACCGATGCTCAACCTTGAACGCAGCCTGGGCTGGAGCATCGGCCTGCTGGCCGCCGTTTTTGCCCTGTTCGAGATCACGCCCCTAGATCTCTGGGTGCAGGATCGCCTGTTCGACTTTCAGCGCGAAGCCTGGCTGATCGACGGCCGGGAGCCGGCGGGCAGGGTTCTATTCTACACCGGCCCCAAGGCGGCCATCATCGCGTTCGGCGCCCTGTTGCTCGTGTCACTCGTGTTGCCCGCGTCTTGGCGCACGCGACTGCCGGTGGCCTTCCGCTCCCGGCGGCGTGGCTGGGCTCTTTTTCTCACCTTGGGCCTGGTGCCGGCGGCGATCGGTTGGAGCAAGTCGGCCACCAATGTTTTTTGTCCGTCAGAAATTCGGCGTTATGGCGGCGATGTGCCCTACGTGCGCGTGCTGGAGAGCTACCCTGTGGGGGATCGGCCGCAACGCCGGGGACGCTGCTTCCCCGGGGGACACGCCAGCGGTGGTTTCGCGCTTCTCGCGCTGGCCGGACTGGCCCATGACCGGCGGGGGCAATGGCTGGGCATCGGGATCGGCCTTACGGTCGGTTCACTGATGGGCTTCTATCAGATGGCGAAAGGCGCGCACTACCTCAGTCACACGCTCATTACGGCGTTGGTCGCATGGATTGGCTTTCTTCTTTTGCAAAAGGCCGTCGGCGTTGTCTCGCGACCAAATGACGCCGACGGATTTCCATTCATGGACTCACGCAACACCCAACCCAGATGACCCGACCATGAGCCAAGAACAACACCCGGATTCCCATGACGACTCATGCAGCCACGGACACGGCGATGAGGCCGACCGGCGGGAAACAATCAGCCTTGTCGTTTCGGGCGGGCTGGTCGGCGCGGCCTTGCTGGCGCACTTGACCGTTTTCGGCTCGAAGAACGTGACCGCGGCACTGGCCTTCGGTGCCATCGCGTCCGGGGGCTGGTTCCTCGTGCCCAAGGCTTGGGCCGCAGTCCGTAAATTCCGTCCGGACATCAATCTGCTCGTGGTGATTGCCGCCATCGGCGCCTCGATCATCGGCGAATGGGTCGAGGCCTCCGCCGTGGTGTTTTTGTTCGGCGTGGCCGAGTGGCTGGAGGGCTGGGCCGACCGGCGTGCCCGGCGCGCCACCCGGGCCTTGCTCGAACTCGCCCCGCAGACCGCCCGCATGATGCGCGACGGCCGTCTGGTCGAGGTGCCGGTGGATCAAGTGGGTGTGGGCAAGATCATCGCCGTAGCCTCCGGCATGAGCGTGCCGCTCGATGGCGTGGTCGTATCCGGGGAATCTTCCGTCAACCAGGCGCCGATCACCGGCGAATCCGTCCCGGTGGACAAGCGTGTCGGCGATCCGGTGTTCGCCGGCACGATCAATGGCGAGGGCTCGCTGGAGGTCCAAGTCTCCAAGGCGGCCGGCGATACCACGCTGGCGCGCATCATCCGTCTGGTCACCGAAGCCCAGGAACAGAAGGCCCCGACCCAGCGCTTCGTGGATGTCTTTGCGCGCCACTACACGCCGACCGTCACGGTGATGGCGCTGCTCATATCCCTGATCCCGCCGCTGGCGATGGGTGGCGAGTGGAGCGTGTGGCTCTACCGGGCCTGCGTGCTGCTGATCATTGCCTGTCCCTGTGCGCTGGTGATTTCCACGCCGGTCAGCATCGTCGCGGGGCTCACGGCGCTGGCGCGTCGCGGCGTGCTGGTCAAAGGCGGCGCCCACCTCGAAACCATCGGTCGCCTGAAGGGGCTGGCGGTGGACAAGACGGGCACGATCACCGAAGGAAAACCCAAGGTGCAGGGAGTCGAGCCGGTCGGCTCCGCCACGGAGAGCGATGTCCTGCGCATCGCCGCAGCCATTGACGACCACTCGGCGCACCCGCTCGCCAAGGCCGTCGTGGCTCATGCCCACGAGCGGCAGATTGCCTTCCCGCGGGCGGAAAACTACCAGGCGCGCAGCGGGCGCGGAGCCGAGGGCCGCGTGGACGGACACGATTATTTCGTCGGCAACCACCGTTTCACGCACGAATTGGGCGTTTGCTCCGACGACGTGGAGCGCCGTCTGGCCGCGGTCGAGGAACGCGGCCTGTCGGTGGTCGTTGTGGGACACCGTCCGCATGACGGCTGCAAAGGGGAGGTATTCGGCATTATCGCGGTTGGCGACACGCTGCGGCCGAACGCGAAGGCCGCCGTGGCCGACCTGCATGCCGCCGGTGTGGTCGAGGTCGTCATGCTCAGCGGCGACAATCAGCGGACAGCGGACTACATCGCCCGGCAGGTCGGCATTGATGTGGCGCGCGGCGATCTGCTCCCGGAGCAGAAAGTCGAGGCCGTGAAGGCCCTCCGGGAGAAGCACGGCGTGGCCGGCATGGTCGGCGATGGCGTGAACGACGCACCGGCGATGGCCACGGCCAGCATCGGCATCGCCATGGGGGCGGCGGGAACGGATGCCGCCATCGAGACGGCCGACATCGCCCTCATGCAGGACGATCTCGGCAAGATCGCGGACAGTATCCGCTTAGGCCGCCGCACGCTCAGCATCGTCTATTTCAACATCACCTTCGCGCTCGCCCTGAAGGCGGTGTTCCTCGTCCTGACCTTGCTGGGCCATGCCAGCCTGTGGTTCGCCATTCTCGCGGATACCGGAGCAACCCTGCTGGTGATCGCGAACGCGCTGCGCCTGCTGCGGGCACCCAAACCAGCCGCCTCCTAGCGTCGATGCGCTCCCACCGTCCCACCTCCGCGCCCGCAAAGTCCCGCCGCCCGGTTCGGTGGAACCTGGAGGTCATCCCGTGGGGAATTGTTGCTGGGATATTGGTGGGGCTGGGTGCCGAACTTTACTCGCACATTGTGAGCGTGCTCTGGATGACCGGTGGCGGATTGCTGGGCGGTGTCGCGGGTGCGCTCTGCGACACGGCGCTGTATCTCTATCGAAAATACCGGCAGAAGCGGTCCCGTGTGGATTTTCAGGCCCACAGGTAAGCAATGTCGGCACAGAATGGGACGATCACCTCCAAGCAAATACTATCGCTCCAATTCCGATAAACCTGATCCACGAATAGGGAGGGTTTGATCCGTTGCGCTTGCCTACGGTGAAAAACCCGCCCCGGTGGCCCGGCCGGGGCGGTGGCCCGTAAAATGAGATGTCGTTCTCGGATGGGTGTCAATCCGCCGCAACCGATTCGGGCTGGCTTTGGTCGTGATCAGGTTGGCAGCGAGGCGAGTTGCTGCTGCAGTTTCTGCCTAGCCCGATAGAGGCGATTCTCCACGGCCTTCGGCGTGCAGCCGAGGGCGGCGGCAATCTCGCCCATCGACTGCTGTTCATACTCGAAGAGCACCAGCGCCGTGCGCAGGTCGAGCGGCAGCGCGGCGACGGCGGCCCGCACGGTGGCAATGCGTTCATGCCTCACGGCCTCATCAGAGGCTTGGGCACCCGCTGCCGACTGATCTTCGGTGTCACCCCCCGTGTCCATCCACGCACTGAGCGACAGTGTTGGCCGACGTTTCCACCAGCGTAGCCGGTTCTTGGCCTGGTTGGCCGCAATGGAAAAGCACCAGGTTGAGAACTTCGCCCCGGGGCGATAGGTGCTGCGTTTGGTGTAGATCCGGAAAAAGACTTCCTGGGCCAGATCCTCCGCCTCGGTCGTGCTCCCAACCAAGCGGAAAATGAAGCGTTTCACCGGCAGTTCCCAGCGCTGCATCAAGGGGGCCAGCGCAGCGTCGTCTCCCGCCTGCAGCTGGCCCATCAATTCCTCGTCGCTTGGGTTGGCGCCCGGTTCAGACTCCATGTCGCCTAGTGTTGGTGCCCACCTTCGAGTTTCAGATCGGGCGCGACCTGGTGATCGAAGTTCGCGATCTTCGGCAGCACGAGCGCGAGATAGCGCTGGCCGTCTTCGGGCGACATCACCGCCGCAACCTGTTGCACATGGATGGTGATGGCCGACTCGCAGGTGGCGCGTAGCGTCTGGAGCGCGCGCTCCGCTTCCGCCGTGGCGGCAGGATCGGCACCCTCGGTCGTGCGCAGGGCATTGCGCGCCTTGATCGCTCCCTGAATCAGCCGGCAATGCTCCTCGCAGGATGGGGCATAGGCTGCATGCAAGCGTTTGATCTCGGCAAACTGGCGCTCATCGAGGTTGAAGTCCGTCCGCAGCCAAGCCATGGCATCGCCCTTGCGGGCGGCGGCGTGCAGCTCCGGAGCGCTGCTGAAGTGGTAGCACGCAAATCCTGCGGCCACCGCGGCGATCCCCAGCAAAAGGAGGGTGCGCAGCAGGTAGGTCATGGCTTCAGCACGGCCTGCGCGCGGGGGTCCAGTTCCACCAGGTAGGAGACCACCATGGCTTCGCGGTCGGCCTGGACGCGGGCTTGGGCAATGGCGCGGCCGGCGAAACCGGCCACACCGAAGGTTAGCACCGCGGCCACGGACCACGCGGCGGTGTGGGCGCGGAGGTAGGAGGGCCAGGAGGCTTCGACCTGCCGCCCGATGCGCCGCCAGACGGCAGCGCGGAACCCCGGGTCGGACGGCGGCTTAACGCGCCATTCCTGCAGGGTCTCGGAGAGCTTATCACGGGAAGTGTTCATGGGAATTGCGAGGGGTAATACACCGTATCCCGCCAAATCCCTCACGCTAATTTTTCCGAAGCGCCCTGAGTGATTTCCGGCCCCGGGGTGTATGACTGGCAGACAACCGCGCAACCCGCACGGACCAACGAAACCCAACCTCACTCACTCCATGAAAGCCACAAAACTCCTCCTCGCCGCCGCAGCCTTCGCCAGCCTCGCCTCCCTCAGCTTTGCCGGTCCCGGCCCCGAATACTGGGCGCGCATGAACAAGAACCAGAAGCCGTCCTCGTATCCGAGCATTTGGCGGACCAAGGCGGACGCCGACACCAAGGTCCAGGCCGCCGCCAAGCCGGCCGCCGAGACTGCTGCCGGTTGCACCGCCTGCCAAGGCTGCGCCAAGAAATCCTGACCGGCCACCCACGGTCACCGCCGATCCAGCCGCCGCCACTGCCGAGCGGCTGGATTTTTGATCCAGCTACCGCGCCCAGATCCCGTCCCGTCTGACTCCCCCCCTTTCCCGCAGTCCCACTTCGCCAGGATATGAAACCCTTCCGCTCCGCCACCGCCATCGCGCTCACCAGTCTGCTGTTGGTCAGCACGCCTCAACTTTTCGCCCAGCATACCGGGCACGGCTCTGCCGCCGCTCCTTCGACCAGAACGGAGGCCCCACCGCGAACGGAAGTTTCTGCGGCTGCGTTGCAATCGCTGGCTGTCGCCATGAGTGATGCCAGTGCGGCCCTGGCGAAGGACGACTTCGCGCTTTATCAGTCCCTGCGCACGTCCGTTCGCAACGCGCTTCACGATCTGGAGGATGCGGACCCGAAATTGGCGGCAACCCTGACCACGACCCCAGCCGATCCTCTGCCGAACCGGGGCAACCTTACCGACGCCCGCAAGGACTTCGTCCGGTTCAGCACGGCGGTGACCGATGTGGTTCGGAGCCGCAAGATCCAGCAATCCGCGAATCTCCGCATCTTTGAATGCACGATGGCCCCGGAGATCGGCACTGGGCGCTGGCTGCAACAGGAAGCCGGCGCCAAGAATCCGTTCTTCGGCTCGGCCATGCTCAAGTGTGGCGTCGAACTCGACCGAAAGGTCTCGGCGCGGGCGCTCCCTCCGGGACACCCCCCGGTCGAGGGTCTGACCCCGGCCGACTATGCACGTTATGCGGGCATCAAGCCGGCTGCGGCCCCCAGCGGCGGGTGCGGTGGCTGCGGCATGAGCAAGGAAGCCATGGCCGCAGGCGAGCCCTGCGAACACAGCAAGAAGTAGTCGCTTCCCTGTAAACCTCATGACGCGAAAACACATCTTCACGATGGTGGGCGGGGTCGCCGCTCTAGGCAGCATGCTCGGCCTGACCGGCTGCGTTGGCCGCCCGGTGGCCGTCGAGAAGACGGCCCGCCGCCAGATCGCCGAGGTCGCGAGCCAGCTCGGGGCGCAGCCCGGCGAGGTCAAACTGGCCCCGCTGACGGCGGAGTCGTCCCATGCGGACGCCCTGCGCCACGCGGTGCTGAAACACCCGCGCGTCTGGGCGGCTTACCACGAATGGGCGCGGACGGTGGAGCGGATCACCGTTGAACGGTCGTTGCCCGATCCCGTCTTCGTCTTTGAAGCCGATGTCTCGGACATGATCTCCACGTTGATGCCGGGCCTTATGCTCGAATTGCCGGGGTCGCGCAAACGCGCCTTGGCGGCGCAGGCGGCTTCCGCCGAGTCGGAGGTGAAGTATCACGAGCTGGAGGCGCAGGTGCAGCAGGTGGCATTCGGCTTCAAGAAGGCCTACTACCAGCTCCACTATCTGGAAGCGAAGCTGCGGGTGAACGCCGAGTCGCTGGAATTGCTGAAGGACCTTGAGGCGATTGCCCGGCGCCAGAACGAGGTCGGCAAGGCCACCCTCCAGGATGTGCTTCGCGCGCAGATCGAGCAGGACCAGATGGCTGCCGAAATCGCCAACCTTGGGGATGCCCGCCAATCCCTCTTGGCCCAATACAAAGCCGCGCTCGGCCTCCAGCGTGGTGATCCCGAACCGGCGATCCCCAGTCGCTTTGAGACCACGTCGCTGGAGGTTGATCCCGATCAACTCTGGCAGATGGCCCTGGCCCGCAACCCGGCCCTCCGCACCATGGCGGCCGAAGTGCGTGCTGCCGAGGCGTCGTTGGCCATGGCCAATCGCTCCCGTTACCCGGATTTCACGGTCGGGCTGGAGGCCGACATCAAGGCCTCGCCGGTCATGGCCCGGCCCTCCCTCGGGGTGACCCTGCCGATCTGGCGGGATAAGATCGCCGCCGAAATTGCCTCGGCCCAATCGGCCAAGCTGGCCGGCGAGGCGCGGCTGGCAGCCGAGCAGATCATGGTCGCCGTCGAATTGGCGGAACGGACCTTCATGTTCCGCGAAGCGACGCGGAACCAGTCCCTGATCGAGCGCGACCTCCTCCCGAAAGCCCGGCAGTCGCTTGAGGTCGCCCGCTCAGCCTACATCACGGGGCGGACCGGCTTTCTCGAGGTGGTCGAGGCGTCGCGCTCGCTGCTGGATTTCGAGCTGCGGGGCATCGAAGCCCAGAACCAGCGCGAACTCGCACTGGCCGAACTCGCCCTGCTCGTCGCCGGAGTCCCTCCAGAAAATTCCCCCCTCAAGACCACAGAGTCCAACTGACCTTCCCGAACCGCCATGCGCACGAAACTCATCCTTCTCACCATCCCCCTGCTGCTCTGGGCCCTCCTCGGCGCCGGATGCGGCGACGCAAACCACGGTGCCCACGCCAAGGCGCAGAAATACCACTGCCCGATGCACCCGACGTATATCAGCGACAAGCCGGGGGATTGCCCGATCTGCAACATGAAGCTCGTGCCGATCAAGGACGAGCCCGCGGTGGCCACAACTCCCGCCGGCCCTGAGGCCAGCGCGGCGAAGCCAGGGCAATACACCTGCCCCATGCACCCGAAGGTGGTCAGTGACGGCCCCGGCTCGTGCCCTGACTGCGGGATGGACCTTGAAAAAGTGCCGCCGGCGGACCCGCACGCGGGACACAAGACGGCCGCCGCCCCCGCGCCGGTTCCCGGCCGGATCGCGATCTCCATCAGCCCGGAAAAGCAGCAGTTGATCGGCCTGACCACGGAACAGGTCGCGATTCGCACGCTCACGCAACCCGTGCGATCGACGGCAACGTTGGAGCACGACGAAACCAAACTCGCCCGCATCGCCCCCCGGTTTGCTGGTTGGGTGCGCGAGCTGAAGGTCAATTACACCGGCCAGAAGGTCGCCAAGGGAGACCCGCTCTTCACTGTTTACAGCCCGGAACTTTTCGAGGCCGAGAGCGAGTATCTCCTGGCTTTCGAGCGCGTCGCCCAACTGCGGTCCCGCGAAGACACCGCGCAGGCAGAAAGCGCCAGGCGACTGCTGGAATCGGCCCGCCGGAAGCTCTCGCTGTGGGAAATCGGCGAAACGGAGATCGCTGCACTGGAGCAGTCCGGCCGGGCCCGCGACGAGATCCTGGTGCGTTCGCCCGCGTCCGGCCACGTCGTAACCAAAAACGCCGTGCAGGGCCGGGCCTTCATGGCGGGCGAGACTCTCTACGAGATCGCCGACCTGTCCCACCTTTGGGTGCGGGCCTATGTCTTCGAGTTCGAGGCCCCCCTGATCAAGGAGGGTCTGGCGGCCCGCGTGACCTTCCCCTATCTGGGCAACCGCTCCGTCGAGAGTGTGGTGTCCTTCCTTTATCCGCACATCGACCCACAGACCCGGCGAGCCGAGGTCCGGCTCGAAATCGACAACCCGCAGCTCGACCTGCGGCCCCAGATGTGGGCGAACGTCGAACTCGAGGCCTCCTTCGGCGAAGTTCTTACCGTGCCGGCCAACGCGATCATCGACACCGGCGTCCGTCTCGTGGCGTTCGTGATGAGGGACGACAACCACCTCGAACCCCGGGAAGTGACCATCGGGGCGAGGTCGGATGACCACTACGAGGTGCTCTCAGGCTTGAACGACGGCGAGAAGGTCGTCGCGCGCGCCCTCTTCCTGATCGACTCCGAAAGCCAGCTCAAGGCCGCCATCTCCGGCATGGGCAGCGCGGGCGGACACAACCACTGAGGCCTCAGCCCCAACGGCGATGAACGATTCAACCACCCATCACGCGCCCAAGAAGGATTCGCTCATCGAGCGGATCATCGAATGGAGCGCCCGCAACAAGTTCACGGTGTTCATGATGGTCGGCGCCCTCTTCGTGGGCGGCGTCTATACCATGCGCAACACCCCGCTCGACGCGATCCCGGACCTCTCCGATGTCCAGGTGATCGTGTTCACCCAGTGGGAGGGCCGCAGCCCGAACCTGGTCGAGGATCAGATCACATACCCGATCGTGACGAAGCTCATCAGCGCCCCGCAGGTGCGGGTCGTGCGCGGGTATTCGTTTTTCGGGTATTCGTTCGTCTATGTGGTCTTCAAGGACGGAACGGACATTTACTGGGCGCGCTCCCGGGTGCTGGAATACATGCAGTCCCTCTCGGGATCGCTGCCCAGCGGCGTCACCCCGACCTTGGGGCCCGATGCGACCGGCGTGGGCTGGGGCTTCCAATACGCTTTGGTCGATAAGTCAGGGAAGAACGATCTCGCGCAGCTTCGCTCCTTCCAAGACTGGCACCTCCGCTACTGGATCCAGAGCGTCGAGGGCGTGGCCGAGGTCGCGACATTCGGCGGCTTCCAGAAGCAATATCAGATCGAAATCGATCCGAACAAGCTGCTGGCCTACAACATCCCCATCAGCAAAATCGTGTCCGCGGTTCGCAGTTCAAACAACGACGTGGGCGGCCGGGAAATGGAACGATTCGGCACCACCTACGTGGTGCGGGGACACGGCTACATCAAGTCGCTCGAGGACCTCCGCTTGGTCGTCGTCGGCGCGGACGCCAAGGGCAATCCGGTTCTGCTGCGGGACGTGGCCCAGAACATCCAGCTCGGGCCCGAAATGCGCCGCGGTGCCGGCGACCTCAACGGCGAGGGCGAGGCGGTCGGCGGCATTGTCGTGGTCCGTTTCGGCCAGAACGTCCTCCAGGTCATTGATCGCATCAAGGCGAAGCTCGAAGAGGTGAAGGGCTCACTGCCCCCCGGCGTGGAGATCGTGACGACCTACGACCGGTCGGATCTCATCAACCGAGCCATCAGCACGCTCACCCGCACCATCGTCGAGGAGTCGATCATCGTCGCCCTGGTGATCATTGTCTTCCTGCTGGATTTCGGTGGCGCCGTGCGCGCCATCGTCACGCTGCCCATCGCGGTGGCCCTGGCCTTCATCCCGATGTATTTCATGGGACTGACGGCCAACATCATGTCCTTGGCGGGCATCGCCATCTCCATCGGCGTAATCACCGACGAGGCGGTGGTCATGGTGGAGAACGTCCACAAGAAGCTGGAGCACGCCCCCGCCGGACTGACCCGCGCGCAGCGGCAGGAGATCATCATCGGAGCCTGCAAACAGCTCGGGAAACCCCTCTTCTTCGCCCTGTTGGTGATCACGGTCAGCTTCATGCCCGTCTTCACCCTGGAGGCGCAGGAGGGCCGCCTGTTCAAGCCGCTCGCCTACACGAAGACCTTCACCATGGCCTGGGCCGCCTTCCTGTCGGTGACCATCGGGCCCGCCCTCATCGTTCTCATGA
Source organism: Oleiharenicola lentus (assembly GCF_004118375.1). NCBI lineage: Bacteria > Pseudomonadati > Verrucomicrobiota > Opitutia > Opitutales > Opitutaceae > Oleiharenicola > Oleiharenicola lentus. The sequence continues at coordinate 108,607 of NZ_SDHX01000001.1, forward strand.
CCGGGGCGAAGGTCATCCCGGAGCACAAGCACCCGATCAGCCGCTTCATCCACCGGCTTTACTATCCGTGGGTCAGCGCCCTGATGACGCGCCGCCTCTTGTCCATCGGCATCGCAGTCGCCGCCGTCGCGTCGTCCATCCCCGTCTTCACCAAGCTGGGCTCGGAGTTCATGCCGCCCATCGAGGAAGGCACGATCCTCTACATGCCGACCACACTGCCCACGGTGTCCGTCACTGAGGCGACCCGCCTGATGCAGATTCAGGACAAGGTGATCAAACAGTTCCCGGAGGTCCTGACGGTCCACGGCAAGGCCGGCCGCTCCGAAACCGCGACCGACCCGGCGCCGTTGGAGATGTTTGAAAGCGTCGTGCAGCTGAAGCCGCAGGATGAATGGCGCAAAGTGCCGCAGTCGCGTTGGTATTCGGGCTGGGCGCCGGATTGGATGAAGTCCGGCCTGCGCCGGCTGTGGCCCGAGGAGCGGCCGATGACCAAGGACGAGCTCGTCCAGGAAATGGACGAAGCGCTCCAGATCCCCGGGCAGGTCAACGCCTGGACGATGCCCATCAAGGCACGCATCGACATGCTTTCGACCGGTGTGCGCACGCCGATTGGCGTGAAGATATTCGGCACGGATCTCACCGAGATCGGCAAGCTGGGCGAGCACCTCGAATCCGCACTCCGGCAGGTCCCGGGCACCCGGAGTGTGTTCTCGGAACGGACCACCGGCGGGCTTTACCTGGACATCCTGCCGAATCGGGCGGCCATCGCCCGCTACGGGCTCAACGTCGAGGATGTCCTCATGCTCGTGGAGACCGCCATCGGCGGCATGGCCATCGACAAGACCATCGAGGGACGCGAGCGCTATACCGTCAACGTGCGCTACAGCCGCGAACTGCGTGACGATGTGGAGAAACTGAAGCGCGTCCTCGTGCCTGTCGCCCAAGCCGGGATGGCGGAAGCCGGCGACGGCGATTCGACTATGAGCGCCCCAGCACCCGCTCGCGCCGGAACTCCGGTTGTTCAGGTCCCGCTCGGGCAACTGGTTGAAATCAAGACCACCAGCGGAGCTCCGCTCATCAAGAATGAGAACGGCGCCCTCACCGGCTGGGTTTACATCGACATGACCGGCCGTGACATCGGCGGCTACGTGGCGGAGGCCAAACAGGTCGTCCGCGACAAGATCGAGAAGGCCGGCCTGTTGCCGTCGGGTTACCGCTTGGAGTGGACCGGCCAGTATGAATACATGCTGCGCGTGAAGGAGCGCCTCAAGGTCGTGATTCCCATCACGCTCGCGCTGATCTTCGTGCTGCTTTACATGAACTTCAAAAGCATCCCCGAGACCTTCATCATCCTGCTCTCCATCCCCTTCGCGATGACCGGCAGCATTTGGTTTCTGTGGATGATGGGTTACAACCTCAGCATCGCGGTATGGGTGGGCATCATCGCCCTGTCGGGTCTGGCGGCCCAGACCGGAACGGTGATGATCATCTACCTGGATGAGGCCTTCCACTCCTACCAGAAGGCGGGGAAGATGAAGACTCAGCACGATCTCTTCGAGGCGATCACCTACGGCGCCGTCCAGCGCGTGCGGCCGAAGCTCATGACGGTGTGCATGATCACGTTCGGTCTGGTGCCGGCCCTCTGGGCGCATGGCGCGGGCGCGGAGGCGATCCAGCGCATCGCGGCCCCGATGATCGGCGGCCTGGTCACCTCCACGATCCTCACCCTTGAAATCGTCCCGGCCATCTACTCGCTTTGGCGCGGCCGTCAGGTCGAGTGGGTCAAGGGTCCCAAACCCAAGAAGAAGTCCTGGGCCGAACTCAGCGAGATATTTGTCGAGATCGAGCGCAAGGAACACGAGGCCGACATCGCCAAGATGCAGGCGCCGTGAAGAACCCTCTCATTCCCGCAACCACGAGCGGACAACCCGAAACCCAAACAGGATACGCCATGAAAACAAAACTGACAGTGCTCCTCCTCGCCGGTCTCCTGGCCGGCGCGTCCACGGCCCTCGCCGGCCCCCCCACGGGAACCTGGCAAACGCTCAACAAGCCGGCTCAGTTTGAGAAGCTCAAGGCCGGCGACAAGATCGCCTACGTGTGCAACCAGTGTCAGACTGTGACCGAGGTAACGGTCCAAAGCACCGCTGCCGCCATGGAACACTGCAAGGAGGGGGCCACCGTGACCTGCCCGTCGTGCAAGACCAAGGTCAAGGTCGTCACCAAGGGCCCACCCAAGAACCCCACGCTCGTGCGTGAGGTGACCTACGTGAACGAGAAGGGTGAACCCTGCTTCTTCATCGCGAAGCCGGCAGAAAAACCCTGACCGTTTAGGCCACAACGGCTGTTCTGGCCGCCCGTGTCCCTGCACGGGCGGCGAGTCCACCCCCCCGAAACATGAACCTCCCCCGGGTGTTCGTAATGATCCTTGGGTTGATTGTCGGAACGGCGGCACTCTCCGTTTACTTCGACCGTGCGAAGGTCGGTGCGTCGCTGACCACCAAAGCCCAGTTTGAACAGCTCCGCCCCGGGGACCGGATCGTCTATGTCTGCCGGGAGTGTGATGCCTCTCGAACGGTCTTGCTCGGCAGTGTCGCCGAAGCGCTGGAATACTCCCGGGAAGGGGCGACGTTGAGCTGCCCCGGGTGCAAGGACGAGATGCGGGTGGTCCTGAAGCAAATCCCCGGAAACCCCGATTCACCGGTCGAGGTTCACTACGTCAACAAGAAGGGGCACGAGTGCCTCACCATCGCCAAGGCGCTGCCCGAGACCTGATTGCTGCGGCGCCCTCCTCCACATGCCTCCTGAAGATGACAAGGGCGAAACCTGCACCGTCTGCGGCAAGTCCACCGAAGGTGCGGCGGGATTCGCCCACCTCTACCACAAGGGGCAACGATTCTCCCTGTGTTGCCCCATGTGTGTCGATGCGTTCCAGCGACACCGCGACCGCTTCGTCCGGGGCGAGCGACCGCGCAGCCTGCTTGACGAAACCATCGCGCAGATGACCTGGAAGGAACCGCCCGGATAACTCGGCCCCGTTCTGCCGCCATGAAAGATCATCCACGATTCACTCACGGCCGCGCGCTGGGGATGGCGGCCCTGGCTGTAATTCTGACTGCCGGCTGCGCTACCCCGTTCAAGGCTCCGCCCGATCTGCGCCACGTTCGTCTCCAGCGCGTGGACTCTCCCGTTGTCCGGATCGATAAGATTTGGCTGGAGCGAAAGGACGGCCCGCTGGCTTTGCGCGGCTACGTCATCCGACGATTGAGCGCCCTTGATACCACCGACACACACCTCGATGTCACCCTTTACGACGCCAGCGGGCGGGTATTGCGGACCAGCCAGGAGGGTTTCACGCCCAGACAAATTGTGCGTCTCCACCGCCTGCCGGCCTACGCCAGCTACCGAGTTGTTCTGGATCCGTTACCACCGGGAGTTGATCGGATAGAAGTGCGGGCGCACGAGGGCCTGCATCACGGAACTTCCGGAGAAACAGCGCGATAAGAAATTACCCGGAAAAACAAAATACCTGAGTGATTTTCCTGCCTGCGGTGTATGTATCCCGCACCTCTCCTCAACCACTACCATCCACGCATGAATACTCGTCTCGCTCTTCGCTCCAGCATCGCCGGTCTCGCCTTGGCTTTCGTGGCCGCCGCGACCGTGCTCACCCCCGCCCAAGCCCATGAGGGCCACAAAAAGGATAAGGAGCGGTCCAAGGACTCCGCTCAAACCGCGGCGGACTATCCCGTCGATTACTGTGTCGTTTCCGGAGACAAGCTCGAGGATGGCGACATGGGGCCCCCGATCAATCACACCTACAAGCAGGAAGGGAAGCCCGACCGGCTCGTGCGGCTCTGCTGCAAGGACTGCGTGAGGGACTTCAACAAGGACCCCGAGAAGTTCCTCAAGATGATTGACGACGCCTCTGCTGCCAAGGCCAAGGGCGAGAAGCCGGCGGCTCCGGCCGCCCCGGGACGCGGCAAGCATCATTGATCAGCCCGCGCTCCGCATGATTCAACCGGCCGGGGCCAAGCGCTCTGGCTGGGTCTGCCACGTCTTTTCCATTCCATCGCAATGGACCTTTCCACGCTGTTCGGCCGACTGCACCCCTTGGTGCTGCATTTCCCTATCGCGCTGCTCCTGCTCGCCGCCGCCCTCGAAATGGTTCGACTGAAGTGGGACCGGCCGGGTCTGGGCGGGACCATCACCCTGCTCATGGTCATCGGTGCGACTGGAGCCCTGATCGCGACGGCCACCGGCTGGGTGTTCGCGGTGGAGTCGCACCCTCGTCCGTCAATGCGGTGGATGCTCCAATGGCATCGCTGGTTGGGAGTGCTCACCACGGTTTTGGCCGGTATCGCCGCGTGGCTCGCTTTCCGTTTGTCCGAGGCGCCGAACCCGGGGGCTCGCTGGGTGCGGCGTTCCGCGATCTGGCTGACCAGCCTGATCCTGATTGGCGCGGCCCATCTCGGCGCACTCATGGTGTGGGGCGAAGACTACTTCGATCCGTCTTCCTAAGCCCACCATGCCGTTTCGCCGCTTCGCCCTCCTTTTCCTCGCATTGTTTGCCGCGGCCCACGCCTGTGACGAATGCGGCGGCAAGCTCAAGGCGTCCTGGTCCGAGCGCGAATCCGAGCCAAAGGCCTCCACGCTGTATCCCGACGCCAAGATCGTCGAATACACCCTTGAAGTCAGCGAGGTCGTGCTGTCGCCCGCAGGCAAGCCGGTGCGCGCACTTGCGTTGAATGGCTCCGTGCCCGGACCGACGCTGCGCTTCCGCGAGGGGGAAATCGCCCGCATTCATGTGCGCAACCGGCTCACCAAGGAAGAGACCTCCACCCACTGGCATGGCTTGCTCGTTCCCAATCTGGAGGATGGCGTCCCGAATATCACAACCCCGCCGATCAAGGCGGGCGAGTCTCGGACCTTCGAGTTCCTGCTCAAGCACGCCGGCACCTATTGGTATCACAGCCACACCGGCCTGCAGGAACAGCGCGGCGTTTACGGCAGCATTGTCATCGAGCCCAAGGAAGGCACCCCCGCCCGCGCAGATTTGCCCCGCATCGATTACGACGAGGTCGTGGTGCTTTCGGATTGGACCAATGAAAACCCCGACGAGGTCATGCGCACGCTTTTGCGGGGCAGCGAGTGGTATGCCATCCGCAAGGGCACTGCACAGTCACTCTGGGGCGCGCGGGAGGCCGGCCACCTCGGCGACTTCCTTGACCGGGAGAAATCCCGGCTGCCAGCGATGGATGTCTCCGACGTGGCCTATGATGCCTTTCTGCTTAACGGGCGGCCTCGGCAGTCCTTGGCCGTGCGTCCGGGCGAAACGGTGCGCCTTCGGATCATCAACGCCTCCGCCGCGACCTATTTTTACGTCAGCGCGGCGACCGGGCCGCTCACGATCATTGCGGCTGATGGCATTGATGTCGTCCCGATTCAGCAGCAGCGACTGCTGATCGGCATGGCCGAGACTTACGATGTCCTTGTTCGAGTGCCTGTCGAAGCCGCTTCCGCGGCCTGGGAAGTTCGGGCCACCGCTCAGGACAACTCCGGACACGCTTCCCTGTTTCTCGGGGAAAGCGGTGCTTTGGAGCACCCCGCGCCGGCCCCCGGCATGCTCAACGCCTACAGCATGGAGGTGGCCCTCGGAGCCGTGCTCAACGAAATGGACGAGTCCGGCACCGTGAGCGACGCCGAGGCCTTGGCGTCGGAAATCGACCGGCCGCTGCCGCCTTACAAGCGTCTTCGCGCCACCCAGCCTACGGCTTTGCCTCCGGCCGCGCCGACCCGCGAGATCACGCTCCGTCTCACCGGCGACATGTGGCGCTACCTGTGGTCCATTAACGGCCGGTCGATCGACGAAATGAGCACCATTCCGGTGAAGAAGGGCGAGGTGCTGCGCGTTGTGCTGGTCAACGACACCATGATGCACCACCCCATGCACCTGCACGGGCATTTTTTCCGTCTGCTCATGCCCGACGGCGCCCCGGCCGAATTCGCGCCGCTGAAGCACACGGTGGACGTGCCACCGATGAGCCGCCGGGTGATCGAATTCTACGCCAACGAGGACCGCGACTGGCTGTTTCACTGCCATCTGCTTTACCACATGATGTCCGGGATGGCCCGGGTGTTTAGCTACCCGGCGGGCGTTGGCATGTCGGCAAAGGACGCAACGGGGGCGGCGATGGGAGCGCCGGGATCGCTCAAGCCCACCGGTGCCGCCTACCGCCCCATGCTCGGCGAGCATGCCCATCCGCACACCTACGCTTGGATCGACGGCAGCGTGCAATCACACCTCAGCGAGGGCCTGGCCACGATCCAGCGCGGTCGCGACAACCTCAACCTCGCCTGGGAGCTCGGCTGGGAGCGCGTGCCCAGTAGCACCTACGAGATCGAGGCCACCTATTCTCATTACTTTAACTCCCGCTGGACCGCCTTCACCGGGTATCGCGCTACCAATTCGCGCGGTGTGCGTGAAGGGGCCATCGCCGGTGCGACCTACCTGTTACCCTACCTGTTCGCGCTCACCGGTTCCATCCACAGCGCTGGCGAGGCTCGCGTGAGCGTCGGTCGTGAAATCCCCCTCACCAGCCGGCTGAGCCTACTGGTGAACGCCCAGTATGATACCGCCGAGGAATTCGCCTGGCAGGCGGGAGTAAGTTACACGGTCTCCAAGCGACTGTCGCTCATCGGCTCCTACGATGCGGACTACGGCCTCGGCGCCGGGGTCGGGTTCCGCTTCTAGCCACTGCATTCATTTCACCAACCATGAAACCTCAATCCAACACATCCAGTGTCCTTGCGTCGCTTGTCCTCAGCTTGCTCTTCGCGCTCCTTGCTCCCGCGATCCATGCGGCCGAAAAACCGAAGGAGGCGGTCAAACCATACCCCCTGAACGTCTGCATCGTGACCGACAATGACCTCGGCTCGATGGGCGACGAGCGCACCTTCGTTTACGAGGGCCAGGAGATCAAAATCTGCTGCAAGCCCTGCGAGAAGAAATTCCTGAAAGACCCGGCCCGCTACCTCAAGAAGCTGGCCCCGGCGCCGGCGGAGAAGTCCTCCGCGCCTGAGGCCCATACAACCAAATCCTGAATCCCACATGCCATGAACTTTCCCAAGAATGTCGGCACCTTGGCCGTCATCAGCGGGACGCTCCTTCTGGCCGGGGCGCTCCATGCCGGGAAAAAGTCATCAAGAAGCAGGGACTCTCGACCAGCGTCCTCAGGCGAACGCAGGACGGGTGGACGTTCCGCCTGATCCACAGCTCATCAAGGAATCTCCCCAAGCCAAACTGACCGGACACATGGCTGAGCCGACTTACATCCCGGCGCTCTCCTACGCATTCCTGACTCGCTGGTATGACGTGGTGGTGCGCTGGACGACCAGGGAGACCGTATTTCGCCATGCGCTGCTTTCCCAGGTCGCACCAAAAGATGGTCACCGGATTCTGGATGTCGGCTGCGGCACCGGCAGTTTCGCGGTGCAGTTGAAGCTCGCCGCTCCGGGGGCCGAGGTTACGGGGTTGGACGGGGATGCCGCCGTGCTGACCATCGCGAGAGACAAGGCCCGGCGCGCCGGCCTTGATCTTGCTTGGGTCCAATTTTCGGCGCTGAACCTGCCGTTTCCGGACGCGCGCTTTCATGCGGTGGTAAGCAGCCTGTTCTTCCACCACCTGAGCCTTGAGAACAAGGGGCGGGCGCTGGCCGAAATTTGGCGGATACTGGAACCGGGTGGAGAGCTGCATATCGCCGACTGGGGCCGACCCAGGAACCCTCTTATGCGTGCAGCCTTTCTGAGTGTGCAGCTCCTGGATGGCTTCAATACGACGCGGGACAATGTTGCCGGGCGGCTGCCGGAACTTATCGCGCAGGCTGGGTTCGTCGGCACGGAAGAAACAAAACGCTTGGCCACGCCCTGCGGCAGCCTGTCATTGTATCGGGCATATAAACCTCCACGCGCCACTCCGCAACGGCCTGATGGGGATGTCCTCTCCGCCCGATAGCCCCCCTTTGTCCGCACCTTTTCCCCGATGGCCGTCTCGGCTTACAAGTTCACGCAAGCGCTGCACTCCATGCGCTCTGCCTTCAACGCAGGCCGAATCTTCGGTATAGCGGCGCTGGCCTGGGTCTCATCGGTGCCTCCCTTGCGAGCATCGGACGATGCCGTGTCGCTCACGCTTTCGTCCGGCCTTGCGTCAGATCATGTTGATCGGGGGATCGAGCGGGCAGGCACCAGTTGGCAATCCTCCGTCTATGGCTCCGTGTCGGGGTGGAAGGGCCGCGTATGGTATGGCAGACCGCTTGATGCTGATGGCGTGGAGGAGGTGCGCTCGTCCCTCGGCCACGGCTGGAAATTGAGCAAGACGGCCGCGCTTGAGGTCACCGGCACCCACTTCTGGTATGTGGATCAGTCGATTGCAAGCGCGCCTGCTCACTCCTTCGAGGGTGTGATCCGCCTTTTCTCGATCACGGCCGGACGATGGAATCCCTCCCTCGAAGCCGCTTACGACATCCGCTATCGTTCGACCGCTGTCGAGCTGTCGGTAGAACGCGAACTCTTGACTCGGGCGGGGGCGTGGACGCTTCGGGTATATGGTGGACAGGTGAACGCACGGGACGTTTTGCCCGACACCGCCAGTGTCACCCTGCACGACAGTTACATCTACTATGGGGCTGTCCTTGGGCTTCGTCGGATGTTCGGTTTGCGCTGGGGCGTGCAGGGGGAAATCGGCCTGCGCGGCTCTGCCAATCAGAGTTCGGCTTGGTCAGAGATCCCAGCGCGAACTGCGCGCGGGCGATTCTCGCTGAACACGCTCTATCAGTTTTGACCACGCCTGACTGGGTGGGGCACGAGTGCGCTTTTCCTGCTCTGAAACGCTTGCCCCCTGAGGGGGTTACACTTTCCGGGGCATTGAACCCCAAATACTCACGTTTCCGGGTTATTCTGGCTGCTTAAATACTGTTTACCCACTTCCGCCTACGCGCGGCGAGAGCTCCACTGTATTCTCCGTGGTGACGATTCAATAGTCACTGGTGACGTTTTGATTATCACCAGTGACGTTTTGAATTATCCGGAGACATCCTGCCATTTGGCTCAGGCTTCGATTTGCGGGCGGGTGGGTTCCGGCCAGTCGATGTGGTAGAACTTGCCGCGGGGCTTGTCGGTGCGCTCGTAGGTGTGCGCGCCGAAATAGTCGCGCTGACCCTGGAGCAGGTTGGCCGGCAGGCGGGCCGAGCGGTAGCTGTCGTAGTAGGCGAGCGCCGACGCGAAGGTCGGGGCCGGGACGCCGCACTCGGCGGCGAGGGCGACGACCTTGCGCCAGTTCTCCTGCGCCTTCTTCACGGTCTTGTTGAAGTAGGAGTCGAGGAGCAGGTTCGCGAGCTTCGGGTTGCGGGCGTAGGCCTCGGTGATCTTCTGGAGGAAGGTCGCCCGGATGATGCAACCGCCGCGCCAGATCTGGGCGATCTCGCCGAAGTTGAGCTTCCAGTTGTATTCCTGCTGCGCGGTGCGCATGAGCTGGAAGCCCTGCGCATACGAGCAGATCTTCGAGCAGTAGAGGGCGTCGTGGATGGCCTGGATGAGGGCCTTCTTGGAGCCGCGATATTTCTTCTTCGGGCCCTTGAGGATCTTCGAGGCGGCGACTCGCTCCTCCTTCACCGCGGAGATGCAGCGGGCGAACACGGATTCGGCGATCGTCGGGGCGGGCACACCCATGTCGAGCGCGTTGACCGACGTCCACTTGCCCGTGCCCTTCTGGCCGGCGGTGTCGAGGACGATGTCCACGAAGGGCTTCTTCGTGACCGGGTCCTTCTGTTTGAGGATGTCGGCGGTGATCTCGATGAGGAAGGAGCCGAGCATGCCCTCGTTCCACTCGGAGAAGATGGCGCCCATCTCGGCGGGCTTGAGGCCGAGCAGGCCCTTCATCAGTGCGTAGGCCTCGCAGATCATCTGCATGTCGCCGTACTCGATGCCGTTGTGGACCATCTTGACGTAGTGGCCCGCGCCGTTCTCGCCGATGTAGGTCGCGCACGGGACGCCACCGACGATGGGTTTGCCGGGGGCGGCGCCGGTGAGCGGCTTGCCGGTCTTGGCGTCCACCTTCGCGGCAACGGCGTTCCAAATCGGGGCGAGTTCCTTGTAGGCGGCCGGGTCGCCGCCGGGCATGAGGGCCGGGCCGAAGCGCGCGCCTTCTTCACCGCCGGACACGCCGGAACCGATGAAGCGGAGACCTTTTTCCTTCAGCGCCTTTTCGCGGCGGATGGTATCGGTCCAGAGGGCGTTGCCACCGTCGATGATGATGTCGCCCGGCTCGAACACGGACACGAGGCCGTCGATCACGGCGTCGGTGGCCTTGCCGGCCTGCACGAGAATGATCGCCTTGCGGGGCTTGGAGAGGGAGGCGGCGAATTCCTCGAGGGTTTTCGTGCCGACGAGACCGCCGGGCGTGTTCGGGTTTTCCGCGACGAACTTGTCCGTCTTCTCGACGGTGCGGTTGTAGACCGAGATCTGAAAGCCGTGGTCGGCTATGTTGAGAGCGAGATTCTGACCCATCACGGCGAGACCGATGAGTCCGATGTCAGAGTGGGTTTTAGCCATAGGGAACGCCGTATCTAGCATCGGCTCCCCCAAACACCAACCCGTTTTTGGGCAGGCGCGCGTAATAACCCAACCCGCTGGCCCTCAGGGCTTGGGCGTGGTCTTCTGCTTGGCGTCGTAAGCGCCCGCGCTGGGGAAGAAGGGGGCGATCTTGTTCACGAGCGGGGTCAGGAACCTGGGTTCGTTGCGGTTATAGACCCAGGAAAAGAAGACGACGGTGACCACCACGAACACCACCACGCCGGCCACGATCTTGTTCATCTTCATGATCCGGCGCCAGAGCAGGATCGCCAGAATGAAGGAGCCCACGACGATGCCGATCTTCATCCAGACGTCGGGTTTCAGCGACTGGAGCTTCTCGATGGCGGTGACGGCGAACAGGAACATGCCCCGGTAGTTAATGCGGCGTTGGCCGGTGACGAGTCTTTTTGAGGCCGGCCCGGGTTTTCACAACCGATTGCTGGGGTCAGTAGCGCTGCGCCAATCCAAGGTAATCGAGCAGCCAGGCCTCGCGCCATACCCGGAACCGGCCCTCGGGGGTGATCTTGCCGTATTCCTCGCGATCGGCGTGCGGGAGGAGATAACCCAGCTCCGTGTTGATGACCTCCATCTGCTGCTGCTGCTGGTTGATGTCGTCCAGCGGGCTGGTGTCCCAAGGCACCGGATGCTCGTTGGCCTCTTCCATCCGCCGGTGGTGGCGGGCCACCATTCCCGCCAGCGATCGCCGCCAGGGCGTGCGCTCGACGTGCCAGTTTTCGGGGTAGAAGCCGCCGAAGGGGATGTAGAGATTGTCGGTCACGTAGCGCCGGCCCGACTGCGTCTTGCTCACCAGGCTGAAGCACACCGTGATGGCTCCGCTCTCCTGCGGGACGAACAGGGTGTGGAGGCGCGTGCCGAGATCGGGGCTGTGATGAACGGAAGTGCGGAGCCAGATGCCGCCGCCGAGCTCGGCCTTGAGCGCCTGCACGGGAGTGAAACGGTTGTCGCGCAGCCAGTCGCGCACCTTGAGCAGGCGTTTTTGCGTGGGCCACTCGTCCCCGCTGGTGTTGACCACATAGCGCGGGAAGAGCGGCAACGGACTGAGGCTGATGGCACTCACCTTGAACCAGTTGAACGCCGATTCGATGAGGAACCAGAGAAGGAAGGCCGCGAGCCCAATCACCCAGACGGGCCGGTCGATCCAGCCCAGCTGGGCGTTGGCCTGGGCCGCGAAAAGCGCGAAGAGGATCCAACGCAGCCAGCGGATCGGGATCGCCAGCAGCGGCGAGGCCAACCGTAGGTTGATGTAGAACAACAGCAGCAGGAGCGCGACCGCCGGAGCGAGAAACAGCGACAGTGTCTCGGACATGATCGGGTTGGTGGTTTTGCGGGGTGCGGACACCCCGCCCACGGGGATGGGTGCGTCAGCTCAGCCGCACGGGCATGATCACGCAGACGAAGCTTTCCAGCGTCTTGAAGACACCGGGGCTGACCTCGTCCTTCAGCTCGAAAAACACTTCGTCCTTGGTCAGCGCGCGGAGCGGATCCATGACGAACTGCGGGTTGAAGGCCACCTGGAGGTCGGGGCCGCTGTAGGAGATCGCCATCGACTCGTGTGCCTCGCCGAAATCGGGCGACGAAGCCGTGATCTCAAGCAGGTTCGAGGTGAGCTTGATCTTGACCGAGTTGGACTTCTCGGAGGTCACGAGGGCGGCACGGTGCACACACTGGAGGAACAGCTCGCGCTCCAGCTTGATGCGCTGGTGGGTCTCCTTGGGGATGACCTGCTGGTAATTCGGGTAGTTGCCCTCCACCACTTTCGAGAAGAGGTAGATGCTGTCGGTCAGTCCGCCGGCTTCCTTGCCAGTCTCGATCTGGAACGCCGCCCGGCGATCGTTGAACGCGATGGTGAGCTTCTCACCCTTTCCGAGCAGGCGCAGCAGCTCAGCCACGGTCTTGGCGGGCAGGATGATGGCGCCGGAACCGTTGGCGGTCACTTCCATTTCCTTGCTCACGAGGGCAAGACGGCGTCCGTCCGTCGCCACCAGCGCGAGTTTGCCATCCTTGAAGTTGAAATAGACGCCGTTGAGGATGTACCGCGTTTCGTCGGTGGACTGGGCGTAGGCGACGTTGCCGAGCATGGTGGCCAGCTCGCCCTGGTTGAGGGTGTGCTTTTTGTCGTCGCTGGAATCCGGCAGCTTGGGGAATTCCTCGGCGCCGATGCCCATGATGCGGAAGTTGGATCCGCCCGAGGCGATCTTGGCCTGGTGGTTGGCGGTCGCGTCGAAGGACACGTCCACGTTGGGCAGCTCACGCACGATGGTGGCGAGGCGCTTGACCGGCAGCGTGATGGAGCCGCCTTCCTTGACCTCGGCCTTGATGCGGCAGCGGATGCCGAGGTCGAGATTGGTGGTCGTGAGGGAAATGTGGTCCTTCTCCGCCTCGATGAGCACGTTGCTCAGGATGGGCATGGCGGCCTTGGAGCCCACCACGTTGAGGACCTGGGCCAGGCCGTTGCTGAAGTGATCGCGGTTGATCTTGAATTTCATCGTTCGAAAGTCGCTCGGGGGGTTGGAATTAACAAAGGCTGATTGAAGAGGGATTCAATAATGAAAGAGTATCAGTCTTATTATGGGGGCCGAATATGCGAACAACCGGCGTTTTCCCTCCCGAAACACGGCATTCGTGGCTGTGAATGATTTCGGATAGCTTGGGGACAACACGCCGTTTGTTCACAGGATAAAGTTATTCGGATTCGCCCTGCTTCATTTTCACAACCTTCCGGCGAAGAGCCCGCATCTGGGCGTGGCGGGCGGCGCGCTGGTAGTGGGCGAAGAGTCCGTAGGCGATATAACCCAGGAACAGGAACACCAGTGCAACCTCCCGCAGCTTGACGACCAGGCCCGCGATTATGACCACGAGCACAAAGGTGCGGAAGCGCGTCTTGGTCTCCCAGTTCACCTGCTTGAAGCTCGGGTAGCGAATGGTGCTGACCATCAGGAACGCCACGAGGATCAGCAGCAGCGGCAGCGCCACGGTGAGCTGGCGGAGTTCGCGCTCGTTCTTGGCCAGATTGACCAGCAGGAGCACGAGCGAGGCGACCGTGCCGGCGGCCGCGGGGATGGGCAGGCCCACGAAATCCTTGTGCGATTCCGCATCGTTGCGGTGAAGGAGGGGATTGGTGATGACGTTGAAACGCGCGAGCCGCACCGCGCCACAAAGCAGGTAGATGAAGGCGATGAACCAGCCCAGCTCGCGGAACCACTGGTAGTCACCGCGCGGCGCCAGAATCAGGAAGAAGGTCATCAATGCTGGCGCCATGCCGAACGACACCACATCCGCCAGGGAATCAAACTCCGCCCCGAAGAGCGAGGTGCGCCCGCCCCACCGGGCCAGACGGCCGTCCAGCGAGTCAAAGACCACCGCCAGCAGGATAAACCACACCGCCTGCGTGTAGAGCTCGAGCGCCGACAAACCCGGGTGCAGCAGGGCGTATTCGCCGCCATCCGTCATCAACCGGGCCTGGATGCACTTGATGACCGCGACGAACCCGCAAAACAGGTTCCCCGCCGTCATCAGGTTGGGCAGAAAATAAATCCGGCTCGCCTGCGTGACGTTGTAGGGATTCTCGCGTTGCTGCAGGTCGGACATGGCCGGGCGCGCCTTACTTGGTCAGGCTTTCGAGGTATTTCCAGAACTTGGAATCCTGTTCAAAAAGCTGCTTCTCGCTCACCGGGAGCTTCATGCGGAAGAGGGCGTCCTCCAGCGAGTCCTTGTGCAGGATGTAGTGCGTGTGAAGCTTGTCGTCGGAAACCGTGAAATAGAACCGAAACTCGCCGGCCCGCAGGCGGTAGAACGTGTGTTCCCCGCGGGTGAACCGGCCGAGCGGCTCGCGCGGGTTGGCCAGATCGGCGGGGCGGACCTTGCTGATGGGCTCGATCGCCTCCAGCTGGGCCAGCTTGTCGAGCCGGTTCAGCTCGCGCATGCTTTGATCGGAGAAAGTGACCTGATACATGGTGGAGAAAGTTAGGCGGTGTGGTGGCGGGACCCGGCGCGCCTGACCCGCAGTCATCAGCCCGGTTCCGAACGTTGTGAACGGCAGGTCTGTAACCCACCGCCCCCTGACAGCAACGCTATTCGCCGGCCGCAGCCCGGCCCGCCATTCGACAAGCGAGACCGTGATCTCACCCCGCCATCGAGATTGCCCCCGCCCGCTGTTGGCGCATGCTGCGGCCATGCCCCAGGATTCAGTCGTCACCCCCGCCGACATCCGCGCGGCCCGCCGCCGCATCGCCGGCGGAGTGGTTGAAACCCCCTGCCCGGAATCCATCCCGTTGTCCGAGATCACCGGCACCCGCCTCTGGTGCAAACTCGACAACCTCCAGCGCACCGGCTCGTTCAAGGAACGCGGTGCGCGCAACGCGCTGCTCCAGCTTCCGCCCGCGCAGAAGAAACGCGGCGTGATCGCCGCCTCCGCCGGCAACCACGCGCTCGGCCTTGCCTATCACGGCCGGCTGCTCGGCATTCCGGTCACCGTGGTCATGCCCGACTACGCGCCGCTGATCAAGGTCAGCACCTGCCGCCGCCTCGGCGCCCGCGTGCTCATCCACGGCCGCGATTTCGCCGAGGCCCGCGCCCGGGCCAACGCCCTCGTGGCGGCGGAACAACTCGCCTACATCCATGGCTTCGACGACCCCGCCATCATCGCCGGCCAGGGCACGCTCGGTCTCGAAATCCTCGAACAGGTGCCCGACGTGGATGCCATCGTATGCCCCGTCGGCGGCGCCGGCCTCATCGCCGGCCTTTCGCTGGCCGTGAAATCCGCGCGCCGTCGCGTGCAGGTCGTCGGCGTCGAGAGCACCGAGACGGGCAACTTCACCGCCGCGCTTCGTGCCGGCAAGCCCGTGCTGCGCCCGCGGCGCGCCACGCTGGCCGACGGTCTCGCCACGCTCACCGTCGGCGCCAACGCGTTCGCACTGGCGCGGCGGCACGTGGACAAGGTCGTGCGTGTGAGCGAGGACGCCATCGCGCTCGCGATCCTGCGCATGATCGAGCTTGAAAAATCCGTCGTCGAAGGCGCCGCGGCCGCGCCCCTCGCCGCGCTGATGTCCGGTCAGCTCCCGGAACTCCGGGGCAAGAATGTCGTGCTGGTCGTTTGCGGTGGCAACATCGACCCGGCCATCCTCAGCCGCGTGATCGAGCAGGGCCTCGTGCACGACGGTCGCCTCACACGTTTCACCGTGCGCATCAGCGATCGCCCCGGCGGCCTCGCCGCGCTGGCGCAGGTCATCGCCGGTTGCGGCGCGAGCATCAAGGACATCGCCCACGACCGCGCCTTCAGCGGGCCCGACATGCACGCCGTCAACGCCGTCTGCACCGTCGAAACCCGCGACCGCGCCCACATCCGCGAATTGCACCGCGCCTTGCGGAAACACGGATTTACACCCGCGGTCGCGAAATAACTCACGCTTTCTTCCCGAACGCCGGGTCCACCTTGAGCAGGGGGATGACGAGGACCGAGGGGAGACACGCGAGGCAGACCCAGACGAAGAACCACGGATAACCCATCTGTTCCTGGAGCCAGCCGCTGGGCAGGCTGGGTAACATCATGCCGGCGGCCATGAACCCCGTGCAGAGCGCGTAGTGCGCCGTCTTGTGCGGGCCATCGGCGACGAGCATCATGTAAACCATGTAGGCGGTGAACCCGAAGCCGTAGCCGGCCTGCTCGACCACGACGGCCGCACCAATGAGTCCGTTGGACGCCGGTTGCGCGGCGGCCAGCCACACGTAGGCGAGGTTGGGCACGTGCATGCACGCCAGCATCGGCCAGAGCACCCGGCGCAATCCCCACCGCGCGATCGCGAGTCCGCCCAAGATGCCGCCAATGGTCAGCGCGGCGACGCCGTAGGTGCCGTAAAGGAGGCCGACGTCCTTCGTGGTCAGGCCGAGGCCGCCGTCGCCGCGTTCATCGAGCAGGAACAGACGCGCGAGCGCCACGAGTTGCGATTCCCCCAGCCGGTAGAGCAGCAGGAACGCGAGGATGATGCCGATGCCGGGCCGCGCGAAAAAAGTCCGGAACGTCGCGAGCCAGTCCCCGCTCGCGGACGCCACGACCCGGGTCGGCTGGTCTCCCGGGGGCTTGGGCAGCGTCAGCGCGTGATAAAGCCCCGCGACGGCGACCAGGACCGCCGGCGGCACAAAGACCCACGCCCACGCCGTGCGCACGCTGCCGGTGGATTCCTCCAGCGCGCCGGCGAGATAGACGAGGCCGCCCTGACCCGCGAGGTTGGCCAGGCGGTAGAACGTGCTGCGCACGCCAACGAACGCCGCCTGCTGGTGCGGCGGCAGCGCGAGCAGGTAGAAACCGTCGGCCGCGATGTCGTGCGTGGCCGAGGCGAAGGCCAGCAGCCAGAACAGCGCGAGCGTCCAGCGGAAGAAATCCGGTCCCGGCACGCTCAGCGCCACCGCGGCCAGTCCGGCGCCGAGGAAAAATTGCAGCGACCACACCCAAAGCCGCTTGGTGCGGTAACGGTCCACCAGCGGCGACCACAGGCCCTTGAACACCCACGGCAGGTAGAGCCAGCCCGTGTAGAACGTGATCTCGGCATTGGAGACGCCGAGCTGCTTATACATCGGCACCGACAGCGCCACGACGGCGACGTAGGGGATTGCCTGGCAGAAATACAGCGACGGCACCCACGTCCACGCGCGCCACGAACTCGGTTGGGGGGAAGGCTCCATCGGTGCGACGCAGCGTGCGGGTTTGCGGCGTGCGCGCAATGTTGGAGCACGCGGGCGATCGGTTGTAGGGCGGGGTCTCTGAACCCCGCCAATTCCCATGTAGGGTCGGCGCTTGCGCCGACCTTGCGCACGAGGTCGCCGCAAGCAGCTTCCCTACACAAACAGGCGGGGTTCGGAGACCCCGCCCTACAGCAAGCCAGCCTTACGGCTTCGTCACCGTGACCGTCTCCGTGCGCGTGGAAACGGCGCCGTCGGGGGCGGTGACTTGGATCGTGCGCGTAACGGTGCCGTCCTCGTTTTTCTTGGAAGCAACCTCCCGCTCGGTCGTCTTGCCCTGCGGACCGGTGACGGTTTGCGTCTTGGTCGTGGTCCCGTTTTCGTGAGTAACCGAACCGGTCGTTGTGGCGGTCTTGCCGGCGGCGTTGGTGACGGTGCCCGTGCTGGTGCGACCGTTTTCGGTTTTCGTCGTCGTGTTCTCGAAGGTCTGGCTCTTGCCGTTGAAACCCGTGCGGCTGCCCGAGGTGCTGACGGAGCCGTCCTCGCTCCTCTGCGAAGTGCTGTTCACCGTGGCGGTCTTGCCCTCGGGGCCGGTGGTGGTGCGGGTGGAGGCGCCGGTGCCGGTGGCCTTGTCCCAGGTGCGCTCGGATTTGCGCGTGGCGGTTTCGCCGTCCTGGTTGGTGACCGAACCCTCGCGCGTCTTCTTGCCCTTCTCGCGGGTGGTCGTGCCCTCGAAGGTGCCGGACTTGCCGTTGCTGTTGGACCAGGTGCCCTCGCGCTCCTTCACCTTGGTTTTCTTCTCGGCGGCGTAAGACGGGACGGCGGTCAGGAGAAAAGCGGCGCCGAGCGCCGCGAGGATCAGGGACAGACGGGAGGAGGTCTTCATGAGGTGGGTGGTTTCCACGGGAGACGGCGGCAACGGGGAGGCGGGTTTCGCAGGGCGCGGTAAAATTCCCGGGAAAACCTGATGCGGGCCATGTAACCAAGCGCGGGCAGACACGTCAACGCGCGGACTTGGGCAGTAGTCGCGCTTGAATCCTGCCGATGCGGGATGAAAGCGTGGGTGCATGGGACCACGCTTTCGCCGTTTCGACAAGCTCAAGCCGTTCGACAAGCTCAGGCCCTGAGCAGCAGCCGAAGGGGTCCCGAGCCTGTCGAGGGACTGCGCTCCAGCGCGGCTACTAAAGCGGCCAACCTACTGCCCGGCGGTCTTCATCGCCGAGATGAAGGCGTCGGCTTCCTTGATCGCCTTTTCCATGTCGGCCACGAGGCGGCCGATGTCGCCTTGGAGGGCGCGCGTGGTGCTGTCGAGCGAGGCCACGGCCTGGGCGTTGAGGTTGTGTTTAAGGAAGAGGACGTTGTCGCGGAAGGTGACGAGCACCGGCTCCATGCGCGCGGCCGCCTGGTCCATCACGCGGCGCAGCTCGGCGTAGCGGCGCTTGGTGGTCTCAAGCTGCCGGGCGCTCTGCGCGCGCAGGTTGGGGTTGTTGTATTGGGCGAGCTCCTCGCCCCACTCGACAAAGAGGGCCTGCGCCACGCTCTCAATGGCCTCGATGCGGTCGCGCACGGCGGTGGCGCGCGACTCGCAGTCGTCGAGCTGGTCCTTCAGGCCGTCGTAGGCTTTCTGGATATCCGTGGCCGGCACCTTGGTGACGGCGAGGAACTCGTGCAGCGCGCTGGCGAATTGCTCCTTCGCCGCCTGCTGCGCCCCGCGCGCCTCCTCCACGCGGTCCACGAGGATCTCGCGCTTCGGCACGCCGAGCTTCTCCATGGTCTTGTAGTAGGTACCGGCGCAGCCGCCGAGCACCAGGCTCAGGCCCAGCAGCAGGAAGGAAGGAAAGGATGGCATCTTGCCCATGACACCAAAGTCCGGCCAACGTTGCCCACGGCGCAACAGCAAATCCGGGATAGCGGAGTTGGCCGGTCTCACTGCCTCCGCTGCTTCATTAAACGAGCTGGTCGCTCACCAGCCGGGCAACCTCCGTGCGACCGTGTCGGCGGATGGTGTGGAGCCGGATTTCCAAGCCTTCAAAGAAGCATTCGGCCTTCAGCCAGGAGCTTGAGGGTGATCCCGTCGTCCTGGCCCTGATAGAAATCCTTCAGGGTTTCGGCAAAGAGCGACTCCGGTCCGGCTACCGACTTGAACAGGGTGAGGCAGGACTGGAACTTGATCGCGTCGATGGGGCCAAGGATCCGTTCGGGGGCTGCATCCTTGTGCAGCCGGATCGCATTCACGCATTCATGGAGTCGCTTACCCAACAGCGGGTGTGCCAAATAGGCCTTCGCCTCCTCGCGCGATTCCAGGCCAAACAGGAAGGACATCTCGCTTGTTCCCATGCCACGCAACTGGGGTAAGACATACCAAATCCAGTGCGTTCGCTTCTGGCCCGCCAGGAGCTCCTGTAGCGCCTGGGCATAGTCGCCAAACCGGGGGCCGAGGGATCCAGACTGGGCATCCACGAAACGCTCAAGTCCGCACTCGGCGACCATGCCGGAAAGAGCGTCCAGGGTTGCGGAGTTCTGAATCGGCTGAAGGGTGCGGAGCCGTGCGAGCTTGGCGTTAAGATCGAGGGACGGGGACATGATTGATTAAGGGTTGGTCTTTCCCGGAGCCACTTGGCAGCAGGACCTGAATCTGACTGAACTTGACCGAGATGGATGATGGAGAGCCAACGAGAGAATGGCCCGCTATCTCCTGCTGGTTAAACCAACATGGCGTTTAGCGTGGCGGTGCTGACCAAAACTGCGGAGGCCTCAGTCAAACGCCACCGCACCGGGCGCGATCGCGAGCACGCGCGAGCCGGCGGGGGCGACGAGGCGGAATTCGCGGTTGCGGGGCACGAGCACGAACTCGCCGGGCGCGAGCACGACGGCACCTTCACGGAACTCGACCTGCACGGCGGCGCCGAGGGCCTGCAACAGCACCTCGCCTTCGCCGTGTTGGTGCCACGCAGACGCATCATCCGTCGCGACCGAGCGCACGACCGCGCCGCCAAGGCGGGCGAGGATGCCGGCGTTGCCGGCCGGATCGAGCTTGGCGGGCAGCGGCTTCGGCGCCGCCGGCGGCGCGGGCTCGTCGGGCAGCTTCTGGATGCGCACGGCCAGCGGCGGGTGCGTGGAGAACATCGTCTTCCGGTTCTCGCCCGTCTGCTTGAGGTTCGCGAGCACCGCGCGCAGGCCGCCGGGGGCGAAACCGTTGGTCACGGCGAGTTGGCGGCCGTCCTTGTCGGCCTCGTATTCCGTCGGCGCGTCAAAGCCGGTTTCGACGATGGCTTTCACCAGTCCGCCGATGTCCACGCCAAGCTGGGCGTTTATCTGCTGCACCTGGGCGTTGAGCTCGCGGGCCTCGCTGCTGCGCTTGAGCAGGAGGCTCTTGCCGCCGGCCGCGGCCTCGTTGCGCTCGACGATCTTCAGGGCGTGGCGGTTGGTGATGTGCGCGATCTCGTGGCCGAGGATGCCGGCGAGGGTGTCGTCGCTGTCGGCGCGCTCGTAGAGCCCGCGGGTGATGAAGACCCAGCCGCCGGGCGCGGAAAAGGCGTTGACCGTGTCCGAAGCAAGCACGGCGAAACGCCACTCGAGGTCGGGCCGGTCGGAGTAGCGGGCCAGCGCCTGGCCCACGAGGTTCACGCGGTGCATCACGTCGGATTCGCGGACCACGCCGCCGTATTTCGCGATGATTTCGAGTGCGACGGCGTCGCCGATCTGGCGCTCCTCCTCGGGACCGATGCCGGTCACGCCCTTGGCGACCTTCGAGGCATCCTTGGCCGTGTCCACGCCCTGCTTGAGCTTGTCGAGGCCCTTGGAGAGCTTGCCGAAGTCGAGCTGCGCGGAAAGCGGCGCGGCAGCGAGCACGAGACTCGCGGCGAGGGAAAGGATGATACGGCGCGGGCTCATTGGTATTCCCCCTTCTTCTGCGCCTGCAGGTAGGCGTCCACTTCCTCGGTGGTGAGTGCGGCGCACTCGTGGATGACCCACTCAAGATCGCCTTGCGCGGAAGCGAGGCTGCGGGCGGAAGCGTATTGGTTGACGACGTTCGAGAGCGGGCGGGCCGCAGCGGTGGCCGTGGTCTGGGCGGCGGCTTGCGGCACACCATCGAGCAGGCCTTTGACCTCTTCGGGTTTGGTGAGGGCCAGGTTGCCCTTGAAGACCCAGCCGGCGGTGTCGCCTTCGCTGACGCGCAGCCACGCGCCCTGCATTTCCTCGATCTTCACCTGCCGGCCGAAGGGCAGGGTGCCCGCGGCTTCGGCTAGGGGCTTGGGCTCGGCAAGCAGTTTGGTTTCGGCGCGCTTGGTAAAGGCGAAGCCGCCGGCCTCAAAGGCGAAGAGCGCCGAGGCGGTGGCGAGGGCGGCCAGCAGGGCCGCGGCGGGGAGGGTTCTTTTCATTTGGAATCCAGGGAAATGACAGGTTCCCAGTCGGGCGGGGGCGGGGATTGGGTGAGGGACGTGGCTTCGAACTGCCAGCGGCGGGTGGTCAGGTCGCCGGGCCGCAGCGCCAGCGCCCGGGTGAACGCGGCGGCGGCCTCGGCGAAACGCCGTTGGCAGAGGGCGGTGTAGCCTGCGCGGTAGATTTCGACAAACTCCTTTTCTTCGGCCGGCAGGGTGCCGGCGACGCCGTGCAGGGTGTGGACCTCGATGGCCTGCAGCTTGCCCTTCACGCGCAGGCGGGCGAGCGGACGCGTTACCATCGCGCTCTGCACGCGCCGGGCCGTTTCCTCACCGAGCAGGATGCCGGTGCCGAAGGCCTTGTTGGCGCCCTCCAGCCGCGAGGCGAGGTTCACGGTGTCGCCCATCACGGTGTATTGTTTTTTCCGCGAGGAACCGAGGTTGCCGACGACCATGTCGCCCGTGTTGAGGCCGATGCGGACTTCCAGCGTCACGCCGACCTTGGCGGCGTAGCGGGCGTTGATACCGGCCAAAGCGGCGCGCGCCTCAAGCGCGGCGTGGCAGGCGGCGACGGCGTGGTCGGGCAGCTGCTGCGGCGCGCCGAGCACGGCCATGACGGCGTCGCCGATGTACTTGTCCACGTACGCGCCGTGGCGGTGCAGGCATTCGCTGGTTTCCTCAAGGTAGGCGTTGACGACCTCGACCATCTGCTCGGCGGGGAGTTTTTCGGAAAGGTCGGTGAAACCGGCGAGATCGGAGAAGAACACGGTGGCCTCGCGCCGCTCGCCCCCGAGACGGATGGCCGCCGGGTTGCGCACGAGCTCTTCCACGACGCCCGGGTCCACGTAGGCGCCGAACATCGCCTGGATCTCGCGTTTGCGCCGCTGTTCGCGCCAGAAGTTTTCCACCACCACGCCGAGCAGCACCAGCGCCACGCCCGCTGCGGGTGTGGCGGGTGGCAGCCACCAACCCGCCGACAGGCCGGCATAGGCTCCGCCGAAGAGCACCGCGGTCAGCACCACTGCGATGCCGACCGGCGCAATGATGGAAGTGCGGTTCAACCCTGCAAGCAAGACGGCGGCGCCGGCGAGCAGCGTGGCCCCGAGCCCAAAGGGCCAGGCCAGCGCCGTGATGAAGCCACCGGTCACGAGATTGGTCCACGCGGTCCAATGAATCAGGACGCCCGGCTCGACCTTGCCCACGGGCAAAGGCTTCACGTCGAAAGTGCCGCTGGCGTTGGCGCCGACGAAGACGACCTTGCCCCGCACGGCGTCGGCCAGCGGCCCCTGCAAGGCAGGTTCTGCCGCCAGTGCTGCCGCCAGGCCGGGCGCGTCCAAATCGGGCGCGGCGTTGGCCAGACGTTCGATGATCGGGCGGCCAACCGCGATGAAGTCCGCCGCCGAGTAAACCTTCACGCCCTTGGTCTCGATGGACCGCAATCCCCCGTGCCAGCGGAGGAGACCGCCCTGGGCGTTTTTCGGGCGTTTTGGTTCACCATCTGCACTGCCCGCAAGGGAAAGAGGCAGGTCGTAGCGCCTGGCCACACCGTCAGCGTCAGCCGGAAACTCCACCAATCCCGTGCGCATCTTGTTCCCAAAAAACTGCGGGTGCGCCGCCACAAACTCCTCACTCCAGAAGACCGGCGGCCGTTCCGCCGTGCGCGCGAGCACGACCGAAGGGGCGGCCGCGGCGAGGCCGGCGAGCAGCTGGTCCTGCATGGCATCGGATTCCTCGAAGAAGGTGAAGTCCACCACGACCTTCTCCGCGCCGGCGAGGTGCAGCGAGGCGATGAGCTGGGCGAAGATGAGCCGCGGGAACGGCCAGCGCACCCCCTGCGCGCTCATGGCCGCCATGGTTTTCTCGTCCACCAGCACCAGCGCCGAATTGTCCGGCAGCGGTGGGGCCTTCAGCGGATGCCGGCTCGCGGCGTCGAAGAACCCGCGGTTCAGGGCGTCGGAGAGCGGCGAGAGGTGGAACAGCCCGACGAGCGCGACCACCGGCAGCAGCCAGCGCCAGCGGAGGGAGAAATCGGAGTGTGCGGGGTCGGCCACCGCGGGGGATTCGACCCGCTCCGCCGCCGCGAGGCAAGCTGTAGCGGAGGTCCGTGCCCGCCGGCGCCCGGGGTCGGCGCTCATAGAGCGCCGCCACAGCTTCACGCCCCTGTGATCGCCTCGGTCACCAGCGCGCCGATGGCGGGCGGAAGCGGGATGGTCTTCGCCAAGTCCTGGCCGCGCGGGCTCATCTTTTTCCAGGTCTTGCGGATGATCTCCACGAACTTCTCGCGCGGATACTCCGTGTGCTGCGCGGCGAAGTCCCCGATTTCGTTCTCAAGGAAGACGAGGCAGGCGGCGTCCTCGAGCGCCTGGGTGCCGGGATTGGTCTTCATCGCCGTCTTCGAAACCCAGGTTGCCGCCGCGTCGGCGTCGGCGGCGGATACGCCGGCCTGCAGCAGGAGTTCACGGGCGCGGTCGGCCTGTTTCTTGTAGAGCGACTGGCGCCACTTCAGGTAGCCGGCCTTGCCCTCGGGAAAAGTGGCGCGCGGCACGAGCCAACGTTCGAGGTGCTGGCAGCGGGCGGCGAGGCGCAGGAGGTCGGTGGGCTCGGCGGCGGCGCGGACGACCCACGCTTCCATGCGGTCGGCATAGACGAGTTCGGCGGGACGGCCGTCGGCCGTCTTCTTGGGATCGCCGGCGTGGGCGGCGTCGATCAGTTTGCGGGCGCGGGCAAAGCTCATGGGCGGCAGGATGCAGGCGGCGGGACAGCCACAAAAAGCACAAAAAACACCAAAGTTCGGATGGGGTGGGAAGATGGAGCCGGCGCTTCGCGCGGGCTTGCTCAAACGAGCCTGCGCGGAGCGCGGGTTCCGCCCCCCTCGCTCACTTCACCCCGTCGCCGTGGGTGACCCTGCCGTTGCGGAAGACGATCTGTTCTTCGAGGTCGGGTTCGGAACTGCCGCCCCCGCCCAGCACGACCGGCGGGATATAGACACCCGTGCCGCCGCTTGGGTAGGTGCCGGGATACGTGCCCGGGTAGGTTCCCGGATAGCTTCCGGGATAGCCGGCTCCACCACCGGTGCCCACGCTCACGGTGGTGCCTCGGGGCAGGATACCACCCCCGCCAAGCACGCCGCCCCCGCCGTCGTTGCCGGAGCGGATGCGATACACCCAGATCTCGTCCCCGTTGCCGCGCTCGATGCGTTCGGTGGGTTTGCCGCGCGCCACATAGACCATGTCGGTCGTCATGCCACGTTGCACCTGGCCCGAGAGGACGGCGTCCTTGATCTCGATGGGCCACGACTCATAGACGTCGCGGTTGGCATCCACCCGGTCCATGATGGCGTTGGGTGAGGACGCCGATTCGCAGCCGGTCAGCCAGGCCAGCCCTCCGGCCAAAATGAGGGACGGAAGCAAACGGGAGAGGTGCATGGCGGGTAACATGACACAAAATCGGCGGGTTTCCAGCCGGGGGTTATGACTCGATGACAGGCGCGGCCCGCCCGGGTTGCGTGGAAAACACCAACAAATGAGCTGTGCCCGCCGCCGGGGCTTGGTAACCTAGCGGCCTTTACCATGGACTGGCTTACGCACCTGCTCACCGAAGAATCCGTCGCCCGCACCGTCATCCTGCTGGGCGTGGCCGGCGCCGCCGGGTCGGCGCTCGGCAAGATCCGCGTCGGGGGTGTCAGCCTCGGCGTGGCCGGCGTGCTGTTCGCCGGCCTGCTCCTCGGGCACTTCAAGCTGACGGTGGACCACCACGTGCTGGAATTCGTGCGCGAGTTCGGCTTGATCATCTTCGTTTACACGCTCGGCCTGCAGATCGGTCCGGGCTTCTTCGGCTCGCTGCGGTCGCGCGGGCTCATGCTCAACGGCTTTGCCGCCGCCATCGTGCTGCTCGGTGCCGTGGTTGCGGTGGTCCTGATCAAGACCGGCCGCGTCGAACTGCCCGCGGGCGTGGGCCTGCTCTCCGGCGCCACCACCAACACCCCCAGTCTGGCCGCGGCCCAGCAGGCGCTGAAACAGGTCGGCACGGCGGACACCGCCGCCGCCGTGCAAGGCCTCGCCTATGCGGTCGCCTATCCCTTCGGCATTGTCGGCATCATCCTGACGATGATTTTGGTGCGGACCATTTTCCGTGTGGATGTGAAGGCCGAGGTCGCCGCCGCCGAGGCCGCGCACGCCCCGGCCCGCCCCAAGCCCGCGACCCGCAACTTCGAGGTGCGCAATCCCAACCTCGTCGGCCGCCCGCTCGGCAAGGTGCCCGGTCTCGCCGGCTCTGGCGTGGTCGTGTCGCGCTTCTCCCGCTCCGGCAAGGTCGAGGTCGCGAAACCCGAAACCCTCCTGCGGATCGGCGACATCCTGCACGCCGTCGGTCCCGAGGAAGGACTCGACGAGCTGCGCGTGGTCGTCGGCGCCGATGCGGGCATTGATCTCAAGACGATGCCGGGTGCGGTCACCAACCGCCGGCTGATCGTCACGCGCAGCGACGTCTATGGCTGCGAGTTGGGCGAGTTGGAAGTGCTCGCCGAGCAGGACGTCGTGGTCACGCGCGTCACGCGCGGCGGCATCGAGTTCACGGCCACGCCGGGTTTCCGCCTGCAGTTTGGCGACGTGCTCATGGTGGTCGGTGAGGAGCCGCGGATCGACGCCGTGGCCGCCGCGGTCGGCAATTCCAACAAGGCGCTCAACTCGCCGCAGCCGATCCCGTTCTTCCTCGGCATCGCGCTCGGCGTGATTGTCGGCGCCATTCCGCTCGCGATCCCCGGTCTGCCCGCGGCCGTGAAGCTCGGCCTCGCCGGCGGCCCGCTGGTCGTGGCCATTCTCCTCTCGCGCATCGCCAACACCGGCCCGCTGGTCTGGTATCTGCCGACCAACGCCAACCACATGCTGCGCGAGGTCGGCATCACGCTCTTCCTCGCGGCCGTCGGCCTGAAGTCGGGCGACAAGTTCGTCGAGGTGCTCCTGGGCGGCAACGGTCTCTCCTGGCTGCTCTACGGTGCGCTCATCACCGCCGTGCCCTTGCTGTTGATCGGCCTGCTGGCCCGGGCCTGGAAGAAACTCAACTACGCCGAGCTCTGCGGCCTGCTGGCCGGCAGCATGACCGACCCGCCCGCGCTCGCCTTCGCCCAGCAGAGCACCGGCAGCGACGCCCCGGCCGTTTCCTACGCGACCGTCTATCCGCTCGTGATGCTCCTGCGCGTGTTTTCCGCGCAGCTCATCGTGTTCCTGCTCTACCAGGCGGCGGGCGGGTGAGAACGAAGGTTTGTAACCACTAATGAGGTTCCGCCAACGGCGGAACCCACTCTGTCCCCTCCGGCTGATCGCCTCCGGATTTGTATTTGGGGTCTGCTTCCTGTTGCTGCCTGCTGGCAGCCCAGGATCAGTCACCCAACCTTCGTTGTGGCTGAAATTGCCGACCATGCAAAGCCGGCGCTAAGCCGGCCCGGGAAACAATCCATGGTGACGATCAGTCACCACACACCGCCAAGGATTACTCCTTTGCGGAATCCATTTAGGGGTTAAAAAATCTCCCGGCTTGAAGGCCTCTTTTCAAGTCGAATACTCCCGCGCATGAACCGGCGCGGCTTCCTCTGGGCCGCAGTCGTCGCCGGACTGGCACTCGGCGTGCGCGGTCCGGCGGAGGAGCCGGCGCGTGATCCTGAAACCGTGATCCGCACCGCGCTTCGTGCGCGCCGCCATTTGGAGTTCATTTACCACGACCATGTGCGCCTCGTGGAACCGCACGCCCTCGGGCGCCTGCGCGATGGCACGGTGGTGTTGCTGGCCTGGCAGGTGGCGGGTGGCAGCCGCAGCGAGCCGCCGCCGGGCTGGTGCAGCTTCCTCGTCGCCGGCATCAGCGGTCTCGCGCTCACCCGGGAGAATTTCACGCCGCGCGCCGACTACCGCCCCGAGAAAACCAAGCTGCGGGAGATACTGGCCGAGGTGGCGCATCGCGAGTAGCCGCCTTGAAGCCGGGCGACAAGGCGGTCCGGGCGTCCACGCTTTCGCCCCGCGTTGCGGGACTCAGGCGCGGCTACGAGAGGTGGGGCACTAGGGCATTCGTCCGCTCAAGCGCACCTCGAAACGAGCCGGTTTGCCGGCCGCGAAGAGCGGCGAGAGCTGCTCCAGTTCGCCGAAGGCCTCGTGGGCGCCGCTGAGATACACCTGCGTGTGAAACCCTTCGTCGGGCTCGCCCACGATCTCGCCGGTCTGCGCGCCGCGGCTCACCGTGAGCGCATAACCGTCGAGCCGGCCGATTAGTACCTGCGGACGAAACCCGTATTTGCCGACAACACCGGTGTGCTTGAGCGTCAGCATGTCGCCTGCAAGCGAAGCGTGGGCTGGCGGTGCAAAGCGCGCGGCAAACGGACCGGCCGTCGAGGGCAGCCGCACGAAGCCGGCGGGGAATGCCGCCTCGGGGCGCACCGCGGCCTCCGCGGTCATACCGGGTGGCACCTGGAAAATCTGCACGATCTGCGCCGGGCGGGTGCCGCCCGTGAACTCCGCCCCGCACACGAGCACCGCGCCGTCCCAGTGGTAGGTGCGCGTGAGCTGCGGCCAGGCGTCGTTGGTGGCGGGCATCACGAAACGAAGCGTCTCGTCTTCGACCCCGATGCTGGCGGGTTCGCGGTATTCCCACGCCGCGGGCGGCGGCCAGCCGCCGGGCCATTCGGCCTGCGGCCCGAGCCACACGCGGTGCCCGCCGAGGCGGTTGGGATTGGCGCGCGTGGCGGGCGCGAGCAGGAGGTTCATGTCGCTGCCGTCGGGGCCAAAGTGCATCAGCCGCGCGCGGACCACGGACACCACCGCCCGCCAGCCGGCAGAAGAGGATTCCCAAGCGGCTTCGCCCTGCCATTTGGTTTTTCGCCAATCGGCGGCGGAGGTCGAGGCGGCGAACGTCAGCAGAGTCGCGAGCAAAAAGGCGCGCATGGATTTTGCTCAGACCGGATGACCGTTGTCGGGCTTGCGCGGGAAAGGTGCGAAGCACGCCGCCGCCACCGAGGGGATCGCCGCGAACATCACGATGATGAAATAGGTCTTGTAGCCGAAGTGATCGGCCAGCGGGCCGCTGATCGCCTGCGTGGGCACAAGCATGAGGTTCATCAGCGCCGTGCAGAACGCATAGTGCGTCATGTGGTAGCGGCCCGGCGAGATCTGCTGCATCATGTAGAGCATGTTGGCCACGAAGCCGAAGCTATAGCCGAACTTCTCGATGGTCACGAGCGTGCCGATGGTCCAGAGCGACAGCGTGTGACCGGGCCCGGCGAGCTGCGACATGATCACGAAGGTGATGTGCGGCAGGTTCAGGCAGAGCGCCATGAAGATGAGCGTCTTCCGGTTGAGGCCGAACTTCGCCATGAACGCGCCGCCCAGCAGGCCCGCGCCAAGGCTGACGAAGGTGCTGATGGTGCCGTCGATGACACCCAGCTCCTTCAGCGAAAGGCCAATGCCGCCGTGCTCGGGCGTGGCTTGGAGGAACAGGCGGCCCTCAAGCAGCAGCAAGCCCTCGGAGCTGCGGTAGAGAAACACGAACGCCAGCATGCCCCAGATGCTGGGCTTTTTGAAGAAATCCACGATGGTGTCCAGAAACGTGGTGGCGATATCGCCCACGCCCTTGGGACGCTCGGTGATCGAACCCGTGGGCAGCATGAACCAGTGGTAGACGGCGAGGAGAGCCAGGGTCACCCCCGAGAGGCCGATGGCCCAGCTCCAGGCGGCGGTGACGGACAAGCCATGGTCTTCCTTGAGTGAGCCGGCGGCCCACACGATGAGCGCGGTGCCGAAGAGCTTGCCGACGTTCCAGAACACGCCCTGTACGCCGATGAACGCCGCCTGCTTCTTCTCGTCGAGCGAGGTGAGGTAGATGCCGTCCACGCAGATGTCCTGCGTGGCCGACATGAACGCCAGCACCCACAGAATTGCGATGGTGATCTGGAAGTAGTTGGGCAGCGGCAGGCACACCGCGATGCCGGCGAGCAAGCCGGACATCAGCACCTCCATGAGGAGAACGAAGAACTTCTTCGTCCGATACATGTCGAGGAAGGCCGCCCAAAACGGCTTCAACGACCAGGCGATGCCGATGCTCGCGGTGGCGACCGTGATCTGTCCGTCGGTGTGACCGAGGTCCTTGAACATCGTGCCGGCGACCCAGATGACCATCGCGAAGGGAATGCCCTCCGCGAGGTAGGACGACGGGACCCAAAGCCAGGGATTGCGAACAGGGGTGGAGGCGGGCGCGGCAGGATTGCTCATGGAGCGAAACGGAGTGGGGAAGGGTAACGGGGCGCGGGCATCCAGACCGGCGGGGGCGGCGAACGCAAGCCGACCGTCGGCACGCCCCTGCGCAAACGGTAGAGCGGCGCGAATCACGAAACACGTTTGCTCCGGCGCGGGGTCGTGGATTCCCTGTCGGGTGTGAACCTCCGTCTCCTGCCCCTTCTGCTCATGACCGCCCTTTCCGCCTACGCCGCCGCCGACTCGCTCGCCCCCGCGCCCCAGCCGCCCGGCGGCCTCGCCGTCGCACAGGCGCCGCAGTTCATTCTCCTCGGCTTCGACGACAACCCGCAGACGGAGCCGATGACGTGGTTCGTGGACACCCTGAAGGACAAGCGCGATGCCGGCGGCAATCCCGTGCGCGCGATCTTCTTCAGCAACGGCAAGTATTGGAACGATCGCACGCTCATCTCCATCCACCACCGCGCCCTCAACGAGGGCCACGAAATCGCCAACCACACCCAGAACCACGACAACGGCAGCGCCTTCACGACCGCGAAGTGGCGCGCCGAGATGGCCGCCTGCGAAGCGACCTTCAACGAGACCGGCATCCCTGCCGCCGGCATCGTGGGTTTTCGCACACCCTACCTCGCCTACAATGCGGCCACCTTCGAGGCGCTCGCCGCCGAGGGACAGCTCTACGACAGCTCCATTGAGGAGGGCGACCAGCCCGGCCAGGACGGCACCAACTTTCTCTGGCCCTACACGCTCGACCACGGCAGCCCCGGCAACGCCGCCGACCACCCCGTGGGCTCGCCCAAGCGGGTGGGCAACCACCCCGGCCTCTGGGAAATACCGATCCACGTCTTCATGATCCCGTCGGACACGGACTGCGCGCGCTACGGCGCCAAGCCCGGTCTGCGCGCCCGCATCGGCGCGGCGCTGAAGGTCGGCTACGGCGGTGGCTCCGGGGAGCCGACCGACAAGATCACCGGCCTCGACTGGAACGTGCTCGAGGCCGCGAAGTGCGACGGCCCGGAGTTCCTCGCCATCCTCAAATACACTCTCGACCTCCGCCTCGCCGGCAACCGCGCGCCCTTCATGGTCGGCGGCCACACCGCGCTCTACCCGGCCAACAAGCCCGACCGCCGCAAGGCCATGGAGGACTTTGTCACCTACGCGCTGACGAAACCCGAGGTGCGTTTCGTCACCGGCAAGCAGCTGATCGAGTGGCTCCGCGCCCCGCAGCCTTTGCGGTAAACCAGCGGGCCGACCCATCATGGCCTGGCGGATTGACGAAGCGGTGGTGCGCGGCGAGATCGACAATCGCACGCGCGGCCGCGTGACGGGACGCCTTTGGTTCGTCGGTCGCGACGAGCCGGTCGTGCTCGAGCTGGAAGGCAACTGCTGGCGCGATCTGGCGGGGCGGCGGCTGGAGTTCACGAATCCGCAGCCCAAGCCCGGCGCTTTGGATAAACTCGCACCGCTTCAACGCGGCACCGTCGGCGACATCAGCGCCTCGCGCAAAGTCAAGGTGCCCGACGTCCCGCTCAGCGATCTGCACCTCTACTACAAGACCGGCCGGGAAATGCCCTGGCACTGGGGCAACGCGCTTTACTTGGAATGGATCAGCGAGCGCAACGGCCGCGTCGTCATCGAGACGGCAACCTTCGACCTGAAAATCGTCGGCGAACCCGCCTGGGAGATGTCCGAGGCCGAGGAAGAGGTGCAGCGTAAGGCCAACGGCGCGGCGCTGACCGGCTTTATGGACCGCCTGGCCGCAGCGGCGGGCGCGGCGGAGCGCGAGATCGTGGACGACACCCCGGCCGAGTGGGATGAACGGCCCCAGACCGAGGAGGAAGCTGAGGCCGAACAGGCCCGGAGCGACAAGCTCGCCGACCGCATCGAGGCGCGTTTGCGCAAGGAGGGCGAAGAAGCCTATGACCGGATACTCGAGGAGGAAATCGACCGCCTGCACCGCGAGGAAGGCCGGCCCGAACCCACACCCGAGCAGCTCGCCCGCAACGCGGAGTGGATCGAGGAGATGAACCGCGCCGGCGAGGAGGCGTTGACCAACCCCGATCCCGAGTTGGAGCAAGAATTGGAATTTGAACATCCGCTGGTGGAGCGCGTCACGGAATTTGCCCTGCAACTGCGCGAAGCCGCCCAGGCCGAAGGGTGGCGCCCGGAGGACGCGGGCCAGGAACACCCCGTGACCGAGCTGCTCGACGCCACGTTGATCGCCGGGCCCAAGCTGGCCGGCGCGCTCAACGGAAAATATTGGCCGCCGGAGATCGAGTTCTGCGCGCACACCATCGTCCGTCTGAAACGCGCCCGCGGTTACCTGGAAGATGCGTTGCGCGCCGTGGAATCATGCCACGAAGAGAAGCTCATCAAGCCCGAGCACCTCGGCCCGATCCTGGTGAAGCTGGGTGAGTTCATCCAGGACACCGACGCCCTCATTGCCGAACTCCGCGCGAAACTGGAGCGGGGCACCGATTAAGCCATCCCCGCAGCCGGTCTGGCGGAATCGTCCTGATGAACGAGGTGTGGCCGGAGGAGGGCAGGGACTGCGTTTCGGGGTTAAATGGCCTCCCCAAGCCATTTTGCCACGCATTGAGGGTGCGCGGGTTAGCCCATTCGGGCCAGTAACTGCAACTTGTATTCATTCCGATATTTCCCTACTACAAAGTCATGCACAGCAAACCACTGCACACGCTGCTGCGCGCAATTCTATGGCTGGTCGCTGCGGCCACGGCGGGCGCTCAAGTAGTCACCTATACTTGGATCACCACTGGCGGGGCCACCGACGACAACTACAACAACACCGCCAACTGGGTTGGCGGCACCGTTCCGCTCAACGACGGCAACGCCCGGCTTTACCTTCCGGTCTCCAACGGCACCGAGCTGATCACACTTCCCGGCGGGAGCCTGACACTCAACTCGCTCAATTTAGACGCGTCGTATCCAGGCACAACTTACCGGTTTGGCAGCGCCGGGGCGACGACGCTGACTTTCTCGCCGACCAGCGGGTCCTACGGCCAGACCAGCAACAACAGCGGCTACGCCCGCACGCTCATTTTTGATGCGGGCATCATGCTGAATTTCGCCACCGACCAGTATTGGACAGCCCAGTATGTCACCTTCAATGGTGCAGCCGGTGGTGCAGGGCGATTCCGCTTCCTGCCTCTTTCCTACTATGCAACGCCATCATGGAATACCGGCACCCTCACGCTGAACGGCCCCGGCAATTTCACCGGCGGTTTCGAGACGTACAACGTCAACCTGGTGCTCAATCACGTCAGCGCCTTGGCGGGCGGTCCGCTTTATCTGACCGACACCTCGATCCAGGCGGCGGAAGGCTACGTCCTCAACAACCCCATGCAGGTTTCGGGCTCCTTTGGGTCCAACACCAACCAGCTCACCCTGACCGGTCCAATCACGCTGGGGGGTCTCACCGGCATGGGCGGCGGCTTCATCGTCACCGGCAACATCGGCGAACTCACGCCGGGCACCCAACTCAACATCACCCACGGCACCGTGCGACTGTCGGGCACCAACACCTACACGGGTGAAACGGTCGTGGAGGGAGCCAACCGCGCCACGCTGCTGTTCGAGACCGCCGCGTCCGTGCCGACGGCCGGTGAGATCCGCGCCGAGACCAACGCCTACGCCGGCGTGGCCTTCACCACCGGCGTGCAGACCGCGTTTCTCAACCGCCTCAACAACGAGCTATACACCGGCACCATCGGCTTCGATTCGCTGGGCGCCACGCAGACTTTTGCGGAAGACATCGATCTGACCAGCCTCGTCGGACCGCTCGGCCTTGGCACCACCACCTCGGCCATCCTCACCGGCAACATCTTCACTGCCGCCGACGGCACCGCCAACTACGGCTTCGGCAACGGCGGCGGCAAGCTCACCGTGGCCTCGAACCTCACCGACAACGTCGGCGTGGACATCACCACGACCAGCTACTGGACGCCCACGACCGTTGTCCTGCAGGGCAACAACACCTTCAACGGTGACGTCAACGTGGACAGCGGCGTGGTGATATTCGACAGCGCGAACGCCCTGCCCGTTGGGGTGACCGTCCATCTCGACCAGCGCTCCGGCAGTCACGTCTTCGCCTATGCCGGCGTCACCGAAAATTCCGCGCTTTCTCCGCAGGCGCTCCTCGGCCGGCTCGATCTCCAGACCACCGAGCACGTGCTCGGGGTAGATTCCACCAATCCGGGTGCCCCGCGCACCCTCGCCGATGCCATCGACCTCACGGGTGCGCTGGCCGGGCTGAACAGCGACGAACATCTATTTATCGGCACCGCAACCGGGGCCACGCTCACGGGCACGCTTACCTCCGGAACCACCGCATTGGGACTCACGGGCCTGAAGGGCGCCCAGCTCACGGTGGATTCGGTGCTCACCGACGCCACGATCGGCGGGCTGCTGATTGGTCTGTCGGATGCTCCCATCGGCATCCGCGGTTCCGTTCGGCTTAACGGAGCCAACACCTTCACCCAAGGGACGCGGTGGCAAACCGGCGACCTCATCCTGGGCCATGCCAGTGCCCTCGGCACCGGCCGTTTGTTGGTCGGGGAATACGCCACCAGCCTGACCTACACCGGTGACTTCACCCTGAACAACGATTTCCGGTTCGAGAATTACGACCCGGTGAAACTGAGCACCGCCGGTTCCACCGCGAATCTGACGCTCACTGGCACGCTCCTCAGCGGTTACAGTTACGGCGGCGGTTTTCTCTATCTTGGCGCCGGCACCCTGACCTTCGCCGGCACCGCCCGCGCGTTGGGCTGGCTCGACATCGAGGCCGCCCCCGGGGGCGCGGTGGTTTACAACCGCCCGAACGCACTGGCCCAGGGCGTCACCCTCACGAGCGGCAATATTACGATCGCCGCCAACACGGACATCAAATGGCTGGAAACGGATCCCGGCACCGGCGTGCAGATTGCCACCGGGGCGACGCTCGGCCTGCTCTCCAACAATTATGGCGAAGGCCCGCTCGCGCATAAGATCGAGGGCACCCTCAGCGGCGGTGGCTCGGTCAGGATCGAAGATATCGACGCCGCCCTGCTCGGCACCAACACCTACACGGGCGGCACAACGCTCTCCGGAGGTGCCGTCGGGTTCATCCACGGTGCGGCCATCGGCTCCGGGGCGGTGACGGTCACAGCCAAGGGCGGCGTACTGACGGCCCTGGCGCCTGACATCACCTTGAACAACCCCCTCGTGTTGGACGGGCCGCTGGAGCTGCGCGGCGACATTTGGTTTGGCTACGACGACTACAACTCGCCCGGCAACCGCAACTTCACGCTGGGCGGGACGATCAGCGGCTCTGGCTCGCTGTTCAAGGATTCCGACAACACCGTCACCCTCACCGGCGCCAACACGTTTTCCGGCGGCGTGGAGATCAACCAAGGCACGATGATCTTTGCGCACAACCAGGCCGCCGGCACCGGCCTGCTTGATTTTGGCGAGGCGGGCGGCGGCACGGCGATTTTCACCACCGCCGCCCCGACCATCGGCGGACTCAGGGCCGCCAACTACTACGGCGCGGGTAACGTGCAGCTCGCGGCCAACTCCACCCTCACGGTCAACCAGCCGATCGACGCCGTGTTCATGGGCGGCATCTCCGGTCCCGGCGCGCGGGTGATCAAGGGCGGCCCCGGTTATCTCACGCTGGCCGGCGGAACCTACTCCTACACCGGCGGCACGACGATCACGGCCGGCGGTATCGTTTTCGACGAAGAAACGGCCCTCACCACGAACCCAAGCGGAAGCATCCATGTCGCTTCCGGCGCCTACGCCGGTGTGAGCTCCGGCGCCGATAGCCCTTGGTCCAGCTTTGCCACCCGGGTCGACCCGGCCTCCACCGGCACGCTGGGTGTGGACGGGTTCGACAGCGTGACCGACGAGGTGAACCTCACCGGCTTCGCTCCCGGCCTGCGTTTGGGTTCGGCCACGTTCGGCACCTTCGAATCCAGCGCCACGATCACGCCCAACGGTGACTATCTGTTCGGCGGCGGCGGCGGCACGCTGGTGGTCAAATCCACCCTCACCGACGCGCTGAAATCCGTGGACGTCAACTCGCCCGCCGGGCAACCGCTCACGCTTTGGTTGCAGAACAGCAATTATTTTGGCGGCCCGCTCACGGCGACGAACTCCGCCGTGATCTTCGATGTACATGCCGCCGACTACATCAGTGGCTTGCAACTCGGCACGGGCGGCTACGTGGGCAGCGCCGAACAGCAGTTCACCCCGGCGGCATTTCTGGCCAAGCTCGCCCCCGGCACCAACACCGGCATGGTGGGTTTCGATGACCTCGTGGGTTACGGGCGGGTGGTGGGTGGAGCCATCGACCTCAGCGCCTTCGGAGCCGGACTCTATCTGGGCACCGCCACCACCGCCACCCTCCGAGGCCCGATCACCCTGCCCGTCGGGGCGTCCGCCTACCGCTTCGCGGCCTACAAAGGGGCCGGCCTCACCGTGGATTCCAATCTCACCGGCTCCCTGCAGGTCGTGATCGGCGACCCGGCGTCCTTCGGCACCATGCGGACACCGCACGACGAAGACCAGTTCTCGAAGGTTACGCTCACCGGTCTCAACACCTACACCGGCGGCACCGTGTTGAACGCGGGCACCCTCTCCGCCCGGCCGCGTTCTCTCGGCTCCGGGCCGCTGACCGTCCAGCCCAATTCGTTTCCCACGCCGCAGGACCCAATCCACGGTGCACCGCGGTTCGAGCCGTTCGAGCAGGGCGCGAAATTCACCCAAAACATCGTCTTGAACGGTTCTCTGGCCCTGGTTGGTGACAACTACACAACCCTCGCCGGCACGATTTCCGGCGCAGGCACACTTTTCATCGACCGCAACGCGGGCGATCTCCTGACCCTGACCGCGGCCAACACTTACACTGGCGGCACGGTTTTCCGGAGCGGCACCCTGGGCCTCGGGCACGACAACGCCCTCGGCTCTGGCTCATTCAGTATTCATCCGGACGCCCAGCTCTACACCTCCGGGGGGCCGCGCACGCTGGCGAACTCCATAACCCTGCTGGATGACGCGGAATCCTACGACGCCCCCCGGTTGCGCGTGGCCGGGAACCACAGCCTCACCCTCAACGGCCCCGTCTCGATCAACACCACCTTCGGTTACGCCTACGTTTCCGACACCTCCGACGACCGGCCGACGCTGCCGCTCCTGCGTTTCAACGGCGGGATCAGCGGCGACGCCGAGCTGATCTTCGAGATGGGCAACGACAACAACACGAGGATCTGGCTGGCCGGCGCCAACACCTACACGGGTGGCACCACGGTAAGCAACGGGCAGGTGATCTTTGACTCTCTCGCCTCGCTGCCGACCATCGGTGAGTTAAGCAACTATTCCGAAGGCTACATCGGCTTGGCCACGCCGGCCGCCAACCTCCAGACGGCCTACATCGACCGGTTCAGCCAAGGTTACGGCCAGGTCATCGGTTTCGACAGTCCGGACGTAAACGCACCGCAGGTTTTCTCGGCCAACATTGATCTGCGTGGGCTGAGTTATCCCTACCTGAGCTCGTCCACCGCGGCCATCCTCACGGGCACCATCACCCCGTTTGACGACGTGTATCGCTTTGCCGGCAACGGCAGCGGGGTGCTCACCGTGGCTTCCGCCCTCACTGGCGACCGCCAGCTGCGGATGGACAACACCTCGGCGCCCCTGCTGCTGCGGCTTACGGGCACGAACACCTACACCGGCCAGACCTCGGTCAACGGGACCGGCGTGATCTTCGCCACCGCGGCCTCCCTGCCGGCGGGCCAGCACTTTGCCCCGCACCCCTCGATCGGCGCCTACTTCGGCTACGAGGATCCCGCAATCACGGTGGGCAGCTTCCTGTCGCACTTCTCCCCCAGCACCACCCACGCGGTCGTGGGGTTTGACTCCGTGGACGTCCAGGCTCCCCGCACCATCACCTCGCCGGACCTTTCCTATTTCAACACCAGCACCGACATCTATCTCGGCACGGCTACCAGTGCGATCATAGACGGCACCATCACGTGGCCGACCCTGAACAGCGGCTACAACTTCGCCGCCTACCGCACCGGCCGGCTCACGGTCAACTCGACCCTTGGCGGCAGCGGGATCGTCCGCATCGGCAATGAAAAGCAGCAATGGACCCTCACCGAGGTCCATGGCGCGCTTCCCACGGTCGAGCTGGCGGGGAACAACACCTACACCGGCGGCACCTACTTTTCCGGCGGCCAGCTGGTTCTCAGCCACGCCAATGCGCTCGGCACCGGCACGCTGACGGTGAGGATTCCCTACTACAACGATTTCAAGGTCCACCAGCTTCTGCTCAACACGCCGTCCGTGGCGAACAACCTGTTCCTCGAAAACTACAGCATCGACCTCCGCCTCGCCACCACCCAGTCCGTGGGCACCCTGTCCGGCCAGATCGGGGGTTCTGGCAACCTGCTGAAAGTGGGCGCCAACACCATTCGCCTGACCGGCACCAACAGTTTCGTGGGCGACATGCTCGTCGAGCAGGGTGTGCTCGAGTTTGCCAACGCCGCCGCCGTCGGCGGCAGCACCGACAACCGGCTCTTCCTTCAGGGGAGCGGCGCCACCGCGCACTTCAGTGCCGGCAGTCCTGTGCTCGGTGCGCTGCTGAGTGATCCCGATGCCGGTGGCACCGTGCAGATCGACAACGGCGTGAATCTCCGCCTCGGGGCGCACGACTCCGGTTTTGTTTACGAAACCAATGATTACCACGGCACCATCACGGGCGCGGGCAGCCTGACCAAGGACGGGTTATCCACGGTCACGCTCCACGGCGCCAAC
Organism: Oleiharenicola lentus; assembly: GCF_004118375.1. Lineage (NCBI taxonomy): Bacteria > Pseudomonadati > Verrucomicrobiota > Opitutia > Opitutales > Opitutaceae > Oleiharenicola > Oleiharenicola lentus. Next base: position 147,362 of record NZ_SDHX01000001.1, read on the forward strand.
ACCTTCACCGGCGGCACCACCATCACCCAGGGCGTGCTCCTGGCCGAAAACGCCACCGCCCTGGGCACCGGAGCGATCACGCTCAACGGCGGCGAACTCGCCTTTGGTCGCGGCGTCACGATCCCCAACCCCATCAGCTTCGGCGCCTCGGGCGGCCTGCTCTCCGGTGCCTCGACCTTCAGCGGCCCCGTCGTCCTCGGCGCCCAGGCCGGCCTGTCGCCCGGCAACTCGCCCGGCACGATGACCTTCGCCTCCGACCTCACGCTGGCCGGCGCCAGCTTCCTCGACTTCGAGATCCAGGACCCCACCGGTCTGGCCGGTGCGGGCTACGACACCCTCTCGGTCGGCGGCACGCTCTTTGTCACCTCCACCCCGGGCACGCCGTTTGTGATCAACATCCTCTCCCTCGATGGCGCGGGCAACGCGGGTCAGCTCCAGCTCTCGGATCCCAACGCGAGCTACTCGCTGCTCGTGGTGTCAGCCGGCCTCGTCAGCGGCTTCGCGCCGGAGAACTTCACGCTCAACACCGCCGGCTTCTCCACCAACTGGGGCAGCAATTACAGCTTCTCGCTCGTCCAGTCCGGCAACCAGCTGCTGCTGAACTTCAGCCCCGTGCCCGAGCCCTCAACCTACGCCCTCCTCGGCCTCGGCGGCCTGCTGGCGGGCCTGGCCCGCTGGCGCCGGCGCTTCAACGGACGGGACTGACAAGCCGCGCCACGAAGTGGTCGAGAAACGCCGCGGGATCTGAAGTCAGCGCCACGCGGGCGTTGGGCGGCCGATCCGCGACCTCACGCGTGGTGCCATCGGCCTCGACGACGAGGTGCAGTGCGGTGAGCAGCACGTGGTCAGGCGTTGCGACGAGAGTGACGGCGAGGTTGTCGAACAAGGTGGGCAGCTTGGCGCTCCAGGTGTTCGTGTGCGTCCAGACGAAGTCGAGCGCCGCGAGCGCATCCGTCAACGGGGTGCCGTGCGCAAAGAGCCGGGTTTTCCGCTCGGTAGTCAGCTTGAGGTCGGAGGTGGAATCCAGCGGCGCGATGAGCAGCGGCACCCCGGAGGAAAAAACGACCTGCGCGGCCTTGGCGGCGGACTTGATGTTCCACTCGGGTTCGGGCTTGGACCCCGGCGCGTAGCCACGCCGGATGGAGCCGCCCATCAGGGCGATGGCCTTGAGCTTTTTCCCGATGCCGGGCTCGGACTCAAGCAGCGCGGCGACGTTGGTCAGCTCGCCGACGGCGATCAGCACGATCTCACCCGGGCGCGCGTTGATCTGCTGACGCAGAAACTCAATGCCGCCGGATGAGTGCAAAGCCGGCGAAGTGAAGCCGGCCGCCCATTCGACCTGCTTCATGTATTGGGTCGCGGTGGAGAGGCCGGCGTAAACCGGCACGTCGCTGCGTCCGGCGACAGTCAACAGTTTCGCCGCCAGTCGCGCCCGGGCCACGGCGTCGCCCGACACCGTCGTCACGCCGAGCAGTTCCAGCTCCGGGCTGCGCAACACCTGTGCCAGCGCATACGCGTCGTCGATGTCGGTGCCGATGTCCGTGTCGAGGAGGACGGGGATGGGTGCGGCGACCAAGGAACCGAACAGCAGGCATTCCAGCAGGAGCAGTTTCATGCGGGAAGCATGGACGGAATCACGGACGCGACAAGCACCCGCGCCGGATGTGTTCAGCCTGTAGCTGCGCTTGAGTCCCGCCATCGCGGGGCGAAAGCGTGGCGCGGATAGAAACCACGCTGTCGCCGTTTCGACACGCTCAAGGTCCAGAGCCTGTCGAGGGACTGCGCTCCAGCGCGGCTACGGCTGAACCTGTAGCGGAGAAAGCCACCGCACCAGCGGCGCCTTGGCGGCCACGTAGAGCGGATGGCGGGGCTGGCCGTCCTGCGTGGTGCCGAGGCACCAGAGTTCGCGGCCGGCGAAGAGTTTCGCCACGGCGGTCGCGCGCCCTTGGAAATCCCCGCCGGCGCCCCAGGCGGCGACGATGCGTTCGCAGCGGTCCGCGGCCTCGAGGAGGGACGCATCGTTGCCCGGGCCGACCGGGTCGGGGTCAGCCATCATTTCCTTCGGGTAGGGCGTGCGCAGGGCAAAGAGGTTGGCCATCCAGAACCCGTCGAAGCCCTCGCGCTGCGAGAACGAGCGGATGCGCGTGAGCGTCGGATCGAGCTGCTGCTCGTCGGCGGTCGAGGGATTGAGCCCGATCCACAGGATGAGCCGGTCGCCGAAGAGCGGATTCCACCGGTGCACAAGCGAATAGCGGTGCCGCCGGTCGGGAGAGAAGGTGCAGGGGTTTTCCATGGAACGGCCTCAGCTCAAAATCTCCCGCAGGCTTTCTAGGTCCATCACGGTGGCGACGGATTCTTCCTGGATGACGGCGGAGGCGAGGGCGGACTTCTCGCGCTGCAGGGCGCGGATCTTCTGTTCGACGGAATTGTCGGCGATCAGGCGGTAGGCCATCACGGGGCGCGTCTGGCCGATGCGGTGGATGCGGTCGATGGCCTGGGCCTCGGCCGCGGGGTTCCACCACGGGTCGTAGAGGAACGCGTAGCTTGCGGCCGTGAGGTTGAGGCCGAAGCCGGCGGCCTTGAGCGAGAGCAGGAAGACGGTCTTGGATTTGTCGGTCTGGAATTGATCCACCAGCTCGGCGCGGTTCTCCGTCGCACCGGTGAGAATGAGATGACCGATGTTCGCCTCCACGAGACGGGCGCGGATGAGTTCCAACATCCCGGTGAACTGGCTGAACACGAGCACCTGGTGGCCTTCGTCGGCGAGTTCCTCGATGCGCTCAAGCAGGGCGTCGAGCTTCGCGCTGGGCAGCGCGGCGTGCGCCGGATCGACGAGCGCGGGATGGCAGCAGATCTGGCGCAGGCGGAGCAGGCTTGCGAGCACGTGGAAGCGGACCGCGCCGAGCTCGCCGGGCGTCTTCACGCCCATCAGATGCGCGCGGGCGCGCTTCAGCTCGGCGTCGTAGAGCGCGCGCTGTTCGCCCTCGAGGTCCACGATGATGTCGTCCTCGGTGCGCGTGGGCAGGTCGGGCGCGGCCTGGGCCTTGGTGCGGCGCAGCAGGAAGTGTTGCACGCGCCGGTGCAGTCGCGCGAGGGCGGCCGGTTCGACCTCCGGGTATTGGCGGCGGAAACCGGGCTGGTCGCCGAGCAGGCCGGGCTGCGCGAAAGCGAACAAGCTCCACAAGTCCGTGAGCCGGTTCTCGATTGGCGTGCCGGTGAGCACAAGGCGGTGCTGCGCCTGCAGCGAACGCGCGACGATGGCCACCTGGCTGCCGGGGTTCTTGATGAACTGCCCTTCGTCGAGCACGACCGCGTCCCATTCCGCCCCGCGGAAGGCCGTGGCGTGCAGCCGCAGCTGCGCGTAATTGGCCACGAGCACGCGCGGCGCCGTCCGCCCGGGCGCATCAATCGCCTCGGCGACCGCCCGCGGGTTCACCGGGTCAAACGCCACCGTCTCCAACTCCGGCGCAAAACGCGCCGCCTCCGTCAGCCACCCGTGCGTCACGCTCTTCGGGCAGACCACGAGGCAACGGAACGGCCGCATGCCCTCCAGCCCAATGTTCGTATTACGAACATTGGGTTGGGTTTCCTCGGGCGGACGCGAGCTGACAATGTTCGTAATACGAACATTCGCGGTTTCCACGAGGTGGAGGAGCCAGGCGAGGGTTTGCACGGTTTTGCCGAGGCCCATGTCGTCGGCGAGGATGCCGCCGAGGCCGTGGCGGGAGAGGTGGGCAAGAAACTGGAAGCCTTCGCGCTGGTAGGGACGCAGCTCGGCGCGCAGTCCGGCCGGAAGCGCCGGCGGTGGCAACGCGGCCAGACGGGTCAGGCGCTCTTTCAGCTGATGAATGACCAGCGCGTCCTCACCCACGAATGGCTCAGACGCGGCGGCGAGCTGCAGGGCGTGCAGGCGGTGGTTGGTCGCGCGCCCCGTGGCGATGACTTCGTCGAGGCTCAAGCCCAGGCGTTCGAGCGCGACGGCGGCAAGAGGATCGATGGCGAGAGACGGGTCGAGGCGGCGCCAGCCGTGTTTCGGCAGGCTGACCCATTTGCCGCGGGCCTTCACCAGCAGGGCGATTTCCTCGGGCGTGAGCGTGGTGTCCTCGATCTTCACGCCGACGGACAGGTCGAACCAGTCCTCCTTGTTTCCTCCGGCGGGGGCGACGCCGAGTTTCAGGTGCGCGCGCAACGGCGCGCCGAGCAACGCAGCGAGTTCCGGCGACACATCGAGCTCGACGTCATCGGGCAGTGCCTCGTGCCAGTCGATGAACTCGTCGGGAAAGCTGTCCGACACGGGCCGCGTCCACGCCTCGGCCCAGCCGTCCCACACCAGGCGAAACGACGCGAAGCTCCCGCTCACGACCTGGGCCTTGGAGAGATCGAACTCGAGCAGTGGCTCCCCCGGGCCGCGTGGTGGCGGCAGGCCTTGCGGGCTCCATTGCCAGCCGGCGTTCTCAGTCCAACGCTGTTCGCAGGGCGGGTTCTCGGCGCGGGCGACGAGTTGCGCGTGAAAGTCGCGCTCGTTCTCCTCGTAGGCGGGTGTGAGCCAGCAGCGCAGGCGCGGACGCAGCACGACGGTGCGGATCTCGGCCGACAGGCCGGCGGGCAGACGAATGCCCGCCGCGCGCAGGCGGGGCAAAATGCGGGCGTCGTTGAGAGCGGCGGTCGGCAGCTGGGAGGAGGGGGCCGGCGGCGGACCGCGCCAGACGAAGCCGTCGAACAGGTAAAGCGGTTCCGGGCGCGGCGCGATGAGTCGTGCGCCCGCGGCGACGCGTCCGTCGGGCGTGACGAGATGCAGGTCGAGCCGGTCGGCCTTGCCCGGCGCAGCGCTGGCCTGGAACGCGAGCGGTTCCGGCTGCACGGCGAAGGGGCTGCCGTCGGGCAGCACGAGGGCGGCGCGCGCGGCCGTGGTGCGCAGGAGACCGACGACAGTTTCCTCGGAGAGCGACAGGCGCGGCGTGAGGGTGCGGGCGTCGAGGCGGCATTCCGCGGCGAAGGCGGCGCCAAGCGCGGCCTCGGCCGGCGGCAGGTGCTCGAAATCTGCCGGGCGCGACGCGGCGATATCGGCCAGCAGACGCTTGGCCGGCGGTTTCCAGCGCGGCTCGTCGGCCACGCGGACTTCCAGCTGCCACTTGCCGGTGGGTTCGAGCCGCACGCGCAGGCCGGCGATCTGTTGCAGCGGCCCGCCCGCGGGTTTTTCACCCGGTGCGGGCAGGGCGCGCAACCAGGCGGCGAGACCGGCCGGTAGCACGGGTTCGCTGCTGGGCGTGATCGGAGCGGCAGGTTTCGCCTCGGCGGCACGGTCCGCCGGCAGCAGGGGAATGGTCGGGCGGCGGCCGTCAAGCTGGCCGGCTTCGACCGCGGCCAGCCAGGCGAGGCCGGCGGCATAGACGTGTTCGCAGCGGTCCAGCACCGGACACGAACAGCGCGAGGTCCACGCGCCGCGGGTGAGAAACAACGTGATCCCGAGCAACTCGCTGCCGATGTCCACCTCGGCTTTCACCAAGTGGTCGGCCTCGGACCAGACCTCCTTCACGGCCTTGCGGCGGTAAAGGTCGCCGCCGACCTCGCGCGTCTCCGCGGGAAACGTGCCCAGCCAGCCGCGCAGCGCGGTGAGCGCCTGCGGCGTGCGGACCGAGCGCACGGCGGGTTGACGGGGATTGGGCGGCATGGGCGAGGGCGAAAGCGCGTTGGGGAGCCGTTTCGGCAGGCTCAAGGCCCTGAGCTCGTCGAACGGGCAACGCGCTCCACCTCTCAGTAAACCTGCTCGGCGAGAAGGGCGAACAGCTCAGCCTCGGTGATGCGCTTCTGGCTCATGCTGTCGCGCTCGCGGAGGGTGAAGGTGTCGCCGGGCTTCTCGATGGTGTCGAAGTCGATGGTCACGCACCAGGGCGTGCCGGCCTCGTCCTGGCGGCGGTAGCGTTTGCCGATGGCGCCGCCGTCGTCGTATTGCACGGCGTAGTTGCGCTTGAGTTTCGCGTAGAGGGCCTTGGCGCGGTCGGTGAGCTGCTCCTTGTTCTTGAGGAGCGGGAGCACGGCGACCTTGACCGGGGCGATGCGCGGGGAGAACCGCAGCACGGTGCGCTTCTCGACGTTGCCCTTCTCGTCCTTCACGTCCTCTTCCGCGTAGGCGGCGGTGAGCACGGCGAGGAAGATGCGGTCGGTGCCGACGGCGGGCTCGATGACGTGCGGGACGAACTTCTTCTTCGTGGCCTCGTCGAACATCTCCTGCGGCTTGCCGCTGGCGTTGGCGTGCTGCGTGAGGTCGTAGTTGCCGCGGGCGGCGATGCCCCAGAGCTCCTGCACGCCGAAGGGATACTTGAACATGATGTCCACCGTGCCGCGTGAGTAGAACGCGAGCTTCTCCTTCGGGTGGGCGTAGCGCGAGAGGTGCGACTCGGGCAGGCCGATGCTCTTGAGCCATTTCTCGCACCAGGTGATCCACTCCTCGTGGGCCTTGGCCCAGTCGGCGTGCTCGTGGATGAAATACTCCATCTCCATCTGCTCGAACTCGCGGGAGCGGAAGATGAAGTTGCGCGGCGTGATCTCGTTGCGGAACGACTTGCCGACCTGGGCGATGCCGAAGGGCAGCTTCACGCGCGTGGTGTCGATGACGTTCTTGAAGTCCACGAACATGCCCTGCGCCGTCTCGGGGCGGAGGTAGGCGACCGATGAGGCGTCCTTGAGCGCGCCGACATTGGTCTCGAACATCATGTTGAACGCGCGCGGCGGCGTCAGGCTGCCGGGCTCGCCGGTGGCGGGGGAGGGGATCAGCGGGATCTCGGTTTCGGCGGCCTCGGTGAAGTCCTTGGCGACGACCGGCGCGAGCGCGCCCTGGAGGGCCTTCTTGCGCTTGAACGACTCGGCGGCGGCCTGGAGGTCTTCGGCGGTCTTCTCGCTTTCGAGCGCGGAGACGTAGCCCGCGACCTTGCCGTCCACGACGACCGGCGACCAGAACAGCTGGTCCGCCCGGTAGCGCTGCTTGCTCACCTTGCAGTCCACGAGCGGGTCGGTGAAGCCGGCGACGTGGCCGGAAGCTTCCCAGACCTTGGGGTGCATGATGATCGAGGTCTCGATGCCGACGATGTCGTCGCGGCGGTGGACCATGTCGCGCCACCAGCAGTCGCGGATGTTGCGCTTGAGCTCCACGCCGAGCGGGCCGTAGTCGAAGAAACCGTTGAGGCCGCCGTAGATTTCGGACGACTGGTAGATGAAGCCGCGGCGCTTCGCGAGCGACACGAGGGCTTCCATGAGATTCGGGTTTTCGGCGGAGGGAGTGGACATGGTGGTAAGGAGCGCCCCCAACTGGATGTGGGGAGCAGTTGGTCAGCAAAGAGAGCGGCCCGGGGCCGGTCAATGCCGGGGTTTGGGCGCGCGGTTGGCCAGGAAAACCTGAGCCGCGACGGCTCCGCCACCGACCATGGGTTTCGATCAGGGCTTCTTTTCCACCTTCGTCTCGGAGGCGTCGGTCACGGGCAACGGGTCGCTCTTCAGGTATTCGACCAGCTGCAGTTCGCCGAGCTTCACGTTGGGGGTGAACTTGTCGTCGGCGTTGATCCAGACCGGGCGCGGGGTCTCGCGGCCGAACTGCTGTCCGCCGATGGCGAGCATGGCCGGCATGACGTCAGCCAGGCTGAAACCCAAGGAGGGGGCGGCGATGCGGGTGGTCCACAGGGGCGGTTTGCGGCGCATTTCCAGCGCGGCATCCAGATCGTAGGCCGACACGACAATCACGTAGAAATCCTCCTCCGCCACCTCCAGCAGGTTCCGGGCGTCATAGCTGTTGGCCGTGAGGCCGACCATCGGGGCGGTCAGGGGGTTGAAGAAGGCCTGGTCGAGACCGATTTTGTGGCCGCCGAGAAACCGGACAATCTGGCCGCGGTTGACCTGGAGCGGCGGGCGAGAGGGGTCGGGGCCGTAGAATCGTTCGGCGTTGAGGGTGCCCCAGGTGTAGCACAGCAACAGGGTGGGCGGGCCCGAGCGGGAGGTGCTGGGCAGGTAGCCCTGTTTGGCCAGTTCCGCCGAGATCAGGCGCAACACAAGTTCGGTCGGCGGCTGCTTGAACCCGGCAATCTGCCCGCCCAGATCGCGGTAACCGAGACTGGCGGCGACGTAGTAATGCGGCTGGTCACGGCTGGCGGCGGGCCGGAAGCCGCTCTCGGTCGAGACTTCGGTCACCGTGATGACCTCGAGCTCACGGTGGCTGCGGATCAGGTCCCAGAGGCCCGCGCCGCAGATCGCAGGAGACAGGAACAGGAGAACAAACGCGGGGGTGACGCGGCGCATGGGGCAGGGTGGGCAGCAGATGCAGACCATCCGCATGGTCCGTGGTTCCCGCGGGCGTGGCAAGGCGGGACCCGTCCGGCGAAGTATCCCATTGCCAGCTGCGGTTGCTCCGTTCAGCTGTCAGTCAACGTCACCCCCATGAAACCTCTCCTGCGTTTCCTCCTCCTGATTGCCATTGCGTCGAGCCTGCTCACGGCCCGCGCCCAAACCGCGGTCGCCCCCGGTTACAAGGTGGTGGTCGAGATCACTTTTGACGAGCAGGGCGTCGCCGAGGAGGGCAAGGTGGTGTCGAGCGACGACCCGAGCGGCGCGCGCGTGCTCGACCAGATCGCGCTGCGGCTCGCCGAGGAGGTCAAACAGGCCCCGCGCACGGGCAAGGACGGCAAGCCGGTCAAGTTCAAGGCCCGCGCCCCCTTCAATTTCCCGGTCGAGGGCGACGAAGGTGCCGCGGCCAACGAGGCCCCCAAGCCCGCGCTCAAGGCGGCCCCGCTGCCGGCCTATCCGGAAAACCTCGCCGCCAGCGGCACGGTCGGCGGTGCCATTGTGGAACTGGTCATCGGCGCCGACGGCGCGGTGAAGCAGGCGTCCGTGCTGCGGTCCTCGCACCCGGAGTTTGCCAACGCGGCCTTCGCCGCCGTGCAGCAGTGGCAGTTTGCCCCCGCACAGAAAGACGGCGCTGCCGTCGAGTCGCGCTGGCGCGTGGCCATCAATTTTTCGGTGGATGAAAAGGAAGCCGACTGGATGTGGCGCGTGGCGCCCCGCCCGAGCCTCGGCGCCTTCACCGCCGTGCGCGCCAAGCTCCCGCCCGCGGCCCCGGCTGTTGCGCCGGCGGAGAAGAAGTAGGCGGTTTTGCCGCGGTCTGCTCTTGCCTCGTGTGGGCGAGGCAGGTTTAGCCATTCCCACGTAAACGGGCCAGGTTTACCATGACCGTATCACGCCCGTTTAAAACTACCCTCCTGCTGGTGAGCCTTGCGCTCGCGGCGTTTGCCGATGACCGCATCGTGCCCGTCAAGGAGCTGATCGAGAAAGGCACGCTGCCACGCCCGATCAAGCGCGAGGCACCGCCTTATCCGACAAACATGGAGCGGTCACGTCTGGAGGGACTGGTCGAGGTTTCCTTCGTCATCAACACCGAGGGGCACGTCGTTAACCCGGTGGTGATGCGTTCCAACAACCCTTGGTTTGAGCGACCGGCCATCGAAGCGATCCTGAAGTGGCGGTTCCACCCCGGAGAGATGGACGGCAAGAAGGTTAACGCGCTGGCCCGTCAGCGCCTGGAATTCACCTTGGATGACGGCGACACGCCGGCCGGGCTGTGGTATGTGCCTAGGTTGAAAAATCCCGAGGAACTCCCGCCGGAGCTGCGCTGGACGACGGCACCCCAGCCGGTCACCACCGCTTTTCCCGTTTATCCTTTCGAGGTCCTGCAGGCCGGCAAATCCGGCGTTAGCGAGATCAAGTTCATCATTGGTCCCGACGGTCGGGTCAGCGCCAGCCAAGTGCTGCAGGCCGGACTGCCGGAGTTGGGGCTGGCGGCGCAGGCGATGATCGATACGTGGCGGTTCACCCCGCCGAAAAACCAGGAGGGACAGCCCTGTTACGCCGCGCTCACCATGCGGCATGATTTCAGGCCCAACAATTATGGCAACGTGCCTCTGACCGAGGAGGCGCTCACGATCCTGAAAAAGCTCGAGAAAAAGCCCGGGGACATCGTCCCATCCAACCAATTGGACGCAATGCCCAAGCCACTTTCCCGACGGCCGCCGGTTTACCCGTCCGCGTTGCGGCGCAAGGGCCAGCCCGGGGAGGCGGTGATCGAGTTCTTCATTGCGCCCAACGGCGACGCCGAGCTGCCGCGCATCGTCTCCAGCACGCTGCCGGAGTTCGGCTATGCAGCGGCGCAGGCGGTCGCTACCTGGCGCTTTGAACCGCCGCGCAGAGCCGGCAAACCCGTCATCACCCGGGTGCGTATCCCGATTGAATTTACCCACGAAACTGCCCCGGCCTCAACGAATGAAGCGCCGCCGGAAAACCTACCGACTCCGGACCAAACCCCATGAACCCGCCCGCCCGGCCAGGATGCAACCGGCCCGTGCTTTTGCGCCTGCACTCCGTTTTCGCTCCGCTCGGTCTTTGGGCCGGCCTGATCGGGCTGGCCTGCCTGGTGGGACTCCCACTCCGGGCGCAGACGGCACCCGCGGCCGCGGACTTCGGCCCCGCCCTAATGACCGAGTGGGTGCGGCCGGAATATCCGGCCGAGGCGCGCAAGGCCAAGGCCGAGGGCACCGTGGTGGTTGAGTTTGTCGTCGAGGTGGACGGCAGTGTTTCGCGGGAAACGGTTCATGAGAGTGCGGACCCGCGGTTCAACGCCTCCGCGCTGGCGGCGGTGCAAAAATGGAAGTTCAAGCCCGCGTTGGAGCACGGCACGCCGGTCGCCTCGGCCATGCGGGTGCCGGTGGTGTTCGAACTCGCGCAGCTGAAACAGAAAAACGCCCCGCTTTTCCCGCCGCAGGTGTTGTGGCCGGTCCCGGTCAAGGAGACCCCGGCCGCAGCGGACCGCAGCATCGAGCCCGAATATCCCGCCGAGCTCGAGGAGCGGCGATTGCCCGGCGAGGTGCACATCGAGTTCACGGTGGATGCCGCGGGCGCGGTGAGTCAGCCGCGCGTCCTGTGGGCGACCCATCCGGCCTTCGTGGAGACCTCGCTTCGCGCCATCGCCCGGGCGGGCTTCACGCCGGCCCGGCAGGGACCCTTGGTGAAGTCGTCCCGCGTGCAGTATCCGGTGGTCTTCGGCAGCATGGGGGCAAAACCCTCGGATGTCCTGGCTGCCAACGGGCTGACGGTGATGGGCGGTGAATCTCTGGTGCGACAGCCCCAGTTGAAAATGCTCATTCCGCCGGTGTTTCCACAGGGGCGCTGGCTGGCGGGCGAAAGCGGAAGCTGCACAGCGGAGTTCACCGTCGATGCCCAGGGCACTCCGCGCGAGATCGCAATCCTGAACGCCACCCATCCGGACTTCGGCGGCGCCTTCACCGCCGCCATCGAAGCCTGGGCCTTCCAGCCGGCACAAAACGACCAGGGCCCGGTGGCCGTCCGGATCCGCGCGGTTCATGAGTTTGCCCAGCGTTCCGACCTGGCGGAGTTCCGCTTGGGCGCCCGGTTGAAGCCGGGCGCCGAGGGCATTGCCGGCCCAGCCGGGCTGGAGCGAAAACTGCAGCCGCTCTGGCGCGGCTTTCCGGTTTATCCGCAGGCCCTGCTGGAGCGGAAACCGTCGGGCGAGGCCCTGATAGAGTTCATCATAGATCGCGACGGACGGGCGCGCCTGCCCCTGGTGGTGTCCGCCACCGACGAGGCCTTCGGCTGGGCGGCGGCCACCGCCGTGAGCCAGTGGGTGTTCGAGCCGCCGGTGAGAAACGGCCAACCGACGGATGTCCGGGTGCGTATTCCCGTGGGCTTCAAGCCGCCGGAAAAATAACCCGCCCACTTCGCGCTTGCGGGTGCGCCGGGCGGGGCAAGCGTGGCAAGACCATGAAAGCCTCGTTCACCGCGAAGGAATACCGCCAGCTCCTCGAGCTGGTGCATCTCGGCATGTGGACCGTCACCGCCTACCAGGGCGAGGATACCGCCGCCGCGAAGCGCTACTTCGCCCTCGACCAGCGCCTGATGGAGATGGCGACCGCGATGGGTTGCGCCGATCTCGTGGAAGAGCGGGCCGACGGCACGCTCCAGCCCGCGCCCAAGCTCGCCGAGGACGACCGCGTGCGCGAGATCCAGAGCGAGTTTCAGAACGATGTCTTCTGGCACGAGCTGGTGCAGCGCCTTGCCGACCGCGATCTCGCGGGCGAGCAGACCAAGCGCACGATGGAGACCCCCGGCGTCGAGCCCCCGCCATCGCGCGACGAACAGCTCAAGAAGATCGAGGACCGTTACTGGGCCGAGTTCGAGAAAAACGACCTCGCCCATGTCTTCCTGCTGCGCGGCGGCCGGGGCTGAAAAAGACCGCGAGGCGGGATGGCCACCGCGCCGGTGGCCAGAATGAACTCAATATTTCAGTCCGAGCCGTTTGTAGACGAAGTGGAGCAGCCACGCCGGCCCGATGAGCAGAAAGACCAGGTCCTTGAAGAACGACGGCTTCTTTCCCTCGATTTTGTGGCCGATAAACTGGCCGATCCACGCGACCACGAAAAGAAAGAGGCAGGTTTTCCACAGCGGCACCGGGCAAACCGCCGCCTGCCATTGGAGCAGGCCATGGCACAGCCCCATGAACAGCAGCAGGCCCACGGCCAGCGGCGGGGACAGACGCAGATAGAAAACCAGGACGCCCAAAGCCGCCGGCAAGTCCCACGTGAACCAGGCCGGCCAAGCCCCCGGCACGGGCAGCGAACGGATGAAGCCCACCACGCAGAAGAAGATCACCGGCACGCAGATCCAGTGGATGAGCTCGTTGGTGTCGTGCTGATGGCTGTCGCCATAATCGGCGAACCACTGGTCGGCGGTCTTGCGGGGACGGCTCATGGCGGGCGGGGGGCGCACCAAACTGCGCGTTTGCGGTCGGAGGGGCGAGCGCCATATTGCCCGCCCATGAGAAGCATCCGCACGCTCGCCCTGTTGCTGCTCCTGCCCCTCGCCCTCGTGGCGGCGGAGCGCCCGTTGAAGGTGGACCGCACCCGCTCCTACGTGGACGTGGACGTGAAGGCCACCGTGGACTCCTTCACCGCCCGGCTCGACGCCTATGATCTGCGCGCCACCGTGGACAACAAGGATCGCATCAAGACCGCGGTCCTGACGTTTCGTTTTGCCGACCTCAAGACCGGCAAGGCCGAACGCGACACCGGCATGATCGCCTGGCTCGGCGGCGGCGACCCCACCGGCCGCTTCGAACTGGGCATCCTCGCGCTCACGCCGTCCGGCCAGGGCCAGGCTTCGGGCAACCTCACCTTTCATGGCCAGACGCACCTGGTGGAATTTCCCGTCAACGTGGTCCAGGCCGAGGGCGCCCATGTGATCACGGGCGAGGCGACGATCGATCACCGCAACTGGGGCTTGAAGAAATACCGCAAGCTCGGCGTGCTGACCGTGGACCCCGAGGTGAAGATCCGTTTCAAGTTCACCGGCACGCCGGGCGAAGCGGCCAAGTAAGCGACCGGGCCGGTCAGCCGGCAGATCCTGCCCTTCACATCTTCGTTCCTTCGAACACGCCCACAAAGGGCTTGGGCACGACGATCGCGGTGCGGGCGTTGGCGGCCGGCAGCACCCGGGCGGCCCAGGCGTTGACTTCCTCGAGCGTCAGCTGCTCCACGAGACCGTTGTGCAGCGCGAGGATCTCGTCCACGCGGCCCGGCTTCTCCTGCGCGCGCTTGAACAGGCTGAGAAGAAATCCGTTGTCCTTGAAGCCGCGGCGGAGCTGGCTGCGCACGATGCCCACGCCGCCGGCAAACTCCTCGGCGGTCGCGCCGGCCGCGAGCCGGGCGGCGGTGGCCTCCACCACCTGCGCGACCTGCTGCACGTCAGCGGGCGTGCAGTCCACGGTCGCTTCCATGAGGCCGAAGTTCTCGAAGCCGCCGAAGGGGTTGAAACTGGCGCTCGGGCCGTAGGAGAAACCGTAGCCGTCGCGCACCTGCTCGCGGATGCGGAACTCCAGGAGCTTGCTGAGCACCTGGAGCGCGGCATTGTCGCGCGAAGTGATGCGGCCGGTGACCGGCCAGTTGCCCTGCACGAGGCCGAGGTTGAGCTCGCCGATGAACTCGAAGCGCTTCACGCCGGCGGGGGCGGACACCTTCACGGGCTGCGGGGCGAGGGACCGGTCCTTGGCCGCGGCCCGCGGACCGAGGGTGCCGAGGGTGCGTCCGAGGGACTGCAGCAGCGCGTCGCGCGAGACGTCGCCCACGACGGTCACCTCGACATAGCCGGTGGTCAGCGGCGGCTCCATCCAGCGCTGCACGTCGGCGGCGCCGAGCGAGGCGAAATCCTTGAACGTGCCCGACATGAAGCGGGCGTCGCCCTGGAACAGGTGGTCGTTCATCTGCCGCAGGCCTTCCTGGAAACCCATGATCGAGCTGATGCGGCCGATGGCGGCGAGGGCGCGCTGCTCCTGGTGGGCGTAGGGGTTGAACTTCGGGCTGCGGATGATCTCGGTGACGATGCCGAGGAAGGTCTCGACCTGGGCGGTGGCCATGAGGCCGCGGAAGGCGAAGGCGTCGTTGTCGGCGAGGTCGAAGCTGAAGTTCAGCAGCTTGCGGTCGATGATCTGCGCCAGCTGGTCGGTCTGGTAGTAGATCGTGCCGCTGCCCATGAGCGTGTTGAGGCCGAATTCCTTCAGCGCCGGCTGCTTGCCGGGCATCGTGAGCAGGCCGTCGCCCACGCGCACGATGGCCTGCACGAGGCCGGGTTCGTGTTTGGTGGGAATGAAGTTCAGGCGAACGTTGTTCGAAAGCCGCAGCAGCTCGACGCCGAGTTCCGGGACGCTGCGGGTCTCGGCGATGGTGGACGCCGGACCCGGTTTCTTCAGCACAAAGGGTTCGTCCTTCGGGGCGGGCGGCAGGAGGTAGGACAACTCGCCGCGCCGGTGTTTCTGCACGGTTTTAAGCACCTCGGCGGGTTTCAGCTCGATGTCCACGTCGCCACCGACGTGAAAGGCCATGGCGTCGAGGTTCCAGAGCGAGCGGAAGGCGCGGTTCAGCTCGTCGGGCTTGAGACCGGCCAGCCACTCGCTGGTCCAGGCAAGTTCAGTGGCGGGCCCGAAGAACACCGCGCCCTCCGCGATCGAGTCGGCGAGGTCGGAGCAAAGCTCCGCCGGCTCCATCACCGGCAGCAGGGAGATTTGGTGCTGGGTGTATTCCAGGTAGCGCGTGCGCAGCTCGTTGACCTCGGCGGCGGTGAAGCCGCGTTTCACGACATCGCGCACCGCCTGGTCCACGCCGAGCAGGCCCTGCGACCAGGCGTCGCCGGGCACCTGCACCGAGGCGACGACCGATTCGAAGCCCATGATGGTTTCGTAGGACGCCTGCGGATTGCCCGCGCCGGGAACCTGGTGGCCCAGGCGCCGGGCGAACAGCTCGAGCGCGACCGAGTTGCGCCATTGGTGGAGCACGGCCTCGCGTGGATCCATTTTCGCCGGAAGCGGGCCGGCGCTCGCGGCCAGGGTTTCCGCCGAGCCGATGCCCGAGACCCGGAACACCCCGGCGCGCAACGCCCGAAGCTCGGGCTTGCCCGGCGGACGCGCCGGAATCGGCGTCGCGGGTTTAACCAACGAGGCGAATTTTTCCCGGATGACGCCCTCGAGCGCCACCGGGTCAAAGTCGCCCGCGACCACCACGGTCATCAGGTCGGGCCGGTAGCAGCGCTGATAAAAATCGAGGAACTGCTCGCGGCGGAGGCTCCGCAGGGTCTCGTCGGTGCCGATGGGGGAGTGTTCCGCGAAGTTCACCCCGCGGAAGATCACCGGCATGGTGGCGTCCACCTGCTGTTCCGAGAGACCGCCGCGGTTGCGCTTCTCGGCGAAGATCACCCGGCGCTCCCGGTCGATGACGGCGGACTCGAAGGTGATGCTGCCGGCCACGCCGCGGAAGAACCGCAGCCCGTCGGCGAGGAAGCGCGGTTCGTTTTCCCGAAAATCGAGGCTGTAGATCGTGTTGTCGAAGGTCGTGAAGGCGTTGATGTCGGAGCCATATTCCGCGCCCAGCCGCCGGAAGAACGCCAGCATCTGCAGCTCGTTCATCTCGGCGCTGCCGTGAAAGGCCATGTGCTCGGTGAAGTGGGCGATGCCGAGCTCATCCTCCCGCTCGTCCACCGACCCGGCCAGCACCACCAGTTTCATCGACACCTGGCCGGGCACGCCGCGGTGCGGGAGGAGGGCGTAGCGCAGGCCGTTGTCGAGCCGGCCCCAGACGACGCGCTCATCGGGCTTGTGCGCCGTGCCCTCGTGGGCCCAGCGTCCGGCGCGCGGGTCAACCGCGGCAAGGATCGAACCGGTCAGCAGGCAGAGCAGGAGCAGCGTTCGCAACAACGGTGACTTCATGGGGCGGAACGCCCTGAAGGTGCGCGACTCGCGTCCCGGCGCAACTCCGGGTTTTGGGGACCACGGCGCAGGGGCCGGGGCTGCATTGACCCAAACCCCGGGGCGCGGGCGACCCGGCCCGCGGCTTTCCTCACTTCTTCGGGGCGTGACGCTTCTCGAGGACGGCGATGGCGTCGGCCAGGCGCAGCTTCTTCACGCGCAGGAGCACGATGAGGTGGTAGAGCAGGTCGGCGGCTTCGCCGGCGAAGTCCTTTTGCTTGCCCGCCACGGCGGCCAGCGCGGTCTCGAGGCCCTCCTCGCCGACCTTCTGGGCGACGCGGCCCACGCCCTCCTTGGCGAGGCGCACGGTGTAGCTGCTCGTGTCGCCGCCCTTGATGCGCTCGTCGAGGAACTGTTCGAGGTGGCCGAGGAAGCCCACGCCGCCCACGAGCGCGCCGTCGCCGAAGCAGCTCACGGTGCCGCGGTGGCAGGTCGGGCCCACGGGGTTGGCCTGCACGAGGAGCGTGTCGTTGTCGCAGTCCACCTCGACGCTCACGACCTTGAGGAAGTGGCCGGACGACTCGCCCTTCGTCCAGAGGCGGTCCTTGGTGCGGCTGAAGAACGTGACCTTCTTCGTGCGCAGGGTCTTCTTCAGCGCCTCGGCGTTCATGTAGCCGAGCATGAGCACCTGCAGGGTGGCGGCGTCCTGCACGATGGCGGGCACGAGGCCGTTGGTCTTCTTCCAGTCGATTTTCGGGAGTTTCATGGGAACGGAAAAATTAAAAACACGATGCGTGTCATCCTGAGCGGAGCGAAGGATCCAGGAAATGACCGCGGGCGGATGATCCGCTGGATTCTTCGCCGCGCTCAGGATGACGGGAGGCTTGGGTCATGGTCGGATCGGGATGCCGTCGGCGATGAGCTGTTCCTTGAGCTTGGGAATGGCGATGACGCCCTTGTGGAAGACGGAGGCGGCCAGCGCACCGTCCACGCCGGCAATCCGGAACACATCATTGAAGTGGCTGATCTCGCCGGCACCCCCGGAGGCCACGAGCGGAATGTGCAGCAGGGCACGCAGGGCCTTCAGCTGCACAAGGTCGTAGCCGCGGCGCACGCCGTCCTGGTTCATGCAGTTGAGCACGACCTCGCCGGCGCCGAGCTTCTGCGCCTCGACGGCCCAGTCGAGCGTGCGCCAGCGGGTGGCGCGCGTCTTGGTCGGGTCGCCGGTGTATTGTTTCACGAAGTAGTCACCGTCTTCCGTGCGGCTGTCGATGCCGACGACCACACATTGCGAGCCGAACTCGCGGGCCAGCTCGCCGATGAGGGCGGGGTTTTCGAGGGCGGGGGAGTTGATGGAGATCTTGTCCGCGCCGCCATGGAGGATCTCCCGGGCACCGTCGAGCGACCGGATGCCACCGGCCACGCAGAAGGGGATGTCGAGGACCTTGGCCACGCGCGTGACCCACTCGGTCGAGACCGTGCGGCCGTCGCTGCTGGCGGTGATGTCGTAGAACACCAGCTCGTCGGCGCCCTCGTCGCGGTAGCGCGAGGCCAGCTCGATGATGTCGCCCACGTCCTCGTGGTCGCGGAACTGCGTGCCCTTGACGACGCGACCGTCGCGGACGTCGAGGCAGGGAATGATGCGGCGGGCTAACATGGGGGAAAATTCCAAACGCCAGACGCCAAACGCCAAAGAAATCCGAAACGAGAGATTTCGAGAATGGGCGTGGTTCCGCT
Organism: Oleiharenicola lentus; assembly: GCF_004118375.1. NCBI lineage: Bacteria > Pseudomonadati > Verrucomicrobiota > Opitutia > Opitutales > Opitutaceae > Oleiharenicola > Oleiharenicola lentus. Next base: position 165,381 of record NZ_SDHX01000001.1, read on the forward strand.
GCTTTGAGGATACATTGGCATCTGGACCTTTGGCGTTTGGGATTTCTTCAGCAGGCCAAAGCCTGTTGCAGGTTGAATTTTTTCTCGTAGAGCGCGCGTCCGACGATGACGCCGGAGCTGCCGGTCGGCTTGAGGCCGCGGAGGTCGTCGAGCGACGACACGCCGCCCGAGGCCTGGATCTGAAGCGAGGGAAATTTCTGCACGAGCGAGGCGTAGAGCGCGGTGTTCGGTCCCGTCAGCTTGCCGTCGCGGCTGATGTCGGTGCACAGGATGTGCTTCAGGCCGGAGGCGAGGAAGCCGTTCAGGAAATCGTCGAGCGCGACGCCCGTGCTCTCCTGCCAGCCGGCGGCGGCCACGCGCGGCACGCCGGCCGCGTCGAGACGGACGTCGGGCGACAGGATGATTTTCTCGGGGTCGAACGTTCGCAGCCAGTCGTGAACGAGCGCCGGTTGCTTCACGGCGACGCTGCCGACGATCACGCGCTGGGCGCCGGCGGCTAGCAGCGCGGCGATCTGGGCTTCCTCGCGGATACCGCCGCCGGTTTGCATGCGCAGGCCACTGCCGCGGGCGATCTTTTCGACAAGCGGGGTCTGGCGTTTGGTCGGATCCTTGGCGCCGTCGAGATCCACGACGTGCAACCAGGTGGCGCCGGCCGCGGCGAACTCCTTTGCGACCGCGAGCGGGTCGTCGCCGTAGGATTTCTCCTGGTCGAATTTCCCCTCGGTCAGGCGCACCACGCGCCCACCGCGAAGGTCGATGGCGGGGTAGATGATCATACGCGGCCCTCCACGAAATTCTGGAGCAGGCGCGCGCCGGCGGGGCCGGAGCGCTCCGGGTGGAACTGGGCGCCGGAGAAGTTGCCGCGCTGGACGATGGCGGTGAACGGCGTGCCATGGGTGCAGCTGGCGACGGTGAAGGCGTTCACCGGGGCGGCGTAGCTGTGCACGAAATAAAATCGCGCCTCGGGCTCGACGCCGTCGAGCAGGGCGGGCTTGCGGCCGGTGAGGAGCGTGTTCCAGCCCATGTGCGGCACGGTGATGCCGGGCGAATTCGGGAGCAGCGCGACTTTGCCCGGGATGAGGCCGAGCGTCTCCACGCCACCGTCTTCTTCGGACTCCTCGAACAGGAGCTGCATGCCCAGGCAGACGCCGAGCACCGGCTGGGTGAGTCCACGGACGCAATCGACCAGCCCCTTGGCGCGCAGGCGTTTCATGCCCTCGGAGGCCGAGCCGACACCGGGCAAGATGACGCGCTCCGCCGCGCGGATGACCGCGGGGTCGGCCGTGAGTTCGCTTTGGACGCCAAGCCGCTCGAGCGCGAAGCGCACCGAGGCGATGTTGGCGCCGCCGCTGTCGACGATGGCGAGCATCAGAGCACTCCTTTCGTGCTGGGGATTTCGCTGCCGGCACCACGGGCGACGGCGGGTCGCAGCGCGCGGCCGAAGCCCTTGAAGAGGGCCTCGATCATGTGGTGGGTGTTGTCGCCTTTCACGGACATGTGGAGCGTCGCCCCGAGCGTGGTCGCGAGCGACTGGAAGAAGTGCGGCACGAGCTCGGTCGGCAACTGCCCGACGTTCTCGCGCGGGAAGTTCGCCTCGAACACGAAGTAGGGCCGGCCGCTGAGGTCGATCGCCACCTCGGCCTTGGCCTCGTCCATCGGCATCGTGAAGCCGTAGCGGCCGATGCCGCGCTTGTCACCGAGCGCCTGCTTGAGCGCCGCGCCGAGCGCGAGGCCGACGTCCTCGACCGTGTGGTGCTCGTCGATGTGCAGGTCGCCCGCGCAGGTGATGACCAGGCTGATGCCCGCATTGCGGGCGATCTGGTCGAGCATGTGGTCGAAGAACCCGAGTCCGGTGGCGAATTTCGCCGGTGCGACGGCGTCGAGGTCCACGCTCACGGAAATTTTCGTCTCCTTCGTCTGGCGGGCGATCACGGCGCGGCGCGGGGCGTCGGCGATCTGGCGGGCGATTTCGGTCCAGCCGAGGGTCTTCGGATTGTAGCGCAGGCCGCGCACACCGAGATTTTGCGCCAACTGCACGTCAGTATCGCGGTCGCCGATGACGTAGGACTCTTCGCGCGACCAGGACGTGTCCTTCAGGTAGTCGAGCACGAGCCCGACCTTGGGCTTCCGACAGTCGCAGCGGTCGGCGACGGTGTGTGGGCACACGCGCACGGCCTCGAAGGCGATGCCCTGGGACTGCAGAATTTGGAGCAGGAGGTTTTGCAGCGGGCGAAATTCCTCCTCGCGGAAGCTCGGGGTGCCGAGGCCGTCCTGGTTGGTGACCATGACAAAGGTCCAGCCGGCGTCGCGCAGGCGCTGGAGCGCGGCGATGCAGTCGGGTTCGAGCGCGAACTTGTCGAGGCAGTCGATCTGGAAGTCGGCGGGCTCGGTGATGAGCGTGCCATCACGGTCGATGAAGAGGATTTTCTTAGACACGGGACATGACCTCCAGGGTGGCTTGGTTTTCCGCGGCGGTGCCGACGGTGATGCGGACGGTGTTCGGGACATCCTTGCTGCGGTCGCGCCAGATGACGCCGGCGGCGCGGCCGGCGGCCATGGTCTTCGCGGAGTCGGCGACCTCAACGAGCAGGTAGTTGGCGTCGCTCGGCCAGACGCGCTTCACGGCGGGCAGTTTCGCCAGCGCAGCGGCGAGCCTGGCGCGCTCGGCCACGATGGCGGCGACGGACTCGCGCGAAGCGGCCAGGCCGTTCGGCGAAAGCGCCGCCAGCGCCGCCTGCAGCACGGGCGTGGGGACCGGGTAGGGGGCGAGGACCTTCTGCAGCACGGCGATGACCGCCGGGTCGGCGATGGTCGTGCCGACGCGGGCGCCGGCGAGGCCAAACGCCTTGGAGAGCGTGCGCAGGATGACGAGGTTGGGATTCGCCCCGATCTCGGCCGCGAGACTCGGCTGACCGGAAAAGTCCACGTAGGCCTCATCGACCACGACCACGGCGCGGGTGGCGAGCGTCTTGACGACCGACAGCACCTCAGCGCGGTCGAGCAGGCCGCCGGTCGGGTTGTTGGGCGAGCAGAGGAAGACGAGCTTCACCTCCGGCGTGACGGCCTTGAGCACGGCGGCGGTATCGAGCGCGAAATTTTGTTCGCGGATCAGCGGCACCGTAAGGCAGCGCGCGCCCTGGATGCCGGCGGCGACGACATACATGCCGTAGGTCGGGGGCGTGAAGAGAATGGCGTCCTGCCCGGCGCGGCAGAAGGTGCGCAGAAGAAGATCGATGCCTTCATCGGAACCGCGGGTGACCAGACACTGCGCCGGCGACACGCCGTAGAGCGCGGCGAGCGTGGCGACGAGGTCGGCCGGCTGCGGCTCCGGGTAGCGGTTGAGGAGCGGCTTGTGCGCGGAAGGCGTCTCGGGGTTCTCGTTGGCGTCGAGCCAGACACGACCGCCCTTGGCCTCCTTGCGCGCGGAGCTGTAGGGCGCGAGCGCGAGAATGTCGGGACGGACGAGTTGGAGAACGGAGTCGACGGGGCTCATCGGGCGAGTTTTTGAAGGCGGACGGTCACGGCCCGGCGGTGGGCGATCAGGTTTTCGGCGGTGGCGAGGCGTTCGACCACGGGGCCGAGCTGCTTAAGACCGCGGGGGCTGGCTTCCTGCACGGTCATGGTGCGCTGGAAATCCGCGAGCCCGAGGCCGGAGCAGGCGCGCGCCCAGCCGTAGGTGGGCAACACGTGATTGGTCCCGCTGGCGTAGTCGCCGAGCGACTCGGGCGTCCATGCGCCGAGAAAGACGGAACCGGAAGTGGAGATCTGCGGGAGCAGGGCGCGCGGGTTCTTCACCTGAAGGATGAGGTGTTCGGGCGCGTAGCGGTTGGCGATTTCGACCGCCTCGGCCGGCGAAGCGGCGAGAAGGACGCGGCTTTTCTTCAGGGCCTCGGTGGCAATGGCGCCGCGCGGCAGCACGGCGAGTTGCGCGGCGAGTTCGGCCTGCACGCGGGCGGCGATTTTTGCGGAGAATGAAACCAGCACGACTTGGGAGTCGGGGCCGTGCTCCGCCTGCGAGAGCAGGTCGGCGGCGATGAAGGCCGGGTCGGCCGAGGCGTCGGCGATGACCATGACCTCGGACGGACCGGCCGGCAGGTCGATGGCGGCGTCGTCGCGCGAGACCTGGAGCTTGGCCTCGGTAACGAAGCTGTTGCCCGGGCCGAAGAGCTTGTCGCATTTCGGGACGGACTCGGTGCCGTAGGCCATGGCCGCGATGGCCTGGGCGCCACCGAGCTTGAAGACCTCGGTGATGCCACAGAGACGCGCGGCGACGAGGATCCACGGGCTGATCTTGCCGTCGCGGCCCGGCGGGGTGCAGAGCACGCGCACCGGCGAACCCGCGATCTGCGACGGCACACCGAGCATCAGCGCGGTCGAGAACAGCGGGGCGCTGCCACCGGGGACGTAGAGGCCGACGCGCTCGATGGGTCGCGAGACTTTCTCGCAGACGATACCGCGCATGGTCTCGACGCGGACGGACTTCGGGCGCTGGGCGAGGTGGAACTTGCGGATGTTGGCGTAGGCGCGGCGCAGGGCGGCGCGGTCGGCGGGACTGAGCGCCATTTCCGCTGCGGCAAATTCGGCCTCGCTCACGCGCAGCGAAGTAAGTTTCGCGCCGTCAAACTTCGCTGTGATATTCCGCAGGGCCCGGTCCCCGCCGCGGCGGACGAGGGCGAGGAGGCCCGCGACGATGACGGCGGTCCGCTTCTGCGCCTTCTGCGCCGGGCGTTGGAGCGCGGCGGTGCGGGCGGAGGCGGTTAGGGATTTCCAGACGACGGGTTTCATGGCGGCGGCAGAGGCGGGGTTCGGAGACCCCGCCCTACAGTTTTGGGCTCAGAGCATCATCTTCTCGATCGGGAGGACGAGGATGCTGCTCGCGCCGGCTTTCTTGAGGGCGTCCATGGTTTCCCAGAAGACGTCCTCAGAGCAGACAGCGTGGAGCGCGACCTTGGAATCGTCGCCGGCGAGCGGCAGGACGGTGGGGTTCTCCGAGCCGGGGAGGAGGGCCTTGATGGCGGCGAGGTTGGCCTTCGGGGCGTGGAGCATGATGTATTTCGTGCCGGCGGCCTTCTGCACGCCGTCGAGGCGGCGGAGGATGATCTCGAGCGCGTGGGCCTTCTCGGCGTTGAGGGGACGGGCGTTGCGGATGAGGGCGGCGGTGCTCTTGAAGATCGTCTCGACCGCGCGGAGCTTGTTGGCCTCGAGGGTGGAGCCGCTGGAGACGAGGTCGCAGATGACATCGGCGAGGCCGAGGCGCGGGGCGATCTCGACGGAGCCGCTGAGGGTGACGACGTCGGCTGACACGCCCTGTTGCGCGAGGTAGCGCTTGGTCAGCTGCGGGTAGGAAGTTGCGATGCGGAGGCCGGCGAGGTCCTTGACGCTCGCGTAGGGGCGCTCCTCAGGGAGGGCGATGGCGAGGCGGCAGCCGCCGAAGTCGAGCACGCGCTCGGACACGTAGGCGTTGGCCGTGCCGCGCTCGAGGGCGGACTCCTCGAGGACGTTCTGGCCAACGATGCCGAGGTCGCAGACGCCGTCCATGACGAGCTGCGGGATGTCATCATCGCGGACGAAGAGCAGATCGAGCGGGAAGTTGTCGGCGTGGAGGAGGAGCTTCTCCTTGGGCGACTTGATCTTGATGCCGCAGGCCTTGAGCAGGTCCATGGAATCGGTGTGGAGGCGGCCGCTCTTTTGCACGGCGAGGCGGAGGCGGTCTTTGGGCAGATTGGCGGGAGGCATGGGCGGAAAAGTAAAAAGTGAAAGGGAGAGTGAAAAGGGAGGGCTTCGGGGAGCCAAGCGCGGGTCGGCCTTATGCCGGGAAATTAAAAACCCCGGCGGGACATGCCAGCCGGGGTTTCAAAAGTCTTTTCATCACCCAGGAAGGCACATCGTGGCCTTCCCGCGCCGGGAAGGCGTCAAACGTGGTGGTGATGGTGGTGGAGATTCATTCGAGAATCCGAAAAAGGCCGGGAAAGGGGTGCGGGGCAAGTCATTTCCTGCCGACAGGGTGCAGTTTCCCGGGGTAACCGGCTCCGGGCAGATGAAATGAAATTCATCATCCGTTAATGGGGTATTCATATCCCGCTGGCAGAATGCGGCATGCTCATGCTCCATCCCGATGCCCCGCTCCATCGTCCGCCCGGCCTGCGCGAAAGGCTTTTCGCCCGTCGCCACGGCGGGCTCGTGCTGTTTGCGGGCATCTTCGTCGGCATCTCGTTCCTCACCCGGGCGGCCTTGCTGCTCAAGGCTGCGCACGAGGTCACCTGGTCGGCGAGTCTGGTGGCGGCGTTTGGCTGGGGTCTGGTCTATGATCTCGGAACCGCCGGGTTGGCGGCGCTCCCGCTCATCGTCCTGCTGACGGTGTTGCCCGCGGGCGCCTTGCAACGTCCGTCGATGCGGTGGCTGGTGGCCGGCAGTGCGGTGGCGATCCTGTTCGCGCTGTTGTTCGGCGCGGTGGCGGAGTGGTTTTTTTGGGACGAGTTTGGCGTGCGCTTCAACTTCATCGCCGTGGACTACCTCGTCTACACGACCGAGGTGCTGGGAAATATCCGCGAGTCCTACCCGCTGCCGCTGATCATCGGCGGGCTGGCGGCGGTGGCGGCGGCAATCAGCTGGAGCCTGTGGTGGAGCGGGCTGCCCCGGGTCTGGCTTGAGGCGGCCGGGACGCCCTGGCGTCTGCGTTACGGGCAGGGCGCGCTTTGGCTGGCCGGCGCCCTGATGCTGGGCGGGGCGCTCAACGCCGAGCGGCTCCCGGCCTTTGCCAACAACTTCAACCGCGAGCTGGCCAAGAACGGCCTGTGGTCGCTCTTCGCGGCTTTCCGCAGCAACATGCTCGATTACGACGAGTTTTATCCGACCAGGCCGGTTGACCAGATATTCGCCCGCCTGGAGGAGGAGTTGACCGAGGACGGGTCCGTCATGCTCAACCCCGGGGCGCGCGACACGCTCCGCTACGTCAGTAATCCCGGCCCGGAACTGCGGCCCAACGTCATCCAGATCACGGTCGAGAGCCTGAGCGCGGACTTCCTCGGCATCTTCAACCGCGCCTCGAATCTCACGCCCAACCTCGTTGACGTCGCGGGCCGGAGTCTCGTGTTCGAGAACTTCTATGCGACCGGCACGCGCACGGATCGCGGCATGGAGGCCCTCACGCTCTCGCTGCCGCCGACTCCCGGTCGCTCGATGATCAAGCGCCCGCGCAACGAGAACCTGTTCACGCTCGGCTCCGTCTTCCGCGCCAAGGGCTACGACACGGCGTTCCTCTACGGGGGCTACGGCTACTTCGACAACATGAACCATTTCTTCGGCGAGAACGGCTACCGGGTGGTTGACCGGGCGGCCGTCGCGGAGAACGACATCACCTTCGCCAACGCCTGGGGCGCCTGCGACGAGGACCTCTTCCGCTGGACCATGCGCGAGGCCGACGCCAGCGCCGCGGCCGGGAAGCCCTTTCACTACTTCGTGATGACGACCTCGAACCACCGGCCCTACACCTTCCCCGAGGGGCGCATCGACCTGCCGTCGAAGGTCTCCGGCCGCGCCGGCGCCGTGAAATACACGGATTTCGCCATCGGCGAATTCCTGCGCCAGGCGGCGCAGAAGCCCTGGTTCAAGGATACGGTCTTCGTGATCGTGGCCGACCACTGCGCCGCCAGCGCCGGCAAGACGGAGCTGCCGGTGCAGAACTACCACATTCCGCTCATCATCTACTCGCCCGGCGGCCACGTCGCGCCCGGGCGCATCAGGACCCTCACCAGCCAGATGGACTACGCCCCGACCCTGCTCGGCCTGCTCAACTGGAGCTATCCCTCCCGCTTCTTCGGCCACGACGTGCGGAAGGTGCCGCCGGGCGACGCCCACGCGCTCGTCGGCAGCTATCAGAAACTCGGCCATCTCGAGAAGGGCGAGTTCGTCGTCCTTCGCCCGCGCGGCAAATCCACGTATCGGTATGAGCTGGGCAGCGCGTTGCTCACTCCGGCGCCGGACAGCGAATACGGCACGCTCGAGACGATCAGTTTTTATCAGGCGGCGAACTACCTCTACAAAAACAACCTCTACCGCGCGCTCTCGCCTGCCGAGTTCGCGCGCTACGCCCGGCAAGGCGAACAGCTGCACAGCAGCGGCCACGCAGTCGCAGGATGGCGATGACGCGTCCGCTCACGGGCTTTGACCGCACGCTCGGGCCAGCAGTGCTGGTGCTGGCAGTGGCGCTTGCCTGCTTCGAGCTCACGGGCACGGATCTCTGGTTGCAGGACAGATTCTACGACCCCGGCACCGGCCGCTGGCTGGTCGATGCCGCCGACCCGCTCGGCCGGCTGGTCTTCTACGATGGCCCGAAAGGTCTCATTATTCTGACTGCGGTCGCGCTGCTGGTGCTCGCCCTTGGTCCGGCGCGCTGGCGCGAGCGGTGGCGTTTCGGCCGGCGCGACCTGTGGGTCGCGGTGCTCACGCTCGTGTCCGTGCCCGTGCTGGCCGGCTGGGGGAAGGACACGACCAACACGTTTTGTCCCTCGGAAATCCGCCGCTACGGTGGCGACGTGCCCTACGTGAAGGTGTTCGAACGCTATCCGGAGAATGACCGGCCCGCGCGGCGCGGACGCGGATTTCCCGCCGGGCACGCCAGCGGGGGCTTCGCCCTGCTCGGGCTGATGTGGTTGCGGCGCTCGTCTGCGTGGCGTCTCGGCGGACTCGCACTCGGCCTCGGCGCCGGGTGGTGGATGGGCGGCTACCAGATGCTCAAGGGCGCGCATTTCCTGAGCCACACCATCGTGACCATGCTGCTCGCGTGGATCGTGATGCTGCTCTGGCGGCGGGTGGTGCGGCCGGCGGGGTCGGGGCTGTAGGGCGGGAACGCTGAATCCCGCCTCGCGACAAAAATTAGGCGGGGTTCGGAGACCCCGCCCTACAACAGGGCCATGTCCAGCTGCGTGCCGCCGGGGTGGCGGAAGTGGGCGGTGGAGAGTTTTATATCTTCGCGATTCAGGCCGGCGCGGCGGGCCGAGACGGCGAAGAGCTGCTTGATCTGCTCGGCGAAAATACCCTCGCCGCGCAGGCGGGCGCCGAAGGTGGCGTCGTAGAGCTTGCCGCCGCGCAGCTCGCGGAGGCGGGCGACCACGCGGTCCTTCTTCGATGGAGCGTGGGCGTCGAGCCAGGCGAGGAACACGTCCTTCACGGCGTAGGGCAGGCGCAGCACGACGTAGTTGGCGCGGCGCGCCCCGGCCGCGGCCACGGCATCGAGGATCGCGGGCACCTCGTGATCGGTGAGACCCGGGATGATGGGCGCGACCATGACGCCGACCGGCACGCCGGCGTCGACGAGCATCTGGATCGCACGCAGACGGTGCTCGGGGCGGGCGGCGCGGGGTTCGAGTTTGCCGGCGAGCGCGGTGTCGAGGGTGGTCACGCTCACGTAAACCATCGCACAGTCGTGGCGTGCGAGTTCGGTCAGCAGGTCGAGGTCGCGCGTGACGAGGAAGTTCTTGGTGATGATGCCAACGGGTTGGCGGAACTCGGCCATCACCTCGAGACAGGCGCGGGTGAGCCGGAAGCGCCGCTCCGCCGGTTGGTAACAGTCGGTCACGCCGCTCAGCGCGACGGGTTCGCCTCGCCACCTGTGCGACGCCAGCTCGGCCCGGAGCAGAGCGGGGGCGCGGGTCTTGACCAGGATCTTCGTCTCGAAGTCCAAGCCACTGCTCCAACCGAGGTATTCGTGGAAGGGCCGGGCGAAACAGTAGGCGCAGCCGTGTTCGCAGCCGCGGTAGGGATTCAGGCCCCAGCCGGCACCGAGGTCGGGACTGTCATAGCGGTTGAGGATCGTCTCGGTTCCATCCTCATAGAACTGCGTGCGCGGGTGCGGGCGCTCGACGGGCACGCCGTGTTCGTCGAACTCGGCGTAGTCGGGATCGGCCTCGACGGTGAGCGGCTCGAAGCGGTTGGCCGGATTCAGCACCGTGCCGCGGCCCGGGGCGGGCAGGCGGGTGGGGTCGGGCGACGGCGTCATGCGATTCACGTTAATGCGGCGACGCACAACGCCAGAAACAAAACGGGCAGAGGCAAAGACTCCTGACAGGATTTGAGGAACAGGGTGGAGCCCGCGCGGAGCGCGGGCTGGTTCGAGAACCCGCGCAGAACGCGAATTTCACCGGATGTGCCATCCCGTTGTCCGCTGCTGCGGGCCCGGGACCTCCTGTTGAATTCCACTGAATTCACAGGATCAGTCGCCCAACCTGCGTTCTGGCTGAAGTCGCGCAGCCTTCGCTGCGGCTGGAAATAGACTGGGCCGCCCCCCGCTTGCGCGGAGGGCGGCCCAGGTTGTTTGCTTTATGGTTTAGTTGAACGCGTAGCGGGTGGCACTGTCGAGATTGGCGACAATGTTAACCGGTAGCGCGACCTTGCGGGCGACAGGTTTGCCGTCGACGAGGGCGGGGGAAAACTTCCACCGCGCCACGGCTTCGGCGACCGTGTTCACCAGCTCGGTATCGACGCCCGGGGTCACCGCCTTGATTTCGGTCGGCTTGCCCGTCGCATCGACGACGAACTCGAGGACCACCTGCTTGCCGGCGAAACGATAGCTCACTTCGGGCTTCACGACCGAGGTGGGAATCGGGCCGTCGGCGCGATTGCGGTAGGACTCGACATAGGCCTTCTCGGTGGAGTCCGCCGCCACGAGGGCGAGGGGTGCAACGAGCAGACCGAGGCTGAGGGTCAGTTTGGATTTGATGTTCATGGCTTGATATCTCCGCACGGGGCGGAGGCTGTTTTTCTGTTCAGGCAGGACACGGCCACCGGCCGGAATGACCGCAGGCTGGGTGTCCCGTTCTGCCCCCTCCGGCCCGTTAATCGGCCGCAGGCGGCAAAAGTCTGCTTTGGGGCAACGCCAGGGGCTCGGTATCACAGCCAGCCCGGTGGCCCGACAGAAGCAAACAGCTCACCATCAACATAAAACCGGTCTTTTACGGCAGCCTCCCGCCACAAACGACCGAAATCAAAGAACGGTATCTGAATCGCCCCCCGACCGCCTCCCTGACGGAAGGTGGCCCGGTGGCTTACGGCATAATAGCACAGCCGATGCCAACGTGGGTGTGCCGATACGGTGAATTTTACATTCGCAGGCATATCAATCCTCCTGCCGCGCAGGATTAGAAACCACCTGCCCCGGATATTTCACCATGCTGAGCAATCCTGTCAGCCAACGGTCGGTCCGCCCGCCGGGCGGAGCGCTCGTGGTCGCGGTTCGCCCCGACAAAATCGGCCCGACAGGGCGACTATTTTTCACCTCTGGGTGCAATATATTCGGGCTAAAGCCTTGAACGCATTCCCGTCCCGCATGTCGTTAGGGCGATGAGTTTTTCCCGCCGCCTGTTTGTTGTCTTCAGCCTGTTTCTCGCCGCCTTGGGCGCCACCCGGGCCGAGACCTTTGCCGAGCGGACCCTCAAGGAGATCGTCGGTCGCCAGAAGAACATCTTCGCCCGGGCCGAGGCGGAGAAGGACAACCTCGACGAGGCCTGGCTGCGGGCCGAACTCCAGTCGGTCATCAACAGCTACGACGTGCTGATCCAGAAGAACCCCGAGTTTGCCGCCGGCCATGCCGCCTACGGCCAGCTGCTCGGGCAGGTGGGCATGAACCGCGAGGCGGTCGGCATTCTGCTCCGGGCCAACCAGCTCGACGGTGAAATCCCGCTCGTGAAAAACGAGATCGGCCGCCTGCTCGCCGAGGACGGCAAGCCGGGCGAGGCGCTCCCCTGGATCACCGCCGCCATCAAACTCGAGCCCAACGAGCCGGTTTACCACTACCATCTGGGCAAATTGCTCACCGAGGCGCGCGACGACCTGATCGCCACGGGCAGCTTCACCCGCGCCAAGCTCGACGAGTCCATGCTCGAGGCCTTCCAGCGCGCCGCGCAACTCGCGCCCGACAAGATGGCCTTCGCCTACCGCGCCGCCGAGGCCTACTACGATCTGGAAACGCCGCGCTGGGAAGATGCGCTCAAGGCGTGGAGCGCCCTGGAGGAGAGAGCCAAGCCCGGCCTCGAGCAGCAGACCATCCGCCTGCATGCGGCTAACGTGCTCGCCAAGCTCGGCCGCCGCGATCACGCGCGTGCCCTCTTGATCACCGTTACCGAGGCCCCGCTCCAGAAGCAGAAGCAGACTTTGCTGGACGAGTTGGCGGCATCCGCCGCAAAGTAACCTGTCATGGGTTTCCTCAACCGTCTGGAACGCGTCTTCGGCCGCCTCGCCATCCCCAACATCTCGCTCTACCTGGTCATCGGCCAGGTGCTGGTCTGGTCGGTTTCGTTTCTCGGCCAGTTCGACCTGCGGCGAATTGTGCTGGTGCCGGACGCGGTTCTGGAAGGCGAGGCCTGGCGGCTGTTCACCTTCCTGTTGCTCCCGCCCAACGCCAGTCCGGTCTTCATCGCGTTTGCCTGGTATCTTTTCTACATGATGGGTTCCGCGCTGGAGCAGTATTGGGGCGTGTTCCGGTATAATCTTTTCCTGTTCGTCGGCTGGCTGCTGACGGTGGGTGTGGCGTTTCTGTTCCCCTACAGCATGACGACCAACCTGTTTCTGGCAGGCAGCGTTTTCCTGGCCTTCGCGTTCCTGAATCCGGAATTCGAGATGATGCTGTTCTTCATCCTGCCGGTGAAAATCAAGTGGCTGGCGCTGATCCAATGGGTGCTCTACGGCGTCGCCTTTGTCCGGGGCGACTGGCCGATCCGCCTGGCGGTCCTGGCCGCGGTGGGAAATTTCTTCGCGTTCTTCACCGGCGACATCATCCAGCGCATGAAGACCGGCAAGCGTCGCATGGAACACCAGGCCCGGCAGGCGGCGGCCCGCGACAACGACGAGCCCCGCCACCGCTGCGTGGTCTGCGGCAAGACGGACCGCTCGCATCCGCGGGAGGAGTTCCGTTATGCGGATGACGACCGCTGCTACTGCACCGAGCACCGGCCGAAAAAGGCCTGAGCGCCATGCCCGCCAAACCCCAGACCCTTGGCGATTGGTTGCAATGGGCGGTGCGCGCTTACGGGCGGCACAAGGCAGCGCTCGGCCAGGTGGCCGTGAGCGCCCACGACGAGGCGCTCTACCTGCTGCTCCACACGCTCGGTCTGCCGCTCGACAGCAAGCCGGCCGTGCTGAAGCGCAGGCTGACGCCCGACGAGGCCACGAAGGTCGCCGAGATTTTCCGCCGCCGCCTCGAGGAGCGCGTGCCCGCGGCCTACCTCACGCGCGAGGCTTTCCTCGGCGAACACCGCTTCTATGTGGACGAGCGTGTCATCATCCCGCGCTCCTATTTCCTCGAGCTGCTGCCGGAGCAGATCCCGCAATGGTTGCCAGCCGGCAAGCCCGTGAAGCGCGCGGTGGACGTCTGCACCGGCTCCGGCTGCCTCGCCATTTTGCTGGCGCACCAATTTCCGGAAGCGAAGGTGGACGCCATCGAATTGTCGCCCGACGCCGCGGCGGTCGCGAAGTTCAACCTCGCCACCCACGGCCTGGCCAAGCGCGTGTTGCTGCACCGCTCCGACGTGTTCGACACCGTGCCGGCGGTGAAATACGACCTCATCCTCTCCAACCCGCCCTACGTGCCCACGCGCGAGCTGCGCGGCCTGCCCGAGGAATTCACGAAGGAGCCGCGCATGGCGCTCGACGGCGGACGCGACGGCCTCGACATCATCCGGAAAATCCTGCGTCAGGCCCGCGAGCGCCTCCAGCCGCACGGCATCGTGACGCTCGAGGTCGGCGGCCTGCGCGCCGCAATGGACCGCGCCTTCCCCGAACTCGACCTGCATTGGCTGCACACGGAGGACGGCGAGGACTGCGTGTGCGTGATCCAGGCCGCACGGCTGTTAAGCTGGCGCGGGTGAAAGTTGCACCGGTCGGGAATCGGGCGCGGCTAGAGTGATCTCCCAAGGCGGGCTTGATGCTCGCGGCAGTCGCGGCCGATGCGCACGGGAAAACCGCGCAGCGGCGAGCGGGGATGCAGGCAGCGGCCGAAATCCGGCCAGCGGTAGGGATCGAGCGACCGGAAATTGGCGCAAAAGTCCGAGCAGGGCTGGAAGGCGACGGGGTTTCGCCCCGGGTTGGCGGAGTCGGGTTTGGCGGCGGATTCGTTCACGGTTTGCGGGGCGTGTCCGCAATCGAGGCGCGGATGAGGCCGCGCCAGGAACCGGTGCGGAAATTCAGCGCCTGGTCGGCGGGATAAAACACCTTGAGGGTGTCCGCCACGCCGGGGGCGAGCGTCGCGGGCGGACCGTGACAGTCGAGGCACTGCTTGAGCGTGACCATGGGACGATAGACGCGCCATTCGGGTTGCTGGCCGGGCAGGGTCACGCGCTGCACGAGCACCTTGGAGACTTCGTCGCCGCGTTCGAGCTGGCCTTGGATCATTTCCAAGGCGGCCAGGTCGGGGGCATCGGGGGCGTTGGCCGGATTGCGCACCTGGAGGCTGGTGCGGCGGATGGCCGTGACCGCGGGCTTGCCGGGTTGGGCGGGCGGGAGCTTGTAGTCCTTGAGGTGCAGTTTGCCGATGGCGAGGGCCGCGGTGTGGTCGGCCATCACGCGACGCACCTCCACGACGAGCGCGGAGCCGGAGTGGTCGAGGGCGCGTTCGCCGATCATCCGGATTTCCGCCACGGCCGGGTCGGCGGGATCGACGAACGCATGGGGGGTGGGGGCGGTCGCCTCGGCGGCCAGCACAGCGGACCCGGCGGCGAGACCGCAGGCCAGCGAAAGAACGACGGGGTAGAATCGCGCTTTCATAACCGTATTCTACGCCTCCCGCGAGGGACAGCCTCCGCAAATCTTGCGAAACCGTCGGCGTGGGCCGCAGGTGGGGGCCGACCGCCGGGCCACCCGTGAGGGTTTGCGAATCACTCCGGCCCGCCCGGCGGCCGGACCCTGCCCATTTATCGCGGGTGCGCTCGATAGGTTGTTACTTCGCCGGCTCGGTGGCCTTGCGGGTCGGCAGGCCGGCGGCTTTCCAGGCCTCAAACGGGCCCGCGTTGGCGACCTTGTGGCCTTGGGCGGCGAGGGCCTCGGCCACGGCGCCGGAGCGGCGGCCGGAACGGCAGTAAGTGAGGATCTGTTTGTCGCCGACCTTCGCCAGGAAGTCCTTCCAGTCGCCGATCTGTCCGGCATCGAATTCGCTCTTGGGGAGCAACACGGCCGGTGCGGCGACCCCGGTGTCGGCCCACTCGGAAGGCTCGCGCACGTCAATCAGCACGGCCTGGCCGGCCGCGACCAGTTTCGCGGCCTCGGCCGGGGAAATGGCGGGAACCTCGGCGGCGCGGGCGAAGGAGAAAAGGGAAAGGGTCGCAAGCAGCAGGGGCAGCAGTTTCATGCGGGAAACCATGTCCGGCGAGCCGTTGGTTGCAAGCCGGGTGGCGGTTTGGTGGCGCGGGTCACCGCGGACGGCGGGCAAGGATCTGCACGACCGCGCTGCGGCCGGTGTGGCCGCCGCCCTCGTGAACGTCGCGTTCGAGTTCCTGCGCGTGCTCGAGCGTAAGACCGGGCAGCTGCGGGCGCAGACTGGCGAGGGTGGGCAGCAGCGCCACGTCGCGCGGGCCGCCGGTGCCGAAGGCGAGTTGGCCAGGCGTGTAGCTTTCGAAGATGAACACGCCGCCCGGCTGGAGTCCGGCCGCGACCTGGCCGAGCACGCGCCGCCGCAGCTCCGGGGGCAGATGCATGAAGATCGCGACAATGCCGGCCCAAGCGCCGGCCGGGATCGAGTATTCGGCGAGATCGGCGACGACAGTCGCGAGCGAGACGCCGTTGCGCCCGGCAAGCGCCGTGGCCTTGGCGAGACCGGTGGCGGACTGGTCGAGCGCGGTCACGGCGTGGCCGCGTTTGGCCAGAAAGACGGCGTTGCGGCCTTCGCCCTCGGCGAGGCAGAGCACCGGGCCCGCAGGGAGGCGGTCGGCGACGCGGGCGAGAAAGTCGTTGGGCGCGGTGCCGAAGACGTAATCCTCGCCGGCGGTGCCGTAGCGTTGGTCCCAGAAGCTGGCGTCGTAAGGGGAGCTCATCGCCGACCAGCCTAGCCGCGTTTGCGGGTCAAAGGCCAGCCGCCTCGGTCGAGGGCGGCGAGGGAGCCGGCGTTGCGGGCGTCGAGGCCCTCGCGGCGGAGCTGCGCGGCGGCCAGGGAAGAACGGGCGCCGGACTGGCAGTAGAGGAACAGCCGTTTGCCGCGGTGTTGCCCGAGGAAGGCGTTCCATTGGCGGCGGTCGCCGCGCAGATCGCTGAGAGGCAGCAGCGCGGCGTCCTGGGCGGTGCCGGTCGCGAGCCACTCCGACGGCTCGCGCACATCCACCAGGACGGCGGTGCCGGCCTGTAGCGCGGATTTCAATTCCTCGGGCCGGACCTGGGGCCGGGCGCGCCACAGCGTCCACGCGACGAAGGCGACCACGCCAATGACGATCAGCAGCGTGGGAGTCATGTTGCGGGCGGGACGGGGCAGTCGGCGCGGGTTGCGCCGGCGACCGGATCGTGACGAATATTCATCATGTAATAGAGGATCGGGACGGCGAAGCGGCTGATGAGCAGCGAGGCGACTTCGCCGGCCATGAGAGAAAGCGCCAGGCCCTGGAAGATGGGATCGGCGAGAATGACCGAGGCGCCGACGATCACCGCGAGCGCGGTGAGCAGCATCGGGCGGAAGCGCACCGCGCCGGCCTCGACCACGGCCTCGGCGAGCCGCAGGCCCTGCGAGCGGCGCAGCTCGATGAAATCGACGAGAATGATCGAATTGCGCACCACGATGCCCGCGCCGGCCATGAAGCCGATCATCGAGGTTGCCGTGAAGAAGGCGCCCATCGCGGCGTGCGCCGGCAGAATACCGATCAGCGAGAGCGGGATCACGATCATGATGAGGAAGGGCGTGAGGTAGCTTTTGAACCAGCCCACCATGAGCATGTAGATGAGGATGCACACGGCGGCGAAGGCCAGGCCGAGGTCGCGGAACACCTCGAGCGTGACGTGCCACTCGCCGTCCCACTTGATCGCGGGCTCGAGGTCGGTGTCGGGCATGTTGAGATGGTAGAGCGGGATCTCCGGCGAGGTGCCGCCGAAGGCACGGCCGTCGAGCTTCGCCAGTTCGCGGTTCATGGCGAAGAGCGCGTAGGCCGGGCTGGCGACCGCGCCGGCCACGTCGGCGGTCACGTAGGTCACCGGGCGCAGGTTCTTGCGGTAGAGGTTTCGTTCTCCGTCGGTGCGCTGGAGGGTGACCAGTTCGCCAAGCGGCACCAAGGGACGCTCGCCGGCGCGGATGATGTCGTCGTGGTCGGAGCGGAGCTGGATCGAGAGCAGATCCTCGGGCCGGCTGCGGAGGGCGCGCGGGAGTTCGAGCACGAGGTCCACGTCCTCGCGGTCGAGCGGCTGGTGGAGCAGGTCCACCTTGGCGCCGCTGATGGCGGTCTGGATGGTGCGCGAGATCGTGGCCACGCTGATGCCGTGGAGCGCGGCCTTGGTGCGGTCCACGCGCAGGTGCACGGTCGGCTGCTGGGCCTCGACATACCAGTCGATGTCCACGACGCCCTCGGTCCGGGTGAAGATTTCCTTCACGCGGGTGGCGAGGGCGAGGCGGGACTCCTCCGCCGGGCCGTAGATTTCGGCCACGAGAGTCTGCAACACCGGCGGGCCGGGCGGCACCTCGGCGACGGCGAGCGTGGCGCCGTGCTTGGCGGCCAGGGCGGATAGTGTCGGGCGGACCCGCTCGGCGATGTCGTGGCTCTGGGCGGAGCGTTCGTGTTTGGGCCGGAGATTGACCTGGATGTCGGCGACGTTCGGTCCGCGGCGCATGAAGTAGTGGCGCACGAGACCGTTGAAATTGAACGGTGACGCCGTGCCCGCGTAGATCTGGTAATCGCGCACCTCGGGTTCGGTGCGGAGGGCGGCGGCGAGTTCGCGGGCGAGGCGGGTGGTCTCCTCCAGCGTCGTGCCCTCGGGGGTGTCGAGGATGATCTGGAACTCCGACTTGTTGTCGAAGGGCAGCATCTTGACCTTCACGAAGCCCGTCGGAACCAGCGCCATTGCGCCGAGGAGGAGAACGGCCACGAAGCCGAGGAAACCCCAGCGCCAGCGGGCGCGGGCGATCATCGGGTCCATGATGCGGTGGTAGAGCCGCGTGAAGAAGGTGTCGGGCGCCTCATCGTGCAGGTCGGCGGCGTGCGCGGCGGAAACCTTCGGCGCATGCCGGCCGAGCACGCGCAGCGCGGCCCAGGGCGTGACCGTGAACGCGACCACCAGCGAGAACAACATGGCCGCGCTGGCGCCGATCGGGATCGGCCGCATGTAGGGCCCCATCAGGCCGCCGACAAAGGCCATCGGCAGCACCGCGGCGATGACCGCCCAGGTGGCGAGCACGGTGGGGTTGCCCACCTCGCTCACGGCTTCGACGGCGATCTGGTGGAGCGACTTGCCGCAGGCCGAGGGCAGGCGCTGGTGGCGCACGATGTTTTCCACGACCACGATCGCGTCGTCCACCAGGATGCCGATGGAGAAGATCAGTGCGAAAAGCGTGATGCGGTTCAGCGTGTAACCGTAGAGGTAGAACACCAGCAGCGTCAGCCCGAGCGTAACGGGGATGGCGAGGAGCACGACGAGCGACTCGCGCCAGCCGAGGAAGAACAGGATGAGCAGCGCCACGCCGAACACCGCGATCCCCATGTGCAGGAGCAGCTCGTTGGATTTCTCGCTGGCGGTCGCGCCGTAGTCGCGGGTGAAGGTGACGCCGACGTCGGCCGGCAACAGCACGCCGCGCAGGCGGTTCACGGTGTCCTCAACGGAGTGCACAACGGTCACGGCATTGGCGCCGGGTCGTTTGGCGATGCTGAGGGTGACGGCGGCCTCCTCGAAATTTACGATTTTCGAATTTTGATTCTCGATCGAAGAAGCGTGGGTGCCGCGGCCGAACAGCACGTAGTCCGTGGGCTCGGCGGGACCGTCGGTGATTTCGGCGACGTCGCGGAGGAAGATGGGGCGGTCCTGCGAGACGCCGAGCACGAGGTTGGCGACATCCGTGGCGTCGCGGAAATAGCCGCCGGTCTCGATCAGCAGGTTGCGGTTGGCGGTCGTGAGGGCGCCGTCCTGGCTGCGGGCGTTGGCGGCGCGGAGGGCGGCGGCGAGGTCATCGAGCGTGAGCTGGCGCGAGGCGAGCTTGACCGGGTCCACCTGCACCCGGAGCTGGCGGCGCACACCGCCGATGAGCGTGGTCTCGGCCACGTCGGGCAGGGCCTTGATGGCGTCGTCGAGCTGGGCGGCGAGTCGGCGCAGGGCTAGGTGGTCGTGCGTGGTGCTGTGCAGGGTGACGGCGGCAACGGGCACGTCGTCGATCGTGCGCGGCTTGATGAGCGGGGCGCTGACGCCGGGCGGGATACGGTCGTAGTTGGCCGACAGCTTCTGGGTGAGGCGCACGAGACTCTGCTCGAGGTCGGAGCCGACCTTGAAGCGCACGATGACCAGCGAACTGCCGGGCCGGGAAGTGGAGTAGAGGTATTCGACGCCGGGAATTTCCCAGAGGAGTTTCTCCATCGGACGGGTGACGCGGTTTTCAACCTCGCGGGCCGTCGCGCCGGGCATGCCGACGAGCACGTCCACCATCGGCACCTTGATCTGCGGCTCTTCCTCGCGCGGCAGCATGATCACGGCGAAGAGGCCGAGCAGGAGGGACGCGACGACCGCCAGCGGCGTGAGGCGGGAGTCGGTAAACATCTCGGCCAGCCGACCGGCGAAGCCGTGCGGCGGGGGCTGGGCGGGGGCGCTCATGGCTGGGACGTGACGGGCTGGCCGTCGCGCAGGGCGGCGGGCGGGGCGAGCACGACGGTTTCGCCGGGGTGCAGCCCGGAGAGAATTTCGGTGCGGTCCGCGGTGGTGCGGCCGGTTTTGACGAGCCGAAGGATGGCGCGGCCATCCTCGACCACAAAGACGCGCTCAATCTGGCCGAAGCGGCTGATCGCGGAGGCGGGCGCCCAAAGGGCTTCGGAAGCGGTGGTGGCAACCTGCAGCCGGACATACTGGCCCGAGCGCGCCACGCCGACCGGCAGCGCCACCTTGACCAGCACGGAGCGGCTGACGGTGTCGGCAGCGGTGGAAAGTTCCTCGATGGTGCCGCTGATCGGGGTCGCGCCGTCGTTTACGACCACAGCCAGCGCATCGCCGATGCGAAGCCGGCTGGCCGCCTGTTCGGGCACGGTGCCCTCGGCGCGCAGCCGGGCGGTGGATTCCAGCACCAACAGTGGCAGACCCGGCGTGGCCAGGTCACCAGGCAGCACGTGCTTCCCGGTGATCACTCCGGCAAAGGGCGCGCGGATGCTGGCGTGCGCGAGCATCGCCTCGGCCTCGGCGAGGCCGGCCTGGGCAAAACGCAGGCGATCCTCGGCGTCGCGCAGCGTGTCGGGCGGGTTGACGCCCTTGGCGACAAGGGTGCGCTCGCGCTCCACGGCGCGCGCGGCCTCGGCGAGCTGGGCCTGGGCCTGACGCACGCGGGCCTCGGTTTCCGGCACGCTGAGGGTGACGAGAAGTTCGCCGGCTTTCACCTCCTGGCCGAGCCCCCACGGGAGCGATGCAACGGTGCCGGTGAGCTTGGCGGAAAGGGCCGCGCGCTCAACCGGCCGCACCGTGGCGGGCATCTCGATCAAGGCGGGCAGGAACTCGCCCACCGTCAGACTGGTTCGCACCGGCACGGACGCGGCCGCCGGCGGGGCGACAGCCGCCTCCTTCCGGGTGCAACCGGTGACCAAAGCGAGGGCGAGCGGGAGAATGAACAGCAGCGGGCGCATGACGGCGGGTCAGGAGCGCTGGCCGCCCCAGTGGATCACGTCGTTGGCGTCCACCCAACCGAGCTTCCGCAGGATCAGGGTGGGCGGACAAAAACCGGTGAAGACGGACTGGACGAGGTTGAGGCCGACGAAGGCGGGCACCAGCAGCCACCAGGGGCTGACCCAGTGGGTGAGGGCGACGCCGATCAGGGTGACGGAACCGGCGAGCAGGCGGATGAGATTATGGGTGGTCATGAGGAGAAGGCGGTTGACTTTATATGAGCATATACGCATATACTTGCAATCAGGTCAAGAGGTTGTTTTCTCGCCCGGATGCCCAAACACCGCCCGCTCTCCGAGGACGCCCTGCAGCTCGTGGCCCAGCGCTTCGCCGTGCTGGCCGAGCCGATGCGCCTGCGGCTCATCCAGGCCCTGTTCGCCGGGGAGAAGAACGTGACCGACCTGGTGGGGGTGACGGGCGGCACCCAGGCCAACGTCTCGCGCCACCTGCAGACGCTGACGGCGGCGCACATCCTTGCGCGGCGCAAGGAGGGGCTGCAGGTCTTCTACCGCATCGCCGACCCGACGATCCCGAAGCTGTGCGAGCTCGTGTGCGGCAGCCTGGAGAAGACCCTGAGCCGGCAGGTCGCGCAGTTCGAGACGGTCGGCTGATTTTCCCGCATGACCTACAAGAAGATCAGAATGGCGAACCGGAAGCGGATCGCACTCGTGGCGCACGACGGCCAGAAGCAGAGCATCGTGGACTGGGTGCGCTACAACAAGGCCGTGCTCGTTGAGCACGACCTCTGGGCGACCGGCACGACCGGCGGCCTCGTCGAAAAGGTGCTCGGCAAGCCGGTGCACAAGCTCCAGAGCGGCCCGCTCGGCGGCGACCAGCAGATTGGCGCGCTGATCGTCGAGGGGAAGATCGACCTGCTGATGTTCTTCTGGGACCCGTTGGCCGCCCAGCCCCACGATCCCGACGTGAAGGCGCTCCTGCGCATGGCCGTCGTCTGGAACGTGCCCGTGGCCTGCGACCGCGCCACGGCGGATTTTCTGATCTCGTCGCCCCTCATGCACGGCGAATACGAGCGCCTCGTGCCTGACTACGAGGCCTACGCGAAGCGCAGTCTGCCCGTGGACATGAAGCCGGCGGGGAAGACGGGCAAGGGAAAGGACTGACCACGGGTTTGTAACTTATCAGGTTACAAACCACCGGCAAGGTGCCACCGGCCGGGCCCGCGCGCTGGGCCGTGGTGTGCGCGTTAGCATCCGCGCAAAGGCGGGTGGGATTCCGGAGGCGATTTCTCCGGACCGGTGGTAGCCTGCAGTCCCGTCGCGCGTCTCACCCGCTACCGGTTGGATCCACCGCCGGACCTTGCCCATCCCCCCATGAAGCTGCCCTGCCGTTTGCTCGCCTTGTCCCTGTTCGCCGTCGCCGCCCTGCCCGCGGTCGAGGAGGTTTCCAGTCAGATTCCGCCGCACCCGCCACGGTTGCCCGAGGGCATCCCCGCGTTTCCGGGTGCCTGGGGCGGCGGCATGTTCACGACCGGCGGTCGGGGCGGCCGCGTGATCGCGGTGACCAACCTCCATGACCGCGGCCCCGGCAGCCTGCGGGCCGCAGTTGAGGCCGAGGGTCCGCGCATGGTGGTGTTTCGCGTGGCCGGCACGATCTGGCTCGAGTCGAACCTCAACATCAACCACCCGCACCTCACCGTGGCGGGGCAGAGTGCGCCGGGCGACGGCATCTGCATCGCGCACCACTCGCTGAACATCAACACGCACAACGTCATCATCCGCCACCTGCGCGCCCGTCGCGGCCGGCCCGAGGGCGGACAAGGCTCCGACAACATCGGCGGCAATCCCGTCGGTCAGATCATCATCGACCACTGTTCCACGAGTTGGGGCATGGACGAGAACCTCTCGCTCTACCGATACATGCAGCCCCAGCCCGACGGTTCCGCCGTGAAGCTGGCCGTGAAGAATCTCACGATCCAGTGGAGCATCTCGAGCGAGGCGCTGAACGCCAAGAACCACGCCTTCGGCGGCACCTGGGGCGGCGAGGACGCGACGTTCCACCACAACCTTTTCGCCAGCAACACGGCCCGAAATCCGTCCATCGGCATGTCGGGCGAGTTCGATTTCCGGAACAACGTCATCTTCAACTGGGGCCACCGCACGATGGACGGCGGCGACGAGACCTCGCTGGTGAACGTGATCGCCAACTACTACAAACCCGGTCCGGCCTCAAAGCCCGACATGGTCGCCACCCTCGCGCGGATCGAGCAACGCAGCCAGTACTCGCCCGGCAGTGCGGTCGCCGCCGGCGGCTGGTATCCGAAGGCCGCGCCCCGTCCCGGCAAGTGGTATGTGGCCGGTAATGTCGTCGAGGGCCACGAGGCGGTGACGCGCGACAACTGGCGCGGCATGCGCGGCCCCGCGGAGCTCGCCCGCGTGAACACTCCCTTTGAAGGCTGGCCGGTTGCGCAACAGACTGCGCCGGACGCCTACGCCGCCGTCCTCGCCAAGGCCGGCGCCACGCTCCCACGCCGCGATGCGGTGGACGCGCGCATCATGGAAATGGTCCGCACCGGCAAGGTGACGGTCGGTGATGGTATCATCCGCGATCCGAAGGAGGTCGGCGGCTTTCCACCGCTGACCTTTGATCCCGCGACCGTGCTGGCCGACACCGATGGCGACGGCATGCCCGATGCGTGGGAGAAACTGCACCGCTTCGATGCCGCCAACCCGGCCGATGGTGCGACGGATGCCGACGGTGACGGCTACACGAACATCGAGGAGTGGCTCAATGGCACGAACCCGCGCGAGGCGATCGACTACCGCAACCTCGGCAACAACGTGGACACGATCAGCTGAGCCGGCGGAGCCGTCGGCTCAACCGGCGTCCTCGTTTGAATACACGGCTGACACGTCGTCGTCCGCGTCGAGGGCGTCGTGGAGTTTTTCCAGCGAAGCGGCGGTGGCGGCGTCCACCGGCACGGTGGTCGTCGGGATGTAGGCAATTTCGGCGGACTCGGGCTTGAGGCCGGCCTTTTCCAGCGCGTGGGCGACCTTGTCGAAGGCGTGGATGCCGCAGCGGACCTCGTGGCCCTGTTCGGATGTGATGACATCGTCGGCACCGGCCTCAAGGGCGATTTCCATGAGTTTGTCCTCGGCGACCAGATCCTTCGCGACGAGGAACTGGCCGGCGTGGAGAAACTGGAACGCGACGGCGCCGTTCTGCGCGAGGTTGCCGCCGTGGACGGAGAAAATGGAGCGGATGTTTTGCGCGGTGCGGACCTTGTTGTCGGTCGTGGCCTGCACGACAAAGGCGACGCCGCCCGGGCCGTAGCCCTCGTAATGGAGTTCCTCGAAGACCACGCCGGGCAACTCGCCGGTGCCCTTCTTGATGGCGCGGTCCACGTTCTCGGCCGGCATGTTGGCCTCGCGGGCCTTGAGCAGGAGGGTGCGGAGGCGGGCGTTGCCGTCGGGATCGCCGCCGCCGGCCTTGGCGGCCATGGTGATGTCCCGTGAGAGCCGCGAGAAGACCTTGCCCTTGCGGGCGTCGGTCACGGCCTTGAGCCGCTTCACCTTGGACCATTTGTTGTGGCCGGCCATCAGGGGAGGACGGAGCACTGAAAGCCCGCGCGGAGCGCGGGCTCCATCTTATTTCTTCTTCTTCGGCGTGACGTTCTTCATCCCGCCGGCCTTGGCGCCCTCGGGATTGTTGATCGGCAGGTCGGGCTCGGGCAGGCGGTTGATGATCATCTGCTGGCCGATGGTGAACAGGCCGTTGATGGTCGAGTAGAGCGCGAGGCCGGAGGCGAAGGTGTAGCAGAAGAGCGTGAAGATCCAGGGCATGATCTTGAACATGGTCTGCTGTGCGGGATCGGCCGAGGGCATCGGCGTGAGCTTCATCTGGATGATCATGGTCGCACCCATGAGAATGGGCATGATGTTGACCGGCAGACCGAAGACCCGGGCGATGGTGTCGGGTGCGGAGAGATCGGCGACCCACAGGAACTCGGCGAAGCGCAGGTCGGACGCGCTTTGCAGCATGGCGAAAAAGCCGACGAAGAACGGGATCGTGATGAGGATCGGGATGCAGCCGCCGACGGGATTGACCTTGTTCTCGCGGAAGATGCGGAGCGTCTCGGCCTGCATCTTCTGGGGGTTGTCCTTGTATTTCTCGCGGAGGGCCTGCATGTGCGGCTGGAGCTTGGCCATGCGCTTGGCGGACTTGGAGGCGGCGAGCGTGAGCGGCAGGAACACGATCTTCAGCCCGAGCGTGGTGATGACGATGGCCCAGCCCCAGGCCCAGCTCGGCGAGACGTGCGCCATGAGCCCGTGCACCCAGTTCATGATGGTAAGCAGCAGCGGGGCGAAGAAGCCGGAGAGGAAGATCTTGTTGAAGAAGAAGGAGTCGAATTGCATGACCTTCTCCTCGCCGTGCTTGAAGATGTCGGCGTTGCCGAGGCGCTTGTATTCCTTGGGGCCGGCGTAGTAGTTGGCGCCGAAGGTGGACGAGGCGCCGGCGGCGAGGGGTTTCAGCTCGAACTGGGCGTAGCCGGTGACGCCGTAAAGGCGGTGGTCATCCACGGGCGCGTTGGGATCGAGCTTCACGCGCTCGGCCCGCACGCCGCTGCCCGGCTGGTCGGGCGTGAGGATCATGCAGAAGAACTGGTTCTTCACCGTGGCCCAGGTGACGGCGGAAGGGCGCTCGATGAACGCCGGGGGGCGTCCGTCCTTCACGCCGATCCAGCTGAGGAAACCGCCGCCCTCGAGGTCGCTGCGGGCGATGAAGTGGGTGTCCTCGCCGTCACCGTAGCCGGTGTTGAGATACATGCCGTAATCGGCGGCATTGAGGGGCACGGCGGTGCCGAGGTTGAAGACGGCCTTGGGCATCACCTGGGCGGCATCGGTGAGGTTGCGGAAGGTGGTCTCGTGACGGATCTGGTAGTTGTCGCGGCCGGCCTCCTTGGCGAGCGAGTAGCGGCGGGTGATCTCGAGCGTGGGCGTGGTAGCGCGATAGACGGCCTCGGTCTCGGACTTGGAAACCAGCGCGTAGGCGGTGTGGCGGTCGGCGCCGGGGAAATCGGCGAGGCTGAGCGCCGGGGCGGCGCGCACGGCGTTGAGCGTGTAGAGTCCGGGCTGACCTTGGAGGGCCAGGTGCTGCTTGAGGGCGATGTTTTCGATGGCGCCGCCGTGGTTGGTCAGCGTCACGATGATCACGTCATTCGCGAGGGTGACGGTCTCGGCGAGGCCGAGGGCGGGCGCGGAAAGGGAGCCGGTGGCCGGGGTGGCAACGCCGGTGGCGGCGGCCGAAGCGCTTGCCGGGGCGCCGGTCGCGGCGGGAGTCGCCGCGGTTTCGGCGGGGGCGGGCGAGATGGGCAGCGGTGCCGGCGGCTTCGGCGCGTATTTCGCGCTGAGAATCATGCTCACCACTGCGGCGACGAGCAGGAGCACACCGATGGTCGTATTCTTTTTATCCATGAAAAAAGGGGATCAGGAGGGGGAAACTTTGGTGCAGACGGGCCGATGACGCGGCGGAACGGGATCTTCACCGCCCGGGTGCCACGGGCCGCACTTGGCGAGGCGGATGACGGTCAGGGCCACGCCGGCCAACAAACCGTGTTCGCGCAGGGCGTCGCGGGCGTAGTGCGAGCAGGACGGGGCGAAGCGGCAGCCGCAGGTGGGATTCAGAGCCACCAGCGCCGGAGACAGGGTGCGCTGGTAGAGCCAGATCGCGGCGTCGAGCACACGGACGGGCAGCCGGAGGATCCACGTTGCTGTCATTCTGAGCGAAGCGAAGAATCCAAGGGCCGGCGGATGTGCTGCGGCTGGATCCTTCGCTTCGCTCAGGATGACACGCTGTTGAGAATCAGTCATTTTTCGTTGGCGCCGGGAGCCGGCCGCAGGCGTGGACAAAGCGTTGCGCGGCCTCGGCGAATTCCATGCGGAGCAGGGCGGCGCGGGCGGTCAGGACCAGATCGAAGCCGGGCGGCACGAGGTGCTGGTGGCGGCGGTAAAGCTCGCGGAGCCGGCGCTTGGCGGCGTTGCGATGCACCGCGTTGCCCACGGCGGCCCGGGAGGCGACCACGCCCACGCGGGCGGGCGTGGCGGGTTCGTCGGCAGACCGGGTGCGCCAAGTCAGCAGGAAGGCCCCGCAATCCATGCGGCGGCCCTGCTCTCGGACGGCGCGGAAGTCGCTGTTGCGCCGCAGGCGCTGCCCGGCGCGAAGATGCATGCTCAGACGACGGTCAGGCGCTTGCGGCCCTTGCGGCGGCGGGCGGCGAGGACCTTGCGGCCGCCGCGGGTGGCCTTGCGGGCACGGTAACCGATCTTGCGGGCGCGTTTCTTGCGGTGCGGGCGGAATGTAGGCTTCATGGTTTTATGGCAAAAAGAGGGTCAGATTCGCCGGGGGGCAGGGGGGGTGTCAAGCGAGAGCTTTGGCCGGTGGCGGCACGTTCTGAATGCCCTGAAAACCGGCCGGGGCAAGCTTGGGGCGGGCTTGGCCAAGGCGGCCGGTGCGCCATGCCGCAGGGGTGGATCGGTCATCACGCCGGCAAACTAGCACAGGCCGCCGTCCCGGGCTGTTACTTTCTCGCCTCGCGTTTCCGATGTGAACAGCCTGCGGACAAATAGTTTTTGCGTCCAGGCTCCGCTGCCGCGACCTTGGGCGCATGGCCGAGCCATGCCGTCAACCGACCCGTTCACCGGACACCCCTCCCACCTCGAAGGCCCCCGCCTCCCCGGCGCGGAAGGATGGTCCGCTGTTTTGGACGGTCACGGGCAACGACTTCGGGCGCTCGATCAGCTGGGCGAAAAAGCAGCCGAATGCTCTTTCGCACCACATCAGGACCGCGGCCTCGTCCTCGCCCAGGAAGACGAAGTAGGCCTGCTGGAGTTGGCCGAACCGCGTTGGCACGAGTTGGGCGAGGCGATCCGGGCTTTCCGGGCGACCCTGCCGCTGGTGCGGTTGGAGGATTTTGGCTTCGATTCGGAGTCGGAGGATCCCTTTGAGGCCAACACCGCGCGCCTGCGCCGCATCGGCGGCGGGGTGGAGGCGCTGGCTTTCGCGGACACGCGCGACTCGGTCTATAAATTTTTCCTCTTTCGCGAAGGTGGCGACGTGGGGGCGACCTTTGCCTTCGCCCGCGGGGAAGGCGAGGTGCTCCAAGCGACCGCCGTGCCCGGCAGTTACCGGCGGCTGTTCGAGAAACTGCGCCTCACCCACCTGATCGGCATGCCCACGGAGATTGCCGGCATCACTCCGGAGGGCGTGGTCGTGGCCAAACAGACCTTTGGGCGCATGCTGCCGGAACAGACCGACGTGTCGGGACTGGATCCGGCGCGGTTCATCCCGATTCCCTCGCGCTTCCTGCGCGCGGATCGCGACCACCCGCGGCTGGCTTTTTTCGACACCGAACCGTGGCTCGTGGCCGACACGCATGATCGCAACATCGTTGTCGCGACGGACGGCTCCTGGCGGGTGATCGACCTCGTGGCGGCGCCGCTGCCGCCGGAGTGGCTGGGTGTGATACCGCTGTTCGCCGACTGGATTGAGCGGGCGCGGCACAACCCCCACGCGGAGATCCTCGCGGCGGTGAACGACGACGAACTATGAGCGCGCCAACCCCGTCCGCCCGCCATCCCGCCGCGGTGACCTTCCCCTGGTGGCGCAACCACGGTTTCCTGCTCGGGCTGGTCGGCGCAACCATCCTGGCCTTTTTGTTTCCGGGACCCGGGGCGCGCGGCGGGGCTTTGCACCCGGAACTGGTTAACAACGGCGGCATCGCACTGATCCTTTTTCTGCAGGGGTTGTCGCTCGCGGTGGAGAAAATCAAAAGCGGCGCCGGCAACTGGCGGCTGCACGGAATGATTCAGGGCTACACGTTTGTGGTTTTCCCCCTGGCGGGCGTGGCGCTGAACGCGCTCACCGCGGTGTGCTGGCCCAGCCAGCCCGAGGCGATCCGGCAGGGATTCCTCTACCTGTGCGTGCTGCCCTCGACGATTTCCACGTCCGTCGTGCTGACGGCCGTGGCCCGCGGCAACACGGCGGGCGCGCTCTTCAACGCCGCGCTTTCCAACATCGTCGGCGTGATTGCCACGCCGCTGCTGGTGCAGCTGCTGATGAACCGCACCGGCCAGGCGGGGCCGATCGGGCCGCTGCTGCTGAAGATCACGCTGCTTACGCTCGTGCCCTTCGCGCTCGGCATGGTGCTGCGGCCGCGGCTGGCGGCGTGGATTGACGCGCGCCGGGCTTGGGTGGCGCGCATCAGCAACACCGTCATTCTCTTCATCGTTTATTCCGCCTTCTGCGATTCCGTGCAGGACCGCGTCTGGGCCACGCACGGCCTCACGCTTACGTTGCAGGTGCTGGGCGTGACGCTCGGCCTCTTCGGCGTGATGTCGGCGTTGGTGTTCGCCACGTGTCGGCTGCTCCAGCTCGGGCGCGAGGACAAGATCGCGGCCTATTTCTGCGCGGTGAAGAAGACGCTGGCGATGGGCGTACCGCTCGCGGTGCTGATCTTCGGCGAGCGCGCCGACCTGCCGCTGATCCTGCTCCCGATCATGTTCTACCATCCCGTGCAGCTTTTCCTCAACGGCCTGCTGGCGAACCGCTGGGCGCGGGAAAAGGCGTAGCGCCGACCCTGGCCAAGGCCGCTGGAGGGCTCTACGCCTGATGTGTCGCCGTCCGGGGGAACTCGGCCCGCCCAAAGCAAAGGCGGGATCAATGATCCCGCCCTGCAAATAAACCGGACGGCGGCCCGCCCGCTCAGCCCTTCTGGTCGCGGTCGAGGAAGGCGAGGACGTTCTCCGCCTGCTTCTCGGTCACGCCGGTGTCCTTATAAACGATCTTGCCGCCCTTGATCACGTAGCACTCGCGGGAGGCGAACATCATGGCGCTCTGGCCGAAGGCCTTCACGACCTTCTTGTCGGTGTCGGCGAGCAGCGGGAACGGAAAATTGTTCGTCTCCTTGAATTTCTTCTGCGCCTCGACGTTGTCGGTGCTCACGCCGACCACCGCGGCTCCGCGCTTCGTGAGCTCGGTGCTGGCGTCGCGGAGCGAGCAGCCCTGCTTCGTGCAACCGCCGGTCAGCGCTTTCGGGTAGAACCACACGACCGTGTAGGTGTTCTTCGCATAAACGTCGCCGAGGTTCAGCGTCTCACCCGAGTCGGTCACGGCGGACACAACCGGGGCGTCGGCCCCAACCTGGAGCGAATCGGCGAAAGCGGACTGGAAAAAACCAAGCAGAGAGAAGGACATGAGGAGAAAGCGCAGGGGTTTCATGGAGCCCAGAGGCTAGCCAAGCCGCGCAGGTTGGCAAATTTTCGCAAAAAACCGTCGCCCGACAGGCAGAGGCGCATCCGGTTCCGGCCCGTCGGCTAAAAGTTTGCCAAAAACCCATCCTAAGGAACTTCGCCGCGCGCAACATGTTAGTGGGGGTGTCGAGCGCACCTAGGGTGCATTCGGCACACCAAACAATACCACCATGAAACAGACCACCACCCTCAAGCATCTCCTCCTTGCTGCGACGCTCGTCGCGGGCTTCGGCACCGCCGCCCGCGCCGATGACAGCCTGCCGCCGGCCGACCAGCCCGCGCCGATCACCAGCGACGTCAGTCTGCTGGGTTTGAGCTACGCCACGCTGACCTACAGCTACATCAACCTCGATGGCACCTCGGTGCACGCCGATGACTATGCCTTCGAGTTCAACCAGCCGCTCTCGGCCAACCTCGACGGCGTGTTCGCCTACGATTACGCCCAGACCAGCGTGATCGCCGGCTCCCGCCTGAAGACGCAGACGCTCAGCGCCGCCCTGCGGGCCTTCAGCACCGCCTATAGCTGGGGCAAGCCCTTCGCCGAGGCCGGCGTCGGCTACGCCCGCAGCCGCCTGGCTGGTGACAGCGACGACTCGTTTGTCTGGTCGCTCGGCGTGGGCGCGGAACTGCGCGTTTCCTCCCGTGCGACCGTGACCCCCTACATCCGCTATGTGGACGCGCCTGATTTGGACGGCAGCGGCGTGTTCAACTTCGGCGCGCGCGCCAGCTACTGGATCAACACATCCTGGGCGGCCACCGCCGGCTTCGAGGTGGATGACGACAAAAATACCGCGTTCACCGTCGGAACAAACTTCCGCTTCTGATTTCCCACCCAGGGTCCGCCGCAGGGCGGACACCGAAAGTGTGTGCAATGGGCCGCGGCGCAGGGGTGCGTCGCGGCCCTTATTTTTGAGCCAGATGCCGCGCGACCCAGGCGGAGGCGAACTGGGTCGCGATCACCGAGAAGGTGAACAGATACAGCCCGAAGCCGATGCGGATTTCGGCCACCGCGGCGGACTTCATCGCCACGATGAGGATGGCCACGACGAACACGTCGAGCATGGACCACTTGCCGAGCGACTCGACCCAGCCGTGCAGGCGGCGGACCCGCGCGAGGTCATGTTCGCGCTCCAGCCAGATGACCGCGAGCAGGCCGAGCTTCACACAGGGGAACACCAGGGTGAACAGCGTGAGGATGGTGAAGAGAAAATACTCGCCCTCCCGGAAAAGCGTGAAGATCCCGCCCACGACCGAAATGGCGTCGTTGAAGAGCCAGAACTTGGTGACCTTGAAGAAAGGAAAGAAGACGCCGGTGCCGAACAGCAGCAGGGCCGCCGCGATCAGCAGGGGGATGGCACGATGCGAGAGCGGCGTGGATTCAGGCATGCGAAAATCTGTAGGGCGGCTCCGGCTGGCTGCCACCACGAAAACCCGATCGCGGATCAGATATAATACATCTCGCCCGGCGACTTGGCCGCGAGCTGGTCGAGGGTGTAGCTCTTGAGCTTGGTGGCGAGGGCGTCGCGCACTTCGTGCCAGACCTGTTTCAGGCGGCGCCCGCTCTGGCCCTGGAAGTTGCCGCTGAGACCGAGGAACTCGCCCTCCACCGCGAGCATGATGTCGTGGAGGGAAATCTCCTCCGGCGGCCGGGCGAGGCGGTAGCCGCCGAGGTTGCCGCGGCGGCTGGTGATGAGGCCGGAGGTGCGGAGCTTGCCGAGGATCTGCGCCAGGAAGTTCGCGGGCACGGCCTCGGTGCGCGCGAGGTGGTCGATCTGCGCCAGTTCGCCCGAGCTTTCGATCCGGGCGAGCTCCGCCATCACGCGGCAGGCATAATCGACTTTGACGGAGATCTTCATGGCTCAGATCGCGTAATCGGTGTTCTCGGGTTTCACGAGTTCCGTGGGCGCGAGCAGCATGCCGGCGGCGACGGTGGCGTTGGTGCCCTGCTCGATCAGGATGAAGGAGCCGGTGAGGCGGTTGGTGGCATAGCCGTCGTAGAAAAGCGGCTTGGCGGTGCGGATGCGGATCTCGCCGAGGTCGTTCATCGCCAGTTCCGCCGGGGCGGAATTCGCGTCGAGGGTCTCCATGTCGAGGCGGCTCTCGATCTCGGTCACGATCGCCTGGACGGTGCTCGTGGTGTGCTTGAGGAAGTATTTCCGGCCGCGCTGGAGGGCGCGCGGGTGCATCCAGCAGACCTTGGCGTGCAACTCGGTGGCGCCGCCGGGCAGGGCGTCGAGGCCGACGAGCATGCTGCCGCGGCTCACATCCACGTCGTGCTCGAGCACGACCGAGACCGACTGTGGGCAGAAGGCCTCGTCCACGGACCCGTTGTAGGTGTGGATTTCCTTCACGGTCGAAACCACGCCGCCGGGGAGGGCCATCACCTTCTGGCCGACCTTGACGATGCCACCGGCGATCTGGCCGCTGAAACCGCGGAAGTCGTGGAGACGCTGGTCGGTCGGATTGTTCGGGCGGTTGACCCACTGCACCGGCAGGCGAAAACCGTTCAGGTTGTGGTCGCTTGCGATGTGAACGGTCTCGAGGTGCGCGAGCAACGTCGGGCCGGCATACCAGGGCGTGTGCTTCGAGGGTTCGACGACGTTGTCGCCGTTAAGCGCGCTGAGCGGGATGAACTTCACGTCCTTGATGTCGAGGCGCGGCAGGAACTCCTCGAACTGGGCGCGGATCTCGTTGAAGCGCGCCTCGCTCCAGTCCACGAGGTCCATCTTGTTGACGGCGACGACGAGGTGCGGGATGCGCAGGAGCGACGCGATGGCCGTGTGGCGGCGGCTCTGCTCGATCACGCCGAGGCGGGCGTCCACGAGCACGATGGACAGGTTGGCCGTCGAGGCGCCCGTGACCATGTTGCGCGTGTATTGGACGTGGCCCGGGGTGTCGGCGATGATGAACTTGCGCTTCGGCGTGGCGAAGTAGCGGTAGGCGACGTCGATGGTGATGCCCTGCTCGCGCTCGGCGCGGAGGCCGTCGGTGAGGTTGGCGAGGTTGATGGAGCCGCCGCCGGTGATGTCGGCGGAGCGCTCAAGGGCCTCGATCTGGTCCTCCATGAGCGACTTCGAGTCGTAGAGGAGGCGGCCGATGAGCGTGGACTTGCCGTCATCCACGCTGCCGCAGGTGTTGAAGCGGAGGATGTCGACGACCGGCACGGTCGGGCGGGAGGAAAGGGAGGAAGAGGTGGCGACCACGGACATGAAAAGTTGGCGTTGGCGGATTTTAGAAGTAACCCGCTTTCTTGCGGTCTTCCATGGCGGCCTCGGAGGCCTTGTCGTCGGCGCGCGAGCCGCGCTCGGTGACGCGGGCGGCGGCGACCTCGGCGATGATGTCGTCGAACGAGCTGGCGGGGCTCTCGACCATGCCGGTGCTGATCATGTCGGCGATGGTGCGGACGCGGCAGACCATGGTCTTGCGGGCCTCGGTCGGCTTGGGCCGGGCGCCGGCATAGGGATCGGGCTTCGATGCGTCGGTGTGGGCCGGCGGCACGGGCAGCCACTGGCCGCCGCGGCGGAAGCACTCGCGGGTGTGGCTGAAATAGATCGAAGGCACCTCGAGCTGCTCGCGCTTGATGTATTCCCACACGTCCATCTCGGTCCAGTTGCTCAGCGGAAACACGCGCATGTTCTCCCCCGCGTTGAGACGGCCGTTGTAGAGGTTCCAGATCTCGGGACGCTGGTTTTTCGGGTCCCACTGGCCGAAGCTGTCGCGGAAGCTGAAGAAACGCTCCTTGGCGCGGGCCTTCTCCTCGTCGCGGCGGGCGCCGCCGATGGCGCAGTCGAAGCGGAACTCCTCGATGGCGCCGAGGAGCACGGGGATCTGCAGTTTGTTGCGGCTGACCTCGCCGGGCGCCTGCGTGGCGGAGCCGTTGGCGAGGGCCTGGTCCACGGTGCGGACGATGAGCTTCGCGCCGAGCTGCTTCGCGCGGCGGTCGCGGAACTCGATCAGCTCGGGGAACTCGTGGCCGGTCTCGACGTTGAGGAACGGCATCGGGATGTCCGAGGGGCGAAAGGCCTTCTCGGCGAGGCGCAGCAGGCAGATGGAATCCTTGCCGCCGGAGAACAGCAGCACGGGGCGTTCGAATTCGCCCGCGACTTCGCGCATGATGTGGATGGCCTCCGTTTCCAGGAGGTCGAGATGGTCCAAGTGGTAATTCTTCATGACGCGGCGGCGGTCTGGGCAGCGTTCTTGCCCCACGCGGCGTGGAGGCCGCATTCGCGTTTTTCGTCGGCCTTGGCCGGGTCGAAGTAATCCCACTCGTTGGGCAGCTTGTGCTCGGCGAGGTAGGCTTCCATCTGCGCGTCGGTGAAGTGGAAGACGGGGCTCACCTTCAGGGCCCCGAAGTTCGCGTCGTGCGAGACGATGTCGAGGCCGGCGCGGTTCGGGTTCTGCACCTTGCGCAGGGCGGTGATCCAGACAGTCGGGGCCAGTTCCTTCATGCCGCGCTGGAAGGGCTCGAGCTTCATCACGCCGCTAAACTGCTTCAGGCCGGCCTCGTCGTCGAGCGAGGGAATGGGGCCGTGGACGGCGTCGCGGTGGGCGGGCGTCATCTTGGGCAGGTAGGGCTTGAGGTTGAGCTTCAGTTGGGCGCGCAACTGCTCGGCGTGCTTGTAGGTGGCGGGGCGGTTGTAGCCGTGGTCCACCCAGAGCACGGGGATGTCGGGCTGCGCCTGCGTGGCGAGGTGGAGCACGACGGCCTCGTAGGGACGGAAGTTGGTCGAGACGATCGCGCGGCCACCGGCCTGGGCGATGGCCCAGCGGACGACCTCGAGCGGCGACTTGGTGGCGAGCTCGGCGTTGAGTTTCGCGAGCTGTTCAGCGGTGAAGGACATGGGAAACGGATCAGTTGGTGGCGGGGGCCGGAGCAGCGGCGGCCTTGGCGGCGGCAGCCGCGGCCTGCGCGACGGCGGCCTCGGGCAGGAGGACGCGGCTGGCGAAGTCGCCGAAGCGCTCGCCGGTGACGCGCTCGTTCTTCCAGCGCGTAAAGAGGGGCTTCAGCTCGGCTTCGAGCTCGGCCTCTTTGATGACGTCCTTGTAAACCTTGTTGAGGCGCTGGCCGGAGACATCGCCGCCGAGCCAGAGCTGGTATTTGCCGGGCGCTTTGCCGACGAAGCCGATCTCCGCCATGTAGGGGCGGGCGCAGCCGTTCGGGCAGCCGGTGGAGCGGATGATGATCTCCTCGCTGGCGAGGCCGAGCTCGGCGGTGAGCTTCTCGATGCGGTTGATGATGCCGGGCAACGCGCGCTCGGACTCGGCGAGGCCGAGGCCGCAGGTGGGCATGGACGGGCAGGCCATCGAGGCGGCGTGGAGAATCGAGGCCTGGTCACTGGTCTTCACGCCGTGAGACTTGAGCAGGGCGTCGATCCCGGCGCGGTCGGCGGGCGGGACGTTGGCGAGAATGACGTTCTGGTTGGCGCTGAGGCGGAACTCAATGTGCGGGAACTTCTCCGCGACCTGGCGGAGCGCGGTCTTCATCGCGTGGCCCTCGACGTCCTTGATGCGGCCGGTCTGCACGAAGAGGGTGAGGAAATCCGAGTCGTCCACGGCGCGGTGCCACCCGTAGGTGTCGGTCGTCGAGGTGAACTCAAAGCGGCGCACGCCGGAGAGGGCGCCGTTGGTCCGGCGGTTGACCTCGGCGGTCATCCACTCGACACCGCGTTCGGCGACGACGTATTTCAGGCGGGCGTGCTTGCGGTTGGTGCGGTCACCGAAGTCGCGGTGGATGGTCAGCACGGCCTTGGCGACCTCGACGACCTTCTCGCGCGGGAAGAAGCCGATGACGTCGGCGAGGCGCGTGTAGGTGGCGTCGTTGCCGTGGCTGCGGCCCAGACCGCCGCCGACCGCGAGGTTGTAACCGAGGAGCTTGTCGCCCTCGACGACGGCGATGAAGCCGAGGTCGTTGGTGAAGACATCCATGTCGTTCGACGGCGGGATGACGAAGGAGGTCTTGAACTTGCGGGGCAGGTAAACCTGGCCGTAGAGCGGGTCGGTGAACGAGGTGTTCTCCGGCGCGTCGAGGTTGAGCTGGACGTTGTCCACCCAGATGGAGTGGTAGGCCGGGGTCTTGGGCGCGAGGGCCTCGGTGACGAGGTAGGCGTCCTTCACGACCTCGTCGCGGGCCCGGGTGGTGGCGGGCGTGGGCGAGACGGTGATGTTGCGGTTGACGTCGCCGCAGGCCGCGAGGGTGGAGAGGAGCGATTCGTTGATGCGCTTGATCAGCGGGCCGAGGCCCTTCTTCACGACGCCGTGGAACTGGATGCTCTGGCGCGTGGTGACGCGGAGAGTGTTGTTGCCGTATTCCGTGGCGAGGTCGTCGAAGACCTTCCACTGGTTGGAGTTCATCACGCCGCCCGGGATGCGACCGCGGATCATGACCAGCCACTTCTTGCCGGTCTTGCGGAGGTCGCGATCATCCTGTTGGTAGATGCCGTGAAACTTGATGAACTGTTCATCGTCCTCGGAGAACTTCTCGAGGGCGGGGTCGTTCAGGGTGGCCGCGATGTTGCCGGCCAAGGTGGGAATGCGCTGCTTGAGCAGCTCGTTCTTGGAAAGGGGGGCGGTAGTGGGTTCGGACATGACTGACGAAACGCTTGCCCTTCTTGACCAAAATAGAAAGTATAAAAGGAGTCATAGTTACTAAAGAAGTCATGAACACAGCCCAAACCATTGCCAAGAAAGGCTTTGTATGGCTCATTGGAGCTGGCCCGGGTGCGGCTGACTTGATCACGGTGCGCGGTTTGAAGGCACTCCAGGCGGCCGAGGCCGTGGTCTATGATGAGCTGGCCAACAGCGACCTGCTGGCGAACTGCCGGTCCGGCTGCGAGCTGCACTCCGTCGGCAAACGCGCCGGGCGGCACAATGCTTCCCAGGGTGAGATCAACGAACTGCTGGTGTCGCTCGCCCAGTCCGGGAAAAAGGTCGTGCGCCTGAAGGGCGGCGATCCGCTGGTCTTCGGGCGGGCCGGCGAGGAAATCGAGGCCCTGC
The DNA here is from genome assembly GCF_004118375.1 of Oleiharenicola lentus. NCBI lineage: Bacteria > Pseudomonadati > Verrucomicrobiota > Opitutia > Opitutales > Opitutaceae > Oleiharenicola > Oleiharenicola lentus. The sequence continues at coordinate 202,445 of NZ_SDHX01000001.1, forward strand.
GCGCCGCCGGGCTGCCTTACGAGATCGTACCGGGCGTCACAGCCGCGACCGCCGCGGCCGCCGTGACCGGCCTGCCGCTGACGCATCGCGACTTTTCGTCGGCCGTGGTCTTCGTGACAGGTCACCAATGCGCGGCCAACACGGGCGGGCTCGACTGGGCCGCGCTCGCGAAGCTCAAGGCCACGCTCTGTTTCTACATGGGCGTGCGGCGTCTGCCCGAGATCGTGCACAATCTCGTCGAACACGGGATGGCCGGCACCACGCCGCTGGCGCTGATCAGCCAGGCCACGCTGCCCGCGCAGAAAGTCACCATCACCACGCTGGCCGAAGCCGCGGTGATTCCGTCGGAGCACATTGCCCAGCCCGCGCTGGTCGTGATCGGCGAGGTCGTGCGCGTGTCGGATTTCGCGCAGCAGGTGCCGGGGTTGGCGGGTAGGGACCGCGGTTCGGTCCTGTAGGGGCGGGCCTTGGCCCGACCTCGTGCACAAGGTCGTTGCAAGCAACGACCCTACAAAGAATCGGTCGCCCGCCACCGATCCGCTAAAATTCCCACCAACAGCGGGTGCTCCGCCACGAGCCCGGTCATCGTGGTGCGCAAAGTCCCGCCGCTCGCCGTCTCGGCCGCGCGGCAAATTTCCGCGACGTCGCCGTCCGGGCCGGCGTGGCGACCGGGCAGCAGGAACTGCATCGCGACGATCACCTCGCCGGCGTTCCAGCCGGGTGAACGCAGGAGCCGTTCGAGCAACGGCTCGCAGAAATCGTAGGCCGAGCCTTCGCGGCGTTCCATGCTGGCGGGCGAAACGGTGTAGGCGGGGCCGAGTTGGCCCGCGAGCTGGCAGGCCAGCTCGTTGCGCACGTCGGTGACGGCCTTCGCCGGGCTGCCGTGGTCCACCAGGGCGACACGGCGGGCAGATGCGCCCGCGGCGCGCACCTGGTCGGCGAGGATGCGTGCGAGCCGGTCGTCGTCGGCGGCGAACAACGGGGCGGCCAATCGGACGTTGAGTGCGGGGTGCTTGCCGCGCAGATGGACGAGCCGTTTCGGCAGGTAGTCCGTGAGCGCGCCGCTTGGGCCGAAAAAGAGCGGGACGACGAGAAAGTCTGTCTGCCCGGTGGCGAGCCGGCGTTCCAGGGCGGGTTCAAGGATTTCGGCCGGCGTGCCCTCAAGTTTTTCCGCCGGCACCGCGCTCGAATGCAGCAGCGAGACCGGCGAGACCGGCTGCCCGATCCGCTCGCCAAGCTTCGCGGCCAGCGCCCGTAAACCAAGCGTGGCGGCGGGCGCGAGTGAGCCGTTGTCCATCAGGAACGTGAGCGGGGCGGGCATGGGTGGATTGAGTGGAGGGCCCGTCTCCCGACGGGCCGTGGTCGGTCGGGAGACCGACCCTCCATGGATTCTTCGCTTCGCTCAGAATGACAAGCTTGGAGGCAAGTGGGTCGCGGCTTGCGGCGACCTCGGGTGCGAGGTCGGACCAAGGTCCGACCCTGCATATGAGGCGGACGGGAGGTCACTCCAATCCCGCGACATTCACCGTGTTGTCGTATTCGACGGTGAACTTCACGGTCAGCTCGCGTTTCTCGCCGGGCTTGAGGTCGAGCGTCCACTTGAGCGTGCCTTCGTCGGTGGGCTTCACGTCCTTGGCGTCGGGTGAGAGCAGCTTCACGACGATCTTCTCGTTGCGCGAAAGCGGCACCTGGTCGGCGACGATCACGCGTTCCATGGTCTTCTTGTTGTTCTGGACCGTGATCAGGTATTCATAGGTGATGCGCTTGCCGGAGTTGGTCAGGCCGGTGTCCTCGGTGAACTTCTGCACGCGCTTGTGCTTGATCGCGATGCCGTCGTCCACGCCGAGGGCGAGGTCGAACTTCTCGCCGCTCATGACCGTGCGCAGGCCGCTGGTGGCGACGAAGGTGCCGTCGAGGAACACGTTCATCGCGCCGGCGAGCAGCGGGAACTCGGAGCTGTTGACGACCTTGCTCGTGAGGAAGGCCGCGGTTTGGCGCTTCGGCACGGTGAGGTATTCGGGCACGGCCTTGAGCGCGGCGCTTGTCACCGGGACCTTCTGCGGAGAGTTGTCGCTCGGGATGCTGGAACTGACGGCGATCTTGAACGAGGCGCTCGTCGCACCGGCCTCAATCGTGGCGCTGGAGTAACGGGCGTCCTTCAACTCAAAATCAGCTTCATTGCCCACGCCGTTTGTGGTCAGCGTTTGCATGTTGACCGAGGGCGCGGCGGCGGCCTTGGCCATCATCATGTCATTGCGACGGCTCCGTTCCGCCTGCTCGCGCAAGGCGATCGGATTGTAGAGGTCCAGCTGCCACACGCTCAGCACCGGCGCCGCGCCACCGAGTGACGGACGAGCGGTCGAGAGCGTGAGGGCGACGTCTTTCCAGTCCTCGCCGGTGCCTTGGCGGACAATGCCGAAGTAATCGAGCTGCACGGTGCGCTCGCTGCTGGCGACGCGGGCGTCGTAGCTCGGCACCCACGAGGCGCCGGGCACGGTGTAGCTGAGCGCCACCTCGAGCGAGCCAGCCTGGGCGGCGGCGACGCGCACCGTCACGGTCTTGAAGGCCTTGCCGCCGGCGCCGCGCAGCTCCTGCAACTGGGCCTGCACGGTGTTGGCCCGGTTTTGCAGCTCCTCGCGCTGTTCGTCGAGGGTGGCGCGCTCGGTGACGAGCTTGCTCTTCTGCTCGATCAGGAAGTTGAGCGAGGTGGTGAACTGGTTCAGCTCGGGGCGCGGGACGTCCTTGGTCGGCAGCGCGAAGAGCGCGGCTTCCATCCGGTCGAGCATGGCCTGCTGCGTGTTCAGGAGGTTGGCGCGGTCGTCGTAGCCGCGCATCTGCTTGGCGAAGGCCTTGAGCTGGTCCTCGAGTTCCTTCACGCGCGCATCGGGCGTGTAATCCACGTAGGTCTGCTTCGCGCTGACGTCGAGGATGCTGGCCTGGGCCGTGCCCTTGCCGCTGACCTGCAGCGACTGCTCGTTGAGCGCCTGCGGCAGGTGGGCGAAGATCAGCTCGGCGGTGCCGCCGCTAAGCTGCACCGTGGCGGTGCGGGTGACGACGGCGCGGTCCTGATAGACCGTGACCGCGGAGATGCGGGAGTCCACCGGTGCGGCGCTTAAGCGCAGGAAGGCAGACAGAAGACCGAGGGCGAGGAGCAGACGGGGAGTTTTCATGGGAGTTATCCTGGTTGGATGAGGGCTTAGACGCGGTTCCCGACGCTTTGTTAGCCCCGGACTTGTAAGGGATTTGTCATGCAACCGCCAGCCCGCGGGCAGGGCGGAGGGCGGTTCAGCCCTTGCCCACCAGATCGAGCAGATCGCCGATGCGGCGATGGGATTCCAGCGGGTGCCGCAACCGGTAGCCGCGGTTGAGCTTGTAGCGGTTGCGCTGGCCCTCGCGGGTGCGCGTGAGCACGCCCTCTTCCTCGAGCGCGGTCACGATCGCATGGACCGCCCGCTCGGTGATGCCGACCTGCTGGGCGACCTCCCGCAGCGTGATGTCCGCGTTCCGGTCCAGGCACACCAGCACATGGGTGTGGTTGGTCAGAAAGGTCCAGCCGGCGGCCGGAGCAGGGGTGGCGGGCATGGGCACAGCCTGGGCGAACCCGGCCCGGAAATCAAGAACACTAAATAATGAAGTTGACTTCATGTATTAATCTTCAATCACCGGGGCATGGACCTGCTGACTCCGCTCCTCTCCGGCTTGATGTCCCCGATGGTGCTCGCCTTCCTGCTGGGCATTGTCGCCGCGCTCCTCCGGAGCGACCTGCAGATTCCCGAGCCGCTGCACGCGGCGCTGACGATCTACCTGCTGTTCGCCATCGGGCTGAAGGGCGGGGCCAAGCTGGAGGGGGTGAACCCGGCCGACTTTGCCGGACCGCTGGTGGCGGCGCTGGGCCTGTGCGTGGCGATTCCGGCGTGGAGTTACCTGCTGTTGCGGCGGCTGGGGAGATTTGACGCGGTGAATGCGGGGGCGATTGCGGCGCACTACGGTTCGGTCTCGGTCGTGACCTTCGGCGCCTGCGTGGCCTACCTCGACGCGCGCGCGGTGGCGCACGAGCCATTTCTCCCGGCGCTGCTCGCGATGATGGAGGTGCCGGGCATCCTGATGGCGCTGTGGCTGGTGCGCCGCACCCAGCCGGCACCGGCGACCGTGCCGGCGTCGGCGCTTGCCTTTGTGCCCCCGGCGTTGGGCGGCGAACGGGGCCGGGTGCTGCACGAGCTGCTGACCAGCAAGGGCATCGTGCTCCTGCTCGGGGGCATGGTGATCGGGCTGGCCTCGGGAAAGAAGGGCTTCGAGCAGGTGGCGCCGCTGTTCGAGACGCCCTTCCGCGGCGTGCTGACGCTGTTCCTGCTGGAAATCGGCCTCGTGACCGGCCGCCGGCTGCGGGACCTGCGCACGGCCGGACCCTTTCTCTGCACCTTCGCCGTGGTGATGCCGCTGCTGCACGGATTGCTCGGCGCGGCGCTGGGCACCTGGACGGGACTGAGTGCCGGCGGGGCCGCGGCGCTGGGCACGCTGGCGGCCAGCGCGTCCTACATCGCCGCCCCGGCGGCCGTGCGCGTGGCGCTGCCGGCGGCCAACCCGGCTTATTACCTCACGGCGTCGCTGGCGGTCACGTTCCCCTTCAACGTCGTGGTCGGCATCCCGCTGTATTTTGCCTTCGCGCGCTGGCTGGGCTGACCGGGAACCGCGTGGTCGGGCTTACCAACCGTCCGTGCGGAACGGAGCGGCCGGCAAGCCGGCGGCGTTGGCCAGGGTGGAGTTGGGCACGTTGCGAAACGCATAACGCAGCGCCACGGGCTGCGGCACGGCGGCGGCGCTGACGACGACGGTCGCGCCCTCGATCTTCGCGGTCGCGGGATGGAACACACGGTCGGCCCCGGCGATTTCAAAACCGCCGACCTCGGCCGCAGTGCTCTTCAGGCCGTCGGCGTAGGCGAAGGTCACGCGGAACCCCGCCCCTTCGCGCGCCACGGCCTGCACGACCGGTCCGGAGTCGGCGAGCCCGCGCACACCATGGATGCGCGCGAGGGCCAGTCGGGCGAGGCGGTCGCCGACGGGCACTTTGTCCTGCGGGTGCAGGTCGGTCGGCTCGGTGCCGTCAATGATCACGGCGAGCCCGGTCGCGGGTGTGCGCCGCACGGCGATTTCCTGCGCCTCGCGCTGGTAGGCCCAGCCGGTGCCGGTTTCCTTGTCCCAACCTTCGTAGTTGGGCAGCTGCACGACGAAGAACGGAAAATCGCCCAACGGCCATGAGGCGCGCCAGGCGCCGATCATCGCGGGCAGCAGCTCGGCGTAGTCCCGGTGGCGGCCGACGTTGGACTCGCCCTGATACCAGAACGCGCCGCGCAGCGCGTAGGGCGCGAGAGGGGCGATCATACCGTTGTAGAGGCGGGCCGGCATGAAGCCCGAGCCGGGTCCCATCGGCGGACGCGGCCATTGCATCGTGACCGGAGTGCCCTTCGTGCGGTTGTCCTCATGGGCCTTGGCCCAGGCGGCTTCGAGGCCGGGCTGGGCGGCGTAGCGTTCGGGCCAGACGGCCATCGCGTCCTGCATGGTCCGGTTCAGGGCCGGCCAGCTGCGGTGCGTGCGCAACACCGGCTCGGGCATCCACGACTCGATCGCGGTGCCGCCCCACGAGGCGTTCAGGATGCCGACGGGCACGTTGAGTTTCGCCGCGACGCTTTGCGCGAAGAAATAGCCGACCGCGGTGAAGCCGCCGATGGTGTCGGGCGTGGCCGTCTGCCAGCCGCTGGTTGGAACCCGGCCCGTGGGCAGGTCGGCGCCGGTGTGCTCCACGCGGAGGTGGCGGATGAGCGGGTTGGCGGGCTTGGTCTTCTCGACAGCGAAAAGCTTCGGCGAGCTGCCGAGACCCCACTCCATGTTGGATTGGCCGGAGGCGAGCCACACCTCGCCGACGACGACATCGCGCAAAGTGATACTCGTGTTGCCGCGCGTGACCACGAGGTCGGCGCCAGTGGCGTTGGCCGGCAACGGATCGAGGTCGGCGCGCCAGATGCCGCTGGTGTTCACGCGCGTGCGCTTGGTCTGGCCGGCGAAGCTCACCGTCACGTCCGCGCCCGGCTGGTCGTCCCAGCCCCAAACCGGAACAGCCATGTCACGCTGGAGCACGGCGTGGTCGGTGAAGGGCGGCGCGAGCTCGAGGGCGGCGCAGGGCAGGGTGAAAACGACGGACAACAGGGCGGGGCGGAGCAGTTTCATGGGGAGACACCAGTCAACGCCCGGCCGACCCTGTTCGCAATAGGCATTTGCCTCCGCGGTCCCGCGGTGATTCGGTGCGGCACCATGCTTTATCACTGCGTTTATTTCTGGCTGAAACCCGAGCTCACCGCCGAGCAACGTGCGGAATTCCGCCGCGGCGTCGAGAGCCTCAAGGGCATCAAGGCCGTCGAGAAGGTGTCCATCGGCGTCCCCGCCAAGACCACGGCCCGTCCCGTGATCGACGCCAGCTACGACGTGGCGCTCATCGTCGAGTGCAAGGACGTCGCCGCCGAGGCCGCCTACCAGGTGGACCCGCTGCACCTCGCCTTCGTGGCCAACTTCAAGACCTATTGGACCCGCGTCCAGATCTACGACTCCGAATAAGACGAAACCTGAGGGCTGAGACCTGAACCTGAGGATTCAGGCCCGGCCTCAAATCTTGGCTTGCCCACTCTTTCAGGTTTCAGGTCTCAAGTTTCAGGTTTCCTTCCACTTCATGCCTTCTCTCGCCAACCAGGTCGTGATCGTCACCGGGGCCTCGGCCGGCATCGGCGAGGCCACGGCGCGGCGGCTGGTACGCGGCGGGGCAAAGGTGGTCCTCACCGCGCGGCGGCAGGACCGGCTCAACGCCCTCGCGCATGCGCTTGATCCGACCGGGGCGAACGTGCTCGCGGTCGCCGGCGACGTGACCAGCGACGCCGACCGGCGCAAGTGGGTGGAGGCGACGCTCGCGAAGTTCGGCCGCATTGACGGGCTCGTGAACAACGCCGGCTACGGCACGCGCGGCCCGGTCGAGATCGTGCCGGTGGATCTCATTCGGAAAAACTACGAGACGAATATTTTCTCCCTCATCGCGCTCACCCAGCTCGTGATCCCGACGATGCGCGCGCAGGGCGGCGGGTGCATCGTCAACATCGGCTCCGTGGCCGGCCGCATCGCGCGTCCGCTCTCCAGCATCTACGACTCCACCAAGCACGCGCTCGAGGCCATCACCGACGGCCTGCGCGGCGAGCTGAAACCCTTCGGCATCCGCGTGGCACTCGTGCGACCGGGGTTCATCACCACCGAATTCATCGACGCCGCCAACGCCGTCTCCGCCGACGTGCTGGCGAACGCCGGGCCCTACGCACCCTACTACAAGGGCTACCACGAGGGCACGACGAAGCTCCGCACCTTCGCCGGCCAGCCCGACGACATCGCCCGACTCGTGGAAAAGGCGCTCGCGAGCGACGACCCCGCCCCACGTTACAACGGCCCCTTTCACGCCAAGATTTTCCTGTTCCTCCGCTGGCTCCTGCCGCGCCGCGTGATGGGCTGGATGGTGCGGCTGAAAGGGTAGGTATTGGCACCACTAAACACACGAAAAGGACGGGCCCCAAGGTCTCTTCAATGGAGGGCCCATCTCCGTATGGGCCGTCTGGCTGATTGATCGCAACCCGGGAATCCGACCGACTGCTTTGCGCGTAGTTTCTTCTGTTGAACACTCCCTCCCTTCGACGCTCCTGGCTCATGCTCGTCGCCTTTATCGGTGCTGCCTTTGTGGCCGGCGCCATCGGCTCGGCGGCGACGTTTGAGAACGTCCGCTCCTGGTATCCCACACTGACGAAGCCGACGTGGAATCCGCCGAACTGGATCTTCGGCCCGGTGTGGACGACGCTCTACGTGCTGATGGGCACGGCCGTCTGGCGGGTGTGGCGCACGGGTCCCGCGGCGCGCCCGCTGGTGATCGGCTACTTCGTCCACCTCCTGCCCAACGCCCTGTGGTCGATCCTGTTCTTCGGCCTGAAGCAGCCCGCCTGGGCGCTCGCCGACATTCTCCTGCTCTGGGTCCTGCTCGTCTGGTTGCTTGTTGGTTTCTGGCGCGCCGACCGCCTCGCCGGCGTGCTTTGGCTGCCCTACGTCCTCTGGGTCACTTTCGCGACCGCTCTGAACTCGGCGATTGTGCGGCTGAACTGAGCATCGCCAAAAAGGTCCGTGTCTCTGCTGACCATCATGGAATGCAGCCTTGCGGTGCGAAGCAGGAGTCGAAACGTAGGCGCCTCTCATGAGCACGCGTTCCACCTATCTCGCCCGGACCTTGCTGACGCGGGCGAAGGCCCTGGCGGGGCAGCTGGCCGAGGACGGGGCGTCGGGGGCGCAGCAGCGCGAGCGGTTGCGGGAACTCGTGGCCAAGGTGCTCGTGGTGGAGGAGGGGATCACTGAGGAGACGAAGGTGCGGCTCGTGCTGGAGGCGCTGCCCACGGTGCCGGCCGGGCGCACGGTGTCGGATCGGGAGCTGCAGGAATTCGCGGCGGTGATCGAGGCTCGGCTGTGGCGATAGCAACAGATTCACACTAATAAGCTAAGGAGCAAAGAGCATCCGTCCGGCTTAGCTTCTTTGTTTCTTCGTGTTAGTCTGGAACTGAACCTGTTGGCTTCGCCGCGTCGAGGAAGGCGCGGAGCTCGGCGGCCAGCTTCGGGCCGAAGCCTTCGACTTCGGCGATCTTTTCGACGCTCGCGCTGCGGAGCTTGTCGATGGTGCCGAAGTGTTCGAGCAGGACGGTCTTTCGTTTCTCCCCGAGGCCGGGGAAATCGTCGAGGATGCTCTCCTTGATCTTCCGCGAGCGAAGGTCGGCGTTGTAGGTGTTGGCGAAGCGGTGGGCCTCGTCGCGCAGGCGCTGGAGCAGGTTGAGGCCGGGGTGGGAGAGCGGGAGGTTCAGCGGGGCGCGGGCGTCGGGGAAGATGATCGTCTCGTGCTTCTTCGCGAGGCCGATCATGGCGGGCGGCGGACACTCAAGCGCGACGAAGGCCTTGAGTGCGGCGGCAATCTGGCCGCGGCCGCCGTCGATCACGACGAGGTCGGGAAACATCTTCTTCTCCTCGATGAGCCGGCGGTAGCGGCGGCCCACGACCTCCTCCATCGCCCGGAAATCGTCGTTGCCGATGAAGCTCTTGATGGAGAAACGCCGGTATTCGTCCTTGTCGGGCTGGCCGTCGGTGAAGTGGACCATCGAGGCGACGACGAAGGTGCCGCTGATGTGCGAGATGTCGAAGCACTCCATGTGCGCCGGCGGTGACTCGAGGCCGAGCGCCTCCTGGAGCGAGCGCAACGCCTCGGCGTCGGGGCGGAGCTTCGTCAGGTCGCGGGTGAACTTGCGGGTCTTGGCCAGCGTGCGCTCGAGCGCGAGCACGACGTCGCGGAGCTCGGCGGCCTTCTCGAATTCCTGCTTGGCGGCGCGGGCGGTCATCTCCTCGCGCAGCTCATTGAGCCATTCGCGCGACTTGCCGTCGAGGAAGGCGCAGGCCTGGTCCACGCGGGCACGGTAATCCTCCGCGGTCACCTCGTTGGGCCAGCCGTAGAGCTCGGCGCGCACGTCGTCGTAGAGCCGCCAGCGGCCGTCGGGGAGTTTCACGGGCTGGGTGTCGCCGAGCAGCACGCCGAACTGCTTGCGCATGGACGCGAGCGTGCGGCGGAGGAGGCCGGAGTGGGCGAAGGGCCCGAAGTAGCGCGAGCGGTCGTCCTTGCGGAAGCGCGTGAGGACGAAGCGCGGGAGCTCGGCGTCGGCGTTGAGGCGCACGAGGAGGAAGCGTTTGTCGTCGGTGAAGTCCGTGTTGTATTTCGGGCGCCACTGCTTGATCAGCTTGCCCTCGAGGAGCAGGGCCTCGGGCTCGGACTTGACCTCGATGATCTCGAAGTCGGCGATCATCTCGATGAGCGTGCGGATCTTGGGCTGGTGGCGGAGCGCGCGGGTGCGGCCGGCCTGGAAGTAGGTTGAGACGCGCTTCTTGAGGCTCTTGGCCTTGCCCACGTAGATGATGCGCCCGAGGCGGTCCTTCATGAGGTAAACGCCGGGCGTCTCGGGCAGGGCGCGGACTTTCTCCTTCAGGTCAACGGGCATCGCCCGACAGGGAGCACGAAAGCTCCGAAATGTCAGCTTTCGGCTTTTCGCAACCTATATGTCGCGGACGGCCACCCGCGGGCTGGTATTTTCGGGGAAAGGGGCTACGGTGCCCCAGTCGGTTAAGAAATGGCACACTCCTCGGCACACTTGGATCCGGCGCGCAACGGCGCGCCCACTACAACTTCCCTCCGCTACGAACTCCTCACCCTGGGTGACGAGCTGCTGCTTGGGCTGACGGCGAATGCCCACCTCACTTGGATCGGGGCGCAGCTGGGCCGGCGGGGCGTGCAGCTGCAGCGCAACACGACCGTGACCGACGAGGCCGAGGCCATCGTGGCGCTCGTGCGCGAGAGCTGGGCGCGGGCCGACGTCATCATCACGACCGGCGGCCTCGGGCCGACCTGCGACGACCGCACGCGTGAGGCCGTGGCCGCGGTGCTCGGGCAGAAACTCGTTTTTGATCCGCAGATCGAGCAGGCCATTCGCGCGCGTTTCGCGCGGTTCCAGCGCGTGCCCACGGCCAACAACCTGAAGCAGGCCTGGCGCTTTGAGCGCGGCGACGTTTTGCCCAACGGCAACGGCACGGCGCCCGGCCTCTGGGTCGAGCAGGACGGCAAGATCCTCATCATGCTGCCCGGCCCGCCCAACGAGCTGCAGCCGATGTTCACCGAGCAGGTCATCCCGCGCCTCGCCGCGCTGGGCAAGCTCGCCGACCACGAGGCCTACATCCAGATCCGCTCGATCGGCGTCGGCGAGTCGGCGCTCGAGACGATGTTCGAATGCACCTTCAGTCGCCACCCGGGTCTCGGCATCGCGTTCTGCGCGCACCAGGGGCAGGTGGACTGCCGCATCAGTTCGCCCGACGGCCGCTACGGCATGGAGAAGCTCCGCGCCATCGCCAGCGAGTGTGCCGCACTCCTCGGCGACAATCTCCTGTGCTTCGGGCACGACAGTCTCGCGCAGGTCGTGGCCGACCAGCTCAAGCTCCAGGGCCGCACCCTCGCCGTGGCGGAGGCGAGCACGGGCGGCCTGCTCGCCAACGCGTTCGCCGAGCTCTGCGGCGCGTGCAAGTTCTTCCAGGGCGGAATCGTGATTTCCAACAACGAGGCCAAGACCCTCCTGCTCGAGTGTCCCGAGTGCCTGCTCAAGCAGCACGGCGCCGTGAGCGCCGAGTGCGCCGTGGCGATGGCGAGCGGCGTGGCGGAGAAACTCGGCTCCGACTACGGCCTCGCGGTCACGGGCTTTTCCGGCCCCTGCACCGGCGCCGGCGAGAACCCCGTCGGCGGCATTTTCATCGGCCTGCACACGCCCGCTGGCGTCTGGGCCAAGCAGCTGAGCTATCCCGGTCCGCGCGCCGCGGTGAAGAAGCGCGCCATCAACGATGCCATCGACTGGCTCCGCCGCGAAGCCCTGAAGGAATCCCGCCGCATCGCCGCCCCGTCGGTGAATTGATCACGGCGCTGGCGCCGTGGGGAATGGGTTTCAGATTCTGGGTTCTTGGGCGGAACATTTGGAACCCCGCCGGGCGCTTGCGGCCAAGGTGGGGTGATGTTCAGTTGGAAGCATGCTTCACCCCTCCCTGCGGCCGGGCCGCCTGCTGATTACCGCCTGCCTGCTGGTCACCGGATCGTTCGCCGCCGAGCCGCCCACCGCCTGGCGCCTGGATTTCGACCGGGCGGACCTCGGCCCGATCTCCGGCGAGCAGCTCAAGGCGCTCTCACCCGTGCCGGTGCTCTGGGCCGGTGGCTTCACCAAGGGCGCCGAGGCCGGGCGGTTCCGCATCGTGGAATCAGCCGGACACGGACGCGCGCTCGAGGCGCTTTATCCGCGGGGCGGGGTGGGGCCGCAGCAGACCGGCGGGCAGTGGCTCGCGACCTTGGCCCCGCGCGACACCTATGAGCTGGAATACCGCCTGCGCTTCGGGGCGGATTTTGACTGGCGCAAGGGCGGCAAGCTGCCCGGCTTGGCCGGCGGCACGGTGCCCACCGGCGGCAAGTTCGATCCCGACGGTTTCACCGCCCGCTACATGTGGCGCGCGAACGGCCGGCTCGTCGTGTATCTCTACTGGGCCGGCCAGGCCTCGGCGACGAAGGACAAGGGCCGGCAATACGGCATCGACCTGGACTGCGGCGTCACGCTGGAGCGCGGTCGCGACTACCGGCTGCGCCAGCGCGTGACGCTCAACACGCCGGGCCAGCCCGATGGCGGGCTAGAGGTGTGGGTGGACGACCGGCCGGTGTTGAAGCGCACCGACCTCCTCTTCCGCGACACGCCGGCCAAGCGCTGGCAGATCGACCGCTTCCTCTTCTCGACCTTCCACGGCGGCAACGACCCCACCTGGGCGCCCGCGCAGGATAGCACGGTGGAGTTCGACGACTTCGCCGTGAAACCCTGAGCCGGGGCACCACGACGGAGGTTTTGCGGAGATGGCGAAGCAAATACACGAAACACACGAAAGGAGGCAGGTGGAGCCCGCGCGGAGCGCCGGTTCCACCGATTGATCCCCCACGGTCGTGGTTCCCTTTTCGCGTATTTGGTGTGCTTAGTGGTGAATCCTGCCTTGCCGGCTTGGGAATAAATTTTTCGTGCGCTCGGGCCGGTTTCGTGGGCAAATGCTCGCCCATGCCCAAGGCCACGACCAAAGCGTTTACCTTCGTGTGCGGTCCCGACGACTTCCTCGTCAACCGCCTCGGCAAGGAGCGCTTCGATGCGCTGGTGGCCGAGGCGCAGGCCGACGACTTCTCCCGCGAGGTGATCAACGGCTTCGCGGGCAACGTGGACGAGGTCGAGGCCGCCGTGAACCGGTTCCGCGACGCCGTGCAGACCGTGCCGATGTTCGGCGGCAAGCGCGTGGTCTGGCTCAAGGACGTGAGTTTCCTCGCCGACAACGTCACCGGCCGCGCCGAGGGCACGCTCAAGCAGGTCGAGGCGCTGCAGGAGATTTTGGAGAAGGTGAACCCCGACGAGGTGGCGGTCGTGGTGACCGCCGCGCCGGTGGACCGCCGCCGCAGTTTCCCGAAGTGGTGCGAGGCCAACGGCGACTTCACGCTCACGGGCGGCGACGGCGAGGGCGCCGCCGAAGCGCTGGCGGGGGTGGCCCTGGCCGAGGCGCGGGCCTGCGGGGTCAGCTTCGGCGACGGCGCGCTGGAAATTTTGCTCACCAAGGTCGGCAGCAACACGCGCCTGCTCACCGAGGAGATCCACAAGCTCGCCAACTACGTCGGACAGGACGGCGGCACCATCGAGGCGGCGCACGTCGTCGAACTCACGCCCAACATGGCCGAGGGCGACTTCTTCGAGGCGGCCGAGCGGTTCTTCGCCGGCGACCTGCCCGGCACGCTGCGGGCGCTGCAGCAGCACTTCTTCACCGGCGGCGACGCCCGGCCGATCATCTCGTCGCTCCAGAATCGCAACCGCATCCTCATCCAGGCACGCGTGCTCATCGACGCCGGCGACCTGCGGGCGCCCGGCCCCTACGGTTTCGACAAGGCCGCGTGGGCCCGCGCGCAGGGCACCTACGCGAAGCACTTCGGCGGCGACACCGAGAAGAGCGCCTACAACCTCTTCACCCAGAACCAGTGGTATGCCGGCAAGCTCGTGAGCACCGGCAAGCTCCCGACCCTGCGCCGCCTGATCGACAACCAGCAGGAGTTCCTCGCCGCCTTCGAGACCATCATCCAGCGCCCCAACGACCAGGAAACCGTCCTCCGCGAGATGGCGGTGCGGTGCCTGACCTGAGCAGAGAGACCAGAGACTTGAAACCTGAGACCTGAAGGGCGTTACGGCGCGACGGCTGGGGCATTCGATTTCAGGTTTCAGGTCTCAAGTTTCAGGTTTTGGTCCCGGCCCTGACACTATTTTCCATTGGCAAGGGCGGCCCCGCGGCCTAACGCTCGGGCGCCTGTGAACAATCCGACGTCCACCGTTTCCGCCGACCCCATCCCCAACGTGCTCGCCGAGCGCTACGCCTCGCCGGCCATGCGCGAAATCTGGTCGGCCCACGGGCGCATCCTGCTGGAGCGCGACTTCTGGATCGCGGTGATGAAGGCCCAGCGCGACCTCGGTGTCGCCATCCCCGCGGAGGCCATCAAGGACTACGAGCGCGTGCGCGACGACGTGAGCCTCGACCGCATCAAGGAGCGCGAACGCGTCACCCTCCACGACGTGAAGGCCCGCCTCGAGGAGTTCTCCGACCTCGCCCAGCGCCAGTTCATCCACCTCGGCCTCACCAGCCGCGACCTCACGGAAAACGTCGAGCAGCTCCAGGTCGCCCGCGCGCTGAAGCTCGTGAACTTCAAGGCCGTCGCCGCGCTCAACCTCCTCGCGCGCCGCGCCGCGGAGTTCCGCGACGTCATGATCACGGGCCGCACGCACAACGTGCCCGCCCAACCCACCACGCTCGGCAAGCGCCTCGCCATGTTCGGCCAGGAAATGCTGCTCGCGCAGGCCCGGCTCGAGGATCTCATCGCCCGTTACCCGGTGCGCGGCCTCAAGGGCGCGGTCGGCACGCAGCTTGACCAGCTCACGCTCCTCGGCGGCGACACCGACAAGGTGGACCAGCTCGAGAGCCGCATCATCAAGCACCTTGGCTTCAAGGCGAAGTTCAACGCCGTCGGCCAGGTCTATCCGCGCTCGCTCGATTTCGACACCGTGAGCGCGCTGCACCAAGTTGGCGCCGCCGCCGCGAGCTGCGCCACCACGCTGCGCCTGATGGCCGGCGCGGGCCTGCTCACCGAGGGTTTCCAACAGGGCCAGGTCGGCTCCTCCGCGATGCCGCACAAGGTCAACGCCCGCAACTGCGAGCGCGTCTGCGGCTTTTCCACCATCCTCTCCGGCTACGTCACGATGACCGCCAACCTCGCCGGCCACCAGTGGAACGAGGGCGACGTCTCCTGCTCGGTCGTGCGCCGCGTGGCGCTGGCCGACGCCTGCTTCGCGATCGACGGCCTGTTTGAGACCTTCCTCACCGTGCTGCGCCAGATGGAAGCGTTCCCCGCCGCCATCGCCGCCGAGAACGAGCGCAACCTGCCCTTCCTCGCGACCACCACAATCCTGATGGAGGCCGTGAAAAACGGCGCCGGCCGCGAGACCGCGCACGAAGCAATCAAGGAGCACGCGCTCGCCGCCGCCAAGGCCCTGCGCACGGGTGGCGACGCCGATCTCCTCGCACGCCTCGCCGGCGACAAGCGCGTCGGCCTCGGCAAAAAGAAACTCACCGAGATCCTGCGCGAGAACGAGCGCTTCGTCGGCGCCGCCCCGCACCAGGTGGACGCCTTCGTTGCCACGGTCGAGCCGCTCGTGAAGAAGCACAAGGGCGCCGCTGACTACCAGCCGGGCAAGCTGCTGTAAGCCTGGGGTCAACGCGCTCCACCCGGGCAAACCTCTTTGGGCCCGCGCATTCGGACGAAAATATTTTCCGCCGGTTGCATGTAGGGGCGGCCCTTGGGCCGACCTCGCTTGCCAGGCCGCCGCAAGCAGCGTCCCTACGCCGTCCTGCGGATGTCGCCGACATGGAGTGGCGGCTAATTTCCCCGCGCCGGGAGATTTGATTTGCCACCCCCCGCGGCCGGGCCTTTTTTGACCATTCGCGTTCATTTTTATCCGAGCCCAGCTTTAAACCACACCATACCATGGCAGAAGAACTCACAGGTAACTGTCTTATCGGCCAGACCGGCGGCCCGACCGCCGTCATCAACGCCAGCGTCGCCGGCGTTGTCGCCGAGGCCCTCAATCATGAATGCATCGAGGAAGTCTATGGCGCGCTGAACGGCGTGCATGGTCTTCTGGGCGAAGACCTCGTGGACCTGGCCGCCGAGTCCCAGCAGGCCATGCGCGGCCTCCGCTACACCCCCGGCGCCGCCCTCGGTTCCTGCCGCGGCAAGCTGAAGAAGCCCGCCGACTTCGAGCGCGTGCTCGCCGTCTTCAAGGCGCACAACATCCGCTATTACTTCCACATCGGCGACGGCGAGTCCCAAGAGACCGCCGCCAAGCTCGCCGAGACCGCCGCCGCCGCCGGTTACGAGCTCCGCGTCATTGGCATCCCGAAGGCCGTCGAGAACGACCTCGCCGCCACCGACCACTGCCCCGGCTACGGCAGCGCCATCAAGTTCATCGGCGCCACCGTCAAGGAGCTGTCCCTCGACGCCGACGCCATCGGCCAGGGCGACCTCGTGACGATCATCGAGGTCATGGGCCGCAACACCGGCTGGCTCGCCGCCGGCGCCTCGCTCGCCAAGCGCCGCGACCATCCGAACGATCCCCCGCACCTCGTTTACCTCCCCGAGGTTCCTTTCGCCAACGACAAGTTCCTCGACGACGTCCGCCGCGTGCTCAAGCGCGAGAAACACTGCGTGGTCGTCGTGGGCGAGGGCCTCGTGGACAAGGACGGCAACTACGTCTCCGTCGAGACCAGCGCCAGCGATGCCGGCCATGCCCAGCTCGGCGGTGTCGGTGAGACGCTCAAGGACCTCGTCGAAGGCCAGCTTGGCGCGAAGGCCCGCGTGGCCCGCCTCGGCGTCGGTCAGCGCGCCGCCGCCCACCTCGCCTCCAAGGCCGATGCCGACGAGGCCTTCCTCGCCGGCCAGGCTGCGGTCAAGGCCGCCGTCAACGGCGAGTCCGGCAAGCTCGTCACACTCCTGCGCGGCGACGGCGACGCCTACACCTGCGAGACCGGACTCACCTCCCTCGCCGATGTGGTCGGCAACCTGAAGCGCCTGCCCAAGGAGTGGATCAACGAGGACGGCGTGAGCCTGAACTTCCAGTTCTTCCGCTACGCCACCCCGCTCATCCAGGGCGAGATCGCTGTGCCCTACGAGAACGGCCTGCCGGCCTACGCCAAGCTCGGCAAGGACAGCGTGGACAAGACGCTCCCGAGCTACGAGGGCTGAGCGCCGCGTCGAATACGCTGCCGATTTCGAGAGCCGGTCCCGCCAGGGGCCGGCTCTTGTGTTTCGGGTGGAGCCCGCGCTCCGACGCGGGCTGGTCCGGCTGGAGGGCGGATTTCCCAATCGGCCGCGGCCCAGCTGGAGCTGGGCCCTCCACAAAAGAGCGCCTCACCCCGCCTTCAACTCCACGCGCCGGATCTCGCCGACGATCACGAGGTAGCTGGCCACGGCCAGGGCGGCATGTGCGCTCACATAGACGAGCGCCCATTGGAATGATCCGGTGGCCGCGAGGATGTAGCCGATCACGATGGGGGTGATCGCGCCGGCGAGGTTGCCGAAGGTGTTGAACAGCCCGCCGCTCAGGCCGATGGCCTCGCGCGGGGCGACGTCGGACATCACCGCCCAGCCGAGCGCACCCACGCCCTTGCCGAAGAAGGCCAGGCTCATGAAGAAGATCACCGCCGCCGTGGAATTCACGTAGTTGCAGGCCACCATGCTCACCGAGAGCAACAGGCCGGTGACGATCGGAAGCTTGCGCGCGAAGCTGAGCGAGCAGCCGCGTTTCAGCAGCCGGTCGGAAATCCAGCCGCCAAGAATGCCGCCAACAAAACCGCAGAGCGCGGGCAGCACGGCGATGAAACCGACCTTGAGGATCGTCAGGCCGCGTTCCTTCACGAGGTAGATGGGGAACCAGGTCAGGAAAAACCAGGTAAGGACGTTGATGCAGTATTGGCCGATGAAAATGCCGACGAGCATGCGGTTGCCGAGCAGTTCCCAAATGAGGCCGGGCCGGGTCTGCGCTCCGGCGCTCTTCGCGCCGTCGAGATCCACGAGGCCGCCGCCCTTCCGAATGTGATCCACCTCGGCCGCATTGACCCGCGGATGGTCGCGCGGGCTGTGGATGATCCGCGGCCAGAGCAGACCGATCAACAATCCGAGCCCGCCCATGCTCCAGAATACCCACGGCCAGCCGAGGTGGTGCGTGAGCGCACCCATGAGCGGGTAGAACAACACCGTCGAGAAATACTGCGCGGAGTTGAAGATGGCCGAGGCGAGCCCGCGCTCCGCGGCCGGGAACCAGCAGGCCACAATGCGGCTGTTGGCCGGGAACGAGGGCGCTTCCGCCGCGCCCAGCAGGATGCGCAGGGTGAAGAGCGTCACCGCCGCCGTCATGCCGGCGCCGACCGCGCCGACGAAGCCCTGCAGAAAGGTGAAGAAGGACCACGTGAGAATGCTCCACTGGTAGACGCGCTTCGTGCCGAGCCGGTCGAGCAGCCAGCCGCCAGTAATCTGCAGCGCCACGTAGGTCCAGGAGAAGGCCGACAGCAGCCAGCCCAGCGCGACGGAGTCGAGCTGCAGATCCTTGCTCAGGGTCGGGCCGACAATCGAAAGTGTCGCCCGGTCGGCGTAGTTGACCGTCGTGACGATGAACAGAAACGCCACGATGCCGTAGCGGACCCGGGTGGGTGGGGGCATGGCACCGGGGGCGGAAGCGCTCATGCGGACAGTTGTGGCGTTACTGCGGGCCGAGCGCCTGGATCAACGCCGCGAGCTTGGCCGATTCCTCGGCGCTCAAATCCACCAGCGGCGGGCGCACGGGGCCGGCGTCGTGGCCGACGATTTTTGCGCCGGCCTTGATGATGCTCACGGCGTAGCCGGGCTTGCGGTTGCGGATCTCGAGGTAGGGCAGGAAGAACGTGTCGAGCAGCCGGCCCATCGTCGCGTGGTCGTCCGCCGCCACCGCGCGGTAAAAATCCATCGCCGTCTTCGGGATGAAATTAAACACGGCCGACGAATACACCGGCACGCCCAGCGCCTTGTAGGCCGCGGCATAGACCTCCGCGGTCGGCAGGCCGCCGAGGTAGGCGAAGCGGTCACCGAGCTTGCGGCGGATGGACACCATCAGCTCGATTTCGCCGATGCCGTCCTTGAAGCCGACGAGGTTCGGGCAGCGCTCGGCGAGTTTCGCGAGGGTGTCGGCCTGGAGGCGGCAGGCGCCGCGATTGTAGATGATCACGCCGAACTTCACGCTGCGGCACACGGCTTCGACATGGGCGGCGAGACCTTCCTGGCCGGCCTCGGTCAGATAATGGGGCAGCAGCAGCACGCCCTGCGCGCCGAGTTTCTCGGCTTCCTGCGCGTAGGCGATGGCCTGGCGCGTCGGGCCGCCGACTCCGGCGACGATCGGCACGCCGTCGCGGCAGGTGTCCACGGCCGTCTTCACGACCGCGCCATAATCGGCCGGCGTCAGGGAGAAAAATTCGCCCGTGCCGCCCGCGGCGAAGAGCACGGTGGCGCCGTAGGGCATCAGCCACTCGAGGCGCTGGCGGTAGGTGTCGGCGCGGAAATCGCCGGCGGCGTTGAAATCGGTGACCGGGAAGGAGAGCAGCCCGGACGACATGGTTCGCTTCAGCACTTCAGGAGTCATGGTGCGCGAGTGGGGTTGGCGGGGAACGTGCCGCCGGCAATCGGTCGAGGCAAGACCCGAGCGGGCAGGGCGGTTCATCGGTGAACTAGGACACACATTTTCGCCATGACTCGTGCGCGCGCCGGACTAGGTTGCAGGCCCATGAGCACCCCGTTGCCCTTCCCTGCTGTCGGCCGGTTGCCCGCCCCGGGCGACAATGTCGCCATCGCCATCCGGCGGCTCGAGGCCGGCACGGTGGTCCTGCTCGACTCCGGCGCGCGCACCCTCGCGCACACCGTGCTGGAGGGACACCGCTTCACCGTGCGCCCGGTCGCGGCTGGCGAGGCGTTGCTCTCCTGGGGTCTGCCGTTCGGGCACGCGCTCACCGCGATCCCGGCGGGCACCTACGTCTGCAACCAGTCCATTCTCGACTGGCTGGTGTTGCGCCGCGTGGAGCTGACGATTCCGACGCAGCCGAATTTCGCGGATCACCTCGTGCCCTTCGTGCTCGATGAGGCGGCTCTGCGTCCCGCGCCCCCCGTCGAACTTGTCCCGCAACCCCGCAACTTCGCCGGCTACCGCCGTCCCGGCCAACGCGGCGTCGGCACGCGCAACACCATTGTCATTCTCGGCACGACCTCGCGCACGGCGAGTTTCGCGCGGCAGCTGGCCGCCCGTCTGCAGGCGCTGGCGCGCGTGCATCCTTCCCTCGACGGCATCGTGGCGGTCGCGCACACCGAGGGCGGCGGTCCGGGCGAGCCCAACAACAGCGCGGAGATCCTGCGCGCGCTCGCCGGCTTCATGGTGCATCCGAATGTCGGCGCGGTGCTCGCGGTGGACTACGGTGTCGAGCCCGTGAACAACGCGCGGCTTCAGGCCTTCATGCGCGAGCGCGGCTACCCGCTGGCCGACGTGCCCCACGCGTTCCTCAGCATCACGCGCGGTCTCTCTGCTGCGCTCGCCGAGGGCGAGGCGCTCGTGCGCGGCTGGTTGCCCGCCGTCGCCGCCCAGCGCCGCACCGCCGAGCCGCTGGCGCACCTGCGCGTGGCGTTGCAATGCGGCGGCTCCGACGCCTTCTCCGGCGTCTCCGGCAACCCGCTCGCCGGCGCGATGGTGCACGAGCTGGTCCGCCACGGCGGCATCGGCGTGCTCTGCGAAACCGACGAGCTCGCCGGCGCCGAGTCCTACCTGATGAAGAACGTGCGCGACGCCGCCACCGCGCGCGCGTTGCTCGACCGGATTGCGCGTTTCAAGGAGCGCCTCGCGTGGCATGGCGTCACGCCCGAGAGCAATCCCTCCGCCGGCAACAAGCTGCGCGGCCTCTACAACATCACGCTCAAGTCGCTGGGCGCCGTCCACAAGAAGGACCCGCGCTCGCGCATCGACCATGTGATCGACTACGCCGACCCGCTCGGCGCGCCGGGCTTCTACTTCATGGACAGCCCGGGCAACGACCTCGAGGGCATCGCCGGCCAGGTCGGCGCGGGCTGCAACCTGTTCCTCTTCGTCACGGGCAACGGTTCGATCACGAACTTCCCCTTCGTTCCCACGCTCAAGCTCACCACGACCACGCGGCGGCACGAGCTGCTCGTGCACGAGATGGACATCAACGCCGGGCGCTACCTCGACGGTGAAAGCTTCGCGTCGCTCGCCGCGGAGTCGTTCGAACTCTTGATTGCGTCCGCCTCCGGCCAAAAGACGAAGGGTGAGCTCGCCGGACACTCGCAGGCCTCGCTCTGGCGCAACTGGCGACAGACCGACACCTCGCGCCTCGCCGAGATCCGCGCGCGGCCCGCACCGGACGGCAAGCCGCTGGTGGCGCGACTTGACCCCAAGGCGCGGGGGGATGGACGCAGCGGGGAAAAGCGCGCTGAGGTCAGCACGCTCCACCTCTATCCGAACGGCCCGCGCTTCGGCGCGGAGCGCGTCGGCCTCGTGATGCCGACCAGCATGTGTTCGGCGCAGATCGCGCGCCTGGCGGCCGACCGCATGAACGCCACGGGTCTCGCCGGCCGGCTCGGCCTCGACCGCTTTGTGGCGCTCGCGCACTCCGAGGGCTGCGGCTTTGGCGGCGAGACGATGTATCACCTGTTGCACCGCACCTACCGCGGCTACGCCACGCACCCCAACGTCGCCGCGGCGCTCCTGCTCGAACACGGCTGCGAAAAGGTGCCAAACGACGTTATGAAGCGCCAGTTCGAGTCGGCCAACCTCCCGCTCGACCGGTTCGGCTGGGCGAGCGTGCAGCTCGACGGCGGCATCGACAAGGCGCTCGGCCGCGTGGGCGCGTGGTTTGAGAGCGCCCTCGCTTCGCGGCCCGCCACGACGCGGGTGCCGGCCGGGCTCGGGGCGCTCACCGTCGGCGTGCTGTCAGCCGGTCCTCTCGGCCCGGCCGGCACCGCGGCGCTCGCCGGCGCGCTCGAGGAAATCCTCGCGGCCGGCGGCTCGGTGCTTATCCCCGAGGGCGACCGGCTGCTGGCGGATGAGCGTTTCCGCGGCGCCTTGCTCGGGCGCACCGCCCCGCACGCCACGCTCGCCTATGGGCAACCGCTCACCGACGCGGGCCTGCACGTCGTGCAAACCGACACCGACCACTGGACGGAAAACCTCGCCGGCCTGGGCGCCTGCGGGGTGCAGGTGTTCCTTGGCATCGTCGGAGACACTCCCCAGCAGGGCCACCCGCTGCTGCCGCTCTGGCAGCTGGCGGAGGCCGGCACACTGTCGCCCGGCGCGGCCGAGGATGTGGATCTCATGCTCGCCGGTGAAGCGGCGGACGCCGGCACCATCCTCGGGCTCGTGGCCGCCGCGGTTTCCGGCGAGCGTTCGCCCAAGGCCAATGCCGGCGGCTTCGTGGACTTCCAGCTGAGCCGCGGCTTGCTCGGGGTGACGACCTGAGACAAGACACTGTCCGACATGGATGCTGCCGCGATTCCGATCCTGATTGTTGACGACGATCCCACCACCGCGGCGATGCTGCGGGGTCTGGTGCGCAATCTCGGTGACGGGCTCTCGTGCGCGTCGACCTGCGTCACCACCGGGGCGGCGGCGCGGCGGGAGTTCGGCCGCGGCGGCTACGACCTCGTGCTGCTCGACTACCAGCTGCCCGACGAGGACGGTCTCACGCTGCTTGCGGCCCTGAACGCCCAGCCGGCGCGGCGGCGCCCGCCCGTGATCATGCTTACCGGCGCGGGCAGCGAGACGGTGGCGGTCGAGGCGATGAAGCTCGGCGCCAGCGACTACCTGATCAAGACCGCGTTGAACCACGCCACGCTGCGCCGCGCGATTTCCGCGGCGCTGGACCGGCGTCGGCTGGAGGAACGACTGGCCGAGTCCACCGACCTGCTCCGCCGGCAGCACGCGCAATTGGAAACCGACCTGGCCATGGCGCGCGTGGTGCAGCAGGCGTTGCTGCCGCAGGACTATCCGGTGTTCCCGCCCGGCGTCGCGGCGGACCAAAGCCGGCTCCGCTTCGCGCACCGCTGGATTCCCACGCACCAGGTGGCCGGGGATTTTTTTGCGGTCCTGCCGGTGTCGGCCACCGCGGCGGGCGTGTTCCTGTGCGATGTGATGGGCCACGGCGTGCGCGCCGCGCTCATCACGACCCACCTGCGCGGTCTCCTGCACGAGCACGAGGCGCAGGCCGGTGACCCCGGCGCCTTCCTCACCGCGCTCAACCGCCATCTGCAGGCGCTGTTGGAGCGCGTGGGCGAAACGGTTTTCGTGACGGCGGCCTACGCGGTGGTGGATGCGGCTTCGGGCGAACTGCTTTTCGCCAATGCCGGCCACCCCGCGCCGCTGCATCTGGAGCGCGGCGCCAGCCGGGTCTCACCGTGTCTTCAGCCCGATGGCCCGGGCCCGGCGCTCGGGCTGATACCGGATTTCACCTACGACACGGCGCGCCGGTCGTTCGCCGCGGGCGACGCCGTGCTGCTTTATACCGACGGGCTCTACGAGGCGGAAGACGCCACGGGCGAGCAGTTCGGCCAGAAACGCCTTGCGGCGGCCGTGACCGCTCGCCTGGGCCAGCAAATGGCCTGGCTGCTCGACGGTCTGTTGGCCGACGTGCAGGCCACGCGGCCACCCGGCGCCGGTCCGCTGCCGGATGACGTTTGTCTGGTGGCGGCGGAGCGGGTCGGTTGAACGGGGCTGGACCGCAAAAACCCGCGCTTGTCTTGCCGGGCGGTCGGGCTTTCAGTGCGCGTTTCATTCCACCCATGTCCCGCACCCTCCGCCTTCTTCTCACCGCCCCGATCATCCTCGCGCTCGCCGCCTGCGGCAAGCAGCCCGCAAAAGCCCCTGCGTCCGCCGCCCCCGCGGAATCCGCTGCGACGGCCAAGCTCGAGTCCGTGGACCAGCGCGCCAGCTACGGCATCGGCCACAACCTCGGCAGCAAACTGGGCCAGGACAAGGTGCTCCAGCTCGACAAGGAGGCGCTGAAGGCCGGCCTCAACGACGGTCTGGCCCAGACCGCCTCGCGCGTGTCGGAGGCCGACCTGGACGCGGCGTTCAACGCCCTGCAGGAGCGCGCCATGGCCGCCGCGACCGCCGCGGCCGAGAAGCAGCTGGCCGAGGGCAACGCCTACCTCGAGAAGAACAAGGCCCGGCCCGGCGTCACCGTCACGGCCTCCGGTCTCCAGTATGAGGTGATCAAGAGCGGCACCGGCGCGAAGCCGACCCCGACGAACACCGTGAAGGTCCACTACCACGGCACGCTCACCGACGGCACGGTCTTCGACAGCTCGGTCGAGCGCAACGAACCCATCGAGTTTGCCGTCACGGGCGTCATTCCGGGCTGGGTCGAGGCCCTGCAGCTGATGTCGGTCGGCGACAAGTGGAAGCTCACCATCCCCGCCAATCTCGCCTACGGCCCGCGCAGCACGGGCAAGATTCCCGGCAACTCCGTCCTGCTGTTCGAGGTCGAGCTGCTGGAAGTGAAGTAAGGGGTAACTTCGTAGCCGCGCCTGAATCCCGCGCCCGCGGGACGAAAGCGTGGCCCGGGGAAGCCACGTTGTCGCTGCGCGCCAACGCAGTTACGTGTTTTTTCCGCTCTACCCCGCCGCCCCGGCCATGATCTGGGCGACGGTGCCGGCCTGCTGGCCACTGAACTCGGTGCGCAGCCGGCCGCACTGGGCGTGGATCTCCTGCTCGAATTTCTGCAGGTTGAAACTGGGATAGACGCTCTCGCGGAGGATCGCCCACTCCGCGGTCTCCGCAATGGGCTTGAGCTGGTCCGCCGACGGATCGCCGGAGGCGCCGACCTGGTTGTGCCGGCAGAGGTCACGGGCGAGCGAAAGGATGGCGACGAGGTTGGCGTCCTCGGTGGCGGCGGCCGGATCGTCGATCCAGCGCATGACGTTGGCGAAGCGCCGCGACAGCCCGAAGCGGTCCGCGAAATGGGCGCCGAGCTGCTTGGTCGTGCAGCCGAGGAACAGCTTCTCCGCCTCGCGCAGCGGCAGGTGGTGCCGGCGGGCGTGCTCCATGATGGCGCGGAAGCCGCCGGGATGGATATGGGCCAGGAGCAGTTTGCCGATGTCGTAGAGCTGGCCGGCGGCGCGCGCGGCGGGTTCGATGCTGTGGAATTCCAGGTCGCGGCAGATGACCTGCGCGATACGGGCGACGCCGCGCTGATAGGTCCAGTAGCGCGGCCAGTTGAAGAAGGGCGGCAGGTCCATGACCCGCTCCTCGATGACCGCGAGGCTGCGCGCCTGCTGTTCCAACCGCTGCTCGCCGAGCTGGCCCACCGCGAGGCGGGCGTCCTCGATGCGGTCGAACTCTTCGGCGGGAGGATGCGCCTTGTTGGCGGCGATCAGCATCTGCGCCGACAGGCCCGGGTCGCGCGCGACCAGGTCCATCAGCGGGTTGATGCAGGACGGATGGCCGTTGGCGACCATCTGGAAGGAGGCGGCGGCGGAACTGATCACCGGGCAGCCGGGGAGCGCGTCGATGGCGCGCTGCAGGCGCTCGAGGTTTTGCACGGGACAGCGGCCCTCGGCCGGGGCGGCGAGCCAGGAATCCTGTTCGGTGGCCGTGAGGTTTCTGCCGGCCTCCTGGTTCGCGTCCGCGCTGAAGCCCGGGGCGAGGTCGCGCTCCGGGTCGCGCCGGCCGGCGAGCAGCAGCGAGCAGAATTCCAGGGTCTCGAGCGCGGCGGGCCACGCGGCCCAGCGGCCCTCCGTGGCGATGGTGGCCACATGCTGGAGGGATTCGACCAGGCACCAGGCCCCGGCGGTCTCGGCCTCCTCCTTCAGCGGATTGGTCAGTTCCGACACCTTGCGGACGTCGGTGGTCTCGGCGCACTTGCGAAGCGGTTCGCGCGCGCCGGCGAGGCCGGTTTCCAACTCGCCGAACATCCGGCGCAGGTCGGCGGGCGTGTAACCCATGAGCTGGCAAAAGGATTTCTCCGCCTCGAAGTGCCGGTCGCGCCAGGGATCGGCCACGGCCTTGTCCACCTCGGCGAAGATGTCGTCGTCATGGTAGGGCTTGATGAGGAAATTCTGGACGCGCAGCGCGATGGCCTGGCGCACCGCCTCGCGGTCGCCGTGCTCGGTGTAGAGCACCACCGGCAGGAGGCGGAGCAGGGGGTCGGCCTTGAGCTGCTTGATGAGGTCGAGCGCGCTGCCATCGGTCAGCTTCAGTTCCGTAAAGATGAGGTCCACGCCGGGGTTCTCGTGCAGGAACTTCCACGCCTGGCTGCCGTTGTCCACCGCCGCCAGCTTATGGTCGCCCCGGGCGAGGATGCCATGCATGGCCCGCCTCGCCGTCTCGCTGGGATCGATGAGTAAGATGCGAGCCATGGACGGGGATAACGCTGCGGCGGCCGCGAGGTGAAGGCGGAGGGGGTGCCGCGGGCGTTGCTGGTTGCATCGGTTTCAGCGCCGGGGGCTTGAGGTAAAAGAACAGGGAACGCGGGGTTAACCCACCGAAGCGACGGCTCGGAGCTTTCCCCAAATCCCGAAGGGCGAGGAGGTTTCGTCGCGGCTGAACCGGCCTTGAAGCCGGGCTGATTCCGTCGGGTTCCGGGGTTCCTCGGACGGGCAAGCCTTACCGTGGGCGGTCGACAGCCTCGTTCGCCGGGGGCCGGAGCCACGCGGCGTAGCGCTTCACGGCGTTGGCCGGCACGACGAATTTCCAGCCGGCGTCGTCGGGGCGCACGGCAAGCAGTGCCATCCGGTGTTTTCCCTCTGCGTCGAAGACCTGCACCGAAAGCTTGGTCTCGGTCGGCGTGGGATACTGGTTGAGCAGCGCCGCGCTGCCGAGGGGCACGTCCTTGGCGGCCAGGATCGCCACCAGCCGCTCGGGGGAGACAAATTCCTGCCGAAGGTTCGCGGGCAACCGGGCGAAGAGCGCCGTCGCCTCGTGGCGGGCTTCGGCGTCGAAAACCAACAGGCCGGTGAGGGTGTCGATGTCGCCGTTGGCTGCGGCCCACAGGGCGGTCTCGAGGCTGGCCTCGGGCGTCGTGCGGCCGGCATTCTGCCAGAGAGAAAAAGACAGGGCATTGCCCACGAGGCTGGGGCGGACGGATGCCGGCGCACGCTCGTCACGGGGTGCGGCGGATGCGGCGGCACGCTGGCGCAGTGCCGTGAGCTCCTCCCGCAGGCGCGCCACGGCCGCCCGCTCGGCGAGCAGGCGGTCGAGTTCCTCCGCGCGCACGCGGGCGGCGACCAGTTGCTGTTCCTGCAGCTCGGCCTGACGGCTCGCCTGCTGCCGGCTGAGAGCTGCGCGCTGCCGGGCGAGTTCGGCGCGGAGGGTTTCCGTCGTCCGCCGGTGCCAGCCGAGCACGGCCAGCAGGCCCGCGATCAGCAGGGCAATGACGACCAGGAAGCGGAGGTTCGCGCGCATGGACTCAGAACCAGTCGCTCGCCGAGGGCGCGTTGCCGCCGACGCTGAACTGCAGCACCTGGCTGACCCGCGTGTTGACCTGCCGGCCGCCCTTGCGACCGGGCTCGAACCGCCACTGCGTCACCGCTTCGAGCGCGGCCGTTTCAAAATCGTGGTGGGTGGACTTCTCGACCTTGGCCTCGCGCACCACGCCGGTCTTATCAATCACCAGAGACACGACCACGCTGCCCTCGATGCCGGCGGCGCGCAGCGCGGCGGGGTAGGCCGGTGATTTTCGCGTGAGCGCCTTGGGCGGGCTGTCGAGTTCCTTCATGGAAAGCGGGTCGCTGCCTGCGGCGGGGGCAGCGGGCCGGGCTTTGGGCTGGGCCGCGACCTGGAGTTGCTGCTGCAGGGCCACGGCCTCGTTGCGCAGGCGCACGAGCTCCTCGTCGGGGATCTCCAGGTTCGCGGCCGGGGGATCGAGTGGGGCCGCCGTGGAAACCGCCGGCGGGGCGGCGCGGGTGGCCTGAGATTCCATTTGGAGGGCCGCGATCTCGGCGCGCAGGTCGGCGTTGCTGGATTCCTGCACGGCGTAGATGCCGGCGCCGGTGGCGACGACGGCCCCGGCGAGGGTGAGTTGGAGTTTGGTGAGGCCCATAAAGACGAGGGTGGAGGTCACGCCGCCGGCGAGCGCGGTGCCGGTGACCGCGGCGGCAAGGCCGGCGGGCGCGGCGACGACGGCCTGGTTGGCGAGGACCAGGGAGAGGGCGGCGGCGGTGGAGCGAACGCCGCGGCGGGCGAGCAGACCACGGAGCTTGTCGAGCGCGCGGTCGGTGCGCATGCGCGCAGCGTGGTCGGAAAGGGCGAGCCGCGCGCCGACATTGGCGTAGTCGCGGCCCTCGAAATACCGGAGCAGGATCGCCTCGCGGTCCTGCTCGTTCAGCTCGGCGAGGGCTTCGTCGAGCACCGGGCGCACGCGCTCCCAGTCGAGCGAGTCGGTCGGGTCGGATGCTTGCATGAGTTCGGCCTCCAGTTCGCGGATGCGCCGGCGCGATGCGCCCCGCACGAGCTTGGCTGCGGCGAAGCGCGTGCTGGTGAAGAGCCAACCGGCGAGCACCGGCCGGCCGGCGAGCGTGGCCGCCTTGCGGGCGAGGTCGGTGAAGACGAGCTGCGTGACGTCCTCCGCGAGATGGGCGTCGCCGTTGACCTGCCGCAGCGCCGCGGAATACACGAGGTTGAGATGCCGGCGCACCAGCTCGGCGAAATCCGTTTGGGAGCGGGTCTCGGCGTAGGCACGGAGGAGGTCGGCGTCGTCCTTCATGGCGGTTTACCTATAGCACCCGCCGGCCGGGAAACCGCACAAAATAAATGCGCCGGGTTCGGACTTGGAGCGGCGACGCGGACGCGTAGCTTGGCCGCCATGAACGTGAGGTTCACGAGCATCGAGGAATTTAGCCCGGCCCGCACGGCGGAGCTGCTCACCCAGGCCTTCGCCGACTACTTCGTGAAGATTCCCTTCACCGAGACGGGGCTGCGGCAGATGGAGCTGTCCGACAGCGTGGACCTGGCCCGGAGTCCGGTGATGTGGCTCGACGGAAATCCGGTCGGCGCGGCGTTGATCGCGCGGCGGGGAGCGACGAGCCGGCTGGCCGGCATGGCGTTGGTGCCCGCAGCCCGCGGACGCGGCGCGGGCCGGGCGCTGATGGAGCAGCTGTTCACCGCGGCGCGGAACCGTGGCGACCAACGCCTGGTGCTCGAAGTGATCGAGCAGAACACCGCGGCCGTGAAACTCTACGAAGCCGTGGGCTTCGCGCGGATTCGCCGGTTGGTGGGTTTCGCCGGCTCCTCCCCGGCCGGACTCGCGGCCGAGCCCGCCCTGGTGGAGGCGGAGCTGCGCGAGGTGGCCGCCGCCGTGACGCGCCTGGACGACGAAGTTGGTTGGCCCTGGCAGATTTCGGGCCCGACGCTGGCGCAACTGGCAGCTCCGGCGAAAGGCTACACCCTCGATGGCGCGTGGGCCGTGGTGTTGAACCCCGCCGGACCGGTCGTCGGACTGCGCGCGCTCGCGGTGGACGGAAAGACGGACCGCGAACGCCGTGCGGTGCGGATCCTGCGGGCGCTGATGGCGCGGCACCCGGCGGTGACCGGCTGGCGCATGAGCGCGCTCTGGCCCGAGGAATGGGCGACATGGTTTACCGGCGCCGGCTTTGCCCGGCAGGAGCTCACGCAGTGGCAGATGGCGCGTGAGCTGTGAGCGCCCCGCCTAGCCCGCATATTTCACACCCAGAGGTGAGAAAGATGCGCCCTGTCGGGCCGACTTTGTCGGGGCTAACCGCGACGATGTCACTTTTGCCGAAGGCAAAACGGATATTTCTGATTCAACGTCTTTCCTTGGGGTGAAATATCCGGGCTAGCTGAACAGCTCGAAGGCGCGGCGCGCGCCTGTCAGGTTGCCCTGCAACAGGCAGCGGGCGAGGGTCTGGAGCGCGCGGCTCGGTCGGGGCTCGGTCGGAAACGGATGGCGGGAAACCGCCTCGGCGATGACGGGCGAGTCTTGCTGCATGCGTTCAAAGGCGGCGCGGGCGGCGGAAAGGTCGGCCTGCACGAGCGCGCGGTCGAGGGCGCGGATGTCGGCGTAGAGCCGGCGCGAAGTGCGGTACAGACCCGCGTCGTCGCGGCCGCTGCGGGCCGGGAGTTGGGGGGAAGTCTCGTCGAGCATGGAAAGGCGGGGTTTCGACGCCGACGGTCGGGGTCCCGGCGGCGTGCGTTTTCGATCGGGGTGAATCGCTTTCGCAACGACCAGCTTGCTGAGAACAGCGTTAGAATACTCCTCCCGCGTTGCCCGGTCTATAGGGAGTTGTTCACATTCGCTGAGGGGCAAATGGCCGGGATTGCCTCGGGACGGCCCGGGTGCGGAAATGTGGCATGCCAGATGCCGATCACCCCGTGCCGGAAGCAATGGTCACACTCGATGCCCTGGAAGCCCGCGTGCTGGGCTGCCTGATCGAGAAGGAGGCGACCACGCCGGATGTCTATCCGCTCTCGCTCAACGCGCTGGTGAACGCCTGCAACCAGAAGAACAACCGCGCGCCGGTGATGGAGCTGGGCGAGCGCGAGGTCGAGGGCGCGCTGGACCGGTTGCGGGGCAAGCGGCTCGTGACCGCGTTCAGCGGCGCGAACGCGCGGGCGATCAAATACAAGCACCGCTTCAGCGAGCGTTTCCCCGTGGAGCCGCTCGCGCAGGCGATGCTGGCCGAGCTGATGTTGCGCGGCCCGCAGACCACGGCGGGGCTGCGCGGAAATTGTGAACGCCTGGCCGCCGTGCCGGATCTGGCCGGCTGCGAGGCGCTGCTCGTGCACCTGACCGGCGGAGCGGAACCGCTGGTGCGCAAGCTGCCGCGTCAGAGCGGACAGAAGGAAGCGCGCTGGGTGCAGTTGTTGACCGGCGAACCGACGGCGGAAGATTTGGCCGGAGCCGAGGGCGCGCGCGAACCGCTCAAGGTGGCGGTGGCGATGACCTTGCCGCCGGAGGTGGAAACGCGCATCGCGGCGTTGGAGACGGAAGTTGCGACGTTGAAGACCGAACTGGCGCGGCTGAGGAAGGCGCTGGGTGAAACGGGCTGAACCACAGAGAAGGCAGGGAAAAGCACCAAGGAGCCAAGCAGCGAACTGGAGCATGCGAGCCAGATTGAAGCGCGACCAGCCGTGACCGAACTCGCGGACCAATTGTTGCGACAGTGTAGCAACAATCCGCTCACCGTAGCCGGCGCGTTGTTCGCGCAGAATGTCTTGGCGGATGCGTTGGCCGATTTCCCAATTCAGCGCGACCAAGGTGCTGTCCACTGTCCGCGCGACCTGTTCGCGGGCGGTGAGGATCAGGTGGCGCAGATCGGGCAGGAGGGTGCGAGGGCTGGCAGGAGCCGGGACCAGGGCGGCGGGGCGGGCGGGCTTGGGCATGGCGGGCAACGTGGAGATCGGCTGCGGACGGCAGCGGCGTTGGCCCGTGGCAGGGAGGCTGGTTTGGGGCGGAAGCCGAGGCAACGGCGGATTCAGTCGGAGGTGATATCCAAGGCGGCGATTTTTCCGGCCTTGAGCGTCAGGTGATACTGGAACGGGAAGGGGCTGCCCGGGAAGTCGCCGGAAACGTCGGCGGTCAGCACGGTTTTGCCGCCGCGCTCCTCGACGCCGGTCACGCTCAGCTGCGTGCGGTATTTGCGGGACGCCTCCTCGAACCAGGCCTGGATGGCGCGCCGGCCCGTGTGGGTCTGCTGCTCGTCGCGCACAACCGCATCGGCCGCAAAGCAGGCGATGAACGCGGCGCTGTTGTGGGCGTTCTTGGCGGCGACAAACGCGTCCAGTGGGGGTGGGAGTTTGAATTTCATGAGCTCAGTATGGCACAGGCGACTGACAGCCCTGTGTCAGGAGAGAGCCCGGAGGATGAGTTCAGGAGTTAGGGCGGGTTTAGCCCTAGGGCTGCAGCATGCTGGCCTCCGTCAGTCCTTGCTCCTGAAACAACGAACAACGGCCTGACCCCGTGCGGCCGCCCCCCTATCGGCTCTGACAGCGTTGTGTCAGGAGTTCGGCTTTCCGGGGTGACGTAGCGCTAATTGCCGTTGCGCCTTCGCCATACTACATCCAGCTTCCTGTCCGAAAAATTTGGGATGAGCACCCTGGAATTCAAACTCGCCGGCACGTTGGGTGGACGAGATATTTCGGCCACCAAGGGATTGCCATACAACAAATTCATCGAGTTCAGTCAGGACGTTGAAAAGTATCTGACAGGATCGGATTCGAAGTCGGTGCTCCGAAGCGTGGATGTGGAAATTCATGAGGGTTCGCTGAAACTCAGGATCGTCATTCCAGCCGGAATCCTTGCCTCGCTAATCAGTGATACTGAGAAGATTTCGACGACAAAATCGCTTGCCGATGTTGACCCTGTTCGGACGAAGATTGTCCAAAAATGGCAAGAACGTGCCCGCGTTGAGGGCACTCTGTCGTATGAGGTGGCAACTACAGACAGTAATCCAGCTGGGTTTGTAGTGAGCAGCGATACGATGTTTCTTCCTGATGAGCAGCCTCAGCTTATCGACGTCGAGCGGTATATCATTGGCGAGATAATCGAATGGGGTGGGCTGCAGAACGTGAATCTGCATTTGAGACAGAGAAATACGTCGAAGCCGATCGTGATCGCCGCCAAACCAGAACAAATCCGAGATGAGAAAGAAAACTTGGTCTACCATCGCGTGGTAGTGCACGTTCAGGCTAAGGAGAATCCGCGCACTGGAGAGCTTGACCAGTATCGATTATTGGACGTGCGCCCTTATGGACCGCAGGTTGATGAAGGAGCCCTAAAAGCTCTTTTCGCCAAAGGAGCCGCTGCATGGAAAGATGTTGGAGCCGCCGCAGATTGGGTAAAGAAATTGAGGAGTAACGAAAATGGCTGACGGCGTCCTCTTGGATACGAGCTTCCTGATCTCCTTTGTAGATTCAGGCCAACCGGATCACCCTGTCGCGGTCGAATATTTTCAGCATTTTGTCAGCGAAGGCGTCCCCATGTTTCTCTCGACGATTGTCGCGTCGGAATTCGGCCTCAAACAATCCCCAGCCGATTTATTGCAGCTTGGGGCATTTATCGTCCTTCCGTTCAACTTGGGGGATGCGATGGCAGCAGCAGAACTCGATTTTACCCGATTTAAGGGCTCTGCGCCACGGGTGGTGCTAAAAGATGATTTCAAAGTTCTGGGCCAAGCTGCCGCGAATGATGTTCAATACATTATAACTGGCGATAAAGGGCTTCATGCAATCTGCAGCGACCTCCGAAAAGAGAGGAAATTGCGAACGTGGTCGATTTGTATGTCCGATGGGTTTTCGCACTCTCACTTCGATGCCTCAAAGCAAACCACTTTCGAGGATCTAAAAAGCTGATAGCGGCGGCGATGGCGTTCTAAAGGAAATCGAAGCCTCGGCGTTCCATGTGAACCTAGAGGCGCGGCACCGTCAGGCCGCCGTCCACCATGACCACCTGACCTGTGGAGAAGGGGAAATCACCGCGGGCGAGCGCGGCCACCGCGCGACCGATGTCGTCGGGGAATCCCCATCTCGGCTGCACGTTGAGGCCGCCGGCGATGAGTTTGTCGTATTTCTCCGTCACGCCCGCAGTCATGTCGGTTTTGATGACACCGGGGCGGACTTCGTAAACGGGGATGCCGTCGGGGCCGAGGCGGGTGGCGAAGAGCTGGGACATCATGCTCAGGCCGGACTTGGCGATGCAGTATTCGCCGCGGTTGATCGAGACGACCGTGGCGGAGATCGAGGTGATGTTGATGATCGCGCCGCTGAAGGCCGGGTCGGCCTTCTTGGCGGCGACCATGTCGCGGGCGAAGGCCTGGGTGAGGAAGAACACGCCCCGCAGATTCGTGCCGACCACATAATCATACGACTCCTCCGTCGTCTCCAGGAGGTCGGCCCGAACTTTTGGTGCAACACCTGCGTTGTTGACCAAAAGGAAACCTGAGACCTGAGAGCTGAAACCTGAGGTCGAGTCGTCGCGAGCGAGCTCGCTCCCACAGAAAGACAAGGTGGCTTGGCGGATCGCGGCGCGGCCCTCGGCGCTGCCGACGTCGCCGCGGGCGTAGCCGACTTTCACGCCCATCGCGCGGAGCTTGGCGAGGGGCTCGGTGACGGCGGATTCCTCGCGGACGCCGTTGATGACGAGGTCCCATTTCTCGGCGGCGAGTTTCTCGGCGATGCCGAAACCGATGCCACGACTGCCTCCGGTTACTAGGGCTACTTTGGACATGTTGGGATGAATTTGAAGTTGGCGGGAATGAGAGCCGGGCGAGGGGGATGGCAGTCGAAGGAGCAGTAAGAATTAAGAAGGATGAAAACAAACCGTCTAACTCGGGTTTCCTAATTCTTCCTTCTTACTTCTTCCTTCCCACGCGCTCACTTGAGCGCGGGGACATCGAGCCAGCGGCGTTGGGCCCAGGAGTCGAGGGCGAGTTCGGCGAGCTGCACGCCCTTGGCGCCTTCGTGGAGGTTCCACGGGAAGGGGCTGTTGGTGACGACGTGCTTGAGGAAGAGCTCCCACTGGATCTTGAAGGCGTTGTCATAGACGCCCTGGTCGGGGACGCGGACCCAGCCGTCTTTGTATTTGATCGGGCTGTCGATGTCGGGATTCCAGACGCAGCGCGGGGTGGCGGCCATGGACTGGGCCTTGCAGTCGCGCAGGCCGGCGACGGCGGAGCCCTTGGTGCCGTCCACCTGGAGCGTGAGGAGGTCGTCGCGGTCCACGCGAACGTCCCACGAGGAGTTGAAGTGGCAGATGACGCCGTTCTTGAGCTCGAAGGTGGCGTAGGCGGAGTCGTCGGCGGTGCACTTGTAGGGTTTGCCGTTTTCATCCCAGCGCTGCGGGATGTGCGTGGCGCCGAGGCAGGTGAGGCTCTTGATGTCGCCGAAGAGGTTCTGGATGACATACTGCCAGTGGCAGACCATGTCCACGATGATGCCGCCGTCGTCCTCCTTGCGGTAGTTCCACGACGGGCGCTGGAGCTTCTCGTGCTCGCCGGTGAAGACCCAGTAGCCGAACTCGCCGCGCACGGAGAGGATCTGGCCGAAGAAGCCCTGGTCCATGAGCCACTTCAGCTTCACGAGGCCGGGGAGCCAGAGCTTGTCCTGCACGACGCCGTTCTTGAGGCCGGCGGCGGTGACCTCGTTGGCGAGGGCCATGGCCTCCTTGGAGGTGGTGGCGGTCGGCTTCTCGCAGTAGATGTGTTTCTTCGCGGCGATGGCCTTGCGGACGCCGGCGGGGCGCTGGCCGGTGAGGGTCGAGTCGAAGTAGATCTGGTTCTCGGGCTTGGCCAGCTCGGCGTCGAGGTTGGTCGAGACGCGCGAGACGCCGACGCGGGCGGCGAGGGCCTTGAGTTTTTCCTCGCTGCGGCCGACGAGAACCGGGTCGGGCATGATGACCTCGGAGTCGGAGAGCTTCACGCCGCCCTGGTCCATGATGGCCTTGATGGAGCGGATGAGGTGCTGGTTGGTGCCCATGCGTCCCGTGACGCCGTTCATGATGATGCCGATTTTGTGGGTTTTCATAAGGGAGGAAGGAGTTGGTGAGTTAGGAGTTGGTAATTAGGGAAGAGGCTTGGCCCACGGAATACACGGAACACACAGAAGGAGGCCTGCGATATTCGGAGCTTTGAGATGGTTGGGGTTTCTTTGGCGTTTGGAGGTTTGGCGTCTGGGATTTCTGCTTCTTGGAACTTGTTACTTGAAACTTGTTTCTTCGCGCACGTCGTCAGACGTGCTGCTGGTAGGCTTGGACAATTTTCTTGAGGTATTCGTCCTGATCCATCGCCCAGAGGCGCGTGGAGAAGACTTCGACTTCGTTAAAGCCCTTGAAGCCGGTGGCCTCGACCCAGGCGCGGATCTGTCGGAGGGGGATGCAGCCTTCGCCCATGAGGCCGCGGTCGTTGAGGAGATCGATGGTCGGCGTGCGCCAGTCGCAGACGTGATAGGCGAAGAGGGCGTTCAATTTGCCGCAGCGGGCAATCTCGGTCTCGAGCGCGGGGTCCCACCAGAGGTGGTAGACGTCGGCGGCGACGCCGACGAAGGGCGACTTGAGCTGCTCGACCATGTCGTTGGCCTGGCCGAGGGTGTTCACGGCGGAGCGACTGTCGGCATACATCGGGTGCAGCGGCTCGATGGCGAGCTTCACGCCGGCGGCCTGGCAGTCGGGCAGGAGGGCGGCGATGCCGTCGGTGATCTGCTTACGCGACTCGGTGAGCGGCTGGCCGGGGACGGCGCCGCAGACGAGCACGATGAGCGGAGCGCCAAGCGCGTGGGCCTCGGCGATGGCCTTGCGGTTGTCATCGAGCGCCTTCGCGCGGTCGGCGGCGGTGGCGGCGGGGAAGAATCCGCCGCGGCAGAGTGACACGATGGACAGGCCGTGGTCGCGGAGGAGTTGGCCGGTCTTGGCGATGTCGCGGCCGGCGAGGGTGTCGCGCCAGACGGTGATGCCCTTCACGCCCGCGGCGGCGAACTTCGCCGCGGACGTCTCGATCGCCCACGGCTTGGTGGTGATCGTGTGGATGCAGAGGCGCGAAAGATCGGGGAGTGGGGCGGAAGGATTCATGAAGGAAGGGAAAACACGAAGCAGCGAAGAAGCGAAGGGTCGGGCTTAGCTACTTGGCTGCTTCGTGTGAGATCGGTTTGGGCTCAGCCCTTCAAGCACCCGAAGAAGGTGTAGGCGGGCTTGTTCTCGATGAGGCGCTGGAGGGTGAGGGCGGCTTCGCGGATGTGGTAGTCGCCCCACATGCAGGCTTCGCCGCAGGGGACCTTCTGACCCGGCGGGATGTGGTCCCAGCCGTTAGGGCGGTGATAGACGGTGTGGAGGAGCAGGCCCTGATGCTGCGGGTCCACGCCGAGGTAGGCGTCACTGAGGAGCGTGCGCATCGTGGTGAGGCCGGCCTGCCAGTATTTTTTGCCGGCGGGCGTGTTCTCGCCGAGATAACGGCCGAGGCGGAGCAGGCCCTGCACGCCGATGGCGGCGGCGGAGCTGTCGACAGGCTCGTGGTCGTTGAAGATCTCGGCGTTGCGGGAACGCCAGTCGCCGAGTTTGTGCAGGTTCGGCGCGCCGCCGTCCCAATACGGGATGCCGTCGAGAGCGGTGTTGGCGATGAACCAGTCGCAGGTGGCCGTCGCGCCCTTGAGAAGAAGGGCCTCCCACTTGGCGCGTCCGCCGAGCGGCGCGAGCTCGGCGTCGGACACGGTCTTGAGGAACTCGAGTTCCTCGGCGAAGCCGATCATGGCCCACGCGAGACCGCGGGTCCAGGTGGTGAAACCGGAGAAGCCCTGCTGGGAGTTCGGGCAACGGAAGCGTCCGTCGTTGCGGTTGAACACTGCCTCGTGGGTCGTGCGGCCGCGCTCGGCGGGCACGTCGTAGCTGTCGCGGCCCTCGCCGTAGAAGATGGAGTATTTCGCCGTGGCCTCGATGTGCTGCAGGCCGCGGTCGAGGAGCGAGTGCGCGGCGTCGTTCTCGCCCATCAGGCGGTGGCCGAGCTTGTGCGCGACCATCAGGATGCGCACGGAGCGGATGGTATCGACGAAGAGGGAGTGCGGGCCGTTGAAGGAGTAGATGTAGCCGCCGCCGCCGTGGATGGTGGACCAGCGCGCGGCCTGCACGGCGCCGGAGGCCTTGAGCGCCATCTCACAGAACTCGATCTGGTTGGCGGGGAGCTTGCCCTCGCGCTGGAGGCGCAGCCAGTTGCCGTAGGTGGAGAGATTGTTGAAGCCGTGGTCGTGCACGCCGACGTGCGAGACGTGCGAGGCCATGCGGTCCACGGTGAGCTTCGCGGCCGCGTCGGCGAAGCGCTGCTCACCGGTGGCGTCGAACTGGAGGAAGCCCGAGCCGTAGCTGAAGCCCTCCGTCCATTCGGTCCAGCCGCGCGCGGTGTATTTGCCCGCGACGGTGAAGACGGGCGAGCCCTTGGCGGGATCGTAGGTGTTGAAGATCGAGTCGATCTTCTGGCCGGAGAGCGCCCAGAACTTCTGGAGCGCGGGCGTGAGGGCGGAAGCTTTCAGCTGGTCGTCAATTTTCATGGGGTAAAGGCAGGGTTAACCACTAATGACCACTAATGACTCGCTAATCAGGAGAAGACCCCCGAGGGATTGGAATTAGTGCTCATTAGTGTGGATTAGTGGTTCAAAAGGCTCGGGCTCAGTAGCGCTTATCCTTTCGGAGATGCAGGATCACGAAGTCGGAGTCGGCGAGGGTCTCGTAGGCGTGCTGTTGGATGGCGTCGAACTGGATGCTCTCGCCCGCCCCGAGCTCGACGGTTTCGTGCGGGAGGGTAACACGGATGCGGCCGGCCGTGACCCAGCAGACCTCGGTGTCGTCGTGGTGGATCTCGGGGCGGTTGACCTTGGCGCCGGCGGGCGCGGAGCCGAGGTGGGCCACGACGTTGGCGTATTTGACCTGGCGGAACTTGAAGTCGCCCGAGCGGTAGGCCTTCTCGGCCGTGCGGTGCACGAGCTCGGACTCGCAGAGCGCGAGGAGGTCGGTGGCGCTCAGGCCGAAGGCGCGGGCGAGGCGGTAAAGCGTGTCGAGCTCGGCCGACTGCTGGTTGCGCTCGAGTTTGGAGATGACGCCCACCGACACGCCCGAAGCCTCGGACAGGGCGGCGAGGGTCAACTCATGCTGCTCGCGCAAGGTGCGCAGCACGGAGAAGTCGAACTTGGGGGCAGCGGGGGGCACGTTTCTTTGTCGGACAAAAATAGGCGAATTATGTGCGTCAACGAAATAGTGTCCCTCGGAGGTGTAAAAACGACGGTTTGCCCGCGAATGGGCGCGAATAATTCCCGGGGTGCCGAATGTTCATAACACACCCCGCCCTTTGGGCACCCCTCTCAAGAGGGGAATTTTGGGAAGTATAGATCGGGTCCCCTCTGGAAAGGGGTGGCGCGGAGCGACGGGGTGTGGCGGGCACATCTCCCGATGTGCCGCGGCCCAGCTGGAGCTGGGCCCTCCACGCATCTGTGTAGGGTCGGTGCTTGCGCCGACCTCGGTCGTTAGGTCGGCCCAAGGGCCGACCCAACGGGTAAGATACGCCTCAGCAGTTGCCGGGCTGGCCGTAGTAGGCGCCGGGGCCGTGCTTGCGCTTGAAGTGCTTGTTCAGGAGCGCGGGTTCGATCGTCTTGAGCTTCGGCTCGAGCTGCAGCGACATCAGCGCCATGTGGGCGATGCACTCGACGGCGACGGCGACCTCCACGGCCTTGGCCACCGACTTGTTCCAGGTGAAGGGTGCGTGGCGGTTGACCAGCACGGCGGGGAAATCGAGGGGGTCGAGTTTTTTGAAGCGCTCGACGATCACATTGCCCGTTTCCCACTCGTAGGCGCCGCCGCCGATCTCCTGGGCGGTCATTTTGCGCGTGACGGGAATGTTGCCGAAGAAGTAGTCGGCGTGGGTCGTGCCGAAGATCGGGATCTCGCGGCCCGCCTGCGCGAAGGCCGTGGCGTGCGAGCTGTGCGTGTGCACGACGCCCCCGATGTCGGCGAAGGCGAGGAACAGCCGGCGGTGCGTGGGCGTGTCGGAGGAGGGGTTGAGCTTGCCCTCGACCTTGTTGCCCTCGAGGTCGATGAGGACCATGTCGGCGGGCTTGAGGTCGGCGTAGGCGACGCCGCTCGGCTTGATGGCGAAGATGCCCTTGGCGCGGTCGATGGCGCTGGCGTTGCCGAAGGTGAGGTTGATCAGGCCGTGCTTGGGCAGGGCGACGTTGGCTTCGTAGGCTTCGCGTTTGAGTTCGGTCAACATGGGAGAAAGGAAAACAAATCGTTATGAATTGAACACGAAGAAGCCAAGCAGCGAAGCGGGTGGGGCGGGACTTGGCTGCTTTGCTCCTTGGTGTGAGATCACGTCCGCTGCTTCAAGCGGTCGAGCATGACGGCGCCGAGGAGGATGACGCCGCGGGCGACGTATTGGTAGAAGGGCGGGATGTTCAGCAGGTTCATCGCGTTCTGCACGATGCCCATGATGAGCACTCCGGCGATGACCGCGCCGATGCGGGCCACGCCGCCGCTGAGCGAGACGCCGCCGAGCACACAGGCGGAGATGACCTCCAGTTCAAGGCCCTGCGAGGTGTTGGGTTGGCCGCTGGTCATGCGCGCGGCAAGCACGAGGCCGGCGAAGGCCGCGATGAGGCCCTGCAGGGTGAAGATGGTGATCTTGATGCGGGTGACGGCCACGCCGGCGAGGTGGGCGGCCTCCTTGTTGCCGCCGATCGCGAGGGCGTTGCGGCCGAAGGCGGTGAGGTTGAGCAGCACGCCGAACACCGTGAAGCAGGCGATGGTCAGCCACACCGGCACCGGCACGCCGAGCCAGGCGGTGTTGCCGAGGGCGAAGAAGGCGTCGGTCCGGATGCCGATCGCGCGGCCGTCGGAGGCAATGAAACCGAGCCCGCGCACAATCTGCATCGAGGCGAGCGTGGTGATGAGGGCGTTGATGCCCAGGCGGGCGACAAAGAGGCCGTTGGCGAAACCGGTGAGCGCGCCCGCCCCGAGCGCGGCGGCCACGCCGGCGGCGACGCTGCCGGTGCGGTTCATCACCGTGGCGCCGAGCACGCCGGCGAAGGCCACGACCGAGCCGACGGAGAGGTCGAAGTCACCGGCGGCGAGACAGAACATCATCGTGCAGGCCACCATGCCGATGGTCGCGACCGCGAGGGCGAGGCCGCGCAGGTTCACCACGGTCAGGAAATTGTCCACGAATAGCGCGCAGATCAGGAAGAGCACCGCGAGCACGACGAGCATGCCGGCGGAATCCCAAAGGCGGGCGAAGGGGGAGGGTTGGGAAATTTTGTTAGCGGACATTCTCAAATGAAATGAGCAGTTCCGTCATTCTGAGCCGTGCGAAGAATCCAAGGGCGGGCGCGAATCCGCTTGGATCCTTCGCACGGCTCAGGATGACAGGAAAGGAACATGGTGTTCAGGTCGGGGTTCCCACCGGCAGCGCGGCGTGCAGGACGGTTTCGGGCGTGGCGGTGGCGCGGGGAAATTCGGCGGCGACAAGACCCTCGCGCATCACGATGATGCGGTCGGCGATGCCGAGCACCTCGGGCAGTTCGCTG
This sequence comes from Oleiharenicola lentus, assembly GCF_004118375.1. Taxonomy (NCBI): domain Bacteria; kingdom Pseudomonadati; phylum Verrucomicrobiota; class Opitutia; order Opitutales; family Opitutaceae; genus Oleiharenicola; species Oleiharenicola lentus. Next base: position 243,277 of record NZ_SDHX01000001.1, read on the forward strand.
GACACGATCACGACGCTCGTCCCGGCGGCGGCGAGGTCGTGGATGAGGGCGTAAATCTCGCTCTTGGCGCCGATGTCGATGCCGCGCGTGGGCTCGTCGAGCACGACGACACGGACCTTTTCCGAAAGCCAGCGCGCGAGGATGGCCTTCTGCTGGTTGCCGCCGGAGAGCAGGCCGATGAGCGTGTCGGGCGAAGCGGTCCGGACACCGAGCTTGGCGATCTGGGCGGCGGCGTTGGTTTTTTCCCAGACGTGGTCGAGGAAGAGTCCGGCGCGCAGGCGCGAGCGGCGGGCGCTAAGGTTGATGTTCTCGGCCACGGAGCGGATGGCGATGATGCCCTCCTTCTTGCGGTCCTCGGGGCAGAACACGAGGCCGGCGCGGATGGCGGTGCGCGGCGAGCCGCCGCCGAGCGGTTCCCCGTGGATGCGCACCTCGCCGGCAGCCGGCGCCACGGCGCCGCACACCAGGCGCATCAGCTCGGAACGGCCGGCGCCGACGAGACCGAAGAAACCGAGGATTTCCCCGCGTGCCACGCTGAAGGACACGGGCGCCCGGAGTCCGGGGCCGGCGAGGTCGCGGACCTCGAGGCCGCCGGGCGTGTGCGGCCGCGGGCGGTAGTTGAAGACGTTGGTCAGTTCGCGGCCGACCATGCTCTTCACCAGCGAATCGCGGGTGACGTTGGCGAGCGACTCGTGCGTGACGACGTGGCGGCCGTCGCGCAGCACGGTGGCGGCGTCACAGATCGCATAGACCTCGTCCATGCGGTGCGTGACATAGAGGATGGCGGTGCCGCGGTCGCGCAGGTCGCGGATGATCTGGAAGAGGCGCTGCGTTTCCTTCTCGGACAACGAGCTGGTCGGCTCGTCGAAGGCCACGATCTTCGCGCCGCGGCCGAGGGCCTTGGCGATCTCGACCATCTGGCGCTGCGCGAGCGGCAGGCGGCCGAGTTTGGCGTCGGGGGAGATGTCCTCGCCGACGAGCTGGAGCAGGCGCGTGGCCTCGGTGCGGAGGGCGACGCGGTCGAGGAAGGGACCGCGCCGCGGGTAGCGTCCGAGCAGGAGATTCTCGGCCACGGTCATCTCGGCCACGAGGTGCAGCTCCTGGTAGATGACGGCGACGCCGGCCGCGATGGCCTCCGCGGTGGAGCTGAAGACATGCGCCTGTCCGTCGAGGCGCACGCTGCCGCCGGTCGGTTGGTAGGCGCCGCTGAGAATCTTGAGGAGCGTGGACTTGCCCGCGCCGTTCTCGCCCATGAGGGCGTGCACGCTGCCCGCACGGACGCCGAACGACACGTCGTCGAGCGCGCGCACGCCGGGGAACTCCTTGGTGAGAGCGGCGAAGGTGAGAAGATTTCCAGTCGCGGTCATTCTGAACGAAGTGAAGAATCCAAGGCAGCGAATGCGAAGTCAGGAGCGATCACTTGGATTCTTCGCTGCGCTCAGAATGACAGGGTTTGGGTAATTGAAGGGTAATCGCGGCGCGGACGGAGTCCGCGCCCTACTTTCACAGAATCCCCTCGGCCTTGAGCAGCGCCTCGAAATTTTCGCGGGTGATGAGCTGGCCGTCGGTGCGGGTGTCGAGGGGCGGCTGGGTGCCGTCCTTGACCCAGAAGTAGAGCAGCTCGGCGGTGCGGAAGCCCTCGTAGGGGGCCGAGGCGTAGATCGAGCCGTAGAAACCGGTGGGCGCGGGCTTGCGCAGCTCGTCGAGGCAGTCGGTGCCGTTGATGCCGACGCCGATGACGTGGGCGGCCTTGAAGCCGTTGCCCTCGGTGGCGCGGACGGCGCCGAGCGTGGCGGTGTCGTTCATGCCGGCGACGAGCCAGTTCTTGATGCCGGTCTTCTGGGCGAGCAGGGCGTTGGCGGCGTCGAAGCTGCCGGGGATGTCGGTCGTCTTCTGCGGGGCCTTGAAGATGCGGTCGGCGGGGAAGCCGGCTTCCTTCAGAGCGGCGATGATGCCGTCGGTGCGCTCGCGCGCGGTGTCGAGCTCCTCGAAGGTCACGATGCAGGCGGCGGTGTCGGCGGCGGCCCAGTTGCGGCGCTTCATTTCCTCGGCGAGCGTGGCGCCGGACATGCGGCCGATCTTGGTGGCGGACATGCCGAGGTAGGGGACGGACTCGATGAACTTGCCGTCGGCGCCGACGAAACGGTCGTCCACGGTGATGACCTTGAGGTTGTTGGCCTTGGCCTTCGCCACGATGGCGGGCCCGAGGCGGACGTCGGGCGTGCAGATGACGAAGCCCAGCGCGCCGTTGGCCGCGAGGCTGTCAATGGCGGCGAGGGTCTTCTCACCGTCGGGCACGCCGATCTTGATCAGCTCGAAGCCGTGCTGGGCGGCGGCCTTGTCGGCGCCCTTCCACTCATACTGGAACCAAGGCTCCTCGGGCTGTTTCACGAGGAAGCCGAGCTTGATCTTGGCCGGGGCGGCGGGGCCGCCCGCGGAGGCGGACTGTTTGCTGCAGGCGCCGAGGAACAGGGCGGCGCCAACCACGAGGAGGGCGGAGAAAAGACGGGGGAATTTCATAGGGGCAGTTGGGCAAACAGTGAGCCGGAATTCCCCCGTCGCTCCAGACCTTAATCATTCACTTTGGAGAATGACCAAGGTCGGCCAAGAAACGCGTCAGACGCGGAAGCCCTGGGCGAGGTGGTAATAGACCTCGTTGTTGCGGAGGTCCTGCTTGAGCTGAGGGAGCGTCGTGCCGGCGTTGATGTGGACGGTCTCGATGCCGGCGATCGTCGCGAAGTCCTCGAGCATCTCGCTCGTGACAACGTAGCTGTAGCCGGTGTGGTGCGCGCCGCCGGCGTAGATCCACGCGGCGCAGGCGGTCTTGAAGTCGGGTTTGCACTCCCAGACGGCGCGGGCGACGGGGAGCTTCGGGAGCTTGGGTGTCTTGACGGCCTTCACCTCGTTCACGATGAGGCGGTAGCGGTTGCCGAGGTCCACGAGCGAGGCGTTGAGGGCCTCGCCGGCCGGCGCGTCGAACACGAGGCGGACGGGGTCCTCCTTGCCGCCGATGCCAAGCGGATGGACCTCGACGGCGGGCTTGGCGTTGGCGATGGACGGACAGATCTCGAGCATGTGCGCGCCGAGAACCTGGTGGCCCTTGGGGGACATATGGTAGGTGTAGTCCTCCATGAAGGAGGTCTGCTGGCCGCCGGCCATGACCTTCATGGCGCGGACGAGTGCGGCGGTCTTCCAGTCGCCCTCGCCGCCGAAGCCGTAGCCCATGCCCATCAGGCGCTGCGAGGCCATGCCGGGGAGCTGCTTGAGGCCGTGCAGATCCTCGAAGGTGTCGGTGTAGGCCTTGGCGCCGACCTCGCTGAGGAAGGCGCTCATGCCGAGCTCGAGGCGCGCGCTGTAGCGGAGCTCGTCGTGGCGGGCGCCGCCTTTCTTGAGGGCGGGGACGACGGCGTAGAGCTTCTCGTAGTCGGCGCAGAGGGCGGAGATGTCTTTCTCGGAAACGGCGTTCACCTTCGCGACGAGATCGCCGACGCCGTAGGTGTTCACCTCGAAGCCGAAACGGATTTCGGTCGCGACCTTGTCGCCCTCGGTGACGGCGACGTAGCGCATGTTGTCGCCGAAGCGGACGACCTTGGCGCCCTGCCAGTCGTGCCAGGCGTGGGCGGCGTGCATCCAGGCGGCCATGCGATCCTGCACCTCGCTGTCGGACCAGTGGCCGACGACGACCTTGCGGCCGAGGCGGAGGCGCGTGTGGATGAACCCGGCCTCGCGGTCGCCGTGGGCGGCCTGGTTGAGGTTCATGAAGTCCATGTCGATCGTGGACCAGGGTAGGTCGCGATTGAACTGGGTGTGCAGATGGAGGAAGGGCTTCTTGAGCGACGTGAGGCCGCGGATCCACATCTTTGACGGCGAGAACGTGTGCATCCAGAGGACGAGGCCCGCGCAGTTGGCGTCGGCGTTGGCTTCGACGCAGACCTTGGCGATCTGGTCGGCGTCCACGAGCAGGGCCTTGAACTTCAAGGGCAGCGGAAGGCGCTTGGACTTCGCGAGACCGTCCACGACGGCCTGCGCGTTGGCGGCGACCTGCTTGAGCGGGCCGGGGCCGTAGAGGTGCTGCGAACCGCAGACGAACCAGATTTCGGGAGTGGAGAGATGGATGACGGACATGGGAGGAAAAGGGGAGGCTTGAAATTGAGGGTGAGAGGTGGAGGAGAATCTTTCCTCTTTCTCTCGTCCGGCTGGCGCGAGATCTGGCAGCGCTGGGATTGAAGAGAAAGATAAAGAGGAAAGAGAAAGATCAGTGCGCGGATTCCTTGATCATGAGCAGCTCCTTCATGACGCCGCCGAGGTCCGCGGACTTGTTGCGGCCACCGAGGCTGTCGTGGAGCTGGCGATAGAGGACGTAGAGTTCGTGGTAGGTTTTCTGCGCGGCGGGCTTCGGCTTGTAAGCGACCTTCTTGAGGGAGGTCATCTTCTTCTGCGCGGTCGGGAAGTCCGGGTGGGCGCCGGCGAGCACGGCGGCACTGACAGCGGAGCCAAGCGCGCAGGCCTGCGAGGAACCGGCGACGAGCATGGTGCAGCCGGTGATGTCGGCGTAGATCTGCATGAGCAGCGGGTTTTTCTCGGCGATGCCGCCGGCGCAGACGACGCGGTCGATCGGCACACCGTATTCCTTGATGCGCTCGATGATGGCGCGGGCGCCGAAGGCCGTGGCCTCGATGAGCGCGCGGTAGATTTCCGCCTGGGTCGTATAGAGCGTCTGGCCGACGAGCAGGCCGGTGAGGCGCTGGTCCACGAGAATGGTGCGGTTGCCGTTATTCCAGTCGAGGGCGAGGAGGCCGCTCTGGCCGGGCTTCAGCTTCGCGGCCTCGGCCGTGAGCTTGGCGTGCAGCTTCACGTCCTGGAGGACGCCCTCGACGAACCACTTGAAGATGTCGCCCACGGCGCTTTGTCCGGCCTCGATGCCGTAGAAGCCCGGGAGGATCGCGCCCTTGACGATGCCGCAGATACCCGGGATGTCGGGCACGGTCTTGGCGGCGGAGACGACGCCGCAGTCGCAGGTGGAGGTGCCGATGACCTTGACGAGCGTGCCCTCGGCCACGCCGCAGCCGATGGCACCGTAGTGGACGTCGAACTCGCCGATCGCGATCGGGATGCCGGCAGGGAGGCCGAGCTTCTTCGCCCATTCCGGCGAGAGGTGGCCGGCGGATTCGCTGGCGTCGTGGGCCTTCTCGTAGAGGCGGTCGCGCAGGTCGGCCAGTTTCGGGTCGAGCAGGGCCAGGAATTCCTTGTCGGGCAGGCCGCCCCAGTCCTCGGCGTAGAGCGCCTTGTGGCCGGCCGCGCAGACGCCGCGCTTCACGGCCTTGGGGTCGGTGACGCCGGCGAGCTGGGCGGGGACCCAGTCGCAGAGTTCAACCCACGAGTAGGCGGCGGAGAAAACCTTCGGGTCCACCTGGAGGCAGTGCCAGAGCTTGGCCCAGAACCACTCGGAGGAATATGTGTTGCCGCACTTGGCGATGAAATGGGGGCGATGCTGCGCGGCCAGCTCGGTGATCTTCGTGGCTTCGCGCCAGCTGGTGTGGTCCTTCCAGAGCCAGCACTGGGCGTTGAGGTTTTTCGCCCACTTCTTGTCGGCGGCGAGGGCGCGGTTTTGCGCGTCCACCGGGATCGGGCTCGAGCCGGTCGAGTCCACGCCGAGGCCGACGACCTTGTCCGCGCTGAAACCCGGCTGCTTGCGCGCCTGGGCGAGCGCGCCCTTCACGGCCTTCTCAAGGCCAAAGAGGTAATCGGCGGGGTGCTGGCGGGCGACGTTGTGGTCGCGCGGGTCGAGCAGCACGCCCTGATGGCCGGAGGGGTAGTTGACGACGCTGGAGCCGAACTCCTTGCCGTCTTTGCAGCGCACGACGAGCGCGCGGACTGAGTTGGTGCCGTAATCGATGCCGAGAGTAAACATGGGGGTAAGGCGTGACTTCTACGCCGCGGCGTGGGGCCGGTCAACGCGCCGGCAGGCATGACCGTAATGTGTGCTCCCGGGGGTGCCGCCGCGGATTTGCTATAGGTAGAATGCACCGCCAACTTGACGGTTACATGATTTCGGGCGAACACTGCCCCTTCCGCTTTCCGTGATGGCCCGTCCCACTCTCAACGACATCGCCCGCCAGGTCGGCTACTCCAAAAACACCGTGTCGCTTGCGCTGCGCGGTGACCGGCAGATCCCGGAGGAAACCCGCGAGAAGATCCGCAGGGCGGCCGAGAAGCTCGGTTACCAGCCCAACGCCGTCGTCTCGCACCTGATGGCGCAACTGCGCGCCAGCCGCTCGCTGCGGCTGCAGGCCAAGCTCGCGCTGGTGAACGCCAACCGCGATCCGCAGGCCTTCCGTTCGCATCCGACGATCCCGACCTACGTCGAGGGCTGCGAGAGCCGCGCCGCGAAGCTCGGCTACGGCTTCGACCGCTTCTGGCTGCACGACCCCACGCTCAGCGCCCAGCGCTGGCTGCGCATCCTGCACACGCGGGGCATCAAGGGGCTCGTGCTCGTCGGCCTGATGGACACCACGCACCTGCCCGACGAACTCGCACCGGTCTGGGCGCAGCTGCCCACGGTCGTCACGGGCGTGCGCACACGCGACCCGGCGCTGTCCTTCTGCTGCGTGGACCACCACCACCTCGCGCTCAACGCCTTCGAGCGGGCGCTCGCGCTCGGTTACAAGCGCCCCGGCCTCGTGATCGACGACGTGATCGACGCGCTGGTTGAGCGGCGTTTCTCGGCCGGTTACCTGACCGGGCAGCGCATGCTGCTGCCGCGCGCGCAGCATGTGCCGATGTTCACCGAGCAGGCCGGCGCGCAGGCCGAACCCCCGGGCTTCCGCGCGTGGCTGGAGAAACACCGGCCCGACGTCATCTTCACCCTCTACAACAACGTCATCCCCTGGCTGAAAGGCGCCGGCCTGCGCGTGCCCGAGGACATCGGCGTCATCCAACTCGAATGGCGCGCCGGCCGCCCCGAGATCGCCGGCATGAACCAGCACAACTACGTGACCGGCGAGGCGGCCGTGGACATGGTCGTGAGCCAGATCCACAACAACGAGACCGGCGTGCAGGAGTTCCCGCGCGCCACGCTCATCGGCGCGACCTGGGTGGACGGAGCGAGCGTGCGGAAGCAGACGGCGGGGGATAGCGTGGCACCGGCGGCGCCGAAGCGGCGGGCAAAGGCAAAGTAGCCGGCCGGCCGTTCGATCGCGAACCACTGGATTCTTCGCTGCGCTCAGAATGACACGCTTGGGCAATTTACACCCGTTTCTGTCATCCTGAGCGCAGCGAAGGATCCAGGAGTGTTTTGAAGGGCGCTGTTTGCGGCGACCTCGCGCATGAGGTCGGCGCAAGCGCCGACCCTACATAAAATACCACCCGCTTACACCAACTCGCTGAGCTTCTTCGCCTCGGGGCGGAGCGGGACGAGGTCGGTGAGATTCACGGGCAGGTTGCGCTTGATGGACTCCACGCCGGCGATGCCGACGAGAATCGAGGCGGCGCCCTGCTCGTGGCCGGCGAAGCGGCCCCATTCGTCGGTTGCAGCGGCACCGGGCGTATAGAAGGAGCGGTTGAGAATCTCGTCGGCGCCGCCGTGGGCGGCCTTGATGACGGGCATGGGCACGACGTAGCCGGTCTGGAAATGCGGGAAGACCTTGATCCACTCGCCCTCGGCTTCCTGACCGGGGCGGTCGTCCTCGAGTTTGAAGTCCTTGGGCCGGACGGCGCGGTTCATGTGCGAGCCGATGAACTCGTGGTATTCGATGCGGCCGCGGTCGCCGTTGAAGGTCACGCGCATGCCCTCGCGCGGCGAGTAGCAGGTCAGCGAGTAGGTGAGCACCTCGCCGGTGCGGTAGCGGACGTTGAGTGACATCTGGTCGTAGATGTCGATGCCTTCGCGGAACACGTTTTGGTCGCGGATGTAGCCGGAGTCGGCCTCGCCCGCGCGGTAGATCTTCCGGAAGGCCTCGCTTTCGTCGAGGTCGAGGCGGAAGGGGTCGTTTTGGGCGGCGGGCTCGCCGGTGTAGCGCGGGTATTTCGTAAGCGCGCCGTCGCCGCGGGCCTCGGCGTTCTGCTTCCCGTAGAACACGAGGTCGCCGTAGGCGAAGACCTGCGCGGGGATGGCGTCGAGCCACCAGTTGACGAGGTCGAAGTGGTGCGTGCTCTTGTGGACGAGCAGCGTGCCCGACTCGGTGGCAGAGGCGTGCCAGCGGCGGAAGTAGTCGGCGCCGTGGTTGGTATCGAGGAGGTATTCGAGGTTCACCGAGCGGACCCGGCCAATCACGCCGGTGGCGATGAGTTCCTTCACCTTCGTGCGGAACGGCGCCCAGCGGTAGTTGAAGGCCACGCGCACGCTCCGCCCGGTCGCGCGCTGGGCGTCGAGGATCGCGCGGCATTTTCCGGCGTCGATCGTCAGGGGTTTCTCGGTGATGACGTCGCAGCCGGCGTGCAGGGCGCGGATGATGTAGTCGTGGTGCGTGTCGTCCTTGGAGCAGACAAAAACAACGTCGGGCTTCGTCTCGCGCAGCATGGCGTCGAATGACGCGGCCGGGTAGGCCGGCACGGCGTGGTAGCCCCAGTCGCCGGCGAGCAGGCCGTTGTAGTAGGCCATGCGGGCCGGGCTCAGGTCGCAGAGGGCGACGAGTTCGTTGTGGTCGCGGTAGGTCGTGACCAGCGGTTCGACGAAACTGATGGCGCGGCCGCCGGTGCCGACGAAAGCGAAGCGTTTCTTGCTCATGGGAGAGGGGAAGGCGCAGGCTGGGGGAACGGCGGCGACGGCGCAAGCGGCGGTGTCTCGGACCGTGGGAGAATCGGCTATCAAGGCATGGTTGATAAGAATTACACCCCTACGCCCGACTAAAGCCCGCTTGACAAAACAAGAAACTAATAATTATCAATTGCTACACCTACCCCGGAACCCCATGAAAACCTCCCCCTGCCTGACCGCGCGGCGTGCCCTGGCCGCCCTGACCGTGGGCCTCGCGGCCTCCGTGGCCCCTGCCCAGACCGCCTCCACCGCCGACACCCCGGCGCCGGCCGACGACAAGGTCGTCGTGCTCGACACCTTCCAGGTGACCACGACCCGCGACCGCGGTTACCTCGCCGGCAACTCCGTGTCGGCCACCCGCATCGACACGCCGATCAAGGACCTGCCGTTCTCGATCAGCGCCTTCACCGAGCAGTTCATCGAGGACATCGGCGCCCTCGAGCTGCTCGACGTCGTCAACTTCGCCCCCGGTGTGACCAGCGGTGCCAAGGAGTTCACGCAGGGCAACAACCGCTACTCGATCCGCGGCTTCGACGGCGACGTCACGCCACAGCGCAACGGTTTCGTTGGCAACCGCTACGTGGACAGCGGCAACATCGCCCGCGTCGAGGTCGTCAAGGGCCCGGCGTCGCTCCTCTACGGGCAGATCACGCCCGGCGGCACCGTGAACTACATCACCAAGCGCGCAACCGACCGGAACTTCGTGAAGATCAAGACGCAGGTCGGCACCGACGACTTCTTCCGCACCGACCTCGACGTGAACCGCACCTTCGCGGACGGCAAGGTCAGCGCCCGTTTCATCGGCGCCTACGAAAACCTCCTCGCTTGGGCCGACCCCAGCGGCGGCGACGCCCACCTGCTCGCCGGCAGCATCGTGATCAAGCCGGTCGATGCGGTCTCGCTCACGATCGACCTCGAGAGTTACACGAAGAACCAGACCCCGCTCATCGGCATGAAGCCGAACCTTCAGGTCGCGGGCTTCAACTCCGCCACGGCGGCGAATTACCCCGTCCTGACCGATCGCGCCCGGGCCCAGGCCTATATCGACGCCGGCAATCTCAACCTCGGCTTCCTCGGCTTCGCCCCGCTGCCGGCGGATTTCAATTACCCGAGCAACAACGACTATCGCATCTCCTGGTTCGACTCCGCCAACGCCGAGCTGAACGTGCGCCTCGGCGATAACTGGCGCGCCCGCGCCAACGTCGGCTGGAGCAAATTCAGAATCAGCAACAAGCTCACGGGCCTGGCCGAGTTCACCGTCACGCCTGCCGCTGGCTACCTCGCCACGGCCGGCAAGAACCGCTTCACCTTCCGCGACGAGCTCGCCGCCGACCCGCGCGCCGTGCTGACCGACCCGAGCAAGACGGCCAGCGCGCTACTCACCCGCCGCAAGCGTCTCGAGCAGTCCATGGGAGACTCGCGCGCCTACCAGGCGGAGGTCACCGGCCTGATCGAGGCCGGCTCCGTGAAGTTCCGTCCGCTCTTCGGCGCCTACCTGAACAAGATCGGCAGCGGCAGCTTCCGGCGCGAGACCGCCACCACGCCTCCGTCCACCACGCCGAACTCGGCCACCACCGGCCTGCAGCACTTCCAGCCCTGGAACTACAACGACCCGTCCACCTGGGACCGCACCAGCGACTACGACCTCGCGCTCATCCCCAACATCAACTCCTTCAACGACGCGGAGGGCGAGGAGTCGGCCTACTACGCGCTGCTCAACACCTCCCTGCTGGAGGACCGCCTGATTCTGGTCGGCGGCGCCCGCTACAACAAGACTTGGACCGTCAACACCAACTACCTGCGCACCGTCGTGCCCCCGCTTGGCGACCCGGTCGTGGGCGACAAGTTCGAGGCCAGCGAGACCACGCCGCAGTTCGGCGCCGGCTTCAAGGTGCGGCGCGACCTCCTGCTGTTCGCGAGCTACTCGGAGTCGTTCTTCATCGAGGACCGCTCGCTCACCGCGTGGAATCCCGCCTACAACCCGGCGTTGCCCACCAGCTCGACCAACGCCGTCACGGTCACCACGCCCGCCAAGCCGACCACCGGCAGCGGCTACGAGTTCGGCCTCAAGACCGACTTCCTCGAGGGCCGCGTGTCGTCCACGCTCTCGTGGTTCCACCTCGAGCGCAAGGACCGCGTCCTGCGCTTCCGCCAGACCGCGCCCGACGGTTCCTTCCCGACCCTCACGTCGCAGGGCACGGTGGACCAGAGCGAGGGTTTCGAGTTCGAGGTCACCTGGTCGCCGCGCAACAACTGGCAGATCTTCGCCACGCTGAGCCTGATGGACATCAAGACGATCAAGGCCGAGTTCGCCGCCAACCCGGTTTACAGCGGCAGCACCGATGCCGCCGCGCAGGCCGCCTACCTCGCCGCCTACAACGAGGCGAAGGGACTCATCCTCAACGCCGTGCCCGAGGGCTCGGCCGAGACGCTCGCCACGCTCTGGACGCGCTACACCTTCACCGACGGCCCGCTCAAGAACGTCTGGCTCGGCGGCGGTTTCGTGCACACGGGCGACAAGGCCCAGCGCACGGCCAACCCGACGCTCTTCCTCGAGGCCGACACGATCTTCGACGCCACCATCGGCTACGACTGGAAGGCCGCCGGCGCCAGCTGGAGCGCCACCCTCGCGTGGAAGAACATCGCCGACACCGAATACTTCAACGCCAACCAGTCCCGCGGCAACCCCGGCCGCGTGATGCTCTCGCTCAGCTCGAAGTTCTGAGCGGGCGGAGTGGGCAGGGCACCACGAAAGACACGAAACACACGAAAGGACGAACCACCGAACCGACCACGGATTTCACGGATGCCACGGATTGATCACGGCTCCCGGCCTCGTGCATCCGTGTTCATCAGTGTAATCCGTGGCACCAAAGTATTTCTCCGTGCCTTCGTGGTCTAGGTATTCGAACCACCTTTAAGGTAGCAGCTTTAGTCGCTCCAAAAACGCCTTCGACCGCGCGGAGATGGTGGCGCGTTGCTCTGGGGTGTTCAGGTTGTGGGCGCCGCCGGGGAGGGTGACGAGTTCGCTGTCGTTGCCGGTGGCGCGTAGCTTCTCGAGGAGCGCGACGGAATACTTGTAGGGCACGGTGGGGTCGGCGTCGCCGTGGAAGAGCAGGGTCGGCGGCATTTTGGCGTCGAGGTGCTGGGCCGGGGACAGGTCGGCGCCGTGGCCGGCGAAGCGGTTGGCGCGCTGGCCGGTTACTTCGGAGGTGTCGCTGGCGGCGCTGAGGAGGATGAGCGCGGCGGGTTTGTGCAGGGGCGCTTTGGCCGGGTCGCTCCCCCAGGGCGACGCCGTGATGCCGGTCCAGAGGGCGAGGTGGCCGCCGGCGGAGGATCCGCTGACGATGACGCGCGCGGGATCAATGCCGAGTTCAGCGGCGTGGGTCTGCACCCAGTGGAGCGCGGCGCGGGCGTCGGCGACGCAGGCCGAGGCGTCGGTGCCGTGGCGGTTCTTCACGCGGTAGTCCACGGCGATGCCGACGAGGCCGAGCTTGGCGGCGTTGCGGCCGTAGCCGGCGGATTGCAGCGGCGTGCCGTTGAGGAAGCCGCCGCCGAAGAAATGAATCCACGCGGGACGCTGGTCTGCGGCGGACCAATCCTTCGGTTTGAATACATGCAGCCGCATTGGCTCGGGCGGCAGGTCGCTGTAGATGAAGGTCTCGGCACCCGGCAGAGTGAGCGGAGTCTCGACCTTCAGCGGACCATCGGCCTCGTCAGCCGGCTGGGCGGCGAGCGAAATCGTGAGAGAGAGAACGAGGAGCAGAGAACGCAGGAGCATGGGGGAGGCGCTTTTGAATCGAAATTATTCAGAGAGGATTACGACAAAAAGCACAGAAACGAACCCGAGCCGGTTTAACCACTCATCCACACTGATTGGTCACTAATCCGAACCCTCTGAATGAGTGAGGTCTTAGTGTTCATTAGTGGTTAGAAATCCTAACTTCCACTTTTGTGTTCTTCGTGGCTTTTGTGGCCAATCCTTCCGAAATCAGGGTTTGGCTGTTGCGGCTTCGGCGAGGAGGTCGTCGAGGAAGCCGGGTTCGAGTTTCTCCTTCTGTGAGGTGGGCCACTTTTCGGGGGCGGCGTTGTAGGGGCGGAGGAATTCCAACGCTTGGCGCAGGCTCGCGCCGTTGGGGGCGGTGTAGTTCCAAAGGTCGAAACCCAGCCCGCGGGCGGCCCGGGCGGTGGCGGCGTAGGCTTCGAGGTTGAAGCGGCTGTAACCGAGGCCGTCCACGCGACGGATTTCCTCGGGCTGGCTGCCGTCGGGGCGGATGTGCTCCGCGATGCGGTCGCGGGCCTCGGCACTGAGTTCGCGGGCAACCTCGTCGCGGCCGGCGTAACGGGCGACCGGAATCGCGTGGGCGTAATACCAGGTCGCGTGGTTGTTCTTGGCTGCGCGCTCGGCGACGGCGTTGGGCGCCTTGAGCAGCCAGTCGAGGTAACGGGCGAACCACGCGCGGAGGGCGGCGTGTTCGTCGGCACTCAGGGCGGGGGAGTCCTCGAGCAGGCGCAGGGCGTCGATGACCCCGGCAAAGTCGCGGGTGTCGAGCACGCCGGCGGGGTTGCCGCGGTTGCTTTTGTGGCCGAGGCGCACCTGCGCGTAGTCGAGGTTCGGGTTCATGCGCGTGGCCGGGTCGAGATACCAGGCGCGCAGCCACTCCCCCGCGCGGCGCGCGGCGGCTTCGTCGCGATGCAGATGCCACGCGGCGGCGAGGCGCGTGACGGCATGGGCGAAGGTGTTGATGCGCGAGCGGTCGCCCTTGGCGACCTGGTCGCGGTTGTGCTCGCCGTCGCGTTGGACGAAGGGCAGGCCGTCGGGCTTTGCCGGGTCCGGCCAATAATAGCGGGCGTAGCTGATGTAGTCGTGCGGGTCGCCGCCGGGCAGGGACTCGCCATCCACGACCGTGGTGATCGGCACCGTGAGCGCGGCGGGCGCGTTTTTTGCCAGGTCGGCGAGTTCAGCGGAGGTGACCAGCCAGGGCTCCGCGGCGGGGAGGCGGGCGGCGACAAGCGCGAGCAGAAGCAGACCGAAGGTGCGGTGAGGTGCGGGAAGGGCGCCGTGATCCAAATAATTCCCCGAACCACACACCCCGCCCTGCGGGCACCCCTCTTGATAGAGGGGATCTTCGCGGCGTGGGCTTGAATCCCCTCTGGAGAGGGGTGGCGCAAAGCGACGGGGTGTGGAGTCGCTTGGTGACATGGATTCAGCGAACTTGGATCGAATCATCGGTGAGTTTCAGGCGGATCGAGGTGCCGGCGTGGGTGATGGCGAGTTCGCCGTCGGGCGTGAGGGTGGCGTCCACGAAGGCCAGGCGCACGGCGGCGCCGTCCGGGGTGACGGTGCGGTGGGGGAAGAGCACCGCATACACCGTGAACGACGCGGCGGGCGTCGCGCTTTCGACGGTGAGGTGGGAGTGATCTTTCCACTGGCCGGTAACATAGTCGCCGCCCACTTCGCCGCTCACGTAGCGGGCGTCAACAGGCACGGGGAAGTGATCCTTAACCTGCGCCTGCCAGGTCACGCCGGGGGCGATGAGTTTCACCTGCAGCGCGGCACGGCCGAGGTCGCCCTCGAGGAGGGCGCGGTCGTCGCCGAGCCAGCCAATGGTCTTGGTGGAGTGCAGCAACCACGAGAGCTTGCCCGGCGTCGTGAGCTCCACGCGGTCGCGCAGGACCACGTAATGCTTATCAATGAACACGAGGTCGCGGGTCACGCGTTTGACGCGGCCCTTGGGTTGGAGCGTGGCGTAGGCCTTGGTGGCGTCGCCGGTGGCGAGCACGTAGCGGTCGCCAACCTCGAAGCGCGTGATCTGTCCCGTCGCGGCCTTGCTCTGGGCCTTCTGGCCGAGGCCGTCGATGAGCAGCGCGTTTTTCGAAATCGTCTGACGCGTCCACTCGCGGTGGTGCGGGGAGTTGTGGAACTCGCGGTAGGCGGAGTTGATCGCGAGGTTTTCGCCGTAGGCGTTCAGGATGAAGGCCAGCTGGTCGGCGTGGCTGTGGCTGAAAGAGCCGAAGGGCGACGCCTTGAACGTGACGTGGATATCCTCGGCCGGCGCACCGAGCGCGCTGTGCAGCGACACCCAGCCCACGTCGGCGAAGTGGCGCTGCGGCGGCAAGTCGCTGAGCGGCCGCGCGGCCGGCATGGGCCGCCCCGAGGCGAGGAAGTTGCGCACGAGAAACTCCGCGGCGACCGGGTAGGTGCGGTTGAGGCCGGCGAGACCCTTTTCCACCGGGCGTGTGCGCTGGTCGGTGCAGAGCGCGGCGTAACTGCGGAGGAAACCGTTCTGCTGCACGCGGGCGAGGTGTTCCATGTAGTCGGCGACGACGGGTTCGAGGTTGAAGCGACCGGCGTTGGACGCGTCGCCGAAGGTCGTGTGCAGGTAGGGCTGGACGTTGTAGAGCGCGAAGAGCGGCGAGTTTCTCCAGAACGGGTCCGCGTAGGCGGAGGGATCGCCAATGGCGAGCAAGGCGTCCTGAAAAGCGGCATGCTCGAAGGTGCCGCGCCAGTAGGCGTTGCCCTCGGCCCAGCCGCCGTCGTCGCCGCCGAAGGGAGGGAACTGGTCGCGGTAGAACTTATAAGCGTAGGCCCACCACGCGCGCGCCTCGGGCAGGTCGTCCCAGAGCGCCAGTCCCGCCAGCCCGGTCATCGGCATGAAGCGCACCGGGTGTGACGACAGGTCGGCGGCGATGGAGGTGCGCGTGATCTGCGAGATGCTGCCTTCCTCCTCGATCCACCGCGCGGAGCGGGTGCCGCGCTCGCGGAAGTGCGCGAGGATGCGCTGCTTTTCCTCAGCTGTGAGCTGCGCGCGCAGCTGGTCGTAAATCAGCGGGAGTTTGCGCCAGAGACGGAAGTGGGCCTCGTCGTTGTAGTAGATGTCGGTGGCGCCGGGGACGTCGCCGGACTTCCAGTCGGGGGCGAAGCGCCAGCCGGAGAGGCCGAGGAGCAGTTCCTTCGCCTTGGCGAGGTAACGCTCCTCCCCGGTCACGATCCAGCAGAGCGTAGCAGCCTCGGCGACGCCGGTGGCGCGGCCACAAAGGTCCTGCACGGCGCGCCAGCGGGTGGTCTTGTCGGTGTCGCGCTTGGACGGCGTGGGGTCGCCGTAGGTGACGGGATCGGCCGGCAGCGGCCAGGCCAGCCAGTCGCGGTCGAGGTCGGCCTTAAGCTTGGCAAAGGCCGCCGCGCCCTCGCCGGTGGTGCAGTAGGCGCGGAACGCCTCGTGCTGGCCGGCGATGATCCCGGTGCGCGGGGCGGTCGCCGGGACGACCGCGGCGGAATCGATAGCGGCCTGGGCATATAGGCCCCATAGGGCGTATACGGCCCACAGGCCCCATGAAAAAGCAAGGTGACGGGCTGAGCGCATATTAGGTAAAAGCCGGCAACGACCAGTGACGCACGATCCACCCTCCCAGTTTCGGATGGGCGAGGGTCCACTCGCCCGCCGCGGCGGTCACAATCACCCAGGCATCACCCTCGGTGCGGTCGGAGCCGCTCCAGCTGAGCGCGACCAGCACGCCCGCGCCCGAGTGGCGGGGCGTGGTAAAGACGGGCGTCACATGATACGGCGCGGCGACGTGGCGGCGCTCGGTGGCGTCGTCGAGCCGCTGGTCCCAGTCGGGCGTGGCGGTGCCAGCGAGGAGTTGCAGGACGGTGCCGCGATTGTCGGGCGAGAAGAAGGCGAGCGTGGAGCCGGTGCTTCCGGCTGGATTTAAGCCCGCGCGGAGCGCGGGCTCCACCTGGGTGAGCGGCAGGGCGAAACCGCCGAGACGGAGCACCACGGGTTGGCGGGCCTCGTAGCAGTGGACGTGCAGCAGCCAGCCGGCGCGCCAGAAGACGAAGGTCTCGACGCTGGTGTTCACCTGGCCCGTCTTGAAACCCATGTTCCAGGAATAGCCGAGGTGGTCGGCGTCCAGCTCGACCGCGACGGTTGAGTGGCGTCCGAAAACGCGGTCGTCGTCGAGCTGCTGCGTGAGCGCGCTGTCGCAGGAGACGTTCGAGATTTCCGGGAAGGCGTAGGTGAAGTGGACGCCGGTGCGGTAGCTGAGCTTGCTCCATTTCCACGCGCCGTAGCGGAGCTGGGTGTTGCCGACCATGGAGCCGGCGTTGAGGATCTCGACCTCGCCATCCGGCGTGCTGCGGGTGACGAGGCCCGGCGCGGGCATCACGCGCACAAAGCCGCGCTCCGCCGGCAGCGGTTGCTCGGGTTCCGTCCAGAACGCATGCTCCGGCGGCAGCAGGAGCGGGGTGAAACCCTTGGCCGCCCAGTAGGGCGAGGCCGGCGCGGAGTAGGGTTCGATGATTTTCGGAAAAACGTCGGTGAAACCCGAGGCGAGCGCGCCTTGGGCCGTGTAGATCGGCCGCGCGAGGAAGAAGTCGAGGTTGCGCGTGCAGAGCCGGCGCAGCAGCCCGGGCGCGAGATCGGTGCAGTTTTCCGCGAGCGCGAGGCCGAAGACGTTGAGGCCGTTGAACCGGTAGGTGATGGAGCGGCCGAAGGCCGGGTGCTCGCCGCTGGCGGCGAAGAAGTGCGCGTAGTCGGCGACGAAGAGCCGCGCCCAGTCGCGCCAGCGTTGGGCGCGTTTCGCGTCGGTTGCTCCGTGGAGGTGGGCCCACATCAGGCCGTAGAAGTGGAAGGCGTAGGCGTTGTAGTGGTCGTAGGCCTGGTTGATGCCGTCCTCGAACCAGCCGCCGCCGCGGTGCATCGTCTCAAGCTGGTTGAGATGCGCCGTGACGACGGCGGCGTCGGTGCGGTGCGCGGCGCCCAGGGTGCGCAGGAATTCCAGGATGTGCACCGACATGAACAGGTGGTTGTTGTTGACGATGCCGCCGCCGCGGCAGGTCGCGAACCAGCGCACCACCTGCGCCTTGGTCGCGGCGGGCAATGGCTCCCACAGGTCGCGCGGAGCGAGTTGCAGCCCGATGGCCATGAGGCCCATCTCGACGTGGTGCTGGTGGTAGCTGGCGTCGGGGCCCCAGTAATGCGGCGAAGTGGGATCGGTGCCGAGGGCGAGACCGGCGCGGAACCACGCGGCGGTTTTCTCGCGCAGCGCGGCGTCCTCGGGCCGCGGGACCGATTGCAGCCAGAAGGCGGCGAGCACGAGCGGGCGGGCGAAGGATTCCAGCCGGTCCGCCTGCGCGTCGTGGTCGGACGGCGCGCCCGCGATCGGCAGGTCCGCGCGACCGGGTTGCATCAGCGCAGCGAGCGGCTCGAGCAGCCGGCGAGCGGCGTCCTGCCAATGACGGTATGATGCAGGCAGCATGGTCAGGTGGCTGTGTCGTAAACCTCGGGCGTGACGACGGCCTGCAAGGGCCGGCCGGTGCAATAGGCGCGCAGGTTGGCGAGGGCGAAGGCCCCGGCGTCACGGCGGCGGTCAGTGGTCGGGCCGGCGATGTGCGGCGTGAGCGTGACGTTGCGCAGGCCGCGGAACGGCGAGTCGGCGGGCAGCGGCTCGACCGTATAGACGTCGAGCCCGATCTGGATGCGTCCCTCCTGGGCCACGCGAAGCAGCGCGGCCTCGTCCACCACGGCGCCGCGGCCGACATTGACGAACACGCCGCCCGGACGGACGAGACGCAGGTGCTCCTCGCGCACGATGCCGCGGGTGGAGTCGTTGAGGGGGGCGAGTTCCACGATGATGTCGTTCTCGGCAAAGAGTTCCTCCAGCGAACCGGCGCAGGCGAGGCCGAGGCCGGGAGCGGTGCCCGGCGTGACGTCCGGCGCGAAGGCCATGATCGGCGTGCCGAAGGGACGCAGCAGCTGCACGAGCTCGCGCGCGATCTGGCCGAAGCCGTGCAGGCCCACGCGCCGGCCGAAGAGCGAGGCGGTTTCGCTGCCGCCGTTTTTCCACGCGCCCTCGTGGTGCATCGCGATGGTCCAGTAGGTGGCGCGCCGCAGGCAGGACAGGATGTGGAACAGCGCCCACTCGGCCACGATGCGGCTGATCGAGCCGCCCCAGTTGGTAACGGTGAGGCCCGCCTCGAGCTGCGGGCGCGTGACGAGCCGGCGCACGGAGCCGCAGAGGTAGCACACGTAGCGGAGGTTCGGCGGCAGGGTGGCGGGCAGCGCCGGGGTTTTCCAGCCGCCGACCAGCACCTCGGGATTGGCCGCGGCGAGAGCGGCATGGAAGTCTTCGACGGAGCCCGCGGTCGGGTCGCAGGCGGTGAAGCTGCCCGCGAGGGCGCGCACCTCGCCGAGCAGGGGCTCGGGCAGGAATTCGAGGAGTTCCGCGTCGGTGACGGCGGCGAAGACAGCAGGGCGGCGGTTCATGTCAGGCGGGGGGAATGCATTCGAGGATCTCGGCGGTGGGCGCGGGCGAGTATTGCAGCGCACCGAGCCCGGCGGGGCAGAAAAATTTGTCGCCCGGCCGGAAATCGTGGCGCTCTCCGCCTGCCTCCACCGTCACGCGGCCGGACGTGACAATGCCGATGTGGGGGGCGGCCTCGACCTTGGCGACGGGGCCGCGCAGCTGGCTCTGGCGGACGCGGAAGCACGGCGTGTGCGCCGGACCGATGAGATCATCCTGCCAGGAATCCGGCCCGAGCGCCCGGCGGCGCAGCGGCGAGCGCGCCGCTTCGGTCAAAACGCGCGAGAGCGGCCAAGGCGCGAGGTCGAAGACATCGAGACAAAAATCCAGCCCGCGGCCCATGAATCGTGCGCTCTCGGGCAGCACGTAGCCGCCACGCTCGAACTCAAACCGCACGACGAGGTCGCTCGGCTCCTGGATCTCGACGAGGAACACGCCCTCGCCCAGCGCATGCGGCACACCGCCGGGCACGAGGTAGGTGTCGCCGGGTTTGACCGGAATCTTGTCGAAGCAGGCCTCGAGCGCCGCGATGTCCTGCGTCTCGATCATGCGGCGGAGCTCGGTCCGTGAGGGCGGACGCTGGAAACCAAGATAGATGTAGGGCGACGCGACTTCGGGACGCGTGGCGACGACATGATAGGCCTCGGTCTTGCCGCTGGGCGAGCCGAGGAAGCGCCGGGCGAAGTCCGCCGTCGGGTGGACCTGGAAGTGCAGGCGGATGGACGGATCGAGGAGCTTGACCAGCAGGTGCGGCTGCGCGCCGTGTTTCGCGACATGGGCCGCGCCGAGAAAGTACTCCGGGGCGGAGGCGAGCAGCGCGGCAAAGTCGTGGGTTTCGCCCCCGACGACGACTTGGGAAACGCCTTCGCGGAGGTGCTCGCGACCGGCGTTGATGGCGCGCGTGGTCGAGGCGATCCAGTCCTCGGGAAAATGGCCGTCCGCCGGGGCGGCCGTCCCCGCGAGGCGGTCCAGCTCCCGCCCGCCCTGGTAGGTGCGCCAGACGCGGTTGGGCGGAAGGAGGACGAGTTTGCCGCGGAGTGCCATGAGGCGTTCAGCCGGAGGGGCGGGTGCGCCGCAGCGCCCAGCCGATGAGGATCAGCACGGCGCCGCAGAACACGAAGCCGAGGCGGCCGGCCGGCGGATTGGGGATGAGGGCGAGCAGGGTGATGAACCCGCCATAGCAGAGGCTGAGCAGGCCGAGCACCCGGCCCTGCTGGTGGTCGGAGGCCTCGCCGATCTCCTTCTGAAAATCGATGGGCGTGCGCAGATCATGGAAGAACCGGCCGACGCGCTCGCGATACTCGGGCGAACTGGAGTTCCAGAAGGCACAGGTGCCGAAAAACCAGAGGCAGCCGGCGGTGACGTTGAGGAACAGACCCGCGGAAACGGTCCAGTAGTTGCGCTCCGCCGGGCTCAGCGGGCCGGTGGAGAAGGTCTCTTGCAGCCACGCGAGGTCGAAGACGTAGGTTGCGACCAGCGAGCCGACGAAGGACGCCACCATGGTGGACCAGCCGGCCCAGGGCGGCGTGCGCTGCACGATGATGCAGAGCACGAGCGGGATCGTCAGCGGCACGGCAACGAGCGTGCCGAACTGCTGCATCAGCTCGAAGAGGCCGAGGTCCTTCATGCGGCTGAAATTCAGCGCCGCGAGAACGACCAGCACGCCCATGACCGTCGTGGTGATGCGGCCGGTCACGACGAGTTCGCGGTCGGTGGCCTGCGGGCGCAGCACGGGTTGGTAGAAGCTTTTCACGAAGATGCCCACGTTGCGGTTCAGCCCGCTGTCCATGGACGACATGGTCGCCGCGAAGATGCCGCTGAGGAGCAGGCCGAGCATGCCGGCGGGCATGGTGTGCAGGCACATGGCGAGGAACGCGCCCTCGGCGGGGTTGCCAAGTCCCGGGAACACCGCGGAAAGATCCGGGTGGAGGATGCGCGCGGCCATGGGCGGGATGAACCAGATGATCGGGCCGACGATGAACAGCGCGGCGCCGAGCAGCGCAGCCTTGCGGGCGTGCGTGCCGTCCTTGACGCAGAGGTAGCGCGACGAATCGAGAATGTTGTTCGCGGAGATGAACTGCTTGATGAGCACCGCCACGCCCCAGAGGAGAAGCAGCTTGGAGTCGAGCAGTCGGCCGAGGTCGAGGTGGCCGGCCGGCAAACGCTCGACAAAGGCCGACGGACCGCCGACCGCCTGCACCGAGAGGAAGGCTGCGACGACCGAGACCGGCATGAGGATGAGCACCTGGATGAAGTCGCCCGCCACCGCGGCCCAGCTCCCGGCGAAGATCGTCATCAGCACGACGACCGCGCCCGTGACGATGATGGTGAATTCCAGGTCGAAGCCGAAGGCCGCGGTCAGGAACACGCAGAGCCCGTTCAGCCAGATGCCGGCGTAGAGCGTGCTCAGCGGCACCTGCAGCCAGGTGAACACCTGCTCGTTGGCCGGACTGAACCGGATCCGCACGGCCTCGATCACGGTGATCACGCGCATCTGGCGGGAGCGCGCGGCGAAGTAGAGCCAGTTGAAGACGAAGCCGACGGCGTTGGCGAAGTAGAGCAGCAGGATGGGCCAGCCCTCGGTGTAGGCCATGCTCGCCGCGCCGGTGAAGGTCCACGCGCTGAACTGCGTCATGAACGCCGAGCTGCCCACCAGCCACCACAGCATCTGGCCGCCCCCGCGGAAGTAGTCGCTGGTGTTGCGGACAAAACGCGCCACCAGCCAGCCCATGCCCAGCATGAAGGCGAAGTAGAACGCGATGACGGCGTGGTCGTAGAAAGTCATGGGGTGGGGCGGAGGGGTACGCTTGCCTAATAATTATTAGGCAACAAGCCCAAAGTGCGCCGGCCGGGCGGACCGGATTCAGGCCGGCGCGGGGCCGGTGGTGCCGCCGGGCACGAGCTGGGCGGGGAGGATGAGGTCGTTGATGCTCTCTTCATCATCGCCGGTGGCGTCGAGGAGGAGGCGGGCGGCGGCGGCGCCGAGTTTCTCGGCGTCGGAACCGGCCACGGTGATCTGGGGCGACTCGGCGGCGGCGAGGCGCGAGTTGTCGGCGCCCGCGATGCTCACGTCGGCCGGCACGCGCCAGCCCTCGTGGACGAAGGCCTTGACCGCGCCGGCGGCCATGAGGGTGTTGTAGCAGAGGAAGGCGGTGGGGAAATCCTTGCGGCGGAGATGCGGCCGCAGGGACAGCACGGCCTCGAAGCCCTCGGCGCGGTCGCCCTGGGCGAGGCGCACGCAGTAGCGCTCCTCGGCGGCGAGACCGTGCGCCCGGAGCGCGTCGTGAAAGGCGTCGAACCGCATCTGGTGGCGGTTGAGGCCCACGTTGCCGCCAATCCAGCCGAAGCGCCGGTGGCCGAGCTCGTGCAGGTGTCGCACGAGCAGGTCGAGGGCCTGGGCTTCGTTGCCGATGACGGAGTGGCACTGGCCGGGGTGGCGGGCGGACACGGCGACGAGGCGGGTCTCGTGGCGGCGGAGCGACTTCAGGAACGGCGCGGCGACCTCGCCGAGCAGCACGACGCCGCGCATCGAGTGGCCGGAGGGGAAGAGTTCCGCGAGGCGGGCCGGTTCCAGCGTGTCCTCGGCGCCGAGAAAAACCGCGGTGTGGCCGCGCGCCGCCAGCGCGGTGTGCAGGCCGTGCAGCACGAGGCTGAAATAGGAGCCCTGGTTGTGGATGGAGAGACCGGAGCGCAGGATGAAGCCAACCTGCCGCTGCCGCACGCCGGCGGGCGACTGCGCGGGGTTCATGCCTTTGGGCTGGTAGCCGAGGCGCGAGGCGTGATCCCAGATGGTCTTGTAGGTCTCCGGGTTGATGCCCTCCTTGCGGCCGTTCAGGGCCAGGGAGACGAGCGCCTGGGAAATGCCCAGGTCACGGGCGATGGACTGTTGGGAGACCCGGCGCTTCGGACGCATGCTCATGGCCTAATTTTCATCAGGCGCACGGCAACGGAATTGTGCGTGGGGTGGGCGGCCTGCTTGCCCGTTCGATGGGCTCAGGGCCTTGAGCCTGCCGAACGGCTGGCGCCACGGCTGCGACAGCATTTTTGTGGCGAGAGCAGGCTCACCACCCACGGCAAAGTTACCTGGGGTCCAGCCGGCGCAAGGGCGTGAGCGTGACGGGTCCGAGCAGACCGGAGGGTCGCGGGGCCCACTGGGCGGCGCTGAACAGGCCGTCGGGGCCGGTGTTTTCGCGGAACCGGGCCGGCATGTTGGCGTTGTAGAATTTTTTCCAGTTCACGCCGCGCCGGTCGAGGTCGGCGATGCGGTTGGCGGCGAGGTTGGCGACGCTGATCTCCAACGTGTTCTCCGCGGCGAGGAACCCGGCGGGGATTACGACCGCATAGGGTGTCTGCCAAAGCGTGGCGATCTCGCGGCCATTCAGGGACACGCGGGCGCTTTCGGCGACGCGGCCGAGGTCGAGCCGCCATGCCGGGGCCGGGCCGGCCGGTTTCGCAAATCTCAGGGTGTAGGCGGCGTGGCCGGAAAAGCGCTTCAGTTCGTCGCCGCCGAAATCCGTCCAGGATTTCAGCGCCGGCACGGTGGTGGCGGGGGGCAGGGTGGGGCCGCCGTCGGCGAACCGGACACCCCATGTGCCGGCCAGCGGCTGGGTTTCTCCGGCATCCTGCCAGTAGGCCCAGGCCGGGCCGGTGAGTTCGCGGTTCTCGAGCGTGACGATCACCGACTCGCCGGGGGGGAGCTGCAGGTAAACCTGGCTCGGTTGGGCGGGGATCAGCCGTGCGGCGGCGCGGCCGAGGCGGCCGGTCGCGGGATCGAAGAGCGCGGCGGTTTGGCCGTGCGCCTGCAGCGGCACCCAGCCGTTCACCGGGCGGTCGCTGCGGTTCGCAATGAAATAAAGGAAACCGTGGTCGGTGCGCCGGCGCACGAACTCCAGGCCATGGTCGGTGAGCGACTCGCGCGGAATGCCGGGCCGGATTGCGAGCAGCTGCGTCGCGTCCGGGCCGACGATGAACTCGCCCTTGCCGACGGGCAGCCGGGTGATGCCTCCGGTGGGCAGCGCCCGGGCGGTGAGGCGGGCGAGCAGCTGGTCGAATTCCTTTTGCTGAAGCCGGCCGGAGTGGCCGGGGGCGCTCGTGGGGAGAGCCTGCTCGACGAGGATGGTGGCGCCGCGTTCGGCGAGCGCGACCAGGTGAGCGAGCGTGGCGAGCGGCATGAACTTGGTCGGTGGCACGAGCACGGCGTGGTAACCCTGGCGTCCGCTTTCGATCAGCTTGCCGCGATATTCGAGTCCTTGGATCTGCCGGTCGGAGATGTAGTCGAAGCCCACGCCGGTATCGACGAGACGCGTCGCGGTCTCACGGAGGCTGTCGACGCCCAGCGGGTCGCGGCCGTGGCCGAAGTGCGGCATCTCACCCGTGCCGCGGACAGCCCAGCGGTCGTGGATGTTGTAATAGAGAAGTAGGTCCTCGTCGGGCTGACCGGACTGGAGGAAGGACTGGGCGCGGGCGACGTAGGCGTTGACGGCGGCGAAGTCGCGCCAGATGGGATTGACGGGGCTTAGCTCGACGGAGGCGTAGAAATGGTAGCCGGGCCACGGCTCGTCGGGCGGGGAAAACGGCGTGCCGTGGTAGCAGTTGTGGTTAATGCCCGCGAGGAGGAAGCCGTCCACCGTGGCCTTGAGCTCGGCGAGGGTGGAGAGGAAATGCTCGTTCAGCCAGGTGGCGGTCTCGGCGGAGGCGAGGGGCTTGCCGGTGACGTGGGCGACGGACGACGCCATTTTCATCGCGAGGTGGCCGTTGCCCTCCTGCTCGGGGATGTCGCTGGCGGCGTAGAGGTCGAGGATGTTGGCGGGCGCGTTGTGGGCTTGGTTGCGGATCAGCGCGCCGTGGCGGTTCGCCCACTCGCGCCAGGGGACGGTGAACTGTTCCAGCAGCAGGTCCGAAACGGTCTCGCGGTAGTCGGCCAGCACGCGGCTGTCGGCCGGGTCGAAGAGCGCGGGGAGCTGCGTGCGCAGGTCGTAGCCACGGAGCCGCGTGAACTCGGCGAAGAAGCGCGGCGTGAAGTCGGACTCTCCCTCGCCGTCGTCCACCTCGTAGGAGTCGTTGAACCAGGCGCGAATCCCTTTCGTGGCGCGGCCGGTCAGCGCCCGGTCGAACTCCGCGAGGTAGCGCGCGAGCGCCCGGGAGGAAAGATGGTCGAGCGCGTAGCCCTCCGCGGCGGGCGCGGCGCGTTCCACCATTTTGCCGTGCTGGCCTTGGAAGAGCGCGTAGAGCGTCCAGGTGCCGCGGTCCGCGGGCGCGGTCCAGTCGAGGCGTCCGTCCGCCGCCACGCGCGACGTGAGATCAAGCGGCGCGCGGTCGGCGCCTGCGCCCGGGTAGGCCATCAGCGAGACCAGCGGCAGCGGCCGGGGGAAGCGGACCTGGTCAATGGCGAGTTCCTGCAGGTTGGCGTTGGCGGTAACGGGTTCGCGCAGGTCGGCGATGGGCACACGCGTGCGGCCGGCGAAACGCAGCAGCGGCTTCTGCACGAGTTGCACCGGTTCGCCCAGCGTGCCGCCGGAGGCGACGGTGAAAGTCCGGTGCGCAAGGTAGTGCGCGGCATCCTCGCCCTCGATCCAGGGTCCGCCGAAGGGCCAGCCGGTGCCGGTGGCGAGATCGATGCCGAGATCGAGCCGGCGGCCCTCTTTCAGGACGTGCTCCAGATTACCCACCCAGCGATCGGACAGAAACGGCACGAAGCGGTCCTCCGCGCCGCGCACGCCGTAGATGGGGGTGATTTCCAGGCCGCCGAGGCCGGCCGCGGCGTATTTCTCCATCTCAGAGGTGAACGAATGGGCGTCGCCGATGTTGCCGAGCCACCACCAGCGCGTCCACGGCTTGTGGTCGCGGGTGATCGCCGGCCAGGCAAGCTCCGCCGGCTCGGCGGCGGACAGGGGCAGGACGAAGGCAAGCAGCAGCAACGGCAGAACGGGGCGGTTTCTCATGGGGTGGCCAACCAGTAGTTCCGCCCCGGCGCCATTTCAAGCGAGCCGGTCCGCAATCTGCTCGGACTGTCAAGACCGCGGAAACAATGACGCATTTTGCGGACGCGGTAGCGTCCATGACTCGCAACCCCAGATTCTACCCCTTGCACAGCAGGAGCCGCCCAGCCGGTTGACCCGCGCTGGCTGCTCCCGATGGCGGCCGGTAGCCCCCACTTTTTCGTCTCATGACCGCTCCCTCCCAACCTGCCCGCCTCGCCATCATCGGCGTATCCGGCTATGGCAGCATCCATCTGCAGCTTGCCCGGGAGAGCCGGCAGCGCGGCGAGGCGCAGATCACCGCGGCGGCCATCATCAATCCCGACCAGGAGGCGGCCAACATCGCGGAACTGCGCAGCCACGGCGCGGAGATTTTCACCGACTACACCGAGATGCTGCGGGCCCACGCCGGGCGCATTGACCTCTGCCTGATTCCCACCGGCATCCACTGGCACGCGCGCATGACGATCGCCGCGCTTGAGGCGGGCGCCAACGTGCTGGTGGAGAAACCGCTGGCGGGTTCGCTCACCGAGGTGGCGGCGGTCCGCGCGGCGGAGCAGCGCACCGGCCGCTTCGTGGCGGTGGGTTTCCAGGATTTCTACGAGCCCGGCACAACCTGGCTGAAGGAGGAGCTGGATCGCGGCGTGATCGGCGAGATCAGGTCCGTGCGCTTCCTCGGCGTCTGGCCGCGCACGCGCGGCTACTTCACGCGCAACGACTGGGCCGGCCGCCTCGCGGTCAACGGCATGCCGGTGATGGATTCGCCGCTCAACAACGCCTTCGCCCACTTCGTCATGCTGAGCCTGTTCTTCGTCGGCGGGCAGGACCTGGTGCTCGAGGGCGCCGAGTTGATGCGCGCGCACGCCATCGAGAGCTTCGACACCGCGGTCGTCCGCTCGCGCACCCCCAGCGGCGTCAAACTCTGGTTCGGCACCAGCCACGCCTGCGCGGACACCGTCGAGCCGGAGATCGTCATCACCGGCAGCCGCGGCCAGGCCGCCTGGCGCTACGAATCCGAGGCCTGGTGGCGGGCTGCCGACGGCCGGACCGAGCGGCGTGCCCTGCTCGACATCACCGGGGCCCGCCGCGCGATGTTCGCCGCCGCGCTGGCGCGCCTGCGCGACCCGGCCGCCCGCATTTGCACGACCGAACTCGCCGGCCGCCACACGGCGCTCATCGAGTCCATCCACCGGCAGGGGCGCATCGGCGTCGTGCCGACGGCCGAAGTGAACTGGACCGGCGCAAACGGCATGACCACGCAGGTCCCGGACATCCGCGGCCTGGGCGAGGCCCTGCGGCGTTCCTATGCCGCTGAGCAGTCGCTGGCCGAGGCGGGATTCCGGCTCGGCACCTGAGGCCGGGCCGAGGGGGCCGCCGCGGCCCCGCGCACCGGGGATATGATTGACTCCAATCATATCAGATTGGAGCGTCGCGATTCCCCACGCATGACCCCTGTCACGGAATCTCCGTCTCCGCTGCTGAGCCTGCACGGCATCCGCAAAAGCTACGGGGCGGTGCGTGCGCTGCAGGGGGTGGATTTTGAACTGCGCGCCGGCGAGGTGCACGCCCTGCTGGGCGAGAACGGCGCGGGCAAGTCCACCCTCATCAAGGTCGTCACCGGCGCCCACCGGCCCGATGCGGGCGAGATCCGCGTGGCCGGGGAGTCTTTGGCCGGCCTGACGACCGGTTCCGCCCGGGCGCGCGGCATCGCCTGCATCTACCAGCAGCCCGCGTTGTTCGCCGAGCTCGACGTGGCCGAGAACATCGGCCTGCGCCTGGAGGCGGGCGGGGTGTGGCGGAAGGTGGACTGGCGCCGGCGCGCGGCGCAGGCGGAGGAGTTGCTGCGGCGGATCGGCGCGGAATTTCCCGCCTCCCGCACCGTGCGCGAACTCTCCATGCCCGAGCAGCAGCTGGTGGAAATCGCCTGCGCGCTCGGCGCGGGCGCGCGCATCGTCATCATGGACGAGCCCACCGCCTCGCTCACGCGGCGCGAGCAGGAGAAGCTCTACGGGATCGTCCGCGGGCTGCGCGCCGCGGGGGTCGGCGTGATCTACATTTCCCACCGCCTCGAGGAAATCCGGGCGCTGGCCGACCGCGTGACCGTGCTGCGCGACGGCGTGAGCGTGGGCACGCGCGACGTGGCCGGTGTCACCGAGCCCGAGCTGATCAAGCTCATGGTCGGCCGCGAGGTGTCGCTCACGGAGCGCACCGCCGGCGTCACGCCCGGGGCCGTGCGCCTCGCGGTGGAGCAACTGGCCTGCGCCGAGGGCGGCGTGAACGGGGTTTCATTCGAGATCCGGGCCGGCGAAATCCTCGGCCTGGCCGGGCTCGTCGGCGCGGGCCGCACCGAGCTGGCGCGCACGCTCTTCGGCCTGACACCGGCCGACGCCGGCCGCATCCTCGTGGACGGTGAAGAGCGCCGCATCCGCAGCCCGCGCGAGGCCATCGCCGCCGGCCTGGCCTACGTGCCGGAGGACCGCCGCCGGCACGGCGTGATCCTCGAGATGCCGATCGCGCAGAACATGACGATGGCCGTGCACGGCCGCGTGTTTCCCGGCGGGTGGCTGAGGTCCGGCCCGGAGCTGGCGCTCGCGGCCGACTACATCCGCGAGCTGGCGGTCAAGACCGCCGGCCCGCTCGCCCCGGGCGCCAGCCTGAGCGGCGGCAACCAGCAGAAGGTTGCGCTCGCCCGCTGGCTCGCGACCAAGCCGCGCGTGCTCATCCTTGACGAGCCGACGCAGGGCGTGGACGTCGGCGCGAAGGGCGAGATTCACCGCATCATCCGGCGGCTCGCGTCCGACGGGCTCGCGGTGCTCCTGATTTCCAGCGACCTGCCTGAGGTGCTGGCCATGAGCGACCGCATCGGCGTGATGCGCGGCGGCCGGCTGGTGGAGACTTTGCCGGGCGGAACCGGGGCACCGGCGGTCATGGCGGCCGCGCTGGGCCAGACGAAGGAGGCCGTCGCATGAGGCGCCACCCGCGCGAACTTTCCGTGGCCGGAGTGCTGGCCCTGCTGCTGGTGGCGCTGGCCATCGTCGCCCCGGCGTTCTTCTCGCCGCAACCGCTGCGCTCGCTGCTCGTGCGCGAGATGCCCGCGCTCATCGTGGCCTGCGGCATGGCGTTCGTGATCGTCGCGCGCGAGATCGACATCTCGGTCGGGTCACAGTTCTCCCTCTGCAGCGTGCTGGCGGGCCTGCTCGCCGCCGCCGGCTGGCCGCTGCCGCTCGTGCTGCTGGCGGCGCTGGGCGCCGGCGCGCTCATGGGCCTCGCCAACGGTGCGCTGGTCGCGCTCGCCGGGCTGCCCTCCATCGTGGTCACGCTCGCGACGATGGTGACCCTCCGCCAGGGCCTGAACCTGGCGCGGCAGGGCGAATTCGTGAACCTGCCCGACGGCGTGCAATGGTTCGGCCTGAGCCAGACGGCCGGCCAGTGGCTCGTGCTCGCGGTGGCGGCGGGCGTGCTCGCCGCGCTGGCGTGGGCCTCGCGGCACCTCGCCGCCGGGCGGTTTGTCTATGCGGTGGGCAGCGATGCCGCCGCGGCGCGGCTGGCGGGCGTGAATCCCGTTCGCGTCACGCTGGGAGTTTTTGTGTTCATGGGCGCGCTCACCGGTTTTGCGGCGGTGCTGAATCTCATCCAGTCGCCGCAGGTGCAGCCGCTCGTGGGCAGCGGTCTTGAGCTGAAGGTCATCGCCGCCGCCGTCGTGGGCGGCGTGGCCATCTCGGGCGGACGCGGCAGCCTGTGGGGCGTGCTGGCGGGTTTGCTGCTGCTCGCGACGATCCCGCCCGCGCTCACGCACTTGCACATCGAGGCGTATTGGGAAAAGGCGATCCAGGGCGCGATCATCCTCCTGGCGGCGGCGTCGGACGGCCTCGGACGGAAGAGGAGCAACCACGGATGACACGGATGAACCCGGATAACCAGAACAGCACAGATTCCTGTCATCCTGAGCGAAGCGAAGGATCCAGGGGTACGGCCGCTCGCGGACAAAAGCTTGGATCCTTCGCTTCGCTCAGGATGACGGTTTTGGGTAATGACGGGGCTTTCGGGAAATTTCTCCGGCCACGAACATGAGCACTTCCGCCGACAACCAGCCCGCCTGGAAGGCCCTGCTCCTGCGGCACGAGACGCTGCTGCTCGCGCTGCTCGTCGTCGAGTGGCTGCTGTTCTGGCATTTTGGCACGACGGTGAACCGTCGTGGCGTGACGGTCGGCTTCGGCACGATCGACCGGCAGATGGACATCCTGCGCCACTCCTGCGAAATCGGCCTGCTCGCGCTCGCGCTCACGCCGGTGATCATCACGGCGGGCATCGACCTGTCGGTCGGTTCGCTGCTCGGCTTGTGCGCGGTGATCTTTGGCCTGCTTTCGCACGACGCGCAGCTGGGCCTGCCGCTGGCGGCCGCCCTGACGCTCGGCGCCGGCGCCCTGGCCGGCGGGCTCAACGCCGGGCTCATCACGAAGCTCCGGCTGCCGCCGCTGATCGTGACGCTTGGCACCTATTCGCTGTTCCGGGGCTTGGCCGAGGCCTTCACGAAGGGTTCGGTCACCTACACGGATTTCCCGGCGTCTTTCCTGTTTCTCGGTCAGGAGCGCTGGCTCGGGCTGCCGGCGCAGGCGTGGATTTTCCTGCTCGTCGCGCTGCTCGTGTGGGTGCTGGTGCACGCCACGACGGTCGGACGCTCGCTGCGGGCCATCGGCTTTTCCCCGGAAGGCGCGCGCTTCGCCGGGCTGCCGGCCGACCGGCGGGTCGCGCTGGTCTATGTGCTGGCCGGCGTCATCGCCGCCGCCGCCGCGCTCATCTACACGGCGCGCCTCGGCCAGGCCAAGGCCGATGCCGGCACCGGCTACGAGCTCTACGCCATCACCGCCGTCGTGCTCGGCGGCACGAGCATCTTCGGCGGGCGCGGCAGCGTCACGGGCACGCTGCTGGGCGTCGCGGCCATCGCGGTGCTGAAGAGCGGGCTTGCCACGCTGCCGGTTGTGATTCGGTTGAATGCCGCCGAGGAGATCGCCGGCCTTGCCACCGGCGCGCTCCTCCTCCTGGCCCTGGGCCTCGGTGCCTGGTCCGCCCGCCGTGCCCCGCATTAAAAATTTCCCCATGAAAACCCCGCGCCTGCTCGCCCTCTTCCTCGCCACCGCCGTCGCCGCGCTCGCGGCCGACGCCAAGCTGATGTTCGCCCTCATGCCCAAGGCCAAGGGCAACGCCTACTTCCTCTCCGTGAAGGCCGGAGCCGAAAAGGCCGCCAAGGAGCTGAACGTCGAGCTGCTCTTCGACGGCCCCACCGACACCAACGCCGCCAAGCAGAACGAGATTGTCGAGAACTGGATCACGCTCGGCGTGGACGTGATCGCCGTGGCCGCCGAGAACCGCGACGGCATCTCCACCGCGCTGCGCAAGGCGCGCGCGCAGGGCATCACGGTGCTGACCTACGACGCCGACGCCCAGGCCGCCGCGCGCAGTTTTTTCGTGAACCAGGCCACGCCGCAGGGCATCGGTTACACGCTGATGGACGAGGCCGCGCGGCTGACCGGCGGGGAAGGGGAGTTTGCCATCATCACCGCCACGCTCACCGCCGCCAACCAGCGCGAGTGGCAGAAACACATTGAGGCGCGCCTCGCCGAGAAATATCCGAAGATGAAGCTCGTGGCCGTGCGCCCCTGCGACGATCTCAAGGACCGCGCGCAATCCGAGGCCACCGCGCTCATGAGCGCGCACCAGAACCTGAAGCTCATCATGGCCATCTGCTCGCCGGGCGTCCCCGGCGCCGCCGAGGCCGTGAAGCAGGCCGGCCGCGCGGGCGCGGTGAAGGTCATCGGCCTGGGCCTGCCCAACGAAAACAAGCGCTACGTCCACGAGGGCGTGACCGACGCCGTCATCCTCTGGGACACCGGTGACCTGGGCTACCTCACCGTGCAGGCCGGCGTCGCGCTGGCCGACGGCAAGCTCAAGGCCGGCGACCAGCAGTTCAAGGTCGGCAACCGCACCTTCGCCATCGAGGGCGACAACATTCTGCTCGGCTCGCCCTTCGTGTTCACGCGCGAGAACATTGACCGCTTCGATTTCTGAGCGACCCCGGTTGTGACGCCGGCCGCGACGCCCCGCCCGGGCGTCGCTTTTATTTTTGCTGCACCCAGGGCGGCGCGCGGATTCGCCCTCGGGCCGTGGCGGGCCGGGATTGCTCGGACTGTCTGAAACAAGCCCCGATTGTCACTGGCGCGGCCGGGGTGTCTGGTGCATGGTAGTAGTTGCACCCCGCACCCCTCCACCCCTGAAACCGGCCCGTGCCGTTCTGCCTGCCTTCGCGCATGCGCACGTCCGTCCGTCCCTTCACTGACCCCAACCCAACCATGACACCGCAATCCAAACCCAATCTGGATCGAGTCCGGCGTTACCTGACGCCGTTGCTGGCCCTGTCGGTGGCCCTGCCTGCCTTCGCGCAGGTGGCCAACAACCCCCAGCCCCCGCCCCCCGCTGAACAGAAACCCGTTCCGGTCACGCAGACGCCGGCGGCCAACGCTGGCGCCGGTGACAAGGGTGTGCTCGAGCTCTCGCCCTTCGTCGTCACGACCAGCAAGGACCAGGGCTATTTCGCGGAGAACACGCTCGCGGGCAGCCGCCTGAATTCCAATCTCGCCGATCTCGCCGCCTCCATCACCGTCGTCACCAAGCAGCAGCTCGATGACACGGCGTCCCTCGATATCAACGACGTGTTCCGCTATGAGGCGGGCACCGAAGGTTCGAGCACCTACACCCCGCAGGTCACCGACCGCGGCACCCTGAAGGACACCGTGGGTGGCTACTCCTTTGGTAACAACGGCGACACCACGACCAATTCCCAGTCCAACCGCGTGCGCGGCCTGGCGGCGCCCGACGCCTCGATCAACTACCACCCCTCGAACAGCCGCGTTCCGTTCGACAGCTACAACATCCAGTCGGTGGAAATCAGCCGTGGTCCGAATTCGCTGCTTTTCGGCCTTGGCAGCCCTTCCGGCATCGTGAACCAGTCCTCGGCCCAGGCGGTCATCAACCGGAACTCCAACACCCTGAGCCTGCGCACCGACCACCTCGGCTCGGCCCGCGCCTCGTTCGCCCTCAACCGCTCGCTCATCGAGGACAAGCTCGCGATCTATGTCGCCGGCCTCTACAATGACCAGCAGTTCGAGCGCAAACCCTCCTACGACCTGACCAAGCGCCAGTTCGGCGCCATCACCTTCCGTCCCTTCCCGAAGACCGTCATCCGGGCCTTCGCCGAGAACTTCGACAACAAATCCAACCGCCCGAACTTCATCACGCCGCGCGACATGGTCACGCCCTGGCTGAAGGCCGGTCGTCCCTCCTATGATCCGGTCACCCGCACCATCAAGTTCATGGATGCGACCAGCTATCCCAAGGTCTTCAACCAGCCTTGGACCGGTGCAAACATGCAGACGCGTACGGCCGGCGAGGTCATCGGACCGATCTACTTTGACACCCGCTCCCCGGGCTCCGTTGCCACCATTGTGGCGGCCAACGGCCAGCGCCTCACCGGCGCGGCCCTGCTGACCAACAGCCTCTCGCCCTACTATCTGCCGGCCGGCCTTGCTTTCGACACCGGCAACACCAACACGCTGGAGCGCTTCGACAACGGCACCCAGATCGACTACATCACGCGCAGTATCGGCTTCTTCGCACCCGCCCACACCAACCCGGCGACCGCCACCCCGACCAACGGCTCGTGGCTGGCCGGTGATCAGCGCTTCCTCACCACCGACCGCAACTGGACGAGCTCGACCACGGGCATCGCCCCGGTGCTCGAGCAAAACGGCACCATCTACACCTACGCCTCCTACCAGGCGCCCGGCGTGACCGACCCGTCGATCTACGACTGGACCACCCACAACCTGAACCAGCCGAACTTCGGCCTGCTCAAGGCCGGCAACTACAACATCGAGATCGAGCAGCAGATCGGTGACAATCTCTTCCTCAGCGCCGGCTGGTATCGCCAGCAGATCGACGCCGCGGAGAACTACATCCTCTCGCAGCTCCAGGGCAACACCCTCCAGGTTGACACGAACATCAACAAGCTCGATGGCACGCCCAACCCCTACTACGGGCTCGCCTTCGTTCCGCTCGGCCTCGGTGGCGGCGTGGACACGTTCTTCTCGCCCGAGACCAACGACAGCACCCGCCTGATGGCCGCCTACAACCTCGACTTCTCCAAGAACGCCGGCTGGACGAAGTGGTTCGGTCGCCACCGGCTGCTCGGCCTGGCCGCGCAGCACGACGTGCGGCGCAACCGCGAGCGCTGGCGCCTCACCTACACCGACGGCGACGTTGAGGGCAAGCTGCGCTACACCCGCAATCTCACGCTGGACGGTCAGTCCCACTGGAATTCCACGGCCATCCGCAAGGCCTACTACGCCGCGAGCCCGGGCGATCCGCAGGCCACGGTCACCCAGTCCCTCGGCTTCTACGGCAACCCCGGCTGGGAAACACCCTACGTTTCGCAGGTCCGCGTCTTCAACATCGCCGAGAACGCCTGGAAGAATGTGACCACCTCCGAGCGGATCTCCTTTGCGGACAACGGCAGCGCGAACTTCCAGCGCGAGGTCAGCAGCTGGACCCTCGCCACCCAGAGCTACCTCTGGAACGACCGCCTCGTGCTGACGCTCGGCATGCGCAACGACCAGTATCGCGCCCGCAACACCACCGGCGGCACGCTCAACGCCCTCGATGGCACCGTGATTGCGCCCGCCCTCACCGCGAACCAGATCTACCCCTACAAGAACGGCGAAGCGAATTATGACCTGGTCATGAACCGCTGGAACGTTTGGGACGAACTCGAGGGCGACACCAAGACCGTCGGCGCCGCCTTCCGTCCGCTCACCGGCTGGAACCGCATCGAGAACAGCGCCAACAACGGCAACATCTTGAGCGACTTCCTCCGCGGCCTGACGCTCTACTACAACCAGTCCGACAACTTCAACCCGCCCCCGGGCAAGCAGACGGACTACTTCAAGCGGCAGCTGCCCAAGCCGACCGGCGACGGCAAGGACGGTGGCTTCGGCTTCAACCTGTTCGACAACAAGCTCGTCGCCCGCGTGAACTGGTTCCAGACCGAGAACCAGAACGAGCGCACCAGCGCGGCCGGCACCCTGCTGACCCGCCTGGCCTACTCGGATACCACCACGGGTTATGCCTGGGCCAGCGCCGTCCAGCGTCTGCGCGTCGGCATGGCCGCCGGCCGCACCATCGCCGACATCACGGCTGATCCGGACTGGAATTCGGACAACGTGGCCGCCGGTGGCATCGACGTCAGCGACGCCGCCAACCAGCAGAAGATCTACGACACGCTCAAGCTGCCGCTCAACTACTACAGCGGCATCCAGCTGGCGGCCACGCAGCAGAGCATCGCGAAGGGCGTGGAGGTGCAGCTCACCTACAATCCCACCCGCAACTGGACCATGAAGTTCACGGGCACGAAGACGAAGAGCACCTACACCGACGTCGCTCCGCAGTATGACGACTGGCTCGCCGAGCGTCTCCCGGTCTGGCAGTCGCTCACCGCGTCCGACATTCCCGACTTCATCGCCAGCAACGGTCGCGAATGGTCGCTCAAGAACTTCTGGACCGGCTACGGCTTCCACTCCTCCGCCCTCAAGGAAAACCTCAACGGGCAGACGAGCCCGCAGGCCTACCATCAACAGGTGGTCGAGTCCGAGGTGGCCCTGGCCAAGGCGTTGGAAGGCGCCGTCTCGCCCAACCAGCGCATCTACCGCGCCTCGTTCCTGACGAACTACAACATCACGGAAGGCCGCTTCAAGGGCTTCGCCGTGGGTGGCGCCCAGCGCTGGGAGTCCAAGGCCGCCGTGGGTTACTACGGCAAGGCCGCCAACCCGCTCCTGCCGACGGTCATCAACGCCTCCGACATCACCCGCCCGGTGTATCTCGACAACGGCAACTTCTACACCGACCTCTGGGCCTCCTACACGCGCCGCATCTTCAACGACAAGGTGCGCATGAAGGTCCAGCTGAACGTCAACAACGTGATGGAAGACGGCGGACTCCGCCCGGTGGCGGTCAACTGGGACGGCAAGCCCTGGGGCTTCCGCATCATCGATCCGCGCCAGTTCATCCTGACGACGACCTTCGATTTCTGAGTCTGTCTGTCTGGGTAAATTACGAGCTCCCCGGTGCAAGCCGGGGAGCTTTTTTGTTGGGGCGTTCTGCAGGGGCGGGGTCTCCGAACCCCGCCTCTTCAGGATGAGGTTGCTGCACCTTACGCGGGAGTTGTTTCGCCATCTACGCCGAGCCTCCGTCGGAGACCCCGACCTACAGCTGGAGGCGTCGCTGGCGCCCGAACCGCCTCGTGGCCGCGCTTGAGCCCGGGGCGAAAGCGTGGTTCCTCTGATCCGCCGCATGCCATCGCCCGTGCCCGCCCGCTTCACCGTCGCCGCCCTTGGGCCGGCCGTGCTCGTCGTCGCCGCGGTCATCGCGGTCTATGCGGGCACCCTGCGCGCGCCGCTGCTCTTCGACGACCGCGGAGCCATCACGGAGAACACCAGCATCCGGAGCCTCGCCACGGCGTGGTTCCCGCCGGCTGACGGCAGCACCACCACCGCCCGGCCGGTGCTAAACTTCAGCTTTGCCCTGACCTACAAGCTCAGCGGCGCGGAGCCGTGGGGCCACCGGGCCGGCAACATCGCTTTCCATGCCGCCGCCGCGCTCGCGTTGCTCGGCGTGGCCCGGCGGTTGTTCCAGCGCGTCGTGCCCGAGGCGGCTCCATCACTCGCGCTGGGTCTGGCCCTGCTGTGGGCGCTGCACCCGCTCCAGACCGAGTCCGTGACCTGCGTGGCCCAGCGCACCGAGGTGCTCTGCGGGTTTTTCCTGCTGGGCACGCTCTACGCCTTCCTGCGCGGCACGGATTGTAGCGGCGGTCTGCGACCGCCCGGGGTGGGAGATTCGGCGGTCATAGACCGCCGCTACAGCCAAACCCATAGGCCATGGCTGGTGGTTTCCGTCGTCACCTGCCTGCTCGGCATGGGCAGCAAGGAGGTGATGGTGTCGGCACCGCTGCTCGTGCTGCTCGCGGACCGCACCTTCGTGGCCGGATCTTTCGTGGGTGCGTGGCGGGCGCGGCGGTCCTATTATCTGGCGCTCGCCGCCACCTGGCTGCTGCTCGTGATCCTCGTGCTCGGCGCCGGCGGCACGCGCGGCTCGGCGGCGGGGCTTGGCCTCGGAGTCTCGGGGTGGACCTACCTGCTCAAGCAGGCCGAGGCGCTCGTGCTCTACCTGAAGCTCTCGTTCTGGCCGCACCCGCTGGTCCTCGACTACGGCACCGCCGTGGCGGCTTCACCGGCCGAGGTCTGGTGGCAGGGGCTGGTCGTGTGGACGCTGGTGGGCGGCACGCTCTGGGCGCTCTGGCGCCGCCCGGCGCTCGGTTTTGCGGGGGTGGTATTCTTTGCGATCCTCGCGCCGAGTTCCAGCGTCGTGCCGCTCGTCACGCAGACCATGGCCGAGCACCGCATGTATCTGCCCCTGGCGGCCGTGCTCGCGCTGGCGCTTATCGGTTTGCACCGGCTGACCGGGCCGCGGGCATGGCCGGGGTGGGGTGCGCTCGCGCTGGTTTTCGCCGGGCTGACGGTCGCGCGCAACCACGACTACCGCGATGCCCTCGTCATCTGGAGCGATTCCGTCGCGAAGTATCCGACCAGCGCCCGGGCCCAGCACAATCTCGCGGTCGAGTTGCTCAACCGCGGACGCGCCGGGGAGGCGCTCACCCACGCGGAGAACGCCCGGACGCTTTCGCCGGACTATTTGCCGGCGCACTACACGGGTGGACTTGCCTTGCTGGAGCTGGGGCGCGCTCCGGAGGCCGTCATCCGGTTGGAGCAGGCGGTGAAGCTCGGTCCCGCCCACGCCGACGCCCATCTGGCGCTCGGCAACGCGCTCATGCGCGCCGGCCGCGCGGCCGACGCCGTGGCGGCTTTTCGCACCTCGCTCGAGCTGAAGCCCGCCGCCGATGCCCAGCACAATCTCGCGGTGGTGCTTTTGGAACTCGGACGTCCGGCTGAGGCCGAGCAGGCCTGGCGCTCCGCCTTGACGCTCGACCCCGGTCTGGTGCCCGCGCGCCGCCGCCTCGGC
The DNA here is from genome assembly GCF_004118375.1 of Oleiharenicola lentus. Classification (NCBI taxonomy): domain Bacteria; kingdom Pseudomonadati; phylum Verrucomicrobiota; class Opitutia; order Opitutales; family Opitutaceae; genus Oleiharenicola; species Oleiharenicola lentus. Next base: position 281,434 of record NZ_SDHX01000001.1, read on the forward strand.
CTCCTGCTGGCGCAGGCGGGTCGCCTGCCCGAGGCGGGGGAACAGTTCCGCGTTTTGGTCGAATGGCAGCCCGATGACCCCGATGCGCGGGCCAACTACGGCAACGTGCTCCTGCTCACCCGCCGGCCCGCCGAAGCCGCCGCCCAATACGAGGCCGCCCTGCGTCTGCGCCCCGGCGACACCCGCGTGCAGGAAAACCTGCGCCTCGCCCGCGAGGCCTTGGCTGGGCGCTAGGCACCGGGAAGTAGCCGCGCTGGAGCAGAGCGACAGCGTGGTCGGTTAGCGGCCACGCTTTCGTCCCGCGGTGGCGGGACTCAGGCGCGGTTCCCCCTCGGCCCGATCCACGCCCCCTTTCGCGAACTGTCAGAGCCGGGTCCGGTTGCGAGGCCGGGACCACGGCCAAGCTTTGGTTCTTCCCCGGCGTCTGGTTTCTTGGTCCACTCCTGCTTGCGGCTCGGCGTCCGTCCAACCCCACCTCCCCATGCGTTTTGGCAGCCTGCACTTTCTCGATATTCTCGTGGTCCTGGCCTACCTGGCGGCCGTCATCTGGATCGGCCGTCGTGCCGCCGCCGGCACCAACAGCGAGGAGGGTTTCTTCCTCGCGGGCCGCAAACTCGGCAAGCTCTACCAGTTCTTCCTGAACTTCGGCAACGCCACCGAGCCGCAGGGCGCCGTGAGCACGGCCAGCTTCGTTTACCAGCAAGGTGCGCCGGGGGCGTGGCTCTCGTTCCAGACCGTCTTCATGAACCCTTACTTCTGGTTCATGAACGTCTGGTTCCGCCGCGTGCGCCTCACCACGGTCTCCGACCTCTTCGAGGACCGCTACGCCAGCAAGGGCCTCAGCCTCTTCTACGCCATCTTCCAGATCCTCGTGGCCTGTGTCTTCCTGGGCTTCGGCAACGTCACCGCCTACAAGATCGCCTCCTCGCTCGTCGTGAAGCAGGAGGTCCAGTGGACGGCCCCCGAGCGCGCCGCGGTCGAGGGCTACCGCGAGATGAAGGCCCTGGAGAAACAGGCCGCCGTCACGCCGCTCGCTCCCGAGGCGAAGCTCAAGCTCGACACGCTGCGCGACCGCAACGCCCGCGGCGAACTCCGCAGCTACGTGACGGTGCTCAACGACATCCTCTTCTACACCATCTTCACGATCGTGGTCGGCACCTACATCGTGCTCGGCGGCATGGCGGCCGCCGCGCTCAACGAGGGCCTGCAGAGCGTGCTCATCATCGTCTTCTCCCTCCTGCTCATTCCCACCGGCTTGCACGCCATCGGCGGCTGGGGCGCCCTGGCCCAGAAGGTGCCGCAGGAGATGTTCAACCTCTTCGGCTCGGCGGGCGGCGCCCAGTTCACCGCCTGGAGCCTGGGCGGCATCCTGCTCGTCAGCATCGTGCAGAACGGCGGCCTCAGCCACAACATGGGCATCTGCGGCTCCGCCAAGAACGAGATGGCCGCCCGCTCCGGCGTCTCCGGCACCTACCTGAAGCGCCTCATGATCATCCTCTGGGCCTTCGCCGGACTCATCGCGGTGGCCATGTTCGGCGCCGGCGGGCTCTCCGACCCCGATGCGGTCTGGGGCACCATGTCCAACCAGCTGCTCGGCACCGGTCTCGTCGGCCTCATGCTCGCCGGCGTGATCGCGGGCACCATGTCCACGCTTGCCGCCAAGGCCCTCGCCATCTCCTCGCTCTTCGTCCGCAACGTCTATCGCCAGATCTGGCCCGATATTTCGCAGGAGCAGGGCGTCTTCTACGCCCGGTGCACCATCGTCGTCGTCCTCATCCTCGGCACCGTCGCGGCCACGCTGATGGGCAGCTTCTACGACATCGTGAACATCGTGCTCACGGTGAACATCCCCTTTGGCGCCGCCGTCCTCCTCACCTACTGGTGGCGCCGCGTCACCGGCCCCGCCGTCTGGGCCTGCGTGATCCTGTCCACGCTCGTGATCCTCGTCGTGCCGTGGACCGCCTCGAAGTTTGACGCCGTTGCGCATAGCGCCGAGCTGGCCCAGCCCAGCACCAAACCCGGCACCGGCGTCTATTTCTCCAAGGTCGTCCACTCCGACCCCAACGATCTCACGAGCCCCTACATCGCTGCTCCGGCCCGCACCAACCGCTTCAACTTCGAGGTCTGGCTGCTCGGCCAGGCCGGGGTGGACGTGGTCGCGCTCACGCCCACGCAGCGGTTCACCGCCCAGTTCTTCTTCGACGGCCTGTTCCCCTTCGCCGTGCTGATCGTGGTCAGCCTGCTGACGAAGCCCACCGACCCCGCGCGCGTGGCCTTATTCTACGGCAAGATGAAGACCCCCGTCGGCGACACGCCCGAGCTCGAAGCTGCCGCCATGGAAGAGACGCGACGCAACCCCGGTCGCTTTGACGACACTAAGCTCCTCGGCCGGAACTCGTGGTGGGAATTCTGCCGCTGGGACAAGACCGACACCATCGGCTTCCTCGCCTGCTGCGCCCTCTCCGGCTCCATCGTCGGCCTGTTCCTTTTCCTGCTCAATCTCGCCAGCGGGGCGTGAAGCCCCAATCTCCTCCCGACACCTGTCATTCTGAGCCCAGCGAAGAATCCAGCGCGTTGCCCGCTGCCGGGTGCATGCCGGATTCTTCTTCCGCGGGCGTGGGATCAGGATGACAACAGCGATGACCCCATGAAATCTTTCCGCCAGCTTTGCCTGTTGTGGCCGCTGCTTCTCGCCTCGCTCGCCGCCCGCGAGACCGAAATCCGTCATCTCTCGGGCACCGGCCCGGAGAACGCCGTCAAATGGGAATTCCTCTGCACGGGCGGACGCAACAGCGGCACCTGGACCACCATCCCCGTGCCTTCGTGCTGGGAGCAGCAGGGCTTTGGCACCTACAACTACGGCGTCAATCACCGGCCGGGGCGCGACAAGCCCAACCCGCCGCCGCTCGCCGACGAGGAGGGCCACTACCGCCACACCTTTCGCGTGCCGGCGGAATGGCGCGACCGCGCCGTGCGCATTGTGTTCGACGGCGTGATGACCGACGCCGAGGTGAAGATCAACGGGCGCTCCGCCGGCCCTGTCCACCAGGGCTCGTTCTACCGCTTCCATCACGACATCACCGCGCTGCTGGATTTCGCCGGCGACAACCGCCTCGAAGTCGTCGTCCGCAAAAAATCCGCCAACGAGAGCGTCAACCGCGCCGAGCGCCTCGGCGACTACTGGCTCTTCGGCGGCATCTTCCGCCCGGTGTGGCTCGAGGCCCGTCCGCGCGACGCCATCGAGTGGACCGGCATCGATGCGCGGGCCGACGGCACGTTCACGGCCGACATCCACCTCGGCGCACCTGCCGCGAAAGCCGGGCGCGTGACCGCCGTCGTCACCGACCTCGCCGGACGTGAGTTGGGGTCTCCGCTTACCGCTGACTTTGCCGCTGGAGCGACCAAGGCCACCGTCACCGGTCGCTTTGCCAACCCCGCGCTCTGGACCGCCGAGACGCCGAACCTGCACCGCGCGAAATTCACGCTGGCGCTTGAGTCCGCCAAGGTGGAGCCCGCGCTCCGCGCGGGCTTGGTCGATAACCACACCGTCACCGAACGCTTCGGCTTCCGCACTTTCGAGGTTCGGCCCAATGACGGCCTCTACCTCAACGGCGCGAAGATCATCCTCAAGGGCGTCAACCGCCACTGCTTCAATCCCGACACCGGCCGCACCATTTCCCGTGCCCAGAGCTACGCCGATGCGCGCCTGATCAGGGAGATGAACATGAACGCCGTGCGGATGTCGCACTACCAGCCCGACAAGCACTTCCTCGAGGCCTGCGACGAGCTCGGCCTCTACGTGCTGAACGAGCTCGCCGGCTGGCAGGGCTTCTACGACACGCCGACCGGCACGCGCCTCATCGGCCAGCTCGTGCGCCGCGACGTAAACCACCCGAGCATTCTGTTTTGGGACAACGGCAACGAGGGCGGCTGGAATACCGAGGTGGACGGAGAGTTTGCGAAATGGGACATCCAGCGGCGCCCCGTGCTGCACCCGTGGGCGAAGTTCAGCGACGTGGACACCGACCACTACGAGCCGTGGGACTCGCACGTGAAGAAGAGCGCCGGCCCGATGATTTATCTGCCCACGGAGTTCCTGCACGGCCTCTACGACGGCGGCATCGGCGCCGGCCTGCGCGACTACTGGGACGAGATGATGAAGCACCCGACCGTCGCCGGCGGTTTCTTCTGGGTCTTCGCCGACGAAGGCGTCGCCCGCGCCGACCAGGGCGGTCGCATCGACAACGCCGGCAACTACGCCCCCGACGGCATCGTCGGCCCCCACGGCGAGAGGGAAGGCAGCTTCTACACCGTGAAGGAAATCTGGTCGCCGGTTCAGGTCGAGATGCAGGGGAGTAACTTCGAGGCCATCACCTTGAAGCTGAAGAACGATTACGCCTTCACCAACCTCAAGGACTGCACGTTCATCTGGAAACACGTGCGCCTGCCGACAGCGGGCGAGCCGGGAGAGGGGAGGACCTTCACGCAAGGAGCGCAGAAAGGACCGGACGTGCCACCCGGCGGCACCGGGGAGCTGACCATCTCCTTCGAGCACGAGGATCTTGATCGAAACAACCGGCTGTATGTTACCCTGGTCGATCCGAAGGGCCGTGAAGTGCTCACAGTTTCGGGATTCACCGGCCTCCGTGCGTTCCATTCGCTGCCCCAGCCCCGCGCAAATTGGGCTGCCATGATGCGCGTTCCGGAGGAGAGCCTTCCTCCCGATCCGGTGAAGGAAACTCCGCGGGTCGAGGAGACGGCCGATGCCCTGATCGTGCAGGCGCGTGCGTCGCAGTTCACGTTCTCGAAGACCACGGGTCGCCTGGTTGCTACCACCGTAGACGGTCATGACTGGTCGTTCCTCACCGGCCCGACCTTGCTGGGGTTGAAGCGCCAGGACCGTTCGTTCGTTCCCATCGCTCCCGAGCCGACACTGATGTCCGTCAAACATGATCTGAGCACCTTTTACGGAACCGCGAGCATCACGGCCACCTACGAGAATCCCCGGATGACCTTGCACTGGTTTGTCGGTCTCGAGGGGAAGGTAACGCTGAATTATTGGATGAATGTCCAGGGTGAGCTCGACGTCCTCGGCTTGCGCTTCGACCTGCCTGAGCACGTTCTGAAATCCAAACGCTGGCTTGGCTACGGGCCCTATCGCGTCTGGCGCAACCGGATGGAAGGCGGGCAATACGGCGTGCACGAGGTGGCCTTCAACGACGCAACACCGGGCGAGAGCTACGCCTACCCGGAGTTCAAGGGCTACTTCCGCGACTGGGAATGGATCACTCTGGAGACGAGCGCTGGGCGACTATCCGTTTCTCATGAGAACAGTGAATCGTCCCCCTTCTTCGGCCTCGGCAAACCGCGCGACGGCGTGAACGGCCTGCTCAACCTGCCCGATGTCGGGCTCAGCTTCCTCGAGATCATCCCCGCCATGCGGAACAAATTCCACACCACCGACCAGCTCGGCCCGCAGTCGGCCACCCCGGTGGTGAAAGACAGCCACTCCGGCACCGTAATCTTCCGCTTCAGTCCCCCGTGACCGTGCCCCGAGCCAGTTGTAACGTATTATATTACAAACCGGCTTGGGTGCTGGTGCTGGGGTTGCTGGTCCTCTCTCCGTTGCCGGCCCAAATCCCCTCGGCGCAGACGCTGTGGCCGAATCTGACGGACAACATCGAGCGCCCGCTGCGCTACACGCCGGACGGGGAGGACTTCGTCATCACCAACGGCGGCGAGTTTTTCAACCGCCCGCTCTACGGCGGCAACACGGCCTTCCGTGTGGACGCGGGCGACCGCCCGGAGTTCGTCCTCTACCTGCCCGGCCGCGGCGGGAACCTGCGCCTCGGCCTGCATTCCGCTTCCGGCACGAAATGGTTGCACGACGCCGCGGCCATCGAGGCGCGCTACCGACCCGGCGGCATGCTCTACACCATCCGCGATCCGCTCCTCGGCGACGGCACGCTGCATGTGGCCGCCTACGCCACCGTGGCGACCGAAGCCCTGATCCTGCGCGCCGAAGCTGTGGACGTTCCCGCGGGGCTCGAACTCATCTGGGCCTACGGTGGCGTGAACGGCCAGCGCGGCCGGCGCGACGGCGACATCGGCACCGAAACTGTGCCCATCTCCGAGTGGTTCCAGCTCAAGCCGGAGTTCTGCGCGGGCAACCGTTTCCAAACGGATGGCGACGGCTTCATCCTTGTGGCCGGGCTGCCGCGCAACCAGACGGCCACCATCCGCGGCGTCGTGCCCGCGGGCACCGCGATGCGGACGGGCGATGCCGCCCTCTGGGACGCCCCCGGTTCCTTGCTGACGGCCGTCCACGCCCGCGCCCCGGACCATGAGGTTCTCACCGGTCGCGTTGCCCTCGTCGCCGGCACGCCTCTCTACCTCGCCCTCCAGCGCACGGATGCCGCATCCGCGACCGAACTCGACACCTACCGTGAAGTCCGGGTGGAGCGTGCTGACCCCGGTGAACCACGTTCGGAGCAACGCGCCGCAAGCACGGCGCTTCAGCGTGACGACCTGCCGGCTCTCTTTGCCGCCACCGAGGCGCATTTCGCCCAGCTCCGCGGCCAGGTGAAGGTCGTCACGCCCGATCCCTATCTCAACGCCGCCGTCGGCGCGCTCAACGTCGCCGCCGACGCCGTGTGGGACGAGCTGCAGGGCGCCGTGATGCACGGCGCCATCGCCTGGCGCTCCAAGCTCCTTGGCTGGCGCGGTCCCTATGCGATGGACGCCCTCGGCTGGCACGACCGCGCGCGCCGGCACCTCGCCTATTGGGCGACGCGCCAGAACACCGACCCGATTCCCGACAAATTCCCGCCGCCCGAACCGGAGACCAACCTCGCCCGCAGCCGGCGCGCCCTCCACAGCAACGGCAATCTCTCCGCCAGCCACTACGACATGAACCTCGTCTATATTGACGCGCTGTTCCGTCACCTGCTGTGGACCGGCGACCTCGCCTTCGCTCGCGAGGTCTGGCCCGTGATCGAGCGCCACCTCGCGTGGGAGCGCCGCCTGTTCCGGCGCGAGTTCGAGGTGAACGGCGAGAAGCTCCCGCTCTACGAGGCCTACGCCGCCATCTGGGCGAGCGACGACCTGCAATACCACGGCGGCGGCACAGCCCACGCCTCGGCCTATAATTACTGGCACAATTATATGGCCTCACGCTTGGCACGGAAACTCGGCTTGGATTCCACTCCCTATGAACGCGAAGCTTATCTCATCGCTCGCGGCATGCGCGAGCTGCTCTGGACCGGCACGCATTTTGCGGAATTCAAGGACTACCTAGGTCGTCAGCTTGTGCATCCGAGCGCGGGCCTGTGGACCTTCTATCACACGATGGATGCCGGAATTCCCAGCGAAGAATGGGCGTCGCTCATGGCTGGTCAGTTGCCGCCTGCAATCCCAGTGCGTGGTCCTGCGGTGCCGACGGATCGTGCCTATGCCGTCCATGCATCGAGCGATTGGTTGCCCTACACGTGGTCGCTCAACAACGTGGTCATGGGCGAAAATATCCACACCGCCCTCGGACTCTGGCGGGCGGGAAAGCCGGAAGAAGCCTTCACCCTCGCCAAAGGCGCGCTCCTCGTCTCGATGTTCATGGGCGTCTGCCCGGGCAACGTCGGCTCGATGAACTATCTCGATGTCTATCGTCGTGAGTCCCAGCGCGATTTCGCAGACGGAAACGGAGTAACCGCGCGAGCGATCATAGAGGGCTTGTTCGGTCTCCGACCAGACGGGTTGGCCCGGCGCTTGCTGATTACGCCAGGGTTTCCGGAAGCATGGGACCAAGCTGTGATCAACCATCCGGCCGCGAGCATAACATTTGCCAGACATGGAGCTAAGGACGTCTATGAAATCAAGGTAGCCGCAGAGCAATTCGACCAATGGATGCTGGAGTTACCTTCTCGAGGACAGTCGTGTCGATTGACAGTTGAAGGTGGAAATTCAGAACGGCCTTTCAGTTACACACCTCCTGAAATGCCGAAGGTCCTTTCGTTGGGTGCTTCGACACGGCTGCCTGCCCGAGTGACGATCGAATGGATAGGCACGAATGGCGGCTTGGCTCATATGGTCCAGGCGAACGCCGGCCGGCTAAAAAATCTGCCCGTGTCCGATTCTGCTGCTGGAAAATACATTGGGGAACCGTATAGCTTGTCTGACTTTTTCAACGACCGCGTCACCGAGATATTCAGGTCCGGCAAATACGTCTCGCCGCGCTCGCCTTTCGTGTCGCTGGCGATTCCATCGCAGGGCATCGGGGCGTGGGCGGGGCACGTCAACGCCACCGCCGAGATCGACGACACCGGGCTGCGCGCGGCGTCCGCGGCCGGTGGCGGGAAGATTACGCTGCCCAACGGCGTGCCCTTCGCCACGCCCGGCCCGGGTGATGCGGCCAACATTCTCTTCGTTTCGCAGTGGGACAACTATCCCGATGAAGCCACGGTGCCGCTTTCCGGCAAGGCCCGGCAGGTGCAGCTGCTCATGGCGGGTTCGACCAACGCCATGCAGAGCCGCCTCGACAACGGCGAGGTCGTCGTGACCTACACCGACGGGACGACCACGCGTCTCGCCCTGCGCAACCCCGAGACCTGGTGGCCGATCGAGCAGGACTATTTCATCGACGATTACCAGTTCCGCGTGGCCGCGCCGCTGCCGACGCGCGTAAACCTCAAGACCGGCGAGGTGCGCGTGCTCGACCACCAAACGTTCAAGGGCCAGGGCAGGGTGATTCCCGGCGGCGCGGCTACGGTGTTGGCACTCGAACTTGATCCCAACAAAGAGCTGCATTCACTCACCGTGCGCGCCCTCGCCAACGAGGTCGTCATCGGTCTGATGGCTGCCACGCTGGTGCGATGAGCCGAACGATGAACATGAAATACCCTATACCTGTCATCCTGAGCGGAGCGAAGGATCCAAGGGAAGCGACGCTCCCCCTGTTTGCTACGAACATCCTGCTGGATTTGAGCCCTGTCGCCTTCGGCTCGGTAACTTCGCTGCGCTCAGAATGACACGCCACTAAACATGAGAACTTCACGTTTCCTTGTCCTCCTCCTCACACTCACCGGTTCCGCCTTGGCGTCGGACACCGCCTACCTCTTCACGTATTTCACGCGCAACGGCCAGGACGGTCTGCACCTCGCCTGGTCGGAGGACGGCTACAAGTGGGAGTTGCTGAACGAGGGCCGCAGCTTCCTTGCGCCCAAGATCGGCTCGAAGGAGCAGCTCATGCGCGACCCCTGCGTGGTGCGCGGGCCCGACGGCACTTACCACATGGTGTGGACCTCCGGCTGGTGGGAAAAGGGCATCGGCTACGCCTCGACCAAGGATTTCATCACCTGGTCCGAACAGAAGGAAATCCCCGTCATGGCCCACGAGCCCACCGCGCGGAACAGCTGGGCGCCGGAGGTCATCTGGGACGACAAGCGGGGCGAGTTCGTCATCTTCTGGGCCACGACCATTCCCGGCCGCTTTCCCCATTCGCTCGAGACCTCGGAGGACCAGCTTAACCACCGCATGTATTGCACGACGACGAAGGACTTCGTGACCTTCACGCCAACGGAACTCTTCTACGACGCCGGCTTCAACTGCATCGACGCCACCTTCCTGCAGGCGGACGGCAAGCAGTGGATCATCATCAAGGACGAGACCAAGTTCCCGGCGCCCGCCAAAAACCTCCGTCTCGCCACCGCCGAAAGCGTGCGCGGTCCCTTCGGTCACCTGGCCGCGCCCTTCACCCCGCCCGGTCTCTGGGTCGAGGGACCCACGGCCCTCAAGATTGGCGGGGACTATCTGGTCTATTTCGACGCCTACACGACCAAGCACTACCGCGTGATGCGCTCCCGCGACCTGCACACCTGGGAGGATGTGACCGCCCAGGCCAGTTTCCCCAACGAAGGCACGTCCGAGCGCATACGCCACGGCACCATCATCGCGGTGCCGCGCGCGCTTATCGAGAAACTGCGCTCGGCGGCACGCCCCGATGCACCCGGAAAGCCCTGATCTCGATCCGGCTGTCCACCGTGCGCAGGCCGAACCAGCCGCTGCGCAGCGGCTGGGGATCCGTCCAGTCGAACACCACCTCGCCATCGCGGATGAACTGCACGCGACCGTCCGCCCCGGCCACGAGGGTGATCTCATAGACGTGGTCCGGCTTCAGCAGGAATTCCGGTGCGGTGCGGTCGTGCTCGGGCAGCAGCGGCCTCGCTCCTGTACCAGCGTAGCGGCGGAAGCGCGTCGTCGAGTTCGTGTTGCCGCCGTAGCCCACGTAGTAGGTGCGCAGGCTGTCGTAGGTGGCGAATTTCCCCGTGCGCGTATGACCGGGACCGAACAGGTCGTCGGGTCGCGTGGGGTCGCTCGCCATCCAGAAACAGTTCAGGTCCGACACCCGCGCGGCCGACGAAACCTTCGCCCGGTAGCGGATCGTCACGGGAGCGGTCAGTGCCTCGCGGAACCACACGGTGCAACCGCCTTTGTCCGCGATGGTGAGCACGCCGTCCGTCACGGTCACGCTGCCGCCGGGTTGCTGTTCGACGACCCACGCGGCGAGGCCGTTGCGGAAATCATCGCGAGGCAGCGGGTCCTCCGCTTGGAGGCAGCAGGGCAGCAGAGCGAGACAAACGAGCCATTTCCTCATGCCAAAAGAGTGGCCACAAAAAGGCGCAAAAACACACAAAAAGAATGCGGATCGTTTTTGTGGTTGGGCGGGCGACGCCGTTCCACGACCGGAGTAGCCGCGCTTGAGCCGCAGGCGAAAGCGCGGTCCGTGAGACACCACGTTGTCGCTACGCTCCAACCCGGCTACAGTTATTAAGAAACAATCTCCGACCCCTCCGATGAACCCTCCCCTTGTCCGCATTGCCGCGTTTCTCCTGCCCCTGCTCGCCTTCGCCCAGACACCGCCCTTCGCTCCGGACGCGCCCATGGCCCCCGACCAGCCGCCCGTCCCGCCGCTTGAAACCCCGGCGCTCAATCCCGCCCTGCCCACGCTCTTCATCGCGGGCGATTCCACCGCCGAGCACAACCGCGGCGGCAAGATCCAGGGCTGGGGCGTGCCGTTTGCCGAGTATTTCGATCCCACGAAAATCAATGTCGCGAACCACGCTGTCGGCGGCCGCAGCACCCGCACCTTCATCAGCGGCGGACGCTGGGAAAAGCTCCTCGCCGGCCTGAAGCAGGGCGACTTCGTCATCATCCAGTTCGGCCACAACGACGGTGACGACATCAACGAGCGTCCCCCCGGCTCGACCATGCCGCTCCGCGCCCGCGGCACGCTGCCGGGCACAGGCAGCGACTCGCGTGACATTGTCAACGCCCTCACCCAGCAGCCCGAGACGGTGCACTCGTTCGGCTGGTATCTCCGCAAAATGGTCGCCGACGTGAAGGCGAAGGGCGCCACCCCCATCCTGGCCTCTCCGACCCTCCGCAACCTCTGGCCTGACGGCCGGCTGGATCGCGGCATCGGCCGGCATCGCGACTGGTCCCGGGACCTCGCCCGCGAGGCCGGCGTGGCGTTTGTGGATCACAGCCGGATCATCGCCGATTCCTACCAGGTGCTCGGCAAGGAGGCGGTGAACGGTTACTTCGGCGGCGACCACACGCACACCAACGCTGCGGGCGCCGACTTCAACGCCTCAGCCATGGTCGCCGGCCTCAAGGGGCTGCGTCCCGCGCTGTTCAAGGATGTCTTTTCCGCCAAGGGTGCGGCCGTGAAGGCCGACGAGATCGGCTGGCTCGCCTTGCCCGAGCCGGCCGACCCGAAGCTGCCGAGCCTGTTTTTTATCGGCGACTCGACCGTCCGCAACGGCGGGGGTGACGGCAAGGGCGGCCAGTGGGGCTGGGGTGACTTCATGGGCGCTCACTTGGATTTCGCGAAGCTCAACCTCGTCAACCGCGCCATCGGCGGGCTCACCGGCCGCAGCTTCGTCAACCAAGGCCATTGGGCTCGGGCTCTCCTCTTGATGAAGCCCGGCGATTTCGTCGTCATCCAGTTTGGCCACAATGACGGCGGCTCGCTGGACAAGGATCCGCGCGCCCGCGTGTCGCTGCCGGGCACGGGCGAGGAAACCCAGGAGGTGGACAACGCCGCCACCGGCCAGAAGGAAACCGTGCACACCAACGGCTGGTATCTGCGCAAGTTCGTGCGCGAGGCCCGCGCCGCCGGCGTCACACCCGTGCTGTGTTCGCTCGTGCCGCGGAAGATCTGGAAGGACGGCAAGATGACGCGCGCCACCGCCGGTTCCGCCGTCTGGGCGAGGGAAGTGGCCGCCCAGGAAGGCGTGGCCTTCGTGGACCTCAACGGCCTCGTGGCGGACCGCTACGACGAACTCGGCTGGGATAAAACCAACCTGTTGTTCGCCGATGAGCACACCCACACCAGCCGCGAAGGGGCGATCGAAAACGCCCTGATCGTGGCCCGCGCCCTGCGCGCGCTGCCGGGGGACCCGCTGGCTAAGTTCGCGCGGTGAGGTGGAGTGCGAAGTCCCGTGGAGGGCCGGTCTCCGCACCGGCCGGGGTCGATAACACCACGGTCTTTCCCTGTAGGGACGCCGCAAGCGGCGACCTCGCGCCTGAGGTCGGCGCAAGCGCCGACCCTACACCAGAGCAGTCTTGCCTCACCCCACCGTCGCCGCCGCGCGGAGGGTGGGGCCTTCCATGAAGCGCGCGGGGATGGTCGTGAGCGAGGGCTGCACCGGGATGCCCAGCTCGTTGTGCAGGAGCTGGCCGATCACGAGTTCCGCGGCGCGCGCGCCGATCAGCGCAGGTTGGAAGTCGAGCGCGGCGCAGGGCTCGGCGTTCACGCGCAGGGAGTTCAGGCACACATAGCCGTGAGTCTTGGGCAGGCGTGCGCCGCAGCTGCGCATCCACTCCATCGCCTCGGGATAGTGGCCGAGCACGACGTCGGGCTTGTGCTTGCGGAACCACGGCACGAAGTCCTCGCGCGAGAGGTTGTGCGCGCGCAGGGCCGGCACCTCGGTGATGTTGGGCAGGTATTTCTGGAGCGCGAGGAAAGCGCCTTCCCAGCGGTATTGCAGGCGCTCATCGAGGGAGATTTCCATGAACAGCCCGGGCCGGCGGTAGCCGCGTTCGTGCAATTCGCGCAGGAGCATCAGCATCGAGCGGTAGTGGTCGAGGCACACGCAGTGCAGCGGCGGGTGGTTGATGAAGAGGTCCGCATAGACCGCCGTGTAGCGCTCCCAGTTCAGCCCCGAGAGGTCGGGCAGGCCCGAGGCCGGCAGCACCACGAGGCCCTGGATGTTCCGCGTGTGCAGGATGGTGTCGAGGCGGTTGAGCCGCATGCCCTCGGAACCGAGTTCGAAGCGCTCCATCTTGAAACCCAGCTCGCTGGCGCGCTCGGCGATGCCCTTCAGCACCGTCTCGTTGTAGCGCACGGCGTGGGCCGGGCGGTTCGCGTCCACGATCTCTAGCGCCGCCAGCACGCCGCGGAACTGCTGGCCGCGCGAGCGCCGCAGCTGCGACATGACGGCGCCGGTGAGCGGGTTGTGCTCGTAGCCGGCCTCCTTGGCGGCCGCGCGCACGCGCTCCACGGTCTCGGCCTTCACGCGCGGCGAACCGCGCAGGGCGTCGGAAATGGTGGTGCGGGAAAGGCCGAGCGACTTGGCCAGCGTGCGCAGGGTGGGGGCGGACATGGGGCGGTGGGGTCCGTCGAAAATCGCCCGTCCGGTCCAAAGCACAACGCCAATTTCGGAGCGTCCGAATTTTTCGCGCCACGGCGGCTTCGGACTGTCCCTGCGGGCCGCGCTGGTGTTAGCTTCCGTCCTGCCAACGGTATTGCAACCCCCTCGAGCCTCCGGGCCTCCGTGCCCGGCCGCCTCACTTCATCGCCTATGATTCGCAAAGCCTTCGTCATGTCCGTCCATGCCGGCCACGAGGCCGAATACGAGCGCCGCCACCGGCCCATCTGGCCGGAGCTGGAAAAGGTCCTCAAGGATCACGGCGTCCACAACTATTCCATCTTCCTGCACGCGGAAACGCGCCAGCTCTTCGCCTACGCCGAGATCGAGGACGAAGCCCGCTGGGCCGCCATCGCCGCGACCCCCGAGTGCCAGCGCTGGTGGAAGCACATGGGCGACGTCATGCCCTCGAATCCCGACCACAGCCCTGTCGCCACCGGCCTGCGGGAAGTTTTTCACCTTGATTGACGGCACAACCCCTTCCCTTCACCGCAACCTGTCATTCTGAGCGAAGCGAAGAATCCAGCATGATGACCGCAGCGCTTGTCCCGCTGGATCCTTCGCTGCGCTCAGGATGACGGTTCTAAAATCTGTCCTCTCTCCATGTCCTCCCTCACCCGTCGCGAATTCGTCCAAAAAACCACCCTCGTGGCTGCCGTTGCCCAGATGGCTACTTCCCTGCGCGCGGCTGATGCGCCCGCGACCTCCGCTGCGGCTGGCGCTCCGGCGTCCGCCAACCCCGACGCGCTCCGCTGGCTGGAGGGTCAGACGCCTGCTCTCCTGCCCGGCACCTCGTGGGGTCGCTCGTGGCCGCGTGGTCAGCACGGCCGCGACACCGCCTTTGCCCTGCAGACAGCCGACGGCACTGCCGTGCCGGTGCAAAGCTGGCCGCTGGCCACCTGGCCCGACGGTTCGCTGAAGTGGACCGCGCACGCCATCCCGGCCAACGCGCCTGCCGCCGCCGAGTATCGCCTTGCCGCCGGCACGCCCGCGGCCCCGGCACAACCGGTGACCGTGGTCGAAAGCTCCGACACCCTCACCGTGGACACCGGCGTGATCCGCGCCGTGCTCGGACGCAAAGGCGCGGCGCTCATCCGCTCCATCATGCGCGCCGGCACGGAGGTTGCCCGCGAGGGCCGGCTGGTCTGCCGCCTCGAGAACCGCCACGAACCCGGCGTCACGCGCACCGAGGCCTTTACCGGCGAAATCTCCGCCGTGACCGTCGAACAGGCCGGTCCGGTGCGTGCGGTCGTGAAGATCGAGGGCAAACACCGCGCGGATAAGGCGGGCCCTTCGACCAGCCCAGGGCAATCGGCCTCCCGGCCCGATTGGCTGCCGTTCACCGTGCGGCTCTATTTCCATGCCGGCGGCGACATGGTGCGCCTGATGCATACCATCCTCTTCGACGGCGACGCGTCCAAGGATTTCATCAGCGGCCTCGGCGTCTCGCTCACCGTGCCCCTGCGCGGGGAACTGCACGACCGGCATGTGCGTTTCGGCGGACCGGAGGACGGCGTTTTCGGCGAGGCCGTGCGCGGCATCACCGGCCTGCGCCGCAATCCCGGCCCCGAGGCCTGCACCGCCCAGGTCGCGGGCCGCGCCACCCCGCCGGTCTCGGCCTGGCGCCCCGGCGTGGCGGACAAGCTCCAATACGTGCCCGCCTATGACGACTGGTCGCTCATCCAGTCCACCTGCGACGGCTTTGAGATCCGCAAGCGCACGAAGGAAGGCCACACCTGGCTGGAGGCCGCGCGTGGTCAGCGGGCCGGCGGCCTCGGCTACGTGGGCACGCCGCAGGGCGGCGTGGCCTTCGGCCTGCGCAATTTCTGGCAGAGTTATCCCGCCCAGCTCGACGTGCGCGGCGCCACGGGCGAGGAGGCGGAGGTCACCGTCTGGATGTGGGCGCCGGGTGCGGACGCCATG
Source organism: Oleiharenicola lentus (assembly GCF_004118375.1). Taxonomy (NCBI): domain Bacteria; kingdom Pseudomonadati; phylum Verrucomicrobiota; class Opitutia; order Opitutales; family Opitutaceae; genus Oleiharenicola; species Oleiharenicola lentus. Next base: position 297,060 of record NZ_SDHX01000001.1, read on the forward strand.
GACTTGCGGCCCTACCACGACGGAATGGGCATGGACACCTACGACAAGCAATACAACGGCGGCCTCGACATCACCTACGAGGACTACGAGCCGGGCTTCAACTCTCCGGAAGGCGTCGGTCGCACCAGCGAGGTTCATCTGTGGTGCCTGGCCGCCACGCCGGCGCGCGAAACGCACGCCGCGATGCAGCGCGTGCTGCAGACCCCGCCGCTGCTGGCCAGTTCGCCGCAATGGCTGCACCGCTGCGGCGTGTTCGGTGATCTCTGGTCACCCGAGAGCCGGGCGACACCCGCGCGCACCGCCGTTGCGCAGCGGCTGGACGACCTGTTCAACTTCTACGTCGGGCAGCAGGACCAGCGGCGCTGGTATGGTTTCTGGAACTATGGCGACGTCATGCACACCTACGATCCCGACCGCCACGAGTGGCGCTACGACATCGGCGGTTTCGCTTGGGACAACTCCGAGCTCTCCACGGACCTCTGGTTGTGGCTCTACTACCTCTCGACCGGCCGGGCCGACGTCTTCCGCTTCGCCGAGGCCATGACGCGCCACACCGGCGAGGTGGATGTCCACCACCTCGGCCGCTTTGCCCCGCTCGGCTCGCGACACAACGTCCAGCATTGGGGTTGCAGCGCGAAACAGCTGCGCATCAGCACGGCCATCAACCGGCGTTACTACTACTATCTGACCGGCGACGAGCGGGTGGGCGACCTCCTGCGCGAGCAGGTCGAGGCCGGCCGCGCGCTCCTGAAGTTCCCGCCCGGCCGCAAGCTGGCCTTCGCCAATGAGCAGGGCGACCAGTCGCGGGGCACGCCGAACGCCCCCGACAGCGTCGGTGCCAGCATGGGCACCGACTGGGGCTCGCTCGCCGGGGCCTGGCTCACGGAATGGGAGCGCACGGGCAGCGCCAAGATGCGCGACCGGCTTCTCGCCAGCATGAAGACGCTCGGCGCCCAGCCCAAGGGACTCTTCAGCACCGGCCTGATCCTGAATGTCGAGACCGGCGCCTTCGAGATCACAAAGAGCGAAAAGATCTCCGTATCGCACCTCAACGCGGTCTTTGGCCTGGTCGAGATCTGCGCCGAGCTGATCCAGCTGCTCGACGTGCCGGAGTTCCGGCAGGTGTGGCTCGACTACTGCGAACTCTACAACGCCGGCGCCGAGGCGCAGAAGGCCCGGCTCGGCGACTCCGCCCGCAACGTCGGCCTGCCGCAGGGTCACTCGCGCCTCACCGCCTACGCCGCGAAGCAGAAGGGTGATGCCGCGCTCGCGGCCCGCGCCTGGAAGGAGTTCTCCCGCAACTGGCGCGGCCAGCAGGACGTGCTCACGCCTCTGCCGGTGCAGACGGTCCGCGGTCCCGCCGTGCTCCGCCCGGTGGACGAGGCGCGCGGGGTCTCGACCAACGACACCGCCCAGTGGGGCCTTGCCGCCATCCAGTGCCTCGCCCTCGTCGGCGAACACCAGCCGGCGGGCTGAGTGAGCCTGTCCCATGAAGTCGAACCCGGAACAACCACCCCGTAGGATCAGGGTGGAACGCGCTGACCCAGCGCGTTGTGGCGGAGCCGCTCCAATCCAGCGCCTTGGGGTCAAGTCGCTCCACCCTCAGCAAACCTTCATCGCTTACCTTTCATGAACCTGTCCCGCTCCCTCCTTTCCGTCCTCGCCGGAATGCTGCTCGCCGCCGGCTCCGTCGGCGCGGCACCCACCGCCGCCATTCCGGAATTCGCCGACTGGCCGGCCGGCACCTCGCCCGCCGAAGTCGGCAAGCGCATCGCCGAGAACTTCGCCGCCCGTAATTTCCAGTGGCAGACCGAGACCCGCCGCCGCTACGTCATTTATCCCGAGATCTGCGCCTGGTATGGCTCGCTCACCGTGGCCGGCCTGATCGGCGATGCGGATCTCCGTGACCGGCTCTACGCCAAATACGACATCCTGCTCACGCCTGAGGGCGCGGCCCGCGTCTCGCCCGACGCGCATGTGGACTACCGCATCTTCGGCGTCGTGCCGCTTGAATTTTCCCTCCAGGGCCGCGGCGACGCGTGGCGCGCGATCGGCCTCACCTACGCCGACGCCCAGTGGGGCAACCCCGTGATCGTCGAGGGTGTCTCCGCCGAGGCGCGCTGGTGGATTGATGACATGTATATGCTGCCCATTTTGCAGGTGCAGGCCTACCGCGCCTCGAAACAGGCCAAATACCTCGACCGTGCCGCGCTCACGATGGCGGCCTACCTCGACAAGCTGCAGCAACCGACCGGCCTCTTCCTGCACGCGCCCGACTCGCCCTTCTACTGGGGCCGCGGCAACGGCTGGGTGGCCGCCGGCATGGCCGAACTGCTGCGCGATCTGCCGGAATCGCATCCGCACCACGCGCGCATCCTCGCCGGTTACCGGGCGATGATGGCCGCGCTGCTCCAGGCCCAGGGCACGGACGGACTCTGGAAGCAGCTCGTGGACAAACCCGAGAGCTGGGGCGAGACCTCCGGCTCCGCCATGTTTGCCTTCGCCATCGTCACCGGCGTGAAACACGGCTGGCTCGACACCAAGGCCTACGCTCCCGCCGCGCGCCGCGCCTGGCTCGCCCTCGTGGCGCACCTCGACGCCGACGCCAACCTCGGCGAGGTCTGCATTGGCACCGACAAGGCCCAGAAAGCGACCAAGAGCGAGGACCTGAAGGTCCAATACGACTTCTATCAGGCGCGCCCGCGCCGCAGCGGTGATCTGCACGGCCAGTCGCCGATGCTCTGGACGGCCAGCGCGCTCCTGCGCTAGACTGCAGGCATGGCTTTCATAGCGCTCATCGGTCCCGGTGCCGTCGGCGGCGTCATCTCCGCCACGCTCACGGCGCGCGGCGGCCATGTGCTCACCCTTTGCGCCCGCCGGGCCGTGGGCGAACTCGACGTGGATCTGCTGGGGCGCCCGGTGCGGTTCGCGCCCGCGGTCTTCACCGATCCGGCGCAGGGCCGTCCCGCGGACTGGGTGCTCGTCTGCACCAAGGCCTACGACTGCGCCGGTGCGGCAACGTGGTTCCCCGGGCTCGTCGGCCCGCAAACGCGCGTGGCGATCCTGCAGAACGGCGTCGAACACCGCGAGCGCTTCGCGGCGTGGCTGCCGGCCGAGCAGATTCTGCCCGTGATGGTGGACATCCCCGCCGAGCGGCCCGCGCCCGGACGCATTGCGCAGCGCGGGGCCGGGAAGATGATTGTACCCGCGGGGGTAGCCGGCGCTGAGTTCGTCGGCCTCTTCGCGGGCTCGCACCTGGATGTCGCTACGACGCCAGATTTCACGAGCGCCGTCTGGCGCAAGCTCTGCCTGAACGCGCCCGGCGCCATCAATGCGCTGCTGCTCAAGCCTGCCGGTGTATTCCGCGACAATGCCGTGGGTGAACTGGCCAAGGCCATGGCGCGCGAGTGCTTGCTGGTCGGCCGCGCCGAGGGCGCGGTGCTGGAAGACGACCTGCCGGAGAAAATCCTGGCCAACTGCCGCGCCGCGCCGCCCGATTCGATGAATTCCCTGCACGCCGACCGCGCCGCCGGCCGCCCGATGGAAGTGGACGCCCGCAACGGCGCCGTCGTCCGCTTCGGCCGCAAGCACGGCATCGCGACGCCGCTCAACGAAATGGCCGCGACGCTGCTCGCGGCGGGGTGAGGTATCTTCGAACGTGTAGCCGCGCTTGAGTCCCGCGGACGCGGGATGAAAGCGTGGTTCAGTAACAACCACGTTGTCGCTTTGCTCCAACGCGGTTACTTGTCAGCTGCGTCGGGTGTAGGGCGGGGTCTCCGAACCCCGCCTTTGATTCGATGTCGTCACCCTGTTCGAGGCGGGGTTCGGAGACCCCGCCCTACAATTAATTCACTCGCTCCAGTCGAGCGTGAGCAGCGAGACGCCCTGGCGGGGCAGCGTGAACTTCAACTCGGCCTTGCCGCCGGTGACGGCCACCGTGGCGGGGGCGTCGGCGAGGGTGGCCAGGTTGCTCGCGGCGAGGAGTTGGTCGTATTGCTTCCGGTTGGGCGCGAGGGGAGAGCCGAGGCGCTTCCATTCGCCGTAGGCGTTGGAGTGAAACTCGTCCACGCGGTGGTGGCTCAGCTGCGCGGATTTCAGTCCGGCGGGCAGGCCGTCCACGGCGAGGGCGACCTCGGCGGCGGGGCCGGCGACATCGTCGTCGTGGTAGTGCCAGACCATGATCGTCGTGCGGTGGCCGGAGCGCGCGGCGATCACGCCGACGTCAGGGGCGCCGCGCACTCCCTCCTTCACGATGGTGTCGAGCGGGATCTGGGCAGAACTGGTGGCGGCGAGACGGTCGCCCTCCATGCGGCCCATCATGCGGAAGACGTTGAGCACGGCGAGGGGCAGGCCGCTGCTGGCGAGCTGGCGGAAGCCGGCGAAATACGGCTGGTCCTCAAAGGTGAAGGCCCAGGTGAGCGCGCCCTCGAAGTTCACGCCGTGCTTGTCGGCGAGGTCGAGTTTCCGCGCGAAGCTCGCAGCCGTGTAGCTCGAATAGACGGTGCCGTTGCGGTAGGAGAACGACGGTCCCTGGCAGGCGGCGCAGCCCTCGGGGTCGGACTCGCCGATGATGATGGGCGTGTTTTTCGTCTCGGGATAGGAGGCGACGATCTGGAAGCCGCCGTCGATGACCCGGAGGTGATTGGCGATGCCCATGCGGATGTGGCCGTCCACGAAGGTCGGCTGGCCCTTGGCGTGGAAGGCGATGAAGTCGAGCGGCGTGCCCTTCTGGCCGGTGGCGTGGTTGGTGCCGCGCAGGCAGTGCTCGATGAAGTCGTGCATCCACTCGCCGCCGTGACCCGCGCTGTCGGGTCCGCCGACGCGCGCGGTGGGCAGGGCGCGCTTCACGCCCGCGATGGCGAAGTCGTGCGTCTTGCGGAATTCCTCGGGCGTGCCCTTCCAGTAGCCGATGTTGGCCTCGTTCCACGTTTCCCAATACCACGACTCGACCTCGGCCTTCCCGTAGCGCTCCACGCAGTGCTTCACCCACTGGTAGCAAAGTTCCTCCCATTTCTTGTAGTCTTTCGGCGGGTAGGCCCAGCCGGTGTAGATCTCGTTGTAAGGCAGGCCGGGGCGCCACTCGTGCTGGTAGGGCTCGGGGTGGGTCGAGAGGGCCTTGGGCATGAAACCGATCTGGGCGTAGGGCTTGATCCCGCGCGCGAGGTAGGTGTCGAAGATGTGGTCCACGATCGTCCAGTCATAGACCGGGTTGCCCGCGGCGTCCTCGGTGTAGGCGTTGGTCGAGCCCCACTTGAGCGCGGGCGTGCCGTCGCCGGTTGAGAGCAGGTTGTGGGCACGGAAATAGACCTGCGGTTTCCCGAGCTTGCCGAGCTCGGTGAGCAGCTTGCGGCCGTCTTTCATCGTCGCGTAGTTAGGCTCGTCGGCGCCGAAGAACCGCCAGACGGGCCGGAGCGGACCGGTGGGCTTGGCGGCGTCCACGGAGATGCTGACGGAGAAGGCGGCCTCCGCGGACGGAGTCGGCGGAGGCTGGGCGATAGCCGGCAGCGCGAGCGCGGCGAGGAGAAACGCGTGGGGTAGTTTCATAGGGGTAATTCGGAGAACGGAGAACGGATCGGCGGGGTGCGCACATTCTGCCTGGGATTCGGGAAATCGGAAACCCAGCCGCTCAGGACAGTCATATGGGTGGGCTTTGAGGTGGAACCTGCGCTCCGCGCGGGTTGGCTTGCGGGCTCTACCTTCAACGCCCGAAGGCCGCGAACTCCCACACGCCCGGCGCCTCGGCGTCGGCGGGGAAGACGAGTCGCAGGTGTCGCGCGGTCGTCGGTCCGGTGTGCGTGAAGGGCGAGCCTTGGAACGCGGTGTCGCTGTGGTCGGCGAGCGTGGTCCAGGTGTGGCCATCCGGGGAAGCTTCGAGCCGGAAACGCACCGGTTTCCACGCGTATTCGAAGCGAACCTCGATGCGGGCGGTGGTTTGCGCCGTGCCGAGATCGAGCTGCAGCCAGCCGCCCTTTGCCTCCTTGGCGGGGGCCCAGCGCGTGGCGTAGTTGTCGTCGAGGACGGCGGCCGCGCCGTGGTCGGCACCGAGTTCCGACGAGGCCGTGGCCGTGGCGGCGAGCCGGCCGGCGTCGCGGCCCTGCCCGAGCGCGGGGCCGCTGTGCGTGGGCGTCACCTTTTCCATCAGACCGTCGGCGGTGAAATGCAGTTCGTCCACGCAAGTCTGCCGGTAGGCGGTGTCGGCCACGTAGGGCACGCGGTGACGGTGGTAGAGGATATGCGGCCGGCCCTTTAGGAGGTAGATCGAATGGTGGCCGGGGCTGACGATGTTGCGCGCGTGGTCGGTTACGAGGATCGGGCTGTTGGACGCCTCGGTGAACGGCCCGAGCGGCGAGTCGCCGATCGCGTAGTGGACCTGGTAGGTGTCGGTGACGGTCTTGCCCTGCGAGTAGGTGAGGTAGTAACGGCCGGCGTGCTTGAACAGGAACGGGCCCTCAAAGTAGTTCGTGGGCGTGACATCCACCGGTTCGCCAGCGAAGGCGTTGAGGTCGGGCGTGAGTTTTACCGCGAAGCAGCGGCCGTTTTTCCAGCCCCAGCCGGAGCCCCAGTAAAGCCAGCCCGTGCCGTCGTCGTCCACGAAGGCCTCGGCATCAATCATGTGGTAACCCGGCCGATAGGTCTCGGGGATGAGCGGCTTTCCCCCGTGCGCATCCGTCCACGGGCCGATCGGATGATCGGCCGTGCCGACCCACACCTCGTTGCCGACGGAGATGAACATGACGAATTTCCCGCCCGGAGCGCGCACCACGGACGGCGCCCAGACCATCGCGCCCTTCGAGGTCGGGCTGGTGCAGGCCTCCTTGGTCGGCCAGTTGAGGGCGCGGTAGGTCCAGTGCTTGAAGTCCGCCGACTCCCAGCACCCGAGCGTCCGCCCGCCCCAGGGATCGAGCGTGGCGTAGAGGTAATACTTCCCTTCGTGCTGCACGAGCGACGGATCGGCGAAGTAACCCGGCAGAATCGGATTGGCCGCGTGCGGGGTGTTCCAGGTGTCGGCGGCGGGAGCGGGGCCGGCGGCGAGAAGGAGACAGGGCAGGAGTAGTCGGAGCAGAGACATGGGAACGGGGAGAATATGCTCGGGCCGAAGCGCGACGGCAGGCCGCCCCGGTCGGACCGTTAGAACGCGGGTTGCAGGCTCAGTTGCCACGCGGTCGCAGGTCGCTGCGTTGCGGGCTGGCCGGAAGCGTGAACGTGGTCGGGTCGTCGGGTTTCGCGGGGTCGTAGCCGGGGAAGTCGTCGGCGAGGAAGGCGGCGAGCTTGGTGAGAGACGGCGTGGCGCGGATGCCCTGGGCGACGGCCTGGGCGAGCTGGTAGGCGCCGTAGTTGTTGTGGTGCGTGGCGTCCTTGCCGCCGTTGCTGAAGGCGAGGGGGGACTTTTCGGGGCCGAGGCCTTCGTAGAGGGCACGGCTGGCGGCCTCGAGGTCCACGAGCGCGACCTGTTCCTCGGCGGCGACAGCGCGCACGGCGGCGGGGTAGTCGCCGTGGGTATTGCGAATTATTCCGTCGGGCGTGAAGTTCCGGCGCTGGGGCGAGGTGACGAGCACGGGCGTGGCGCCGCGTAGGCGGATCTCCGCGAGGTAGGCGCGCAGCCACGCGCGGTAGGTCGTGCCGGCCTCGACGTAGGTCTGCGGCCAATTCTTCTTCTGGTCGTTGTGGCCGAACTGGAGAAACACCCAGTCGCCTTCCTTGAGCTGCGAGAGGACCTTGGCGAAGCGCAGGCCCGTGACGAAGGACTTCAGCGTCTCGCCCGACTCGGCGTGGTTGGCCATGGCGATCGCCGGCTTGAAGAAACGCGACAGCATCTGGCCCCAGCTCGCACCGTCTTCCCAGCGTTGGTCGGTGACGGTGGAGTCGCCGAGAAGGAAGATCGTGGGCGTGTGCACCTTCGCCACGGAGACGGAATGGACCTGGGGCGCCGGGCCGCCAAATTCGAGGGTGAGCTTGGTGTCCCAGGTGAAGGAGCCCTGTTCGCGGTCGTTGAGGACGACAGCGCTGCCACCGGGCGCGTTCTTTTCAGGTGCAGGCACAGAGGCGTTCCGGACGTTGACGATGAATTGGCGACGGACCTGTTCGCCCGGGGCGGTCTTGACGGACTCGAGCATCAGCCGTCGCGACTCGGCCTTCACCGTGGTGTCACCCGCGGCCGCACCGCCAAGGGTGACCTCGACCAGCCAGTTGCCTTCGTCCACGGCGATGGAGAAATACCATGGGCGTCCTTCCGTATTGCGGGCCGTGCCCAATTCGTAGCCGTAGCCGCGTTCGGGGGTGAACGGCTCGGGGGAGGTCAGATCGTAGGTGGTCCAGCGCAGCACCTCGGCCGGGGCCAAGGCAGGGATGGCCACGAAAAACACGAGAAGCGCGAAAAGGTGGGACGCGAAATCCCGATGCCGATCAGACCGGCAGAGACCGGCTAATGTTGGGGTGCGACCACCTATGAATGTCCTTACCGTCATCCTGAGCAGCGCGAAGGATCCAAGCCGTTTACGCGCGTTCTTTCCCTTGGATCCTTCGCTACGCTCAGGATGACAAGTTTCGTGGGATATTACCTTTTCGTGCATTTTCGTGCCTCTTCGTGGCCAAAACCGGTTTGGGAAATCGCTCAGTGAAACTTCATCGCCGGCAGGCGGGCGGGGAAGGCGGATTCGCCGCGCAGGCTGGCGGCGTCCACGCCGGTGGCATCCACGGTTTCCAGCGCGTGGGTGAAATACTCCGGACGATTCGGGCCCCAGTCCACACGACAGTCGCGGAACGCCACGCCGTCGGCATGGCGCACATGGATCGCGGGCGTGGCATGCGGCTCGAGGGCGTGCATCGCGGTGGTCGGACGGTTGTCCCAGACACCGCCGGGATACTTGGTCCACCGGTCGAGGGAGAGCGCGACGTTCTGGAAGCGCACGTTGCGGATCCGGCTGCCGGGCGAGCCGCTGATCCGCATCGTATTCTCGGCGCGGCCGGTCACATCGGTCACGCGCACATCGCTGAGGATGCCGACCTTGGTTTCCGGCGTGCGCGGGATCGCTGTGAACGAGATGCCCTCGCCGCGGCCCCACCACGGTGCCGAGTGATAACGGGCGGTGAAGCGGATGTCCTTGAACTCGATATCAGAGACGTTGCCTTCGTCGCGCAGCTGGATGGTGAGGCCCCGGCAACCGGACTTGATCTCGCAGCGCTCGAAGCGGATGCGGCGGATGTCGGCCACGGTTTCGGTGCCGATCTTCAGGCCGGAGTCCTGCGTCTCGAGGACGCAGTCCTTCACGACGATGTTCTCGCTGCCGCCGTAGGCCGCGCCGGCGCGCGTGGCCTTGATAACGATCGCGTCGTCACCGCAACGGATGTCGCAGTTCCGGATCTCCATGTCGTGGCAGTGGTCGGGATCAATGCCGTCGCAATTGGGCACGTCCAGCTGGTTGCGGATCTTCACGCCGTCCACGAGGGTGCTGCAGCAGCCGACGAGGTGCAGCGTCCAGCTCGGGGCCTCGAAAAACGTGACGTCGCGCACCTCCAGCCCCTGGCAGCCGGTGAGCACGGCGAGGCGCGGGCGGAATTCCTTGGGCCGCCACCACTCGTCCTTTTCGTCAAAGTGGGTCATGAACTCGCGCGAGCGGCCGTTGATGCGGCCGGTGCCGGTGAGGCGCAGGCCGAAGGCGTCGGTGGCGGCCAGCAGCGCGCGGTTGGGGTAGTGCGCGGGGTCGGTGCTGGCGAGCAGCTCGGCGTCGTCGGCGAGGTGGAACTCAATCCCGGAGCGGAGCTGCAGGCTGCCGCACAGGTAGCGTTTGCCTCCGGGCAGGAGCACGCGGGCGCGGCCACCGGCGGCCGCGGCGGTATCGATCACCCGCTGAATGACCGCGGTGTCGAGGGTGCGGCTGTCGCCCAGTGCGCCGTAGTCGCGCACGTTGAAGTCGCGGATGACACGCGTGCCCTGGCCGCGGACGAGCGGACCGGCCAGCAGCGAGGCAGTCAGCATGGCGCCGGCGCGGAGCGCCTCGCGGCGGTTGGGAGGGTTTTTCATGGGGCGGGCGGCTGCCAGAGGAGAACCGAAACCGGCGTGGGCGCAACGGCGGCGGCCTCGCGGTCGTTGCCGTCGCGCTGGGTGACGGCCTGCACGAGCAGGTGAAGCTCGCGGTTGCGGGCCCAAGCCACGGGATCGTAGGACGGCTCCCATGCGCCGACCGAACCCGCCGTGAGCGCGGTGAAGCGCCAGCCCGTCTTCCGCAGATCCTCGCACGTGGCGGCTATGATGCGGCCTTCCTTCTCGTCGTCGCGATAAACCAGCACGACTTCGCGGCCTTCGTCTTCGGCGGCGCGCACGGCGAGCACGGCGCGCGAGATCGGCGGGTTCTTCGTGCCGCCGCCGGCGAGCGTGAAGGGCGTGGTGCGCGCCGTCACCGGGGTGACCCGCCACTTGAAGCCGTCATGGCGCACCACATGGAACTGCGGCACGTCGCTGCCCTCGGGCGTCCAGTAGTTGGCGAGCAGCGGGCGGCCGAGACTGTCGGCGGCGAGGCTGGGCGGGTTCATCAGCGAGCGGTTGGGCCCGACGCGCAGCGCGTAGTCGGCGTTGGCGGCGGTGAAGGGCACCGTGAGCGGGCGTCCGTCCGCGGCGCTCCAAGTGACGCCGCCGTCCAGCGAGCGCGCGTAGGCGATGTCCTGGTTGGTGGCGACGTCGGGCGTGGCGCGCCAGACCCAGGCGAGGTGGAGCGTGCCGCGCGCGTCCACGGTGTAAGCCGGGTAGGCGCTGCGCGCGCCTTCGCCGTTGATCAGGCTGGCGTGGAGCTGCGACCAGCGGCGGGCGCGCAGGTCGTAGCGGCTGAGCACGAGATTGCCGCGGCCGGAACCGCCGTCGCGGTGAAAGAACAGCAGGTCGCCGCCGGGCAACGGCAGGAAGGCCGGATACGTGACGCGGTTCTCATGCGCGCCGGTCATGGCCTCGCGCGGACCGAGTTCGAGCGAACCCGGCGCGGTGCCGCGCGCGTAGTTGAGCGGGTTGTTGTGGTGGTCCCACGCCACGTGGAGGAAGCCGTCGCCGTCCACGCCGAGGGCGATGCTGTTGTGGGCGTCGGCCGTGCGGCCCTTGAACGCGGTGCGCTGCGTGGTCCAGGTGTCGTTGCCGTGGACGCGCTTCGCGAGCACGAGGGTCGAGTCGGCGGCGTAGAAGGCGGCGAACTGCGTGTCGCCGTGCGTGAGGAGCGTGTGCTGGGAGTTGGCGAGGACGTTGACCGAGCTGCCGGCGAAGGCGTCGTCGGCAATCTTTAGGAGCCGCGCGCCGCCGGCGGGGGCGAGGTCGGCGGCCAGCGCAGGCGAACCAAGGGCGACGATCGCCAGGAAAATGAAAGGGAGAAGGCGTAAGGGCATACGGAGATCGGACAAATTCCACGGATGAGAGAAGACCCGCGCTTCCGTCATCCTGAGCCGTGCGAAGGATCCAAGGAGAAGGACGCACGTGCGCCGGGCTTGGATCCTTCGCACGGCTCAGGATGACGGAGGTAGAAAGTCATGGGACGGGTTTCGCCTCGAGCGGCATCAGCCGGAAGGCGCAGAGGAGGGACGCGTGGCCGAAGGCGGAGCGCTGCGGCGAGAGGCACCAGAACCCGCGCGGGGTTGGGCCATCGTAGTCGATCACGATCCAGGAGAGGCCGATGATCTTGTTTTCCGTAAGAAGGGAGGTGACCGAGCGCTCCGGCCCCTCGGCCCCCGCGTAGTCGAAGGGCGTGATATAGAACTCGACCGTGACCTTTCCGCTCTCGCCGGGTTTCACGGTGAAGCGTTGCGCGGATTTCGCCCACGGGGCGTCCTTGATCCAGGTGCCGGCGCCGAGGATGAATGCCCAGTCCTTGTTCACCGCGGGGGTGAAGACGTGGTAGTTTTGCGCATGCACGCCGTGAATGGCGCGGCGCGAGCCCTCGGCGTCGATGCGCGGCTCGGGGCGCAGGTCGGCGGGGGCGATGAGCTCAGGCGTCCACACGCTTTTCTGGTCGCGCGCGACGAAGGGACCGCCGGAGGCATCGCCGTCCACCATGATCTCGAAGGTGTCGTTGCGCAGGCCGGGCTGCGCGAAGTCCCAGTAGTCGTCCTCGGCCTCGTAGAGGAAGTAGAGCCGGTTCTCGCCCTTGACCCAGCCGACCTTGACGCGGCACGCGAGCGTCTTGTCCCCCGCGGCCGGCGGGGGCGTGGCCGTGTTGTGCAGGTGCGAGCGGTCCACCACGTAGCTTTCGGGCACCTGCGCCCAGTCGGAAGCATCGCCGTCAATCACCGGCGCCCGGTCCACCGGGAACTGGAAGACCTGGTAAGTGATGTCGGGTTTTTCGAGGGCGTGCAGGCCGGCCGCCCCGACCAGCGGCGCAACGAGCAAGAACAGTGTGGGACGGGAAAGGATCATTTCGTTGGCGCAGGCTCCGGATCGGGAAGAGCCGTTCCGATGATGATAAGCGGACCAAGGGTGACGGAGCCGCGGTTGATCCGGCGCTGGAGGGCGAGCGACTCGCCCGTATCCCGGCCAAAGAAGTCCATGGCGCTGATGATCAGCGGTGGCAGCGTCTCCCGCATGGAGACGCCTTGGTCGTTGACCGTGAGGGTCGTGCGCCAGGCCAGCTTGCGCTCGCCCCGGGTGAGGGCGGCGAAATCGTAGGCGGACACCACGACGTAGTAGAGGTCGTGTGCGGCCTGATATTGAAGATGCTGTTCGCGGGCCATGCGTTCGTGAATCGGGATGCCTTCGTCCATCTGCCGCGCCATCTTCTGGACGTTGTCCAGTCCGCCCACGAGCCGGGCCCGTTCCAGGATGTCGCGGCGGCGGAGGGAGATCAGTTCGGGCGACGCCATGACATCCCGCACATCGAGGCCCGAGTGGGAACCCCAGTAATAGAAAAGCGCCAGCGCGGGCGGATGGGAGATTTCCCGGGCGGGGAGAAAGCTGCGTTTCGCCAACACCCCCTGGAGCAGCGCATCGATCTTTTCCTGAGCCGGCGGATTCTCCCTGATCGGACTGGATCCCATGGGCTTGTAACCCTCGCTATGCGCGACGTAATAGACCGGATGCTCGGGGGAGGGATCGCGCAGCGTGCGGCCATAGGCGGTTCGTTCGCTGTAAACGGTCATTTCAATCCGCGGGTTCGACGCGAAGGCCTTGGGCAGCAGTTCCAGGTTGAATCCGCCCGGCTTTCTCAGGCGGGGTTGCCCGGATTCGGGGATCAGGTTCGGTTCGTCGGCTGGGAGAAACACCGCGGCGAGGCAGTACAGGAGCAGGTGGGCAGTTTTCATGGCACAGTTGGGGAGTGAGGGAACTCCACGACCGGCGGTGGCGGCAGCGGAAGGGATTCGTCGAGGGCGAAACTGGGATGTGGCGGCTGGTTGTAGGCGGTGTTCTGCCAGGCGATGGCGGCGCGGTATTGCGGGTCGTGCATGAGCGTCACGAGGCGGTGCTTGGTCGGGATCGTGCTGGTGTAGATGCGCAGCTCCTGCTTGTCGCGCGTAGCCCACACGACTTCCTCGCGCCAGTCGCCGAAGAGGTCGGCGCAGAGCGCGGGCGTGGCCTTGGTGCCGTTGGCCGAGGTGCATTCGGGATCGGTGAGCAGCAGGTTGAGCGACTCCGTGTCCCAGTTCCATTTCACGATGCGGTTCTGGTCGAGGAGCTCGTTGAGCAGGTCGCCGTCCCAGTAGATGCCGAAGTTCACCGGCATGCCGCGCGGACGTTTTTCCACGACTTTCCGGCCGGTGGCGTCGTGGATGCCGTCCAGGCCTGCGCCGGCGGCCCAGGACTCGGCGCCGGGGAATCGCGGGTCGATGTTGAAGGTGTTGCCGCGGCCCGGGCCCTCGCCCTTGTCGCCGCCCTCGGTGGCGGCCTGGACGGACGGGATGGTGAAGATCGGTTCGCCGGTGCGCGCGTCGCGCAGGCTCAGACCCTGGGCATCGAAACGTTCCTGGATGGCGCCGATCTCGAGGCCAGGACGGTCGGGCACGAAGTCGCCCACGTGCAGCGCGTCGCCGTGGCCCCAGCCGGTCGAGTAAAGGCCGGTGCCGTCGTCGTCCACGACCATGGCGCCGTAGATGATCTCCTGTTTGCCGTCGCCGTCCACGTCGGCGACGGAGAGCTGGTGGTTGCCCTGGCCGCGCCACTTGTTGGTGCGGTCGGGCGGGCCGACCTTGTCGCTGTCGAAAACCCAGCGCGAGGTGAGCTTGCCGCCGCGCCAATCCCACGCGGCGATGACGCTGCGCGTGTAGTAGCCGCGGCACATGACGAGGCTCGGCAGGCGGCCGTCGAGCCAGGCGACGCCGGCGAGGTAACGCTCGGAGCGGTTGGCATTCCCGTCGCCCCAGACGGCTTTCATCTGATCGGGCGTGGGGTTCTGGGTCTCGGGATGACGACCGGGCAGGTAGTCCGTCGTGGCGAGCGCGGCGCCGGTGCGTCCGTCGAACACCGTGAGGAACTCCGGTCCGCGCACGATGTGGCCGCGCTCATCGCGGTGGTTGGCGGCCGGGTCGCCGATGATTTTGCCCCGGCCGTCCACGGTGCCGTCGGCGGTCTTGCCGGCGACTTCGGCGCGGCCGTCTCCGTCGAGGTCCGCGACCATGAACTGCGTGTAATGCGCGCCCTCGCGGATGTTTTTGCCGAGGTTGATCGTCCAGAGGGGGGTGCCGTCGAAGCGATAGGCTTGGAGGAGCGTCTCGCCGGTGAGGCCGGGGCGGGAGTTGTCCTGCGGGTTCTGCTCCTGCTTCAGGATGATCTCGTAGTTGCCGTCGCCGTCGAGATCGCCCACGGAAGCGTCGCCGGGCGTGTAGCCGGCGGGGGTCTGGATGGGCACAGCATGATACGGGCGCGGATCGGAGAGCGCCGGCATAACAAACGGTTTGGACGGCTCGCCCTCGCGGCCGTTCACGACGACACGAACGAAGTAAGCGGTCTCGCGATCGAGTTGTGGCGCCGGGTCAAGCAGCCAGGTCGGACCGATGAGCGGCTCGGCATTGATCTTCGCCATGACCGGACCCCGCTCCTGATTGTTCGTTACTTGACCCGGAGCAGCGGGTCGGGCGGGACCCGGGCCGGTGGTCCGATAGACGTTGAAGGCTGTGCCGGGCGTGTCGCTGGCCAGCAGGCGCCAACCCACGAAGACCTTGCCGTCCGGCTGCAGGATGCCGACGAGGCCGCGCTCGAGCCGCTCCACCACCGGGGCCGCGGAAAGCGAGGTGAGGGTGAACGTGAAAGCGAGGAGAGCGAGGAGGCGCATGAAAGGATGGTTGTAGGGTCGGCCCAAGGGCCGACCTCGCGGCCGAGGTCGTCGCCAGCGGCGACCCTACAGGGAATGGACACTCATGGTTTGGCAGAGTTCAGCAGGTTGCGGCCGGCGAGCCAGTCGTGGAAGCGGTCGAGCCAGCCGGCGACGGGGCCTTTGTTGGTGGCGCGCTGGCCGAAGCCGTGGCCGACGCCGGAGTAGAGATGCAGTTCGGCGGGGACCCCGGCCTTCTTGAAACGCAGGTAAACCTCCGCCAGGCCCTCGCTGATGTCGGGCCGGTCCTCGTAGCCGGCCAGCAGGAACGCCGGCGGATTTCCCGCCGCGGGTTCGATGTTTTGCGTGCGTCCGGGATAGATCAGGGCTTGGAAGGCGGGTTTCGAGGATTGGCGCTCAATGACGTCGGCCGCCCCGGGCTGTCCGTCGTCGAACTTGCGGCTGACGAGGCCGGCGACTTCGCCACCGGCGGAAAAGCCGAGGACGCCCACGCGTGCCGGATCGATCTGCCATTCCGCGGCACGGGCGCGCACATGGCGCAGCGCCCGCTGGGCGTCGGCCAACGCCTCGACCTCGACGCGGTAGGTCGAGCCTTCCTCGCGGGCGAGCCGGTATTTGAGGACGAAGGCGGCGATGCCGCGTCCGGCCAGCCAGCGCGCCACGGCGTGGCCTTCGTGGTCCACCCAGAGTTCGCGATGCCCGCCACCCGGAAACACGATCACGGCGGCGCCGTTGGCCGTACCCGGCGCGGGCAGATAGACGGTGAGATTGGGCTGATGCACGCCGGAGACGACGTGTTCACCGCTGTCGGTAATACGCACCTTCTCGGGCTCGGTGCGACCCGCGGAGCCGGGCGCCACGCCGGGCCAGAGCGGGACGACAGGTTCGGCGGCGAAGGAGCAGGCCGCGAACAGGCCGATGATCGCGGCTAAGAGGGGCAGGCGGGGTTTCATGGGGGATAGCGTTGTAGGATCGGCCCAAGCGACGACCCTACAAGGAGGGGACGCTCATGGCTTGGCGGGGGTCAGCAGGCCGCGGACGCGGAGCCACTCGCGGGCGCGGTCGGGCCATTCGGAGGTCGTGCCGAGGCCGTCGCGGATGCCCATGCCGTGGCCGCCTTTCTCAAAGGCGTAGAACTCCGCAGGCACACCGGCCTTGGTGAGCGCCTGGAAGAAACGGATGCTGTTCTCGATGGGCACGGATTTGTCCTCCTGCGTGTGGATGAGAAGCGTCGGCGGCGTGGCGGCGGTGACGCGGTTCTCGAGCGAGAAGAAGGCCTCCTGTTCCGCCGTGCGCGACTTGCCGAGGAGGTTCTCGCGCGAGCCGTTGTGGGTGACGCCGTCGGCCATCGTGATGACCGGATACATCAGGATGATGAAATCGGGGCGGGCGTTCACGCTGTCGAGCGCGGCGCCGGTTTTGCCGTCGGCGTGGTCGAAGAGCGTGCCGGCGCTGGCGGCGAGGTGGCCGCCGGCAGAGCTGCCCATCATGCCGAGGCGGTCCGGATTGATCTTGAACTCGGCGGCGCGCGAGCGGACGACGCGCACGGCGCGGAGCACGTCCTGCAGCGGCGCGGGGTGGCCGTATTCCTTCAGGCGGCTCTTCAAGATGAAGCTGGTGACGCCGAGGTGGCTGAGCCACTGGGCGTATTGGATGCCCTCGCGGTCGTGGGAGAGGATGCCGTAAGCGCCGCCGGGGCAGATGATGACGGCCGTGCCGTTGGGCCGGTCCACGGCGGGCCAATAGACGGTGAGCGTGGGTTCGGAGATGTTGGAGAGACGTCCGCCCTCCTCGAGTTTCTCCGGTCCGAGCGGCCCCAGCGCGGCGGGGGCGTCGGGGCGCACGGCGGCGGGGACGCCCTCGGGCCAGAGCGGAATGACGGGGTGATCGGAGAAAGCGGCGTCGGCGACGGAGGCGAGGAGGAACGAGGACATGAGGATGAGGGGGAATTTCATGGAAGAAGCATTCAGGGAGTAGCTGCGTTGGAGCACCGCGACAACGTGGCCACGCTTTCGCTTCGCTTAAGCGCGGCTACGAAAACAGGCAGCGAGGTGTGCGGAAACTCATGGCGTGTTGGCTTTCACCGTCTTCCCGCGGGTCCAGCGATCGAAGACAGTGATCACGGGCAGGGCGTTGCCGTCGGCGTCGAACATGCCGCGGCTGGCGATACGGGTCTGCAGCGGGACGGCGGGCTCCCACCAGAACACGCCCTTGCCGAGGCCATGCGGCGTGGCAAGGACGGCGCGGTGCACTTCGTCGAGGAAGTCACGCTGGCCCTCGGGCGTTTCCGGGAAGGGCGCGGGCTCGCCGAGGTATTCGGTGGGCCGCCAGTTGTAGGCGACTTCGACGAGGTAGATGTCCTTGCGGTAGGTCTCGGCCATGAACGCGAGCGTGTCGCGCAGGTCGAGCAGCGAGCCGTGCCACCACGGATAATAGGACTGGCCGATGGCGTCGAACTCCACGCCGCGCTGCTTGAGGTGGTCGAAGAACCAGCGCGTGCGCTCGCGGTCGCCGCTCTTCTCGATGTGCAGCATGATGTGCGGGCGCGGGCCGTCGCCCCGGCCGGCCTCGACGCCGGCGATGCCGGCCTTCAGCAGCGCGGCAAAGGTGTCCCAGTTTTCCGGCAGCTTGCCGTGGGGCCAGAGCATGCCGGGCGTCACCTCGTTGCCGATCTGCACCATGTCGGGCAGCACGCCGGCCGCGCGGAATGCGGCGATGGTGTCGCGGGTGTAGTCGTGCACCGCGGTGACGAGCGCGGCGGAGTCGAGCGTTGCCCAAGCTTTTGGCGGATACTGCTTCGCGGGGTCGGCCCAGGTGTCAGAGTAATGATAATTGAGCAGGAACTTCATGCCGCGCGCTTTCGCCTCCTGTGCGAGGGCGATGGTGTAGGCGAGATCGTTGGGCAGCGGACGCGGCTGGGTGGATGGCGTGTGAAACAACCGCAGTCGGATCCAGTTGTAGCCGTGGTCACGGAAAATCTGCAGGCCGGGTTTCACCACGCCGCCGTCCTTGAACTGCACGCCGCGTTCCTCGGCCTGCTTCAGGAACGACAGGTCGGCGCCGATGGCGTAATCGTGCGCGGCGGGGAGCGGTGCAAGCGCCAGCAGCAGCAAGCTCGCTCCTTGGGAGAACCGGACGAAAAAACTGGACCGGGACGGGATCACGGGGTGAAGGACCGGCCGTTGAGCGTGACGTTCGTCGCGGTGAAGTCGCGGACGGGGCCGCGCTCGAATTTGTCGTCGGCGAGCGTGAGGGTGACATTTTCCAGGCGGATCCCGCTGAGGTCATCGCCCTCGTTGCCGCGCAGGCGGCCAAGCGTGCCGTAGCGGCCGGTGACGTTGCGCAGCGTCACGCCCGCGACGGAGCGGGCGGGCGGCGGGTGGCCCTTGAGGTCGAAGAACTGCGTCCACGGCGCCACGTCGAAGATCCGGCCGTCGCCGTCGAGCGTGATGTTCTCGAACACCAGGTTCTCGTAACGCTGCGGGGTGTCGGGGCGGAGCTTGAGGCGGACGAGGTTGTTCTTCCCGGCGACGGTGCAGTTGCGGACGGTGACGTTGCGCACGACCGTGGCCTCGCTGCCGCAGGTGACCACGCCGTGGCCGGCGCCGAAGGTGCAGTCCTCGACGAGGATGTTTTCGACGGGCGGGCTCGATTCGTCGCGGTCGGCGAGCGGGCCCTTGGTGCCCTTGAGGGCGATGCAGTCGTCGTCCACTGCAATCTTGCAGCGGCGGATGACGACATCGCGGCAGCTGTCGAGGTCGATGCCGTCGCTGCTGGGCGCGCGCACGGGTCCGGCCCTGGCTCCGGGCGAGAAGATGTCGAGCCCCTCGAGGAGCACGTCGCGGCAGCGGTAGAGGTGGATGTTCCAGAACCCGGAATCGCGGAGGACGACGCCGGTGATCCGCACGTCGGTGCAGGTGTCGAGGTGGACGAGGCGCGGGCGCTCGACCTCGAGGTTGGTGCACTGCGGGTTTTCCTTCCGGCGCTGCCAGAAGGCGGCCCAGAAGAGCGTGCCGTTGCCGTCGAGTTTGCCCGGGCCGGTGATGCGGACGCCGGTGAGGTTGGTGCCGTTGACGAGGGCGAGGCGCCACTCGGGGAAGTGGCCCTCGATGCGCGTGCGCTGCTTCGGGTAGTGCTCGATGTTGTTCGAGCCGAGCAGGACCGCACCCTCGGCGAGGTGGAGCTCGACGCCTGGTCGCAGGAAGATCGAGCCGCTCTTGAACGTGCCCTGGGGAATCACGACGCGCCCGCCGCCAGCCGCGTGGGCGGCGTCGAGGGCGGCCTGGATCTGGACGGTGTTGAGCGTGCGCGCGTCGCCGAGCGCGCCGTAGGCGGTGATCGGAAAATCACCGCCGGCGGCGACCGGGTCGTCGGGGCGCGGCACGCCGAAGTCGGGCGTGCCGTCGGCGCGCCAGCGCACCGCCTGCACGCGCGTGTGGCGGTTCGGGTCCTTCAGCGGGTCGCCCGCGACCTGCGGGTAGCTGCGGGCGTGATAGACGATGAGGTCGGTTACGCCGTCCTCGGCGACCGTGAAACAGTGGTGGCCCGGACCGTAGATCTTGTTTGCCTCGCTGGTGACGAAGACCGGCTCGGGCGACTTGGTCCACGACTTGGGGTCGAGCAGGTCGGCGTCCTCGCTCGCGGTGAGCATCCCCACGCAATACTCCGGCCCCGTGCCGGCGGCGGAGTAGGTGAGGAAGAGGCGGCCGTTTTTGCGCAGCATCATCGGGCCCTCGTTCACGGCATAGCGGACCTGTTCCCAGGGGAACTCGGGTTTAGACAGCAGCACGGCCGGGCCGCCGAGGGTGGTGGGCGTGGCCAGGGGTGCGATGTAGAGGTTGGTGTTGCCCTTGATGCCCGGCTGCTGCTGCGCCCAGAGCAGGTAGCGCTGGCCGCGGTGCTCGAAGACCGAAGCGTCGAGCGCGAAGGATTCCCAGCCGGTCTTGAGCTGTCCGCGCTCGATCCACTCGCCTTGGAACGGATCGGCGGAGGCGTTTTCGAGCACGTAGATACGGATGTTCCAGATCTTCTCCGCCTCGCCGGCGGCGAAATACACATACCACTTGCCGTCGAAGTGGTAAATCTCGGGCGCCCAGATGTGTGCGCCCATGATGCCGGTGGCGTGCTTGCGCCAGATGACCTTTTCCTCGGCGGTGGCGAGGTCGGCGATGGTCGGCGCGCGGCGCAGGATGAGGCGGTCGTATTCCGGCACCGTGCCCATGAAGTAGTATTGCCCGTCCGTGTGCCGCAGGATGTGCGGGTCGGCGCGCTGGCGGACGAGCGGGTTGGGGTAGTCGGCGGCGCGGGCGACGGGGGTGGCCCACGGAACACACAGAATACACAGAACGAGGAAACAGGTCCGGGAAATCATTCCTTGGTGGGCGGTGAGCTTGCTCACGCCACGAATGATGCGCGAGTTTCGTGGCGCCAGCAAGCTGGCCGCCCACGGGGCAGGGTGGGTTCCCTCGTTCAGGCGGGGGTGGGGCATGGGCAGGAAGAATCAGACGAAACCTCCGCCGCGGCAAACGGTAACTCGTCTTACTGTCCGGCGGGTTTGAGGGTGGAGCGACCTGCTCCCCAGGGCGCTTTCCGCGAGCGGGTATTCTTGGCGCGTTGGGGAGCCGTTTCGGCAGGCTCAAGGCCCTGAGCTCGTCGAACGGGCAACGCGCGCCACCTTGGGCGCGCTATTTGGCCGGCGCCTCTGAAGGCAGCTCGGGCACGTTCGCCAGATCACGGTCGAGCGCGGCGCCGTCGAAGGGAATCACGATGACCTTGTTGCCGTGACGGTCGCCGCCCTTCTCCTCGTTCTTCGGGACGTCGAGCACCGCGAGGGTGACGGCGACGACGTGGCCGTTCTCGATGACAACGCCGGGGCGCTCGAGCTTGTCCCAGCGGTTCACGGTGCCGTCGGTGTAGCGCACGAAATCCACGCGCGGATCGTAGGCGAGGCCGCGCAGCGTCCAGCCGGTGATGCCGTCCTTGGACGTCAGGTGAAAGGCCTTCCGCTGGCTCCAGCTGTTGACGACGATATGGTAGCGGCCGCCGCTGAACCAGATGCAGGGATCCTCGAGGTCGCGCTGTTCGAGGCCCGCGATCTTCGGATAAACGCTCGGCCCCTGGGCGTGGTAGGGACCGAGGATGCCGGTTTTGCTGAGGAAGATCTGGCCGGAGCGCGGCACGATCATGAAGTCGCCGTCGGGCCGCACCATGATGCTGTAGTTCGAGGCGCGCTTGCGCACGTCGCCGTGCGTGACGATGCCGCCGAGGTGCGTCCAGGGTCCGTCGGGTGAATCGGAGACGAACACATCGCCTTGGCGCGTCTCGCTGACGACGACCGCGTAACGTCCGTCGGGCAGGCGCAGCGCGGTGACGTTGTGGCCCTTGCCGCCCTGGTTGTCGGGCCACATCGGGCCGCGGTCCACGTAGGGCCCGAGCAGGTGATCGCTGAGCGAGCTCACGCCGATCGAATCCTTCCAACCGTCGTGGCCGCGGGCCTCGTCCCAGCGCGAGGCGTAGAGGCGGTATTTGCCGTCGTCGCCGCGGAGGATCTGGCCGTCCCAGTAACAATACTTGTTGGTCACATCCTCCAGGCCGTTGTGCACGTCGCGGGGCAGCGCGCCCGGAGCGCCCCAGGTTTCCGCCGTGAGCGGACCGCGGGCGGGAATGGGACGGAAGTAGTCGATGAACGATTTGGCCGGCGCGGCGGGCCCAGTCGTGTCGGCGTAGAGCGCGACGCCGAGCGTCGCGCCGAGGAGCACACGGATGATTTTCATCGGAGCGAAACCTTGAACACCACGGGGCCGGCCGGGCCGGCGGGCGCGCCGGCGTCGAGCTTGAGGGCGGCGGCGGTTTGCGTCCACTTCACCGGCGCGGCGGAACCGAGGAGTTCCACGCTGGCGATGGCGCGGTCGAGGTGGCCGGCAGCGGTGCCGAGCGCGGCGACGGCCAGCGGCGCGGTGGGGCGGACGAGGCCGATGATGTAGAGCGTGCGACCGTCCTTGGACTGCGTGAAGCGCAGATCGTCGGCGGTGTAGGGTTTGCCCTTGCCCTCGTTGAAACCCTGGGCGCTGAGGGCGGCGCCGGCGGAGGCCGGGCCCTCGCCGAAGATTTTCCACGGGCGCGTGGCGAAGATGGCCTCGCGGTTCACGTCCATCCACGTGGCGATGCCTTCGACCACGGCGAGACTGGCGTCGTCGGGCGTGCCGTCGCCGCGGAGCGGGATGTTGAGCAGGAGGTTGCCGTTCTTGCTGACGATGTCGGCCAGCATCTGGAGGACGGTGGCGGCACTCTTGTAGCGGTTTTCGTCGGCGATTTTCTTTTCGTAGTGCCAGCTGCCGATGCAGGTGCAGGTCTGCCAGGGGAGCGGCTGGATGTCATTGGGTGCGCCGCGCTCAACGTCCCACACGAGGGCGCGCTTCTGGTCGGCGGTGAGCACCTTGCCGAAGATGACGTTGTCGGCCCTGCCGCCGTTTCGCGCAGCGCCCTGGTTGTAATAATGCGCGGCGATCTTCAGGCCGGCGTCGCTCACGGGCCAGAGGGGTAGGGCGGTATCGTCGAAGTAAAGCAGGTCGGGCCTGAACGTGTTGATGAGATCCATCGTGCGGTGGTAGAACCGCTCACTGTAAGCTTGGTCGGGCGGGCTAACGCCGTTGCCCCAGTCCCAGCGTTCGTGGATCTTGAGCGGCTCCGCGAAGCCCTCGGCCGGCGCATGGCGTTGCTCGTAGAGATCCTGCGGATCGAGGCCCTCCCACCACTGGCCCTTGCCGTCGGCGGCAGTGAGCCTGCCGTCGTAGGGCACGCCGGCGAGCGGGCCTTCCTTGTCCGCGCCCTGCGCGGGTTCATACCAGCTCCAGGCATGGGCGGCGTGGACGCTGACGCCGAACTTCAGGCCGTTGGCGCGCGCCGCCCGGGCCCAGCCGGCGATGAGATCTTTTTTCGGGCCGACGCGGACCGAATTCCACGGCTGGTATTTCGAGTCCCAGAGGTCGAGGTTGTCATTATGATTGGCGAGGGCGAAAAAATACTGGGCGCCCGCGCGCTTGTAGAGGGCGACGAGCTTGTCGGGATTCCAGTTCTCGGCCTTCCAGCGGTGGATGACGTCCTTGAAGCCGGCCTGCGAGGGGTGACCGTAGGTCTCGCGGTGAAAGGCCGTGACGTTGGGCCCCCACGCCGGGCCATTTTCGAAATACAGGTGGCGTGCATACCAGTCGCCCATGCCGGGTTCGCACTGGGGACCCCAGTGGGCCCAGATGCCAAACTTCGCGTCGCGAAACCATTCTGGCGCCTCGTAGCCGCGCAGCGATTCCCAGGTCGGCGCAAACGGGCCGGCGGCGACGGGCTCGCGTGCGGTGCTGACAATAACGGATGGCGTGGCGTTGCTCGGGATCGAGGCAAGGCCGGGGAGGGCGGATGCGACAAAGGACAGCGCCAGCAGTGTGGCAGCACGGGTATTCATGGGCGGTTGGGGGTTACCGACTACGCAAGGGGCTGGGGCCCACCCTGTAGATTCCGGGCGGCTGCGCCACTCCCGTCACATGGAGATAGCGGGCCCAATAATGGATAAGATGGGCGGAGGGTGATAGGGCAGTCTTAACCAAGATGTAGCCGCGCTTGAGTCCCGCGTCTGCGGGACGAAAGCGTGGTCAGTGGACAACCACGTTGTCGCTACGCTCCAACGCGGCTACAGTTCAAATTGGTTCCGGCTACCGCGGCGCCCTCAGCATCACATGCGTTGGCGTGTTGCGGTCGCAGGAGAGCACGCCGTCCTTTTCGACGAGTTCGACGACCTGGATGGAGCTGCGGCGGAGATCGAGCGATTCCTTGTCCTCGGGCCGGATCGTGCCGGCGCGGCCGGGGTGGGTGAAATAGAACACATAGGCGCGGTCGCCGCTGACCACGACGCCGGGGTGGCCGCCGTTCACGCCGTCGTCGGCGCCGGTGCCGGGCACGCCGAGCAGGTCGCCGCTTTGAGCGGTCCAGGTTTCGAGATCGGTGGAGCGATAAACGCCGAGGCCCTTCCACAGGTCCACGAGCATCCAATACGCGCCGCGCCAGCGAAAGACGTAGGGGCCTTCGCCCGGACGTTCGCCGACGCCGGTGCACTTGCCCTTGTCGGTCCACGTGAAGAGGTCGGGGCTGTCGGCGTAGTAGATGGATTTCCGGTCGCGCTCGTTGTTATACCACAGGCGCCAGCCACCGCCGGGCAGGGCGTGGACGCCGGCGTCGATCACGCGGTCGGACGCGAGCGTGAGGGCGGACTCGTATTTCCACTTCCGTAGGCCGGTGCTCGTGAGGTGGACGATGCGGCGCGGGTGCTGCCAGTTCTCGAACACTCCTGGCACAACGGTGAGGAACATGTGGTGCTTGCCATCCGGCGCAGTGATAACGTCCGGCGCCCAGTGCGTGGGCTCGGCGCCGCCGATCTCGGGCGGCAGCTCGATGTCGGCGGTGCCGAGGTAGGTCCACTTCGCACCGTCGGCCGACTCGGCGATGCCGATCTTGCAGCCGTGAACCCAGGCCACGCCGGAGAGGCCGGGCTGGTTGGCGCGGCGGTTGGTGTAGAACATCCACCAGCGTTCCGCCTTGGGATTCCAAATCACGACCGGATCGGCCGCGCCGTCGTAAACCGGATCGCGGAAGAGCGGCTTGGGGGCGACGGAATCCGCATGTAACCACGAAAAACACGAAAAACACGAAAGCAGAACCAGCACCCGCAGCGTCATCCTGAGCCCAGCGAAGGATCCAAGGGAATCTTCGCAAACGAAATCATCCCCGTCGCTCCGGTTGCATCCTTTGCGCGGCTCAGGATGACAGACCAGGGGGATGGAATCAGAACAACGGGGTAGGGGCATGGGTGGAGATTAGCCGGCGGGCGCGCAGTGGCAAACGGCGGGTTGCCTTACAGTCAGGTGGAGGGCCGGCCTCCGCGCCGGCCGCGGTCGGTGCGGAGACCGACCCTCCAGAGCAGACCGGCCCGCAGAGTCGCGGGCCGGTTCAAAAGCAGGGGCGCGCATGAGGCGCGCCCCTGCGGGAGAGACGGAGGTCAAAGGACGCTCACAGCTCCAGCACGACCACCGACTTGGCGGGGAGGGTGACGGTGAGCTGGCCGCCGGCGAGCTTCGCGCCGGTGAAGGCGACGGGCTTGACGGTCTCGGGCGCCTCGAAGGTGTTGCGCGCATCCATCGCGTCGGCGGTAAGAATGCGGCCGCTCACGGCGCCCGGCTTCACGCCCTCGAGCGTCGTGCTGACGGTGACGGCGTCGCTCGGGTGCAGGTTCACCAGCGAGAGATGGATCTTGCCGGCGGCGTTGCGTGAGGCGGAGGCGCTGACGACCGGGAGCTTCTCGGCGCCGAAGACGTAGTCGGGCGTCTTGAGGTCAAGCTTCAGGCTGGTGGCGCCCTGGTGGACCTTGAACATCTCGAAGACGTGGTAGGTCGGCGTGAGGATCATCTTCTCCTTGTCGGTGAGGATGACGGCCTGGAGCACGTTGATCATCTGCGCGATGTTGGCCATGGTCACACGGTCGGCGTGCTTCTGGAAGATGTGCAGGTTGAGGCCGGCGACGACGGCGTCGCGGATGGTGTTTTGCTGGCGGAGGAAGCCGGGGTTGGTGCCGGGCTCGACGTCATACCAGGTGCCCCATTCATCCACGACGAGGCCGACCTTCTTCTGCGGGTCGTATTTGTCCATGATCGCGCTGTGCTTGGTGACGAGCGTCTCCATGATCAGGGTGTTGCGCATGGTGGTGAACCACTGGGTCTCGGGGAAACCGTAGGCCGCTCCCTTCGGGCCGCTCCAGCTGCCGCTGGGCAGCGTGTAGTGGTGGAGCGAGAGGCCGTTCATGTGGCGCGCGGCGCTGGCCATGAGTTCCTCGGTCCAGGCGTAGTTGTCGCCGTTGGGCCCGCAGGCGATGCGCTGGATGCGATACTCGCGGTCGTAGTTTTTGATGAACGTGTTGAAGTGCTTGTAAACGTCCGCGTAATACTCGGGGCGCATGTTGCCGCCGCAGCCCCAGGTCTCGTTGCCGACGCCGATGTATTTCACGCGCCAGGGCTTGTCGCGGCCGTTCGCGCGGCGCAGGTCGGCCATGGGTGACTTGGCGTCGCTGGTCATGTATTCGACCCACTGCTGGGTCTCCTGCACGGTGCCGCTGCCGACGTTGACGGACACGAAGGCCTCGCAGCCGAGCATCTCGACCAGATCGAGGAACTCATGCGTGCCGAAATGGTTGTTCTCCACGACGCCACCCCAGTGGGAGTTGTAGATCGCAGGGCGCTTTTCGCGCGGACCGATGCCGTCCTTCCAATGGTATTCGTCGGCGAAGCAGCCGCCCGGCCAGCGGAGGACGGGGATCTGGAGGTTCTTGAGCGCGGCGACGACGTCGTTGCGGATGCCGCGGGTGTTGGGGATGGACGAGTCGGGGCCGACCCAGAGGCCTTCGTAGATGCAGTGGCCGAGGTGCTCGGCGAAATGGCCGTAGATCTCGCGGCTGATGACGGCGCCGGGCTGGTCGGCGCGGAGAGTGAGGGTGGCGGACTGGTCGGCGCGCAGCATCGGGGCTGCCACGAGGGCTAACACGCCCAGCAGAGGGAGCAATCGTTTCATGGGGTTAGGGGATAGGGGAACTTGGAGGTTTGGTGACCGGCGAACCACCGCAACGGGCCGGGGCCTTGACCGTCATGTGCCGGACAATCCGAAGCGACTGAATTTTGACGGGCCGGAGGTTGACTGACCCAATGGGGAGGCGCACACGAAGGAGCAAAGTAGCAAAGCCGGTCTTGGCTGCTTAGCTCCTTTGTGTGAAATACCCGGCTCCCCCCATGAACAAACTCCTCCACGGCACCTGTTACTACCCCGAGCTCTGGCCCGAGTCCGAGATTCCCCGCGACATCGCGGAAATGAAGAAACTCGGCCTGAACATGGTGCGCATCGGCGAGTTCACCTGGTCGAAGATGGAGCCCGACGAGGGCCGGGTGTCGGTGGACTTCTTCGTGCGTGTGCTCGACCAGCTGCACGCGGCGGGGATCGGCGTCGTCTATTGCACGCCCACGCCCACGCCGCCGGTGTGGCTGACGCACGGTCACCCCGACCGTTGCTTCGTGGACGCCGAGGGCCGCGTGATGAGTCACGGCGCGCGCCAGCACGCCAGCTACGAGCACCCCGTGGTGCGCGCGGCCTGCCTGCGCATCGTCGAGACCCTGGCGTCGGCCGTCGGCCGCCACCCGGCGATCATCGCCTGGCAGATCGACAATGAGTTCAAGTGCCACGTCGGTGAGGACTTCAACCCCCACGCCGTCGCCCACTGGCACCGCTGGCTCGAGGCGCGGTTCGGCACGATTGAGAAGTTGAACGACGCCTGGGGCACCGAGATCTGGAGCGAACGCTACCAGCGCTTCGACCAGGTGCCCGCGCCAGTGCGCACGCCCTTCCTGCACAACGCCTCGCTCAGCACCGCCTACCGGATGTTCTGCCGCGAGAGCATCGCGGAGTTCATGGACGCGCAGTGCGCGGTCATCCGCCGCCACTCGGACAAGCCGATCACGCACAACACGGTGACGTTCTTCTCGGTCAACCAGGAGCGGCTGTTCGCCAACCTCGATTTCGCCTCCTTCGACGACTACCCGCCGCGCGACAACTGGCCGGCCATCGTCTTCGACAACGACCTCTGCCGCCCCGCCAAGCCCGGCCGCGCCCACTGGTTCATGGAGACGAGCGTCGCGCACAACGGCTGGTTTGGGAACCACGAGGTCACGCATCCGCCGGGCTTCCTCGCGGCCGAGGCGGTCGTGTCCTTCGGGCTCGGCGCGCAGGCGATCAACTACTGGCTCTGGCGCCAGCAGCGCACCGGCTGCGAGCTGCCACACAGCGCGATTCTCAGCACCTGGTTCAAGCCCTCCGTCGGCTACACCGCCGTCGAGGCTGTCGAGGCCGCGCGTCGGCAGCTCGAGCCGCTCATGCTCGCGAGCAAGCCCGCGGTCGCCGAGGCCGCCGTCACCTGGTCCGATCTCGGTCGCGCCATGCTCCAGACCGAGCCGCTCGGCGGACGCCCCGGCTACGAGGTGGATTTCAACAAGGTCGTCGCCCAATGGCACGGTCTGCTCCTCGAGGCCGGCATCCACCGCGACGTCCGCTTCGAGGGCGCGGCGCTCGACGGCCTCAAGCTGCTCATCACGCCCGTGATGCCGTTTGTGTCGCCGGACTTCCTGAAGAAAGTGGAAAAATTCGTCCGCGCCGGCGGCGTGTGGATCTGCGCGCCGACCACTGGCACGCGCGGCGCCGAGCACACCGTGCCGACCGACGCTGGTCTCGGGCTCGTGGACGCCTTCGCGGGCGTCGAGACCGTGTTTTCGTTTCCCATCACCGGCACCGGCTCGACCGGCAAGGCCTTCGGCCTCACCGCACCCGTGGCCGGCTGGTGTTCCGCGCTGCGGCCCGCCACCTCCGACACGCGGGTGCTCGGCACGCTCAAGAGCGAGCAGGCCCCGGGTCTGGCCTTCCTCACCGAGCGTCGGATCGGCCAGGGCGCGGTCGTCGTCCTCGGCGCGCTGCCCGACGGGAAGACCGGCGCAAAGCTGCTGGCGAAGCTCGTCGCCCACTACGCGAAGCAGGCCGGTGTCACCCTCCGCTTTGACGCCACGCCCGGCACTGTCGTGTGCCCGCGCGCAACCGCCGACGGCGAAACGCTCTGGGTCGTGGTGAACCTGAACGGCAAGGGCGGCCGCGTCCGCGTGCCGAAGGGCGCGACCGACGCCCTCACCGGCAAGAAGCTCCCCGCCGGCCCCCTCAAGCTCGCCCGCTACGGCTGGCGGGTGGTGTGGATTTGAGGAAGGACCCACCTCGCGGCGGGCCGCTTGTCCTCTTGTAGGGTCGGCGCTTGCGCCGACCTCACGCACGAGGACGCCGCAAGCAGCGACCCTACATCCGGAAGCTGGGGCCGCGTTCACAGGCCTGTTTCGCCCCCTTCGGACGCTCCGAAATGTCCGAAAAGTTATATGATTGACTTCGCTCATATAAAATGAGCCCCTGCGCGTCCGCCCCATGCGAGTTCCCCGCCACATCGTCGAAAGCCGCCACGAGCGCCTGCGCGCCCTGATCCGGACCGACGGCTTCCTGCCGGTGGCGGAGATCTGCCGGCGGCTGGGAGTGTCCGAGGCGACGGCGCGCCGCGACCTGTCGGAAGTCGCCGCCAACGGCCACATCACCCGCACGCGCGGTGGCGCTCTGGCCGATTACAACACCACCTTCGCCTCGCTCGGCGAACGCTCGGGCCGCGCCCGCACCGCCAAGGGCCGCATCGCCGCCGCCGCCCTCGAAAAATTTCCGCGCCGCGGCACGGTTTTCCTCGACGCCGGCACCACCGTGCAGGCCATCGCCCGCCAGCTCCTGCGCACGCGGCGCGACCTGACCGGCCTGAGCATCGTGACCAACAGCCTGCCCGTTGCGACCCTGCTCGGCGGGGCCCGCGGCCTCGACCTGCACGTGCTCGGCGGCACCTTCCTGCACCGCCAGGCCGTCCTGCTCGGCGCCGATGCCGTGCGCTCGCTCGCGGCCTGGGACTTCGACGCGGCCTTCCTCGGCGGCGAGGGTCTCGATGCCGAGGGCATCACCAACTCCCACGCCGACGTCGCCGAGTTTCAGCAGGCCGTGTTGCGCCGCACCACCGCGCCGTTCTTCTGCCTCGACGCTTCCAAGCTCGGCCGCGCCACCCCGCACCGCGTCGCCGGCTGGGACCAGCTCGGCACGCTCGTCACCGACGCTTCGTCCACCCAGCTCGCCGCCGCCGGCGTGAAGCTGATTGCCGCGCGGCTGATCAGCGCCTGAAGCAAAACCAACAAACCTTCTGACCACGGATTACACAGATGATCACGGATACAAACCCAACCCCCGCAACCTGTCATCCTGAACGCAGTGAAGGATCCAAGCGATTCGGGCGCCATGCCTCCTTGGATTCTTCGCACGGCTCAGAATGACGCAGCGCATATGATTCTTCCATCAGTGTCCATCCGTGCAATCCGTGGTTAACCTCCCTTTTTCCAACATGAGCTCCTACCAATACGTCAACTTCGGCTGGGACGACGCCAAGGCCGCGTCCCTCGATCCCGTCGGCCGTCTCGTCTATCGCTCGAACCTCCTCGGAGGCGACCAGCGCATCACCAACACCGGCGGCGGCAACACCTCCTCCAAGATCATCGAAAAGGACCCGCTCACGGGCCAGCCCGTCGAGGTCCTCTGGGTCAAGGGCTCGGGCGGCGATCTCCGCACCAGCACGCGCGAGAACTTCTCCTCCCTCTACCAGCAGAAGCTGCTCGACCTCCAGAAACTCTACGCCAGCCGCGCCGACAAGGGCCTCAAGTCGCAGGCCGAGGACGACATGGTCGGCATGTTCTCGCACGCCACGTTCAACCTGAACCCGCGCGCCTCCTCGATCGACACCACGCTGCACTCCTTTCTGCCCGGCAAGCACGTCGATCACATGCACCCCAACGCGGTGATCGCCATCGCGGCCTCGGCCAACTGCGAGAAGCTCACCCAGGAAATCTTCGGCGGCCAGATGGCCTACGTGAAGTGGATGCGCCCGGGCTTCGAGCTCGGCCTCGCCATGCAGGAGATCGCGAGGAAGAACCCGTCCACCAAGGCCATCATGATGGGCCAGCACGGCTTCATCTCCTGGGCCGACGACGACAAGGCCTGCTACACCTGGACCCTCGACTGCATCGAAAAGGCTGCCCGCTACATCGAGGCGAAATACCAGGCCAAGGGCGGCGACGCCACGGCCTTCGGCGGCGCGAAATACCAGTCGCTCGACGAGGCGAAGCGGCAAGCCGTCTTCGCTGCCATTCTTCCCTGGCTCCGCGGCCAGGTCTCGAAGCAAAAGCGTTTCATCGGCACCGTGCAGGACGACGCCAAGATCCTGCGCTTCGTGAACTCCAAGGACGCCGCCCGCCTCGCCGAACTCGGCACGAGCTGCCCCGATCACTTCCTGCGCACCAAGATCAAGCCGCTCTACGTGGACTGGAACCCGCAGGCCGAGGACACCGCCGCGCTGAAGGCCAAGCTCGCCGCCGGCCTCGAGGCCTACCGCAAGGACTACGCCGCCTACTACGCGGCCTGCAAACACGCCAACTCACCCGCCATGCGCGACCCGAACCCGACCGTCGTGCTCATCCCCGGCGTGGGCATGATCGCGTGGGGCAAGGACAAGTCCGAGTCGCGCGTCACCGCCGAGTTCTACAACTGCGCCGTCGAGGTCATGCGCGGCGCCGAGGCGATTGACCGCTACATCGCGCTCCCGCAGCAGGAGGCCTTCGACATCGAGTATTGGCTCCTCGAGGAGGCCAAGCTGAAGCGCATGCCCGCCGAGAAGGAACTCGCCCGCCAGGTCATCGTCGTCATCGGCGCCGGCTCCGGCATCGGCAAGGAAACCGCGCACCGCCTCGTGAAGGAAGGCGCGCACATCGTGTGCGTTGACCTCAATGCCGACGCGGCCGCCGCCACCGCCAAGGAGATCGAGGCCAAATACGGCGTCGGCATCGGCGTCGCCGGCACGGGGCTCTCCAACTGCGGCCCGGCCCTCGGCCTTGCCGCCAACATCACCGACCGCGCCAGCATCCGCAAGATGCTCGACCAGGTCGCGCTCGCCTACGGCGGCTTCGACTCCATCTGCGTCACCGCCGGCATCTTCGTGCCGAGCGACACGACCGGGCACATCCCCGACGACAAGTGGGCGCTCACCTTCAACATCAACGTCACCGGCAGCTACCTCGTTGGCGACGAGGCGTTCAAGACGTGGAAGGAGCAGGGCCTCAAGGGCAACCTCGTGCTCACGACCTCGGCCAACGCCGCCGTCGCGAAGAAGGGTTCCGTGGCCTACGACACCTCCAAGGCGGCCGCCAACCACCTCACGCGCGAGCTCGCCATCGAGCTCTCGCCGCTGGTGCGCGTCAACGCCGTCGCCCCCGCCACCGTCGTGCAGGGCTCCGCGATGTTCCCGCGCGACCGCGTCATCGGCTCGCTCGCCAAATACAACATCCCCTACAAGGACGACGAGGCCACCGAGTCGCTCGTGACGAAGCTCGCGCAGTTCTACGCCGACCGCACGCTCACGAAGGCCCCGATCACGCCCGCCGACCAGGCCGAGGCGTATTTCCTCCTCGTCAGCTCCCGTCTCAGCAAAACCACCGGCCAGGTCATCACCGTGGACGGCGGACTGCATGAGGCGTTCCTGCGCTGACGCGCAGCAACGCCAAATCTCAAAAGTCCAAAGCGCCAAACGCCAAAGAAACCCGAAATCGGAAATACCGATTGTGAACAAGAGCTCCGCTAGCGTCATTCTGAGCCGTGCGAAGAATCCAAGAGAAGTCACGCTCCACTTGGATCCTTCGTTTCACTCAGGATGACGCTGAGTGGATTTCCTCCTCCTCAATCTTCAACTTCCCACTTAAACTCAGAGTATGGCGAAGCCATTTTATTGTGCTGCGATAGACTTGGGCGCGACGAGCGGCCGGGTCATCCTCGGCACGTGGGCGAAGAACCGGCTCACGCTCCGCGAGGTCCACCGCTTCCCCAACGCGCTGCGCTCGGCCGGCGGTCACGACTACTGGGACATTCCCGGCCTGTGGCAGGAAGTGCAGACCGGCCTGCGCGCCGCGGTCGCCGCGCTCCCCAAGGGCGCGACGCTCGCGTCCGTCGGCGTGGACACCTGGGGCGTGGACTACGTGCTCACCAACGACGCGGGCCGCATCGTCTTCCCGACGCACGCCTACCGCGACGCCCGCACGCAGGCGCCGATGGAGCACCTGAAGAACACCCGCGCCGCCTACGACCGCATCTACGCGGCCACCGGCATCCCGGCCGTCTTCTACAACAGCTCGTTCCAGCTCGCGGAGACCGTCGCGTCCTGCCCGGCCATCACCGACCTCGCCACGCGCTGCCTCTTCCTGCCCGATTACTTCAACTTCCTGCTCTCGGGCCAAATGGCCAACGGCCTCTCCATCGCCAGCACGACGCAGCTCCTCGACGTGAACGGCGACGACTGGTCCCGCCCCGCGCTCGACTACTTCCGCGTGCCGCCGGTCTGGCTTACCAAACCGGTGCGCAGTGGCCACAAACTGGGCCGCCTGCGCACCGTCCTGAGTTCGGCGAAGGACCCAGCTCTACAAGACACCCAGGTCATCGCCGTCCCCGGCCATGACACCACCTGCGCCTACGACGCCATGCCGGCCGCGGCCGACGGCGCCGACATCTTCCTTAGCTCCGGCACGTGGTCGCTCGTCGGTTTCGAGAGCAACCAGCCGCTCCTCGGTGCCGAGGCTCTCGCCGCCCGCGTGGCCAACGACCGCACCGGCCGCGGCGAATACCGCCCGCTCGTCAACGTCATCGGCCTCTGGCTCCTCGAGGGCACCTTGAAGGACTTCGCCTCGCGGCCGAAGAACGATCGCGAATGGGCGGCGCTGATCAAGGCGGCCGCGAAGATTCCCAGTGTAGCCGCGTTGGATCCCGCGTCCGCGGGAGACAACGTGGCCGGAGCCACGCTTTCGTCCCGCCGCGGGACTCAAGCGCAGCTACGGAAAGACACCCTCCTCGACGTCACCGACCCCGCCTTCGCCAACCCGCCGTCCATGAAGGCCGCCATCGACGCCCAGCTGAAGCGCCGCGGGCTCAAGGCTCCGCGCGACCTCGCCGGCTACGTGCGCCTCATCTGTGACTCCCTCGGCCGCGGCCACGCCGACGTCATCAAGACCTTCGAAAAACTCTCCGGCCGCACCTTCAAGCGCATCCTCATGGTCGGCGGCGGCTCGAAGAACACGCTCCTCTGCCAGGCCACCGCCGACGCCTCGGGCCTGCCCGTGCATTCCTTCGCCTTGGAGGGCTCTGTCGTCGGCAACCTCGCCAACCAGCTCATCGCGCTGAAAGCCGTGAAGAACCTCGCCGCCTTCCGCGCCCTCCACGCCGCCGACCTGAAACAGACGATCTACCAACCCAAGGTGTGACCACGGATAACACGGATCATCACGGATTTTGACTGCCCACGGAATACACGGAACACACAGAAATTTGAACTCATGATCCCAATTCTGAATGCCTCTACTTCCGTGTATTCCGTGGGCAACCTGGCTTTGGATCAATCGGTGTTCATCTGTGTAATCTGTGGTTAAAAATATTTCCCCCATGCCCTCCTCCAAATCTATCTCCGCCGCCTACTCGCTTGCCCGCCAGCGTTACGCCGATCTCGGCGTGGACACCGAGGCCGCCATCCGCGCCGCACTCCGCATCCCGGTCTCCCTCCACTGCTGGCAGGCCGACGACGTGCGCGGCCTCGAGACACCCAAGGACGGCATCGCTGGCGGCGGCATCATGTCCACCGGCGGCTATCCCGGCCGCGCGCGCAACGGCGACGAGATGCGCGCCGACCTCGACCAGGTGCTGAAACTTCTCCCCGGCAAGCAGCGCCTCAACCTCCACGCCTTCTACGCCGAGACCGGCGACCAGCACGTGGATCGCGACGAGCTCGAGCCGCAGCACTTCGCCCGCTGGCTCGGCTGGGCCAAGTCGCGCCGCGTCGGCCTCGACTTCAACCCGACCTACTTCGCCCACGAGCACGCCAACTCCGGCTACACGCTCTCCAGCGCCGACCCCGCCGTCCGCAAGTTCTGGATCCGTCACGGCAAAGCCTGCCGCCACATCGCCGAGAGCTTCGCCCAGAACCTCGGCTCGCCGAGCGTCATCAATCACTGGATCCCCGACGGCGCCAAGGATTGCCCCGCCGACCGCTTCGGCCCGCGCGAGCGCCTCGCCGCGGCCTACGACGCCATCTTCGCCGACAAGTCCGTGAACCGGAAGCTCTGCGTGGACGCCGTCGAAGGGAAACTCTTCGGCCTCGGCTCCGAGGAATACGTCGTCGGCTCGCAGGAGTTCTATTCCAACTACGCGCTCAGCCGCGGCCTCGTGCTCTGCCTCGACCTCGGCCACTATCACCCGACCGAGTCCGTGGCCGACAAGGTCTCGTCGCACCTCGCCTTCCACGAGAAGCTCCTCCTCCACACCTCGCGCCCGATCCGTTGGGACAGCGACCACGTCGTCATCCTCGACGACGCCGTGCGCAACCTCCTCCTCGAGATCGCCCGCGGCGACGCCTGGGACCGCGTCTATGTGGCCCTCGATTTCTTCGACGCCTCGATCAACCGCATCGCGGCCTACGTCACCGGCACGCGCGCCACGCGCCAGGCCATCCTCTGCGGCCTGCTCGACCCGTCCGCCGCGATCCAGGCGGCCGACGCCGCCGGCAAGGGCCACGAGCGCCTCGCGCTGATGGAGCTCACCCGCTCGCTCCCCTGGGGCGCGGTCTGGGACGAACTCTGCCGCCGCGAGGACGTCCCCGCCGGCGCCGACTGGCTCGCCGACGTCGCCCGCTATGAGCGTGACGTCACCTCCAAGCGGGCTTGAACACCAAGGAGCCAAGCAGCCTAGGCCCCGATTTCGCTCCTTCGCTGCTTGGTGTAAATCCCGCCTTGGGTCGAAAAAGCCACCAAACGCGCAGCCCTTCCTGAACCACTCATCTACACTAAGGCCTCACTAATCCTGAGACATTGACCACGGATAACACAGATGAGCACGGATCAATCTCATTACTCTCGTTCCCGTCATCCTGAGCCGGGCGAAGGACCCATGCCGACGGATAGATTTCCTTGGATGCTTCGCACGGCTCAGCATGACGCTACGGAGGTTTTGCCTCTATCGGTGCCCATCCGTGCAATCCGTGGCTAAAATGACTTGGTCGATCCCCTCATGAACTCTCCCAGCTCCAACCCCGACGTCGTCCTCATCGGCAGCGGCGTCATGTCCGCCAATCTCGGCGCGCTGCTCAAGCGCCTCGATCCGTCGCTCTCGATCCAGTGCTTCGAGGCGGCCGACGAGCTGGCCTACGAGAGCTCCAACGGCTGGAACAACGCCGGCACCGGCCACGCCGGCATCTGCGAGATCAGCTACACGCCGAAGCCTGACGACGGCAGCCCGGTCAAGGTCCAGAAGGTCATCGATATCTTCCAGGAGTTCGAGCAGACGCTCCAGTTCTGGGCGCACGCCGTCGGCACCGGCATGATCGAGGCGCCGAAGGACTTCATCAACCCGGTCCAGCACATCAGCTTTGTCCACGGCGGCGACCAGGTGGCATTCCTCAAGTCGCGCTACGCCGGCATGTCAGCGCACCACTTCTTCCGCGAGATGGAGTTCACCACCGACCCGAAGAAGATCGGTTCCTGGGCCCCGCTGCTCACCGAGGGCCGTGACCCCGCCGTGCCGATCGCCGCGACCAAGATGGACGGCGGCACCGACATCAACTTCGGCGTCCTCTCCCGCAAGCTCCTCACCTGGCTCGCCGCGCAACCCGGCTGCTCCGTCACGGCGAGCAGCAAGGTCGTGGACCTGAAGAAGCAGCCCGACGGGCGCTGGGCCGTCACCGTCCATAACCGCAAGACCGGCGCCGAGCACACGGTCACCACCAAGTTTGTCTTCGTCGGCGCGGGCGGCGGCAGCCTCCCGCTGCTGCAGCTCGCCGGCCTGCCCGAGGCGAAGGGCCTCGGCGGCTTCCCCATCGGCGGCCACTGGCTCGTGTGCGACAAGCCCGAGATCGTCGCCCGCCACCAGGCCAAGGTTTACGGCCAGAACCTGCCCGAGGCGCCCACGATGGCCGTGCCGCACCTCGACACGCGCATCCTCGACGGCAAGAAGACGCTCCTCTTCGGCCCCTTCGCCGCGTGGACCACGCGTTTCCTCCACCGCACCGGCAGCTGGACCGACCTCCCGCGCTCGATCCGTCCGCACAACGTGATGACGCTGCTCAAGATCGCCGCCACCAACTTCCCGCTCGTGCGCTACCTCATGCAGCAGGGCACGCAGAGCATGGCCGACCGCATGCGCGTGATGCACATCTTCTACCCCAACGCCAAGCCCGAGGACTGGAAACTCGTGGACGGCGGCATCCGCGTGCAGGCGATCAAGAAGACCGACGGCGAAGCCGGCATCGTCCACTTCGGCACGGAGGTCCTCACGAGCGCCGACAAATCCATGTCCGCCCTCCTCGGCGCCAGCCCCGGCGCCAGCGTGTGCGTGAACATCGTCACCGAGGTCATCCGGAAGAGCTTCCCGCACCTCACCGAGGGCGAGGCCGGCATCAAGCGCCTGCAGGAGTTCATCCCGACCTACGGTGTGGACTACCGCGAACCGCAGCACGCCGCGAAGTTCAACGACCTCGCGATCGCCGCGAGAAAACAGCTGAAGTTGATCTGACGGAGAAACCTGAAAGCGGAAACCTGAAACCTGAGGGTTCGATCCGATGGAGGGCCCACGCCCTGCCAGCCATAGGCTTGGCGACGGCTGGTCCCGCTAGGCCGTGCCTTGAGATGGAACCCGCGCTCCGCGCGAGTTGGCTCGGGACGGGTTTAACCACGGATCTCACAGATAAACCCGGATCGACCTAAGGTGGAACCGGGCCTCTGGACGGGTTGGTTCGACCCAATCCTTTGGGCCACACGGATCGCAACTCGCGAGAGGTCGCAAAAATGGAGCCAGGACGCCCTCGTCCCGGGCTTGATTCCGGAGCCGGCTTGAGCATCGTGCCCCGTATGAGCGTCGCCGAGCTGCAAAAGACCATCCGCGGGCTGAGTGCCGAGGATCGGAAGGTGCTGGCGGCGATTGCGACGAGGATGAAGCAGCGGCATACTCCCGCCCGTAGGCGGAAGCTAACCGCGGCCATGCGCGCCATGGACGCGGGTGAAAAATTCACCTGGGATGAGGTCAAACAAGCACGGGCCGAACGCCGCAAGGCTTCGGACGGATGAGGCCTTACCGGACTGTATTTACTCGCCAGGCTTTGGATTTCGTCGCCGATGCGGACGAAGACACCTATGAGGAGATCGAACAGTGGGTGAACCGGATTGAACGCAGTCCCTTCATAACCGGCGACTATACGGAGCAAGACGAGGATCACCGGGAATTGCAGGTTTTGGTTCTGGGTCGGGTGGCAGTCTCCTACTGGATTGACCACGCCATGAGGGAAGTCCGCGTTGCGCGAATCGAAGCGAGCGGAGGCAGGTAACTGCATGGCGCACCGCTGGGCCGCGACTTGAGATGCACTCCGTTCTCCGTTCGGGTTGGTTTGGTCGTTCTCCGCGCCTACGCGTGAGCCCCCTTCGGCCGCCCCTCAGTCCGCCCGCAGCGCGATGATCGGGTCCACCGTGGCGGCGCGGCGCGCGGGCAGCCAGCTCGCCAGACCGGCGACGACGAGGAGGGTTGCGCTCACCGCGAGGTAGGACAGCGGATCGGAGGCGGTGATGTCGAACAACAGCGCCTGCAGCGAACGCGTGAGAAACCAGGAACCGAGCAGGCCCGCGCCCAGGCCGCACGCGGTTTTCCAGAGGCTCTGGTTCAGGACGAGGCTGACGATCTGCGCGCGCGTCGCGCCCAGGGCGCCGCGAATCCCGATCTCCCGGGTGCGTTGCGTGACATCGTAGGCGAGCACCCCGTAGAGGCCGATGGCGGCGAGCAGCAGCGCAAACCCGGAAAACACCGCCAGCAGCAGCATGATGCCGCGCCGGGGCAGCAGCATGCTGTCGATGCCTTCCTGCAGCGATCCCGTGGCATAGAGCGGCAGCGTGGGATCGATGGCGCGCAGCTTGGTCCGGATGTCCCGCAGGATGTCGGCTGTCGGCCGCGCCGATCGCACGATCACGTTGAAGCCCGGTGTCTGCCCTCCGTTGGTCGGCAGGAAAATGAACGGCAGGCTGTCGCGCTGCTCCAAGCCGCGGAGGTTGGCGCGGTTCACCACGCCCACCACCCGGGGCCAGACGTAGTTCGCCGGGCGCTCCCCCGCGCCGGGGCCGAGTTCACGGCCGAGGACAAGCCGGTCGGCGGAGTAGCGTTCGACAAAGGTCTGGTCCACCACGACCACGGGTTCCTTGGCCAGGTCGTCGGCCTCGGTGAAGCCCCGACCCTCCAGCACCCGCATGCCCATGGCTGCGAAATACTCCGGAGAGACGAAATAGATGTAGGCGAGGGGCGGGGTCTCACCGGCCCCGCGCGGGTCGTCGCGGATGACAAACGGCACGCCCGTGATGTTCGGCACCAGCACGAAGCCACCGACCTGGGCCGCGTTTTCCACCCCGGGAATTTCCCGCAGGGCCGCCTGGATCCGGCGCTGGACATCGAGGTTGGCCTCCTTCTCGCGGTAACGCGGCGGCAGTGCGATCCGCCCCTGCACGATGCGGGCCGCATCGAAACCGGGATCCACGGCGAGCACCTTGGCAAAACTGCGGATCATCAGCCCCGCGCCCACCAGGAGGACCGTCGCCACCGCCACCTGCGTGACCACGAGCAGGCTGCTCGCCGTCCGGCCCCCGCTGCCGGTCGTGGCCGCGCGGTTGTCGCCGAGGCGCAGGCCGGTCCGCCACAGCAGCAGGTGGGGGAGCAGGCCGATGACGACGGAGACCAGCGCGGCCGCCGCGATCACCGCCGCGACCACGGACCACGGCAGGGTCACGGGCGGCGCCATGCGCGAGATAAGCGGCAGGTAGAGGTTAAACATTTGGATCGCCCCCGCCGCGAAGCCCAGGCCCGCGATCGTCGCCGCCCCCGTCAGGAGGGCGCTTTCCATCAGCACCTGGCGCAGCAGTGTCAACTGTCCGGCCCCGAGCGCCACGCGGATGGCGAGTTCGGCGCGCTTGGCGTTCAGGCGCGCCAGGAAGAGGTTCACCACGTTGACGCCGCCGATCAGGAGCACAAGGAGCGCGCCGCCCTGCAGCAGCCACAGGAGCTTCATGTCGCCGACCACCTCGCCGGGCCCGAGCGGCGTTGCGGCGAGGCGGTAGCCCCCGGCCTCGAGAAAGGTGCGCAGTTGCGGGCCGGCCTGTTCGTCGCGGAAGCGGCGCTCGAGCGCCGTGAGCTGCTCGAGCCCGGCCGAGAGCGCGACCCCCGGCCGCAGGCGGGCATACAGGATGCAATCGCGGCTGTAGCGAGCCTCGGGCCGCAACCGGTGGGGCGGGGGCGCGTAGGGCTGGAAGAAGCAGGTGGGCTTGGACAGGACCGCCAGGCTGGGCGGTGCCACCCCCACGATCGTGTAGTCGAGTCCTCCGGCATGGAGCACGCGGCCGATGACCCCCGGGTCGCCCTGATAGTGGCTTTGCCAAAAATCATGGGAGAGCACCAGCACGCGGTCGCGGCCGGGCGTCTCCTCCTCGGGCGTGAAGAACCGCCCGAGCAGCGGCTTGACCCCGAGCAGGTCAAAGTAGTCGGCCGACACCCAGTCATTGGGGATGCGGATCGGCACCTCCTCGTTGTCGAGGGTGATGTTCTGGTGCTGGATCACGGCGAACCCCGCGAACAGGTCCGCGTGTTCCTTGAAGTCGCGATATTGCGGCATGCTGCCCTGCGCGACCTGGCCAGCGTTCTTGTCGGCCACGTTCGAGATGATGTGGAGGCTGCCGGGGTCGGGGAAGGGCAGCGGCTTCAGCACCAGCGCGTGGAGGGCGGAGAGGATCGCGGTGTTGGGCCCGATGCAGACGAGCAGCGTGCAGCCCACCGCCAGGCTGAAACCCGGCGCCCGGCGCAGGGAGCGCAGCGAGAAACGCAGGTCGCTCCGCCAGGCATCCAGCCAGCGCCCGAGCGAGGTGGGGTTTGAGGGCATGCGGCGTCCGCAGAGATGACCGGGTCCCACTCCCGGTGCAACCCTGGAGGGAATTTTCCACAGGAGGTAACGAAGGGAACGGAGAGAGTGGACGACAGGCCAAGGACCAGGGACTATCTGACCACAGACCACAGACCACAGACCACAGACCACAGACCACAGACCACAGACCACAGACCACGGATCACCGACATCTGACCCCTGACTTCTGACATCTGGCTTCCCCCTCCCGCCTTCCTCCCTCTTCCTTCAGGTTTCACACCCTCACACCCTCAGGTTTCCATGTCGTCCCGACTCCTCACCATCGTCCCGCCGATGCCCGGCGCTGAGCGCCGCTTCCAGCCGTTTGTCGATTTTGTGCACACCTGCGGGTGGGAGACGCAATTCGTGCGCCTGGAATTCGGCGGGCGGCGTCCGCCCTTCGGGGACAATGCGATCTTTCCGCAGGTGGACGCGCAGACCGCCGGCAAGGTCGTGCTGGGTTTCTCCCTCGGCGCGCTCTACGCCCACCTCGGCGCCCTGCGCGCGAAGCACCTGATCCTCGGCTCCATCTCGCCCTTCTTCCTCGAAGATGACGACGAACCCGCGCGCTGGATGCTCTCCTACACCGCCGGCAACCCCGCCACCCCCGCCGACATCCTCGTCGGCGCCCTCGAAGACGCCCAGATGCACCGCCGCGCCGAGGCCATCCGCGACTTCTACCGCCAGCACAGCTACACGGTCGTTCAGGAGGCCGAGCACGAACTCTGGCACCCGAACTACCTGCAGGCGATCAAGCGGGCTCTGGATCGGCTGCCTGCGCAATCAGCTCGGGCAGGAATCAACACCTGACCTCCTGCATTCGGCCCGCGGCCAATAGCCGTGGGGGTCAGGGTGTCTTCGGCGAATTCTCCAGCAGCGCTCCCAGCCGCAGGACTTCGGCGAGGAAAAGATCGATGTCGGCCTGGACGGTGCGGTGATGGTTGAAGGCGACCCGCAACGAGTAGCGCCCGCGCACCGTCGTGTCTGTCGGCAGGGCGAGGCCGGATTCCTGGATGCGCAACATGAGCTCGGTGTTCAGTGCCTTGATGGCGGCCTCGTCGGCCCCGGCGGGGCGATAGCGGAAGCACACGATGTTGATTGCGGTCGGCGCCATGAGCTCGAGTTTCGGTTCGACTTCGATGCGCCGGGTCAGGTAAGCCCCCTGGGCAATGTTCTGATCGATCAGGCGGCCGAACTTCTCGACGCCCTGCTCCTTGAGGGACATCCAGATCTTGAGGGCCTTGAACCCGCGGGACAGCTCGAAGCTGTAGTCCGCCAGAAACTCGCCCGCAGCGAGCCCGCGCGGCTTCTCCTCCAGATACTCGCCGTGGAGCGCGAAGGCGTTGCGGTGCTTTTTGGCGTCGCGGACCAGCGCGCAGCCCGCCTCGAACGGCGTGTGCATCCACTTGTGCGGATCGAGGGCCAGAGAATCGGCCCGTTCCAGTCCGGCCACGAGCGTCCGGTTGACCGGCGCGATCCGGACGAGCGCCCCGATGCAGCCGTCGATGTGAAACCACAGGCCCTCGCGTTGGCAGAGGGCGCCGATGGCCGGCAGATCATCGATCGAACCGGTGTTGGTCGTGCCTGCGGTGGCGATCACGCACGCCGGCTTCCGGCCGGCGGCACGATCCTCGGCAATGGCCGCGGTCAAGGCGGCGACATCCATGCGGAACGCCTTGTCGCTCGGGATTAGGCGGAGGGACTTGCTGCCCAGGCCCAGGACTTCCAAGGCCTTTTGGTGGGCGGTGTGCGCCTGGTCGGACGTGTAGAAACACAGCGCCTGCGGCAACGCCGTGATGCCCTCGGCCCGGACATCGACGCCCGCCATCGTGTTGCGGGCGACCATGAGACCCACCATGTTCGCCATCGAACCGCCCGAGGTCAGCGTGCCGCTGGCGGTGGCCGGGAAGTCCATCATATCCCGGAGCCAGGCCACCACCTGCCGGTCCGTCGCCGCCGCGGCGGTATCGCCTCCGCCCAGGTTCGAGCCATCGATGGCGGCCAGAAAATCACCCAGGGCACCGGTGAAATTGCTGGCGCCCATATACCAGCCCCAGAAACGCGGATGCACATTGCCCATCGCATAGGGCAGCAGGTTGCGCCGCATCTCCTC
The DNA here is from genome assembly GCF_004118375.1 of Oleiharenicola lentus. NCBI lineage: Bacteria > Pseudomonadati > Verrucomicrobiota > Opitutia > Opitutales > Opitutaceae > Oleiharenicola > Oleiharenicola lentus. The sequence continues at coordinate 340,102 of NZ_SDHX01000001.1, forward strand.
ATAAACCTGGTCCAACGGTGTCGGTCCCAGCGGCAGGGGTGCCTTGAAACTCGCCCGCACGGCCTCCGGCATCTGCTGCCAGACCGGCCGCTCGCGCAGCGTACTGAGGTGCGTCACGGCGTCATCAATTATCCGGTGCGCCAAGGCCCGGGTGGGCGCCCAATCGAGCGGATCCAGGGATTCTTCGTGGTCGCTGCTTTTCATGCTGTTAACTGTCACCAGCGGTTCCGGGACGCGAGTCCTTAGTCGGCTCCACCGACGTTGCCCGGCACGAAGCGCGAGCTCTGACACCCCAACAACCCGGAGGCGATCAACACGACTATGGCTCGGCCTCTTGCTCTCAGACTTTGGCACGCTTTGGGTGCGAGTTGAATACCTTCACGGGGCTGCCCAAGCGTGCTTTGGTGGTCAGTCCTTCACCGGCACGTAGTCATCGGGGCTGAAGGCGGGGGTGCTGACGGCGTAGAACTCGAGGGGGCTGTCGGGGGCGGCGGTGATTGAGTGGCGGACGGTCGGAGCGAGGAAGACGATCGTGCCGGGCTCGACGGGCGCGGTGACGTCGCCGACCACCACCGTGCCGCGGCCCTTCGTCACGAGGAAATACTCCTCGCCGGTTTTCATGTAGCTCAGCCCCGTGGTCTTGCCGGGCGCGAGGGCGAAGTGCGCGACGCTCGTGCGCGTGGTCTTGGCGTAGCCGACCAGACCCACGAGTTCGCGCAGCTCCACGCCGGGGCTCACCGTGATCGGGGCCACGGCTGTCGGGAGAAAGACGGTCGGCTGGGTGGGCGCCGGCGTCATGGGCGCGGATTCAGCGGGCGGCGCGATGAACTCGTTGCGGGTCAGCGCGCCGATGAGCGCGGCCTGGGCGGGGAACTGTTTCTGCAGCGGCTCGCGGTAACCGGGCTCGTAGTCGGCGTAGTCGAACCCCGGCGCCATCGTGCAGCCGAAGAGCGCATAGGCCTCGGGCGTGGCCTTGGCCGGGCGGGCGCCCATCCAGGTGCCGGCCTTCACCGTGTATTGCGGCTGCTGCCCGGCGAGCGGGTCGGACCCGAGCGTGACGACCTCGCCGCGGCCGTCGGGATGGAGCAGGAGCAGTTCGATCGGGTCGCCTTGGTAGAAGTGCCAGATCTCGTCGGTCTTCAGCCGATGCATCGCCGAGAAATCCTCGCGCGTGATCAGCGCGTAGATCGACGTGCCCACGAGGCGCGGCGTGCCGTAGCGCGGCGGCAGGGCCGCGGCGGGGATCCGCTCGGCGCTGTTGTAGGTCACTTTGAACCACGCGCCCTCGCCCGGGATCAGCTCCATGCCGAAGTGCGCGATCAGTTTCGCCGCCGGCCCGACCGGCGCCGCGGGCAGCGGGACAAACGAGACGGCGGCGAGCAGCGTGGCGAAGAGGGCGGGGCGGAGGGGCATGGGGGGAGGAGCGGAGGAGAAGGGAGAAAGGAGAAGGGAGAAAGGAAGGAGGCGGAGGACGGAGGTCAGAAATCAGGTTTCAGCCCAGTGGCGGGTCAGCAAGCCATGTGCCATGGGGGCTCAGTGATATGCGCGTGGGCCGGGGCGCTTGACCGGACGAAGCCCGTGCGCTACCGAATCCTCGCGCGTTTCCCGGCGCGTTCCATGCCTCCTTCCTCGTCCGACGGCTCTGCCGTTCGCCCGGTCTTCTTTGCCCGCACCGCCTGGATCATGCTCGTCATGGTCCTCAGCGCGTTTCCGCTCTCGTATTTTTCGCCTCTGGTCACCGGGTCGCGGCCCTTTCACCTGACGCACCACATCCACGCGGCGCTCTATTTTGCCTGGATCGGGCTCTACGCCTGGCAGACGCATCTCGTTGTCACCGGGCGCACCGGACGGCACCGCGAGCTGGGCCTGGCCGGCATTGCGATTTCCGCCCTGCTGTTGCCGCTGGGCGTGGACACCACGCTCCTCGCCATCCAACGCCGGATCGAGGCCGGCCACGCCCATCCCTTCGACTACGCTTGGTATAACCTCGGCGACCTGGCCAGCTTTACGATCCTGATGACCGCCAGCATTACCGCCGTCACCCGCCACTTGCCGTGGCATCGGCGCCTGACTTATGGCGCGGCCATCAGCCTGGTTGGGCCGGCCATCTCCCGTTGGTATTTCGGGCCTTGGTTCGTGAAGGTGCCGGAACCGGGGCTGTTTACCGAAATGGCGCCGAACCTCACCGCCCAGATTTTCCTCATCGTCCTCGCCATCTATGACCGGCGCACACTTGGACGCGTCCATCCGGCAACGTGGTGGTTGATTGGCACAATGGTGCCGCTGACCGTGATCAGCCCGTTCGTCGCCTACAGTGAATGGTGGCGCTCGCTTGCGCCGCTGGTTCTGAAGGTCAACTGACCGGCCTCACTTTCCTTCCGGCGGGCGAAACCAAAGACGTCAGGTCTCGAGAGCGTGTTGCCCAAATCGGGTTCGTGATTGAACACCACACGAGGTGCGGCGTCTGACTTCAGCAATATCTGGCTGCAGGCCGGCGCGATCGACGCGGCGTTGGCCGGGAAGGGGTTGCCCGGCCTTGCGGAAATGGAGGCGCAGTTGAACCGCGCCGAGGCCAGGATGCTGAAGCGGGGGACGATCCAGACGACCGAGGAGTTCTACCTGGCAATGAACCTGCTCAACAACCTGGAGTCGGGTTTGACCAAGAAACAGAGGGTCAAGCTCGAGGGCATGGTCGGCGCATTCGAAAAGAAAGAGGCAGAGGGCAAATCAAACACGCAGGACGGTTAGCCCGCCTTCACGGCGCGTTCCCCTGCGCACTCCGGCGAGCCGCGGGCAAGGTCGCGCACATGTCACCTATTAAGTGACGTCTGGATGAGGCTTGTCTTTGGATAAAACGTTACGTAACTATAAAACCATGCCTTACGAGCCTCTCAACCGAAAACGCCTCGCCCAAGCGCTGCGTCGCCTGGGTGAGCTGGCGCACGGGCAGAAGGTGACGTTGGAGGTGTCCCTCTACGGCGGGGCGGTTTTCACCCTGGTCTATGGCGCGCGGGAGGCGACCAAGGACGTGGATGCGGTTGTGCGCCAGAGTGCGGTGGCGCAGAAGCTCGCCCGGCAGGTGGCCAAGGAGCTTGGGCTGCCGGAGGATTGGCTCAACGACGATGTGAAGCAGTTTCTTGCCGAGAAGGAGGCCAAGCGGCAGTTGATCGAAGTGGACTTCGGACCCGGTCTCCGGGTGTCGGTGCCGACGGCGGCCTACCTGCTGGCCATGAAGCTGCGGGCCTGTCGTCCGCCCTTGCCGGGTTACGCCGGGGATTACGGCGACATCCGGTTTCTCGTGAAGAAAATGGCGCTCGGCTCGGTGCGGGAAGCCGAGGCCGTCCATGACAAATTCTTTCCGCACGATGAACTTTCGGAAACCGCCCGGGAAGTCGTGAAGAGCGCTCTTCCGGCCAAGTCATGAACCCCCGGCCCAAAACCCTGAAGGAAGTCGCCGCGCAGTCGGCGTCGCTGGCGGAGTTCGGCCTGCATCTGCGCGACTGGCTGCACGAGCTGCGGCGGGCTTCGTCGCGTCCGCAAGCCGCGGCGGCCGTGGCGGAGGAGCCGCCGCGTTTGGCCGGGAAATTTTCGCAGGGAGAGGTGGCGGATGCCTGGCTGGGTGCCTACGCCGAGCATCTGGCGGGCAAACTCGGCGTCGCGGCACCGGCGTGGGCGTTTGCCCCGGAGCGCAGCGCGGCGGAACCGCTCTTTGACGAAGGTGGCGACACCCCGGCGCTGCGGGCCTTGGCGTTGGCGCGGTCGCCGTTGGCCTTCAAGCGGCGCAACATCTTCACGCCCGCGGTGGATCTGCCGCTGCGGCTGCGGGCCGGGCGGCCGGCGAAGTCGCCAGAGGAAAAGCGCCGGGTCAACGCCGAGCGGCAGCGCCGTTTCCGGAAAGCGCGGCAACGCGAGCTGATCGCGTTGCGCAAATTCGCCCGCAAGCACGGCAAGCCGCCGCCCTGATCGGTTTCATCTCCGCGCTCTCCGCGTCCTTCGCGTCAAATCGTTCGGGCGCAGGTTGCCTTCACGGTCCGTTCGCCGGCGCACTCGGGTGAGCCGCGGGCGAGGTCTCTACAGATTTGCGGGCGGCGGTCGTAGAGCGTGCAGAAATATTCCGGCGCGCCGTCGTCCGTGGGGCGGATCTCGAGGGCGATGCAGTGGCCGGCCGTCATCTTCATGTAGGCTTCGTGGCCCCGGCCGATGAAATGCGCGACGCGCTCCGCGGCGTCGCCGAGGCGCGCCCAGTCGGCTCCGGTTACCCGCACGAAACGCTCCGCCGGCGAGTGGCAACAGGCCCCGCAGCGCAGGCAATCCGGTGGTGGATCGGACATGCCCACACTGCCTAAACGGGAACTCACCGGAAAGCAGCTCCCGATTCCGGGCCATGGTCACCACTAAATACACAAGACACACGAAAGCGTCGGACCAAGACGGAGTTTAACCACTAGTCTTCACTAATCGGGCACCAATCAGGAGACGGGTTTTGCCGGGTTCATCAAGTAACTGTGGTGATTCGTTAGAAAGTGATCGATGGCTCTGAGATTAGTGTGCCATTAGGGTCGATTAGTGGTGCCAAACGGCTCGGAAACAGGATCGGAGTTTCGTGTATTCCGTGGCCAAAATCGCCCGGTGTTTTTCCTGTGCCTTCGGGCCTCCGTGGTTAATGTTGCAGCCATGCCCAAGATCGCCCCCATCGTCGCTGAGTGCACAAGGCGACACGAAACAGAGAAACCTGAGGGCTGAACCTGAGACCTGAAAGCATATGCCTAAATCAGCTACACCTCCCACCGTCGCAGAGTTTCTCGCCTCCCTGCCGGCTGACCGCCGGGCCACGATCACGGCGGTGCACCAGGCCATCAAGAAAACCGTGCCGAAGCAGAAGCCATTCGTGGCGGCGGGCATGGGACTGGGCCTGATCGGCTACGGCAAATACCGCTACAAGTCGGCCAGCGGGCGGGAAGGGGAGTGGTTCCTCATCGGCCTGGCCGCAGGCAAGGCCTACTACAGCCTCCACATCTGCTCGGGCGGCAGCGAGGGCTACTCAGTCGAGAAGAACGCCAAGAAACTCGGCAAGGTGAAGTGCGGCCGCAGCTGCATCAACTTCAAGAAGCTGGAAGACCTGAACCTCGATGTCGCCATGAGCTTGGTCAAGCAGGCCGAGAAGGATGGTGGCATCAATGCCGTGACGTGACCAAGCCGTGGTCACCACTCATTTTCACTGATGAAGCACTAATGATTAGTGAGGGTTTAGTGTAGATTAGTGGTTTAAGAACGGCTCGGTGGTTAACCCCGTTCAGGCCTTTGCTCCTTCGCTCCTTTGTGTTCAACTCGGGCCCATGCCGAAGCCCACGACGACCAAGCACCGCATCTTCACCATGCCCTTTGCCAACGTCTATCCCTTCCTCGTGGCCAAGGCCGAGAAGAAGGGGCGCACGCAGGCCGAGGTGGACGAGATCATCCGCTGGCTGACGGGTTACACGGCCAAGGGCCTGGAGAAAGTGCTCAAGGCCCAGACCGACTTCGAAACCTTCTTCGCCGACGCGCCGAAGAAGAACCCGAAGCGCAAGCTCATCACCGGCCTCATCTGCGGCTACCGCGTGGAGGAGATCGAGGACCCGCTCATGCGGGAAATCCGCTACCTGGACAAGATGATCGACGAACTGGCCAAGGGGAAGGCGATGGAGAAGATCTTCAGAGAAACCTGACGGAGCGCGGCAGCGCGAAGATGGCATGGCGAAGCCATGGCCGGAGGCCGACTGAGTCGGGCGCCCTGTGGGCAGGCGAAGGAGCAAACCTGAGGGCTGAGGACGGCAGGCGGCTGCTTGACCACGGAATACACGGTTGGGCACGGATAGAGGAATAATTTGTGGCGCGTCATGCTGAGCCGGGCGAAGCATCCAAGGGAATCTGCACATCGGCTTGGATCCTTCGCACGCTCAGGATGACGGAGCAAAAGTGACTGGTTGATCTGTGACCATCTGTGTCATCCGTGGCCAAAGTTGGGCGATCACACACAAAGGAGCGAAGCAGCAAAGTTCGGACTTAGCTCCTTAGCTGCTTCGTGTTCAAAATCTCAAGCCAGCGGCTTAGTCAGGAAGATCGCTTCGCCGACGCTGGCCTACGTAGCAATACGCAGGCGGGAATTTGAGCCGGCGTTTGACCTCACGGTGCACGGGCCGAATCTGGCAGGGCGACCTACGATCATTTTCATGCGCCATTTCTTCCTCCTTCTGCTTCTGCTCAGTCTCGGAATCCTGCCGGCGCTGAGCGCGGACCCGGTCCCGGGCACGCCGCCCGCTCCGTGGTTTGACCGGGTCCAGAATGCGGTCGCACTCGGCGAGCGCGAGGAGCTGGCGGAGTTGCTCAAGGGAGAAATCCCGCCTGTGCCCGCCGGGGTCACGCCCTACGACTATCAAACCCGGCTCGCGCTCGCGGCCCTCGACGCGGGTGATACGGCGGCGACCATCCGTTTCATGGAGCAGGCAGACGAGCACGCTCCGGTGGAGGGCAACCTGGTGTGGATCGCGGGGGTGGCCTGGCTTTTTCAAGGGGAGCGCGATCAGGCCCTGAGATTGGTCAAAGGTTATCAACGCCGGGATATTGACCATCCCGCGGCGCATTACCTTCTGGCGCTCGACGCTTTCATCCAGTGGCGCCAACTCGGGCCCCTGCACCCCGACGCGGAAAAACTGTTCGCCACCGCCCGGCGGGAGATCGAGGCCGCCACGAACCGGGCGGCGCAAGGTCGGCCGGGCTATCACCGCCGTTTTTTGGTTCTCGCCTGCTCCATCGGCGAATTCTACGACGGCGAAGATGAATACCGGGCGGCGGTCATCCAACGGCATTTGGAACACCAGCGGAACCGCCCGTTCCTGCGCGCCCTTTTCGCCTTCGGCGCCCCACGGGATGAACATACCTTGCTCCGAGACACGCAGCATGCGCGTCTTTCCGACGACGAGATTGCCGTCTGGCGACGTGCGTCAGAGCTGCCGTCCGTCGGATCCGACAGTTCGCCAAGCAATGTGGCGGCGCACCTCGCCGTGCTGCCCGACCGACCGGAATTCGACGAAGCCCGGCTGATCATCCTGCGGCAGGGCCTGCTCGCTTCCCGGCGGCGTCTCGCGGAGTGGCGGAAACAATTCGCGGCCGACGGCGGCCCGGGCCTGTCGCCCGAGGGGCGCGCGGCGCTCGCCGAAATTTCCGACGGGCTTGGCGACAACTATCCGGAACGGTTGCAAACCTACGCCCGGCTCGCGGTGAAATTCGGCAAAACCGGTGACGCCTATCATGCCCTGCGCCTGATCGACGCCGTGCGCGCCCTGGACGAGACGCAGCGCATCGCCGACGCCGAGCTGGAGATCCCGCTGGCCAAGCTTGCGGGCGATCCGCGGCGCGCCCTCCCGCTGGTGCTGGCGCAGGCGCCCGCTCACGCGCAGGACGAGGCGTGGCTCCGGATCAACGGGGCGCTGGTGCAGCATTTTGCCGAACTGCCCGTGGCTCTGGCCTATATCACGCACCTCGCCCGGATGGCCCCGGACGACCTGCGGATCCAGTTCAGTCTCGCCAGCCTGGCCGACCGGCCGGTTAGCGAGGAACAGCGCCGGGCCGACCACGCTTATCTGGCCAAAATCACCCGCGCGCGCGTGGGCTACACGCCGGAGCAGCTCGCCGCCGATCCCGACAACGTGCTCAACAGCGACCGCGAGCGGCTCAACCTCTACGCCCAGCTCTTTGCGCGGGTGCCGGCCGACCACGTGCCGGAAGCGCGGCATTGGCAGGCTTACGAGGCTCTGCTGGAGCGCAACGTCTTCCAGGAAGCCTTTCTTGACGGGCTCACCGAGGCGGAGGTCAAGGGCCGCACCTTCCGCGCCTTGGTCGAGCGTTGCCGACGCGAGGCCCCGCAGAATCGCGTGATCGCGGCGCAACAAGGCCGGCTGCTGGCCTGCGACGCCACCGTCCTTGCGCAACAGGCGGAAAAAGCGCCGGCCGCCGAGGCGCCCGCGCTTTGGGAGAAGGTGGGCGCCACGGTAAAAACCGCGGCGGAAGCCGGGGCCACCCCCGCCCAGCTCGAGCCGGCGCGACAACTCATCTCCAACCACGAACGCGCCCAGCGGCTGGCGCGGGAACGCCAGGCCGCCGCCGAGGCGGACGCGAAAGCCCGCCGGATCGCCGAGGAGCGCATCTTCGCGCGCCAGCGCCGCGAAAGCGAACTCGCCGACCAGGCCCGGGAGCGCATCCGCTATCTGCAGAGCCTGGGCGTCGCGCGCGATGAGATCGTGCGGGAAGGCTCCGCCGCCCGTCGTCCCTATTACACCACGCGTCAGGCGGCCAACGCTGCGAATGCCGCCTCGCTCAGCAAGGTTCTCGAATCCCTCTGCGAGACCTGCAACGGCCTCGGGCTCAACTCGGCCGGCAAGGGCATGGTGCGCGCCTGCACGTTCTGCGGCGGTTCCGGGCTGCAATATTGGGCCAAGCAAAAGGGCATGCCTGGCGCCCGGTTCGAGGGCGTGGATCCGTTTCCCTTTGACCTCTAGGTCGCGCCGGTTCGCCTGACGCCCGCGCGCCCGCGGCAAAGAATCCGGCGGCGGGATGAAATTTCACCCGCTTTTTTGCGGCCAAGGCGGGCCGGCGTGTTTTCCTCGGCACACCCCGATGCTCTTTCGCCGCCGCTCGCCGACCTGCCCCGATCCCGCCCTCGACGCCCTGCTGGTGGCGCCCGCCATGATGGTCGATCCCTATCCGACCTACCGCCGCCTGCGCGAGGAGCAGCCGGTGTTCTGGAGCGACCGCTGGAACGCCTGGGTCGTCAGTCGCTTCGCCGACGTGGCCGCCTCGCTCAAGGACAAGGAGAACCTCTCCAACGAAAACCGGCAGGCCCTGCTCTTCGCCGGGCTGACCGACGACGAGCGGCAGAGCCTTTGTCCGCTGCGGCACTACTTCGCGCAGAAGGACGTGATCGGCTCCGACCCGCCGGACCACACGCGCATGCGCGCCCTCGTGCAGAAGGCCTTCAGCCCGCGGACCATCGCCGCGCTGGAGCCGCGCATCCGCGAGCTGGCCGAAAACCTGATCGGCCCCGCCGTGCGCACCGGGCGTTTCGACTTCATCCACGAGGTCGCGCACCCGCTGCCGGTCGTGCTCATCGCGGAGATGCTCGGCGCGCCGGTGGCGGACCGGCACCTGTTCAAGCGCTGGTCGGCCGACATCCTTGGGTTTCAGGGCACGGGGCAGACGACGTTCGGACCGGCAATGGTTTCGCAAAAGAGCCTGGTCGAGATGTTCGCCTACATGAACGCGTTGATCGACGACCGCCGCCGCACGCCCCGCGACGACCTGATCACCGCCCTCGCGCTGGCGGAGGAAGGCGGACAGGGCTTCAGTCGCGACGAATTGCTCGCCACCTGCAACACGATCCTGACCGCCGGGCACGAGACGACCACCAACCTGATCGGCAACCTCGTGCATCTGCTCCTGCTGCACCCCGCACAGTGGGCCGCGTTGCGCGACGATTCCACCTTGATCGCGCCGGCCATCGAGGAGGCGTTGCGCTACGAGGCGCCCAAGCAGCGAAATTTCCGGCGCGTGAAAAAGGCCCACACCTTCGCCGGCGTGGAGTTCGCCGAGAACCAGATGGTCTTCCAGGTGATCGGCGCCGCCAACCGCGACCCGACCAACATGGCGGAGCCCGAGGTGTTCAACCTCCACCGTCCGAAAATCGAGCATCTCTCCTTCGGCCACGGTATCCATTTCTGCCTCGGCGCGGCGCTGGCGCGGATGGAGGCGCGCATCGTGCTCGAGACCCTGCTCGCGCACCTGCCGCGCGCGCGCCTGGTCCCCGGCTCGATGCAATGGCAGGAACGCGTCCAGTTCCGCGGCCCCGGAAGGCTGCTCCTCGAAAGCGAGGAGAGCTGAAGGCGCCGCGGCCGGAAGCAGGCAAACGAGGTGGAGCGACTTGCTCCTCAAGGCGCTTTCTGTTCCCCGGCTACAAACCAGCGCGCTGGGGAGCAGCGCGCTTAACCTGGAGGAAAGGTTTCATCTCACGCCAACGGTTTCGTCAGAAAGATCGCCTCACCGGCGCCGGGCTGGAGGGAGTAGCGCTTGAAGCCGGCGGCGGTGTAGGTCTTCAGCGCGTGATGGTTCTGGTCGAGGACCTCGAGCGTGAGCTTGCAGCAGCCGAGTGCGCGGGCCCTGGCCTCGACGGCGGCGAGCAGGCCGCGCCCGATGCCGCGGCAGCGGTGCGTGGACACGATGCAGACGTCGTGCAGGTTCACGAGCGGCTTGGCCGCGAAGGTCGAGAAGCCGAGGAAGCTTACGGCCACGCCGACGGGCGTGTCGCCGTCGTAGGCAAGGAAGACGAGGGTGGTCGGGTGTGCGCGCAGGCCGGGAATGAGGCGCTCGCGGGCCTCGGCCGAGAGCGGCGCGCCGTCGCCCATCGGGTCGCGCGAGTAGGCGTCCACCATCGCCAGCACCGCGGCTTGGTGGTCGGGGCGTTCAAGGTCGGCCTGCAGGAAGCGGATCGCGGAAGCGGCGGGGGTCGTCATGCCCGGCAGTCAACCGCAGGCCGGGCGACGCGTCCACGCTGAAGCCGGGGCAGTCCGCGCAGTCCGCATGTTTTGCCGGCAGGACAGCGCGGAGGACCTGGGACAAGGGACGAACGACCATGGACTACTGCGCTTCATGAGAGTCGCAGCTGCGCTTAAGTCCCCGCAGCCGCGGGACGAAGCGTGGTCAGGTGACGGACCGGAGCCATGCAGAATGCTGGCGGTCGTATTCGGTCCTTTTTCCCTAGTCCTTGGTCCCTTGTCCTTCCTCCGTGCGCTCAGCCGACTTCGATCATCGCCTTCAGCACGGCCGGGTTGCCGGCGATGTCGCGGGGAAACACCGTCGGCGTCTCCGCGAGCTTGAAGCGGTGGGTGATCCACGGACGCGTGTCCACCTGGCCCTCCTCGACGAGGCGGATGACCTCGCGGAAGGTGCCGGGCAGGGCGTTGCGGCTGCCCATGACGGTGAGTTCGCGACGGTGGAAGTTCGGGTCGTTGAACGTGACGTCGCCCGGGAAGAGGCCGACGAAGACGATGCGTCCGCCGTGCGCCGGCAGGTCGAAACAACCCATCATGGACGCGGGGTTGCCCGTCGCGTCGATCACGCAGGTCGGCAGGTCGCCGCCGCCGATCTTCTTGAGTTCCTCGACGGCGGTGGCGCCGGGCTTGAGCGTGTGCTGGACGCCGAGCTGTTTCCGGCAGAACTCGAGGCGCTGGTCGCTCACGTCCATGACGGCGAGCGTGGCACCGGTGACCTTGGCGAACTGGATCACGCTGAGGCCGATCGGACCGGCGCCGATGACGAGGATGAAGTCGTCCTTCGTCGGCGCGGCGCGCTCGACGGCGTGGGCGCCGATGCCGAGCGTCTCGACGAGGGCGAGCTGGTCGTAGTCGAGCTTGGTGGACTTGTGCAGCTTGCGCGCGGGTACGCGGAACTGCGGGCGCATGCCGCCATCGGTGTGCACACCGAGCACCTGGAGGCCGGTGCAGCAGTTGGGTTTGCCGCGGCGGCAGGCGATGCAGGTGCCGCAGTTCAGGTAGGGCTCGACCGAGCAGCGGTCGCCGGCGCGCAGGCCGTGGGGCTCGTCGCCCGGGTCAATCACCTCGACGCCGAGCTCGTGACCGAGCACGCGCGGGTAGGTGAAGAAAGGCTGCTTGCCCGCGAAGGCGTGCAGGTCGGTCCCGCAGACGCCGATGCGGTGCACGCGCACGAGGGCGGTGCCGGGCGCGGCGGCGGGCTCGGGGCGGTCGGCGGCGGTGAACTGGCCGGGTTTCTCAAGGACGATGGTGAGCATGGATTCAGAAGTCAGAGTTCAGAAGTCAGAGGGCGAAGTCGGAGTGAGAACTGACACGAAGCAGCCAAGCAGCAAAGCCAGACCCTTGGTTGCTTGGCTCCTTTGTGTTCAAGGTCATTGGTCCAATCGCTCAAACGTGCTTGAGTGACCGCTGGAAATCCTTCGGGGCGACGCGGTGGACCTGCTTGAAGCAGCGGGAGAAGTGGTAGGGGTCGGCGAAACCGACCTGCGCGGCGGCTTCCTTCACGAGCGTGGCGGGGTTCATAAGCAGCTCGGCGGCGAGCGTCATCTTGCGGTGGAGCAGGAACTGGTAAGGGCTCAGGCCTTGGTAGCGACGGAAGAGCCGGCTGAGGCGGGTGGGGCCGACGCCGACGGCGCGGGTGATGTCGGCCAGCGTGCCGAGCGTGGCGGCCTGGGTCTCGATCACGCTCTTGCAGCGCAGGAAACTCTCCTCCGCCGCCTGTCCGGGCGAGACGGAGAGCCCGGCCAGTTCCTCGATCTTGAGCAGCAGCACCTCGGTGAGCGCGGCGCAGAGGCGACCGGCGGTCGGCCGGTGGTGGCCGCCTTCGCGGATGAGATCGTCCCACAGGCGCTGAACCTCGGTGAACATGGCGAGCTGCACCAACCCGGCCGGCCTGAGCCCGGCCGCGCGCAGGCGGGCGCGGGCGCGGGCGCCGGTGAGGCACAGGAAATACTTCGCCATCGGGCTCGCCGGATCGGTGCGGATTTCGAGGCGCGTGGTTTGGTCGTAGTGAAACAGGCTGCCGGCGCGGAGCGGGTGGGTGGTGCCGTTGAGCTGCGCCGTGCCCTCTCCGGCCACGACGAACTCCAGCGAGCAGAAGGCGAAGTGCTCGCGCTGGACCACGTAGTCCGGATCACACTGCTCGAAGCCGCCATAGGCGGGCAGCACCCCCGCCTTGCTCGTGCCCGTCAGCCCGAGGAAGAAATAGCGCGAACCCGAGACCTGGGTCGAGAGGACGGCGTCGCTGGGGGTGGGGCGGGGCACGCCAATGGGGTAGGCCGGTCGCCCGGGTCTTGGCAAGACTTGGCAAGAATATCCATCCCATAGCCCGCTATATACATTGGGAAGGGGTGGAAGCCGGGCTCTGATTCGTCATCCTGACTCCTCCGGCCGTTCGCGGCCGCCGCCCCCGCCATCACCCCCAGGTCCTAGACCCAGACCCTGGATCCAACTCATTTCCCCATGAACCTCGGACTCGAACACAAAGTTGCCATCATCACCGGCGGTGCCAAGGGCATCGGCGCCGCCATCACGCGGGCCTTCGCGGCCGAGGGCGCCGTCGCCTGCATTTTCGGACGCAATCGCGAGGAGGCCGCCGCGCTCGTCGCCGAGATCGCGGCCCAGGGCGGCAAAGCCGACAGCTTCCATTGCGAAATGACCGACGAGCCGGCCGTGCGCGCCGCCGTCGCCGCCGTGCAGCAGAAATACGGGCGTATCGACAGCGTGGTGAACAATGCCGGCGTGAACGACGGCGTGGGCCTGCGCAGCCCGGTCGCCGATTTCCGCGCCTCGCTGGAGAAGAACATCATCCAGTGCTTCGTGCTCGTGCAGGCCTCCCTCGACGCGCTCATCGCGAGCAAGGGCACGATCATCAACATCGGTTCGAAGTGCGCCGTGACCGGGCAGGGCGGCACCAGCGGCTACGTCGCCGCCAAGGGCGCGATGAACGGCCTCACCCGCGAGTGGGCCCTCGACCTCGCCAAGCACGGCATCCGCGTGAACGCCGTGCTGCCCGCCGAGGTCATGACGCCGCTCTACGAGCGCTGGTTGTCCACCCGGCCCGATCCGGCTGCGTCGCTCGCCGCGATCAAGGCCACGATCCCGCTCGAGCGCCGCATGACCACCTCGGAGGAAATCGCCGACACCGTTGTGTTCGTGGCGAGCCCGCGCTCGTCACACACCACCGGCCAGATCCTCTACGTGGACGGCGGCTACGTGCACTTCGACCGCGCCTGCACGACCAAGGCCAGCACCTGAGCCAACCCGTTGCACAGGAGCTAACGGAGATATCAGAGAGCCTCGGCACAAAACCCTCTTGGTTTCCTCCGGTGAAATTTACGCCACTTCTTTCCGAATGAATTCCAAGAAACCCGTCCGCTACGGCATGACCCTCCGCGTGCGCCCGGAGCGGTTCGAGGAATACAAGCGGCACCACGCCGCCGTCTGGCCGGGTGTGCTCGCCATGATCACCGCCTGCCACATCCGCGACTACACGATCTACCACCGCGACGGCGTGCTGTTCTCGCACTTCGAGTATTGGGGCGACGACTTCGCCGCCGACATGAAACGGATGGCCGCCGATCCGACCACGCAGAAGTGGTGGGCGCTGATGGAGCCGATGCAGGAGCCCTATCCCGACCGCGCCTCCGGCGAATGGTGGTCGCGGATGGAAGAGGTGTTTCACCAGGATTGAGCGATGAACGGCGTGTGCCAGCTCCGTGAATGTAGGGTCGGCGCTTGCGCCGACCTTGCGCACGAGGTCGCCGCCCCTCGACTGGCTCGGGGCCCTGAGCACGTCGAACGGGCAAGCGGCGACCCTACAAAAGACCATCTCGTCCCATGAGCTTCGCCTACATCGACACCCACGTCCACTTCTGGGACCGCGGCCACCTGCCCTATCCGTGGCTCGACGAGGTGCCGGCCATCGCCGGGCCGCACCGGCCGGCGGAACTGCAGGCCGAGGCAGGCGGACGTTTTCCCGAGAAGATCGTCTTCGTCGAATGCGGTGCGCCCTGGCTCGACGAGGTGAAGTGGGTGGAACAACTCGCCGCGGCCGAGCCGCGCATCGCGGGCATAGTGGCCAAGTGCATGGTCAACGAAGGCGCGACGACGGTGGCCAACCTGGCCGAGCTGAAAAAGCACCCGCTCGTGCGCGGCGTGCGCCATCTGGTGCAACACGAGCCCGATGCGGATTTCGCGGCGCGCCCCGAATTCATCGCCGGCGTGCGCGCGGTGGGCGCGGCGGGCCTGAGCTTCGATCTCTGCTGTTTTCACCACCAGCTGCCGGCCGTCGTCCGCCTCGTGCAGGCCTGTCCGGACACGCGTTTCATCCTCGATCACTTCGGCAAGCCCGGCATCCGTGCCAAGCTCCTTGATCCGTGGCGCGCGCACTTCGCCGAGCTGGCCGCGTTGCCCAATGTGGACTGCAAGCTCTCCGGCCTCATCACCGAGGCCGACCACCAGGCGTGGACGCCGGCGGATCTGAAGCTCTACGTGGACCACGCGCTGGCCACCTTCGGACCCGGACGCCTGCTCTTCGGCGGTGACTGGCCGGTGGCCAAGCTCGCCGGCGCCTACCCGCGCTGGCTCGACACGGCCCGCTCCCTGGTGTCGCATCTGCCCATCGCCGACCAGGACGCCATTTTCCGGCGCAACGCGCTCCGGGTTTACCTCCTCGCCTGATTTTCCCATGTTCTCCCTCGCCTCCAAAACCGCCCTCGTGACCGGAGCCGGCTCCGGCATCGGTCGCGCCATCGCGCTGCTCTTCGCCCGCCAGGGTGCCTTCGTCTGGATTGCGGACCGCGATCCCAAGGCCGGCCCCGCCGTCGTCGCCGAGATCCGCGCCGCCGGCGGCCAGGCCGACTACGCCGAGCTCGACGTCAGCGACCCCGTCGCCGTTGACGCGCTCGCGAAGCGCCTGCCGGCGCTCGATCTCCTCGTGAACAACGCGGGCATCGGCCACGTGGGCAGCCTGCTCAACACCGCCGCCGCCGACCTCGACCGGTTGCACGCCGTGAACGTTCGCGGCCCGTTCAACCTCTGCAAGGCCTTCGTCCCCGCCATGCTCGAGCGCAAGCGCGGCAGCGTCATCAACCTCGCCTCCATCGGCGGCGTCGTCGCCGTGCGCGACCGCCTCGCCTACACGGTCACGAAGCACGCCGTGGTCGGCCTGACCAAGGCGCTGGCCCTCGACCATTCGCACACGGGAGTGCGTTTCAACGCCATCTGCCCCGGGCGCGTGGAGACGCCGTTCGTGAAGTCGCGCCTCGCCGAGTATCCCGACCCGGAGAAGGCCTACCGCGAGATGGCCTCGACCCAGCTGAACGGCCGCATGGCCCAACCCGACGAGATCGCCGCCGCCGCGCTCTACCTCGCCGCCGACGAGTCGTCCATGGTCACCGGCTCCAACCTCCTCATTGACGGCGGCTGGTCCGCCGGGAAATGAGCCTGAGCAAACCTGTTTAACCACTAATCTCCACTAAGATCCCACTAATCTATCAGTCCATTAGTGTCCCATGAGTGTTCATTAGTGGTTAACCGTCTTTCACTCTTGAATCACCCTGGCAAAATCACCGGTCTGCGCGTCCTCGACGTGCGTTTCCCCACCTCGCTGTCGCTCGATGGTTCCGACGCGATGAACCCCGACCCGGATTACTCCGCGGCCTACGTCGTGCTCACGACGGATCGCGGTGACGGCGTCGAGGGCCACGGCCTCACGTTCACCATCGGTCGCGGCAACGACATCATCGCCGTGGCGATCGAGGCGCTGAAACCGCTGGTCGTCGGCCAGTCCATCGCGGCGTTCACGTCGGCGCCGGGCGCGTTCTGGAAACACCTCACCGGCGACTCGCAGTTGCGCTGGATCGGACCCGAGAAGGGCGTGATCCACCTCGCCACGGCCGCGGTCGTCAACGCGCTCTGGGATCTCTGGGCCAAGCTGGAAAAGAAGCCGCTGTGGAAACTCCTCAGCGACCTCTCGCCCGCGCAGATCGTGGAGATGGTGGACTGGCGCTACCTCACCGACGCGCTGACGCCGGCCGAGGCGCAGGCGATGCTGGAGAAGCTCGCCCCGACGCGCGCCGCCCGCGAGGCCGAGATGCTGCGCGACGGTTATCCCGCCTACACGACCTCCGCCGGGTGGCTCGGTTACTCCGACGAGAAGATCCGCCGCCTCTGCCGCGAGGGCATCGCGGAGGGTTTCACGCATTTCAAGATGAAGGTCGGCGCCGACCGCGCCGACGACCTGCGCCGCGCCGCCATTTTCCGCGAGGTGCTCGGCTACGACCGCGGTTTCATGATCGACGCCAACCAGCGCTGGGACGTCGGCATGTCCATCGAATGGACCAAGGCGCTCGCGCCGTTCAAGCCGCTCTGGATCGAGGAACCGACCTCACCCGACGACGTGCTCGGCCACGCGGCCATTGCTCGCGCGCTCGAGCCGCTCGGCATCGGCGTGGCCACCGGCGAGCACTGCCAGAACCGCGTCATGTTCAAGCAGCTCCTCCAGGCGCGCGCCATCGCCTACTGCCAGATCGATTCCTGCCGCCTCGGCGGCGTGAACGAAGTCGTGGCCGTTCTATTGCTCGCGGCCAAATTCGGCGTGCCGGTCTGCCCGCACGCGGGCGGCGTCGGCCTCTGCGAATACGTGCAGCACGAGTCCATCTTCGACTACATCTGCGTGAGCGGCTCGCTGAAGGGGCGTATTACCGAGTTTGTGGACCACCTGCACGAACACTTCCTTGACCCCTGTGTCGTGAAGGGCGGACGCTACCAGACGCCCCGCGCCCCCGGCACCAGCATCACCATGAAACCCGCCTCGCTCGCCGACCACACCTACCCGCACGGCGCCGTCTGGCAGAAACTCCTTTCCCAAAAATGAAGATCATCCGCTACCTCGACTCCGCCGGCCGCGCCCACTTCGGCAGCGAACAACCCGACGGCTCCGCCCTCCGCATCGAGGGTGATATCTACGGTGCGCATCGCGTCACCACCGAGCGCGCCGACCTGCGCAAGCTCCTCGCTCCGGTCGTGCCCGCCCAGATCCTCTGCATCGGCCTCAACTACCGGCAGCACGCCGAGGAGACCAAGGCGAAGATCCCCGAGCGGCCAATCCTCTTCGTGAAGGGCATCAACACCCTCGCCCATCCCGGCGACCCGATCCTCATCCCGCAGAAGTTGCGCAGCGACGAAGTGGATTACGAATGCGAGCTGGCCGTCGTCATCGGCAAGCCGGCGAAGAATGTCACCCGCGCTAATGCATTGAGCCATGTGCTCGGCTACACCTGCGCCAACGACGTCTCCGCCCGCGACCACCAGATCAAGCTCGGCGGCGGCCAGTGGTGCCGCGGCAAGTTCTTCGACACCTTCGCCCCGCTCGGACCGCGGCTGATCACGGCCGACGAGATTCCGAATCCCAACGCCCTCGCCATCTCCACCACGCTGAACGGCGAACGCGTGCAGGGCTCCAACACTTCGGACATGATCTTCGACGTGCCGGCCATCATCGAGTATCTGAGCGGCAGCACCACGCTCGTGCCCGGCACCGTGATCCTCACCGGCACCCCGCAGGGCGTCGGCATGGCCCGCAAGCCGGAGCCCCGCTGGCTCCGCCCCGGCGACTCCGTCACCATCGAGATCGAAAAGATCGGCGCCCTCACGAACTCCGTGGCGCTGGAGCCGGTCTAGTCTAACCCTTCGACATCTCTCTGTTTGCGCCGTGTTCGCGAAACCGGGAAAAACCAGCAAACTTCCCCGTCACCTCCACCCCCTGTCATTCTGAACACAGCGAAGAATCCAGACGCGCACCTATCACGCTGGATCCTTCGCTGCGCTCAGGATGACAAATGGTAATGCCTTACTCCCCCCAAAACTCCCCACGATGAAACTCCTCCGTTGCCTGCCCCTCGCCCTCGCTCCCCTCATTGCTTTTGCCGCCGGCGAAAAAATCGCCGTGATCCCCAAAGGCACGACCCACAGCTTCTGGAAATCCGTCGAGTCCGGCGCCAAGCAGGCCGGCGCCGAGCTCGGGGCCGAGATCATCTGGAAGGGTCCGCTCAAGGAGGACGACCGCGCCCAGCAGATCGCCGTGGTCCAGCAGTTCGTTTCTTCTGGCGTGAATGCCATCGTGCTGGCCCCGCTCGACGACACCGCGCTGCGCGGGCCGGTGAAGAGCGCCGCCGAGCGCAACATCCCGGTCGTGATCTTCGACTCGGCCCTGAAGGGCGAGCCCGGCAAGGACTTCCTCAGCTACGTTGCGACCAACAACACGCGCGGCGGCGAGATCGGCGGCGAAGAGCTCGCCCGGTTGCTCGGCGGCAAGGGTAAGGTGGTGCTCCTCCGCTACGCCGAAGGTTCGGCCAGCACCGGGGAGCGCGAGGCCGGCTTCATGTCCGTCATGAAGAAGCACCCGGGCATCACCGTGATTGTGGACAACCGCTACGCCGGGCCGACGATCAGCTCGGCGCAGGACGCCTCCATGAACCTCATCGACAAGGTCCGCGAGGCCGACGGCATCTTCTGCCCCAACGAGTCCTCCACCCAGGGCATGATCCTCGCTCTCCGCCAGACCGGTTTGGCCGGGAAGAAGAAATTCGTCGGCTTCGACACTTCGGCCTTCCTGCTCGGTGCCCTCGCCAAGGGCGACGTGCAGGGTCTGGTTGCCCAGAATCCCGTCCGCATGGGTTACCTCGGCGTTGTCACCGCCGTGAAGCACCTGCGCGGCGAAAAGGTCGAGACCGTCGTGGACACCGGGTGCGTGCTCGTGACCAAGGAAAACCGCCACACCCCCGAGGTCGAAGCCGTGATCGGGAAATGATTTAATCTTAGGAGAGCCCACGGAACACACAGAACACACGGAATGCCGATCCATCGGCGCGGTCCAAGGACAGTTTTCCGTGTGTTCCGTGGGCAATCGTTCATGAACGCCATCCTCCAGCTCACCGACATCCGCAAGCGCTTCGGCGCGACGGTGGCGCTGGATGGCGTGAGCTTCGAGGTCGCGCCCGGCGAAGTCCATGCGCTCGTCGGCGAAAACGGCGCGGGCAAGAGCACGCTCATGAAGGTCCTCTCCGGCGCGCATGCGGCCGACTCCGGCTCCATGACGCTGGCCGGCGCCGCTTATGCACCGGAGGGTCCGCTCCAGGCGCGCCGCGCCGGGGTGGTGATGGTCAACCAGGAGCTGGCCATCGCACCGCACCTGAGCGTGGCGGAAAACATCGTGCTCGGCGCCGAGCCCGGCCGCGGCGGCCTCGTGAAACACGCCGAGTCGCGCCGCATCGCCGGAGCCGCGCTGACCGAACTCGGCCGGCCCGACATCCCGCTGCACGTGCCGGCGGGCACGCTGAGCATCGCGGAGCAGCAGCTCGTGGAGATCGCCCGCGCCCTCGCGCTGGGTTGTCGCGTGCTCGTGCTCGACGAGCCGACCAGCAGCCTCACGCAGGCGGACGTGCAGAAGCTCTTCGCCCTCGTCCGTCGCCTGCGGGAGCAGGGCAAGTCCGTTATCTACATCTCGCACTTCCTCGAGGAGGTGTCGGCGCTTTCCGACCGCTACACCGTGTTGCGCGACGGCCGGAGCGTGGCCACGGGCCGCACCGCCGACATCACGATGGACAAGATCGCCCAGCTCATGGTCGGGCGGACGGTAGACGAGCTTTATGTGCGCCACGCCCGCACGCCCGGCGAGCCGCTCCTGACCGTGGACAACCTCGCCGGCCCCGTGAAGCCGGCCTCCGCGTCGTTGCAGCTGCGGCGCGGCGAGGTGCTCGGCCTGGCCGGCCTGGTCGGCGCGGGCCGCAGCGAATTGCTGCGCGCGATCTTCGCGCTCGACGAGGTACGCGCCGGTTCCGTGCGCGTGGGTGTGCACGCCGGTCCGGCCTCGCCGCTGCTGCGCTGGAAACAGGGCCTCGGCATACTCAGCGAGGACCGCAAGACCGAGGGCCTCGCGCTCAACCTGAGCCTGGAGAACAATCTCACGCTCCCGCGCCTCGACCCTTTTATCCGACCGGCCGCTCTGGCGGCGGAGACGGCCTCCTGGATCACGAAGCTCGGCGTGCGTTGCGCCGGTCCCGGTCAGCCAATCGGCGCGTTGTCCGGCGGCAACCAGCAGAAGATCGCCCTCGGCCGCCTCCTGCGCAACGGCGCCGACGTGCTCCTGCTCGACGAACCCACGCGCGGCGTGGACATCGGCGCGAAGCAGAACATCTACCGTCTGATCGACGAGCTCGCCGGCTCCGGCAAGGCCGTGCTCATGGTCAGCAGCTACCTGCCCGAGCTCCTCGGCACCTGCGATCGCATCGCCGTGATGTGCCGCGGCGTGCTCGGCCCCGCCCGCCCGGTGGGAGAGTGGACCGAACACGGCATCATGCTCGCGGCAACGGGGACGGCCGCCGGAGCGGAGAACTGAGGACGCTGAACCGAAAATTGAAGACCCGGCTCCAGAACATCCCATGACTTCCATAACCTGTCATTCTGAGCGCAGCGAAGAATCCAGTGGGACTCGCGCATCCTGCTGGATCCTTCGCTTCGCTCAGGATGACACGCCATGTGGGACATCTGTTTTTGGCTCTACACCTTCCGTTCTCCAGCTTCTGTCCTCCGTCATTTCCGATGTCTGACCCCACCCCCAAAACCTCTTGGCTGCGCCACGCGCTCACCGCCTTCGGGCCGCTCATCGGGCTTGCGGCCGTGTGCGTGCTCTTCGCCGCGCTGCGCTTCGAGACCTTTGTCACGCGCGACAACTTCGCCATCATCCTCCAGCAGACGGCCGTCATCGGCGTGACGGCGCTGGGCATGACGCTCATCATCGTCGCCGGTGGCATCGATCTCTCCGTTGGATCCATCATCGCGCTCGGCACGGTGGTCATTGCACTGCTGCTCCAGCAGGGGGCTTCACCTTTGGTCGCCGCGTTGGGTGGCATCGGGGTGTCGGCTTTGTGCGGTGCCATTTCCGGTCTGCTTATCACCCGCCTGCGCCTGCTGCCCTTCGTGGTCACGCTCGGGATGATGGGCGCCCTGCGCGGCGCGGCCAAAGGCGTGGCCAACGAGCAGCCGGTGTATCCCGACGAGACCTGGCTCAACGGTCTCATGCAGCTCGGCGGCGTCGGCGGCCTGCCGGGCGGCGTCTGGCTGATGCTGGTGCTGGCGGTGCTGGTGGCGCTGGCCATGCGCTACACGCGCTTCGGCCGTCATGTTTTTGCCGTCGGCTCCAACGAACTCACCGCCCGTCTCTGCGGCGTGCCGGTCGAGCGGGTGAAGGTCCTCGTTTATCTCCTCGGCGGCGTCTTTGCCGGCCTGGGTGCCGTGCTGCAGTTTGCATATCTCACGGGCGGCGACCCCACGACGGCCGTTGGACTTGAGCTCAACATCATCGCCGCGGTCGTCATCGGCGGCGCCAGCCTCGCTGGCGGGCAGGGGACGATCACCGGCACGCTGGTCGGTGCGCTCATCATGAGCGTCGTGGCCAACGGCTGCACGAAGCTTGGTCTCTCCAACTGGGTGCAGGAGATCGTGACCGGCGGCATCATCATCGCCGCCGTCCTCCTCGACTACCTGCGCCGGCGCACGGAGCAGAAGTAAGCCGCGGGGGGCGGACGATCCGCGGCGCGGTGAATTTTCGCAGTCTTGCGTGAAGCGTCCTCGTGGCCCCAGATAGTCGGAAGTCATCTGCCCCATGAAAACACCCCGACTGGTCTTCCTGTTTCTCTCCCTGCTTTGGCTCGCCCGCGCCGCCGACCCGGCCGCGCTGGGATTTGATCCCGTCCGCCTGCAGCGGCTCGACCAGGTCATCGAGCGTGACATCGCCGCCGGGCAGCTCGCCGGCGCGGTGATGATCGTGAAGCGCGACGGGCAGGATGCCGTGCTCAAGGCCTACGGGGCGAACGACGTGGAAAACAAGGTGCCGATGCGCACCGACGCGATCTTCCGCATCGCCTCGATGAGCAAGGCCGTGACGACCGTCGCCGCGCTCATGCTCTACGAGGAGGGCCGTTTCCTGCTCAACGACCCGGTCGGCAAGTTCATCCCGGAATTTTCGAAATCCGTGGTCGCCGTCCCGCCGCCGCCGGGCTCGCCCGCCGACCTCAAATACGTGACGGTGCCCGCCAAGCGCGCGATCACCATCCGCGATCTCATGACCCACACCGCCGGCCTCGGCTACGGCTGGGGGCTGGTGGCCGACGACTACAAGAAGGCCAACCTGCAGGGCTGGTATCTCATGGGCCACGACGAGACGCTCGCCTCCGCGATGAAGCGGCTCGCCACGCTGCCGCTGAGCGCCCAACCGGGCGAGGCCTTCGAATACGGCTACGGCACCGACTTGCTCGGCCACCTCGTCGAGGTGGTGTCGGGCATGCCGCTCGACCGGTTTGTGCAGGAGCGCATCCTGGGCCCGCTGCGGATGCCGGACACCGGTTTCTTTTTGCCGAAGGAGAAGGCCGCACGCCTCGCGGTGCTCTACGGGCTCGAGGGCGGCAAGCTGGTGCGCAAAGAGGACGCCACGCGCAGCGATTTCATTGACGGCCCGCGCAAACTTTTCAGCGGCGGAGCCGGGCTCTATTCCACGGCGTCGGACTACGGCCGTTTTCTCCAGATGCTGCTCAACGGCGGCGAACTCGACGGCGTGCGCCTGCTCAGCCCGCGCACGGTGGCGCTGATGCACGAGAACCACACGCGCGACCTGTTCAAGTGGGACACCAAGGCCTTCGGCCTCGGTTTCTGGGTGAACCAGGATCCCGGCGCGCAGGGCGAGCTGATGGGCGAGGGCGCCTACGGCTGGGGCAGCGCGTATTTCCCGCAGTATTTCGTGGACCCGAAGGAGCGTCTGATCGGCCTGCTCATGTGCCAGCTCAATCCCGACGGCGGCAACAAGCTCAACCAGCGTTTCAAGGTCACGATCTACCAGGCGTTGAAGTAGCCCCGCTTGGTTGCCGAAAGTCCGACCTGGACAAGGAAAAGGCCGCTCACCCCTGAGCGGCCTTTTGATTTCTAACACACACTGAATTTACCCTAACACCAAAATGAACGATTGAACGTAGTGTAAGACGCGGGGGGTGGGGAAACGTTCGAGAATTTCTCAAAATTCTCATTTTGGTGGGCCCGCCGGGATTCGAACCCGGAACCAAGGGATTATGAGTCCCCTGCTCTAACCGTTGAGCTACAAGCCCCTGTCTAGCCAGAAATGTGCGACCCGGTTGCGGGGGCGCGAGCCAATTTACCTTCCGAAAAACAAAGCCCGGCCTGCGGCCGGCGGTCATTTCAAACGCCGCCCGGCTTCGCGATCGTCTCGCCGGCGACGAGCTCGGCCTCGACGAGAATCTTGCGGCGCGGGGCCGTGGGGTGCTGGATGCGGTTCACCAGGCGCGTGACCGCGGCGGAGCCGATCTGCTCGTGCGGCACGCGCATCGAGGTGATGCGCTTCTGGCCCGTGGCGGGGTCGAGGCCGTCGAAGCCGGTGATCGAGACATCCTCGGGCACGCGCAGGCCGCGCAGCGGCAGGTCGATCGCGAGCTGGTAGGCCTGGTGGTCGGCGGCGCAGACCCAGGCGGTGACCTGGTTTTCGCGCACGATGCGCGCCACGGCGTCGGCCGTCTGCGCGGGCGACAGGCGCGGCGTGTTCTTGTCCACGTTGAGCACCCACTCGGGGCGGAAGGGCAGGCCTTGCAGGAAGAGCGCCTCGACGTAGCCGCTGAAGCGTCGCGCCACCCAGTGGCCTCCGATCGGGTAGTCCCAGGAGAGAAAGCCGATGCGTTTGTGTCCGGCATCGGCGAGCCGCTCGACGAGCGCGACCATGGCCGAGGCGTCGTCGGTGTCGATGATGTCGATGCCCGGCTGGTTGTAGCTCTCGAGCACGGCGACCGTGCAGAGCCGTTGGGAGATCATTTCCACGGCTTTTTCAGCGAAGGGGTAGATCAGGATCACGCCGCGCCAGTTGCCCTGGCGCATGTTGCGGATCACGGGCTGGCGGCCGGTCTCAGGGTGAAAATCCACGGGAGCCTGGTAGCAGACGTCGATCGTGACATGCTCAATCTCCGCGCGGTCCCGGATGCCCTTCAAAATATAGGGGAAGGTGGCCATCACGACGTTGCCCGCGGGGACGCCGATGAGCACGCCGACGGTGAGGGCACGGGAATTGCGGCCGCGGCGCCCCATGCGACCGGGTGTCTGCTGGTAACCGAGCTTCTCCGCCAGCTCCTGCACGCGTTGCCGGGTTTCTGCACTGATGGCGGGATGATTGGCGAGGCTGCGCGAGACGGTGGCGCGCGAGAGATTCAGCCGTTGTGCGATGAGTTCCTGGTTAACGCGTGACATGCTCATGGGAGCGCCCGAGGGGGGCGCGTTGAGGGTTCGCGGAGTAGGGCAGGGGCTTCAATGTCGGAAAGCACAGTCGCTCGGAAAAGTTGTGCAACAAAATAAACACAATTGCTTAGAAATGTACGCATAGAATTACTTAAATAACTTTAAGTATATTGTAAGTTAGTAACTTAAAGTATGCTCTAGTATAAAAACAGTAATGCAACAAACTATGCACATAAAATTTGACAGATGTGCACATCGGGCGCTCCCTTTTAGGCAGATATTCGGTCCCCTCCGAATGCAATCCTCCCCAACCCCAACCCTCTCGGTCTGCTGACGTGCGTTTGTTTCCGTCGTTGGAAATCGTCGCCGTGAGTTGCTCCGAGTTCACCAAACCACCCCCCATGAACCTCAAACAGCGTTCCGCCTACTACGCGGGATTAATGATTGGCGCGGCCGCGCTTTCGACGTGGCCGCTCGTGGCTTCCGCCCAGCAGGCGGCCACATCTTCGACTCCGACCAAGGAGGAAGAGGAAAAAGTCGTGCACCTGTCCCCCTTCGTCGTCACCACGACCAAGGACAAGGGCTACCTCGCCACCAACTCCATCTCCGGCACGCGCCTCGACACGGCGATCAAGGAGCTGCCGATGCCCATTGAGGTCATCACCGAGCAGTTCCTGCGCGACACCGGTTCCACCGACCTGCGCCAGAGCCTCCGCTACAGCGCCGGCATCATCCTGCAGTCGCAAAACGACCAGGGTTCCAATGCCTTCTCGGGTGCGGGCGGCGTCCACAACCCCGAGGGCGTCACGGCCAACAAGACCCAGTCGTCCTACAAGATTCGCGGCTACATTTCCGACGTGGTTCTGCGCGACGGCTACCGCCGCCAGAGCGCGACCGATTCGATCAACATCGGCCGCGTGGAGGTCATCCGCGGACCGGCCGCGCTGCTTTACGGCATCGGCAACTTCGGCGGCATTGTGAACTACCTGCCGAAGACCCCGCAATCCAAGCAGCACACGGACCTCGGCCTCGTCTATGGCAGCCATGACTTCAAGCGCGCCTGGCTCGACACCACCGGCCCCCTCATGGGCGACGGCAAGGCCGCCTACCGGGTCACCGCCGCCTGGCAGGACGGCGGCGACCACACCGAGCTCTTCAACGAGAATCACTGGTTCATCTCCCCCAGCGTCAACTTCAAGCCCTTCCCCAAGACCGACATCACGGTCGACTTCGAGGCGGGCGAACAGGAAATGACCGGTCTCGGCTTCCTGAGCGTGCGCGCCCGGTCCGACATCGACGGCATCGGCCAGGCCGACCGCCTCCAGAGCTCCGGCTTCGTCGAGTTTGCCGGCAAGGACAACCGCACCTTCCGCTGGTCCGGTCCCGACACCTTCCGCCGCTCCTATTCGGACAATCTCCGGATCCAGCTCACGCAGGAGCTCGTGCCGGGCCTGAACCTGCTCGCCGGTTACAACCGCTCCAACGTGGATTTCTACGTGCGGGACGTGAACGGCTCCATGCGGCAGAACATCGGCCCCGTCGCCCTCCGCGACACCATCACCGTGATCCCGATCGACGTGGCCAACGGCAGCAGCGAGTTCTCCCGCTCGCAGGCGCCCAACACGATCTTCGAATACCTCTGGTCGCACAACAAGGAGGAGAACACCCGTGAGCAGGCCCGCGTCGAACTCAACTGGGCGTTCAAGCTGTTTGAGGACCGCAAGTGGCTCAAGATCGACAACAGCTTCCTCGTGGGCCGTTCCGTCGAGAAGGCCGACCGCATGACCCGGCTGAATCGCAACCCGAACAGCCTCTTCAACTACAAGAAGCCCACGGACACCTCCTACATCCGCTACGGCAAGCAGGGCGACGGCACGCCCGATGTGGGCACGCTGGACATCAACCGCATCAACGCCATGGCGGAAAACACCGGCGACTACGCGATTTATCAGGGCAAATTCCTCGATGATCGCCTGGTGCTCGTAGCCGGCCTCCGCCGCGACAAGAATGACAACACCGTGGACACCGCGGTCTTCCACCCGACGCCCAGCACCAGCTCGGTCAGCCGGCCTTCCCAGAGCGAGGACACCAAGCAGTTCGGCGTGACCTTCCGGATCACCCCGCGCATCAGTGTTTACGCGCTCCAAGCCGAGGGCCTGCAGCCCAACTTCGACGGCCTCCGTGATCCCGCGGGCGATCCCCTCGGGCCCACGATCGCCAAGAGCAAGGAGGTCGGCATGAAGGTTGATTTCTTCGAGGGCCGCATTTCCGGCACGATCAGCAAGTTCAAGATCGAGCGCTCCGGCGTGCCCTTCGGCCAGTGGTGGATGCCCACGTTGAAGAACACCTTCGACGCGAACCGCCCCATCATCTACAACGTCGGCAACTTCAGCCCCGGCAGCGTGCCCGGCGGCAGCAACGGCGGCAACGGCGCCGCCGACGCCGCCCTCCCGCAATGGAACGCCGGCGTCACGGCGGGCGCCATCTACCAGAAAAACGGCCAATGGTATGTCAACGCCTCCCAGACCACCGGCGCGGCGTATCTCGACCGCGTGTTCAACCTGACCAAGACCACCAACCCCGGCTGGCCGGGCTGGCTCTACATCGCGGACGCCGAGACCAACAACAGCTGGGAAGACCGCGGTGACGGCAACGGCTACCAGTCCTATGTGCAGCAGCAGGACGAATCCGACGGTTGGGACGCCCAGCTGATGTTCACGCCCAACGACAACATCCAGGTGGTGCTGAGCTACGCCCACACCAAGCGCACCATCACCAACCCGGGCAAGTTCATCAAGTATCCGCATCCCGAGAACCGCTGGGCCATCTGGTATTTCCCGGACAGCAACTGGGGCCTCACCGGCTACTCCCTGGACGAGGTCTACACCGACCCGGCTGACACCTCCACCTGGACCGGCATCGGCTGGGGCGCGGGCCAGAGCCGCGACGACACGCCGAAGCACTCGGTCAGCGGCTGGGCCAGCTACCGCTTCACCGAGGGCAGGCTCAACGGCCTGACCTTTGGCATCGGCGGCCAGTGGGAATCCGAGCGCGAGTATTTCTCGGGCATCACGGTCGCGGGTCAGAAGCAGACCAACGGCAAGGGCGAGCTCACCATCCTCAAGCACAAGGCCCGCCTCAACACCGACCTCATGGTCCGCTATCCGTTCAAGATCAGCGACCGCGACGCGTTCGTGCAGCTCAACGTCAACAACATCGCGGACGACAAGGACCTCTACGGCCTGATCTACGCCCCCGGGCGCAACATCAAGGTCGAGTTCGGCTACAGCTTCTAAGGTTCTTATGAAATGTAGCCGCGTTGAGGCGGAGCGACAACGTGGGGTCCGTCCGACCACGCTTTCGTTTTCGCCTCCAGCGCGGCTACCCCGCCAACAAGTCTAAGGTCAAACTGGGTTAACGGGCGCGCACCGGCATTGGGTCCGGTGCGCGCCACTCCCCGCCGGCTTTTCCACTTCCGATGCCCGCCCAGCGGGCGCATCGTCGGGTCCGGGCGGTGGCCGCGCCACCGTCCTTCCCACCCCATCCCCCTCGTGACCACCACTCCCCCCGCCCGTCTCTCCTTCCGGGAAAAGTTCGCCTACGGCCTCGGCGACACCGCCTGCAATTTTTGCTTCCAGGCGATCAACATCTTCCTGGCGATCTACTACACGGACACCTTCGGGCTCGATGCCGCCGCCGCCGGCACGCTCATGTTCGTCGTCCCGCTCGTCGTCGCCTTTCTCAATCCGGTCATCGGCGCGCTCGCCGACCGCACCGAGACCCGCTGGGGCAAGTTCCGGCCTTATATTCTTTGGGGCGCACTGCCCCTCGGGGTGCTGGCCTGGGTGCTCTTCGCCAGCCCTTCGCTCAGCCCGGGCGGCCGGCTGGCCTACGCCTACGTCACTTACACGCTCATCCTGGTGGTGTATGCGGTCGTGAACACGCCCTACGGCGCGCTGATGGGTGTGATGTCGCCCTCCTCCGATGACCGCACCTCGCTCAATTCCTACCGCTTTGCCTGCGCCTTTCTCGGCGCCTTCCTGATCGGCGGCTTCGTGCCCGACCTGAAGGCGGCGCTCACGCCCGCCGGCGGCTCGGCGGCCGACGGGTACCGCAACACCATGGCGATCTTCGCCGTGCTTTCGGTTGCCATGCTCCTGTTCACCTTCTGGAACACGCGGGAGCGCGTGGTGAACCCGCCCGAGCAGAAAAGCTCGCTGCGCGAGGACCTCGGCGACCTGAAGTCAAACTGGCCGTGGATGGTCCTCTTTTTCGTCGGCTTCCTGAATCTCGCCAACGTCGGCCTGCGCAGCGGCGCCGGCGCCTACTACTTCAAGTATGTCCACGGCAACGAGGCGGCCATGGGCAATTTCAACAAGGTCGGCTTCCTTTGCTTCATCGCGGGCGCGCTGGCGACGAAGCTCTTCACCGCGCGCTGGTCGCGCCGCTCGCTCCTGATCGTGCTGACCCTGGTCAACGGGGGCGGCATGTTCGCCTGCTACTTCGTGGATCCGCAGAACCTGCCGCTCCTCTACGCCTGCAACATCATCGCAAGCTTCGCGGCCGGCCCGACCCCCGCCATCGTGTGGTCGCTCTACGCCGACACCGCCGACTATGGCGAATGGAAGTTCCGCCGTCGCGCCACCGGTCTGCTTATCTCGGCCATGGTGCTCGCCCACAAGATGAGCATGGCGCTCGGCGGCGCCATGATCGGCTGGCTCCTGGCCTACTACGGCTTCGTCGCCAACCTCGATCAAACCCCGCGGGTGCTGCACGGCATATCCCTCATTTTCAACGTGCTCCCCGGGATCCTCGCGCTGGGCGCCGGTCTCGTCTCGATCCTCTACCCGCTCGATGAGGCCAAGATGAAGGAGATCGAGCGCGAACTCGCCGCCCGCAAGGGCGTGCCCGCCCCGGCCTGAGTCATGGCCCACGGAACACACGGAACACACAGTATGAAACCCCACCGGATCTTCACCGCCCGCTCCTCCCGTAGCTTCGCCCGCGTTCTCCAACGCGTTTGGGCCGATGCAATTCCCTGCGCGAAACGGCTTCTTCCGTGTGTTCTGTGGGCACTTCTGCTGCCTTCCCTCTCCGCCGCCCCCTCCGGCTGGGACCTCGTCTGGTCCGACGAATTTGACTCTGGCACGCAGCCCGATCCCGCCAAGTGGAGCTACGACGTAGGCGGCAAGGGCTGGGGCAACCGCGAGAAACAGTTCTACACCGACGCCCGCTCGGAAAACGCCCGCATCGAAAAAGGCCATCTCATCCTCGAGGCGCGCCGCGAGAAGTGGGAAGGCAACGACTACACCTCCGCGCGCCTCGTCACGAAGAACAAGGGCGACTGGACCTACGGCCGCTTCGAGATCCGCGCGAAGGTCCCGCTCGGCCGCGGCACCTGGCCCGCCATCTGGATGCTCCCGACCAAATGGGACCTCGGCAACGGCGACTGGCCCGACGTGGGTGAGATCGACATCATGGAACACGTCGGCTACGACCCCGGCGTCGTCCATGCCTCGACGCATTCGCAGAAGCACCAGTGGCGCATCAACACCCAGCGCACGGCCAAAATCGAGGTGCCCGATGCCGGCGAGGCCTTTCACACCTACACACTGGAATGGGACGAGGACGAAATCCGCATGTTCGTGGACGACCGTCACTACTTCACCTCGCGCAAGGAGGGCGGCGACTGGACCTCGTGGCCGTTTTTCCGTCCGTTCCACCTCGTGCTCAACGTCGCCGTCGGCGGCGATTGGGGCGGCGCCCAGGGCATCGACGAGACCATCTGGCCGCGCCGGATGGAAGTGGACTATGTGCGCGTTTACCGGAGGAAAGTCCCCTGAACCCCTCTGCCGTCAGTTCCGCGGTGACGCCTTCCGGCCGGACGATCATCTGGCGGGATGAGTTCGACCAGCCGCTGGGCACCGGGCCCGATTCCGCCCGCTGGTCGCACGACCTTGGCGCGAGCGGCTGGGGCAACGCCGAGTTGCAAGCCTACACGGCGGAGCGCGCGAACAGCGAAGTCGTCGAGGACGCGGCCGCGCTCAACGGCCGCGCGCTCGTCATCCGGGCGGTGCGCGATGCGGCCGGCGGCTACACGTCCGCGCGACTCAACACGCAGGGCAAGTTTTCGATCACCCACGGCCGCGTTGAAGCGCGCCTGAAGCTGCCGCGCGGACAGGGGATCTGGCCGGCCTTCTGGATGCTCGGGGACGGTTTCGGCCGCGTGCCCTGGCCGGCCTGCGGCGAGATCGACATCATGGAGATGATCGGCCACCAGCCCGGCACGCTCTACGGCACGCTGCATGGCCCCGGCTACTCCGCGGGTGAGGGGCTGGTGAAGTTCACCGAGTTGCCCGCCGGCACGACCTTTGCCGATGCCTACCACGTCTTCGCCGTGGATTGGCAGCCGGGTCGCATCGACTGGCTGCTCGACGGCAAACTCTACCACACGCTTACGCCCAGCAACCTGCCGAAGGGTGCGCCCTGGGTCTTCGACGACACGCCGTTCTTCCTCCTGCTCAATCTCGCCGTCGGCGGCAAATGGCCCGGTTATCCCGACGCCACGACGGAGTTCCCGCAGGAATACCGCATTGATTACGTGCGGGTTTACTCGCTCGCGTAGCTTCCGCTGTGGGGGCGGCGCTTGCGCCGACCTCGCGTGAAAGGTCGCCGCCAGTAGCGACCCTACATGCAGGAAACGTGATCAAGAATTCCTTTCCCCATGATCCGTCGCCTCCTGCTCCTCGCGGCGCTGGCGCCCGCGCTCTTCGCCGGGCCCTCCGTCTTCACCCATCGCCCCGACGATCCCGCCGCGGTATACGTCACGGCGGAGAACTTTGCGGTGAAAGCTGACGGCATGGGCGACGACACCGCTGCGTTGCAGGCCGCCATCAACCGCGTGCAGGAGACGACGCGGCGCGGCATCGTGTTCATCCCTTCGGGCCGCTACCGGCTCACGTCGGCGTTGCTCGTCTGGAGCGGCATCCGCCTCATCGGCTACGGACCGACCCGCCCCGTGTTCGTGCTCGGCGAA
The DNA here is from genome assembly GCF_004118375.1 of Oleiharenicola lentus. Taxonomy (NCBI): domain Bacteria; kingdom Pseudomonadati; phylum Verrucomicrobiota; class Opitutia; order Opitutales; family Opitutaceae; genus Oleiharenicola; species Oleiharenicola lentus. The sequence continues at coordinate 372,007 of NZ_SDHX01000001.1, forward strand.
AACACGCCCGGCTACCAGGAGGGCGAGCGGAAGTATCTCGTGCACTTCGTCAGCGAGCGGCCGGCCTCGCCCGACCAACCGGTGCGCGACGCCAACCCCGGCACGTTCTATTCGGCGATGAGCAACCTAGACATCGAGATCCGCGACGGCAATCCGGCCGCCGTGGGCGTACGTTCGCATTTCGCCCAGCACGGTTTCCTCTCCCACATGGATTTCCACATCGGGCAGGGCCGCGCCGGCGTGGAGGAGGTGGGCAACGAGTTTTCGCACCTGCGGTTCTTCGGCGGCGAGTTCGGCATCACCACGCACAAGCCGTCGCCGAGCTGGCCCTTTGTCCTGCTCGACACGCATTTCGAGGGCCAGCGCCGTGCCGCCATCGAGACCGAAGAGGGCGGGCTCACGCTCATCCGGCTCTCCGTGAAGAACACGCCGACCGCCCTTCTCGTCCGCCCTGATCGCTGCGAGGAACTCTGGCTGGAGGATTCGCGCTTCGAGAACCTCTCCGGTCCCGCGCTGGTCATCAGCGACGAGACCAGCGCGCGCACCTGGATCAATGTCCGCAACCTCTCCTGCGTGAACGTGCCGGAGTTTGCGCATTTCCGCGAGAGCGGCCGGCGCGTGGAAGGGAAGGGGACACGCTACGTGGTGAAGGAATTTTCCCACGGCCTGCACCTCGACGACCTCGGGGCGAATCCGGCCATCCGCACGACTTGGGACGCCACGGCCGTCGCCGCCGTGCCCGCGCCGGTGCCCAGCGATCTCATCCCGCTCCCGCCGATGGCGGAGTGGGTGAACCTCCGCACGCTCGGGGCGAAGGGCGACGGCGAGATCGACGACACCGCCGCGTTGCGCTCCGCCATCGCCCAGCACCGCGTGATCTATCTGCCGACTGGCCGCTATCGCGTCACCGACACGATCACGCTCCGCCCCGACACCGTGCTCATCGGGCTCAACCCGATCACCACGCAGATCCTGATCCACGATTACACCCCGGCCTTCCAAAGTCCCGACGCCCCGCCCGGTCCGCCCGCCCCGCCGACGAATCCGCGCTGGGGCATCCCGCCGTCGTTCCCCGGCACCGCTGCTCCCATGGCCTTGATCGAGGCCCCGGCTGGCGGGTTGAACCTCGTCAACGGACTGGGTCTCGACACCGGTGGCGTGAACAACCGCGCGGTCGGCCTCAAGTGGATGGCCGGAGAAAAATCCAACGTGAACGACGTGCGTTTCCTCGGCGGCCACGGCACCTACGGCCCCGATGGCGTTTATCTGCGCATCTACAACGACACTCGCAGTGGCGATCCCGATTCGCGCCGCCGCTGGGACTCACAGCATGCGAGCCTGTGGGTGACGGCGGGAGGCGGTGGCGTGTTCAAGGGCATCTGGACGCCGAGCCCGTATTCGTCAGCCGGTTTATTTGTCTCCGACACCGCCACGCGGGGGCGCGTCTATGCGCTGTCGAGCGAGCATCACGTCCGCACCGAGGTGAAGCTCCGCAACGTGGCGAACTGGTCGTTCTACGCGCTCCAGACCGAGGCCGAGCGTCACGAGAGTCCGCGCATGCTGCCGCTGGAGATCGAGTCCTCGTCCGATCTGCTCTTCGCCAATTTCTTCATCTACCGCGTGGACACGCCGATCCCGTATGAGACCGGCATCCGCCTCGCCGACTCCCGCCGGTTGCAGTTCCGCGGCGTACACGTCTACAGCCCCGGCAAGCTCAGCTACGACAACACGCTCGTGGACCGCACCACTGGAGCGGTTGTCCGTGCCCGTGAGATCGCTCGGCTCGATGTGTCGGGAAATGCCTCAGCCTGGAGGGCCCAGTTCCCGCTGGACCGCGGCACATCAGGAGAAGTGCCCTCCAACGATCCCCAAGCGGAGCTCACCCAAGTCGCCACCGGTTTCACGAACGCCGACGGTCTCGTGACCGACGCGGCCGGGGTCGCGTGGTTCGTGGATCAAGCTGAAGGGCGTATCTTCCGCTGGTCGGCGGACAAAGGCCTGCTCCTCGCAACCGATGCGATTCCGCAGCCCGTGGCGCTCGTGCCCGCACGCAACGGCGACCTCCTCGTCGTTGCCCGGCACGGCAGCGTCTACTCGTTCAATCCCGCATTGGGCGATGCGGGCATCACCGTGTTGAAACCCCAGCCCGCGGCCCCGCGTCCGGGCGCCACGGCCTGGCTGCCGCTCAATCGCTGGCGCGACGGCCACGATTGGCTCGACGCCAACACGCGCCGCGAGTCGCTGCACTACGTTTCGCCCGATGGTTCGGTGTTCATTCCCGCACCGGAGATCTTCACCAAGATTCCCGCCTCGGGCGGGCGCTGGTTTGGCACGATCGACATTGCTCGCGCCTACGCCTTCGGTCCGGCCCGCGCCAGCGAACCGTTCTACGTCTCCGACGAGTTCGGCCAGACGACGTGGCGTTTCACGCCCGACGCCGACGGCACGCTCGGTTCGCCTCAGCTGCACGCCGAGGAGGGCGAGGCCGGCACCGCCGTGGATGCGGCGGGCAACGTCTATGTCTGTGCGGGGCAGGTCTTCGTTTACGATCCCAGCGGCAATCCGCTTGGCGTGATCGAGGTGCCCGAGCGCCCCAGCGCGCTGGCCTTCGCCGGCGAGGACCGCCGCACGCTGCTGATTGCCGCGCGCGGCTCGCTTTACGCGATCCGCACCTCGGCGCCGGGACGGTAGGTCGCACTGCGGGGTTGCAGGTTTGGCAAAGTCGGGAACATTGCTGCTCCCCGCCCCATGATCCGTCTGCCCCTCTTTTTGTTCCTCGGCGTGCTCGCCGGGGCCGCCCCCATTGATCGCGAAGCGCTCGTGCGCCGGCACAACCCCGTCGTCCGCAGCGTGGACTACGACTCGCCGCTCACCGTCGGCAACGGTGGCTTCGCCTTCACGGCCGACATCACCGGCCTCCAGACCTTCGCCTACGACTACCACCGCCACGGCGTGCCCACCGAGACGCAGGCCCGCTGGGCCTGGGTCAGCGACGAGAATCCGGAGAACTACACGCTGCAGGACGCCAACAAGGACTTCACGCTCCCTGACGGCCGCGTGCTGGGTTTCCCCACGCGTTCGTCCGTCCCCGCCGGTGACTGGCTGCGCAAGAACCCGCGCGCCTTCCCCGTCGGCCAGCTCCAGCTCGTGTGGAACAAGCCCGACGGCTCCGCCTTCACCCCCGCCGACATCCAGGAACCTGAACAGACCCTCGACCTCTGGACCGGCATCCTCACCAGCAAGTTCAAGCTCGGCGGCGTGCCGGTGACGGTGGTGACGGCGTGTGCTCCACCTCACGACAGAGGGGTTCGCGTAGACCGTGTGGCAGTGAAAATCGACTCACCCTTGATTGAGAGAGGAGAATTGAGCCTGCTACTGACTTTCCCTCGGGGTCATGACATCAACACCAAGAATACGCCGGCTCTGGATTGGGCGCACCCAGAGGGGCATGTCTCGCGATTAAAGCACGGAGAGAACAGCAATACAGTGGAGCGTTCGGTGGGTGGACTCGAATACGTGGTATCGGTGTCCCATAAAAACAAGCTCAAGCCTGTCGGGGCACACCGGTTTCAGGTAAAAGCGTTGGAAGCTAGCGGCCGTATAGAGACTACGTTTCAGTTCTATCAAGGCTCAGAACGGATGGTTGCGCCCACCGCAGATGTGCTCGAGGCCAGCGCCGCCCACTGGCAGAAGTTCTGGCGCACCACCGCCGCCGTCGATTTCTCCGGCAGCACCAACCCGCTGGCGGAGAAGTTCGAGAAGCGCATCGTCCTCTCGCGCTACCTGACCGCCGTGCAGTCCGTGGGTGACGTGCCGCCGCAGGAGAGCGGGCTCACCTGCAACACCTGGTATGGCAAGCACCACACCGAGATGATCTGGTGGCACACGGCGCAGTTCGCGCTCTGGGGCCACGACGCCGCGCTGGCGAAGAACCTCGACTGGTTCATCCGCCAACTCCCCGCGGCCCGCGCGCTCGCGGCGAGCCGCGGCCTGAAGGGCGCGCGTTGGGCCAAGATGACCGGGCCCGAGATGCGCGAGAGCCCGGGCGGAAACCCGCTTATCATCTGGAACCAGCCGCACCCGATCTACCTCGCCGAGCTGCTCTACCGCAACTCGCCCACGCCGGTGACGCTCGCGCACTACCGCGACCTCGTCTTCGAGACCGCCGACTGCCTCGCGACGATGGCGCATTGGAACGAGGCCAAAAAACAATACGACCTCGGCCCGCCGCTCTGGATCGCGCAGGAAATTTACGACCAGGCCACGAGCCAGAACCCCTCCTTCGAGCTGGCCTACTGGCGCTGGACGCTCGGCCTCGCCCAGCAGTGGCGTGAACGCCTCGGCCTGCCGCGCGATGAGAAATGGGACCACGTCATCGCGCACCTCGCCCCGATTCCCGAAAAGGACGGCAAATATGTCGCCCTCGGCTCGCATCCCGACACCTGGGACAACATCGACAGCCGTCACGATCACCCGACGATGCTCGCCCCGATCGGCCTTTTGCCGCCGCAGGCGCCCTACACGGACCGCCCGACGATGGAGCGCACGCTCGATGCCGTGCTCGCGCATTGGGACTGGGCGGCGAAGATCTGGGGTTGGGATTACCCGATGATCGCCATGACCGCCGCGCGTCTCGGCCGGCCCGAGACCGCCGTGGAGATCCTGCTCCGCGATGGCCCCAACAACATCTACCTGCCCAACGGCCACGCCCCGGTGCGCAGCGACACGAAGGTTGACCCCGGCGCCCCGGCCGGCGCCCGCAAACGCGAGATCGCGGTCTATCTGCCCGCCAACGGTTCTTTCCTCGCCGCCGCCGCCCTCATGATCGCCGGCTGGGACGGCAACACCGAGGAGTTCCCCGGCATTCCGAAGGACGGGACATGGAAGGTGCGTGCGGAAGGATTGAAGCGGCTGCCGTGAGGGAAGGGAGTTCGTGAAAACTGAAAATCGGGGATCTAAAAACTAGAATTTTGTGGAGGGCCCAGCTCCAGCTGGGACCTTGTTGCTCCAGGTAGCCATCTCTTCACAAAACGCGGCTGGAAACCGCGGACGACTTGGTTTTTAGTAGGGGGGTGAAAGCTTGGATGGCAGTCTGTGTGTTCCTGCTTGCGGCAACCGGCGGCCTCGCCGAGGCCTTCACCATCTTCAAGCTGCCCAACGGCGGGCGCCTAGAGTTGTTTCCCGTCGGGCGCTGGGCCCTCTCGAGCGAGGACGTGGGCGAGCTCAAAATCGTCCTCATGCCCGACAGTCCCAAGATCAACGCCCGCGCCATCTACAGCGTGGCGACCGAAGGCTCCGACGACTTTCCCACGGACGCAAAACTCCAGGAGCAGATGTATCGCGTCGCCGAGCGCATTTTGTCCTCGGGCGACTTCGTGGAACGCAAGCCGGTGATCAAGCCGTTTTATCCGCCCAAAGGTTTCGGCTACTACGCCGTGATGACGGACCGCAAAATGGTCGGCCTGCCGCCCAAATCCGGTGAATACAAATTTTTCATGCTCGGGATGATTCGTCTGGCGCCATCGGTTTACCTGAAGGTCCAGATCATGGCCGACCACGAGGAGGGCGAGCCCTACCAGCAGCTCCTCGGCATGGCCGAGGGCGCGGTCTATACGCCGCCGCGGTAAGGGAGAGCGGTAGCCGCGCTGGAGCAAAGCCCCTCGATAGGCGCGGGGCCTTGAGCTTGTCGAAACGGCGACAGCGTGGCCGGGAACACGGCCGTGCCTGACAAAGGCCACGCTTTCGCCCCGCGGGCGTGGGGCTCAAACACGGCTACTTACCGGCCTTCCGCGCCTCGGCGCGCTTGGTCATCTCGTCCACGACCACGGCGGTCGTGACGTCGCAGCCGACGTTCGTGGCGGTGCGGCACATGTCGAGGATGCGATCCGTGCCCAGGATGATGCCGATGCCCTCGGGCGGGATGCCAAAGGTGATGAGCAGCCCCGCGATCAGCGGCAGCGAGCCGCCGGGAATGCCCGCGACGGCCACCGCGCTGAGCACGGAGAGCAACAGCAGCGTGACCTGCTGGCCGAGCGTGAGGTCGATGCCGAACACCTGCGCGACAAAGAGCACCACGCAGCCCTCGTAGAGGGCCGTGCCGCTCATGTTCATCGTGGTGCCGAGCGGCAGCACAAAGCCCGCCGTGCTGGGCGAGAGCTTCAGCTTCTCCGTGGCGTTCTGCAGCGCCGTGGGGAGCGTGGCGTTGCTGGAGCTGGTCGAGAAGGCCGTCACGATCACATCCTTGATCGCGGCGAAGTAGGCGCGCGGGCTCCACTGGGTCCAGAGCTTGAGCCAGAGCGACATCGTGCCGAAGAGGTGGATCGCCATCACGGCCGCGCAGCCGAGCAGGAACCAGATCAGCGCCCAGATGATGTCGAGGCCGGACTTCACCAGCACGCTGTAGATGAGGCAGGGCACGGCGTAGGGCGCGAGCCGCAGGGCCAGGTGCACGATGCCGGTCATCAGCTCGGTCACCAGCTCCAGAGCGTCGAGCAGGCGGCGGCGCTTGGCGTCGGGAAAGGACATGCCGATCACGCCGACGAGAATCGCAAAGAGGATCAGCGGCAGCACGTCGCCGATGCGGGCCGTGCTCGAGCCGACGACGGCGGCGAGGAGGTTGGCGGGCATGAACATCTCGACAATCACCGTCAGCGAGAGCCCGCTCTGGCCGGCCTGCGTGGCCACGTGTTTCTGGGCGGCGCCGCCGAACTCGGCCATCAGCCGGGCCTTGGTCTCGGCGTCGATGTGTCCGCCCGGCTGCAGCGTGTTCATCATGATCAGTCCGAGCGCCACGCCGATGGCCATGTTGAGGAAGAACAGGAAGAACGTGCGCCCGGCGAGCGGGCCGAGCTTGTCGGGCCGGCCGAGCTGGACGACGCCGGTGGCCAGCGAGGCGAACACCAGCGGCACGATCACGAAGAACAGCAGCCGCAGGAATACGCGGCCAAAAGGATCGAGCAGCACGGTCGAGATCCCGCGCATGGCCTCAAGCAGGTTGGCCGAGGACTTGACGCCGACATGCACCAGCAACTCCTGCAAACCCGCCGGCAGCGGGAGCTTCGGTCCGGCGAGCAGGGTGACGACCCCGAGGACCACGCCGACCGCCAGTCCGCGCAGGATGCGGTTGGCGAGCTGGTCGGAGGCGGGGGCGGCCATGGGGCGGAGCTTGGGACGGCGTCAGGCGTTGCGCAACAGGAACTTGGACAAAATTAATTTCCCGCTGGTTAGGCGGGGTCCGTCCGGTAGTCTGACCGGCCCTCGTACCATGCAGACCATTTTCGGCATCACCCTCGAACTCCTGATCATCTTCGGGCTGGTGTTGGCCAACGGTTTTTTCGTGGCCGCCGAGTTCGCGCTGGTGAAGGTCCGGGCCAGCCAGTTGCGGCCGCTGGCCAAGAAGGGCAAGGCCGGCTGGCGGCTCAACATGGCGCTGAAGGCCACCCAGCACCTCGATGCCGCCCTGTCGGCCACCCAGCTGGGCATCACGCTGTCGAGCCTTGGCCTCGGCTGGGTAGGCGAGCCGTTCCTCGCGCACCGGTTGGAGCCGTTGCTGGCCAATTTCGGCATCACCGACCCCAAGGCCGTGTCGTCCATCGCGTTCGCCGTGGCCTTCGGCATCATCACCTTCCTGCACATCGTGTTTGGCGAACTGGCGCCCAAGTCCCTCGCCATCCAGCGCCCCAAGGGCGTGTCGCTGTGGACCGCGGGTCCGCTGATGTTCTTCTATTACCTGTTCCTGCCGTTCATTTATGTCCTGAACGGCACGGCCAACCGCTTCCTCCGCTGGGCCGGCCTCGGGCCCGCGACGGAGGGCGAGCACGCCTTCAGCGCCGAGGAGCTCGAATACGTCTTCAGCCACGCCCGGCACACGCACCCCGGCGACGCCGCCATCAACAAGCTCATGGTCCAGTCCCTGCGCGCCCGGCAGACCCAGGCGCAGCAGATCATGCGCCCGCGCGACCAGGTCACCGCGCTCTGGCTCGACAAGCCCCTCGCCGAGAACCTCCGCACCGCGCAGATCAGCGGCCACAGCCGTTTCCCCGTGTGCGACGGCTCGCTCGACAACGTCAAGGGCCTGCTGCTGATCCGCGAGTGGCTCTGGCAGATCAGCCTGCTCGGGCCCGATGCCACCTTCGAGCCGCTGATTCGGCCGGTGATCAAGTTCGAGCTCACGACCCCGCTGCACACGATGATCGAGAAGTTCCGCCTCTCGCGCAGCCATCTCGCCGTGGTGCTCGACGCGGAGCAGAAACTCGCCGGCATCATCACCTTTGAGGACGTGCTGGAGGAGATCGTGGGCGACATCCGCGACGAATTCGACATCGAGAGCGGCCCGATCTACGAGCGCACCGAACACGCCATCGTCGTGGCCGGATCGCTCACGATGCGCGAGCTGCAGGCTGAGACCGGCTGGCCGCTGGAATGGTCGCCGCGCGACACCGTTGCCACCTGGGCCCAGAAACTCTCCGGCGGGACCCTGCCGAAGCGCGGCGACCAGTTTGCCTCCGGCGAATACCGCCTCGCCATGCTCGAGTGCAGCGCCGAACGCGTCCGCCGCGTCCGCGTGACCCGCGTGAGCGCCGAAGGCTCGACCCCGCCGATGTGAGGTTGGGCCGCCGCCCCGCCGGCCTGTAGCCGCGCCTGGGCCCGCCTACGCGGGCGAAAGCGTGACCTTCCGCGCGCGCCAAGTCGCCCGGCCACGTTGTCACTTCGTTCCAACGCAGCTACGTCCTACTGGGCTTGCGCCTACGGGCGGCTTGATTCTTCGCTGCGCTCAGAATGACACGCTTCGGGGAGAGATATCCGTTCCTGTCATCCAGCGCAGTGAAGGATCGAGTCGGACCAGGACGGAGCCGTGCCCTCCCGGCTTGCCGATCCCCACAAAATCGCGAACCTGCTCCCACGATGAACCCCGACCGCCGCACCTTCCTCGCCACCGCCGCCACCCTCGGAGCCGCCGCTGCGGCCAGCGCTGCCACCGGTGGTTCAGCCCACACGCCGCCCAAGCTCGTCCATCACGTGTTCTTTTGGCTGAAGAATCCGGACTCCAAGGAAGACCTCGCCAAGCTCCTCGCCGGCATCCGCGGCCTCGCCGCCATCGAGACCGTGCGCGGTATCCACGTCGGCGTTCCGGCCAGCACGGAGAAGCGTCCCGTCGTGGACAACAGCTTCAGTGCGTCGGAGATCTTGTATTTCGACGACGTCGCCGGCCAGGACGCCTACCAAGTCCACCCGCTGCACCAGAAGTTCGTATCCGAATGCTCCCACCTCTGGAGCAAGGTCATCGTTTACGATGCGATGGCGGTGTGATTTGCACAGATAGGTCTCGCCGAGGGAGGGCGACCCCGAGGCAATTTGTCGCAGTTTGGCTACAGTCGGCGGCGACTGTGCCGATGGGAGGACACCCCCTCCATGAGCTTGGGACGCGACACCATCATTTCACTCGGCAGCAAGCTGCCGCCGGCCCTCGGTATTTTCGGGCGTCTCCGTACGCTGCTGGACGACGCTGACTGCGATCTCGACGATATCGTCGAGCTGCTGCACGTGGACCCGGCCCTGACCTTCCAGATCATCAAGCTCAGCAACAGCGCCCTCTATGGCTTGAAGAGCCGGTGTCACTCGCTCGACGAGGCGGTGGCGCGCGTGGGTTTTGGCGAAATTCACCAACTGGTCGGCCTGATCGTGTCGCGCCAGGTGTTTCAGGGTGACCTGACCCACTACGGCATCCCGGCGGGGCGTCTCTGGGAAAACGCGGTGGCGGTCGGTGCCCTGGGGTCGTCTTTCGCATCCCGCGCCGGCGGCAACAGCGCGGGCGTTTATTCGGCCGGCCTGCTGCGCAATCTGGGCAAGATCATCTTCAACAACCACGCCGCTGCCGCCCGCTACCCCGGCGAAGAAGCCCAGCCCGATGTGTTCGCGTGGGAAAAATCTTTGCACGGCCTGAGTTCACCCGAGGCCACGGCCATGCTGCTCGACCACTGGCGCTTCCCCTTGGATATTTCCGGGGCGGTCTGCACGCACACGCATCCGGCCGATGCCGGCGAGTTCACGGCCGGGGCGTCCACCCTGCATCTGGCATGCAGCTTCGCGGCCGAGTGGGGCTGCGCCCTGCCGGGCGAAGGCGCCGGGTTGTGGAAGCGCGACGATGCGCTGCTGGCCCTCGTCGGGCTTGATTCGGAGTTGCTCGAGGGCGCCGTTGCCGACGCCCGGCAGCAGTTTGGCCGGTTTGCGATGATCGAGTGGTCTCAGGCGGCCTGAGCGCCAACCCGGCAAACGCGGATCCCGGAGCAAGGTCCACCCCGAGCGGACGGTCAGGCTAGTGTTGGCCGATAACGGGAGTTGTCAGGCGGCCGGGCATCCGCATGGTGTCGGGCTTCATGGCCACCCCGAACCCCCACGACGACCGGGTGCACAGCGAGGAATTCCTGCATACGCTGATGCGCCGCCAACTGAAGCTCTCCATCGCCTGCGCCGCCGCCTTTCTGGTGGTGCTGCTCGGCCTGCCGTTGGCCAACTACTTTGCGCCGGACCTGATGGCGACGCGGGTTTTCGGCTTCACGCTTACTTGGCTGATCCTCGGCGTGCTGTTTTTCCCGGCCGTCTGGGCCATCTCTTGGATCTTCATCCGCCGGTCCATCTGGCTGGAGGAGGATGAAGTGCGGCAAGTGAAATCCGAAACGGAGGCGCGCTGACCATGACTTCCCTGCTGCCTCTCGCCTTCATGGAGGGCGTCGATCCCTGGATCTTTGGTTTCTCCTTCATCACCGTGGTCGTGACCGTCTGGATGGGCTTCCGCTCCGCCAAGACCTCGAAGACCGCCAGCGACTTCTTTGTGGCCGGCCGCTCGGTGTCGGTCGGGTGGAACGCCTCCGCCATCTCCGGCGAATACCTTTCGGCCGCCTCGTTCATGGGCGTGGCCGGCATGGTGATGTCGAGCGGTTACGACGCGCTCTGGTATCCCGTGTGTTATGCCTGCGGTTACCTCTTCCTGCTGCTGTTCATCGCAGGCCCGTTGCGCCGGTTCGGCGCCTACACGATTCCTGACTTCGCCGAGGGCCGCTTTGACTCGCCGCTGTTCCGCAAGATCGCCGTCTGCTTCGTGCTGTTCATCGGTTTCTTCTACACGATGCCGCAGATGAAGGGCGCGGGCACGACGCTCGCCTACATCTTTCCGGGCATGCCCTACTGGGGCGGTGTGGTGCTGGTCGGCGCGGTGATCACGCTCAACGTCGCCCTCGGCGGCATGAAAGGCATCACGCTCGTGCAGGCCTTCCAGTATTGGATCAAGATGTTCGCGATCTGTGTGCCGATCTTCGTGGTGATGTCGGTTTACGGCTTCTACAACGCCCACCTCGGCGTCAACGACGGTCGCCCGGTCGCAGCCGGCGAACCCGCCGCCCTGGTGCAGACGGTCGAGCGCAAGCCGCTCAGCGAAAAGGCCCCGGCCGACACGCCGTGGATCTCGCCCTTCGGACCGCTGACGACGAAGGCCGCCAAGGCGGCCGGTCTCTCCGAGGAACAGGCCAAACCCTATTCGCTGCTCTACACCTACTCGCTGATCATCGCGCTGGTCTGCGGCACGGCCGGCCTGCCGCACATCCTCGTGCGGTTCTACACCAACCCCGACGGCGTCGCGGCCAAGAAGACGACGATGTGGGTGATGATTCTGATCGGCGTCTTCTACGTGTTTCCGCCGGTGTTCGGTGTCATTGGACGAAACTTGATGCCCGAACTCTATGCCGCGACCGGGGCCAAGGGCACCGACAAGGTCGTGCTCGAGCTGCCGCGCGTGGTCGGCGGCGTGTGGGGCAGCATCCTGAGCGGCATCACCTGCGCGGGTGCGTTTGCGGCGTTCATGAGCACGTTCTCCGGCCTGCTGGTCTCGATGACGGGCGCGTTGGCGCACGACGTTTATGGGCGCATCCTCCGGCCGAATTCCACGCCGCAGGAACGCATGTTCATGTTCAAGGTCTCGGCCGTGATCATCGGTGCGGTGGCCATCGGGCTCGGCTCACAGGTCGAGCAGCTCCAGATCAACTTCATGGTCGGCCAGGCCTTCGCCATCGCGGCGGCGAGTTACTTCCCATTGCTCTTCATGAGCGTGTGGTGGCGCGGCATGACGATGACCGGCGCGGCCACGGGCATGCTGGGCGGCGGCCTCGCGGCGCTGGCCTGCACGACCATCATCAACCTGAGCGACCTCAAGCTGGTCAATCTGGCGGACTTCTGGAAAGCCAACCCGCTGCTGCGCATCCTCTGCGAGCAACCGGCCATCTGGACCGTGCCGTTGGCCATCACGCTCATGATCGTGGTTTCCAAGCTCACGGCCGCCAAGGTGCCGGGCGACATCCGCATGAAGATGCTGGTGTTGCACGCGCCCGAGAAGCTCGGCCTGAAACAGGAATACATCCAGGAGCATCAGGCCGGCATGGGTCATTGAAGCGGGGCCGGTTTCCAACCGGCCATCTTGCCTCATCATGGCATCTCAAGAATCAGTCCGCCTGCCGCCGCCGCGCTCTCTCGGCGGCGTGTTGCGGCAGATCGGACCAGGCCTGATCATCAGCGCGGTGATCGTTGGGTCGGGCGAACTGATCGTCACGCCCAAGCTCGGAGCGGAAGAGGGGTTCAAGCTCCTGTGGTTCATCATTCTCGGCTGCCTGTTGAAGGTTTTCGTGCAGATCGAACTGGGTCGTCATGCCGTGCTGCGCGGACAGACGACGCTGGTCGGTCTGAACACGCTGCCCGGACCGCGGGCGGTGGTGTCGTGGGTGCTCTGGCTGTGGCTGGCGATGTATCTGTCGCTGGTGTTTCAGGTCGCCGGCATGGTGGGCGGGGTGGCGCGGGTGTTTTCCCTCGGCGGGCTGACGCTGCCGGTCAACGCGCTGGCGGTGATCATCGGCGGCTGCACGGCCGGGTTGCTCGTGATCGGTCGTTACCAGCTGGTCGAAAAGCTATCCACGGTGTTCGTGGCCCTGTTCACGGTGGCGACGCTCGTGGCGGTGGCCATGCTGCAGCGGACGGATTATGCGGTGACCGGTGCGCAGCTGGTGGAGGGCTTTGCCTTTGGGTTGCCGGACAAATTGGTGACGGCGTTCGCGGCCTTTGGCATCATCGGCGTGGGAGCGTCGGAGCTGATCTATTATCCGTATTGGTGCCTCGAGAAAGGCTATGCGAAGCACATCGGGCCCGATGACGGCACGCCGGCTTGGCGGGAAAACGCGCGCGGCTGGCTGAAGATCATGCGGGTGGACGCTTGGGTGTCGTTCACGCTCTACACGACCTCGACGCTCGCCTTCTACCTCCTCGGAGCGGCGATCCTGCACGCGAAACAGGTGAAGGTGGATAATTCCAGGATGATCGAGACGCTTTCGCTGATGTATCGCGAAGTGTTTGGCGAGTGGAGCTTCTGGATGTTTCTCGTCGGCGCGTTCGCCGTGCTCTATTCGACGATCTTCGGTGCGACCGCCTCGAATGCGCGTCTCGCGGTGGATGCGCTCGATCTCTTCAAGGTGAAGCACTACCGCGATCCCGCCGAGCGGGCCCGCTGGTTGAAATATGCCTGCGTGGCGCTGCCGGTGGCGTTCACGACGGTCTTCATTCTCGTCGGCGCGCCCGTGAGCCTGGTGTTTGTTGGAGCGGTCGGGCAGGGGCTGATGCTGCCGTTCTTGGCGGGCGCGGCGATCTACTACCACTACACGAACCCGCACCGCGATCTGCGGGCGGGCGGGTTGTCGGTGACCTGCCTGATCGTCGCGTCACTGCTGATGACGGCGCTGGGCGCTTATCAGGTCATCAGCGCGTTGCGCGGATAAGCCAGGGGTCAGGTTTCTTCCGGCGGCGTGAAGCCGCGGCGCATCACGTTTTCGACGATCACGCGCGGGAACAGGAAGTTCTGCAGGTATTCCTTGCCGCCGGCCTTCGTGCCGCCGCCGGACATCTTGAATCCTCCGAAGGGATGACGCTCCACAATGGCTCCGGTGATGGCACGGTTGAGGTAGAGGTTGCCCACGAGCAGCTCCTGCTGCGCGCGCTCGAGGGCACGCGGACTGCGGGAGAACAGGCCGCCGGTCAGCGCGTAGTCGGTGCCGTTCACAAGCGCGAAGGCCTCGTCGAGGTCCTTGGCGCGCAGGATGGCGACGACCGGGCCAAAGATCTCCTCGCGGGCGATGGTGTGCGACGGCTTCACGTGGGTGAAAACCGTCGGAGGGACGAAGAAACCCTCGGCCGGTGCGGTGCCTTGAAAGGCGAGTTGGGCCTCCTTCCTGCCCTGTTCGATGAGACCGAGAATCTTCTGCTGCGCGTCGGGGTCGATGACCGGGCCGACGACGGTGCCGGGCAGCGCGGGATTGCCGACGGGGATGGCCGGGCAGGCGGAGAGGAAGCGCTCAACAAAGGCGTCGTAAACCTCGTCGAGCACGATGAGACGGGAGAGCGCGGAGCATTTTTGTCCGCTGAAGCCGAAGGCGCTGTAGAGCGCGGCCGGGATGGCTTCGTCGAGGTCGGCGTCGTTGTCGATGATCAGCGCGTTCTTGCCGCCCATCTCGCAGACCACCTTCTTGAGGTTGGCCTGACCGGACTTGGTGCGGCCGGCGGCTTCCCAAATTGCGCAGCCGACGGCGCGTGAGCCGGTGAAGGCGATAAAGTCCACGTCCTTGTGCCCGGTGAGATGCGCACCGATGTCCTCACCGTAGCCCGGGAGGAAGTTAACGACACCGGCAGGAAGCCCGGCCTCGATGAGAATGTCCATGAGCGTCGCGCCGATGACGGAGGTCTGTTCGGCGGGTTTCATGATGATGCAGTTGCCGGCGACCAGCGGGGCGACCACGAGGCCGGTGAGGATCGCGAGCGGGAAGTTCCAGGGCGCGATGGCCACGCCGACGCCGCGGGGTGTCCAAGTCTGCACGCAGCGCTCGCCGGGCACGGCTTGAGTGACGGCCGGTTTCGCGAGCCTGCGCATCTCTACCGCGTAGAAGCGGCAGAAATCGATGGCCTCGGAGGTGTCGCCGTCGGCTTCGATCCAGGGTTTGCCGGCTTCAAGGATGAGGAGCGCATTCAGCTCGAGGCGGCGCGATTCCATCAGGTCGGCGGCGCGCTCGAGCAGCTTGGCGCGTTCCTCGACGGGCGTGGCGCGCCACTTGGGGAAGGCGGCTCGCGCGGAGGCGACCGCAGCATCAGCATCGGCGACGGTCGCGCGGGCCCAATGGCCGATGATCTGCGAAGGCTTGGCCGGGTTGACGGAGGCGACGTAGTCGCGGTCGGCGATCTTCTTGCCGGCGATGATGAGCGGCCATTTCCGGCCAAGCTGCCCGGACACGGTGGTGAGTGCGGACTTTTGTTTTTCGCGGTTGGCGGCCTGAGAGAAGTCCGTGTTGGCGGCGTTCACGAAGGAGCCGGGCGCGGGCGCCTTGCGCGAGAGCGGGCTCGGTGCGGCGGCGATCTGGGTGACGGGGTTGGCGAGCAGGGCGTCCTTGGTGGCCTCGCCCATGTTCTTGAGGCGGAGGAAGCCCTCGTTGGACGTGTTTTCCAGCAGACGGCGCACGAGGTAGGCCATGCCGGGCAGCAGCTCGCCGATGGCGCAGTATTCGCGGACGCGGTGCCCCATCTGCAGGAGCGAGAGCTTCAGCTCGTCGGCCATGCCGTAAAGGGCTTGGAACTCGTAGGCACGTGGATCGATCCCGAGGCGCTCGGCCTGGGCGATGGCGTGGGCGCAGGAGCGGACGTTGTGCGAAGCGAAGTTCGGGGTGACGAGGTCGATGTTCTCGAGGAGGAAGAGCGTGAGCTTCTCGTAGTTGGCGTCGGACTCGGGCTTCTTTTGCCAGACCGGAATGGGCCAGTCGCGCTGCTGGGCGACGATGGTCTCGTAGTCCCAGTAGGCACCCTTCACGAGGCGGATGCTGAGCGGGCGGTTGTGCTGGCGGGCCCAGGCGACGAGGTCGCGCAGGTCGCGCTCACAGTCGCGCAGGTAGGCCTGCATCGCGATGCCGATGGCTGGTTGCGAGCGGAACTCGGGTTCCTCGAAGATGGATTTGAAGAGCGCGAGCGTGAGGTCCTTCAGCTTGTAGCTCTCCATGTCGAAGTTCACCAGCGCACCGACCTCGGCCGCGCGACGGAGGATCGGACGAAAACGTTCCTTGAGCGCCACGATGGAGTTTTCCGGGTCGGCCGGGTGGACGTCGGGCGTGAGGGCCGAGATTTTGACGGAGAGGTTGAGGCGCGGGAGCGGGCCCTTGGGACCGAGGTCGCTGAACGCGGGCGCAGTTTCCTTGGCGAAGAACTTTGACACCGAGTCGAGCACCTCGAGGTTGCGCTGGAGAAAGATGTCGGCCTCGGCGTCGCTCACGACGGTCTCGCCGAGCAGGTCAATGGTGGTGGCGAGTCCGAGCTTGGTGTTGCGGCGAAGTTGCTTGATGAGGTCGTCGCCGGATTCGCCGGCGACAAACTGGTTGGCCATGTCCACGATTTGCGCCTTCACCGGCGTCGCGACGAGAGCCGGGGCGAAGGACGAGGCAGCGAGGCCGGCCTTGAGCGCGGGGTTCAGCTCGACGGCCTTGTCGCCGAGGTATTCCTGCAGGTGGCGGACAATATCGCCGGAAGACTTTAGCGTCGGCAGCACGTCCACGAAGCGGAAGAGCTGGGTCTTGAAAGCCGGGTCTTTCATGGACCACTCCATCAGGCGGGCGTAGGCGCCTTTCTTGGAGAACAGGGCCGGGGGCGGCTGCTGATCCATGAGGGCAAAGAGGCGCTCGCCCTTGGCTTTGATGGCGGCTTCGAGGGTGGGGTCGGGGGTCAGGAAGGCGGACATGGGGATTTTTTGCCGCGAGTTTCCCGACGTGTCATAAATAGGCAAGGGCCGGCGGGCCATGGACTACGGCAGCATCGCGCCTAATCGGCGTGTTTAGGCCGACGTGGTTCAAACTCGGCGTGGCGAACGGGGTTATGAGTTATCGGCTTGGCTGGACGTTATTTGCGTGGCAGAAGGTTTCTGCAACTTGGTCGCGCGACGGCGTGTTCTGAACGTGAATGACGATCCCACAGTGCAAGACTCTACCCAGGGAGTGATCCCGCCCGACTTCACCACGTTCATGCGCAACTACCAAGACATGGTCTATTCTACGGCCGTGCGGCTCATTGGCAACGAGACGCAAGCCGAGGATATTGCGCAGGAAGTGTTCATCAAAGCCCACGAGCACTTCGACAACCTGCGCACCAGTCCGACGGCGGGCGGGTGGTTGAAGACCGTGGCGACCAACCTCTCGATCAACCACATCCAGCGCTACAAGAAGCGCTGGAGCTTCTTCTCCGATCTCGTCCACAAGAGCGACGAGGGCGAGGAGCGGGAGGTCGAGTTCGCCGCGCCCGACACGTTTTTCAGTGGCGTGGACAGCAGCGAACGTCGCGAGTGGGTCGAGCGCGCCCTGGAGAAACTGCCCGACCACCAGCGCATCCCGCTGGTGCTTTATCACTTTGAGGACCTGCCCTACGAGGACATCGCCAAAAAAACCGGCGTGTCGCTCAGCAAGGTGAAGACCGACATTCTGCGCGGCCGCGAAGCTCTCGCCAAGATTTTGGTGCGGAGCGGCGCCAGCCACGAAAAATTTGAAACCGGAGGCGTGTCATGAACCAAAAAATGACCCCTGAAGAACTGGAAAAATTCATCCACCGCGAGCTGCGGGCGCTCCCGCCGCGCAAGGCCCCGGCGGGCTTCGAAGCCCGCATGCAGGCTGCGCTGGCCAGCCGCACCACGCAGTCCGCCGCCGCGCCCGTGCGGCTCGAACAACTGGTCCACCGCGAGCTGCGGGCGCTCCCGATGCGCAAAGCCCCCGCCGGCTTCGAGGCCCGGGTGCTCGCCGAGATCGAGCGCCGCGCCGCCGTCGCCTGGTATCACAAGAGCTGGAGCTACTGGCCCGCACCGGTCCGGGCCGCGTTCCTCGCCGTCGGCACCGGGTTTGCCGCCGCGGCCGTCGCCACCTTCTACCTGCTCAGCCAGGGTGCCGCCGCCGAGACCGTGATGCAGGAAGTGGCCACGGGCTTCGGTTGGATCAGCCGGATCACCGGAGTCGTTTCCTGGACCTACCACTTCGGCCGTCAACTCGTCGCCGACCTTCCGCCACTCTGGCTTTACGGCGGACTGGCCTTCATTGCGGCCATGTATGCCACCTTCGTCGGCCTGGGGGCCGCCGCCTACCGCTACCTTTATCGCAACAACTGAGTTCCCTTTCATGAAACCTTTCAGTCATTCCAAGTATTTTCTGTTCCTGCTGCTCGGCCTCGGGCTGATGCTCGGGAGCACCCTCCGCGCGCAAGAAGCGCCGCCGGTTCCTCCGGCACCCGCCGAAGCCGATAAGCCCGCGGCTCCGCCGGCGCCCGCGGTCGTGACCGATGAAGCCAAGGACGTCGCCGCTCCCGCCGTGGTGATTGAGGAAAAGGAGCCGGAGATGCGCGAGCTAACCGGCACCGAGGCCCCTCCCGCTGAAACTGCAGAAAAGGCGGAGACTGCGGACCAGCCAAGTGCGGGCGACGAAAAGCCGGAGCAGAATAACCATCGGCGCAACAGCGAACGCGTCAGTTTTGGCAGCAACAGCACCCTGACGGAAGGCGAGAGCGCGGCGGCGGTTATCTCCATCTTCGGTTCATCAACCAGCGCCGGCGAGGTGCAGGGTGAAGTGGTTTCGATTCTGGGCGGCAGTCGCGTGGAAGGTGGCACCGTCGGCGGAGAGGTGGTTTCAGTTCTCGGCAACACCTACATCAATGGCGAGGTGCGCGGCGAAGTCGTGACGGTGTTGGGCAATGTTGAGCTTGGCCCCAAAGCCATCGTGCACGGTGAAGTCGTGTGTATCGGCGGGCAATTCAAGCGCGCCGAGACGGCGGTGCTGAAAGGCAACATCCAGAACATCGCGATTGCCGGTCGGAACTTTGATTTCACGGCGCTGACCACCTGGTTCCACGAATGCCTGCTCTATGGCCGGCCGCTGGCGTTCCATCGGGATCTCTGGATCTTCTGGTGCGTGGCGCTGGGATTGTTGGGTTTCTATGCGCTGATCGCCCTGATCGCGCCGACGGGGGTCAACAAGTGCGTCGAGACACTGGAGCAGCGCCCGGGCTCGTCACTGCTGGCCGCGTTGCTGACCCTGCTGCTCACGCCGGTCGCCTATATCCTGCTCTCGCTCACGCTGGCCATCGTCGTCGGGTTTCTGCTCATCCCGGTCCTCTCCCTCGGGCTCTTCTGCGCCTCGTTGTTCGGCAAGATCGTGATGCTGGCCTGGCTCGGTAAGCGCTTCACCCGCCTCTTGGGCGACGGGCCGCTGGCGCACCCGGTTTTCGGGGTCCTTATCGGTGGCCTGCTGGTGCTGGGGCTCTACACGGTGCCGGTCGCCGGATTCATCATCTACAAGCTGCTCGGCATCCTCGGTCTGGGCGTGGTGGTTTACACCATCATCCTTCAGATCAAGGCCAGCCGTCCGCCCAAACCGGTGAAGCCGGTCGCCGCTGCGGTTCCGGCAGCGCCCATGGCAACCGCGCCCGCGGCCCCGATGGCTGTCGTCGCCTCCGGTGCCGTCAGTGAGTCGGTCGGAGTGCCGCCGACCTCCGCCGAGGCTGCCCCGCCGCCGGTGACTCCGCAGATGGGCGCGGTTTTGCCCGTGATCTCCGCGGTCACTTTGCCCCGGGCCGGATTCTGGATCCGCGTGGCCGCCTCGTTTCTGGACTGTATCCTCCTTGGCATCGTGACCGCCATGTCTTCGTCACTGCTTCATGGTTGGCTCACTCCGGGCGGCAGTCTGCCGTTCTGGTTCGCGGTTTATTGCGTGGTCATGTGGGTCACCAAGGGCACCACCATCGGCGGCATCATCTGCGGCCTGAAAGTGGTGCGAGTGGACGATCGCCCGCTAGACTGGGGCGTGGGCGTCGTGCGGGCGCTGGGCGGATTCCTGTCGCTGGCCGTGGCCGGGCTGGGCTTCATCTGGGTGGCGTTCGACGACGAAAAGCAGAGCTGGCACGACAAGATTGCCGGCACGACCATCGTCAAAGTGCCGAAGGGCACGGCGCTGCTGTAAAACCAGGGATTTCAGGCCATGGCGCGAGGCGGGGTTTCAGCCCCGCCTTTTCGTTTGCCGAGTCCGGCTTTTCTCCCCTACAGCCTTGTAGCCTATGGCGAAAGCACTGGTCGGAATCATCATGGGCAGCTCCTCGGATTGGGAGACGATGCAGCATGCCGCGGCAACGTTGGATGCCCTGGGAGTTCCGTATGAGAAGCGCGTGGTGAGTGCGCACCGCACTCCGAAGCTTATGGTGACTTACGCGGAGTCGGCCGAGAAGCGCGGCCTCAAGCTGATCATCGCCGGGGCCGGTGGTGCCGCCCACTTGCCGGGCATGACGGCCTCACTGACCACGCTGCCCGTGCTGGGCGTGCCGGTGGAATCGAAGGCGCTGAAGGGGCTCGATTCATTGCTTTCCATCGCGCAGATGCCGGGCGGCGTGCCGGTGGCGACCTTTGCCGTTGGCAAACCCGGGGCGATCAACGCCGCGCTGTTCGCGGCCTCACTGCTGGCCCAAAGCGACGGGCGCACGCAGCGCGCGTGGAGGAAGTTTCGCGCCGACCAGACCAAGAAAGTTCTGAAAACCAAGTTGCCGTGAGCGAGGCGCAGGTGATTCCCGCAGGCAAAACCATCGGCGTGCTTGGTGGCGGCCAGCTTGGCCGGATGTTGGCCCAAGCGGCCAAACGGATGGGTTACCGCCTGCACGTGTTCGAGCCGCAGGCGAGGTGCCCGGCCGGAGCCGTTGCGGACATGGAGGTCAACGCGGCCTACGAGGACATCGCGGTGCTGTCGGCTTTCGCCCGCGAGTGCGATGTCCTCACCTACGAATTTGAGAATGTGCCGTCGGCACCGCTGCGGGCCATCGAAAGCCTGACCAAGCTTTGTCCGCATTGGAATGTGCTGGAAACCGCACAAAACCGTTCGCGCGAAAAGAATTGGCTGAAGCGGAACGGATTTCCCCACGCGCGGTTCGCGGAGGTTGCGGCCAACGGTGACCTGCTGGCCGGCATCCGCGAGGCCGGGGTGCCCTGTGTGGTGAAAACGGCGGATTTTGGCTACGACGGGAAAGGCCAGCTCAAGGTGATGACCGAGGCGGATGTGCCGGCGGCTTTGCAGCGTTTTGCCGGCCAGCCGGTGGTGATCGAGCAGTTCGTCAATTTCACCTGCGAGGTGTCGGCGGTCGTGGCGCGCTCGGCCGCGGGGGAGATGGAGGTTTTTCCCGTGGCGGAGAACATCCACACCAATCACATCCTGGATTTCTCAATCGTGCCGGCGCGCGTGCCGGCTGCGGTGGCGTCGCGAGCCGAAGCCATGGCCCAGGAAATAGCCGAACGCATCGGGCTCGTAGGCGTGATGGGGGTGGAGCTTTTCGTCGGTCACGGCGGCGAGGTGCTGGTCAATGAGCTGGCGCCGCGCACACACAACAGCGGACACTACACGATGGACGCCTGCAACGTGTCCCAGTTCGAGCAGCAGGTGCGCGCGATCTGCGGCCTGCCGCTCGTGAAGCCGGCGCTGAGGTCACCGGTCGTGATGGTCAACATCCTGGGTGATGCCTGGGCCAAGGGTGAACCCGACTGGGCCGCCTTGCGGGCGCGTCCGGACACGCATCTGCATCTTTACGGCAAAGCCGAGGCTCGTCCCGGGCGGAAGATGGGGCACTTTAACGTGCTGGCGGGAGACGTAGAGTCCGCTTTGGCCCGGGCCCGGGTGGCCAAGGCCGAGCTGTATCGCTAAACTGCGAGTTCGCTTTGCGCCAACGGCTCATGTGTCCGAAGCGGGCACAAAAAAACTCCCGCCCTTGCGGGCGGGAGTTGAAGGTCAGACGGGATGACTGGTCGACTTAGTAGTCGTAGCCAAACGACAGACGGAAGTAACGCGGACGCTGCCAAGCGTTGGGCAGACCGTAGGTCGGTTCCAGACCGCCAGCGGAGGTCTCATAGGTCTCGACCGTCTCAAGAACCGTGCGGCTGTTGAGAACGTTGAAGACATCAAGACCCATGGTCACGCGATCCTTGCCCCACTTCGGCTTGTAGAGGAAGGACAGGTTGGCGTTGAACTGCCAGTCGGAGGTGCCGGCGGCGCCGCGGTAGCCCATGAAGTAGTCGGGACCGTAGGCCGAACCCACCACGCGGTCCGGATAGTTGCCGAACTTGTTCTTCGGGCGACCGGAGGCCAGCAGCAGGTTGGCGCCGATGGTCCACTCGGAGTTCAGCTTGTAGGAGCCGAAAGCCTTGAACTGATGGCGGCGATCATTGGCCAGATATCCATCGCTGTTGAGAGTCAGGTCAGGCGTGTCGAACAGGATGGTGATACCGGCGTCGTCCTGACCGTTGTCGGACAGAACCCAGCCCTCGTAGTTACCGAAGGACTGCGACCAGGTGTAGGAGAGCTGGGCGTTCCACTTACCGTTCCAGACCTTTTCGAGGGCCACTTCCACGGCGTAGTATTTACGCTTGGCGGAGGGATAGCCGAGCATGTCCCTGGTGAGAACAGCCTCTTCGTTGGCGCTGATGTCGCCATCCTCGTTGAAGTCCCAGAAGGTGCGAATATCGCGACCGGGGTTGCCAAGCACGTAGTGATTGTTGCCCGCAGCGCTGTAGCCACCGAAACCGTTGGTCTGCGCCCAGTAGGTCAGGGCATGGTCAACGATCATGTCGTCAATGGCCGTGCCGTTGATCTGACGGGTGGTGAAGGCGACCTTGAGTGTGAGGTCCTTGTTGAGCGTGTGCTGGATACCGGCGATCCACTCGTCCTGATACATCGGCTTGATGTCGAGGTCGACGATGGTGCGGGTGTCGGGAATCTGGCCGCTTGAGAAGACGGTGGTCGAACCGAGCTTGGCGCCGAGGGTCGGCAGGTTGTTGTTTACCGCCGTGAGGGCATACCACTCTTGGGTGAAGAACTCACCGCCGGCCAGACGGACGTTGGTGTTCGACGCGATCGGGAGGTGATAGCGGCCGAAGTTGGCGAAGATCTTGGTCTTCTTGTCACCCGTCAGATCGTAAGCCGCGGCGATGCGGGGGGCCTTCTGGCCGGTGACCTTGATGAACTGGTCGCCGGCGCCGTTGAGGTTCTCGAAGGACTCATTGCGGAGACCGAGGCGCAGGTTCAGGCGCTCGTTCATCAGGGTCCAGTTGTCTTCAACATACCACGCGTCGGACTTAACCTGGAAGCTGCCCGAGTTGCTGTATTTGCGCACGCGAACGGCACCGACGTTGGGGGTCGGGACCGTCACACCATTGATGAGGCCGCTGCCGGGTATCGCATAATAGCGGTAGTAGACGCCACCCGAATACTGAGCGAGGGAGGTGGAGACGTTTTCTTCGATGTCGTAACCGGCACGAAGACGATGGGCGCCGAACAGGTTGAACGAATATTCAAGGTCAAGGCGCTTGGCTTCACGGGTGTCAATGGCGGCATCCTCGTAGAGAATGTCAGGATTACCCTGAACATAGAGGAGACTGCCGGAGCGACCGTCGTAAACCGCGGGAATCAGGTCATCGCCGCTGACCGCCGTGCGGTTCTGGGTGCTCTCGCCCCACATGGCCGAAACCGTGAGGTTCTCGAAGAAGGTGCCGGTGTAACGGGCGATTTTGGTGTCACCACCGAAGTAGGTGAAGCTTTCGCTCAGATTGGTGCCGGTGATGGTCTTGTTGGCGAAGTTGTAATCAACTTCCTTGCCCAACTCGGTCTCTTCATCCGAGAACATCGTGAACTCGAAGTGGTGGTTATCCAGGGGGTAGAAGTCCAGTTTTACGCCCCAGAACGGATCATCGGAGGTGATGGTCGAGTGGCGGCCGCCAGAGCTGACCACATCTTCACGCTTGAAGTCGCGAATTTGATAGAGGCCGTAAAAGAAGAGCTTGTTGCGCAGCATGGGCAGAACCGGACCGCTGGCGTAAACGTTAGCGGTCAGATCCTGGCGGTAGTCGGCGCTGTTGTAGATATAAGGGGTGGCAGTGTTGCCATTCTGATAGACGTCCGGGCTGTTCTCGCGGCCAGCGTCAGCCTCGAAGTAGACGTTGAAGCCGGCGTGATATTCGTTGGAACCGCTCTTCGTGGTGGAGCTGATGACGCCACCGGTCGAGCGACCGAATTCGGCCGAGTAACCGCCGGTCTTGACTTCGAATTGGTTGTAGAACTCGAAGGGCACAGTAGCACCACCCAAACCGTTACGGAAATTGGTGATGTTCATGCCATTGACGTAATACGCATTTTCGGCGACCGAAGCGCCACCGAAGGAGGCGAGGTTGCCGAAAGCGGAGTCGCCAAGCGTGGTGCCAGGGGCGAGCAGGGCCACCGCGGTCGTGCTACGGGCGACCGGGAGGAGGTCGATCTGCTTCTCGTTGAAGATCGTCACCGCTTCGGCGCTGCCGAAGTCGATGGGATTCACGGTAGAACCACCGACCGTGAACTTCTCGAGTTCAAGAACTTCGCTGCCCGATCCGACCAAGGTGTTAGAACCAATCGAAACGGAAACTTCCTTGGTCACGGGTTGACCATCTTGGGTGAACGTAACCTTATAGTTACCCGGGGGAAGCGAGCCGATACGGAAGTTGCCATCAGCTGCCGCCGTGACAGTGCGGGTGAAGCCGGTGTCTGCGCTCTCCGCAGTAATCGTGCTGCCGGCCGAGACTTTGCCGTAGAGGGCACCAGCAGTGCTTTGTGCGTAAACCGTGTTGCTGGTCACCGAGTAGGTGAGCGCAAGCACGGTCGCCATTGTAAAAGCACCCGCCATGTGGCGAATGCGCGTGAGTGCGCTAGGCACTCCGTTATTCCTAACGGAACGAGCGTTCATAGTTAGTAGTAGTGTGTTGTGTTAGGACAGAACGCCGCTTTTCAGCGGCCGCTCTGTTGTGTGTTCGGTTAAGAACAAACACGGCTGTGTCATACATTCAACCTGAAATTTTAGCGTTTCGTCGCATATTTACCGCCGGCCGACACCGGCCAAAACACTACTCTTTAGACTCTCGGCAGCTCCCAAACCGATGTTTTCTCGTCTTTTGCCACCAGCACGGGAAAACCCTGAGCTGGCGCGCGCCGACCCAAGCGCTTCCGTTTTGTGGCCGGCTGAAGGCGTTTTTGCATAGTGCCATTCGTCAGGGTTGCATGGCTAAACTGCACCTGGCCCACGCCCCCCATTCGTATTCTTAGGACGGCATCGCAGTTGGCAATCGGCACGGATAATTCGCGCCAGAGTTTGGTCTTGGCTCGGGCGGCATATGCACGGAACTCGATGGTATAACGGCCCATTAACTCTTCCCAAGAACCGTCGGCATTCCGTTGCTCGACAATCACTTTTTGGACAGCTGGGGCAAAATTGTGCACCCTCAGGTTCAGCTGCCAAGGGCCGCACATCAGGTTGGGTCCGTTAACTAGGTCACGTTGCCGAGCCAACTTCCGGAGCCACCCCATCCAGGCGGTCAGACGACTTTTGTCGGTCTCCACGACCATTTGATTTTGGCCACGGGTGGCGAGGCGGGTGCGACGCCCCATCGCGCGGGCGGCGTGCAGGCCTTTTCTGCAGTCTTGTGCAAAGGCCGCGCCGGCCAAGAGCATTTGGCTTAGTTTGAGATCAAAGGCTTTTACCTCACCCCGCTTGAGCAGTCGCCGCAATCCAAACACATCGCGGGCGGCCTGCCGCACAAAAGCATCTCGCTTGGCCAGATAGAGCCGGAACGTGAGACTCAAGGAAAGGGCCGTTGGCCAGTCATAAGCGACGGCTCTCATTCTTTCGAAGAACTTAACCTCGGCGAAATAGGGCTTGAGTGATTCCTCTCCCGCGAAGGCATCCCAGCGATCGTTGATCTGCCAACGGGCGTAGCCGGCGAAGGCATGGGCATCAGCGGCCAGCAGGGCGCGGGCTTGTGGCCGGGCCTGTTTCGAGCCGAGGGCTCGTTCCAGCCCCCGAGCGAGCATCGTGGTCGCATCATCGTGGTCGGCTTCAAGCCAAAGGGTGGCGGCGGCGGCGTCCACGACGGTGGTGGTCTCCAGCGCGAGCCGGTAGGGCTCCCAGGAGGTGATGAGCAGGCCGTCGGACTTCACTCGCTGGCAACGTTGCCACCACGAACGGATGTTGGCCAGACGGTCGCCGAAGACCGGCATCGGCTCGTAGCGGAAGGCGCCGTTCATCGGACAGCCGTAGTAACGGATGCCCTGTTTTTTCAGGGCGGGGTGCAGGTCGCGCTCGGCGAAATTGAAGAATTCCACGCGCGGCTTCCGTTTAAACGGGTAGTAATACCAGTCGTAGGCCGTGATGCCGGCCGGGAGCTGCGGAATCGCCTCCGGCACGAAGTAGAGCATGTCGGCCCAAATTCCCATTTGCAGGCCAAGACCGCCGACGAGCTTGTGCAGCCGGTTGACATGACCGGCAAAGTGCCCGCCGAGGCCAAGGCGCGCCACTTCCTCGCGACAGCGCGGGCACTGGCCGAGGTGGAACGACTCGTCGAGGCCGACATGGACCTTGCCCGCGGTGCAATACGGCGCCATGTCGCGCAGCAGTTTCTCGGCAACTCCCAGCGTGCGCGGGTGCAGCGGGCAGATCTGGCCGCTGGCGAGCGCGCCGCCGCGTTCGTCGCGCAGTTCGTTGAGGTCGCGCAGGCCGGGATGCTTGATGAGATACTGGGTGTGACCGAGCAGGTTGATGATCGGCACGACGCGGATGCCGCACTGGGCGGCGGTCAGCACCAGTTCGCCGAGCTCCTCATAGGTGTAGGCGTCATCGCGGCCGATGCCGGGCAGGGTGGGGTAGTGGACGGCGTCCTCCAAATGCAGGTAAAGCTCCTCGTAGCCCCAACGCGCGTAACGCGGGAGCAGTTTCTTGAGGAAATCGATACGCTCGACCTGCCGGGCGAGGTCCCACTGGAAAGCGCGGATCATCGGTTGGATTCAGGCCGGGCACTTCGCGCGGCGCAATCAACGAAAAGGGCCGGCATGCGCCGGCCCTCGAAAACTGCGGTGATGCGGGGGCTCAGCCGCGCTTCTGTGCGATGAGTTGCTCCAGCTTCACGATGTCGGCAGAGAAGAGGCGGATACCCTCGGCGGTCTTCTCGGTCGCCATGGCGTCCTCGTTGAGCGCGAAGCGGAAACCCTTTTCGTCGAAGCTGACCTTTTTGAGGCTGGCGCTCGCGGAGGCCTTGGCGTCGAGCTTGCGGACGACGGGGGCCTCGCTCTTGGCGAGTTCGGCGAGCAGCGTTGGAGCAATGGTGAGCAGGTCGCAGCCGGCGAGTTCGAGGATTTCGCCGGTGTTGCGAAAGGACGCGCCCATGACCTCGGTCTTGTAGCCGAATTTCTTGTAATAGCTGTAGATCTGGGTGACGGAGATCACGCCCGGGTCCTTGGCGCCGGCGAAGTCGGCGGTCGGGGCCTTGGCCTTGTGCCAGTCGAGGATGCGGCCGACGAAGGGCGAGATGAGCTGGATGCCCGACTCGGCGCAGGCCACGGCCTGGGCAAAACTGAAGAGCAGCGTCAGATTGCAGTGAATGCCTTCCTTCTCGAGGGTTTCGGCGGCCTTGATGCCTTCCCAGGTGGAGGCGATCTTGATGAGCACGCGGTCCCGGGAGATGCCGGCCTTTTCGTAGAGCGAGATGATCTCGCGGGCCTTGGCGAGCGTGGCGTCGCGGTCGAAAGAGAGGCGTGCGTCCACCTCGGACGACACGCGGCCGGGGACGATCTTGAGGATCTCCAGGCCGAAGACGACAAGCAGGCGGTCAATCACCTGGTCGAGGCGGGCGGCGGCGCCTGCGTCCTTGATGGCCTTGTCGAGGAGGGCGGAGTATTCGGGCATCGCCGCGGCCTTGAGGATCAGGCTGGGGTTCGTCGTCGCATCGCGCGGGGCGAACTGCTTCATGCTGGCGAAGTCGCCGGTGTCGGCGACGACCGTGGTGAATTGCTTAAGCTGGTCGAGTTGGTGCATGGCGTGGGAGGGGAGTCTTTACGGCTTCGGGATGGGCGCGTAAATAGTTTCGCATCCATTCGATCCCGGACAGTTCGTCATAAAAGGCGCCGTCAAGTTGGGATTCAAAGGCGGCATCGAGCGCAGGTTTGAAGTGCGGGCCGGGATGGCAACCAAGCCCAATCAGGTGCCGGCCGAGCACAAGCGGCTTGGGCGCAGCATGTTCGAGTGCAAGTTTCTGGGCTCCGAGACGCAGGAACCCCAGCCGCTTCTCGGTCTCGGCGGAAACGAGCGGCGGGCGGCCAAGGTGATCGGAGCGCATCACGGCCATGAGGTCGTCGAGGGTGGCGGGGGCGACTTTGCGGGCGAGTCTCCGCACCGTGGTGTCGCGGTATTCGGAAGGACCGTCGTGGTGGAGCAGATGGTTCACGACGAGCGGGCGGACGTGCTCGATCAAGTCGTGCGGCGCGCCAATGCGCTGCAGGAAGGCCTCAGCCAGCGGGCCGCCGGCGGCTTCGTGTTCGGGGCTGGTCCAGCGCAGCTTGCCGCGGCGTTCGGCCTGTTTGGTCGTCACGGCCTTGCCAAAGTCGTGAGCCAGCACGGCGAACGACAGCAGCCGGCGCGTGGCTGGGCCGCCCTGCTGCCAGGAGTCGAGTTTGACCAACGCATCGAGGCAGTGGCCGGTATGGACGAACACGTCGCCTTCCGGGTGCCATTCCGGCTCCTGGGGCAGGCCGTCGAGCGCGGCGATTTCCGGGAAATGTTTCAGCCAGCCGGTCTGTTTCAGCACCCCCAGGCCGAGCGAGGGCTTTGCGGACTTGAGGGCCCACTTGTCCCATTCGCCCCAAACGCGTTCCAGGGCCAGCTCGCCATAGGTGTCGGAGATTGAGCGACAGAGGGCGGCGGTTTCCGTCGCCAGGGTGAACTCGAATCGCGCGGCAAACTGGAAGGCCCGCAGCACGCGCAACGGGTCTTCGGTGAAGGCTGCGCTCGTGTGCCGCAGCACCTTTTTCTTCAGGTCGTCGGCACCACCGTGGAAATCCAGCGTCCGGCCCTCGATCGGGTCGTAGGCGATGGCGTTGACCGTGAAGTCGCGCCGCGCTGCCGCCTCGGCTTCGGTAAGGTTTGAGTCCGGCGAAACGGCAAATCCACGGTGGCCGGCGCCGGTCTTGGATTCGCGACGGGGTAGCGAGAAGTCGTATTCCGTGCCCCCGATCCGCACTTTCAGCACGCCAAAGCTGCGACCCACGAGGTCGGTCGAACCAAACGGTCCGAGTGCCCGGCCCAACGCCTCGTAGTCCAAGCCATAGACCTCGATGTCGAAGTCCTTCGGTTCGAGCCCGAGCAACCAGTCACGCACACAACCCCCGACCAAGCGCGGCCGTCCGCCGGCTGAACGCAGGGCAGCCAGGGCGGCGTGCAGGGGTGGGGGAATTTTCATGCGTCAGCTTTGCGCCAGGCTGACCAAGCCAGCATGGCCCAGCCGATCAGGAGCAGAAGGCCGCCAAACGGTGTCACCGGCCAGAGAAACTTAACCGGTCCGCCCAAGGCTATCCAGTAGAGCGACCCGGAGAAACAGAGGACCCCCGCCAGCCAACACCCCCCGAGTTTGGCGAGGGAAACGGGCTTTCCGGCGATCGCCAGCAGGGCCACGGCATGGACCAATTGGTAAAAAACCGCCGTCTTCCAGTTCTCCAGCTGATTGCCGGCCTCCAAGGTGGCTTTCAGTCCGTGGGCGCCGAACGCACCCAAGGCCACCCCGGTGAAACCGAGCAAACCTGCGATCAGGAGAAGGCGCTGAGACGTCATGGAAGCGACGGTGGGGAGGCCGGCGGCAAAAACAAACCCGCTTTGCGGTCGAAATTGTGAATAACAAGCTCCGTTCCAGCCGCCATGGCGGTTCTGATTGGCCCAGTCTCGGATTAATTCAGCGGTCGCACGAAAAATGTGAAAGCTTGGGGTTGACAGGGGTAGGACGAATCTTTCCCTTGGGCCCCTTTCCGCAAATGAAAACCTATCTGGCCAAGAAAGAGACCGTGCAGCCCAAGTGGTATCTGATCGATGCCGAAGGCAAAGTGCTGGGCCGTCTCGCCGTTAAAGCCGCCAACATCCTCCGCGGCCGTCACAAGCCCACTTACACGCCCCACGTCGATACCGGTGATTACGTTGTCGTCATCAACGCGAGCAAGGTCGTCCTCACCGGCAAGAAGGAAGCTGTCACCGAGTATATGTCGTTCTCCGGCTATGTCGGCGGCGAGAAATACCGCAAGCTGGCCGATGTCCGCTCCAAGAAGCCCGAGTTTATCATCAAGCAGGCCGTCAAGGGCATGCTCCCGAGCAACCGCCTCGCCGACAAGATGCTGACCAAGCTCCGTGTTTTCCCGGGCGCCGCCCACGACCACGAGGCCCAGAACCCCGTTAAGATCTAAGTTTTTCCATGAGCGCTGAATCCTCTGTTTACCTCGGCACCGGCCGCCGCAAGACCTCCACGGCCCGCGTCCGCCTCGTCGCCGGCTCCGGCCAGCTGTCCGTCAACGACCGCAAGTTCGAGACCTACTTCACCCACGAAAATTTCGTGCGCCGCGCCGTCGCCCCGCTGACGACCGCCGATGCCAAGGAGAAGTTCGACGTGTTCGTGAACGTTGCCGGTGGCGGCATCAGCAGCCAGTCGGGCGCCGTCGCCCACGGCATCGCCCGCGCCCTCCTCAAGTTCAATCCCGAGCTCCGCGTCACCCTCAAGAAGGCCGGTCACCTCACCCGTGACCCCCGCGAGAAAGAGCGCAAGAAGGCCGGCCAGCCCGGCGCCCGCAAGCGCTTCCAGTTCTCCAAGCGCTAAGCGCTTACTGGAATCCCCTCACCCAAGCGGAGCGCCTCGCGGCCTCCGCTTTTTTGTTGGCGCACGGTCACACGGAAACTTCTCGATTCCCCCGCGGGAATTCTTAACTCTCTTCGCTCACTTACATGAATGTCGGCATTGTCGGCGCGTCGGGTTACTCCGGCGAAGTTCTCGTCAAACTCCTCCTCGGTCACCCGTCCGTCAAACTGACGGCGGTCACGTCACGGCAGCACGCAGGCAAGGCCGTGGCCTCCGTGATCCCCGCGCTCCGCGGCACCGCGGCCGAGCAGCTGAAGTTCAGCGATTCCGACGCCGCGACCGTCGCCGCCCGCAACGACGTGGACCTCTGGTTCCTCGCGCTGCCCCATGGCGCCGCCGCCGACTTCGCCAAGGCCCTCGTGCCCGCGGGCCGCAAGGTCGTGGACCTCAGCGCCGACTTCCGCATCGCCGACCTCGCGACCTACGAAAAATACTACGGCCACCACCATGCGCCCGAGTTGCTGCCGAACGCTCGCTTCATTCTGCCTGAACTCACGGACCCGAAGTGGAAGTCCGAGATCAAGCTCGCCGCCGCCCCCGGCTGTTACCCGACGAGCACGATCGTGCCGCTCGCCCCGCTGCTCAAGGCTGGCGTCGTCGCCAAGGACCACATCGTGGTGAATTCCTTTTCCGGCGTCAGCGGCGCGGGCAAGAAGGCCGAGGAGCAATACCTCTACGCCGAACGCGCCGAGAGCGCCAAGGCCTACGGCCTCACCAAGCACCGGCACCTTGCCGAGATCGAGGAACAGCTTTCTGGCTTCGCCGGCGCCAAGGTCGTCCTGCAGTTCAACCCGCACCTCGCTCCCATGCGGCGTGGCATCATCACGACGACGACCGTGCCCGCCGCCCCCGGCGCGACCATCGAGTCGCTCTACGCCGCGTGGCGGGCCGCCTTCGCCGGCAAGCCCTTCGTTTCGATCCTCGCCTCCGGCGAGACGCCCGACTCCGCCTACGTCACCGGCACCAACCGGCTCGATCTCTCCGCTGTCCACGACGCCCGCACGGGCAACTTTGTCATTACCTCCGCGGTGGACAACCTCGTCAAGGGCGCCAGCGGCCAGGCCGTGCAGATCATGAACCTGTGGCTGGGCCTGCCCGAGACCGCGGGGCTGGTCTGACCCCTTTCTGCACGCCGCGAAGCATCCCGATTTGTTCCTCATGAGCCAACTGACCGTTACCCCTGACAGCGCCGGCATCACCGACGTCCCCGGCTTTGAGGCCGCGGGCGTTGCCTGCGACATCCGCGACAAGAACGACCTCAAGCGCCTCGACCTCGCGCTTCTCTTCTCGCTCCGTCCCTGCACGGCCGCCGGCACCTTCACGACCAACCAGGTCAAGGCCGCCCCCGTGCTGCTCTGCCAGAAGCACCTCGCCAACGGCGGTCCCTTCCACGGCATCGTGGCCAACTCCGGCAACGCCAACGCCTGCACCGGCCCCGAGGGCCTGAAGGACGCCCAGCTCACCGCCACCCGCATCGCCGCCTCGCTCAACCTGAAGCCCGAGCAGTTCTTCGTGTGCTCGACCGGCCGCATCGGCCAGCCGCTGCCGATGCCGAAGCTCCTTAAGGGTCTCGAGCGCACCGTCACCGACAAGGGCCGCACCGCGGAGCACGGCACCAAGGCCGCGAATGCCATCCTCACTTCCGACACGAAGCCCAAGACCGTCACGGTGAGTTTCACCTACGACGGCAAGAAGCACTTCGTTTCCGGCATCGCCAAGGGCGCGGGCATGATCCAGCCCAACATGGCCACGATGCTGGCGTTCCTCGCCACCGACTTCTCCGTGCCGCGCAGCTTCCTGCAGAAGACGCTTTCCGAGGCCGTCGCCGGCACTTTCAACTGCATCACCGTGGACGGCGACATGAGCACCAACGACACCGTGCTCATGCTGGCCAACGGCCACTCCGGCGTCAGCGTGGGCGACAAGAGCCCGCGTGAGCTGCGCGTGTTGTTCGCGGAGGCCGTGTGGAAGGCCTGCGAGGCGCTCGCCGAGAAGATCGTGTCCGACGGCGAAAAGATCACCAAAGTAGTCGAGCTGAAGGTCCTCGGCGCCGCCTCCACCGAGGATGCCGAGAAGGTCGCCCGCGCCATCGGCAACTCGCTGCTCGTGAAGTCGTCCTGGTATGGCGAGGACCCCAACTGGGGCCGTCTGGCCGACGCCGCCGGCTACGCCAAGGCCAAGCTCGTCGAGGCGAAGCTCGACATCCTTTACAACGACACGCCCGCGATGACGGCCGGCAAGCCGCACCCCGAGCTGAAGCCCAAGTGGAAGGAGATCGTGAAGGCCAAGCGCTTCACCATCACGCTCAACCTCCATCTCGGCAAAGCCTCGTTCCGCCTTCTCGCCAGCGACCTCACCGAGGGCTACGTGAACTACAACAAGAGCGAGTGACGCTCGATGTTCCTCCGGTGTAGGGTCGTCGCTTGCGACGACCTCGCACGTTAGGTCGGCGCAAGCACCGACCCTACAGGCCAAGCGGTCAGCACCGCCGGCTTTCCGCCACCAGTTCGTCACTCACTAATCGCTTGCCCTCGCGAGCGCTTCGTCTCCACTTTCACGAATAATTTTCCGATGCCACGCGTGCGTTTTTCGTGCGCGCCACACATCGGGATCACCGCAAAACCCAGTCACAAATCATGCTTAGCTTCACCAACAAGATCCTGTTCGTCGGTTATGGCGCCGTTGCCGAGTGCACGCTGCCCATCCTCTTCAAGCACCTCAAGGTGCCGGCGAAGAACGTGACCGTGATGGATTTCGCGGACAAGAAGGAGAAGCTCGCGAAGTGGATCAAGAAGGGGGTGCGCTACGTGAACGACCGCGTCACCGAGAAGAACATGACGACGCTGCTCGCGAAGCACGTCGGTCCCGGCGACATCCTCATCGACCTCGCCTGGAACATCGACGCCTGCGAGATCCTCCAGTGGTGCCACGACAACGGCGTGCGCTACATCAACACCTCGACCGAACTCTGGGATCCCTACAAGTCCGGCAGCCACCCGACCGAGAAGACCCTTTACTGGCGCCACATGAACCTGCGCCGCATGACCAAGAAGTGGAAGGAGAAGGGCCCGACCGCCGTCATCGAGCACGGCGCCAACCCCGGCCTCATCTCGCACTTCGTCAAGCAGGGCCTCATCGACATCGGCAACAAGCTCATCAAGGACGGCAAGGCCAAGGGCAAGCGCGCCGAGAAGATCCAGGGCCTCATCGCCGCCGGCTCGTTCAACCTCCTCGCCCAGGAACTCGGCGTGAAGGTCATCCACTGCTCCGAGCGCGACACGCAGATCACCGACAAGCCGAAGCAGGTGGACGAGTTTGTGAACACGTGGTCCATCGAGGGCTTCCGCGAGGAAGGCACCACGACCTCCGAAATGGGCTGGGGCACGCACGAGAAGACGCTCCCGAAGCACGCCTTCACCCACAAGGAAGGCCCCAAGAACCAGATCTGCCTCGCGCAGATGGGCATCAATGTCTGGGTCCGCTCCTTCGTGCCGAACTGGAACATCCTCGGCATGGTCGTCCGTCACGGCGAAGCCTTCACCATCTCCGACGCCCTCACCGTCTGGAAGAACGGCAAGGCCGTGTATCGCCCGACGATGCACTATGCCTACTGCCCGTGCGACGAGGCCATCGCCTCGCTGAACGAGATGCGCGGTTACAACTACCACCTGAACGAAAACCAGCGCATCATGAACGACGAGATCACGGACGGCGCTGACGTGCTCGGCGCACTGCTCATGGGCCACGAATACAACTCGTGGTGGGTCGGCTCCGACCTCAGCATCCAGGAGTCCCGCCGCCTGGTCCCGCACCAGAACGCCACCACCATGCAGGTCGCCATCTCCGTCGTCGCCGCGACGATGTGGATGATCGAGAACCCCGAGGAAGGCGTGGTCGTCCCCGACCAGATGCCGCACGACTACATCCTCAAGATCTCGAAGCCCTACCTCGGCAAGTGGATCTCCAAGCCCTACGACTGGACCCCGCTCAAGGGCCGCGACACGACCTTCGACAAATACAACAAGCCCGACCTCGACCGGAAGGATCCGTGGCAGTTCAAGAACTTCCTGGTCACCGACGCCGGGTAACGACCGACCCGTTGATGAACCGCCGGTTTGTCACCCTGAACGCAGTGCAGCATCCGCAAGGACGCGCACTGCGTTTTGTGCTTCGGTGATCCGCCGGTCGTCCCAACCGATCCACCACCGCTCCGTTTTCACCACGCCATGATCTCCCAAGCCCGGCTCCAGCAGCTCGCCAAGCAGCACGGTACCCCGCTGTTTATCATCGACCACGACGCCCTGCGGAAGGCCTACCGCGAATTCCGCAAGCACCTCCCGCGCATCCAGGTCTATTACGCCGTCAAGGCCAACCCCGACCCGATGATCGTGCGCACCCTGTTCAAGGAGGGCGCGAGCTTCGACGTCGCCTCGATGCCGGAGTTCAAGATCGTTTACGACAACATCAAGAAGATGCCGGCGAAGCAGCGGCAGCAGTGGATCTGGGACAAGATCATCTACGCCAATCCCACGAAGCCGACCGACACGCTCGAGGAGCTGAACAAATACAAGCCGCTCGTCACCTTCGACAACCTTGAGGAGATCCATAAGATCAAGCAGCACGCGCCGAATGCCGGCCTGTGCCTCCGTCTCAAGGTGCCCAACACCGGCGCGATGGTGGAGCTCTCGTCCAAGTTCGGCGCCATGCCGGGCGAAGCCGTGGACCTCATCCTCGAGGCCGACCGCCAGGGCCTGACGGTCGAGGGCATCAGCTTCCACGTCGGCAGCCAGACGACCAACTTCGAGAACTACGTCCAGGCGCTCAGCCTCACGGCCAACATCTTCCAGGAGGCGAAGGATCGCGGTTACCACAAGATGAACCTGCTCGACATCGGTGGCGGCTTCCCGGCCCCGTATGATTCGTCGGTGCGCCCGTTCAAGGAGCTGGCCAAGGTCATCAACACCGAGCTGGACCGCCTTTTCCCGAAGGACATCCAGGTGCTCGCCGAGCCCGGCCGCTTCCTCGCCGCTGTCACCGGCACGAGCGTCTCGTCCATCATCGGCAAGGTCGTGCGCGAGGGGAAGACGAGCTACTACATCAACGACGGCGTCTATCACACCTACTCCGGCGTGATCTTCGACCACTGCAAGTATCCGGTGCTGTCGTTCAAGAAAGGTCCGACCAGCATCTGCTCGGTCTTCGGCCCGACCTGCGACGCGCTCGACGTCGTGTCGATGGCCGAGAACCTGCCCGACCTGCAGCGCGGCGACCTTGTTTACAGCGTCAACATCGGCGCCTACAGCCACGCTTCGGCGACCTATTTCAACGGCTTCCCGCCGGCGAAGGTCGTGCACGAGAATCTCTGATTCCTCCCATGGACATCCCCGCGCTCATCGCGAAGGCCAAGATCCTCCACGAGGCTCTGCCCTACATCCAGGACTTCCGCGGCTCCACGTTTGTCGTCAAATACGGCGGAAGCTTCATGGACGATCCGGATCCGACCGCGCGCCAGCGCGTCGCCACCGACATCGCCTTCCTCGCGGCCGTGGGCATCAACGTCGTCGTGGTGCACGGCGGCGGCAAGGCCATCAGCCGCGCGATGGAAGGCTCGGGCCTGAAGGCCAATTTCATCAACGGCCTGCGCGTCACCGACGAGGCGACCATCGCCATCGTCAAGAAGACCCTCGACGAGATCGTGAACAAGGACGTCTGCGACGTCCTCACCGCCGTCCGTGCCAACCCTAAGGGCATGGCGGGCGACAGCGTGCTGGTTTGCGAAAAGCTCACCGTGGACGACGACGGCAAGCCCGTCGATCTCGGCTATGTCGGCGACGTGACCGAGGTGAAGGTGAAGATGATCAAGAAGGAGATGGCCGACGGCTTCATGCCTGTCATCTCGCCCGTGGCCGAGGGCCTCGACGGCAAGCCCTACAACGTGAACGCCGACGTCGCCGCCGGCCGCGTCGCCAGCGCCCTGCGCGCCCGCCGGCTGGTTTACATGAGTGACGTGCCCGGCCTGCTCGAGGACTACAAAAATCCTGACACCCTCATCTCGACCGTGAAGATCGCCGACGTCGAGGGCCTCAAGAAGCGCGGCGTCATCGACAAGGGCATGCGCCCCAAGGTCGCCAGCGCCGTCCGCGCCCTCCAGGAAGGCGTGCAGCGCGTCCACTTCATCGACGGCCGCATGCCCCACAGCCTGCTCCTCGAGATCTTCACCGACAAAGGTGTGGGGACCGAAATTGTCCACGGCTGATACTAGTTTTTGATTTTCAATTCTCGATTTTGGATTGGCTGAAACGAGAATCGGAAATCGGGAATCCAATATCAAAAATGTCCCTTCCTTCCATCGTCCGCACCAACACCGCCGAGCTTTATGATGCCTATGTCATGAAGAATTACGCGCGTCCGGCGCTGACGCTGGTGCGCGGGCAGGGCGTGTCGGTCTGGGACGACACCGGCAAGGAATACCTCGATTTCACCTCGGGCGTGGCGGTCGCCGCGCTCGGCCATTGTCATCCGGTCTGGGTCGAAGCCATTCGGCGGCAGGCGGGCGAGCTGATCCACGTCAGCAACCTTTTCCGGCATCCCAACCAGGGCGAGCTCGCGCGGCGCATCGTGCAGCACGCCGGTCCTGGCCGGGTGTTCTTCTGCAACAGCGGCGCCGAGGCCAACGAGGGCCTCATCAAGCTCGCGCGCCTGCACGGCATGAAGAAGGCCGGCGAGGAGGGGAAGTGCATCAAGATCATCTGCGCCAAGAACGCGTTCCACGGCCGCACCTTCGGCGGCATGAGCGCGACGCCGCAGGAAAAAATCCAAAAGGGCTTCCGCCCGCTCGTACCCGGTTTCGCCTTTGGCGAGATCAACCATCTCCAGAGCTTCGTGGACCTCGTGGACGCGGACACCGCGGCGATTTTCGTCGAGACCGTGCAGGGCGAGGGCGGCGTCAATCCCTGCACCGACGAGTTCCTGTGGGGCCTGCGCCAGCTGTGCGACCAGCACAACCTGCTGCTCATGCTCGACGAGGTCCAATGCGGCCTCGGGCGCACGGGGACTTTCTACGCCTTCCAGGCCTCCGGCATCCGCGCCGACGCGGTCGGCATGGCCAAGGGCATCGCCGGTGGCTACCCGATGGGAGCCATCTGGACCGCCGAGAAGCACGCCGAGCTTTTCACGCCCGGCACGCACGGTTCAACCTTCGGTGGCACCCCTCTCGCCTGCGCCGCCGCGCTGGCCGTGCTCGACGTGATGGAACGCGAAAACCTGCTCGAAAAGGTCCGCACCCTGGGTTCCGCGTGGAAGACCGAGTTGGAGAAGCTCATCACCGATTTTCCGAAACACGTGCGCGCCGTCACCGGCCGCGGTTACATGCTCGGGCTCGCAATGCACGGCGACCCGGCGCCGTACCTCGCCGCCCTGCGTGAGGCCGGCCTGCTGGCCCCGAGCGCCGGCGGCAACACCATCCGGCTCCTGCCTCCGCTCATCGCGACCAAGGCCGACCTTGACCGGGCCACGGCGCTCATCCGCGGCGTGCTGGCCGCCCAGAAGTGAGGACCGAACCATGCGTCACTTTCTCAAAGAAACCGATTTCTCCCGCGCCGAGGTGGCGAAGCTTTTCACGAGCGCCCGGGAGCTGAAGCGGAAACGCGGCCGGCACGCGAAGCCGCTCGCCGGCCAGACTTGGGCGATGATTTTCGCCAAATCAAGCACCCGCACCCGGGTGTCGTTCGAGGTCGCCATCCACGAGCTCGGCGGCAATCCGCTTTTTCTCAACACGAACGACATCCAGATCGGTCGCGGCGAGACCATCGCGGACACGGCGAAGGTGCTGTCGCGTTTTGTGCATGGCCTGGTCGTGCGCACCTATGCGCAGTCGGACCTGGAAGAACTGGCCGCGCACGGCGGCCTGCCGGTCATCAACGCGCTCACCGATTACCTGCATCCCTGCCAGATCTACACCGATGCCTTCACCGCGGCGGAGCGCTGGGCCGGTCCGAAGGGCGACCTGCTCGCCTCGCTGCGTGGGCGCAAGGTCGCCTTCCTCGGCGACACGCGCTTCAACATGGCCAACTCGTGGATTCTCGGTGCGCACCTCTTCGGCATGAAGGTCGCGCTCGCCGGACCCAAGGGTTACGAGCCCGGCGCGACGATCATGGAGGAGGCCATGCGGATCGGGGCGGAGTTTGATTTCACCACCGATCCTTACGAGGCGGTGGCAGGCGCCGACGTTGTCTATACCGACGTGTGGACGAGCATGGGCCAGGAAAAGGAGAGGGCGAAACGCCAGAAGCTGCTCCAGCCCTACCAGGTGAACGGCAAACTTTTCGCCGCGGCGAAGAAAGACGCGCTCTTCATGCACTGCCTGCCCGCCCATGCCGGCGAGGAGGTCACGCAGGAGGTGCTCGACAACCCGCGCTGCATCATTTTCGACGAGGCCGAAAATCGCCTGCACATGCAGAAGGCCATCCTTGGAAAATTGTCCTCCTGACGAAGAAGTTCTCCGGCCCCGTGGGGCTTATTCTTGGAGGATGAAACTGACCCGGTTGGCGGCGATTTTTCGGAATGAGCCGGTCGTCAGGTCGCCGTCATCGAGTTTGGCATCTATCTCGATGAGCTGTG
The DNA here is from genome assembly GCF_004118375.1 of Oleiharenicola lentus. Taxonomy (NCBI): domain Bacteria; kingdom Pseudomonadati; phylum Verrucomicrobiota; class Opitutia; order Opitutales; family Opitutaceae; genus Oleiharenicola; species Oleiharenicola lentus. The sequence goes on from NZ_SDHX01000001.1 coordinate 411,431, forward strand.
CATCCGTGACCGTAAAATTGCTCACGGAAATTCCGGCCTGGAATGCGAAGTTGTTATAATCCCAGTTCCATCGGCCACCGATCGAGTTGGGATTGGCCGTCCAGGCGTCGGCCTTGAAGTCGCCGCTCATGCCCACGGGGATCACACCCGCGCCGGCGTTGGGGGGCCAGGAGCCGTTCTGGGTGTTGTAAACCTCGAAGGCCTGGGCAAAAATGCGAAAGTCGTTCACGGCCCTGGCGTTTTGACTGGCGCGCTGGTTCCGCTGAAAGGCCGGGATGGCGAGGGCGGCCAGCAAACCGATAATCACCACGACCACCATGATTTCCACCAGCGTGAAGCCGCGGTGGGCGGGGCGAAGGAGCCTAGGTAGGGCGCAGTTCATAGAGCCGAACGGCAGCATCTGACTAATCCGGCCAAAAGCAATCCTGCTCACGTCCATTAGGATGTAATATGCGTTTTTTACTTTGCCGCCTCCGAACTGCCGCGCCAACACTCGCACCCTTACCATGAAGATCGTTCTCGCATACTCAGGCGGCCTCGACACCTCGGTCATCGTCAAGTGGCTCAAGGAAACCTACGACGCGGAAATCGTCACCTTTGCGGCCGACATCGGCCAGGAGGAGGAGCTTAAGGGCCTGCCGGCCAAAGCGAAGAAGACCGGCGCCTCCAAGCACTACACCCTCGATCTCACCGAGGAATTCGCCCGCGATTTCATCTACCCGATGATCCGCGCCAACGCGATCTACGAGGGCCAGTATTACCTCGGCACCTCCATCGCCCGCCCGCTGATCGCCAAGGCCCAGGTCGAGATCGCGAAGAAGGAAAAGGCCGACACCGTCGCCCACGGCGCCACCGGCAAGGGCAACGACCAGTGCCGTTTCGAACTGACCTACATGGCGATGAACCCGCGCCTCACGATCCTCGCGCCGTGGAAGATCGAGAAGTTCCGCGAGGAGTTCCCCGGCCGCGCCGAGATGATCGCCTACTGCCAGGAGCACAAGATCCCCGTCGAAGCCTCGCTCAAGAAACCGTATTCGATGGACCGCAACCTCCTCCACATCTCCTACGAGGCGGGTATTCTCGAGGACCCGTGGTTTGACCCGACCACGAAGGAGAACAAGGGCATGTTCAAGCTCTCCGTTTCCCCGGAAGACGCCCCGAACAAGGCCGAATACGTTGAGCTCGATTTCGAACAGGGCAATTGCGTTGCCGTGAACGGCAAGAAGCTCTCACCTGCCGGCGTGCTCAAGGTCCTCAACCAGCTCGGCGGCAAGCACGGCATCGGCCGCGTGGACCTCGTTGAGAACCGTTTCGTCGGCATGAAGTCGCGTGGTGTCTATGAGACCCCGGGCGGCACGATCCTCATGCACGGCCACCGCCAGGTGGAATCGCTCACGATGGATCGCGAGGTCATGCACCTGCGCGACTCGCTCATTCCGAAATACGCCGAGCTGGTCTATTACGGGTTCTGGTTCGCCCCCGAGCGCGAGGCCCTGCAGGCCCTCGTGGACGAGTCGCAGAAGCACGTCAGCGGCACCGTCCGCCTCAAGCTCTACAAGGGCAATATCATCACCTGCGGCCGAAAGTCGAAGTATTCGCTCTACGACGACAAGATCGCCTCCATGGAGGGCGTGAAGTCGTGGTATAACCAGAGCGACGCCACCGGCTTCATCCGCCTCAACGGCCTGCGTCTCCGCGCCCGCTACTTCTCGCAGGGCGGCCCGAAGGTCTGAGACCTTGGGGGAACCTGCGCCCCGCGCAGGTTTGGGGAGAGCCGCGCTGCGCACCCACCGCAAGCCCGCGCGGAGCGCGGGCTCCACCATGACGCTTCCTGCTCCCGCCTGCGGTTCAGCGCGCCGATTTGGCGCTTCGTCGCACCGGCGTGGACACCGGCCGCGCTCCCGTTGTGGGGTGCGGCACGTTGCGTTGATTTGTCCGATGGACAGCAATCGCGATAAACCCATGAACACCGCGCCGCGCGTTCCCTGGTGGACCGTCTTCGCCATGACCGGCGCGGGCGTGTTCATGCTGGCACTGTTCTTGGGACCCCGGAACGACCTGGCCGTGCTGCCTCGTCCCGTGGCGGATCGGGATGTGTTGCGCGTGGCTTACGTCCAGCAGCTGACACCCGATCCGCACGTCTGGACCTTTCCTTTGCCGGTGAACAACCAGTTCATCCTCTCGCTTTGGGAACCGCTGATCGAGTGCGATCCGGAGAATGGACAGCCCCAAGCGGCCGCGGCGGTGAGCTGGCGGTGGTCTGAGGATCGGCTGTCCCTTGAGCTTCGCCTGCGGGCCGATGGGCGGTGGTGCAACGGCGAGCCGGTCACCGCCCATGACTTTGTGCGCGGCTGGCGGCGTCTGATCCGCCAGAACCTCGACTGCGCAGCCGTGTTGTTTCCCGTGAAAAACGCCGAGGCCATTCACCGCGGGGAGCTGGCCGACACCAGTGCGCTGGGCGTAGAGGCGGTGGATGATTTCACGCTGCGCATCCAGCTCAACGCCGTGCGCTCGACCTTTGTGGCGGAGCTGGCCGATCCGCTCCTCGTGCCCTTGCACGCCACAACGGCGGCGGTCCTGGAAAACAAGCCCTACCGGACCGCTCCCGGCACCCTCATCACCAACGGCGCGTTCCGCCTCGTGCAAGCGAAAGCCGAGGGCTACCGCCTGGCGCTCTCGCCCCACTACCGGGACCGGAACACCATTCTGCTCTCCGGCGTCGAGTTCATCCGGGCGGATGGCGCCGCGATGGCGCGGCTGCTGGTCGCGGTCGGCCGGGCCGACCTGGCCAACCCACCTGCCATCGGCGCGCCGGCCGGTCTGCCCACCGCGCGTTGTGTCACCGAGGAGACAGAAATGGCGATGTCGGTGGTCTCGCTCGATCTTAATGTGGCGCGCGGTCCGTTGCGCGATGTGCGGGTGCGCCGCGCGCTGGCGCTGGCCATGAACCGGGCCGGCTCCATAGCCGAGGCTGATGCCGACCGTTTGGTCCCGGCCTATTCGTGGGTGCCTGACATGCCCGGCCGGCCTGGCCTGCCGCTCATGCACGAGGACGAAGCGGAAGCCCGCCGTCTCCTGGCCGAGGCCGGCTATCCCGGCGGCAAGGGGTTTCCCGTGCTCATCCTGCCGGTCAACCAGCGCCGGCCGAATTTTGGTTACCTGCAGGTCTGGACCGAGCGTTGGTATCGCGTGCTGGGCGTGCGCACCTATCTGGCCTTTGATCCCCCCGAGAAGCACAAGCTTCGCTACACGCGCGGGGAGTTCGACGTCATGCAGGGCGGGCTCATGGCCACGGTGCCGGACGCGGGCGACCTGCTGGGCCTATTCGCCCATCCCGAGCGGTTTGACGCCCCCCATTGGGCGAACCCGGAAATCACCCGCCTGATGGCCGAGGCCAACCGCAGATCCGGTTTGGAGCGACTGGCCCTGCTGGAGCGGATTGAACGGAGCGTGATGGAGGACGTGCCCACGATTCCCATGATCTTCGAGCGCCGTCGCACGCTGCTGGGCGTGGAGGTCGCGGGCTGGTATGCGGATCCTCTCGGCCGGCAGGCTTTCAAGCGCCTCGCGATCACTCCGGTCGAACACGGGGAATTTCACGCCGGAGGCCCGCCGTGAACGGCCACGGACTGCTGCGCTGCTGTCTGCGCGACTGGCGTTGCTGGCTGGGGCTGTGGGCTGTCGTCCTGCTTGGCACCACGGGGTTCCTGGTCTGGGACGCCCGGGGCTGGCTGCTCGGGTCGGCCGACGCCTCCTTCCGATACACGAAGCTCAACCAATGGCCGGTCTGGCTGCTCTGGTGGGTCGTGGCACCGGCGGTGCTCTGGCTGCAGCACCGGCTCACGCTCCTGGACCGGCACTGGCCGTGGGCCATCGGTCTGCACACGCTGATGGCGTTTCTCATCACGGGCTTTTTCATCCTCGTGGGCGCCGTGCGCCTGCTCCTGGCCAACCACCTGCCCGGGTCCTTCCTGCCGGTGATCCTGAACGACCTGCGCGAGGCCGGCCGCTGGAACTACACGCCGCTGCTCATCTACTTCATGGTCGTGTCGGTGCTCTACGCCGCCGGTTACCACCGCCAGTGGCGGGCCGGGCAGCTGCTCACCGGCGAACTGCGCGTGGCCAACGCCCGGCTCGAAACCCGCCTCGTGCGCGCGAGCCTCGATGCCCTGAAGATGCAGCTGCACCCGCACTTCCTCTTCAACACGCTCAATTCCATCACCAGCCTCATCCGCAACGGCCGTGCCCGCGAGGCTGAGGAGGTGGTCGCGGGCCTCGGCGAACTGCTGCGCCGCTCCCTCGAACACCGGCAGGAGGCGCAGGACACGCTGGCGCACGAGCTCGAGTTTCTCCGCCGTTACTTCGAGATCGAGAGCATCCGATTCCAGGACCGCCTGCGGGTCGAATACGACATCCCTGCCGAATGCCTCCCGGCCCTCGTGCCCTGCCTGATGCTCCAGCCGCTGGTGGAAAACGCCATGAAGCACGGCATCTCCCGCGACCCCGAGGCAAAGCTCCTGCGCCTGAGCGCGCGGCGCGATAAGGATCGGCTCGTGCTCTCGGTTTACAACGACGGGCCGCCGTTGCCGCGGGACGAGTTGATCGGCAGCTCCGGCATCGGCGTGCAGAACACCCGCACGCGCCTCCACATGCTCTACGGCGACGAGGCCCGCTTCGAGCTGCGCGACCAGCCGCCGCGCGGTGTCCTCGCCCGGCTGACCCTGCCTTTCACGAACCCTTCCACGCCATGACCACGACCACCGCCCTCATCCGCACCCTCATCGTGGACGACGAAGTCCTCGCCCGGCAGAATGTCGAGGCCCTGCTTCGCTCCGATCCCGACATCTCCATCGTCGGCCAAGCCGGCAACGGCCTGCAGGCCGTCGAGGCGATCAAGGAACACAAGCCCGACCTGCTTTTCCTCGACGTGCAGATGCCCGGCATCTCCGGCTTCGAGGTGCTCGCCAAGCTTCCGCCCGCCCTGCTCCCGCAGACGGTGTTCGTCACCGCGCACGACCAGTTCGCGCTGCAGGCCTTCGAGGTCCACGCCGTGGACTACGTGCTGAAGCCCTTCAACCGCGCCCGCTTCAACGCTGCGCTCACCCGCGCCAAGACCGCGGTGCGCAGCCTCGACCGCGAGGAACTCGCCCGCCGGCTCGGCGACATCATGACGGCCCTCCACCGGCTCAAGGCCAGCGGCGCGACCGACGAGGGTCTCGCGGCGTCGCGTCCGCGCGAGGATGACCAGCGGCTCTTCATCCGCTGCGACGGCGAGATCCACATGCTTGCCCCGGGCGACATCCTTTGGATCGAGTCCGACGGCGACTACGTGCGCCTGCACTCGACCGACAAGTCGCGCTTCGTGCGCATGTCGCTCCAGAAGATGATGGAGCGGCTCGACCCGAAACACTTCGTGCGCATCCACCGCTCCACGATCGTCAACCTCCGGCACATGAAGAAGGCCGGTCCCGCGCTCTACGGCGAATACAGCGTTGAACTCACGAACGGCACCAAGCTCCGTGTTAGCCGCACCTTCGTGCACGAGCTGAAAGCGCATCTGTGACAGATGTTGGTTGCTGTAGGGCGGGATCGCCGCATCCCGCCTTGCTCCGGTCTGTCATCCTGAGCGAAGCGAAGGATCCAAAGGAAGGAGGAGGGAGGGGGGGCGGCTATTCACAGCGCTTCGTCGTCGTGACGTTGCCTCACTCTAAAACTACGGCCACACTCACCGCATGAAAACCACCGCCGCCCTCGTTGCGTTGCTTCTCGTTTCCCTCCTCTCCGCCCAAACGCCGCCGGCGCCGCCGCCCGAGGCGCGCCAGTTTGATTTCTGGGTCGGCGACTGGGAGGTGTTTTCGCCCGACGGCAAGAAGCAGGGCGAAAACCGGATCGAACGGATGGCGGACGGCTGGGGGCTGCTGGAAAACTGGACGGCGGCCAACGGCACCACCGGCAAGAGCCTGAACACCTGGACCCCGCGCACGAAGCGCTGGCAGCAATTTTGGGTCTCCGCCGGCGGCGCACTGGAACTCACCGGCGGCCTGAACGACATGGGCGAGATGGTGCTTGAGGGTCGTTTTATCCGCCGCGACGGCCAGGAGCAGGTCAACCGCATCACCTGGATCCCGAATTCCGACGGCACCGTGCGCCAGCTCTGGCAATCTTCGACCGATGGCGGCGCGACTTGGGCCACGGCGTTCGACGGGCTATATCGGAAGAAAGGTTAGCATAACGGGCAAAAAAAGGGCGTCGCAAGCGACGCCCCTCCAATACCTCCGGGCGGGGGTGCCCCGGCTGCAATTGTATCAGAAGAGCGACTGCGCGGCGACGCCGACGGCGGTGATGGGGCCCTGGTCGCCGAGGCCGTCGATCATGCGGTCGGCTTTCTTGAGCGTGCTCTGCAGGTCGGTGTAGAGCGACTCGTCGGAGATGAGTTTGCCGAGCGTGCCCTGGCCGCTGTTGATCTTGTCGGAAAGCTCGCGGAGGTTTTTTGCGGTGACCTTGATGCTGTTGGCGGTGGCGTCGTCGTAGAGCAGCACGCCGAGCGTGCCCTTGCCGGCCTTCACGTCGGCCACGATGCCCTTGGTGTCGTTCATGAACACGCGGGCGTCGGAGGCGGCCTGCTTGATCTCGCCGACGGTCACCAGCAGTTCATCGTGCAGCTTGGGATCGTTCACCAGTTTCCCGAGCGTGCCCTCGGCAGATTTGATCTTGGCGGTGATGTCCTGGAGATTGGCGACCGTCTCGGTGAGCTTCGGACCGTTGTCGGTCACGAGCTGGTCGAGCTTGTTGAAGAGGGACTGCGAGCCGCTTTCGCCACCGCCGAGGGCCTTGCTCACGCCGTCGGCGACCTGTTCGAGTTTGGCGCCGAGCTGGCCGAGCTGGGAGATGACCTCGCTCATGTCCACGGTGTTCTTGGTCTTCACCTCGTCGCCGTCCTTGAGGTAGGTGGGCGAGTTGCCGAAGCTCACGGCGAGGTGCTGGGAGCCGAGCAGGCTGGAGGTCTCGACGGAGGCGATGGCGTCGTTGGGGATCTGCACCTTGGGATCGATGGAGAGCACGGCTTCGACGCGCTGGTTGCCGAGGCGGGTGGTGGCGACGGAGCCGATCTTCACGCCGGCCATGAGGATGTCGTCGCCGGTCTTGAGGCCCTTGAGGTTGGCGAAGGGCGCGACGAGCGTGTAGCCCTTGGGCTTGAAGATCTGGCCGCCGCTGAGCGACTCGAAGGTGATCCAGGCAAGCGCGCAGCCGAGGAGGAAGAAGAGGCCGACGCGGACGGCTTGTTGGTTGTTATTCATGGGAGTTCTCCAGTTGTTTGAAGCGGGGATTCTTGAGGTCGATGACCGGGCTGAGGAAGTTGGCGATGTCCGGGTCGGTCGGGTGGCGGAAGTCGTCGGGCACGCCGAGGGCGCGGATGCGGCCGTCCATGATGATGCCGATGCGGTCGGCGATGCTCAGGGCGAGCGAGCGGTCGTGCGTGACGACGATGCTGGTGACGGCGGTTTGTTCGCGGAGCGTGGCGATGATCTCGCTGATGGTCGCGGACATCACGGGATCGAGCTCGGAGGTGGGTTCGTCGTAGAGGAGCAGCTGGGGCTCCATCACGAGGGCGCGGGCGATGGCCACGCGCTTCTTCATGCCGCCGGAGAGCTCGGAGGGAAATTTCTTCACGGCCTTCTCCAACGAGAGGATGGAGAGGGCGTTCATCACGCGCTCGCGGATGCCGGCCTCGTCGCACAGGCGGTGTTCGCGCGGGTAGAGCGCGAGGTTGTCGTAAACCGAGAGCGAGTTGAAGAGCGCACCGGCCTGGAAGACGAGGGCGAGGTGCACCTTGTCGCGCGTGTCGGGATCGGAGGCGTCGTGTTCGCCGATGCGCACCTCGCCGCTGGTGGCGCGTTCGAGGCCGGCGATGTGTTTCAGGAGGACGCTCTTGCCCGAGCCGCTGGGACCCATAAGGCAGAAAATTTCACCGGGCCGGACCTCGAGGTTGATGTCGCGCAGGACCGTGCTGCGGCCGAACTGCTTGGTCAGACCCTTGACCGTGACGCCGAAGGTTTTCCCGATGAACGGGGTGGCGGTGAAGCTGGAGGCGGAAGGCGTGCTCATGGTCAGAGGAGGGCCTTGGTGACGAAGTAGTCGAGCACCAGGATGAGGATGAGGGAGGTGACGACGGCCTTGGTGACCGAGGCGCCGATCTCGCGGGGGCCGCCGCGGGTGGAGAGACCGATGTAGCAGCACACGAGCACGATCACGAAGCCGAAGACCTGCGCCTTGAGCAGGCCGTCGATCACGTCCTGGTTCTTCATGTAGGCCTTCAGCGCGGCGAAGTAGGCGGCGTTGTCCACCGAGATGGAGTGGGTGTATTCGCTGACGAGCGCCCCGCCATACCAGCCGCAGAGGATGCCGATGAGGGTGAGCGGCGGCATCATCACGAAGATCGCTGCGAGCCGCGGCAGGACGAGGATGCGCTCGGGGGGAATGTTCATGGTCTCGAGCGCGTCCACCTCCTGGAAGACCTTCATCGAGGCCAGCTCGGCGGCGATGGCGGAACCGACGCGGCCGGCGATGAGGATGGCGACCATGACCGGGCCGAGTTCGCGCACCATCGAGAGGCCGACGAGGGTGCCAATGAACTGCTTGGCGCCGAAATTCTCCATGCTGTAACCGCTCTGGAGCGCGAGCACGCTGCCGATGAAGAAGGTCAGGATCGTGACGATGGGCAGCGAGGTGAACCCGATGATGTAGCACTGCTCGATGACGCGGCGGGACTGGCCGGGCAGCGTGCCGAAATATTTCAGCGAGCGCGCCAGCAGGAGCACGGTGCCCCCGATGTGGCCGAGGATGGCGTTGAGGAAAGTCATGGCGAGGCGGCTTGGTCAGCCTTCATGGCGGCTTTGGACGGAAAATCGAACAGGAAGAGGTGCCAGCGTTGGCCGGCCGCGCGACGCCAGCCGATCAGGCCCCGGCCCAGTGCGAAACGGCGCTCGTTGGCGTCGGCGCGGTAGCCGGCGAGCGGGCCGAGGTGAAACTCGCGTTCCTCCGGACCGCGGCGCCAGGTGACGGCGTTCCAGAGCAGGGCGTGGCGCTCGGAGCGGTCGGCCTGCCGGTCGAAGCGGTAGAGCGCGAAGAGCGGCGACCAGAGCCGGCGCACGGTGTCGTTGCGCGGGAAAAACACCTCGAAGGGGCTGAGCGCCTGCACCTGCCGGCGGCCGGCGCCGTTGTCCCACGCGCTGAACAGCGGCCAGAGGTGGGTCTTGTGCGCGGCGGCGACCTCGCGGTCGGGGCTGCGCTGCTCCAGTGACCAATAGAGGAAGAACAGGAACGTTGTCTTGTCCTGCGCGAGGCCGTCGGCGGTCCAGCGCTGGTTGCGGTAGAGCGGCCAGAGCAGCCAGGTCTTGTCGGTGCCTTTGATGACGGAGTGCGTGTAGAACGGGCCCCAGCGGTTCACCATCCGGTCGTCGCCGCGCCCCTGCACGAGGAAGGGCCAGAACCAGCGGGTTTCGTGGTAGCGGTAGGGAAGGGTGCGGTCGGAGTAGCCGAAAAAGGGCCACGCGTAGTTTTCGTTGATATAGCCGGGGCTGGTCTCGCGCGAGTAGAACGGCAACACGCCGAACTGCTTGGTCGGCTCGGGTTCGGAAAGGTTGCGCACCGACTTGTAGCCGAAGGGCCAGAGCCAGAACTGGCGCTCGTAATCGCCCTCGCGGGCCACGTGGCCGTAGAACGGCCAGAACTCAAAACCGTCGTGGCCGTCGCCCTCGATGAAGCGCAGGAACGGCCAGGGGGCGTGCGTGACGTGGCGGCCGGCCTTCTCCGTGTGCGAATAGAGCGGAAACGCGGAGAAGCGGATGCGGTCGCGTCCGAAGCGGTTCTTGATCGTGCCGTGCAGCGGGAAGAGCGCCCGGTAGCTGGTCTCGGCGTCGCCGGTGTCGCGGGAGAACCAGAAAGGCCAGACGTCGAAGCGTTGATCGGCCTGCCCGCCGGCGGTGTAATCACTGCGGTTGTTGAGCAGCTGAAAGAAACTGAAGGTCTGAAAATCCGGCTGACGGCGCCAGGTGAAGAAAGGATAGAGGAAGCTGCCCTCAGTCGTCTCGCCGGTGGTGGTTTCCAGGTAGAGCGGGCGCAGGCCCTCCTGCGTGTAGCCGTCCGCCGTGTTGCCGAAAAACAAGGGACCGAGAATCTGCCAGGATTCCGTCGTGCCGTCCGCCTTGCTGACGTAGAGCGGCCAGACGTTGTCCTCCCCGGCCCGGAGCGGGACGAAGGCGAGCAGCAGGCAGGCGGCGGCCAGCCGGGCTAGACGGCGGAAATTCATGCTTGGTTGTCCGGGTAAGGCATTGCCTTTGGTCGGCGGGGAAGTCAGTCAGGTCAGGATGACTTTCCACCGCAGCGGAGAGAATAGTTCATGGGTGCAGGGCGCAAATGCTATGTTTCAACCGGCGCTCTCGCAAATGGTTCCGTCCAACCGGCTCAGAAACGCCTGATTAGCCCTCTTCTAGCAAATAATGCGCATTACTGGAGGCAAAGCCCGGGGTATTCCACTCCACCTACCCAAAGGCGACGCGGTGCGGCCGGCCACCGATGCGATGCGGCAGGCCGTGTTCTCCAGCTTGGCGGCCAGGGTGGAGGGCGCGCGTTTTCTGGACCTTTTTGCCGGTAGCGGAGCCTATGGGCTGGAGGCGTTGAGCCGCGGGGCCGCCGGCGGGGTGTTTGTGGAGAAGGACGGACGCACCGCCGGGTTTATTCGCCAAAACCTCGCCGCCGTGTGCAAGAGCCTCGGTCGGCCCGCCTCCGATCTCACGGTCATCAACGCCGACGCCACCACGGTGACGCCCTCCGGCGGGGTGCCCGACTTGGTGTTCATCGATCCGCCTTACGAAATCATCGCCGAGATCGCGCCCAAACTTTTCGCCCGTTTGGATGGGTTGCTGAAGGACCATCCCGATCCGGTGATCGTGTTTGAGCTGCCCGGCGAATGTGAGCTGAGCCCGGCCGGCTGGACCTGTGTGAAACGGCTCGGCAAGGGTGCACGGCAGCCGACCGCGGCGTTTTTTAGGAAAGCCCCAGTTTCGCCCGCAGCAGGCTGATCGCGGCGACGCACGCGGTCTCGGTGCGAAGCACCCGTTCGCCAAGATGAACGAACAAAAATCCGCGCCGCAGCAACAAGTCGCGCTCCGTCGCCGTCCAGCCGCGTTCCGAGCCGATCGCGATTGTCACCTGCGCTCCGGCCGGCAGGCCCACGCGGCTCAAGGGTTGCGACGCCTCGTAATTGTCCAGCGCGAGCCGCGCGCCTTGCGCAGGTGCAGCCAGAGCCTCGGCGAGCGTGTGCCCATGCCGCACGACGGGCAGTCGCGTGCAAAATGCCTGCGCGGCCCCGGTGGTAAGCAGGGTTTCCCACTCGCGGGAAGACCAGAGCGAACTCTGCGCGTAGGAGGGCTCGCCACGCTCCGTGCGCACGAATTCCATCGCCTCTATTCCCAGCGAAGCACCCTCGCGCAGGATGTCACGGGCGGTCTGCGGACGCGGCAGGCCGACGAGCAGACGGATCGGCGCGAGGGGGGCGGGCTCTGCGCCCCAGGCAAACGACAGGTGCAGCGCGCCATCGGCGCCGATGGCCTCAAGCGTGGCCTTGCCGCGTGGACCGTTCACCAGTCCGGCATCGAAGCTGTCGCCGGCTCCGCGCTTGAGCACCGTGAGAATATGACGGGAACGGGCATCGTTCCCTGACAGGGGAAGCTCGACTTCCGCGGGATGAAAAAGAATGATGTTCACATTGAGGCAGGAGGAGCTTGCCGAAAACTTGCGCCCAGACAGAATGACTAAACGCGTGAAAATGCCCGACACAACACCAGGCATGGATGGAGGTGCCGCATGCATCGGCCGGGTTGTGATCGTCGAGGATCAGCGGCTCGTGGCGGAGTTCCTGCAGTTTCACTGCCGCGACCTGCGGTTGGAGGTTTTGCAGCATGCGACGGGCTATCGCGAGGGGCTGGCGTCGATCCGCCAGCACCGGCCCGATCTGGTCCTGCTCGACATCTCCCTGCCCGACGGGGACGGCCTCGACCTGGCGCGACAGATCATCGAGGAGCAGCCCCGCGTGAAGATTCTGGCCATTTCCTCGCACCACGATCCCTGGACGATGTTGCAGGTCCAGCGCATCGGCATCCATGGCTTCGTGGACAAGACCGACCAGCGGCCGAACGTCGTCTCGGAAGCCATTCACGCCGTCCTGGGCGGCCGCGTTTTCTACACGCAGATCGTCAATCAATCGAGCGCGGCGATCCGACGCGACCCGAAGTCCTTTGTGCGCGTGTTGTCGGATTACGAGATGCGCATCCTCTCCATGATCGGCGAGTCCAAGTCGGACGACGAAATTGCCAACACGCTCAACGTCGCGTCGGCGACGGTGCAGTCGCGCCGGCGGGACATCATGCGCAAGCTGGACATCCACTCCACCCCGAAGCTGATCCACTATGCGATCGTGAACGGGCTTACGCGGGCGGAACAGCTGGGCCGGAAGAAACCAACCTAGCGCGCAGCGCTGCGATCGACGTCAGGAAACACGGCCAGAGCGTCTGTAGCTCGGGCCAGCGGCCCTTGGTGGAATTCTCCTCCAGGCGGCGGCACAGCCCGGCGAGCTCTTTTTCGTGGATGAAGTTGAAGCGACCGCAAAGGCGGTGGGCATAGCGCGCGCCATCGGCGTTGTGCCGGTTCCGGATGGCCTCCTCCAGCAATCCGACCTCTTCCTGCATTTCCGCGAGGTAGAGCGCGACTTCGTCGGCGAAGCGCACCTGCTTCTTGGTGGCGAGCAGGCGGAGGTTGGCCAAGCCGTCGGAATCGGGGGCCGGTTTCTCCTCCGCGGCCGCCACAATCACGCGGGCTGCGACCAGGGCCTTGCGGAGGCGATCCGGGGTAACGGGTTTGCCGAGGAAGGCGTCCATGCCCGCCTCGCGGCATTCGCGTTGTTTTTCCGGGGTGTTGAACGCGGTGGTGGCGAAGATCCGCGCCCGGGCCGAACCGCCGGGCAGGGCGCGGAGGCCCCGGGCAACATCGAGGCCGCCCAGGCCGGGCAGGTCGTAGTCGAGGAAGACCAGTGCATATTCGTGCCGGGTAGCGAGTGCCATCGCTTCGGTTCCGTCGCCGACGGTATCCACGGCGTAACCGAAGCGGGCGAGCAGGTCGGCGAGGACCACACGGTTGTATTCCTGGTCGTCCACCACCAGGGCGCGACCGGCGGGAGCGTGCGTGGCGGGAGCCGCGGCGGTCGGCTGCTCGTCCGGTTCGGGTGCGAGTTGGAGCGGCACGCTGAAGTTGAAACATGAGCCCCGGCCGGGTTCGCTTTCGAGCCAGATGCGCCCGCCCATTTTCTCGGCGTAGCCCTTGCAAAGTGCGAGGCCGAGGCCGGTGCCGGCCACCCGTCCGCCGCGGGCGGCGGCCCCGCGTTCAAAACGGCGGAAGAGCCGCTGCTTTTCCTCGGCAGAAATACCCGGCCCCTCGTCGGCGACGGCAAAGAAGACCTCGGTGCGCTCGGGACCGGCCGGCTGGCACCATACGGTGACCTCGACCGTGCCGCGACCGGAGAACTTCAGGGCGTTGCTCACAAAGTTGAGCAGGATCTGACGGATGCGACGGGGGTCGCCGCGCAAGTGACGCGGCACGCCCGGGGAGACCGCGATTTCCACGGGGATGCGGCGCTGCTCGCTGTCGGCCGCGGTCATGGCCGCCACCGAATCCACCAGGGCGTGCAGATCGAAGGGCCTGGACTCGATCTCGACGACACCGGCCTGCATCCTGGAGAGGTCGAGCAGGTCCTCCAGCAGCGAGGCGAGGTGGTCGGCGCAGGCCCGCAACAGGCCGAACTTGCGCTGACTCTCGGGATCGAGCCCCACTGTTGGCAGGGATTCGGATATGCCGATGACACCGTTCATCGGGTTGCGGATCTCGTGGCTCACGCTCGCGAGAAACTCATCCTTGGCCGCGTTGGCCTTCACGAGTTCGGCGGTCCGGAGCCGGACGGTGTTTTCAAGTGCCTCCTGCTGGGTGCGACTGCGGCGCTCGCGCACCCGGATGGTCAGCCACACGCCGGCAGCCAGCAGGAGTCCATAACTGGCGTAAGCTCCCTTGGAGCGATACCAGGGCGGGAGAATGCGGAAGGAGAAAACCGCAGGGATGCTGGTCTGCCCCGCCGGGTTTACGGTGCGGGCCTCAAGCTGGTAATTGCCCTCGGACAGGTTGGACAGGTCTTGGCTCAGGCGGCGGGAAGGGACGGACCAGTCGCCGTGGGGCGCAACCCGGGTTTGCACGAGCCAGTGCCGGGCCGACATGGGATCGCCGGTGAAAATGCGAAAGCCCACACGGTGGCGGGAGAATGGAAAATCCGCGCCTTCCGGGCGGGCGGGCGGGCTCGAAATCGCCCGGTCCAGATGAATGGACGGAGGGGAAGGGGGCGCGAGTGGAGGCACGCTGGCGAAGTCGAGGCGCAGCAGACGCTCGGAGCCGCCGACCCAGAGCACGGGTTGGGCGTGTTCCTGGGTAAAGGTGAGTGTTTGCACGAGACCGACAGATTCCAGCGCCGGAACGTCCAGTTCCATCCAGGTGGCCGAACTGTCGGCGTGGTGGATAATGCGACCCAGGCCTTCCGATTCGAACTCCGTGCCGGGGGCTCGCAGCCGGGTGAAAGCGACGAGCGTATCCCGGGTGCCGGGGATCGGAGTGGCGAATCGTGGCGAGATGCCGGGCAAAACCAGCAAATCGTGCAGCTGCCGGCTGCTTGGGTCCGCGAGGAAGACCCGTTCACTGGCAAAAACAAGCAGTTGTGCGGGGGCGTCACCGAAACAAATCTGCCCGCGAGTGGGCAGACCGGTGGTCGGATCACTCAACCTCTGGGTCTTGCCACTGACCGGATCAACCGTGAACACGCCCTCGCTGGCGGTGCCGACCCAGACCGTCCCTTGTGAGTCTTCAGCGATCCACCGGCCGAAGCCCGGAATCTGTCCGAATTGCCGCACCGCGAAACTACCGTCCTCCTTCGCGCTCAGCTCGGCCAGGGTGTCTCCCTCGGAGAGGTAATAGGTTTTCGCCCGGACACGCGAGGCCGTGATGGCATAAACCCCCTTGGCCAGGACTTGATAAATATTGCCGGGTTGTCCTCCCGCCCATTGGTCGATGCCACCATGCCGGGCGAGCAGCAGCCGGTCGGGGGTCGCGTGCATCCGGGTGTAGCGTTCGTTCAGCTCGGTAACCGGGGCAATCCGGGCGGCTTCGCCGAAGCCGGGCTTTAGCCGATAGATGGCGTTCTTGTTGGTGAGATAGATTTCCTCGCGGGTGCAGACGAAATCCTGCACGCCGCCTTCGAGCCCATTGCGCTCGGTATGCAAGGTGGCGGTGCCAGTCGGCTCCACCCGGAAAATGCCGTCGTAGGTCGAGCACCACACGGTGCCATTTGGTAGCCGGTGGAGGGTTTGGATACCGGCGACGGCCGGATGGTCGGAGAGGCTGATCCGGCGCACCAGTTTGCCCGCCGGGTCGATCACAAGGAGCCCGCCGTTGAGAGTGCCGACCAAGATGTTCCCATCGGGCAGTTCAACGTAGCCGATCAGGCGGTTCGCGACGATGAGCTGCTGAAGTTCCGGCCCGAAAACAGCCTCCGGGGGATCGCCGGGTCGGAAAAATCCCAGACTGCTTACCACGGTCAGCCCGCGGTCATCGCGGCGCAGTCCGAAGAGGCCTCCGGCAGGCAAATGTTCGGCCGCGATCTCGAGGACGGGACCGGAGGTCGTCAGGCGATACAGACCGGACTCGAGATGATGAAACCAGCTTTCGCCGCCGAACTTGAACGGGAAAAGCCGGCCCTTCCCCGGGAAGGTCCAGATGCGAAACCGGGAGCCGTCCCAGCGATAGACCTTCGCGGTGCCGATGAAAAAAACCTGATCCCCCGCCAGGCCGCTGCCCCAGATGTGCTCCACGTTACGCTCGTCTGCCGGCAGTCGATCCAGCAGAGAGTGATAGTGGAAGCGACCGACCGTTGGTTCGGTGAGATAGCCGATTTCGTTGAGCGCACCTGCCCAGAGCCGCCCACCCGGTCCAAACTCGATCGTCCGGAGGGCTGTCAGTTCTTTCGCGGCGTGCACGGTCCAGGATTGTCCGTCGAATACGGCCAGTCCGTTGCCTCCCACGAGGAGGCGACCCAAGGGATCCTGATGCACGAACCAGTTGTAGGCATAATCGAATCCCATCTGGCGGGGTAGGTAGTGTTCCACCCAGGCCAAGCCGGCGGTTTGGTCTGTCCACGTGCCTCGCACCGGGCCGGCGATAAGACACGGGAGAAGCAGAATCGGGTATAAAAAGCGTTTAGGACTCACGGCGATCCTGATCGACGGGAGGTTTATCACGCAAGCCGCTGTCAGGCAAACGACATTCGCACCAGAAATCAGGCTTAGGACAGGAAAGCCGAGCCGGGCTGTAGAGGCTGCATTTCAGGCGGTTTCCGTCGTCATATTTTTGCCCGGCCAGGCGATATTTGGGACGTTATGAAAATCATCACCACCCTCTTCTGCGGGCTCTCTTCGAGCCTTTGTCTCAGCCTAGGTCTTGTTCGTTTGGCCCAGAAACT
Organism: Oleiharenicola lentus; assembly: GCF_004118375.1. Taxonomy (NCBI): domain Bacteria; kingdom Pseudomonadati; phylum Verrucomicrobiota; class Opitutia; order Opitutales; family Opitutaceae; genus Oleiharenicola; species Oleiharenicola lentus. The sequence continues at coordinate 428,037 of NZ_SDHX01000001.1, forward strand.
CGATCCGCTTTCCTGGACCGGTCATGAATGGGCTGCGACCGCCCACGGTGCGTCTCTCACCAGCATGTGCATTTTCCCAACCCGGCGGGAGTCGGTTTGAGGAGCAATCGTCATCATGTTCAGTCTGGCGGCATACCGCTTCCGCGATGTCCTGACCGTAGCCGGCGGCCCCGTGGAGCGTTTGCAGCTGGCTGACATGACGGTGTTGGGCCGGCGGGCGTTTCTCGCCAATGCCTTTCTGAGGGATGGGCTGGTGGGGCACTCTTGGCGCGACCAGGTGTTCAACCCGGCACATGGCACCGGCACCGCCGCGTCACCGATGGTGGCGCGCTTCATGGCCATATCCGAGTCCATGGAGCGCTGGGCCCACTGGCAGTTGCACAATTCTGCCGCGCGATCGCGTTACGGCTTCGACGTGGATCCTTCCAGCAACGGGATGGCTGCTTTCCCGGGACTTTGCACCCGGCAAGCGAGGGTCGCCGTCTTGCTGGAGGCGACGGAGCGGCACAATCTGCTGCACTGGTGGGAAGGGCATCTGCCGGCGGCCGAGTCTGACAGCCAGTGGCCCGGAGTGAGCGTGGCGACGATCTGTTCGGAGTTGCCGGCGGTCACCGTGGTGCTTTTCCGTCGCACAGCTGATGGGTTCGTGGCCTATGGCCATGCGGCGGCACCGGACTTTGCGGGAGCCTGCCGCAAGGCGGCCATCGAGATGGAGCGGCACGCCCTGATCATCGCCAGGTTCGCAGCCTGTCATGCCGGGCGACTCACTGACGGCCTGCCCGAGAGCGCGCATCCGATCGAGCGGCGGTGTTTGTTCTTCGCTACCGAGACCGGTCATGAGCTCTTTCTTGAGCGGTTGCGGTCGGCCCACAAAAAACCTGCTGCTCGACCGAAGCTGGTGTTCGATGGAGCAGTGCCCGGGCCCTGGTCCCGCTACGCCGACGTCTGGCGGGTGGTCTTTGCCCCGCCCAGCGACCGCTTCCTCGGCGACGAGGAGAACTATTTCTTCTGGTGATTATTCACGGAAGCTGGAGCGGCTAGTCGGAATCGAACCGACGACACCTGCTTGGAAGGCAGAGGTTTTACCATTAAACTATAGCCGCGAAACGGGGGTGAGCGTGGCCCGGGAGCAGACGCGTTCAAGCTTTTGTTCGGTCACGGAAGGTCGCGGCCGAAAAGGGATTGCCCGCCCCCACAATAATCCCTTACTTCCCCGCACCATGGCGACACCTGCTACCTCCGGGAAACAACAATCCAATGTCAGGGCGGCCCAGGCGATGGCCAAGCAGAAGGCCCTCGAGAAGAAAGCGAAGACCTACAAGCTCGACCTCGGGGAGCTCTCCCTCTTCACCAGCCAGCTCGCGTCGCTGCTCCAGGCTGGTCTCCCGCTCGTATCCTGTCTCGAAGCCCTGCAGGACCAGACCGAGGACCAGGTATTCCGCATCGTGATCCGCGATGTGCGCAACGACATCTCGACCGGCACCTCCTTCTCCGCCGCGGTCAAAAAATTTCCCAACTCCTTCAATTCGCTGTTCGTCTCGATGGTTGAGGCCGGTGAAGCGTCGGGCGGTCTGGCCGAAATTCTCGGCAAGGTGGCCAGCTACTTCGAGTCCACCGTCAAGCTCACCAAGAAGGTAAAGTCCGCCATGACTTACCCCATCGCCGTCATCGGCCTGGCGATCGCGCTGGTGAACGTGCTGCTGATCTTCGTGATTCCGGTGTTCGCGGCGATGTTCAACGACTTCGGTGCCAAGCTGCCGGCCCCGACCCAGATGCTCATTGAGCTAAGCAATTTCCTCAAGCCGGACATGAGCATCCCCGGCATCGTTACCAAGATCAGCATCCTCCACCTGGGTGTGCTCGGCTACATCGGCTGGATCTTCTTCAACAAATACACCGCCACGCCCAACGGCCGTCGCCAGTGGCACCGCTTCCTCATCCGGGCCCCCATTTTCGGCAACCTCGTGCACAAGATCGCGCTTTCCCGCTTCTGCCGCACCTACGCCACGCTCATGCGCTCCGGCGTGCCGATCCTGCGCACGCTGGAGATTGTCTCGGCGGCGAGCGGCAAGGTGCAGGTCGAGGATGCCTGCGTCGAGATCGCCAAGCACGTCAGCCAGGGCGGACAGGTTTCCGACATCATGGCGGCCAACCAGTTCTTCCCGCCGATGATGAAGCACATGGTCAAGGCCGGTGAAACCACCGGCAACGTGGACGGCATGATGAACAAGATCGCCGATTTCTACGACACCGAGTGCGACGCCACCGTGGCCGCGCTCACCTCGCTCATCGAGCCCATGCTCATCGTGTTCCTCGGCGTGGTGGTCGGCGGCATCGTCATGGCGATGTTCCTCCCGATCTTCCAGCTGGGCGCGGTTGCGGGCGGCATGCAGTGATCGCGGAGGCGGTTTTTGGAAAGTCGCTTGCGTGCCGATAATGAGCACGCAAGCTGACCCTTCCTTTTCCCATGGCCTCCATCCTCATCGTCGACGACCTCATCTCCATCCACGAGATGCTGGAGGCCGTGATCCAGCCGAGCGGCCACAAGACCTCCTTCGCCACCGACGGGGAAAAGGCGCTGGTGCGCTACAAGGCCGAAAAATTCGACCTGGTCCTGTGCGACATCGACATGAAGCCGATGGACGGCATCACGTTGCTCAAGCAGCTGAAGCTGTATGACCCGGGCGCGGTGGTCGTGATCATGACGGCCTACGCCAGCACCGAGAGCGCCATCCAGGCGCTCAAACACGGCGCCTTCGATTACCTGCAGAAGCCTTTCAAGGTGGACGAACTGATGAGCGCGCTGAAGCGCAGCCTCGAGTTCCGCCGCACGGTCACCGAGCGCGAGACCCACGGCCCGGTGGAGGCGGTCAAGAGCGGCGACTTTGAGGCCCGCTTGGTCGGCCAAAGCCCCAAGATCAAGCGGTTGACCGCCCAGCTCAAGAAACTGGCGACCGCCCACACGCCTGTGCTCATATCCGGCGAGGCCGGCACCGGCCACGAGATTGCCGCCGAACTGCTGCACGCCTCGGGCCCGGCGGCGGACAAACCGATGGTCCGTATCGACTGCCGCCTGAGCAGCATGGAAAGCCTGCGGAGCGGCCTGCTGGGTGAAAACGGCGCCGGCGGCACCTGGGTGCAGCAGGCCAAGGGCGGCACCCTGTTCCTGACGCACCTCCAGAGCCTGCCCAAAGAGGCCCAGTCCGAACTGATTTCCGTCATCCGCAACAACGCGCACAATTTCCGCCTCATCTGCGCTACCGAGGAGGACTTGGAGAAGCTTTCAGAAGCGGGCGCGTTCAACGAGGAGCTCTTCTACCGGATCGCCGCCCTGCCGGTGGAGATGCCGCCCATGCGGGAGCGCACGGAGGACATTCCGCTCCTGCTCAAGAGCATCGCCGCCAAGGTTTCCAATCCGCAGATCGACCCCCGGCTCGTGGAGTTTTCCGCCGACGCTCTGGCCACGCTCCGGACTTGTCGCTGGCCGGGCAACCTGGACGAATTTACCCAGGTCATCTCCCAGATTCTCACCACCACGGAGGCCCGGGTGGTGACCTCGGCCCAGCTGCCGCTCCGGCTGCATGAACTGAAAGACTGGCCCAAGCTCTCCGACTACCTCGCCGGTCAGGAAAAACTCTACATCACACGGGTGCTCAACGCCTGCCAGGGTGACAAGGCCAAGGCGGCCAAGATCCTCGGCGTCGATCCCGCGCAGCTGGACTGAGCGGTTTGCGGGAAACTGCGGCGTCCCGCGTCACGGATGCTTTACCGCTTGCCCCGCCCTAGGGGGGTAGCAAGCCTCGCGGGCGCTCACGCCCATGCCCAAACGCACAGACCTCGAGTCCATCCTGATCATCGGCGCCGGCCCCATTGTTATCGGCCAGGCCTGCGAATTCGACTATTCCGGCACCCAAGCCTGCAAGGCGCTCAAGGAGGAGGGCTACCGCGTCATTTTGGTGAACTCCAACCCGGCCACGATCATGACGGATCCGGAGTTCGCCGACGTCACCTACATCGAGCCGCTGACCGTTGATATTCTGGAGAAAATCATCGCCAAGGAGCGGCCCTCCGCGCTGCTCCCCACCTTGGGCGGCCAGACCGCGCTGAACCTTTCGATGGAGTTGCACAAGGCCGGCATCCTCGACCGCTACAAGGTCGAGATGATCGGCGCCAAGCCCGAGGCCATCCAGAAGGGCGAGGACCGCGAGCTCTTCAAGCAGTGCATGCTGCGCATCGGCCTCGATGTGGCCAAGTCGCGCACCGTCCACACGCTCAACGAGGCGCGCGATGCCGCCGACCACATCGGCACGATGCCCCTCATCATCCGCCCGAGTTTCACCCTCGGCGGCTCCGGCGGTGGCATCGCCTACAACCGCGAGGAATTCGACCAGATCGTGACCAACGGCCTCGAGGTCTCGCCCGTCCACGAGGTGCTCGTCGAAGAATGTCTCCTCGGCTGGAAGGAATATGAGATGGAGGTCATGCGTGACCACAAGGACCAGTGCGTGGTCATCTGCTCCATCGAGAACTTCGACCCCATGGGCGTGCATACGGGCGACTCGATCACCGTCGCCCCGGCGATGACGCTCACCGACAAGGAATACCAGGTGATGCGCGACGCCTCCTTTGCCGTCATCCGCGAGATCGGCGTGGCGACGGGCGGTTCGAACATCCAGTTCTCCATCGATCCCAAGACCGGCCGGCAGGTCGTGATCGAGATGAACCCGCGCGTGTCGCGCTCCTCCGCGCTCGCGTCCAAGGCCACCGGTTTCCCCATCGCCAAGATCGCGGCCAAGCTCGCCGTCGGTTATACGCTCGACGAGCTGCGCAACGACATCACGCGCCTCACGCCCGCGAGCTTCGAGCCGACGATCGACTACGTCGTCACCAAGATTCCGCGCTTCACTTTCGAAAAGTTCCCCGGTGCCAACACCACGCTCACCTCGGCCATGAAGTCCGTGGGCGAGGCCATGGCCATTGGTCGCACCTTCAAGGAGTCGTTCCAGAAGTGCCTGCGTTCGCTCGAGACCGGCGCCCGCGGCTTCGGCGGCGGCGGCAAGTGGGGTGGCGACGAACTGCCCGACGAGGCCACCATCCGGCAAAAACTCGGCACACCCAACGCCGAGCGCGTCTATTACCTCCGCTGGGCCTTCAAGGCCGGCCTGTCGGTGGACGACATCTTTGAGCTGTCGAAGATCGATCCGTGGTTCCTGCACCAGCTGCGCGAACTCCACGAGATGGAGGAATCTGTCCGGTCACACACGCTCGCCACGCTGCCGGCCACGCTGCTGCGCCGCGCCAAGCAGTTCGGTTTCTCCGACGCCCAGCTCGCGCATATTCTCAAGACCGATTTCGACACGATGCGCGCCCATCGGAAAAAAGCCGGCGTCAACACAACCTACCGGCTGGTGGACACCTGTGCTGCGGAGTTCGAGGCCTTCACGCCCTACTACTACTCCAGCTACGGCGATGAGAACGAGATCATCCCGTCGCAGAAGAAAAAGATCATGATCATCGGCGGCGGCCCGAACCGCATCGGTCAGGGCATCGAGTTCGACTACTGCTGCGTGCATGCGTCGTTCGCCCTGCGCCAGGCCGGCTTCGAGACGGTGATGATCAACTCGAACCCCGAGACGGTTTCAACCGACTACGACACTTCCGACCGGCTCTACTTCGAGCCGCTCACGCTCGAGGACGTGCTGGAAGTTTACGAACAGGAGGGCTGCGTCGGCGCCATCGCGCAGTTCGGCGGCCAGACTCCGCTCAACCTCGCCAGCGCCCTGAAGGCCCGCGGCGTGAACATCATCGGCACCTCCCCGGAAAGCATCGACACCGCCGAGGACCGCAAGCTCTTCGCCGCCGTGCTGGATCAGGTGAAGCTCAAATCCCCCGCCGGCCGCATCGCCATGTCGGAGCCCGAGGCCATTGCCAGCGCCGCCGAGCTCGGTTATCCGGTGCTCGTGCGCCCGTCCTTCGTGCTCGGCGGCCGCGGCATGTTCATCCTCTACAGCGAAACCGAACTGCGGGAGGTCGTGCGCCAGGTGTTCGACGTGATGCCCGGCAAGCCCGTGCTCATCGACAAGTTCCTGGAGGACGCCGTCGAGGTGGACGTCGACTGCATCAGCGACGGTGAAACCACCCTGGTCGGCGGCATGCTCGAGCACATCGAGTATGCCGGCGTGCATTCGGGCGACGCCGCGATGGTGATGCCGCCGCACACGCTGCCTGCGGCGATGAAGGCCGAGATCCGCACCGCGACCTACGCCCTGGCCAAGGCGCTGAAGGTCGTCGGCCTCATGAACGTCCAGTTCGCCATCAAGGACAGCCAGCTCTACGTGCTTGAGGTCAACCCGCGCGCCTCGCGCACCGTGCCCTTCGTGGCCAAGGCCATCGGCGTGCCGCTGGCCAAGCTCGCGGCCCGTGTCATGGCCGGTGCCAAACTGAAGGACCTCGGCTTCACCAAGGAAATCCAGCCGAAGCACTGGTGCGTGAAGGAGGCCGTGTTCCCCTTCAACCGTTTCCCCGGCGCGGCGATCATGCTCAGCCCCGAGATGCGTTCGACCGGCGAAGTCATGGGTATCGACGAGGATCTCGGCATCGCTTTCGCGAAAAGCCAGATGGCCGCCAAGCCCGGCCTGCCGCTCAAGGGCAAGGTGTTCTTCAGCGTGAAGGATTCCGACAAGCCCCTCGCGGTGGACTTGGCGCGCGAGTTCATCGCGCTCGGCTTCACGCTCTGTTCGACCAGCGGCACGGCGAAACTCCTGCGGGAAAACGGCGTCGAGGTGCAGCACGTCAACAAGCTCCTCGAGGGCCGTCCGAACTGCATCGACATGATCAAGAACGGCGAAATCTCCTTCGTGATCAACACGCCGCGCGGCATGATCCCGCGCCACGACGAGAACGCCATCCGCGCCGCCGCCTGGGCCAACAACGTCTGCATCATGACCTCGATCACCGGCGTCCGCGCTTCGATCAACGGCATCAAGGCCATGCGCGCCAAGCTCGTGGACGTGCGTCCCGTGCAGCAATACAAGCACAGCGTCGTCGCGGTGACTTGAGCCCGCCGCCTTTGCCATGAGCCCCCCCGCCACGCTCGTCGCCCTCCTGCACGGTCCGGATCAACCCGGACTCGTGGCGAAGACGTCGGGCTGGATCTACGCCCGGCAGGGCAACATCCTGCACGCCGATCAGCATCGCGACATGGAGGGCGGTGAGTTCTTCCAGCGCATCGAGTGGGTGCCGGCCGGCGGCAACCCGGCGGCTGCGGCGGAGGAACTGCGCGTTTTCGCCGCCTCGCTCGGCATGGCGGCCAAGGTCGCCGTTTCCACGCACCGGCCGAAGGGCGCGCTCTTCGTTTCGAGGGAGGACCACTGTTTTCACGACCTCGTGCTGCGCTGGAAGGCGGGCGAGTTTGCCGGCGATTTCGGCTGCGTGGTGTCGAACCACACCGTGCTCGCGGATGCCGCGAAGCACTACGGTCTGCCGTTCCACCATATCCCGGTCACGGCCGGCACGAAAGCCGAGGCCGAGCGGCAACAGCTGGAAATCCTGCGAGCCACCGGTTCGGAGTTCGTCGTGCTGGCGCGCTACATGCAGGTGTTGTCCGCGGATTTTCTGCGCCATTGCGGCCAGCCGGTCATCAACATTCACCACTCATTCCTACCGGCCTTCGCGGGCGGCAAGCCCTACCACCAGGCGCATGAGCGGGGCGTTAAGCTCATAGGCGCCACCGCCCATTATGCGACCGCTGTGCTCGATGACGGTCCGATCATCCAGCAGGATGTCGTGCGCGTCACCCACCGGCACGGGGTTGAGGATCTCGTCCGCAAGGGTCGTGACCTGGAAAAACTCGTGCTCGCGCAAGCCCTTCGCTGGCACTTGGAAAACCGCATCCTGGTTTACGGCAACAAGACCGTGGTATTTGACTGAGCGGGCAGGGTGGGCGGCATCCGCCTTTTTCCTTGAGGGAGGCCGGGTGGTTTCGCAATGTGCCCGGCTCCATGAACATCCCCCCGCCTGCCGGACACCAGACCCCAGACCAAGCCGCCGCCCCGGCCCAACCCGCCGTCGAGGAGGCTCTGCACTCTTTCTGGGAGAAGAATCGCCGGCTGATTTTGATGCTGTGCGTGGTCGCGCTGCTGGTGGTCATTGGCCGCGAGGGCTGGCAGTATGTGCAGGCTGAACGCGAAAAATCCGTGCAGGCTGACTTCGCCCGGGCGGGTGATCGAACGGAGCAACTTGCCACCTTCGCCAAGGCGAACGAGGGCCATACGCTGGCCGCCATCGCCTACCTGCGCATCGCCGACCAGCGTTATGCCGCCGGCGACTACCGCCAGGCGCTGGAAAATTACAACAAAGCCGTGACCGGCCTGACAAATTCCGCCCTGCTCGGCCGGGCCCGGGTGGGTGCGGCAATGAGCCAGCTCAACGCCGGCGACAAGACCGCGGCCGAGACCTCGTTCAAGGCGATCGGCGCCGACGCCGCCCTGACCAAGGGTATCCGCGCTGAAGCCACTTATCATCTCGCCTCACTGGCCTTGGAGGCGGGTAACAGCGCCGAAGTCAGCCGGCTGGTGGCCGAGATCGGCAAGATCGAGCCCGCAGGGGTCTGGTCGCAAAGGGCCTCGACCTTGCTGGTCGGCAAACCGGCCCTTTGAGCCCGGCTCTCTGGTGCCTGCCTTCGAGCCCGCCCCCCACGGCGGGCTTATTTTTTGCCCGATCCAAACTGACTGCTGGTCGGGGCGATAGGATTCGAACCTACGACCTCCTGGTCCCAAACCAGGCGCTCTACCAGGCTAAGCTACACCCCGTTGACAGCCCGACGATGGGAGGGGCAGCCCAAGCCCCTGTCAATGGCGGTATATCAGTCTACTGCCGGGGCTTGCCTCGCTTGCTGCTTTGCAGCCGACCAGCCTGTCGCCCCGGGGCATTATAAAATGCTTCTTGCCTCACCTAAAACGCCGCCCTAAACACGGCTCTTCAATCTCTTAAAAAATGGATACTCTTTCCCGTGACAGCAGCAGCTCCAGCAGCGTTCTTCCGCTCGTAGGCGTGATCGCCGGAGCCCTCGGCCTGATCCTTGCGATCGTCGCCCTGGTCAAACTTTCCACCGTCCAAAAGACCGTGGCCGCACACGAGGCCGAGATGCCGAAGATTGCCCGGATCGAGACGATCGAGGGCGACCTGCGCGCCGCCACGGCCAAGACCGAGAACGACCTGCGCGGCCTGCGCGAGGGAGTGCAGAACGCCCTCACCCAGGTTGGCACCGAGATCGGCACGCTCCGGGCCCAGATCACCAAGGTCGAGGAGGCCCAGAAGGCCCGTGCCGCCGCTCCCGGCGGCAAGGCAGGCGCCGCTGCCCCCACCGGCGTCCTGAATGCCGACGGCACCTACACGGTTGGCTCGGGCGACACCTTCGCCAAGATCGCCCGCAAGTTTGCCGTCAAGATGGATGCCATCGAGGCCGAGAATCCCGGTCTGGATCCGACCAAGCTGCGGGTCGGTCAGAAGATCCGCATCCCGAAGAAGTAATTTTTCAGGAAACTCTTTCCCGATGCCTCCCAGACCTTGTGTCGCGGAGGCATTTTTTTCGCCATGAACAATCCCGGTCCGCCCCTGCGCTGGCAGAAGTTGCGCGAGGAGCCGCATGCCACGACCCGCATTTTCGACGTGGTGAAGGCGATCTATCGTCACCCGAAACGCGCGAAGGAGCAGGATTTTTTTGTGATCAATCCGCCCGATTGGGTGAACGTGGTTGCGCTCACGCCCGACGGTCATCTCGTGCTCGTGCGGCAGTTCCGCTACGGCATCAACGACTTTTCGTTGGAAATTCCCGGCGGTGTGATCGACGCGGGCGAGGATCCAATTGCCGCCGGCGTGCGCGAGCTGCGTGAGGAATCCGGCTATGTCGGCACGGGCGCCCGGCTGCTTGGCTCGATCCATCCCAACCCCGCGATGCAAAGCAACCGTTGCCACCTCGTGCTGGTGGAGGGCGCAGGCCGCGCGGCGGCCCTGGAGTGGGATCCGGACGAGGAGTTCGACATCCTCACCAAGCCCGTGGACGAGGTTTTCACGCTGGCCGCAGCGGGCGGCATCACCCACGCGATGGTCTTGAACGCCCTGCTGTTGTTCCAGCCGCACTGGCAAACGCTGCGTTCCCGCGCCGTTTGACTTGCCGCCGGCTCCGGCTTCACTGCCCGCACCTGATGGAGACCGCCACGTTCGCTCCCGCCTTTGCCAACCTTCCCGCCACGCTCGGAGCGGCGGAGCCTGATCGTGTGCCCGTGGCGCTGGAGCAAGAGGTTCGCGCGATTTACCGGCGCAGCCCGCTTTACCAGCAACGGTTTCCCCTGCACTCCGAGCCCCTGCACTGGTCGTGTTACCGCGAGATTCCCGCGCTCACCAAGCAGGAGATCGTGCAGCGCGGACACACCGCCTTCTTCCACGACTACGCCGAGATCGAGCGCGGTTTCGCGCAGAAGAAATTCGAATATGAGCACACCTCCGGCACCACGAGCGGCCCGATGACCGTGGTCATGGAGGACGGCTGGTGGAACGAGCAAACGCGCCGTGCCTACCTCGCGCATCCCGTGCTCGCGCGCTACGCGGACCGGCCCTACCGCAAGTGCGTGCTCGCGCCGGTGGGCTGCTCGAGCAACCTTTGTCCGTACGAGGACCATCCGTTTCCGCACCGCTATTTCGACGGTACGGTTTACCTGAATCTCTCAAGTGATCCGTTTGCTTTCCCCGAGGGCGAGTGGGATCGCATTGGGCGCGAACTCCAGGCGGTGAAGCCGCAGGTCATCGAGGGCGAGCCGGTTTACCTCTCGCTGCTCGCGCGGGCCCTCGCGCGGCGGCAGGTGCAGGTGCCCAGCGTCGAGACCGTCATCCTGACCTACGGCAAGGCCAGTCGCCAGCACAGCGCCCGCATCGCCGAGGCTTTTCCGGGGGCTGCGCAGGTGGATCTCTACGGCTCCACGGAGGCCGGTTATCTCTTCGTCGGCGACGCCTTCGCGGACAACCTGCGCGTCGTCGAGGACAACGCCTTCATCGAACTCATGCCCTGGCGCGATGGGGAGCGGGAAGTTTTCCAAATCCAGGTGACGACCCGCGGCCGCGAGGCGATGCCGTTGCTTCGTTACCATACCGGCGACATTGTCCGACGCACGCCGGGCGGCTTCCGCATCCTTGGCCGCGAGAAGGATCTCTATTTCCGCGATGACGGCACGGTGGTCTCAGCCTACGAGATCGATGCGGTCATGCCGGCCGCATTCGCATGCTGGCACTGGAGTCTGGTGCAGGTGTCGGCCCAGCGGTGGGAATTTCAATACGTCGCCGACAGTGTGGCCGACGGCGCGGTGGGCACGGCCATCGCGAGTGCCCTTGGCGCTGATGCCCGCGTGGCGATGTTTCGCCGCAAGTTCATCCAGCCGGCCGCGAGCGGGAAGTTCGCCCTGCTCAAGCCGCTGGCCCGCTGAGGCGACGCCGGCGCCAGCCGAGAAAGGCACCAGTCGCGCTCAGGAAAACCAATCCGTAGGTCGAGGGTTCGGGCACCTTCCGGTTGAAGAGCACGCCGTTCACCGCCGAAAGGTCGATGCCACCGGCGCCGGTGGAGCCGGAGGTGCTGGTCGAGTAGTAGCTGGTGTTGGTCCAGTCCACCAGGTTGGCCATGTTGCCCCCGGTGCTGACGTCGGCGGCCATGAGCGAGTAGCCGTAGATGGTGGTGCCGGCGGCAATCCCCAGGTCGGCCATGGAAATGGCGACGCCGCCGATGCCCTGCGTGCCGGTCTCGGTGTTGTTGTTCCAGTAGGGGCTGCCGAGGTTGTCGCCGCTGTCGTAGCGAAAGAGGTTGTAGGTGAAATCGGAGGTGAGGTTGGCTGTCCCGTAGTGGGCGGGTGTGACTTCGAAAAGCGTGCCGCCGTAGGCCGTGGGCCGGTTGTTGACCGAGTCCCAACCCGTGATCACGGCAATCTTCACGTTGTCGTGCTGGCTCACGCTGCCGCGGTCGAAGACCGCGAAGGAGGTGCCCAGCGACGCCGTGAGGCCGGAGCTGCTGAAGAGAAAGTCGAGCCGCTCGATGTTGCCCTCGCTCACCCCGGTGCCGTTGGCAAAGGTGTTGTCCGAACCCCGGAGCAGATTGTTGCCCAGCAACAGCGAACCGTAGGAGGTGGCGTATGGGGCCTCGAAGTCGGTGGTGGTACCCTGGTCATACCAGGCGGAGGAATTGTTGGCGTTGCCGGCCGTGGTGTTGCGCCGGACGTAGGCGCTGCCCGCCGTGGTGTTGGCGTCGTAGATGTTACCGACCGCATCCTTGAAGCTGGTGATGGACTGCGTCAGCCGGTTGAAGGTGTCGCCGTTGACCGTCTGGTTCGACTGGTTGTTCGAGCTGGTGGTGATCGAGGAGATGGTGATCTGCGCCGACGCGGAGACGGCCAGCAGGAAGGCCCAGAGCGCGCCGCTCAGGATGGGTTTCGTCGGACGCATGGCTCAGGCAGCGGGGCGCCGCCACCAGCGACGTCCACCCAGGAAGCCCAGGCCAAAGAGTGCCATGATCGCGCCATAGGTTGAGGGCTCGGGCACCGGGCGGGCAATCTGTGCCCCGAAGCCCATGAAATCCATGTCACCGTAACCCGTCGAACTCGTGTTGGTGGGGTAGTAGGTGTTGCTGTTCCAGTTGACCAGGTTGGCGGCGGTCGTCGGTGCGACATCGCCCGCCATCAGCGAATAGCCGTAGATGGTGGTGCCGGCGGTGATACCCAGGTCGGCGAAGCTGATCATGATTCCCACCAGCTCGAGTTCACCGATGGAGGTGATGTCGGAAGCGGTGCCGCTGAGCGTGTTGCCGTTGGTGAAGGTGGCGCGGCGATAGTTGCCGGTGTCGGTGCCCTGCGGGTTGCTGATCGGGCCGCCGAAAGATTCGGCCGGCACCAGCAGCCCGGTGTTGGCGTACGCGGTCGGGGCGTTGCTGAATCCGTTGACCGATCCGACCGAGGTGTAGGCCGCAATGCGGAAGCCGTCACCCAGGTTGCCCACATTCTCCACGTCGAAGAACGTCAGAGAATCGCCCGCCTGCACGGTGTAGCCGCCGGAGAAATAGAAGTCGATGCGCTCGATGTTGCTGTTGGTGGAGGTGCCGGCGCCATTCGCGAAGGGGTTGCGGATGCCGGTGTTCAGATTTCCATCGAGAAACATCTGCTCGAGGTTGGCGTTGTAGTCGCCGTAGGCGCGGTTCGAGCCGTCCACCTGGTAGATCAGCGTGGAGTTGTTGGGATTGTCGCTCGCCTGGTTCGACGTGCCGTTGTTATTGGAGTCGGTGTTGCGGCGGAAAAAGACGTTCGAGGCCAGCGGGCCGTTGAACTGATAGTCACCCAGGCCGGTGGCGACGGTGCTCACCGTCCGATCGCGATTGAGGTAGGTGATGCCGCCTGAACTCGTGTTGGTGGCATCCACCAGCGAGCCGTAGGTGATTCCCGTGACCGCCGTTTGCGCCGGGGAATAAACCGCTTGAAAAAGACCCGCCAATGCGACGGTCTTCAGTCCTGTGGTTAACAGCTGGCGCAGCTTGCTCGGAAATTTGAGCCCCAAATTCATCTAGGTAATAACACCTATATTTAAATGGGTGATAGGCCAGCGCAAAATCGCGATGTCCCAAAAACAGCAGCGAATAATCGAGGATAACCGCACAGAGCATCCCTTTCGGCACGAGCGTGCCCGGACTGTAAAGGTCTTCGCGGGGATCGCCGTGATCGTGCTGGGACTCCTTGTCGCAGCGTACTTTATAGGACGACCGATGTTGTCTAAATGGCGATTCAAGAGGGATCTCGAAAACGCGGCCCTTTATGAGAAGGAAGGGGATTGGCGGAGCGCGATGCTTACCTTGGAGCAGCTTTCCCGTTTGCACCCCGCCAAACTAGAAGTGAGGCAACGGTTGGCCGCTTTTTACGAACGGGCGGGCCAACGGGAAGCGGTGAATGTCTGGCAGGAAGCGTTGGCTTTGGCCCCTGATCAGCCGGAGATAAAGATCGGTCTGGCGCGGGCGGCGATCCGGTTTGGCGACCTGCCCGCAGCCCGGAAAATTCTGACCGGCTTTAATCCTCCGGGTTCGCTGCGCGCCGAGTTCCACCGTCTCTGTGCCGCACTGGCGCTGTTGGATCGAGATCCCGTGGCGCAGGAGAGCCACCTCACAGCCCTGCGCGAACTGGCGCCGGATGATGTCAGGGTCCGGCTCAATCTTGCCGTGCTCAGGCTCAACGGGAGCGAACCACTCCAGGCGGCCGAAGCGCGCAACGGATTGCTGGAACTCGCCCGGGGTGATCAGGTGCGCATCCGCGCGATTGTGGAGCTGCTTAATGACGTGGCCCGTCGCTGGCCCCAGCCCAGTCCGGCCCGGGGTGCCGCCCTCCGGCAACTGGCGGAGACACTTGCCCCCGCGCGCGGTCCGTTGCTCGAACTGCCCAGTCAGGTGGATCACATCGACCGCTTGCTGGCCTACGCGATGATGCAGCCCATCCCCACGGCCGAGGACGCCGTCGCCCTGGCCAATTGGATGTCCAGCAACGAGCACACGCAGGCGGCGCTCGAGTGGCTCGACTCCCTGCCGGAGGCTCTCCGGCAAAGTGCCATCGTGAAGACTGCGGTGGCGGAATTTGTGGTTCGCGCGCAGGACTGGCCGCGTTTGCAAACCCTGCTTCGGGAAGGCGCGTGGGGCGTCGTGCCGGCGGAAGCGGTGGAACAGGCCTTCCGCGCCCATCGCCAGTCGGTTGGCTCCACGCATTCCGGGGTATCCCAAGCTTGGTCCGCGGCGCTGCAAGCGACCCGGGGCTCGCCGCCCGCCTTGCGCATGCTGCTGCGTCTCTCCGAGCTTTGGCAATGGCCGGTCGAGCGACGTCAAACCCTGCTGGCGATCGCCCGGGCCTTGCCGCACGAAACGTGGGCCTGGCGCCAATTGCTGGGCGATGCCCTCAGCCGCAACGAATCGGATCAGGTTTGGCAGATTTATCAGGACTGGCGTCGCGCCTTGCCCGGTGACCCCCAGGTGCGGGTCGAGGCCGCCATCATGGGATTTCTGCTCGGCCGCCGGCCGGTGCCAGATACGACCGAAACGGCCGGATATGCCGGATCGGAGGGGCGCGCCGGTGGGACGGTTGCCCACGCGCTCGCCTTGTGGCGGGCTGGGCGGGTGGGGGAGGCGGCCGCTGCGCTCGATGGGTTGCCGCGCGCCGAGTTTGACGAACCGCGCTACGGTCTGGCCCGGGCTGTCCTGTTGTCCGCGGCGGGCCGGGCGGCGGAGAGCGAGGAACAGCTCGGCCGTCTCGCCAACGCGTTTTTCCTTCCCGAGGAGAAAGAGCTGATGACCGCAGCCCGGACACGCAACCAGAGTGCGAAGCCGTAAGCCCAGCCGTGGCACCGCGGCTTCTGCTTTGATTTAGGTTCGCTAATAGAGCCCGCCGGGCGGGCGCGTTCCTTTACAAGGTTGTTCGGCTCCGACAGCCTGCCGCCAGATTTTAGGCTACGACGCCCCTCCTCCCCCCAATCACACAAGCGATGAATCTCCTTGGTGCGCTTTTCGGCTCCTCCATCGGAAGAAAATTCCTCATGGCCGTCACCGGCCTCGTTCTCGTCGGCTTCGTGGCCGGCCATCTGGTGGGCAACCTCCAGATCTTCGCCCATCCCGACAAGATCAACGGCTACGCCCACTTCCTCCAGTCGCTCGGGCCAGCCCTCTGGGCGATCCGGCTCTTCCTGCTGGCCTGCGTGGGCATCCACGTCTGGGCCGCGGTGGTGCTCAGCCTCGAAAACAAAGCGGCACGCGGCCCCGAGGCCTACGGTGTTAGCAAGTGGCTCCAGGCCATCTTCGCCTCGCGCTACATGAAGCACACCGGCCTCGTCGTGCTGGCCTTCCTCATCTATCACCTCGCCCACTTCACCATCGGCGCCGCGCAGGCGGAGAATTTCAAGACCGCGCTGTCCGAATACACCATGGCCGGCGAATTTCATCTGCTCGGCTTTCCGATCGTCGCCGCCGGTGCGCACGTCCACGACGTTTACTCGATGGTCTATCTCGGTTTTGCCAGCCCTGTCGTTTCACTCTTCTACATCGTCGCCGTCGGTCTGCTGAGCCTGCACCTGCTGCACGGTGTCGAGTCGATGTTCCAGACCTTCGGCCTCCGCAACCACCAGTGGGCCGCCGGCCTCCGCCGCTTCGCCGCGCTGTTCTGCCTGGCTTACTTCCTCGGCAACCTCGCCATCCCCGGCGCGATCCTGACCGGTATCGCCAAACCCGCCGCCGGCACCACGGCCGCGGCCAAGCTCGTTTCCCAACGCTGACCCTTTCTTCGCCATGGCCAAACTCGACTCCAAGGTTCCCGCCGGCCCGCTCGCCGACAAGTGGCGCAAGCACAAGACCGACATCAAGCTCGTCAATCCGGCCAACAAGCGGAAATACGAGGTCATCGTCATCGGCGCCGGCCTCGCCGGTTCTTCTGCCGCGGCCACGCTCGCCGAGCTCGGCTATCGCGTGAAATGCATCGTCTTTCACGACAGCCCGCGCCGCGCCCACTCCATCGCCGCGCAGGGCGGCGTGAATGCCGCGAAGAACTACCAGAACGACGGCGACAGCGTTTACCGCCTCTTCTACGACACCATCAAGGGCGGCGACTACCGCGCCCGCGAGGCCAACGTCCACCGTCTCGCCGAGGTTTCGGTCAACATCATCGACCAGTGCGTCGCGCAGGGCGTGCCCTTCGCCCGTGAATACGGCGGCCTCCTCGCCAACCGCTCCTTCGGCGGCGCGCAGGTTTCGCGCACCTTCTACGCCCGCGGCCAGACCGGCCAGCAGCTCCTCCTCGGCGCGTATTCCGCGCTTTCCAAGATGGTGGGGCAGGGCGGCGTCCAGCTCGTCACCCAGCACGAGATGGTGGACCTCGTCCTCGTGGACGGTCACGCCAAGGGCGTCATCACCCGCGATCTCGTCACGGGCAAACTCGAGCGCCACTCCGGCGACGCCGTCATCCTCGCCACCGGCGGCTACGGCAACGTCTTCAATCTCTCGACCTACGCGCGCGGCTCCAACGCCACCGCGATCTGGCGCGCCTACAAGCGCGGCGCCTGCATGGCGAATCCTTGCTACACGCAGATCCATCCGACCTGCATTCCCGTGACCGGCGACTACCAGTCGAAGCTCACGCTCATGTCCGAGTCCCTCCGCAACGACGGCCGCATCTGGGTGCCGAAGAAGAAGGAAGACGCGAAGAAGAATCCCGCCGACATCCCCGAGGCCGACCGCGACTACTATCTCGAGCGCATCTACCCGAGCTTCGGCAACCTCGCCCCGCGCGACGTCTCCTCCCGCGCCGCCATGCGCATGTGCGACGAGGGCCGCGGCGTCGGTGAGTCCGGCCTCGGCGTCTATCTCGACTTCGCCGACGCCATCAAGCGCCTGAGCGAGGCCGGTGTGCGCGAGCGCTACGGCAACCTTTTCGACATCTACCACGAAATCACCAACGAGAACGCCTACAAGACGCCGATGCGCATCTACCCGGCGGTGCATTACACCATGGGCGGCCTCTGGGTGGACTACAACCTGATGTCCAACATCCCCGGCCTGTTCGTGCTCGGTGAAGCCAACTTCTCCGACCACGGCGCCAACCGCCTCGGCGCCTCCGCCCTCATGCAGGGCCTGGCTGACGGCTACTTCGTCATTCCTTACACCATCGGTGATTATCTCGCCGGCCAGAAGCCCAACAACAAGCCCTCGACCGACCGCGCCGAGTTCAAGGATGCCGAGGCCAACGTCGCCTCGATGGTCCAGCGCTTCATGTCCAACAAGGGCAAGGAGCCGGTGAACTATTACCACAAGAAGCTCGGCCAGATCATGTGGAAGTATTGTGGCATGGCCCGCAACAAGGCCGGCCTCACCCAGGCGCTGAAGGAAATTCCCGCCCTCCGCGACGAGTTCTGGGCCAACGTCAACGTCCCCGGCTCTGATGACAACATGAACCAGGCCCTCGAGCGCGCCGGTCGCGTGGCCGATTTCATCGAGCTCGGCGAGCTCATGTGCCGCGACGCCCTCGCCCGTGAGGAGAGCTGCGGTGGCCACTTCCGCGAGGAATACCAGCACCCCGACGGCGAGTGCCTCCGCGACGACAGCAACTTTGCTCACGTCGCCGCCTGGGAATACCAGGGCGAAGGCAAGGATCCCCTCCGCAACGTGGAAGCCTTGAACTACGAATTCGTGAAGATGAGCGTGCGCAGTTACAAGTAACTGCGCTGATTTACGAGGGACGATTTACGACTTACGATTTCAACGGGCCGCAACCACCATGAACAAACACGAACTCATCCAGCGGACCCAAGCCTACGCCTTGCGCGTAGTGAAGGCGGTGCAAGCACTGCCACGTGACGAAATTTCCTCCATCCTCGGCAAACAATTGCTCCGGTCAGGCACCTCAGTCGGCGCCAACTACCGTGCTGCCTGCCGGGCCAAATCCACCGCCGACTTCGTGAATAAGCTCAAGATCGTCGAGGAGGAATGCGATGAATCCATCTACTGGATGGAGCTGCTTGTCGCCGCCGGCTCACTCTCCCGTGCCCGCCTTGCCGCCCTGCTGGAGGAGAGTGACGAACTCCTCTCCATCTTCGTGTCAGCCATCAAAACCACCCGCAGCTCCCGGGCCGCGTAAATCGTAATTCTGAAATCGTAATTTCCTCTCATGGTCGCCGAATCCTCCACCAAGCTCATCTCCGTCACCCTCCGCGTCTGGCGCCAGGCCGGCTCAGGCCAGCCCGGCAAGTTCGTCGAATACAAGGCGTCGAACCTGAACCCGAACATGTCGCTGCTCGAGATGCTCGACGTCGTGAACGACGACCTTGAGAAGCGCGGCGAGGATCCCATCGCCTTTGCCCACGACTGCCGCGAGGGCATCTGCGGCACCTGCTCGCTCGTCATCGACGGCAAGCCCCACGGCCCGCACCGCGGCATCGCCAGCTGCCAGACCTACATGCGCAGCTTTGCCGACGGCGCCACCATCACCATCGAGCCCTTCCGCGCCGCCCCCTTCCCGGTCATCAAGGACCTGATCAGCGACCGCAGCGCCTTCGACAAGATCCAGCAGGCCGGCGGCTTCATCAGCGTCCGCACCGGAGCCGCCTGCGATGCCAACGCCATCCCGATTCCGAAGCCCGTCGCCGACCTCGCGATGGACGCGGCCGCCTGCATCGGCTGCGGCGCCTGCGTGGCCGCCTGCAAGAACGCCTCCGCGATGCTCTTCGTCTCTGCCAAGGTCTCCCAGCTCGGCCTGCTCCCGCAGGGCCAGCCCGAGCGCGACACCCGCGTGCTCAACATGGTCGGCAAAATGGACGAGCTCGGTTTCGGCAACTGCACGAACCAATACGAGTGCTCGGCCGCCTGTCCGAAGCTCATCTCGCACGATTTCATCGCGCGCATGAACCGCGACTACATCGGTGCCCTCTTCCGCTCCAGTCTCAAGCCCGCCTCCAACGCCGCCGGCGGCGGCGCGGGCTGAGTTCGGCGCATCTTGTTTAGCCATCGTTGGGGCGCACCTTTAGGGCGCCCCTTCTTCTTGCCCGCATCCAGATGCTCGCCTTCGCGCGTGAAGCGGCTACAGCTTCCCGACCCCCAATGGCCAGCGGCAAACCCACAGCCATCCTCGGCATCTCCGCGTTCTATCACGACAGCGCAGCATGCCTCGTTGTGGACGGGCGGATCGTGGCGGCGGCGCAGGAGGAGCGGTTCACCCGCAAAAAACACGACCACCGGTTTCCGGAGCACGCCGTGCGCTACTGCCTGAAGGAGGCGGGGCTGACCGAGGCCGACGTGGACTATGCGGTCTTCTACGAAAAACCCTACCAGAAGTTCGACCGGCTATTGGAAACCTACCTGCACTTCGCGCCGCAGGGCTGGGCCTCTTTTTTTCAGGCGATGCCGCTCTGGCTGAAACAGAAGCTCCATTTGCCGCGCGAGATCCGGAAGGGACTGGGCAAGGGCTTCAAGGCGCCGATTTGCTACACCCGGCACCACGAGTCGCATGCGGCGAGCGCGTTTTTCCCGAGTCCGTTCGACGAGGCGGCCATCCTCACGCTCGACGGAGTGGGCGAGTGGGACACGGCCACGATCGGAGTCGGCCGCGGCAACCGCATTGAGCTGCTGAAGAGCATGAGCTTCCCGCACTCGCTCGGGCTGCTCTACAGCGCGTTCACCTATTTCACCGGCTTCCGCGTCAACAGCGGCGAATACAAGCTCATGGGCCTCGCCCCCTACGGCCGTCCGATCTATGCGGACGTCATCCGAGAAAAACTCATCGACCTGAAGGACGACGGCTCCTTCGCGATGGACCTGTCGTATTTCAACTACTGCGCCGGGCTCACCATGACGAACGACAAGTTCGCTGCGCTCTTCGGCGGGCCGGCGCGCGCACCCGAGTCGCCCATCACCCAGCGAGAGATGGACCTCGCCGCCTCGATCCAGCAGGTGACCGAGGAAATCGTGCTGGGCATGGCCCGCGAGGCGAAGCGCCTGACGGGCATGAAACATCTCTGCCTTGCCGGTGGCGTGGCTTTGAACTGCGTGGCCAACGGCCGGCTGCTGCGGGAGAAAATCTTCGACTATCTCTGGATTCAGCCCGCGGCCGGCGACGCCGGCGGTGCGCTGGGTGCGGCGATTTTCCTGCACTACCAGCTGCTCGAGAACCTGCGCCCGGCCCAGCCGGAGGACGCCATGCAGGGCTCGCTGCTCGGGCCGCATTTTGCCAACGACGAAATTCGCGCCGTCCTCGATACGGCCAAGGCACCGTATCATTTCATCGCCGACGAGGCGCAGTTGCTCGACACCGTCGCCGGGCTGTTGGCCGAGGGGAAGGTCGTCGGCTGGTTCCAGGGCCGCATGGAATTCGGCCCGCGCGCCCTCGGCGCCCGCAGCATCCTCGGCGATCCGCGTAGCGCGGCGATGCAGGCGACGATGAATCTGCGCATCAAGTTCCGCGAATCGTTCCGCCCCTTTGCGCCGAGCGTGCTGGCGGAGGATGTCGCGGAGTTTTTCGAGAATTTGCCTCACTCGCCCTACATGCTCCAGGTCGCGCGCGTCAACCGGAAGCTCGACGTGCCGGTGAGCGAGCCCGACCGGGCGAAGATGGCCTCCGATCCCGATCTCCGCCAGCGCCTCAACATCCCGCGCTCCACCATCCCGGCCGTCACGCATGTGGACATGTCGGCCCGCGTGCAGACCGTGGACGGGACGCGGAACGGCCGCTATTACCGGCTTATCCGCGTCTTCAAGCAGCGCACCGGTTGCAGCGTGCTCATCAACACGAGCTTCAATGTGCGCGGCGAGCCGATCGTCGGTTCGCCCGGTGACGCGCTGCGATGCTTCCTTAACACCGACATGGACGTGCTCGTGCTGGAGAACTGCGTACTGCACAAGACCGATCAGCCGGCGGCCTCCGTTAACCGCACCGCGTATCTCGCGGACTTCAAACTCGACTGACCATGATCCCCGATCACGAAGGCTCACTCGTCAGTCAGGTGCGGGCGCAGGCCACTCCGGCGGCTTGCCGTCGCTTCGGCTTCACCCTGTTGCTCGGACTACCGCTCGCGGGTCTGGTTTGGTTGTGCGTGTTGCGTTTTACGACCGGACGCTGGGTCTGGCCGGTTTTTGCCGGGTTTGTCTTGGCGGCGCTGCTGCTGGGTGTGAGCGCCTTGCTGGCTGCTGGCTGGGCGCGGCGGCTCTACATTGGTTGGCACACCGTGACCCGGGCGATTGAGGCCTTGCTCACTTGGTTCGTGCTGGCGGTGTTGTTCTGGCTGGTGATCTCACCGGTGGGGTTGGTTCGTCGGCGGAAGGCCTCCGCGTTCAAGTCCGTTCCGGGAAAATCCTATTGGCAGGACGTGCCGCCGGTGAAAGATCCCTCCCGCTACTACCGCCAGTTCTAAGTCATGAGCGATAAACCCAAAACCAAGTTCACCGACGTGAAACCCGCGCGCGAAAAGGGTGTGCTGGGCGAGTTCTGGGGCCTGCTCATGAGCAACAAGAAATACTGGATGTTGCCGATCATCCTGCTTCTGCTCGTGTTTGGCGTGCTGGTGATCTTGAGCGGCAGCTCGGCCGCGCCGTTCATCTACACGTTGTTCTGAGGCGCCGCCTTGATTCAGGCGGTTGGGCGGGCTTTACGGCCGGGGGTTTGTGCGCACACTCGGCGCCATGAGCACCAAAATCGCCGTTGCCATCGTTCACGGGGTGGGAATCACGAAGCCGGATTTTGCCGAGGAGATGATCGAGGAGATCAAGGAACGGTTCAGCAAGAAGACCGGGCTCGATGCCGGCGCCGCGCTTGTGTTCCGGCCTGTTTACTGGGGGCACATCCTCCAGCAGCCCGAGGACGAACTCTGGCGGCGCATGAAGCAAGGTGGGGACCTGGATTTCACATCGCTGCGTCGCTTCATGGTCAGCTTCGCCGCCGACGCGCTCGCCTACCAACCGGCCGAAGGCGAGAGGGACAAATACGAGGAGATCCACGCCGTCTATGCGCGCGAGATGTGCTGGCTGGCCGACAACGCCGGCGCCGACGCGCCGCTGGTCGTCATCGCGCACAGTCTCGGCACGATCATCACGAGCAACTATTTCTACGACCTCACCAAGTTCCGCCGGCTTGTGCCTGAGACCGTCCGCGAAGAGATGAACACCAAGCGCACGCCGCTCGAGCGCGGCGAAACGCTGGCCTGCCTCTACACGCTCGGCAGCCCCATCGCACTCTGGAGCCTGCGCTATGACGACTTCGGCCGGCCGATCGAGGTGCCGGCGGCGGCGTTCAAGGACCACCACCCGGCGCTGGTGCCGCACGCGGGTTGGGAAAATTTCTACGACCCCGACGACATCATCGGTTATCCGCTGAAGTCGCTCAACGATGCCTACGGCCAGGCGGTGAAACGCGATGTTCCGGTCAACGCCGGCGGCCTGTTCACCAGCTGGAATCCCGGCAGCCACGTCGCCTACTGGACTGACAACGATGTGACCGTGCCGGTCGCGGAAAATCTCGTGGCGCTCTGGAAGGCGATGGATTCCTGAAGCCGGCAGGAGCCGCTTTCGCAGCCATTTGCGAAAGTCTGCAACTTTTCGCGCCAAGGCGGGTTTTCATGGCATACCACATGAATCCTATGAAAACCGCTCTTATCTCCGTTCTCACCGCGACCCTTCTGGGTTTTGCTTCCCTGGCGAGCGGTCGTCCCTTCGACGCCGCCGATTTCACCGCCATTCTCTTTACCACCGGTCTCGTGGCCTGGACCGTGGCGCAATACAGCCGCGAGGCTCGTCCGCTCACGGTGGCCCGTCCGATCCGGCTCACGGCGCCCTTGGCCGTCCGCTCGGCCGCTCCGGTCGCCAGCCGCCTGGCAGCCTGATCGATCCCAGGCTTCAGTCGTAAAACCCAATCCATCGAGGCCCCGGCTAATACCGGGGCCTTTTCATTTTAGGGTGCGCCGGTGACGACGGTGCCGGAGGCATCGGCCCGGAACTTCTCTTCCTTGTCCTCCAACATGAGGATCCAAATGGTGGCGTTCAGGTCGTAGCTGGCACTGCCGCGCGAGAGGGCCTGCTCCAGCAGAGCCGCATCGGTGACGGAGGCGGCGGACAGCACGCTCGTCTGCTCGGCAAGATTCTGCGCCGGCACGGCGAAGCGGCGCGGCTCGGTGAGTTCGCCCACGGCCTTGCCCTCGAGGGAGATTTTCAGGTTCGCCCGGGTGATCACGTAGGGCACCACATTGGGGTTGCTCACTTTCCAGGTGACCTGCACGTCGCCGCCGGGCAGACGCTGGAGTCGCAGCAATTCCGCGCGCAGGCCGGCGGTGATAATCTGCATGTTGCTGGAGCAGCCGGCGACGAATAGC
Source organism: Oleiharenicola lentus (assembly GCF_004118375.1). Taxonomy (NCBI): domain Bacteria; kingdom Pseudomonadati; phylum Verrucomicrobiota; class Opitutia; order Opitutales; family Opitutaceae; genus Oleiharenicola; species Oleiharenicola lentus. The sequence goes on from NZ_SDHX01000001.1 coordinate 451,932, forward strand.
ACGCCGAGGGCGAGGAGCAGGGGGGCGAACAGCTTCTTCATGACAAGGCGATGGTGGGAAGGAAGGGCCGGCCGGCAAGGCTTAGTCTTCCTTGGTTTTCTTCTTGGGTTCGGCCGAGCCGCCCAACTCGAGCTGGGCGATCACTCCGACGGCGGCCAGGCCCAGGATTGACGGAAACATCCACGGGTTGCCCTCGATCAGCGCCGGCACGTGGTCCGGCTGGCGGTAGTAATGCAGCCAGTCCATCTGGCTGGTGAAAAAACTGAGCGCGAGCACGGCCCGGAACGCGCCCAGCAGCGCCGTCGAAAGCACGATGAGGATCCGCTGCATCTTCACCGCCAGAAAGCCGCCGATGATGCCCAGCACCGCCCCGGTCAGCAGCGAGACCATGTGGTGGTAATTGGCCAGCAGCAGCACGCCGAGCGTGGCCCCGAAGCCGAAGCCGGCCACGAACACCGCCGCGATGTAGAGCAGGAACGCCAGCCCCGCCCCCAGCAGGGCCCCGATCACCAGCGCGGCGACCTGCGCCCCCGTCCCGAAGCCGACCGCCGTGGCGAGTGCATGCCCGGCAGCCAAGCCGAACAGGCCGCCCATCACCGAGAGCGTGATCTTGAAGACCCGGTAGCCGAAGAACACGTCGAGCACGCCCCAGGTAATGGCGCCGACGGAAATCCACGGGTAGAGTTCGTTCAGTTCCTTCATGCCGGGATCATTTCGCCAGGAAGAGCGGGGCGCCCGGCCCCATGGGCACCCCGGCGGCAATCCACACCATCAAGAGGAGGGTCCAGCCGATCAGAAAACACACGGAGTAAGGCAGCATCGTGGCGATGAGCGTGCCGATGCCGGCCTTGGGATCGTAGCGCTGGGCGAAGGTCAGGATGAGGGGGAAATAGCTGAGCAACGGCGTGATGATGTTGGTGCAGCTGTCGCCGACGCGAAACGCGCCCTGCACCATCTCGGGCGAATAGCCGAGCAGCATGAACATCGGCACGAAGACCGGGGCCAGCAGCGCCCACTTGGCCGAGGCGCTCGAGATGAGGATGTTCACCAGCGCGGCGAACAGCACCAATGCGAGCATCAGGGGCAATGGCATGCGCTCCAGCCCAAGGTGCTGGATGAACTCCGCGCCGCTGACGGCGGTGATGATCCCGAGGTTGGTCCAGTTGAAATACGCGATGAACTGCGCGGCGAAGAATGCCAGGACGATGAACGAGGCCATGGACTTCATGGTCTGCGTCATGCCGCCCATCAGGGCGTGGTCGTTCTGCAGGGTGCCTGCGGCCATGCCGTAGGCGATGCCTGGCAGCAGGCCGTAGATGAAGATGAAAAAAATCAGGCCGCGGATGAAGTAGGACTCCAGGAATGACGGGTTCTTCGGGTTGGTGAGAAACCCGCCGGGCGCGAGCGTGCCCCACAGCACCACCGCCGTGATCGCCACCACGACGGCCAGAGCGGCGGACATGCCGCGCTTTTCCCGGGGGGAGAGCGGCGTGAGCGCCTCACGCTTGGCGTCGCCGCGATATTCGCCGAGCCGGGGGGCCACGATTCTCTCCGTCACCCAGGTGCCGATGATCATGATGAGCGGGGTGGCCGCCGCCATGAAATACCAGTTGGCGAAGGCATCCACCGTGTAGGCGGGATCCACGATGTGCGCGGCCGCCTCCGAGAGGCCTGCCAGCAAGACGTCCACCGAGCCGACCATCAGGTTGGCACTGTAGCCGCCGGCCACCCCGGCAAAAGCGGCGGCGAGGCCGAGGAAGGGGTGCCGGCCGAGGGTGTGATAGAGCGCGGCGGCGAGCGGAATGAGCAGCACGTAGCCCACCTCGCTGCCGGCGTTGGACATGACGCCCACGAACACGACCATGGGCGTGACCATTTTCGCCGGAGAGTTCAGCACGAACAGGCGCAGCATGGCCCCCATCAGGCCGGTGTATTCGGCGATGCCGATGCCCAGCATGCAGGTCAGCGAGATGCCGAGCGGCGGGTAGGCGAGGAAGTTGCGCGGCAGCTCCACGATCATCCGCTGGATGCCCTCGGCCGAGAGCAGGTTCACCACGGAAACGACGGCACCGTTGGCCGGATTCGTCACCTGCACACCGAGCCGGTGGCAGAGCCAGGAGAGCACCACGACGAGGGCGGCAAGACCGGCAAACAGCGTGGCCGGATGCGGCAATGCGTTGCCGGCGCGCTCGACGCCGTTGAGGAAACGCTGCAGGCGCGAGGAAGGAGCAGGCGGGGCGGACATGGGCAGTTCAGATCGGGGGCAGGGTGAGGCCGGCGCCGGGCCCCATCGGCAGGCCGAGGGCGATCCAGGCGATCAGCAGCAGCGACCAGAAGACGAGGAAAGCGAGCGAGTAGGGCACCATCATCGCCAGCATGGTGCCGATGCCGGTGTTGGGCACGTAGCGCGAGGCGAAGCCGAGGATGAGCGGGAAATACTGGTTCAGCGGCGTGACGATGTTGGTGCAGCTGTCGCCGACGCGGTAGGCGCCCTGCACGAGTTCGGGCGAGTAGCCGAGCAGCATGAACATCGGCACGAAGATCGGCGCCAGCAGCGTCCACTTGGCCGAGGCGCTGCCGATCACGAGGTTCACGACCGCGGTGAAGATCACCAGCGACATCATGAGCAGGATGGGGCTGCCCTGGAGGTTGAGATCCTTGATGACCCCGGCGCCCTTCACGGCCATCACCGTTCCGAGGTTGGTCCAGTTGAAATAGGCAAGGAACTGCGCCGCAAAGAACGCCATCACGATGTAGGAGCCCATCGCGGAGACCGAGGCGTCCATGCCGCGGATCACGTCGTTGTCGTTGCGGATGGTGCGGGCGCCGATGCCGTAGGCGAGGCCGGCGATCAGGCCGTAGAAGAAGATGAAGAAGATCAGCCCGCGGATGAAGTAGGAGGCGAGGAAGGTCGGGTTCTTCGGATCAAGCAGGAAGCCGCCTTCCGTGAGCGTGCCCCAAAGCACGAGGCCGGTCAGGCCCAGCACCGCGGTCACGGTGTAACGCAGACCGCGTTTTTCGTCGGCGCTAAGCGGCTTGATCGGCTCGGGCTTGGCGTCGCCCGTGTAGGTGCCAAGGCGCGGCTCAATGAACCGGTGGGTTACCCAGGTGCCGACGGCGGTGATGAGCACGGAAGCGGCCACGAGAAAATACCAGTTGGCGGCCGGGTTCACCAAAATGCCGGGCCGCACCACGGCCGCGGCGGCCTGGGTGATGCCAGCCAGCAGGGCGTCGATGGTGCTGAGCACGATGTTGGCACTGAAGCCGCCCGCCACACCCGCGAACGCCGCCGCCAAGCCCGCCAGCGGATGCCGGCCGGCAGCGTGAAAGATCGCCGCGCCCAGTGGCACGAAGAGCACATAACCCACATCGGCGCCGGAGTGAGACAGGATGCCGCCGAACACCACGATCGGGGTCAGCCAGCGCCGCGGCGAGGCCAGCACGATCAGCCGCAGGCCGGCGGTGATGAGCCCCGTGCGTTCGGCCACCGCGATGCCCACGAGGCAAGCCAGCACGGTGCCAAGCGGTGGGAAGGCCACGAAGTTGGGCACCAGCTGCGTCAGCATCCGGTGCAGACCCTCGACGTTGAGCAGGCTGATGACCGGCACCGGCTGGCCCGTGGCCGGATGGGTGACGGAGACCCCCATGCGGGCGAAAATCCACGACAGCAGCACCACCACGACGGCCAGGAAAGCGAACAGGGTTGAGGGGTTGGGCAGCAGGTTGCCGACGCGCTCGATTGTGTTCAGAAACCGCTGAAACGCCGAGGTCTGAGCGGCCGGGGCGGGGGATTGTGTCATATCCCCGATGCAACCGCCGACACAGCCGGCGTCAATGCCCGCCGTTACAGGTTTATCACAAAGCGAGTGCCCGGACGCTTTCGATCACGATCCAGGCGACGCCGAACATCAGGCCCCAGCGCAACAGGCTCTTCAGGAGCCGGCGGCGCAGCAGCCCGCGCCGGAAATGATCCGCGCTCAGTTTGTTGAAGGCCTGGAAGGGGGGCCGGCTGAGCAACTGGTCATACTGCGTGGGCTTGTGCCAGCTCGAGCGCACATAGAGCTCACCGCCTCCTTGGGGCAGGGGCAGGTGGTTCAGCAGGCGGCGGAGCGGAGTCGGCATGGCGGCGGGAGGACAGGGATCGTCAAAATAGCGCTTTCGTTCAATGGGTTTCCCGCTATCTCGACACCTTTCACGCCCACTTTACCCACGATGCATTCTTTACACTACGTCGGACAAAAACTCCACTGCGAGTCGGTTGATCTCGCCGCCATCGCCCAACTGCACGGCACGCCGACCTACGTCTATAGTGCGCAGACGATTGCCAACAACTACCAGCGTCTCGCCGCCAGCCTGACCGGCCTGGATTTGCAGATCTGTTACGCGATGAAGGCCAACTCCAACCTGGCCATCCTGCGCCACTTCGCGAACCTCGGCGCGGCCTTCGACCTCGTGAGTGGCGGCGAATTGCGCCGCGTAACCGCCGCAGGCGGCGCGGCCAACCGCAGCGTCTTCGCCGGCGTGGGCAAGTCCGAGGCCGAGATCCGCCTGGCCATCGAGGCCGGCGTCTATGGCTTCCACGTGGAGAGCGAGCCGGAGCTCGCCCGCATCAACCACGTCGCCGGCCAGCTGGGCAAAAAGGCGCCCATCGCCATCCGCATCAACCCCGACGTGGACGCCAAGACCCACGCCAAGATCACCACCGGCAAGAGCGACAACAAGTTCGGCATCCCGCTCAAGCATGCCGCCGAGGCCTATGCCGCCGCCGCAAAATTCCCGCACCTCGAGATCAAGGGTGTGCAGATGCATATCGGCTCCCAGCTCACCTCGGTCACCCCCTTCGCCGAGGCCGTGGCCAAGGTCGTGCCCTTCGTCGCCGAGCTCAAGAAGACCTACGGCATCTCCTATTTCAGCATCGGTGGCGGTATCGGCATCATCTATCAGGACGCCCTCGCCAGCGGCCAACAGTCCTGGTGGGACGCCAAGCCCGAGGCCGAGCGCCCGCTCACGCCCGAGACCTACGGCGCCACCCTCAAGCCGCTGCTCGCCCCGCTCGGCCTCAAGATCCTGCTCGAGCCCGGCCGCTTCCTCGTCGGCAACGCCGGCGTGCTCCTCTCCCGCGTCGAATACCTCAAGCGTGGTGCGAACAAGAACTTCCTCGTCGTCGATGCCGCGATGAACGACCTTGTGCGACCGGCCATGTATGAGGCCTACCACGAGATCGTCCCGCTCACCCGCGACAGCGCTCGCCCCGCCCTGAAGGCCGACATCGTCGGCCCGATCTGCGAGTCCGGCGATTGCTTCGCCAAGGACCGCACGCTCCAGTCCGTCGGCGAGGGTGAACTGGTCGCCTTCATGAGCGCCGGCGCCTACGGCTACACCATGGCCAGCCGCTACAACACGCGGGCGCAGGCCGCGGAGGTCTTGGTCTCCGGCAGCCGGTTCGAGCTGGTCAATGGGCGCGAAAGTTTTGAGTCTATGATCGCCGGGGAAAAGATCCCGGCCTTCCTCAAGACGTGATGAAAGACCAAGGACTTGGTCGGCCAAATCCGGGTTCTGTCACTTCTCGGAGGTTGCGCAGTCCCCAGTCTTTGGTCCTTTGTCCCTAGTCCCTTCCCCCATGTCCGATTCGCGCCCTCTCCACTTCACGGTCATCGGTGCGGGTGCATGGGGCACGGCGGTGGCGGTCCATCTCGCCCGCCGCGGCCAGCGCGCGATGCTCGTCACCCGGCGGCCGGAACATGCCGTCACGATGCAGCTGGCGCGCGAAAACCGTGACTACCTGCCGGGGGTGAAGCTGCCGGAAACGCTGAGTGTCACGTCCGACCTTCGGGCCGCGCTGCTCGAAGCCGAGGTCGCGCTCATCGCCAGTCCGTCGCATGCCTTGCGCGAGTGGTGCAGCCGCATGCAGGCCGAGCTCGGCGGCGCGGGCCAACTGCAGCTGTTCATCAGCCTCGTGAAGGGCCTCGAACTTGGCACGCTGCTCCGCCCCAGCGAGGTGATGGCGCAGGCCTTTCCCGGCCTGAATGTCGCCACGCTCACCGGCCCGACCAACGCCTCCGAGGTCGCGCAGGGTCTGCCGGCCGCCGTCGTGCTGGCCGCGGCCCGGCCCGGTGAGTTCGTGGACCGGGTGCAGGCGGCCATGAGCGGTTCAACGCTCCGCCTCTACACCAGCGACGACCTCGCCGGGGCCGAATACGGCGCCAGCCTCAAGAACATCTACGCGATCAGCGCCGGTTTTTGCGACGGCCTGAAGCTCGGGGACAATTCCAAGGCTTCGCTCATCACCCGCGCCCTCACCGAGATGGTGCGCGTGGGCGAGACACTCGGCGCGAAGCGCGAGACCTTCTACGGCCTGAGCGGCTTCGGCGACCTCGTGGCCACCTGCCACGGCGCGTGGAGTCGCAACCGCCAGTTCGGCGAACAGATCGGCGCGGGCGCCGCCGTGGCCGACCTGCTGGCCGGCCGCAAGACCGTCGTCGAGGGTTACCGCACCACGCAGGCGCTCCATGACCTGTGTCTCCAGCGCGGCATCACCGCCCCGATCCTCGGCGAGGTCCATGCGATCCTTTATCAGGGCAAGAAGCCGATGGACGCGCTGATGTCGCTGATGACCCGCGAGCTGAAACGCGAGACGCACTCGCCGTTTCCGAGGAAATAGGCGGCTTCAACAAAGGTGGCGCGCGTTGCCCGTTCGACGGGCTCAGGGCCTTGAGCCTGCCGAAACGCTCCCCAACGCGCTGAGGATGTCCGCTGCGCTGCCAGCGCCCTGAGGAGCAGGTCGCTCCACCTCCTGATTTCTAGACTATCGCCTCCGCGAATCGCGGCTGCGCAGCGGCGTGGCGGCGGTGGATGTCGAGATAGGTCTCGTCCACGAGACGGTCCACGGCGGTGCCGGTGAGGAACTTGGCGCTGAAACCCGGCTTGTCCGGGTCAAGGGCGTTGCGCACGGCCAGCAGGAAGTCGCGGATCAGCTCGCGCGGGTTTTCGTCGCCCACGGAGATGCGGATGGTGGTCGGCGTGATTCCGGCTTCCCTGAGCGCGGTCTCACCGAGCTCGGAATGAGTCGTGAGCGCCGGGCACAGCACCATCGTGTTGCTTTGGCCCAGCGACACCATGTGGCCGAACATCGGGGTGAGTGTGTCGTAGAAACGTTCGAGCGTGGTCCGCGAGATCTTCGCCTTTTCGAAGTGGATCGTGAACAGCGGCGCGGGCAGGCCGAGGTAGGACAGGCGTCCGGTCACCGCGTGGTTGGCATCGGCGGGATTGGCCGGGCCGCTCACCGTGACCTGCGGGTGCGAGGCGAGCCAGCGGGCGAAGATCGCGGTGTTGATGCATTTCCGCAGCATGCGCGCCTCGAGCGTCTTCATGCCGGTGAGCACCTCGAAGGCCTTGTCGGAGTCGAGGAAGGCGCCCTTCACGTAATAGACATTCCAGAAGAGCGTGTCGCTCCACGAGTGACCGGCGGGCGACTGCCCGCCCTTCGGGATGAACATCTGCTCGTTGCGCCCGATGACGACACCGGCGGTGGTCGTGCCGTGGCCGGTGAGGTCCTTGGTGTAGCTGTGCAGCAGGAAGTCGGGGCGCTCGGCGGGATCGGCGGCCTGGAGCGGCCGCACCAGGAACGGCGTGGCGACGGTCCCGTCGAGGATGACGGTGAGGAGTTCGGCGTGCGCGGCGCGACAGATGGCCGGCACATCGAGGAACACGCCGTGCGGGTTGCAGGGACTCTCGAGATAAACGTAGATGCGCCGGCCGGCGGCGAGCCGGTCGTGGTGTTGCGCGCGCACCCGGGCCAAGGCGGACCGGAAGTCAGCCTCCGTGGTGCCGTCGAAGAAATGCACGGCCACGTCGAGGTTGCTGCGCTTGCCGAACCAGTCGTGGATGAGCTGGTAGGCCCCGCCGTAGATGTTGCGCGAGGAGAGGATGATGTCCTCGTAGCCGACGAGGTGGGAGAGGACGCCGTCGATCGCCGCCATGCCGGAGTTGAAGTTCCAGGCGAGGTATTCACCGGCGTGCGGCCCGCACTCGACGTCCACGATGTGATTGGCGAGCGTGATCGACGTCGGGTTCATCAGGCGCGAGTAGATCTCGTGCAGCATCTCGCGCCCTTGGAAGGCGTCGTCGATCCACTCCGAGCAGGCAAACAGGTAGGTGGCCGTGCGCGTGATGACAGGGTTGGCCGAGAAGAGCGCCGTGACGTTGTCGAAGACCGGATAGGGCCCCTTCGCCAGTGTCGTGGTGTTGGAGTAGCCCAGCGACTGGTGGGTCTTGCGTGTGGGATTTTGCAGCGTGTCGAGCAGCTTCGCGAGCTGGAAGCTGAGGAACTTCTTCGCGTTGAAGAGGGCGAGCCGGTCCTCGCGGGGCAGGCGCGCGAGTTCCCGGGTGGTGGTTTCCCAGAGCTCCATCACGTCGCCATGCGCGGCGTAGAGCTTCTCCGCCAGCGCCAGCAGCGGCCGGCCGGTGGGGCTGCGCGGATCGATACTGAAGTGGGCGAGCTGTTCGAGCGCGAGCGCCCGGGTGGTGGTGGCGCGGCTGGTCTTGCGGCGGGGGGAGAGGAGGCGGGCTTCGGCGACGGCATGCGTCGGCTCTTCGGGGATCTTGGGCTGGCGGGACGGGGTGGTCTTCATGACCAAAGTTTAGTCCCGGACGCTTATGACACAAGCGGCGAAGCGGGGCGCAATGATAGGTGGCGCGCGTTGCTCCACAACGCGCTGACGCCTTCCGTTGCGGCTGAAGCGCCCTGGGGAGCAGGTCGCTCCACCTGCTATGGCTTAAGTGCCGCTCAGTCCTTCGCCTGTTCGATCTCGGTCACGCGACCGCCTTGGAAGGTGATGCGGATGCGCTCCTCTTTTTCCTCGCGGTAGGTGTCAGCGAAGACCGGGCGGTAGTGGACGCGGTAGCTGCGCAGCAGCGGGTCGTAATAGACGCGCCGGTGGTAGCCGACTTGGTCCCGGCCGTCGTAGCGCGTGTAATAGGTGTTGTAGATCCAGGTGACCGTGCGGCCATTCTCGGTCACGCGCTCGCGCTGTTCGTCGGCTTTACCGAGGGCGAGATAGACCATGTCTTCGTTGTAGCCGATGTCGATGATGCCCTGGAGGATTTTGTCCTGGGTCTCACGGTCGAGTTTGTAGAAGACCTCGGGTTTTTCCTGGATGCGGCGCTCGACGGTCTGGCAGCCCACGAGGAAGCCCAGGCTGGTGGCGAGCACGAGGGTGCGGAAAAGTCGGTGGTTCATGATGGGCATACTGACTTGCGCGGACGGGGCCGGGTTCCGGCCAAAATGTTCACAGTTTCAATCGGCGCAGGCGCAGGGCGTTGGCCACGACGGTGATGGAGCTCAGGCTCATGGCCGCTCCGGCAAACATCGGGCTGAGCAGCCAGCCGGTGAACGGGAAGAGCGCTCCCGCGGCCAGGGGCAGACCGGCGGTGTTGTAGGCGAAGGCCCAGAAGAGATTTTGCCGGATGTTACGCATTACGGCGCGGCTCAGATGCACGGCACGGACGAGGGCGGCGAGGTCGCCCTTCACCAACACGAGGCCGGCGCTGTGCATGGCCACGTCGGTGCCCGTGCCCATGGCGATGCCCACGTTGGCCGCGGCCAGCGCGGGAGCGTCGTTGAGGCCGTCGCCGGCGAAGACCACGCGTTCGCCGCGAGCCTGGTGCTCGCGCACGAGATCCTGTTTGCGGGCCGGCGTGACCTCCGCGTAGAAGCCGTCGAGCCCGAGTTGCTGCGCCACGGCCCGGGCCGCGGCGGTGCGGTCGCCCGATACCATGACGATACGCAGGCCGAGCCGCTGCAGTTCGGTGATTGCGGACGCCGCGCCGGTTTTGAGCGTGTCGGCGAGGGCGATCACGCCGGCCTCGCGACCGTCAATCGTCACGCTGACGAGGGTTGCCGTGGGATGTTCGGGCAATTCGTAGCCCGCGGCGGCGCGGCTCAGCTCCACGCGGCGTTCCTCGACGGTGGCGCTGACGCCGGCGCCGGGTTTGGCTGAGAAGTCGTGCGCGGGGGCCAGCGGCAGGCCGCGCGCCTTGGCTGCCGACACAATGGCCCGGGCCAGCGGGTGCTCGCTGCTGGATTCGGCGGAGGCGGCAAGGCGGAGCAGTTCGGATTTGTCGAGATTGCCGGAAGTGCGGATGAAGGTGACCTGCGGCCGGCCGAGCGTAAGCGTGCCGGTCTTGTCGATGAGCAGGGTGTTCGCGCCGGCCAGAGCCTCCAACGCGGCCGCGTCCTTCACCAGGACGCCGGCCTGCGCGCCGCGGCCGATGCCGGTGACGAGCGAGACGGGCGTGGCGAGGCCCAGCGCGCAGGGGCAGGCGATGATGAGGACAGCCACGGCGTTCAGCAGTCCGTAGAGCCAGCCTTGTTCCGGGGCGAACAGGCCCCAGGCGAGGAAAGTAATCGCGGCGATGGCGAGCACAGCGGGCGTGAACCACGCGGAAACCCGGTCGGCGAGTCGCGCGATGGGGGCCTCGCTTTCGGTGGCGGCTTGAACGAGCCCGACGATCTGTGCGAGCAGCGTGTCCGCGCCGACACGCTCGGCACGATAAACGAAGGAGCCGGTGGTGTTCAGCGTGCCGGCGCTGACTTTGTCGCCGGAATCCTTGGTCACGGGCAGCGGTTCGCCGGTGAGCATGGACTCGTCGATCTCGGCCGTGCCCCCAGTGAGCACGCCGTCCACCGGCAGGTTTTCGCCGGGGCGCACGCGGAGTTGGTCGCCCGGATGGATGGATTCGACCGGCACGTCTGTTTCGGAGCCGTCGCTCCCGATGCGGTGCGCGATCTTGGGTGCGAGGTCCATGAGGGCACGGATGGCCGCGTCGGTGCGGGCGTGGGCGCGTTGCTCGAGAATCTGGCCGAGCAGCACGATGGTCGTGATGAAAGCCGTGGCCTCGAAATACAACGGCACGCCGTGGTGCGTCTGGTATTCCGCCGGGAAGCGACCCCAGAACAGCATGGCCGCCGAGCTGTAGAAATAGGCCGCGCCGGTGCCGGTCACGGTGAGCGTGAACATGTTGGTGTCACGCTCGCGGATGGATTTCCACCAGCGGCGGATGAACGGCGCGCCGGCCCAGAAGAAGATGAGCGTGGTCAGGAGCCATTGCAGCCAGCCGCTCATGAGCGGTGAAAATTCGTGCACGAGATCCGGGGCGAACATCTCGCCCATGGCCATGAACAGCACGGGGATCGTCAGCGCGGCGGCGACGTAGAGTTTCGGCCGCAGGTAGCGCTCGTGCGGCAGACCCATGTAAACGGGTTCGCTGGGCGCCGGCACCTGCATGCGCGCTGAGGCTGCGCCGTGGTGATGACCATGCCCGGCCGGATGGTTGGACGGAGAAGAATTCACGGGGAGGTGGGTTTTGTGACCGGCACCGCGCCGGGTCGCAGGAGCAGCCCGGCCAGACCGGCGGCTGCGGTGATGTCGTAGGCGCTGCAGAAGGCCGGCCACCAGGCAGGCACTCCCGGATTCACGAACAGATGTTCGTGGAAGAAATCATAGACGCCGTGCCCGAAAAGGGCCACGACCACCAGCCAGAGACTGGATTTGAATCCGAGGACCGCCAGGAGCACGAATCCGACAATGCCGATGGATTCGAGGGCCAGCGCGGTTCGCGAGCCGCCGATGGCCGCGAACAGACCATACAGCAGGGCGATGACGATCATCACGGTTGGGTAAAACGCCCGGTCCCGGTCCAGGCCGACAAATCGGGCGAAGAAGAAGGCGGCGACGGCGAGGCCTATGCCGATGAGGTATTCCATGGGAGAGAAGAGGTGTTGAGTGGACCGGCGGGCTCAGAGCCAGCGGCGCACGGTGGATTGATAGGTTGTGAACTGACGTCCGAAGAGGTTGGTCAGGATCCGCTCCTCAGGTCCGATCTGGAGCCGGTTCATCAGCGGGATGAACAGCATGGCAAGGCCGAGCCCGAGGGCGTTGCCGAGAAACAGGCCCCAGCCCAACAGGACGAGTAGCATGCCGAGATACATCGGGTTGCGCGTGTGCCGGTAGATGCCGGCTACGACGAGGTGCGAGGCGGCGGCGGGTTGCAGCGGGTTGACGGTGGTGCGCGCCCGACGGAAGGCGACGACGCCCAGCCCGGCGACAACCACGCCCGCCCCGGCCAGGCCGACGGCGAAGAAGGTGGCTCCCGGCACAGTGAAGCCCAAAGCGGGCGTGAAATGCGCGGCCGCTACCATGGCTGATCCGAGGAGCAGGCCAACGACGACGGGCGGTATTCTCAGTTCGAGAGCGTGCATGGTCGGGAGCGGATCAACGGGAACGGTGGCGGCGGAGCAGGCGGCTGTAGTCCCACAGGGCGAGCGCCAGCAGGGCGTTGAGGTCGTGGCAGCGGCAGCGGAGTTGCGACTGGCACTGACAGGAGCGGTTGCACCCGCATGAGGGGATAGAGGTTTGGGCGGTGGATTTCTTCATGGGATGAATGTTGGTTTCATCCCGGAGACGGAGCCGCTCCGACAATCTTACAGGAATCTTTCAGGAATCGTCCCGCTCGGCGCAGTCGCAATCCAGACAGGAGCCTTGGGCGCAGTCGCCGCAGAAAGTTTCAAGCCGCGCGCGCAAGTCCTTGCGGGCCCGGTGCAGGGTGACACTGGCGCTGTTCGGCGTCATTTTAAGCGCCTTCGCGGCGGCCTGCACGGATTCACCGTTCAAGTCCACGCGGCGGAGCAACTCGGCGTGCTGGGGTTTCAGCGTGTCCACCACGCCGCCTAGGCAACCGCACAGTTGCGGCTCCAAGCCCTTGGGCGCGGCGGTGATGTCCTCGCCCAACGCGGCGATCATTTCGCCGAGCCCGTCATGCCGCCGGCGCACGGAGCCGCGGGCGCGGTAGTGGTCCACGACGGCGTTGCGCAACAGCTGGTAGAACCAGGCGGTGAGCTTGGCGTCGTCCTGCACCTCGTCGGCATGCTTGAGCGCCTTGAGCAGGCCGTTTTGCAGGATGTCCTCCGCCTCGGCCTCGCTGCCGACGCGTGCCGCGAGGAACGCTTTGAAGGCGTTGCGGTGCGAGTTGAGCTCGGCAGCGAGCTGGTCGGGGCGGCGGGCCATGGCGGGTGGTCAGGGGTGCTTGGTCGGGGCGGGCTGCTCCCCTGTCTTATCGGGGGGAGTGAGTTGAGCCAGATATTTTGCCGGGTCCTTCTTGAATTTCGGCACGCACATCTTGCAACAGAAGCGCACGAGCCGGTCGGGCTGGCCGGCCTGGCGGTAGATGAACTCCACGGGCTTGCCCATGCCGCCGAGTTCCTCCTCGGAGACGAGGCAGGTCTTCAACGGGTAGGCGGCGCGGGCGCTGGCGAGCCAGGCGGCGTCTTTGTCGGTGGGGCTGACGAGCTCGCCGGCGGGGGCTTCGGTGGCCCGGAGCGCCGCGGTGGCGAACAGGCTGAGCAGCAGGAGCAGGTTTTTTATTTTCATGGGAGGAGGTTCAGGATTTGGGCGCGGAGTTAAGTTCCCGTTCGCGCAGCCAGGCGAAGATGACGGGGGTGACAATGAGGATGTGGACGAGGCTGGACAGCATGCCGCCGACAACCGGGGCCGCGAGGGGGCGCATGATTTCCACGCCGGTGCGGTCGGACCAGAAGATCGGCAGGAGCGAGGCCACGGTGGTGGCGACGGTCATGACCTTCGGCCGCAGGCGCAGGCGGGCGCCTTCCTTTACGGCGGCGAGTAGGGCGCTGCGGTCAAAGGCCGCGCCGAGGGTGGCGCGTTTTTGGGCCAGCGCCTCCTCCAGGTAGACGACCATGACAACGCCGGTCTGGATGGCGGTGCCGAAGAGCGCGATGTAGCCGACCCATACGGCGACGCTGAAGTTGTAGCCGAGGGCGGCCTGCAGCAGGACGCCACCGGTGAGGGCGAAGGGCACCGCGAGAATAACGTGGGCGGCTTCCGCCACGGAACGGAAAGTCATCACGAGCAGCACGAAGATGATGACGATGACGGCGGGGAACACGTAGCCAAGCGTGCGGCGTGCACGGAGCTGGTGCTCGTATTGGCCTGAATATTCGAGGGTCATGCCGCGATCGAGTTTCACCTCCCGTTCGACGCGCTCCTTGATGTCGTTGACGAAGCCGCCGAGGTCGCGGTCGGTGACGTTGGCCTGCACGAAGACGCGCAGGCGGCCGTTTTCCGAGGCGATCTCGTTGGGCCCGACGGTGCGCCTGATGTCGGCCACCTGGCGGAGCTGGATGAGCGCGCCGGAGGGCGTGGTGAGCGGGAGTTCGCCGAGGCGGTCGAGGTCGTTGCGGTCGGACTCCTCGAGGCGGACCTGCAACGGCCAGCGCTCGCGACCCTTCAAGGTGGTGCCGACGGTAGTGCCGCCGAGACCGGTTTCGATGTATTCATACACTTGCTTCACGCTGAGCCCGTAGCGGGCGAGGTCATCGCGGCGCACCGCGATCTCGAGATAGGGTTTGCCCTGCACGCGCGATGGGGCGACGCCGGTCGCACCCTGGATGCGGTTGATCACGCGCTCGACCTCGAAGGCCTTCTTTTGCAACGCATCGAGGTTGTCGCCGAAGATCTTCACTCCGACCTGAGCACGGATGCCGGTGCTCGTCATGAGGATCCGATTTTCGATGGGTTGGAGAAAGCCGGGCACGTAGCCGGGCACGTTCATCAGCTTGGCGCTGAGATCAGCAATGATGGAAGCCTTGGTCGTGCCTTTGGGCCACTGGCTCTCGGGTTTCAGCATGATCGTGGTCTCGATCATCTCGACCGGAGCGGGATCGGTTGCGCTTTCCGCGCGGCCCAATTTACCTGCCACAGAGGCGACGGCGGGGTGTTCGCTCATGATCTTGTCCTGCCAGGCCATGATACGCTGGACCTCGGTGAGCGAGGTGGCGGGCAGCAATACGGGCATGAACAGCAGCGAACCTTCCTCGAGCGTCGGCATGAACTCGCTGCCGAAGCCCTGGGTGTGGCGCGCGACCGCTTCAGGCAGGCGGGCGTTGACGCCGCGCGGCAGACCGAAGGCCACGAGGCAGGAAACCGCCAGCAGGGCGAAAGCAAGGCCGAGCACGGTCTTGCGGTGCACGAGCGCCCAGTCGAGGACCGGTTCGTAGAGCTTCAGCAGCGATTTCATCAGCCAGTTCTCGCTCTCGGGCTTGAACGGCCCGCGCACGAGGATGGTGCAGAACACCGGCACGGCCGTCACGGCCAGCAGCACCGCACCGATGAGGGCAAAGGACTTGGTGTAGGCGAGCGGGTGGAAGAGCTTGCCCTCCTGGCCGGTCAGCAGGAACACCGGCACGAAGGCGAGGATGATGACCAGCATCGAGAAGAACATCGGCCGGCCGACCTGCGTGGCGGCCTCGAGGGTGTGCGTGAAAACCTCGGGCGGCGTGAGGCGACGTTTCAACACCTCCTCCGCCCGCTCGCAGTGCCGGATGACGTTTTCCGTCATGACGATGCCGGCGTCCACCAGCACGCCGATGGAGATGGCGATGCCGGTGAGCGACATGATGTGCGACGGGATGCCAAAGCGGTCCATCAGGATGAACGAGATCAGGATCGAGGCCGGCAGTGGCAGCGTGACGATCAGGATGCTGCGGAAGTGGAACAGGAACAGGATGTGCGCGAGCGTCACGAGGATGATCTCCTCGGTCAGCGCGTGTTTGAGCGTGTTGATCGCGCGGTCGATCAGGTCGCTGCGGTCGTAGAACGGCTCGACCGTCACCCCCGGTGGCAGGCCCGGGGCGAGGGCGGCGAGGCGGGCCTTCACGTCCTGGATCACCCGGTGGGCGTTTTCGCCGTAGCGCATGACGACGATGCCGCCCACGACCTGCCGGCCGTTGACGTCGAGCGCGCCGCGGCGGAAGTCGCCGCCGATGCGCACGGTGGCCACGTCGCGCAGCCGCAGCGGCGTGCCGTTGCGCGGCTGGAGGGCGACGGACTCGAGGTCGCCGGCCTCCTGCACGAGGCCGACGCCGCGCACGATGTATTCGGCGCCGTTCTCCTCGATGGTCCGGCCGCCGATATTGCGGTTGCTCGCGGCAACGGCGTCCATGATTTCGCCGAGCGTGAGGCCGTATTGCTTGAGCTTGAGCGCGGAGACCTCGACCTGCCACTGGCGCACGAAGCCGCCGATGCTGGCGACCTCGGCCACCCCGGGCACGGCGGCGAGCTGGTAGCGGACGAAGGTGTCCTGCAGCGAGCGCAACGATCCGAGGTCCTGCGTGCCGGACTCATCTTTCAGGTAGTATTGATAGATCCAGCCGAGGCCGGTCGCATCGGGTCCGAGGCGGGCGACGACGCTTTCGGGCAGCAGGTCGCCGAGGGAGTTGAGCCGCTCCAGCACGCGGGTGCGGGCGAAGTAGGTGTCCACCTTGTCCTCGAAAATCACCGTGAGGAAGGAGAAGCCGAACATCGAGGTGGCGCGCACGGTTTTCACCCCGGCGAGGCCCTGCAGCGAAACGCTGAGCGGGTAAGTGATCTGATCCTCGACTTCCTGCGGGCTGCGGCCCGGCCAGTCGGCATAGACGATGACCTGGTTTTCCGACAGGTCGGGAATGGCGTCGATCGGCACGCGGGTCAGCGCGACCGCGCCCCACGCGCAGAGCGCGAGGAAACCGGCGATCACGATGAACCGGTTGTGGAGCGACCAGTGGATGAGACGGTTGATCATGGCGTGGCTCCGGTTGAGGCGTGGGCGCAGGCGGCGGCTTGCGCAGCGGTGTGGCCGGCGCAGCAACCGTCACCGGCGGCGGCGACCGCGGGGCCGGCCATCGCCAGAAGGTAGCCGGCGACGTTCACCGGCGGGTGGCCCGGAGGCAGAGAGGACAGGTCGGCCTTGGCCTTCGGCTGTTCGGAGGGGGTCGGCTCGGCGTCGAGTTCTTCGCCGCATTCGAGCATCGCGGAGCCAAAGAACGGATTCCGCAGCTCGGCGTCGCGGGAGAGCCACCGGCCGTTGCCGAGGACGGGAGTCATCGGGCACTCGAAAACGTGGAGGCTTTCGCGGTGATGGACGTGCTCGGCGCGGACGAGGCCGACCAGCGCGGTGCTGAACGGCTCGAAGTTGCGGCGCACGGCGTCGAGGTCGGGCCCGTCGGCGAGACCGTCCTTGAATCCCCCCAACGGGCCGCGCGCGGCCGGGGAGAAACCGCCGAGGTAGGCCTGGAGCGCGGCGCGGAGGGCGGGCAGGTTCTTCTGGTAGGCGGGCAGATCGTCGGCCGCGAGGGCCGTGGCGGCGTCGGCGGCGGAGAAGGCGAGGGCCTTCAACAGGGCGTAGGCGGCGGCATCATGCTTGGGTTCGCCCGCGGCGACTTTGGCCGGGGCCGGGCTGCCGTGGTCGTGGGCAGTGCTCCCGAGGGCGGCGTGGGCGAGCTCGGCTTGTCCGTCGAGCAGGAGCGCCCCCTGCGTCACCACGCGGTCCCCGGCCTTGAGGCCGGCCAGCACCTCCGCGGAGATGTCGCCGGTGCGGCCGAGGCGGATCTCGCGCGCGACGTAGCCGTGTTCGGCGGTGTTCACGAAGACAACCGGTTTGCCGCGGTGCTGGAGCACGGCGCTGCGCGGCACGAGCAGGACCTCGGGCGTTTCGGCCAGCACGGTGGCGATGCCGGTCTGGCGGTGGAGCAGCTGGCGGCTGGAGTTGTCGAGGATCACACGGGCGCGGGCCGTGCGGGTGGTTTCGTTCAGATTGGGATCAATGAACGCGATGGGTGCCGTGAGGATCTGGCCGGTGAGGGAGGGCAGGGCCAGCTCGACCGTCTGGCCCGGGCGGATCCACGCGAGGTCTGGCTCATAGACGTCGAACACGAACCACATGCGGGAGAAGTCGCCGATCTCGAAGAGCCGGTCGTTGGTCTCGACATACTGGCCCTCGTAGACGGCGCGGGAGACGACTGTGCCGGACATCGGCGCGCGGACGTTGACCATGGCCGTGGGCAGCAGGGTGCCCTCGAGGATGCGGATTTCCTCCTCCGTCAGGCCGAGCTCGAGCAGGCGTTCGCGGGCGGAGGCGCGTTCCGAGACGGTGAAGGCCGTGGTGCCGGCGCGCAGGCGCTCCACGTAGGTGCGCTGGGCCGTGAGCATTTCCGGGCTGTAAACCGTGGCGAGCGGCTCGCCCTCGCGGACCTCGGCGCCGACGTAGTTGACGTGCAGCTTCTCGATGCGGCCCGGGACGCGGGCGGCGAGGATGCGGTGGCGGGTCTCGTCGTCGTCAATGACGCCGTTCACGCGCAGCGTGCACACGAGCGGGCCGCGGGTGACCTCGGCGGTCTGCACACCGGTGACGGCGGCCTGCGCGGGCGTGAGTGTGACGAGATTAGGATCGAGCGGCTCATTGGCGGCGCCGGACTTGGGCGCAGCCGCGGCCACGAGCGCCATGCCGCAGATCGTGCACTTGGCGTCGGGTTTGTCCGACTTGATCCACGGGTGCATCGGGCACTGGTAAACCGCCGCGTGGTCGTGGCCGGAGTCGGCGCCGGTGACGAGGAGGGCGGCGAAGAGGAAAGTGAGTAAAGGGAGAAGGGTTTTCATGACGGGTCCTGAGGGAGACGAAGGTGGGCGGGAAATCTTACCGCGCACGGACAGGCGGCGCGGAAATGACGGTTAAACACCGCGCAACGGGACGCGCGGGCACACTGCTCCCCGGACTCAGATCAGGAAGCTGCAGTGCGCCTTGAACAGGGGCACACTGGCAGCGGGCGTTCCCCGGTGGGACACGCTGCCCGCCGGCGACTTGGCCGGAAGGGAATCAACACGGACGTAGAAAGTTTCGAAACGGGCCTTGGGCGCGGGTGTCAGCTTGCGGGCCTCGCTGCGCTGGGCGGCGGCGACCGGGAGCTGGAGGAGGCCCTGCGCAGCGGCCGGGGCCGGCGCGCAATCGGGCATACCGCAGGCTCTAGCCTGATCTTCGCAGCAGCAGCATTCCCCGCCCGCGAGCACCGGGAGATCAACGGCCTGCACCTGCGCCAAGGCGGCGCAGAAGACGGCAACGAGGATCCAGACGAGACGTTTCATGGCGTGGGAATTGTCATTACAGATACTGATGGGAGTCTTCCTCGCAACCCGATATTCCCCTTCAGGCAGTCGGCGCGAAGCGAAGGACAAAAAATGCGCGGGCGGATGCGCGATCAGGAGCGACCACTAAAAGGCCCGACAACGCACGAATGGCGGCGAAACTCTTGCCGGATTCCCTGTGACCCAACGCGATGCGGGTGCCGGTTCAGCCGGCTTTCTGCGTCGCAGGCACCGCGGCGGGAGCTGGGGCTGCGGCCGGTTTGCTCGCAGGTTTCTTGTTCTTGGCGATCGTGATCAGTGCGACGCCGGCGATGATGATGGCGGCGGCGACAAAGATGCGGGGCGAAACGGCTTCGTGGAGCACGAACCAGCCGAGGAAAACGGCGACGACGGGATTCACGTAGGCGTAGGTCGAAACCTTGGCGGGCGTGCTGTGCTTCATCAGCCAGGTGAAGGTGCTGAAGCCGATCAACGAACCGAAGACGACGAGGTAGGCCCAGGCCGCGACTGACCGGCCCGTGATTGCCGCGGCATCAAAGCGGCCGAGCTCCCCGGTGGCGAGGCTCGCAAGCAGCAGCCAGCCGCTGCCGCAGATCATCTGGATGCCCGAGGCGGTGAACGGTTCGGCGGGTTCGCGCACGTAGCGCATGATCATCATGCCGACGCCCCAGAAAAACGTGGCGCCGAGCAGGCCGAGCACGCGCAGCGGATCGAGGCCGTTGACGCCGGTGGCCAGCACGTCGGGACCGACAAGCATCGCGAGGCCGACGAATCCGAGGCCGAGGCCGGCGAAGGTGAGCGTGTTGGGCCGGGTGCCGCGCGAACCGTCCTTGGACCAGGCGTGCACGGCCCAGTCCATGAGCACGATGAACACGGGGCCGGCGGAGATGATGAGCGTGGCGATGCCGGAGGGCACCTTCTCCTCGGCCCAGGAAACAAGACCGTTGCCGCCGAGACAGAGGAAGCCGCCGACGATGGCGTTGTCGCGCCATTGTTTGGCCGTGGCCCGGAAGCCGCGGGTGAGCGCGATGAACGCTGCGACGATGCCGCCCGCCACGATGAAGCGTGAGCTGGCCATGAGGAAGGCCGGCATGGATTCCACGGCAATGCGGATGCCGAGGTAGGTCGAACCCCAGATGAGGTAGATCGCGCCGAAGGCGGCGATGAGGGCGGTGCGGGAAGGAGCACTCAAAGGTAGAGGGATGAATTATGAAGGAAGAAGGGTCAGCGGGTCGCGCCGCCGTCGTTGCGCCAGTGATATTCCATGTAGACGGCGGTGCGTTGGGCGGTTTCGAAGCCGTGCAGGCGGGCGACGATGTGCAATGACAGGTCGATACCGGCGGAAATGCCGGCGGCGGTCAGGATGCGTCCGTGGTCGGTAAAGCGGACGTCTTCGCGCACGGTGGCGGTGGGCTCAAGTTCACGCAGCAGGTCGAAGCACTGGAAATGCGTCGTGGCCGGCGAGCCGGCGAGGAGCCCGGCCTTGGCGAGCAGGAGCGAGCCGGTGCAGACGGAGGCAACGATCTCGGCCTTGGCGGCGTTGCGCCGCACCCATTCGACAACGCGAGCTTGGTTGAGCAGCATCCGCGTGCCGTAGCCGCCGGGCACGAGGAGCAGGTCGGGGGCGGGCACGGTTTCGAGCGTGTGCTCGGGCACGACCTTGAGGCCGTTGCGCGCGCGGATCGTGCCGGGCGTGAGGCCGACGGTGTGGACGTTGAACAGTTTTTCGCCGGCCAGCTCCCGTGTGACCGAGAACACCTCGAAGGGCCCGGCGAAGTCGAGGACCTCGACGTCGTCGAAAAGGAGGATGGCGACGGTGCGGTTTTTCATCGAAGGACGGATGGCGGAGGACAGAGGACGGAGTGCGTGAGTCGAAGGGTGGAAATCGGGCGAGGGATTATTTGTAGCGGCGCTCTATGAGCGTCATCGTCGGTCATAGACCGCCGCTAGAGAGCCCTGCCTCACAGCTGCTGCTTGATGAGGTCTCCAAGCTTGCGAAGGGCGGCTTCGATCTCGTCGGACCACGGCACGCTGCAGCTCATGCGGAGGCAGTTCTTGTAGCGTTCCTTCACGGAGAAGAGGTTGCCGGGGGCGATGTTGATCTTGTGCGCGAGGGCGTCCTTGCGCAGGCGGAGTGTGTCCACCTTGGCCGGGAGCTCGACCCAGATGAAGTTGCCGCCCTGAGGCCGGCTGTAGCGCGTGCCCTCGGGGAAATGCTTCTGCATGCCCTGCGCGAAGCTGTGCAGGTGCTGCTGGTAGGCGCGGCGGAGCGAGCGCAGGTGGTGGTCGTAGCCGCCGTCGCGCAGGAACTCGGCGAGCGCCTTCTGGAGCACGACGGGCGTGCCCATCGTGTTGGTGAACTTCAGGCGCCGCACGCGCTCGAGGTAGCGGCCGGGCGCGGTCCAACCGACGTGGAAACCGGGGGCGAGCGTCTTGCCGAAGGACGAGCAGAGGAGCACGCGGCCGTCCTTGTCCCAGGCCTTGAGCGGCTTGGGCCGGACGTCGCCGAAATGCGTGTCGCCGTAGATGTCGTCCTCGATGGCTGGCAGGTCGTATTCGCAGAGCAGGTCGTAGAGGCGCGCCTTTTTCTCGTCGGGCATGACGGAGCCGAGCGGGTTGTGCAGGCTCGGCATGAGCATGACGGCCTTCACGTCGTTCTGCTCGATGGCGGTGCGCAGTTCGTCGAGGCAGATGCCCTGGCGGGAGCAGGTCGGAATCTCGAGCGCGCGGAGGTTGAGGCTCTGGATGATCTCGAGGAAGCCGAAGTAGGCGGGCGTCTCGATGGCCACGGTGTCACCGGGCTTGGTGACGGCGCGCAGCGTGAGGTTGAGCGCCTCGGTGCAGCCCGTGGTGATGACGAGTTCGTCGTGCGCGAGCGGCACGCCGGCCTGGAGGTAGCGGCGCGCGATCTCGCGGGCGAGGGGTTCGTAGCCGCGGTTGAGGCTGGAGCGCACCAGCAGCGCCGGGTCGCGGCGGGCGACGGAGCCGAGGATGCGCGCGAGCTTCTTCGTCGGAAAAAGACTGTGGTGCGGGCAGGCCGAGCCGAAGGGGACGTAGTCCTGGTTCTGCGCGAAGTCCATGACCTCGGCGGTGAGGTCGTTCACGCCGACGTAGGAAGGCTTGGCCATTGGCTTGGCCATGCGCGGCTCGGGCGCGAGGCTCGGCGGACGCGGCCGCACGTAGTAACCCGACTGCGGGCGCGCCTCGAGGTAGCCGCGGTTTTCGAGGACGGTGTAGGCCTGGAGCACGGTCGCGATGCTCACGTCACGCTGCCGCGACATGATGCGCACCGACGGCACGCGGTGGCCGGGGCGGAGCGTGCCCTGCTCGACGAGCGATTGGAGGGAATCCGCCAGCTCGACGTAGAGCGGGCGGGAAGCGCCGGGCGTGATGCTGCGGGCGGGGGTGCGGGGGGTGGCGGTGTCGATCATGGCGTGGCGGGAGTGGCCGCGGACTATACCTGAACAGTTTGTCAGACAGTAGCGGCAGCCGGCACAGATTGAAACCAGCACAGTTGCTTTCAAAGCGAAACTGTGACCATGACAATTTTCCCGGAAGCGGGACGCGTGAAAGTAAAAAGCGGCCCGGGTAGGGGCCGCTTCGGGTGTCGGATCGGAGGTAATTACCCGGGCGCGAACTTTCGGGGGCAGGTTGTCTCCCGGGATTCTGGGACCCAATCGGAGCGTTCCTGAGCGAGATCAGCAAAGTACGTTCCTACCGTCATCCTGAGCCGCGCGAAGGATCCAGCAGCATACTCGCTAGCGGACACTCTCTTGGATCCTTCACTTCGTTCAGGATGACAGGTTTCGATGGATTAAAGGACTTAGCGCCGAGCCCTAGAAACGCCCGTTCAGGCCGAGCGTGAAGAAACCGATGCCGCCGCCGTCGAGCGTGATGCCGCGGTCGAAGTAATCGAACTTCTGGTCGGTGATCACCCCGGCCTCGGCGGAGAGGGTGAGACTTTCGTTGAGCTTCCAGTCGGCGGCGAGGCCGACGCGGATTTCGTGGTAGTCAAGCGTCGTGTCGTCCACGCGCAGGCTGGAGATCGCAGGGCCGCGCGGGTCTTCGGCCACGTGGTAGTTGCCGCCCTGCACGGAAGCGCCGAGCGTGAGCTTGAGTGCATCGCCGGCTTGGTAGCTGACGCCCGCGCGCGGCATGCCGAGGGAAAATTCCCAACCCGGCGCGAACTTCCAGTTCACGCCGATGAACGGAATGACGGCCCGCTCCGAGAACCAGTCCGCGCGCAGGCCGAAAGCCCACGCCAGCTCCGGGCTGCGCACCCAGGTGGCGAGCAGCAGCAGCGGGGCGTTGAAGGCGTCGCCGCCACCGCCCTCGGTGTCGCCGTAAACTCCAGGGCGAATCGTGCCGGTCAGCATCCACTGCGTGTTGAGGCGATGGGTCGCGCCGAGCACCACGGAGAGCTCCTGCAGGGTGTCGGGCACGACGACGACGGCCGCCCGGTCGAAATCAAAGCGTTCCCAGTTGAGGCCGTAGGACAAGCGGGTCGTCGCAGTAAGCGCGGCGGACGAACGCCAGGTGGCGGCAAAGGCGGAAACCCCGACCTCTCCCGCTGGTGCGCCCCCGCGCGTCAGATCGCTGTCGGCCGAAATGGAAAATTGCGCCGTGGCAGTATGGGCCCCGCTTGGCTGGGGCTGGGCCCAGGCGGAGGCGAAGGCAGCAAGTCCGAGCGATAGGGTGGGTAGAACCAGGCGAAGCGGGGAAGGCATATGCTTGAGTTTACGCCCGAACCGTCCGGGCGTATGCATCTTCAGGTGAATTTTCAGGTTTCGATTGTTCCCTTCAGGTAAAGCACGGCGTGGCCGGCGATCTTCACGCGGTCGCCCGCGAGCTCACACCAGAGTTCGCCGCCGCGCGCGGAGAGTTGCCGGGCGTGGAGACGCTTTTTGCCGAGCCGGGCTGACCAGTAGGGCGTCAGCAGGCAGTGGGCCGAGCCGGTCACGGGATCCTCGGGCACGCCGACGCGCGGCGCAAAGAAGCGGGAGACGAAGTCGCAGTCCTCGCCGGCGCCAGGCGCGGTGGCGATGGTGCCGTATTGCGGGAGCGTGGCCAGTGCGGCGAAGTCGGGCCGGAGCGCGCGCACCTCGGCGGCCGTGTTGAATACGGCCAGATTGGCCTGGGCCTGGGCGTAGTGGGCGGGCGTGGCAGCGAGGCCTTGCACCAAAGCCGGCGGCGGTGGCATGGGTGCGGCCGGACGGGAGGGGAAATCCAGTTCGAGGCGGCCGTCCCCCAGTCGCTCGACCCGCAGCGGACCCGAGCGCGAGTCGAAGGTGAGCACGTCACCCGCGGCGCCCAGTTGCGTGAAAACGACAAACGCCGTGGCCAGCGTCGCGTGGCCGCACAGGTCCACCTCGGCGCCCGGTGTGAACCAGCGCAGATGAAACCGGTCCTCGCCCGTCTTCACGAAGAAGGCTGTCTCGGCCAGACCGTGCTCGAACGCCATTCGTTGCATGAGTGCCTCCTCCGGCCAGGTGGTGAGCGGCACCACGCCGGCGGGGTTGCCCGCGAAGGGCCGATCGGTGAAGGCGTCGATCCAGAAGAACGGCAGGCTCATGGCGCGAGTCAGCCATGACCGCGGAAATTGACCAGCGTCTTTGTGGTGTGCCGGCCTTCTGCGAGGGGGTTTGTTACTCGACATCGCGGGGCCCGGTGATTGCTATAAAAACGAGTCCTCCCTCCCGCCCTGCCCATGACACGCCGTGCCTGTATCCTGGCTCTTGTCGGCAGCATTTTGCTGCCGGGAAAGGTGCTGGCGGAGGACAAGGCGCTGGAGCCGGTCGTGCTGCAGCTTGCCTACCTGCACCAATTTCAGTTTGCCGGCATTTATGCGGCCCAGGAAAAGGGCTTTTTCCGCGAGGAAGGTCTCGGAGTGGAGGTGCGGCCGACCTCGCAGGAACGCCGCTCGGCTATCCAGGAGGTTGAAAACGGAAACGCCCACTTTGGCATCGCGCAAGGGCCGCAGCTCATTGCCAACCGGATGGAAGGCAAGCATGTCGTGGTGATCGCGGCCATCATGCAGCATTCGCCGCTGGTGCTCGTGACGCGATCCGAGGACAACCTGAACACCCCGCAGGACCTGATCGGCAAGCGCGTGGCCCTGGACACAACCTCCCTGCAATCGGAGATCCGTTTCATGCTGGAGCGCGAAGGGGTGGGGCAGGACCAGGTCACCCTCGTGCCGAACCGTTGGCAGGACAATGAACTGCTACAGCATACGGCTGATGCCGTGAGCGGCTTTCTGATCGACGTGCCCCATACGATGAAGAAGGCAGGTCTGTCGGTGCGCATCATCCGGCCGCAGGATTATGGCGTGGATTTTTACGGCGACTGCCTGTTCACCAGCGAGCGTATTGCGCGGGAGCAGCCTGAGCTGGTGCAAAAGGTGCGCCGGGCTGTGCTGCGCGGTTGGGAATACGCCCTCGGTCACCCCGACGAGATCATCCGGCTCATCCTGGAGCGCTATCCGGTGGGGGAGCGCGGGCCGCGGCTCCCTTGGATGGACGAGGAGGCGATGAAATACGAGGCGACCCACATGGCGCACCTCGTCAACATGGAGCTGGTCGAGCTGGGCCGCATCAACCCGGATCGCTGGCAGCGCATGGGCGAGATCATCCATGGCTACGGAGGGCAGGGTGAACTCGCGCGCATCGAGGGCATGCTCTACGCGCCGCCGGTTGGCCTGGCCCAGCGTTTGCAGGGCATCGCCACCTGGCTGATCGGGGGGCTCGCGGTCGCGCTTCTCGTCGCGCTGGCGGCCGTCCTGGCCAACCGCCGGCTCAAGCAGCTGGTCGAGCGGCGCACGGCGGAGCTGCGCGTCTCCGAGCAAAGGCAACGAGAGTATTTCGACGAGGCCCCCGCGCCGATCATGATCGAGGATTACACGGCTTTTGAGGCGGATTTCGCGGAACTCCGGGCCGCGGGCATCACCAACCTGCGCGCCCACCTCGCGGCCAATCCGGCGCTGGTGCGCACACTCCTGCGCAAGAAACGCATCGTGGCGGTCAACCGGCTCGCGCTCGCCCGCGCCGGTTTTGCCACGAGGGAAGAATTCGACCGGGGGTTGTCCGAGATCATGACGGAGGAGGGCTATGCGACTTTCGCCGAGGAGGTGGTCGCCTTGTGGGAGGGAGTGGACCGCCTCACGCTGGAACGCAGTTACCAAACGAAGAACAACGAGCTGATTCACTCGCTCATCAACTGGGAAGTGGGCTGGAAGGATGGCCGCCGCGACCTCGCCAACGTGCGTCTCGTGTTTACCGAGATCACCGAGCTCAAGCGCGCCCAACGGGCCCTGGTGGAATCGGAGGAGCGCTACCGGCTGCTGTTCGAGCAGGCCCCGCTGGCCGTCGTGGAGTTCGACTACACCCTCCTGCGCTCGTGGTTCGCGGAGCTGCGCGCGCAGGGCGTCACCGATCTGGAGGACCATTTCCGGAGCCATCCCGAGGCCCGCGCGCTCATGCTGGCGAAGTCGCCGCTGGTGAACGCCAATCAGTCCACGTTGCAGCTGCTCGGGGCGAGCTCGAAGGCTGAGCTGGTGGCGCGCCTCTCCGATATTTATACGGAGAGCACGATTCAGGTGCGGTGCGACAACGCCGTGCGGATCTGGAACGGGGTCCTGGCCGCCAACGGGGAGTTCGACATCCGCCGGCTGGATGGGGCGGTGCGCAAGCTCGCCTACCACTGGCGCATGCTCAACCTGGACGGCCGTCCCGCCTTCGGCCGCACCCAGACGGTGCTGGTGGACGTGACCGAGCGGCTGGCCGCCGAGCGCGCGCTGCGCGAGAGCGAAGCCCGCTACCGCGAACTGTTCGAACAGGGGGCAGGCGGCATCTACCGTTCCACCCCCGAGGGTCGCTTCATCACGGTCAACCCCGCGTTCGCGCGCATGTTCGGTTTTGCGAAGCCCGAGGAAATGATCGCCTGGGCCGAGCAAAAGGCCGTCCCGTCGATCTACCTGAAGCCCGGCCGTCGCGAGGAATTCCGTGCGGCCTTTGGCCAGTCGGGCCAGGTGAGCGACTTCGAGTCCGAGGTGCAGCGGCGCGACGGGCACAGCATCTGGATCTCGGAAAACGCCCGCGAGGTGCGCGACGCGGCGGGCCGCCTCCTTTACTACGAGGGGTTTGTCACCGACATCACCGCGCGCCGCCAGCTGGAGGCGGAGATGGGCCGCGCCTCGAAGCTCGAGGCCGTGGGCATCCTCGCCGGCGGCATTGCCCACGATTTCAACAACATCCTCACGGTCGTGCTGGGCAACGTCACCCTTGCCGAGGCCGACACCGACGCCGGCAGCGCGATCAACGCCCGCCTGGCCGATGCCCGCAAGGCGACGATGCGCGCCCGCGACCTCACCCTGCAGCTGCTCACCTTTGCCAAGGGTGGCGAACCGGTGAAGGCCGCCGTCGATCTCCCCGAGCTGCTGCGTGAGTCCGCCTCGTTCTCGCTCCACGGCGCCAAGGCGCGGGCCGAGTTCCAGATCGCCCCCAATCTTTGGTCGGTGCACGCCGACAAGGGCCAGCTCGGTCAGGTCGTGCAGAACCTCGTCATCAACGCTGTCCAGGCGATGCCCGGCGGCGGCGTGGTGAGCATCGTGGCCGAGAACACCGAGGTCGCCGCCGGCACGCTGCCGGTTGCGCCGGGTCGCTACGTGCGCCTCACGGTCGCCGACAACGGCACCGGCATCGCGCGCGAGCACCTGGCCAAGATCTTCGACCCCTACTTCACGACCAAGGCGCAGGGCAGCGGCCTCGGGCTCGCCACGGTTTATTCCATCGTGCGCAAGCACGAGGGCCACATCGAGGCCGACTCCGAACCCGGCCGGGGCACGGTGTTCCGGGTTTGGCTGCCTGCAGGCGGCACCCCGACGCGCAAGTCCGGCGGCTCGACCGGCAGCCGCTCACCGTTCCGAGCGCGCGTCCTGTTCATGGACGACGAGGAGCCCATCCGCGGCATGGCCAAGATTTTCATGGAACGCCTGGGTTTCGACTGCGAGACGGCGGCCGATGGTGGCGAAACCATCCGGAAGTATCAGGAGGCGATGCAGAGCGAACGGCCCTTCGAGGTCGTGCTCATGGACCTGACCGTGCCCGGGGGCATGGGCGGACGGGAGGCCATGGAACAGCTGCGCCGCCTCGATCCCGGGGTGCGGGCCATTGTTTCCAGCGGCTACTCCCGCGATCCCGTCATGGCCAACTACCGCCTGCACGGTTTCCGGGCCGTGCTGCCGAAACCCTATGGGCTCGAGCAGCTGCGCAAGACCATGAACGACGTGCTGGATGTGCCCGCCAACGCCTCCTGAATTTAACAGGCTTTTGTCGCACAAACCGCGGGAGTTGCGGTCAGGAGCGGGCATGAACCTTGATTCCCGTCGCTCAAACCAAACCCGTCCCCTTCGCCTCGTCGCCGTCCTCTTTCTGGCCACGGCTCTTCCCTGGCTGACCGGTTGTGTGGTGGTGGCCGCCGGCGCCGTGGGCGCCGGAGCCGTCGCCTATGTTCGCGGCGAACTGGCCTCCAGCGTGGAGGCTGACCTCGAAGCGACTTATGCCGCGGCCCAGCGCGCCCTCGCGAAGCTGGAGTTTGCAAAAATTGATCAGCGCAAGAGCGGGCTCGACGCGCTTCTCGTCCATCGCACCGCCTTGGACAAGCGCGTGGTCATCCAGCTGAAGAAGGTCACCGACCGCCTCACCAAGATCGAAATCCGCGTGGGCGTGGTGGGCGATCAGGAG
This sequence comes from Oleiharenicola lentus, assembly GCF_004118375.1. Classification (NCBI taxonomy): domain Bacteria; kingdom Pseudomonadati; phylum Verrucomicrobiota; class Opitutia; order Opitutales; family Opitutaceae; genus Oleiharenicola; species Oleiharenicola lentus. Next base: position 480,643 of record NZ_SDHX01000001.1, read on the forward strand.
CTTTCGCTGACCCTGCTCGACAAGATCCGCACCGAGCTGAAGTGAGCGGGCCGGCGGGCGTTTTGCGGGGTTGCAATGCCCCGCAGTGGGGGTGATAAGCACGTTCTTAATTCATGTTCCGCAAGCTCCTTTCCAAGATCACCCAGACCCTCAAGGGCGGCACCAAGAGCACCGAATCCGCCCGCCCGGCGCACCCGCCCAAGCCCAGCCGGGCAGGGGGCCGTGACCACCGGCCCCGTCAGGAGAAAAAGGCCCCGCGGACCGACGCCCCCAAGGCGGCTCCGTCCGCTCCCCGGGCCGCTTCCGCTGGGCACCACGCTCCTGCCGCCCATGCGCCCAAGCCGCTCCCCGAGGTGCCGAAACTGGACACCTCCTTCACCGCGCTGGGACTCGGCGACCGTATCGCCTATGCCGTCCAGCAAAAAGGTTACGAGAACCCCACGCCCATCCAGGCCCAGGCCATCCCGGTGGTGCTCGCCGGCAAGGATGTCATCGGCTCCGCCCAGACCGGCACGGGCAAGACCGCGGCCTTCTCCCTGCCGATTCTCCAAAAACTCGGCACGCACGGCGCCGGCTTGCGCTGCCTCGTGCTGGAGCCGACGCGCGAACTCGCGCTGCAGGTCGAGGAGTCGTTCAAGGAGTATTCCAAGTTCACCGACCTGCGCACGACCGTGATCTACGGCGGCGTTGGCTACGGCAAACAGCGCGAGGAACTCGCCCGCCGCCCCGACACCATCGTGGCCACACCCGGCCGCCTGCTCGACTTCATGGAGCAGAACGAAATCCGCCTCGACAAGGTCGAGGTGCTCGTGCTCGACGAGGTGGACCGCATGCTCGACATGGGCTTCCTGCCCGACGTGAAGCGCATCGTGGCCAAGGTGGCGAAGAACCGCCAGACGCTCTTCTTCACCGCCACGCTGCCGCCGGAGATCGAGCAGCTCGCTGCGTGGGCCCTGCGCGACCCGTTCAAGATCGCCGTCGCCCGCGAACGCTCGACCGCCGAGACGATCACGCACGCCTTCTACCCGGTCGTGCAGGCGCAAAAGTTCGACCTGCTCGTCCACCTGTTGGAGCAGACGGAATACAAGAGCGTCATCATCTTTTCGCGCACCAAGAGCGGCGCCGACTACGTGGCCAGCCGCCTCCAGCGCGCCGGCCACACCTGTGCCGTCATGCACTCCGACCGCAGCCAGCAGGAGCGCGTGGATGCGCTCAAGGGCTTCAAGTCCGGCAAGCACGAGGTGCTCGTCGCCACCGACATCGCCGCCCGCGGCCTCGACATCGCCGGCGTGTCGCACGTCATCAACTTCGACGTGCCGGAGAACCCCGAGGATTACGTGCACCGCATCGGCCGCACCGGCCGCGCCCAGAACACCGGCGACGCGTTTACGCTCGTCACCGAGGAGACCTGGCGCGACGCGCGCAGCATTGAGCGCTTCATCAGCCAGAGCATCCCGTGGAAGAAGATCGAGGGCTTCAACTACACCTACTCGGGCATCTTCGACGGCGGCGGCATGCCGACCGCCGCACCCGAGAAGCCGAAGAGCCGACTCTCCCGCGGCGGCCGGCGCTGAGCGGGGTAGGGCCTGTCTCCGACTGGCCTAGGTTCAGACAGTAAAGGCCAAGCAGGGCCCGAAGATTTTCTGCGTCCTTTCGGCCGGTCGTGCGTCTGCCTTGGGTGAATCCAAATCACCCATGAAGAATCCCGCTCCCACCACCGAAACCATCCGTGAATACGTCCGCGAGCGCTACGGCGCCATCGCGGTTGAGGCCGACGCCGGCGAACCTGCCGGCTGTTGCGGCGGCGCCCCGAAGACCGATGCCACCGCCTGCTGCGACGCCGACGAGCAAGGCAAGGCCGCCGGCCAGGGCGGCTGCGGTTGCGCTCCCGCCGGGTCCGCCGACGGTTGCTGCACCGCGCCGGAAAACTACAGCGCGCAGCTCGGCTATAGTGCCGCCGACCTCGCCAGTGTCCCCGCCGGGGCCGACCTCGGCCTCGGTTGTGGAAACCCGCTCGCCATCGCCTCGATCAAGCCCGGCGAGACCGTGCTCGATCTCGGCAGCGGCGCGGGCTTCGACGCCCTGCTCGCCGCGCGGCAGCTCGCGGGCACCGGCCGCGTGATCGGCGTGGACATGACGCCGGCCATGGTTGCCAAGGCCCGGCGCAACGTGGCCAAGGCCGGCCACGCCAACGTCGAGTTCCGCCTCGGCGAGATCGAGGCGCTGCCGGTGTCCAACGCCACCGTGGACCTCATCATCTCGAACTGCGTCGTCAACCTCTCGCCCGAGAAGCCGCGGGTGTTCGCCGAGGCCTTCCGGGTGCTCAAGTCCGGCGGCCGGCTCGCCCTCTCCGATGTAGTTGCCGTCAAACCGCTGCCCGACGATATCCGCGCGCAGCTCCCGCTGATCGGTGCCTGCATCGGCGGCGCCACGCTGGTGGACGAGTTGCGGGCCATGCTCAACGCCGCCGGCTTCCAGCGCGTGGATATCGACCTCAAAGGCGCCTCCCGCAAGTTTATCGCCCAGTGGGGCAGCGACCCGAGGGTTGCCGACTACATCGTCTCGGCCATCATCACGGCCTGGAAGCCCTGAAGATGACCAGTGCCGCCCAGTCAGTTTCGCGTCGCGCCCGTCCCGGTTCCGGGGCGGGCTTCGACGCCGGCGTGCTGGAGTTCGCGCCGCGGCTGCGGGCCTTCATCCGCCGCCGCGTGCGCGATGAAGCGACCGCGGACGACCTGACGCAGGAGGCGCTGCTCAAGGTCTATCGTTCCCGCGCCACCTTGCGCGACGACACCCGCCTCGAGGCGTGGCTCTACCGAATCGCGCGCGGCACGATCATCGATCATTACCGCCGGCAGCGTCCAACGGAGGAACTGCCGGCGGCGTTGACCGGCGAAAGCCCCGACGAGATGGCGGCCATGCGCACGCGTGTGCTGACCTCGATGAAACGTTTCCTCGCGGAGCTGCCCGAAGCCTACCGTGAACCGGTGCGGCTGGCGGAGCTGGAGGAGCTGCCGCTGGCGCGCATCGCCCTGCGGCTGAACCTTTCCCTGACCGCCGTGAAATCCCGCGTCCGCCGCGGCCGGGCGATGCTGAAGACAAAACTGCAGGCCTGCTGCCGCTTCGAGTTCGACCGGCTGGGTCGCATGATCGGCTTCGAGCGCCGCCAGCAGCTGTGTTGCGACGACTGTTCCGGCCGGAAGTGACGATTGGGTGACGGGCATTTCCCTGCTTGATTCATATTCCGACAAAGGAATATGTGTGTTTCATGGAATTGGTTCGCATCTACGAATGCCTGTGCGACCTCACTCGCCTGCGCCTGCTGCATGTGCTGGGGCAGGGGCCGCTGTGCGTGTGCCATTTCCAGGCGGTGCTTGACGAGCCGCAGGTGAAGATTTCCAAGCATCTGGCCTACCTGCGCGAGCGCGGGCTCGTGACCTGTGAACGCGAGGGCAAGTGGATGATTTACGCGCTGCCTGCAAAGCCGTCGCCGGAATTGCGCGCCAACCTCGCCTGCCTGCAGGACTGCGCCCGCGACAACTCCGTCTTCAGCCGTGATCTCGTGCGCCTGAAGAAACTGGCTCCGCAGCCGCCCTCCTCCGCGGGTTGCGGTTGCGCTCCGGTTGGCCGCCGCTGACCCAAAATTCACTGCATGAAAAAAGCCCGCATTGCCATCAACGGATTCGGCCGCATCGGCCGCCTCGTCTATCGCGCCGCCTGGAACTGGCCGGAACTCGACTGGACGCTGATCAACGACCCGAAGGGCGGCGCCGAATGCGCGGCCCATCTCCTCACCTTCGACTCCGTCCAGGGACGATGGCCGCAGGAAGCCGTGGCCGACGGCGCCAACGCGATCCGGATCGGCGAAAAACGCATCGCCTTCACAGAGCACGCCAAGCCCGGCGAGGTGGACTGGGCCGCGCACGGCGTGGACATCGTGCTGGAGTGCAGCGGCAAGTTCCGCACCCCCGAGCAGTTGGAGCCCTATTTTGCCCGCGGCGTGAAGAAGGTGATTGTCGCCGCGCCGGTGAAGGGCGGCGACGCGCTCAATATCGTGATGGGCGTGAACGACCGGCTCTACGATCCGGCGAAACACCGGCTCATTACCAACGCCTCCTGCACGACCAATTGCCTCGCGCCCGTGGTGAAGGTCATTCACGAGGGCCTTGGCATCGAGCACGGCGCGATCACTACCGTCCACGATGCGACCAACACGCAGACGATCATTGACGCGCCCCACAAGGATCTGCGCCGGGCCCGCGCCGCCGGGCTCTCGCTCATCCCGACGACGACCGGCAGCGCCACGGCCATCGGGCTCATTTATCCCGAACTCCTCGGCAAGCTGAACGGCCACGCCGTGAGGGTGCCGTTGCTCACCGGTTCACTCACCGACTGCGTCTTCCAGGTGAAGCGCGACACGACGGTCGAGGAAGTGAACGCCCTGCTCAAAGCCGCGAGCGAAACCGCACCTCTCCGGGGCATTCTGGCCTACGAGACGCGCCCCTTGGTCTCCATCGACTTCAAGGGCAACCCCGCCTCCGCCACGATCGACGCCCTCTCCACCATGGTCGTAAACAAGCGCCTGGTGAAGATCTACGCGTGGTATGACAACGAGTGGGGCTACTCCAACCGCATGGCCGAACTCACGCGCAAGGTCGCGGGTTCGCTCTGACCGGCCGGCCTATTCCGCGGTGAACCTGCGCAACTATATCATCGTCACCGGCGCTTACTGGGGCTTCACGCTCACGGACGGCGCGCTGCGGATGCTGGTGCTGCTGCATTTCTTCAACCTCGGCTACTCGCCGGTGACGCTGGCGTTCCTGTTCCTGCTCTACGAATTCTTCGGCATCGTCACGAACCTGCTGGGCGGCTGGATCGCTTCGCGGATGGGGCTGCGCGTCACGCTCGTCGGGGGGCTGGCCCTTCAGGTCGCGGCGCTCGGCCTGTTGTCCTTGCTCGATCCACAGTGGCCGGAGCGTTTTTCGGTCGCCTGGGTGATGCTGTCGCAGGCGCTGTCGGGCATCGCCAAGGATTTGACGAAGATGAGTTCCAAGAGCGCCATCAAGGTCCTCGTGCCGGCCGACGCGAAGGGCACGCTCTTCCGCTGGGTCGCGGTGCTCACCGGCTCGAAGAACGCGCTGAAGGGCGCCGGTTTTTTCCTCGGGGCCTTCCTGCTCGCGACGGCCGGCTTCAAGGGTGCGCTGTGGCTCATGGCCGGGGCGCTGGCGGCGGTGTGGCTCGGTTCGTGGATTTCGCTGCCGCGGGAGCTGGGCAAGGCCAAGGGCAAGGCCGGCTGGCGCGACCTGTTCGCCAAGAGCCGCGCGATCAATGTGCTTTGCACCGCCCGCTTCTTTCTCTTCGGCGCGCGCGACATTTGGTTTGTCGTGGGCGTGCCGGTGTTTCTGCGCGGCGTGCTGGGCTGGAGTTTCTGGCAGGTAGGCACGTTCATGGCGTGCTGGGTCATCGGCTACGGCCTGATTCAGGGTGCGGCCCCGGCGATCTTGCGTGGACGTGCGCCTGCGGGCGGCACCGCCGCGGCGATCGCCTTCGCGCTGACAGCGGTCTCGGCCGCGATTCCGCTGGGGCTCGCGGCCGGCTGGCCTGCGGGCGGAGTGGTTGTCGGCGGTCTCGCGCTCTTCGGCGCGGTGTTTGCGCTAAACTCGGCGGTGCATTCCTATTTGATTCTCGACTACACCGACGGCGACAAGGTCGCACTGAACGTCGGCTTTTACTACATGGCCAACGCCGGCGGGCGGCTCGTGGGTTGCCTGCTCTCAGGCGTGCTGTATCAGGCGGCGGGCCTGACCGGCTGTCTCTGGGGCACGGTCGTATTTGCGGCCCTCGCGGCCCTCGTCGCGCTCTCGCTGCCGCGCACCGCGGAGCATCCCGAGCGGCTGACCGTCGCCACGCCAACGGCCGACGGCGACTAAGTTTATCCCAACCGAATACCCCATGAAAACGCACCAGGTCCTCATCCTTTGCACGGGCAACTCCGCTCGTTCCATCTTCGGCGAATACCTACTCCGCGCCAAGGGCAAGGGCCGGTTCGCGGTGCGCAGCGCGGGCGCGCACCCGACCGGGCGCGTGCATCCGCTGGCGGTGCGGGTGCTGCGCGAGCGCTACGACCTCGATGCGAGCGACGCGCGCTCGAAATCATGGGATGAGTTCAAGGGCGAGAAGATCGATTTTGTGATCACGGTATGCGATAGCGCCCGGGAGGCCTGTCCGATCTGGCCCGGTCAGCCCGTAGTCGCGCACTGGGGCTCACCCGATCCGGCGGCGGTGAAGGGCACCGAGGAGGAGCAGTATCGGTTCTTCGTGAACGTCGCCTCGCAGATCGCGCGGCGGGTGGAGCTGTTCTGCGCCTTCCCTGACGACAAGCTCACGCCGCTGGCCGTGCAGGACATCGGACGCCAGTTTCGGATGGAGGGAGAGGCGGGCTTTGCGCGATGAGCGCGACTTCGTCACCGCTGTTGCGTCAGCTTTCGTTCCTCGACCGCTATCTGACGCTCTGGATCTTCCTCGCGATGGCGGCGGGACTGCTCACCGGGCGATTCTTGCCGGCGATTCCGCAGGTGTTGACGGCGTGGAGCGTCGGCACGACGTCCATCCCAATCGCGCTCGGGCTGATCATCATGATGTATCCGCCGCTGGCAAAAGTGCATTACGAGGAGCTGGGCGATGTGTTTCGCGACCGTCGGGTGCTGATGCTCTCACTCGTGCAGAACTGGCTGGTCGGGCCGGTGCTGATGTTCGCCCTCGCGGTGGTTTTTCTGCGCGACCAGCCGGAGTATTTCGCCGGCCTGGTCCTCATCGGGCTGGCGCGGTGTATCGCGATGGTGATCGTGTGGAACGACCTCGCCGGCGGCAGCCGCGAGTATTGCGCGGGGCTTGTGGCCTTCAACGCGCTGTTCCAGGTCTTCTGTTTCGCGCCGCTGGCGTGGTTGTTCCTCAAGGTGTTGCCGCCGCTGGTGGGCGTGGAGCTGGGCGCGCTCGACCTGTCGGCCATCACCATCGGCAGCGTGGCGGAGAGCGTGTTCATCTACCTTGGTATTCCCTTTCTCGCCGGCTGGCTGGGTCGGCTGGCGCTGCGGCGCGGTTCGGCCGGCATCGCTTGGTATGATAACAAATATATTCCGCTGATCAGCCCGCTCACGTTGGCGGCGCTGCTCTTCACGATCTTCGTGATGTTCAGCCTCAAGGGCGACACCGTGCTCGCGATCCCGCTCGATGTGCTGCGGATCGCGGTGCCGCTGCTGGTTTACTTCGCGATCATGTTCGGCGCGACGTTCTGGATGAGCGCGCGCGCCGGCGCGGACTACCCGCGTGCGGCGACGCTGGCGTTCACGGCGGCGGGCAACAATTTCGAACTGGCGATCGCCGTGGCCGTCGGGGTGTTCGGCCTCTCCTCTGGCGCCGCGTTCGCCGCCGTGGTCGGCCCGCTGGTTGAAGTGCCGGCTCTGATCGCGCTCGTGACGGTGGCGCTGGCCTGGAAGCGCCGGGTCAAGCCCGCCGCCTGATCCGGCCCAATGTTCGTAATACGAACATTGGCGCCCGCTGCCCCGTCAGACTTAGCAGCCATAAACGCCGCCATTGATGTCGAGGGTGGCGCCGGTGATGAAGCCGTCGTATTCGCTGGCGAGATAGACGGCAGCGCGCGCGACGTCTTCGGCGCTGCCGCCGCGGCCAAGCGGGATACCGGCGATGGTGGCGTCGGCCGACTGCTTTGTGGTGTGCGTGTTGTGGAAACTGGTGCCGAGGATCAGGCCGGGGGCGAGGGCATTGACGCGCACACCCTGCGGGCCGACCTCGCTGGCGAGCGAACGCGTGAAGGTAAGGATGGCGCCCTTGGCCGTGGAATAGACCAGCGAGCCGGCATGGCCGCCCTTCCGGCCAGCGAGGGAGGATAGGTTGACGATGCTCGCGCCGCCGCCGGATTTTGCCGCGGCGATGAGGTGGGGCAGGGCGGCGCGCGTGACGCGACGCAGGCTGCCGAGGTTAAGCGACATGACCTCGGCCCAGAAGGCGTCGTCGGCTTCGGCGAGGCTTTTGCGGGCGACGAGGGAGCCGGCGTTGTTGATGAGCACGTCGAGCCCGCCGAGGAATTGCACGGCTGCGGACACCAACGCCTCGCAGCCCTCGGTCTCGGTCAGGTCAGCGCTGGCGTGAGCGTAGCGGCGACCAAGATTGTTCGCGACGGCTTCCAAGCTGCGGGCCCCGTCGGCGCTGCTGCGGTAGTGGACGAAGACGTCGCAGCCGGCCTCCAGCAGGTGGCGGGCGATGGCGAGGCCGATGCCTTGGGCGCCGGCGGTGACGAGGGCGCGTTTGCCGAGAAGCTTGGTCATAATAATCATTAAATGAAAGCCTGCCGCCCGCGCGTCAACCGTGTGCTGGGGCGTGACTCAATTAGGCGTTGCGGGTGGCCCGGGCGGTGCTTCGCTGGCCGTTCCGCATGAAACTCGACATCCCGCCCGGCGACTTCGCCGGCTACATCTTCGACTGCGATGGCACGCTGGTGGACACCATGCCGCTCCACTACCGCGCCTGGGACAAAGCCATGCAGGCCGCGGGGCTCAAGGGCACGCTGAGCGAGGAGCTGTTCTACTCGCTGGGTGGCATGCCGACGCGGAAGGTGGCGGCGGTGTTCGCCAAGCACTACGGCCTGACCATCGACGTGGACTGGGTCTTCCACCACAAGGAGGAGTATTTTCTCGAGATGCAGGCGGAGATGAAGGTCATCAAGCCGGTCGTGGACTTCGCGAAGAAACTGCACGGCGCCAAGCCCATGAGCGTGGCCTCGGGCGGCCCGAAACCGGTCGTGAAGAAAACGCTCGAGCTGATGCACCTCGCCGATCTGTTCCCGGTGGTCGTGACGCCGGAGGACGTGGCGCACGGCAAACCTGCGCCCGACATGTTCCTGCTTGCCGCGCAGAAAATGGGCGTGCCGCCGGAGAAATGCCTTGTGTTTGAGGACGCCGGTCCCGGCTTCGAGGCCGCCATCGCCGCCGGCATGCAGTTCGTGCGCGTGCCGAGCCGGACGACGTGAAGAATTTGATTTGAACCGGTGCGCCCGCACGCATCCTTTGGCGGCATGACTTTCGCTGAGCTGGCCAACCCCGGCATCCTCACGCAACCGGTCTATGAACCGGGCAAACCCATCGAGACCGTCGCCCGCGAACTCGGGCTCGATCCGGCGGGCATCATCAAGCTCGCGTCCAATGAGAACCCGCATGGACCGTCGCCGAAAGCGCTGGCGGCGGCGCAGCGCGCCTTGCAGGAGGCGCATCTTTATCCCGACGGCGGCTACTACGCCCTGCGCGAAAAGCTGGCGCAGAAGCACGGGCTGGGCATGAATCAGTTCATCATTGGCGACGGCTCGAACGAGCTGCTCGAACTGCTCGGCCACGCGTTTCTCTCGCCCGGCAAGGAGTGCGTGATGCACGCGTCGGCCTTCGTGGTCTACAAGCTCGTGGCGCTGATGTTCGGCGCCAAGCCCGTCGAGGTGCCGCTCGGCCCCGGACTGAAGCAGGACACGTCGGCGCTGCTCGCCGCGATCACGCCGAACACGCGTCTGGTGTTCCTTGCCAGTCCGGCCAATCCGACCGGCGTGGTGAACACCGCGGAGGAGATCGCCGCGCTCATCCGCGCCCTGCCGCCGCACGTCATCCTCGTAATGGACGAGGCCTACATTGAGTTCCTCGAGAATCCGCCCGATCTGCGGCCGTTCATCGCCGAGGGACGGAAAGTGATCGGCCTGCGCACGTTTTCGAAGATCTACGGGCTTGCCTCGCTCCGCGTGGGCTACGGCTACGCCGCGCCCGAGCTGATCGCCATCGTGCAGCGCGCGCGCCAGCCGTTCAACGTCAACGCCATCGCCTCCGCTGCCGCGGTCGCGGCGCTGGACGACGAGGAGTTCGTCACGCGCTGCCGCCGGGAGAACATCGCCGGGTTGGCGCAACTTGCGTCGGGCTTCCAGGCGCTCGGACTCGAGTCCGTGCCCGGCCACGGCAATTTCCAGCTCGTGAAGGTTGGTGACGGTGTGGCGGTGTTCGATGCCTTGCAGCGCCGGGGCGTGATCACGCGGCCGGTAAAGGGCTACGGTCTGCCCGAGTGGCTGCGCGTGACCGTCGGCACCCCGGCGCAGAACGAGCGGCTGCTGGCGGAGCTGAAGTCGGCTTTGCAACGATGACGCATTTCGGTAGCCGCGTTTGAGCCGGAGGCGAAAGCGTGGAGCGGCCACGTTGTCGCTGCGCTCCAACGCAGCTACACCCACCCAGCACACGAAATCCCGCGGTTATCGCTTCGCCGCGGCGCGTTTCACACGGTCGTTGATCGCGGCGGCGAGGCCGCCGGCAGTCGGGGGCAGTTTTTCGATGAGAATCTGGTGGTGGCCGCTCGCGTCGGCCTCGCGCAGCACGCGGTAGAGGTGGCGGGCGATTTCCGAAAGTTCGCCGCGCCGGCTGAGCCAGTAAACGCCCACCCGGGCTTGGCCGGCGGGCTTCCGGAGCAGGATGACGGCAGTGCCGGTATCGGTGGTGGCGGGATTCGCGACCGCCCGCAGCGGCGTGCGCGGGCTGTAGTGTTTGTCGAGCAGGCCGGGGGCAAGCAGACGCTTGCCCGGCTTGCCGGCCCGGCGCACGGTGGCGACCTTGGTCCCGAGCACGCGGGAAATTTGCTCCGCGCTGATCGCCCCCGGACGCAACACGCGCGGCCGGCCCGGACGCGACAGATCGAGCACGGTGGATTCGACGCCGATCGGACACGCGCCGCCGTCGAGGATGTGCGGGATGCGCGCGCCGAGTCCTTGGCGCACATGTTCCACGGTCGTCGGGCTGATGTAGGTGAAGGGATTCGCGCTCGGCGCAGCCAGAGGCACGCCGGCCAGCTTGAGCAGGCGGCGCGCGAGCGGATGCGCAGGCGAGCGCAGCGCCACGGTCGGTCCGCCGGAAGTCACGATGTCCGGCACGCAGGCCTTCTTGGGCAACACGAGCGTGAGGGCACCGGGCCAGAAGGCCTGCACCAGCCGGCGCGCGGGGTCGTTGAATTCGGCCAACTCAACCGCATGCGCCAGATCCAGCACATGGACGATCAGCGGATCGTGCGCCGGCCTGCCCTTGGCGCGGAAGATGGCGCGGCAGGCTTCGGTATCCAGCGCGTGGGCGGCGAGGCCGTAAACGGTTTCGGTCGGGATGGCCACCAAGCCCCCGTCGCGAAGCACGGTGGCGAGCCGGCGCAGGTTGGCCGGCGTGGGGCGGTGGAGGCGGGCCTTCATTTCGGGCGATAAAAAAGCCGGAGCAAATGCTCCGGCTGAAAGCGTCGCGCGAGCAACGGCTTATTGCATCGTCAGCAGGTTGCGACCGGACTTGATGGTCTTGGTCACCTTGCGCTGCTGCTTGGCGGAGAGGCCCGTGTATTTGCGCGGGAGGATCTTGCCGGTATCGGTGATGTAACGGCTGAAATTCTGGGGCGCGGTAAACGGAACCTGCTCGGGCGTGAGGCTCTGCTGCTTTTGTTCGGTGCTCATGTTAAGAAAAGGAGGGCGGAACGTTGGGATTCGTCCGCACCCTGTCAACGGGCATTTTTAAGTTGCCAAAGCTCTCTGCCGGTCCTGTTTGGAAATGCCTTTAGTCCCCGTAGCTCAAATGGATAGAGCGCGCGTTTCCTAAACGTGTGATCCCGGTTCAATTCCGGGCGGGGGCACCAGCCCTTGCCAGCGCTCGCGTCCGGCACGCCACCTCGACGGCTAAATTCCGCTCCGGCGGGGGCTTGCCAGAGGTCGGCGGAACCCCAACCTCCCGTTCATCGTGCCCAATTCCTTCGGCAAACTCTTCACCATCTCCACCTGGGGCGAAAGCCACGGGCCTTCGGTTGGCGTCGTCGTGGACGGCTGTCCGCCGGCCTTGCCGCTGACGGAGGCCGAGGTGCAGGCCGAGCTCGACCGCCGGCGCCCCGGCCAGAGTGACATCACCACGCCGCGCAAGGAGGCCGACACGATCGAGTTCCTCTCCGGCACCTTCGAGGGCCGCACCACCGGCCAGCCGCTGGCCATGCTGGTGCGCAACGCCGACCAGCGCCCCGGAGCCTACGACGAGATGCGTGAGAAGTTCCGCCCCTCGCACGCCGACTTCACCTACACGACCAAGTTCGGCTTCCGCGACCACCGGGGCGGCGGACGCTCCTCCGCCCGCGAAACCATTGGCCGCGTGGCGGCCGGGGCCATCGCGCGAAAGATTCTGAAACTCTCCGGCGGCGTGGAGATCCGGGCCTTCGTGACGCAGGTTCATGACATCGTTGCGCCCACGGTCGTGAAGTTTCCCACGCTCGCGCAGGTGGAGGCCACCGCCGTGCGGTGTCCGCATCCGGCCAGCGCCGAGAGGATGATCGCCCGCATCAAGCAGGTGCGCGCGAAGGGCGACTCCGTGGGCGGCGTGATCGAGTGCCGGGTGCGCGGCGTGCCGGTGGGGTTGGGTGAGCCGGTGTTCGACCGCCTCGAGGCCGACCTCGCCAAGGCCATGCTTTCGCTGCCCGCGACCAAGGGCTTCGAGATCGGCAGCGGCTTCGGCGGCGTGCTGCTCAAGGGTTCGCAGCACAATGACGTCTTCGTGAGCCGTCGCGGCCAGGTCGGCACCGCCACCAACCGCTCCGGCGGCGTGCAGGGCGGCATTAGCAACGGCGAGGAACTCGTCTTCCGCGTGGCCTTCAAGCCCACGGCCACGATTCTCCAGAACCAGCGCACCGTTGACCTGCGCGGCGCCCGCACCGAGCTCAAGGCCCGTGGTCGTCACGATCCTTGCGTCGTGCCGCGCGCCGTCGTGATTGTCGAGGCCATGACCGCCCTCGTCCTCGTGGATCACTGGATGCGCCACGCGGCGCAGAACAAAACCTTCAAGTTCTGATCCGGCGCCGCCTGCACGGGTTTGCGTTTTGAGCCGGGCCGGCGAACATCGGTTAAAATGAATCCCGTCTATTTCATCCTCGGCACCCCCGGTTCGGGTCGGCGCGGCATCGTGCGCGACCTGATCGAGAACGGCCTCGGGGCCGACGAGAAGGCCGTGGTGTTGCTCGCGGAAAGCGAGGCGGCCGACCCGCAGGATGAGAAGCTGGCTGCGCTGGCCAACGTGGAGATGCACCGCTGGAAGTGGACCGCGCCGGAAATCCCGCCCGCCAAGCTGCCGCACGACGCCACGGTTTTTCTGTTCGCCGACTCACGCGCCGGCCCGATCGACCAGCTCGAGGCGCTCAAACCCTGGCTGGAGCGCCAGGGCCGGGAACTCGCCCGTATCTTCACCGTCCTGGATTGCGGGTTGGCGGAAAAGCATCCGGTCCTGCGCCAGTGGTTCGACGCCTGCATCCATTTCTCCGACGTGGTCTTCCTGACCAACCGGTCCGGCGTGGGCAACAAGTGGCTCAGCGACTTTCTCAAGCATTTCAAGGACGAGCGCTTCCCCTGTCATTTCGTGCAGGTGAAGGCCAAGGGCGCGCTGCCGACCCCGCTCGTCTGGCTCGATCCCACCCCGCGGCGCGTGTCACAGTATTTTGAGGAGGATTACGTCGATCTCAGCGACGTGATCATCGAGACCGGAGACGACGAAGATGACGAGGGCGAGCCCATCAAGCCCGGCGAGGACGACGGCATCATCCCGCCCGAGCCGTATTTCGTCCGGCAGCGCAGCGGTCGCCGTGACCGCGAGGTGCCGGATCTCCGCGATATCTTCCCCGCGAAATAACCCGCCCGAATTCCGGCGGCGCTGACAGCCGTCGGTTTGGTAGGCTGGGTCATGATTCAACCCGAAGCCGCCTTGTCCTCCGCCCCGTCAGCCTTGCCCAGTCCCCGCACGATGTATCGCGCGCTGGCCCGGCGCGATCCCGCCTACGAAGGCGTGTTCCTCACCGGCGTGAAAACCACCGGAATCTTCTGCCGGCCGACCTGCAAGGCCAAGAAACCGCTGCCGCAGAACGTGGAATTTTTCCCCAATGCCACCGAGGCACTGCACGGCGGTTATCGTCCGTGCCGGCTCTGTCGTCCGATGGATGGCACCAAGCCCGTGCCGCCGCTCGTGGAGAAGCTGCGCCGCGCCGCTGAAGCCGCGCCCGACGGCCGCGTGACCGACAAGGACCTCGTAGCCATGGGCGTCGAGCCGACGACGGCGCGCCGGCAGTTCAAGGCCTACCACGGCATGACGTTTCACGCCTACCAGCGCGCCCGGCGCATGGGGCTCGCGCTGCGCGACGTGAAATCCGGCAAACCGGTGATCGAGGCGCAGCTCGACCGGGGCTACGAATCCACCAGCGGATTTCGCGAGGCCTTCGCCCGGGTTTTCGGCGCGCCCCCGCGCGGGGCGCAGGACGCAGCCTGTCTGCTGGCTCGCCGGCTCGAAACCCCGCTCGGCACGATGCTCGCGCTGGCCGACGATGCCGGCCTGCGGCTGCTGGAGTTCGTGGACCGGCGCGGCTTGGAGCGCGAGCTGGTCGGCCTGCGCCGCCGGCTCAAGTGCGCCATCGTGCCCGGCAGCCATGCGCTGCTTGATCAGATCGCGACCGAGCTGAGCGAATATTTCGCCGGCCGGCGGATGCAATTCACGGTGCGTCTCGCCCCTGTTGGATCGGATTTCCAACTGCGCGTCTGGGCTGAGTTGCGCCGCATCGAACCCGGTCGCTCCCGCAGCTACGCCGAGATGGCGGCGCGACTGGGCATCCCCAAGGGCCCGCGTGCCGTCGGCCGGGCCAACGGCTCCAACATGCTGGCCATCGTAATTCCCTGCCATCGCGTCATCAACGCCGACGGCAGCCTTTGCGGCTACGCTGGCGGTCTCTGGCGCAAGCAGCGGTTGCTGGAGCACGAGCGGAAGCATGGCCCGGCTTAGCCGACGATCAACCCACGGGCCGGCCGAGGTGCAGCTACGTCGGGTCAGGCGCCGGAAAATTCAATGACTTTTCATGCGGCGAATTGCGGGAAACCGTGTCAGATTGGGCCATGAGGCAGACGCATGTTGGATATCGGACAGAGATCGGATTGGCGGGTCGCAGGGCGCTGGCATTGGTGGTCGCGCTCACCGCGTCGCTGGTCCCGGCAAGGGGGCAGACCACCGCGTATCGCACGGAAACCGCGTTCCCCGGCATCACGTTCAACCAACCGCTGGGCTTCGCCACGCCACCCCGCGAGACCGACCGCCTGTTCGTGCTGGAGAAACCCGGCCGCATCCAGGTGATCACGGGCCTCGGGGGCACTCCCGCGAAGCAACTCTTCCTCGATCTTACCGGTCGGGTCGTTGCCGACGGTGAGGGCGGCGTGCTCGGCCTCGCCTTCCATCCGAATTTTGCGAACAACCGTTTCTTCTACGTCTTCTACACGACCAATGCGACCACGGCCGCGGGCACCGGTCTGCACGACCGGGTCTCGCGTTTCACGGCACTCGCCGCACCGGCCTCGAATGCCGATATCCTTGCGACCGAGGTGCCCCTGATCTCGCAGTTCGACGAGGCGAGCAACCACAACGGCGGCGACCTGCACTTCGGGCCCGACAACTACCTTTATATCGCCTTGGGCGACGAGGGCGGGAGCAACGACCAATACAACAATAGCCAGCGCATCGACAAAGATTTCTTCGCCGGTCTCCTGCGGATCGATGTGGACCAGCTCGCCGACAACCTCCCGCCCAACCCCCATCCGGCGGTGCACGCGGGCACCTACCGGATCCCGGTGGACAACCCGTTTGTCGGGGCGGCCACGTTCAACGGCCAGGCCGTCAACCGGGCGAGCGTGCGCGATGAGTTCTGGGCGGTGGGGCTGCGCAATCCCTGGAAATTTTCCTTCGATGTGCCGACCGGCCGGCTGCTGCTGGGCGATGTCGGTCAGGGCGCGCGCGAGGAGATCAATCTCATCGTCCGCGGCGGCAACTATGGTTGGAGTTATCGCGAAGGCTTGGTGGCGGGTCCGCGGTCCAACCCGCCGGCCGCGGCGGTATTTGTCGATCCCATCTGGGATGCCGATCGGACCACGGCCGGCTCGATCACCGGAGGCGTGGTCTATCGGGGCAGCCGGTTTCCGGACCTCGCCGGTCGCTATATTTTTGGCGATTATGTGCGCGACCGGATCTTCGCGATGACGATTCCGGTTGCGGGCAGCGTCACCGTCGAAACGCTGCTGACCGAGGACTCGCCCGTGGCCTTTGGCACCGATCCCCGCAATGGTGACGTGCTCATCGCCAGCATTGGGGCCGGGGCCATTCGGCGGCTGGTCTCGGACGCGACGCAGCCTCCCAGCCCGCCACCGCCCGTGGTGCAGCCACCGACCACACCACCACCCACCAGCGGCGGAGGGGGAAACGGGGGAGGAGGCGGCGGTTCCGTTTCGGGTTGGTTTCTGGCCTTGCTCGCTGGACTGGGGGTACTGCGATTCTGGCGCAACCAACCGGTCCATCGGCCCTGAAACGGTCGCTCAAACAAAACTCTTGCCCCACTGGAGGCGGGACGTATCCATTGCCCTTCCGTTTTTTGCCCAGGTGGTGGAATTGGTAGACACGCAGGTCTCAGAAGCCTGTGCTTAACCGCATGGAGGTTCGAGTCCTCTCCTGGGCACCATTTGAAAAGTCCGCTGGCTTCCCGCCAGCGGACTTTTACTTTTCCGGCATTCCGTGAGCACCCCTTCCACCCCTTACGCCCGCAGCGGCCTCCCGATTTGGGGCGTGGGACTGATCATCGTTGGCGCGACAGCGGTGGCCTACCACAACTCGTTTGGCGTGCCGTTCATTTTCGACGACGACTTGTCGATCCGGGACAACCCAACCATCCGCAGTTTGGCCACGGCTTGGGTGCCGCCGGGGCAGAGCGGGCTTACGGTCAGCGGCCGGCCGCTGCTGAATTTCACGCTGGCGCTGAACTACGCGGTGGGCGGCACCGCGGTCTGGGGTTACCATCTTGTGAATCTGCTGATCCATGTGGCGGCGGGTTGCACGCTGTTCGGGATCGTGCGGCGGACGATGGAGGCAAATCGGTTTACCCCTTCGCTGGCCGAGGCCCGCCGGGGTTCGGAGAACCCACCCTGCAACCGCGATGCGACCTGGCTCGCCTTGGCGGTCGCACTGTTGTGGACGCTGCACCCGCTGCAGACTCAGGCGGTGACCTACATCGTCCAGCGCGCCGAGTCGCTCGTGAGCCTGATGTATCTGCTGACGCTGTGGTGCTTCATCCGCTCGATCGAGCCCGGCGCGCCGAAACGCTGGGCGGTGTTGGCGTGGGTGGCGTGCCTGCTCGGCATGGCCGCGAAGGAAGTCATGGTCACGGCGCCGGTGATGGTGGCGCTCTACGACCGGGTTTTCGTGGCGGGTTCGTGGACTGAGGTCTGGCGCCGGCGCTGGCGCTTTCATCTCGCGCTGGCGGCAACGTGGCTGCTGCTGGTGTGGCTGGTCATGACGACCGGAGGGCGCGGGGGCACGGCGGGTTTCGGCGGCGCGATGTCGCCCTGGGGTTACGCGCTCACGCAGGTGGGCGCGGTGGTGCGCTACCTGCAGCTGGCGCTCTGGCCGCAGCCGCTGGTCTTTGATTACGGCAAGGACTTGGTGCCCGGTTGGAGCGCAGTCTGGTGGCAGACGCTGTTGCTCCTGCCCCTGCTCGTGGCGAGCGGCTGGGCGGCGTGGCGCGGACGGGCGAGCGGCTATCTGGGGGTTTTCTTCTTCGCGGTGCTGGCTCCGAGCTCGAGTTTTGTGCCGGTGGTGACCCAGACGATGAGCGAACACCGGGTTTACCTGGCGCTCGCGGCCGTCGTGTCGCTGGTGGTCGTCGCGTTGCACGCGTGGCTGGGACGGCGGAGTTTTCTGGTGTTGGGCGCGCTGGCTGTCGGTCTCACGACGGCGACGGTCCGTCGCAATCACGACTACCGCACGGAGCTGGCGATTTGGGAGGACACGGTGGTCAAGCGGCCGCAGAATATCCGGGCCCTGAGCGCGCTCGCGGAGATTTACCAGAAGGCCGGGCGTCTTGATGAGGCGCGGGTGTTGCTGGAGGAGGCTGCACGCGTCGCGCCGGAGTCGGTGGAAGTGCGCAACAATCTCGGTAACGCGTGGATGAAGCTCGGCCGCTGGCCCGAGGCCATCGCGTGTTTTGAGGCGGCGCACCGGCTGAAGCCGGAAGAGCCGGATGTGTTGAGCAACCTGGGCAACGCGTTGCTGCAGACGGGTCAGGTGGTCGAGGCGATCGCGCATTTCGAGCTGGCGCTGCGGCACAAGCCGGATTTCCCCGAACCGCGCTACAACCTCGCCAACACGCTGGCGCAGCTCGGCCGCCTGGCGGAGGCCGAGCCGCACTACGCCCGTTACGTGCAGCTCAAGCCCGACGACCCCGATGCACGCTCGAATTACGGCGACGTTCTGCTGGAGCTCGGCCGTGGCCCGCAGGCGCTGGCGCAATTCGAGGCGGCGATCCGGCTGAAGCCGGACCGCGCCGAGCTGCACAACAATCTTGGCGTCGCGCTCGCCCGCCTTGGCCGGGCCCGCGAGGCCGTGCCTCATTTTGAGACGGCGTTGCGACTTCAGCCGGATTTTACCGGGGCCCGGCAGAATCTGGCGCAGGCACAGCAAGCTTTGGTTCGATAGCTGCGAGACCGATCGGTTGGTGGCGGGCTGATCGCGGGAATGTGCTTTTATCCCTCTGGAAATGAGCCTATTGATGGCTGCATGAAGGTGCTGCTTGTTGAAGATCATGTGGTCATCCGGCAGGTGTTTGCGGATGCCATCGGCCTGATGCCGGGCTACGAGGTCGTGGGCGGCGCATCCACCCTGAAGGCAGCGCAGGAGATTTATCAGCGAACCAAGCCGGACATCGTGGTGCTCGACATCAACCTCAACGGGTGGTCGGGCCTGGAGTTTCTCGAGTTTCTGCGCGAGCAGCAGTCGCCGACGCAGGCGCTCATTTTTTCGGGAGTCACCGACCGAAACGTGCTGGAGCGGGCCTTGTCGCTTGGAGCCCACGGCATCGTGGAAAAGACCGACACGTTGCCGGAGCTCACCGCAGCGCTGGCGGCTGTGGCCAACGGACGCACCTACCTGAGCCCGACCGTCGCGAAGGTGCTAGGTCGCAAGACCATCCGCCCAGACGTCGTGGATCTCACGCCGCGGGAGAAAGAGGTGCTCATGCACATTGCCAAAGGACTTGGGGTGGCGGACATCGCCGTCAAGCTGAGCATCAGTTCGCTGGCGGTGGAAGAGCACCGCAGGAGTCTGATCAATAAAACGGGCCTGATATCGCAGGCCGAACTGGTGAAGCTCGGCGTCAGACTCGGACTGATTCAGGGAGGCTGACTCCCCCTGCGGATCAGCTGATCAGGTCCTGGATGAGCGGTTCCCGGGTCGGGGTGGAGGAGCTGAACTCAATGGCTTCGCGGATGAGGGTCTCGGCCCGGACGGCTTTGGCGTCGTCGTTTACGTGCAGGGTGCAGAGACGCGTACCGGGGGCGACGGGTTCGCCGATCTTGATCAGGTCGGCAAGGCCGACGGCGTGGTCGATCTTGTCCGTGACCGCAGCGCGACCGCCGCCGAGGGCCATGATGGCGTGACCGCATTTGAGGGCGTCCACGGCGCTGACAAAGCCGCGGGTGCCGGCCGGGGCGGTGAGCGCGATCTGCTTTTTCGCAGTGGGAAGGATGGCGTAGTCGTCCACCACCCGCGCGTCGCCGCCCTGGGCGGTGCACATTTCGCGGAACTTCTGCAGCGCGGCGCCGGAGGCGATGGCGGCCTGCATCTTGGCTTGGGCGTCGGCCATGTCCTTGGCTGCGCCGCCGAGGATGAGCATGTGGCCGGTGAGCGCGAGGGTGACCTCCATGAGATCGGCGGGGCCGCGGCCCTTGAGGCATTCGATGGACTCGATGACCTCGGTGGTGTGGCCGGCGGCGCGGCCGAGCGGCTGGTCCATCGCGGTGAGCAGGGCGCGCACGGGTTTGCCCGCAGCGCGGCCGGTTTCGACCATGGCGCGGGCGAGCGTGAGGGCGTCGGCCTTTTTCTTCATGAACGCGCCCTGGCCGAACTTCACGTCGAGCACGAGCGAATCGATGCCCTCGGCGAGCTTCTTGCTCATGATGCTGGCGCAGATGAGCGGGATGCATTCGACGGTGCCGGTGACGTCGCGCAGGGAGTAGAGCTTGCGATCCGCCGGGACCACCTGCGGGGTCTGGCCGATCATGGCGGTGCCGACCTGTTGCAGGATGGCGCGGAACTCGGGCACGCTGAGCTGGACCTTGAAACCGGGGATCGACTCGAGCTTGTCGAGCGTGCCGCCGGTGTGGCCGAGACCGCGGCCGCTCATCATGGGCACCTTGAGGCCGCAGGCGGCGGCGAGCGGGGCGAGGATGAGGGAGACCTTGTCGCCCACGCCGCCGGTGGAGTGCTTGTCCACCTTGGCGCCGGGGAGGTCGCGCAGGTCGATGACCTCACCGGAGCGCATCATGGCGTCGGTCAGCCAGGCGGTTTCCTGCGGCGTCATGCCGCGCCAGAAGACAGCCATGAGCAGGGCGGTGGCCTGGTAGTCGGCGAAGGCACCGTTCACGACACCCTTGGCGAAGAACTCAATCTCGTCGCGGGTCAGCGCTCCGCCGTCGCGTTTCTTGATGATGATGTCTTGGGGAAAGAAGGCAGGCATGGTCCGGGGTCTCACGCATACCGCTCTTCTTTCCACGGGTCGCCGATGGCGTGGTAGCCGCGGACTTCCCAGAAGCCGAGGCGGTCCCCGGCGAGGAAGGTGACCGTCTTCACGAATTTCGCGCCCTTCCAAGCGTAGAGCTTGGGGATGATCACGCGCGCCGGGCCGCCGTGCTCGCGGGAGACGGGCGCTCCGTCGAACTGCGTGGCGACCAGCACGTCGTCGTCGAGGCAGTGCTCCAGCGGGACGTTGGTCGAGTAGCCGTCGTAGCTGGTGAAATAGACGAACTTCGCCTCGGGCTTGGGTTGCGCGAGTTCGAAGAGGGTGGTGAACGCCACACCGCTCCACCGGCAGTCGTATTTGCTCCACGTGGTGACGCAGTGGAAGTCGCTCACGTCGGTCACCTGCGGCAGGGCGTTGAACTGGGCCCAGGTCAGCGTGGCCGGCTTTTCGACGAGGCCGTCGAGCGTCAACGACCATTCGGTGTGCGGGACCTCGGGCTGCACGCCGAGATCGAGCACGGGAAACCCGGTGGTAAGCTTCTGGCCCGGCGGCAGGCGCCCGGGTGCGGCGTGGTCGCGGGGCTTGAAGCCCGACGCCTTCTGTTTCTCGGCCCACTTCTGCTTGGCCGCGATGTAACGATCTTTCGACATGCGCCGAAGCTATGACACGCGCGGCGGCCTGGCAAGCAGCGCCTCGGTGACGACCCGGCGCTTGAGGGTGTAGTAAGCGGCCATGCCGCCTTGGTAGAGCAGGGTGAGGCCGGCGAGGAGCAGGCAGACCAGGGCGTTCATCATCTGGAGGAGCAACGGGCGGTCGAGTTCGGGGTTCAGGCCGGCGGCGGTCAGCTGGCGGTCGATTTCCGCCCGGGCGAGCCCGGGCAGTTCGGCCCACATCGCCTGTGGATCAAACCACCGCCAGCGGAACCAGGCATAACTCCAGATCACGCCGAGCAGTGCGAGCTGGGCGCCGATCAGCCAGCTGACGCCGCGCGGGTCGGAGCTTAGCAATCGACGCCGACCATGCAGCTCGGCGAGACCGGTGAGCACGACAAGGATGGACGTGCCTGTGAAGAGCCAGCTGGGCTGGAGTAGCGAATAGAGCCCGCCCAAGGAGGCCACGATGACAATGCTCCAGCCGTCAGCACGCGCGAGGGCCAGGACGCGCCGCAGGGTTTTCTCAGGCAGGACGGGCGGCGGGGCGGACATGGCCTCACGCTAACAGTCGCGCCCGGCCGTGCGAGTCTGTTCCAGTCCGGTTGCGGCTCACTCGACCGGTCTGAGCTGAATCGTATCGATAGTCTGCTCGCCCGCGAGCACGTTGGTCACGACGACCATCCAGTCGCCGGTCTGCACCCAGCCGCGGCGCAGGAGGTAGGCGAAGGCGTCGCGGATGGTCTTCTCGGGTTCGGCCCCGAAATCCATCAGGAACGGCTCCACGCCCCACACCAGCAGCAGGTGGCGGAAGGCGACGGGGTTGTCGGTGAACGCGTAGATCGGACAGCGCGAGGCGCGCAGGGCCGACAATGTCTGCGGCAGCAGGCCGCTGCGGGTGAAGACGACGATGCCCGATTCGCCGATCTCCTGCGCCAGCACGATGGCGGAACGCAGCAGGCGGTCCTTGTGGGTCTTGAGCGGCAGGTCGGCATTGTAACCTTTCGAGGTGGTGCCTTCGATGCGGCCGGCGACGCGCTTCATGAACTGCACGCATTCGAGCGGGTAACGGCCGGTCGTCGTTTCGCCGGAGAGCATAATGGCGTCGGCGGTGGACCAGACGGCGCTGGCGATGTCGCTGACTTCGGCGCGGGTGGGCACCGGCGACTGGATCATGGATTCGAGCAGGTGCGTGGCGACGATGACGGGCTTGCGGAGGCGAATGCAGGCCTCGACGGTGCGGCGCTGGATCAGCGGCAGATCTTCCATCGGCACCTCGATACCAAGGTCGCCGCGCGCGACCATCACGGCGTCGGAGGCGGTGACGATCTCGTCGAGGTTGGCGATGGCGGACTGGTCCTCGATCTTGGCGATGACGCGAGCGGAGCTCCCCTTTTCGGAAAGGTAGCGGCGCAGGATGTCGATGTCGTCGGCCTCGCGCACAAACGACAGCGCGAAAAAGTCCACGCCTTCCTCGATGCCGACGGTGACATCGGCCCGGTCCTTGGCGGTGAGGGCGGGCAGGCGGACCTTCACGCCGGGCAGGTTGATGTGGCGGCGGTTGCCCAGCCTGGCCGGCACGACCACCCGGCAGCGCACGCGGGCGGACGTCGCGCTGACGACCTCGAGGCGGATGAGCCCGCTGTCCACGAGCACGGTGGAACCGGTCTGCACATCCTCGCCAAAGGACGGATAGTTCACCGAAACGGCGAGGATGCGGTGCTCGGATTCGCCCGGCTGGGGCAGGAAGTCGATGAGCTGGCCCGCCGTCAGCTCGACCGGTTCCGGCAGATCGCCGGTGCGGATCTCGGGGCCCTTCACGTCCATGAGCAGGGCGATGTGGCGGCCGGTGCGCTGGCAGACCTCCCGCACCCGGCGGATCATGGCGCGGGTCCACGCGTGGTCGGCGTGGGCCATGTTGAGGCGGCAGACGTCCACGCCGGCGAGGATGAGGCGCTCGAGCATGCGTTCGTCGGCCGAGGCCGGGCCGAGCGTGAAGACGATTTTGGTGAGCCGGAAGGCTTCCTTGGGCAGAGTGGCGGCGGGCGGATTCACGCCCGGCTGGTAGCACAAGGGATGCCGGGTTGCGGGGTGGGAATCTGCTGGTTAAGTGGCTGGTTTCCCGCAAAAAGGCCCGTCGCCGTGCCGCCACGCCCACACAAACCCTGGCCCTTCCGGATCGAGTATCCGCCCGAGCTGCCCATCAGCGCGCGGGCGGACGAGATCGTTGCGGCCATCCGGGACAACCAGGTGCTGGTGCTGGCCGGTGAGACCGGTTCGGGCAAGACCACGCAGATTCCCAAGCTCTGCCTCGTGGCCGGTCGCGGCGAGCGCGGCCGCATCGCCTGCACGCAGCCGCGGCGCGTGGCCGCCAGCTCGGTGGCCCGGCGGGTGGCCGAGGAGCTGAACGTCGGTTTCGGCCGCGAGGTCGGCTGCAAGATCCGCTTCGCCGACCAGACCTCGGGCGACACGGTCATCAAGTTCATGACCGACGGCATGCTGCTCGCCGAGCTGCAGGCCGACCCGGAGCTGCGCGAATACGACACCATCATCGTGGACGAGGCACACGAGCGCTCGCTCAACATTGATTTCATTCTCGGCCACCTGCGGCGGCTGCGCACGCGCCGGCCCGACCTGAAGATTGTCATCACCTCCGCGACGATCGACACCGAGGCGTTTTCCAAGGCCTTTGACGGCGCGCCGATCATCGAGGTGTCGGGGCGGGTTTACCCGGTGGAGGTGATTTATTCCCCGCTCGAGGAGATGAAGGGCGAGGAGAGCGAATACACCTACCTCGACGCCGCGGCCGAGGCCGTCGGGCGCATCCTCGACGAGAGCTCGACCGGCGACATCCTCGTCTTCCTCCCGACCGAGCGGGACATCCGCGAATTGCGCGACCTGTTGGAAGGGCGCAAACGAAGCCGGCTGGAGGTGGTGCCGCTCTTTGGCCGGCTGACCAACGCCGAGCAGCAGCGTGTTTTCACGCCCACGCAGGCGCGCAAGATCGTGCTCGCGACCAACATCGCCGAGACCTCGCTGACGATCCCCGGCATCCGCTTCGTGGTGGACACCGGGCTCGCGCGTTTCAGCCGTTACGTGCCGCAGAGCCGCACGCGGCGGCTGCCCGTGGAGCCCGTCTCGCAGAGCAGCGCCGACCAGCGCAAGGGCCGCTGCGGCCGCGTCAGTGACGGCGTGTGCATCCGGCTCTACGCGGAGCAGGATTTTCTCGACCGTCCGCGCTTCACGCAGCCCGAGATCCAGCGCAGCAACCTCGCGGACGTGATCCTGCGCATGAAGGCCTTCGGCCTCGGCGACATCGAGGAGTTCCCGTTCCTGAACGCCCCGCCGGCCAAGGGCATCCGCGCCGGCTACGCACTGTTGCACGAGCTCGGCGCGATTGATGAGGCGGGCGTTCTTACCGATCTCGGCCGCGAGCTGGCGCACCTGCCCGTGGACCCGACGGTCGGCCGCATGATCCTGCAGGCCCGCACGGAGAAGGCCCTGCGCGAGGTGCTCATCATCGCCGCGGCGCTCAGCATCCAGGACCCGCGGGAGCGTCCGATGGATGCGCAGCAGAAGGCCGACGCCGCGCACCGGCGCTTCACGCAGCCGGATTCCGATTTTCTCACGCTGCTCTCGATCTGGGAGGCCTACCACGACGAGTTCGAGGCGATGACGCTCGGCAAGCTGCGCAAGTTCTGCACCTCGCACTTTCTGTCGTTCATGCGCATGCGCGAGTGGCGCGACGTGCACGGCCAGCTCGAGGACACCTTGCGCGAACGCGACGGCTTTGCGCATTCGTCGGTCTATGACGGCTTGAAGAAGGGGCAGGAGCTGAAACTCGATCTCGGCACGCCCGCCTACGCGGCGATTCACCGGTCCATTCTCGCCGGCCTGCTGGGCAACGTGGCCACGCGCACGGACGAAGGGGATTACCACGCCGCGCACGACCGGCGGGTGAACGTGTTTCCCGGGTCCACGCTCTTTGAGAAGCGGGAGCGAGATTCCAAAAACAACCCGACCGGAGGCCGGGCTTCACCCTCCAAGCCGAAGGTCGCAAAGTGGCTCATGGCGGCGGAGATCATGGAGACGGCGCGGCTCTACGCCCGCACCTGCGCGCGGGTTGATCCGCAGTGGATCATTGGGCTCGGGTCACATCTCCTGCGGGTGGCGCACAGCGAGCCGTTCTGGAGCGCCGATGCCGGACGCGTGCTCGTGAAGGAGCGGCGCCGGCTCTACAACCTCGAGTTGGAAACCCGCTCGGTGGGCTACGGAAAGATCAACCCGCTGCATGCCACGGAGATTTTTATCCGCGAGGCGCTGGTCGGCGACACGGTGACCTGGCCCTTCGATTTTCTCGCCCACAACCGCAAGCTGCGTGAGCAGGCCGAGGAGCGCCTTACCCGGCTGCGCAGCTCGGGCTACATGAACATCGACGAGGCGCTGTATCGGTTCTACGCGAAGGAGTTTGAAAAGGTGGAGCCCGCGCTCAGCGCCGGCTTTCCGGAGGACCAGGCCAACCCGCGCGGAGCGAGGATGCCACCCCAAGGCATCAGCAGCGTGCCCGAGCTGATTGACTTTGTTCGTCACCAGCAGACCACGAACCCGAAGTTCCTGTTCCTGCGCGACGAGGACCTGCGCGCGGCCGAGGATGATGCGCATGATGCGGAGGCTTTCCCCGAGGCCCTGCCGATCAGCAACCAGGTGCTGCCGCTGAGCTACGCCTACCAGCCCGGCAAGCACGACGACGGTGTGACCGTGCGCGTCTCGCTCGCCGAGGCGGAGGCACTGTCGCCCGCCGCACTCGACTGGGCGGTGCCGGGACATTTGCCGGAAAAGGTGGAACTGATGCTCAAGGCCCTGCCGAAGGAGCAGCGGCGTGGCCTGATTCCATTGACCGAGACCGCGCAAAGGCTCGTGCGCGAGCTGGCATTGATTTCGTCGCGTCCGAAGCAGCCCACGCTGGCCGAGGCGCTGGCTGAACTCTTGCAGCCCCGGCTCGGGGTGCGGATCGATCCGACGACTTGGTCGGCGAAAGGTTTGCCCGACCACCTGCGCGTGCGGGTGGAGGTGGTGGACGCGAAGGACCGCGTGCTCTGCGCCAGCCGCGAACTCGGGGAGATTCAGGCGTTGTTGCACGACCGCCGCCGCGAATTCAGCCAGAAGGCCGCGACGGCGGAGAACGCCGCCTGGCGTGCCGCCCGGGCCAAGTGGGAAGGCGAACCGGCCGGGGAATGGAAGTTTGGCGACCTGCCGGCGTCCGTGCCGGTGGAGGAAAAACACGGCGTGCCCGTGCTGGCCTACCCCGGCATCAAGGCCCTGGGCGCGGGGGTGGCCGTGCGCCTGTTCGCCACGCCCGAGGAGGCGGCGACGGTGACACGCGCGGGTGTGGCGCAGTTGCTCGAGACCCAGCTGCGTTACGATCTCGGCTGGCTGGAAAAGGATTTGCGTGCGTTGCGCATGCTCGGGGCCCTGACCGCCACGCTGGCACCGATCGAGCAGTTGCAGGACGACGCGCTGGAGTGCATCCGGCGCTGGGTGTGTCGCCGCGAAGTCCAGCCGTTGCACCAGGAGGTTTTTGGCCGGGTGCTGGCGCAGGCGAAGCTGGACCTGCGGGCCTCCGTGCCGCGGCTGACTGACTGGATGAAGGAGCTCCTCACGCTGCGCTTGGAGCTGCAGACCCACGCCCAGCCTTACCCGAAGATGACGGAAGACCTGGCGGCGCTGCTGCCGGCGGACTTTTTGCGCCGCACACCCTACGACCGGTTGAAGCATTTGCCGCGCTATCTGCGCGGGATGAAGGCGCGGGCCGACCGCTGGAAGCGCGACACGACCAAGGACGCCCAGCGTGCAGCCGAACTGGCCCCGTTTGTGGCCGCGGCCCGCAAGCCGGCGGCGGCAGAGAGCGAGTTTCGCTGGCTGGTGGAGGAGTTTCGCGTGAGCCTGTTCGCCCAAGAGCTGGGCACGGCCGAGCCGGTATCGGCGGTGAGACTGAAGCGAGCATGGGAGGATTTGGCGCCCGGCGGGGTCAAGCTGGCGGCATCCGTCCCGGCCGGACCCGCGGTGGTGGTGGCCCCGGCCATGACCAAGAAGACCGCTCCGCTCAAGAGCCTCGGCGCGCTCGACCAGCTTTTCAAAAAATGAGCGGAGAATAGGCTTTGATGGAGCCGCGGGCGGGAGTATGGTCCGCGCATACCCCATACCCCAATGAATGATACCTCGATCTCCCATCTGCTGGAGGGCAAGGGTCGTGTCCTCCACACCGTGCCGAGCACGGTCACCGTGACCCAAGCGGTCCAGGAAATGAATCGTCACCGCATCGGCGCCATCCTCGTGATGAACGATGCCAAACTCGCCGGCATCTTCACCGAGCGCGACGTGCTCACGCGCGTGGTGGCCGCCGGACTCGATCCGCGCACGACACCTGTCACGCAGGTCATGACGAGCAACGTGCTCTCCGTGCTGCCCGAGACGACGGTGCAACAAGTCATGGAAATTTTCGCCGAGAAGCGCTGCCGCCACCTGCCGGTGATGGACGCCGGCGACTTGGTCGGGCTGATCTCGATCGGTGACGTCTCGCGCTGGATGGCCAACCACCACCGCGCCGAGGCCGAGTCGCTCCGTTCCTACATCTCCGGCGGCCTCACGACGTGAGGTTCGTCGCGGGGACACTCCTGCTCGCAGTCTTGATTTGCAGCGGGTGTGCTTTGGTCACCGCGACCGTCGTCGGCACGACGGCGGTCGCGACGACGGCCGTGAAAACCACGGCGAAGGTCACCACCGCGACGGTGGCCACGACCGGCAAGGTGACGGCTGCGGCCATCACCTCCTCCGGTGACGTGGCGGCGCTCTCGATGGAATCTGCGGCGCGGCTGGCCCGCACCGGGATGGTCGTGCTGGTGGATGGCAGCTCCGGGGCCATCACCGAGCTGCCTTGGAAGGAGGGCTTGGAGCTCTATCAGGCTGCGCAAGCTGGGAGTCTGCGCGACGGACTCAAGGCGGCGCGCATCTTCCGCGACCGGAAGGTCATCAAGGCCGCCTTCAAGAAGGCGGTGGATCGCAAGCTGCGCCTGAACAGCGGCGACGTGGTCGAGCTGCTGCGTTAAGTGACGGATGGCCGGTTGTGTTTTACGCGGAGCCCGTTAGGTTCGCGGGCATGAATTCTCCCCGACTCCTCTCCCTCGTGCTGGCCCTCGGTGCAACCGTGGCCCTGAACGCCAAGCTCGTCACCAAACCCGTCGCCTACGAGCACGCGGGCACCAAGCTCGAAGGCTGGCTGGCCTACGACGACGAGAAGGTGAAGCCCGGCGCGAAGGCCGCCGGCGTTCTGGTGATCCCCGAGTGGTGGGGCCTGACGGAGTATCCGAAGAGCCGGGCCGAGCAGCTGGCGAAGATGGGTTACGTGGCCTTTGCTGCCGACATGTATGGCGCGGGCGTGGTCACCGACGACCCGAAGCGTGCGGGCGAACTCGCCGGCCAGTTCTACGGCAAGCCGCTCATGGCCGAGCGGGCCCGGGCCGGACTCGACCAGCTGGTTGCGACGGGTCTGGTGGATGGGGCGCGGGTCGCCGCCATCGGGTATTGTTTCGGAGGCTCGACCGTGCAGGCGCTGGCCTACACCGGTGCGCCGCTCGCCGGTGTGGTAAGTTTCCACGGCGGGCTGATCCCCGTGCCCGCCGAGGCCGCGGCGAAAACCAAGGCCAAGATCCTCGTGTGCCACGGCGCTGCCGACGGGTTCATCACGGCGGAGGAACTGGCGGGCTTCACCAAGGCGATGAACGAAGGGAAATTCGACTACCAGTTCATCAGCTACGCCGGCGCCGTCCACGCCTTCACCAACCCGAAGGCCGACGAGATCGCCAAGCTGCGCGGCCTGCCCATCGCCTACCACAAGGTGGCGGACAAGCGCTCTTGGGGGCACATGAAACAGTTCTTCAAGGAAGTTCTCGGAGACACCAAGTGAGTCGCCTGACGCTCTACGCCCATCCGAAGTGCACCACCTGCGAGGCGGCCCGGGCGTGGCTGACCAAGCACGGACTGACCTATTTCGAAAAGGACATCCGCACGGCCCCGCCGTCGGTGGCCGAGCTGAAAACCATGCTCAAGGCCTGCGAAGGCAAGTTGAGCCGCATCAGCAACACCTCGGGCATCGAATACCGGGCGCAAGGCCTCTCGGCGAAGCTGCCTGCTATGGCGGAGGATGACGCGCTGGGATTGCTCGCGAGCAACGGCATGTTCGTGAAGCGTCCGTTCCTCATCGGACCCAAGGTGGCGCTGGCCGGCTTCAAGGAGCCGGCGTGGCAGGCGGGCTTGCTCAAAAAATGAACGTGACCGCGGACAATCGCATCGAGGTCCGGCTACGCGAACTCGCGCAGCTGTTCAACCTGATGGATCCGTCCCCTTTCATCGATCGCGACCTCGACGCCGATGCCGAGGAGTTCATCGTGGGCTGGGCGCGCGAACTGCCGCACCAGGGCGAACTGGAGCTTGTGGTCCATTTGGCGACTGCGCCGCTGCCCGACCGCGCGGCCGGCACAGAGGAGGCCGTGCGACACTACTTTGCCAGCCGGGTGGAGGTGAAGCGGCGGGAACTGCGCCAGTTGCTGCGGCGGGGACGCGCCAGCCTCCTGATCGGGGTGCTCTTTCTCGGGGCCTGCTTCGGATTGGGGGAAGTAGCCCTGCACCTGTTGCCGGCCGGCAGGAACAGTTTTGTCGAACTGGGGTTGCAGATTGTGGGCTGGGTGGCGATGTGGCGTCCGCTGGAGATTTATCTTTACGATTGGTGGCCGATTCGCGCCGACCTGCGGCTGCTGGAACGGCTGGCCCGCATGCGGGTGCGGCTGAATCTGCCGGCGAGCGGCTGATATTTTTTGTAACTTCAGGCCGTCGGCGGGGTTTTCAGGAACACATTCCCATGAAAATCCTGTTTCCGCTGTTTGCCATCGGCGCCCTGCTGCTGGGTGCCAACATCGCCGAGGCCAAAATCACCCGGGTCGTTGAAAAGACCTTCGCTGTCCAGCCGGGCGGCACCCTCAAGGCTTCCACCCAGGGTGGAGACATCACGATCCGCACCGCCGACGTGGCCCAAGTCCAGGTGCAGGTGAAGCAGGTTATCCGCGCCTCCAGCGAGGCGGAGGCCGATGAGATTTTGAAAAAGCTCGCTCTCACGCTCGAGCAAAACGGCAACGACGTCGTCGCGGAGGCCAAATACGAGAAACAGGGCGCCGGTTCGTGGTTCGGCAACTGGCCGCCGGTCAACGTCTCCTTCGTGGTCACCGTGCCCACGGCCTACAATCTCAACCTCGGCACCTCGGGCGGCGACATCGCGGTGGCCAGCCTCAAGGGCAACGTTCGCGCCCGCACCAGCGGCGGCGATCTGGAGTTTGCCCGCATCGATGGCGATCTTGATGCCGGCACGTCGGGGGGCGACATCACCCTCCTCGAAGGCACGGCCCACGCCCGGCTCACGACCAGCGGGGGTGACATCAGCGTGGATCGCGCCGGGGGCCTGACGGAAGTTTCGACCTCGGGCGGCAACATCGACCTCAAGTCGGTCGCCCAGCTGGTCAGTGCCTCGACCTCGGGCGGCGATGTGCGGGCCATCATCACCGAACCGATCAAACAAGATGCGGTGCTCAGCACCTCCGGCGGCCAGGTGCGCGTCGAGGTGGCCGAGGGCACGGGCTTCTACCTCGATGCCAGCACCTCGGGCGGGGACGTGCGCGCCGAAGGCCTGACCATTACGCTCGAAAAGGGCGGCAGCGGCAAAAGCCGGCTGACCGGCGCCGTCAACGGCGGTGGCCCGCGGCTCAAGCTCCGTTCTTCCGGCGGCGACATCAAGGTGACGAGCCGCTGAGACCCAAAACAATTTGTCAGTGTGTGTGTGCAGAAAGCCGGCGCGAAAGCGCTGGCTTCTCTGTTTTCGGACCCTTCAATCCGGCGCATGGGCCTGATCGACACCCACACGCATCTCGACTCCTTTGCCCGCCGCGGTGAACTGACCGCCATCTTGCAGCGCGCGGGCGGGGCGGGTTTGGAGGCCATGATTACCATTGGCACCGATACAGACGATTGGACGCTTTACCGGGACATCGCGGCAGAGCACGCCGGACAGGTGCACTACACTGTCGGCCTGCATCCGTGCAGCGTAGGGGCGGACTGGTCGGCGCGGGTGGCTCAGCTGGAGGACTTCTGGCGCGGAAAGGCCAAACCGGTCGCGTTGGGCGAGACCGGGCTCGACCGGTTTCACCTGCCCAAGGACAATGCCGCCGAAGCCGAGAAGATCCTCGGCTGGCAAAAGGAGGCCTTTGCTGTGCAGCTGGATTTGGCGAAGCGACTGGGGTGTCCGCTTGTGGTCCACTCGCGCGGGGCATTCCGCGAGTGTGTGGACATGATCGATGCGAGCGGTCTGCCGTGGTCGCAGATCGTTTTTCACTGCTACACGGAGGGGCCGGCAGAGATGGCCGAGCTGACGAAGCGCGGCGGCTTCGGATCGTTCACCGGCATCATCACCTACAAGACCGCGGAACCGGTGCGGGCGGCCGCGCTCGCCCAGGGACTGGACCGGCTGATGATCGAGACCGACGCGCCTTTCCTTACCCCGATGCCGCACCGGGGTAAGCCCAACGAGCCGGCCTACCTGCGGCACACGGCGGATTTTTGCGCGGAGCTGTTTGGCGTGAGCCGGGAGCGGTTCGCGGAGGTCACGACGGCGAACGCCAAGCGGTTTTTCGGGATATAGCCCACGGAACACACGGAGTACACCGAAGCAGAGGACACAAGAAAGGCCGGTCAGAGACCGGCCCCCATTCTGTGTATTCCGTGTGTTCCGTGGGCAACTCGCCTCAGGCCTCGTCGAATTTCTTGGCGAAGAGGGCTTCGAGCTCGGTCAGCATCTGCTCGGCATCCGCCCCGGTGGCCACGAACTTGACCTTCGAGCCCTTGGCGGCCGCCAGCATCATCAGGCCCATGATGCTTTTCCCGTTCACCTGCTCGTCGTCCTTTTCCACATGGACGTCGGCTTTGAATTTGTTGGTGACGCGGACGATCATGGCCGCCGGACGGGCATGGATGCCCATCTTGTTCTGCACGAGGAGCTCCTTCGTGGCGGTGGCGGCTGGTGTGGCGTTCTTTTCCATTGCGGAGGGGTAAAGTGGTCGGATTAAAGGTTAACGCAAAATCCGGTCGAGCCCCGACTGGCAATCCCAAAGACCCCCGCATGCCTGCCTTCGCCATCATCGTGCCGTGCCGTTTGGAGTCCACGCGCTTCCCGCGCAAGCTGTTGCATCCGATTAAGGGCAAGCCGCTTGTGCTGTGGGTGGCCGAGCGCATCACGGCACAGGCGCCGGACTTTCCGCTATGGTTCGCCGTGGATCATGAGTTGCTGGCCGAATGCATCGAGGGCGCGGGATTCCGGGCGATTATGACCGATGCCAGCCACCAGAGCGGCACCGACCGGCTGGCCGAAGCCAACCGCACCGTCCGGGCCAGCTACGTGCTGAACGTGCAGGCTGACGAGCCCCTGGTGACCGGCGCGCAACTGCAGACCCTGGCCAAGCTCATCCAAGGCGACTGCCCGATGGCGACCCTGGCGACCCCGTTCAAACGGATCGTGGATTTTTACAACACCAACCAAGTGAAGGTGGTCATGAGCGAGACCAAGCGGGCGCTGTATTTCTCGCGGTCGCGGATGCCGTATTCGCGCGATCTCGGCCTGACCATCGACGACGCCTGGGTGCAGGCCAATCCCTGCTACAAGCACCTCGGCCTCTACGCCTACAAGGCTGACTTTCTGGAGAAGTTCGTGCGCATGGCCCCGGGCAAGCTCGAGCAAATCGAGAAACTGGAGCAGCTCCGCGTGTTGGAAAACGGCTACCCGATCGCCATTGACGTCACCGAGGACCCGACCATCGGCGTGGACACGCCGGAGGATGCGAAGAAGTTCGAGCTGCTGATCGAAGCAAAGTAACAAGGATCAATTCACAAGCGCCAAGAGCCCCGGGGCGACCGTCTCTTGATACTTGGCCCTTGTTACTTGCCACTTCCAGCGCCTCACGCGGGGGCTCAGATTTTCCCGGCCTTGCGCTTCTCGACGAGCTTGTAGAAGTCCTCGAAGAGCGGGTCGGCGTCATTAGGGCCGGGGGCGGCTTCGGGGTGATACTGCACAGAGAAGACCGGCAGCTCCTTGTGGCGCAGACCTTCGACGGTGTTGTCGTTGAGATTGATCTCGGTGACGAGCGCGCCGCGCGACTCGAGGGACTTCGGGTCGGTGGCGAAGCCATGGTTCTGGGCTGTGATCGAGACCTTGCCGGTCTCGAGATTCTTCACCGGCTGGTTGCCGCCGCGGTGGCCGAACTTGAGCTTGTAGGTCGTGCCGCCGAGCGCGTGCGTGACCATCTGGTGGCCGAGGCAGATGCCGAAGGTCGGGTAGTCGGGCAGGAGTGCGGTGACGGTCTTGTGGATGTAGGGCAGCGCCGACGGATCTCCGGGGCCGTTGGAGAGGAACAGGCAGTCCACGCCGGCCTCGCGCACCTGTTCGTGGGTGGCGGTGGCGGGGAACACGTGCACCTCGAAACCGTGGCGCACGAGCTTGCGGAAAATGGTGAACTTCGCGCCGTAGTCGAAGGCGGCGACCTTGAACTTCTTCGCCGGGGTGCGGGTGGCGCCGCCGGTGGTGCCAACGGGGAGATACTGGGCGTTGTGGCGTGAGGCGTCGTCGGCGCCCCAGATGTAGGGGGCCTTGCAGGTGGTGTCCTTGACGTAGTCGCTGCCGGCCATGTCCTGCCAGCCCTTGGCCCGGGCGATGGCGTCGGCGTCGGTGAGGGGCAGGGTGCTGAGGCAGCACTTCATGGCGCCGTCCACGCGCAGCTTCTTGGTGAGGGCGCGGGTGTCCACCTCGCTGATGCCGGGGATGCCGTGCTTCTTCAGGTAGGCGTCGAGGGACATCGTGCTGCGCCAGTTGCTGACGATGGGCGAGACCTCGCGGACGACGAGGCCGCTGGCCTTGGGGCCGGCGTGCTCCTCGTCCTCGGCGTTGATGCCGTAGTTGCCGATCTGCACGGCGGTCATGGTGACGATCTGGCCGAAGTAGGAGGGATCGCTGAGGATTTCCTGGTAGCCGGTCATCGAGGTGTTGAACACACATTCGCCGGCGATGGTGGCGGACGCTCCAAAAGCCGTGCCACGGAACACGGAACCGTCTTCAAGGGCGAGAATTGCGGGCTGGGAAGCGGACATTAAAGACGCACGAAAAAGTGTTCGTGCGACCCTGCCAAGCGGTTTCCGAGCAATTCTGTGTCCAGCGACGCAAGCACGCCCTAGGCAGGGGATTGCGGTGTCGCCGGACTGGCGGTGATCAGTCGGATGATTTCCGGGGCCTGGATGGGCTTGGTGAGGTAGTCGTTCATGCCCGCTTCGAGGCAGCGCTCACGGTCGCCGGCCATGGCGGCGGCGGTCAGGGCGATGATGCGGATGTCGCGGTGGTGCTCGCCGGCCTCGCCGCGGCGAATGCGGCCGGTGGCCTCGTAACCGTCCATCTCGGGCATCTGGCAGTCCATGAGCACGAGGTCGTAGCGGTCGCGGTTGAGGGCCTCCAGGCAGGCCTGGCCGTGGCCGACGATCTGCGGCGTGTAACCGAGGCGGCGGAGCAGGCCGGCGATGAGCTTTTGGTTAACGAGGTTGTCCTCGGCGACGAGGATGCGCAGGGGCACGACTTTGCTCAGCGAGGGATCGAGCTGGGGAGCGCGGGGCGCCACCATCGGCGGCTGGCTGCCGGTGCTGGCGGGTTTGTCGGGGGCGGCCAGGGTCTTGTTCAGGGCTTCCAACAGGAGATTCTGACGGAGCGGTTTCGTCAGCACGACGTTGAACTGCTCCATCGGGTTGAAGGCGCGGAGATCCTCGCGGCTGATGGAGGAAAGGAGGATCAGAGGCAGTTGCTCGTGGCCTGGCAGGGCATGCAGGCGGGCGGCGAGTTCCACGCCGTTCATGTCCGGCATCATCATGTCGAGCACGCCCAAGTCGGGCTCGTCGTGGCTGCGCAGGTATTCGATGGCGGCGACGGGGTGCTCGAAACTGACCGTGGTCAGGCCCCAGCGCTGGAGCAGGCTGGTGAGGATGCGGCGGTTGGCCTCGTTGTCGTCCACGATGAGCGCCTTGCGGCCCTCCAGCGCGACGCCCGGCTGGACCGGGACGGGGCTTTCGAAGGCATCGGCCGGCGCGGTGGTGGGATTGGCCGCCAGCGAGAAGCTGAACACCGAGCCGCTGCCGGAGCTGCTGGCCAGCACGATGTCGCCGCCCAGGAGATTGGCGAGGTTGCGGCTGATGGCCAGGCCGAGGCCGGAGCCACCGTATTTGCGCGTGGTCGAGGAATCGGCTTGGCTGAAGGGCTTGAAGAGGCGGTGCACACGGTCGGCGGGGATGCCCTCGCCGGTGTCACGCACGTTGATCACGAGGAGCGGGGACTTCCGTTCGCCGTCGGCGGGGAGCAGGCTCACCCGCACCTCGACTTCGCCCTTGGTGGTGAACTTGATGGCGTTGCCGATGAGGTTGACGAGCACCTGGCGCATCCGGGTGCCGTCGGTGAGGATCCAGTCGGGCACATCGCTCTCGATCCAGTGCAGCAGCTCGATGCGTTTCTCGTTGGCCTTGCTCCAGAGCAGGTCGAGCACCTCCTCGATCGTGCGGCGCACGGAGACCGGATGCTGGTCGAACTCCATGTTGCCGGACTCGATCTTGGAGAAGTCGAGGATGTCATTGATGAGCGTGAGCAGGGCCTCGCCGCTGGAGCGAATGGTGGTGAGCCAGTCCCGCTGCTCGGCGTTCATCGGCGTGTCGAGCAGAAGGTTGGTGAACCCGAGCACGCCGTTCATCGGGGTGCGGATCTCGTGGCTCATGACCGCGAGGAACTCGCTCTTGGCACGGTCGGCGGATTCGGCGGTGTCCTTGGCCTGGCGCAGCTCGGCCTCGGCCTGCTTCTGCCGGGTGATGTCGGTCTGGGTGCCGACCATGCGCCGCGGGCGGCCGTCCTCGCCGAACAGGGCCTTGCCGCGCACCAGCGCCCAGATCCACGAGCCGTCCTGATGGAGGATGCGGTATTCGCAGTGCAGGATCGCGGTGTTCTGCATGAGGTGCGTGGTGATGGCGTTTTCGACGAGATTGCGGTCGTCGGGGTGGATGCGGTCCATCCACACGCTCCGTTGGTTGGGCAGCTGGTCGTCGAAGAAGCCGAGCATGCTTTTCCAGCGCGGGGAGAACCAGAAGGAATCCTCCTCGATCTGCCAGTCCCAGACGCCCTCGTTGCTGCCGGCGACGGCGAGCTGCCAGCGTTCCTCGCTTGCGCGCAGGGCTTGTTCGGCGAGCTTGCGCGCCGTGCAGTCGCGGTCCATGCCGAGGACGTATTCACGACCTTCCACGACGATGAGGCTGGTGAAATATTCGATCCAGAAGGTGGAACCGTCGCGGCGCTTGTGCTCGCTCTCGCCCTCGTAGCGGCGCTTGATCCGGAACTGCTCGATCCAGTTGGGGGTGCGGTGGGCCCAGGGATGGGCCTCGAGCAGGTCAATGGATTGACCGATCATCTGTTCGCGGGAGTAGCCGTGCAATTCGCAGGCGCGCGGATTGCAGTCCACGATCTTCACCGGAACCTTCGGGTCGTGCGGATCAAAGAGGATGATGCTGAGAGGCGCGCTGTCCCAGATGGCCTTGAGCTGGGCGAGTGCGGTAAGGACCAGCTGGTCCTCATCCTGTTTGTTGAGGCCCCGCAGCAGACTCCAGCCGGCGTAGGCGAGGGCAATGAGCGCGATCACGGCACACACTCCCGCGTAGGCCAGGATGGTGCCTTGGCCGCGCATTTCTCCGGTGCTTAGCCACAAGGAAACAAAGCCCCCGATCACCAGCAGGACCCCTGAAACCAGAAAGGTGGCGGGGAGGTGCGGGTTGCTGGTGGGTTTGCGGGCAATCTCGTCGAGAGTGTGAGGGGTGATGGGCATCAGAAAGCAGTTATTACCGGGGCATTGCCTCACGTAATCGGCACAATCCGCCGGATGCTTACCGCAAAGGTGTGCGCAATTGTCGGAACCGCCGTCGGAGCGACTATGGCAAGATGTTGCGGAACATGGGCATGGGCGGACCAGCTGGGACGCTGAACGCTGGGGACCGAGGCGGTCGCGCCGTTTGACACTCCGGGCTAACCCGCTACTTCTGCTTTTCGCACATGTCCTACCACGAAGATCGTTCCGCCTGGTTCTCGGGCCAAGGCCTTTGGTCGCACGTTCCGGAGTCGGATTGGAAGGACTGGACCTGGCAGCTGAAAAACCGGATCACGACCGTGGCCCAGCTGGAACGCTACCTGACGCTCACGCCGGAGGAGAAGGCGGGCTGTCTGTTCGCCAACCAGAAGCTGGCCCTCGCGATCACGCCCTATTTTTTCAACCTGATCGACCGGGACGACCCCCATTGCCCGATCCGCAAGCAAGTCATCCCGCGCAGCGACGAAATGGTGATCTCCTCCGGGGAGATGCTGGACTCGCTTGGCGAAGACAGCCACTCGCCCGTGCCCGGCCTGGTGCATCGCTATCCGGACCGCGTGCTCTTTCTGGTGACAGACCGCTGTGCCTCCTATTGCCGCTACTGCACGCGCAGCCGGCTCGTGAGCAATGCGCAGGACTACAACTTCCATCCCGAATACGAGCAGGCGCTCCGCTACATCGAGGCGCACCCGGAAATCCGCGACGTCCTGCTCTCGGGCGGCGACCCGCTGCTGCTGTCCGACAAGAAGCTCGAACACCTGCTCGGCCGCCTGCGCGCGATCAAGCACGTCGAGTTCATCCGCATCGGCTCGCGCATCCCGGTATTCCTGCCGCAACGTATCACGCCGGAGCTGGGCGAGATTTTCCGCAAGCACGGCCCGATCTGGATGAGCATCCACGTCAACCACCCGCGCGAAGCCACGCAGGAGCTGAAGGACGCGTGCGAGCGCCTCGCCTTCGCCGGCGTGCCGCTGGGCAACCAAAGCGTGCTGCTCCGTGGTGTGAACGACGATCCCGAGGTGATGAAGGCCCTCGTCCACCGCCTGCTGCGCATGCGCGTACGCCCTTACTACATCTACCAGATGGATCTCATCACCGGCGGCGCGCACTTCAAGGCCGACGTCCGCAAGGGCATCGAGATCATCAAGGCGCTGCGCGGTCACACGACCGGCTACGCGGTGCCGCAATATGTGATCGATGCCCCCGGCGGTGGCGGCAAGGTGCCGATCAATCCGGACTATCTGGAGCGGATCACCGACGATGAGGTCGTCTTCCGCAATTTCGAGGGCAAGCAATTCCGTTATCCGCTCAAGGCTGAGCCGGTGCCGGAAAAATCCGCCGGCACCGTGATGCCGGCGGAGATTCACCTGTAAAGTCGGGTTTCGACCGGGTCGTCCGAACCGGACAGAGCAATCATTCGATCAACTTTCCGGTGGACTCAGGGGGCGGGGTGCCGCGCTCTTTTGCGAAGGCGGAGATGAAGAGGGCGTTGGCGGCGCGGGCGAGGCGGTCGCTGTCGCGATAGTAGAGCGCGGGGGCGAACGTGACGGAGGTGGCTTTGGTTTTTTCCGAAACTTTTCCGTCGAGCGTGGTGCTCTTGCCGGTGCGACTGTCGCCTTCGACAAAGGGGACGTTGCCGGAGTCGAGGCGCTGGCTGAGGGCGATGATGGCAAACTCGGGCTGGCCGACGGCGGCGAAACGGTAGCGCGTGTGCTTGGCGGGGAGGTAGTGTGCGAAGGAAGTTTCGATGTTGGTGAA
This sequence comes from Oleiharenicola lentus, assembly GCF_004118375.1. Lineage (NCBI taxonomy): Bacteria > Pseudomonadati > Verrucomicrobiota > Opitutia > Opitutales > Opitutaceae > Oleiharenicola > Oleiharenicola lentus. The sequence goes on from NZ_SDHX01000001.1 coordinate 519,707, forward strand.
GAAGCGGCCGGTCTTCACGTCGGCGAAATCAACGACGATGTTTACTGAGAGCAGGTTGGCGTTGAATTCATTGCAGAGCATCACCTCGTGCAGCCGGGTGTTGGTGCCGAAGGTCATCGAGGCGGCCTTGAATCCTTCGAGGCGCTCGGGGTTGTCGATGTAGACGGGCATGCCGTGCGCACCGATCAGGACGGAATTCGACGAGGCGTTTTCGAGCAACCACGGGGAAGCGTGCTGGGCGCCTTCGAGTTTGGCGAAGTGTTTGCTGACTTTGATGGTGTCGAACGGAATCACCTCGACGCCGGTGGTTTTCAGGTCCGCGAGCAGCTGGTCGTAGAGGCGGTCGGCGATGGCCTGGGCCTGCACGGTGTCGAGGGCGGGAATGACGAGGCCGCCGGATTTGTAGCCGCCGCGTGTGCTGACCGAGGCGCTCTTGCCGGTCAGGAATTCCACGGAAAAATTCACAACGGCGAGCCGCTTGATCTTCTTGAGATTACCGCCGCGGGTGACGGCAACGAAGGCGTCGGCTTGCGCGGCGGGAGCCTGCGAGAAGTTAAAAGGCGCTGCGGCGCCGGCTTCCTTGTCCTTCTTGGCGAAGGCTGGAACGGTGAGCGCAAGCCCGAGGGCGAGGGTGGTGAGAAGACGATGGGAGGGGGGCATGAGGAAAAGGCGGGATGACCGGTGGATTATTTTTCGGCGAGCAGGGCCTGGGCGGCTTTGTCGCCGGCGTCGGCGTGTTTTTTGAGGAGACGCAGCACTGCTTGATCGCGCGGGGGTTTGTCCTTCCAGAAGAGCGGCGCGTAGTCGTACTCGTCGTGCGTGTCGATGGCGTAGGGCTGGGCGTCGTTGAGCGCGGCGGGGGCGTGGCGTTGCAGGAAGGCGAGCAGCGGGTTGGCCTTGCCGGTCGCGGGATCGCGCCATTGGGCGATTTTGGCGGCAGCAAGGTCGGCGTAGGTTTCTGTGAGCCGCTTCGATTCCAGGGCCTGGACCAAGAGCGGGTAATACACCGGGGCGTTGACGGAGGACTGGGTGGCGAGCAGGAAGGCGAGCTCGATCTTGGCGGAGAGATGTCCTTTTTTGCTTTCCTCGACGAGCAGCCGATAGGGCGCAGGATTGTAGCGGCCGAGGTGGCGGAGCGAGGTGTGGGCGAGCGCGAGGCAATGCGCCTGCAGCGGGTCGGGTCGTTCGGGTGTCAAGGCGCATAGCCGCGTGGCCACCGAGAGAAAGGCGGTGCGCTGGGCCTTGCTTGGCTCGTCGTCCTCGACGGGGAATTCATGGCCGAGGGCAATGGCGAGTGCGAGCGGGTCGCGGGTCTCGCGCAGGCGGGCGAGGTAGGTCTCGGAAATGCCCGGTTCGTAGCGCTCGTCCTCTTCCTGCTGCAGCAGGTTTTGCGCCTCGGTCGGATTGGGTGTTTCCCGGGGTGGGAGCTGCGCGGCGCGCTCGATGCGTGCGGCTTGGAAGAGCAGTTCGGAAGTGTCGGGGTTGGTGGCGGTGTGCTCGCGCAGCACGCGCAGGAACCAGCTTTCGCCTTGGGGCGGATCGATGAGGAACGGCTGGGCGGTCGTGAGGTGCGCCGAGGTAGCGGACGACAAGGCCTCGACCATCGGCTTTACGAACCAGCCTCCGCGCAGGAAATCGAGGATGGCGTCGCCCGGGCCGGGCCGCTGAATCCAGGCGGCGACAAAGTGTTCCCGGTGATCAACCGGAATCTGTTCGGCATACTTCATCGCCAGCGGGGCGTTGGCCAGGGAACAGGTGAACAGCGTGCTGACCAGCTGACAGAGGGCGTCGGATTCGCCGGCGTCGGCGCGGCGGACGAGTTCGCGATAGGCCGGGAGGTGGCCGTTGAGGACGAAGGCGCGCAACAGCCAGATTGAATCGCGCACGCCGGTGTTTTCCGCGGTGAACTCCCAGATGGTGAGGGAATCGTTTCCGGCGCGGTCGGCGGCCGAGGGCGTGAGCGGGCCCTTCGGCGAGTCCGGTCCAATGATCCATGCGTAGAGCTGTTCGCGGGTGGCGGGGGGCAAGGCGGCAAGGGCGGCGGCGTCGCCACGGATGCGGGCGGCCAGACTGGCAAGGTCGCGGTTTTCGGGGGCGATCACCCGGAGCGCCTGCTCGACCTCGAGGCGGATGGCGGGGTCGAGCTCTGCGGCGGCGGGCAATTGGGACAGCGCGCTGGCGTGGAATCTGGCCGCCTCGTCCAGATTGCGGGGCTGCCCGAGGCCGAACGCGGCACAATAGGCGCGCGCGAGCAGAATGCCGGCGCGGGTTTCCGCGTCATCCGGGGCGGCAAATTTCTCCTCGTAGGCGAGGTAGGTTGAAATCCGGTGGCGGAGGTTTGCTTTTTCCATTTCCACGCAAGCCCGGGCGATCTGGCGGGAGGGCGGTTGGTTCCAGAACGAATCCGGCAGGGCGAAGAGAAAATTCTCCACCTCGATTTGGTCGGCCGGCCACTCATAGCGGGGCGAGCCGAAAGCCTGAAGCCGGGTGATGGCGGGGGCGACCCAGCGGGCCGTGTGGGGGGAATCGAGCAGGCCGCCGCGCCAGCCCGGGCCGAGTCGGGCGAGGACGAGTTCGGCTTCGAAGGCTTTGTGCAGTCTCATCGAATCCAGGTCGCGGGCGGCGGCGATGGCTTGGGCGACGCTGGGGCGCTCGGTGAGCGCGGTATAGGCGATGAGCGAACGGGCCAGCAACCGGGTGGCGGATTTGTCCAGTTTCTCGAAGGCGGAGTTGCGGGCTTCGCCAGTCAGCGTGTTGGCGGCAAGCCAGGCCCGGGCCTCGGGGTTGTCTCCGATCGCGGCGAGCGCGGTCGCGAGGTTGTCCTGCAGCCGTCCGCCGGGTTGGGTGATCGCGGTCCAAATGGCGGCGCGCACCGGGTCGGTGGCGCGGGTCAGGGAGATCCGCAGCTGGAGGCGCTGGTCCTTGGACAGTCTGGCGCGCTCGGCGTAGGAATTGGCCAACGGCTCGATGGATTCGGCCAGGCTTGGGTGGGATTGGCTGAGCCGGAGCAGGCTGCGAAGCACATCGTAGGCGTCCGCCATCCGGCAGCCGGGCACCGACAACGCGGCGGAAAATTGGCGGAGGGCTGCGCCAGCGTCCGCCGGATGCTCGGGGTTTTGGGCGTCGGCGGAAAGCAGGCCGAGGGTGATTTGCGCGGCGGCGCTGTTGGTCGATTGGCGGAGAAACGCGAGCACCGCCCCGTTGCTTTCGCGACGGGGAAAGGCGGCGTCGGTGGGGAACCGGGCGCTCATGGCCCGGTAACGCAGGATCGCCTCGCCATCGGTCCGGAGTTCGGGGCTGTCGGCCTGTTGGATCGCCAGGGAAAGCTCCGCTTCGGCCGCCATGAGGTTGCGGCCGGGCGCGATGTCGAGCGTGGCGAAGTCTCCCTCCAGATGCACGAGGGCGCGCAACAGGTGGGCATGGTAGAAGAAGTCGCGGTGGTTGAAGCCCAAAAACTCCTTGGGTCCGTATTTTTTCACCGCGCGGCCTATCCGCTCGAAATCCGCCGCAGCCTCGAGCCGGCGTGCGGAATTCACCTCGACCTCCTCCTTTAAAATCAGATGGGACGCCTCCCAGAGGGCTTCGTAGGCCGTCGGCCCCTCGCAAGTCCGGAGCAGAAGCAGCGCGACGTCGTCGCGCGCGCCGGGGATCTTTTTCCGCACGTGCAGCCGGGCCAGCAACCGCCGGGCTTCGTCCTGCACGGTGGCCGTGTAGATGCCGTCCGCATCGCCGGGAATGCGCGAGGGATTTTCGAGCAGGGCCTTGAGCGACGCCACATATTCGCCGGTCGTATCGGGGTAGGAGGCGATCATCGCCCCGATGAAATACGTGCCGATATACGGCACTTTGTTTTTCACGAGTTCCAGCAGCCGGCGGACCTGGACCGACCGCTCCTCGAAAGTAATGCGCCGGGGAAACTGATACTCCATGCCGCACTCACCGTCGTGCTGGATCCAGAGCGCCAGCAGAAGCGCATCGACCCAGTTCTCCTTCGCGACACCCTCCTCGAGCCAGCCCATGATCGCTTCCGGTCCGGTGAGGCTGTCGATGGACCGGCGCACGCGATGCAGCCGTTCGCCATAGGAATTCATGGTCTGCGGATCGAGCAGCTGCGGGATCGCCCCGAGCAGACAGGCTTGGCGTTCGGTCGATGTGCCATCTCCCGCCCGGGCATAATAGTTGAAGGCCATCTCCGAGGCATCGACCCCATCGGCCAGAAACATTCCCCCGGTGCCGGCGAAATACTCGCCGACGCGCAACAGCGACCGCGAGTCGCCCGTCTTGGCCGGTTCATAGATCCGGTCAAACTCCGCGCGCTTCTCCGCCTCGAGCTCCGCGTCGAGTTTGGCCATCAGGCGCTGGTGGTCCGCATCGTCCTGGACCTGCGCGCGGGCGGCGGATTCGTCCTGGGCCGGCCTTTCGGTGTTCGGCGCATGCCGGGCATTGTAGCGGTCGATCAATCCCTGCCACGCGCTCCAATCGGCCGTCGAGCTGGGGCCAGGTCCGGTGAAGGTCGGGTTGTTGTTCCGGTGATTGGCTGTCTCCTCCCGGATGCGCCGGGTGTTGAACTCGTCGTAGGTCTCACCCCGGTGCTGGGTGACCTGGGCCCGGAGGTGGGGCGTGAGTGCGGCCAGAATCACGAAGCAGGCGGCGACGCGGAACATGGTGCGGACGGATACGGGCAGGACCGGCAAAGATCAAGGATGCTTGCCCGCATCCGGGCGCCGCAGTGGCAGGGACGGCCTACTTCATCGCGAAGGTCGCGGTGATGGTGGCGATGATCGTCTTCTCGACGGCGGATGTGTCGTTGTTGCCCTCCCAGCTCGTGGCGGTGGAGTGCAACGGATTGATCTGCACCACGCCCATCTTCGCGTTGCGCAGCGCCTCGATCTGCCGGTTGCCCTGCACGGCGATCTGCTCGGCGCGGGTGCGGGCGTCGCGCGTGGCCTCGGCCATCATCTCGACCTTGGCCTCGCCGGCCTTGGTGTAGATGAAATCGAAACCGCCCGATACGAAGGCCACGTCCTGACGCAGCAGCTCCCCGGACTCGCCCGCGAGCTTGGGCAGCAAATCCACATTTTCCGACTGCACCTCGATCGAGTGGCTCAGGCGGTAGCCGACGCGCACGTTCGTCACGGTGTCGTCCTCTTCGTGGCGCTGTTTCGCGACGAGTTCACGAACCTCGGCGGGGGAGGCGGCGAACCCGGTGATGCCGCGGGCGGAGAAAAAGGCCGCGACCTTGGCGTGGTCGGCGCGGAGTTTTTCCTGGGCTTCGACCAGGGTGGGGGCTTCGACGGAAAAGCTCGCCCGCCAGATCACGAGATCGGAGCGGACATTTTTCCGGGCGGAGCCGGTGACGTTGATGACTTGGGACTCGGCGATGCGGGTCCAGGCGTTGGCGAGCACAGTGGCGGCGAAAACCAGTCCGGCGGAGAGCGCCAGACCGGCGAGCACCCCGAAGAGGTGCGGACGGGAGACAGACGGCGGGTTCATTTTATGCGGGCATGCGAAGGGCAGGGCAGACAGCCTTGCCCCCTTTTGGAACCTCACCGCGCGTAACCAACTGGCTCCCAACGTTCAATGCCAGTCATTTCCTAAACAACTTATTCACAAAAATTCCTGCGGAAATATTCAACGTTTTCGAATCACCCCGCGTCTATCCTAACGACATCAGTGCGCGTTCATCGCAACGAACATTGTTTGTAGTTCTTACGGTTTGCTTGGTGTTAGGTCATGCAGGGCGTCCCGCAAGGGGCGCCCTTCATGATTTCCGGGAGTCGCGATCGGGCCGGAATCAGAAATTCCAAGTGACCGTGAGCTTGCCGGATGCGTCGGGCGCTTTGGTCACAAGGTTGTTGTGGGAAAAAAGCGGGTCGGCCCCAAGGAAGTAATCCTCGCCGAACAAGTTCTCGGCAGAGAGGCGCACCGTGAGCGGTCCCTGCTTCCAGTGGACGCTTCCGCGCCAGACCAGTGACTCCGGCAGCACCAGGGTGCGCTCGAAGTTGTGGTAGAAGGCATGGCTCCAAACCGCGCCAACCGAGCAACCCCACGCCGGCGTGACTTGCCACGCGACGTCGAGCTTGGCCTGGGTTTCCGGCGTTCCCGGGTAGATCAGCTGCGGATTCAGCGCCGGGGTCGGCGTGACGCCGGCGTCAAACGTCGCGGCCTCCAGCGCAATGCGCTCGGCCGGGGCGTAGCGGGCGCGGAAGCCGAGTGGGTCCAGCCGGAACACGCGTTGCGAACCGGCGGAGGCGATGACGCTGAAGTCCTGTGTCGGCGCCCAGGTGAGTTCCAGTTCGGCGCCGCGGCCGCTCAGGCTTTCGGCGCGGTTTTCGCGGTCGTTGAAGCGGGCATTCTCCCACTCGTAGCCGGCGAGACCCGCGAAGAGATGACCGTCGAGCAAAGAAACCTTCGCGCCGAGTTCCGTGAGCTCGGCGGAGGCGAAGTTGCTCTTGCTGTTAACCGTGCCGCCCTGGCCGGGCTGGAGCGCGGTGCCGCGCTGGTAGCTGGCATAGAGATTGGTGTTGGCCCATGGAGTCCAGGCGACGCTGAGTGCGCCCGAACCATGGTGCTTCTCGCCGCTGCGCCCGGCGGCCTCGCGCTGGGCGAGGGTGGCACGCCCGACCTCAACGGGCAGGTCAGCCCGGTAGTTCACCGTCTCGGCCCGCAGCGAGAGGAACGTGTCGAGCGTCTCGTGCCAGCGGGTGCGCGCCGTGGCGAAGAGCGCGCCCTGCCAAAGATCCGACTCGGTGCTACCGCCGATGCCGGTGGACCAGAGGTTGCGTCCGTTCGGATCGGGATCGCGTCCTGCCGGGACGCGGCTGTTGGCGGAGATCGTAGCGCGGGAAATGTCCCGCCGGTTGAAGGGCTCGGCGGCGAAGTCCTGCAGCATCCACGCGTAAGTGTAGCGCAGGCCGGCACCGTAAGTGAGCGTGGTGTCGCGGGGCGACAGGCCGCGCTGCTCCACGAGCAGCTTGTTGTCCACCACCAGCTGCTCCGTCTGCACGCCGTAGCCGTAGCTCGAGTGCTTGTCGGTGCGGAGTTTTTCCACCAGCGATTTCCAGGTGACCGTGCGGTCGGTGTCGTGGGTCGAAACCAGGTCGAGGAACCACAGGAAGTCACGCGAGTCGGCGAAGTCATTGGGATCCGACAACACGCTGGAGCCGTCGATTTTATCGGTGAGCGCCGTGCCGCCGGCATTGAAATACGCCTGCGTGTAGCGGTAGCCGCCGTCCACGGCGCGGCGGTCCTCCATCAGCGCTCGCAGGCCCGGCGCGATGCGCGCCTCGGCCACGGCGGCCGGCAGGATGAGCGCGCGAAAATTGGCCGGTTGTCCGGTGAACGCGCCCGGGGCGGTGAGCAGGTCGCGGTCGGCGATGCCGCCCCAGGCGGCGCTCGCGATGTTCTGCGGTTCACCGATGAGGTATTCGCCGCGGTCGATGAGATCCTGGGTGACGCGGTTCCAGCCGGGGTTCTCGTTGCTGTGAAAATCGTAGTATTCCGCCCCGGTGAAGAGGCTGAGGTGCTCGCTGAGCCGCACCTTGAGTGCGGCGTAGGCGGAGAAGTAGTCATTGCCGACGTTCTTCCAGTAACTGTCCGCCTGCTGGCCGGTGAGGGACACGCGGTAGGCCGCTGGTTTGCCGCCCAGCAGAAAGGGACTCCCGTAGTCCAGCTGCGCGTGCCGGAGGTTGTGCGAGCCGACGGTCACCGCGAGGGAACCACGCGCCCGGTCGAAGTAGGGGGATTTGGGGATGAAGTTGGCGTAGCCACCTTCGGGCACCGGGCCGAGATGGGCGGGGGCGGGGCCTTTCACGAGATCGAGCGCCTCAAGTGAGCCGAAGGAAACGGGCATCTCGTTGCGCTGATAGGCACGGCCCATGCCGTTGAAGAACACGCCGGCCTTGGCGCCGCGCAGGTAGGGTGTTCCGGCGATGCCGAAATAATTGGCCGGCTGCGTGCCGGCGCCGATGCGGCCCAGGTCGCCGAGGCTTTGCAGGTCGAAACGGCGCATCAGCTCGGGCGTGATCACGGTCACCGCGCGCGGCAGTTCGAGCGCGGTCAGGCCCGGGCCAAACACCGAATCCACCGGCCGCGAGGTCGGCAGGACATCGCCCGCACGGTAGCCGGCGCTCTCCGTGATGATGAACTTCTCCAGCACCGTCACCGGCCCGCCCGCCGTCTGCGCATGGGCAGCGACGGCTCCGCAGACCAGAAGCAGGGAAAGTGCAGGGGTGACCTTCATCGGAAAAAACCGCATCTGGGCACGGCGGCCGGGCCTTGTCCACCGCAAGTTAAGTCATCGGTTTAATATAACTAACGCTGTGCGGTTTGCGCGGCGTGGATTAATGCGCGGCCTGCACGGCGACGGCGGTCGTGGGCGCGGCGGCCTTTTGCTGGTGACGCCTTTCGGCGAGCAGCGTGTAGAACGCTGGCACCACGAAGAGCGTGAAAAGCGTGCCGATGCTCATGCCCGTGGCGATGACGAGGCCGATGCTGAAACGGCTCTCGGCGCCGGCGCCCTCGGCGCGCAGCAGCGGCAATACGCCGAGCACCATGGCGGCGGTCGTCATGAGGATCGGGCGCAGGCGGACGGCGGCGGCATGCTCGACCGCGTGCCGGACGCTCATGCCCTGTTCCTCCTGGAGCTTGTTGGCGAACTCCACGATCAGGATGCCATGCTTGGTAATGAGGCCAACGAGGGTGATGAGGCCGACCTGCGTGTAGATGTTGAGCGTGGCGAAGCCGAAGAACAGGAACACCATCGCGCCGGCGATCGAGAGCGGCACGGACATCATGATGATGAATGGATCTCGCCAGCTCTCGTATTGCGCGGCCAGCACGAGGAAGATTGCCACGACGGCGAACAGGAACGTCACCATGAGCGAGCTGCCTTCCTGCACGAACTGGCGCGACTCGCCGTTGAAATCGAGCGTGAAGCCCTGCGGGAAGAACGCCGCCGCCTCGGTGCGGATCCAGTCCAGCGCCTGGCCCTGCGACACGCCCGGCGCGGGGGAGAACGCCAGCGTGGCGGCGTTCAGCTGCTGGAAGCGGCGCAGTTCGCGCGGTTGGACGACGGACTCCTCCGTCGCGATGGACGAGAGCGGCACGAGCTCGCCTTTGCTGGTCGAGACGTAGAACTCGGTGACCTGGTCGGGGTTAAGGCGGGCGAGTCGCGTGACCTGCGGGACGACGCGGTAGGCGCGGCCCTCGAAGGCGAAGCGGTTCACGTAGCCGCCGCCAAGCATCGCCCCGAGGTCGGCACCGAGCTGCGACATGTTGATGCCGAGCGCGGCGGCCTTTTCGCGGTCGATGACGAGGTTCACCTGCGGCAGGTCGAACTTCAGGTTGTTGTCGCCGAAGACGAACAGCCCGCTGCGCATCGCGCGCTGCAGCAGCGCGTCGGACACTTCGGCCACGCGCGCATGCGATTCGGTCGAGTTCACGACCACCTGCACCGGCAGGCCGCCGGCGGCGCCGGGCAGCGAAGGCCGGAGAAACGCCGAGAGCCGGATGCCACCGAGGGTGGCGACCTTGGCCTGGATTTCGGGCAGCAGCTGCATGGCGGTGCGGTGGCGCTGGCCCCACGGCTTCAAGCGCCAGCCGATGAAGGCGCTGTTAGCCGTGCCGCCGCGGCCGACGAAGAGGAAGAGTTCTGCGGTCTCAACCGGGTAGTCCTTGCGGATGAGATCGGCCACCTCCTTGGCGAACATCATGGTCTGTTCGACGGTGGCTGTCGGCGTCATCTCCGCGTTGAAGAGAATCACGCTCTGGTCCTCCGGCGGCGCGAGTTCGCTCTTGGTCAGCAGGAAGAAGGGCACGATGGCGGCGAACACGAGCGCGGCGACCATGAAGACCGCGCCGCGCGTTTCCAAGGCGACGTGGAGCAGGCGCTCGTAGGCGTTCTGCAGGCGGTCGAAACTCCGGTTGAGCAAGGCCTCGAAGCCGCGGGGGTTGGGATTGTGGCGCAGGATACGGGCACACATCACGGGCGAGAGCGTGAGCGCGACGAAGCCGGAGATGATCACGGCGCCCGCCAGCGTGAAGGCAAACTCGCGGAAGAGCGCACCGGTCAGGCCGCTTTGGAAGCCCACCGGCGCATACACGGCCGCGAGCGTGATGGTCATGGCGATGACCGGTCCGACCAGCTCGTGCGCGCCCTTGATGGCGGCGGCGAAGGGTGAGAGACCCTCCTCGATGTGGCGGTGGATGTTTTCCACCACGACGATGGCGTCGTCCACCACGAGGCCGATGGCGAGCACCATGGCGAGCAGCGTGAGCAGGTTGATCGAGAAGCCCATGGCCAGCATCAGCGTGCAGACGCCGACCAGCGACAGCGGGATCGCCACGATCGGGATCACAACGGAGCGGAACGAACCGAGGAACAGGTAGATAACGATGATCACGATGACCATGGCTTCGACGAGCGTCAGCATCACCTCGTGGATGGAGTCGTTGATGAACTCGGTGAAGTCGGCGACGATCTTGGCGCTCAGGCCGGGCGGTAGCTGCTCCTGGATCTCGGGCATGACTTGGCGCACGCCCTTGATGACGTCGATCGCGTTGGCCGTGGGCAGGGCGGAGACGCCGATGAACACGCCGTTCACGCCGGAGAAGTTGACGAGCGAGTCGTAGTTTTCCGCGCCGAGGACGACGTCGGCGATGTCACGCAGGCGCACGAGCTGCGTGCCGCTCTCGCGGATGATGATGTTGCGGAAGCCCTCCACGTCGCGCAGGTCGGTCTGCGCGGTGAGGTTGACGGTCATCATGGAGCCCTTGGCCTGGCCGACGGCGGAGAGGTAGTTCTGCGCGGCGAGGGCGGTGCGCACCTGACCCGCGCTGAGGCCCAGCGCGGCCATCTTGTCGGGCTTGAGCCAGATGCGCATGGCGAAGACGCGACCGCCGAGCACCTCGGCCTTCTGCACGCCGGGGATGGTGGAGAGCTTCGGCTGCACGACGCGCACCAGGTAGTCGGTGATCTGGTTGCTCTGCATCGTTTCGCTGCTGAAGCCGATGAAGGCCGAAGGCGTCGTTTCGCCCACGGCCACGTCAAAGATCGGGTCTTCGGAACCGGCGGGCAGCTCGCCGCGCACGCGGTTCACCTTGGCGGTGATCTGGGTCAGCGCGTCGTTCGGGTCGTAATTGAGCCGCAACCGGATCGAGATGGACGCGCCGCCCTGGCGGCTGACGGATTCGATGAAGTCGATGCCGTCGGCCGAGGCGATCTCGCGTTCCAGCGGCGTGGTGACGAAGCCGCGCACGAGGTCGGCGTTGGCGCCGGGGTAGGCGACAGAGACCGTGACGACGGCGTTGCTCGTGAAGGGATACTGGCGGACGACGAGCTTCTGGATGGCCTGCCAGCCGGCGATGAGCAGGAAGAGGTTGAGGACCGTCGCGAGGACCGGTCGCCGGATGAAAATCTCGGTGAGGTTCATCGGCTCAGCTCTCCACGGGCTTCGGGGCGGGGCTGCTGGCGGGCACAACGGTGTTGTTCACCTTGAGCGCTGAGCCGGGACGCAGCTTGGACTGGCCGATGGTGACGACTTGTTCGCCTTCCTTCAGGCCTTCAAGGATTGAGATGAGGTCGCCGCGCTTCGGGCCGACTTTGACCCAGCGCTGCTCGGCGACGGGGGCGCCGTCTTTCTGGCCGACAACATAAACGGAATCGCCGTAGGGGCTGTAAACCACGGCGGTGGTGGGCAGCACGATGACGGCGGTGTCGCCGGGCAACACGACGTCGATCCGCGCGAACATGCCGGGGTGGAGCACCTCGTCTTTGTTCGCCAGCGTGGCGCGGAGGCGGAGATTGCGCGTGGTGTCGGTGATGCGCGGGTCGATGGCCTCGATCTTGCCGTCGAACTGGCGGTCGGGGAACGCATCCACCGTGACTTTCACGGACAAGCCGGTGGCGAGCTGGGCGATGTTCTGCTGGGGCAGGGCGAAGTCCGCGTAGATCGGATCAACAGCTTCGAGGGTGGCGAGGGCATCGCCCTTGTTGAGGAACTGGCCGATGTTGACCTGGCGGATGCCGATGCGGCCGGTGAAGGGCGCGACGATGCGCTTCTTGGCCAGCGTGGCCTTGGTGGCTTCGATGTTGGCCTGGGCCTGCAGGAAGGCGGCCTCGGAGGCGTCGAGGTCGGCCTGGGTGTTGGCGTTGGTCTGGCGGAGTTCGCGCGCGCGCTGGAGGTTGAGTTCGGCGAGCCGCGCGGTGGCTTCGTAGCTGCGCAACTGGGCCGTCTCAGCGGCGGTGTCCATCTCCACGAGCACGTCGCCGGCCTGCACGCGGGCGCCGGATTCAAAGGCGATGCGGACGATGCGGCCCTCGATCTCCGAGCGCACGGTGATGCCTTGGTAGCTCTGGAGCGTGCCGACCGAGCCGAGCGTCATGGCCCAATCCTGGCGGGCGGCCAGGGCGGTCGTGACCGCGGCAGGCACGGGTTTGCGGGCGGCCATCGCGGCCTTGGCCTGGCGGATTTGGAGGGCCTTGTAACCGAAAATGGCGCCGAGGACGGCGACCGCTATGACGGTCGTGAGCAGGAAACGTTTATTCATCGAATTAGCAGGATATTGCGCGGATGCGCAGCCCACGCAAGCGGTGGTCGGGAAAAACTTTGGCTTGAGTAAGCGCGATGCAGGCGTTTCGTCCGGCCTTGCCTGTAGGGGTGTCCTCCGCGGAGGACTGAGATTGCGGTGCGCTCGGCCGCTCGACCCTTCGAACCTGAACGGATCATGCCGACGAAGGAAACAGCAGGCGCCGCGAAAGCGCCACCGGGCGCACGGCGCCCCTTCACTCGGGAGTCCATTTGGGTCGGGCATTTAAACCCAATGCAAATCCCGACACGAATCCTCCTTCTCACCCTCGCCAGTGCGGCCCTTGCGACCGCGCCGGCCCAGACCACCCGGACGCCAGACGCCGCTGCGACCGTGAAGCTCGAGCCGGTGCGCGTCACCGCCGATCTCTGGGAATCGCCGCTCGCGCGCATCCCGGCCAGCGTCACGGTCTATGACGAGCCCGCCCTGCGCGCCGGCGCGGCCCGCCATTTCGGCGACCTCGTGGACCAGATCCCCAACCTCACGTGGACCGGCGGCACGTCGCGTCCGCGCTATCTCCAGATCCGCGGCATCGGTGAAAATTCTCAGTTTGAGGGCGAGACGCCTGATTCCGCCGTGCGCTTCCTCGTGGACGATCTCGACTTCACCGGTCTTGGCACGATCGGCTCAACCTTTGACGTCAGCCAGGCCGAGGTGCTGCGTGGCCCGCAGGCCGGGGCCTTCGGCGCCAACGCGGCCGGCGGCGTCGTGCGGCTCGTGACCAACGCGCCCACGCCCTTCTGGACCGGCCGCGCCGAGGCCACCGTGGGCGGTGACTCGCTCCGCACCGGCTCGTTCGCCGTCGGCGGCCCGCTCTCGCCGGCGCGGCCCGAGCAACTGATGTTCCGCCTGGCGCTGCTGCAGAGCGAGAGCGACGGCTTCCGCCGCAACCTTTCGCTCAACCGCGACACCAACGCGCGCGACGAGCAGACCGCCCGCCTGCGCTTCACCTGGAATCCGAACGAGCTCTGGCGCTGGGACGCCACGCTCCTCGCCGCCGACTTCGACAACGGCTACGACGAGTTCGCCCTCGACAACAACGGACGCAACACGTTCAGCGATCAGCCCGGTCAGGATGCGCAGAAATCCGTGGCCGCCAGCCTGCGCGGGACCTTCTCCGGCTGGGAAGGCGTGCGTGTGACCTCGGTCACGGGCGCCGCGCGCACGCGCTCGCGCTACAGCTACGACGACGACTGGACCGACGCCTCCTACATGGGCTTCAGCGACCTCGCCCGCCTGCGCTGGGTGGTGAACCAGGAGCTGCGGTTCGACTCCGCGCCCGGCGCCGCGCGCCGCTGGACGCTCGGGGCCTTTTATTCCGACACCGAGGAATTCTCGCGCTACACCAACACCGATCCTTGGAACATCCGCGGCCTGCGCACGCACTACCGGGCGGAGAACACCGCGCTCTTCGGCCAGATCGCCCATGATCTCGGCGACGGCTCACGGCTGATCGCCGGTCTGCGCGCCGAGCAGCTCGACCTGCACGGCGCGGGCACGAAGACCCGCTACCGTGCCGGCAGCAACAGCTACGATCCGGTGGTTAACACCCGGCCTTCCTTCGACGACACGCTCTGGGGCGGCCGCGTGGTGATCGAGCACGACCTCAGCGTGAACGAACTGGCCTTTGTGTCCGTCACGCGCGGCTACAAGGCCGGCGGCATCAACGTGGATGCGCGTATCGACGTCACGAGCGATCCGCTCACCTACGACACCGAGACGCTCTGGAACTGGGAGGCCGGCCTGCGCGGCCACTGGCTCGGCGCAAAGCTCACGGGCGAGGTTACGGCTTTCCTGATTCAGCGTGAGGACACGCAGGTGCGCGACTCGGCCGGCTTCGGCGGCAACTACCGGTTCTTCACCGACAACGGCGGCGACTCGCATGTTTACGGGCTCGAGGCTGCCGGCGCCTACGCACTCACGCCGGCCTGGTCGGTGCGGGCCTCGCTCGCGCTGATGCGTTCCGAACTGGAGACGTTCACGCTCAGCAATGGCAACACCGGCGGCGGCCGGGTGCTGGCCAACACGCCGCGCTACGGCTACACGCTGGGCGTGCGTTACGATGCCGGTGCGGGAATCTTCGGCAGCGCGGAGCTCGTCGGCCGGGCGCAGCAGTTTGATTCCAACAACCAGAACGAGGCCCGCCGCGCCTTCCGCGTGGTCAATGCCACGCTCGGTTACGCGTGGGCGCGCTGGAGCGTGACCCTGTGGGGCAAGAACCTGTTCGACGAGGAATACGACCGCCGCGTGTATTTCTTCGGCAACGAGGACCCGGACTACATCGAGACGCGTTACGAGAACCGCGCCGATCCGCGCCAGGTCGGCGTGAGCGCCGCCTACCGATTCTGAGCGGGCCCTGCTTCCGCCCGCGGGCCGCCGTCAGTTGGCGGCCTGCGTCGGGGGGCGCTGGTCGAGCAGCAGCCGGGCGTTTTTCGTGTCAACGGGCAGGGTGAGCTCCCGCCCCGGGTTTTCGCCGATGTAATCGATGCAGGCGGAGGCCAGCGCGTCGAGGTAGGGGGCGAGCTGCTGCTTGGTGTCGGTGATCTTGGTCTTCACGCTCCACAGTTCGGCTCCCTCCTTGCCGGCGGCGTCGGGCACGGCGCGCCCGGTGATCTCGATCGTCTTGTCGTAAACCACCACCGCCTTGGAGTCGGGCGGCGGCAGGAGACCGGCGCCGAGCATGATGTCGGAATTGCGCTGCGTGACGATCTTCACGTAGCCGTGGCCGATGCCGTAGCTGGCCTCGATGACCATGTCGGGTTTGGTGCGGGCCGGGACTTCGTAAAGGCCCCGGGCGGCAAGGGCGTCCCGGATGGCTTCCACGGCGGTGTTCTGGAGCGCGGGCTCAACGCCGCCGGTGGGGTCGTTCACCTCGAGGTGGTAGGAGGCGCCAAGCGGTTTGTTGCGGTCGCTGATGGCGTCGATGGTGACGTCGTGAACCGTCGTGCATCCGGTGAAAATTGCGGCGAGCAGCAGGCCGCCGGAAATGGTCAGGCGCGAATATCGCATGGGAAGAGCTAGGCGCGGGCCGAATCGCCGGACAACTGCAAACCCCCGGGGTCGTCCGACTACATGCCCTTCTTGATGAAGGTCACCACCTCGTCGCCCTCGTTGATCTTCACGGGCTTCGATTCCTTGGTGTTGGTGCCGATGTAGTCGGCGGTGGCCGAGGCGAGGATGGGCATGTATTTCCGCAGCTCCTGGCTGTTGTCCTCGGCGGAGACGTTCACGCTCCAGACCTCGGGCGGCGCGCGGCCCTCCGTGGCCTCGCGATTTTCGCGGGCGGAGAGCTTGAGGAACTTCTCATACACCACGACCGGGTGAACGGATTCCTGCATGCCGAGAAACTCGGTGGTGCCCGGCACATACACCTGCGTCTGGACCTCCACGGTCTCGAAGGTGCCATCCGGGCGCCGGCGGGTCACGTAACGCGTTTCGGTGACGTAACGGCCGGGTTGCTGCACGATGATCGGCTGGCTGATGGTCTCGAACTTGATGCGCGGGGCATCCATGCCGTAGTCGATGTCGATTACGACGTCGGCCTTCTCGGGGGTGGGCGCTTCATACATGCCCTTGCCGGAGAGCGCGGTCCGGACGTAGTCGGCGACCTCCTTGTAGCGGAGGCTGCTCTCTTCCAGCTGGGGGTTCTGGCTGCGGATGTGGTAGGACTGCGCCGAGGCGGTGGCCGGGCCGGTCTCGGCAGGCTGGGCGATGGCGTCAACCTGGACGGTGTAGGTCTTGCTGGAGTCGCACCCGGTCAGCAGCAGGACCAGGATTCCGGCGGCCGCGGCCGCAATACTTCGCTGGAGGTGGCTTGAGTTCATGCCATCCGGGGAGGTGACGTGGAGGTGACTTGGGAAACTCAGTTCGGCCTGACGGCATCCGCAGACGGGGCGCTGGCGGTGGTGGCGGAGGTGTTCTCGACCGGGGCGTTCTTCAGGCGGGCGAGTTCCTCTTCCAGGCGGACGATCTCGGCCTCGGTGGACAGCAGCTTTTCGTTGGCATCGTCGAGGGCCTTTTTCTTGTTTAGGGCGGCGTTGCGCTCCTCGCGCAGCTTGGCCAGCCGGTTGGCGGCGTTGTCCACCTTCTTCTGGGCCTCGGTCAGTTCGAGATCGGAAATCTGGAAACCCTGCGCGACGGCCATCTCCTCGTCGAGGAGCGCCTTGTTCTTGGCCTCCTCGGCCCGCTTGCGGGCGAGTTCCTGCTGGTAGGCGCGTTCCTGGGCGAGGCGGTCCTGTTCCTTGCGTTCCTTCATTTCCTGCGTGAGGCCGACGATGCCGCCGATGATGGCGCCGGCCCCCGCGCCCGCGAGCACGCCCTGGCTGCTGTTGCCGCTGGCGCTGCCGGCGAGGCCGCCAACGACCGCGCCCGCCGCCGCGCCGGTGCCCGCGCCGGTGACGGTCTTGGACGGGGCCACCTGGCAGCCCGCGACGCAGATGATAATGCCGGCCATGATGCTGCCGGTTAACGACCGCCGCAGCCGAGTGGAGGCGTGGACACCTTGGGGGTGGTTCATGGGTGAGGGAAACTTTTGGCAGAGTAGTTGTGTTGGCTATTTTATCAAATCTCCTTTTGTTCAGGCGCCGAGATACCAATCGCACCCCCGTGATCCAGCCTTGAACCGGCGCCCGCCGATCGCTTCGAACCATGGCCATCCTCTCCCGCAACAAGGGTATTTTCTCCCGCGACTTCCTCGTTCCCAACATAGGCCTCCTGGCCTCGATCCTTCTGGTCTGGATCTTTTTCGTGACGGTGGTCAACCCGCGCGTCAGGGAGGTGGAGATCACCCAGCGACTCGCCGCCGCCGGCCAGGCCGCCGACAAGAACAAGGCCGCCCAGCGCTCAATCTACATCATCATCAAGGATCCCGAGCAGGCCGTGGAGATCGCGCTCTGGGTCTGGGCCACGATCATCCTCACCTACAAGCTCATCGAGGTCGGGCGCGAACGCTCGCTGCTCAAGCACGACTTCATCGGCGTGCGGCAGGGCGAGCGCATCATCCCGGAGGACGCGCTCGACCGCTACAAACAGATGAAGGAGGCCGTCGAGGCCACGCCCCGCTGGCAGGAGCGCCTGCTGCCGGATTTCCTGCTGGCGGCGCTGCACCGTTTTCAGGCGACCAGTTCCGTCCAGGATGCGGCGAGCGCGGTCAAGGAACGCGCCGAGCTCGTGGCCGACAACCTCGACTCGGAACTCTCGCTCATCCGCTACATCGCGTGGGCCATCCCCGCGGTCGGTTTCATCGGCACCGTGCGCGGCATCGGCGACGCGCTCACGCATGCGGAGGAGGCGATCAAGGGTGATCTCAGCGGCGTGATCTCGGCGCTCGGCCTCGCGTTCAACTCCACGCTGGTGGCGCTGATCCTCAGCATGGTCCTCATGTATATGCTGCACATGCTGCAGTCGCGGCAGGAGGCGCTGATCCTCGAGCTGCAGAACTACTGCCGCGAAAAGCTCGTCCACATCATGCGCGTGCCGCTGCGCGAGGCCGATTCCACGGGAGCCTGACCCATGAGCACCCTCGGCATCGAACTCTGTGACGCCGGCTTCGAGGCGGCCTTCCCCCGCGACGGTCATGCCGGTTACCCGCTGCTCGAGACCGGCGGCCCGCTGGGCTGGCTGGGCCTGGCCTACCAGGACGGCGCGAAGACGAGCTTCGGCCCGCCGGCCGAGGAATTCTGGCACGCCCGGCCCAAGCAGGTCACGCACGAGCTGTGGAGCCGGCTGTCCCACGACGCCTCGCCGCTCGGGCCGGCCGGCAAGCCGCAATCCTACTCGCAACTCGCCTACTTTTTCCTGCGGGACTACCTCGGGCGGGTGAACTCGGTTGCCGGCGCTCCGGCCAAGGCCGTGCTGGCCGTGCCCGGCGAATACTTCCTCGACACGGCCACCGAGGAGGAGCGCATCGGCCTGCTGCTCGGCATGGCCCACGAGCTGAAGCTGCCGCTGGCCGGCATCGTGGACATGGCGTCGGCCGCCCTGTGCGACACCCGGATCGATTACTTCGACCGCCAGCTGCCACTGCTGATGATTGATGTCCACCTCCGCGGCGCGGAGCTCACGCTCTTCCAGCCGGAAGCGGACGGGCGTTTCGCGCGCCGCGACTTCGCGAAGGTCTCGCACGCGGGCTTCAACGACCTGCTGCGCCACCTCACGACCACGATGGCCAACCGGTTCCTGCGGCACACCACCTTCGACATCCAGGAGGACGGGCGCATCGGGCAGGCATTCTACCGGCAGACCAAGGAATTTTTGCTCACGGGCGTGATGGGTTACCACTACCAGATCAACACCGGCACGCGCACCTACGAGCTTGTGGCCACCCGCGACCAGCTGGCCACGGACCTTGCGGCCTTCAACCAGGCGTTGCTCCAGGGCGCCCAGGCGATCCTCAAGAAGAGCGCCGGGCGCGCGCCGCGTTGCACGGTCGCCCTGACCGCCCGCGCGGATTTGCTGCCGGGCCTGGCCGGGGTGCTGCATGCGGCCGGTTTGGCACGCGTCATCCATCTGCCGCCCGGTGCCGCCGCGTGCGGCGCCGCCCGGCTCGGCGCCAGCCGCGAAGCGCCCGCGCAGATTGACGACGTGCCGGTCGAGACCGCGGTGCCCGCGCACCTGCTGCCGGAACCGTCCGCCGAGCGGCTGATCATCCGTCTGGTCAAAGCCCGGCGCACGGCGCTGGCCCGGCGGCCGACGCACGCGCTCTGCGAAGGGCTGGGCCATCCGCTCGACGGCCAGAAGGTTTTCACCATCGGCCCCGCCACGCTCTCGCCCGACCTCACGCTGCCGGAAGAGTTCGACGACCTCGGGCCCGGTGGGCAGGTGCTGCTTGAGCAGCGGGACGGCCTCTGGTGGCTGCCGCCTTCGCCGCTCACGCAGCTCGCCGAGCGCGCGCTCATCGAGCCCGGTGACCGCCTGTCCATTCACCACGGGACGCACGAAACCGAGGTGCTGTTCGCCTACTGCCCCGACGGTGGCGCCGCCCCGCATCGTCAGGTTTGAGCGAGGGCCGCCGCCATGCTGAAAGGCAAACGTCGCGAGACCGAGGTGTTCAGCATGTCCTTCATGGACTGCATCTGCTGCGGCTTTGGCGCGGTGTTGCTGCTGTTCATCCTCACCACGGGCCAGAAAGCCGACCACAGCGAGGAAACCGTCGAGGAACTCAAACAGCGGGTGGCCGAGATGGAGAAGGAGATCACCAAGGAGCAGGATGTGCTCGCGAAGATGGCGCGTCCCGCGGCCATGACCGCCGAGCAGCTTGCGGCCGTGAAGCAGGAGAATGAAAACCTCAAGCGCAAGGCAGACGAGCTGGACGCTGAACTCAAACAGCTGCTGCGCCAGCTGGCAGCCTTGAAGAATGAAGAGGCCAAGCTGCTGGCCGACCTCAAGGCCATGCCCGAGGAGGAGCAGCAGCCGGTGCCCATCCCCGAGGTTGACCGCCGCCAGTATCTCACCGGCGTGCAGATGGAGGGCAGCCACGTGCTGTTCATCGTGCGCGCCTCGGGCAGCATGCTCGGCGACACCATCGACGAGGCCGCGGCGCGGCTGGATGATCCCGATTTCAAGAAACGCGAGGCGCCCAAGTGGCAGCGCGTGATCAAGGCGCTCGAGTGGCTGGTGGCCAGTCTCGCGCCCGACACCAATTTCCAAATCCTGCTCTTCAACGACGAGACGATCCCGCTGGTGCCCGACCGGGGCGAGGGCTGGATCTCACGCGGCGACCGCCCCGGCGTCCAGCAGACCCTGACCAAGCTGCGCCAGGTCGTGCCCAAGGGCTCGGCCAACCTCGAGCGGGCCTTCAACCAGGTGCGCTACATGCCCACGCTGCCCGATGCCATCGTGCTCATCACCGACGGCCTCCCCACGGCGAGCGAGGGTTCCCCCGATGCCTCCAGCACCGACGATGACACCCGCATGCTCTTCCTCCGGCAGGCCGTGCGCCAGCTGCCCCCGCGCATCCCGGTGAGCACGATCCTCTTTCCCACGAGCGGTGATCCCGGTGCGCCCGCGCTTTATTGGGAGCTGGCCGGCTTCACCAAGGGCGCGCTCGTCAGTCCCTCCGCCGACTGGCCCGACACATGATCCGCCGCTCCAACGTTCCGATCTTCAGCCTGTCGTTCCTGGACTGCATCTGCTGCGGCTTCGGGGCGATCATCCTGATCTTCGTGCTGACGATGGGCTCGCAGACCAAGGTCGTGCAGGAGCTGCGCGAGCGTCTGCAGCGCATCATCCAGCAGCAGCTCATCACGCTCGCGGACCTGCGCCGCAGCCAGGAGGAGATCCTCATCACCCAGGCGCTCGCCGCGGATTCCACGCTCGCCGAGCAGGACAAGGAGACACTCAAGCAGCTGCTGGCGCGCCTCGACCAGCAGGTGGCCGAGCAGAAGGCGGCCCGCGACCGGCTGCTCGTGGACGTCGCCGAGATCAAGACCGACCTTGCCGCCCGCCAGAAACCGAAGGAGGTGGAGCTCAAGGCCGTCGAGCCTTCGCCCATCGGACTGCCGGCCTTCAGCACGCACGTGGCCTTCATCATCGACAGCTCGGGCTCCATGCGCGACCCCAACTCCGAGCGGATCTGGCCCATCGTGCTGCGCAAGTTTGACGAGGTGCTCGATGCCTTCCCCGAGGTGAAGGGCATCCAGTTCCTCGATGCCGACGGACGCTTCATCCTCGGCGGCCGGCAGGCCGAGCAGCGCTGGCTCCCCGACAACGACAACAACCGCAAGGCCATCAAGGAGGCGCTCTTCAATTACGATATCTTCAGCAACAGCAATCCCGTGCCCGGCATCGTGCGCGCCCTGCGCACGCTGCTCGACGAGAACGACAAGGAAATGCGCATGACCATCTTCATCCTGGGCGACGAGTTCACCGGCACCGCGGACGCCGTGATCCGGCGTCTGGACGAACTGAACCCCAAGAATGAGGAGGGCAAACGCCGGGTGATCATCAATGCGATCGGGTTTCCCACGGCGGTCAAAATGGGTTTCTCCATGGGCAACACCGGTGTGAAATACGCCAACCTGATGCGCGAGGTCTGCTTCCAGCACGGCGGCGCCTTCATCGCCCTGCGAGAGATCGAGGAACGCGACGACCGCGAAGCCGAGCGGGAACGCGGGCGCTGAGGCGGGCTCAGTATTCCGGCCAAAACTACGGCGTCTCCCAGTCTGGGCGCAACACAGCCGGACTCAGCCTGACTCAGGCAGACGAGACGATTTCAGGGCGCAACCATGGGAACCAAACGGTGGAGCGCGTTGCTCCCCAACGCGCTGAGGATGTCCGCTGCGCTGCCAGCGCCCTGAGGAGCAGGTCGCTCCGCCTCCCCTGCAAGATCCTCGCTCAGATGCCGAGGATCCAGCGCAGCAGTTGCACGATGTTGAGGCTGCTCTGCTGCTGTTGCTGCTGCGAGGGCTGGCCGGGTTGGCCGGGCTGCCCCGGTTGTCCCGGCTGACCGGACTGGCTGGAACTGGAGCTGGAGGAGCTGGAACTGGAGGAACTTTGCTGCTGCCGGGATTGCTGTTGCTGCTGGGAGGGACGTCCCGGCTGGCCCTGCTGAGACGACGGCTGGCCGGGCATGGCGACCTGGAGGCCCTGCTGTTGTTGCTGTTGCTGGGATGAAGATTGTTGCTGGCTGCTCTGCTGACCCTGCTGGCCGCTTTGTTGGCCGCTCTGCTGGCTGCGACTGTTGCTGCTGCTGCGCTGCCCCTGGCCCTGCGAGCTGCCGTCGGCCACGCTCTGGCCTTCGTTGGAATACTGGCCGGGTTGAGAATCCTGGCCGTTCTCCGCGCCGTCGCCGTCCATGTCGCTGTCCTGACCGTTGGGCACGCCGTCGCCGTCCATGTCCCCATCCTTGGAATCGCTCACACCGTCGCCGTCGAGGTCGCCGTCAGCCGTGTTGGGAATGCCGTCGCCATCCATGTCACCGTCGTTGTGATTCTCGATGCCGTCACCGTCCATGTCGCCGTCTTGCTCGTTGGGCACGCCGTCGCCGTCCATGTCGCCGTCCTGGCGGTTCGGGATTCCGTCGCCGTCCATGTCGGGATCCTCGTGGTCGGCGATGCCGTCGCCGTCCATGTCGCCATCGCCGCCGGTGGGCTTGCCGTCGAGATCGTGGTCTTCCTTGCCGCCGCCGCCTTTCTGGCCGCCGCCTTCGCCGCGCCGGCCCATTTCGCCGCTGAAGGTGAACTTCACGACATCGATCTCGCTGGTATCGAGGGTGGGCCGGGTGCGGATGGCCGCATCGCGCACGGCCTCGAGTTCCCAGCGCGCCTTGCGGGCGGAATCCTCGTCGGCGAGCGGGCCGAAGAGGTAGGTCAGGTTCTCGTGCTTGTAGCGCACATACCAGCCCTCGTCGCTGGGGCCGAGGCCGGTGATGTTGATGCCGGCATATTTCTCGTTGAACTCGGTCTCCGCCAGCTGCCAGAGCTCGGCGATGCCCTCGACGGGCAAGATGACGGTTTTGGCCGGGGCGCCGGTGGCGAGCAGACCGAGCAGGAGACAGGGCAGGAGGCGTTTCATGGGCGACATCAGAGGCCCTTGGGGATGACCTTGCCCTTCTCAACGCCTTGGTTGCGGTTGTTACCCTGCTGGCCGGGTGGAACGGGTTTCTCGTATTGTTGGGCCTTGCTTGGCTCGTTGCCGACCATGTCAGGAGTTTGCGGGACGGTCTGGATCTGCAGCGTGGCGTCGCCGATCTTCATGTCGCGGGCGCTGCCCTGCTGGGGACCGCCGGCCGGTTGAGGCTGCCCTTGCAGGCTTTGGGCCTGGGCGCCCACGGCCTCGCCTTGCGATCCACCCTGGGCGACTTGTTGGGCAGAGGCGCCGCCTTGCTGCTCGGCCTGTTGCGGTTGCTGCTGCCCGCCGCCGCCCTGTTGCTGCTGGGCGGATGGATCGGGTGCAGAGGCGCTTTGCGGGCCAGATTTGGGCGAGACGCGATCCTGCTGCTCGGCTTCCTGCTCGCCCATCTCGATCTCGGAGATCATGCCGTAGAGCGGTCGTTTCTCGGGTTCATATTTCGAGCCGTCGAGCAACTCGGGATCAGGCAGCACCCCTTTGGCCTTCACGGCGCCCTTGGCCGCCGGGTTTTGTTTCGCGCGGGGAGTGGCAGCGCCCGGGGCGACCGGTGGAGTGGAAGACTGGGCGACGGCCTCGCCAGCGATCAGGGCGGCGAGGAGGAAGGGCAGGGGGGTAAGCTTCATGGCGCGGGGTCAGCGGTTGGCGCGGAGGGTGCAGGCCACGCTGACCACCGGCGGGGTCGAGCCGTTCCGCACCTGCAGCACGAGCAGGACATCCTGGTAGCCCTTGCGGCGGCTCACGATCTCGTAGTTGCCGGGCAGCATCTTGACGGTCTGCGAGGTGATCTTGCCGAGCATGCGGAAGTTGCTGATCGAGACCCAGCAGTTGCCGTCGGACTGGAAGGTCACGTCCACCGGCTTGCTCTGCAGGTTGAGCACGTTGCGGAGCTGGCTCACGCGGTCGGTCATGGCGAGGTAGGCGGGCTTGATCTCCATGGCCTCGTTGAACGAGCGGATGCCCGCCTGGAATTCGGCGCGCTGGGCGTGGGCCTCGGCGATGTCCACGAGCTTGTTGTATTGCATCAGCGTGCGGATCATCTTGCCCGTGCGGAAATAGCCGTCCTTGGCCTCGACGTGGTTGGCGTCGAGCTCGATGGTCTGGGCGTAGGCGCCGCGGGCCTGCTCCCATTCGTATTTGTTTTCGTAGGCGAGGGCCTTGCCGAGCGCGGTCTTCACGGCCTCGCGGTGCGCGGTTTCCTTGGTCTCCGCGAGGGCCTTCTTCACCTTCTCGTCCTTCGGATCCACCTTGAGCGCGCGTTCATAGGCGGCGATGGCCTTGTCCCACTGGGCCGCGTCGCGGTGCGTCGTGGCCTCGGCCAGCGCGCTGTTGAGCTCGGTCTCCTTCTTGAGGCGCTCGTTGCGGGCCTTGCCCTGCTGGGAAACGGCCGAGAAGGCGTCGAGCTCGAAGGCCTTGCCGTAGGATTCGGCGGCGAGCGCGTGTTCCTTCTTCTGCTCATAGGCCTCGCCTTGGAGGATCAGCGCGCGCACGCGGTCGGCGACCTCGGCGCGCTTCAGGCCCTGCAGGGCGATCTCGTTGGCCGGGTCCTTTTCCAGCGCGGCCTGGAAGGAGGCGAGCGCGCGGGGCTTGTCGCCGGCGGCCACGGCCTCGAGCGCCGTGCGCATGTTTTCGTCCACAAAATCCTTCAGCGCCTGCTCGGCCCGGTCGAGGGCGGCGAAGGCGTCGTCGAACTGCTTCTTGGCGGTGGCGAAGCTG
Organism: Oleiharenicola lentus; assembly: GCF_004118375.1. Taxonomy (NCBI): domain Bacteria; kingdom Pseudomonadati; phylum Verrucomicrobiota; class Opitutia; order Opitutales; family Opitutaceae; genus Oleiharenicola; species Oleiharenicola lentus. The sequence continues at coordinate 544,577 of NZ_SDHX01000001.1, forward strand.
CCGTTGAGGTAGAACTCGCGGCCGGCGCCGGCGGAGGCGAACGCCGTCTCGAATTCCAGCGCGGCCAGCGGGCGGGCGCGGTCGAGCTCGCGCATGCGGGCCAGCACCTCGTCGTAGGCTTTCTGCGTGCTCTGCTTCAGCTTCACGTTCTCGCTGAAGGCGTCGATCTCGCGGCCCAGGGTGGTGAAGTGCGCGTAGGCCGCGCGGTAGTTGCGACCCTCCAGCAGGAGCTCGCCGTCGAGGAAGGATTTTTCGATGAGGATGAGCTGGTTCAGCTGGCTCTGGTGGTCCTGCGGGAGGCGGCGGATCTCGGCGAGGGCCTTGGCCACGTTTTCGCGGGCGAGGCTCGCCTTGGATTCGCTGACGAAGACCTGGCCCGGGTCGGTCTCATCCACCGTCTGGACGGCGGCGGTCGGGCGGAGGAACTGGTCGCCGACGACGAGGCGGACGCCGCGGATGACCAGCCCCGCGAGAATGAGCAGCCCGAGCGTGCCGCCGAGGGTCCATCCCACGATGCGGAGCAGGGTCCAGGGTTTGGCGCCGTTGGCTCGTCCGTGATCCGGGTCCCAATGAATTACCCGACGTTTCCGGTTGGTGGAGGCATCCGATGAATCACTCATACACAGGGGGGAGGCGTTGGCAGTGGCGTGCGGCGCGGTGACTGCGGGGTTGGCGGGGGGCGCGGAACTGGAAGTTAAAATTTAGGACCCAAAAGTCAAACGGCGGTTCGTTGCGCGGGCAGATTTTACCCACCCGCTTGCAAATGCACAACGCGTGCCTATTTCTCGGAGCCGGTTGTAATGCCATCCACCGCATGAGCACCCTCGCCCGCCCAGCCTGTCTCGGCCTGCTTGCCTGCCTGTTGGCGGCGCCCGGTTGCTACAAGGTGCCGGTCACCGGCCGCGCCGCGGTCAACATGGTCTCCGACGAGGCGGTCATCAAGGTGAGCCAGGAGGCCTTTGCCGATTTCAAGAAACGCTACCCCGTCACCCGCAACCGCGCCTACGACCAGCGCGTGCAGCGCATCGGCGAGCGGCTGGCCAAGGTCGCGTTCTGGGACGTGCCCGCCGCCGAGTGGGAGTTCGTCGTGCTCGAGGCGCCCGACCAGATCAACGCGTTCGCCATGGCCGGCGGCAAGGTCGGGGTCTTCACCGGGCTGTTCAAGATCGTGCACAATGACGACCAGCTCGCCTCCGTCCTCGCCCACGAGATCGCCCACGTGGCGGCCAAGCATGTGAACGAGCGGCTCTCCCAGGCCATGGCCATCCAGGGCGGCGGCCTCATCGTGAGCGGCGTCATGTCCACCACCGGCGCCGGGGCGCTGACCTCCAACGCCGTGCTCGAGGCCTACGGGCTCAGCACCGGCATCGGCGCCACGGGGTTTGACCGGAAAAAGGAAAAGGAAGCCGACCACATCGGGCTCATCTACATGGCCCGCGCCGGCTACAACCCCGAGGAGGCGCCCAAGGTGATCGAGAACCTCGAGCAGGCCAACGCCGGCCGGGCGATGCCCCCCGCCCTCCTTTCCACCCACCCCAGCTACCCTGAGCGAATCCTGCAGATGATCGACCTGATGCCAAAGGCGCTTGAGATTTACCGGCAGAGCAGCCAGAAGCAGGCACCGCAGCTGGTGAAGTAGTCACCATGTCACCTCTCAACTTCCGGGCCACCCTGTTCCGCCGCGTGCGCCAAGCTGCGGCCGGCAGCGGGATTTTTTTGACCCTGCTCGCGACCGCCGCCGCCGCCGCGACCGAGGCGGCCGAGGCGTCGGCCGGCAGCGCGAACCGGCAGTCCCCGGTCGTGCTGCGCCGCGTGACGCTGGATTTTCCACCGGAATTGAAGAAGGAACTCGTCCAAGGCTCGGTCATGCTGGAGTGCCTGGTGGACACCGAGGGCAAGGCCCGGCAGATCCACGTGGCCGAGGCCACGCACCCGGCCTTCGCCCGCGTGGCCGTGGAGTCGCTGGAGCTCTGGGAGTTTGCGCCGGGCACGATCAACGGGCAGCCGGCGCCCATGCGCATCCGCGTGCCCTTCGAGTTCCAGCTTTCTTCCCAGGAAATCCTCGAGACCGTGGCGGGCCGGCCGGTATTCATGGAGGTGCGCGAGACCGTGATTCCGGCCTCCCAGCTGCCGAATTGGCCCCGCCCGAAAAATTTCTACATCCCGCGCTACCCGCCCGAGCTCGAGGGCAGCGGCAAATACGGCAAGGCGGTGGTGAACATCACCATCGACAAGGAGGGCCGGGTGATCAACCCGCGCCTGGTGAAGGCCACCTATCCCGAGTTCGTGGCCCCGGCCCTCATCACCGCCCTGAAACTGGAATTCCCGCCCCAGGTGATGGCCAACCGCGAGGCCATCCACGTGAATCTCGACATCCAGTTCGACTTCAAGGTGCCCGACAAGGACCAGCGCGCCGCGGACAAGGCCAAGGCGAAGGCGAAGGCGGAGAAGGCGAAGCAGAAGTGAATCCCCGGCCCGGGCTCCCATGTTTTTCGGTTCGCCAGCTGGCGACCGGCCGTTGAAACCGACGCATGGCCCGCAAGTCCACCGCTTCCCGCTCTCCGAAAATCCCCGGCGCGCTGCGCCGCACCAAAGCGTTCCTCGTGGTGAACCTCGTGCTCTGGGGCGCGATCGGCGGCTGGTTTCTTTTCCAACCCGCCGCGCGCCAGCAGGAGGTGGCGCGGCTCGTCGGCAACGCCTTCGACGGCCGCAAGCAGGTCACGGCCTTCGACGTCGCGTGGGATCTCTGGCAGCTCTACGCCGGCGAGGACTACGTCGCCGCCGTCGCGCCGGGCGACAAGGTCCACCTCTACGGCGGCGTGCCGCACCTGCGGCCGGACCTCGCCCCCGTGCGCGTGCTCGCCAACCTCGGCTACGTGGCCGGTTACAGCGACACGCTGGGCAACCCGCTCTGGGCCGCTTACCGCCTGCACGACATCGAGCCGTCCGCCACGCCGGAACGGCCCGACGAGTTTTCCCTCGACCTCCGCACCTCCGCCCGCATCGAGCCCGGCGACTACGCGCGCAGCGGCTACGATCGCGGACACCTCGCGCCGAACTTCGCCATCGCCTCGCGCTACGGCGCTGCCGCCCAGCGCGAGACTTTCCTGATGTCCAACATCATTCCCCAGAAACACGCGCTCAACGCCGGCCTCTGGAAGCAGCTCGAACAACGCATCGCGAACAGCTACCCCGCGCGCTTCGGCGAAGTCTGGGTGATCGCCGGCCCGGTCTTCGGCCCGAAACCGGAGAAACTCCGCCGCCGCGTCGCCGTGCCCGAATCGTGCTTCATGATCATTGTGGACGAGAGCGACGGCCGCGTGCGCGCCACGGCCTATCTTTTCCCGCAGGACACGCCCGAGGGCGGCCGGCTTGACGACTTCCTCGTGAGCATCGACGAGCTCGAACACCGCACCGGCCTGGACTTTCTCCCCGAACTACCCGACGCGGCCGAGGACGTCCTGGAAGCCCGCCGGGCCGAGCGCGCGTGGTGAGTTTCGCCCAAGGTGGTGCGCGTTGCCCGTTCGACGAGCTCAGGGCCTTGAGCCTGCCGAAACGGCTCCTCAACGCGCTGAGGACAACCGCACCGGAAAGCGCCCTGAGGAGCAGGTCGCTCCACCTTCACTCCAGGTCCCGCCTCAAAGCTCCGTCGCAATCTCCGCCACCTGCCGGGCAAAGGTCACACCGCTTTCCGGCGGGAAATGTTTCAACGCATCCGCGCGCAACGCCGGGGCGTGATCACGAATGTAGGTGGCGAAAGCCTTGCGCGACGGGAACGCGTATTGCGTCTCGACGACCGCCGGAGCCGTTTCGCTATCGCGATCCAACAGCACGATGCGCACCGCGGTGGCGCCGCCGGCCTTCACCTGCAGCACATGGCCGGGCGTGAGCCAGGAGAGAAAGCGCCCGCGCTGCTGCACATCTTTGCAGGTGGCACGGACAGTGTAGAGAATCTCGGGCATGGCCGGTGACGTTATGGGAGAGGCACCCTGCGGCAAGTCAGAGGGTAACCACTAAGCAGTTTCACCAAGGGTGAAACTCACGTTATGCCCTTCGGCTAATCGCCTCCGGACTTGATTTAAGGAGCCTGCTGATCGCAGGCCCTTCACCGACCGCGATCAGCGGTCTTCACATCTAAATCCGGAGCCGATCAGGCGGAGGGGATCTCGTAGATTTCGCCTTTGGCGAAATCCTCTTAGTGGTTAACCCCGGATCGGGTTCTTCACCTCAGTGCGACTCGGTGAAGCTCGTGATCGAGTGCCACTCGAAGACTTCCTGCAGGAGCACGCGCTCGGCCTTGGTGATGGCGCGCTCGAGGCCGGCCCAGGTCTGGCTGTGGGCGATCTCCTTGCGCACCGTCTCGAGCCGGATGCACATCTCGCGGTAGCGGGCCACGCGGCGGTGCAGGTCGTTGATCGAGATCAGCGAGATGAACGACGCGGCCAGCACCGGCAGCATGATCGGCGCGAAGTAGAAACAGAACTGCTCCACCCAGCCGGGCACTTCCCAGTGGAAGGTGTGGGCCAGCGCGTAGCCGGTGGTGAACACGATCGCGAGGATCGAGCACACGCCGAAGCCCGTGCGCAGCCGCGTGAGCAGCGGGATGGCCTTGGCCTCCTGCCGGGCGAAATAGGCCAGCTGGTCGTCGATGCGGTTCGCCAGGTATTTCTGCCGGAACGTGTCGAAGTCCGCGCCCACCTCGCGCGCAGCCCGGCGGTGCAGCACGTCGAGTGAGCGGCGCAGCGGCTCCACCCCCGCCCAGTCAAAATCGGCAAACAGGCGCGTGGCGCGCGGCAGGCCCCAGATCGCGAGCGCCGAGCGCGTGATTTCGGCCGCGAGGCGGCAGCGCGTCCAGTGGTGGTGCGTGCGCTGGGTGCGGACGACGATGGCCACGCCGAGCGCGCCGAGCAGCAGCAGCAGCTTGCCCCAGGGCAGCCCGACCCAGTGCCATTCAAAGGCCAGTCCCGCCGTCGCCAGCGCCGTGGCCGACACGTGCAACCAGAGGGTGAACGCGATCAACCGCCGGAAATGCGGCGAACTGTGCGTGGCCGCGTCATCCACCTTCTTCTGGAACGCCGCGACCCGCGCCTGCGAGGTGGCCGGCGCGGCTGCGTCGGCGTCGCCCCCGGGGACCGCGTTCAGGAAACGCAGGTTCTCGTCGTGCAGGCGGACCTTCTCGAAGTTCTCGCGTCGCACGACCTTGGTGTCGGGATTGATGATGACGATCGGCCGGCCCATCGCGCGGGCATAGGCCACGACGTCGGCCGTGCCACCCTTGCCGCGGGCGGGCTGGCCGTCCCACACCACGAGCAGCACGTCGCAGCGGTTCACGATCTCGAAGCCGCCCGACAGGTAGGCCTCTTCGCGGGAGCCCGGCTCGGCGGCGATCTCCAGGTGCTCCGCGCGGGCCAACAGGGCCTTCACCTCGCCCCATTCCTGTGGCGGGAAGTCCCGCTCGAAGTCCACCAGCGGCAGGGGCAGCGAGGCTTCCCAGCCCAGCCCGAGATCCAGCGCCGAGCGGACAAAGATCAGGTCGGCTCCCGCCGCGGCCGAAGAGAGGGCGATCCACTCGCCGGGGGCTTCCTTCTGCAGTTCCTCCAGCGCCGTCTTCACCGCCCGGGTGACGCCCGCCGGGTCGGCCAGCTGACGGTGGCCCGAAAAGCCCACGACATGAAAAAGGGGAAGCTGGCTGGCGTCGGCGGACATGGCGGAGTGGCGCCAAGACGGGTGCCATTGTGGGTTTGGGCTGGCAAGGACTAAGCTTAACCGCCATTAACTGCGCAACTTATGTCGGACACTCCCACGCACACCGGAGTCCGGGCAATCTTCCTCAGCTACGCGCGGGAGGACGCCGAGGCGGCGCGCCGTATCGCCGAGGCCTTGCGCGGCTTTGGCCTCGAGGTGTGGTTCGACATGAACGAGCTGCGTGGCGGCGATGCTTGGGACAGCAAGATCCGCGGCCAGATCAAGTCGTGCGCCCTGTTCGTGCCGCTGATTTCGCAGCGCACGGAGGAACGCACGGAGGGTTACTTCCGCCGCGAGTGGAAGCTCGCCGTGGACCGCACGCACGACATGGCCGGCGGCCGGACCTTCATCGTGCCCGTGGTGATCGACGACACCGCCGAGGCCGAGTCCGCCGTGCCCGAGGAGTTCATGCGTTACCAGTGGACACGCCTCGTCGGCGGCGAACCGACGCCCGATTTTGTCGCGCAGGTGAAGCGCCTGCTCGAGGCCCCGCGCAAACCCACGCTGAAGGTCGAGCACGCCAAGCCGCCCACGCTGTCGCCCTTCCTCAAGGAAGCCGCCGCCAAGGCCTGGGAGGCGAAAGAGCAGGCCGCGGTGACTCAGAAGCGCAGCCGCTCCCGCTGGACCGTCGGGGCGCTCGTCGCCGTGGTCATCGGCGTGGCCGTGGCGATGGGCGTGTTCCGCCGACCGGCCCCAGCCTCCAGTCTCCCGTCTCAGGCTTCCCCTCCCGCAGCGCCTGAACCCTCCTCCCTGCCCTCTGCTCCCGCGGCGAAGCCGGCCGACAAATCCATCGCGGTGATACCCTTCACCAACATGAGCGAGGAGAAGGACAGCGCGTTCTTCACCGACGGCATCCACGAGGACATCCTCACCAACCTCGCGCTCGTGCGCGAGCTGCGCGTCGTCTCGCGCACCTCGGTCATGGCCTACCGGGCCACGACCAAGCCCATGAAGCAGATCGCGCAGGAGCTGGGCGTAACCTACATCCTCGAGGGCAGCGTGCGGCGCGCGGGCAACAAGGTGCGCGTCACCGGCCAGCTCATCCACGCCGCGACCGACGAACACGTCTGGGCCCAGTCCTACGACCGAGACCTCACCGACGTTTTCGCCATCCAGGCCGAGCTTTCGCAGCAGATCGCCGCCGCGCTCAAAACCGCGCTCTCGCCCGAGGAGAAGGCCCTGATCGCCCGCAAACCCACGGAAAATCCCGCCGCCTACGATCTGTTCCTCCGGTCCCGCGATTTGAGCAATCGCGAGGGCGCGAATCTCGCGACGCGGCAGCGGCGCGTCACCCTGTTGGAAAGTGCCGTGACGATGGACCCGAAGTTTGCCCAGGCGTGGGGGGAACTGGCCGCGGCCAGCGCCTTCCTCGTGTTTGGCAATGCCCCGGGACGCGACGCCATTCTGGCCCGGGCCAAGCAGGCCAGTGAAAAAGCCCTGCAGCTGGCGCCCGAAGATCCGGATGTGATCGGCAGCTACGGCACCTATCTTTACTATGGTTTCCGCGACTATGCCGGCGCTACGGCGCAATACCGGCGGCTGGCGGCGCTGCAGCCGAATTCGCCCGTCGTCTATAATTCCCTCGCCTTGATCCAGCGCCGGCAAGGCCAGTGGGCCGAGTCCCTCGCGAACGCCCGTCGTGCGAGCCAGCTCGACCCCGGCAATCTTCAATATTGGCGCAATCTCCTGGCCACACTCCGTTACGGCCGCCGTTGGCCCGAGGCAATCGATGTCCAGAACCGCATCGCCGCGATGTTGCCGGATGTGCTCCTCGAGAAATTCGAGGTGGTGAAGATGCAGGCTCGCGCCACTGGTTCCTTCCGCGAAGGCGAGGAATTCTTCCGGGCCATGTCCCGCGAGGAACTTGAGTCGCCGGAGATCTTAGCGTTGCGCAAGGACTGGGCCGAATTTACCGACCAGCTGGAGGAATTTGTCCGGCTGGACCGGTTGTCGCCCTATTTCGACGGCTACGGGGTGCCCCGCTCCATGCAGGCGCTCCGCGCGGCGCTGAATTATTACCTGGTCGGCGACAAGGCCGGAGCCGTCGCCCGGCTGGGCGAGCACACAGCCGAGATCCGGAAGCTCGCCGAGGCCGAGCCGAACAATGTCCTGGCGCAGATGAGCGTGGCCACCTTGGAGCTGATCAACGGCCGGCCGGAGGCGGCGCGCCGCCAGGCGGAGAAGGCGGCCGCCTTGCTGCCGGAAAGCAAGGACGCCCTCGAAGGGCCGCGCTGGTCCATCCAGCTGGCCATGTTTTGCGATCTCACGGGCGACCATGAGCGGGCGCTCGCCGAGTATAAGCGCCTGCTCTCTGTCCCCAGCATGCTGAGCGTCGAGGGCCTGAAGTTGGACAAGCACTCGCTGAGCCCGGCCCTCCGCAAGGATCCACGTTTTCAGGCCCTGCTGGCCGACCCGAAGAACAACGAGCCGCTGTTCTGACCATGAGCGACACCGGCAAAGCGGTTTTCCTGAGTTACGCCCGCGAGGATGCGGCGGCGGCCCAGCTCATCGCAGGCGCGCTGCGGGGCTTCGGCATCGAGGTCTGGTTCGACATGAGCGAGCTGCGCGGCGGCGACCAGTGGGATGCCAAGATCCGCGGTCAGATCAAGACCTGTGGCCTGTTCGTCCCGGTGATCTCGGCGACAACCCAGGCCCGGGACGAGGCCTATTTCCGGCTGGAGTGGAAGCTGGCGGACGACCGTTCGCACCTGATGGCGGCGGGCAAGTCGTTCATCGTGCCGGTGGTGATCGACGGCACCCCGGAGACGGGCGCCACCGTCCCCGATTCTTTCAGCCGGGCGCAGTGGACCCGCTTGCCGGGTGGGCAGCCCACGACCGCCTTCATCGAGCAGGTCCGGCGGTTGCTGGAAGGAAAGGGAGCCGCCCCCATGCGTTCGAATCCGCCGATGCACCCGGCGGCCGCGCCGGTTCCCGCGAAAAAGGGCGTCCCCGGCTGGACCTGGGGTGCGCTGATCGCCGTGATCATCGGCGTGGCCGTGGCGCTGGGTGTGTTCCGCCGACCAGCCCCAGCCTCCAGTCTCCCGTCTCCGGCTTCCACTCCCGCTGCGCCTGAACCCTCCTCCCTGCCCCCTGCTCCCGCGGCGAAGCCGGCCGACAAATCCATCGCGGTGATCCCGTTCACGAACATGAGCGAGGAAAAGGACAGCGCGTTCTTCACCGACGGCATCCACGAGGACATCCTCACCAACCTCGCGCTCGTGCGCGAGCTGCGCGTCGTCTCGCGCACCTCGGTCATGGCCTACCGGGCCACGACCAAGCCCATGAAGCAGATCGCGCAGGAGCTGGGCGTGACCTACATCCTCGAGGGCAGCGTGCGGCGCGCGGGCAACAAGGTGCGCGTCACCGGCCAGCTGATCCACGCCGCGACGGACGAGCACGTCTGGGCCCAGTCCTACGACCGCGACCTCACCGACATCTTCGCCATCCAGGCCGAGCTTTCGCAGCAGATCGCCGCCGCGCTCAAGACCGCGCTCTCGCCCGAGGAGAAGGCGCTGATTGCGCGCAAGCCCACGGAAAACCCCGCCGCCTACGACCTGTTCCTCCGCGCGCGCGACATTCTCAACCGGGAGAACAACACCATCGCGGCCCGCCTCCGGCAGATCGCGTTGCTGCAGCAGGCCGTGGACTTGGATCCTGCCTTTGCCCAGGCGTGGGGGGAGCTGGCGGCCTCGTGCGCCTACGGATATTTTCTCAGCTACCCCGACATGGACGCCTATCTGGCCCGGGCCAAGGTGGCGATCGAGCGGGCCGTCAAGCTGGCCCCCGAGGATCCGGAGGTCATCGGCAGCCTCGGCACCTACCACTACTACGGCTTCCGGGATTATGGGCGGGCGACCGAACAATACGAACGACTTGCCCGGCTCCAGCCCAACTCCCCGGTCGTCTTCAGTTCCCTCGCCCTGATCCAGCGCCGGCAGGGGCAATGGGCCCAGTCGCTGGCCAACTCCCGCCGGGCCTGCGAGCTGGACCCGGCTAATATTTTCTTCCTTCGCAACCATATGGCCACGCTGGTGGCCGGCCGGCGCTGGGACGAACTGCTGGCCGCCCATCGACGCCTCATCGCCCTGCTGCCCGACGACGAGGAGGCCGTGGGCAGCCTCGCGCTGGCCACCTTCCTCGCCACCGGCTCGACCGCGGAGGGCGACGCCCTGCTCGCCTCCTGGCCGCGGGAAAAGCAGGAGACTCCGGAAATCATTGCGCTGCGACTGCGCTGGGCGGCGCGCAAGGGCGATCTGGCGGAGGCCATCCGCTTGGCCAAGCTCCAGCCCCTCTTTGAGGGCAACGGGGTGCCGCACTGGATGCAGGCCGCTGACCAGGCCTATCTTTATTTTGCTGCGGGCGACCGGGCCGGAGCGATCGCCCGGCTGGGGGACCATCCCGCCCAATTGCGCGACTTGGTGGCGAAGGAGCCGGCCAACCTGAACTACCTCACGAACCTGGCCGACATGGAGGCCATGCTCGGCAACAAGCAGGAAGCCCTCCGGCTCGCCGAACGCTACGTCTCCCTCCTGCCGGAATCCCGGGATGCGCTGGACGGGGCCCGTTATGCGATCAACCGCGCGACCGTTTACGACTTGGTGGGAGAAAAGGAAAAAGCGCTGGCCGAATACACCCGGCTCCTGAAGGTGCCGTGTCCCAACGGCCTGAACATTCACGTGATTAAACGGGATTGGAGCTCGCTGCGCGGCGACCCGCGCTTCGAGGCCCTGCTCAACGACCCGAAGAACAACGAACCGCTGTTCTGAGCGCCGGGAAGGGAATCGCACCGCGAAACGCTCCACCGTGATGCCTGCCGTAAAAAATGTCTGACGCAGGCAAAGCCGTTTTCCTGAGCTACGCCTCGCAAGACGCCGAGGCGGCGAAGCGCATCTGCGATGCCCTGCGCGCCGCCGGCATCGAGGTCTGGTTCGATCAGAACGAGCTCGTCGGCGGGGATGCCTGGGACAGCAAGATCCGGCGCCAGATCAAGGAGTGTGCGCTGCTGATCCCGGTGATTTCTCAGACGACGCAAGCGCGTCGCGAAGCCTATTTTCGGTTGGAGTGGAAGCTCGCCGATGAGCGCACGTTCCTGATGGCCCGGGGCACGCCTTTTCTCCTCCCGGTCACGATCGACGGCACCGACGACCGCGAGGCGCTCGTGCCCGACTCCTTCCTCGCCGTGCAATGGACCCGCGCTCCGGGCGGCGAGTTGCCCGCCATCTTCGCGGGACGTGTGCGACAGTTGCTCGACGGCAGCCCGCCGGTCGGATCGAGCCGTTCCACCCCGCCGCTGTCACCCGCTGCGCCCGCGGGCGTCCATCGCCGCCGCTGGCTCATGCCGACGTTGGCCGTCGCCGTCCTCGCGGCCGGGACGTTGACCTTCGTTTTTTGGGCGCGTCGGGAGCCGGAGAATTCCGCCGCGATCGCGCCGGCGGCGGCGAGCCCCGTCGCGGCGGGACCCAGGGCAGCCGCCCGCGAGCTGGCGAAACGCGCCCGGGAGGTATCGAGCGCGATCGGCGCGACTGCCCCCGCCTTGCTCGCTGCGGCCAAGGATGCGGAGCGGGCCGCGGCAATGGAAGAGACGGATGGAGAGCTCTGGGCCAGCAGCGCGCTTGTCGACATCGCCCTCTACGAGCGCTGGATCGACTATTCGGATGCGCGTCGCGAGAGCATCAATGCCAAGCTCATCAAGGCCAAGGGCCTTGCGCCTGAAGCGCCGCTCACGCGTTATGCGGAGGCGAAGCGGCTCATTCGCATTGGCCCCAATGCCGCCAGTACCGAGGCGGGTCTCAAGCTGCTCGAGGCATTGCGCCGGGAGAAACCCGCGGAAATATCCCCCGATGGAATACTCGGGATGATCGGCGTCGCTCAGCAGGTGCAGGGTCGGTTGGAGGAGGCGGCCCGTACGCTCGACGAGGCGGGGCCCAATTGGGCCAACGCCGCAAGCTGGGCCTGCCTGCTCAACGGTGACACGGTGCAGGCCCTGGCGATGGCGCAGCGCCAGACTTCCGTTGATCCGGTTGGCGGCCTGCAGCAGGAGGCTTATGTGCAGTTCAGCCGCGGTGATCTGGAAGCGCAGCAGCAGGTGTTGAACCGGATGCCGCCGGAGGCGCGCTTCGGGGACGTTCCGCTGGCGATGGACCTCTACTTTGCTTACGTCCGGCGCGATGGCGACGCCCTGCTCCGTCTGGCCCGCGCCTACCCGGCGGCTAACGTGGCCTGCTTTTATTTGCCCGGGGGCCCCCGCGGTTTCTACGTTGGCCAAGCATACTCTTGGCTGGGACGTTCTGAAGCGGCCCGGGAGGAGTGGGCCGCCGTGCTCCGTCAATTGGACGAAGCCCGGGCGCGGAAGGCCGAATCAGAGGAAGAGCGCCTGATGCGCGTCCAGGTGCTGGTCCACCTCGAGCGACGGGCCGAGGCAGCGGAGGAACTGCGGATCCTTCGTCAGCGGGAGTTGGGTTTTTGGATGCGCCCGTCCATCGTGGAACTGCTGGCCCTGCTAGGTCGACCGGACGAGGCTCTCGACGAAATGGAGCGCGAGTTGACCCGAGAGCCAACGGATCGCTGGTTGTCCCACCCGCGATTCCGCTTCGACCCTGCGCTCGAGCCGCTGCGGTCGCACCCCCGCTACAAGCAGATCCTTGCTGCGACGTTGCTGAAGGGTGTCAAGCCCCTGGAAATCAAGCCATGAGCGATTCCGGCAAAGCCGTTTTCCTCTCCTACGCCTCGCAGGATGCCGAGGCGGCTAAGCGGATTTGCGAAGCGCTCCGCGCCGCCGGGGTCGAGGTCTGGTTCGACGCGGAGGGCGGGCTGGAGCATGGCGACGAGTGGGACGCGAAGATCCGCCGACAAATCAAGGAGTGCGTGCTGTTCCTGCCGATCATCTCCGCCAACACGCAGGCGCGCGAGGAGGGTTACTTCCGCATCGAGTGGGACCTCGCCGCGGAGCGGGCCCGGGGCATCGCCAGCGGCGTCGCCTTCATCCTGCCGGTGGTGATTGACGACACGAAGCAACCCGACGCCTTGGTGCCCGACCGCTTCCGCACGGTGCAGTGGACGAAGCTGCCCGGAGGCGTCGTCCCGCCCGAGGTGCTGCAGCGCCTGCTGAAGCTTTGGTCGCACCGCACCGGCGCGCTGAAGCATCAGGCGGGATCGGGTGATGCCCGGGGCGAGAGCCGAGATTTGGCTCCCGGCGAGGCCCGGCTGGACCGACCCGGCGGCCGCACCTATGCGGCGATCGCAGCGGCCCTCTTCGCGCTCGTGGCCGTCGTGGGCTGGTGGCTGCTGCGGAGCCCGCGGCCAGGTCCGGCACCGGCCGCCGCCCAAGCCACGGAATCGGAGGCCCGCCGACAGGTTTACGAGGCCCATAGACTGGTGCAAAGCCCCGAAGGCGTCACTCGCGAGAGACTCGCGGCCGCGGATGAGATGTGTCGTCGCGCCCTCGCCTTGGACTCCCTGGATCCGGTCGTCCTCGCGGTGGCCGCGCGCATCGACGCGAACTGGGTGTTTTATCAGTTCGACAAGTCCGAGGAACGAAAACAGCAGGCGGCCAGCCGGGCGGAACGCGCTGCGGTGCTGGCGCCGCAGGAGCCGATGGTCCGGCTGGCCCGGGCCCAGGTCTTTGCCTGGGTCATTGGCACGCCGTCGATGCAGGCGGAAGCGGAGCGCATGTTCCGCGAGCTGAGCGCGGTCGAGGAGGTCGCGTCTGCGGCGAACCTCATGCTCGGGATCCTGCTGCGCGATTCGGGACGCACCGGCGAAGCGGCCACGCTCTACGAGAAGATTGGCGATCTGCACAACGCGGGGTGGGCTTATCTGGGGGCCCAGCGGCCGGAGGACGCCGCGCGGGTGATCGAGCGCCAGCTCAAGGACGGTCACAACCGCAATGCCCTCGTGCAGAAGCTGGTGCTAAATCTGAATTTTCGGGAGGATCTCCACGCGGTGGGCGAGGTCATCGCGCAGTTTACTCCGTCCGACCTGCAACAAGACAGCCCGGCGGGCTTGGCTTTGAATGGATTGCTGGCCGGCCGTAACGCCGACCGCCTGCTCGAGGTGGTGAACGGATTTCCGCGCGAGGTGATGGCGTCACCCGGCTACCTGGCCCCCAAGCGCGTTTTCTCGGGCTGGGCCCACCACCTCGCGGGACGGGCGGAACTGGCGCGAACGGAATGGAGCGCGGCGCTCGCAACCGTCCAGGAGTTGCGGCGTAACCGGACAGACGATGTGACGCTCTTGCTCTGGCAGGCCCTGCTGCAAAGTCGCTTGGGGCTCGAGGCGGAGGCCGATGCCACCGTGCACCTGATCCGCAGCGTCACGCCCGTCCCGACGCCAGGGCTGATTTTGAGGGTGGAACTGAGCGTGAACGCCGCGCTGGGGCGGACGGAGCGGTTTTGGGCGACGCTGGCCGCGGGCAAGCTGCCGGCCGACGAGCGCACACCGACCCATTCCTGGCTGCGGTTCTCACCCGATTTCGATGTCTTGCGGGCGGACCCGCGCTTCCAGGCCTTCCTGCGCGAAAACCTGCCCCCGGGCGCCAAAGCCGTGGAGCCTGTGCCTGCTCCTACTCCTTCCTCCCTGCTCCCTGCTCCCGCGCGGCCATCCATGGCTGACGACAAATCCGTCGCCGTCCTCGCCTTCGCGAACCTTTCCGACGACAAGGGCAACGAGTATTTCTCCGACGGCATCAGCGAGGAGCTGATGACGGTGTTGCAGAAGATTCCGGGTCTGCACGTGGCGGCACGGTCCTCGGCCTTTTCCTTCAAAGGCACGAAGGCGACGGCCCAGGAAATCGGGGCGAAGCTCGGCGTGGCGCACCTCGTCGAGGGCAGCGTGCAGAAATCGGGTGGGCGGGTGAAGATCACCGCGCGCCTGAGCCGCGTGACCAATGGCGAGGAGCTATGGTCGAAGAGTTTCCCGGCGCAGGAGCTGAAGGATGTTTTCGTGGCGCAGGAAGAGATCGCGCGGGCGATCGTGGGTGAGTTGCGCGAGCGGCTCACCGGGGCGCTGGACGAGAAGGCGAGTGGGGAAATCGCGGCGCTGGTGCGCGCGGCGGAAAGGGGCGGCACGCAGGATCCGGAGGCGCAGGAGCTGTTCCTGCAGGGGCGCTTCGCCGCGCGCGAGATTTCGGTCGAGGGCGCCGCCCGCGCGGAGAATTTCTACCGCCGGGCGACGGAGCGCGACCCCAAGTTTGCGCGGGCCTGGGTGGGTCTCGGGGAATCGGTATTCTGGCAGGCCAGCAACGCCGTGGGCCCACGAACGCTTGACCAGGCCGCCGAGGACGCCCGGCGCGCCATCCAGCACGCCCTCGCGCTTGAGCCCGAGCTGCCCGAAGGGCTGCTCGCGCTCGCCGGCATCCAGTATTCCTACGATCTGGACGCGCAGGCTGCGCGGGCCACGGTCCACCGAGTCCTGGCGGTGGCTCCGACCGCGCCAGTCCTGGCCGCTGCCGCGGGCCTGGAATCGGCCCAGGGGCACCAAGAGGCGGCGCTCGCTCTCGCCCGCCGGGCGGTGGCACTCGACCCACTCGATGAATTCGCGCGTGAGACCCTGCGTGCGGTGCTCTTCAATTTGGGCCACTTCGACGAGCTACAGGCCGAATGGCGGCGGGCTTTGGCGGCGAGTCCCGATATGGCCTTCCTGCACGGTGAACTCGCCCGCTGGGCGATCCTGGAGGGCCGGTGGGATGAGGCGGAGCGGGCGGTGGTGCTGGAGAAAGTGGAGTGGTCGCGGGATTACCTGCGGATAATCCTGCTCTGGCGGCAGGGACGCAAAGCCGAGGCGGAGGCTCTGCTGCCCACCTACGAGCAGAACCACGCCGGCACCGCGGCCTACCAGATCGCCTTGGTCTACGCCGACCGGGGCGATCGGGAGCAGGCGTTCGCCTGGCTGGAGCGGGCTTACCGCCATCACGATGGCGGGATCATGGGCCTGCGGGTGAACCCCTTTTGCAAATCACTGCACGGCGACCCGCGCTGGCAGCCACTGCTGCGCAAACTGGGCCTGGCGGAGGAACAGGTGAAATGAAAACCCCAATCCAAGGCAGTTTGCCGCGGCTGGTGTGGATCGCACGGATCCGAGCCGCCGGACTTTCACCGGAGGAAACCGCGGGAGCAGCAGGAGGGTTTCCCACCCTCTCCGTTGGCTCCATTACCTTCTGTAAGCGGATTGGAGTAATAGCATGAGCGAATCCGGCAAAGCCGTCTTCCTCTCCTACGCCTCGCAGGATGCCGAGGCGGCGAAGAGGATTTGCGAGGCGCTCCGCGCGGCCGGAGTCGAGGTCTGGTTCGACCAGAACGAACTGGTGGGTGGCGATGCGTGGGACCAGAAGATCCGCAAGCAGATCGGCTCTTGCGCACTCTTTGTGCCGATCATCTCCGCCAACACGCAGGCGCGGGCGGAAGGGTATTTCCGGCTGGAGTGGCGGCTGGCGGACAAGCGCACCGAGCTGATGGGCAAGTCCAAGGCCTTCCTCTTGCCCGTGAGCATCGACGATACGCGCGACAGCGAGGCCGACGTGCCGGATTCCTTCCTCGCCGTGCAATGGACCAAGCTGCGGGGTGGGGAAGCAACGCCTGCCTTCGTGGCGCGCGTGCAGAAGCTGCTCGACGGCGGGACAAGCTCCCGCGAGTCCGCCTCGCGCCCGCCCCTGCCTGAATGGGAGGTGGGACGCCCCCGTCCTGCACAGCGTGCACGCTGGCCCTGGATCGCGGGCGCGCTCGCCGTGCTCGCAGCCGGCTACGTGGTGTTCACCACCCTGCGCCGTCCGCCGGGCGACGCCGCGCCGGCCCTCAACTCTCCGGAAGGAACGCCGCAGAAGTCCGCCGCGCCCGCCGTTCTTGACCTCAAGGTTGCCGAGGCACGGGCGTTGATCGCGAAGGCGCTGCCCTTGCATGAAAATTTGGGCGGGGCCACGCGCAGCGATTTCGAACTCGCGGGTGACCTGTTCAAGCGCGCCCTCGAACTTGCCCCGCTCGATGCGGAGGTGTGGGCGCACTATTCGTGGTTCTGCATGAATTTTTCCGGCATCGGTTTGGATCGCACACCCGAGCGGGAGGCCGAGGCCAAGCGGGCGGCGGACCGGGCCTACAAACTTGATCCGGCTCTGCCGATGGCCCGGATGGCTTGGGCCAACTATTATCGCCGGCAGGAGACTACCCGACCCGAGGCCATCCGGATCCTGGCGGCCTTGGCCGAAGAACAGCCCCAAAACAGCAGCGTCCTGCGAATCTATGCCCTCGCGCTGGATGCGGCCGGCCGGGCTGAGGAAGCTCGCCAGGCCTACGAACGCGCCACCGCCACTCCCGGCGGCGATGCCCGCGCGTGGGCGCAGTTGGGCGACTGGCATTACCGGCATGGCGACCCTGCCGCCGCCTGGACGGCCTACCAGCGCTCCCTCGAGGTCAAGCCGGTGCCCCGGGTGTTGCTTGGGGTGGCGCGACTGCAGATGTCCGAGTTGGGCGATCTGGCCGCCGCCCAGCTAACACTGCAGCGGGTGCCCGGCGAGTTCATGCAGGAGGAACAAGCGATTGGCACCGCGGCGGTCCTTGCGCTTTGGCAGCGCAAGCCCGAGGAAGTCCTGCGGCTGCTCAGTGCCTTTCCGCGCGATTACCTCGAAGCGGGTAATTATCGGAATTTGTCCGCGGCGAAATCGACTCTCATCGGCATGGCCCAATGGCTCGCGGGCAAGCCGGATCTCGCCCGGCTCGAATGGGCCGAGGCGCTGCGCGTGATTGAGCGGCGGCTGGAGACCCGGCGATCCGTGTTGGAACTGCACTGGGACCGCACCCTGTTGCTCGCCATGCTGGGGCGGAAGTCCGAGGCCGAGGCGGCGCTCAAGCTCTACCTGCAGGTGCGGCTGGGAAGTTCGGTCCCGGCCAATCCCACCGACTCCCCGCTCAAGGCCCTGATCCATGCGTGGTCGGGCGAATTGGACGCGGCTTTCGCCGCCCTGGGTGACAGGAAGGTCACCCCTTGGTTGCGCTACAGTCCCGAGTGGGAGCCGCTGCGGGCCGATCCCCGTTTTCAGGCGCTGCTAGCAAAAGCAGACGCATCCGCCGCCGCTTCTCCCTCCGCCCCGCTCCTTGCTCCCCCGAGTCCACCGCCGGTGGACTCGAAGTCCATCGCCGTGCTGCCGTTCGCCAATCACAGCGACGACAAGGAGAGTGGTTATTTCGCCGACGGGGTGCATGAGGATGTGCTGACCAACCTGGCGAAGATCTCCCAACTCAAGGTCATCGCCCGCACCTCGGTCATGGAGTATCGCGCCACCACGAAGAAGATCCCACAGATCGCCCGGGAGCTCGGTGTGGCCTACCTGCTTGAGGGCAGCGTGCGGCGTGCGGGCAATCGGGTGCGGGTGGTCTGCCAGCTGATCGATGGGCGCACGGGCCAACACGTCCTCGCACCCGATCCCTTCGACCGGGATCTCGCCGACATCTTTGCCATCCAGTCCGAAATCGCCCAGGGTATCGCGGCCAAGCTGCAGGCGGTCCTGGCCCCGACCGAAAAAGCGACGTTGGAGCGCGCGCCCACCGCCAATCTCGTGGCTTACGAACTTTATCTTCAAGCCCGGGAAATCTGGGATCGGTCACCCGATCAACGAGCCGGAGAGGAACAAGCGCGACCCTTCCTGGAACGAGCGGTGCGGCTCGACCCGAACTTCGCCATGGCGTGGCAGGGATTGGGTTATCTCCATCTCCGCGCTTATTTTCGTTACGACCAGAGCGAATCCCGGCGCCTTTTGGCCAAGCACGCGATTGAGAAAGCCCGCGAATTGGACCCCCGGGACGGCGTGATTTTCGCGCTGCAGACCAACTACTGCATCGACGTGCGGGATCTGCCCCGGGCGAGGCAGCTGGCGGCCCAGCTCGAACGCGAGCATCCGTCCCTCGCGGTGACCTGGCACGTGCTGGCCCGGCTGAGCATCCGCGATGACAACATTCGCGCCGCTCTGGAGTATTACCGTCGGGCGCGAAGCCTGGATCCGCGCAACGTGGCGGTCTTGGAATCACTGACGACATCCCTGGCCACCGCCCGGCGCTACGAAGAGGTGCAGGTCGTGCTGCGCGACGCCGGGGATTTGGTGGAAAAAGCGACGCAGTTGTTGTGGAGCCGCACCGTTCTGCCCTATTACGCAACCGGCTCCACCCGCGAGATGGATGAATTGGCCGGTCGGCTGGCTCCCGACGCGGCCCGGGGTGACGCCCGGGCGCTCTCTCTGTTGACCGGCTTCGCCAGTATTCGGGGGGATGCGGCGGAACTCGTCCGTCTTTGGGAACAGCATGGCTCGACGATCACGGTGTCGGGCGGCGATGGAACCTTCACCGTGGCCGTGGCCTTGCTCATTCAGGGTCAGCCCGAGCGCGCCCGGATCCTGTTGGAGAAGGAACGGGCCCGCTACCGGGAGCGATTGGCCTCCCGCCCCGACAACATCGAGAATTGGTTCTATCTGGCCGCGACGCACGCTGTGTTGGGCGACAAAGAAGGCACCGCCGCCGTGAAACGCGAAATGCTGGCCGCCAATCCGGGACTGACCCGGCGGGGGCTGTGGCGCTACGAGGAATGCATGCTCTTCGCCTGGCTGGGCGACAAGGACGCCGCTCTCGCCGACCTCGCCGAAAGACTCGACGAGGGTCCCGCGCCTGGAGCCACCATCGTCCTGCGTTGCGGGTTGCGTTTCCGGCCCCTGCAGGGCGACCCGCGCTTCGAGGCAATGCTAGCCGATCCCAAAAACAACGCCCCTTTCTTCTGATGAGCGACTCCCCCAAAGCCATTTTCCTCTCCTATGCCTCCCAAGACGCCGAGGCGGCGCAGCGGATTTGCGAGGCGCTGCGCGCCGCCGGGCTGGAGGTGTGGTTCGACCGCAACGAGCTGGTCGGGGGCGACGTGTGGGATCAGAAGATCCGCAAGCAGATCAAGGAGTGCGCGCTGTTCGTGCCGATCATCTCGGCGAACACCAACGCCCGGGCCGAAGGCTATTTCCGGTTGGAGTGGAAACTCGCCGTGGACCGCTCGCACCTGATGGCGGATGACCAGCCTTTCCTCTTTCCCATCGTGGTCGGCGATGTGAACGACGCCACGGCCCGCGTGCCCGACAAATTCCGCGAAGTGCAGTGGACGCGCCTGCGGCTCGACGAAACGCCCGCCGAGCTGGCCGCACGGGTGACGAAACTCTTGAGTGGGGAGGCCTTGGAGGCGGGACGCCCCCGTCCCGCAGACCGGGGCGAGGCGGCGTTCGGAGAACCCGCCCTACAGCGCAAGAACCGCAAGCGCGAGCGCCCCGTCTGGTTGCGGCACGCGTGGTCGGTGCTGGCCCTGGCGATTGTGGGCTACTACGCCCTGCGGCCCCTTTGGCGCGAGCGCCGGTCCGAACCGGAAACCGTGTCCGTTGCGCCGGCTTCACCCGTGGTCGCGGCGCCCAAACCTTCCGAAGCCCACGAACTCGTGACCAAGGCCCGGGCCCTGTTTGTCAACCGGCTCGACACGACGCGCGACGATTGCGCTCTGGCCGAGGACCTGCTCAAGCAGGCGCTGGCAAAGGATCCGGCGGACTCCGAAGCTTGGGCCGCGACTTCGCATCTGCATGCTTACGTGCTCCTGCGCCGCTGGGACAACTCCGACGTCCGGCGCGAATCGGCCCGGCAGGCGGCGCAGCGGGCGGTCCGGCTCGACGCTCAATCCTTCGAGGCCCGGCTGGCCTACGCCTTTATGCTCGGCGACACCGAGGCAGAGGGCGCGGAGAAGGAACGGCTGTTGCGGTCGCTCCGCGGTGAGCAGCCGAAGGACCAGCGCCTGCTGCGGGCGTTGGCGCAAACCCTCAACCGGCTGGGCCGAATTGACGAGGCCACCACCTTGCTCGATGAATCGGCCGCCCTGCCCGGGGGTGATGCTCTGGCCCTCTACGACAAGAGCTTAAATTTTTGGTTCGCGGGCCGGACCGTGGAGGCCGAAGCGGCGATACAGGCCTCGCTGGCGCAGAGACCGTTCACCGGGGCGCAGCTGATTGCGGCGTGGTATGCCGTGGATTTGCACGGTGATCTGGCGGGCGCACGGGCGCTTCTAGCGCGGATTCCACCGGCGGAGATGCAGGAGGACAGGGCGGCCTTCTTTGCCTACTACGTGGAAAAGCTGGCGCGCCAGCCCGACGCGGCGATCGCCCGGTTGCAGGCGGTGCCCCGGGACTGGCTCGACGACGCCTGGTATCGTGGACCCAAGGCCCGGCTGGTCGGCGACGTCCTGCACGCCGCACGCCGGCCGGCCGCCGCCGCCGGGGAATGGCGCTTGGCGCTCAGGCAGGTGGACGAGCGGCTGGAGGCCAATCCCACCGAGGCCGGGTTGCTCATCCATCGCGCCCAATTGCTCGCGCGTCTGGGTGAAAAGCAGGAGGCTCTCCGGCTCCTGGGCACGCTGAGCGAACGCTATAGTATCGATCCGGTGGGTGACGTGCCCGTGTGGGTGACCAACCTCAATTCATGGCTCGGGCGCAAACAGGACGCCCTCGCACAGATCTCCCGCGCTTTGAAAAGCGACCGGCGCGCGGTGAATTATACCGCGGCTTCACTGCGGCTTGATCCTTCGTTTGATCCCCTGCGGGAGGAGCCAGGATTCGCCGCGCTCATCGCCGAGGCGGATAGGATCGAGCAGGCGGCGGCCCTCGCCGCCCGCCCGACCCGCGACTGGCCGAAGAATCCGGAGCTCAAGCGGGCCATCGCGCTCATCGAGGGCCTGGACGCGATTCCCGACGACCTCGCCCTCGCCGAGCAGATCGTGAAGCCGATCGTCGAGCGGTCGCCCACTGATCTGGAGGCGGTGACCGTGATGGCGCGCGTGCAGGCCCAGTTCATGCGCCGCGGCTTCGACCGGAGCGATGAACGTTCCGCCCAGGCCCGGCTTTATGGCGAACGCGCCTTGCAGCTCGATCCCAACGAGCCCGAGGCCATGTTCGCGGTGGCGACCTATCTTTTCAGCCGGGCCACGGGCGATACCCGCGCCGAGCGGCTGCTGCGGCGGGCCATGGAGGTTGATCCCGCCAATCCGCGGCCCGGCCGGATGCTGGCGGATTTGCTGAACGTGATTCCAAGCCGCCGCGCGGAGGCCATCGTCCAATCGCAGGAAAACGTCCGGCGCTTCCCGAATGACGCGCTGACGCGCTACGATCTGGCCCGGCACTACAAGGACCAGGGGCGCTACGAGGAATCCGACCGGGAGCTGGACGCGACCCTGGCCCTGGCCCCGCTGCCCAATGCCATCGCGTGGAAGGCACGCTTCCAGTTCGGTCTGCGCAACGATCTCGCGGGCATGAAGCGCTGGCTCGACCAGGTGCCCGAGCGGGTGCGCGGCACCGAGCGCGCGGTGTTCGGCTACTTTCTCTACGCGGCCTTCGGCGGGGATGCGGAGACGGGCCTGGCGGCGCTGCGGTCGTTCACGCTGAAATGGTTCACGGATTTCGAGTATGCCGGCCCGACCGCCCTGCTGAATGCCTGCCTGTTGGAGCGGCAGGGGAAAACCGAGCTGGCGCGTCAGCAATATGAGGCGGCCCTGCTGGAAGCCCAGCGCATGAAGGTGACCGATCCGACCCGGATCTGGCTCAACCACGCGGAATTCTGGCCCCTGCTCGGGCTCGGAAGAAAGGAGGAGGCCAAGCTGCTCTTCCAGCGTCTGATCGAGGCCCAGGCCAGGCCCTATTCACAAAGCTTGGTCAACGGCTGGTGGTTCACGCTGATTCCCGGTGCGCTGTTGCTGGGGGAGCGGGATACGGCGCTGGAACTCCTGCGCGAGTCGGTCGCCACCCTCCCGGAAAGCCGGGCGTCCTTCCGCGTGCGTTTCCAGCTCGACCCGCGCATGGCGCCGTTCCGCGACGACCCGGAAATCCAGGCGATCCTGGCGGAGCCGGGGGTGAAGTAAGTCACAAGGTGGAACGCACTGCTCCCCAGTGCGTTTGTTTGGGAACGAGCGAAGACGAAGAAGAAGCGCGTTGAGGGCAACGCGCTCCACCTGCAGACTTGAAAGCGCTGCGTAGCGTTAGCAGCCTTGGCGCGTGGATCAGTATCCACAGCGCTTGGGCCACAAGACACCGGCCTGGGTGCCGTCCGGTGCGCTGTTTCATATCAGAATCCGAATCGGTAAGCAGCAGTCCGCGCCACTTACCCAAGCCGAGCTCTCGGCTGCCTTGTTGGGTTCAGCCGCCCATTATCATGGACTCGGCCGCTGGTGGTGTGAGTTGTTCCTGCTCATGCCTGATCATCTCCATGCGTTGATCCGATTCCCGGCCGAGCAAGGCATGTCGCGCACAGTTCGCGACTGGAAGCGCGGAGCGGCACGATTTCACAGGGTTAGCTGGCAGGAGAATTTCTTCGATCATCGGATTCGTGATGGTCGACAGGCTCTTGAGAAGTGGCACTACATCCGGCGCAATCCCGTTGTGAAAGGATTGTGCGCCCACGAAGACAATTGGCCTCATTCGTGGGCTCCGTCGCGGGCGGAAGAAGCGCGTTGAGGAGCAACGCGCTCCACCGCGTGAGCAGTTTCAGGCGGAACGCACTGCTCCCCGGTGCGCTGGTTTGGGAGCGGGCGAGGTCGGAGAAGCAGCGCGTTGGGGAGCCATTTCGGCAGGCTCAAGGCCCTGAGCTCGTCGAACGGGCAACGCGCGCCACCCTCAATCCTTCGCGGTCTGGCCGGCGAACGTTTCCAGATACTTCACGATATTGGCCTGCTCCTTTGCGCGGAGGCGGAGGCGCAGGGCGAGGCGCTCGCTGGCCTTGGTGATGTTGACCTCGCTGAACTCGGTTTTTCGGGCCGGGTCGAGGAGGAAGGCCTTGAGCTGGTTGAACAGCGGGGGCTCGGCGCTGGCGGCGACATTGATGAGTTCAGCGGTGTATTCCGGCGGCGCCTTGGCGGCGATGGCGTCCCAGTGCTCCATCACCCACGCCACCGCGAGCTCGCGCAGGTCGGGGTCGCCGCCGACCCGGTTCACCACGCGCAGAAATTCGGTCGAGTTCATCGCCGGCGTGAGTGACCAGGCGAGCGCTTCCCGGGCCAGCGCCGGTTCGTGGAAGCTGCCCAAAGCGCCGATGAGCGACGAACGGAAGGCGGGCGTCTGCGGCTTCTCGAACAGGGCCTGGAGCGCGGCGAGGTAGGCTGCGTCGCCATGGTAGGCGGTGATGCTCAGCGCGGTGCCGCGCAGCGTCGGATCGACCTGAGCGGGGTTCGCGAGACAGAGCGCGGCGAGACGGCGACACTCGGCGACGATCGCCGGGTCGGCGCCGGTGTAGCCGAGCGCGCCATAAAGCGTCACCCGCAGCGGCCCATGGGACGCCGGCTCGTCGGGTTTCGGCTGGAAACCGAGGCGGTCGAGGATCGGGCGCAGGATGGCGCGGCGGTAGGCATGGTAGGCCTCGCGCGAGGCGTCGTTGATGAAAGTGTTGTCGAGGCCGGCGACACTGCCCGAGACGACGGCGTTGACGTCGGGGTCGAGGTCGCGGGCAAAGGCGGTCACGTAGGCGAGGTAGTCATTGCCGTCGATCAGCCCGGCGCTGAAAAGGGCGGACACGTTGTCGAGCAGGCCGACGCGTTCGATGGGCGCCAGCAACGCCGCCTGGCGGGCGAGGCGGGCGTTGAGCTCGGGTGAGAGGCTCCAGCGATAATAACCGGATTCGTCGGAGTTCGGGTAAATCCAATCGGCTTCGGCGAGTCCGGGGATGCGGACGAGCTGGGTGGATTCCGTGAACAGGATGCGCTCGCGGTGGATTTCGCCGTGCCGGCTCCAGTTCAGGATGACCGGGATGCGCCACTGGCCCGGCAGCTGGGGATCGCCGAGATTGTTGAAGCGACGCTGGGTCAGGCGAAGCTGGCCGTCGGCCTCGAGGGCGACGCTCACGAGCGGCACGCCGGGCTGCTCAATGAAACTGGCGAGCATGCCGGTGATGTCATCACCCGAGGTCGCGCTGAAGGCGTCCCAGAGATCGTTGGCCACCGTGTTGCCCCAGCGGTGCTTGAGGAAATAGGTGCGCATGGCGGCGCGGAACTGCTCCGGTCCGATCCAGTTCTCGACCATGTCGAGGATGCCCTTGCCCTTGTTGTAGGTCAGCACATCGGCGAGTTGGGCGAGGTCGGTCTCGGCCGTGACCTTGCGGCGGATGGCGGTGACCGAGGGCAGGGCGTCGGTCCGCATGGCGGACTTCACCCCGCGGCTTTCGCTGATCTTCACGCGGAATTCCGGATACTGGTGCTCGACGATGCGGCCGGCGATCCAGTCGGCGGTGGACTCATTGAGCCAAAGGTCGTCCCACCAGGCCATGGTAACGAGGTTGCCATACCACATGTGCGCCATCTCGTGGGCGGTGGTGGTGGCGAGCCAGCGCCGGGTGGTGAACGGCGCCTTGGCCGAGTCCAGCAGGAGGCCGCGGTCGACCCAGGTGATCAGGCCGGCGTTTTCCATCGCACCATAGACGTATTCGGGCACGGCGATCTGGTCGAGTTTGGCGTAAGGGTAAGGGATGCCGAAGTATTCCTCGAGCCGGGCGAGAATCGGGGCCGCGACCTTGGCGGCCTCGGCGGCGAGCGCGCTCTGGCCCTTGGGGGTGATGATGCGGCCGGGCACGGAGAGACCGGGGACCGGCACGTATTCGAACGGCCCCACGGCCAGCGCCACGATGTAGCTTTGCATCGGCGGCGTGCGGCCGAAATGGATCGTCTTCCAGTCGCCGTCACGGGTTTCGTAGGCGACGGCGGCGTTGGTCACGGCTTCAAGCCCAGCCGGCACCGTCAGCGTGAGCTGCCAGGGAATCTTGAACGACGGCTCGTCCCAGCAGGGGAAGGCCCTGCGGGCGTGGGTGTCCTGCAGCTGCGTGAAGAGATACGGATCGCCGCGGCTCACGGTCTTGTAGAGGCCGAGCCCGTCGCGGGTGTAACGCGCGGTGTAGTCGATGGTGAGGCGGTATTGTCCGGCCCCGAGTTCGCGCGGGGCGGTCAGCGTCACGAGGCCGTGTTTGGCGTTGGTCACCTCGGCCGTGAGCGGGACGGAGTCGCCGTCGTTGTTGGCGAGCGTCGCGGTGCCAAGCACAAGGTCCTGCGCGTGGAGGCGGAAGCTCTTGAAAGGTTGGTTTGCGTGCAGGTCCACGAGCACGCGGCCGGCGTAGTCGTCCTTGGCCGGATCAAGCGTCAGCTCGACGCTTTGCGCGACGGGCACGACTTCGCGGGTGAGACGCAGCGGATCAACCGACTCCGCGGCGTAGGGCGAGGGACTGAGAAGCGGAAGGAGCAGCAGGGCGCCCAGACGGCGCAGGCAGAGGTGCATCCGGCTTATGACACAAGGCGTCATAAGGGAATCAAGCCTCGGATGGGAGGACATGACCAGGGAGGCGGGACTATCAGTCCCGCTGGTGGCCTGTTGCAGATCCTCTGCTCACGGAAAATGAACCCCGTCGCATTCCAGCTGGATCGCAACGGCCCGCAAGGCGGGCCTGCTAATGAAAAGTCCGGGGGCGTTGTAGGTATTTGATGCCAGGCCACACCCCGCCCTGCGGGCACCCCTCTCCAGAGGGGACCTCAAGCCACGCCGCCGAAAATCCCCTCTGGAGAGGGGTGGCGCGCAGCGCCGGGGTGTGGGGGCAAGGTTGCCAGCTTATCATTCGCCGAAACTACCGAAGACCACCGGCTTCCTCCGCCCTCTCGCGATGACAACAGTCCAGAAGCTGCAGGCATTTGGTATCAAATCGTATCAAAAAAACGCCCGCCGTCTGGCGGGCGTTACAGGAATCACTCGAACTTCCGGGTCTTCTTCCACGCGGGGCGGTCGGTGAAGGTGGGCTTTTGCGCCTCCTTTGACTCGTGCTGGCGGGCGAAGCCGAGGAAGGTGCGCATCTGGCGCGTCGAGAGACCGAGCGCGTCCTCGAGGATCCGGCCGGCGCGTTCCTTGGTGAGGCCCTCGAGCGCGGCGATGGTTTCGGCCTGGCGGTTCCAGTCGCCCGCGCGGTTGTAGGCGAGATCGAAGAGGCGCTTGGCCCGGTCGGCGATGGCCTTGTCCTTTTCCTCCAGCTGCGATCGCACGCCGCCGATGATCGTGGTCCAAGCCTCGTCGGGGAGGCCCTCGAGCATGAGCGGCAGCTTGACGATGAAGTCGTCGGCGCGTTTTTCGAGTTCGTCGGCGGAGTATTCGCCGGACTGCACGATGAAGTAGGCGAAGTTGGTGTTTTCCTCCCCGCCGGCATTGGCGCCCACGATGTAGCCGAGCTGCTGGCGGGTGCGAAGCTCGGAGTAGAAGGGCTCGCCCATGAAGTTGCCCAGCACGAGGGTGGCGGCCCGGATCTCGGGCGAGTCGTCGCCGAGCAGGTATTCCCGGCGGAAGGCGGAGTTGTTCACGAGCAGCTTCTCGTTCGTGCGGACCGACTCACCGGCGGACTGGGTGAGCAGGCGGCGGCGCAGGAGGTCGGCGTTGGCCACGGGCTGGCTCTTCAGCGCGGCGGCGAGCTGGCGGGCGTGGGCGATGGCGGCGTCGGCGGTGACGTTGCCGTGCACGAGGGCCTCGAGCTTGCCGCGGGCATAAAGTTTTTTCGCGAAGGCCCGGACGTCGGCCAGCGTGATCTTTTCCGCCACGGGCAGCTGCTCGTCGGGGCGGAAGTGGAACTCGCGGATGGCGGCGCGGCGGGTCTCCGTCAGGATCAGGTAGGCGTCGCCGCGGGGGAAGTTGGCGAGCTCGCGCAGCAGCCGGTCCTTGAGGGCGGCAAAGCGCTCGTCAGGCAGGGAGAAGTCCACGAGGTTGGCGGCGATGGCATCGAGCAGACGCGGGGCGGAGGCATCGTAACCGTCCACGGCGAGCTCGACGCCTTCCAGCGCGGCGTTGAAGGCGAAGTTCAGCCCGGCTTCGCGCGCGGTGTAGGCGGTCTCGTTGAGCGACTCGCGGATGCAGGCCTCGTAGAAGCGGAGCAGCACGGAGGTTTCCAGCGAGGCGAGCGAACGGGGCAGACGAAAGCGATAAACTTCGGCGGCCATCGGGCGGAGGAATTCGGTGTCTTGGGCGTAGTAGAGGCTGAGCGCGGGTTCGTCGATGAGCTGCACGGGCTGGGTAGGCAGCACGGCGGCGCTGGCGGGAATGAAGGGATTGGGCTTGGGCAGCTGGATGGCGGCGACGTCGGGCGGGTTGAGCAGCGCCTGATAGGCCGGGCCGGTGTCCTCGGTGTAGCTGTATTTCGTGCCATAGTAGGGCTCGGTCTTGTCGGTGGCCACGCCCTTGGCGGTGAGCACAGCGAGCAGGTTGTCGGGCCGCAGGTGGCTGAGGATCAGGCGGTAGGTTGCGGGGTCTTCCTTGAGCCAGAGCCAGGGCACACGGTCGGCGACTTCGAGCGGGTAGTCGCGGATGAGGTTGGCCAGCTGCACGGCGCGGTCGGCGCCTTCGCCCTTGTCGCGGAAGGTCTCGTCGAGCCGGGCCAGGGTCGCGCGTTCTTGGAAGAGATGCGACGGATAGCCGGCCGCGCGCAGGCGTTGGAAGGCGGCGAACACGAGCTCGAGCACGCGCGGGTATTTTTCCAGGCCGGCAGGCGTGAGGCTCACGCTGACGTTGAACGAGCTGAACTCGTTCGCACCCGCCTCGACGCCGGCGCCAAGCGCGGTCGCCAGCCCCTCGGCCTTGAGCGCGGAGAGCAGGCTGCCCTCACCCTCGTGCCCGAGGATGAAGCCGACGAGCACGTCGGACTTGCCGGCCCAGAATTTCCTCGTGCCGGGCAGCGGGAATTCAAGCGTGAGCTGGCGCAGGTCCTTGACGGGCTCCATGCGCACGAGCCGCAGCGCGGCCTTGGGCGGCAGGTAGTCGGCAGGGTAGGCGATGGGGGTGAGTTTCCGGTTCTCGATCGGGGAGAAATGGGTGCGCGCCCACGCCTCGAGCTGGTCGAGGCCGGCCTTGCCCGCGAGGGCGAGCGTCATGGTGTTGGCGCTGTAGTGCGCGCGGTAGAAGGCGAGGAGCTCCTCGCGCGTCGTGCCGCCGAGCGTGTCGCGGCTGCCCGTGCTAAAATGGTTGGCCGGGTGGCCGGCGCGGTAGAGGGAGTTGCGCAGCTGGTATTCGCGCCAGAGGTCGTTCTCGAGGTTTTTCTGGTTCTCGGAGTTCACGGCGTTCATCTCGCGGTCGGTGAACTCCGGCGTGAAGAGCGGGGCGATGAAGAACTGTGCGAGGCGGTCGAGCGCACCCTCGAAGGCCTCGTGACGGATCTCGAACATGTAGTTGGTGTGGTCGCCGGCGGTGTAGGCGTTGTTGTAGCCGCCGTTGGCGCGGAGGTAATTGCCGTAGTCGGCCTCGTCGGGGTATTTCTCCGTGCCGAGGAAGAGCATGTGCTCGAGGAAGTGCGCGAGACCCTGGCGGTTCGCGGGGTCGCTGTAGGAGCCCACGCCGACGGCGAGCGACGCGGAGGACTTGTTGAGCTTCGGATCGGAAAGCAGGATGACCTTGAGCCCGCTATCGAGCGTGAAGGTGCGGTAGGCGGCCTCGTCGTTGGGCGCCTGCGGGCGGGGCGGGATATCGGCGGGCGCCGCAGCGCGCAGAACCGGAAGAAGCACGAGCACCAGCAAAAGAACGGGGGCGAAGAATCGTTTTAGCATGGGTAAGGAACGGGTTGATTGGAGCCGAACCTAATACGGGTTCCGCGAGGATGCCAACAGGACAAATGGTGCCTCGACGGGATGGGCGGCGAGGGACCGGATAGGTAGCGGCGCTCTATGAGCGTCGTTCTTCAAGGCACGGCGGCCATAGACCGCCGCTACAGCGGATGAAGCGTGGCTCGACTTGGTGGACGCGTCCGGTTTGGGTGCGGCGCATTCTCATGCTCAGTCGCCTTTTTCGCCGATTCGCCACCACCTGTCCGCCCGCCGGACGGGAACTCGGGCTGTTGCGGGAGCACGAGGACATCGCCAAACGTCACGCCCGCGTGCACGCGGCCTGGGCGCCACATCTGGCAGAAAGTCGCAAGACCATCTTGGAAACCGCCGGGCGGTGTCCGCAGCGCCGGCGCGCGCTGGTCATCGGCGCGGGTGATTGCCTCGATGTGCCGGTGGCGGGACTGGCGAAGCTTTTCGGCGAGATCGTGCTTGCCGACATCGTCACCAGTGCCGAGGTGCGGCGCTGGGAGAAAAAGCTCCGCGGCCGCGTGTGCGGCGTGAACTGGGACGCCAGCGGCGCGCTCGCGACGCTGGCCGCCGTGCGCGAGACCGTGACGGCAGGCGAGGCGCCGGAAATCTTTGCCCGCGCTGATCCGGGCCCGCCGCCGGGCGGCGAGGCGGATTTCATTGTGTCGGCCAATTGCATCTCGCAACTCGGCCTCGTGCCCGGGCACTCATTGCCGGCGCAGGCGAAGGACAAGGCGTTACCCGAGCGCTGTGCGAAGGCGGCGGCAAAGCGGCACCTCGATTGGCTGAAGGCGCGCCCTGGTGTGCGTCTGCTCCTCGCCGACGCCGCGCGATTCGACCTCAGCCCCGACGGGAAACAGCTCAAGAAGGAGACCCTGCACGAGCGCTTCGGCCTGCCGAAACCCGACCGCACCTGGCGCTGGAACCTCGCCCCGATCCCCGAATGGTCGCCCGACTTCCACCGCGTGCACGACGTGGGGGCGTGGGTGTTCCAACCGACAGCTCCCTGACGTTTGTAACGTAATACGTTACATGTCTTCGGAGCGGTCGAAATTCCCATTAATGGATTTGGCAGGGAGGAGTGTCGTAATAGATTGAATCCGCATCAGGGTTCCCTCCATCGCGATATCCCATGCCTCCGCCTGATCCGGAAATTGCCCGTTGGTTTGCCGAGGAAGTGCAGCCGCACGAGGCGGCGCTGCGGGCATGGCTGCGCAGCCGGTTTCCCACGCTCAAGGATGCGGACGACCTCGTGCAGGAATCCTACACCCGGCTGCTCAGGACGCGGAGAACCGGTTCCATCGCCTGCGCCCGGGCCTTCCTTTTTGTCACGGCGCGCAACCTGGCGCTGAACCAGTTGCGCCACCTGCGCCACGAACGGCCCGAGGGGATCACTGAATTGGACGCCTCGGGGGTCTTGGATGAGCGCACGGCAATCCCAGAATCGGTGGCCCGTGCCGAGGATCTCCAGCTTTTGATCCATGCCATCCAAGCCCTGCCCGACCGCTGCCGTCAGATCATGACGCTGCGGAAGATCTACGGCTTTTCCCAGCGGGAAGTTGCCCAGCGGCTTCATATTTCCGAGCACACGGTTGAGGCGCAGGGAGCCATCGGTCTCCGCAAGTGCATCGAGTATTTTCGACGCAACGGTTACAGTCGTGGCTTTCGCCCATGAGCACCGATTTTCCATCTCCCGAAGGAGCCGACCCGGTTGCCCAAGCAGCTGCCGAGTGGGTTTTGCGTCATGACCGCGGCTTGGCTGCGGTCGAGCAGGATGAGTTTTCCCAGTGGCTAGCGGCCGATCCGCACCACAGCTCCGCCTGGGCCGAGCATCGCTGGGGATGGGAAGAATTCGACCGGCTGGCTGGCTTGCAGACCTCGATGCATGCCGTGTCCGATCCCAATCTGCTTGTTTCGCAACGCCGCGTGGCGCCGCACGCTCGGATGGCGGTGGCGCTGGCAGCGGTGGTCGTGGTGGCGGTCGGAGCTTTGCTCTATTTCCGTCCTGTCCTGACCGAGGCGCCACCGGAACCGACGCCGGTCAGTTCACTCGCCCTCATCGAGCAGCGTGAGCTGCCGGACGGCTCGGTCGCAGTATTGAACAGGGGAGCCATCGTTACGGAGCACTACTCTGTCGGGACGCGGCGCGTGCGGCTTGAGCGGGGTGAGGCTCATTTCAAGGTGGCCAAGGACAGCGCGCGTCCATTTCTGGTTGAGATCGGAGGGGTGACTGTGCGGGCGGTCGGCACGGCCTTCAATGTCCGGCTCGATCCGGCTTCAGTCGAAGTGTTGGTGACCGAAGGGAAAGTGGATGTGCAACACCGGAACCCCGCGGGCGTGCATCGCGAGGAACTGCTCAATCTCTCGGTGGGGGAGCGCACAGTCGTCTCGTTGGCCCCGGCACCCCCTCCTCCGCAAGTGGCGGTCGTGCCGCCAGCGGAAATCGAGGCCCGGCTGGCTTGGCAACCGCGCCTACTGGACTTCACCAACGCGCCACTGTCGGAGATCGTGGCCGAGTTCAACCGGCGCAACCCGGTGCGCCTGTCCTTGCGCGATCCTGCGTTACGAGGGATGCGGCTCAGTACAACCTTCCGCTCCGACAATGTCGAGGGCTTTGTCCGCCTGCTGAGGTCGGATTTCGACGTCAATGTCGAATGGCGAGGTGATGGTGACATCATCCTGAGCTTGGTGAATCAGGATGGCCGTTGAACGTTCGGTGGACCCCAATCCTGTGGCTTGTGCGGGCCAGTCGTCATCAGTCCCTTTTTTCGCCACACCTCCCAACTCTTGCGTCTCAATGCGTCCGATCTTCTGCCTGCTTGTATCCTCCCTCCTCCTTCCCCTCTTGCTCCGCGCCGACGACGGTTACCGCCTCTGGCTGCGCTACGACCCCATCCCTGATGCGTCGCTGCGCCAAGCCTACACCGGCGCCATCTCCGAGATCGTCATCCCCGAGAACCCGCGCCCGCTCGTCGCCTCCGCGCGCGATGAGCTCGTCGCGGGCCTCCGCGGTCTGCTCGGGGCCGACATCCCGGTCGTCACCAAGGCCACGCGCGACAACGCCCTCATCCTCGGCATCCCGCGCGACCCGTGGATCGCTGCCGTCGTCAACGAGGCCGATCTGCGCGAAGCCGGTGTCGAGGGCTACGTGCTCCGCCGCATCGCCCACGAGGGCGGCCACCGCACGCTCATCGTCGCCAACCGCGATTCCGGCCTGCTCTACGGCGCCTTCGCCCTGCTCCGCCATCTCCAGTCGCACCAGTCGCTCGACAACCTGAACGTCATCAGCGCGCCGAAGATCCAGCGCCGCCTCCTCAACCACTGGGACGACATGAACCGCCACGTGGAGCGTGGCTACGCCGGCTTCTCGCTCTGGGAATGGTTCTACCTGCCCGAGATCCGCGACCCGCGCTACCGCGACTACGCCCGCGCCCTCGCCTCAATCGGCCTCAACGGCACGGTCATCACCAACGTCAACGCCAACGCACAGATCCTCACCGCGCCCTACCTCGCCAAGGTCGCCGCGCTCGCGCAGGAGTTCCGTCCGTGGGGCGTCCGCATCTACCTCACCGCCCGCTTCAGCGCGCCCATCGAGATCGGCGGGCTCAAGACCGCCGACCCGCTCGACCCCGCCGTCGCCGCCTGGTGGCAGGGAAAGGTCGCCGAGATCTACCGCACCATCCCCGACTTCGGCGGTTTCCTCGTGAAGGCCAACTCCGAGGGCCAGCCCGGCCCGCAGGATTACAAGCGCACGCACGCCGACGGCGCCAACATGCTCGCCGACGCCGTGCAGCCCTACAACGGCATCGTGATGTGGCGCGCCTTCGTCTATTCGCCCGACAACAACGACGACCGCGTGAAGCAGGCCGTCACCGAGTTCGCCCCGCTCGACGGCAAGTTCCGCCAGAACGTCATCGTGCAGATCAAGAACGGTCCGCTCGACTTCATGCCGCGCGAACCCTTCTCGCCGCTCTTCGGCGCGATGCCCAACACCCGCCTCGCCGCCGAGTTGCAGATCACGCAGGAATACCTCGGCCAGTCCATCGACCTCGCCTTCCTCGCCCCGATGTGGCGCGAGGTCCTCGACGCCGACACCTATGCGAACGGCAAGGGCACGACCATCGCCTCCATCGTGGACGGCTCCGCCAAGCTTCAGCACCCGTCCGTCATCGCCGGCGTCGCCAACACCGGCACCGACCGCAACTGGACCGGCCACCTGCTCGCGCAGGCCAACTGGTATGCCTTCGGCCGCCTCGCGTGGGACCACCAGCTCTCCTCCGAGAAAATCGCCGACGAGTGGACGCGCCTGACTTTCGGTCACGACGACACCGCTGTCTCGACCATCAACAAGATGCTCCTTGGCTCGCGCGAGACCGTCGTGAATTACTCGATGCCGCTCGGCCTGACGCACATTATGGCCGAAGGCCACCATTACGGACCCGGTCCGTGGGTGGACAAGCTCGGCCGCGCCGACTGGACCTCCGTTTATTATCACAAGGCCGACGAGAAAGGCCTCGGCTTCGACCGCACCGCCACCGGCTCCAACGCCCTCGCCCAATACGCGCCCGAATGGCAGAAACTCTGGGGCAATGTCGAGACCTGCCCCGAGAACCTCCTGCTCTGGTTTCACCACGTGTCGTGGGACCACAAGATGAAGTCAGGTCGCACGCTCTGGGATGAACTCTGCCTCCGCTACCAGCAGGGCGTGGACGAGGTTCGCGCGCTCCGCCGCGACTGGGATTCGCTCAAGGGCCGCATCGACGAAGAACGCTTCACGCACGTCGCGCAGCGCCTCGCCCGCCAGGAGAAGGAGGCCATCAACTGGCGCGACTCATGCCTGCTCTACTTCCAGCAGTTCTCTAAGCGCCCGCTCCCCACCGGCGTCGAACCCGCCACTCACCCGCTCGAACACTACAAGCAGATCCTGCGCAACATGCCCGGTTTCTGACCGCATGTTCCGCAGCATCGGCCCGAATGCCTTAGAACGCGTCTAAAAAGCCTCCTGAGTTTGTCATTCTGAGCCGGGCGAAGAATCCATCAGGAGTATCGCCCCCCTGAAAACGCCTCGTTAATCCAACTGGATTCTTCGCTACGCTCAGAATGACAGACCTTTTTGGACGCCCTCTTAGCGGAAAGAACCCCGTGAGGTTTCTCTATAGTGTAACCCCACCTTAATCCCCATGCGTGCCATCTCGGCGTATATTCATCTCCCCCACAACTTCGTTCGGATAATCATCGTTGCACTGCTGCTGGTCGTGACCGCGGCAGGCGCTGATAGCGGTAGGAAGCACTTCGATCTGCCGGGGGGGGCGGCACCGGATATACTCAAGAGCTTTGCGAAACAGGCCGGACATGAGATCATGTTCTCAGACGAAGTGGTCGGCTCCGTAAAGACCAACACGGTGAAGGGCGAGTTCACTCCGAAGGAAGCCTTGGACCTGCTGCTGGCCGACACTGGACTGATCGCGTCGCAGGACACGAGGACAGGGGCCTTTGCGGTGAGGCGCGGGATGCCTAACCCGAATGCCGACCCAAACGGGGCAAGGGTGGCGTCAACCAGAAGCCAGGACGACCGCCCCGTTGAAACCAGTGGTTCGAAGGCGAAGGACGATATCGTGGTGCTTTCACCCTTCGAGGTGCGGGCGAGCGAGGACAAGGGTTATCATGCCGCCAACTCGGTCAGCGCGACGCGCGTCGCCGTGCAGATCAAGGATCTGCCGATGAACATCACCGCGCTGACCGACGAGTTCATCCGGGACCAGACGAGCTACGATCTCTACGACGTCGTGAAGTGGGCCGGCGTCCATCAGGACAACGTCTCGCAGAGCGGGTGGGTGCGCTGGAACCTGCGCGGTTTCACCAACACCGCCATCCAGCGCAACGGCATCACCACAAACTTTCGCTTCCTTGATCCCGCCAACATTGAGCGCGTCGAAATCGTGAACGGGCCGGCCTCGCTGCTCTACGGACAGTTGAATCCCGGTGGCATCATCAACTACATCACCAAACGGCCGCACCACAAGGCGGAGACCTCCCTCAGCGTTGCCGGCGGCAGCCACGCCTACAACCGGTTCCTGTTGGACACGACTGGCCCGCTGCCGGGCACAGATGGCAAGCTGCTCTACCGCGCGGTGGCGATGCGGGAAAACATCTCGCGCTTCTCCCAACTTGCCAAGGGGC
The DNA here is from genome assembly GCF_004118375.1 of Oleiharenicola lentus. Lineage (NCBI taxonomy): Bacteria > Pseudomonadati > Verrucomicrobiota > Opitutia > Opitutales > Opitutaceae > Oleiharenicola > Oleiharenicola lentus. The sequence continues at coordinate 580,109 of NZ_SDHX01000001.1, forward strand.
ACAAGCAGACGCTGGCCGCCGCCATGACCTGGCGCCCGACCCCGCGGATCACCTTCAATGCCGAGTTCGAGGAATTCCGCCGTGACGAGCCGAACACCCCCAGCTCGCTACTCATCGTCTACGTGAATGGCGTGGCCACGCTGCCTTATCCCGGTTTGCCTCGCAATTTCAGCTTCACCGGGCTTGGTGACTGGCAGGAATACGCCAGTCGCGCGTTCTCCGCCGACATGTCCGTCGCCCTCACCGAGGACATCCAACTCCGGGTCGCGTTCGAGCAGAGCAAGTTCCGGCAGGAGGATCGCATCACCGGGCAGGCTGGCACCGGTATCCTGTCACAAGCGGTCATTGATCAGTTTTATCCCCCGGGCACGCTTACGCCCAAGGATGCAATGTTCCGCCGCAACCGTTACGATCTGCAGGACGGCGACGAGCGCACCGGCCAGGTTGAACTCACTGGCAAGTTCCACCTCGGCGGCGTCCGCCTCACCCCCCTCATTGGCTACCGCAAGAACTTCCACACGGACACGCGGAATATTTTCAAAACCAACACGACCCTCGCGCCGTGGGACATGCGCAACCCGGCCACTTGGAACCGCATCGTGCCGTTCGGTCTGGATGCGCTCAACCTGAACTCCGACAGCAGCAGCTTTGCGGACAACGACTCCTATTATACGGTGCTGACCGCCGCGGCGTTCGATGAGCGGCTGCAAGTGCTCGCCGGCTACGGACGCTACAACGTCCACAGCTCGCCGGCCCGCAACAACATCACCGGTGTGCTGACTTCGCCGGACAGCAGCCGCTCCGCCAACGTGCCCCAGCTAGGAGCGCTGGTGCGGCTCACGCCGGGGGTTTCCGCTTTCGTTTCCTACAGCGAGTCTTTTCTCGCCAATACGGCGTTCCTGCGCGTCAACAGTGATGTGCGCACCGTCCCGGCCAAACCCTCGGTTGGCAAGGGCTATGAGGGTGGTTTCAAGGTGGAGTTGCTCGACGGTCGCGTCTCGGGCACCGTCACTTACTTTTCCACCAAGGCGAACCCCACCGCCGTGTTCGAGGTTTTCGGTGGCACCGCGCCCGACGGCCGCATGCTTTTCACGGACGTGCAGGGCGGATCCCAGAGAAGCAGCGGCATCGATGCTAACATGTTGTTGACGGTGGCCCCCGGAGCCCAGGTCTACATCAATTACAACCGCATCAAGGCCGTCTATGCAGAGCACCCCACCAATGCAGCCTTCAATGGCACCCGCTTGGTGGGCACGCCCGATGAGTCCTTCAACATCTGGGGCAAATACACGTTCGATGGCGGCGCGCTGAAGGGGTTCTTCTTCGGCGGCGGCGTCAGCTACGTGGGCAGCTTCGTCAGCCAAGCGAGCAATCCCGTTGTCAGCCGCATGCCGGGCTACACGACGTTTGACGCCATGGTCGGCACCAGTTTCACCGTCTTCCAGCATCCGTGGAAGGTGGACCTAACTGTGCGCAACGTCGGCGACAAGTTCTACTACGCCTCCGCCTCCAGCTTCGGCTCTCCCCGCCATGGCGTCGTCACGCTCAGCACCAAGTTCTGACGTGAAAGCAACCACAGCCACCCGGTCCGGTTTGGGCTTGCTGGGGAGCCTGCTGCTGGTGGCCGGGCTGACCGCCGCGGTCCCACGGGTCGCCGATCGAGACGTGCAAGCCATTGCAGACGGCTTTGCGGGCCGCCGGCTCGTGGCATTGGAAAGCATAATCCATGCGGAGCCCCCCGACAACCTGGGCGGCGGTTTTTTGGCGGACCAGATCAAGGCTCTCGCCCTGTTGCGGCAAGCCGAGCTGACCGGTGACCATACGCACGTGCCGGAGGCAAACGAGTTGCTGCTGCGATTTTGCCGCCAACTCGAGCAGCCCAACTGGTGGGGTCGGATTAACCATGGCGGCGGTCTGTTCGCGATGCGCGCGCTGATCACCTACGGTAACCGCCCCGACCTCCTCTTCCCGGCCACGGTCGCAAAGCTGCGCGATGGGCGTGAACCAGACGGACGTGTCATCCCCGGGCAATCCCTGAGGCACTTCCTGCCCGAGACCTGTTTCAACCGTCATATCCGCATCGGTCTCTACACGTGGCCGAAACCGTTCGAGGGAGCGGTGGGATACACCGAGAATCACCGACTGCAATACATGGTGCACGCCCTGTTGCTGTGCCAGATCTATGGTGACGAAACCTATACCCCGCCTGATGGTCCGCCCGCACCCCTGCGCAGCAAGCAGCCCGGGCAGCGGGATTTCTACGGCTATTGGCGGCAGGCCTTCTACGAATACCTCATCGGCTACCGGAAACCCCAAATCCCGATCGAGCCTTGGCAGTTCGAGGAATTCCGCCATTTCGACTGGGGCGTGACGGAGAAGGACGGGGCCACCTACTTGCACGTTTTTCTCGGTGATTTCTGGTTCCTGCGCGACCTTTCCGACGACCCTGTGCTGCGGACATACTGCGAAATGTTCATCGACCTCCTCCTTGCCGACTACGCTGAGGAAGCAATCCGCGGCGTCTATGCGGGGGCGCATGAGAACTCCGAGAAGCACACGAACCGCCTGCCGGGCCTCATGCACATTTTCAACCATCTGCTTTTTGACGACCTGCCCTACGTGCCCGCCGGACACGAATATTACGAGTGGGGAGCGTGGTCCTACCTGTCCTTGCTCACCACCGAATATCATCCCGGGCACCCCGACTTTCCCAAGGTGCTGATCGACTTGGCGGTAAACAAGCCCCGCGAGGGGTATCTTGTGCGCGAGGCGATCGCCGAGACCCGCGACGGACTACCGGGCAAACCGAAGGCGACTTGGGTCATGCCCGACCATGCACTCGGATTTGGAATCAAATCGTGGAACGGATGGGGCTACCACGCGGGAGGCGCCTATGTGGCCACACCGGGCGCGAAACTCGGCGACGTCGGGCTGGCCGTGATTCCCTTTGGTCTCAGTGACAACAACCAGTTCGACCTCAAATACAGCCTGATCTGCCCCATGCAGAGCGTGGTCGGGCGCGGGGCAGCCATCACCCAGAATGGCGTCGACCAGTTGCCCTCCAAGATATGGATCAAAGACGGCTTCACGGAAGATTTCCAATCCTTCCCTCCGTGGCTGTTCTTCTCCGCCCGCTCAAGCATCGGTCGCGAGGTATATCTTGCGATCCGCCCCGTCTTGGGCGGTTGGCAAGCTGATACGCCCCGGCAGCCTGGCACCACTATCCTCCAGTTCCGGGTGGCGCCGGGGGAAAGGCTGCCGGAGCTGGCCCACTCGAAGGTCCCGGCCGAGGGCTTGGGCCGGATCATCCGGTTCGAGCAGGCTTCCGACTTCCTCGTCTGGGAAATGGCCGACTCGGACCGCTTCACGTCTTTCGATGACTTCAAGCGCTCCGTCGTGGCGGCCTCCCTGTCGGTCGATGCCGAATCGGTCTCCTACACTTCGACCGCGGGCGAAAAATTGCGGTTTGATCGTTATGATTTCCGCCGGCACAGCGTGGACGGAAGGGTGATCGATTACGACGAATACCGTTACGTGATCCACAATCCGTGGGTGACTTGGCGCCAAGGAGCCAAGCGGGCCCGGATCGAACGCGGCGCGCGGGCGGCGGAATACGACTTCAATCCGGACGACTCCGGCATCTTTGTCGACCGCATGCCGGCCAAGACTGTTCGGCAATAGGAGGCGGCCGGGGGCCGCCGCGAGGACTTCTCGTGCGGGTGGGTGCCTCCTCCTTCGCCAAGGCCACGTAGGACAGGCCTTGTTCTTCAGGCGCCAAGGATCTTCTGGCGAAGATGCGTGCAACGGGCCTTTGATTCGACGTTGCGGACGGCCATGCCCCAGGCGGCGGGCTCGCCGACGACGAAGACCTTTTTCCGGCCGCGCGTGATGGCGGTGTAGATCAGGTTTCGCTGGAGCATCATGAAGTGGCCCTTGAGCAGCGGGATCACGACGACGGGATACTCGCTGCCCTGCGACTTGTGGATGCTGATGGCGTAGGCGAGCGCGACGTCGCCGAACTCGCCGCGCTCAAAGACGTGCTGCTCGCCGTCGAAGTCGGCGATGAGCGTGCCCTTCTGGAGGTCCGCGCTGACGACGGTGCCGATGTCGCCGTTGAAGAGGTTTTTGTCGTAGTTGTTTCGCAGCTGGATGAGCTTGTCGCCCGGGCGGTATTCGCCGCTGACGGTCTTGATGCCGCGGGCGTGGGGATTCAGCGCGGCTTGGAGCTGCGTGTTGAGGTTGGCGACCCCGGCCACGCCCTTGTGCATCGGCGCAAGCACCTGCACCTCGGCGATCGGATTGAACCAGTGGAGGTGTTGCGGGATGAACCGGGTGCACAGCTCGATCACTTTCGCGAGGCAGTCATCGGCGGAGGAGGCGGCGATGAAGTTGAGGTCGCTCCACGCCTGCGCCTTGCCGACTTCGCCCAGAATGGGCGGCGGCTGGCTGATGCCCTCGTTGATGGCGTGCGCGGTGGTGACGATGGCGCTCTCCTTGCCCTGGCGATAGACGAACTGGAGCCTCGTCACGGGAATGAGTGACGAGGCGGGAGACCGGAGACCGGAAACTGGAGGCCGGGAGAGTGTCTCTGCCTTTTGTAGGGTCGGTGCTTGCGTCGACCTAGCACCCGAGGTCGGCGCAAGCGACGACCCTACATGAATCAAATCCTTCAGCACGTTGCCGGCGCCGACGCTGGGGAGTTGGTCGATGTCGCCGACGAGCAGCAGGTGCGCGCGCACGGGCACGGCCTGGAGCAGGGCGGCGGCGAGACGCGTGTCGAGCATCGAGGACTCGTCCACAATGAGGAAATCGGTCGCCAGAGGCTTGGACTCGTTGTGCACGAAGCCGCCGCCAGCCGGGTCGTAGGCGAGCAGGCGGTGGATGGTGGACGCGAAGCCGCCGGTCGTTTCGGCGAGGCGCTGGGCCGCGCGACCGGTAGGGGCCGCAAGAGTGACGCGCGCCTTCTTGGCCTTCAGGATGTCCACAAGTGCGCGGAGGATCGTGGTTTTTCCCGTGCCGGGTCCGCCGGTGAGAATGGTGAACTTGTGCGCGAGAGCGTGGGAGATGGCGGCGGATTGCAGCGGGTGGAATTCGAAGCCGGCCTTGTCCTGCGCCCACTTCACGGCGGCGTCGATCTTGATGGCCGGCAGGCCGGAAGGCACGGCGTTGAGGCGCTGGACGACGGCGGCGATCTTGGTTTCGAAGCGGTCGTTGTGGGGCAACTGCACGACGGCGTCGTGCAGTTGTCGGTTATTGGTTGTTGGTTGAGGGTTATTGGATTCAGCACGCGATGCTTTTTCTCTCGGTCCTCCCTGATAACCCGCAGCTGATAACGAATAACTGGCACCATGCTGCACCAGCTCCTTCGCCGCGATCAGGGCGTCAATGCGGGCCTCGATGCGCTCGGCGGAGGTTTCGAGCATCGTGGCGGCGTGGGTCACGAGGTCGCCGCGCGGGAAGGCGGTGTGGCCCTCCTCCTCGAGCGTCTGCAGCGCGTAGATCAGGCCGGCATCGAGGCGGGGCGGGGCGTCGTTGGCGAAGCCGAGGTTGATGGCGAGGCGGTCGGCGGTCTTGAAGCCGATGCCGTCGATCTCGCGGGCGAGACGGTAGGGCTCGGCCGAGATGATTTTCTGCGCGGCGGCGTCCCACTTCTTCACGATGCGCACGCACTGGGCGGTGGTGACGCCGTAGGTCTGGAGAAAGATGTGCACTTCGCGCAGTGTGCGCTGTTCGTCCCAGGCCTGCTTGATGGAGGTGGCGCGGACCTTGCCGATGCCGGGGACCTTGCGGAGCTTGCTCGACTCCTCGCTGAGCACGCGGAAGGTGTCGGTGCCGAAGGCGTCCACGATCTTGTTGGCGTAAACCTTGCCGATGCCCGGCACGAGGCCGCTGCCGAGGTATTTGCGGATGCCGTAAACGGAGGAGGGCAGCTCGCTCTTGAACGTGACGACCTTGAACTGTGCGCCGTGCTGGGCGTGCTTGGTCCATTCGCCGGTGAGCTGGAGCGTCTCGCCGCACTGCACGCCGGGCAACGGGCCGGTGATGGTGACGCGGGCGTCGGCGCCCTTCACGCCGTCGGGCTTCAGCTCCGCGATGGTGTAGTGGTTCTCCTCGTTGAAGAAGATGATGCGCTCGAGGACGCCGGTCAGGGTTTCTGCAGGGGGGGCCGCCACGGATGACACGGATAAGCACGGATGGGGGGAAGGGAAGCGCGGAACAACGTTCTCGCCAAGCAAGCCCGCGCGGAGCGCGAGCTCCACCTTGAGCCGGATTGACCGGACACGACCGGCACGACAAGTTGCCGCCGATGCAAAACCAGACCTGGATCTATGCGGCGGCGGGCTACGATGTGGCGTTGGCCATGTTCCACCTGGGTTTCTGGAGGCTGTTCCGCTGGAGGGAGGAGCTGCCCAAGCTGCACCCGGTGAACCGCGGGGTCATGCAGGTGCTGAACATCATGCTGATGGCGTTCCTGCTGTTGCTGGCGGCGGTGCTGGTCCTGAATGCCGCGGAGCTCACGACGACTGCGTTGGGCCGACTGTTGCTGGGCGGTTTGACCGCCATGTGGGTGCTGCGCGCGATGCTGCAGCCGTTGTTCTGGAAAGAAGTCCCGAAGGCGACCAACGCCGCCTTCATCTGCCTGTTCATGCTGGGGGCCGGGTTGCATGCGCTGGCGTTCGGGCCGGGGGCGTGACGGAGCGGGCATAAAAAAGCCCGCCGGGGTGCGGCGGGCCGAAAGAAGCGGGCGAATCAGGGAGCGGCCGGCTTGGCAGCGGCCTTGGTTTCCTCGACGAGTTTCTGGATCTTCGGCATCAGGCTCTGCTGCATGCCTTGGATCAGGGGCATCATCTGGGCCATGACCTGCGGCTGCTTCGCCATCATGGACTGACCCTCGGAGGACTTGAAGAACGCGACCATGGCCTTGAGCTCGGCCTCGCTGTAAACGGAGGCGTAGATTGCGTCCATCTTGCCGATCATGGCCTTGGCCTCGCTCATGGAGAGATCGAGGATCTTGCCCTGCAGCTCCTCGGCCTGCTTGATCTGCTCGGGGGTGGCCGAGGCGGGCAGACGGGTCTGCTGGGCGGCCATCTGTTTCATCTGGGCGGCCATGCCGTCGAACATCTTGTCGGCCTGCATGGCACTGATGGCTTCGCGGGCGAGGGCCAGCTTGGCGGCGTTGTCGTCGGCGAATGCCGCCGGGGAGAGGGCGAGCACCGCGATAAGGAGGAGGGATTTTTTCATGGGGGGTGGCAACAGGCCGGCGGGTGGCCCCACGCCGGTGAGTGAAAGCGGAGGTTGCGGCCTAAACGGGCGTGCTGCAACCTCCGAACCGCACAAGCACCATGCTGTATTTCGAGGATCTCAAGCCGGGAGACCGCTTCAACACGCCGGAGCACACCGTGACGGAGGAGGAGATCGTGGAGTTTGCCCGGCGTCACGACCCGCAGCCGTTCCACACCGATGCCGAGGCAGCCAAGGGCACGTTTTTCCGCGGTCTCGTGGCCAGCGGCTGGCACACGGCGGCGGTCAGCATGGGCCTGATGGTGCGCGGCGAGATGCCGCTCCGCGACGGGGTCATCGGCCAGGGCGTGGACAACCTGCGGTGGCCGCGCCCCGTCAGACCCGGCGACCGCCTGCGCGTGGTCATGGAGGTCGCGGGCCTCGAACCGCACCCTGTGCGCCTGGGTTTCGGCAACCTGCTCCTGCGCTGCCGCACGCTCAACCAGGACGGCAAGGCCGTGCAGGAAATGACGGCGAACCTGCTGATCGCGCGCCGGCCCTCCGCCTGATTTTATGCCAATGCTCGCCACACTCCTCACGGGCCTCGTCGCCCTCCTGCACCTCTGGTTCCTCGTGCTGGAAATGTTCCTGTGGACGAAGCCGCTCGGGCGCCGCGTGTTCAAGCTGACCGAGGAAAAGGCGCAGCTCACGAAGGCGCTCGCGGCCAACCAGGGGCTATACAACGGATTTCTCGCCGCGGGGCTGGTGTGGGGGCTTTGGCTGGGCGCGGATGGCCAGGCGATCCGGGTGTTCTTTCTGGGCTGCGTGATCGTGGCGGGGGTGTTTGGTGCGGCGACGGTGGGGCGGAAGATTTTGTTCGTGCAGGCGCTGCCGGCGGCCGTGGCGTTGGGGTTGACGTGGGTAGCCTGAGGATTGGGGGAGCGCGCGCGTCTCGACGGATCTGTTGCCATCGGTTGCCGGGTCCGGTTACCGACTTCGACGATCCTCGCTGTTCTGCGGACCGACGCTTGCAGCGACTGGCGTCATCGCGCATCATCGCATGCCATGCTCGTCCTCAACACCCTGGCGCCGGTCTTCCTGCTCATCGCGGCCGGCGCGGCGATGCAGGCGACGAAGCTGGTGTCGGCGGATTTTTTGAAAGAGGCGAATCGCGTCACCTACTGGCTGGGCCTGCCCGCGCTGCTCTTCTCGCAGCTCGCCGGTTCCTTCCGCGACGCGGCGGGTGCGGGCGCGATGTTCACGGTCATGCTGGCCGCCACGCTGCTCGTGACGGCGGCGGCCTACGGGGTGGCTGCGCTGCTGCGCGTGCCGGGCGCGGCGCTGGGGACCTTCGTGCAGGGCGGGTTTCGCGGCAACCTGGCCTTCGTGGGCCTGCCGGTGATTTTTTCGCTGCCCGACGCGCCGCTGGCGTGGGGCGTGTCGGCGCGCACGGCGGCGGTGCTCACGGTCGCGCCGATGATGGTGTTCTACAACGTGGCCGGCGTGGTCGTGCTGCTGCTGAGCCAGCACCGGCTGGGCTGGGGCATGGTGAAACCGTTCGTGAAACAACTCATCACGACGCCCCCGTTGCTTGCGACGCTCGCCGGCATCGGCTGGGCGCTCGCGGGCTGGACGCTGCCGGCGGCGGTGGACAAGGCCTTCTCCGCGCTCGGCGAGATGGCGCTGCCGCTCGGCCTGCTTGGGGTGGGCGGCTCGCTCGTGGCGGTGAAGCTCGGTGCCACGTGGCGCCGGCCGCTGGGATCCGCACTGGTGAAGACCGCGCTCGCGCCGGTGCTCGGCTGGGTGGTGGGCCGCGCGCTCGGCCTCGGCGCCGCCGAACTCAAGCTCGTGCTCATCCTCCTGGCCTGCCCCACGGCGATTGTCTCCTACACAATGGCCCTCGAGCTGAAAGGCGACGAGTCCCTCGCCGCCGGCACGATCTCCCTGAGCGTGCTCACGTCGCTGGTCTCGCTGGCGGTCATCGTAGGCTGGTTCTGAACCAGCCTGCCCCATAACTCCATCAGTGCACCAGAAACGCCAATGTTCGTAATACGAACATTGGGGCCGGTGGCTTGCTCCGGCTATTGACCAAGCAACGGACTTTTCCCCTCTGAAAAGGCGTCAGCGTGCAGGTCGGGGAAGGAGGGGCGAAATGGCCAATGTTCGTAATACGAACATTCGGGTTGGAGTGAGGGTCGGGTGGATTCGCGGGGGGAGGCGAAGGGGTTGGGAAAAGAAAAAGGCGGGATCAGTGATCCCGCCTTGGAGCGGTTGGGCGGAGGGGGTGGTCCGACGCTGTTTTAGGGGATGCGCAGCTCGGTGCCGATGCGGAGGGTGCCGGTGGGGCCGAGTTTTTCGGCGTTGGCGGTGTAGATCTCCTGCCAGCGGGCGGCGGTGCCGTAGTAGCGCTGGCTGAGGCGCGAGAGGGAGTCGCCGGCAACCACGACGTGCGTGCGGGCACCGGGGGGCGTGACGGGCACGGTGACCGACGCCGGGGCGCCGGGCGTGCGGGCGAGCGCGGTCTTGAGCTGGTAGTTTTCCTGCGCGAGGACGGCGTTGGCGCCGCGGAGCTGCTCGACGAGGGCGCGGGTGCTGACGGTTTCGCCGGCGGCCTGGCTGCTCGTGCGCTGGAGGGCGGCGAGGGTCTCGTTCAGACGGGTCAACTCGGCCTGGGTCGAGGCGACCTGGCTTTCGGCCGCGGTGAGGCGGGTGGTGAGGGCGTCGCGTTCCTGCGCAAGCGTGCCGGCGGTGGCGGCCTGTTCGGCGGACGAGGCGGCGGCGGACTTCAGCTGCTCCAGCTGCGCATTCAGCGCGGCGAGCTGCTCGTCGAGCGCGCGCTTCTGTGCCGTCGTGGCTTCCTGTTCGCGCTGGAGCAGGGCGTATCCGCGCAACGCGGTGGTGAGCTTGCCTTCGGTTTCGGCGAGGCGTTTCTGCAGGTCGGAAGCGTCGGCGGCGGGTGCGGTTTCGGCCGGGGCAGGGGTCGGGGCGCTCGCGGCCGCGGCGAGGCGGGCCTCGGTGTCGCCCAGCTGGCGGCGGGCGTCGGCGAGCTGGCCCTCGAGCTCGGCGACGCGACCGGCGAGGTTCGGGTAGGTCGGGCCGCGACGACGGCTTTCCGCCTCGGCGAGCTTCGTCTCAAGATCGCGCACCTTGTCGGTCAGGTCGGGATAAGCCGGCTTGGCCTTGCGGGCGGCGGCGAGCTGGGACTGGAGGTCCTCGATCTGGCCGCGGCTGGCGCCGAGATTCTTTTCGAGCGAGTCGTTGCGGGTCTCGAGTTCCTTCACGCGGCTGGCGGCGGACGAGGCGTCGCGCAGCTGCCGGCCGGAGTCGGCGAGCATCTTCTGCATCCGCTCGCGGTCGTCTCGCAACCGGGTGAGTTCCTGGTCGAGTTCCGCCACCTTGCCGGAAAGGTCGGGATAAGCCGGGGCCTTGGTCTCGCTGCGGGCGGCGGCCAGCGCGGTTTCGAGGTCCTTCACGCGGCCGGAGAGGTCGGGGTAGTTCGGGGCGACGGGCTTGGCGGCGACCTGTTCCTTGAGGCCGGCCACCTGGGTGCGGAGCTGGGCGAGTTCGCTCTCGGAGGTGTCGAGTTGGCGGCGAAGCGAGGTCTTGTCGGACTCGAGCAGCTTTACGCTGGCCTGCAGGTTGGTGCGCTCGCGCTGGGCGGCGGCATTGGCGCTGCGGAACTCCTCAAACTCGCGGGCGAGGGAAAGGCGGGCCTGTTCCGCGGCGCCGGCCTTTTGCTGGGCGGCGATCAGATCGCGTTCCAACTCGGTGACCTTGCCGGAAAGATCAGGATACGCGGGCTGGGCGTTGCCGGCGGTCTTGAGCGCAGCCTCCAGTTCGGCCACCCGGGCGCTCAGGTCAGGATAAGCCGGCCGGGCGTTTCGGGCGGTGGTGAGCGCCGCTTCAAGTTCGGCGACCTTGCCGCTGAGATCGGGATAAGCCGGGGCCGCGTTGCGCGCGGCGGTGAGCTCGGATTCCAGGCTCGTGACGCGATCGCGCAGATCCGGGTAGCCGGGCGCGGCGGGTTTGGCGGCAAGGGCGTCGTTGGCCTTGGCGAGCGCGCTCTTGGTGACGTCGAGTTCGCGGGTGAGCGTGCGCTGCGCCGACTCGGCCTGGCGGGATTGCTCCTCCAGTTTGCGCCGGGCATCCTGTCCGGCGTCGTCCTTCGCCTTGGCCAGGGCGGCGAGTTGCTGTTCCAACTCAGCGACCTTGCCTGAGAGGTCGGCGTAGGCGGGCTGGGCGTTGCGGGCGGTCGAGAGCGCGGATTCCAGTTCGGCGACCCGACCGGAGAGATCCGGATAAGCCGGCGCCTTGGGCTCGCGGGCGGCGGCGAGGGCGTTTTCCAATTCCTTCACGCGGTCGCTCAGGTCGGGGTAGGCCGGAGCGGCCGGCTTGGCGGCGAGCTGTTCGCGCAGGCCGGCGAGCTGGGTGCGGAGCTGGGCGGCTTCGTTGCCGGCGGTCTCGGCCTGGCGGCGGAGGGAGGCTTTGTCGGACTCGAGCAGTTTCACGCTGGCCTCGAGGTTGGTGCGGTCGCGCAGTGCGCCGGCGGTGGAGGTCTTGTATTCGTCGAACTGGCGGGCCAGGGCGTCGCGGGATTTTTCGGCCTCGGTGCGGGCCTCGGCGAGCGTGGTGGTCTCGCGCTGGCGCAGGGCGGCCTCGGCGGTGAGGGCGGCGACGCGGGCCTCGAGGTCGCGGGTCTTCGGCGCGGCGGCGAGGGCGGACTCCAGCTCGGCCACCTTGGCGCGCAGGTCGGGATAGGCCGGGGCGGCGGGCTGGGTGGCGAGAGCGTCGTTGGCCTTGGCGAGGGCGGCCTTGGTGGCGTCCACCTCGCGGGCGAGGTTGCGCTGGGCGTTCTCCAATTCACGGACCTGCCCGCGCAGATCCGGGTAGTTGGGCTGGGCGTTGCGGGCGGTGGCGAGCTGTTGTTCCAATTCGCCCACCCGGCCGCGCAGGTCCGGGAAGGCCGGTTTCGCGGCGACCTGGGCTTCGAGTTCCTTCACGCGGGGGCTCAGATCGGGATAGGCGGGTTTCGCGTTGCGGGCGGCGACAAGGGCGGTCTCGAGTTCGGCGACCCGGGCCGTCAGATCCGGATAAGCGGGCTTGGCGGATTTCGCCGCGGTGAGCTGCTGTTCCAGTTCGCCCACGCGGTTGCGCAGATCCGGATAAGCCGGCCGGGCATTTTGGGCGGCGGTCAGGGCGCCTTCGAGTTCCTTCACGCGGCCAGAGAGGTCGGGATAGGCCGGCCGGGCGTTGCGCGCCGCGGCGAGCGCGGTCTCCAGCTCGGCGACCTTGTCCGCGAGGTTGGGATAGGCGGGGCGGGCGTTCTGGGCCGCGGTGAGTTGCTGCTCGAGTTCGGCGACGCGTTTGCGGAGGTCCGGGTAGGCGGGCGCGGGAGCGGGTGCGGGCTGGGCGGCCTGCTGCTCGAGGACTGCGAGGCGGTTTTTCGCGCCCTCGAACTCGCGAGCCAGCGCGTCGCGGGTCTGCTCCGCGGCACGGAGCCGGGCTTCGGCGGCGGCCTTTTCGTCGGCCACGCGATTGAGCGTCCCCTCGACCTGTTCGCCAAAGGCCCGGGCGGTTTTCAGGGAATTTTCCAGCGCGGTCTTTTCGTCGGTGATGCGGTTGAGGGTTTTCTCCACCTCCTCGCCAAAGGCGCGGGCGGTCTGGAGTTCGGCGCGGGTGGCTTGCAACTCGCGGGTGCGCTGGTCGAGCGCGGTGTTGTCGATCGTGGGCCGGGGGGCGTTTTGGGCCGCGGCCAGGGCCTGGCGGGCGCGTTGCAACTCGGTCTGGGCGGAGGCGGCGTTTTGCGCGAGGCGCTCCCGGTCGGCGCGCAGGGCGGAGACTTCGGCCGTCAGCTCGGTGGTGCGGCGGACGAGGGCCTCGCGCTCGGCCTCGGGATTCGCCGGGGCCGGAGCGGGGGTCGGCGCGGCCACGGGAGCGGGGGCGGATTTGGCGGGAGCGGCCGGCTGGGTCGTCCCCGCCGTCGGGGCCGGTGTGCTGGCCGGGCGAACGCCGAGCACGACCCGGCGTTCCTCGAGGCGGGTTTCGCCAGCGGCGATGGCGCCGCGATCGAGATTGGCGAGCAGGGAGTCGAGGGCTCGGCCGCGCGCGCCGTTATCGCGCGCGAGCGAGAGCCACACGAAAGCCTCGATCGGGTCGGCGGCGACTCCGCGACCCTCGGCATAGGCGAGGCCGAGATTGTATTGGGCGATGCCGTTGCCGCGTTCGGCCTTGGCGCGAAGGGAGGCCACCTCGGCGCTATCCTGGGCCAGGGTGGGGGTGACGGCGAGGGAGGCGGCCAGCAGGGCCGTCGTGAAACAAAAAGTCTTCTTCATGCGGCGGGCAGTGGGTGCACAGGCAGAATTGGCGGAAGCAACCGGCCCTGCAAGCCCGCCGTGTAAAAACTGCGGTCGGGCCAACGCCAAACATTTGCCGTGGCCGCGCCGGGATCAGGCTTTCGTGCGCGCGACGGCGGCCTGCCACCCGGCGCGGAGACGTTTCACGCGTGCGGGGTTTGCCGAGGGGCGGAAAGTGCGGTCGGCGGACCAGAGGGCGGCGATTTCGGCGCGATTTTTCCAGAAGCCCACCGCAAGGCCGGCGAGGTAGGCGGCGCCGAGGGCGGTGGTCTCGGTCGTGCGCGGGCGGACGACTGGCACGCGGAGCAGGTCGGACTGGAACTGCATGAGCGCGTTGTTCACCGTCGCGCCGCCGTCCACGCGGAGTTCGCGGAGTTTGTGGCCGCAATCGGCCTGCATGGCGCCGAGCAGGTCGGCGCTCTGGTAGGCGATGCTCTCGAGCGCGGCGCGGGCGAGGTGACCGGCGGTGCTGCCACGGGTGAGGCCGGTCACAATGCCGCGCGCGTCGGCGTCCCAATGCGGCGCACCGAGGCCCGCGAACGCGGGCACGAGATAGACGCCCCCGTTGTCGGGCACGGTGGCCGCGAGTTTCTCCACGTCGGACGAACGCGCGATGACACCGAGGCCGTCGCGCAGCCACTGGACGACGGCGCCGCCGATGAACACGGAGCCCTCGAGGGCGTATTCGATCTTGCCGCCGAGGCGCCACGCGATGGTGGTGAGCAAATTGTTCTTCGAGGCGACGGGCCGGTCGCCGGTGTGCAGGAGCAGGAAGCAACCGGTGCCGTAGGTGTTCTTGGCCATGCCGGGTCTCCAGCAGGCCTGGCCGAAGAGGGCGGCTTGCTGGTCGCCCGCGATGCCGCCGATGGGCACGCCGCGCAGGGCGGGCACGCTGGTGACTTCGCCGAAGAGGCCGCTGCTGTCGCGCACCTCCGGAAGCACCTCGCGCGGGATGTGCAGGATTTTCAGGAGCTCCGGGTCCCAGTCGGCGGTGCGGAGGTTGAGGAGGAGCGTGCGCGAGGCGTTTGAGACATCGGTGGCGTGGACGCGTCCGCCGGTGAGTTGCCAGAGCAGCCAGGTGTCCACGGTGCCGAAGGCGAGTTCGCCGCGTCCGGCGCGTCGGCGGGCGCCGGGCACGTGGTCGAGCAGCCAGGCGAGCTTGGTGCCGGAGAAATACGGGTCGAGGAGCAGGCCGGTCTTTTCCCGGAAGAGCGGTTCGAGGCCGGCGCGTTTGAGTTTCGCGCAGAGGCCGGCGGTTCGCCGGTCCTGCCAGACGATGGCGCGGTGAAGCGGCCGGCCGGTGCGACGGTCCCAGAGGAGGGTGGTTTCGCGCTGGTTGGTGAGGCCGAGCGCGGCGACGTCGCGGGCCGTGAGGTTGGCCTCGGCCAGGGCGGCGAGGGCGGTGCGGCGGGTGGATTCCCAAAGGTCGCGCGGGTCGTGCTCGACCCAGCCGGGCTGCGGAAAATGCTGGGCAAACTCCTGCTGGGCGGAACCGCGGGCGCGGCCGCGGCGGTCGAAGACGATGGCGCGCGACGAGGTCGTGCCTTGGTCGAGGGCGAGGACGCAGCGGGGCATGGGAGTAAACGAAACCTGAAGCTTGAAACCTGAGACCTGAAAATGGAGGCGGATCAGTTTTTGCCGGATGCGGCCGGCGGGGACGGGGACGGATCGTCGTTTTCGAAGAGGCTGCCCGAGGACACGGGAGCGGTGCGCCAGTTGAACGCGATGGTCAGCATGCGCGTGACGAAGGTGAGCGTGACGGTGGCGATGGCCGAGACGTTGGCCGACCAGCCGAGCGTGACGGTGCAGAAGAGGAAAACCACGGCCCCGGCGAGGGCGATGAGGAAGTAGAACTGGCCCGGCTTGAAGAGCAGCGGCTCCTCGCGGCAGAGCAGGTCGCGCAGCACGCCGCCGCCCACGGCGTTGACGAGCCCCACGAGGATGGCGGCCGGCGGGGCGAGGCCGGCGAGCAGGGATTTTTGCACGCCAAAGGCCGCGTAGGCGCCGAGGCCGAGGGCGTCCACGATCACGATGAGCCGGGCGAAACGGTGGATGCGTCCGCCGAGCACCACGCCGCAGACGGCAGCGAGCACGACGGCCTCCAGGTAGCGGGAATTGGTGAGCAGGGGGGTGGGGCCGACATCGAGGAAGAGGCCGTCGCGGATCAGGCCGCCGCCGAGGCCGGTGACCAGCGCCAGGGCGAGCACGCCCACGATGTCGTAGTGGCGCTTGATGGCGGCGAGCGCGCCGGAGAGCGCGAACGCGAAGGTGGCGCCGAGGTCGAACAGCACCGGCAGGGCAAAACCGCCCGAGAGCGCGGTCGCGGTGCTGCTCATGGCTGCTTCGCGGGCTGGGCCGGCGGAGCGGCCTTCGGCTTGGGCGTTGGTTCGAAGGTCACTTCCTTGGAGGCGGCGGCGATGTCCTTCATCGCCTCGTCGATCGCGGCGCGGTCCGCGGCGGAGTCCTTCACGACGGCCTGGCCGGTGGAGAAATCCACGGTCTTGCGCTCCGTCTGCGGGCCCAGCACGACCGGCTCCTGCGGCGGCCGCACGGTCTGCGTGCCGGCGGACGGAGGTTCGGGCGAGAGGTTGCGCGTGACCGGAGCGGGTGCGGCACGGTTTTTCGCGCGACGGTCGATCACATACCAGAGCACGAAGCCCATGGCGCCGACGAGCAGAGCGAGCAGGACGATGATTTCCTTGGAGCGACGCATGACGGGAATCTAGCGCAGCCGGCGGAACCGGCGCCAGCGCAATCCCGTCACGGCCCGCTTGACCGGTCTCCACGCTTGCGGAATAAACCCGGCACGGGCCACCACCTCAACCTCATCCCCCATGCATCTGACTCGTTGTCTGCTCCTGGCGACCTGTGTCGCCCTCACCGCCGTCGCACAGGATAAACCCAAGGAGGCCAGGCCCAAGGAGGCACAGCCCGCCGCCGCCGCGACCGAACCGGCTCCCGACACGGCCAACGGGCCCCGTCCGCACACTCGTGAAGAAGTCTACGCCAATGCCGGCATCAAGCTCGTCAACGGCCCGACCACCGTGACCCTCGGCCAGGCCGCCGAACTCAAGCTGCCCGAGGGCTACGCCTTTGTCGGCCCCGACTCGCTCGACCGTTATTATGAGCTCACCCAGAATTCCCGCAGCGGCAACGAGGTCGGCGTCGTCCTCTCGCCCAACAACTGGACACTCTTCTTCGACTACGACGACATCGGCTACGTGAAGGACGACGACAAGGACAAGCTCAACGCCGACAAGCTCATGTCCTCCATGACCGACAACCAGAACGCGGCGAATGAGGCCCGCAAGGAGCGCGGCTGGGACGAACTGCGCCTGAACGGCTGGGCCACGCCGCCGCACTACGATGCGAAGACGAACAACCTCAAGTGGGCCATCAACCTCACCTCCTCGCAGGACCAGTTCAAGGAGGTGTGGATCAATGGCAGCATCCGTCTGCTCGGGCGGGGTGGCGTGATGAACGTCACGCTCGTGAGCGACTCGGCCGTCTTCAAGCAGGCTGAAACGGAGGCCGACCAGCTGCTGGCCGGTGGTTTCAACTACGTGTCCGGGCAGAAATACACGGAGTTCAAGGCGGGTGACAAGGTAGCCCAATACGGCCTCGCCGCGCTTGTGCTCGGCGGCGGCGTGGCGGCGGCGGCCAAACTGGGCTGGCTGGCCCAGTTCACCGCGTTCTTTGGCAAGGCGTGGAAGGCCGTCGTCGCCGCCCTCGTGGCCGTCGGCGTGGGCATCAAGAAGCTGCTGAACAAGTTCACCGGCGCCCGCCCCGACGAGCCCTCGGCGTGAGCCCGCCCCTCGCGCCGGCATGAGTGAGTGGGCTTCAGTGCTGCTGGTCTTCTGGGCACTCTGGCTAGCGGACGGCCTCAAGCTGCCGCCGGCGGCGCGTTTCAACCTGAACGGCCGCGGCCGGCGCGCGCGGCTGGTCTTCGGCCGCCTGCTCCGGCCCGGTTGGTCGCCGACGGGCTGGCGCGTGCTGGCGGACGACGTGCCCTTCGCGCTATCGCCCCGGGGCATCAGCAACCGTCCCGTCGGTTCCGCCGGCCGGCCCGCCGAGGCGCCCGCTCGCGCCACGGCCTGGGCCTGGGAGGAAATCCGCGAGACCGGCGTGCAGCGCGGCTGGATCACGATCAACGGCGCGCGTTTCTGCCGCGACACCGGCCACCTGCGCGCCTCGCAGATCCTCGGTCTCGCGCGCATGCCGGAGCCGGTGCGCACGCCACGGATCGGCTGGTGGCTCGCCCGCTGGCTGCGGCCCGCGCATCTGCGGCGACGGGCCAAAATCCTGGTCGGACGCACGATGGTGCCGGCCGTCTTCAACGGCGTGTTTCTCGCGCTGGCGGTTGTCCTCACGGTTTACCTGCTCGCCGACGGTGCCAGCCGGCTGGCGCCGAAGCAGGCGGAGCTGGTGGCGCGGCTGCTGCCGCTGATCCTCGGGTATCTGGTCCTGCTGCATCTGGCCGGCGTCGTGACGGCGTGGCGGGCGACGCGCCGGCTCCAGGTGCCGGGCGAGGACCAGCGCGGCATTGCGCTCTTCAGCGCCGTGCTGCTTCCGCCGCAGGCCCTGCGGCTGCGGGCGCTGGCCGGAGACGGCTGGTTTCCGGCGCAGCACCCGCTGGCCTGCGCGCTGGCGTTTGCGCCGAAGCGGGAACTGGCCGAACTCGCCTTCCAGGTGGTCGGCGACCTGCGCTGGCCGATCGGCGACGCCGAGGATGCGCCGTTGGCGCGTGAGATTGCCGCCTGGCACCGCACGGAGCTGGGTCAGCGGCTGGGACCTTTGCTCGCCGCGGCCGGCGTGGAGGAAGAAAAGCTATTCGCCGCTCCGCGTGCCGACGGCCCGGCGAGCTGCCGCTATTGCCCGCGCTGCCGCAGCCAGTTCACGAGCGAGGCGGCGCGGTGTCCGCACGGGGTGGAGTTGAAGCCGGTGAAGTAGCCGCGCCGGGGCGCCGCGATCGCGTGACCCCGTGTTCGGCCACGCTTTCATCCCGCGCGGCGGGATTGAATCGCGGCTACAAATCGATTCACCCCAAGGCCAGCGCGAGGATGCCCACGGCCATGCCGGCGGCGGCGAGGAGACGGCGCGGGGCGTCGGACTCATTCAGGAGCTTCGCCCCGAAGAACGCCCCGATGACGATGCTGATCTCGCGTGCGGGCGCGATGTAGCTCACGGGCGTGAAACTCATCGCGTAGAGAATGAGCACATAGGCGACCGGACTCAGCAGGCCGACGATGGCGGCCTTGCCGCGGTGGTCGCGCCAGGCGGCCACGACTTCGTCGCGGCGCCGCCAGGCAAAGGGCGTGAGGATGAGGAAGAGCACGAGCTGGGTGCCGCCGTCGTAGAGAATCGGCGGCAGTTTCAGGTGGGCGACGGCGCGCTGGTCCCAGACGGTATAAAGGCCGACGCAGGTGGCGCAGGCGAGGCCGTAGAAAATGCCCTGCCGCAGGTGCGCACGGTCGGTCTTCAGCAGCTGCGGGCCGCCGGTGAGCAGGAACACGCAGCCAATGATGATGCCGCCGCCGGCGAGCGCCAGCGGAGTGGGGCGTTCGCCGAAGAACAGGATCGCGCCCACCGTCGCGAGCAGGGGCGCGGTGCCGCGGGTGAGCGGGTAGACGAGCGAGAAATCGCCGCTGCGATAGGCGCGCTGGAGCAGAAGCGAGTAGAGCGTCTTGAGCGCACCGCTGCCGGCGATCACCCACCACACGCGGACCGGCAGTTCCGGCTTTTGCCAGAGCCAGTAGCCCAGACCTCCCACCGCGTAGAGCCCGAGCGCGAAGACGCTGGAGACCCAGACGAAGGGCAGGCCGCCCGCCGAGCGCTTGGCCGCGTAGTTCCACGTCGCGTGGATGAATGCGGCGACGAGGACGAGGGCGAGGGCGGCGAGGGTCATGGGGATGACGGGTCACCACGAAATACACGGAACACACGAAAGGAAAGCACGAGGGTGGTTGCTCTCCTCCACCAGCAGGAATCCTGTCACTGTTATCTGTAACGGACCGGTCGGTGGAGTGCTGCCGCAGTCCGGGGGACGAATTTTTCGTGTCTTTCGGCGGTTTCGTGCTGTCCTGCCCTCTCCATGCAAATTGTGCTCAAGGAACTCCGGCTGACGCTCGCGCTGGCCCTGCCCATGGTCGTGGCGCAGGTGAGCCAGATGCTGATCGGCATCACGGATGCGGCCATGATCGGCCGCGTGGGCACGGTGGAGCTGGCGGCGTCGGCCTTCTCGGGCGGCGTGTTCGGCCTGTTCTACGTCGCCGGCATCGGGCTGCTGATCCCGGTGGGTGTGTTCACGGCGCGCGACCACGGGGCGGGCGACGACGCCGGCTGCGCGGCGTGGCTGAAGCACGGCAAGGCGGTGGCCCTGGTGGCCGGCACGGGTTGCGCCGGGCTGATGGCGGCGCTTACCCCGTGGCTGCACCGGTTCGGTCAGCCGGCGGAAGTCGTGGCGGTGGTGAAGCCCTTTTATCTGCTCTACGCGCTGTCGCTGATCCCGGTGTTTTATTTCCAGGTGCAGCGGCAGTATCTCGATGCACTCGGCCGGCCGTGGGTCGGCACAACCATCATGCTGGCGGACGTCGCGTTGAACGCCCTGTTAAACTGGGGGCTCATCTGGGGTCACTGGGGCCTGCCGGCGCTCGGGTTGACCGGCGCGGGCGTGGCGACGCTGACGGTGCGGGTGCTGGCCGTGGCCACGATTGCCTTCTGGCTGCGGCGCGAGCGCCCGGCCCAGGGCGGGTGGGAGCGGGCGCGGTTCCGCGAGATGCTGCACATGGGCGTGCCGGCGTCGGGCAGCCTGCTGTTCGAGTGCGGGGCGTTTTCCGCGGCCATGCTGATGATGGGCTGGCTGGGTGCGACGGCGCTGGCTGCGCATCAGGTCGCGCTCAGCTGCGCGGCGTTCACCTTCATGTTTCCTCTCGGTCTGTCCATGGCGACGAGCATCCGCATCAGCAAGGCGCGGGGCGAGGGCCGGATGGAGGCGCTGCGGCCGATTGGGTTTGGTTCGCTGGGTTTCACGAGCCTGCTCATGCTGGCGTTTGCCGTCGTCTTCGGTTTCGGCGGCACGGTGCTGGCCCGGGGTTTCACGCCGGACCCGGCGGTCGTGGCGCTGGCGGCGCAGCTGCTCGTGGTCGCGGCGATCTTCCAGCTGTTCGACGGCGGACAGGTCGTGTCGGTGGCCGCGTTGCGCGGCCTGACCGACGTGAAGGTGCCGACGGTGATCACCTTCATCGCCTACTGGGTGGTGTCGCTGCCGCTGGCCTATGTGCTGGCCTTTCACACGCGGCTTGGCGCCATCGGGGTCTGGGCGGGGCTGGCGAGCGGACTCGCCTGCGCGGCGGTGCTGCTGGCTTGGCGGTTCCGGGGGCTGACGCGCAGCCGCGCGGCCTAGGACTGGGGCGTGATTTTCTCCAACACCGAGGTGACGGCGGCGGTGCGGTTTTCCACGCCCAGCTTGGTGAAGATGCTCTCGAGGTGTTTTTTGACCGTCGTGAGCTGGATGCCGAGGATGGTGCCGATCTCCGGGTTGGTCTTGCCCTGCACGACCCACGAAAGGATCTCCGCCTCGCGGGCGGTGAGGCCGAGGGCGCGTTCGATCGCGCCCGGGGTGGCGTCGGCCACCGAGGCGGCGCGGGTGGCGCCGGTGGTCTGCTGGCGGCGGCGCAGGCGGGCCTGCACGGCGCCCAGCAGGTCCACGGGCTCGACGGGTTTCACGAGGTAGTCGTCGGCGCCGAGGTTCATGCCCGTGCGCTGGTCGCTCCGCTCGCTCCAGCCCGTCAGAAAGATGAAGGGCAGGTGGGCCGTGGCGGGGTCCTGGCGGAGGGACTCGACCACGCGGTGGCCGTTCATCTCGGGCATGGTGATGTCGCAGAGCACCAGGGCGGGCTTTTCGCTGCGGGCGAGCGTGATGCCCTCGCGGCCGTTGCGGGCCTCGACCGTCGTGTAACCCTCGCTCTGGAGCAGCGCGCAGGTCTGCTTCCGGATCTTCGGGTCGTCGTCGATGACGAGGATTTTTTCCACGAGGCCGGAGCTTGGCGGCGGGAGGCGCGATGTAAAGCAGGCCGTGTGACCTAGCCGATCGGCCACCCCCGGCCGGCCCATGGCGGGCGGCGGCGTTTCCGGGCATACTGACAGCATCATGAATCTCCTCTCCCTTCCCGCTGTGCTCCTCACCCTTCCGGCCGAAACCGGCGGCATCTTTCTCACGATGCTTTTCATCACCATGACGGTGGCGTTTCCGCTCCGCATGGAGCGCCGCCGCAAGTAACCGTCTGCGCCTTCCCCCGCCATGACCACCGCCGAAATCACCCTTGTCCAGGATTCCTTCCGCAAGGTCGCGCCGATCGCCGACCAGGCCGCCTCGCTCTTCTATGCGCGCCTTTTCGAACTCGATCCCGCGTTGCGCCACCTTTTCCACAGCGACATGGCCGACCAGGGCCGCAAGCTCATGCAGATGCTCGGCCTGGCCGTCGCCGGCCTGAACCGGCTCGACGACCTGGTGCCGGCCGTCCGGCAGCTGGGCCTGCGCCATGCCGGTTACCGGGTGCGCGACGAGCACTACGAGACCGTGGGCGAGGCGTTGCTCTGGACGCTGGGCCGCGGGCTCGGGGCGGCCTTCACCGCCGACATGCAGGCGGCGTGGGCCAAGGCCTACTGGACCCTCGCCGAAACCATGAAGGCCGGGGCCCGCGACGGCGCCGCCCAACAGCATCGCGTCGCCTGAAACCAACGCTCCCTTTTCCCTAAAAACTTAAAACCTGATTCACGCATGAAAACCCGCCTGCTCGTCCTCCTCCTTGGCATTGTCACCACCGTTCCGCTCGCCGCGGCCGACCCCGTGGCGCCGGCCGCCCTGCTCAATCGCGGCCGCTATCTCGTCGAGGGCATCGGCCTGTGCGCCGACTGCCATTCCCCCCGCAATGAAAAGGGCGAGTTCGTCACCGCGCACTGGCTGCGCGGCGCGCCCATCGGCTTCACGCCGGCGGTGCCGATGCCCGTCTGGGCGCCGGTGGCCCCGCCGATCGCCGGCCTGCCGTCCATGACAGCGGAGCAGGCCGTGAAATTCCTGATGGAAGGCAAGCGTCCCGACGGCACGATGCCGCGTCCGCCCATGCCGGCCTACCGGCTCAACGAGGAGGATGCGCGCGCCATGGTGGCCTACCTCAAGTCGCTGGGCGACGCACCCGCGGTCGCCGCGCAACCCTGATTTTTCCGTCCCGCCGCCCGTCCCCGCGCGGGCGGCAATCGTAACCGGGGCCGGGTCCGCGATGACGGCATCGCCACCCGGCCTCGTTTGATTTTCCCACCCCAGTCCGGCATTGCCTGCTTCTGTGCCGCCCGCCATGTCTCGGCGCACCCTCGCCATGGCCGACCTCCGTCCAGTCCCGACCTCCACGGCCGACTACCTGCGCAGCGCGTTTCTCGCGAGCCCGGCGATGATGGCGATCACCCGGCTCGCCGACGGCGTGCTGCTGGACGCGAATCCGGCGTTCCTCGAGGGCGCGGGGCTCTCCCGGGACCAGGCCATCGGCCGGCCGATCCTCGATCTCGGCATCTGGCTGGATGATTCCCGCCGCGTCGAATACCGGCGCCTCCTCCAGACCGAGGGGCGGGTGAAGGACTACGAGGCGCGTTTTCGCAACCACCAGGGACGCGAGCGCGAGGTCATGCTGAACGCCGAGCTCGTCACCATCGACGGCGAGCGCTGCGGCGTGGTCGTGGCGATCGACGTCACGGAACGGCGCCAGCGGGAGCGCGAGCAGACCGCCGTTTACCGGCTCGCCGCCGCCGCGGCCGGGGCGACCGACCTGCGCACGCTGCTGGAGCGGTTTCACGCCATCATCGCGGAGCTGCTGCCGGCGCGGAATTTCTTCGTCGCATTGCTCAACCCGGAGCGCACCGAGCTGTCCTTCCCGGTTTTCGTGGACGAGGTCACGCCGCCGCCCGCGCCGCGGCCGGTCGCGAACTACCTCTCCGACTTCGTCATCCGCACGCGCCAGCCGCTGCTGCTGCGCTCCAGCGTCGTGCCGGAGTTCAAAGCCACCACCGGCTACGCCCCGCGTTACGGCTGGTGCAAGGTCTGGCTCGGCGCGCCGCTGATGCAGGGCGACGTGGCGGTCGGCGCGGTGGCCGTGCAGGACTACCACGATGAAAACGCCTACCGCGAGGATGACGTGCCGTTCTTCGGCTTCGTGGCCGCGCAGATCGCGACCGCGCTCCGGCGCTACGAGGCCGAGGCCGTGCGGCGCGAGTCGGAGGAGTATTTCGCCAAGTCCTTCCACGCGAGCCCGGCGCGCATGGCGCTGGCGGGGCTGGAGGACGGCCGCATCATCGAGGCGAACCAGGCCTTCCTCGAGGCCTCGGGCTACACGCGCGAGGAGGTCATCGGGCGCACGTCGCTGGAGCTGAAGCTCTGGGCCAACGCCCACGAGCGCACCGCCTTCGTCGAGCGCCTCACCGCCACCGGGGCGGTGCGCGACCACGAGGCCATGTTCCGGCCCAAGACCGGGGAGCCGCGCTACGTGCTCGTGAACGCCGACGCGTTCGAGATGCGCGGCCGGCGCTGCATGCTCATCACCGCGATCGACCTGACGGAGCGCCACCGCCGCGAGCGCGTGCAGGAGGCGACCTACCGCATCTCGCAGGCCGTGCTCGCCGGGGGCAGCCTCGACGCGCTCTTCGCCGAGCTGCACCGCATCGTCGGCACGCTCATGCCCGCGCGGAACTTCTACGTCGCGCTGCTCAGCCCGGACCACAGCCTGCTCACGTTCCCGTATTTCGTGGACGAGGTGGTGGCCGAGGCGCCGCCGCGCCCGCCCGCGAACGGTTTCACCGAATACATCCTGCGGACCGGCCGGCCCGCCCTCATGACGGCCCCCGAGCTCCACGCCACGCTCGCGGCGCATGGCGACTACCTCGCGCTGGAGCGTCCGGCGGCGCAGCGCCTCGGCGCGCCGCTCTTCATCGACGGCCGGCCCGCGGGGGTGATAGCGCTGCAGGATTATGAAAACGCCCTGGCCTACGGCGCGGAGGAGCAGCGCCTGCTCATGTTCGTGGCCGACCAGGCCGCGCTCGCCGTGCAGCGGCGTCAGGCCGACGAGGCGATGCGCCGCGCCGAGGAGCAATACCGTGGCATCTTCGAACATGCGGTCGAGGGCCTCTACCAAACCACGGCGGACGGCCGGTTTTTGCGCGCCAATCGCGCCATGGCGCAGCTGCTGGGCTACGACTCGGTCGCCGCGCTGGTGGCGGCCGTCAACGACATCGGCCATCAGGTGTATGTCGACCCCGGCCGGCGCGCCCAGTTCATGGAGCTGATCCGCGGGCGCGACGCCATCGCGGACTTCGAGTCCGACGTGCGCCGGGCCGACGGCACGGTGATCCGCCTGAGCGAGTCCATCCGCGTCGTGCGCAACGCCGCGGGCGAGATCAGCCACTTCGAGGGCGTGGCCATCGACATCACCGCCGTCCACGAGCACGCGCGCGCACTCCGTGAGGCGCGCGACGCCGCCGACACCGCCAACCGCGCCAAGTCCCAGTTCCTCGCCAGCATGAGCCACGAGCTGCGCACGCCGCTCAACGGCATCCTTGGCTACGCCCAGATCCTGCGCCGCGACCCCGCGCTCACCGACCCGCAGCGCGCCGGCGTCGAGGTGATCCAGCAGTCGGGCGAGCACCTGCTGGCGCTCATCAACGACGTGCTCGACCTCGCCAAGATCGAGGCGCGGCGCTTCGAGCTGCACCCCGTGGACTTCGACCTGCCGGACTTCGTGCGCGGGGTGAGCGGA
Organism: Oleiharenicola lentus; assembly: GCF_004118375.1. Taxonomy (NCBI): domain Bacteria; kingdom Pseudomonadati; phylum Verrucomicrobiota; class Opitutia; order Opitutales; family Opitutaceae; genus Oleiharenicola; species Oleiharenicola lentus. The sequence continues at coordinate 605,481 of NZ_SDHX01000001.1, forward strand.
TTCTTCCTGCCCAAGGCCCGGGAAAAGGGCCTGCTGCTGGAGACCGCCCTGTCCGGCGCGCTGCCCCGGGTGGTGCGAGGCGACATCCAGCGGCTGCGGCAGGTGTGCTACAACCTGCTCGGCAACGCCATCAAGTTCACCCAGCGCGGAAGCGTGATCTTCTCGATTGAGCGCGCCGAAGGCATGGTGCGCTTTTCGGTCAGCGACACGGGACCCGGCATCTCGGCGGCGGACCAGGAGCGGCTTTTCGAGCCCTTCGCGCAGATCGGCGACCACGCGCGCCATGCCGAGGGCACCGGACTCGGCCTCAATGTCAGCCGCGGCATCGTCGAGCAGATGGGCGGACGCCTGCTCGTCGAGACGCGGGCCGGCTGGGGCAGCCGGTTTTACTTCGACGTGCCGCTGCCCGCGGGGGAGGCGGGCCCGGAGACGCCCGCCACCGCGACGGCCGGCCGCGTGAAGGGCTATGCCGGTCCGCGCCGCAAGGTGCTGGTGGCCGACGACCATGCGCCCAACCGCGACCTGTTGCGCGACCTGCTGCAGCCGCTGGGCTTCGAGGTGCGGGGCGTGGCCGACGGTGCCGCCGCCCTCGAGCTGGCCCGCGAGTGGCAGCCCGACCTCATCGTGCTCGACCTGAAGATGCCCCGGCTCGACGGGTTGGCGGCGGCGCGGGCCATCCGCGAAATCCTGCCGGCCGGCACCACGCACATCCTCGGCATGTCGGCGAGCGCCTTTGACAGCGACCGGCAGGCCTGCCTCGAAGCCGGTTGCGAGGATTTCCTGCCCAAGCCCCTGCGCGAAGCCCAGCTGCTGGCCGCCATCGAGCGGTTGCTCGGGCTGAGCTGGCAGTTTGCCGACCCGGCGGCCGGCGAAACCTTCTCCCCTTTCCCCGGCATGGAGCACGCCCCGGCGGCGGCTGATGCGGAGGCCTTGCACGAGCTGGCCAGCAACGGCGACGTCGTGGCCGTGCGCGCCTACGCCCAGAAACTCGCCGAGCGCGACGCCCGTCTGGCGCCGTTCGCGCAGGCGGTCATCGGCCTGGCCGCGCGGTTCAAGATGAAGGCCATCCGCCAGTTCGTCGCGCGCTACCGCACCGGCGCCGATCTCCCGCCCCCGGCGAAAACCTGAACCCGCTTGCCCGCCCATGCCCGAGACCATCCTGATCGTTGATGATACGCCCGCCAACATCAGCGTGCTGGTGGACGCCCTCGCGGGCACCGGCCACCAGCTGCTCGTGGCCGAGGACGGGGAGGACGCGCTGGAACAGACCACGCGCGTGCTGCCCGACCTGATCCTGCTCGACGTGATGATGCCCGGGCTCGACGGCTACGAGACCTGCCGCCGGCTGAAGGCGCGGGCCGACACGCGGGACATTCCCGTGATTTTCATGACGGCGCTGCACGAGACGGCGGAAAAGGTGAAGGCCTTCGCCGCCGGGGCGGTGGACTACATCACCAAACCCATTCAGCACGAGGAGGCGCTGGCGCGCATCCAGGCCCACATGACGCTCCGCCGCCTGCGGCGCGAGCTCGAGCGCGAGTTGCTCCTGAAGCAGCGGTTCATGTCCATCGCCGCGCACGATCTGAGGAATCCGCTCTGCCTGATCCTGATGTCGGGCGAGATGGCGCGGCGGAAGGGCGCGGCCGGGCCGCTGGCGGAGTATTTTGAGAATATCGACAGCTCCGCGCGGCAGATCCGCCGCATCATCGACACGTTCCTGAGCGGGCAGCGCGGCGGCGAGGCGCGCGGGCAGCCCGGCCGCACCGACCTCAATCTCATCGCGACCGCCGTGGCCGCGCAGAACGAGCCCGCCTGCGAGCGCAAGCAGCTCACGGTCGAGTTCGAGCTCGGCGAAAACCTGCCGCCGGTGCGGGGTGATGCCGGCTATGTGTATCAGGCGTTCACGAACTATTTCAGCAATGCCATCAAGTTCCTGCCGACCGGCGGGCTCATCCGGGTCCGCTCGACGCTGGGTGAAACAGCCGTGCGCTGTGAGGTGGCGGATAACGGTCCCGGCGTCCCTGCCGGGGAGCGCGACCGGCTGTTCACCGAGAATGCCCGGCTCAGCAACCGTCCGACCGGTGGCGAGGAGAGCACGGGCCTCGGGCTCTCGATCGTGAAGCAGCTGATCGAGTCGGACGGCGGGCGCGTGGGCGCCGATTTCCCGGCGGCGGGCGGTTCGGTGTTCTGGTTCGAGCTGCCGATCGCGCCGGGGCCGTGAGCGGAAGGCGGGCAGATTTCAGCGGCTGAGCTGCGCGCGCACAGCCGCCGCGTCGAGGCCGGCGATGCGCACGACTTTCTGGCGCGACTTGTCGCCGCGCACGAGGGTGACGCTGCGGCGCGGGAGGCCGAGGGTCTCCGCGAGGAAATCGAGCAGCTCGTCGTTGGCGCGGCCCTCGAGCGCGGGGGCGTGGATCTTCACCTTCAGCGCGGTGCCGAGCCAGCCCACGACCTCGTTGCGCGGGGCGTTGGGGATGACCTTCAGCTCGAGGGTGCAGTCGGGCATTAGCGTCAGGGAGGCTTCAATCGTTCTCTTTCTCTCAATCTTTCTCGTTCTCGCGGTCTGACGGCTTGGAAGAGAGAAGGATTGCGAGATTGAGAACGAGAACGATTGACGGTCAGCCCAGCGCCTCGGCGAGCGCGCCGATGATTTCCTCCACCGGCTCGGTGCCGACGCAGAGGCGGAGCAGGTCGGGATCGAGTTTGCTGGCGGCGAGCTCGGCCAGGCCGGCGGGCGTGGTGACGAGGTCGTAGTGCGCGAGATACATGAAGGGGCAGATGAGCGTGGTCTTCATGCCGAAGCTCGGGCCCTTGGGCAGGCGCAAGCGGTCGTAGAACTTCTCCAGGCCGCCGAGTTGTTTCAGCGTGAACGTGATCATGCCGCCGGTGGCGTCGGGCGAGCGGGCGAGCCTGAGGTAATTCTCCCGGCTGCCGGGCTGGAGGGCCCAGTAAACGTCCTTCACGGCCGGGTGTTGGGCGAGGAAGGCCACGACCTGGGGCGTGGCGGCGTGGATCCTGGCGAGCACGTCGCGCGTCTGGCCGATTTGCCAGGCGAGACGCGCGGCGTCGCGCGCGTAGAGCGGCTCGACCAACGGAGCGAGGCCGGCGCGCAGGGCCGCGGCGTCGGGACCGGCGGGGTTCACGGCGACGAGGCCGGCGGTGAGATCGCCCTCGCTGGCCGTGTATTTGGTGAGGCTGCTGATGACGAGGTCGGCGTGGGGCAGCACATCAAGCGCGAAGACCGAGCTCATCGAGGGATCCACCAGCAGACGCGCGCCGTGCTGGCGGCAGAGCGCGGCGATGGCCGGCAGGTCGGGCGTCTGGATGAGCGGGTTGGTCGGCACCTCGGTGACGACGCCGGCGATGCGCGTGCCGTGGGCGGCGAAGATGCGGCGCAGGCCGTCGAGGTCGGCCACGTCGCGCACATAGACATAGTCGGCGGGCTTCGACGTGAACTTCTGGAGGATCGCGATGGTGTCGAGGTAGAGCCAGCCGAGCTGGAGCCAGACGGTGCGGCCGCGCGGGGCCTGGAGGGCGTTGACGGCCCGGAAGGCGGCGTTCACCGCGCTCATGCCGCAGTTGGCGAGGAAGAGATCGGCGTCGGACGCACCGGTCAGCGCACTGCGGAGCTGGCGGCGGATCTCGGCGGAGGCGTCGCCCTTGAACACGTCCTCGGGGTGCGGGGCGGGCAGCAGGCCGAGCGCGACGAGATGGTCCTCGGCCTCGCGGGAGGAGAGAAAGCCGCCGATGTTCTGGAGAAAAACCTTGGCGCGGGCGGAGGTGTCGGCCGACTCGGGGTGCGACACGCCGAAGAGGCCGTGCTGGGTGTAGAGCTCGGCGCCGCGGGCCGAGGTCAGGTGCGCGACCAGTGCGCGGGCCATGGCGGCCGACGACGTGAGCCAGAGGGTGCGGCCGTGGAGCGCGGGGGTGGAAGCGGTGAAGTGCTTCACCAGCTGCCGGGCAAACGGGTGCACCACGAAGCGCGGGTAGCCGTTGGTGAGGTGCTTCACGACCTCCGGGTTCTTTTCCTCGTAGCCGCGCACGTCGTGCATCGTGGGCAGGCTGCACGACACGGCGTGCGGACTGGCCGGAATGGAATGCCCGAGGGGCAGATGCGGAAAGCAGGAGGAACTCACGGTCGGCCAGATTCTACGCAGGGCCGCGGGAAGACAACTGCGGGTTTTGTCTTATGGCGAGGCACGCGCGTGGGCGGCGAGCTTGCTCGCGCCGGGAGCCACCAAGGATAATCGTGGCGCCAGCGCGCTGGCCGCCCCCTTGGCCGGAGGGGAAAATGGGTTGCCGCGCGGACCGGTTTGGCCCGGACTGGCCGCCATGAAATTGCTTTCCTGGAACGTGAACGGCGTGCGCGCCGCCCTCGGCAAGGGCCTGCTGGACTGGATGAACGCGAGCAAGGCCGACGTGATCACCCTGCAGGAGGTCAAGGCCACCGCCGGCGACGTGCAGGGCGTGACCTGGCCCAAGGGCTACGAGCTGGTGTGGAACGCCGCGCAGAAAAAGGGCTACAGCGGCACCGCGCTGTTCAGCCGCAAAAAGCCGCTCAGTGTGACGCTCGGCCTCGGTTCGCCGGAGCACGATGCCGAGGGCCGCGCCATCACGGCGGAGTTCGACGAGTGCCATGTGGTCGGCGTCTATGTGCCCAACGCGCAGCCGGAGCTCGCGCGCCTCGGTTTCCGCCAGGCCTGGGACAAGGCGCTGCTCGCCCACGCGAAGAAGCTGGAGAAGAAGAAGCCCGTGCTGTTCTGCGGCGACCTGAACGTCGCCCACGAGGAGATCGACCTGGCGCGGCCGAAGGAAAATGTCGGCAACCCCGGCTTCTCCGACGAGGAGCGCGCCGGATTCCGCGACTATCTCGCCGCCGGTTTCATCGATACGTTCCGCCAGTTTGAGAAAGGCGCCGGTCACTACAGCTGGTGGACCTACCGCGCGAATGCCCGCGCCAACAACGTCGGCTGGCGCATCGACTACGTCATGGCCTCGGCCGCGCTAAAACCACGGCTGAAGCGTGCGTGGATCGAGTCCGACGTGCACGGCAGCGACCACTGCCCGGTGGGCGTGGAGTTGAAATGAGCCGCGGTGCGGTGCGGGCAAAACTGCCCGCCAATATTTGCCGCCTCCGCTCGGGCCTGCACGGGTGGGGGCTCTTTGCGCGCGATTTTATCGCGCAGGACACCCGCATCATCGAGTATGTCGGCGAGCGCATCACGAAGGCCGAGGCGCAGCGGCGCGAGGACCGCCGCCTGGCGCGCCGGGCGGCCGGCGGGGACGGGTGTGTGTATGTTTTCGAGGTCAACCAGCGCCACGACATCGACGGCCAGGTGCAGTGGAATCCCGCGCGGCACATCAACCACTCCTGCGCGCCGAACTGTGAGGCGCAAATGGGCCGGGGGCGGATCTGGATCGTCGCGCTCCGCGATATCGCGCCGGATGAGGAACTGACCTACGATTACGGCTTCAGCTATGCCGAGTCCCGGCATCATCCGTGCCATTGCGGGGCCAAGGACTGCGTGGGCTTCATCGTGGATCAGGCCCAACGCTGGCGGGTGCGGCGGGCCTCCCGGGGTTTGAAGTAAGCCGGAAACTGGCTACGTCTTGCGCCACCCCATACCCCATGCGCCCCTTATTCGCCGTGCTGCTGGTGGTCGTGTTGAACGCAACCGTCCTCGCCGCTCCTTCCGAACCGCAATTGCTCCGCGTCACCTACCCGAGCCCGGCGCTCAAGGCCGAGCGCGACTACTTCGTGTATCTGCCGCCGGGTTTCGAGAAGCAGGAGAAGTGGCCGGTGATTCTTTTTCTCCACGGCAACGGGCAGCGGGGTGACGGCAAAGGCGAGCTCGATTATGTGCTGGAACACGGACCGCTCTTCGAGGCCTGGTGCCAGCGGCGGGATCTGCCGTTCGTGATCATCGCCCCGCAGATGCCGATGCAGGACCAGGGCGGGCTGGACTACATCAAGGACCGGACGCCCGACCAGATCCCGCGCCGGAAGCCGGAAGGCACCAACCCGCTGCGTTGGTTTCCCCGCAGCCAGTTGCCGATGGACGGCGTGCGGTCCGAGCCGTTGCCGGCCGAGCTGGGTGACTTGCGGCAGGATCCGCGGGGGTGGAACATCCTGGAGCGCGACCTGCTCGCGATGATCGACACGGTGATCGCCCGATACCGGGGCGACCCCCGACGGGTTTACCTGACCGGTCTGAGCCTGGGCGGGGAGGGCAGCTGGGCGCTCGCGGCCGCCCACCCGTCGCGGTTCGCCGCGGTCGCCCCCGTCGTGGGTTATGGCCCGCCGTCCGTTGCCCCCGCGCTGGTGGCGGCGCGCCTGCCCGTGTGGGTGTTTGCCGGTGGTCGCGACACCGCGGAGCCGCTGCAGTACTTTTACCCGCTGGTGAACGAACTCGAAAGACTGGGCCATCCCGGCGTGCGCTTCACCATCGAGGCCGATCTCGGCCACGATGCGTGGATGCGCGTCTATGCCGGCCAGGACCTCTACGACTGGTTTCTCGCGCACACGAAGTGAGCGGTCCTCACTTCGCCGGGGCGAACAGTCCGGCCAGTTCCTTCTTCGGATTGATGAAGCGGATGGCGGTGATCTTGCCGGCATCGTCGAGCGTGAGCACGGTGAGCTTGTCCTCCTCCGTCGGGTAACGGGCGAGGAAGTTCTCGGCGTCGGCGAGGAGGATGCGATGCGGGTATTTGCGCATCTTCGGCAGGGCGAAGGCGCGGCCGATGCCCGGCATGCCGTGGATGTTCGCGATGAAGAGGGCCCGGTGCTGGTCAAGGAACCCGGCGGGCTGCTCCTCGAAGTAGCCGTTGGCCGCCTTGCCGCTGCCCATCTCGAACGAGACGATGACCAGGCGAGCACCGCCGGTGTAGGTGAAGGTGCGGTCGTGCTGGTCCTTGGTCGTGAAGGCTTCGAAGGTGTCGCCCACCCGGTAGGGCGCGGCGGCGAGGCCGAGGGTGACCAGGCAGAAAAGGAGCAGGGTGCGGATTGGCATGGCCGGAGCGAAGCAAAGATGCCGGCGAAAGGACACCGCGAAAACAAGCGTGCGCCGGGTGCCGGACCACGCCAACATCGACGCATGAGCACCGCCGCCGAGATCAAGTCACTCATCCTGCGTCACCCGAAGCTGACCTTGGCCGCGGCCGAAAGCCTCACGGGCGGGCAGGTGCAGGCGCGCCTCACGTCGGTTTCGGGCGCTTCGGAGTATTTTCTCGGCGGGGTCACCGCCTACTCGCTCGCACAAAAGGTGAAGCTGCTCGGGGTGAACCGCGTGCACGCGAAGACGGTGGACTGCGTGTCGCAGCGCGTGGCGGTCGAGATGGCCGCCGGTGCGGCGCAGCTGTTCGGCGCCGACCTCGCGGTGGCCACGACCGGCTATGCCGAGCCCGCACCCGCGAAGAAGGTGCGCACGCCGCAGGCGTGGTGGGCGCTTTGCCACCGGCATCGGGGTGCGGCCGTGGTGCTCTCGGGACAGATCGAGATACCGGGCGCCGATCGCGTCACCGTGCAGGAGCGTGTCGCCGAGGCCGTGCTAGCCGAGGTGGTGAATTATCTGCGGCAATTTCGCGGCTAGACCGGAAGCGGGTGGGTCGCGCTGTAAGAAATCCCGGCGTTTCGCTACGTGGCTCCACGTATGGCGGAGAGTGCAAACGATTGGTATCTTGGAGGTGTCACTCAACTCCCTGACTTCTCCACGCATGCACCTGCTCCGCGCCCTCCGCACATCCTCCCTTTGGCTTGCTGCCGCCCTCGCGTCGCAGGCTCTCGCCAGCCCGATCCTCTATTACACGCCGTCGTTGGTGAGCAACGGCTTGGGCAAGCCCAGTTCAAGCCAGTTTACCACCGCGGTGACGAATGCGTTCGGTGCGGGCAACGTGATTGAGATCCCGACCTTCAACAACGCCGCCGACTTCGATGACGGCGCGGCGCTCTTTGTGAACGCGCGTCTTGGTGCCGACAGTCTGTCGGCGGCGGAGAAATCCAACCTTTTCAGTTTCATCAACGATGGAGGTGCGGTCTTCTTCATCGGCGACCACTCCGGCTGGACCACTTGGGACGACTCCTTTCTCAACCTTTTTGGCGACAGTTTTCTGCACTGGAACGGGGTCAATGCTGCGTCGCTTGTGACTGGCAACGCTCCGGCCCAGTTCGCATCGGCCGGACAGGTTCTTCTCAGCGCCCCGGGGGCGATTGCGGGAGGCAATGGCAAGAAACTCTACACCGTCTTTGGAAACGGAGGGGGCCGGGCCATGTCCGCGCTCTACGGCCCGGAAGATAACGCCATCGCGTTCCTCGACACGAGTGCCCTCAGCGGCAACACCGCCAGTCATCTCGCTTTCTACAGCGGCCTCAGCTCCTGGCTCTTCGAGACGGCCAGCGCCTACGAACTGTCCAAGCAGCCCGTTGTGACTCCTCCTTCAGGCAACACCGTGCCCGACTCGATGCCGGTGCTCGCGATTGCGCCGGTGCTTTTCGGCTTCGCGTGGTTCCGCCGCCGGGTGCGAATCTGAGGCGAGGTATCGGTCCAAAAGAAAACCCGCCGGGATCAGGCCGGCGGGTCGAGGTGACCAGAAGGTTGCGCGCGCTTACTGCGTGAGGCGCGTGACGTAGTCCATGAGGAACTTCGCCTCGGCCGGGGGCTGCACCCAGTCGCTGTAAAGCAGCTCGGGCATGCGGTGGGTGGCGTTGTAGAAGAGTTCGTTGGCTTTCTGGTTGGGCGTGAGGTAGCCGGTCTTGAGGGTCGCGCCGGCATAGAGCCCTTCCTGCGTGGAATACATGTAAACGTTCGCGTCGCCCGGCAGATACTTGGTGACGGCCTCGCTCTCGGCGGCGCGGATGCCGGCCACGGCCTTGGCGTCGGCGCCGAGGTTCATGCGGTTGCGCAGGAGCAGGCGCGCGGTGTTGTCGTCCATGAGCAGATAGACCGCGTTGATGGCCTTGGCGCCGGCCTGCAGGCCGAAGCTGAACTCGCCCGCCTTCAGGAAGGCCGGGACCGACCATTTGCCATTGGGACGGCGCACCATGGCGACGCCGTAGCCGTCCTTGATGCCGAAGATCAGGCCGCCTTGAAACTGGTTGATGATCACAATGCCCTTGGCGCGGCGGAGGTCCTGCGGGGCGATGGCGGTTTTGACGTTGCCCTGGATTTCCTGGAGGATGGCCTCGCAGGAATCGAGCTGCGTGATGACGTTTTTGCGCGTGAGATTGCTGGCGGCGGGCAGGCTGACAGCCAGGGCGACCAGGCAGAGAACGGCGGTGAGGAACTTCTTCATTGGTTGGTGATGGACAGCAATCGGACCGGGTGGTGCCAGAATGCTGTTTGGGGACTAAACACATTCACCGGGCGAAAGAAAGCCTGAGTTAGCACCCCCGGAGGACGAGGTTGGGTTTGCCTTCAGGCAGGAGGAGGGCCCTTGAGTTGTGGGCGGTGAGCTTGTTCACGCACGAAATCCGGAAAGTAAACGTGGCGCCAGCAAGCTGGCCGCCCACCCGTAAGCCACCCTCACTCCAAGCCCCGTTCGGCGACCTCGTCTTCGTCCCAACCGAGGTAGTGGCCGAGCTCGTGCAGGTAGGTCAGGCGCACCTCGTCACGGTAGATGGTTTCGTCGCCCTCGGCGTAGTCCCAGAGGTTTTCGAGGAAGAGCAGGATTTGGGGTGGCAGCGGAGTTTCATCGGAGCGCAGCTCGGCGCCATGCTCGTGGCCCACAAACAGTCCGAGGATGTCCGGCTCCCAGCCCTCGGCGACGATGGCCTCGTTGGGGTGAGGTTCGTAGCACACCGGCACCTGTTCCGCCACGGTGCGCACTTCCGGCGGCAGGCGCCGCGGGGCGGCGCCGACGACCTGGCGGGCGAGGGTGGTGAGGCGGGAAAAATCCATGGCGGCAAAATCAGTAAATCACAGATGGACACGGATGCACGCAAGTCGTCGAAAGAAAATCCGGCGGCCGAGAAACCTCCTGCGGGGCGCTGCGTCTCTTCCCCCGTAACCAACAGTAAGTCTACCTCATCACTATCCTCATGAAAAACTCACGTTCCCTCCTCCTCGCGCTCAGCGCCGTTCTGATTTCTGTCACACCCGTCCTGCGGGCCGCCGATCAAGCCCGTCCCGATGGTCCGCCTCCCGGCGAGCGTCGTGAGCGGATGGAAAAGGCTGGCGACCGCATGGCCGAGGCCCTCGGCCTGAGCGACGACCAGAAGGTCCAGATGAAGGCGATCGGCGACCAGGAGCGCGCCGAGATGCAGGCCCTTCGGGCCGATACCGCCCTCGCCAAGGAAGAGCGCAAGGCCAAGGTCCAGGCCATTCACCAAAAATACAAGGCGCAGCGCGATGCCCTGCTTACGCCCGAGCAGAAGGTGAAGGCCGACAAGTTCCGCGAAAAGGGCCGCGAGCGCATGGAGAAGGGCGGCTTCGGCGACGGCCCCGGCGCCGAGCGCCGCAAGGAGCGCCGCGAGCAGTCCGGCACCTGACCGACTTAACTTAGCCACGGGTTCGACACGTGGTGTGTGCAGACGCCGCAACCCAGGGGTGGGTTGCGGCGTTTCCTTTTTCGTGGACAGCCCGCTGGCGTGCGCCGGTCTTTAGTCTTCCCAGTCCGCCGCCGGCCGGCACGCTCGCCGCATGCAGAAGCGTCACATCGCAGTCGTCGGCGGCGGGGCCGCGGGCTTCTTCGCCGCCATCACGGCGGCGGAGGCGTCGCCCGATTGCGTGGTCACGATCTACGAGGCCACCGCGCACCTGCTGGCGAAGGTGAAGGTGTCCGGCGGCGGCCGCTGCAACGTCACCCATGCCTGCTTTGAGCCACGCGAACTGGTGAAGCGCTACCCACGCGGCGGACGCGAACTGCTCGGCGCCTTCTCGCGCTGGCAGCCGCGCGACACGGTCGAGTGGTTTGAGGCGCGCGGGGTGAAGTTGAAAACGGAGGAGGACGGCCGGATGTTTCCGGTGACCGACAGTTCGCAGACGATCATCGACTGCCTGATGGGTGCTGCGCGCACGGCGGGCGTGGTGATCCGCACGAGCTGCGGGGTGAAACAGGTGGATGGCACGCTCCGCGCGCCGTCGGCGGAGACCGCGCGCGAAGCGCACGGTCCACCCTTTACGCTGCGCCTTACCACCGGCGAAACCGTCACGGCCGACCGCGTGCTGTTGGCGGCGGGCGGCAACCGGTCCAACGCTGGCTTCACGATCGCCGCGCAGTTCGGGCATACGATCGAGCCGACCGTGCCGTCACTGTTCACCTTCAACATCAAGGATCCGCGCCTGACGGATCTCGCCGGCGTGTCGGTGGAGGAGGCGGCCACGGAAGTCGTCGGCCAGAAGGCGTTGCGGGAACGCGGCCCGGTGCTGGTGACGCACTGGGGCCTGAGCGGTCCGGGCATCCTGAAACTTTCCGCGTGGGGCGCGCGCACGCTCAGCGCATGCGGTTACAAGTTCACGCTGCGCGTGAACTGGGCGCCGAGGTTCAATCCTGAAACGGCGCGCGCCGCGCTCGAGCAGGCGCGGGCGGCGAATCCGAAAAAGCAGCTCACGACCTGGAGCCCGCTCGGGGTGCCGTCGCGGCTGTGGGAGCGCCTGGTCGTCGCCGCCGGGCTCGCGCCGGACGCCATCTGGACCGGCGTGGGCAACCCGGCACTGCGCGCGCTCGCTGCCCAGGTCTGCGAGGCGGAGTTCGCCGTGGACGGGAAGAGCACGTTCAAGGATGAGTTTGTCACCTGCGGCGGCGTGCGGCTCGGCGAGGTGGATTTCAAGACGATGGAAAGCCGCCTCGTGCCCGGCCTGCACTTCGCCGGTGAGTTCCTCGACGTGGACGGCATCACGGGCGGTTTCAATTTTCAGAACGCGTGGACCACGGGGCGGTTGGCGGGACTGGCGATGGCGGGCGGGTAGGGCGAGTCGTCCCGGACGAGCCGCGGCTCATCCTGAGGATTCGCCCTACCTAACCTGTCGGGTGGGAAATTGGGATTGTTTCCGTCCACTGTCGTCTGTGCTCTGTTTCCCTCCATGATGTCCTACGGCCAGTTGTTCCTCGCGGTGGCGCCGGTGATCGCGCTCATCGGGCTCGGGCTGCCGTTGCGGCGGCTGAACTGGATCAGCGAGGCCGGTGAGGAGACGCTGCTCAACCTCATCGTGCGCGTGCTCACCCCGGCGCTGATCTTCGAGTCGGTGGTGCGGCGCGCCACCGTGAGCGACGCGGGCGATGTGCTCTTGCCACCGCTGGCGGGTTTTCTGCTCACCACGGTCTCGCTGACGGTCGGCTGGTATGCGGCGAAGGCGCTGGGGCTGACCATCGGACACGGGCTGCGGACCTTCGCGCTGGCAGTCGGCCTGACGAACTACGGCTATTTGCCGCTGCCGATCATGGACCAGGTGTTCGGGCCCGAAAGCCGGGCCTGGCTGTTCATGCACAACGCCGGCGTCGAGGCGGCGATCTGGACGACCGGTGTGCTGATCGTCACCGGCGAGTCGCCGCGTTCGGCCTGGCGGAAACTTTTGAACATGCCGCTGCTCGCGCTCGGGGTGGCGCTGGCGGTGAAACTCACGGGCCTTGGGGCGCACATTCCCGAGGTGGTGTGGACCTTCATCCACGCCCTGGCCGTGTGCGCGGTGCCGCTCGGCCTGCTCATGACCGGCGCCAGCTTCGCCCCGCATCTCAACGATCCCAAGCAGCTCGTGAATCCCCGGGTGATCGCCACCGCGTGGCTGCTGCGCCTGGCGGTGTTGCCGTGGATTTTCCTGCTCGCGGCCCGCTACGCCCCGGTGCCGGTGGAGCTCAAACAGGTGCTCGTCGTGCAGGCGGCCATGCCGACGGCGGTTGTCTCGGTGATCGTCGCGCGGATTTATGGCGGGCAGCCGTTGGTAGCGGTGCAGATCATCCTCGGCACGACCGCGCTGGCGGTGTTCACCATTCCGTTTTGGATCAAGTTCGGCCTGGCGTTCGTCGGATTGGTGCCGTGAGCAGTGTCGTCACCACAAATACACGAAAGTCGGGCCAGGTCCGGGTGGCGCTGATGCCCGGGCGGCATTTTTGTCTCTGAGTTGGACGGCTTTTCGCGTGGTTGGCGTTTTTCGTGGTTAACAGACTGGCAGGTGGTTTGGAAACGATCCCGCGGCTATCCACCGGCTGGCGGATTGACGGGCGGGGTGGGTTCCGACTGACTCCGCGGGCACACACCTTCCACCATGGATTTTCTCGCTGATCCCCAGATCTGGATTTCTCTCTTCACGCTCACCGCGCTCGAAATCGTGCTCGGCATCGACAACGTGATCTTCATTTCGATCCTCGCCGGCAAGCTGCCGGTCGCGCAGCAGGACAAGGCCCGCAAGACCGGCCTCATGCTCGCGCTCGTCACGCGCATCCTGCTCCTCTGCAGCATCACCTGGGTGATGAGCCTCACCAAGGTGCTCTTCACGCTGCCGGTCATGGATGTGCCGGTCACGGGCAAGAGCCTGATCCTGCTCGCCGGCGGCCTGTTCCTGATCGGCAAGAGCGTCATGGAAATCCACGAGAAGCTCGAGGGCGCGGACGGCCACGCTACCAGCACCCTGGGCAAGGTCTCGTTCAACGGCGTGATCTTCCAGATCCTGCTCCTCGACATCGTGTTCTCCCTCGATTCCGTGATCACGGCCGTCGGCATGGCCAACCAGCTCTGGGTGATGATCGTCGCGGTGATCATCGCCCTCGGCGTGATGCTGGCCTTCGCCGGCGCGGTCAGCGACTTCGTGAACAAGCATCCGACGCTCAAGATGCTCGCGCTGAGCTTTCTGATCCTGATCGGCGTGATGCTGGTGGGCGATTCGCTCGGCCACCACATCCCGAAGGGTTACATCTACTTCTCCATGGCCTTCGCCTTCGGTGTCGAGATGCTCAACCTGCGCCTGCGGGCCAAGGCCAAGCCGGTCGAACTGCACCAGCCGTATCGGTGAGGGTCGCGTTTTCCCGTGTAGCAAGGGTCGGCCCTTGGGCCGACCTCGCTTGGTTAGGTCGCCACAAGCGGCGACCCTACCAGGAAAATGCGGGGACCGGTGACCCGCGCTGCAATCAAACCTTCGGCAACGGCGCGCCGAGCTCGGCGGCGTGCGGGTGGTTGCGGTTGTCCTTGCGGCGGCCGTGGCGCTCGCGGAGCAGGGCGTCGAGCTTGTCCACCAGCAGGTCCACCGACTTGTAGGCGTCCTCGCTCTGCACGCTGGCAATCAGGTCGGGGCCGCTGATCTCGATCCGGCCCTTGGCGATGAACTGGTCCTTGGCGCCGCGCGTCTTGTCGAGCTCAAGGTCGAGGCGGATGCGCAGGATGTGGTCGTTGTGGCGGAGGAGGCGGGCGGCCTTTTCCATCGTGATCCGGCGCAGGGCGTCGGTCAGGTCGAGGTGGATGCCGCGGATGATGAACTTCGTTTCGTCGATGGGCTGGGAGGTGGGATGGGTCATACGCTGAGTATGACTCATCGTGCGCCAAAACGTGCGATGGAATCGTCGCCCAAAATCCAACTTGCAGGATTCGGAATGTGCAAAATCAGGCGCGCTTGTTGCAGTGCGGATCGTTGTAGGGCGGGATTTTCAAATCCCGCCTCGGGCACGATGTTGCCCTCGATGAAGGCGGGGTTGCTTCGCCAGCTCCGCCAAGCCTCCGTCGGAGACCCCGCCCTGCAAAAAGATCGTTCCGTCCTACTTCTTCTTGTTCAGCGCGGCGGTGAACCAGTCGTTGTTGAGCGACTGGGGGGCGGCGGGTGGGCGAGTGACGGGCGGCGCGCTGCGCACGCCGCTGACCGGGCGCGGAGCGCCCGGTCCACCTTGGCCCAGCGGTGCCTTCGGACCGAGCACCGGCTTGCTGCGCATCGAGAGGGCGATGCGCTTCCGCGCGAGGTCCACCTCGGTGACGGTGACCATCACCTTCTGCTGCGGCTTCACGACCTCGGCGGGATCCTTCACGAAATTGTCGGCGAGCTGAGAGACATGGACGAGGCCGTCTTGGTGGACACCAATGTCCACGAAGGCGCCGAAGGCCGTGACGTTCGTCACGATGCCGGGGAGCTTCATGCCGGGTTTCAGGTCCTCCGGCTTGTTCACGCCCTCCTGGAAACTGAAGGCCTCGAACTTCTGGCGCGGGTCGCGGCCGGGCTTGGCCAGCTCGGCCATGATGTCCTTGAGCGTGGGCAGACCGACGTCGGTCGTGACGTATTTCTCCAGTTTGATCTGTTTGCGCAGCTTCTCCTCGCGCATGAGTTCGGCGACGCTCGTGCCGAGGTCGGCAGCCATCTGCTCGACGAGCGCGTAGCGTTCGGGGTGCACGGCGGAGCCATCGAGCGGGTGGGCGGCGTCGCGGATGCGGAGGAAGCCGGCGGCCTGCTCGAAGGCCTTGGGTCCGAGGCGCGGCACGTCGAGCAGCTCGGCACGCGTCTTGAACGCGCCCTTCTCGTTGCGGCGCGCGACGATCGCGGCGGCGGTCGTGGCGTTGAGCCCGGAGACATAGCTAAGGAGCTGCTTCGAGGCGGTGTTGAGCTCGACGCCGACGCCGTTCACGGAGCTGATGACGGTGTCATCAAGCGAGCGCTTGAGCGCGGGCTGGTCCACGTCGTGCTGGTATTGGCCGACGCCGATGGACTTCGGGTCGAGCTTCACGAGCTCGGCGAGCGGGTCCATGAGGCGCCGGCCGATGGAAACGGCGCCGCGGACGGTGAGGTCGTGGTCGGGGAACTCCTCGCGCGCGACGTCGCTCGCGGAGTAAATGGACGCGCCGGACTCGTTGACCATGACGACCGGGATATGCGGCGGCAGGCCGAGCGCGCGCACGAAGGCCTCGGTCTCTCGGCCCGCCGTGCCGTTGCCGATGGCGACGGCCTCGACGTTGAAGAACTTCACAAAGCCGAGCAGCTTCTCCTTGGCCTCCTCGGCATGGCGGTCGGGGAAGACGACGTCGTTGTGCAGGAGCTTGCCCTGGCGGTCGAGCAGCACGGTCTTGCAGCCGGTGCGGAAGCCCGGGTCGATGGCCATGACGGCCTTCTGCCCGAGAGGGGCGGAAAGGAGCAGCTCGCGGAGGTTGTCGGTGAAGACCTTGATCGCGGCCTCGTCGGCGCGCTTCTTCGACTCGATGCGCATCTCCGTCTCGATGGCGGGCGCGAGCAGGCGCTTGCAGGCGTCGGCGGTGGCGAGGCGCACCTGTTCGCCGCAGGACGACTTGTTCTTCACGAAGAGCGTCTCGACCTCGGCGAGGGCGGTGAGTTCGTCGGCCAGCGTGATGCGCATGATGAGGAACCCTTCCTTTTCGCCGCGGCGCATGGCGAGCACGCGGTGCGACGGGGCCTTGGCGAGCGGTTCGGACCAGTCGAAGTAGTCCTTGAACTTCGCGGCCTCGGGATCGGTGTCCTTGCCGTAAAGCACCTTGGAGGAGACGGTCGCTTGCGCGCGGTAAACGACGCGCAGCTTCTCGCGGGCGGTGGCGTCGTCGCTGATGCGCTCGGCGAGGATGTCGCGGGCGCCGGCGAAGGCTTCTTCGGCGTTCTCTATCTTGCCCTTGGTGCTCTTGCCGTCGTCGAGGGTGAACTCCTTGCCCACGTAGGCCTGCGCGGCGGCCAAGGCGTCGGTGGCCGGGTCCTGCGCCCAGAGCAGCTCGGCGAGCGGTTCGAGGCCTTTCTCCTTCGCGATGGTGGCGCGCGTGCGTTTCTTCGGGCGGTAGGGCAGGTAGATGTCCTCGAGCTTGGTGAGCGTGTCGGCCAGCGCGAGGGCGTTGGACAGGGCGTCGGTGAGCAGGTTGCGCTCCTTGAGCGAGGCCACGATGGCAGTGCGGCGTTCGTCCACCTGGGCCATCTGCTCAAGGCGGTCGCGGATGGCGGTCACCTGCACCTCGTCGAGTTCGCCGGTGGCTTCCTTGCGGTAGCGCGAGATGAAGGGCACGGTCGCACCCTCCTTCAGCAACTGGGCGGTCGCGGCGACCTGGTGGACCTTGAGCTTCAGCTCCTCGGCGAGGCGGATGACGTGTTCGGGGTTGGGAGAATCCATGAACGGAGAAAGGGAAGCCGCCGAGTGCAATGCGTGCGGCGCGGCGTGCAACCGCGAATTCGCGGAGATGGGGGCAAAAAACCGCAAAGGCCAAAGGTCCAGACGCCAAAGAAACTCCAAAGGGTAACATCGAAATTCGATTTTGTGATTTATTTGGAGTTTGGCGCTTTGGGATTTGGCGTTTGGTGCAGCCGTCGTTTCAGTGCCCCGATGTCGAAGAGGCTAAACTGGGGCATCCTCACCACGGGCTGGATCGCGCGGAAGTTTGTCACCGATCTGCTCCAGTCGCAAACGGGGCGATTTGTCGCCGTCGGCGCGCGCAACCTGGCCGACGCGCAGAAGTTCGCCGCCGACTTCGGCGGGGCCAACGCCCACGGCAGCTACGAGGCGCTGCTGGCGGACCCCGCGATCGAGGCCGTCTATATCGGCACGCCGCACCCGTGGCACGCGGAGTGGGCCATCAAGGCGGCGCAGGCGGGCAAGCACATCCTCTGCGAGAAGCCGCTCACGCTCAGCATCGCCGACACCGAGCGCGTGCTCGCGGCGGCGAAGCGGCACGACGTGCTCTTGATGGAGGCCTACATGTATCGCTTCCACCCGCAGACGCGGAAGGTGGTCGAACTGGTGCGCAGCGGCGCGCTCGGCGAACTGCGGCTGATCCGGGCCTCGTTCAATGTGCTGATGGATTTCAACCCCGAGCACCGGATGTTCAAGAAGGCGCTCGGTGGCGGCACGATCCTCGATCTCGGCTGCTACCCGATCACCTTCTCGCGCCACATCGCCGGAGCGGTCCAGGGCAAGGATTTCGTGGAGCCGCTTGAGTTCCACGGCACCGGTCGCCTGCGGGCGGAGGTCGGCACCGATGACTTTGCGACGGCCGTCGCAAAGTTTCCCGGCGACATCCTCGCCGAGCTGTCCTGTGGCGCGACCGTGCTCAATGACAACTCCGTGCAGCTGCACGGCACGGCCGGCTGGGTCGACGTGCCGCAGCCCTTTGTCCCCGGCCTGCTCGGGCAGGAGGAAAAAATCATCCTCCACCGCCGCGACGCGTCACCCGAGGAAATCATCATCCGCAGCCCGGGCGTGGGGCTCTACGCCTACGAGGCCGACGCCTTTGCCGAGGCCCTCTGGCGCGGCGCTCGTGAAGTCCCGCTGGCCACGCACGCCGACACCCTCGGCACGGCGCGCCTGCTGGACCGGTGGCTGGCGGGCGTGGGTGTGAAGTATGGTTAGGTCGCGTCCGCAAAATTCACCACACCCCGTCGCTTCGCGCCACCCCTCTCCAGAGGGGACCCAAACCGCCGTCTGACCAGATCCCCTCTGGAGAGGGGTGCCCGCAGGGCGGGGTGTGGGAGGATGAACGTTTGCCGGTGTATTGCTCGCTCCGCCTTTCTTCGCTCCGCCCTCCAGCAAAGCGCGGCCGGTCGGGAGACCGGCCCTCCAGTCTTTCCGCCGCTCGTCGCACCGGGCTTGCCGCAGGGCGGCGGCTGGCCACACTCCGCTGCAAATGAAATTCCGTTCCTTGCTCACCGGCGCGGCCCTGGCTGCGGCTTTCACCCTCAACCTTGCGGCCTCGTCCGCCATCACGAAGGACGCCGTCATGGCCGAGCGCATCGCCGCCGAGTCGGCCAAGGCCAACGCGTTTTTCGACCGCGTGTTCGACGAAAGCGTGGACCGCAGTCCGATCTCGCAGGGCTACCTCGGAATCAAGAAGGACCACGACAAGTGGGATGACTTCTCCGAAGCCAACCGGTTGGCCGAGTTCGCCATCACCGTGCGCGAACTCGCCGCGTTGAAGAGCACGGTCAACTTCGACCTGCTGGATGAGCAGACGAAGATGAGCTACCGGCTCTTTGTCGCGCAGGCGGAGCAGACCATCGAGGGCTGGAAGTGGCGCAACCACGACTACGTCTTCACCCAGATGGGTGGCCAGCACACCGACGCGGCGGCCTTCCTGATCAACTTTCACGAGGTTGCTAATACGGCCGACGCTCGCGCCTACATCACCCGCCTGCGCGCGCTGCCCGGAATGTTCGACCAGCTCATCGTCCGCGCCGAGGCCCAGGCTGCGCGCGGCATCCAGCCGCCGAAGTTCGTCTATCCTCTGCTCATCGAGTCATGCCGCGAGATCATCAGCGGCGCCCCCTTCGAGGCCGGCGAAAAGAAGAGCGCCCTGCTCGGGGATATCGAGGGCAAGGTCGCCGCCCTCAAGGACGCCGACGAGGCGACTAAGGCGCAGCTGGTCACCGACGCGCGGGCGGCGCTGCTCGGCTCGGTCCGGCCCGCCTACGAAAAGCTTATCGCGCTCTTCGAGGCGCAGGCCAGGGTCGCCACCGACGACGACGGCGTGTGGAAGCTGCCCGAGGGCCGTGATTACTACAATTTCATGCTACGCAACCACACGACCACCGCACTCGGCGCCGACGAGGTGCACGAGCTCGGCCTGCGCGAGGTCGCGCGCATCCACGCCGGCATGATGGAAATTGCGCGGAAGACCGGATTCAAGGGCGACCTCGCCGCGTTCCTGAAGTTCATGCGGGATGACCCACAGTTCAGCTACCCGAGCACCGAGGAGGGGCGCACGGCCTATGTTAAGCGCGCCGAGGCCGCCATCGCGACCATGACCGCACGGCTCGACGAGTTCTTCGGCGTGAAGCCCAAGGCCGGCCTGATCGTGAAGCGGGTCGAGCCGTTCCGCGAGAAGGGCTCGGCCGCGGCGTTCTACAACCAGCCCTCGGCCGATGGCTCGCGTCCCGGCATCTACTACGTCAACACGCACGACATGCGCGGCCTGCCCATCTGGGAGCTGGAGACGCTGGCCCACCACGAGGCCATTCCCGGCCATCACATGCAGAACGCGATTTCGCAGGAGCTGGAAAACATGCCCAAATTCCGGCGCTTCGGCGGCTACAACGCCTATGGCGAGGGCTGGGCGCTCTACGCGGAGTATTTCCCCAAGGAGTTCGGCTTCTATCAGGATCCGTATCAGGACTTCGGCCGGCTTTCCGACGAGCTGCTGCGCGCCGTGCGGCTGGTGGTGGACACGGGAATTCATGCCAAGAAGTGGACGCGCCAGCAGGTGCTGGACTATTTCGGCGCCAACACGGCCGCCTCCGCCGTCGAGACGCTCGCCGAGACCAACCGCTACATCGTGTGGCCCGGCCAGGCCACGGGCTACAAGATCGGCATGATCAAGATCATCGAGCTGCGCGAGCTCGCGAAGCGGGAGCTCGGCGCGAAATTCGACCTCCGCGCCTACCACGACCTCGTGCTGAAAAACGGCGCCCTGCCGATGAGCCTTCTCGAGGAGAACGTGCGGGCTTGGATCGCCAAAGCGAAATAGCGGCTTCCCCCTGTCGAAGAATTGATGAGTTATGTTTGAGCAACCTTTCTTAATTAAAGCTTCGGCTAGAGTATTTCGACATCACTTTGCTCTCTTGCTGCTGTTCGTTACCTGCGCCAATGGCCGAGCTTCCCTTTCCTCGGACGAGGAGGTGCTGGTAAAGGGTCTAGGCTTCGATCCGGTCGCAATGAATTCGGTCAAGGCGCTCGGCAGCTCGCTTGAGCGCCTGATGGGGCGTTCAGTGGACTTCCAGCGAGTTCCTGCTGCCGGCGTAGTCTTGCTGACCAAGCCGAACGAAGGGCATACGGTGCTCATTGCGGTGCGCCGTGTTTTGGCGGGCTCATCCTACTCAGCCTACCTCAACGAGCAGGCATTCGGCCATGGGCCTGACAGGGTTGCGATCATGAAGACCAGCGACCCCTACGCGTATCTGGCGGTTGTCCGGACCGACGGTGTGAATTACGATATCGATCACGCCCAAGTGATTGCTCGCTACCGAGAGTTGACCAAGCGATACGGTCTTTTGCTGGTCGGTGCTGGGCAAGACTGGCTGGAAGCGAAATTCTCACGCCAGCCGGAAGATTGGAAGGTCTTTGCCAAGGAAGTATACGCATTCTGTCCCGATATCGTGGATCAGGGCACGGGAACCGTTGAGGCACTGGCGCATGAGATGCGCCGGACAAACACGCTTTACTTGTGGTGGGACTGATATGGCCAAGCGCGCGACCGTTGCGGTTGCCCTCAAGTTCAAATCACTTCAGTCCCAACTCGCGCACCAACCAAGCCACGCGGTCGGCGGCGACTTCGGGCGGGTGGAGGCCGTGGTCGGCGTCGTAGGTGGCCATCTGCTTGCGCGGGCCGGCGGCGGCGTAGAACTCGGCGGCTTCCTCGGCGGTGACGTAGAAATCGCGGCTTGCGAACTGGAAGAACACCGGGGCGGGAGCGAGTTTGCCGACGAAGAGGACGGGATCGATGGTGGCGAGCTGCGCCTTGTAGCTTTCGAGGTCCTTGGGCTGCTGGCGGAAAAGGAACCAGTCCACGAAGTGCGGCGTGGGGGCCATGAAGACGCAGGTCTTGGCCCGGCGGTCGAGCGCCTCGGCCATCATGCCATACATCGCGCCGAAGTCGTGTCCAACCAGGGCGACGCGCGTGGGATCAATGCCTGGTTGCGCGAGGAGCAGATCCATGGCGCGACGGAGCTCGATGACCTGGCGGATGGCGTGGGCATAGTCTTCCTCGGGGATACGGTTCTTATACCAGCCCGGCTCGGCCCACATGCCTTCGACGAGCAGCGACACCACGCCGCGGCCGGCGAGCGTCACGGCCTCGTCGAGGAACTGCGTGCGGTTGGTCGTCTTCGGATCGCCGAGCCAGTGGACGTAGAGGATGGCCGCGTGTGGGCCCGAGCCGGTGGCGGGCGAAACGAGATAGGCCTTCACCGGTTTGCCGGCGGGCGTGAAGGTGAGGTCGCGCACGAGCGCGGCGCCCCGTGTCTCGCGTCCGGCTTCCTGCACGTTGAGCGGGGCGGTCTTGTCGTAGGCGAAGAGGTCGGCGGGGGGCGGAGATTCGGCCGCGAAGACCGAGGCGAATGCGAACAACAGCAAACCCACGTAACCTGTCATTCTGATCCCGCGGCCGCGGGAGAAGAATCCAGAGGAGGGCGGAAGTGTTACTGGATCCTTCGCTTCACTCATGATGACAGGCTGGGGTGAGTGGATTGGGGTAGTTTGCATGGGTGCAGGCTGGCTTAACCCCGCGGGGCGGGCAATCCCGTCGCGATGAACTGCAGGAAATCAGCCGCCACCCGCCCGCCGCAGGTTGTCGCAGACAATGGCGGCGGCGATGGCGGCGTTGAGGGACTCGGCGCCGCCGTATTTGGGAATCGTAATCCGGCCGGTCAGGCGTGCGGCCACGGCGTCGGAGAGGCCGCGGCCCTCGCTGCCGATGACGATGATGGCGTCCTTGAGCGGCTTCAGCGCATGGACGTCTTCGCCCTGGAGATCGCAGCCGAGGACAGGCACCGTCACGCTGGCCAGGGCTTCGGCCAGCGGAACGGTGTGGGTTTTCACGCGGGCGAAGGAGCCCATGCTGGCGTTGACGACCTTCTGGGAAAACAGGTCGGCGCAGTCAGGCGAAAGCAGCACGCGGGCGCAGGCGAACCAGTCGGCGATGCGGAGGAGCGTGCCGACGTTGCCGGGGTCCTGAATGCCGTCGAGGGCGAGCGTGAGGCCGTGGTCGAGCGCGCCGGCGGCGAGCGGGGCCCGCGTGATCTTGCCCACGGCGAGCACACTGGACGGGGTGGGATAGTGGCTGAGCCGGTCCATCTCGGCGGCGGTGATGTCCACTGTGCGCGCACCGGTCCAAGCGGGCGTGGCGTAGATGTCCACGAGCGGAAACTTCGCCCCGAGCAGCTCGGCCACGACCTTCTCGCCCTCGACCACGAAGAGGCCGAGTTCCTCGCGGTGCTTCTTCTCCTGCAGCGAGCGCAGGCGCGTGATCTCGGCTTTGGTGAGGGGCATGGCGGCGAGCAAGGCAGCGCGAATGGGGTTTGGCAACTGTGGCGGCGGTGGGTTGGCGGAACTTTGCACTGTAGGGTCGGTGCTTGCGCCGACCTATCGCACGAGGTCGCCGCAAGCAGCGACCCTACAAGAAGAGGACAATCCATCTGGCAACGCACCAACCCCGCTTTGTGACGGCCGTGTTTCGCACGGGTTAAGATCCCGCGACGGACGCGGTCGCGCGTTGACCGCGGATTTTGCGCGCGTGCAGGGTCGCGGCCGACTTATGCAAACCAAGAATCCACGTGCGGGTCTGCCCGCCTTTTCCCTGTTCCTGCGCGCCGCGTGTGTGGCGCTCGCCCTGATCGGCGCTTCGTTGTCCGCCCAGTCGGCCGGCTCGCTTGGCGGCCGGGTGACCGACGCCTCAACGGGGCTCGCTCTCGCGGGCGCCCGTGTGACGCTGGCCGGCACCGACCTGGAGACCTACACCGGCACGGCGGGCGACTACTCCCTCGCCGGCGTGCCCCCGGGCAGCTACAGCGTCGAGGTGAACTACGTCGGCTATCCCGGCGTGGCCCGCAGTGTCGAGGTCAACGGCGCCACCCGGCTCAACGTCGCCTTCAACAGCGAGACGGTCGAGCTGGACAAGCTCGTGATCGAGGGCGCCGCGGTCGGCACGGCCCGCGCTATCAACCAGCAGCGCGCCGCCGCGACGCTCACGAACATCGTCGCTTCCGACGAGATCGGCAACTTTCCCGACCAGAACGCCGCCGAGGCAATCCAGCGCATTCCCGGCATCTCGCTCTACCGCGACCAGGGCGAGGGCCGCTACATCGTGCTGCGCGGGCTCAACTACAACTTCACCTCGGTCAAGGTGAACGGCGGCTCCTTCGCCGGCGCCGATCTCGGCGAGCGCGCCACACCACTCGACGTGATTCCCGCCGATGCGCTCGCGGCGATCGAGGTCACCAAGGTCCCGACGCCCGACATGGACGGCGAGGGTCTCGGCGGCCAGGTGAACATCAAGACGAAGAGCCCTTTTGAAAATGACGGCCTCGCGGCGAGCTTCAGTGCCCAAGGCCAGTTCGCCGACCAGAGCGGCGAATACAGCAGCAAGTTCAACGGCTACGTCTCGCAGCGCTTCGGTTCGGACCAGCAATACGGTTTCCTGATCGCCCCGACCTGGCAGGAGCGCAAGTTCGGCTCCCACAATTACGAGACCGGCGGCGCGTGGGTGTCGCCCTCCGACAACGGCACGCCGTTCTACACGCCCGAGGCGCTGGAGTTTCGCGACTACGTGATCAACCGCGAGCGCTACGGCGTGACTGCGGCCTTCGAGGCCCGCCCCGACACCGGCACGGTGTTCTACGTCCACGGCGGCCACAACCGTTTCACCGACACCGAGAGCCGCCACCTCACGATCTTCGACTTCACCGAGGGCACCCTGAACACCGCCTCGGTCACGGCTGACTCGGCGACCTATACGGCGCTGCGCCGCTACGGCCGTCGCCTCCGCATCCGCGAAAAGGACCAGGAAGTCTCAACGCTCACCGCCGGCATGGAGAAGCAGGCCGGCGCCTGGAAGTTCGACGTGCAGGCCGGTTACACCAAGGGCGACGAGCGCCGTCCCGACGAGCTGACCGCCCGCTTCCGCCGCAACACCCGCGACGCCTCCATCCGTTACGACGCCAATGGTCCCTACACGCTCAGCGTAACGCAGCTCGCCGGCGCGAGCTTCTTCGAACCGTCATCCTACAACTTCCAGCGCGTGGACCTCGCCAACGAGACCGGCAGCGAGACCGAGACCGACCTCGGTTTCAACGCCCGCTACGATTTCACCGGCAGCCCGGCCTGGGTGAAGTTCGGCGCGCTGTTCCGCAACAAGGAGAAGGAAGCCGAGGGCGAGGTCTATGAGCTGACCTCCGCTCCGGCCACGTTCACCTTCGTAAACCTCGCCGAGCCGGCCAGCGACTATCCCTACCTGCGCGTGCCGCGCATCAGTACGGCGGCGGTGAAGGAGGCGTTCTACTCGAACCGCAGCGCCTTCACCGGCGTCCGGCTGTTCGAGGACAGCGAGTTTGAGGACTTTGAGATCCAGGAGGACGTGCTCTCTGGCTACGTCATGGGCGGCACCTCCTTTGGCCGGCTCAATGTGCTCGGCGGCGTGCGCGTTGAGCGCACGGAATTCGAGACCACCGGCAACGAGCTTGATCTCGTCAACGAGGTGGCCACGCGCCGCAGCGCCGGCCGCAGCTACACGAATGTGCTCCCCGGGGTCCACTTCCGCTACGACGTGGACAAGAACCTGGTGCTCCGCGCCTCGTGGTCCAACTCCCTCGCGCGGCCCTCGTTCGGCGACAGCGCCTTCCGCTCGCTCGTGAACAGCGACGACCTCGAGATCACCCGCGGCAATCCCAACCTCAAGGCCCTCGAGGCCGTGAACTGGGATGCCTCGGTCGAATACTACCTGCCCTCGCTCGGCGTCGTCTCTGCGGCCGTATTCCGCAAGCAGATCGAGAACTTCTCCTACGAATACGAGGACCCGACGCCCGTCGTCATCGCCGGCGACAGCTACGACCTGACGACCTACGCCAACGGCTCCGACGGCTCGATCACGGGCGTCGAGCTGGCCTACCAGCAGCAGCTCCGTTTCCTGCCCGCGCCCCTCGACGGCCTCGGTGTGATGGCCAACATCACCTTCCTCGACAGCGAGGCGACCTACCCGACGCGTCCCGGCGAGGACGTGCCGTTCATCGGTCAGAGCGACCGCACCGGTAATCTCGCCCTCACCTACGAGAAGGCCGGCCTCTTCCTGCGCCTCGCGCTGAATTTCCGCACCGAGCGTCTGCGCGAGGACGAGCCGCTCGGCGGCGAAGCCTGGCAGGACCTCTACGTGGACGATTTCAAGCAGCTCGACCTCACCGCCCGCTACAAGCTCACCAAGAAATGGGAGCTCTACGGCGAGGTGCTGAACCTCACCGACGAGCCCTTCCGCGTCTTCCTCAAGAGTCCCGGCGCCAACCAGGGCAACCGTCTCGGCCAGGTCGAGGAATATGGCTGGAGCGCCAACTTCGGCCTCCGCTGGAAGCTCTGAGTTCGACTTGCTCCCCCGGGCCGGTGCGGCTGAAAGCCCGCCGGCTCGGCCTATTTCCATGAACAAATTTTTCTCCCTCCTCGTGGCGTTGGCTGGATTGCTGTCTGCGGTCTGTGCGCAGACCGGGCCGGTGGCTTTCCGCGCCGACCTCCCGGCCGGCACCGCCTGCACGATCGACGCGCGCCAGCTGCACCCCACGCAGTTTTCGCACGGCTGGCGCGAGGTCGTCCACAAGCAGGCCAAGATGGACGCGATGTCGCCCACGGAGCTGAAGGCCTACCTCATCAAGAAGGACGTGCCGGTGGTCATCGGACCCGGCGGCGTGCCCTACCTGACCGACGGGCATCACACGCTGCGCTCGCTGATCGAGTCGAAGCATGCGGACAAGACCGCCTACGGCCACATCCTCGCCAACTGGTCCGACCTCGCGCCGGCCGAGTTCTGGGCGCGCATGCAGGCGAACAATTATGCCTATCTCAAGGATGGCCAGGGCCGGCCGCAGCCGGCGTCAGCTTTGCCCGCCAGTTTGCTCGCGATGCAGCGCGATCCCTGGCGTGGCCTGGCTTGGGGCGTGATGGAGACCCACGGTTTCCACGAACGAAAGGATGTCTTTTTCCAGGAATTCCGCTGGGCGGACTACTTTCGCGACAAGGTCGCGTGGGACGAGGCCGACGACGAGGCGTTCGAGGATGCCGTGAAGGCGGCTTGCGTGCTCGCGCAGTCGCCCGCTGCCGCTTCGCTACCGGGCTATCGCACCAATGCCGTGCAGCCGCGCGTCATCACCGAGCCGGCCAAGCACGACACCGACGACCCGGCGATCTGGATCAACCGGGCCGACCTTGCGAAGAGTCTCGTGATCGGCACCGACAAGAACTCCGACGGCGCGCTGCTCGCCTACGACCTGGCCGGAAAGATCGTTCACCGCGTGACCGGTTTGAAGCGGCCGAACAATGTGGACCTCGCTACCGGTTTCCCGCTCGGCGGCCGGCGGGTGGATATCGCGGTCGTCACCGAGCGCGAGCAGAAGCGCCTGCGCGTGTTCACGCTGCCCGATCTTGCCGCCGTTGATCGCGGCGACCTCGTCGTGTTCAACGGCGACCCCGAGCGCGCGCCGATGGGCGTGGCCCTTTACCAGCGCCCGCGCGACGGTGCGATCTTCGCTATCGTCGGCGGCAAGTCCGGCCCCGCCGAGGGCTACCTCGCGCAATACCGGCTCGAGGACGACGGCACGGGCCAGATCAAGATGACGCTTGTGCGGCAATTCGGCGCCTACAGCGGCCGGGCCGAGATCGAGGCCATCGGCGTGGATGCCGAGCTGGGCTACGTTTATTACTCCGACGAGACTTTCGGCGTGCGCAAATACGCCGCCGACCCCGACGCACCCGATGCCAACCGAGAGCTCGCGCTCTTCGGCACAACCGGCTTCGCGTCCGACCACGAGGGCATCTCGATCTACCCGAAGTCCGGAGGGCAAGGCTACGTGCTCGTGTCCGACCAGCAGGCCTACCGTTTCCAGATCTTCCCTCGCGCCGGCACGCCCGGCAAGCCGCACGATCACCCGATGCTGGCGGCCGTGGAAGTGGCCGCCATCCAGAGCGACGGCAGCGACGTCACACCGGTTGAACTGCCGGGGTTTCCGGGCGGGCTCTTTGTGGCCATGACCGAGGGCAAAGTCTTCCACTTCTACGCTTGGGCCGACCTGGCCAAGGCGGCGGGGTTGGAGTGAGGAGGTTGGGCCAGTCTTTGACTGGCCATTGCTCCCGCATACTGAGGTGGCTGATCGGAGACCGGCCCTACGCCCAACGCTGCATTTGCGGGCTTTCAAAAAGGCCGCGGACGCCTAGGTTCGCGGGATGAAACGTTTTTCTCCGCTGCTCGCCCTGGCGCTTTGTCTGACCCTCCTGAGCTTGCCGCTGCTGGCGCAGTCGGCCGCCAAGCCCGAGGCGAAGGCCGTCAAGACACCGGGCCTC
The DNA here is from genome assembly GCF_004118375.1 of Oleiharenicola lentus. Lineage (NCBI taxonomy): Bacteria > Pseudomonadati > Verrucomicrobiota > Opitutia > Opitutales > Opitutaceae > Oleiharenicola > Oleiharenicola lentus. The sequence continues at coordinate 633,393 of NZ_SDHX01000001.1, forward strand.
GAGCTCGCGGCGCTGGCCACGCAGGTGACCGGCATTGCGATTTCCCCACTTCTCGGCGTGAGCGCCGTCGGAGCCTACCAGTATTTCCAGGCGGACACGCCCGAGAAGAAGGCCAATCTGCCGTGGTTCGCGAACCCGGCGTTCTGGGCGGTCGGCATTCTCGCCGTGGGCGCGGTGGCGGCCAAGGACGCGGCGGGCGCAGCATTGCCGCCCGGCTGGAAGAAGCCGCTCGATATTCTCGAAACCATCGAGAACAAGGCCAGCGGGCTCGTGGCCGCGGGCGCGGTGATTCCCTCGCTGGTCACCTTTGGCTCGAAGCTCATCATGGAATCGTCTGGGCTCGGTGACACGGTGGTGATCCACACCGGTGGACTGGCCATGCTGCCGGTGGCCGCGTTCGACGTCAGCTGGCTGTTGAGCCTGCTCATGGTCCCGTTGTCGGTGGTGGTTTTCGGCGTGGTCTGGCTGACCTCGCATGCGATCAACGTGCTGATCCTGATCAGCCCGTGGGGCGCGATCGACGCCGTGCTGAAGGGCGTGCGCACCTCGCTGCTCGGCCTCGTGACGGCGACGGCGTGGATTGATCCGGTGGTCGGCGCCACGCTGTCGGTGCTGATCATTATCATCGCCTATTTCACGGCCGGCTGGGCGTTCCGCCTGATGGTGTTCGGGTCGGTGTTCTGCTGGGATTTCTTCACGGTGCGGCGCAAGCGCTTCAAGCTCTATGCCGACGGCAACAAGGTGTTCACCGGTTCCGAGTTCGAGGGCGTGCCGGCCCGCACCTATGGCCGGCTCAACCAGGCCGCCGACGGCGCGCTCACGCTCAAGTTTCGTCCGTGGCTGGTGCTGCCGCTGCGGGAGGTGCCGGTGCCGCGCGAGGGGCTCGTGGTCGGCAAGGGCGTGTTCTACTCCGAAGTGCTCGGGCACGACGCGAAGACGGACAAGAACCGCACGCTCTTGCTGTTACCGCCTCGTTACTTAGGGCACGAGGAACTCTTCGCCCGCACCTACCACATCACGGGCACCTGTGAAGTCGGCCTGCGCCGCGCGTGGAGTTGGATCAAGGAGGCGATGGGTATGGGTTCAAGCAAGACGCCGGCGCCCGCTTGAATATCGAGTAATCCAGCAAGTTCGCGGCCCCGTTGAAGCGTAGGAATTGCTTACAAAGTCCAGGTTGCAGGCGCATGAAGGCAGGCAACAGATGCGAGGCTGCGATAAATATATTACTAAGCAGGATAGTCACTTGCATGACATCCTGCGACTCTGATTCGCGTGAGGCATACTGCATGCTAACCGGGGCTCACCCCCAATGAAAACCACCCTTAGTCAGTTGATTAAAGCATCCATCGCCTCGGCCGTATTGGCTCTGGCCATTCCGTCGGCTCACGCTGTTCCGATCCTCGGCGGCAGCGTGGTCGTCGAAAACGACGGTGAAGTCGTTGCCAAGTTTTTGGGCCATACCGCTGGCTACACCAACTTGCTCTTCCTCAGCTCTCCCGGCAATATTCTGGGCACCATTTTCAACAACCAAGTGACGCCGGTCGGTTCGACGATGAGCCTGGGCAACTTCACAGCCGGCACTGAATTGATTTTCGGTATCTATGTGCAGAACACTGGTTACACCTACTACAGCGGACCGGCAAACCGCAACCCCGATGGGCTCGTGCATGCCGTGGTAGATGATGCTTACTCCCCCACTGAAACCTATGTCGGATTTGAGGATCTTTTCGGGGGTGGCGACATGGATTACGACGATCTCAATTTCTCGTTCACCAATGTGAAGGGAACCACCCAGCCCCCGGGCGTTCCGGATTCCGGCGCCACGGCTCTCCTGAGCGCCATGGGTTTGGTCGCGCTCTTTGCGATTCGTAAGTCCGTGCGGCGCTGAAGGCGCCAGCCTGTTTTACCCAAAGCCCCGCGGCTCCAAGCCACGGGGCTTTTTTGTGTTTGGCTGACAAAGATGAATCCAGTTTTTACTGAGACGCGTAGTAACCTACGCCTTTATTCATGCTCGCAGACAACCTACAAGACCGAGCTGTCCTCTATGCCTCCGGCGAAATGACCGCGCTGGATCGCGAGGCCTTTGACGTTTTGATGGAGTATCACGGTGTCCTGAGGGCGCATGTCGCTGCTCTGCATGAGGTGTTCGCCGCTGCTGTTACCACACCGGGTATGGCTTACCGTCAGGCACCTGAATTTCTAAAAGCCAGAATTTTGGCCGATCTAGGTGACCCGCCGCCACCGCCACAACCACCGGCCTTGGTGGTTACAAACCCTCTCGGTTTGGTGGAGTGGGTTAATCCAGTCTTCACCGCAATGTGCGGCTACAACTTGGACGAACTCCGTGGACGCAGGCCGGGGCAGCTCCTGCAGGGTCCGGGCACGGATCGCGCGGCCGTCGAGCGCATCCGTGTCGCATTGCGGGCCCGCCGGCCCTGTCGGGAGGAGCTGGTCAATTATCACAAGGACGGTTCGGCCTACCGGGCCGACGTGCAGATCATGCCGGTGCTCGACGACGACGGGAACCCGCTGTGGTTCGTGGCCAAGGAACGGTTGCTGGCCGGAGACCCGATTCCCGCGCGCTGAATGCGATTTTCAGGCCGGCGCAGACGGGCGCAGCGCCCGGATCAACCGCTGGGCCGTCACGAAGGTGGCGCACAGTGCGAGGCAGAAGAGATTGTCGTCCCAGGCCGGGGAAAAGAGCAGGATGAAGCCCTGATCCTTGATCAGGGCCGAGTAACTCGACACGCAGAACGGCATGAGAAAAAGCCGGAAGCGCGTCCAGCCGTCCAGCGGACTGCCGGTGGTGGCGGTGCTGAGGATCAAGGCCAGGCCGATGAGGCCGCTGATCCCGAGCGAAGTCAGCCACAGCCGGGGCGCCGGATCGAAATGCCGGCTCACCATGCCCACATACCAGCAGAGATAGCACCAGAGAATGACCTTCGGCCAACGGAGGGAGCCGAGATAGCGCAAAGGCAGAAACAGAGGGGAGGCGGAGGGCGGCACGGGGCAGGCCCAGCAGGCCATGTGCCGCGGCGGCCGGGTGCGCGGCGTGTGCGCGGCGGCGAGTGGATGGGGTCGGGGACCTCCTCACCTCAGAGGTCGGGCCGCGCCTGCGGGGCGCGATTCGCGCCGGGGGGCAAGGCGCTTGAAGACATCGCGGAACCGGATCGAGCACTGGAGGCGGCGCTGGCCGTCGGAGTCGAACTTTGGGTTGAGCTGGATGACCGCCTGGTTGAAGGGCAGACTTTTTTTGGGCCTAGGTGCCCCGCGGCGCAGCTCCTTGATCGGAAGCGGCGACTCCTTGATCAGTCGGTCGAACTGCCGCAGGTCCTCCAAAGTGACCGGGCCCCAGAGGCGGCGTCAGAGCTCCGGGACAGCTCCCGGGGCGAGCAGGAACAGGCCCGACTGCAACAGGAGCAGTCGCCTCACTTCTCGAGGTAGGCGCCGAGGGCGTCGAGTTTCTCCGCCCAGTAGGCCTTCATCTTTTCGGCCACCTCGGGCGAGGGCAGCTTGCCGTGCTGCGGGACCACCTGGCACTTCAACGGGCCCTTCGGCCAGAAATTCACGCTGAGCAGCGTCTCGTCGGCCCAGAGGATGCGGATGGATTTGTGCGGCGTGGCCTTGCGCACGGTGAGCGGGGTGCGCGGCAGCCATTGCTCGCGTTGGGCGGCCTCGCGCCAGGCGGCGAAGGCGCGGTCCACGGGGGCGGCGATGGTGCGGGCCACACTGATTTCGAAGCCGTCGGTCTTCTGGTGCTTGAGTCTCAAGCCGCGCGCCTGCTCGTAACCGACAGTCACCATCTGGCCCCACCAGTCGGCCAGCCGGTGTGTGCGCTGCAATCTGAGCGCGATTTCCTTGTGGGGCAGCTTGGCGGCGCCGGCCTTGTCGAGGACGGCAAACCATTCCGCCCAGGTCCGCCCGGTGGCCTTCTTGACGGCGACGGAACTGATGCCGCCGTATTGGTCCGCCGCGCGTTTCATGAGGGCAGGCTAGGCGGGCCCCTGCCACGTCACAAGACAGATGACGGCACCCGCGAAATCTTTTTGTTTTCGCCACGCGACTAAACTGCTAGGCGTTCTGGCCATGAGCGAAGAGAACACGCCCAAGCTCCGCCTGAAGCCCAAGCTGTCTGCCGATCCTGCGGCCGCTCAACCTGCTCCCGCGGCTCCCGCCCCGGAGCCAGTGCCCACGGCCCAGCCTGCCGCCGAGGAGCCCAAACTGGTGCGTCTGAAGCCGCGTCTGTCGCCGGCGCCCGAGCCTGCGGCCGCTCCGGCGGAACCCGCCGCGGCTCCGGCTGAACCGGTCCCGGAGGCCCCTGCCGAGCCTGTGCGCCTCAAGCCGCGCTTGTCCGCCGCGCCCATGGAGACAGCGACTCCGGCCCCTGCCCCCGAATCTCAACCCGCCGCCGAGCCGCCACCCTTGGTGGAGGCTCCTTCCGAGGCTGAGTCGGCCCCGAAAACTCCGGTTAAATTTGGACTCAAACCCAAGGCGGCGGCGACTCCGGCTCCTGCGCCCGCAACCGATGCCCCCCCGCCCGCGGCCGATGCCCCGCCGCCGGTGTTGAGCGCGCCGCCTCCGCCCAAGCCGGCGGAAGTCGCCGATCCGGCCAAAGCCGCGCCCGCGGCCTTTCCTCCCCCGACAAAATTTCCTCCCCCGCCCGGGCTCAAGAAAGCCGTGGCCGAGGCCAGTGTGCAGGCTGCCCGCCCGCAGGGCGCCCCGGCCAAACCGGGTTCCAAGAAGAAGCTGATCATGCTGGCCGGTGGGCTGGTTGCCCTGCTCGTGCTCGCGGGTGGTGGATTTTTTGCCTACCTCCAATTCACGGCTGAGCCGCCACCCCCGCCGCCCAAGCCGAAGCTGGCCGCCCAGCCGGTGACCCCGCAGGCCCAGGCCGTTGCGGCCGCCCAGAAGGCCGTGGAGCAGGCCGAGGCCGCCACGGTTGAGCCGGTGAAGGAAATTGTGGCGCCAGCACCAGCCACGCCCGCTCCGGCGGCCAACCCGCCGGAGGAAGCCAAGCCGGTCGAGCCGCCTCCGCCGCCCCCGCCCAGCGTGGCGTTCCGCGGCTGGGTGCAGAATCTCAAGATCGGTGGCGTGCGCGGAGGCGCGAATCCCCGCATCTTCCTCGGCGGCACTTCCTACAAGCCCGGCGATCTCGTGAACCCGCAACTGGGCATCAGTTTTGAAGGCTACGACGACGCCACCCGCCTGCTGACCTTCAAGGACAAGACCGGAGCTGTCGTGCAGCACCGGCATTGAGCCGCGCACCGTTTGCTCAGCCCGACAACACGCGGCGAATGCCCTGGAGCAGCGCCGGGTCGGTGGCGATGCCCAGCACGCCGTTCACCACAAACTGCACGCCGATGCTCATGATGAGGAAGCCCATGATTTTGGTCATGGCGTTGACCCCGACCGGGCCGATGAATTTCACGAGCCCGCCCGACATGCGCAGCACGGCGTAGGTCAGGAGCGCCACGGTGATGATGCCGGCGATGATCGCCGCGTAGTCGATCCAGCCCGTGGCGAGCGAAGTGAAGCCGAGCGTCACGGCGATGGAGCCGGGACCGCTCAGCATCGGCATGGCGAGAGGGGAGAAGGAGATGTCCACCTTGCGGCGCGCGGCCTCCCGTTGCTCGGCCTCGGTGGAGGCGTCGGCCCGCGGCGCGCGCAGCATGTCCATGCCGATGCGCGTGACGAGGATGCCGCCGGCGATGCGCAGCCCGGGGATCGAGATGCCGAAAAAATTCATGATGAACGTGCCGCCGATCAGGAAACTCACGAGGATCGCCACCATGTAGAGACAGCCCTTGAGCGCCTGCTCGCGGCGGCGTTGCTCGCTGTCGCCCTCTGTGATGGCGAGAAAAGTCGGCCCGGCGGACAGCGGGTTGATGATCGGCAGCAGGCCGATCAGGGTGCCGAGGTAGATGCCCCAGAGGTGGAGGAGGTCCGACATGGGATCAGGTTGCGGAGGCGGGCCGCGTTTGGCGAGCTTGGCGTATGACACGGAACCAAGGCCTGACTTTGGACGGCCCAAAACGCATCGCCGAAGCTGCGCGACCGGTCGGAGACCGGTCCTACCATGTGTCCACCGGGCCCTTGGGCACGGGGATGGCGTCGCGGCGCATCACGGCCGGGTCGTCGTCATCGCGCATGAACGAGGCGACCATCGGGTCGGGCCGGTATTGCGGCTTCAGTTCGCCGCGCTCGTCGAGGAACTGGCTGCGCCACTGCTCATAGTGCGCGAGCAGGGCCTCGAACTCGGCGCGGGAGCTGAACTGCGTGACGCCCTTCTTGAACTCGCGCGCGGGACCGAAGCGTTTCGCATACCACGACGCAGGCTTGCGGAAGAGCCGGCAGCCGTGGTCCTCGCCGAAGACCTCGATCATCAGCTCGAGATGGCGGCGCATCACCTGGGCCCGCTCGGGATAACCGGCCTCCGGGCGCAGTTCGCCAGTCGCGAGATAGTGGCGGGTGTCGCGGAAAATCCACGGATTGTAGAACGCGCCGCGGCCGATGCTCACGCCGGCGCAGCCGGTCTCGTCGAACATCTTCTTCGCGGCCTCGGCCGTGGTGACGTCGCCGTTGCCGATGACGGGGATGGACTTCACGGCTTCGACGACCTGGCGGATGCCGGCGAGATTGACGGTTCCGCCGAAGCCTTGGGCGCGCGTGCGGCCGTGCACGAAGATCGCGGCCACGCCGACATCCTCGAGCACGCGCGCGAGGTCGGGGGCGGTCAGGTTGTTCTCATCCCAGCCGAGCCGCATCTTGGCGGTGACGGGAATTTTCACCGCCTCGACCATGCCGCGGACCAGCGCGGCGGTCTTGTCGAGTTCGGTCATCATGGCCGAGCCGCCGCCGACGCTGACGACCTTCTTCACGGGGCAGCCCATGTTGATGTCCACGGCGGCGATGCCAAGTGACTCGACCAGCAGCGCGGCGTCGCGCATCTCCTCGGGCACGGAGCCGAAGAGCTGGACGGAGAGGATTTTCTCCGCCGGACAGGTTTTGATCAGCTGGAGACCGCGCGGATTCTTTTCGAGGATCGAGCGCGCGTTGACGAGATCGGTGGTCGTCCAGTCCAGGCCGCCGATTTCGCGCACCACGAGCCGGAAGGGCAGGTTGGTGTAACCCGCCAGCGGCGAGAGGAACAGGTTGGAGGCGAACTCGTATGGGCCGATGCGCATGCGGCGGGGGCTCAGCGCGCAGCGACGGCGCGCTGGAGGCGATGGAGCGCCTCGGTGAGGGTGGCGCGGGTGCAGCCGAAGTTGAGGCGCACGAATTTGCCGGCGGGCGCCCCGTATTGGGCGCCGTCGGCGAAGCCGAGGCCATGTTGCTCGAAAAAATAGCCCGCGTCCTTCAGGCCGAGCGCGGACACGTCGAGCCAGGCGAGGTAGGTGGCCTCGCAGGGCGTCATGGTGATCATCGGCAGGTGTTCGCGGAGGAACGAGGAGATGAGGTCGCGATTGCCGCGCAGGTAGGCGAGCAGGGCCTGGCGCCACGGCTCGCCCTCGCGGAAGGCGGCTTCGCAGGCGGCGTAGGAGAGCGGGTTCATCTCCGGCACGATGCCGGCGCCGGCGCGGACGAATTGCGTGCGGAGCTTCGCGTCGGGGATGACGGCGAACGAGCAGCCGAGGCCGGCGATGTTATAGGTCTTGCTCGGGGCCATCAGGGTGATGGAGCGCGCGGCGAGTTCCGTGGAGAGCGAGGCCGTCGGGATATGCGGCAGATGGTCGAGGATGAGGTCGCAGTGGATCTCGTCGGACACGAGCACGAGGTTGTGCCGGGTGCAGAAGGCCGCGACCTGTTCCAGTTCCGCGCGGGTGAAGACGCGGCTCACGGGATTGTGCGGGCTGCAGAGGAAGAGGATTTTCGTGCGGGGCGTGACGGCGCGTTCCATGGCCGCCCAGTCGAACACATACCGACCGTCGGCGCCCGGGACCAGGGGCACGCCGATGGTTTGGCGGGCCTGATTGGTCGGCGCGCTGATGAAGGGCGGATAAATCGGGGTGGCGGTGAGGATGGCGTCGCCGGGTTCGCCCACGGCGCGGGCGGCGAGGTTGAGGCCGGTGACCAGGCCGGGGAGCCACACGATCCAGTTGGGTTCGATCTTCCAGCCGTATTGCCGGGCAAGGTATTCCACCGTGGCCTCGACCAGCGAGGGCAGGGGGCCGGCGTAGCCGAACACGCCGTGATCCGCGCGGCGGTGGAGGGCGGCGACCACGGCCGGCGGGGCCGCGAAGTCGGTGTCGGCGATCCACAACGGAATGATGTCGCGGCCGGCGTATTTGCGCCACTTGCGGCTGTCGCTCTGGGCGCGGTCAATTTCCTGGTCGAAGTCGAAATGCATGTCGGAAAGCGGGATTGAAACCGCGAGCCCCGCGGGAGCCACGGAAAAACGTTCTCTGGGACGGACTTTCCCGGTCCGTGAGTCACACAGCGGGGCGAAATTTCCCACCTGTTTTGTGTGGCTCTGATGCAAGTCCCGACTTTTTCGACGGTTGCGTCATCCGGAGTGAGCGGCACGCGGGGTGCACCTTGGTGCCAACCCGTATAACCCACAACCACAGGAGACATCCTACCATGAACCGCATCATCCGTTACACCTATCCCCGCACGGCCAGCCTGATTCCCGCGCTGGCCAACCGCAGCCCTTGGGCCGCCCTGGAGTCCGAGATGGACCGCCTGTTTGAGTCCACCTTGGGCGACTTCGCCGCGCCGGCGCTCGCGCCCCGCTTCCCCGTGGATCTCTACGAGGACAAGGACAACACCTACGTCCGCGCCGAACTCCCGGGTGTAAACCGGGACGACATTAACGTCGAAATGGTTGACGGTTTCCTGACCATCAACGCCACCCGCAAGCACAAGGATGAGACCTTCACGCTGAATCGCTCTGTCTCGATCCCCGAGGCCGTGCAGGCCGACAAAGTCGGCGCGAGCTACGAAAATGGGGTGCTGACCGTCACCCTGCCCAAGCAGGAGCAGGCCAAGCCGCGCAAAATCAACATCTCGGTCAACTGAGTCCGCATCCCCGCTTCATCAATCCCATCAATCAAAGGAGACACCACCATGAGCATTCTCAATCAGATCGTTCCGCGCCTCAGCCGTTCGCTGACCCGTCGTGAAAACGGCGAGGCCCAGTCCGCCAACGCCGAACCGGAGTTCACCCTCAAGCCCGCCTACGAAGTCACTGAGAGCAAGGAAGCTTGGGGACTTACCGCCCACCTGCCCGGTGTGAACAAGGAAGGCCTCGAACTCACTGCCGAGGAGGGGCGCGTGATCGTGCGCGGACGCCGTGCCTGGCAGAAGCCCGAGGGCTGGACCGCCGTCTATCGCGAGTCGGTCGATGCGCCCTACGAACTCGTGTTGGAGCACGACAACACCGTGGACGCCGACAAGATTCATGCGGAGCTGAAGGACGGCGTGCTGCGGGTTTCGCTGCCCAAGGCCGAGGCGCTCAAGCCCCGTAAGATCGCTGTGAATTAAGCCCGATTCCAGCCGGACCAAAACCTTGGTCCGGTTCGGCATGGAATAAGCTTTCTACTGGGCAATCAGTCCGGCGACTTAGGGGTAGGTCGCCGGGTGACCTGCCCGCCACAAGCGGGCAACTCCGCCGGGAGCCTGACTACAGGCCCCGGCGGTTTCTTTTTTGTCCTACGGGGACTTCGGGACCTTTACCGGGATCAGCACCGAGGCGAGGATCGAGGCGGCGAGCACCGTCGCGATGAAGGACAGCGACCAGCCGATGGGCACGTGGAAGCTGAAGTAGGTGGCGAGCATCTTGCAGCCCACAAAGACCAGGATGACCGAGAGGCCAATATTGATGAACCGGAAGAGCTTCATCACGCCCGACACCGCGAAGTAGAGCGAGCGCAAGCCGAGGATCGCAAAGATGTTCGAGGTGAAAATGATGAATTCGTTGCGGGTGATCGCGATCACGGCCGGGATTGAGTCGAGGGCGAACATCACGTCGGTCGTCTCCACGATCAGGAGCACGAGAAACATGGGGGTCGCGTGGAGCTTGCCGCCGACGCGGGTGAAGAAGTTGCCGCCATCGAACTGGTTGGTGACCGGCATGACCTTGCGCGCGAGCTTCACGGCCGGGTTTTTCTCGGGGTCGAAGCCATCCTCCTTCTTCGGCTGGGCCAGCTTGATGCCGGTGTAGATGAGGAACGCGCCGAAGACGTAGATGATCCAGTGGAACTTGTTGATCAGCGACACGCCCGCGAAGATGAAGATCGCGCGCATGACCACCGCGCCGATGATGCCCCAGAACAGCACGCGATGCTGGTAGCGAGGCTCCACCCGGAAATACTGGAAGATGACGATGAAAACGAAGACGTTGTCCACGCTCAGGCAGAGCTCGATCAGGTAGCCGGTGAAAAACTCCAGCGCGGGTTTGCTGGCCTCCGTGGCCGGCATCTTGAGCGCGACGAGAAGATTGAACGCCATGGCGAGGGCGAACCACACGCCGCACCACGTGAGGGCCTCCTTCAGCGAGACCTCATGGGCCTTGCGGTTGAACACGCCCAGGTCGAGCGCGAGCATGGCGGTGATGAAAACGAGGAACCCGGCCCAGGCCCACCAGGGCATGGCACTGAACATGGCGGCAAGCGGAAGGGACATGAGGGGGCGGAGTGTGGGCGGTTCCTCGTGTCCGGTGCAAGCGGGGAGTAGGGGGCTGCGTGCGTCCGGGGGCAGCCTTCCCCGGACGTCGAAACCTTTGACAAGCCCGGGTCGGACGGTTGATTGCCCAGTCCGCATGAAAGTCCTCCGTCTTCTCCTGCTCTTCGTTGCCCTGCTGGCCGCCGGGTTCGCGCAAGAATCCGCCGCCGACAAGCCGGCCGCCGGCCCGGAAGTCACCACCCAGGCCGCCGCTGCGGTTGCCGTTGGCCAGGCCGAGCCGCATGTGCCGGATTTTCTCGAGCATCTCGTGGATGAGATCCTCGGCATTTTTGACATCCGCAGCAGCGGCAACACCTGGACGCACTACGCCATCGCGCTGCTGATCACGCTGATTGCCTATGTGCTGCGCAAGGTCGTCACGACCTTCATCTTCGGTTTCTTCCGGAAGCTCGCCGCCCGCACCGAGACGACGCTTGACGACAAGCTCTTCCCGGCGCTCGAAGGGCCGGTGAAGGCCGCCATCGTCGTGGTGGGCACGGTGGCTTCGATCAAGGTGCTCAAGTTTTCCGCCACGGCCGACCAAACGCTCGGCTACGCCTACACCGCCGCCTTTTCGCTGGTGATTTTCTGGGGGGTCCTGCGCGCCTTCAACACGGTGCTCGACCACCTGGCCGAGATCGCGGCCCACAAGCACCTGGGGGTCGCGCCGTTCATGCCTTGGATCAAGAAGACGCTCTTCGCCATTGTCTTCGTGTTCGGCGTGCTGCTGATCGCGCAGAGCCTGGGGGCCGACGTGAAGGCCGCCCTCGGCGCCCTCGGCATCGGCGGCCTGGCCTTCGCCCTCGCGGCGCAGGACACCATCGCCAACATCTTTGGGTCGGTGGTCGTCGCCATCGACCAGCCTTTCAAGATCGGCGAAACCATCCGCGTGGCCGGCAATGTGGGCCTGGTGGAGGACATCGGCCTGCGTTCGACCAAGCTCCGGCTGGTGGACAAGTCGCTGATGGTGATTCCCAACAAGACGGTCGCCGCCGAGGCCATCACCAACCTGTCGCGCTTCACCTCGCGCCGCGTCGAGCAGGTCTTCGGGCTGACCTACAATTCAAAGCCCGACCAGCTCGAGGCGGTCGTGCAGGAGATCCGCGCCCTCATCGAGTCGCAGCCCGAGGTCAACGTGCCGGATACACATGTTTACTTCCGCGACTTCAACGCCTCGTCGCTGGATCTCTGGGTGGTCTATGTCGTGAAGGATCCGGACTTCGCCAAACACATGGCGCTGCGGCAGCGGCTCAATCTCGCCATCATGCGCGCGATCGAGGCCCGCGGGCTGGCGTTCGCCTTCCCCACGCAGACGCTGCATGTGGCGTCTGCGCCGGAGAAGAAGTAACCGGCTGGTTGTCGGGCGGGGTTCGGAGGCCTCGCCCTCTAGCCTCAGTCCAGCGTCTGCCGGTAGCGCTTCACACCGACGGTCATCGCCGCGACGAGGAACAGCAGCAGCGGCCACAGGTGAGGCAGGATCTCGGCCACCCCGTTGCCCTTCAGCAGGATTCCGCGCACGATGCGCAGGAAGTGCGTGAGCGGTAGGCAGGAGCCCAGCCACTGCGCCCAGTCCGGCATGCCCCGGAAAGGGAACATGAAACCGGAAAGCAGGATCGAGGGCAGGAAGAAGAAGAACGCCATCTGCACGGCCTGCAGCTGGTTCTTGGCCAGGGTCGAGAACGTGATGCCCATGGCCAGGTTGGCGGCGATGAAGAAGAAGGCGACGACGTAGAGCAGCGGCAGACTGCCCACCATCGGCACCTGAAAAAGATACTTCGCGGCGAGGAGGATGAGCGTCACCTGCACGTAGCCGACGACGATGTAGGGCACGATCTTTCCGGTCATGACCTCGCCGGGCCGGACGGGTGTGGCGAGGAGGTTTTCCATCGTGCCGCGTTCGCGTTCGCGGGTGATCGCCAGGCCGGTGATCACGACCATCGTCATCGTGAGCACCACGCCCATGAGGCCGGGCACGACGTTGTATTGGGTGATGTTCTCGGGGTTGTAGTGCGCGTGAACCTGCAGGTCCACCGGGCCGGCCGTGCCGCGCAACCGGGCCAGCGGTCCGGTGAGGTCACGGTCCAGGGCGCTGGCCGCGAGGGTGCGCACCGCCGCCACCGCCGGACCAACCGCCGCCGGGTCGGTGGCGTCGGCCTCGACCAGCAGCGCGGGCCGTTCACCGCGCAGGAGCTTGCGGGTGAAGTCCTCGGGGATGTTGATCACAAACTGCACCTCGCCCAGCTGGAGCAGGCGGTGGGCTTCCTCCTCGGTGGCGGCCTCGCGCACCAGGGAGAAGTAACCGCTGGTCTTCAGCGCGGACACGAGGGCGCGCGCATACGGGCCCTGGTCGGCGGCACGGAGGGCGGCGGGCAGGTGCTTCGGGTCGGTGTTGATCGCGAATCCGAAGAGCGTGAGCTGCAGCAGCGGGATGCCGACCATCATGCCGAAGGTCACGCGGTCACGCTTCATCTGGATGAACTCCTTGAGCACGACGGCCCAGAAGCGATGGAAAGCGAAGCGCCTCATTTGAAATTATCCTCCGCGCGATCCATCAGGGAGATGAACACGTCCTCCAAGCTCGAGGAGATCTCCCGGCACTCGTGGGCCGGAGTGCTCACGGCGCTGATGGCCGCCGCGAGCCGGGCGGCCTCGTGCCCGCTCACGTGGAGCGTGTTGCCGAAGGCGACAACCTGCTCGACTCCGGGGCGTCCGCGCAGCGCAGCGGCGATGCGGGCGAGATTCGGGCCGGCGACGCTCCAGGTGGTGAGCCGGGCCGCCGCGAGCACGTCGGCCAGCGAGCCGCGCGTGAGCAGGTTGCCATAGGCGAGGTAGGCGAGCCGGTGGCAGCGCTCGGCCTCGTCCATGTAGTGCGTGGTGATAAGCACGGTGAGGCCTTCGGCGGCGAGGCGGTGGATCTCGTCCCAAAAATCGCGCCGGGCCTTCGGGTCCACGCCGGCAGTCGGTTCGTCCAGCAGGAGCAGCTGCGGCGTGTGGATGAGCGAGGCGGCGAGGGCCAGACGCTGCTTCCAGCCGCCGGAAAGTTCGCCCGCCAGCTGGTGGCTGCGATTGGCCAGACCGAGGCGCTCCAGGCTCTGCTGCACGGCGGAGCGCCGGTCGGGCACGTCGTAGAGGCGGGCGATGAAATCCAGGTTCTCCCGGATGCTGAGGTCTTCGTAGTAGCTGAACCGCTGGGTCATGTAGCCGACGTGGCGCTTGATGTCAGCCTGTTGCGTGCGCACGTCGAAGCCGAGGCAGGTGCCGGTGCCGGCATCGGGTGTGAGCAGCCCGCAGAGCATGCGGATGAACGTGGTCTTGCCGCTGCCGTTGGGGCCGAGGAAACCGTAGATTTCCCCGCGCTTCACCTGCAGGTCGATGCCGTTGACGACGGTCTTCGCCCCGAAGCGTTTGGTCACGCCGGTGACGTCGATGGCGAAGGAGGAGGAGGAAGGCATCGAAGGAGGCCGGCCGGAGACCGGCCCTACTTGGCCGTTGTGACTTCGACGGGCTGACCGGGGTGAAGGTCGCGGGCGACGGCGGCGTCGAAGGTCGCCTCGACCATGAACACGAGTTTGCTGCGGTTCTCGCGGTTGTAGAGGATGGGCGGGGTGTATTCGGGCTGGGGTGAAAGGTAGGTGATGCGCGCGTCGAGCGGAGACGCCCGGCCTGTGATCACAACCTGCACGCGGTCTCCGGCTTTGATTCCGCCGAAGGCCGCCTCAGGGACAAAGAAGCGGACCTTGATATTCTCCGGGGGTAGGAGAGTGACGACGGGCAGGGCGGCGGCGACAAACTCGCCCTCCCGATAGAGGGTGTCGTAAATCAGTCCGTCGCGGGGCGCCGTGACGTTCTTCTGGGCGATGGACCAGCCGGCACGGTCGAGAGCAGCCTGCGCCGCGGCGGCCTCGGCTTCGGCGGCGGTGATAAGGTCGGAGCGGGCGCCAAGCCGGGCGGTTTCCAACTGCGCGAAAAGTTCAGCCACCTGTTTGACGGCCGCCTCCTGGTTCAGCCGGGCGCGGTCGAAGTCGTCTTCGGAAGCGACTTTGGTTTCGTGGAGCCGCGTGAGCCGTTCCAGTTCGCGGGTGGCCAGTTCGGCGGCGGCGCGGGTCTGTTCGAGCCGGGCCTCGAGGGCGGCAAGTTCGCTGGGACGCTGACCTTTGCGCAGGTCCGCCAGCCGAGCCTGGGCGGCCCGGAGGCGTCCGGCCGCTTCGCCGAGGGCGGCGGATTCGGCGCCCTGCTCCAGCTGGAAGAGGGGGGTGCCGGCGGTGACGCGGGTCCCTTTGGAGACCGTCAGCTTTTCGAGCCGGCCGGCCAGCGGGGCGGCGAGATGCACGAACTCCCCTTCCAAATAGCCTTGGTAAACGGAAGACTCGCGGCGACTGCACGCCACGAGCGACAGCAGGGAAATTGCGCCGAGGGCGACTTTAGCGAGGGAAGAATTTTTCATGTTCTTTGCGGCCGGCGGGGGTGAGGAGTCCGCCGAAGAAGAGGTCGATGGCCTGCGGCAGCAGGTCGCGGGGGGCGAGGCCGAGCCGGTCGAGGGTGGCGGGCTGGAGCAGGCCCTGCATGGCATGGAGGAAGAACTCCACGGCGAGGACGGGGCTGATGTCGGTGCGCACCTTGCCGGCGATCTGACCCTCCTCGATGAAGCGGCCGAAGATGTAGGGGATGTTCTTCTGGCGCATCTCGACGAGCAGGGCGTAGAGCTCCGGGGCGAAGCGTTGAAGGTCGCGCAGGGTGCGGGGGTTGAGCAGGGCGAGGCGCTGGACGATGCCCTCGGCGAAGCCGCGCAGTTTTTCCGCAAACCCAAGGTGGCGGTTGGCGAGCAGCGCCTCAGCGTCGGCGCGGACCTCGCGGCCGAGCTGCTCGAGGACCGCGCGCATGATCTCCTCCTTGCTGCGGAAATGCACGTAGAGCGTCTTTTTGCTCATGCCGAGCTCCGCGGCGAGATCGTCCATGGTGCACGCGCAGTAGCCGTGGGCGAAGAAGTGCTCGCGGGCCTGGTGGAGGATGCGCGCGACGGTCGGGTCGGCGGGGGCGGAGGAATGAGAGGGGGAAGCCATTAAAATCCTAGGAAACTATAAAGGTATCAATAGTTTCCTGCGGCAAGCCATATTTTCCGGCGGTTGCCACCTGGAGCGTGAAAGGCAGAGTCCGCTCATGTCCGACGCTTATCGCGCACCTGTCCTGCTCTATGACGGCGAGTGCGGGCTGTGTAATTTTGTCGTGCGCCTGTTGTTGCGCACCGACCGGCAGGGCCGGCTGCGCTTCTCGCCGTTGCAGGGCGAAAAGGGGCAGGCCTACCTGCGGGTCTGGGGGCTGCCGACGGATGATTTTGACTCGCTGGTCTTCGTGCCGGACTGGGATGCCCCCGATCGCAGTGCGCCGCTGCTACGCACCGACGGCGCGCTGGCGGCGGCCGCCGTGGTGGGCGGCATTTGGCGGTTGATCACATGGGCGCGGGTGCTGCCGGCGTGGGCGCGAGATCCATTCTACAAGCTGGTCGCGCGCACCCGGTATGCGTTGTTCGGCGCATACCGGCCGCGACCGCTCGCAAAGCCGGAGTGGGGCGAGCGTTTTTTATAGGTCCGACGGGCCGCATGGCCCGTGCGATGAAAACAAAAAAGGCCGGACAGAAGTCCAGCCTCGGAAAAGTGCTCGTGGGCGAGCGTCGCTTATTGGCGCTCGTAGCCGCCGTCGCCACCGCGTTCGCCGCGGAAGCCGCCGCCGCCGCCCCGATCACCACGATAACCGCCGCCGCCCCCGCGACCACCGCGGAAACCGCCGCCACCCCCGCGACCGCCGCGGAAGCCACCACCACCGCCGCCGCCCCGGAAACCGCCGCCGCCACCCGGAGGACGCTCCTCGCGCGGGCGGGCGATGTTCACGGCGAGAGGACGGTTCTCCATCTGGTGGCCATGGAATTTCTCAACAGCCTTCTGGGCCTCATCGGCGCTACCCATCGTCACGAAGGCGAAGCCGCGCGAGCGACCGGTAAACTTGTCGAAGATGATCTCAACGACGCTGACGGTGCCAACCTGGCCGAACAGGGCTTCAAGATCCTGCGCGGTGCTGGCGAAGGGGAGGTTCCCCACGTAGAGCTTGGAGTTTTCTGACATGTGATGATGAGAGCTGATGCTGCTGCCTTGCCGCCCGTCCCCGGCTGTCGGATTTCAAATCATCACTGAACACTGGCGCTCACCTGACAATTCTCCGTGGCGGTAGAATCTAACAAACAACCAACCCAACAGCGTGCAGGCTGTCCGGACCGGCCGGGGTGGCAAGCGCCTTTTGGCCGCTCGCCGGAACGCCGGCGATGCGATTCTCCCTCTGGAAAAGTGGATTTCCCCTCTAGAAAATCATTGCCTTGGCAAATCCGGGTTCTATGACGAATAGCACTATGGCTAAAAAATCCACTCGTAAACCCAACGCCGCTTTCATGAAGCCGGTTACCCCCAATGCCAAGCTTGCCGCCGTTGTTGGCGACAAGCCGCTGCCCCGCACGGAGCTCACCAAGAAGCTCTGGGCCTACATCAAGAAGAACGGTCTCCAGGACAAGAAGAACAAGCGCATGATCAACGCCGACGACGCCCTCAAGGCCGTGTTCGGTGGCAAGGCGCAGGTCAGCATGTTCGACATGACCAAGCTGGTCAGCAAGAACCTGTCCTGATTCTCCTCTTAGATCAGACTTTGAACCGCCGCGGAGCAATCCGCGGCGGTTTTGTTTTTGGGTCTCACATGTGCTGTCATCCTGGGCGAGGCGAAAGATCCCGGCGCACGGCCGCTGCGCACATCATGCTGGATTCTTCGCTGCGCTCAGAATGACATGGCGAAGCTGATGATGAATTCCTCCGGTCCCCTTCACCGTCGTGCGATCCTCGGCCTGCTGATCGCGAATCTTTTATGGGGGCTGAGCTTTCCGCTCATCAAGGCGATGGGGCAGGAGCAGCTCCAGCTCGTGCCGGCGAGCAGCAGCTGGTTCATCACGACCCTCACGGTGGCCTCGCGCTTCGTGCTCGCGACGGCCGTGATGCTGCTGCTCGCGCGCGCGCAGCTCGCGGAACTGAAGGCGGGCGAACTGCGGCAAGGGGTGTGGCTCGGCCTGACGCTGGGCGCGGGCCTGCTGCTGCAGGTGGACGGACTCCAGTTCACCTCGGCGTCAACCTCGGCGTTTCTCACGCAGTTCTATGCGATCATGATCCCCGCGGTTGTCGCGCTGCGGGCACGGCGGTCGCCGCCGCCGGTCGTGTGGGCCTGCGCGGCGCTCGTGCTCGCGGGTGTGGCGATCCTGGGGCGGTTTGACTGGCGGGCGCTGCATCTCGGGCGGGGCGAAATGGAAACCCTGCTCAGCTCGGTCTTCTTCATGGTCCAAATCTTCGTGCTCGAAGACGCGCGCTATGCCGGCAACCGCGCGCTCGCCGTGACCGCGGTGATGTTCACGACGGTGGCCGTAGTATTCGGCGGACTCGCGCTCGTCACCGCACCGACACCGGCCGATTGCCTGCGGCCCTGGACCTCAGGTTCCTGGCTCGCCTTCCTGGGGCTGCTCACGCTGTTCTGCACGCTCGGCTCATTCACGCTCATGGTGCGCTGGCAGCCGCACATCACGGCGACCGAGGCCGGGCTCATCTACTGCATCGAGCCGGTGTTCGCGTCCGTGATGGCCCTCTTCCTGCCCGCGCTATTCTCGCGCTGGGCGGGCTTCGACTACGCCAACGAGTCGCTCACCTGGCAGCTGCTCGCCGGCGGCGGCTTGATCACGCTGGCCAATGTGCTGCTGCAGTTGAAGCCGCCGGCGAGGAGGACGGCGTAGGCGTTTGCCCATGTAGGGTCGGGCCTGGGGTGGACCTCACGGCCGAGGTCGGCGCAAGCGCCGACCTTAGAGGGAAGACGGAGCGGCAGCAGGCTTCGTGGGTGCGCGCTCTTCATTTCGCCTGAATTTTCCCTCGCGCAGGAAGGAGCGGACCTGGTCAACGACCTCCTTCCGCCACAGCATCAGGGTGTGCGAGTAGGGCACGACGAGGAAATCCTTCATGCCCTCCAGCCGGGCGGACTCGATGGTCACGGCGCCGTCGTTCTTGCCGCCGAGGGCCTGGCCGAAAACGGGATTTACCGCCACCTCTCCGGCGATGATGCCGACGTCGAAATCCGCCGGCCCGAGGGTCTTCACGATGGCGTCCTCCCCGGTGCCGAGGCGCACCAGGTTTCCGCCGAGGAATTTTTTTAGCAGGGCATTTTCCTTGGCCACATCGGCGGCGGTGCTGCCGTGATTCGGCGGGCCGATCATCACGACGCGGCCGAGGTTGGCGGGCCGGGCGTCCTTGATCAGTTTGCGCACGATCAGGCTGCCCAGGGAGTGGGTCACGAAATGCAGGCGCGGCGCACGGGCGACGTCGTGTTTCTTGAGGTGCGCGGGCAGGTATTCGCCGGCGAGCTGCTCGAAGGGCATCCGGCGCGACGGGTAGGAAATACTGACCGTGCGGTAGCCCTCGGCGCGCAGGGCCGACTCCAGGCGCTTCATCACGTAGGAGCGCATGCCGATGCCGTGCAGCAACACCACGCAGTCGGGCACGGCGGGCTTTTCGCGGGCGGGCATGGCGGTCAGACAAAGCAGGCCGGCGAGGAAGGCGAGCAGGTGTTTCATGGGGCAGGGCGGAGGGCGCGCAACCCGGCCACCGCGCGCAAGGTGACGGCGCCGAGCACGATCGCGCCGCCGAGAAGGGCGAAACGACCGGGTCGCTCCCCGAAGGCGAGCAACACCCAGAGGGGGTTGAGGAGCGGCTCCGCCACCGGGATGAGCACGGCCTCGAGGGCGGTCACATGCTTGATGGCCTTTGCGTAGAGCAGGTAGGCCAGGCCCAGCTGGACGGTGCCCAGCAGCAGCAAGGCAACCCAACCGGTGGCCGGCAGCGCGGGGGCCGACATGAGCGCGGGCAATCCGATCAGGAACCCGAGCAGGTTGCCGAGGATGATGGATTCGAGCGGAGATCCGTCCTTTTGCTTGCGCATGAGGAGAGTCATCACCGCAAAGCCCACACCGCTGGCCAGCGCCACGAGCAGGCCGGCGATGCTGTTCAGCTGAATGCCCTCGTAGAAGAAAAGCGCCAGTCCGCCGAAGACCGCCGCGATGGTGAACCAGTCGGCGCGGGTGGCGCGTTCGCCGAGGAACCAGGCGCCGAGCAGGGCGATCCAGACCGGCGCGGTGTATTGGAGCAAAATGGCGTTGGCCGCCGTCGTCATCTTGTTGGCCAGCGTGAAAAGGATGGTGCACGCGGCGTAGGCCGCGGCGGCGGCGAGTTGGAGCGGGGACCAAGTGAAGCGCAGCGAGCGCCAGGACACCGCCAGCAGGAACAGGCCGGCGATCAGGCCCCGTCCGCCGGCGGCGGCGAGTCCCGACCACTCGACGTGCTTGAACAAGAGGCCGGCAAGGCTCCAGCACAGGGCACCGCCGAGGAGGAGGCCGACGGACTTGGTGTGGGCGGGATCGCGCATGAGCCCGCCACCAATGGCGGGGCCGGGAGCACGGGGCAAGGCGCTAAGAGGAAGTCCAACTGCCGAAGCGATCGCGCCCTCGCGACGGGCGCGCCCGCCAGGTGCCAGAAACCAGGAAGGCCTACTCCGACCGCTTCAGCGCCAGCACCACGGCCCTGTCACCGCAGCTGCACCACGACCTTTCCCTTGGCCCGGCCCTTTTCGAGGTAGGCCAAGGCCTCCTTCGCCTGATCGAAGGAGAACACCCGGTCGATCACCGGCCGGATCTTGCCCGCTTCGAGCAGCGCGCCAATCTCCGCGAGCTGCCGGCCGTCCGGATGCACGAAGAGGAAGGAATACGCCGCGCCTATTTTGGCCGCTTGGCGGATCAGGCCCCGGCTCAGCAATCCGAACACGGCCTTCATCAAGAAATTCATGCCGCGGGAGCGCGCGAACGCGGCGTCGGGCGGACCGATCAGCGAGACGATGCGGCTGTTCGATTTCAGAATGCGAAGGGATTTCTTCAGCGCGTCGCCTTTGACGGTGCCGAGCACGACATCGTAGTCCCGCAGCACCTCCTCGAATTCCTGTTTCTTGTAGTCGATCACTTCGTCGGCGCCGAGGTTGCGGACCAGACCCACGTTGCCCGTGCTCGTGGTCGTGCCGACCCTGGCCCCGAGGTGCTTGGCGAGTTGGATCGCGAACGTGCCAATGCCGCCGGAGCCGGCGGGGATGAACACTTTTTGGCCGGGCTGGACCCGCGCCCGCTCCTTGAGCGCCTGCCACGCCGTCAACCCGACCATGGGGATCGAGGCCGCCTGCACAAAGTCCAGGTTCGACGGTTTCAGCGCCGCCGCGCTCTCGGGCACGACCGCGAATTCGGCGAGAGAGCCGGTGCCCAGGTCGAAGATGCTGGCGAAGACGGCATCGCCGACCTTGAAGCGGGTCACGCGGCTGCCCACCTCCGCCACGACGCCGGCGAGATCGCTGCCCAGCGCGGTCGGGAGATCGAAATGGAGGATCGGTTTGAACTCTCCTTTCGGAATCATGGTGTCGATCGGGTTCAAGCCGACGGCGTGGACGCGAACGAGAATCTCGTCGGGCTTGATCGCGGGTCGGGCAATTTCGGCGAACGCGATCTCGGCCGGTTTGCCATATTTTCTTAGGATAAGTGCTTTCATGATGTTGCTCGGCTTTGGCTTGATGAGAGGGAACGCGGGATCGGGGAATCAGTTCAGAGCAGACTCCTTGCGAATGGCGCGGTCGAACAGGGCGGTCGGAGCAAACCGGCGCAGGCGGCTCAAAAGCACGCCCTGGCCGACCGGATAACGGAGCCGGGGCGCCGCCGCGGTCGCCGCCCGCCAGACGGTCTCGGCCACGAGCTGCGGATCGTCGCCATGCTTGACGCCGTTCGCCACCACCTCGTGCATGCGCTGCCGGTGAACGGCGTAGGCCTCGAGCCGGGTTTGGGCCGCCTTCTCGTTCTGGTTGATGTTGCTCTTGGTGTAGGCGGGCTGGACCAGCACCGCGCGCACCCCGAATTGCCGCACCTCATGATCCAGGGTCTCGGTGTAGCCCTCGAGCGCGTGCTTGCTGGCGGTGTAGATGCCCATGAACGGGGCGGGCATGAAACCAACCACGGAGCTGATGTTGATGATGCGACCCCGCCCGGCTTGCCGCATTCCCGGGAGCACGGCGTTGGTCACCCGTAGCACGCCAAAGAAGTTGGTTTCAAACTGGTCGCGCGCTTCCGCGACGCTCGTTTCTTCCAGCGCCCCGGTGAGACCGTAACCGGCGTTGTTCACCAGCATCTCAATGGGGCCCGCTTTCTGCACGATCTCTTGGATCGCGTCGCTGACGGAGGCGTCGTCCGTCACGTCCATGCGGACGAACTCAACGCCGGGGACCGGGCTGGCGGATTTCAGGTTGCGGGCGGTGCCGAAGACGCGGGCGCCGCGCTGCGCGAGGTGCCGCGCGATCTCCCGGCCGATGCCGGAGGAAGCTCCGGTGACGAGGGTGACTTTGCCGGTGAGGGCGGAGGAATGGTGCATGGGTTGAGTGATTGAGTGTTTCGCTTTCCACCGGAGAGGCGGGAGGTGGTGCGTATAGATGATGACCATAATCTAAGCGTCAAGCATTTTAGATGATGATTGACATCTTTGTCTGCAGGAGCCTTGTTCTCGCTGGAGATTCCGAAAATGAAAGTCACCAAAACACAGGCACTTGAGAACCGCGCGCGCATCGTCGAGACCGCTTCAACTCTCTTCCGTGAGCGCGGTTACGACGGCGTGAGCGTGGCGGACTTGATGGCGGCGGCAGGGTTCACCCATGGCGGATTCTACAAGCACTTCGCGTCCAAGGCCGACCTGATGGCGGAAGCGGCAGCGAGCGGCTTTGCCAAGTCGGCGGCCAATCTCGCGGGCAACGATGCCGCCTCGTTTGTGCAGGAATACCTGTCCCGGCCGCACCGGGATGCGCTGGGTCACGGCTGCACTTTCGCGGCGCTGTCCGGCGATGCCGCGCGCCAGCCTGAATCGATCAAGCAGGCCTTCGCCGACGGAATTGAAAATCAACTGGCGATCCTGGCGCGCGAAGAAGACTCCCTGAGTGAAAGCGCCAAACGGGAAGCGCGCGCCAAGCGGATCGACACCCTCGCGCATGTCGTCGGCGCGCTCGTGTTGTCGCGAGCCTGCCCGGACGACTCACCGTTGGCGGATGAGATTCTGGAGGTCTGCCGCACCGCGGTTCTCGGGCAGCTGGACCGAAAAGTTGAAGGGCCGAACGGAGGTTAAGTCAGACCCGAGCGGGGATGGCTCACTTTATCGATTACTGAACGAAATTCTCGAACGGCGCACCCGGTGGGCACGCTCTCCTAGTCGGGTTTTGTCAATGCTTCCAACACCGTTCCAGGCGTGAGCAGCTCGGGGAGAATGATGGGCTCGGCTGAGCCTCTGTAGACCAGGTTGAAGGGCACGGCGGAGCGGTTCCACTTTGCGAGTTCGGCGGTGATCGTCGCATCCTTGCTGGTCCAGTCGGCCTTGAGGAGGAGCACGTTGCGTTTCTCCAGCTCAGCCAGCACGGCGGCGGAAGTGAAGACCGCGGCCTTGTTGGTCTGGCAGGTGGCGCACCAGCGGGCGGTGAAGTCCACGTAGATGGTGCGACCGGCGGCACGCGCAGATGCCACGGCGGCAGGGCTCCAGGATTCCCATTTGACGACGTAACCCGAGGCGGTGGCGGGTGCGGCTTCGGCGGGTTTCGGCCAGCCGAGCCAAACGCCGCCCAATAGCAAGGCGGCGGCCACGACGCGGGCGGCGGGCTTGGGCCAGCGGCCATAGACCCAGGCCGCCATCGCGACGAGCACGAGGCCGAAGAAAATAAACAGCAGGGCGTTGTCGTTGTCCTTGGTTTGCGCAGCCAGCACCCAGAGCAGCGCCCCGACCGTGGCGTAGAGCGGGAAGGCCATGAGCTGCTTGAAGGTCTCCATCCACGCGCCGGGGCGGGGCAGGAGTTTCACGGCCGCGGGAAACGCAGACAGCAGCAGGTAGGGTGCGGAGAGGCCGAGGCCGATGGCGGTGAACACGAGGATGGATTCGACCGCCGCGAGCGAAAGCGCGGCGCCGAGCGCAGGGGCGAGGAACGGCGCGCTGCACGGCGTGGCGACGAGCGTGGCGAGGATGCCGGTGAAGAAGGAGCCGCCGTAGCCGGACTGCATCTGGAGTTTGCCCCCGACGCCGGTGGCCGAGAGACCGATCTCGAAGAGCCCGCTGAGGTTGAGCGCGAAGACGAGCAGGAAGGCCGTCATGCCGAACACAAAAGCCGGGGACTGGAGCTGGAAGCCCCAGCCCAGCTGGGCGCCGCCGGTGCGCAGCACGAGCAGCAGGCCCGCGAGGGCCCAGAACGACAGCAGCACACCCGCGGTAAACACAAGGCCGTGGGCGATGATCTTGCCGCGGTCGCTGCCGGCCTGGTTGACGAAGCCAAGCACCTTGATGCCGAGCACAGGGAAGACGCAGGGCATGAGGTTGAGGATGAGGCCACCGGCCAGCGCCAGCGCCAGCGTGCCGAG
This sequence comes from Oleiharenicola lentus, assembly GCF_004118375.1. Taxonomy (NCBI): domain Bacteria; kingdom Pseudomonadati; phylum Verrucomicrobiota; class Opitutia; order Opitutales; family Opitutaceae; genus Oleiharenicola; species Oleiharenicola lentus. Next base: position 657,589 of record NZ_SDHX01000001.1, read on the forward strand.
CAGGCCGGTGACCGGCGCAGCAGAAACCTGAGACTTGAAACCTGTAACCTGAGCAGCGGCCGCGGGGGCGCCGAGGGCGACGTCGAAGGTGGCGCCCTGCGAGGGGGTGGTGCCGCCCCAGCCGTTTTTCGCCGTGATAACACCGGCAAGGCGCGTGGCGGCGGCATCGCCTTCCTTGGCGGCGGCGAGAGTGAAAACGTAGCTGCCGTTTTCCTCGCGGATTTGCTGCGGCGCGGCGTAGTCGATCAACCCGGCGCGGTCGAAAAGATGCAGGTCCTGCGGGCGGTGCGTGGTGCCGGCGGCGGGCGTGAGGCGGACGGTGAAGATGGCGCCGTCGCGCGCGGCCGTGAGGCTCCAGCCGGCGAGCGGGCGCGGCAGGTCGGCGTAGGCGTTGTTGAACACGCGCGCCACGCTCAGGTTGGGGGCGGGAGCCTCGGCCTTCACGGGCAGCGTGAGTTCCAGCTTGGCGTCGCCGGGCATGCAGACCTCGGCGCACATGAGCCAGTCGGCGACGGCGTGCAGGGTGACTTCCGTTCCGGGCGAAAGGGTGGCCGGCGGCGTGATCTCGACGAAGAGAAACGTTTCGTCCTCGTAGCCGTGGCCGGTGACGTTGCCCTTGGTGTCTTTCACCACGTGTGGCACGGGCCACTGGATGTCTCCGGCCTTGAAGCCTTCGGGCAGTTTCCAATTCAACGAGGTGGGATAGCCGGTGCCCGGGTTGATCCAGTAAGTGTGCCAGTGTTCTTCGTGGGTGAGGCGCAGCGCGACCAGGAAGGGTTTCCCGGGCTGGATCGAGGCGTCGTGGGAGACGAGTTCGGCGGTCACGGCGCCCTTTTTGACCGGACCCGGGGCCGCGGTGAGCAGGCCGGGCAGCAACAGGAGGCAGGCGAGCAGGGCGCGCAGAAGATTCATCGGACCGTGAGAGTAGGCGGCGCGGCCTTTATTTCAAACGCCGAGATGGAACGGCAAAATCAGGCCCGGCGAAGGTTCTGCCGGGCGGTGAGGTGGCTGAAGAGCATGGACCAGAAGCAGAGCACGATGTTAAACAGCGGCATCTGCAGCGGCGAGGGCAGTGAATAGACACAGGCCGTTACCGGGATCCAGAGAAACCAGACGGCGATCAGCACGGGCAGCACGCTGCGGTAATACCAGCGGCCCGCGCGCAGGTTCTCCCACACGGGAGCCCAGCGAAATCCGGCGTCTTTCCACGCGAAGCACAGGTTGCCCACGGGGGCCGCATAGAACGGGTTGAAGCCAAACTGGTCGGTGAGCACCTTGCGCACGACGGTGCCGGCATCGTTTCCGTCGCCATAAATCCGGGAGAGGATGCGATACCACAGGTCCACCTCCGCGCCTTTCCAGGCCCAGAACAGCATGAAGAAGGCAACCATCGGCCAGGGGTTGGCCGCGCGGGTGGCGGGATTAAGGCGCAGGAAAAGAAAGGGCAGGAGTCCGCCGCAAACCGCCGTGCTGACCGCCGAGAACGCATAGCCGCCCGCCGCCTGCCAGTGGCCGAGTTGCGCAAAGAGGTCCGCCATCGCCGGCACGAAATAATAGGCCAGCACCACGGCCACAGCCGCGCCTTGCAGCACGAGGCCGGGCAGGAACAGGGCCCGCAGGCTGTGCAGGCCGGCCTGCCAGGGGGCTTCCTCAACTCGGTCGGCGGTGGACATGGAAACGGCGAGCAGGAGGGCTGCGCCGTCGCAGGGCGAGCGGGAAATCCGGACGGTCGTGCGGACAGTCGGCCGGTCGCGACGGGCCGCTCAGTTCGGCAGCTTCACCGTCAGCGTGCTCTGGTTGTAGCCAAAGGTGACCTCGGAGTCGCCGATGAGCACCAGCCGGATGTAGTAAACCGTATCGCCGCCGGCGCGCAGCGGCACCAGATCGGCCTCCTTGTAAGAGGCGGAATTGATCAGCAGGTGGGTGACGCCGCCGCGTTGCACCAGGCCGCTGATGCGCAGGCGGGCAACCGCGAAAGCCAGGATCTGGTCGTCGTCCAAAGTGGTGGGAATCGGCACGGGCTCGACCGGAATCTCCGTGGTCACCGAAACAGGTGCGGCGGACATCAGCACGGTAAAGGGGTTGGCGGGCTTTTCCGGCAGAGCCGTGGGTTGCAGCCGCGGGGACAGCAGCGTGGCGATCTTGGCCTTGAGGTCGCCGAAGCGGTCGGCGTTGCCCTGACCCAGGCTGCGGAGCGGCAGGGCGAAGAGGGCGAGTCCCGTCAGCAGGAAATGGATCGTTCTCATGGGCGTCCGAGCATTTCGATGGTGAGGTCGGCGGTGAGGGCCTCGGCACCGGATTGGCTGAAGCGGTAGGTTTTCAGACGCACCAGACGCGGACCGGTTTCCAAGGCGTGGAGATAGCCGAGAATCTGCGCATAGGAGCCAGAAAGCCGGAGAGAGAAGGGGATGGCGAGGAAGTCCGTCTCGTTGGCCGGCGGCTGCGAACTGAGCTGCGACAGGTTGGTCAGCTTCACGCGGGTGGTCTTCTCGATCTGGTAGAAGTAGTCGAGATTGCCGGCGAGGTCGGATTCAGTCGCGAGGTTGGCGTCGATGTAAGCAAGCGCTTTGGCCGCCTCGGCGGACTGCGCCTCGATGCGCGGGTGGCTGCTGAGGGACAGGAGCATCTTCTCGCCTTCCTGGCGCGTGCGTTCGCTCTCGACGGCGAGGTTGCCCCAGCGGCCCCAGAGAAACACATCGGCAATACCCAGCACCACGAGGAGCACGATGCTCACGGCCGCCACGAGATTGCGGCGGGCGGCGGCGAGCAGGGCCTGCAGGAAGGCGTTCACGGTTTCGCCTCCTTCAGCCTGAAGGTGAGCTCGAAGTCAAAGGTGTCGGCCTCTTCGCGGCGGCTGAAAGTGGTGAGGCCGATGCTCGCGAAACGGGCGCCGATGAGCGGATCCTTGAGCATCTGCTGGCGGCACTGGTCGAGGATGATCTTCGCCCGGTCCGACGGCTCGCGCAGGATGCCGCGCAGCACAAGCCCGGTCGGCAGCGAGTCGAGACTCTCGATCTGCATGCTCGCCGGGCGGTTGTGGCCGAGGGCCATCAGAAGTTCGGAGAGCCGATAGGGCGCGGCCATGAGCCCGTAGGCGGAATCGATCCGGCCGGCCGCGCTGGTCAGGATGCGGGTGTCGGCCTCGAGGGCGTTGACCTGGCCCTTGTTGTCGGCGATGCGCTGCTGCCAGCCGGCGATTTCGCTTTCAAGCGTGCGGCCGAGATAGACGAGCCAGAAGGTGAAGACAACGGCGGCGACCGCGAGCGTGGCCGCGATGGCGTTGGTGATGAACCGGCGCCGCACGAGGTCCCCGCTCGGGAGCGCGGCCGAGATGCGGCAGTCCACCCGCCAGGGGCCTTGGTAAACGGCCTCGGGCTTCGGGGCGGTGGCGGCGGAGGTTCCCTCGGGCTGGGCCACGAGGCTGAGGGCGCCGAGCCAGTGCTGTCCGAGGGGCTTGACGCCTTCGGCGGGGGTGATGCCGACGGCAGACTGCCAGGCGGCGCAGTCCAGAACGTAGGGCGTGCGGCCGATCACCTGGGCCAGCGGTTCGGCGATCCAGGACAAGGCCGGCGGCAGGTAGGCGCAGTAGATTTCGCCCACGGGCTGGCCGGTGGTCATTTCATACGAATCCACCAGCGGCTTGAGATCTCGGCCGATGGCGCGCACGAACTTCGAGGCGCGCAGCAGAAGTTCGTCGTCGGCCAATTGCAGGCGATCGCGGATGGCGTCGGCCTGGTCGAGGTTGAACTCGCGGCGGGCGGCCTGGACGATCGAGGCGAAACCATGGCGCACCGGCGCGGGCGTGTGCACGCCTTCCTTGCCGATGACATAGGCGGTGGTGTGCTCCTGCTCGATGACGACCACGACCACGGCGCGTTTTTCAGAAGCACGTTTCTGCTGGTCGGCAATGGCGCCCAGCAGGGGCAGGATGCCCATTTCCAGGCGGTAGGGCAGGAGCCGCTGGTCCAGCAGCTGTTGCTGCATCAGCTGCACGTTGCTGTGCGAGACACCGCAGACGAGCACCGGCCGCTGCGTGCCCTCGGCGGCAACCTGTTCACCCTCCAGCGGGCTCAGCGTGAGGAGTTTCCACGCGGAGGGATTCTCGATTTTGTATTGCTCGCGAACGAGCTCGGGCAGGTAGGCCGGATCCGCCAGGCGGCGCGGCACCACGCTCTCACGTTGCAACAAGGCTTCCGGCGGCACGAAGCTGGCGATGGCCGGCAGCCAGGAGGTCTGTTTTTCAAAATTGGTCTCGAGCCAGGCCCGCAGGCCTTCGTCATCGCCCCGTTCAAATTCCGCGGCCATCTCGATCGTGACCGGGCCGCTGTCGGGCCGGTCAATGCCCGCCGCCAGGATCTGGTAGGGGTTGACCTCAATGAGGAGGCTGTGGCGGGAGTTGCGGGTGTTGAAAAGCACGTCGGGGTGACTTCAGCCACTATTGGGCAAGTTCCTGCGGCGTCAAGGTATCCGCCATGCGTGGAAATACGGGGGAGGGGACCAAGGACAGAGGACGAGGGGCTGAGGACGACCAACGACGAGGGACAGCGGGCTGGGGATTTGGTGAGACTGGGCCGGAGATTCTTCCGGTAGTGAGTCTCTGGTCTTTTGGTCCACGGTCGTTGGTCTCGGTGCAAAAGGCGACGTCAGGGCATGGTGGCTTGCTCGGTGGCGGGTAGCTCGCGCCATTCCGTGACGGTCCAGGGCTGGTCCACCCCGCCAAAGGTGGCGTAGCGCAGGGAGGTGTCGTAATGGACGTTCAGGTTTGCGCCACTGTAGGTGATGTTGTTGGCCGAGACGGCTCCGTAAATCTGGGCGTTGTTGTTGTCGTTGAAGTAGCCATTATTGCTTTGGCTGTAGGGGATGTAAATTACTCCGTAGAGGGGATTAACGCCCTCGCTATAATAGTGCATCGAGTTGGAGTCCGTGTCGCAGATGATGATCAGGGATTTCGGGTCGGTCGTGGCATTCAGGATACCCTCGCTCCCGGCATCCGCCCGAAAGGTTCCGGCGACATGAATCTCGGCGGAGCCGCGGCTGGTGATGTCAATCCGGCCCGTCGAGCCCGATTGGGTCAGGAGCAGATCTCCGTCGATGTAGAGAATGACCGGACCGTTGATGCGCAGGTTGGTGACGGTGCTGTTGCCGATGGTCAGGTCGCCGTCGTAATAGTAACGTGCGGGGGTGATGGCACCCGGAGTGCCGATGTTGATGGTGGCAGCCAGGGCGAGCGCGGTTCCTTTGGGCGTGTTGGACCAGTTGTTGGCCAAACCGTCGGCCCCGCCCGGCAGGGTGCTGAATTGCGGAATGTAAGGACTGCGACTGACGCGGGATTTGTCCACTTTGGGCGAGGGGGTGGCGGAAGAGCCCTTGACGATCACCGAGGTGCCCAAGGCCATGAGCGGTGCATAAGGTGCAGTGGTGGCGGCAGGTGCAGCGACGTAACCCTGGATCGTCGGACTGGAGAGGGTGATCGCCGTGCCGGAGGTGTTGCCGGCGGCAACCACGGCCGAATAGTTGGTGGCGGTGTCGAGCTGCGAGGCATAGGTGCCCAGGGTGGAGTCGTAGCTGTCCACCGTGCCTCCGCTGTTCGCACTGATGCTGCCGGTGGCGGCCAGGGCGTTGGGAAAGAGGGGTGCCGGGGCGATCAGCGCACGGAGCTGGGTGCGTTGGGCGGGACTGCTGCCGAAGGTGATGGTGGCCTCGGCATAGACGACCGGTGCGCCGGTGGTGATGCCCCAGGAGTTGCTCCAGGCCGCGGTCCAAAAAGCGGTGTCGTTGGGCGCCTTGTTGGTATTCGCGCTGGTGCACCGATACCATACTCCGCCGTAGCACCGATACGCCCCCGCGGAGTAATTCGTCGTCGAATTCCAAGTGTAGTTGGAGTCGGTGGTGTTGGCCCCGATCCAGTGGCTGTTGTCCGAGTCGGTGGCCGGATCCTGCGCGGTGTTGTTGTTCTGCAGGCTCAGATACCACACCCCGTTGCGGCGCACCGTGTCGTATTGGCTGAATCGCTCGCCCGGACTCCAGTCGGGTGAGTAGCGCGGGGTGTTGCTCCAGTAGGTGGTGTTCGTCGGTTGGATCGAGGTGCTGCTCGTGTGGGCGCGAAGGCAGCGATACCACTGTCCGCTGTAGAAGGCGACATCCCCCTTGTTGTATTTCAGGCCGCTGGAGCTCCAGACCCACATGTTTGATTGCAGGGCCCAGCGCGAGGTGTCGGCCCCCGGATTGCTGTAGCTGGACCCTGCATTGGTGGGAGTCGCGGAGATGTAGCGATACCAGAGGTTGTTGTAATTCACCAAATCGTTGTAGCTGTAGACGAGGCCGGTGTTGCGCCAGCGCCATGAAATGGGCGGCGCAGCGTCCCATCCTCCGGAATTCCAGCGATACCAGGTGCCGAACCAGTTGACCACCGCGTCCTGGACGCCGCTGATGCCCGAGGTGCTGTCCTTGTTGACGGCATTTATCCTGACCCAATTCGCATTGGGCGGGGCGGAATTCGTGTTCGAGCTGCTGCAACGATACCAATAGCCCGCATGGAACACCATGTCCTGCGACGAGTAGGTGGTGCTGCTGTCCCAGAGGCTGGGCACGAATTCGGGAACCCAGTAGTGGCTGATGTCTCCGATGGGTTGGATATTGCTGTGCGTCTGGAGGCAGCGATACCAAATCCCGCTGCGCTCGACCAAGTCGCCGGGTGCATAGTTTTTCGAACTGCTCCAGGTCGCGCCCACCACATCGGCGTCGTAGTTGTCCACGCGCAGCTTGAGCTGCGCCGTGGCGCCTTGGCCGAATTTGTCGGCGGGGAAGGTCATCGTGGCGGTGGCGCGCTTGTTCGTGGTGTCGAGCGTCCAGTTCACGCTGATGCCGCCGCTGCTCCAGTCGTCCCAGTTGTGCTGGTTGAAGGCGCGCATCGCCTCCTCGAGGCCGGCTTCGGCGAGTTGTTTGCTCACGCTCGCCTGGAACGAGCGGTTGCTCAGCTGCATGGCGCGCGTGCAGATGGCGATGTAGCTCGCCAGCGAAATGCCCAGCACCGCGACGAAGCAGAGGGCCACGAGGGTGACCGTGCCGCGGGTGGAGCCGGGGCCGGGGTTTGACCGCCGAGCGCCGGTGCGAGCATCGGCCGCCGCCCGCCGCCGGTCCTTTCCGCTCCTTGGGTGGTTGTTGCGGCCAGGCATCATCAGGGGAGGAGGCTCCGGTTGCGGAGGAGCACGCGGCTGGAGGCGACTTTTTGGACCAGGGTGCGGGTGCCGTTGGCGGCCACGCCCGTCTGCGTGCTGAACTCAAGGGCGAGTTGCTTGATGCCGGGCAGATAGTCGGTGTAGCTGGTGTATTCGTAGCCGGAGGCGTCGTAGTAGCGTAACGTGAACCCGTTATTGACGATGTTGCGCAGCAGGGTTTGGGCGTTCCCGACGGAGGGTGTGCGCACCAACGTGCCGTTGCCGCCGGCGTCGTTGGTGAAGGTGTAGGTGACCGTGGTGGCCGCCCCGGTGGCGCTGGGGATGATCAGCCGCACCGTGCTCGCGCTCAAGGTGGCGCTCGTGTCGATGCCGGTGGCCAGCTGCACATCCTTGGAAAATGTGTCGAGCGTGCGGCGCGACTCCGTCTCCAAGGTCTGTTGGTTGACGAGCCGGTTCAGGCCGCGGCCGAGGTAAATGTAACTGGACAGCACCGCGGCCATGACGGCGGCCGAGAGCGTCGCGCCGACGAGCAGTTCGACGAGGGTAAAGCCTTGGGAGCTGGATTTGTGGCGGGTCACACCGGTGGGTGGCGATCAGCGCTGGATGCTGTTGTTGAGGCCGTATTTTCCGAAGAAGGCCGTGGTTTTGCGCGTGTAGGTGCGGCTCGCGGAGGTCGGGCGGTAAAAGGCGATTTGGTCAAACCAGCTGCCTGAAGGGGTGGTGGCGGCGGCGGTGCTTCCGCTCTTGGTCCAAATGAGCGTGAGGGTGACTTCCTTGAGGTCGGTGGTCACATTGCTGGTGGTGCGCGACAACGTCATGCTGGAAGCAGTCAGGCCGCAGGAGGACAGCGCATCGTCAAAACGGCTGTCGATGGTCATTGCCGTGGGCCCGGCGGCATAGCCGCTGACGGTGGCATAGGGCAGCAGGCGCATTTTCCCAACCTCGTGCTCCAGGATCTGCGCGGCCAAAGTCTGACGACGGGCGGTCGCCATCATCTCGGAACCGACGGTGATGGCCTGGATCATGCCCATGAATGCCACCACCAGGATGACGGAGGCCATCATTACTTCGATGATGGTGAAACCGTTTGCGGCGGATTTTCGGGGGCGGCGGAGGGACATCGGACGCTCCCAAAAGTGCAGCCGGACGAAGCGGGCGCAAGCGCGCTTGCGTCCCGGTGGCCACGCCGGGTGGGCCGACTGTCTCCTCACAGTGTCAAACGTCGGCGAATTTCCGCGACCAGTTCGGCCGGCGAACGGGCGATGTCGAGGGTGAGGGCGTCGGCCGGCGCTTCGAGGGTGGCCAGCTGGCTGGCGAGCATCTCGGGTTTCATGTAGTGGCCAGCGCGGCCCTGGATGCGGGCGAGCAGGAGGGCAGGATCGCCTGTGAGGTGGACGAGCGCGACTTCCTTCAATCCATCGAGCAGGATGCGGCGGTAGGCTGCCTTGAGGGCCGAGCAGGTGAAGACGGCGGGCCGGCCGGAAGCGAGCGCGGTGTCCATGGCGGCGCGAATGGCGGCCAGCCACGGCGCCCGGTCCGTGTCATCGAGCGGGATGCCGCGGGCCATCTTGTCCTTGTTTGCCGCGCTATGGAAATCGTCGGCCTCGTGGTAGGCCCAGCCGAGGTCCGCGGCTAATTGCCGGCCGAGGGTCGTCTTGCCGGAGCCGGCGACGCCCATGAGAAGGATGAGACGAACGGACATGGGACCAAAGTAACAAGTGCCAGGTGACAAGTATCAAGAAAACGAACCGAGTGGCGCGATAGAAGGCATGGTTCCTGTTACTTGGAAACTTGATCCTTGATACTTCCGGGGCTACGCCCGGTTATCGGACCACGCGCTTGTAAACCTGGCCGTAGAGGGTCACGGAGTCGGCGTCGTTGATCATCATCAGGTAGGGGTCGCTGGTGACGAGGGCCGGCTTGCCGTCCTGCGTCGCGCCGCGGGCCGTGCGGATGATTTCCTCGGCGATGGACTGGTCGGGGCCGAACTTGGCGATGCGCAGGGTGCCGGCGTTGTCGATGATGAGGCGGCGGTCGCCGGGTTGCGTGCCGGTGTGATACTGGCCGGCGACCCGGCCGAGCAGGCTGACGGCCTCGGTTGCGCCCATGAGCTTGTAGGTGGGGGCAAAGGAGCGCGTCGGCTTGAAGAGCAGCCACAGGCCGGCGCCCACGAACGAGAAGCTGACCAGCGCGAGCAGAGCGATCTTGGCCCAATCCGGGAAACCCGCGCCACCGCCGGACTCGCGCCGGCTGGAGGGGCGCAACGGGATCGCGGTCGGCGGCCGATCAAACAAGCGGGGATTTTCCACCGAGCGGGTGACCGGCAGGGCCTGCCCCGTGATGGTGCCCATGATGTAGGCCACGCTGTGCTCTTCGCCTCGCAGGGTGGCTTCGTGACCGGAGAAGCAAAGCCGCCGGTAACGTGTCCTGATGATGAACACCTCGCGGTCCGTCTTCACGCGGAGCTCGGGGCTGGAGGGTTCGTAAATGCTCAGGCGGGCGGCGAGCTCTTCGAGAGCGTGCAGCAGGTTGTCCAACTGCTCGGCAGTGGCGGCCTGGATGACTTCGTCGGGATACTGCAGACCGGCCGCCTTCGCGCCGGGCGCGAGGTGGTGCAGGGTGACACTGTAGGTGGTCGCGGCCATCAGGGTTCCAAAATGAAGAGGGGGCAATCGCCGAAGCCCCGACGGAAGTTGCCGGTTTCGAGATTACCGTCGTCCAGCACGGTATCGATTTCTTCCATCAGGTCGGCATCGATCACCAGCGGGGCTTCCCCGGTGCCGGTGATGGCCAACGCGGCCCGCCAGCGGCCGCCGGGGCTGGTGCCGCCGGGATGGATCTGGTTGTTTTCCCAGTCGAACTTGCCGCCCATGGGTGTCGCCCGGGACCAGAACTGCGCCTGCAGCTCCTGCTGGTTGATGCCCGTGGGGACGACACCGGGAGCGGCCTCGGCCGGCCAGGAGCCTTTTTCGTGGGCAAAAGCCTGGAAGGCGCCGCCGAAGACGCGGAAATCGTTGGCCACCGACGCGGCCCGGGCCTTGCGTTGAATGCGCTGGTAGGCGGGCACCGAGGCGGCAAAGAGCATGCTGATGATGAGCACGGCCACCATGAGCTCCACGACGCTGAACGCCCGCTGGCCAGCGCGCGGCAAGCGCTGGCGGCCGATCAAGCGGCTGGGGCGGGACAACTCGGTCATCGCCCGCATCTTCGGCGGATGGTCAGGCAACTGGCAAGGGGGAATCGGCATCAAGGCCGAGGGAAATGGGCAGAGGAAAGAAACAAGAAACCGGGGCGAGGGCACCCCGGCTCCATGGAATCCCTCGGACGGTGGGAAGACCGACCCTGCGGGTCAGTTCTGATACGCGCCGGGAACGTAGCCGTCTTGGGCGGGCCAGCCGAGGAGCTTGGCGACCTCGGCGGGGAGGGGGGCCTTGACCGGCAGTGCGCGCGCGGGTTGGTAGTTTCGCAGCTCGGGACTTTGCACCACCGCGTTGGGTGCGAGGGGCAGCAGCACGCTGTTTTTCTCGAAGCGGGACAGCTTGGCCGTGAGTTCGGCGGGTGCCATGAGCATGAACTGGTTGGTTTCGCCGGCACCGGGACTCCAGGCGATCAGCGCGGCACTCAGGTTTTGGATCAGCGCGGTGTTCATGTCCTCGGCGCCCTTGGCGTTGCCGGCCGGCGCCGGGGCGGCGGGCCGGGCATACACGTTGAAGTCCACGGCGTCGAAAGCCGGCTCCTTCAGGCGGTCCTTCAGGGCCGGGTGCTGGTCGGCGCGGAGCAGCGGAGCGGTGAACCTGGCGTCGGCGAGCATCAGGTTGCCCGTGAAAACGTGGCTGTGGCGCTCGTGGACATCAGGGCCGGTGGACGGATGCCAGCCGAAGTGGTCGCCCTGGGCGCTGCGCGTGTCCCGCTGGAAGGAGGCGGGCGCATTGAAAAACGTGTTGTGGTAAACCTTCGCGCCGGAGCTGTTGAGGATGCGGATGCCGTTCTGGCAGTTCTTGAAGACGTTGCCGGCGACGATGACGTTCTTGGAGATCTCCCAGAAGAAGCCGTCGAGGCAGTTCTCGACCCAGTTGTTGATGAACACGCCGTCCACGTTGCCGACGTCATACCACAGGCCGTTGGAGTGCGGGTTGTCGATGATGAGGTTGTCGCGGCAGACGACGCGGTAGGACTGGTTGAAGATCTTCACCGCCGACGGGTAGTAGCCGGTGATCTGCTCGATGTTGTTTCGGGTGAAGATGTTTTTCTCGAGCAGGCAATCCGCCGAATCGATGAGGTAGACGCCCTCGGTCGAGGTGTCGCTGATGAGGCAGTGGCGGAAGGTGGTGCGGTCCCCGCGGAAATAGCCGGCCACGCGGGAGCAGTGGGTGATGGTGGTGTGCTCGATGGTGGTGCCGACGACCTCTTTGCCGAAGTTGGCGGGGTCATCGAGTTTCTGCGGTTCGGTGCCCTCGACCTCGAGCGCACGGTAGGCGTACTGCGTGATCGTGAGTCCGCGCATGGTGTAGCCCTTGCGGTCGGACTGCTTGCCGTGAACCTCGCGGGTCGTGCGCGTCAGGAAGCCGTCGAAAGCCGTGATCTCAATCGTGCGGCCCGTGGGGTCGAACTTGATGAAGACGTAGCCGCCCTCGTAGTCGACGGCGTAGGAGTCGGCGTCGAGCTCGCCTTCCCAGCCCTTCGAGGCGAGCGGCTTGCCGTCCACGAAGACCATGTCGTTGTTAAATTTGTGGAGCGGGGTGCGCATGCCCTCGCGGTTGCGGCGCCACCAGTCGGCGGGTTTTTGCGGGAAGAGCGTGGACCACTTGGCGCGCCAGACGCCGTCGCGCAGGGATTCCCACTTGTCGGCGACCAGGGTGCCCTTGATGACGGGTTGCTCATCCTTGTAGGGCTGGATCGTGATGCCTTGGTTGAGAAACAGGCCGCCCGTGCGGTAGGTGCCGCCGCGCAGGATGATGGCGTCGCCAGTCACGACCTTGGCGAGGGCGGCTTCGAGGGTGGCGGGTGCCTCGAGCGTGCCGGCGGCGTCGGCCTTGCCTTCGGGGGCCACGAAATAGACCCGTTTCGCGTCCTTCGGCACCTCGTAGGTCTGCGGCAACGGGCCGTAGGGACCGCCGGATGGCTGGGCGAAAAGCGCGGAGGCGGACAGGACGGCGAAGGCGGCGACGAGCCAGGGGCGGAAGCTGAATTTCATGGGGTGGTTGGGAGAATTCATCGCTAGGCAGCCGAGGGCAAAGCGCAAACCGCCGCGCCGCGCTAACACTGGAACGAAGCCCCCTGCCTCCAGTTTGATGCAGACAACCCGGTGACCCTCGGCCAGCTTCGCCGTCCATGGAGCCCGAAGAGTTGGAGCAATGCCGGACCCTGCTGGGCGTGGCGGCGGGAGCGTCGCTCGACGACATTGAGCGGGCTTTCATGCGGAAGAACTTCTCCCTCATCAAGGGGCGCACCGGCGCGGCCGACGAAGCGCCGCCGCCGGACCTCGCGCTGCAGAAGCAGCAGGTGCGCGCGGCTTACGAGAAACTCGTGGCGCACGCGCGGGCGCAGGCCGCCTCCGGTGGCGGGATGCATCCGCCTCGCGCCGACCGGGGTGGAGACACCCCGGTTCCAGGCAGCCCTCCGGTGGTCAAGACCCTCCTGACTCCGCCCGTCGTGACGCCCCGCGACCCGGCGGACGACGAGTTCATCCTCTTTCGCTTCGACGACTGGAAGGTGAACACCTTCGTGCCGCCGCTGCTGATCCTGCTGGTCGGGCTGGTGCATCTGACGCCGCTGAAGATGCTGCTCACGGGCTTCCATGTCTGGATGCATGAGTTTGGCCACTCGACGGCGGCATGGCTGTGCGGCTGGCGGGCCACACCGCTGCCCATTGGTTGGACGCCGGTGGAGCAGGTGCACTCGAACTTTGTTTATGGCGGCGTGCTGCTGTTGTTCGGCCTCCTCTTCGCCGCCGGATGGAAGGAGCGCAAGGTATGGCCGATGCTCGCTGCGGTCGCGCTGAGCGGGCTGCAATTCTACATGACGTGGAAGCTGCCCGAAAAGCAGAAGGAGTTTTGGATGGTCTTCGGCGGCATCGGCGGGGAGTTCTACCTCAGCACGCTCCTCATGATGTCGTTCTGGGTGCAGCTGCCCGAGAAATTCAAGTGGGGCATGTGCCGCTACGTCTTCTTCCTGATCGGGGCGACCGCGCTGCTGAACATCTGGCTGCACTGGCGCGATGTCTATCGCGGCATCGAGGAGATTCCGTTTGGCACGCTGATCCAGGGCGAGGAGGACGCGGGCGGCGACATGAACCGCCTGATGGACGACTACGGTTGGAAGAAGTTCACCATCCGCCGCACCTACTACGTGCTCGGCTGGAGCTGTTGGATCGCGCTGGGCGCGATGTGGCTGCTCTTCGCGCTGCGCCTCAACCGCGTGGCCGACTGGGTGGTCGGGAAGTTTGGCGCAGGGAAGGCGGAGACAGTATGAGTTGCGAGTGGCCGCGGACCACTCAGTCCCCGGCGGCCGCGGATTCAGCGTGGCTACAACCAGCCGTTCTGCGGGCAGCCCGCCGGCGGGCGCGCATGGGTCGAGCGCAAGCGCGCTGACCCGCAGGATTTATTCCGCGCGCAAGGAGGTCTGCGTTTCGGTCGGGAAATCCGCCGGCACGGCCTGCGTCACGCGACCGGTTGCGGCCCACTCGGTGCCGCGCTGCAGCGTGACAACGTGGCCGACACAGACCAACGGCTTGAAGGGCGGCTGCTCGTTGGGTCCGACATGACCGAGTGTCGTGTGAAACACGCGACCCCGGCCGTATCGGATCGTCATGAGCATGGGCTCATGTTCGCCGGAGGACTTCGGGAACTTCGTCTGGTCGGCCTTGGCGGTGGCGAGGATCTCCACGTTCTTTGCCGGGCCGCGCAGCTGGCTGTAGATTTCGTCGTCGGCATGCAGCCAGGCGGCGGGGAGGCCTTGCATGATCGGATGATCCGTCGCGCGGGTCACGATGGTGAAATCATGGCGCGGCGGATGGCCGGCCCGGCCGGGCGAATGGTCGTGGACTTGCTGGCCGTCGCGCCAGCGGAGCTTGGGGCCCCAGCTCTCGTCGCGGGCGCCGACGTTGCCGTCGGGTTTCAGGCCCCAGCCGCCGATGCCGATCATCTCGTTCCACTCCGGCCAGAAGGGAAAGGCGTTGTCGGTGTCGTGGATGACCACGAGGCCGCCGCCGTTCTTCATGTAGGCGGTGAAGGCCTCGCGCGTGGCGGCGGGCCAGTCGTCGCCCTCGTAGATCACCACGACCGCCGCGTAGGGCGAGAAGTCCGGCGCGAAGCCGGACATGTCCTGCCCGCGGGCCGGCGTGGTGACGACGTCCACGGTGAAGAGGCCGGTGGCCTCCAGCTGCTTTTTCACCAACGGGCTGCTCTTGGTCCAATCGTGGTATTTCGACGACTGGCCGGTGAGCAGCATGAGCTTGTGGGCGGGGGCGGCGGTCATGAGCGATCCGGCGTTGAAGGCGAGAAAAAGCAGGAGGCCCGCCCGGAGGGCGGAGAAGCAGTGTTTCATGAGTGGGGTAAGAAGCGGAAAAAGCAGCTCACGGCAACGCCATCACGCGGATGCGGCGGTATTCCATCTGGCCACGGTCGCCCTCGAGGCCGAGCGGGCCCGACTCGGGGAGTTTCATGGCCTCGACGAGCACCTCGCCGTTGCAAGTGGCGCGGGCCACGCCGTCCTTCACCGCGACCTCGATGTCGTTCCAGTCGAGCGGGCGGTAGTGCTGGAGTTTGAACGGACCGGCGAGGCCGTAGTCGCGGCACTGGAGCTGCGGGCCGCGCAGGTAGATGCCGCTGTCGGTGTTGGGCGTGGCCCGGAACTGGAGGCGCAGCACGAAATTCTTCGGCAGGTCCGCGGTGGTCCAGAGCTGCTGGACGCGGCGTCCGCCCGGTGGCGTGGTGACGATGAGCCGCCCGGCCTTGGCGGCAAAGCGTCCGTCGGGACTGACCTTGAGACCATCGAGCGTGGCGGCCTCCTTCACGACCGGCCACTCGGCCGCGTCGGCCGAGCTACGTTGCCAGCCGAGCGCGGACTTGATGTCCTCGGGTGTGGTCGGGCGGTAGCCCCAACCGGTGAGGTCGTGGCCGTTGAAGAGGCTCACGAAGTCGTTCTCGATGGTGAAATTGTCGTTGTCGCGGTCGAGGTAGCCGAGCGTGGCGAAGACCGGGCGCAACGCGGCGGCCCATTTGGCGTAACCGTCGTTGTTGGGATGGAGCAGGTCGGGGAACAGCTCGACCGGTGCATCGTTGTCCGGGCCGGCAAAAAGTTTCCAGGTATCAAGGACGATGACCTGCGGCTGGTCGGCGGTGAGTTCGTTGATCAGCTGATTGATTCGGCGGATCAGGTGCGCCGGGCGGTTCTTCTGGTGCGAGCTGGGCATCACCTGGCAGATGACGACGGGCATGGCGGCGTTGTGCTCGCGCAGGCGGTCCACGATCTGCCGGATGTTGCTGGCGACGACCCAGGGGTTGCCGCCCTTTTCGTCGAGGTCGTTGGTGCCGATGAGCAGCACCACGCAGGCGGGGTTGAGGGCGATTACGTCTTCCTGCAGGCGGACGAGCACGCCGCGGGTGGTGTCGCCGCTGATGCCGCGGTTCACCGCGCGCAGTTCGGGGAAGGCGTTGTCGAAGTTGTCGTGCCAGCCCTGCGTGATGGAGTCGCCAAGGAAGACGATGGTGCGCTGGTCCTGCTCGACGCGGCCGGCCCAGCGGGTGCGGCGCTCGCGCCAGAGATTCTTGAACCAGTCGTAGCGGCGGACGGGCCCGATGCCCGGCAGACCTTCGTCGGTGGCGGGCACTTCGAAGCGCGCCGCGCTGGGCGCGGGTGCGGACGGTGCGGACGTGGCCGGCGTGGCGGCGGCGGGAGCGGCGGCGTTCTTTTCAACCGGTGCAGAGGTGCAGCCGGCAAGCAGGAGCGCCGCGAAGGCGATCCCTTGCGACAGGCTCAGGGCGGAGAGGGCGGGGGTGCGCATGGGGTGGAGAGTCGAGGGGCCATCAAACACACGAAACACTCGAAAGCCAGTATCGGGTCGGGCTAACGTGGGACGGCCCAGGTCCAACCTCATGGGCTTTTTCGAAACACAAAGCGGTGATACTGCATCTTCCGTGCGCGGAAGCCGCTGTGCATCTGGCCGCCGACGAGGCCGGCGAATTCGCCGAAGAGGTGGCGGAAACGGGCCGGGATGAACTCGGCGATGAGCGCGCGCTTGCGGGCATCGTCGGCTTCCATCGCGTCGGCCACGGCGGCGGTGATGTCTTCGACGGCCACTCGCTCCCAACCCGGCGCGGCGAGCGCGGCATGCCAGGCGGGCACATCCTCGGCGGCGCGAAAATCGGTGTAGAGGAACACGCCGCCGGGGCGCAGCACGCGCGCGACCTCGGCGTAGAACTTGGCCACGTGGCCGTAGCAGTGGCTGCTCTCGACATTGAGCACGGCGTCGAAGCTCGCATTGGCGAAGGGCAGGTTCTCCGCGTCGCCGACCACGAAGGCGAGGTTGGTCACGCCGGCGTGGCGTTTCTGGCAGAGCGCCACGGCCTGTGGGGAAAAATCCGCGCCGGTGACCTTTGCCGGGTGATGGTAGCGCGCGACGAAACTCGCCCCGCCGCCGCGACCGGAGCCGACCTCAAGCACCTCCTTGCCGGCGAGGGGCGCCCCGGAAGCCACGCGGTGATAGAGCTGGATGCAGAGCCGGTCGGCTTCGTCCTCCTTCGCCAAGCGCACGGAGGACAAATCCGCCTGGCCGTCGCGGGTTTCGACGAACCCGTAGTTCATGAACGTCCAGTCGCCGGCGGTGTAGCGTTTCGCCAGGCGGCCATACCACCAGCGCCAGAGCAGGCGCCGCAACCACGGGGAGGATTCGAGCAGGAACACCGCAAGGCGGATGAGCATCCGTCCAGCTTTCCAGGAAAATTCCGGGCTGGCGAGCCCGGGTTCCTCCACCCGTTGCCGGATCAGAGATACAGGAACACGTAGGCGGCGAAGGTCACCGCCCCGAGGCCGGCGGCCGCGGCGAGCGACCAGAGCAGGTTGCGCTGCCGGGCGGCCATGGCGAAGGTCGCGATGATCACCGCGGCCTGCGCGCCCAGCATGCCGTAGAAGAACCGCAGGCTGCGGAGGTGATGCCGCTCGGCCTGGAGGTTGCTTTGGCGGACCTGCACCTCATGGAGGTTGGCCACGGCGCGGTTCAACACGGCTTCGGCGTCGTAACGCATCGCCGAGTAACCCAGCCGCAGCCGGGCGAAGTCGCGCCGCAGGCCGGCCGCGCCGGAGGCATCGATGGCTTCACCGAGCCGGTCGCCGCCGGTCACGACGGGTCGGAGTCGTTCGTCGAACGCGCGTACGTCGGCCTGGGCGGCGCGGATGGCGGCGCTGACGAGAGCCGGTTTGACGGCGTTGAGCCGCGGCACGAGTTCGGCCTCGGGCCGGCCTTCTTCCAGGCCTTGCAAAATCGCCTGCACCTCGGCGGGCGGCGCGCTGGGCTGTGCAACCTCGGGCAGCCGGCCCGACAAGAGCACCGCGAGCGCGGCCTGCACCCCCTCGGGTTCGGGGAGCGTGGCGGCGAACGCGCGCAGGGCGGCGGCGTCGGGCTGCGCGGTGCCGGCGCTGAACTGGACGGCATCGAGCGTGCCGAGCTGAATCGCGCTGCGCAGGCGCTTGGCCTGGAAGAAGGCCCACTGGTCGCCCGCTTTCGACTGCTGCTGGGCGGCCAGGGCGCGGGCATATTGCGCCTTGGTCATCTCGCTGTTCGACAGACCGGCCAGCAGGGTGGCGATGACGGTCATGACCACGGGGGTCGCGCCGAGCACTTTGCCCCATTTGGATGCGGGCAGGTCGGCTTTCAGGGTTTCGGGTATGGCCGTGCTCATGGCGGTGATGCTGCCCGCGCGGGTGGCAACGGCGAGGGGAAATCCCACGCGAAAACGCCGGACTGAAAAGTCCGGCGCGGATCAATAGGCGGCTTGCAACCGCTGCTGCTCGAGATCGCGCAGGGCGGCGTTGAAAAGCAGGCGGCGCTGCGCGGGCGAGAGGCCCGGGGTGAGCACGGCGGTGCGGTAGTCGGCGAAGCGGTGCCAGTTCTCGCGGTCGAGGTAGGACTGCACCAGGCTTTCGGTCAGCTCCTGCACACCGGGTGCCTGTCGTGGGTCGAGCGTGGCGTGGTAGTTTTGAATCGCCTTGGCCGCTTCTTCCCCGGCGGCCAGGAGTTTGCGCTGCGTCTCGGCCAGCCATTCGTTTGCCTCCCGCAGCCGGTGGTTCTGCTGGCTGCGCTTTCCCGCTTTCGGGGCTGCGTCCGTCCCGGCGGGCTCGAGTTCGATGGTGGGAACGTCGTTTGCCGAGCCCAGCCTGAACCGGGATGGGGCAAATCGACGGTTCATTTCTAGAAGCAGCTGGGCGGTCCGGTCTTGAAACCGACGGTTCCGGTCCCGGAGTTCACCGGCAAGGCGGAGGACCTCAGGGGGATGCCCGCTGTCGGCCGGGGCCTTCAGCCCGGGATTTTTTGCCAGGGCCAACCGGATTTCCTCCGCCAGGCGATCGAGCTCAGCGAATCGGTTGGCCTGTTGCTCGGCCAGGCGGGCATGGAGCTTGCGAGCTGCCGCGCGCGATATTTTCGGAGGGAGTTCCAGCGCGGATTGAACCAGTTGCTCCGCCAGTTCCCGGCGCAGCTGCTGAAAGGATGCCCAGTGCGCGTTCAGCTGTGCATCATCGGAATGCTGCCAGCGGATCCGGGCGGATGCCGGGAGGAAAAACGAAGGCCGGACCCGGGTGGCGGGATCAGGCGCGGTTGAGTTCTCATGGGCCACAGACTCCAACAGCTGGCGCTGTTCGATCGACAGCCCCGGCATATAGTGCGCCCCGCGCAGGGCGGCGTAGTAGGTCCGCAACCGGGTCGCCTCGTCCGGCGTGAGGCTCTTCCTTTCCTTCATCAACGCGCGGCCATCATCGAGGTAGTTGAATTCCTCCCGCGTGCCTTCGGCTTCCGCCTCCAGGTCGCGCAAAGCCTTGGCTTGGGCGGCCGCAAAAACGGCGAGTTCGGCTCGCTGCTGTTCCGGGGTCAGCGATGTGACGGCGGCCAGTTTGGCGCGGAGCTCCGCGACAAGTTCATCGCGAGACTCTGCATAGCGTGAAGCGCGGTAGAATTGATGCCAGTCGTTGAGGCCGGCGAAGGCGGAATTGCCGCAGGCCATGAAGAATGGCTCACCGGCGTAGGTGGCGAGAAAGTCGGGGTAGGCACCGACCGGCTCCGCTGGGCCGAGACCATGCAGCACGGGCGGCAGCACGGGCGGAAACACGAGATCATGCTGCGAACCCGCGGATTTCGCCAGCCACGGCTCCTCCCAGAACCTCCGGACCATGTCCCGCGTGAGACTCTCCATGTGCGCGCGTTGCTCGATGCCACGTGTCCGGATGTCTTCTCGCTGAATGGAGTCCCTCAGTTCCTTGTCGCGCGCGGCGATGTCCGCGGGGATGGATTGCTGGGCGGTGGCCACGGAGCAGGTCAGCCCCAGCAGCAAAATCGCACTGAGGTGACGGAGAATTCCAATCGCAAACGGGCGTGCGGGGGTAGCGCAGGAAGATTCAGGGCGGAGCATGGGCGTAACAATGACGGGAGGAGCGATCCCACCCTGGCCCGAGTTGAATCGTTGGGCAGGCTGCCATCGTGCAGCTTGATGCCAAGCAAAAGAAAGTCCCGGGCGATGGAGCCCGGGACTTTCGGAGAACCGAAGGCAGGGACCGGACGAGGTGGTGGTGACGTCGGCTCGGCGCCGGTTCCTCCGGAACTGGCGGCGCGGGATGGCGGCCTACTTGCCCGGCTCGGTGCCGATAATCTCCAACTCGCCCATTTCCACCGTGCCGCGGGGAAAGGACTGGCGTTTCAGGCCTTCGCTGTTTTGCCCGAAATGACGGGCGGCGGAGCGGGTCATGGCTTCGAGCTGCTGGTCGAAGCGGTTGCCGCGTTCGCGGATGCTGTAGCGCGCTTCCCAGACCAGCTTGCGTTTCTTCTCCTTCCAGAGGACTTGAAAATCATAGGCCAGCAGGACGACGAAATAGCGGTTGTCCTCCAGTTCGTCGATCAGCTGTTCGCGGCGGTGGCGGAGCGGGGTGGCTTCGAATCCGATTGTGCCGGCGAGTTCGTGATTGAAGCCAAGGAGACGCGCTTTGCGCTCGTTCTCGCGGTCGCGCGCCTCGTTCTCGAGCCGGATCAGGGTCAAGGCCTGCACCTGTGCGCTGAGCTGGCCGGTTTGCACGGAGTCGAGGCCGCCGCCCAGCCGGTTGAGGCCGGCGGCCATGTTGGAAACGCCGGGCGGGGGCGGCGGGGGGCCTTGCTTGATGACGTTGATGGGTTGGGTGCCCTGCATGGCCTGATAGGCCATCGAGGTGGAGGCGCCGCCGGCCCCGCTGGTCATGCCCCAGTAAACCATGATCAGGAAACGCGTCTTCGCGGGATCGTGCGACGGGACGTAGCCCTGTTCGGCCAGCGGCCCGGCGATGGTCCGGGCCACGTTCATGAACTTCACGCCTTCGAGCGAGTCGTCGCGCTGCGACGAGAAGTAGAGACCGCCTTCGCCGAAGGCATAGGTTTCGATCGGCCAAGAGCCGTCGGGCCGCTTGGTGCGGACGTAGTCGTCGCTGGCGTGCGACGAGACGGCGACGACCTCATGGTCCTCGATGGCGGGCTGGGCGGCGAAGGCCGGGGAAACGGACAGGGCCAGAAACAGGAAGCGAGGGAGGCGCTTCATACGGGGATGGGTTAGGGGTTGCCCCGAGCTGGCCCGACCGGGATGACCGAAACGTAGTGAATCCGAGGCCGGGCTCCAGCCAAGAAAAAGCCCGGGTGTAGAGCCCGGGCTGTCCTTGAATGGAGGATGAAACCCCGAGGACGACTCAGCCGCCCGGCTGGCAGAGGCAGGACGAGGTGATGGTGACGTCGGCTTGGCGCCAGATCTCCTTGAACCGGCTGCGGAGCGCGGCGACCTCCTTCATCTTGCCTTGCTGCGTCAGCGCGTCGGCGAGGCCGAAAATCGACCAGCCGTTGCCGGGCAGGCGGGCGAGGTCCTCGCGATAGACCTGCTCGGCCTCGGCAGGGCGGCCCTTGGACATGAGCAGGGCGCCGAGGGCGT
Source organism: Oleiharenicola lentus (assembly GCF_004118375.1). Classification (NCBI taxonomy): domain Bacteria; kingdom Pseudomonadati; phylum Verrucomicrobiota; class Opitutia; order Opitutales; family Opitutaceae; genus Oleiharenicola; species Oleiharenicola lentus. Next base: position 678,917 of record NZ_SDHX01000001.1, read on the forward strand.
GGCGCACCGGGATCATCCAGCCGGGTGGCTCGTCGTAGCGCAGCTGGTCCTCGAGCGCGATGGCGGTGCGGAACTGGGTGACGGCGTCGTCCACCTTGCCCTCGCGCATGAGAATCTCGGCTTCGAGCATGGGCGTGACGATGGCGAGCACGGCTTGGCAGGTGTTGTTGCCCGCGGCGATCTGGTCGGGCGACACGAGCTTGGCGGCCTCGAGGTAGAGCGCCTGCGCGCGGCGTGCGGCGGCGACGTCGCCTTTGGCGGCATAGGCGATGCCGCGGGCGGCGTGCTGGAACGCATACACGAAACGCTGCTCCGGCGCGGCCATCGGCTCGGCCAGCACCTCGTCCCAACGCCCGAAACGCACAAGCACCTCGAGCGGCATGGCCAGCCAGGCCTCGGCCACGATGCCGAACTCCGCCATAAATTCCGGCGGCAGCTTGGCGACGAGGTCGCGCGTGTGTTTGACCGCAAGGCCGCCCTGGCCGGTCATCATGGCGGCGTAGGCAAGCATATGGTCGTTGTGCGCGACATAGACGGGGAGGAAGCCTTTTGCCGGACCAACGACCTGGCGGTAGGCGGCGTCGGCCGCGACGGCGAGGCGGTTGGACTCGACCGCCTTGTGCCAGTCACCCGTGCGGATGTAGATGTGCGACGGCATGTGCACATTGTGCGCGAGGCCGGGCTGGAGGTTCAGCAGGCGGTCGGCGGCGGGCAGGGCGCGCTCGGGCTGGTTCGAGGCCTCGACGGCGTGGATGTAGAGGTGGTTGGCGAAGGGGTGGTTGGGGTTGAGCTTCAGCACGGCATCGAGCGTCGCGAGGATCTCCTCGGTGCCGGGCTGCGGCTCTCCGGCAGGCGTCCACTGGTCCCACGGTCGGAGGTCCATCATGGCCTCGGCGAAGAAGGCGCCGACATCGGCGTCCTTGGGGAATTGTTTCCACACCGCGCGCATGGCGTCGGCGTAGGCGAGGTCGAGCGGGGCGCGGTCCGCCGGCTGCGGGTTGGCGTAGCGCCGACCGAGCGCCGCGACAAGGGCTTGCTCGACCGGCGTGGCCTTGGCGGCGTGCTGGCGGGCGAGTTGCAGCTCCGCCCAGGCGAGCTCGGCGGCCGGCGGCGGCACGGCGGGGAAATTGATGTGCGGACCGCTGGCGAGCGCGATGCCCCAGTGGGCCATGGCGCATTCCGGATCGAGGCGGGCCGCCTCCTGGAATGACCGGATGGCCGAGCCGTGGTTGAAGCCGAAGAGAAAGCGCAGGCCCTGGTCGAAGTAGCGCTGGGCCTCGGGGGACCGCGTGGTGATCTGGTGCGAGTGGGAACCGAGCGTGTTGAGCAGCGGCATGGCGGGCTCGGCGGCGAAGAGGCCGCCAGCGAGCGTGAGGGAGCAGAGAACGGAGACGAAGCGTGGGGTTTTCATGACGAGAATCCGCACCGGCCGGGATGGTTGATCGGAATTTGCGAGGTTCGGCGCCGGGGAGAAATTCCGAAATCACCGGCGACGTGGGGTGAAGGCAGGGGATGCGACCGCGGTTTTAACCGGGCCGACGATAGGGGGTGGGGTGACCGTGGGGCGGAGCAAAAAAGGCGGGCGCGACGTGACGCGGGAGGGGTTTGCTTCAGACGGGCGAACCGGCGTGGCCCGGCAGATAGACGCGGAAGGTGCTGCCGGCTCCGGGGCGGCTCTCGACGGTGAGGCCGCCCTGATGCTCGGCGATGATGTCGCTGACGATGGCGAGGCCGAGCCCGGTGCCCTGCCCGGCGGGCTTGGTCGTGTAGTAGGCTTCGAAAATACGCTGCATCGTGGCGGCATCCATGCCGCAGCCGTCGTCGCTGATCGCCACGCAGACATAGCGACCGGCCTTGCAGCCCGGCTGACCCGCCAGATCGGCGGCGAGGGTTTCGAGCGAAAGGGTGACCTGCACCAGCCCGGGCTTGGACCCGATGGCGTGCGCGGCATTGGTGCACAGGTTGAGCAGCACCCGCTGCAGGGAGCCGGCATCGCCGCGGATGGTGGGGAGGGCGCCCGTTACTTTGAGGCGATGACTGATGTGGACGGGCAGTCCGGCCGCGGCCAGCGCGAGGGCCTCCTGCGCCACGCAAACCGGATCCAAGACGACATGCGGCACATCCCCGGCGTTGCGGGCCTGGCGGAGCAGGCGTTGCACCAGATCGCGTGCGCTGCGCGCCCCGGCCTGGGCCCGGCGGAGCAAATCGGCGGACTCGTGTTTCTCCTCCAGGCTGAGCGCGGCGAGGTCGATGAACCCCTTGATGCTCGTCAGCAGGTTGTTGAAGTCGTGGGCCACAGAGGCGGCCCGGGCGCCGAGGGCCTCCATGTTTTTCGCCTGGGCCAGGCGTTCCCGCAGGCGGGCGGACTCGGCGGCGGCTTCGACGATGTCGGTGATGTCGGCCACCACGCCGATGAGCCACACGCCGGGCTCGCCGGGCACGTCCTGCACGCGGGCGTTGATCTCGAGGTGGCGGCGCTGGCCGTCGGCCCGGATGATGCGCAGGCGAAAATGGTAGGCGACGTCTGATTTGGGAATCTGGGACCAGTAGGCCGCGGCGGCGGAACGATCCTCGGGTGCGATCATGCCCAGGATGGTCGGGCGGTCGGGCCCGGCGGCGGCCGGGGGCAGGCCGAAAAGGTCAAACATGCGGCGATCCCATTCGCTTTCGTCGGTGCGGAGGTTGCGCCGCCACACACCGAGCCGGGAGGTTTGCAGGGCGAGTTCAAGCCGGTCGGCGGTTTCCGAGAGGCGGTCGGAGGCGTGTTTGCGGGCCGATTCGGTCGCGCTCAGGGAAGTGACCATCCCGTTCATTGCGCCGGCCATCGCGCCGATCTCATCGCGCGAGAGCACCGGCACCCGGATGTCGCGGTCGCCGGCGGCGATGCGGGTGAAGGCCTCGACCATGGGCCGCAGGCTCTGGCTGATCATCCGGCAGAGCAGCAGGCCGGCGCCGAACGCGGCCGCTACGCTGATGCCGGCGGAAACCAGCATGAACCGTTGCATCATCGCGGCGTCATGCCGGCTCGCGATCGACGCCTCCTTGGTCTCGGCGGCGATTTGCTCGTTCAGATCGACCAGGGCCAGCAGCAGAGTGCGTGAGTCGCGCGAGAGCGTGAACAGGTGTTGCTGGTTCTCCTCGTGCGCGGCGGCGAGGTGGACGCGTTCCCCGGTCGCGGCGGCCTGGGCCAGCAGACGCATGACCTTCTCGTAGCTGGTCCGCCAGTCCGCCCACGTCACTGTGAAGGCCTGCCATTGCTCCGCCTCCACCGGGGTTTTGGGCAGCACGCTGTATTCCCGCCAGGCCTTGTCGGCGCGCTCCCAGGAGCGCTCTTGCCGGCGGATTTCCTCGGCGAGCACTTCACGCCAATCCATCGGCTCGTCCGGGGCCTCGGGATCGGTCCGGGGGCCGAGGGACGCCGGGGAGTCCGGCGCGCGGCCGGCCGCGAGTTCATGCTCAATACGCAGGAGGGTTTGGCCGCGCATCAGTTCCCGCTTGGACGCATCGAGCGCGGTCTTGGCCTCGAACAATGCGGCCAGGGCCCGGCTGCCGGGCAGGCGCACGGTGCCTACTTCATAGAGGGCGGCGGACAGCTTGCGCGTCTGCCAGTAGCCAATGCCGGCGGCCAGCAGGGTGATTCCGCTCACCACCGCGAAGCCGGCAAGGAGCTTGGTCTGGAGTTTCATGACGCGTGGCCCGTCGTGGGCAGGGTGCGCTGAAGCGGGCAGAGTGCCAAGAAGCAAAAGCCCGGGCGGGACCCGGGCTGGAAGGCTCCGACGAAGTGGGGGCACTGCTCGGCTAGCTTAGCCGGCGGAGCAACTTCGAGTGCGCCACGCGGGCGACGAAAATCGCGGTCCGTCGGAGGTCAGTCCGCGGCCTGAAGGCGTGCTTTCTCGAGATCACGCAGGGCCGCGTTGAAGAGCAGCCGTCGTTGCGCGGGCGAGAGGCCGGGTTCGAGCACGGCGGCGCGGTAGTCAGAGAAGCGGCGCCAGGTTTCCTGCTGGGCGTGAAGCCGGGCGAGTTGGGCGGACAGCTTGCCGACCGCGGGCAGATTTTCCCCGGCGTGGTTTTCGCTGTAGCGGACGACCGCGTCTCGCGCGGCCTGCATGGCCTCGGTCAGAGTGCGATGGAGTCCCAGCAATTCCTCATTGGCGGATCTCAAGGCGTCGGGTTCGTCTCCGGCCGCGGTGGGCGGGACGAATTCGAGGATCGGTTGCGGACCGCGCATGACGAGTTTCACCCTGCGGGGTGCCAGCGACCGGTTGAGCGCCTGCACGCGGCGGGTGCATTCCGTCTGGAACGCGGACTTGCCTGCGACGGCCTCGCCAACCTGCCGGACCAAGTCAGGCGGGAAGCGGGATGGGGCGGGTTCGGCGGGGTCCGGGCGGTCGGCCAATCCGAGGCGGATTTCCTCGGCGAGCTGATGCAATTCGTCGAATCGCGCGGCCTGCCGGGCGGCCAGGGCGGAGGCCTGCCGGGCGTTTTTCACCGTCGCACTCGGCCCGAGGACGGCCTGCCGGAGTTCCGTCTCCAGGCTGCGGCGCAGGTCATCAAAGCGCTGCCGTTGTTCGGTCGAAGTGGCATCGGCCGGGTCGGGCCGGGAAATCCGGGCGAGCGCCGGAAGAAAGTATCCCGTCTCCCCCGGTTGGTTGGGGTCGAGACCCAACTGAAGCGATGACGCAACGGCTTGGAGCAGGTGGCGTTGCTCCAAGGACAAGCCCTCCTGGAACTGCGCGGCGTGGACGGCCTTCAAGTATTCCAGCAATCCGGGGTTCTGCGCCGGATTGATTTCCTCGCTGCGCCGCAGCAGGGCGTCGCCGCCGCCGAGCGGGGCGAGTTCGGCGCGGATGGACTCGGCGGTCGTCTCCAGGGCGTGCAGCGCGGGGCTTTGGCTGGGGGCAAAAGCGGCCAAGGCCGCCCGGCGCTCCGCCGGCGGGAGCGACCGGCTCGCGGCGAGTTGCGCGCGCAGGTCGAAGGTCAGGCGCTCGCGCTCGGCCACGTAGCGCGCGACGTGTTCCTCGTGGCGGGGTTGCAGCAGCTGGCGAAAACGCAGGCTGCCATAAGCCATGAAAAAGGACTCGCCGGCGTAGTCGGCCAGGAGCGCGGGATATTCCAGTGCCGCCGGATCCGGCGCGGATTGGAAAAGCGCGGGCGGCAGCGGCGGAAGAAAAACGAGGTCGGGCAGGTTTCGCCGGGAATCTTCCGCCCAGCGGGTTTTCAGGTCCCGATCCAGCAGTTCGCTTTCCCGCAGCTGCCGCTCGGCGAGATCGCTGGCGGTGTTGCGGACACGCTCCAGATCCTTGGCGATTTCCGTCGGGGTGGGGCTGGCTTGTGACGGGCTCGACTGGGCTGGCAGGCGGCCGGCCAGCAGGAGCAGCACGAGTGGGAGAAAGCACCGCGGCAGGCGGCTCGGGGTGGGAGCGGGGTCGGCCATGGCACGGGAGGCTGGGTTTCGGCCGCCCGTTTGCCCAGCCGCCTGCCAGTCGCACTATGGCGCACGCCACGTCTGCCGGGGGGTGAACCAACGAGTGAAGCGATTGGGCAAAACCAAGCCCGGGCGGCGGGCCCGGGCTGGGAAACGAACCGGCGACGAAGCTAACTCAGCGCACCACGCGGGCGCCGCCGCCGCCGAAGGTCTTCTCGACCTCCTTGCGGGTGGCCATCGAGGTGTCGCCGGGGGTCGTCGAGGCGAGCGCGCCGTGGGCGGCGCCGTATTCGACGGCTTTCTGGGCATCGTTGAACTGCAGGAAACCGAACTGCAGGCCCGAGGCGAAGGAGTCGCCGCCGCCGACGCGGTCGAGGATCTCGAGGTCCGGGTATTTGCGGCTCTCGAAGAACTTGCCGTCGTGCCAGAGGATGGCGGACCAGTCGTTGACCGTGGCGCTCTTCACGACGCGCAGCGTGGTCGCGGCGACCTTGAAGTTTTTGAACTCCTTCACGGCCGTCTCGATCATCTGCTTGAAGGCGTCGGTCTCGATGTGGCTGATGTTGTGGTCCACGCCCTTGACCTCGAAGCCGAGCGAGGCGGTGAAGTCCTCCTCGTTGCCGATCATGACGTCCACATACTTCGCGATCTCGCGGTTGACCTCCTGGGCCTTCTTGAGGCCGCCGATGGTCTTCCAGAGCGAGGGACGGTAGTTGAGGTCGTAGCTGACAATGGTGCCGTGCTTGTTGGCGGCCTTGACGGCCTCGACGGTGAGGGCGGCGGTCGTCTCGGAGAGGGCGGCGAAGATGCCGCCGGTGTGGAACCAGCGCACGCCGAGCTTGCCGAAGATGTGCTCCCAGTCGATGTCGCCGGGCTTGAGCTGCGAGGCGGCGGTGTTGCCGCGGTCGGGGTTGCCGACGGCGCCGCGGATGCCGAAGCCGCGCTCGGTGAAGTTGAGGCCGTTGCGGACGGTGCGGCCGATGCCGTCGTCCTCGCGCCACTTGATGAAGTCGGTGGCGACGCCGCCCTGCATGATGAAGTCCTCGACGAGGTGGCCGACCTCGTTGTCCACGAAGGCGGTGACGACGGCGGTCTTCAGGCCGAAGGCCTTGCGGAGGCCGCGGGAAGTGTTGTATTCGCCGCCGCCCTCCCAGACTTTGAATTCGCGGGCGGTGCGGATGCGACCCTCACCGGGGTCGAGGCGAAGCATGACTTCACCGAGGGAGATTTGGTCGAACGCGCAGGCGTTGGCGGGTTTGATGTTCAGGCTCATGGATAAATCAGTTGAAGTTGAGAGTTGAAGTTGAAGAGGGGCGGAAGATCTGGGCTTAAACTTGAAACTTAAACCTTCGCCGCGGCCTCGACGAATTGCTTGGCCCGGGCGGTGATCGCGGCCCAGTCACCGGACTTCAGCGCGGCGGGTGCGACGAGGGCGGAGCCGGCCGCGGTGGCGAAGGCGCCGGCCTTGAGGAAGTCGCCGACCGTCTCGGGCGTGACGCCGCCGGTGGGCAGGAACTCGAGCTTCGGGAACGGCGCCTTGAGCGACTTGATGTAGGCGGGGCCGAAGAACTCGGCGGGGAAGATCTTGATGACGTCGGCGCCGCACTCGTGGGCGGTCCAGGCCTCGGTGGGCGTGAGCGCGCCGGAGAGGATGGGCACGCCGGCCTCGTTGCAGACCTTGATGACCTCGGGGCGGACCGCCGGGGTGACGATGAACTTCGCGCCGGCGGCGAGGCCGCGCTTGCAGGTCTCGGCGTCGAGCACGGTGCCGAGGCCGAGGAGCACATCGGGCAGCTCCTTGGAAACCTTGGCGCACATCTCAATGGCGCCGGGGGTCGTCATGGTGAGCTCGATGGCACCGAGGCCACCGGCTTGGAGAGCGCGGGCGCAACCGACGAGGTTGTCGGCGTTGTCGGCGCGGATGAGGGCGATGACTTTCTGGGCCCGGAGGCGATGCAGGATGTCGGCTTTGGACATAGGTGGGTGGGGCAGGGGTGGAGGGCTATTATCGACCGATTTATTGACCTTGCGGCAAGCCCAGAATAATTCATAAATGAACTCCAAGTTCATAAGTGAACATTAGTCAGAACCCCCTAACCTGATACCTTCCATGCTCTTTGAACACATGGCCTTGAACGTGAACGACGTGAGAACGGTGGCGGCCTGGTACGTGGCCCAGCTGGGCCTGCAGGTGGTCCGCTCGCGTCCGGACGCCCCATACACCCATTTTCTCGCCGACGACACGGGGCGGGTCTTTCTGGAGCTCTATTCCAACCCGATCAACCCGGTGCCAGATTACCGCTTGCAGCATCCCTTGCGCCTGCACCTGGCCTTTGCCGTGACCGATGCGCGGGCGGAACGCACCCGGTTGGAGCAGGCCGGCGCCACGCTGGCCGTGGAAGAACCGCAGCCGGATGGCAGCCTGTTGATCATGATGCGCGACCCGTGGGGCGTGCCGGTGCAGCTCTGTCAGCGGACCAAACCGCTGCTGAAGTTGGGCTGAATAGCCGCTTCAAAGTAGCTGCTTTGGAGCGAAACGACAAAGTGGTCAGCGGTCGGCCACGCTTTCGCCCCGCAGGCGCGGGACTCAAGCGCAGCGACAAACGCCCGGCCGCATAAATTCAGCGTGTGTGATATCCCATCGAGCGGGACAGCTGGGCGGCGCAGTCGGTGACAATCGCGCCGATTTCGGGAATGCGCTCGGGCGTGAACCGCACGGTGGCGGCGGTGATGCCGATGGCGGCCACGACGTTGCCGTCGGAAGAATACACGGGGGCGGCGCAGCAGCGCACGCCGAGGTTGAACTCCTCGTCATCGAGGCTGAAACCGCGCTTGCGCGTGAGGGCGGCCTCGCGCTTCACCTCGGCCAGCGTGTCCTGGGTGCGGGGCGTGCGCTTGGTGAGCCGGCTTTTGCCAAAGAGCTCCTCGAGCCGGTGGTAGTGCAGGAAGGCGATGAAGGACTTGCCGGTGGAAGAGCAGTGCAGTTCGGTGAGCGATCCCGGGCGCGAGGCGGCCCGCAGGGGGTGGGGGCTGTCCTGCACCGCGACGATCAGCGCATGGTCGTCGCAAGGAACCGCGAGGTGCGAGGTCTCGTCGGTGCGCGCCGTGAGCTGCTGCAGGATCGGGAGCGCGGCGGTGCGGATTTCGGTGCCGGCGAGCGAGGCGTTGCCGAGGTGGATGAGCACGGGTCCCAGCTCGAACCGTCCCTCCATCTTGCGCGCGTAACCCTCCAACTGCAGCGTGGCCATGATGCGCAGCGTGGTCGTGACCGGCAGCTTGAGCGTGCGGGCGATCTCGGCGGCCTTGAGGCCGTCGGGATGCTGCGCGAGCAGCTTCATGATGAGGCAGGCGTTGCGGAGATTGGGTATGACGTAGCGTTCCAGCGAAGGGGCTTCGCGAACGGCAGCGGGGCGTTTCATGGGGCGGGGTGGGTGGGCGGGACGGCCGGAGAAATTTTTGCTTGCCGCGGACTTTGCGAAGTTCAAAACTGAATATCAAGTTCATTAGTGAAAGTCGCGCCCCTTTTTGCCAGCGACTCTCGCTGATACCTACCACCCCCAAACCCTGACCCTATGGATGCTACCCTGACCTTGTGGCAGCGCATTGTGCGCGTCCACCCCTCCGCGGCCCAGTCCGCGTGCTCCGGCGGCTTTTCCGCCGTCCGTTACCTCCTGGCGGCCCTGCTGGCGCTGTGCCTCACCGGCTCGGCCCTGGCGCAAGCTGCGACCGGCACCGTCTATGGACGCGTGCTCAATGTTGGTAACAACCGCTACCTCGAGAAGGCCATGGTGACCGTCGAGGGCACCAACATCTCGACCCTCACCGACCAGACCGGCGGTTATCGCCTCACGCTCCCGGCCGGTCCGGCGAAGCTGAATGTCTCCTACACCGGCTTGGATGCCGCCACCATCACGGTGGATGTCATCGCCGGTGAGTTCACGATGCAGGATGTCGAGCTGACCAGCGCCGCGCGCTACGGCGAAGACAAGACGCTGGTGCTCGACACCTTCGTGATCGAGAGCCAGCGCGAATACGAGGGCGACGCCCTCGCCACCAACGAACAGCGCCACGCGCCGAACGTCAAGGTGGTCATGTCCTCCGACTCCTTCGGCACCATCAACGAGGGTAACCCCGGCGAGTTCCTCAAGTATCTCCCCGGCATCACCGTTGACTATGTCGCCGCCGACGTGCGCACCGTGTCGGTCCGCGGCTTCGCCTCCCAGTTCACCAACGTCTATTGGGACGGCATGCGCATGACCAGTTCGGCCTCCGGCAACTCCGGCCGCGTGTTCGAGTTCGAGCAGGTCTCGATCAACAACACCTCCCGTTCGGAAGTGTCGAAGGTTCCGACGCCCGACATGCCGGCCGACTCCCTCGGCGGCACGATCAACTTTGTCTCGAAGAATGCCTTCGAGCGCAAGGGCGCCCAGCTGAACTACCGTTTCTACATGAACGGCAACAACGAGAACCTGGACTTCAAGAAGACCCCCGGCCCCGAGTCCGGTGACAGCTTCAAGATTCTCCCGAACTTCGACTTCGACTACACCCTGCCGCTCAACGATCGCTTCGGCATCGTCATCACCGGCCTGTCCTCCAACCAGTATGTGGAACAGCACCGCTGGCAGCCGACCTGGAACTATGCCCAGGCAGGCGCCACGGCCTCCAATCCCTACCTCCAGCAGTGGCAGCTCCAGGATGGTCCCAAGACCACCAATCGCGCTTCCCTCGGCGTGAAGGCCGACTGGAAGGTGACCGACAACCAGGTCCTCTCCGTTGCGTTCCAGAACAACTACTACAAGACGTTCTTCGGCAATCGTAACCTGAACTTCAACATCGGCACGACCGCCACGCCTTCCACCACGGGCCGCAACTCCCTCCAGTGGGGCCCCAGCTTCGTGACCTCGGCCTTTGGTCGCGCCTCCGTCACCCAGGGCAGCTCGTTCCGCGACAAGCTCGGCAACACCTTCGCCGCCAAGGTCGATCACGAACTGCGCGTCGGCGACTGGAAGGTCGAGTCCGGCCTCTCCTACGCCAAGTCCCGCTCCTGGTATCGCGCCCTCGGTCGCGGCCACTTCGCCAACGTCGGCACGACCATGCAGAACGTCAGCACGGTCAGCGCCTTCAACATCCAGGACGACAGCCTCGTCTGGGTCGCCCGTGATACCAACGGTGCCACGCTCAACCCGAATGTTCTCTCCAACTACCGCCTCGGTAATCTCACCGACGACCCGGTGGACGGTTTCGCCACGATGCTCCAGGGCCGCGTGGACGTCGAGCGCCAGCTCGATGTCGGTTTCCCGCTCAGCGTGAAGGCCGGTGGCAGCATGTGGGAGGAGACCCGGGACAACCGTCGTAGTGGCAACCAATACACCTTCGTGGGTGCCGACGGCACGGCCAACACGGCCGACGACAGCGCCGCGCCCTTCGTCGACACGGCCTATTTCAACCAGGACCCGTTCTGGGGTTATCAGCCCATTCAGTGGATCAATCCCTACCTGCTCGCGCAGGCTCGCGAGGACAATCCCGCTTGGTTCCGCTATAACGACGTGACCTCCGAGACCAACCGCATCAACGGTTCTGAGCGCATCTCTGAGAAGGTCACCGCCGGCTACATCCAGTTCGAGGGTCAGCTGCTCCAGAACAAGCTCGGTTTCGTCGCCGGTGTGCGCTACGAAAAGACCGAGGATCAGGGCAAGGGCCTCCTGGTGAATGCTGACAATGTCTGGCAGCGCAATGCGAACGGTTCCTTCGTGGACGGCGATTTGGTTACGGCCGGGGTTCAGCGCGTGCGTCGCGTGGACGCGGGCGCGGTGGGCTCCTTGCAGGAACTCTATCTCGTCCGTCAGGAGCGCGCCTTCGAAAGTGACCGCAGTTACGACGGTTTCTACCCGAGCGTGCATCTGACCTATAACATCAGCAATGATTTCCTGATCCGCTTCGCCTATGCGAAGACCTTCGGTCGTCCTGACTACGCCAACATCATCCCCAACACGACCGTCAACGAGGATGACACGGACCCGATCAACAATCCGGGCACGATTTCCGTCCGCAATACTGCGCTCCGTCCCTGGACCGGCCAGAACTACGACCTCTCCCTGGAGTATTACTTCAAGGAAGGCGGCCTGATCACCGGCGGCGTCTTCAAGAAGGACCTGTCGGACTTCTGGGGTTCCCGCGGTGGCACTGTGGATGCCGCGCTCGCCAACGAGCTCGGCCTTGACAGCCGTTACGTGGGCTGGGGTGTCACCACCACGGTCAACGTGGGTGATGCCACGATCGAAGGCGCCGAGTTCAACCTCATCCGCCCGCTGACCTTCCTGCCGGGCTGGGGCAAATTCTTCACGGTGAAGCTCAACGGCACCAAGCTCCGCCTCGGCGGACCCAATGCCCCTGACTTCCGCGGCTTCATCGAGGAGACCGGCAACTTCAACATCGGCTTCAACAAGAAGCCCTTCTCCGCGAACCTCACGTTCAACTACCGCGGCCGCCAAAAGAACGCCCCGCAGACCGGTGCCCAATACGGCGCCACCGCCGGCTTCTACGAATACTATGCCCCCCGCACCTTCGTGGACGTCAGCGGCGAGGTGAAGCTCACCAAGAACATGGCGCTCTTCGCCGGCGTGCGCAACCTGTTCAACAAGCAGCAGGTGCTCCAGCGCTACAATGACGTGAGCCCGACCTACTCGAAGAGCTTCCGTCACGAGGAGTTCGGCATCGCCATGAGCGTCGGCATCAAGGGTTCGTTCTAACCCGTCCGCCGCCAGCCTTCCTTCCGACCACGCTGCCCGGGGCAAATGCCCCGGGCAGCTTTTCTCCGAAGGGCAACTCAACTGGCATCCCGTCCGCTTCCTTCCGGCCCATGCACATCCATCAAACCAGCAACCCGCGCTCCATCCCGACGCTGCCGACCGAGGAACTCCGCGCCGAGTTTCTCATCAGCGGACTTTTCCAAACCGGCGAGGTGCGGATGCGATACTGGGAGACCGACCGCACGGTCGTCGGAGGCATTGTGCCCGCCGCCGCGCCCCTGGCCCTGCCCAACGAGCCCGAGCTCCGCAGCGCCTACTGTCTCGAACGCCGCGAGGCCGGCGTGATCAATCTCGGCGGCCCCGGCACCATCGTCGCCGACGGCACGACCTACGCCATGGCGCCGCTTGATGCGCTCTACCTCGGCCGCGGGGTCAAGGCCGTCACCTTCAGCTCGCAGTCGGCCGACCAGCCGGCGCGCTTCTATTTCCTGTCCTACCCGGCGCACACCGCCTACCCGGTCCGCCACATCCCGGTGAAGGACGCCAAGGCCGACCGTCTCGGCACCCGCGAGGGCGGCAACGAGCGCACGCTCTACAAGCTCATCCACCCGGCCGCCTTCCCCACCTGCCAGCTCGTCATGGGTTTCACCCGCCTCGAGCCGGGCAGCGTCTGGAACACCATGCCGCCCCACACGCATCTCCGTCGCTCGGAGGTGTATTGCTATTTCTCCGTCCCGGCCAACGCCGCGGTTTTCCACTTCATGGGTCAGCCGCACTCCACCCGCCATCTGGTGGTGCACGACCTGGAGGCCGTGCTCTCCCCGCCGTGGTCCATCCACTGTGGTGTCGGCACCGCCGCCTACGGCTTCGTCTGGGGCATGGGCGGCGAGAACCAGGAATTCGCCGACATGGACCCCGCACCCGTGGCCCAGCTTCGCTGATTTCCCATGCCCTCGATTCTCGATTCCTTCCGCCTCGACGGCAAGGTGGCCATCGTCACCGGCGCCTCGCGCGGTCTGGGCGCCGCCATGGCCCAGGCCCTCGCCGAAGCCGGCGCCGACCTAGTGCTCGTGGCCCGCGGCGACATGGCCGCGCTCCAGCAGACCATCACCGCCGCCGGCCGCCGCAGCATCGTGGTGCCGGCCGATGTCGGCTCGCCGGCCGCCGCCACGAAAATCGTGGCCGCCGCCTACGAGGCCTTTGGCCGCGCCGACATTCTCGTCAACAATGCCGGCATCATCCGGCGTGCGAACCTGCTCGAGTTCTCCGAGACTGACTGGAACGACGTGATCAACATCAACCTCACCGGCGCCTTCCGTCTCAGCCAGCGCTTCGCCGCTGAGGCCGTGGCGCGCTCCGCCAAGGGCAAGATCATCAACATCGCCTCGATGCTCTCCTTCCAGGGCGGCATCAGGGTCGTCTCCTACACCGCCGCCAAGAGCGCCCTCGCCGGCCTCACCCGCGCGATGGCCAACGAGCTCGCCGCCCGCGGCATCAACGTCAACGCCATCGCCCCCGGCTACATGGCGACCGACAACACCGCCGCGCTCCAGGCCGACCCCGAGCGCAATGCCGCCATCCTCGCCCGCATTCCCGCCGGCCGCTGGGGCACGCCGGCCGATCTCTCCGGCGCCGTCGTCTTCCTGGCCTCCCCGGCCTCCGATTACATGCAAGGCCATCTCCTCGCCGTCGATGGCGGCTGGCTGGTGCGCTGAGCAACCCCTGTCACCCTCACTCCCTGTCATTCAGCGCGCAGCGAAGAATCCAGTCGCCCGCATCCCGCGTCACATTCGAACCGCTGGATCCTTCGCTTCGCTCAGGATGACAAACCCAGTGTCCCCATGAAATTCCTCCGCCCGCTCCTCGGTCTTTGTGCGGCGGCGCTCGTCGCCGTCCCGGTTTTCGCCAGCCAGCTCACGATCACCGTCAGCCACGACCTCGCGATCGCGCGTCCGTCCGAGACGATCACCGTGCCGTGGCGCGAGGTGAACCGCGTGCTGCCGGGCGCCTACCTGCAGAAGATCGTGGTGAAGGATGCTTCCGGCCGCGTGCTGCCCTACCAGGTGACCAACGTCGCCCCGCAGGCCAAGGACCCGAAGAACGAGGGCATCGCCTACGGCGAGCTGATCTTCCAATACGATTTTGCCGCCGGCGAGAAGTCCGCCACCTTCACCGTCGAGAAGAGCGAGACCGTTTCGCCGCCATTTCCCGTGAAGGCGTTCGCCCGCCTCGTGCCGGAGCGCCTCGATGACTTTGCCTGGGAAAACGACAAGGTCGCGCACCGCACCTACGGCGCCGCGCTCGCCGCGCCGGCGCCCGAGGGCGTCGTCAAGGAGGTGCTCGTCACCAGCGGCCTCGACGTCTGGTCCAAGCGCGTCAGCTACCCCATCGTGGACCGCTGGTATAACAAGGGCCACGACCACTACCACATCGACCAGGGTGAGGGCATGGACATGTATCAGGTCGGCCCCTCGCGCGGTTGCGGCGGCACCGGCATCTGGGACGGCAAGACCCTGCACGTCGGCCGCAACTTCAAGTCCGCGCGCGTCCTCGCCAACGGCCCCATCCGCGCGATCTTCGAGCTCACCTACGACACCTGGGCTGCGGGCGGCATCTACGTTTCCGAGACCAAGCGATTCATCGTGGACGCCGGCCACAACCTCGACCGCATCGAGAGCACCTTCGCCGCCACCGGCAACACCAAGGAACTCACCGTCGGCATCGGCCTGAACAAAAATCCCGCCGACCGCGGCCAGGAACCGGTGATCGACGTGCTCCGCACGGAGGCTGACGCCTCGCTCGGCCAGTGGGTCGCGCAGAAGAGCAACGGCGAACTCGGCACCGCCGTGATCGCCGCCCCCGGTTTGTTCGCCGGTTACGCTGAGGACGATCGCAACCTGCTGCTCCTCGCCAAGGCCGTGCCCGGCAAGCCGCTCGTCTATTTCGCCGGCGCCGGTTGGTCGCGCGCGGGAGAATTCACCAGCAAACAGGCCTGGTCTGACTATATTGCCGCTTTCGCCGCGCGCCTCCGGGCGCCGGTCAAGGTTACCCTCGCCCCCTGAACCCGTCTCCTGCCCATGAAGTTGCTCGCCCGCGCCTCTGCGCTCCTTGCCAGTTTCTTTGCCCTGACCGCCTGCGCCACGCAGGAAGCCAAGACACCCGCGGCCCAGCCGGCATCAGCCGTCGCCGCGGCGCCCGCCCCGTTGCCGACGCCTGTCGCGGCGATTGCCGCCAAATTCAACGGCGCCACCCCGCTTGAGTGGTCGCGCCGTCTCGCGGACTCGGAGATGGCCCGCTACGGCGACCGGCTTTTTCACGGCGGCTCCAACCCGCGCGCGCGCTGGGACTACACCACGTCGCTGCTCGGCCTCTCGCTGGTGAAGCTCGGCGATGCCACCGGCCACAAGGCCTACACCGAGTGGGGCGCGAAGACCGTCGAGACCTTCGTGGCCGACGACGGCTCCATCCGCACCTACAAGATGGAGGAGTTCAACATCGACATGATCCCGCCGGGGAAGGTCCTGCTCGCGCGCTGGGAACAGGGCGTGCGCGATGCGCGTTTCAAGACCGCCATCGAGACCCTCCGCGAGCAGATGCGCAAGCACCCGCGCACCAGCGAGGGCGGCTTCTGGCACAAGCTCCGTTACCCGCACCAGATGTGGCTCGACGGCCTGTTCATGGCCTCGCCCTTCCTCGCGCACTACGGCAAGATTTTCGAGGAGCCCGCGATGTTCGACGAGGTGGCCCGGCAGATCAGCCTGATGGACAAGCACGGCTACGATCCCAAGACGGGCCTGCACTATCACGCGTGGGACGAGAAGCGCGAACAGTCCTGGGCCAACAAGCAAACCGGCCAGTCGCCCAATTTCTGGAGCCGCGCCGTCGGCTGGTATGGCATGTCGCTGGTGGACTCGCTCGATTTTTTCTCCCCGACGCATCCCGAGGTGGAGCACATCAACGAAATCCTCCGCCGCGTGGCCGACGGCATTGTGCGCTGGCAGGACCCGAAGACCGGCCTCTGGTGGCAGGTCACCGACCAGGGCGCGCGCGAGGGCAACTACCTTGAGGGCACCGCCTCCTCGATGTTCGTTTATATTTTGGCCAAGGGCATCAACCGCGGCTACCTGCCGCGCGAGACCTACCTGCCCGCCCTGCTCAAGGGCTACGAGGGCCTTATCCGCGACCTGATCGGCCCCGAGGGTGACACCGGCCGCATCAGCCTGAAGCAGTGCTGCGCGGTCGCCGGCCTCGGCTACACCAATTCCAAGGGCATGGCCCGCGACGGCTCGTTCGCCTATTACATCAGCGAACCCATCATCGACAACGACCTGAAGGGCACCGGACCCTTCATCCTCGCCGGCATTGAGCTCGAGCAACTCCTTTCCGCCAAGGCTGACACCGCCTCCTTCCAGGCGCGCGGCTGGATCGACTACGATCGCGTGCTCGCCCGCATCAAGGCCCCGACTTTTCCCGCCCGCGATTTCCCGATCACCGACTTCGGCACCAAGGCCGGGGCCGCCGATAGCAGCGAGGCCATCGCCCAGGCGATCAACGCCGCCCACGCCGCCGGCGGCGGCCGCGTGGTCGTGCCGGCCGGCGAGTGGTTTACGATGCCGATCACCCTCAAAAGCAACGTCAACCTCCACGTCGCCAAGGGCGCCACGCTCCGCTTCCTCTTCAATCCCGCCCGCCACCCGGTCGTTTTCACCCGCTGGGAAGGCGTCGAGTGCATGAACTACTCGCCGCTCATCTATGCCTTTGAGCAGGAGAACATCGCCGTCACCGGCGAGGGCGTGCTCGACGGCCAGGCCGACTGGGACAACACCTGGTGGTCTTGGAACAACAAGGCCAAGGCCCAGCCCACGCGGCAGATCGCCGCCCGCAACAAGCTCATCGAGCAGGCCGAGGCCGGCGTGCCGGTCGAACAGCGCGTCTTCGGCGAGGGCAGCTACCTCCGCCCGAACTTCATCCAGCCTTACCGCTCCAAAAACGTCCTCATCGAGGGCGTCACCATCAACCGCTCGCCCATGTGGGTGATCAACCCCGTCCTCTGCCACAACGTCACCGTGCGCGGCGTGAAGGTCGTCTCCCACGGCACCAACAACGACGGCTGCAATCCCGAGTCCTCGCGCGACGTGCTGATCGAGAACTGCCTCTTCGACACCGGCGACGACTGCATCGCGATCAAGTCCGGCCGCAACGCCGACGGCCGTCGCGTCAACGTGCCTTCCGAGAACATCGTCGTCCGCAACTCGGTCATGAAGGATGGCCACGGCGGCGTGGTGCTCGGCTCGGAATGCTCCGGCCACATCCGCAACGTCTTCGTCGAAAACTGCGAGATGGACAGCCCCGAGCTGGATCGCGCGCTCCGTTTCAAGAACAACGCCATCCGCGGCGGCATCCTGGAAAACGTCTTCATGCGCAACGTGAAGATCGGCCGGGTGGGGGAGGCCGTCCTCACCATTGACCTGCTCTACGAGGAGGGTGCCAACGGCGCCTTCAAGCCCGTCGTCCGCAACGTCCAGATGGACAACATCACGAGCACGGCGAGCCCGCGCGTCCTGTTTATCCGCGGCTTCGAGGGGGCCATCGTGGACAACATCCGCATCAGCAACTCCACCTTCACCGGCGTGACCGACACCGAAGTCGTGACCAATATCGGTTCCATCCGCTTCGACAACGTCACCATTCTCCCGGCCAAGGGCGTGCGCGGACTCAACTCCGTGCCGCCGCCGACCCCGGCCAAGTGACCGCCCCGGGCTTGCCTCCTGCGCTCAAGCCCGCCCTGCTGATAAACTTCCCCCGTCCCCGCCTCCCCAACTCCCATGACGAACGCCGCCCCTGCCTCCTCCACCGGTTCCGTGATCGGCCGCTACCGCTGGCGCATCTGCGCCGTGCTGTTCCTCGCCACCACGATCAACTACATCGACCGGAACGTCTTCTCGTTCACGATCCTGGACACGACCTTCCGGCACCAGATGCTGGGCATCCCGCTCGACCAGCCGCTGACGGAGGATGACTTGGCGCGATTCCGCGTGATCGTCAGCGAGATGGACGCCTGGTTCAAATATGCCTACGCGTTCGGCTTCCTGCTCGCCGGCTGGATGATTGACCGCATCGGCGTGCGCAAGGGCTATGGCACCGGCATCACCGTGTGGAGCGTGGCCGCTGTTGGCCACGGTCTGGTCAGCTCCGTCCTGGGCATGAAGCTGGCGCGCGGCCTCCTCGGCGTGGGTGAGGCCTGCAATTTTCCTGCGGCCATCAAGACGGTCTCCGAGTGGTTCCCCAAGAAGGAACGCAGCTTCGCCACGGGCATCTTCAACGCGGGCGCCAATGTCGGCATCATTCTCACCGCCATCTTCGTGCCGCTGATCATCTCGCACCTGGGCTGGCGCGCGAGTTTCATCATCACCGGCGGCGTCGGTGTGTTCGTCCTCTTCTGGTGGCTGGCCGTCTATCGCAAGCCGCACGAGCACCCCAAGGTCGGTGCCGCCGAGTTGGCCCACATCCAGCAGGACGGACCGCCCGAGGCTGACAAGCCGGTCAAGTGGCGCGAACTGATCAAATACAAGCCGACCTGGGCCTTCGCCATCTGCAAGTTCATGACCGACGCCGTCTGGTGGTTCTACCTCACCTGGCTGCCCACGTTCTTCAACAGCAACCCGGCCTTCGAGACCAAGCTCGACCTCAAGCAGGTCGGCATCCCCTTCCTCGTCATCTACCTCATCTCCGACTTCGGCAGCATCTTCTTCGGCTGGCTGGCCACGCGCTTCATCGGCCTGGGCTGGACCGTCAACAAGGCGCGCAAGGTCACCATGCTCATCTGCGCCCTCTGCGTGGTGCCGATCGTGTTCGCCTCCATGACGAGCAGCATCGTCATCGCCATCGCGCTCATCGCGCTGGCCACCGCGGCCCACCAGGGCTGGAGCGCCAACCTCTTCACCACCGTCTCCGACCAGTTCCCCCGCCGCGCGGTGGGCAGCGTGGTCGGCCTCGGCGGTCTGGCCGGCGGTCTCGGCGGCGCCCTGCTCGCCGCCAAGGTTGGCTTCATCATCAACACCGGCGGCTATGTGCCGCTCTTCATCATCGCCGCCTCGGCTTACCTGCTCGCCCTGCTCATCATGCAGGTGCTCACGCCCAAGCTGGCCCCGGTCGAACTGAAGAACGCCTGATCCGTGTCGCCCCGGGTTCCGCTCCTGAGTCTCCTCGCGCTGGTCGTCGGCACCGGCGCACTCTCCGGAGCGGTCCGCTGGGGCCGGGTGCTGGAACAGCCGCCCGAGTGGTATGCCGGCGCGGAGGCCCGCGCCGTCGCGGCCTCCGTGTTGCTCTACCAGCGCCCCGAGGGTGGCTGGCCGAAGAACGTGGACATGACCGTGCCGCCCTCCGCGGCCTTCCTGGCCGACGCCGGGGCGCACGCCCCGACCATCGACAACAAGGCGACGACCACCCAACTCACGCTGCTCGCCGAGGTGATCACGGCGGCGGGAGCATCCGCCGCGCCGGAATGGCGGACGGCCTTTGAGCGGGGTTTCGACTACCTGCTGGCCGCCCAATACGAGAACGGTGGCTGGCCGCAGTTCTTTCCGCTGCGCAAGGGTTACTACACCCACATCACCTACAACGACAACGCCATGGTCAACGTGCTCGCCTTGCTGCGTGACAGCGCGCAGGGCCGGGCCCCCTTCGGCTTTGTGGATGAGTCGCGCCGCACCCGCGCCGCCGCGGCGGTGCAGAAAGGCATCGCGTGCATCCTGCGCTCGCAGGTGAAGCAGGACGGCAAGCTCACCGCCTGGTGCGCCCAGCACGACGAGCACACCCTGGCGCCGGCTCCCGCCCGCAAGTTCGAACCGGCGTCACTTTCCGGCGGCGAAAGCCTCGGGCTCGTGAAATTCCTCATGACGGTGCCCGAGCCTACCCCGGAAATCATTGCCGCGGTCGAGGGCGCCGTGGCCTGGTTCGAGCAGGTCAAACTGACCGGCGTGCGCGAAGATCATCCGCCCGCGCCCGATTTGCCGCACAAGCACGACCGCGTGCTCGTGCCCGATCCGGCCGCGCCGCCGCTGTGGGCCCGTTTCTACGAGCTCGGCACCAACCGCCCGATCTACACCGGCCGCGACGCCATCGTGCGCTACAATCTCTCCGAAATCGAGGCCGAGCGCCGCGGCGGATATTCCTGGCACAGCGACGACCCGCAAAAACTGCTCGAGCGCGACTATCCCCGCTGGCGCAAAAAACACCACCTGCCATGAAGTCTGATGCTGTAGCGGCGGTCTATGACCGCCGGTCATCCCCTTCGGCGGTCATAGTCCGCCGCAAGTGCATGCTGGTGGTCGCGAGCTTGCTCGCGGCCGTGTTTGCCTTCGCCGCCCCCAAGCCCGACACCGTCGTCGCGGCCGACGGCTCCGGCGACTACACCTCCCTGCAGGAGGCGATCAGCAAGGCTCCGATGAAAACCGATCCCGCCACGCCGCGCTGGGTCATCTTCGTCAAGGCCGGCACCTACACCGAGCGCATCTACGTGCAGCGGGAGCGCGGCAACATCCACGTGATCGGGGAGGACGCCCGGAAGACCGTCGTGGCCTATCATCTCAACGCCAACCTCCTTGGTGAGGACGGCAAGCCGATCGGCACCTTCCGCACGCCGACCGTGCAGATTGATGGCGACGGCATGCTCTGGGAAAACATCACGCTCGCCAACACCGCCGGTCCGGTCGGGCAGGCGCTCGCACTGCGCGCCGACGGCGACCGCCTCGAGTTCCGCAAGGTCCGCTTCCTCGGCTGGCAGGACACCATCCTCGTGAACCGCGGCCGCCACTACTTCGAAGACTGCTACATCGAGGGCCATGTGGATTTCATCTTCGGTGCGGCCACCGCCTTCTTCAACCGCTGCCACATCCACGTTCTCCGCAACGGTTACATCACCGCCGCCTCGACGCCCAAGGACACGGCGCATGGCTACGTTTTCGCCGACTGCAAAATCACCGGCGCCGAGGGCGTGCTGGCTTATCTAGGACGACCATGGCGCGATTTCGCGAAGACCGTGTTTCTCCGCACCGACATGTCCGCCGCCGTCCGGCCCGAGGGCTGGAACAACTGGAACAAGCCGCCCGCGGAGGCCACGACCTTCTACGCCGAGTTTGGCAGCACCGGCCCCGGGGCCAACGACGCCGCCCGGGTGAAATGGGCCAAGCCGCTCACCGCCGAACAGGCTGCTGCGCTCACGCCCGCCGCCGTGCTAGGCGGCGAGGACGGCTGGAATCCCGCCGTCCGCCCCTGAGCGGCGCCGCTTTACCCCGATCCCCATGATCCGCCTCCCGATGATGCCCCGTCTCGCGGTGCTGTGCTCCGCCGCTGTCCTTGTTGCGCCCTTGAACGCCGAAGGACCGTTTCGCAACCGCGACAATCCCGACCTGCACGACGAGGCCGAGGGCACCTATCCGGTTCCCTACCATCTGCCGAAGCCGGAGGAGATCACCGCCGTCCTTGAGCGCATCCACGCCAACCTCGACCGGGCGATGGCGACCAAGGTGGTCAACGCGAAGACCGGCGCGGAGATCACCGACCTTACGACCTTCAATGCCGACGCCGTGGCCTCGCAGGGCGAGCGCAACGGCTTCCACGTGATGACCTATGCGACCGGTGTCACCCACGCCGGCATGCTCGCGGCGGCCGACGCCACGGGTGACGCCCGCTACCGCGACTTCGTGGCGCGGCACGTTGAGTTCCTCGGACGCACCATCCCGTATTTCCGCGCGCAGGCCGAGCAGATCGGCGCGAAGAACAGCAGCTACCGCCGGCTCTTCGATACCAACTCGCTCGACGACAGCGGCTCGATGTGCGCCGCCCTGATCAAGGCCCGTTTTGCCGGCATCGGCCCGGATCTGCGGCCCGAGATCAAGCACTGGGCCGACTACATCCGGTTCAAGGAGATCCGCATCGCCGACGGCACCGTCGCCCGCCACCGACCGCAGCCCGAGTCGCTCTGGGCCGACGACGCCTACATGTGCATCCCGGCGCTCGCGCAGATGGGCCGGCTCACCGGCGACCGCGCCTGGTTCGACGAGGCCGCCAAGCAGGCGGTCCAGATCGCCCGCCACCTTTTTAATCCGACCGTCGGTCTCTACATGCACGGCCGCCATCTCAACCAGCCGCTCACCGCCGAGTTCCGCTGGGGCCGGGCCAACGGCTGGGTGATCCTCGCCCAGTGCGAACTGCTCGATGTGCTGCCGCAGGACCATCCGCTCCGTCCCGAGATCCTCGCCACCTACCGCCGACACGTGCAGGCGCTGGCCGAGCTGCAATCGGGCGCCGGGCTCTGGCACCAGCTGCTGGACAAGCCCGATTCCTACCTCGAGTCGTCCTGCACCGCGATGTTCGTCTATGCCATCGCCCACGGCATAAACCGCGGCTGGATCAGCCCGGTCACCTACGGTTCGGTTGCCCAGGCCGGCTGGCTTGGGCTCGCCCAGCAGGTCAATGCGCAGGGCCAGATCGAGGGCTCCTGCGTGGGCACCACGCTCGCGAGCGACCACGTCTATTACTACAACCGCCCGACCTCCGCCCACCACGGCCACGCCTACGGTCCGGTGCTCATGGCCGGAGCCGAGATGCTCCGCCTCTATCGGAACCAGGGAAAGCTCTTCGACATCAAGCTCCAGTTTCGCACCTACCACTTCGTGCCCAAAAAATCGTGATTCAACTGACCTTCCGCCTCGCTCTTGCTCTTTCGCTCCTGCTCCCGCTGGCTGCGCGGGCCGACGCTTCGCCGGTGCACATCGTCCTCGTTGGCGACTCGACCGTCACCGATGATTCCGGCTGGGGCCACGGCTTCCGGCAGTTTGTCGGCGAAGGTGCGCGCATCACGAACGTGGCGCGGGGCGGACGCAGCTCAAAGAGCTACCGCGACGAAGGCCACTGGGACCAGGTGCTCGCGCTCAAGGCCGACTATTACCTGATCCAGTTCGGGCACAACGACCAGCCGGGCAAGGGTCCCGAGCGCGAAACCGACCCCGACACGACCTACTATGCGAACCTGGCCCGCTACGTGGACGAAGTCCGTGCGCAGGGCGGCCGGCCAGTGCTGATCACGTCGCTTGTAAGACGGACGTTTTCCAAGGCCGATCCGACCAAGCTGGAATCCGCCCATGTGCCCTACGCTGCGGCGGTCAAGCGGCTCGCTGCCGAGAAGCAGGTGCCGTTGATCGACCTGCACGCGAGCAGCCTCGCCTTCTGTGAGCGGATCGGGCCGGCCCGCACCGCCGAGTTCAATTTTCCCGACCCCAAGGGCAAGAATGACACCACCCATCTGCAGGCCGCCGGCAGCGTGGCGTTCGCGCGCCTCGTGGTGAACGACCTGCGTCGCGCCGTGCCTGCGCTCGCCCCGGTGCTGCTGCCGGAGCCGGTCAGCCCGCTCTCCCTTTGGTATCGCCAGCCGGCCAAGGTCTGGGTCGAGGCGTTGCCGGTCGGCAACGGCCGCCTCGGTGCCATGGTTTACGGCGGCGCGGCGCAGGAGCATATCCAGTTCAACGAGGACTCCCTTTGGACCGGCCAGCCGAACGAATACCAGCACGAGGGCGCGGCGAAGTTCCTCCCGGAACTCCGCCGCCTGCTCGCCGAGGGCAAGCAGAAGGAGGCGCACGAGCTCGGCATGAAGGAGTTCATGAGCATTCCGCTCCGCCAAAAGGCCTACCAGCCCTGCGGCGACCTGCGCCTCGATTTCCCCGGTCACGAGGCCGCGACCGACTACCTCCGCACGCTCGATCTCGACGCGGCGGTTGCGACCGTGCGCTACCGGGTGGGGGAGGTGACCTTCACGCGCGAGGTTTTCGCCAGCCACCCGGATCAGGTGATCGTGGTGCGGGTCTCGGCCGACAAGCCGGGGGCGCTCAACTTCACCGCCAAGCTGGCCACGCCGCACGAGGGCGCCGTGGTGCAGCCGCTCAGCATCACCGGACAGGTGAAGGACGGAGCGATCAGGTTCGACGCCCGCATGCAGGGATCGACCGAGGGCGGCAGCGTGCGCATGGAAAACGGGGCCTGGACCGTCGCGGGAGCCGACAGCGCCACGCTCGTGCTCACGGCGGCCACCAATTACGTCAACTTTCAGGATGTCAGCGCCGATCCGGTGGCACGCAACCAGCCCGTGCTCGCCGCGGCGGCGCAGAAATCCTACACCGGGCTCCGCGCCGCCCACGTGGCCGATCATCAGGCGCTGTTCCGGCGCGTGTCCTTCGATCTCGGTTACACCCCGGTTAACCGGCCGACCGACGCGCGGCTCCGCGTTGCTGACAAGGCCGCCGATCCCGCGCTCATCCCGCTTTATTTCCAGTTCGGCCGCTACCTGCTCATCGCCAGCAGCCGCCCCGGCGACCAGCCGGCCAACCTCCAGGGCGTGTGGAACGACAGTCTCAAGCCCTCGTGGGACAGCAAATACACCGTGAACATCAACACGGAGATGAACTACTGGCCGTCCGAGGTCGCCAATCTCGCCGAGTGCGCCGAGCCGCTCTTCGCCATGATCGACGACCTCGTGGTGAGCGGCCGCAAGACGGCGCAGGCCCACTACGGCGCGCGCGGCTGGGTGCTGCATCACAACACCGACCTCTGGCGCGGCACGGCGCCGATCAACAATTCCAACCACGGCATCTGGCCGACCGGCGGGGCCTGGCTGACGCTCCACCTGTGGGAACGCTACCTCTTCACCGAGGACCGCGGTTTTCTCGAACACCGCGCCTACCCGGTG
This sequence comes from Oleiharenicola lentus, assembly GCF_004118375.1. NCBI lineage: Bacteria > Pseudomonadati > Verrucomicrobiota > Opitutia > Opitutales > Opitutaceae > Oleiharenicola > Oleiharenicola lentus. The sequence continues at coordinate 703,833 of NZ_SDHX01000001.1, forward strand.
ATGCGGGAGGCGGCGCAGTTCTTCGTGGACTTCCTCGAGCGCGACCCGAAGACCGGCTGGCTGATCAGCGGTCCCTCCAACTCGCCCGAGCAGGGCGGCCTCGTCATGGGCCCGGCGATGGACCACCAGATCATCCGCGCGCTCTTTGCCGCGACCGCGCGCGCCGCGGACGTGCTCGGCACCGACGCCGAATTCGCCGCACAACTGCGGAAGATGCACGCCGAGATCGCGCCCAATCAGGTCGGCCAGCACGGCCAGTTGCAGGAGTGGCTGGAGGATAAGGACGATCCGAAGAACCAGCACCGCCACGTCTCGCATCTCTGGGCGGTTTTTCCGGGCGACGAAATCCATCCGGGCGACCCCAAGTTCTTCGAGGCGGCGAAGCAGTCGCTGCGTTTCCGCGGCGACGACGGCACCGGCTGGTCGCTGGCGTGGAAGATCAACTTCTGGGCCCGCTTCCTCGAAGGCGACCATGCGCACAAGATGATCCTGCGCCAGCTGCTGTTCGTGGACGCCGCCGCTCCGCAGAACTCCTCGCACGGCGGCACCTACGCCAACCTCTTTGATGCGCACCCGCCGTTCCAGATTGATGGAAACTTCGGCGCGGTGTCCGGCATCGTCGAGATGCTGCTCCAGTCGCACCGTGGCGGGCTCGATTTGCTGCCCGCGCTGCCCGCCGCCTGGCCGGAAGGCAAAATCGCCGGCCTGCGCGCGCGCGGTGGCTTCGAGGTGGATCTCGAATGGCGCGGCGGAAAACTCGTCACCGCCAAGATCCGCTCGCTGCTCGGGAATCCCGTGGCGCTGCGCTACGGCTCCGCCACGAAACAGCTGAAGCTGGCCAAGGGCGAAACCTTCACTTGGAGCGGAAAATGACCCTCTCCCCTTCAGTCTTTTGTAGGGTCGGGCTTTGGCCCGACCTCGCGCGCGAGGTCGCCGCCCCTCGACAGGCGCGGGGCCCTGAGTTCGTCGAACGGGCAAGCAGCGACCTTACAGTCAGCTCACTGGGCCTCCTTCCATGAAAGCCCTGCTCACGCTCCTTTGTCTCAGCTTCCTGGTCGCCGTCCGCGCCACCGAACCGACTTTCCACCGCGACATCGAATACGGCCAGGCCGGTGGGGAAAAACTGCTGCTCGATGTCAGTGTGCCGACAGGGGAGGGCCCCTTTCCGATCGCGATTCTCGTTCACGGCGGCGGCTGGGGCAGCGGCGACAAGGCCCTCGTGGACGGTGGCGCGGGCATCGGCATCTGGTTCAACGCCCTCACGGACGCGAAATACACCTGGTTCTCCATCAACTACCGGCTCGCGCCCAAGCACCGTTGGCCGGCCTGCCTCGAAGACGTGCTCACCGCCATCCGCTGGGTGAAGGCCAACGCGGCCGCCTACAAAGGCGACCCGAACCGCATCGCGCTCTTCGGCCACTCCGCCGGCGGCCATCTCGTCTGCCTCGCGGCCACCGTGGTGGATGACTCCGCGCGCGTGCAGGCCGTCGTCGGCTTCGCGCCGGTCACCAACCACGAGCAGGAGCTGCCCATCCGCGGCGGCGTCAGCACCGCGCTCCAGAATCTGCTCAACCGCCAGAAGGAAGTGACGCCGGAGTCGCTCGGTCTGCTCCGCGCCATCTCCCCGATCAACCACGTGCGGCCGGGGCTGCCGGCTTTCCTGTTGGTCCATGGCGACGCCGACAAGACCGTGCCCATCCAGCAGTCCTACGATTTCCAAGCCAAGCTCCAGGCCAACGGCGTGGAGTGCGAACTGCAGGTTCTCCCCGGCGCGCCGCACCGGTTGTCCGAGTGGGAAAAGGCCGCGCCCGGTTACACCGCCCGCTACATGGCGTGGTTGGATCGCCAGCTGCGACCGGAAGTGCCTGCCAACCAGCCATGAATGCGACGCGTGCGGCAGGCATCAGACCGCCGGGCAGCCCGACGAATTTCGCTTATGACCGCCCAGTCCCGGCCTCGGGGCTTGCCGCTCCCGGACCCCGGGAGTTTGATTACTGAACTGCATTTTCACCCATGAAATCCGAAGAATACCTGAAATCCTATTTTGGCCTGGATGGCAAAGTGGCCGTCGTCATCGGCGGCACCGGCGAACTCTGCGGCGCGATGGCCGAGGGCCTCGCGGGCGCGGGCGCCGAGGTCGTCATCGTCGGCCGCAGCCTCGAGAAGGCCGAGGCCCGTCTCGCCAAGATCGCCGCCGCGGGCGGCAAGGCCTGGTTCCACAGCGCCGAGGCCACCAACAAGGCGGAGCTCGAGGGTCTGCGCGACGCCGTGCTCCAGCGCAGCGGCCGCATCGACATCGTGGTCAACGGCGCGGGCATCAACTCCGCCACGCCGTTTTTCGACATCTCCGAGGAGGAGTTTGACCGCATCCTCCGTGTCAATGTGAAGGGCGTTTTCCTCGGCTGCCAGGTCTTCGGCAAATACCTCGTCGAGCGCGGCCAGGGCGGCTCGATCATCAACCTCGGCTCGATGTCCGCCGTGGTGCCCCTCTCGCGGGTGTTTACCTATTCGGCCTCCAAGGGCGCCGTCCACAACCTCTCGCTCAACCTCGCCCGCGAGTGGGCCCCGCACCGCGTGCGCGTCAACGTTCTCGTGCCCGGTTTCTTCCCGGCCGAGCAGAACCGCAAGATTCTTTCTCCCGAGCGCGTCGCCTCCATCCTCGGCCACACGCCCGCCAAGCGATTCGGCGAGGCCCGCGAGCTCATCGGCTCGACGCTCCTCCTCGCCTCCGACGCCGCCGGCTCCTTCATCACCGGCGAGGAGCTGATCGTGGACGGCGGCTACCACGCGATGACGATCTGAGCGCCGCGAAGCGGCGCCAGTTTAAGCGGCAAGTTTAAGTTGAAGAACCCGAACCTGTCGCCCGTGCCATTCTCGCTTCAACTTAAACTTAAAACTTAAACTTTGTTCGTCATGTCCGCCATCAACGAATTCCTCCTCAAGAACAACCTGCGCATCGCGCAGAATCCCTGCGTCTCGCCCGACTTCTGCCTCGATTGGCCCGCGCTGCAGGCCGACATCAAGGCCGGCAAGGTCACCGAATACGCCAAGAGCCGCTTCGGCACCAAGGCCGGCGCATTCACGCTCGTCGAGAACGCCCACGGCGACTGTGCCTGGAAACTCCATGCTGCGGGCACGGCACTGGCCGACGGTGTGGCCCACGCGGGAGCCACTTATTTTCCGGCCACCTTTGCGAATCTCCTGACGCTGAAGAATCTCATCCAGGAGCACGACGCGTCCTCGACGATCTTCCCGACGGCCGGCGCGAAGCTCGGCAAGTCCACGCTCGGTGTCGGCGCACGTTTCACCACGCTGCACTGGCCCGCCGTCGAGTGGGCGATGAGCGCCCTCGAGATCGGTCTCACCGCCAACCAAAACTCCATTCCCCGCGAGCTGGTTTACGATGTGGACGCCATGCTCGGCAACCGCCTCGACACCGTGCCGTTCCCCTTCATCGGCACCAACGTGCCCGAGGGCCATCAGGGCCAGAGCGTCGAGGGCATGAGCCACGGCTGCGTTCTCTCGAAGCTGAAAACCGGCTTCCACCACCGCAAGATCGCCTGGTCCTTCAACGCCGACCACCAGCCCATCGGCGGCAAGTTCGACGTTCGCGAGGACGCCCTCGTGAAGGGCTGCCTGCTCGCCAGCTACATCACCTTCGACCTCTCGCCCGAGCTCGCGCTCAACCAGCCGGCCAAGGTCGCCGACATCCCGGCCGATGTCGTGAGCAAGACCCGCGCGCGCGTGGCCGCCGCCGGCCTGAAGCTTGATGACGCCGCCTTCAACGCCCTGCTCGCGACCGTCTGGACGCCGATGCAGAAGATGAAGCGCCGTGACGACAAATACGCCGCCGCCCGCCGGGCCGCCTTCACCACCGACGTGGGTCGCACCTATCTCCGCGAACTCTCGATCGACGAACTTCCCGGCCTCACTACGCCCGAAACGACCGCCATCATGCTCGCCCTCTGCGAGGTGCTCGGCATGCCGGTCAACTTCGTGGCCCCGGCCTTCGGCTTCCAGAAGAACACGCCGTATCCCGACAACGCCGCGCTCAAGCAGCTCATCGAGGCGCAGTGGGCCGTTTGCAAACAGTTTGGCGTCTCCATCGGCTTTCACTCCGGCTCCGGCAAGTCCGCCGAGAACTACCAGGTCATGGGCGAGGTCACGGGCAGCGCGCTCGAGATCAAGACCAGCGGTCGCTACACCTACGAAATGGGCGTGGCCATCTCGCAGTCGAAGAACCTCGCCGACGCCGCCCTCTGGCGCGACTGGTATAAGTTCACCGTGGACATGTCCGTCGCCGGCGCCTTCAGCACCGACGCCACGGAACAGAAGATGGCGCGCATCTTCGTCACCACCTCGCTCGCCGCCCTTGGCAAGCCGGTGGACGTCTTCGCTTCGCCCGCCACCTGCCGCGCCGCCCTCGAGGCGTTGCCGCCCTCGGCCGAGCACATGATCTTCTTCGAATACAACTTCCTCTACGTGCTCGCCGCCGGCGGCCGGCCGGAAAAGGCCGCCCTCGGGGATCACACACCCGCCGGCTACCAGCAGCGCGCCCGTTTCTACGCCGTCAGCGCCGAGACGCGCCTGCTCTTTTCGAAGCGCATCGCCGCCTACCTGATCTTCCTCGCCGAAAACACCGGCCTGGCCTCCAAGGAGCGCTGCGCCGCCACGAGCAAGCTGCTGAATTCCTATTCCTCGCTCGAGGCCATGTTGGGCGATATCAGCCGATAACTCATAGGCCCTATACGCCCTATATGGCCTAGAAGCTCCATCCTCCCATGAAGCCCTTCATTCACGACGACTTCCTGCTGCAGACCGACGCGGCCCGCGACCTCTATCACAACTTCGCGAAGAACGAGCCGATCTACGACTACCACTGCCACCTGCCGCACAAGCAGATCCTCGAGAACAAGTCCTTCGCCGACCTCGCCGAAATCTGGCTTGGCGGCGACCACTACAAGTGGCGCGCCATGCGCTCCAACGGCGTGGACGAGCGCTTCTGCACCGGCAACGCGTCGCCGCGCGAGAAGTTCGACGCCTGGTGCGCGACCGTGCCGCACACGCTGCGCAATCCGCTCTACCATTGGTCGCACCTCGAGCTGACCCGCTACTTCGGCATCCCCGACATCATCAATCCGGCCTCGGCGGACAAGATCTGGCAGGAGGCCAACGCGAAGCTGGCCGGGATGCGCGTGCATGACATCCTCGCGGCCAACAAGGTTGCCGCCATCTGCACGACCGACGATCCGGCCGACCCGCTCGAATTCCACGAACAGATCAACCGCTCGGGGATCAAGACGCGGGTCTATCCGACCTTCCGCCCCGACAAGGCCTTCCTCGTGGACAACCCGGCCGCCTACGGCGCGTGGCTCGAAAAGCTCTCCGGCGTCACCGGCTCGCCGGTGAAGTCCTTCGACGATTTCCTTGACGCCCTCGAAAAGCGCCACGCGGCCTTCCACGCCGTCGGCGGCCGTCTCTCCGACCACGGCATGGAAAGCTGCTACGCCGACCCCTGCACCGCCGCCGAGGCCAAGGCCATCTTCGACGCCGCCCGCGCCGGTCGCGCCGCGAATGCCGCGGACTACGCCAAGTTCGCCTCGTTCCTGATGATCCAGCTCGGCCGCTGGGACGCCAAGCGTGGCTGGACCAAGCAGCTCCACCTCGGAGCGCTGCGCAACAACAACACCCGCCTGCTCACCAAGCTTGGCGCCGACACCGGTTTCGATTCCATCGGCGACTTTCCGCAGGCCCGGGCGCTCAGCACCTACCTCAACGCGCTCGACACCACCGGCGAGCTGCCGCGCACCGTGCTCTACAACCTCAACCCGGCCGACAACTACGCCTTCGCCACGATGATCGGCAACTTCCAGGACGGCTCCGTCCCCGGCAAGATGCAGTTCGGCTCCGGCTGGTGGTTCCTCGACCAGAAGGAGGCGATGGAGTGGCAGATCAACGCGCTCTCCAACCTCGGCCTGCTCAGCCGCTTCGTCGGCATGCTCACGGATTCGCGCAGCTTCCTCAGCTACCCGCGGCACGAGTATTTCCGCCGCACGCTCTGCAACCTGCTCGGCCACGACATGGAGCGCGGCGAGATCCCCCACGACCGCGCCCTTGTCGGTGGCATGGTGAAGAACATCTGCTTCGCCAACGCCCGCGACTACTTCCGCCTCGAGCTCGATCCGAGCTTCGCGAAATAAGCGCCCGACCAAGCCCGCTTTGCCGGCGGGCTTGACTTTTCGTTACTATTTAACCAAGTGGTTAAATAAAGAAGGACGCATCATGTCTCCCGACCGTCTCAGCAAGGTCTTTGCCGCGCTCGCCGATCCCACCCGGCGCGAGATCCTCGCGCAGCTCTCGCGCGGGGTGCGTTCCGTGACCGAGCTGGCCGAGCCGCACGACATGAGTCTGCCGGCCATCTCCAAACACCTGCGCGTACTGGAGAACAGCGGTCTGATTGCCCGCGGTCGTGATGCGCAGTGGCGACCGTGCCGCATCCAGGCGGCACCGCTCAAGGAGGCCGTGGACTGGATCGGCCAGTATAAGCGGCACTGGGAGGAGAGTTTGGACCGTCTCGACGACTACCTGCAGGAATTGCAGGCAAAACAGAAAGCATCGCCCGGCGGTAAAAGATCCGCCGCGGCCAATCGTTGAACGATGTCCGCCGACGCCCACGCCATCGTTACCTCCCGCATGTTCGCCGCCGCCCGCACCCGCGTGTGGGCGGCCTTCTGTGACCCGGTCGTGTTGGCGGGCTGGTGGGGGCCGGCGGGTTTCACGAACACCTTCCACGAGTTTGATTTCCGGCCGGGCGGGGTTTGGCGGTTTACGATGCATGGGCCCGACGGAGCGGCTTATCCCATGGACCATCGGTTCTCAGAAATTGTCGCGCCGGAACAGTTCGTGGTGCGCCATCTTCAGCCTGGTCACGATTTCACGCTGACGGTGACGCTGGCCGACTGCGCCGGCGCCACCGGGATCACCTGGCGCATGCTCTTCGACGACCCGGCCGAGGCGGCCCGGGTCCGGCCCTTCGTTGTGCCGGCCAACGAGCAAAATCTCGACCGCCTCGAAACCCACCTGTCCGGCCAGCCGCCGGCTGTTCGTTGAATTACAATCCGCTCCACGCCATGTCCGACCCGCACCTGCCCTCCGACACCGAAATTCTCTTTTCCCGCATCCTTCACGCCCCGCGTGAACTGGTTTGGGAGGCCTGGACTAACCCCGTGCATGTCGCCCAGTGGTGGGGGCCGCGTGGCTTCACCACGACCACCAAGCGACATGAGTTCCGTGTCGGCGGCTACTGGGAGCACACCATGCAAGGGCCCGATGGCACGAACTACCCGAACAAGAGCAAATTCCTTGAGATCGTTCCGCAGGAGCGCATCACCTACTTGCTCGGCGGCGGCAGCGACCTGGAGGGTGACGAGCGCCGCGGCACGACCTTCCGGGCCACCTGGACCTTCGAGGCGGTCGCGTCCGACCGGACGCGCCTGACCGGCCGCATGGTGTTTCCGAGCAAGGAAGCCCGCGACCGCGTCGTGCGTGATTTTGGTGCCGTGGAGGGCGGCAAGCAAACCCTCGAGCGCGCCGCGGAATACACCGCCGGCTTGCAGACGAAGCCGTTCGTCATCTCGCGCGAATTCGCCGCGCCGCGCGATCTGGTCTGGCGGGTGTGGACGGAACCGGAGCATTTCAGCCAGTGGTTCGGACCGAAGGGTTTCAAGATCAAGCTCGCGCGGTTCGACCTGCAACCGGGCGGCATGACGCACTACAGCATGGTGATGCCGGAAGGGAAGGTGCTCTGGGGCCGGGCCGTTTATCGCGAGATCGCTGCGCCGGCCAAGCTGGTCTGGCTCAATTCATTCTCGGATGAGGCCGGGGGCATCGCGCCCCATCCGCTTACGAAGGATCCGTGGCCGCTACAGATGCTGACGACGATTGTCTTCACCGAGCAGGCGGGCAAAACAACCGTGACGATCCACTGGGTGCCTTTCGACTCGACCGCCGCCGAGCGTGCGACCTTCGAGGCCGGCCGCGGCAGCATGGCCATGGGCTGGACCGGCACGCTCGACCAACTTACCGCATACCTCTCCCTCAACCCCTGAAACCATGTCCTCCACGCCCGCACCCTCCAAGGTTCCGTTCTACGTCAGCATCGTCCTCAGCATCCCCCCGGTCTTCATGCTGCTCATGAGTGGCGTGATGAAGGTCATGCAGACCGAGCAGGTCCGGCAGGGTTTCGCCGACTGGCCCGCCGGCAGTGCAGTTGCGATCGGTGCTGTGGAGATTGCCTGCACGCTCATCTACCTCATCCCGCGCACCGCCGTGCTGGGAGCGATCCTGCTGGCCGCGTATCTCGGCGGCGCGGTTTGCCTGACCGTGAAGATGGGCATGGGTGTCGCCGGCTGGTCGATGCCGGTGGCCTTCGGCGTGCTGCTCTGGGGGGCGCTGTGGCTGCGCGACCCGCGGATCCGCGCGCTGATTCCGTTGCGGAGCTGAAGTCCGGGGCGACGGTGCCCCGGCTCCTTCGAGGCACTTGTTAGAATGCGGCCCACCGTTGCCTTTCGTGCGAGGCTGGCAATGGTTTCCCGCTCAACCCCATCCCTCCGCATGAAGCTCCTCCGTATCCTCGTTCTCGCTGCCGTCAGTCTGGCCGCGGGTCTCGCTGCCCAAGCCGAGCAGTTCAAAGCCCTACTCTTCACCAAGACCGCCGGCTGGCACCACGACTCCATCAACGCCGGCGTCGATGCCATCCAGGCCCTCGGCAAGCTGCATGACTTCGACGTGTTCTGGACCGCTGACGCCAACCGCGTCTTCAACGACAAGGAACTCGCGAAATACAAGGTGGTGATCTTCCTCTGCACGACGGGCGACGCGCTCAACGACGATCAGCAGGCCGCCTTCGAACGCTACATCAAGGCTGGCGGCGGCTTCGTGGGCATCCACAGCGCCTCCGACACGGAATACGACTGGCCGTGGTATCGGAAGATGGTTGGTTACATGTTCCACATCCACCCGGCGGTGCAAACGGGCGTGCTCAAGGTGCTCGACCCGAATTTTCCCGGCATGGACCGCTTCGCCAAGCGCTTCCTCTTTACCGAGGAATGGTATGAATTCGGCGCGCCCGAGGGCAGCAAGCTGAACTTCCTCCTGGCGGTGGACGAGAAGACCTACAAGCCCTACGCCAAATGGGGCCCGAAGGAAGGCAAGGGCATGGGCGACCTGCACCCGATCAGCTGGTATCACGAATACGACGGCGGCCGCGCCTTCTACACCGCGCTCGGTCATCTGCCTGGGACCTACAGCGACGCCAACTTCATGCACCACGTTTACGGCGGCATCTACTGGGCCGCGACCGGCAACGGGTTCAAGGCCGAGTAAACTCGGCAAATCCCAAACGCCAAAGGCCCAAATGCCAAACGTGGCCGGACGCTTTGGCGTTTGTTTTTTTGGATTTGGCCTTTGCCGGGTGAGCAGACGCTCAGCTGGCTGGCATTTCCTCCGGGCGCATCGGAAACACGATGCGCTCGGTGTGACGGAGGACGGTCACATTGACCGGCCGGTCGATCAGATCGGCGGTCAGGACCTGGTGCAGGTCGGTCACCGTGCGCACGGGGTGGGTGGCGAGGGCGACGATGATGTCGCCCTCGCGCAATCCTGCCATTGCGGCCGGGTTGCCGGCGGCGAGTTGCGCCACCATCACGCCGGTGGCTTGATCGAGATGGTAAGTGCGGCTGACGGCACGCAACAACGGCACAGTCTGTCCGCCGATGCCGAGGTAACTGCGACGGATTCGGCCGTCCTTGATGAGCCAGCCGGCCACCCAGCGGGCGAGGTTGCTGGCGATGGCGAAACAGATGCCCTGTGCCGGACGGATGATCGCGGTGTTCACGCCGATGACCTCGCCGCGGGTGTTGAGCAGCGGGCCGCCGGAGTTGCCGGGATTTAGCGCCGCGTCGGTCTGGATGATATTGTCGATCATGCGCCCCGACTGTGCGCGCAAGGATCGTCCGAGCCCGCTGACGATGCCCGCCGTCACCGTTTGCTGGAAACCCATCGGGCTGCCCAGCGCGAGGGCGATCTGACCCGGGCGCACACGGTCGGAGTCGGCCAGCGGCAGGCAGGGCAGGGGCTCGCTGCTGACGCGGACAACGGCGAGGTCGGTATGCGGATCCTCGCCCACGAAGTCGGCGCGCAGGCGCCGTCCGTCGGCGAGATGGGCGACAAACTCCGTGCCGCCGTGCACGACGTGGCTGTTGGTCAGCGCGTAGCCGTCAGGGGAGAGGAAGAAGCCCGAGCCGCTGCCGCCCGACTCTTCGGCGGTGCGGCCGCGGCGGGAGCGGACTTCGAGGTGAATGACGGCGGCCCCGGCGCGGTCCACGACGGAACTGACCGCGGTGGAATAGGCGTCGAGCAGTTCCGCATCATCTTCGCGCCGGGTGATGGAATCGGAAACAGGAGTCAGCATGCGCGCAGTTTCGCCAACTTCCCCGGTTTCGCAAATGGGCCGCCCGCGGGTGACATTTTCGTGTCGGCCGGGAACCGGACCTTGCGGTGCGGGGCGGCCCGGTTAGCGTGACGGGATGTCTTTGCTCGCCCGTTTGTTTTTCGTGGTCGTCCTGTTGGTGGGCGCCGCTCGTGCGGCCGAAACGCCGCCGCGGCTGGCGGTGGTGATCGTGGTGGACCAGATGCGCGCCGACTACCTCGTGAAGTTCCGGCCGTATTTCGGCGAAGGGGGCTTCAAGCGGCTGCTCGAGGGCGGTGCCGATTACCAGGATTGCCACTACCGTTACGCCATTACCAAGACCGCCGCCGGCCACGCCACCATCCTGAGCGGGATGCATCCCGACGTGCATGGCATCATCGCCAACGATTGGGCTGATCGCACGACCTATGTCACGGGCAACGCGGTGGAGGACTCGAATTCCCCGCTGGTTGGATTGCCACCGCGCGCCGGCCGCTATGCCAACGCGACTTTTGCCGCCAAGGCCGGGCGTTCGCCGCGCAACTTCCTCGGCACGACGGTGGGCGACCGGTTGAAGGCACGCTACGGCGCCGCGGCCAGGGTCTTCGGCGTGGCGGACAAGGATCGCTCCGCCATTTTGCCCGCCGGACCCAAGGCCGACGGCGTTTATTGGACCGAGGAAGGCATCTTCGTCACTTCCACTTACTACCGGGCCGAATTGCCGGACTGGGTGAAGGACTTCAACGACCGGCAGGGTGCCGCGCAGCACTTTGGCCAGACCTGGGATCGCCTGCGCGATAAAGAACTCTACGACCGCGTGCAGGGTCCCGACGCCGCACCCGGTGAGGAAACCACGGCCGGCTTGCCCGCGACCCTCCCCAAGAAAGTGGGCACCGGGAGTGCCCCGACCAACGCCTTCTACGGCGCCTTTGACCGCACCCCTTGGAACAACGAGATGGTTGCCGCCATGGCGCTGCGTGCGCAGGAGGTCGGGCAACTGGGTTTGGATGAGGTGCCTGACCTGCTGACGATCGGTTTTTCCCAACCGGACGCCACCGGCCACGCCTATGGTCCGGACAGCCACGAGGTCATGGACACCTACTTGCGGCTGGATCGCACCCTCGCGGAGTTGTTCGCCGCCTTGGACACTCGCGTGGGTCTGGGGAAATGGGTGGTCGTGCTCACGGCCGATCATGGCGTTCCGCCGTTGCCGGAACGCGTGCAGGCGGAAAAGGGCGAGAACGCCGCCGGCCGCATCAGCGGCGGCCAACTTGACCGGCATGTGATTTCGGCGCTGGAGCAGGCCTTTGGCACCTTGGAAGCGCCGCTTTTCTGGGTGCTGCGCGACAACAGCGGCTACCACATCAACCCCAAGGCCCTGGCCGCGAAAAACCTCCCGTTCGAGCGCGTGGCCGAGGTGGTGGCCACCGCGTTGCGCACCCATCCGCAACTGGCCGCCGTTTACACCCGGCGGCAGTTGCTCTCCCGTGAGCCGCTCGACGCTTGGGGCGAGATGATGCGCCGCAGCTTCCATCCGGCCCGCAGTCCGGACGTGTTCTTCATCGAGAAACCCTTTTTCCAGATCCGCGCCCAAGGCACGACGCACGGCACGCCGCACGACTACGACACGCATGTGCCGCAGCTCTGGTATGGCGCCGGGGTGAAGCCCGGCGTGCATGGGGAGCGCGTGGGTGTGGATGATCTCGCCCCGACCCTGGCCGGGCTGCTGGGTGTCGAGCTGCCGCCGGAGGCGAAGGGGCGCAGGCTGTTCTGAAACCGCCTGCGCACATTTTGCCGTTTGCGATGATGACAGGGGATGTTTTGCGTTTTGGCGCGTGACGGCGCAACTTCCGCCCATGTTCCTCGACTTCGAGACCCTTTCCCCCCGCGACACCTACAGTTGGATGATCAACACGATCACCCCGCGCCCCATCGCGTGGGTCTCGACGATCTCCGCCACGGGCCACACCAACCTCGCACCCTTCTCCTATTTTCAGGCCGTGTGCTCGAAGCCGCCGACGCTGATGTTCAGCGGTGCGGTGAACCGGCATGGCGTGAGCAAGGACAGTGTGATCAACGTCGGCCAGGTGCCGGAGTTTGTCGTGAACCTCGTGCCCTTCGCGCTCGCGGAGTCGATGAACCTCACGGCCACGCCGCTGCCGCACGGCGAAAGCGAGTTCGAGAAGTTCGGCATCGCCGGCGCGCCGTCGTCGCGGGTGCGCCCGCCGCGGGTGGCGGCCGCCCCGGTGGCCTTCGAGTGCAAACTGGATCGCATCCTCAATTTCGGCGAAGGCCCCTCGAGTTCGAACGTCGTGTTTGGCACCATCGTCTGCGCGCACATCAGCGACACCGTGCTCGGCCCCGACGGCCAGATTGATCCGGCGAAGCTCGACACCATCGGCCGCATGGGCGGCGACAATTACGTGCGCACGCGGGACCTGTTTACCGTGGCGCGGCCGCGTTAGGCGGGGCCTGGTTAGCTGCGCTTGAGCCGGCTGCCGAAAGCGTGGCCGCGTTGTCGCTGCGCGACAACGCAACTACAGGCCAATGCGATCGGAGCGCACGCAAGCGCCCTGCCCACCAGCTTCCCATCATTCCGGCATCCGTCGCAGCTGCTCGTTGGCCAGGGCGGCGGCGGCGACGCGGTTCTCCACGCCGAGGCGTTCGAAGAGCTGTTCCACGTGTTTCTCAATCGTGCGCGGGCTGGTGCCGAGAATGATGGCGATTTCGGCGTTGGTCTTGCTCTGGGCGACCCAGTAAAGCACCTCCGCTTGGCGGGGCGTGACGCCCAGCTTGGTCAGCTCGACCGGTCCCGGCGGCGCGTGTTCCTCGATGAGGTAGAGCACGGTGAGGGAGTCGTTGCCCTGCTCGGTGAAGCGGTGGAGCAGGAGGGTGCCGGCCGTGCTCCGGTAGCGTTCGCCGGTGTTCAGTTCCGGCGGCAGAAAGCCGGGCTGGTGATGGGCGAGGTGCTTGAACAGCAGGTGCGTGGCACGAAGCGTTTGGAAAATCAGGCGGCCGTCGCGGTCGGCGATCAGCAGGGCGCGGTCGAGCGACTGGGCGAGCTGGGCCTCGGCGTCGAGCCGCAGCGCGATCTCGGCCTCGAGGCGGTCATTTTTCTGCTGCAGGGCGAGGCGCGCCGCGCGCAAGTCGAGGTGGGTGCGCACGCGGGCCAGCACCTCGGGCGGATGCACGGGCTTGCTGATGTAATCCACGGCTCCGGATTCGAGCGCCCGGACCTTCTGGGCGGGAACATCCACGGACGTGAGAAAAATGAGCGGCAGCTCACGCCACGCAGGATTCTGCTGGATGCGCTGGCAGACGGCCAGACCGTCCATTCCCGGCATGATCATGTCGAGCAGGACGAGATCCACCGGTTGCTGCGTGAGCAGCTCCAGGGCGCGCGGGCCGTTCTCGGCCACCAGCACGCGCAGGCCGGCCCCGCCCAGGGTTTCCAGCACGAGGCCGAGATTGGCCGGGGTGTCATCGACGACGAGGACGGTGGGAGGCTGGGTCATGAGGGAAGGGTGCGAAGTAGTTCGCGCACCCGCTCAACCTGATAGGCTCCCGCCAGGGTTTCAAGCCGGTCGAGCAGCGATGACGCGCCCGGATGGCGGGCACGGGCGTCGGTGATCGCGGCCCGGAGCGCGGCGATGTCGCCGGCGTCCGCCGCCGCCAGCAGGGAGGCGCGGATGTCCGCCGGCAGGGTTGCCACGCCCGGGCTTGCGGCCTGGGTGGCGGGAACGCGCCATTTCAGGCCGAGCAGGCGGGTGAGTTGCTCGAGTAGCTGGGTTTCGGTGAAGGGTTTCGGGAGAAAATCGTTGGAGCCGGCCGCGACCGCCGCCGAGGCGTCGAAGGTGAGCACCGAGGCGGAGGTGAGCACGACGGGCAGTTGCGCCGTGGCCGAGCGGGCGCGCAGGCGGCGCGTAAGCTCCAACCCATCCAGGCCGGGCAGCTTGACGTCCAGATAGGCCAGATCCGGCGCGGGTTGGTTGTCCAGCGCGGCCAACGCCGCCTCGGCTGACTCAAAAAGGACGCACTCAAAGCCGAGCGGCGAGAGCAGGTCGGCCAGCACGGTGCGGTTGACTTCGTTGTCATCCACGATCAGCACGCGCCGGCGCGGGCCTTCGTAGCCGCCCGCGCCGAGCGGGTGGCGGCTGGCCGCGGTCGGGGCTGAGGTCATGGGCAGCGCCAGTGCGAAATGGAAGGTGCTGCCGCGGCCGGCCTCGCTGCCGACCTGCAGTTCACCGCCGAGCAGTTCGACGAGCCGCTTGGTGATGACCAGGCCCAGGCCGGTGCCGGCTTCGCCGGCGGGGCGCGTGGCGGCCTGCTCAAAGGGTTGGAAGAGGCGTTGGCGGTCTTCGGGGGTCAGGCCCACGCCGGTGTCGGTGATGGCGAAGCGCCAGTGTTCGCCGACGGCCTCGATCTCCAGCGTCACGCCGCCACGGCGCGTGAACTTCACGGCATTGGAAAGCAGGTTGTCGAGCACCTGGCGGAGTTTCTGCGGGTCGCCGGTTACGAACTCCGGCGGCGCATCGGGTAGGCGCAGCGAGAAGGCGAGGCCCTTGGTGTGGGCGGCGGCTTCGTGGGCGGTGGCGAGTTCGCGCAGGAGCTGGCCGAGGTGGAACGGGGCGTCGTGCCGTTCGATCTTGCCGGCCTCGATCTTGGAGAAGTCGAGCACCTCGTTGATCAGGCGCAGGAGGTGCTGGCCGCTGTTCTGCACGATGCCGACGCGTTCGCGCTGCGCGCCGGTGACGGCGGGGTCGCGCAGCAGCACCTGCGAGTAGCCGATGATGCCGTTGAGCGGCGTGCGCAGCTCGTGGCTCATGTGCGCGAGGAAGACGCTCTTCGCGCGGTTGGCCGACTCGGCCTGGTCGCGCGCCACGGCCAGCTCGGCGGTGCGGGCCTCGACAAGTTTCTCCAACCGGCGCTGTTCGCGGCGGGCCGCGCCGAGCCGCCAGCGGATGTAGCCGACGACGAGGGCCAGCCCAAGCGCCACGTAGCCGGCCTGAGCCGCGGGGGAGCGGTGCCACGGCGGTGCCACGGCAAAGGTCAGCCGTGCGGTCTCGCTCACCGCTCCGGTGGCGTCGATGGCACGCGCTTCAAACGTGAAGGGTCCGCCTTCCAGGTTGGTGTAGGTGGCGCTGGCCGTCGTCGACGGGTCCGACCAATGGTCGCTGTAGCCGAGCAATCGCGTCTGGTAGCGCAGGCCGTCCAGTGCGCCCAGACGCGGGGCACCGAGGGAGAAGATGATGGGCTCGCGGGAGTAGTGCAGGCGCAGCGTCGTGTGGTCGCCGGCGGGCAAGGCCTGGCGGCGACCCTCGGCATTGACGCTGCGGATCAAAGTCGTCCAAGCGGCGGCGGGCCGCGCGGGGGCGCTCAGGTCGATCCGCACGGTGTTGTTGTAGCCGCGGGCCCAGAGCACGTCGCCCGTGTCGGTCTTCTCCACCCAGAGCACGGCGGCGCCGCCGAAACCCACCTCCTGCAGGGCTTCGGGAGCGGCACTTTTCCAGACGTGGCCTCCGGCCGGTCCCGGTGTGAAACGCCCCAGAGGCGAGGTGGCGACCAGTGAGGTGCCCTGGAAGGCGGAAGCCCAGGTGTCGTGTTGGCTCACGGCGCTGGGCACCAGCATCAGGGCCGGGGCTTCCGGTGTGACGTAGCGGTCCTCGGGGCGGAAGCTTTTGGAGGCCTTGTCGAAGCGACGCGCGCCCTTGTCGGTGAAGAACACCGTGCCGGCGTGGCCGGGCGATACGTTGGTCCACACGATGCCATCCGGCAGACCGTGGCCGCGGTGGTATTGCTCGAAGATTGCGGACTGCCAGTAGGTGACGGACTCGGCGGCTGGCACGCGCCAGAAACCGCGGCTGTAGGTGGCCAGCCAGAGGGTGTCGTCGGCGTCCAGTTCGATGCTGTGGGCATCGCCCAGATCGAGTCGTTCGCCGATTTTCAGCCAGCGGCCGTCCCGGTTTTCAATCACGGTGAGTCCGTTGCCCCCGGCGAGGTAGAATCGGCCGGGGTGCCGCCGGGACGGAGTCATGGCGTAGGTGTTGCTCGTCGGGGTGGGCACGACCATTTCATCGCCAGTCGCATTGATCCGGAAAAGGCCGGGGTGGGAGCTAACGACCAGGTCTCCTCCGTGCGAGATGATTGCGAAGATGTTCGCGATGTTCGCGTTGATTCGTTCGAAACGGGCGCCCCGTCCGTCCGTCGTGGCCGGTTCCATGCGGTAGAGTCCGTCGAAAGTGCCGGCATACAGCCGGCCCTCGTGCCGGCCCCAACCGTCGATCGTCCCGGGGGTGGGGCCGTTGGTGGCATCGAAGACGGTGACATTGCTGTCGAGGGCGAGCCGGGCCGCGCCGGAGTTGTAGCCGAGCCAGAGGCCGCCTTCGTGGTCCTCCGTCAGACTGAGAATTGCATTGTCGGCGAGGCCCGTGCCGCGGTCGAGGTGACGCATCCTCCGGAGATCGGCGGAAAACAGAAACAGGCCGCGCCCGCTGGTGGCGACCGCGACCGAGCCGTCGGCCAGGCTGAGCGCGTTCATCACCCGGGTGGTACGCAGCACTTCGTCGAGCAGGCCGGTGAACCGTTCCATCCCCCCGGTGGCTGGATCCATGAGGAACGCCCCCGTGCCGGTGCCGCAGAAAAGCACGCGGCCGTCGCGCAACTGGGCGAAGGCCACCCGGGTGCTGTCCTTTATCTCGGGCGCAACGCTGAACGGGATCAAAGCGGAGGGTCCAAGACGGAAAAGGCCATGACCGGTCAGATGCACGAGCGGCTCCTTTCCGACCTGATGCACGGTGGTCCGCGTGTCGGGGGAGGTTGACCAATAGGCGATGGAGTCGTTTGCGCCGACGCGCAGCACGCCCCGCGCACTCGTGAAATAGACCTGGCTGCCGAGCCGCAGCACCCGGAGGGTTCGCCCCCAGGGCGCCGCATCCGCTGGCAGCTTTGCGCGCAAAGACCGGTAGGCCAGGCCACCCGCCGGGGCGGATTCAAAGTAACCGATCTCATCGTTGCCGCCCGCCCAGATCCGCCCGTCAGGCGTCGTCACCAGTTCATAGACCTGCGCCGAAGGCATGGGATAATGCGTCCAGCGCGCCCCGTCGAAACCGGTAATGCCTTCCTGGGTCGAGAAGTAGATGATGCGGTCGGTGCCCTGCGTGATGCCGTAAACCTGCGGGTGACCGCGATACTCGGTGGGTCGGAAATCCCGGATCGAAGGCCGGCCGCTTTCAGGATGAAAAATCCCGGGCTCGGCCTGCGTCATCCCGGTCAGCAAATGCCCGGCCAGACAGAGCAGGGGCAGGGCTTGGCGGGGTGACATCGCAGATTTTTATGAAGCGCGGGGGACGTCGGTCAAATCCTCATCGGCGTCCCGCCGCCTCGGCCTCCGTCTTATTTTGATGCTTCGGCCTTGGGCAGCAGGCGGGCGACCACCACGAGCAGCACGACGACGACCAGCGAGAGCGCGCCCCAAAACAGGTATCCGCCCTTGAGGTGCCGCAGGGCACCGCGGGCGAATCCCGCGGGCGCGGCTTCCTCGGCGCCGAGGCGGGCGGAGTGCCGGTCGGCGGTGAGCAGCTGCGGGGCGACCAGGCTCAGGTCGTAGCGGGGGGCCGCGGTGTGGTCGTTGCCGTAGAGGAGTTCGTAGCCGTCGGTCTCGGCCGTCTTGAACACGAGCCGCACGACGGCGTGCTCGGCCTTCACGCCGGCGAGTTCGACGGGCGGGTTGTCGCCGTTGTCCGTTTCCAGGAAGAGAGTGTCGGTCTGGAGCCGATTGCTGAGCTCGAACACCCGGGTCCGCGGCGAGCCCGCCTCGGGCGTGCGACTCCACTCGCCGCTGGCGAGCGTGTGCTCATAGGAGCGGCCGTCGCCGGCAGTGACTTTTTCGTAGAGCCGGAACTGGCGCTGAAAAAGGGGGGTGTCGGAGGTGAGCGCGAGACGGAGGAGCGGCAAGCCCGCGTGCGGAAGCTTGAGGCGCCAGGTGCTGACGGAAGGACGCCGGGTGTCCGGTGCCGTCTCGGGCGCAAGCGTGAGCGAGCGGGCGAGTTTGGTGCGTTCGAGGAGGTAGGGAATCTGGTTCTCCGCGCGCACGAGGCGGAGGTCGGCGAAGTCGTGACGGGCACCGGCCAGCGTCGCGGCATCGAGCTCGAGTTCCTGCACGCCCGCGGCGGCGAGTTGCACGGGCTTGCGGCGGGTCCAGCCGTCGGGATCCAGCGGTGCCCCGGTAAGCGGCACGTCGGGCAGCGGAGGCTCGGCCAGCGAAGCGCGGGGTTGGTAATTAGTGGTGTCCTGCAGCGGACCCGGCGCAACGATTGTGGCCGTGGCCGCCTGCAGGTCGCCGACGAGCGCGGCCAGATCATAGCGCGGGGCCTTGGCCTGCGGGTTGCCCGCCAACAACGTGTAGCTCCCGGCACTCGGAGCGAGAAAGCGCAGGCCGGCGGGTTCGCGCTTCACGCGCAGCCCATTCACCGCCAAGGGCGGCGAGTCACCGTTGTGGATATGCACGAGAAGCTCACGGGAGAGCGGTTGATGAGAGAAATTCAGCTCCAGCTGCGCCCGGGGTTTCGCTCCGTCCAGGGCGACGCGATAGAGCGTGCCACTGCCGACGATGCGTTCGCCGGGCACCAGGTCGCGCACATCACGGACCGCCACGGTGACACGCCGCATAAAAAGGGGCTCGGGCGTGTCCAGTTCCAGCGCGGTGAGCGGTGCATGCTTTCCGTCCAGGGTGACCGTCAGCACCGTTTCTCCGGCAAACTCCTGGCGCCCCGTGATGCGGGCTCCCACCGGCAGCGCTGAGACCGGCTCAGCCGCCGCGAAATGGAGCGATGCTCCGGTGAACGGCACCGTGACACCCTGCACGGTAATCCGGATCCAGGCGGCCGGCCGATGGTTCAGCGTGATGGCCAGGCGCTCGGCGCCCCACTGGCGGAACAGCGGCACGCCTTCATCCACGCTGGTCCAGCTATCCCGGTCGGAAGAAATTTCGATTTTGGCGGCACGCAGGAAGTGCGGGTGCGGCGTCTCGAGTGTTATCGCGGCCAGGCCGATGTTTTCCGTGCCAGTGCCAAGCAGCAGCACGGTGTTGCCGTTTTCCAGCCGCGCCTCGAAGGAGGCCGGGCGCGTGGTGTGGGCCGGCGGCGTGGAGGGAGTGTCAACCAGCAGGGCGATTTCACGTCCATCCGGATCCAGCAGGCGGAGGTCGGCCAGGTCGGGTCGGGCCGCGTCGAAGGTAGCGTCGGGCAGTTCCACGCGGATGACCCCGGGCGTGGAGACATTGATTTCCTGCCGGTGTCGCCACTCGGTGGGCACGATCGCGGCGAAGGCGGAGACCGCGCGGGTGAGCGTGCCCAGCACGATGGCATTACGAAGCGGGCGGAGAAGTTTTTTCATGGGCAGGGAGGAACCGCTGGTAGGCGAAGGAGGCGAGGATCGCGATGATGGCCACCCCCATGAGCGCTCCGACGCGGTAGAGGGCTTGGAGGCGGGCGAGGTCGTGGAGGAAGAGCTTGGCCAGGGCGACGCCGAGCAGCGCGATGGCGGCGTAGCGGGCGGCCTTCTGCGCCTTCCAAATGCCGGCGCCGAGCAGACCGAGGGCAAACAGCGCCCACGCGATGGTGTAGGTCATGTCGCGGGCGAAGCTGCCGCGGAACTTGAAGGTGAGGGTGGTCGCGCCCGGGGCCGTGAAGAAGTCGGCGATCTGGATGTTAAGCAGCAGAAACGCGAGGATGACACCGAGCGTGTTGAGCAGGGGAGGCGAGTTGATTCCCAACGTGCGCTCGCGGGGCGGGGCGAGGAGCTTGGCGCCGATGAACAGCGCGGCAATGACCACGCCGTAGGCGTAGAGATACCAGTTGAGAATCGGGATATCGCCGCGCACGTGGTAGGAGAAGACCGCGCTGTTGCCTGTCAGGCGCACGAAGGCGACGACCAGCAGCATGACGCCCGTGGCGCGCAGGCCCGGATGCGGCACGCGGTGGAAGAGCCAGAGCAACGCCGCGCCTTCCAGCGCCCAGCCAATGGTAAGTTTTTCATGACCGAACTGGAGCGGGAAGATGAGCGTGATAAAGAACAGGGCGGCGCCGCCGAACCAGGCGAGCTGGTTGAGGCGCGTCGGCTCGCTCGCGGGCACGGTTTTCAGGATGCCGACGAGGCTCAGCAGCGGCGGCACCGCGAACAGCGCCGGGAGCAGGCCCATGAACTCGTTGGGTGACGCCGCTGCGATCAACCGGTGGACAAGTGGGAAATGCAAGATGCCTGCCAAGGCGGCCGTGGCCCAAGGGCCGGTGCGATCGGCGAACGTTTTCTGGAAGGCAAACGGGTAGGCGGCGAAGATCGCGTAAAAACCGAAATACCAGAACAGCGGCAGCGCCGGCGCCTCGGTGCTGAAGTGGCGTGTGTGCCAAGCGAATTCCAGCCCGACCACGCCAGCCAGCGCGCACAAAGGCAGCCAGTCCACGCGCAGCAGTTTCGCAAGGCCGAGCGTCAGCACCACGAGCAGCAGCGCCAGGCCGAAGATCATCGACGGGTCGGGCACCGCCAGTCGGGCGGTGGCCATGATCAGCAGCAGGAAGGGCAGCAAGGAGGAGAAGGCCGGCA
This sequence comes from Oleiharenicola lentus, assembly GCF_004118375.1. Classification (NCBI taxonomy): domain Bacteria; kingdom Pseudomonadati; phylum Verrucomicrobiota; class Opitutia; order Opitutales; family Opitutaceae; genus Oleiharenicola; species Oleiharenicola lentus. The sequence continues at coordinate 724,900 of NZ_SDHX01000001.1, forward strand.
GTTGCGCCCGGACATCGCCGAAGAGCCCGTTGGTTTCCCCGGCCGGCAGCCGGTCGCCGAGTTTGCGCACCAGCCAGAAACCCGCGGCAAAGAAGAACACGGAGAAACCGCCGATGGCCAGCAGCAGCGGGAACGGCAGGCCGAGATCGGCCGGCACCCGGAACAGGCAGAACCCGGTGGCGATGAGCGTGAGCACCAGCACCGCGACGACCGAAGCCAGCGAAGCCGTGGCCACCGCCAGGCCGATGGCAATCAGGTCCACGAGGAGGATGGCGGGCCAGATCAGGAATGACACCTCGTCGAGTTTCCAGATGGGCAACAACAGCAGCAGCAGGGTGAGCGGGGCGAACAGCTGGCTCCACCACGAGGCCCCGGCCGCGGGGCGCGCACGCTCCAGCCAGAGCGGGAACACCGTGTGCAGCCCCGCGAAGACCAGATAAAACGCCAGCGCCCACGGCAGATTAGCGTCTGTCAGATGCACCCCCGTCCACGCGCTGAGCAGTACGAACGCCGTCAGGCCGGCAAGAATGTGGATGCGTGGGAGTAATTCGTGGCGCCAGGCCAGCGCCAGCAGCGCTGCGTCGAGCATCAACACATATACCAGGTAACGCGGTGCTGCACTGGCCAGTGATCCGTAGGGAAGAAAGACAAAGGCGAAGCCGAAACCCACGAAGGGCAGAGCTGCGGCGGTGAGCGAGAAGGCCCGGGAGGAGAGCTCGCGTCGCCGGGCCCATGCAGCGGCGGCGAGGTAGAGCGCGCTGAAGCTAAGACACACCACCATGGCGACGGGCACCTTGCCGGCGTTGAGAAACTTGGCCGCCCAGCCGATCATCATGAGCACGGTGCCGCCCGCGCTGAGCGGCACGAGGTGGCGCCAGCCGGTGCGCAGGGCCACGGCCACCAGGCCGAGGTCGAGCAGCGCGAGGTAGCCGAAGAGCCCGCCGGGGTTGTCCACGCCGGTCGAGAGCAGGATCGGGGTGAGGAAGCCGCCGAGCAGGCCGAGGATGGCCACCACCTGTGCTGGCAGCCTCACGGCCAGCACGAAGGCCGTGGCGGTGATCAGCACCATCAGCAGGAAGGTCGGAACCGTGCCGAAGAACGCGAACTTGTAGACGGAGTTGCACGCGAAGGTCACCGCGTAGAGCGAGACGACACCTGCAGCGACCATGCTCTGGGCCGGGGCGGTGTAGCCTTTGCGGACGAGCCTGATTCCGCCGACGATCAGGCCTGTTCCGGTGAGAAAGCCCATCGACACGCGAACTTCTGCGGGCACGAGCCCCGTCTCGAAGGAGTATTTGACGAAGAAAGCGACGCCGAGAAAAAGCGCCAGACCGCCTAGCCAGGCGAAGAGTTTTGCGCCCATGAACAATTCCCAGTTGAAGGCGGGCTTTTCGTAGGCGGACTCGGGGGCAGTTTGCGTGTAGCCAGAATCGCTGACCTTGGGACCGGCCTCCGTGAGGCCGGCTACAACCGGCGGCAGCGGTGGCGGCTCGGCCACGGGTGCAGGCGATGCTGCGGGACTGGGCGTGACTGAAGTGATGACCGGGGGTGAGACCGGCTCGATTGGGGCCGGCGGCGGAGTCGGCATGCTCGGCGGGGTCACGACCACGGGTGGCGGAGTAACGACCACGGGTTGGACCACCGATGCAGGCGGCGTGGCAGGCTTCGCGCTCACTCCTTGACGCTGCTTGATCTGCAGCTCCTTGAGCTCGGCATCGAGGTAACTGAGCCTTTGGCGAAGGCTCTCGATCTCTGTGTTGCTTCCTCCAATCTTGATGATCGCCCAGATGGGAAATATGATCAGGGCGACGGCGAGATAAAGCAGGAGGAGGATGAGCAGGGCTTCCATGGGAAAGGGGCGTAGAATAACCGAAGCATTCCCGGCCGGGTTAATTGAATAATCCGATGCGGGCCATTGGCCGGCACGATGGCTGGCGCGGTGCGAGACGCGAAATCATGCGTTCATCAGAATTGGCCCGTTCCTTGGCATCCAATCGCAGCGGTCCCGCGCTGGCAAGCGCGGGGTGGGGGCGCAAAAAAAGCGGGGCTGGCTGGCCCCGCCTGCAGATTGACGCAGCACAATCAGTTGTCGCCCGCCTTGCGCAGGGCCCGCAGCGGGAGCTGCTCGCGTGACTTCACCGGCTGGGTGAGGGTGGCGAGATAGGCCACGACGTCACGGATTTCGGACTTCGTGAGCACGTAGGCCACGACTTCGGGCATGCCGGAGGGGGCCGACTCGACGGACTTAACCTCGGCAGCCGGAAGGGTGACGGTGTCGTTGTCGCCGACCTTGAGCTTCAGGCCGGAGGCGTCGCGCGAGAGCAGCGTGCCGACAACACTTTCGCCATTCGTCCTGGTGACGGAAACAATCTCGAATCCTGCGGCGATCTTCGCGCTCGGCTTGATCAGGGACTCGAGAAGGTATTCGCGGGAAACGCGGGCGCCGATGCCGGCGAGGTGCGGGCCGGCGTCACCGCCGCCGCCTTCATCCACGCGGTGGCAGCGGATGCACTGGACCACCGGATTGCCGCGGACGATGCGGATGGCTTTGCGGGCGTCCCCGCCCTCAAGCGCCACGCGGTAGGGCGCGAGCGGGTCGGGGTCCTGGGCGAGCGCGGCCTCGCGGTCGGCGAGAGCCTGCTTGATGCGCGCGTCCTCGCGTTGCGCGGCCGCGTCGAGCAGGTCGAGCTGCGCCGCGGGCGCGATCTGGCCGGCCTTCAGCCGGTCGAGCTGCGCGAAGAGGATGTCATCGGCCTTCGGGTCCTTTACTTCGGCGAGCGCGCGGAAGGCGGTCTGCTGTTCGAGGGCGGTGCCACTTTCGATGAGCGCGCCCAGTCGGGTGACGGCGGAGTCGGGGTGCAGGCGGGTGACGATGGGCAGGGCGGCGAGGCGCAGCTCGGGCAGGTCGCTGGTCGCGGCCGATTCGGCGCTGGCGGCCACAAAGTCGGGGGCGAGGCTGTCGAGGCTCTTGAGCGCGGCGACGCGCACGGTGGCGGACTGGGCGCGGTCGGCGACGACGTTGGCGAGCACCTCGGCCGCGTTCTTCAGGCCGAGAGTCTTGATGGCGTCGATGGTGGCGAGTTGCACGTTGTCGGGCGTGCTGGCGCCGAAGAGCCCCGGCAGGATCGGGGTGAGTGCGGCGACGGCGACCTCGGTCGGGCGGGTCTTGTCGGCGGTCGGGCGGAAGACACCGACGACGCGGTCGCGGGCGGGCGGTTTGGGCCACAGGGCGAGCAGTTCGAGGGCTTCCTCGCGCAGGCTCGCGGCCGCACCGCTCGCGGCGAAGGAAGCTAGGGCGGCGGCGTTTTCGGGCGTGCCGAGGCGAAAGTGGGCGTTGAGGGCGCGCAGGCCGACCACTTCCTCGCGGGTCTGGCCAAGACGGGCGGCCAGCGCCGGATAAGCGGCGGCGATGGGCGCGTCGTTGATGGCGAGGGCGGCTTCCTTGGCGACATAGGCGTCTTGGTCGGCGAGGAAGGCGGTGATGGCGGGGCTCTGCTGGCGGCGCAGCGCCAGCACGGCGGCGAGACGGACGGCGGCGGAGTCGTCGGTGGCGAGGGCGGCGAGCTGCTCGGACGTGGCGCAGCCGGCGAGACCCATCACGTAGGCGTGGCGCAGGTAGGCGTCGGCGTCGTCGTTGGCGCGGACGGCGGCGAGGAGCGCGGAAACGGCTGCCGCGTGCTTCAGCTTGGCGAGCGCTTCGGCGGAATGGAAACGCACGCGGGGGGCGTCGGCGGCAAGGGCGGCGACAAGGGCGTCGGCCGACGCGGCATCGTGTAGATCACCCAGTGTTTTGGCGGCTTGGGCGCGGACTTCGGCGTCGGCATGAGTGAGCAGCGGTCGGAGAGCGGCGAGGGCGGCAGGGTCATTCCGCGCGATCTGGCCGAGGCCCCACACCGCGTGGCGGCGGGCGAGGTCGCTGGAGCCGGTGGCGGCCTGGTTGAAAAGGGCCAGTGCGGCCGTGCCGCGTTCGGCGAGCGAATACTGGGCCTCAAGGCGCACGCGCCAGTCGGGGTGGGCGAGGAGGGTGGCGAGTTCTTCGTTGGTCTTCTTCGTGAAGTTGGAGGCGATGAGCATCTTCACGGCCTTCAGCTCGGGCGAGTCAGCAAGCTTGGGATCGAAGATTGAGTAGATGCGGCCGCGCTTGGACTTGGGCCAGCCTTCGGCCCAGTCGGAGTAGTAGAGTTTACCGTCGGGACCGAAACGGACGTCGGTCGGAAGCGCGCCAAGCAGGAAGGGCGCGGCGGCCTCGACGGCGTAGCTGGCGCCGGAGGGCTTCATTTTGTAGGTGAAGATGCCGGAGTTGCTGATGGCGCCCTTGAAATGGGTGATGAAGAGCTGGCCGGCGTAGTCGGGCGTCAGGCCGGTGCCGGGATGGTAGGCGATGCCGGAGGGGCCGTCCTCAATGTTGACGAGCGGCGGGAGGAGGTAGGCGGGCTGGCCGGCGTGGCGCGGGTGCCAGAGTTTTTCGCTGTTCCAGGGGCCGGCATTGCCGCGCGGATTGAACTGGTAGCCGACGCGCCAGCCGCTGTCGCCACCCTCGACGACATGCACGAGCCGCTCTTCGTCGCCCTGGTCGGAGTCGTTGTCGCCGGTGAAAAGGTCGCCGTATTCGTTGAAAGCGAGGGACTGCGGATTGCGCAGACCGGTGGCGAACACCTCGAAGCCCGAACCGTCGGGCCAGCAGCGGAACACCGCGCCGGTGTCGGGCACATGGACGTAGGCGCCCTCCTTGTTGGTCACGGCGGTGCCGCGGTCACCGATCGAAAAGTAGATGCGGCCGTCGGGCCCAAGGGTCAGGCCGTGCAGGTCGTGGCCGGTGTAGTTGAAGCGCACGCCGAAGCCGCGCAGGACTTCCTCGCGCTTCTCGGCCTTGTCCTTGCCCGTGAGTTTCCACAGCGAGGGGATGTTGGTGAACCAGACTTCGCCGCGGTAGGGCAGCACGCCGGAGGCCACGCCGTCGAGCGGACCGCGGAAGTCCTCGGCATAGACGGAGGACTTGTCGGCCGTGCCGTCGCCGTCGGTGTCCTCGATGAGGCGCACGCGTTCAGACTCCTTGGAAAGTTCTGCGAGACCCGCCTTGCCGAAGTTGCGTTCGATGGAGGCGAGCCAGTCCTTTTGGTCGCGGTTGGCGAGGTCGTCCTCTAGCATCCACATGTAGCCGCGGATATCGAGCGTGCTGGACCCATAGCGGTAGGTCTCGGACACGAAGACGCGGCCCTGTTCGTCGAGCGCAAAGGCCACGGGGTTGGCCAGTATGGGCTCGGCGGCCCAGAGGTGGGCGGTGAGGCCGGCGGGCAGCTTCATCCGGCCGAGGGCGGCGCGGCCTTCGTCGGAGGCCGGATCGATGACCGCGGTGGTCAGGCGTTCGTCGTCGCTCAGTTTGCCGCGGGCGACGGCGGGGCCGGTGTTTTCGGCGGCGGCGAGGTTCAGGGAGAAGGTAAGGGCAGCGAGGAGGCTGACCGCGGGGCGGGAATAGCGGAGCAACATGCGAAATTCACGGTAGGCTTCCGGTTGCCGTTGGCAAGGAGGTGCATGGGGTTTTTGTGCAACTTGCGCTTGCCCGGCGGGCGGGGCGCCGCCGGGATGGAGGCATGAGCCTGACTGTCTGGACCAACCACGTTTTCCGTCCCGAAGCGCTGCCGGTGTTCGAGTCGCAGCTGCGTGCCGCCGGCCACCGGCTGATCGTGTCGCCCAAGGCCTCGCCCCTGGTGCTGGCGGCCGGGGCCGACGACCCCACGCTGGCGGAGGCGGATGTGGCTTTCGGCCAGCCGGACGTCGCCCAGGTCATGGCGTGCCCGCGGCTGAAATTCGTGGAGCTGAGTTCGGCCGGCTACACCCGTTACGACCGCGACGATCTCCGCGCCGCCATGAAAAGCCGCGGCGTGCCCGTGACCAACGCCTCGCAGGTTTTCGCCGATCCCTGCGCGCAGCACGTGCTCGGGCAGATGCTCGCGCTTGAGCGCAACCTGCTGGTCCAGTTCCGCAATCAGCAGGCCCCGCGCGAGTGGCGCTACCTGGAGGACCGTTTCACGAACGGCACGCTGACGCGACGCACCGTGCTGCTGCTCGGCTACGGCGCCATCGGCCGCCGCCTTGCGGAATTGCTGCAGCCCTTCGGCACCCAGGTCACGGCCTACCGTCGCCGCCCGCGCGGCGACGAAGGCGTGCCGGTGGTGGGCGAGGCCGCGCTGCCCGGCGCGCTCGCCGCGGCGGACCATGTCGTGAACATCCTGCCGGATTCGCCGGCCACCACCGGTTGGATGGACGCGGCGCGCTTCGCCCAGATGAAATCCGGGGCGCGTTTCTACAACATCGGGCGCGGCACCACCGTGGACCAACCGGCCCTGATGGCCGCGCTGGCCTCCGGCCACGTCGGCGCCGCCTACCTCGACGTGATGGACCCCGAGCCGCTGCCCCCGGCGCATCCGCTGTGGGACGCAAAAAACTGCTTCATCACCTGCCACATCGGCGGTGGTACGCGGGACCAGGATGAAAATCTTGCGCGGCACTTTCTCGCCAACCTCGAGGCTTTCGGGCGGGGCGGGACGTTGGTGGACAGGATCATGTAGGCGATGGCAGGGCCGCGGCCTTTTTGCGCCCCCGGGTGCGCACGACACACGCCCGACGAGATTTGGTTGGTTTACGTTATTTTCGGGGAATACCCCCGCACCTTCCGCACTCCCATAGGTCCATTCCCTTCTTGCCGCCCGCTGGCATGGTGCCGTCGCGGTGGCCTTGAAACCCAAACCCAATCCATGATCCCCATGAACAAGTCCACGCGACTCATCATCACCGCGGCCGCCATCGCCGGCCTCTATGCCGGTTCCCTCGCCGTCAAAGCCAACGCCGCCGAGTCCGGCAGCGCCGCCCCCGCCGGCGAAAAAGCCAAGGATGCCTGCAAAGGCAAAGACGGCTGCAAGGCCAAGGAAGGCAAAGACGCCTGCAAGGGGAAGGACGGTTGCAAGGCCAAGGAGGGCAAGGAGGGGTGCAAGGCGAAGGACGGCTGCAAGGGCAAGGACACCTGCAAATCCGCCGACGGCAAGGACACCTGCAAGGCCAAGGAGGCCTGCAAGAGCAAGGACGGCTGCAAGGCCGCCGACAAGAAGGGCTGAGCGCCCGGCGCGGTCCCCTTTGATTTTTCCGGAGGCCGGGCCCCGCGGCCCGGTCTCCGTTTGTTTTCCGCGACTCGCTTCCGTCACCGTTCCTGCCAAGCTGAACCCGCTCTCCGCCCATGCCCGCCAATCCTCACAACGGTTACACCGACTACGGCATCGGCCTGGGCCTGCGCGTGCCGCACTACGACCACATCCTGGCGGAGAAGCCGACGGTGGACTGGTTCGAGATCATCTCGGAGACCTTCATGGTGGACGGCGGTCGTCCGCTGGAGGTGCTCGATCGCATCCTCGCGCAATACCGCGTCGTCCAGCACGGCGTGTCGCTCTACTTCGGCTCGGCCGACGATCCCGACCGTGCGCACCTGAAGAAGCTCAAGGCGCTCACGAAGCGCACGAGGACACCCTGGCTCTCCGACCATCTTTGCTGGGGCAGCGTGGACGGCACCTATTCGCACGACCTGCTGCCGATGCCCTACACCTTTGCCGCCGCGAAGCGCACGGCGGAGAAAATCCGCATGGTGCGCGACTACCTCGAGCTGCCCATTGCGGTCGAGAACGTCAGCTCCTACACCGAGTTCCATGTCTCGGAGATGACAGAGTGGGAATTTCTCACCGAGGTCGTCGAGCTGGCCGACTGCGGAATCCTGCTCGACGTGAACAACATCTACGTCTCCTCGAAGAACCACAGCTTCGATCCCTACGACTACGTGAACAACGTGCCGCATCACCGCGTCGCGCAGATGCACATCGCCGGGCACACGAAGTTCGAGAAATACATCCTCGATACGCATGACCATCCTGTGCTCGACCCGGTGTGGAAACTCTATGCCCACGCCACGAAGCTCTGCGGCGTGACCGCCACGCTGCTGGAGTGGGACGACAAGATTCCGTCCTTCCAGGAAGTCCACGACGAGGCCCTCAAGGCCAACCAATTCATCGCCGAGGCGCGCGCGGCAAAGATCCCGGCACCGCAGAGGGTGAGCCGAGCGAAGGCGAAGTGAGATGTCCGACTATTGTCATGACCTCCCGGACTGTCTTCCTGCGCGTAGCGAAGGATCCAAGGAAATATGCGGCGATGACATGGTTGCCGGGCGTCCGCTTGGAATCTTCGCTGCGCTCAGAATGACGGATTTTGCTTATGGCTTCTAAATCGAAAGCGGCGAAGCCCAAGGTCGCGACCGCCCCCGCGCGCATTGATTCCACGCGGGACCTCGCCGCGCTCCAGCGCGCGATGTGGGGATTGGTGTCGCAGCCGCTCACGGCGGACAACCGCATGAAACCGCGCACGCGCGACGGCCGCTCCACCGCCGCGGCCGCGGCGGAGATCGCGAAGCCCAACGACCGGCTCACCTCCTTCGAGCGCCTCGAGATCTACAACCGCATGTATTGGTTCCGCGTGCTCGACAGCCTCTACGAGGACTGTCCGGGCCTGCGCGCGGTGCTCGGTGACGCGAAGTTCATGCGGATGGCCGAGGCCTACCTGCAGAAATACCCGTCGCGTTCCTTCACGTTGCGCAACCTGCCGTCACGCCTGGAGAAATTTCTGCGCGAGGAGCCGAAGTGGTCCAAGCCGCACACCGCACTTTGCCTCGACCTCGCGCGTTTCGAGTGGGCGCAGGTCGAGGTCTACGACGGCGGCGCGCAACCGCTTTTCCGCGTCGAGGATCTCGCCGGCGTCAATCCGGCCCGCGTGCGGCTCGCGCTGCAGCCCTACCTCCAGCTCCTTCTGCTCGACCACCCGGTGGACGAGTTCCTGATCGCGATCAAGAAGCGCGAGGCCTTGTTGCGCGGCGACGCCAGCAACGCCCCGACCCGCGTGCGCACGGCCAAGGTCAGCCGGGTGCCGCTGCCGGAGCGCGAGAAGTGCGCCGTGGCCGTGCATCGCATGGACGGGCGGATCTACTTCAAGCGCCTCGAGCCCGCGGCGTGCAAAGTGTTGCTCGCGATCCGCGCGGGCCAGCCACTCGGCCAGGCGCTGGCCGCCGGGCTGCCCCGTGCAAAGCCGGCGCAGGCCGATTGGGCCGGAAAAGTACAGGTCTGGTTCAGCACCTGGATGCAGCTGGGGTGGTTCTGCCGAAGATAGGGCGATTTTTCGGCGAGCACGAAACTGTCATCCTGAGCGCAGCGAAGGATCCAGTTGCACGCCCGCCGGCGCGCATCGATCTGGATCTGAGCCCTGTCGCCTTCGGCTCGGTAACTTCGCTGCGCTCAGAATGACAGGTAACGGAGATGGGATGGGAATATTCCGCCAACTGGTCTCTCCCACGCCCATGCAACTCCGCCCCCTGCTCGCCAAGTTTGATGCGGTCGCCGCTTTCCTGCAGTCTCCGCTGCTGTTGGTCATCCGCCTCTTCTGGGGCTGGCAGTTTGCCCAAACCGGCTGGGGCAAGCTCATGAACCTCGACCGCACCGCCGGCTTCTTCGCCTCGCTCGACATTCCGTTGCCCAAGCTGAACGCGATCTTGGCCGGTGGCACGGAATGCGTCGGCGGGATATTGCTCGCGCTCGGTTTGTTCGCGCGGCCGGCGTCGGTGCCGCTGGTTTTCACCATGCTTGTCGCCTACGGGACGGCGGATCGCGACGCGCTGAGCGCGATTGTGAGCGATCCCGATCAGTTTACCGGTGCCGCGCCCTTTCTGTTCCTGCTCGCGTCGCTCCTCGTGCTGGCCTTCGGACCGGGCAAACTTTCGCTCGATGCACTGCTGGGCAAAGCGGGCGGCTCCGCGAAATGAGTTTTCCGCTTGGGATGGAGCAACAAGGGTCGCCGCTTGCGGCGACCCTCCAGGAGAGAGCCAAGGCCTGCGCTCAGGCTTTAACCACCTTGGTGCCGGCGATGAGGTCGTGCAGGCAACGGCGCTCCTGCGAGAAGATGAAACAGGCGTCGGTGATGTAGAAGGCGAAACCGATCCACGGGACCATCTGGATGATGCCCGGCACCAGGTTGCGCAGCAGCCAGCCATGCACGAAACCGGCCGGGCTGCCTTCCGGATAACGCACGACGCGGATGCCGAGCATGCGCTTGCCGATGGTCTGGCCGCGGGTGCTCAGCATGACGATCTGGACAATCAGGAGCGTGAGGCCGCCGAGGGCCAGCACGGCGAATCCGGTCAGCAGGGTGCCGGCCTGGAGGACGCTGAAGTCGGGCTCCTGGCCCCGCATGGCGGACAGGAAAACGCTGAAGAACGCCGGTCCGAGAATCAGGAAGCCGGGCACGGTCACCAGCACGCTCAGGAGGTAGTCGATCAGAAAGGCGCCGAGGCGCGTGCCGCGCTCCGCCAGCTCCGGTTCATCGGACCCGGCGGCAACCGGGGCGGGCACCACGGGGGCGGCAGGATCGGATGACCCCATCGGCAGCGGAGGCGGGGTGGCAGCGGGATTAAACTCAATGTAGTCGCCGAGCGTCTTCCAGTCGGTCTCGCCGGCGCGGCGGGCCTGCGTTTGCAGGTTGGCGCGGCCGCCGGCGATCCATTCCGCGATCTTGGTGGCCGTGACCGGCCCGTATTCCTTTCCGTCGGCTCCGAGGATGGTGAACATGAAGGGCAATATGCGACCGCCGGTGTCCGGGTCAATGGCGGCATGGAGGCGGGGTGCCCTCACCCCCGGGAATCGAGCTTCGCGGGGTGGGGCACCCCGCCTCCCGAAACTCAAACTACCGGTTACTCTTCGCCCGACTTTTCGTGCACGCGTTGGCGGAGCTGCTTGGTGATCTTCTTGATGTCCTTCTTTTGCAGCTGGCGGGCCTCGGGATTCACGCGGCGAACCTCGTAGGCGGCGGCGCGCTGCAGGCGCTGCCAGGCGCTCCAGCGGGCCGGGTCAAGCGAGCCGTCGGCCAGGGCGGCTTGCACGGCGCAGCCGGGCTCGACGCCATGCGCACAGTCGCGGAATTTGCAGCGGGCGGTGACGGCGGTCACGTCACCGAAAGCGGCGTCGATGCCCGCGCTCGCATCCCAGGGCTGCAGTTCGCGCATGCCGGGCGTGTCGATCACGATGACGCCGGACGGCGTCACGATCAGCTCGCGCTGCGTCGTGGTGTGGCGGCCCTTGTTGTCGGCCTCGCGCACTTCCTGGGTGTCCTGCAGGCGTTCGCCGACGAGCCGGTTGATGAGGGTGGATTTGCCGACGCCGGACGACCCGAGCAGCGCGACGGTGCGGCCGGGCACGAGGTAAGGCGCGAGGGCCTTGAGGCCGCGGCGAGTCTGCGCGCTGACCACATGCACGGGCACGCCGCGACCGGTGATGCCGAGTTCCGCGATGAGGGCTTGGGTGTCGTCGTTGAGGTCGGCCTTGTTGAGCAGCACGACGGGTTCCGCACCGCTGGCCCAGGCGGCGGCGAGGTAGCGCTCCATGCGGTGGAGGTTGTAGTTGCCGTCGAGGCCGGCGACGAGGAACACGGTATCCACGTTGGCGGCCACGACCTGCTCAACCGAGTGTTCACCGGCGGCCTTGCGGGAAAACTTCGTGCGCCGCGGCAGCACGGCGTGGATGATGGCGCGGGTGTCGTCGCCCGGCTGCGGGGCGACCGCGACCCAATCGCCGATGGCCGGGTAGTCCGCGGCGGAGCGGTGGTCGCGGGCGAATTTGCCCGAGCACTCGCCGAGGCGCGCGCCCTCCGCCCCGGTCACTTCGAAAAAACCCTTGAGCTCGAGTGTGACGCGTGCGGGCACGCAGCCGGCGGCGGCGTGCGGGGCGAAGGCGGCGGCGAAGCGGTCGTTCCAGCCGAGTTGTTCGAGGGTCACAAGGGGCAGGCTGGCAGGGCCGGCCGGGTCGGGGCAACGCTGACTTTACGGCCCCGCCCGGCTCAAGCCGCAAGGTGTGCGGCACTTACCGCAACGGATGCGAAGGCAAAATTGACGTGGTGCCGTATGTTATGGGCATGCCCAAGATGTCCCACGCCATTGAGGGCTGGCCGCATCAACCCCAGCCCGCCCACCCCATCGAATACCTCGCCGGTCGCCGTCGTGCGATCGCCGACCAACCCGGCCTGTGGAAATATCAGACCCTCGACCGCTCCCGATGGGTGGTCGCCGGTGCCGTCGGCCTGTCGATCGGGCTGCACCTGATCGCCCTGCTCGGGTTCAACCACCGGCCGCCGCCCCGCAAGGCCGCCGTGGTGGACGACGGGCCGCTCATCCAGATGGTCATGCCGGACCTGAAGGACGACGAGGAGGAGCCCATCGAGTCGCTCGATGACGGTGAGGCCAGCGAGGCCCCGGCCATTGCCGTGCCGATGCTGGCGGATGTGCCGACCATCGTGCCGGTCAACGCCTTCGTGCAGCCCCTCGATTTCACGCCGGCGATCAACGTCGATCCCAACGCCGTCCGCATGTCGGCCATCCCCGTGAACATCGCGCGCGGCAGCGCCTCGGCCGAGAAGCTCGGCAAGATCTTCGACGTCTCCCAACTCGACCGCCAGCCGCAGGCCCTCTTCCAGCCCGCCCCGCAGTTTCCCGCGGAGCTGCGCAGCACCTATGTCGAGGCCGATGTCACGCTTGAGTTCATCATCAACACGAAGGGTGAGGTGCTCATGCCCCGCGCCATCACCAGCCCGGCCCGGCGTTTCGAAGAAGCGGCGATCACCGGCGTGCTGAAGTGGAAGTTCAAGCCCGGCCAACGCGGCGGACGCCCCGTCAACACCCGGACGCAGATCACCATCAAGTTCCGGGTGACGGAAGGCGAATAGCGGCGCGTTTCAAAAGCGCCTTGCCGAATCGCGCGCGGTGGCCAGATTTTGGCCTGCCATCGCGCGGCTGCGGATCTCCGGTCCCGGGCCAGCCGTGTGACTGGCTTTGCCGAAGAATCCTTCCTGCCGGTATGAGCCAACAACCACTCTCCCGCGGAAGCACCGGCCGGGACTTCACCATACACCCGGGGGTGCTGTGAATCCTGAACCGCAGAGCAGGGCCGTCACCGCCGGGCTCGGTTCCAAGCTGCTTGGTTTGGGCGCCAGCGGCCTGAGATCGCGGGCCTGGTGGATCGCCCTGGGGTATGCGGTGTTCGCCACACTCTGGATATATTTTTCCGACCAGGCTCTCGCACTGCTGGTGCCCGATGCCGACCAACGGATGCGGTGGAGCGTTTACAAGGGCTCCGCCTTTGTCGTCGTCACCACCATCCTGCTGATGCTGTTCATCCGGCAGGCTTTCGGCGCGATCGAGTCCGGCTACGCGCTGCTGCGGGAGCAGGCCGCGCGGCGGCGGGCCGGCGAGGAGCATCTGGCGGCGATTATCGGTGCGGCGATGGACGCCATCATCACGGTGGACGCCGGCGGCAAGGTGGTGCTGTTCAACACGGCCGCGGGGCGGCTGTTCGGCTGCGCCGAGTCCGCGGTGCTGGGGCGTCCGCTGAGTGAGATTCTCCCGGCGGGACTGGACGGACCAGCCGGCCGCAACCTGCGGTGCGAGGGCCGGCGGGCCGATGGCAGCCGTTTTCCAGTCGAGGCCACGGTCTCGGCCGAGCACGGTGGCAGTCGCGAGCGCACGATCATCCTGCGCGACATCAGCCAGCGCGAGGCCCACGAACACGAGATCGAGCGGCTGCGCCGGCTCTATGCCGCGCTGAGCCACATCAACCAGGCGATCGTGTGGTCGGGCGCCCGCGACGCACTCTTCCAGAAAGTCTGCGACGCCCTGGTCCGGCAGGGCGGATTCCTCCTGGCCTGGACCGGCTGGCACAACGCCGACACGGCTCGGCTCGACCCGATCGGCGTGGCCGGGGATGAGCTGGGATTTCTGCGGGAAATCCTGGTGTCGGTGCGCGAGGATCTGCCCGAGGGCCACGGCCCCGCCGGCACGGCGTTCCGCGGGGGCCGCCCCTGCATCTGCAACGACCTTGAGGCCGATCCCGCGGTCGCCCACCTGCGCGGCGCCATCGAGCGTTACAGCCTCCGGGCCGGGGCCTCGTTTCCGATCCGCGAGCGCAACCAGGTGGTGGCGGTGCTCACCGTCTATGCGGATGAGCCGGGCTTTTTTCAGGACAAGGAAATCGCCCTGCTGGCCGAGAGCGCGGCCGATCTCTCCTTCGCGCTGGACAATCTGCGGCGCGAGGAAGAGCGCCGCCACGCGGAGCAGACGCTGCGTATGGAGCGGCTGTTCTCGGACACCATGATCGACAGCATGCCCGGGGTCGTTTATTTCTACGACACGCAGGGTCGTTTCCTGCGGTGGAACCGGAACTTCGAGCGGGTCTCCGGCTACTCCGGCCGGGAAATCGCGGGTATGCATCCGCTCGATTTTTTCAGTCCGGAGGAGCGGGGGCTGCTTGAGACGCGCATCGGCGAGGTGTTCGCCCGGGGGGAGGCCTCGGTCGAGGCATCCTTTGTCTCCAAGGACGGCACGGCCACGCCGTATTTCTTCACCGGCCGTCGCGTTGAGTTCGAGGGCCAGACCTGTTTGGTGGGCGTGGGCATAGACATCGCCGAGCAGCGGCGCGCCGAGGCCGAGCTGCGGGAAATGCAGGAGCGCTTCTCGGCCGTCGTCGAAAACATGGCGGAGGGCCTGGTGATCGCGGCGAGCGACGGCAGCCTGCTGCACTGGAATCCGGCGGCGCTCCGCATCCTGGGCTTCGCGGATCCCGCCGTCGGCCGCCTGCGGGCGCAGGATTTTCCGGAACTTTTCGAGCTGGTCACCCCGGAGGGGCAGGTGCTCGCGCCGGAGCAGTGGCCGCTCGCCCGGGCGCGGCGCGGGGAGCAGTTTGTGAACCGCGAACTGCGCGTGCGGCGCCGTGACACCGATTGGGAACGGATCCTGAGCTACACCGGCGCCCCGGTGCGCTACGCCGGCGGCAAGGCCCTGGCCTTCGTGATGCTCACGGATGTCACGGAGCGCAATAAGTCGGAGCAGCTCCTGCGCGACGCCAAGGACATCCTGCAGCACGAGGTGGCCGAGCGCACGGAGGAGCTCCGCTCCGCCCTCGTCCGCGCCGAGGCGGCCGACCGCATCAAGTCCGCCTTTCTGGCCACGATGTCGCACGAGCTGCGCACGCCGCTCAATTCCATCATCGGCTTCACGGGCATCGTGCTCCAGGGCCTGGCCGGCCCGCTCACGCCGGAGCAGACCAAGCAGCTCGGCATGGTCCGCGGCAGCGCCCGGCACCTGCTGGAACTCATCAACGACGTGCTCGACATCTCCAAGATCGAAGCCGGCCAGCTGGAGGTGCGCTTTGCGCCGGTCCCGCTGCCCGAACTCCTCGAGCGCGCCGTGGCATCGGTGCGCCCGCTGGCGGAAAGGAAGGCGCTCGCGCTCACCCTGGAAATGCCGCCCGCGCTCGGCGAAATCGTCAGCGACCGGCGGCGGCTTGAACAGATCATGCTCAACCTGCTGAACAACGCCCTCAAGTTCACCGACCGGGGCGGCGTTACACTCCGGGTCACGCTGACCGGCGATTACCGCCCCGAGGCCGGCGGCCCGGCGGTGCCGGCCGTGCGCCTTGAGGTCGCCGACACCGGCATCGGCATCCGCCCGGCCGACCTGGCCACGCTGTTCCAACCCTTCCGCCAGATCGACACCGGGTTGTCCCGCCTGCACGATGGCACGGGCTTGGGACTCGCCATCTGCCGCCGTCTGGCCACGCTGCTCGGTGGCGAGATCAACGCCGCGAGCGAGTGGGGCCGCGGCAGCCAGTTCACCGTCATTCTTCCGCTACAACCTCCGGTCCACCCATGAGCTCAGTCGTCCTGCTGATCGAAGACAACGAACAGAACCGCTACCTCGCGACCTTCCTGCTCGAGAAGCACGGTCATCGCGTCGTGCCCGCGATGGACGGACCGGCCGGGGTTGAACTTGCGCGCACGCTGGCCCCGGACCTCATCCTGCTCGACATCCAACTGCCCGGGATGGATGGTTACGCCGTGGCCCGTGCTTTGCGCGCCCTGCCGGGCCAGCAGGGCACGCCGATCGTCGCGGTCACGTCCTACGCCATGGTGGGGGATCGGGAGAAGTGCCTCGAGGCCGGCTGCAACGGCTACATCGAGAAACCCATCAATCCCGACACCTTCGCCGACGAAATCGCCCGTTTTCTGCCCCCTGCCGCCCCATGACCCGCGCCCTCATCGTCGATGACAAGGAGGAAAACCTCTACTATCTCCAGGCCCTGCTTGGCAGCAGCGGGTTCGCCGTCGAGACCGCCCGCCACGGGGCCGAGGCGCTGGTGAAAGCCCGCCTGGCGCCGCCCGACATCGTGGTCTCCGACCTGCTCATGCCGGTGATGGACGGTTACACGCTGCTGCGCCACTGGAAGGCCGATCCGCGGCTCAGCCGCGTGCCGTTCATCGTCTACACCGCCACGTACACGGAGGCCGAGGATGAACGCCTCGCCCTCGATCTCGGGGCCGACGCCTTCATCCTGAAACCGGCCGAGCCCGAGATGTTTCTCGCGCGCCTGCGCGAGGTGCGGTCCGGCAACACCGCGGCGGTCCCGGTCCGGCCCCGCATGCCGAGCGGCGACGAGAAGGAACTGCTCAAGGTCTACAGCGAGACCCTCATCCGCAAACTGGAGGAAAAGACCCTCCAGCTGGAGCACGCCAACCAGACGCTCCAGGAGGACATCGCGCGCCGCACGCTCATCGAGGAACAGCTGCGCGAGAGCGAGGAGCGCTTGCGCGCGACCTTCGAGCAGGCCGCCGTCGGCATTGCGCATGTCGCCCCGGACGGCCGATTCCTCCGGGTGAACGACAAGCTTTGCGAGATCACCGGATATACGCGCGAGGAGCTCACGGCGTTGACCTTCCACCAGCTCACCCTCGTGGAGGACCGGGCGGACGGCGACAGCGCGCGCCTCGCCATGCTCGCGCGCCAGCAAACGAATTTCACCTCGGAAAAGCGCTACCGTCGGAAGAACGGCGACATCTTCTGGGGCAATCTCGTCACCACGCTGCTGCGCGACGCCGCGGGCGAGCCCAAGTATTTCATCTCCGTCATCGCCGACATCACCGAGCGCAAGAAGCTGGAGGAGCAGTTCCTCCGCGCGCAGCGCCTCGAGAGCATCGGCACGCTGGCCGGCGGCATCGCGCACGATCTGAACAACCTGCTCACCCCGGTGCTCATGGGCGTAGGCCTGCTGAAACTCTCCGCGGTGGACGAGGGCACGGGCCGCGTGCTCGACACCATCGAGCGCAGTGCCCGCCGCGGCACGGAGCTGCTCAAGCAGGTGCTGTCCTTCGCCCGCGGCGTCGCCGGTGAGCGCGTGCCGATCAATCCCGCGCTGGTGATCCGCGAGATCGAGGCGATTGTCCGCAACACCTTCCCGCGCAACCTCACCTTTGAGATCCGCATCGGCAAGGACCTCTGGACCGTCACCGGCGATCCGACCCAGCTCAACCAGGTGTTGCTCAACCTCAGCGTGAACGCACGCGACGCCATGCCGGACGGCGGTCTGCTGGCCATCAACGCCCGGAACACCGAGGTGGATGCGCAGGCGGCCGCCCGGCAGCAGGCCGTGTCACCCGGCCGCTACGTGCTCATTGAGGTAAGCGATACGGGCTGCGGCATCAGTCGCGAGAACCTCAACCGCATCTTTGATCCCTTCTTCACCACCAAGGAGTCGGGCAAGGGCACCGGACTGGGGCTCTCAACCACCCTCGGAATCGTGCGCAGTCATGGCGGCTTTCTCTCCGTGCAGAGCGAGCCGGGGCAGGGCAGCACGTTCAGCATTTTCCTGCCCGCGCACAAGGAAGTCGGGCCCGTGGCGACGCCGGCGGAGCAGGTTCGCGAACTGCCGCGTGGGCGCGGGGAGACGATTCTCGTCGTGGACGACGAGGCCACCGTCATCGGCATCACCCGGCACACGCTGGAGACCTTCGGCTACCGGGTGCTGACCGCCAGTGATGGCGCGCAGGCCGTGGCGCAGTATGCCGCGCACCGCCAGGAAATTGCCGTGGTGCTCACCGACCTGATGATGCCGGTGATGGACGGCGTGGCCCTGGCCGCTGCCCTGAAACGAATCGATCCCGGGGTGCAGGTCATCGGCGCGAGCGGTTTGGAATCACCCAATGGCACCAGCCGGCCGCCGATTGCCGGCGTGGATCGGTATCTCTCCAAACCCTATGCGCCCGACGCGCTGCTGCGCGCGATCTCCAAGACGCTGGCCGGTCGGGTCCCGTCGAAGCCTCAGGCCTGATCCGGCGCAGCCGGCAGCGGGCGCCAGAAAAGCGCAGTATGGCCGACGGCGCCGACGCAGAGGCAGGATGCGGCGGCGGCGATCTGGTCGCACAGGTCCGCGCGTTCATGGCGGTCCTGGCCGCCGGTGAAGCGCAGCTTCACCAGGTCGTGCGTGACGAACTGGCGGTTGAGTTCCGCGAGAAAGGCCGGCGAAACGCCGTCCTTGCCGAGCCACGCGCCGTCGGGCAGCGTCTGGCCGCGGCCGCGGAGCTTGGTCTTTTCGGCACCGGTAAGAGTGGGAAGCGTCATGAAGCGAAGGTATCCAGCGGCAATTCGCGCCAGTGTCCAGCCGGCAGGTCACCCAGTTCGAGGTGGCCGAAGCGCGCGCGGTGGAGCGTCAGCACCTCGCAGCCCTGGCTCGCGAACATGCGGCGCACCTGGTGGTATTTGCCCTCGGTCAGCGTCAGCTCCGCTTCGCGCGGCCCGAGCGTGCGCAGCTCTGCGGGAGCGCAGGGCCCTTCCTCGCCCTTCAGCACCAACGTGCCGGCGGCAAAGAGTTCGGCGAGGCCGGCGGGCAAATTGGAGTCGAGGGTGGCGCGATAAACCTTGGGCACCTTGTGCTTGGGCGAGGTCAGGCGGTGGACGAGCTCGCTCTGGTCGGTGAGCAGGAGCAGGCCGCTGGTATCCTTGTCGAGGCGGCCAACGGAGGTGATGACCGGGTTGCGCTGCCGCCAGCGCGGCGGGAGCAGCGAATAGACATTCGGTCCCTCGCGCTCCTCGTGCGAGCAGACCAGGCCCACCGGCTTGTGGAGCAGGAGCAGCAGGCCGTCGGGATGGTCCGGCGGCTCGCCGTCGATGCGCACTTCGGCGGGGTTTGCCTTGGCCCCGAAGTCTTTCGTCACTTTGCCGCCCACCGTCACGCGGCCGCCGCGGATCCAGTCGCGGGCCTCGCTGCGGGTGCAGTAGCCGAGGTTGGCGAGGAGTTGGTCGAGGCGGCGCATGGGAAAGGGGCATTAGCCACGAAAAGGCGCGAAAAGCCACGAAAAGAATTTTTGTGCCCATCCGCGCCTCTTTGTGCCCAGCTCAGGCGTAGTGATTGAGTCCATGCGCTGGCTGCTCCTCTTCCTCTCGGCACTTGCCCTCCTCGCGGCGTCGCTCCCCTTCGTGCGTCTGCCCGACACGACCTTCTGGTGGAAGGTGGTGCTCGGCGTGACCGAGTTCGGCCACTGGCTGGTGCTGTTCCCGCTGGGACTGGCGGGCTTGGCGTGGTTTGCCAGCGAGGGCGCGGTGCGCGGGACGGTGCTCGCGCTCTGTGCGCTCAGCGTGGCCGGCGGATTGTGGCCGGCGTTCAGCGCGGCGCGTTTGACCGGGACGTTCTCCTGGAAGCGGCTCTGGTTCGCCTCTGCCGGGGAAAAAGTGCCGGTGCGAACGGAAGTCTATGCGCGCCCCGGCGGACAGGAGCTGACACTCGACTTCTATGCGCCGCCGTTCCGCAAGGACACGACCCGGCGGCCGGGCTGTCTCGTCGTGATCCACGGCGGCGGCTGGGACAGCGGGGACAATTCACAGCTGGTGGAATGGAATCATCGTTGGGCTGCGCACGGCTGGGCCGTGGCCGCGATCAACTACCGTCTGGCGCCGCAGCACCCGTGGCCGGCGCAGCGTGAGGACGTGCAGGCGGCAATCGCGTGGCTGAAAACGAACGCGGACCGGTTCGCCCTTGATCCATCCCGCCTGGTGGTTCTCGGACGTTCAGCCGGCGGCCAGATCGCCACCGCCGTGAGCTACGGGGCGCACGATCCGGCCATCCGCGGGGTCGTGGCGCTCTACGCGCCGCACGACATGAAGTTCGCCTGGGGTGTCTCGCGCGAGGATGACGCGCTGAATTCCGTGAGACTCATGCGCCAGTATCTCGGCGGACCGCCCGACACGCCGGAGCGCAACGCGCTCTATGAATCCGCGAGCGGGCAGTTGCTCGCCAGGAATGATTCGCCGCCGACCTTGCTGATCCACGGTTTTCCCGACCGGCTGGTCTGGTATCGCCACAGCCGGCGGCTGGCGGCGCGGTTGGCCGAACTCGGCGTGTCTTGCACGCACGTCGAGTTGCCGTGGGCGACGCACGCCTTCGACTACAACGCCGACGGGCCCGGCGGCCAGGTGGCGGACGCGGCGATCGCGGAGTTTCTGAATCGCGTGGGCCGCTGACCGCGACCGGAATATCAGCGTGCGGCGCCTTTCGTTTTCGTGCGCACGCGCAGGAGGGCCTCGTCGGCGGTCATGTAGAAAGTCTGGTGGTCGGCGTCGCCGAAGGCGCAGTTGGCGGTGGCGCGGCCGGTCAGGATCGAGCCGAGGTGCTTGCCCTCGGGGCTTATGATCAGCACGCCGCCGGGGCCGGTGGTCCAGAGGTTGCCGTGCACGTCCACCTTGAGGCCGTCGAAAGCGCCGCGGCGGCCCTGCTTCAGCAGTGCGCTACCGTCGAAGAAAATGTGGCTGGAGGCGACGCTGCCGTCCGCGTTGAGTGCGTAGGCCTTGATCCAGGGTTCCTTGCCCTCGCTGCTGGCGACATAGAGCGTCTTTTCATCGGGCGAGAGAGCGAGGCCGTTGGGCCGGTGCATGTCGCGGGCGATGACGGTGAGCTTGCCGTCGGCGCCGAGGCGGAAAACGCCCTGGAAGGGAATCTCCTGCTTCACGTCCGAAGGCATGCCGTAGGGCGGGTCAGTGAAGAAGAGATTGCCCGACTTGTCGAAGCACAGGTCGTTGGGGCTGTTGAAACGGCCACCCTCGAACTTATCCACCACGGTTTCGAAGCCTTTGCCATCGGCGGCGAGGCGCGCGACGCGTCGGTCGCCGTGTTGGCAGAGGGTGAGACGGCCCTGGGCGTCGAGTGTGAGGCCGTTGGAACCGCGTTCGCGGCCGTTGTATTGCGTGCCGGTGAAGCCGCTTGGCTCAAGATGGACGCTGATGCCCTCTCCGTCCTTCCAGCGATACACGCGGTTTTCCGGCACATCGCTGAAAAGGAGGGCGTTCAGGGCGGGCACCCAGATCGGGCCTTCGGACCAGTTGAAGCCGGAGCCGAGATTTTCGATAGTGGCGCCGGAATCGAGCAGGGCGTCGAGCGCCGGATCAAGCCGCTCGATCGTGGCCTTGGTGTCCTTGGGATAGGGCGCGGAGGAGGAAGTGATCGGGGCGGGGGCGGCGGTGAGCATGGCGAAGGAAAGCGCGGCGGGGGCGAGCAGGGGCAGTTTCATGGGGTGGAAAGTGGCGAAACGATGCATCCTTCCGGGAGTTGCGCAAGCCACCGGCCAGTCACTCCAATAGCGCAGCGGCTGGAAGCGAGGAGCCAACGCGTTTCCATTGTAAGGAATCGGTCCGGGCCGCATCTAACAGGGCAAATCAACGTGACCCCCGAGGAACAAAACACCCAGTTTTCCGCCTGGCTGGACCAACACGCCGCCGTGTTGCACCACGTGGCGAACGGTTTCGCCGAGGGGGCGGACCGTCACGATTTGATGCAGGAGCTCATGCTGGCGATGTGGCGGGCGATTCCCGCTTACCGGGCTGGGGCGCAGGCCTCGACCTTCATTTACCGCGTGGCCCACAACGCCGCGTTGAACTGGCGCCGCACGCAGAAAAACTACCGCGAGCGGATCGACCGCTTCGAAGCGCAGGCCGCGGCCGCGCCGACGGCCGACCGCCGGCGCGAGCACGAGGCGCTTGGGCACGTCTATGCCGCCATCCGCCGGCTGCCACCGCTGGACCGCTCGCTGATCCTGCTGCACCTCGACGGTCTGGACTATGCCCAGATCGCCGGGATTCACGGCCTGACCGAAACCAATGTCGGGGCGCGGCTGACGCGGCTCCGGCAGAAACTCACCACCGCCCTGGAGGACATTACCCATGAACTTCGCTGACATCGAAAAAACCTGGCGCTCGGCCGAGAACCGCCCGTCCGCCGCCCAACTGGAGAGACAAAAAATGGAACTCATCAATGAACTGCACCGTCGTCGCCGCGCCAGCCGCAGCCTGCTCGTGCGCACCGCGATCCCGCTCGGGCTGATCACGGCCCTTCTGCTCCTGCACCTCCTCTGGCCCGATAGCGCGAGCGACCGGCTGAATCTGACGCGGGAGTGGGCGATCCTGCCGTTCCTCCTTTTGCCCTGGGTCGGTTGGTTTCTGCTGTGGCGCCAGCACCGGCGGCATGCATCCGCGCATGCCGACCATGCGCGGTCAATCCAGGCCAGCACCGCCGCCTTGCTGGACGAAAACCTCCGGGAAGGATTCCGCGCGCTGGTGATCGTGGCCGCGCTCCTGCTCAGCCTGCCGCTGCTGGGCGGCGTGGTTTGGCAGCTGCGGGCCGTGGGCAAGATGGGCGATGAGGTCCTGATTCCCGCCTTCGTGCTCTACCCGGCCTACGTGGTGTTGATGGTGGCCTGGATCGGCTGGAAACACCTGCGCAAAACCACGCCGCGCCGGAAGGAATTGGAAGCCCTGCTTTCCGACTACAACCGTGTCGCCTGAGCGTTCACCAGGCGAACCGCAGGCCCCCCAGCACGAGGCGCGGGCTGCCGGTGTTGAAGAGACCGTCCGCGCTGCGGCCGGTCTCGATGCGCTCGTCGGTCAGGTTCTCGGCATTGAGATACAGTTCGAGCCGCTCGTTGAGGCGGTAGCTGACACCGAGATCCACGACGAGGGCGGCGCCTAGGCGCTGCAGGTTTTCGTCGTCCTCGAACTGCTGGCCGAGAAAACGCACGCGTGGCGTCAGCGTGAATGACTGCGCCGGTCGCCACGCGGCGCCAAAGGTCGCCACGTGACGCGGCACTTGCGCGAGGCGCTTGCCGACGAGGCCGGGCGCGACGGACGCCGCGCGGACTTTGGCGTCATTGTAGAGATAATCGGCGGTGAGCGAGAGTGTGGCGTGTGGCGTCCAACGCGCAGAAAGCTCCAGGCCTTGCACGCGGGTACGCTCGAGATTCAGACGCTGGCGGCCAAGGCCGTCGGCCGGCACGAAGCCGACGATCGGGAAGGAGCCGGGACCGCGAAACAGGGTCACGTTGCCGACCGCTTCGCGCAGGTCGTTCCAGAAGGCGGTGGCGCCGAGGCTCAGGGCGTCGCGGGTGTGTTCGATGCCGAACTCTGCGGTCGTGGCGCGCTCGGTCTCGAGCGCGGCGTTGGCCTCGGTGATGACGTTGCCCACGCGGAAGGGACGGTAGAGTTCGTTGAGGGTTGGACGGCGGAACGCCTGCTGCGCGGCGGCGCGCACGCGCCAGCCGGCGGCCGGTTGCCAGACGAGCCCGGCGCTGGGGGATAATTCCACGCCGTCACGGTCGGCGTAGCGGTCGTCGCGCAGCATGTTGCCCGTGGCACGCTCGGTTTCGCGGCGATGGCCGTCGGTCTCGCGCCACGCATCCAGCCGGCCGCCGAAGGTGGTGCGCAGCTCCGGAGCGAGAGCGCGTTCGTGCAGGAAGAACAGGCCGGCCATCTCCTGCGTGCCGCCGGCAACGCGCTCGCGGGTGAAGGCGCCGGCGCTGAAGGTGAAGTGTTCGCGGGTCTCGCCGCGCACGCGGCGCCAGTCGAAGCCGGCGCTGGTGCGGGCCTGGTCGCGTTTCCAGGTTCCGGTCCAGGCCGCGCCGAAGGCCTCGGCGGGCACCGCGAACTGGTCGCTGGCGGGCGTCTCGGCGGTGCGCGCGGCGTTGACCGAGCTGAAGGTGCTGGCGAACGACTGGTCCTGCGCGTAGGCGACCGCGTCCCACGCAAAGGTGCTGCCGGTTGCGCCGGCCAGCGCGACCGAGACGAAGTCCTCCTGCGAGGCGTTGCGCTGGTAGGGCGTGCCGTTGTTGCGGTTCTCGTCGTAGGTGCGCGCGGTGAGCGTGAACGCGGCGCCGCCCGCGATTTCCTGCCGCCAGCGTCCGCTGAGCCAGCGATGCTCGCTCGCGGCGGGGTGGTCAATGGGCCCGCGATCCTCGGGCGCGACAAGGGTGAAACCGTCGGAGGCAAAATCTCGGCCGAGCAGCTGCAGTGTGCCCGTGCCAAGGGGTTGGCTCACGGCGATTTCGGTGTTGTGGGTCGCAAAGGACCCATAGGCGGCGGCGAGGCGGCCGTGCGCGGCGCCTGGACTTTCGGTGAGCAGCTGCACGATGCCGCCGAGGGCGGCGTTGCCCCAGGCGGTGGCGCCGCCGCCGCGCACGACCTCGGCGGCGGCGAGGGATTCGCGCGGGACCTTGCTCCACGCCACCCAGCCGCCGAAGGGATCGTTGAGCGGCACGCCGTCGAGCAGCACGAGCGAGCGGCTGGCACCGCTCGGACCGAGGCCACGCAACGATACGCCCTGCGCGGTGGGATTGGCGGAGAGGCTGTCGCTGCGGCGGAAGAGGCTGAAGCCCGGCACGGAGCGCAGCGCGCCGTCGGCGGAGGAAGCGGGATTGGCACGGAACTGTTCACCGGAAAGTGCGGTGACGGAGAACGGCACCTGTTCCGGCGCTTCGGCCGTGCGCGACGCGCTGACGACCACGGTGGGCAGGGCGATGGTCTGGGCGTTAAGGCCGAGGCAGGCTGGCCATAGCAGGAACAAAAGACGCAAAAATACAGGGCGAGGGGCTGGCACGAGAAACCCAAACGGAAGCCTCCGGCGCGAAAACGGCAAGCGGGCTTATGCCGTTGAACGACCGGGGTCTGCGCGGGGATCGGGCCAAGATTAGGCTCGCGTCGGCCCCACGGTTGCGGGATGCATTCCGGCCTATGTCCAACTGGGAATACAAGGTCATCAGCAGCGGCAAGGGCGGCTTCGCGAGCCCGGCGCTGATGGAAAAGTTTTTGAACGATCTGGGGCAGGAAAACTGGGAGATCATCAGCTTCCACCAACCTGCCGACAACGCGCTGGCCTTCCATGGGCTGGCCCGCCGGTCCACGCAAAAGGACTGGACACTCGAAGACGCCGCGAAGGCGGCGGCCCGCGCCGAAGCCGACAAGCTGCGCGCGGAGTTCGAAGCCAAGTTCAAGGCCGGTTCCAGCCAGGGTGCTCCCGCGCCAGAAGAAGAAGCCGAGACGTTCCTGGCGGAGGAGAAATCCGCGGCCGACGGCGACCTGCGCCGCCTGCGCGACACCTCGCGCGACGACGACGAGGATGACGAGGAGAGCGGCAACGGCGCCCCGAAGGACGAGTGGGATAAACTCGCCGAGGAGGACGAGCTGCCGGCCTTCTTCGACGCGATCCGTCCGCACATGCGTCGCAACCAGCGCGGCCCGGGCATGAGCGTGGGTCTCGATCACCTCGCCAAGAAGTGGTCGCTCGACGAGTCCGACCTCAAGACCGCGCTCGTCGAGTGCGGCCTGCAGATTCCGGCCGACGAAAACGCCAAGCCCGTCTATGCCGAATACGAGGGCGAACTTTACTGGGTGAACATCAACCGCCGCGGCGAGATCTGGATCAACCTGCGCGACAAGCCGCAGCCGGTCTTCCGCGTCGTCCAGGCCAAGCGCGTGGAGAACACCGAGGAACCCGCCGCCACCAAACCGGCCGAGCACACCCCGGCCGTGTCCGCCGAAGCGAATGCGGCGTCCGACGAACAGGCGGCTTCGGGGCAGGAGGCCCCTGCCTCCCCGGAGAGCCAATCACGTGGCCCCAAGACCTTTCTCGACAAGGTGCGCAACCAGATGCGCCGCAATCGTCGCGGCCACGGCTGGTCAGGCAGCTTCCAGTATCTCATCAAGGCCTTCAAGACCGACGAGGCCGGCCTGCTCGCGCAGCTCGCCGAGTTCGGTGTGGTCCTCGGCGAAGCCGGCGCGCTGGTCGAGGCGCAGTCGGGCGACTTCACCTACTGGCTCAACAAAAACCAGCGCGGCGAGATCTGGGTCAACGCCGAGCTGACGCGCCGTCTGCGGGGTCAGAAGTCGGAGGAGGCGTCTTCGCCCGGTTCCGACGCCGCAAGCGGAAGCCAGAAATCAGAGGACAGTGGCCAGCAGTCAGAAACAGCGGTTGGGGCGGCGCCGGTTGTCGAGGCTCCTGCCGCCGTCGAAACGGGCTCAGCGAGTCCGGCCCCGGAAGCTGCACCTGCGCCTGCCTCGTCTTTGCCCGCCGAGAACACCCTGTCCGCCGTGCGGCTCCTGATGGAGCCGAAGAAGCGCGGCGAAGGCGTGACCGCGCTCGTGAGCGAGTTGGCCGCGAAGCTGGAGAAGACGTCCGAGGTCTTGCAGGCGGCGCTCGCCGCCGCCGGTCTCACGCCGCCCGATTCACCCAAGGGCAAACCGAGCTTCGCCGAGCACGGCGGAGAACTCTATTGGCTCAACATCAGCGCCAAGGGCGACCTCTGGCTCAACGCGAAGTCCGCCGCCTCCACGAAGAAGGCCAAGGGGAAGAAGTCGGAGGCGACTGAAGATTCCGCGGAGTGATTCTCCAAAAAAGGCACCCGCGAGCGGGTGCCTTTTTGCTTTGCGGATCAGGCTTTCTACTCGGTCCGCGCGTGCGGTCCGATGAGGGCGCCGGTGAAGTGGCCGCCGCCGCCGGCCGCTTGGACGCTGATTGGGTAGGAGTCGGCCTTGGGCAGGAGTTCCTTCCATTCACCGGCGCCGAGGCGGTAGGCGAAGGAGATGACCTTTTCGTCGCCGGTGATGCGGAGCTCGATCTCCTTGGCATCGGCGGGCAGCAGGCCGGTCACGAGGGTCTGGGGTTTCGGGCCGTTCTGCACCTCGACGAAGGCGCTCAAGCCGCCTTCCGTGCGTTGGGCGGCGAAATAGTAGGTGTGGGTTTCGTTCTGGCTGATCGCGAGGCCGGCAGAGGTGCCGCGGGCGGACGGGATGGTCAGCTTGGCCGAGGCCTCATATTTTGAATGCTGCAGGCGGCGGCCCCAGTAGGAGGGGTTGCCCTTGCCGGAGAGGCGCTCGGTGCGGGGGTTGAGGTGAAGTTTGCCGTCGGCGAGTTTCCACCAGTTTTCCTTGGGTGTGCGGATCATGATCCACTGCGGCGAAAGCGCGGCGGAATCGAATTCGTCGGACCAGGTGAAATTGCCGCTGAACGGCGCCTGCGCGATCGACACGGAGGGGACGGGGGCCTTGACGACGTAGGGCACGCGTTCGCCCGGGGGTAAAATCACGGGCCAGTCGTCTTCGGTCCAGGTCACGGGCAGGAGGAAGGTTTCACGGCCCGTGGCCCAGCGGTCGGGGGCGTAAGGACGGCAGGCGAGGAAGACCGACCACCACCGGCCGTCGGGTCCGATCTCCAGGTCGGCGTGGCCGGTGCAGGTGACGGCATGCTTCGCGTTGTTGTCGAGATTGCGCTGCGTGAGGATGGGATTCTTTTCCCACGGCACGTAGGGCCCGGTCGGCGATTTGCTGCGCAGGATAACCTGCGAGTGGTGGTTGGAGGTGCCGCCCTCGGCGCAGCAGAGGTAATACCAGCCATTGCGCTTGTAGAGGTGCGGGCCCTCGATCCACACGGGCTTGGTGGAGAGATCCACGCCGCCGTTCACGATGATGCTGCGGGGGCCGATCATCTTGTTGTTTTTGAAATCGAACTCCTGGATCCAGATGGCGCGGTGGCCCGAGTAGAGCGGCTTGTTCTCGGGCGGGTTGCCGTTGTTGACGATCCAGGCGCGGCCGTCGTCGTCGAAGAAGATGGACGGGTCGATGCCGTCAAACTCCAGCCAGATGGGGTCCGACCACGGGCCGGCGGGGTCCTTGGCGGTCATGATGAAGTTGCCGCCGGCGTCCACCATCGTGCAGATGACGTAGAAGGTGCCGTTGTGGTGGCTGATCGCGGGGGCGAAGATGCCGCGCGTGATGCCGAGGTTGTCGTAGTTGATCTGGTTGGGGCGGTCGATGACGTGGCCGATCTGCTTCCAGTTCACCATATCCTTGCTGTGGAAGATGGGGATGCCCGGGAAGTGGGCGAAGCTGGAGTTGATCAGGTAGTAATCATCCCCGACGCGGCAGATGCTCGGGTCGGGGTAGTAGCCGGCGAGGATGGGATTTTGGAAATGGCCCGCGGGCAGCGGCGCCTCGAAGATCGTGTCGCGGCCGGTGTAGGTGAAAGACTCGAAGGCAACGGGGGCGGCGGCGAAGGCGGCCGAGGTGAGGGTGAGAGCGAGGGTGAGGGCGGGGAGGTGGAATGTTTTGTTTGTCATGCTGAGCGAAGTGAAGAACCCAGAATTGTGTGCGGTACGGTCATCCTGCTGGATCCTTCGCTGCGCTCAGGATGACCCGCTACGGTCGTTAAAATGATCACCGATGCCCCGGCATGTTGCGGAGGATCTGCGAGGTGTAGTGTTCGAGCGGCTGGGCGGCGGGTTCGACACCGGCGGGCAGCGGGCGCTTCGAGAACTGCTGGAAGTAAAGCAGGCAGGCGTCGCGCCAGTGGATGGCTTCCTTCTCCTGCCGGGCGAGGCGTTGGGCGACGTGCGTAAAGCGCTCGGCATCGAGACGATCTTTGAGCGAATCCCAGTCGCGGCGGAGTGCGCGGACCTCGTCCACCCCCTGCTGGTAACGCAGGCAGAGTTCGTCCCAGAGCGGGCGACCAGACTTCATCTTGTGATCCCAGGGCACACGATGGAACCAGAGCAGCAGGTTCTCGGGGCAGGTCTCGAGGTTGCCCCAGAGCTTCTGCCACTCGGGCGCGTATTGGGCGAGGGCGTTGGAGCCGGTGGCGGTGCGGTCGAAGCCGATGCCGTCGGCGGCGGCCTTGTGATAATAAACGGAAGTCCAGTCGGGGCGGCCGGCGCCCTTGAGGTCCACCCAAGGGCCCGGGCCGTAGTGGTGGCCCTCGGCCATGATGTGCGTAAGCCCGAGCGGCATGGAGTAATTCACGACGGTTTCGCGCGAACCGAGCAGCATCTTGTTGATGGTGGAAACGACGGTCTCGTCGTGGCCGAAGGTGAGACGCGTCCACTCGTCGGCGATTTTTTCGGAGGCGAGCTGGTGATCCCACGCGAGGCGGCCGAAGGCATACCAGTTGGCCTGCGCGAGCAGGTGGCCGGTCCAGTTGCGGTCGGTGCCGGTGTTGGCGACGCCGGCGATGACGGACGGATGCTGGAGCTTGGCGGAGCCGTCCACGACGGAGGCGATGGTTGTGCCCTTGCCGTTCGCGTAGGTGTCGGCGTCGAGCACCTCGCGCCACATCGGGGCAAGGAAGGCGAGGTCAATGGACTGGCCGAGGTATTCCTGCGTGATCTGGAGTTCGGCGGCGAGACGGGTGTTGGGCATGGCGCAGAAAAGGGGCGAGAAGGGCTCGCGCGGCATAAAGTCGAGCGGGCCGTTCTTGATCTGCACGATGACGTTCTGGCGGAACTTGCCGTCGAGCGGGCCGAATTCGGTGACGGCCTGCTTCACCCGGTCCTCGTTGTTCTCGGGCGAGTAGACGAAGGCGCGCCACATCACGATGCCGTTGTAGGGCTGCAAGGCGTCGGCGAGCAGGTTGGCGCCGTCGGCGTGGGTGCGCTTGTAATCCTGCGGGCCAGGCTGGCCCTCGGAGTTGGCCTTCA
Source organism: Oleiharenicola lentus (assembly GCF_004118375.1). Taxonomy (NCBI): domain Bacteria; kingdom Pseudomonadati; phylum Verrucomicrobiota; class Opitutia; order Opitutales; family Opitutaceae; genus Oleiharenicola; species Oleiharenicola lentus. The sequence goes on from NZ_SDHX01000001.1 coordinate 754,576, forward strand.
CGAGGAAGCCGCCGAAATCGGGGATGGCACGGTAGATCTCGGCGACCTTGTCCTGCCACCAGGCGGCGACGGCGGGGTCGAGCGGGTCAGCGGTCTTGAGCCCGCCGATCTCGATGGGCGCGCTGAAGCGGGCGGTGAGGTAGATGCGCACGCCCCACGGACGGAACTCCTGAGCAAGCGCCGCAACCTTGGCGAGGTAGGGCGCGGTGAGGATCTGGGCGTTGGCGTTGACGTTGGTGATGACGGTGCCGTTGAGGCCGAGGGAGGCGAGGGCGCGGGCGTAGTCGCGGTAGCGGGGGCTGCGGATTTCAGGCAGGTAGAACCATTCCCAGAGCGAGAAGCCCGCGTAGCCGCGCTCGACGTGGCGATTCATGTCGTCCCAGTGGTTGAGCAGGCGGCGCTGGATCTTCGGCGCGCTGACGAGGTTCAGTTTTTCGAGCGGCTGGCCGAGCTGGAGGTGGCGGAGCAGGGCGAAGGCACCGTAGAGCAGGCCCTGCGGCCGGTTGGCGACGATGAGCGTGCGATGACCGCCCTCGTGGGCGATGCGGCGGAGGATGTAACCTTCGACGCCGGCCTCGCGCAGGTCCGCCTCGCTGATGATCGCGGCAATCCACGGATCGCGTGGCGTGGCGAGGATGACGGCGTTGTCGCGGGTGGCTTGGGCGACGACGGGAACCTCAACTCCGAGCAGCCCGCGAAAACCGGTGACGAGTTCGTCCCGCGCGGAGGCGACGACCGGCGGCGCGCTTTCGGGGATGACGATTTCGGAGATGGTGCCGGCGTAAGCGGCGCGCCGGGCCGCATCAGCCACGGGGTCGTAGCGCAGCCAGAGGCGGTAGCCGTCGTCAGCGTGGAGCGTGAGAGCGGAAGCCAGAGTGAGAAGCGCGAGGATGGGGCGTATAGGGCTCATGGGGCGAATAGGGCCTATGGCATTACGGATTCACCGGACCGTGGATGCGGTAGTGGCCGCTGACCTGGAGGAGGGCGAGCATGGTGAGGAGGCCGTCGTAGTAGCGTAGGCGACCCTTGGGCATCGGCATGTCCCAGAGCTTTTGCACGAAGGGCTGGCCGATCTCCCGGTCGGCGGCGAGGGCGGCGACCGCGGCCATGGCCATGAGGCCCGGTGTGTTGTAGTTTTCAGAGACAGGCGTGCCGTCGATTTTGAAGCGGTCCGGAATTCTGGCGCCGTGCGAGGCGAGGAACTTCAGCACGCGGTTGCTTTGCGCAACCTGCCAGGGATCGGCACGCCACCAGGACCAGTCGAGCGCGGGATTGCCGAGCGTGCGCCAGGCGTCGTAGCGGAAGTCATCGTGATTGCCCCACGGTGTCTTGCGCGGCGTGCCGTCGAAATTGGAATAGTCGGGCATGAGGCCCGTTTGGGGGTGCGCGGCCCGCTTGAAGAGTTCGCGGCTGATGCGGGTGACTTCGACAAGGAAGGCGCGGTCGGCCGGATCAGCGGCCCAGCGGGCCCAGAGTTCGGTGAAGGCCGGGACATGATAGGACGGATCGGTGAAGGCGCTGCCCGGCGGGTGCGGGGTGAACACGATTTGCTTCTCGACCGGGTCGAACATGCTGGTGATGCGTCCGCGGCCGGGCTCCTCGTGCTTGTGGATCATGACGCGGAGGAGCTCCTGCGCCTGGGCGGAGTAGTTGAAGATGCCCGCGCCGTCGCCCCAGCGGTGCGAGGCGAAGAAGAGCGCCATCACGAACCACTCCTCGCCGTCGGGGGCGGGGCCGGCGCTGAAGCGTCGGCCGTCGTAGGCGGTGTGCCACGCGAAGTAGCCGCCGAGCGGGCCGCCCGCGTGATACATGTAGTGCTTCGCGTATTTCCAGATGGCGTTGAAGTGCTCCCGCTGGTCCATCTGCACGGCGATCATCATGCCGTAAGACAGCCCCTCGGAGCGGACATCGTGGTTGTTGATGTCGGGCACGTAGGCCATGCCGCCCGGCACCGGGTAGTAGAGCGCCTCGGAGTCCGGATCGCCGGCGAAGAGTTGCTGCCAGGCCCCGTCGAGGCGCGCGCTGATCTCGGCGTCGGATTTGCCGAGATATTCCTTGAAGAGGTTGCGATATTGCCCGGTGGAGGCGGCGCCGCCGGCAAACACCGACGCGGCGGCGAGCGTGCAGGCGAAGGCGAGGATCAGGCGGCGCATGACGGGATCAGTTGAAGGCGCGCTGTTCGCCCAGCTGGCGGGCCCAGGAGGCGAGGGCTCCGTTTTTGAGCTGGAGCACGATGGTCTGGTAAACGGTGACGTTCTGCGGGCTGTAGGTCGGCTCCATCACCTTGATGGGGGCGCCGGTGACCGGGTCGTAGGCCGGGATTTCCTTCATGTCCGTGGGGACCATCTTCTGGGCGGTCAGGACATCGAACTGGTAGACCAAAATCTTGTCTCCCTCGGATGAGGTCTGAACGGATTTGGGTTCGCCCCAAACGGCGCGAATTTCCAGTTCGGTCATGCCCCGGCGAAGATTTTTGGACTGCTCCTTGGTGGCCGGGGTGGCGGTGGCCGGTGCGACCGGCGAAGCCGCGGTCGCGGTGTGGGTCGGCGTGTTGCAGCCGGCGAGCAGCAGGGTTGTGGCGAGGAGGAGGCAGGTGGAGGCGGATGACTTCATGGTTGGTGAGAAATGGGCAGGTGGAGGTGGAAGCGTCCTCCGGCCTGGAGCAGGCCGAGGCAATATAGCAGGCCATTGTAATAACGCCAGCGACCCTCGGGCGGAGCGGCTTCCCAGAGCTGATGCACGAAGGGTTGCGCGAGTTTCGGGTCGGCCGCGTGTCCGGCGACGGCGGCCATCGCGGTCAGGCCGACGGAGGTGTCGGGGGAGAGCGGTTGTCCGGCGAGGGAGAACTGGTTGGGCACGGCGGGCAGATGCCGGCCGAGGAAGCGCAGCACGCGGTTGGACTGCTCGACCTGCCACGGATCGGCGCGCCACCACGCATGGTCGAGGGCGACGTTGGCGAGCGTGCGCCAGGCATCGAAACGGAAGTCGTTTTTTCCGGGGCCGAACTCGAGACCGGTGTAAGGCGTGCCGTCGAAGAGGGAGTATTCGGGCATGAGGCCGGTTTTCGGGTGTGCCGCCTTCTTGAAATAGGCGCGGCTCGTGGCGGCCGCCTCGGCCCAGAAGGCGCGGTCGGCGGGGGCGGTGTCCCAGCGCGCCCAAAGCTCGTAGAACCCCGGCACGTGGTAGGACGGATCGGTGAAGCGGTAGGCGAAGTCGGTCGGCGCAAACACAATCTGTTTCTCGCCGCGATGGAAGATGGGCGTGATGCCGCCGGCGGCGGGTTTGTGCAGCATGTCGCGCAGGAGGCGGCGGGCCTCGGCGCCGTAGTTGAGAATGCCTTCACCGTCGCCCCAGCGGTGGGAGGCGAAGAAGAGTGCCATCGCGAACCAGGCCTCGCCGTCGCTGGCGGAGCCGGGGTCGATGACGGTGCCGTCAAACTTGCACTGCCAGGCGAAGTAGCCGGCGCGCGGGCCGGCGGCGTGGCGCATGAACTTGTTGGCCCAGCGCCAGAGGCGGTCGAACTCGGCCTTTTTGTCCAGCTGCACGGCGATCATCATGCCGTAGGACATGCCCTCGGAGCGGACGTCGTTGTTGCCGATGTCGGCGATGTAGGCGAGGTCGTCGCCAACCGGGTAGTAGAGGCGTTGGGTGCGTTCGTCGCCGGCGAAGAAGTGCTGCCAGGCGGCGGCGAGCTTGGCGTCGAGTTCGGCTTCCGATTTCCCGAGCAGGCCGGCAAAGAGATTCGGCGCGGCCCGCGGTGCGGGCGGGGCGTCGGTCACGGGTGGCGGGGCAGGGACGGCGCAGGCCGTCACTGCCAGCCCGAGGAGGAATGGCAGGAAGCGAAGCAGTTTCATGGAGGTGAGCGGGAACGGCGCCCGCGCCCGGATCAGGCGCCGGCGTGGGCCTTGCGGCGGCGTTCGGCGAGTTCGGCGGACATCTGCAGCGTCGTGCTCTTGTTCAGGCCGCAGAAAGCGACCGAGATCACGCAGCCGAGGAAAAGGAGGCCAACCACGATGCTGGAGCAGGCGCGGAAGCCGGCGATGGCGTTGGGGGCGGTGGGATTGTGGGTCTCGTAGCCCCAGAAGCCGGCGAGAATCCAAAGCAGGCAGGCCGAACCGAGGGCGAGGCCGGACTTCAGGGAGAAGCCGATGGTGGCGAAAACCATGCCGGTGAAGCGGCGCCCGGTCTGCCATTCGGAGTAGTCGGCGGCGTCGGCATACATGGCCCACATGATGGCGCAGGTCGGCGCGTAAACGACGGAGCCGGTGACGGCGAGGATGACCATGCCCCAGGTGGCGTCGGGGGGCAGGAAATACATCGCGAAGGCGTTCACGGCGGCGAGGGAGAAGCAGACAAGGGCAACGTTCTTGCGGCCAAATTTTCCGGAGAGTCCCGCCGAAAGCATGATGAAGATGATCGTGGTGCCGGTGCCGAGCATGTTGACGATGCTGTTGAAGACATCGGCGGCGTTGGTGGCGGTCTCGCGGGTGCCATGAACGATGTAACCCATCCAATCGGCCAGGCTGCCCGTGGACGCCATGTCGGGCGTGGTGAGGCCGAGCATGGCGACAAAGTCGAACATCGCGCCCTTGTCGGCGTAATGGTGGTAGTAGTTGTAGTGCGCGCCGCCGCGGAAGGTGAGCATCGCGAAGTGGAAGCCCGTGTAGATGAAGAGGGCGATCCAGGGCTTGTTCTTCAGCAGGTCCAGGAAGTCCTGCTTGGGGGAGGACTTGGTCTCGACGACGGGCTGGATGCGCTCCTTGGTGGTGAAGAAGGTGACGAGGAACAGGACGAAGCAGAGCACGGCCCAGATGGTCATGGTCACCTGCCAGCCGTGCTGCTTGTCATGGCCGACGGCAAACTTGGCGACGAGCGGGAGGGTGAGACCACCGACGATGAACTGCGCGATGTTGGCCGAGACGAAGCGGTAGGAATTCAGTTTGGTGCGCTCGTTGAGATCCGCCGTCATGACGCCGCCGAGGGCGGAATACGGCATGTTGTTCATCGAATAGAGCGTCATCAGGATGGTGTTCGTGATGCCGGCCCACGCGATCATCGCGCCCATGCTCCAACCCTGCGGCGTGGTGTAGGCGAGGATCATGACCACGGCCCAGGGCAGCGAGGTCCAGAGCACCCAGGGGCGGAACTTGCCCCAGCGCGTGTTGGTGCGGTCGGCGATGATGCCCATGATGGGGTCGAACGCGGCGTCCCAGAGACGAGGCCAGAGGAGGATGGCGGCGGCGGCGCTGGCGGAGAGGCCGAAGACGTCGGTGTAGAAGCTCGTTTGGAAGAGCACCATCGACATGAACACGAAGTTCGCGGCGGCGTCGCCGGCGCTGAAGCCGGCCTTCTCGATGAAGGAGAGTTTCTGGTTGGGTTGGGCGGTATCGCTCATGGGGTCGGAGGGGTAGGTGACGGGCGTTAAGCGGTGGGGTTACTCGCGGAGCCAGAGACAGGCGGTGACGCCGCGCGGGTAGTAGCGGCTGCCGCAGGCCTCGCCGGAGTCGCTGCGGATCTGGTCGCACATGGCGTCCTTGCCGCAGCCGGGCGTGCGCTGCCAGTTGGCATGGACGCGGTCGGCGGCGCGGGCGCTGTCGTTCAGGGCGGCGGGGAACAGCGAGCGGACGACGTGCTGGGCGATCGCGATCTTGGAGAACCAGGTGTTGGTGCTAGTGCTGCTCATCTTCCAGCCGCCACTGGTGGCATCGAGGCAGATGCCGCGTTGCAGCGACTGGCTGAGGTGGCGCTCCAGCTGCGCGAAGAGCGGGGCGAAGCGACCGGCTGCGTCGGTGGCATCCCGGTAGCCGAGGAAGAGGGGATACACGAAGCCCTCGACGGCGGGCAGGATGCGCGAGCAGTTGTTCTTCTCGAAGACCGCGGGGAAGAAGCCCGTGTTTTCCTCGAACTTGGTGGTCAGCGTGCGGGCCAGGAGGTCGGCGGTGGCGCGTGCGGCGGCCGATTCCGGGTGGAGGCCGAGCGTGGCGAAAGTGCGCTCCAGCAGCACCCAGGCCCCGAGGGCCTTCACGGAGAGATAAAGGTTGTTGCGGGCCTGGCCGAGGGAGACATCGAGGCTGTCGTAGGTGGTGATCTCGGCGCCTTCGCCGACACGGGCACTGTCCTGTTTGAGCAAGCCGTCGCGTTGCGCCGGGTCGGGGTGGTCGCGGCGGCGCAGGCTGTCGGCGCAGGCGAGCAGGGTTTTCCGGTTGGCCCGGAGCCAGGTGCGGTCACCGGTGTGGGCGGCGTAAGTGCAGGCGCAGAGGACCCAGTTGAGCAGCTGCTCCATCGTCATGTGCGAGAAGCAGCCATGCTGGTTGTCGCACTCGTAGCTGGAGCGGCCGGGAGGGGTGAAGAAGTCGTTCACGCCCATGTCGTGGGTGAAGGAGAGACCGTGCTGGTCGCGGTAGCTGTAGCGGCGCACAAACAGATCAAGCGTGTCGCGCACCGCCCAGGGCTGCCATTGCAGCTCGAAGAACAGGTGATCCACCGTGAGGTCAAAGGTGTTGATCATCCGGTATTCGCCCTCGTTGACGACCCAGAGCGGCTTGCCCTTGTGCCAGAGCAGCTCGGAGCTGCCGAGGTAGCTGTGCGTGGCCTGGGCGATGAGGAATTTCTGATCGTCGCTGAGCTTGGTGCGGGCCAGTTCGCGGTCGCGTTGGGCGGCGAGGCGCTCGTAGCGGCGGTATTCCTTCAGGCCGTGGGCCAGCACATCCTCGAGATCGGCGAAGAGGCGGGTGTAGGCAAAGCTCGCGGTGAGGCCGGTCGAGACCGGGCCGGCGGCATAAAAACCGAGCACGAGCGGGAAGCGCTTCCGTTGTCCGGCGGGGACGGTGCACACGAGGCCCGTTTCGCCGGCGATGACATGCAGCCCGCGGTGGTCGAGAAACTTCGGGTTGAGGATGTCGAAGCCCTGCTTGAGGGCGACGTTGCGTCCGGGTTTGGTCGCGTAACCGAACCGGCCGCCGGCCGCGAAGCCGGTGAGGCCCGGTGCGGTGTCACCGAGCGGACGCAGCGTGTCGTCGCCCACGCCCACGCCAAAGACGAGTTCGACCGGGGAGGAGCCGGTGCGGTTGTCGTATTCGATCCAACCCGTGACCAGCGGCGCGAGATGGAAGCGGGCGGCCGCGCGCTTCATTTTCGCCGGGTCGGGCACTTCGCCAAATGGGGAGAGCAGCGAGAAGCCGAACCTGCCGCCCTCGGCCCGCCAGGTGTCGCTGGCCCAGCCAAGCGTGCGCGTGTAGTCGGTCGGGCGGAGCGAGTCGAAGCCGCGCGGCGGCTGGACCACGGTCGTGTCGCCGGTGAAGGCGCCCTCCTGCGACTTGGGTGGCGTCAGGAAAGGCAGCAGCCGCCACGAGGCGGCGGGCCCATTGCGATAACCGATGTAGAGGTTCTGCTTCGCGGGCCCGCGCAGCGACTGGCCGAAACCGCCGGGGGCATCGACCAACCCGCAGGTGAAGCTTGCGAAAGCACCGAACGGAGAATGCTGAACGTGGTAACTTTCCTCGGATGACGCGGACGGACGGCTCATGGGGCGGGGTAGAGGCGGACCGAAAAAACGACCGGCCGGAGCGAGGGCTCCGGCCGGCGTTGGGAATCAGCCATGCAGATACTGCATGAGGAGGTTTTCGAGATACTCCTGCTTGCCGGACTTCGGGGTGGGTTCGCCGAGCTTGGTGAGGACGAGCTTCTCGAGGGACTTGAAGGTGGCCTTGCCCTTCTCGATGTCGCGGCCGTAGCCGGTGTCGTAGGAGGAGTAGCGGTCGGCCACGAACTGCTCGAACTTGCCCTCGGCGAGGATGCGGCGGGCGATCTTGAAGGCCAGGGCGTAGGCATCCATGCCGCCGATGTGGGCGTGGAAGAGGTCGTCGAGGTCGGTCGAGGGCCGGCGGAGCTTGGCGTCGAAGTTGAAGCCGCCGGAGCCCAGGCCGCCCGCCTTGAGGATCGAGATCATGGCGAGGGTCAGCGTGCGAACATCGGTCGAGAACTGGTCGGTGTCCCAGCCCAGGAGTTCGTCGCCGGAGTTGGCGTCGATCGAGCCGAGCATCTTGGCGGAAGCCGCGACCTCGATCTCGTGCTGGAAGGTATGGCCGGCGAGCGTGGCGTGGTTGGTCTCGATGTTGAACTTGAAGTGCTTCTCCAGGCCGTAGGTGCGAAGGAAGGCGATGCCCGAGGCCACGTCGAAGTCATACTGGTGCTTCGTGGGCTCCTTCGGCTTCGGCTCGATGAGGAACTGGCCGGTGAAGCCGATTTCCTTGGCGTAATCGACCGCCATGTGGAGGAAGCGGGCGAGGTGGTCCTGCTCGCGCTTGAGGTTGGTGTTGAGGAGGGTCTCGTAGCCTTCACGGCCGCCCCAGAAGACGTAGTTCTCGCCGCCGAGCTCGACCGTGCACTCCATGGCCTTCTTCACCTGCGCGGCGGCGTAGGCGAAGACGTGGGCGTCGGGATTGGTCGAGGCGCCGCACATGAAGCGCGGGTTGCTGAAGAGGTTGGCGGTGCCCCAGAGGAGCTTCACGCCGGTGGCTTTCTGCAGGCCCTTCGCGTGGGCGACGATCTTGTCGAGGATCTTGTTGGACTCGGCCAGCGTGCGGCCTTCCGGTGCGATGTCGCGGTCGTGCCAGCACCAGAACGGTGCCTCGATCTTCTGGAAGAACTCGAAGGCGGCATCCATCCGGACCTTGGCCACGGAGACCGGGTCCTTGCCGCTTTCCCACGGGCGCACGATGGTGCCCGGGCCGAACGGGTCGGAACCGGTGCCGCGGAACGCGTGCCAGTAGGCGATGGAGAAGCGCATGTGCTCCTTCAGGGTTTTGCCGTCGATGATTTCCGACGGGTTGTAGTGCTTGAAGGAAAGCGCGTTGGCGGAACGCGGGCCCTCATAGCGGATCTTGCCGATCTGCGGGAAGTGCTTGTTCAAGGATTTCATGACGTGAAACAGGAATGAGCCATCAACGATGGCTGCGGGATAAGGAATCGCGAGCTTCGGCCATCGCATAATCTCCTCCAAGGGATGGACCATACTAACTATAGACTTGAATTGCTATTTGCCCCGGCTTTAGTAACTGAACCCCTACCCCTGATGAGCGAGAAGCGCGTTACCCTGTCCGATATTGCGCAGCGCGCCGGCGTACACGTCACCACCGTGTCGCTGGCCATGCGCAACCACCCCCGATTGCCCGAGGAGACGCGGAAGCGTATCCAGGCCCTGGCCCAGGAGATGGGCTACACCCCGGATCCGCTGCTGCGGGCGCTCGTCGCCTACCGCGGCGGCGTCATCGAGCGGCGCAACACCCCGACGCTCGCCTACGTGACCAACTGGACCACGGAGTGGGGCTGGAAAAACGTGACCGCCCATCCGGATTTCTACGCCGGCGCCAAGACCAAGGCCACCGAGCTGGGCTACAAGCTGGAGCATTTCTGGATGCGGGACGAGGGCATGAGCCAGGAGCGGCTCGGCCAGATCCTGTATTCGCGCGGCATCAACGGCATCATCATCGCCTCGCACAGCCGGGAGATGGGTGACGCGCTCCAATTCAAGTGGGAGAATTTCAGCGCGGTGAAGATCGATTACTTCCCGCACCAGCCGATGCTGCACAACGTCACCAACAACCAGTGCGACATCGTGCGGCTCGCGATGCAGAAGGTTTTGTCCGCCGGCTATCGCCGCATCGGGCTGGTGATGCACCGCGGCTGGGACCACGCGGTGGACCATCTCTGGACGGCGGGCTATCTCTGCGAGCAGCAGGTGCTGAAGGCCCGCGACCGGCTGCCGGTGCATCTTTTCCCCGAGGCCGAACCCCGCGACCGCTGGCTTAACGAAGGCAGCGAGGAACTCTTTCCCGACCCCAAGGCCTTCATGGCCTGGTTCAAGCGCTACCGTCCGGAGGTCATCATCAGCAAGGCGTCCTTCGTGCTGCCGATCCTCAAGAAGATGGGCCTGAGCGTGCCGGACGACGTGGCTTTCGTGGATGTCTTCCTGAGTGACTTTGGCGGCGCCACTGCCGGGGTGCGGCAGAATCACGAGACCGTCGGCGCGCTCGCCGTGGAAATCCTCGCCGGTCAGCTTCAGCACAACAAATACGGTGTGCCGGAGATCCCGACCACCACCTACGTCGAGGGCACTTGGTTCAACGGTCGCTCCTGTCCGATGCCGGCGGTCGCCGGGACGGTCAGCAGCGGCGCCGGCTTGCGCAAGGTGGCGGTCTGAGTCTTCATCGGCGTCTGCCTTTCCGCATGAACGCATACGCCCCCGACCCCCAGCGCTACGACCATATCGCCTACGCCCGTTGCGGGCGCAGCGGCCTGAAGCTCCCGCGGATTTCGCTCGGACTCTGGCACAACTTTGGCGGCGTGGACGCCCTGGAAAACCAGCGCGCATTGCTCCGCCGCGCCATTGATCTTGGCATCACGCACTTCGACCTCGCCAACAACTACGGCCCGCCGCCCGGCTCCGCCGAGGAAAACTTCGGTGTGCTGCTGAAGCAGGATTTCGCCGCCCACCGCGACGAGCTGATCATCTCCACCAAGGCCGGTTATTACATGTGGCCCGGGCCCTACGGCGAGTGGGGTTCGCGCAAATACCTCCGCGCCTCGCTCGACCAGAGCCTCAAGCGCATGGGCCTGGACTACGTGGACATCTTCTATTCGCACCGGCCCGACCCCGAGACCCCGCTTGAGGAGACGATGGGCGCGGTGGCCGACGCCGTGAAATCCGGCAAAGCGCTCTACGCCGGTGTTTCCAACTACAATGCCGCCCAGACGCGCCAGGCCGCGACCATCCTCAAGAGCCACGGCGTGCCGCTGCTCATCCATCAGCCGAAATACAACATGTTCGAGCGCTGGGTGGAGCCGGAGCTGCTGCCGACGCTCAGCGAGCTCGGTGCCGGGTGCATCCCATTCTCCCCGCTCGCGCAGGGCTTGCTGACCAATCGTTATCTCAACGGCATTCCCGAGGACTCGCGGGCGATGAAGTCCGGCGTGTTCCTCAAGCCCAGTCAGATCACGCCCGCAATGGTGGCGAAACTCCAGGCGCTCAATGGGCTCGCACAGGCCCACGGCGCCACGCTCGCGCAGTTCGCCACGCTCTGGCTGCTTCGCCGCCCGGAGATCACCACGGTGCTGATCGGTGCGAGCAAGGTCGCGCAGATCGACGACATCCACGCCGGGCTCAAGCTCGCCCCGCTCTCCGCGGACGAGCAGGCGCGGGTCGAGCAAATCCTCGCCAGCTGACGTCAGGGCGGCAACCGACCGAACTGTTGTTGGAACGCCTGCTGCAAGCCGCGCACGACTTCGGGCGGGGTTTTCGTTTGGCGACGCACGTCGGCCCACCGCCGCAGCGCCTCGGCTTCATCGCGTTGGCTGATCGCGTAGAAGGTGAGCGTGGCCTGGGCCATGGGGTGGCCAGGCTGGCGTTCGAGCGCGAGGTGCAGCGCGGCCAAGGCGTCAGAGTTGCGACCGGTGGCAAAGAGGACCTGCGCGAGTTCCACGAGCGGCGAAGACTCGCTTGGGCGCAGCTCGTAGCCGCGGCGGAACTCGACGGCGGCGTCCTCCAGGCGTCCGGTCGCCTTGAGCCAGCGTGCGTAGTCGAGTCGCAGGCTGGGTGATTGTGGGCAGTGGGTCAGTCCGCGGGACAGTGCGCTTACGGCGGCTTCGGTCTGACCCAGCTCGCGCAGGGTGCTGATGAGCAGGAGCCAGGCGTCGGAGTCACCGGCGTTTGCCGCCACGGCTTGCTCGAGGTGGGCGCGCGCAGCGGCGAAGTTCCGGCCGTTGAAGTGGATCTGCGCTGCCTGACGGCGGAAGGAGCTGTTGCGCGGGGCGAGGACGATGGCGGCGTCGAGCAGTTCCAGCGCGCGGGTGGGATCTCCGGCCGAGCTGGCGATGGCGGCGGTCACGCTCAGGCGATAGGCGTCGAAACAAACGTCGGCCAACCCGTCGAGCCACGGGTCGGGCAGGTCGGTAAACTCCCGGCGACCGATGCGCTCACGCAGGGCGTCGGCGGTGGCGCGGTCGGCGAAATGTTCGCTGACCGTTACCAGCAGCGAGAGTGCGCCGATGAATTCGGGATGGCGCGCCAGGGCGTCGTTCAGGCGGGTGCGGGCTTCGTTCCAGTCGCCGCGAGCGACCGCGCTGCGCGCGAGTCCCAGCAAGGCGTAGGGTTGCCCCGGTGCCCGGCGCAGCGCCTCCTCGTAGGCGCGGGCGGCCTCGGCCGGCTGGTTGGCTTTAACCAGCACGTCGCCGAGGCGAATCCAGGCCGGCAGATAATCCGGGGCCAAGGCGGTGGCACGGCGATAGAGCGGCAGGGCTTCCTCGGCGCGGCCGTAGAGCGCATGGATGCCCGCGGCGAGATGCGGCCAGCGCGCCTCGCGTGGCTGGAGTTCGCGCAGGCCGTCGTAGCAGAGCAAGGCCTCGGCGAAGAAACCGTTGGCGTGATAGAGCCGGCTGAGCGTGGCCAGGCCGGAGACGGATTTTGACCACGAGCGCGCTTCGTTTTCGGCGTCGGTGATCTGGTCGGCCAGCGTCGCCGGCCAGCCGGTGAGAGCCGGAACAGACGGCAGATGCTGCGCGACCGTGCGCTGGCGGCCCGTGTTGCGCCAGCCCCACCAGCCCGTGGTGCCAAGCACGGCCGTGGCGAAGAGAGTGACGAAGAGACGAGCGCGGGTCATTGGAGTGGCGGTCTACGACCGCCGAAATTGGGCCGGACGGCGGTCATAGACCGCCGCCACAGCAAGCGAAGGTTTTCGGCGCTCGGACACGATCAGGGCCTGGCGGCCGGGCGCCAGAGGGTGATGCGGTCCATGCGGTCGAAAGGCGGATAGGAATAGAATCCCGCCGTGACGAGCGAAGGCCGGCCGGAGCCGTCGAGATCGCCGGCCGCGCAGGTGATGAGCTGGATGGGGGCGTGCGCGAGCACGTGCATCGTAAAATTCATCTTCCCGTCGTTGCGGAAGGCGACGAGCGCCGCGGCTTCGGGGTTCTGCCAGTCGTTGAATCCGCTCACGCACACGATGTCCATGACGCCGCGGCCCTCGAGGTCCACGCCGACGGGGGCGTAGGCGCCGGGCAGGTCGGCGATGCGGTGGTAGCGGAAGTTGCCGTCGCCCACGTTTTCCAGCCACTGCAGGCCGTGCCACGGGCGCTTGCCCGGGTCCGCGTAAGCGAAGCCGTCGCCGTTGGTGTAGAGGACGTCGGGCCGGCCGTCGCGGTTCAGGTCGCAGAGGCTGATGCCGCTGCTGCCGTAGTCCTCGTTGGTGGAGCCGAAGAGAATCTTGCCGGTGAAGTTGCCCTTGCCGTCGTTGGTGAACAGGTGGACTTCCTCCCACTGCTGCGAGACGAGGGCGACGATGTCGAGGGTGCGGTCGCCGTTCAGGTCGGCGACGCAGACGTTGATCGTGCCGGAGAGGTTCAGGAGGATTTTGCTTTCGAACTGCCAGCCGCCGAGGTTGCGCATCCAGCGGATCTCACCCTGGTCGTAGCCAAACTGCGCGACCGCGAGGTCGATCCGGCCGTCGCCGTCGAAGTCGCCGGCGCGAATGTCGGTCACGCGCGCGATGCGCTCGGCGATGACCCGCTTGGTGAAGTTTTGGCGGCCGTCATTTTCCAGGATGATGACCGAGCCGATCTTGTCGTTGTTGGGGAAAACCTCGCCCATGCAGGCGACGAGCAGGTCGAGATCGGCGTCGGCGTCCATGTCCACGGCTTCGACATGCACAGGCGAGGGCAGGCCGGCCACGAGCGTGGATTCGGTGAACTTGCCGGGGGCGGTCTGGCGGAGCCAAACGACGGCGTTGAGCTTGTCGTCGCAGGCGAGGATATCGTTGCGGCCGTTGCGATCGAGATCAGCGAGGTTCACATGGGAGATCCAAGGTTTGCCCTCGAAGGCGTTGCCGATGGATTCGCGGGTGAAACGGGCGAGGTCCTTAACCACGGCTGGCTGCGCGGGCAGGGCGGTCCGCTTGGGTTCGGTCGGAGCGCAGCCCGACAGGAGGACCAAGCCGACGGTGGGGATAAGGGCAAAATGTACCAGGCGGAGATTCATCAGAAATGATTCAAGGCGAGGACAGCGTCACATGGTTGGCTCTGGCCGGAACTGGGGCCGAGGATCGTGCTCCGCCCGGCCAGCGCACGCTGAGCTGACGCGCGGGGTTGCCGGCCGGTGAACCGAAGAAGCAGGTGGCGCTGGATTGCGTGAAATAGCCCGAGCCCGCCTGGACCTCGGCGGACTGGGTGGTGCCGTCGGCGTATTCGACGGTGAGGCGGGCGCCGATGGCCGTGGGATTCCCGGCCGGACCCTGCAGGCGGACGCCGAAGCTGGTGCGTTCTCCGGTTCCGCCGTTGCGGAAGGCAAGGGTGGTGTCGCTGTTGCGGCTGACCAGGAAGTCGGGCCAGCCGTTCCGGTCGAGGTCCAGCATGGCGAGCGCCTTGGCGTCGCCGCGCACGATCAGGCCGGTTTCAGCGGGGCTGCGCAAAGCGAGTCCGCCGTGGCCGTCGCCGGAGAGGAGCACGCCCACTCCGCTGTCAAATCGACCGTAGAACGGGATTGGCGCGTAGGAGTTCTGCACCGCAAAAAGATCGGCGCGGCCGTCGCCGTCGAAATCGCCGGCAGCGAGTCCTTGGATCGGCGACAGCTGGGCGGCGCGTGGCAGCGGCGTGAAACGGTAGCGACCGTCGGGCTGGCTGAGAAAGACGCCGCTGCGGAACTCTGTGGCCGTGAACACGCGGGCGGCGGCTAGCTTGTCGGCGCCGACGATCTCGGGCAGGGTGGCCTTGGCGAAGGCGTCGAAGGTCGGGAACTTCTTCAGCACGGCCGGCAATTGGGCGCCGAGCTGACGGCGGTTGCGGCGGGGCAGGAGACGGCCGTCCTCATAGTAGGCTTCAATGTGTTGGCTGCCGCCGGTGCCCTTGAAATCGCCGCGGTAGAGCAGGGCCGGGGCCTCGGGCGAGGCGTGGTAGGGCGTGTTGAGGCCGAGATTGCCGGCGGCGTAATCGAGCCGGCCGTCGCCGTTGAAATCGGCCGCCGCGAGCGAATTCCACCAGCCGCTGCCGGCGGCGGCAAAGCCGGCGGTCTCGCTCAGATCCTCGAAGCCGCGGCCCTCGCGGTTGCGCCAGTAGCGGATCGTGCCCCATTCCAGCGCGAGCAGCAGATCGGGCCAGCCGTCGTTGTCGATGTCAGTCCAGAGCGCGGAGGTGACGAGGCCGATTTTGCGCAGACCGGAAGCAAATTCTTCGGTCACGTCCTCGAAGCGGCCGCCGCTATTGCGGAGCAGGGCGCTTGTTGGGGGCAGCGGATACTGGCCAGGTTGGGTGCGACCGCCGAGAAACACGTCGAGCCGTCCGTCTCGGTCGAAATCAACGGCGGCGAGCGCGCCGGCGCTGATGGGCAAAGCGGGCAGGGCGTCGGGCGCAGCGGGTTGCAGGCCTTGGTGGGAGCGGTTGAGGAAGAGGCGTGGCTGGTAATCGGGGGCGTTACCCGGGAGGCCCACGCCGCTGCTGGTCAGAAGGAGATCGTTGGTGCCGTCGCCGTCAGCGTCGAACAACAGGGCGGGACCGTCACTCAGGTTGCTCTCCCGGCGGAGACCGCCGGCGTCCCTGTTGGCGTACGGACCAGATTCCGTTGCGACGAGCAGGCGCGCGGCGTCCCGCGGTGTGCCACCGAGGAAGATGTCGTCAGTCCCATCGCCTGTCAGGTCGCCCACCGCGAGTGCCGGGCCGCGGCGGTTTTGGCGCATCGGCAGCAACGGCTGGCGGATGAGTTCGTCGATCGGGATTTCACGAACGGTGTGGACCAGGCTGGCTGCGGCGGACACCTCGGTGAACTGGGTGGCGGGTTTGGCCGGCCCGGTGAAGGCGGGCGGGGTCGCGGCGGGCTCGGTGATGATCAGGCGTTGGTCGGCGGCGAGGTCTGTGAACACCTGCTCGTGTCCGCTCGGCCAGTTGACGGTGAGGCGGCGAACGGATTGTTGTTCGCCGAGGCCGAAGTGCAGGATCGGCTCGGAAGTGGAAAGGTAGCCGCGCGTCAGGACGAGCTGGCGGACCTGTGGGCCGGCGTCGGTCTCCAGGCGCACGGTGGCGCCGACCCCGAAGCGATTGGAGCGGGTGCCGCGGAGTTCAACCACGAGGCGCCGCCCGGAACGCGAATCATTGCGCAGCACGGTCGCACCCTGCTCGAAGTTGGTATAAACGAGATCGAGGTCGCCGTCGCCATCCAGATCGCCGAAAGCGGAGCCAAAGCTCACGCCGACTTCGTCGAGGCCCCAGGCGGCTCCGGCGCTCTCGAAACGGAGATCACCGAGATTGCGGAAGGCGAGGTTGGGTTCCTTGAGCACCGGACTGCCCTTCATCAGGCGGATGCGCTCGATCGCGCTGTCGGCGGTCATCACGCGCAGGATGAGGTCGGCGTTGTGCGACTCGCGGTGCATGCCGGTGGTGCAGTGCAGGTCGAGCCGGCCGTCGTTGTCGAGATCCTCGAGGCGCACGGACCAGGTCCAGTCCGAGGCGCTCAGGCCGGCCAGGAACGCGGCCTCGGTCACCACGCCTGTGCCGGTGCTCAGGTAGAGGGCGTTGTGCAGCACCTGCGTGGCCGAGCCGTCCTCGGGATAGTCCCGCGATTTGCCCCGGTGGTCGGCCATCGTGCGCATGTCCTTCTCGTGCGTGGAGGCCGCCATGTCGGCGACGTAGAAGTCGATGAGGCCGTCGTTGTTCACATCACCGAGGTCGGAGCCCATCGCGGAGAACGGCATGTGCGGCACCGCGCGGTCAATCACGTCGGTGAAGGTGCCGTCGCGGTTGTTGCGCCAGAGCTGGTCGCGGGGGGCGAAGTCGTTGGCCACATAGAGGTCGGGCCAGCCGTCGGCGTCGTAATCCCACCAGGTCGCCGAGTGTCCCTGGGTGAGGCCGCTGATGCCCGCGCGGTCGGTGACATTGGTGAAGCTGCCGTCCCCGTTGTTGCGGAAGAGGTAGTCGCGCTGGCCGTCGGGGAATTTCTCCGAACTGAGCAGGTTGGTCTGGAGAAACAGGTCGAGCCCGCCGTCGCGGTCGTAGTCGCAGAAGGCGGCCTGGCCGCTGGCATCGGCCACGGCGAGGCCGCGGGCGGCGGCTTCCTCGCGAAAGGTGCCGTCTCCCTGGTTGATGAAGAGCCAGTTGGGCGCGTCGAAGCGACAGACGTAGAGATCGAGCCGGCCGTCGTTGTTCACGTCGGCAAACGCGGCGCCCTGTTTCCACTCCTCCAGGGGCGTGGCGCCCCAGCCGGCGGCGCGGGCGAAGCCGGCCTTGGCGGTGACATCCTCGAAGCGCCAGTCGCCGAGGTTGCGGAACAATTTGCACGGGCCGGTTTTGCTCACGATGAAGACGTCGGGCCGGCCGTCGTTGTCGTAATCGCCAATGGCCACGCCCGTGCCGATGGGGCCGACCTCGAATTCGTGGTAGCGCTGCGCCCACATGCGCGGATCGTTGTAGGGATTCTCGGTGACGATTCCGCTGCTGGCGGCGGGGACGGGACTGAAAAGTTTCGC
The DNA here is from genome assembly GCF_004118375.1 of Oleiharenicola lentus. Classification (NCBI taxonomy): domain Bacteria; kingdom Pseudomonadati; phylum Verrucomicrobiota; class Opitutia; order Opitutales; family Opitutaceae; genus Oleiharenicola; species Oleiharenicola lentus. Next base: position 772,077 of record NZ_SDHX01000001.1, read on the forward strand.
GGCCGGCGCTCCGGCCAAGGGCGCGAGCGGTTGGCTGGCCAGACCAGGCGTCGGATTGGCGGCGACGCGGGCGTTGAGCCCGACCAGCAGTGAGAGGCCAAGGCAAACTGTGCGCAGGCGACGGGACGGCAGGTTCATCGGGGCGGTGCGGCTATTGCAGGCGGGCACGCAGGCCGTCGGGCAGGAGTGAGCGGGCGAGGGTTTGCAGCTTGGCGTCCTCCATCCGCAGGTTCAGCGCGCGTAACAGCACTTGGAAGCGATAGAGCGAACCCACGGTCAGCGAGCGCAGGCGGGTTTCGTCCATCAGGCTCAGGCAGATTTCCATTTCCCGGCGGGCGGGCTCCGTCTGTTTGCCCTGCATCAGGACGACGGCGAGGCTGACGCGCCGGTCCCAGCTCAGGTCGTGTTCCTCGCTGGCGCCATAGACGGCGAGCAGCGTCTTGAGCCGCGCTTGAAAACGGGCGGTGTCACCGCGGGCCAGGTCAACCTGGGCGAGGGCGGCCAGTGCCGGCAGATTTTCCGGGTAGTTGACCAGAGCCGAGGCGGCGGAGGCGGCCAGGGGTGCCTGATCCGTTTCGAGAAAATACTCCGCGAGCCGGCTGATGGCGGTGGCGACATCCTGTTCCTCGGTGACCTCGAAGATGGCCACGGTCTGATTCTCGAAGCCACCGACGGTGGGCAGCTGGTAGGGCACGGGCAGCAACCAGGTCGGCATGGCCCAGTTTTTCAGGGCAAAAATGAAGGAGTTTTCCGGTCGGCTGGTGAAGAGGCGGGCGTATTCCTCGAGATAGCCGTCCCAGGTGGGCATCACGATGTGGGTGAGGCCGCGCTTGGCGATAAGCGCCTGCGCCTCTTCGGGAGTGGTGGCGCTGGCGATCCGGGCGGCCGCTTCGAGGGCGGGCTTGTTGGCGAGATTCAGGCTGCCGAGGGCCTGCAGGTTGCCGTGGAAGGCAAGGGCGGTGGTGCGGAAGGGCGGTGCGAGCACGACGGGGGGCGTCCCGGAGCGGTCTCGCAGCCAGTGGGCCAGGCTGCGCTCCATGAGCCCCTCGACCTCAAGCGGGGTCAGCGCGTTTTCGTAGCGGCTTTTCGGAGCGGGTTTCTGCCAGAGCAGTCCGGGCAGCAGGCAGAGCGCGAGGGCGGCGATCCAAACCGACAGGCCGGCCCGTCCCGATCGTCTTCCGAGCTGCACGGTGGCGGTCACCAGGGCGACCAAGCCCAAGCCGGTGACGGCACTCCACCAGCGCAGCTGAAACCAAGCGAAAACCAGGGCCGGCACCAGCGCACCGAGGGAGAGCAACGCCGCGGTGCGATCCGGCCACGGCGTGGACCGGCGCATCGCGAGGGCGGCGGGGACGCTCAACAAGCCGAGCGGCAGCAGCACGGCCAGCAATTGAAGCTTGGGACCGTCCTGTCGCAGCCATGCAGGCAGGTTCTCGGCGACGGCGGCGAGCGGCAGGCTGGAAAGGCGCGTGCCGAAGACTTCCCGGCCCTTGAGCCAAGGCTGGCCTGAATCCCAGAGTGCCCAGCCCAAGGCTGCGAGGCTGAGCAACGCCAGCAGCAAACGCCCGCGGCCTGGCCAACGGGCGAGAGCGGCGCGCCCGGTCGCGAACAAGACCACCAGTTCGGCGGCGCCCAGCCATGCGAAAGCGACGGCCGGATGAATGCCCGTGAATTTCCAAGAGAGCTGGTCGGGCGCCCGCTCGACCAGCCAGGCGGCGAAAACGGTCAGTGCGCCGGCCCAGCCCCAGGAGCGCCAGGCACCAAGACCGGCGTCCGCCGGATCTTCGCGGCGAAAAAAGGCCGCGCCCCACGCGCCCAGCGTGAGGCCGCCGAGCACAGGCAGTTGCACGAAGCTATTGACCCAGAGACCCATGCCACCGGCCACGCCGCCCGCGAGCAGCAGGAGTCGACGATGGTTCGCACGGCCCTGGGCGTCGGTCAGCCAGGCGATGGCTGGCAGCAGCACACTCGCCATCGCCAGCAGCAGGGAAAGAGCCAGGCTGTCCGGTGCGCCGGGAACAAAGGCGGAAGCAAACGGGTAAAGGGCGGCGCCCCCAACCAGCCAGACGGCCGCGGGCCACGCGCCCAGGCACCGGGCGAGCAGCAGGCCGCCACCGGCGAGGCCGAGCCATAGCAGCAAAGGATCCGCCAGCAGCGCGGCCCGTTCCACCGCGAGAGCGAGCGAACCGCCGGCGGCGGCTTGCTGCAACTTGGCGACCGCGGCGAGCCACCAGCGGTAGGGCGAGGGCGAACCCACGGGGCGGGGCTCGATCGCGTTGTCGTAACTGACCGAGCGGAGCCGCCACTCACCGGTGGCCAGCATCTGCTGTGTTTCCAGAATCCACTGGTAACTGTCGTTGTTGTGCTCCGAGGCAATGAGCCAGCGGCGGTGGCCGGACCAGCCGGTGGGGGAGGCGGGATCCGGCACGGCCAGCTCCGCCCCCAGATTTGAAACGTGCTCCACGCGCGTGCGCCGGCCCTGGTAGAACCAGCCGAGGAGCAGCAGCGACAGCGCCACGGCGGGCAGCAGCACGGTCAGGATTGGGCGGGCGGACGGCTTCATCAAGCGAGGCGGAAAGGGCGCGGAAAACAACCAGCGCGAGGCGGAAAGGGCAAGCTTGGGGCGGGGTGAAAGCGACGGCGCGGCCGCGGCTGGCCGGGACAAAAAAAGTGGCGCCGGGGTGAGCCGGCGCCACGAAGAGGATGGACTAAACGTCGATTAGAACTCGAACGTGTTGCTCAGCTGCCACGACATGCCCTCGCTGATGCGAGAGAGACCACGCGTGCCGTCGGGCTGGACACTCACCGGCACCAAGCCGGTGGATTCACCGACATTGCGGACGTTAACCTGGCCGCGCCAGTTGATCTTCTCGGTCAGCTTGCGGGAATACCCGAACCAGAGATCGAAGTGTTTGTCGGTGGGACCGTAATACGGTTTGCTGATGTCAAGCGTGCCAGCGGTTGTGCTGTATTGATAACCGATGATGCGCTTGTCTTCCCAACGGTAGGCACCGCCGATGTAACCGCCCTTGAGACGGCCTTCGTCGAAGCTGTAGGTCGAGATGAGGTTGAAGCGCCACGGAGCGATTTCCGGAGCCGAGCTGCCTTCCTGCGCGCGCAGCACCTTGTAGGGAGCCACGATGTTGTCGCGCCAGTAGTTGCGGAAGCTGTTGTTCGGATCGGTGCCCCAGAGGCGGAGATCGCCAGCGGGACCCGCGAGGAACTTGGTGTAGGTGTCCATGAAGCTCACAATCGTCGGGCTGAGCGCGATGCGCGAAGCCGTGGTCTTGGAGGCGTTCAGGGTGAGGTTCCAGTTCTTGAGCGGCTTGGCGGTGAGCTCGAACTCGATACCCTCGGAGGCGGTGTCAACCGAGGCGACCGGGCCGGCACCCGTGCTCTTCAGGCGGCCCTGGTAGGCCGGCTGGATGGCGAGGTTGTCCGGGTTGTAGCCGGGCCAGGCCGTGAGCGGGTTGGCGCTCTTGAACTTGGTCACGTCGATGTCGATGCCGTAGGCGTCAAAGAATTCCGGCCCGAACGGGAAGTTCTGGAGGAAGTCGTTGATGGCTGCCTTCTGTTTGACGACCTCGGGATTGGTATCATAGCCCGGGGTGCCCGGCTGAACCGAGCCATATTCGCCATCGGCCGCGCGGCCGGCGTAGTTCCAATACCACTGGCGGCCGTCATTGCGACCGGCGAGGCCTTCGCGGTTGGCGAGGGCGAAGGTCGCTTCCCAGGCGGGAACGGCCCAGATGTAGTAGAGGGAACCGGAGAAGCCGGCGCTGTCGGCCGACAGCGTCGCGTTGCTGAGCTTGGTCTCATACCAGTTCACCTTCAGCGACAGCTTGTCGTTGAGGGTGGTGAGGACGAAACCGTAATCCTTGGTCTGACCAGCCGGGTTGGCGATGATGTTGCCGAACACGTCGCCACGGGGCGCGTCAGCCTTGAAGTTGCTCGAGCGATTGTAGAAGAGGCTGATCGAGGTGTTGCCCGGCAGCTTCTCGCTCCAGCTCTTCGGCATGTGCAGCACGCCACCCCAGCTCTTGCTTTCGCCGGCGGCGGTGTTCGTCGGAGTGACCGCCTGGTCGATCATGTAGTCCATGCTCGCGATGGAGCTGATCGGATCCTTGGGGGCCGAGGTGGAGATGTTGGATACCTCGTCGCGGCGCCATCCGAAGACCGGGACGAACAGGCCGTCGAGCATGTAGCCCTGCCAGGTGATGCCCTTGGACTTGATCACGTTCTTGGACTTCGTGCCGTCGCTGTAGAGCTGGTCGAGGTCGCCCTTGTCCGCGTTCATGACGCGGATGTTCCGGTAGGACCAGCCGTAGTAGTTGGCGGGGTTCTCGGACTGGGTGGAGGTGTTGACGACGTTGTTCTGGCCCTTCGTGGCGCCAGGACCCTGGCTCATGAAGGTGTAGGGATCGGCCGGGTTAACACCGAGGGAGGCGTTCCAGCGCGAGTCGAAGTAACGGGCGTTCACCACGTCGGGGGGCTGCTGGAAGCCGGTGACGGCGCTCAGGTCGAGGCCGGTGGCATTGCTACGACCGCGGAGGTCAGGTCCGATGTAGGTGATGAAGTTGATCTGACGGCCGTTGTCGATGATCGGGCTGGGATTCGGGATGCCGTTCTGACCGTTCTGGTTGATCAGCTGCGAATAGAGCGGCTCGGTGGCGAGCTGCGTCCAGCCGCGCGTCTCAGTGCGCTTGGTGTCCTTGGAAACCAGGCCCGTGAAGACGTGGCGGCCAAGGAAGTTCGTGAGGAAGTTTTTCCCGAAGAACTTGTCGGTGCGGACTTCGCCGGTGGTGGTGAAGCGGATGCTGTCGCGATCAATGAAGGTCGACGTGTTGCCGTATTGGCTGTTGTTCGAGACGAACGGACGGCCGACGTTGGGATTCGCGCCACCGCCGATGAGGTGGGTGTTGATGTCCACGCCGATGACATACTGGTCGCCGCCGAGGAAGCCGACCTGGCCGTCGTCGTAACGCTGATAGTCATAGACGAGCTCCATGCCGAGCTGGTTGTCGAAGAAGGTCTGGGCGACGGAAAGGTTGCCCGCGTCCCAGCTCTGCCACTCGCGCTTGTTGGGACCGTCGATGAGCTTCTCGTAGAAGTTGAACACCGAGGGATCGTCCATCGAGATGTTCACGTAGTAGGAGCCGCCGACGGCGCCCGAGGCGCGCTTGTAGGCGTTGTTGGTGTTCAGCGCGAAGTAACGGAAGAACGGGATGCCGTTGATGCTGTTGTCGAGCGCGCCCGTGGAATTGATGCCGCCGACGGTGGTGTATTCCGCCTGGATGGCGCGGCTGGCGTTGCCGGTCGCCGGGTTGTCGTAGTGGATCGCGAGCGTCGGGCCATACTGGCGACCGATGAAGGACTCGTTGAAGAGCGCCTGGAGGCCGAAGTTGGTGGCGTTGTCGATGTTCGGGTTCAGGAGCAGCTTATTGGCGTAGGTGAACCACGGGGTGAGGCCGTCGATCGGGGGCAGGGAGCGCGGGCGGTTGGCATGCACATTGCCCTGTTCATAGTTCGCGCGGATGGTCGTCTCGCTGCCTTCGCCGAAGATCTTGGGCGAGTAGCGCAGGGCGCCAAACACACGACGGTCGTGGTTGTAGGCGTGATCCTGCTCATACTTCGCCTTGTCGTCGAGAAGCGAGAGGCGCACGGCCAGCTCGTTCTTCAGCACGACATAGTTGAAGTCGGCGGTGTTGCGGAGGGAGCCCCACTTGTCGATGCGGTTCTCGACCTTGTTGGAGTTCTTGAAGGCGGCCGTGTTGAGGCTGGTGTTGATGATACCGGCCGGGCTGCCGACGCCGAAGAGGATCGAGTTGGGTCCGCGCTGGAGGTCCACGCGGCCGACGTTGTAGCCGTCCCACGGAATCTCGGTGAGGAAGTAGTCGCGGGTGTTGTCGGCCGAGTCGAGACCGCGGACGCGGGTGTTGTTGCTCGGACGGAGCAGATTGCCCGCCTCGTTGTAGGTCGCGCCGCCGCCGGCGCCGGAGAAGTTGCCGCGGATGCCGCCGACCTCGGTGTTCGTCGTGTAGACGAGCAGGTCTTCGGATTTGCGGGCGCCGGTGTCCTGCAGGAACTGCTGGGTCACGACGCTGATGGCCGAGGCGACGTCACGGAGCTCGGTGCGGACGCGGGTGCCGGCGAGCGTGCTCTTGGCCGCGTAGCCGTCAGCGTCTTCCGAGGCATCAACGACGAAGGGAGACAGCACAAGCGTCTCTTCCGACTCTTCGGTATTTTGGCCCGTGGGTGCAGGGGCAGTAGTTTGCGCGTCGAGGCGCAACACGGAGGCAAGACAAAGCACGGTCGTGCCAATAACGGCACGCGACCGCACGGTCAGGCGTTTCATGGTCATATTTGGGTTAGGGGATGAGAGGTGGCTATAATAGCCGCCACTACTGGCCATTAGGGGATGGCATTGTAGCGTCTTGACTATACCGCCCCCGCCTTCCGGTGGAAATGAGAATCATTGCCGGGGTCTTAATACATATTCCCCTAGGTTTTGTCCGCCGCCCCGGTCGATTTTGTCCGACCCTTGGTCAGGCCGCCCGCGAATCAGGCCCGTTTGAGCAAGATCCGTTTGCGGAAGCCACCGGGCGAGTCACCGGTCAGACGCTTAAAGACTACTGACATGTATTCAACATGTTCAAAACCAGCCATTTCAGATATTTTCTTCAACGGATAGTCTGTCTCCAGGAGAAGCTGCTTGATCTTCGCGACCTGCACCCGCCGGATTTCGGCTTGGGGAGACCGTCCCAGATGGCGACGGAACTTTTTCTCCAATTGGCTGCGAGACGCATGGGCGGCCTTGACCACATCATCCACCGAAAGGCCGACGCAGGCTTTTTGCCGGATGTAACTGAGGGCGGTCGTCACGATGCGATCGTCGATCGCCAGCACGTCGGTGGAGGGCCGGGTCGCGACTCCGGCCGGCTCGATCCGCAAATCGAGGGACGCGGGCTTCTGCCGGTTCATCAGCTCGGCGAGCACCTCGGCGGCCTTGTATCCGGACTGGAAGGCATTGGGACTGACGCTCGACAGGGGCGGGTAGGAGAGTTCGCAGCGGATGGGCTCGTTGTTGGCGCCGAGCACGGCGATTTCCTCCGGCACCTGGATACCGCCAGCGTGGGCGGCAGCGATAACCTGAAGGGCGCGCATATCATTGCAGGCCATTACGCCAATGGGCTTGGGCAACCGGTTGAGCCAGCCCAACAAGGCGTCGATCTGTTGCGTGTCCCAGAACGGGGTGAGATCGCCCGGGTAGTCCACGTCGAGAACCGCGCAATGTTTACCGGCGAGCCGCAGAGCCTCGGTGAAACCATCCCGACGTTCACGCGACCAGCCGTGGTTGCCGAAGCCGGCGAAGCCGAAGTGCTGGTAGCCGCGCTCGATGAAGTGCTCGGCGCCGAGATGGCCGAGGGCGACGTTGTCGGGCCGGATCTTCGGCACGCCGGGGAAAAGCTCGGTGTCGTTGAGGTCCACCAGCGGAAGCTTCAGCTCCGCGCAGGTCTGCACGAGGGCGGGCGTGGTGTGGCGGCTGATCACGCCGTCCCACTTTTTGCTGCGCACCCACTGCGGGTCACGCTCGGCACGGGCTTCGTCATCGAGGAACCCGGTCCAGAGCTGGTGGCTGCGCTCGAAGTGGGCGACGCCCTTGAGCATGGCGGTGCATTCCTCGAAGCGGGTCTGGAAAATGAGGAGCACCTGCGGACGCATGCGAAGCCTGACGCTAGGTGCGCCGCCGGCCGGCGCAAGCCCGCGCGGAGCGCGGACTCCACCTTGGAATTCCCGCGGCTAAACCCTGGGCGCAAAAAAGGCCGCCCGGTCGGGCGGCCAGGTGGAACCCGCGCTCCGCGCGGGTTGGTTTGGCGTTACTGCGCTCAGGCGGTCGCCAGGCCGGCCTTGGCGCGACGGGCCTTCAGGTCGGAATCAATCTCGGCCATGCGTTTTTCGTTCAGCGGATAGAACAGGAAAATCACGATGGACAGCACACCGAGGGCCGCCGGGTAGATGCTCATGAGGCGCACCAAGCTGCCCTTGACGGCGTCGGAGGGAATGACGTTGGCCTGGAAGCCGACAAACTGCAGGAGTTGGAACGCGATGAACGCGGCCAGGGCCCAGCCGAATTTCTGGCTCATGGTCGAGGCGGAGAAAACCAGCGCCGTCGTGCGGCGGCCGCTCTTCCATTCGCCGTAATCGGCGGTGTCGGCATACATGGCCCACATCAGCACGGGCAGGGGGGCGCCGAGGAAGCTTCCGACAATTTCGAGGACGAAGATGGCTCCCAGCTGGCCCGGCTCCAGCACGAGGTAGGCGGCGGTGGTGAAGATCTGCAGGGTGAAGAGCGAGATGAAGAGGCCCTTCTTCGGGAACTTGCTGGCCACGAGGCTGACGACGAACACGCCGGCGACCGAGGCGGCCTGCCCCAGGGTGTTGAAGGACGAAAGCAGCACCTCGAGCGAGAACTCGCGGCCCATGAAGCTGAGCGGGGTTTCGGGCGAGCCGTTGTAGAGGTAATACTTGAAGTAATGCGCGGAGACCGAGCTGCGCAGCGCCACGAAGAGAATCCAGGTCAGGGTGGTGCACAACAGGAGCACCCAGGCGTTGTTCGTGACCAGGAACCGGATGTCGCGCAACACGGAGGTGTTTTCCTCCGGGGCCGGCTTGATGCGTTCCTTGGTGCCGAAGACCGTGATGAGGAAGAAACCGATCGCGACCACGCCGACGACGGCGAAGGCGAGCTGCCAGCCGAGCTGGGGATTCTTGTCGCCGCCGAGCGCCGAGACCATCGGCAGCAGCGTCGCGGAAATCACCATGCCCGCGCTGAAGGCGAACATGAACTTGATCGAGGAGAGCCGCGTGCGTTCCACCGGGTTGCTGGTCATGACCCCCATGAGCGCCGTGTAGGGGATGTTCACCGTGGTGTAGAGCATCATGAGGCCGTTGTAGGTGAGGTAGGCCCAGATCAGCTTGCCGCTCATGCCGAGGCTCGGGGTGGTAAAGGTCAGCACGCCGAAGATCGCGAAGGGCACGCAGCCAAAAAGGATGAACGGGCGAAATTTGCCCCAGCGCGACTCGGTGCGGTCGGCCCACATGCCGATGATGGGGTCGTTGATGCCGTCCCAAATGCGGCTCACGAGCAGCATCGTGGCGAGGGCACCGGCGGTTATGCCGAACACATCGGTGTAGAAGAACGGCAGATACTTCATGAAGGTCTGCCAATAGAGGACAGAGGCGAAGTCGCCGCAGCCGAACGCGAGCATCTCGCGGAAGGGCAGTTTGTTTTCTTGGTTTTGGGACATGGGGTGGGGCGGTGTTAGTAGGTGTCTGCGAGCGACTGGTGCGAGAGCAGGGTCTTCAGGCTGGCGGCACGCTGCGGTTTGGTGCAGGTGACGCGCACGGTCTTGGCTTCATCGGGGTAGAGCTCGAACCAGTTGTCGCTTGAGCGGTGCTCGATGCCGGTGAAGTCGAAGGCGAAGCGGTGCTGGAACGCCGAGGTGCGGAACGTGACGTCGAACTCCGTGGCGCTGACAGCACGCACGGTCGCGCGGGTCCTCGCCCGGCGCAGGTCGAGGAAGCGCGGCGGCGTGAGGAACACGGTCTCCTCGCTCACGCGCTTGCGGCCGATCAGGAGCGCGAGGCGCACGTGCAGGTTGTCACGGCCGTGCTGCTGCATGAGCTTGCCGAAACGCACGGTCTGCTGGCGCACGGCTTCGCCGGGGCGCAGCGCGACCTTCTTCTTCCCGCGGGCGAGGATGCGGCCGTCGAGGTGGAAGAGTTCCCAGCGCAACTCGCCGCGGGCGGGGGCCGGGGCGTCGTAAACGGTGTGGAAATGCACCGCGTCCACCGTGGTCGTGCGGTAGTTGCCGATGATGGTGTCCTCGTCGCCGGGCACATGCGCGCTTACGAGGGCGGGGGCGAAGAAGCGGCGGGCGACGTGGTGCAGGGCCTTCCAGCGGCCGGTGAACTCGATCGAGCTCCACGAGGCGACGGGCCAGCAGTCATTGAGCTGCCAGTAGAGCGCGCCCATGCAGTGCGGCATGTTGCGGCGGTAGTGCTCGACGCCCGTCTGCATGCAGTGGGCCTGGTTGAGCTGCGAGAGGTAGATGAGCGCGTCCTGGCCTTTCGGGAACCGGTAGCGGCGCGACACGTAGTCGAGGATGATCTGGTTGCCGGCGCGGTTCTTCTGGTGGTTCTCCATCTGCGGGCCGAACACGTTGTCCTGGCCCGGCGGGCAGAAGGTCGCCTGGGTGGCCGGCGAACTGTAGCTCTGCATGCCGAACTCCGAGCAGAAGCGGAAGCGCCACTTCTCGTAATCCTTCACCGGGTGGCGCGCGTGCCAGACGTCCCAGTAATGCGTGTCGCCGAGCTTCTCGCCGACGGCATGAGTGTCGCCGCGCGAGATGGAGTCCTCCAGCGTGCTGCGCCACTGCGAGGACGGGCGGTAGGCGGTGACGCCGTCATGCGCGGCGACCTCGGCGGGCAGCACGCGGTGGAAGAGCGCCTCGTAGTCGCGGCGCAGCTTCGGGCTGGCGAGCAGGTCGGCCTTGGCGCCGACGGTGTTGAGCTGGGCGATCTCGTTGTTGCCACACCAGAGCGCGAGGCACGCGCGATGGCGCAGGCGGCGGATCTGGTGGCGCGCCTCGGCGCGCACGCTCTGCTGGAACGCGGCGTCGGCCGGGTAGATCGAGCAGGCGAACATGAAGTCCTGCCAGACCATCAGGCCGAGTTCGTCGCACAGGTCGTAGAAGTCCTCGCTCTCGTAGATACCGCCGCCCCACACGCGGATCATGTTCATGTGCGCCTCGGCGGCACTCGTGAGGTCGCGGGCGTAGTCGGCGCGCGTCAGGCCGGCGGCGAAGCTATGCGCGGGAATCCAGTTCGCGCCCTTGGCGAAGACCGGGCGGCCGTTGACGACGAAGCGGAAATTTTGGCCGGCGGCGTCCTTGCTCGTATCGAGTTCAAGCGTGCGCAGGCCGAGGCGTTTCGACCAGGTGCCGATGACTCTGCTGTCGCGGCCGGTGACCGTGAGCTCGACGGTGTAGAGCGGCTGCGCGCCGTGGCCGTTGGGCCACCAGAGGGACGGATTTTCGATTTTGCACCGATGACCGCTGCTGCGGTCCCGGTGCCGGTCGCCCCGCCTTCGCGGTGGCCGGGATTCTCGATTTTCGATTTTTGCGACGACCTTGCCCTTCAGCGAAATCGTGCCCGTGACCTGCGCGCGGGAGTCCTTCTTTGCGAGTTCGGGTTCAAAAGAAAGGACGACGCTGCCGTCCCTGCGATGATTCTGGGTCACGCGGACGGTTTCGAGGCGGTTGCCGCTCCAGGCCTCGAGGCGGAGGTCGCGCCACACGCCGGCGGTGACGAAGCGCGGGCCCCAGTCCCAGCCGAACTGGCACTGTTGCTTGCGGATGACCTGGCTGCGGCCGACGGGATCGTTGAACTCGCGCGGGTCGTGGCCGGGGCGCTGGGCGCGGATATATTTCATCGTGCTGCCGAAGCGGATGAGGATCTCATTCGCGCCGGGGCGCAGCAGGCGCTTCACGTCCCAGCGGTGGCCGATGAACATGTTCTCGGTCCGCGCGACCACGCGGCCGTTAAGGCGCACGGTGGCGACGGTGTCGAGGCCGTCGGCGACGAGGTCGATGACCTCCTCGGCAAACGCCGCGGCGGGCAAAGTGAAGGTCGCGCGGTATTCCCAGTCGCGCTCTTCGATCCATTGCAGCTCGAGCTCGTTGCTGCCGAAGAACGGATCGGGGATCAGCTTGTGCCGGATCAGGTCGGTGTGGACGCAACCGGGGACGCGGGCGGAGCGCCACGGTGAGCCGGTGGTGGCGTCACGGAATTCCCAGGAGGCGCGGGCGAGCGGGTGCAGGCGCATGGACAGGCGTGGAATGGAAGGGGGCTCAGAGCGCGGCGCCGTTCGTGCGGATGACGTCGCGATACCAGTAATAGGAATCCTTCGGCGTGCGCTTCTGGGTCTGGTAGTCCACGTGGATCAGGCCGAAGCGATCCTTGTAGCCCTCGCACCACTCGAAGTTGTCCATCACCGACCAGTAGAAGTAGCCGGCGAGCGGGATGCCCTCGCTGGCGGCGCGCTTGAGGCCGCCGAGATAACGCGCGAGGAAGTCGATGCGCTGCGGGTCGTGGACCTTGCCGTCGAGGTGGACAAAGTCGGTGTTGCAGAAGCCGTTTTCCGAAAAAACGATCGGCAGCTTGTAGCGCTCGGTCTGGAACTTGGCCGCCCAGTAAAGCGCGGGCGGGGCGATCTGCAGCCAGTTCAGCGTGCCGCGCGGATTGCCGATGCCCCAGCTGTGCGGCACCTTTTCCGGCTGGCCGTTGGCGCCGGCCTGGTAGCGGTTGCCGGTGTAGCAGTTGTAGCAGAGCAGGTCGATTTTCTGCGAGATGAGCTTCATGTCCCCCGTGCGGATCTCGGGCACCTCGGCGCCGAAGGCCTTGAGCCCGTCCTCCGGGTATTTGCCAAACATGATCGGGTCGGCCCACCAGCTCAGGTTCCACATATCGCGCAAGGTGCTGGCGAAGTAGTCACGGCGCGCGGCCTCGATATCGGCCTTGGTTTCGGTGGCCGGGATGCGTTCGCGGGCGGTGTGGGCGAGGGTGACCTTGATCTTCCCCTTGATGCCGGCGCGCAGGGCCTGCACGCCGCGGCCGTGGGCCAGCAGCAGGTGGTGAGCGGCCAGTAGGCACTCGGCGTGCGTCAGCTTGTAGCCCGGCGCGAACACCCCGTCCAGCAGGCCGAGGCCGACGGTGCAGGGCGGCTCGTTGAAGGTGATCCAGTTCTTCACTCGGTCGCCGTAGCGCTCCGCCATCAGCGCGGCGTAGTCGCCGAACCACTCGACCATGTCGCGGTTGGAGAAACCGCCACGGCGCTGGAGCGCGAGCGGAAGATCCCAGTGGAAGAGCGTGACCCACGGTGTGATGTTGGCGGCGAGGAGTTCGTCAAAGAGCTTGTCGTAGAACGCGAGGCCCTTGGCGTTGGGCTTGCCGGTGCCCTGCGGGATGACGCGCGGCCAGGCAATGGACAGGCGGTAGGCCTTGGTCCCGAGGTTGCGCATGAGCGCTACGTCCTCCTTGTAGCGGTGGTAGTGGTCGCAGGCCACGTCGCCGGTGTGCCCCTCGAACACGCGGCCGGGTGCATGGCTGTGCATGTCCCAGATGGACGGGGCGCGGCCGTCCTCGCGGGCGGCTCCTTCGATTTGGTAGGCGGCGGCAGCGACGCCCCAGGTGAAATCTTGGGGAAAGGACATCAGGTTGGCAGGGGTAGTGGACAGGGCGAAAACTGAAAGGTCATCTTACCGGGCCGGACGGCCGGTGGTAATGAGAATCTTTGTTGGGGATTTGAGAGGAGGCGGGCCGGGTCACTTCAGGCCCAGGTTGTTCATGATCCAGCGGTTGACGGCCTCCCACTGCTCGGAGGGGTAGGTGTGCGCCTGCTCGGGTTGCACGGCGAGGGTCTTGGGCGCGGTGATGACGTTGTAGGCGGCGAAGGTGGAGGTTGGCGGCGTGACCTCGTCGTTGAAGCCCCAGATGTAGAACCCGGGCACCTTGAGGCGGCGGGCGAAATTAACCGAATCATAGTAGCCGGTGGTCGCGATTTTCGCCGGTGTAGCGTGAATCGAGGGCGAGCCGTCGTCGTTCGGCTTGAACGGGTGCGGCCAGCCGCCGGCGCGGCCGTGCAGCGGGGCGACGACGTCGCACATCGCCGGGTGGATGGCGGCGAGCGCCGTCACGCGCGGGTCGAGACCGGCGGTGACGAGCGAGAGCTGGCCGCCCTGGCTGGCGCCGGTGACGAGCAGGTCCTTGCCGTTCCAGTTTTCCCGCGAGGTCAGGAAATCGTTGGCGCGCACGCAGCCGAGGTAGACGCGGCGGTAGTAATAGGAGTCCTTGTTGTCGAGTTGGGTGACCCAGTAGCTGTGCAGTGCGCCGCCATACATGGCGTCATAGACATTTTGTGGCAGGTTCACCGGGATGCCGTGAATACCGATCTCCAGCACGATGACGCCGCGGGCCGCGAGGTCGGGATCGCCTGCATAGGGACGCACGCCGGCGCCGGGGACCTTGAGCACGGCCGGATATTTGCCCGGTGCCTTGGGCTCGCAGAGGATGCCATATATGCGCGGCGGCTGGGGATTCCACGGCTGGTTCGCGGTGCTGAAGCTCACGTGATAGACGTTTACTTTGTCGGTGCAGGCGTCGGGCAGGAGCGTGAGACGCGCCTCAAGCGGAATTTTCGCCAGCTCCACCTTGCCCTTGGCCCAGAAAGCATCGAAATCCGCCGGCTCCGTCTGGTAGGGCTTGATCGTCTCGGGCGCAAAGGCGGCCGTCGCCACGCCTTGGTAAGTGCGGCCGGCGAACTCGACCGAGGCCTTGCAGCGGATGAAGCCGCCGGTGTTGAGCGTGCCGCCGTCCACGACGAGGCCTTCGAGAGGCACGAGGGCGGTCTTCTTTTCCGCGGGCATCAGCTCGGGGCCGACCGAGTAGGTGACCGTGGCGTTGTCCACGGGTGTGTTGTCCGCCGTGACCATGATGCGGAACTTCGCCGGCTCGCCCAAGCGGTAGGTCCAGTCGCGATGATCGGGTGCGATGCGCACCTGGATGGTTGCCACGCGGAAATCAGCGTGCGGCGGCACGGGCGTGATCGGGGTATCGGCGGTGACGCGCACAGCGGCCACCAGCGCGAGGCAAAGGAGTCGTTTGAGCATGGGGCGGGGAGGGGAGACACAGAAACGGAGGCAGCAAATTCTCCCGCGGTCAATGCGCCGCCCATGCAACCGAGCCGGAATGTACCGGTTTGCATAAAGGGTGCAGGGTTTCCGGTTCCCGGGTGGACAGCCCGCCCGCGGGCGCGGCCGTGAGGCGCACGTGCGCGCGGACGCACAGGCGGAGTCCTCGGTAAAACGCCACGTCTGCCAATTTATGCATGCTCCTGCGCAACGGCTGCGGGGGCAGCGGGCGGGGTTTCCGGTAGAGTCATTCCGTGATCAGTCCACGCCACGCCCCCGTCGCCACGCTCGACGCCAATGAGGCCGTCGCTGCCGTGGCTTACCGTCTCAGCGAACTCTTCGCCATTTACCCCATCACGCCATCGTCCCCGATGGGCGAGTGGGTCGATGAATGGTCCGCGAAGCACAAACCCAATCTCTGGGGCCACGTGCCCGAGGTCATCGAGATGCAGTCGGAGGGCGGCGCCGCCGGCGCGCTCCACGGCGCACTCCAGGCGGGCGCGCTCGCGAGCTCGTTCACCGCGTCGCAGGGCCTCCTGCTGATGATCCCCAATCTCTACAAGATCGCCGGCGAGCTGCATCCCTTCGCGCTGCACGTGACGGCCCGCGCGCTGGCCACGCACGCGCTCTCGATCTTCGGCGACCACTCCGACGTCATGGCCTGCCGCCAGACCGGCGCCGTGCTGCTCTGCTCGGGCTCCGTGCAGGAGGCGCAGGACTTCGCCGCCGTCACGCACGCCGCCACGCTCGCGACCCGCGTGCCGTTCCTCCACTTCTTCGACGGCTTCCGCACCTCGCACGAGGTCGGCAAGATCGCGCTCCTCTCCGACGACGACCTGCGTGCCCTCGTGGACGAAAAATACATCGCAGCCTTCCGCGACCGCGCGCTCACGCCGGACCGGCCCGCCATCCGCGGCACCGCGCAGAATCCCGATGTGTTCTTCCAGGCGCGCGAGGCCTGCAATCCCTTCTACGACCGCGTGCCCGCCATCGTGCAGCAGATCTTCGACGACTTCGCGTCGCGCACCGGCCGCAGTTACAAGCTCTTCGACTACGAGGGGCACCCCGAGGCCGAACAGATCGTGATCATCATGGGCTCGGGCGGCGAGACCGTCTCCGAGACCGCCGCGTGGCTCAACGCCCAGGGCCGCCGCACCGGCGTGGTCCGCGTGCGCCTCTACCGGCCCTTCGACGCAGCCGCCCTGCTCGCGGCGATCCCTTCGACCGTGAAGGCCATCGCCGTGCTCGATCGCACCAAGGAACCCGGCGCGCTCGGCGAACCGCTTTTCGTGGACGTCGCGACCGCCCTCTTCGAGGCCAGCCGCACTGGCGTGAAACTCATCGGCGGACGCTATGGCCTCGGCTCGAAGGAATTCACGCCCGGCATGGTCCGCGCGGTTTTCGACGAGCTGACGTCCGCCAGCCCGCGCAAGCGTTTCACCGTCGGCATCAACGACGACATCACGAAACTGTCGCTGCCCGTCGCCGACGAACCCGACATCGAGCCGGCCGGCACGCGCCGCGCGGTGTTCTACGGGCTGGGCGCCGACGGCACCGTCGGGGCGAACAAGAATTCCATCAAGATCATCGGCGAGGGCACCGACCTCAACGCGCAGGGCTACTTCGTCTATGATTCCAAGAAGAGCGGCGCGATGACCATCTCGCACCTGCGCTTCGGGCCGAAGCCCATCCGCGCGCCCTACCTCGTCGGCGCGGCCGACTTCGTGGCCGTGCACCACTTCCCCTTTGTCGAGCGCCTCGACGTCCTCACGACCGCCGCACCCGGCGCGACACTCCTGCTCAACGTCGGCTCGCCACCTGATCGCGTGTGGGACCGCCTGCCGAAGGAAGTCCAGGCGCGCATCATCGAGCGCGGCCTGAAACTCTACGCGATTGACGCGCTGACCGTGGCCCGCGCCGCCGGCATGGGCGGCCAGATCAACACGATCATGCAGACCTGCTTCTTCGCGCTGGCCGGCGTGCTGCCGCGCGACGAGGCCATCGCCGCCATCAAGGAGGCGATCCGCAAGACCTACGGCAAGAAGGGCGAGGCCGTTGTGGCCAAGAACGAGGCCGCCGTGGACGCTGCGCTCGCCGCCCTGCACGAGATTCCCGTGCCGGCCACGGTCACCGCCGAGCAGGGCCGTCTGCCGATCATCGCCCCCGGGGCGCCGGATTTTGTGCGCCAGGTCACCGCGACCATCCTCGCGGGCGACGGCGACCGCCTGCCCGTCAGCGCTTTCCCGCCCGACGGCACCTGGCCGACCGGCACCGCGCGCTGGGAGAAGCGCGCCATCGCGCAGGAAATCCCCGTGTGGGACGCCGACCTTTGCATCCAGTGCAACAAGTGTGTTCTGGTGTGTCCCCATGCAGCGATCCGGGCAGGTGTGTGCCCCGTCGCCAGTCTGGAAGGCGCGCCGCTCGGCTATAAACACGCCAAGTTGCGCGCGGCTGACGTCCCCGGTCATGCCTACACCATCCAGGTTGCCCCCGAGGACTGCACTGGATGCACTCTTTGCCAGAAGGTCTGTCCCGCGAAGGACAAGAGCGACCTCAAGCGCAAGGCCCTCATGATGGCCCCGGTCGAGCCGCTGCGCGAGCCCGAGCGCGCGAACTTCGAGTTCTTCCTCACGCTGCCGCCCGCGCCCGCCGCGTTGCTGCAGGATACGGTCAAGGGCACGCAGTTCCGCGAGCCGCTCATCGAGTTCTCCGGCGCCTGCGCCGGCTGCGGTGAGACACCCTACCTCAAGCTGCTCACGCAGCTCTACGGCGACCGGCTGCTCATCGCCAACGCGACGGGCTGCTCCTCCATCTACGGCGGCAACCTGCCGACCACGCCCTACACGGCCAACGCCCAGGGCCGCGGCCCGGCCTGGTCCAACTCCCTTTTCGAGGATAACGCTGAATACGGCCTCGGCCTGCGCGCCGGCGTGGATCAGCTCGCTGCCCAGGCCTGGCGCCTGCTCGACGAGCTCGCTCCCTCACTTCCGCCGGCGCTCATGGAGGGTTTCAAGGCGGCCGACCAGAAGACCGATGCCGGTCTCGCGGTGGCTCGCGGCCTGCTCGTCGATCTCGAGGCCGCGCTCGCCTCGCTCGATGACGACCGCGCCCGCCGCCTCGCGCAGCTGGCGAGCTATCTGGTGAAGAAATCCGTGTGGATCGTCGGCGGCGACGGCTGGGCCTACGACATCGGCTTCGGCGGCCTCGACCACGTCCTCGCGAGCGGCCGCAAGGTCAACATCCTCGTCCTCGACACCGAGGTGTATTCCAACACCGGCGGCCAGAAGTCCAAGTCCACGCCGCTCGGCGCGGTCGCGAAGTTCTCCGCCGCGGGCAAGGACACCGACAAGAAGGACCTCGCGATGATCGCGGCCAGCTACGGCAACGTCTATGTCGCCCGCGTCGCCTTCGGCGCCAAGGACAGCCAGACGGTCCAGGCCTTCCTCGAGGCCGAGGCGCACCCCGGTCCTTCGCTCATCATCGCCTACTCGCACTGCATTGCGCACGGCTACTCGATGGCCAACGGCCTCGACCAGCAGAAGCTCGCCGTGGAAACCGGTTCGTGGCCGCTCTTCCGCCACAACCCGGCGCGCATCGCCGAAGGAAAACTGGCCGGCGTGCTCGACTCCGCCGCCCCGAAGCATCCGCTCAGCGCCTACACGCGCAACGAGCTCCGTTTCCAGGCGCTTTTCCGCTCCGATCCCGAGCGCGCCAAGGATCTCGGCGAACGCGCGCAGGCCGCCGTCAACCGCCGCGTCGCCCGCTACCAGCAGGCCGCCGGCGTCGAACCGCCGCCTCCACCTGCAACGTCACCCGCCTTCGCTCCGGAGAAGAAACCCGCCAGCCCCGCCACGTCATGAACCTGACGACCACCTACCTCGGGCTCAAGCTGGCCAGTCCGCTCATCCCCGGCGCGTCGCCGCTCGTGGACAACATGGACAGCGTGCGCCGCCTGCAGGACGCCGGCGCGCCCGCCTTCGTCATGCACTCGCTCTTCGCCGAGCAGCTTGAGGGCAACCAGGTTGCCTTCGACCGGCATATCGTGCGCTGGCAGGACAACTTTGCCGAGGCCACGACCATGTTCCCCGACACCGGCGACTACGTGCTCGGGCCCGACGAATACCTCGACCGCCTCGCCGTCATCAAGCGCATCACCGGCCTGCCGGTCATCGCCTCGCTCAACGGCACGCAGCTCGGCTCGTGGCTCGCCTATGCCCAGCTCCTCGAGGAGGCCGGGGCCGATGCGATCGAGCTCAATACCTACTTCCTCGCCACGCAACGCGGCGTCACCGGCGCCGAGCTGGAGCAGCGGGTGGTGGAGATCGCGCGTTCCGTGCGCGGCGCGGTGAAGATCCCCGTGGCCGTGAAGCTCTCGCCGTTCTACACGTCGGTCGCGCACCTCGCCGGCTGGCTCGAACGCGAGAAACTCGACGGCCTTGTGCTGTTCAACCGGTTCTTCCAGCCCGAGATCGACGTCGAGTCGCTGGAGGTGCGCCCGCACCTCGACCTCTCCACGCCCGAGGACCTCGGCCTGCGCCTGCGCTGGCTCGCGCTGTTGCGCGATCAGGTGAAGCTCAGCCTCGCCTGCAGCGGCGGCGTGCACCGCCCCGAGGACGTGGTGAAGGCCCTGCTGACCGGCGCCGACGCCGTGCAGGTGGTCGCCGCGCTGCTGAAACGCGGACCCGGCGAACTTGCCGTGCTGCGCGCCGGCCTGCTGCGCTGGATGGAAGATCACGAATACGAGAGCGTCAGCCAGATCCGCGGTGCGCTCAGCCTGCGCAACTGCCCCGATCCCGAGGCCTACGAGCGCGGCAACTACCTGCGGAGCGTCCAACTATGGCGCGACTGATTTCATTTTCTTCACTTCTGCCGCCCTGCGGCACGGATTGGATGGTTTGCGTGGAAGCCATCCGGTGCCGGTGCCGCGGGACGGCAGCCTAACCCGAATGCAACCCGTCATACCCAGTCAGCAACATTCGTCCCGGCGGTTGCCAGGAGCGACAGCGTCGCGGTTAACCCCGACAGGGTCGGCCCTGAGGGTACCGGTGAAACCGGTGGGCTAATTTCTACCGCCTTGGGGCGCGGGCCGGGGAGTTTGCGTGGAAGCTCTGCCCGGTTCGGCGCCCCGGGGCGGTTAGAAAACAAAAGCCCGCGGAGCGATCCGCGGGCTTTTTGCTTGGTTGATATTTTCGGTGTCTTGGGGACAAGCCGCTTTACCTTTCACTCCCGCGTCGGGCGATCGGGGGCGGGGCCCTCGCGGCTGGAGAGGCTCTTGATATAGAGGACAAGGGACTCGATCTGGGCGTCGGTCAGCACGCCGGCGTAGCTCGGCATCTCGACCATGCCCTGCGTGACGCGGCGCTTCATCGGTTCGCGGATCTTTTCGCGCAGGTAGGCTTCGTCGGCGACGGCGGTGGTGCCGTCGGTGAAGCGGCGGCGCGAGTTGTAGAGGTTAAGCCAGGTCGGGCCGATGGTCGCGCGGGTCGTCGGGTCGGGGAAATGGCAGGCGGCGCAGCCGAATTGCACGGCCAGTTCCTGGCCGGCCTCGGCGGCGATCTGCTCGGGGGCCTTCGGCCGCTCGACGATGTCGCGCTTGTTCAGGTCAACGCCGGGGAAACCTTGCGCGGCGAGATTCTCCTCCCGCAACTGATGAACCGTGAAGAACACCACGCCGGGCGCGGCCGGTCCGCCGTCGGCGAACTTGAAGTCGTGCTTCAGCTCCAGCTGCATCGCGGGCGTGAGGTTCGGCAGGTGGATGAAGACGGAGCGGCCGTCGGCGGAGAGCACCGTCTGGCTCACGCCCTGCGGGGTGGTGCCGGGCCGGCCGTCGAGGGTGTAGTAGCCGCTGCCGTATTCGGCGCTGCGGAAATAGTTCCAGGCGCGGGATTGCACGGCGAGCGGTGTGACCGAGGCGGGATCGAGCGGGCGGGCGAACGTGAGCACGACGCCGTGGGCGTTGGAGCGGGCGGCGACGGGCGTGACGATCGGGCTGTCGGGATCGGGCCGCAGTCGGCCGAGCGACCACATGGTCTTGGTGCGCGTGCCCCAGATCTGGAAACCCGCGAACCACATGGCGCGGCTGTCGACGGCGCGGCGTCCGTGCAGCAGCGGCAAATCGGTTTCAAGTCCAAGCGGGATCACCGCCCCCTGCGGCGTGGGTGCGGCGAAGTCGGGCGAGATCAGGAAGAGCCGGCCGCGGCCGTAGGAGAGGTGCAGGAGCTTGTCGCTCCATATGCCAAAGCCCTCGCCGGGCGTCCAGACCTGCGAGGCCGACGAGGTGTCCTGCGCGTGGGGAATCCACACGAGCGGCGGAGTGAGTTTCTCGGGCGTGGCCTCGGGGAAGCCGAAGTTGTCGCCCTTCCGGAAAACGTAGCCCACCGACGCCGGCACAAAGTGGCCCTGCTGGTCGGTGCCGGTGACGGTGCCCGTGCGCGGATGCACCGTGACAAACGGTTCGCGGGCGGCGCGGGCGAAAACCTCGGAGCTGCGGCCGTCGGGCGAGATTTTCAGAATGGCACCGGCGTGGGGGGTGCCGGTGCCGCCGGACTGGATGCCGGTGCCGGTGGTGATGCCGCCCTGCGACACGTAGGTGGAGCCGTCGGGCCCGATCGCCATGTCGAGGGGGAAGGAGCGCGTGGTCTGGCTCTGGATGACGTGGTCGTTGAAGTTGTCGTAGCGGTCGGCCTCGCCGTTGGCGTCGGTGTCGGCGAGGCGCACGAGGCCGTTCTTGGTCCAGACCTGCACCGCGCCGGGCAGCGGGGCGGCGATGGCGAGCGGCTCATGCAGGCCGCTGGCGAAGCGGCGCCAGGTGACCTGCGCGAGCTCCGGGTCGGCCAGGCCGGTCACACGCCAGACATCGCCGTCGTAGGTGACGACCGCGGCCTCGTCGGCGGAAACGAAGGCGAGGTCGGCGGGACGGATGCGGCGTTTCCACGGATTCACCTCGGGTACGGGCACATGGTCGAGCACCCAGCCGTTTTGCCGGAGCCGGGCAAGTTTGGGTTCAGCGGTGGCGGTGCCGGGCCAGCGCGGCGTCGCGATGAGGGCGGGCGGAGCCGGGGTGGGGCCGGGCGCGGGCGCGTCGGCCGGGGCGAGGGCAAACGTGATTCGCTGGACACCCTTTGCCGGTGCGAGGCTCGCGACGAGGCCGTCGGCGGAGTCGGTGAAGGTGACGGCGGGCGAGTTGGCGGACAACTGGGCTCCGTTGGCCGGACGCCCGAGTGCGAAGTGCAGCGGCGTGGCGTGCGCGGCGATCTCGAGGTGGCGCAGCAGCTGGACGCCGCCATCGGTGTCGCGCGCCTCGAACCATTCGCGGACAAGCGTCTGGCCGACGCGGTAGCGCAGCACGGCGGTGGGGCCGGTGAGTTCGACGCCTTCAAAGCGGCCGACCGTTTCCGGCAGCGGCCCGCGGCCGGCGTCGCCCTCGCGGTTGGGCGGCCGCGGGTCGCTGAACAGGGCGTCGAAATCCGGGGCCGCGCCGGGGTTTAGGGCACTGGCCAGCAGCAGCGGGCCGGTGGGCTGGGGGTGGTCCGAGTAGGTGCGGGTGCGCGGATTTTTGTAGGAGATCTGCGCCATCGTGCGCTCCGAGACCGGCGGCTGGCCGGCCGGCACCAGCCAGATGGCGGCGACGCGCAGCAGCTCCTGGTCGAAGAGTACGGCGTGGCCGGAAGGCAGCGGCAGCAGCACACCGCGCACGACGAAGTGTTCCTTGGTCACCTCGACCTGGGTGTGGAATAACGGCTGGCCCGGCTCGAAGAACGGACCGGTTTCGGCGAAGGCCGCGGGAGACGGAGCGGCTTCCTGGGCGGAGAGTGGCAGGCACGCGACGAGCGTGACGATTGCGGAACCGATGCACGAAAGCAGGGAGGGGCGGGGAGTCATCACCAAGCGTGGGGCGGGGATTCAGGCGAATCGCATTACCCGCTGGCCGCGAGCGGATTTTTCACGCGGGTAGCCTGAATTGTTCAGCGACGGCGGGGGTTCCGGTTCCCTGAAGTGTCGGTCTCCGCACAGGCCGCGGCCGGTGCGAAAAACAGCCCTCCGCTTCCAGCGGACGAAGCGGACAGTTCAAGGTCTCGCCCATTCGTCTTCAACGTTGCGTTGGCGGGCACTTGGGCTTTCGTTCCGGCTATGCGTCTCCGTTGCCGCCACTTTGCCGTTCTGCCCGGGCTGGCTGCCGTGGCCGTTTTTGCGGCCGAGCCGGCCAAGCCTTCGCTCGACAGCCTGGTCAAGAATTCGCCTTTCGGCTCCGCGACCTCGCCGGGGGCCCCGGGCATGGAGTCGGGCACGTTGGAGTTTCGCGGAGTGATCGTGGACAACGGCGAGCCGCTCTTCAGCTTTTTCGAGCCGGCCAACCGCCAGTCGCAGTGGGTGAAGCTCAACGAGGCCGGCGCGCCCTACACGGTGCAGAGTTACGATCCCGACACCCAGTCGGTGAAGGTCCTCTATCGCGGCCAGCCGCTCAGTCTCGCGCTCAAGCGCGCCCAAATCATTGTGCAGGCGGCTCCGCCGGCGCCCATGCCTGCGCCCGGCGGTGCGCCCGGCGCGTCGCCCACGGCCGTGGTCAACCCGGCCGCCCCGTCGGCCGACGAGGCGGCGCGCCTCGCGCAGGTCGCCGAGGAGATTCGCCGCCGTCGGGCCCTCCGCAACCAGGGCGCCTCGCCGATCCCCCAGCCGCAGATTCAACCCACCCCCAACTCCCGGCCGGCCGCTCCGGTCCAAGTTCGTCCCTGATCTTTCCCGCCATGCGCCCCAACCGCCGCCTCCGCGCCTTCACCCTCATCGAAGTCATCGTCATGGTCGGCATCCTCGCGCTGCTGGCCACGCTTCTCATCACCAAAACCGACGGCATCTTCACCGGCGGCCAGGCGACGGTTGCGAAGATCTTTGTCCGCGACTCGCTCAAGACCGCGCTCGAGCGCTACCGCCTCGACACCGGCAGCTACCCGAGCACCGCGGAAGGACTCAACGCGCTGATCAGCGCCCCGGCCAACGGCTCCGCCAATTGGAAGGGGCCTTACCTCGACATCCCCGGCAACCAGATGCAGCCGGATCCCTACGGCCAGCCCTATCAATACCGATTCCCGGGCACGCATAACAAGGGCAGCTACGACCTTTTCTCCAAGGGATTCGACAAGACGGAAGGCACCGAGGACGACATCGGTAACTGGTGAACCACCGGGCCGTCTCCTGCGCATGACCGGTCGCACACGGCGCAGCTTGGGCCGGCTGCAAATCTCCCCGCACCGCGCCGCGCCCGGCCGGCGCGCATTTACCGTGCTGGAGGTCATCCTCGCGATCGCCCTGCTCGGGCTCGTGGCGGGCCTGTTCATCAGCGGCGGCAACGACCTCTTCCGCTCCCGGCAGCGCACACCGGCCGATATTTTTTGGGAAGCGGTGCAGGCTGCGCGGCTCCAGGCCGTGCAGGAGGATGTCGTCGTCACGATGCGTTTCGACGAAAAGGAGCAGCGCCTCATCTGGTCGGGTCCCGTTGCCGGCGCCGAGCGCAGTCTGGCCTGGCCGGGGAAAAATCTCGAGTTCCTGCCCGCCGAATCGAACGACACCGTCCTCATCGGCGGCCAGCTCGTCGGCACGGGCGCGCTGCCGGCGGTGCGCTTCCACGCCGACGGCACGACCGACCGCTTCCGTGTGCAGCTGACCGACGCCGAGGGTCGCGTCAGCCGCCTCGAGCTCGACCCTTGGACCGCCGCGCCCATCGTGCGTGCTACGACCTCGCCATGAAGCCGCTCCGGGATTCAGTTTGTCGGATTGGGCGCAGGGTCGGACCTTGGTCCGACCTCGTGCGTGAGGTCGGCGCCAGCGCCGACCCTGCGGTTCAATCCCCTTCGCCTGCATCCCGCCCGCGCCGCGGTTTCACCCTCATCGAGGTGCTGGTGAGCCTGGCGATTTTCGCGCTCGCGGCCGTCGTGCTCTCGGTGGCCTACCTCAACATCCTCGGCAGCTACCGCACGCTCGGCGCCGAGCAGCAGCTGGAGGAGCACTGGAAGCTCCTGCGCACCGTCGTGCTCAGCGAAGCCGAGAAGGAAAAGGTGGAGGAAGGCGGTCGCGTGGGTCTGCCCGACGGGCGCACGCTCACCTGGAAGGCCCTGATCGAGCCGACCGACATCGCCGACCTGTTTCGCCTCACGATCGAGGCCGATGCCCCCGGCGGCAACGGCACCGAGACGTGGCAACGCACGCAGACCATTTACCTGCTCCGCCCGGCCTGGTCGGAGCCCGGCGAGCGCGACCGCCTGCGCGAGCAAACGCGCCAGCGCATGGCGCAGGAGGAACGGTTGTGAAAATTTGTGACTCCGGGATCAGGACCACGGGTCGGCGCGGTTTCACTCTGATCGAGCTGCTGCTCGCGTTGGCCTTGCTCACGCTGCTCATGACGGCGCTGCTGACCTTCGTGTTCTCGATGGGCGCGATCTGGGGGCGGGGTGGCGAGAAGCGCCTGTTCGAGCAGCACGTGAACGCTGTCACGCGCCACGTCGAGTCGCTGCTGCGCCGGGCCGTGTGGCCGCGCGGCGCGGTGGGCGTGGCCGAGCCCTTTGCCATCCGCGAGGTGCGGCCCGCCAGCGGCCCGGTGGAAAACCTGCTCGGCTTCGAGCTGCTCGAGGGTGACCGGCTGATGGAGTGGCCCGGCGAGCCGCTGCCCGAGGTGCGCTGCCACCTCGCGGTCGTGCGCGAGCGCGGGCTGGTGCTCTACTGGCAGTCGCTGCTGGAGGAGGACGCCGACGAAAAGCCCCCGCGCGCCGCCGTGGTATCGCCGCTCGTGGCGCAGCTGCGCTACGCCTATCAGGACCCGACCAGCGGCACCTGGCGCACGGAGCTGCAGCTGCGGAAAAACAACAACGGCGAATGGCTCCTGCCCGACCGCCTCGTGCTCAGCTTCAAGCAGGATGCCTTCGAGGCGGAGCGCGAGCTCATGCTGCCCTACAGCGGCAGCCCGCCGGTTTTCTGATGAGTGCGCGCGTTGCCAGTTTCGTTGCTTCCCGCCGCCGCGGTTCCGTGGTGATCTTCGTGCTCGGCATCATCCTGCTGGCGGCGTTTCTCATCACGCGCCTCATGGACCGGGCGGCCGTGGATCTGGCCGCGGAGGCCAAAGCCGCCAAGCGCGCCGATTTGCGCGAGGAGGCGTTTTCCGCGCTGGAGGCCACGCTCGCCGTGCTCGCCGACCGCGCGGCCGTGGGCGAAGGCTTGCACGACGTGTCGGAGGGCTGGGACCGTCCGCTGGAGCTGATGGAGTATGTGCCCACCGAGGGCATGACAGCCGAGGTCACGGTCGCGGACGAGACCGGCAAGCTTTCACTCCCGCGCGCGGATGAGGAAAAACTCACCGCCTACCTCGAGGCCGTGGGCTGCCCGGCGACCTCCACCGACCGAGTGGTGGACGCGCTGCTGACGTGGACCAAGCCCGATCACGTCTCGCTGGAAGGCGACGTGTTGGAATACCCGACCGCGCCGCTGCCCTACGCCGCGCCGCAGCGGGCGCTGCGTTCCTTCGAGGAGCTGCGCGCGATTCCGGCGGTGCGTGAGGTGTTTTTCGACGAGCACGGCCGGTGGAACGAAGTGGGGCAGCGCTTCCGCGCCGGGGCCTCGCTGTTTTCCTTCAATTCGACCAACGTGAACTCCGCCGTCGGCGACGCGCTGCTCGCGCACGGGCTTGACCGCAGCCGCGTGGCCGCCATCGAGGCCTCGCGCCGCGAAAAGGCGCTCGGCTCGTCCTTCTACCGCTCGCCCGCCGAGCTGGCCGGCGCGTGGGGCCGCGACGCCACTCCGCCGGGCCTCGGCACCGAGGCGCAGTGCCTGCATGTGGTCGTGCGCGTGCGCTTCGGCGGACGTGAGCAGCGGCTCGACGCCTGGGTCGGGCGCCCCGGCGGAGTCGCCCCCGGCCGGGCCGCCCGCACCGAGGCGCGCCAGGCCGGCGAGCAACAAACCGCGTCGGCTCCCGCTTCCGTGCGGAACAATCCGCGCAAAAGGTTGGACTACCCGTTCCAGATTCTGGAACTTCGTGAGAACGACGGCTCCTGAACCCCGCCCATGTCCAAGCCCGCTCCCTCCGGCCCGCCTCCCGTCCCCGCCTCCCGCGGCGGCACGGTGCTGCTGCCGGCGACCAAGTTTTTCGTGCGCCGCATCCCGCTCGTGGCCGGACAGGACGCCGCCGCCCAGGCCGAGCTGGCGCTCGAAACCATCGGGCCCTTTGCGCCCGGCCAGCTTTACCACGGGCACTGCCCCTCGGCCGACGGCACGCAGGCGCTGGTGTTCGCTGCCTACCGCAAGAATTTCACCGCCGACGACACCGCGCGCTGGAGCGACGCCGACGCCGTGCTCCCGGGTTTCGTCGTCCTGGCCCGGCAGGCCGCCCCGGCCTCGGCCGAGGTCTGGCTGCACGAGAGCTCCGGCAACGTGGCCGCGATTCTCTGGGACGGCGCGGGTCCGGTGCCCGCCGGCGTGCTGGCCCGCGACATCGGCGAGCGCGCCGCCGGTGCCGTGGCGGATGAACTGGCCAACGAGGCCCGGCAACGCCTCGGCGCGCCGACGGCGTCCGTGAAACATTTCCAGGGCGACCCCGTCGCCGCCCCGCTGGAGAAGGAGGGCCTCGCGCTCACGCTGCGCGACCGCAAGGCCGCGTTCTCTCCCGCCGAGCTGCGCGCGATGGACGTGCGCGACAAGGCCGACCTCGCCGCCCAGACCGGCCGCCGCACGCGCGACCGGCGCCTGTGGTTCGCGTTTGCCGCCGCCGCCGCGTTGCTTGCCGCCTGCGTGCTGGGCGAAGCGGGCCTGCAGATTTCCAAGGCGGTGCTCGGCCGCCAGCGCGCGAAGCTGGAGGCCGGCGATGCCGCCGTGCAGCGCCTCCGCCAGGCCAGCGATGTCGTCACCCGGCTCGAACAGCTCGCCGGGCAGAGCCTGCGGCCCTTCGAGATGATTGCGCTGATCAACGAGGCGCGGCCCAAGACGCTGGAATTTCTCCGCGCCTCGACGGCGAGCACCAATCCGCGGCAGCTCGAGATCGAGGCCCAGACCGGAAACGCCGCCGATCCGCAGGCCTACGAGCAGGCGCTGGCGAGCATCGCCGCGGTCGAAAAGGTCGAGCTGCGCGACCTGCGCACGAGCGGCGGGCGCACGACTTTCCTCGTCGCCGTCACCTTCAAGCCAGGTTTCGCCGGGCAGGGGGGCGCGCGATGAAAAAGTTTTTCAACGAACGGCTGCTCCGCGAGCGGCTGCTGATGCTGGTCTTCGTGGCCATCGGCGCCGTCTGGTGGGGTTCCGAACTCATCACCCGCGTGCGCGGCAATGTGCAGGCGTGGTCGTCGCTCCAGGCCGACGCCGAGGTGCAGCGCCTGTGGCTTTCCCAGGAAGCAACCGTCACGCAGCGCACCGCCGAGGTGGCGAGCCGCCTCGACACCGGCAAGACGATGAACGCCGCGCAGGCCTTCGCCGAGGTCAACCGGCTCGCGCAGGGGCTGTCCGTCGAGATGGGCGCGCAGCGCACGGACCGCACCGACACCTTTTCGTTGCACAGCCTGCAGGTCACTTTCCGCCGCGTGGACATGGCCGGCCTGCTCCGTTTCTACGAAGGCGTGATGTCCCGCGCGCCCTACGTCGGCATCGACCAGTGCACGATCTCCGCCGACCGCGCCACCCCCGGCATGGTCAACGCCGTGTTCCGCGTGTATGCGGTCGAAGCGGCGAAGTCTGAAGCGGGCAAGTGAGTCAAAGTTAGAGTCTAGAAGACGCTGCTTCGAGGAAGGCGCTTCTCCACTGGGGAATCTGATTAAGCCTACCGGCAGGCTCACTGCCTTCTAGTCACCAATGTTCGTATTACGAACATCCGCTGGGGGCCCCAGAGTGAAACGAGGGAGCAATGTTCGTAATACGAACATTGGTGCGCGGGAGGTCGGGACAGATCAAGAGGGGGAAATCTTACACATCGGCAGGCGTTATGTGCCAGCGAAGGCGGTCCCGGTCGTCACTACAGTCAAACGATCAGGGGGCTAAATTTGGCATCCTCACGCCCGACGGCGCCAGAGCGGAATCAGGCCCAGCGCAAGCAGCAGCCAGGTCGTGGGCTCGGGGACGGCTTCGAAGTTGGCGAGGACGAGGCTGCTGGGGGAGAAGATGCTGGCGGCGCCGTAGTGGACTTCGAAGGAGCCGAAGCCGTCGGCGGTCCAGAGGCGCTGGCCGTTGGCGACGTTGGCGAAGCTGCCGGTGAGGGTGGCGCCGGAGTTCAGGAGCGTGAAGGTGTTGGCGCCGAGGATCGAGTTTTGGAAGCCGCCGGAGAAATCGAGGGCCAGCGAACCGCTGAGGACGAGGGCGCTGCTGACGGCCACGAGGCCGTAGTCGGTGCCGGCGGTCGTGCCGCCGAGGCTGAAACTGAGAACGCTGGTGGGAGCGAGCGAGAGGCCGGCGACAAAGCTCAGCGTGCCGGCGTCGGTGTGAATCTCGCCGGCGTTGCTCACGCCGACATCCTGGAAGGTGGTGAGGCCGGTGCCGGCCTTGTGGTAGGTGCCGCTGGCAGCGTTGGTGAAGGTGTAGGCGCCGCCATAGTCGTTCTTGAAGGCGCTGGCGCCGGCGCTGGTGCCGGGCGCGGTGCTGGTGCCGAGGTCGTGCCAGAGCCCCTCGTTGGTGATGCTGCCGCCGTTGCCCGAGCGGAAGCGTCCGCCGGTCCAGCTGAGCGTGCCCTGGTTGACGAGGATCCGGGTGTTGAAGTCGCGTTCGGCGGTGCCGCTGACGGTGAGCGTGGTGCCGGTGCCGAGGGTGGTGGTGCCGGCGGAGTTCCAGTCGCTTCCGTTCCAGGTCAGCGCCGAGTTGGCAAAGGTGTGCGTGCCGACCAAGGTGCCGCCCGTGTGGGTGAGATGGGAGACGGTGACCGTGCCGTTGACCGTCAGGGTGCCGCCGGTGGCCTGGTAGAGGCCGGCGCCGGTGAGCGACGAACCGGTCGCGAGGGTGTAACTGTTGCTGAAGACCGTGTTTGCCCCGGAGGCGGTGACCATCGTGCCCACGTTCGTGCCGCCGCCGTTGAGGAAGAGATTGCCGCTTTGCACGCTGATCGCACCGTCGTTGAGAAGGGGGACGTCCTGGAAGTGGGTGTTGCCGGAGCCGGTCTTGTTGTAGGTGGCGCCGGCGGCGTTGGTGAAGGTGTAGGTGCCGCCGTAGTCGTTCTTGAAGGCAGAGGCGCCGGAGGAGGTGGCACCCAGCGAGCTGGTGCCGGTGTCATTCCACTGGCCCTGATTCACGATGCTGCCGTCGTTGCCGGAGCGGAGACGGCCGGCGGTCCAGTTGACCGTGCCCTGGTTGACGAAGTCGCGGGTGTTGAAATCGTGCTCGGCGGCCGTTGCGATGTTGAAGGTGCTGCCCGCGAGGTTGGTGGTGGTACCGGTGGTGTTGAAATCGCCGGTGTTCCAGGTCACGGTGCCGGCGAGGCTGTGGGTGCCCGCGAGGGTGGCACTATAAACCTGCAGGTGGCTGAGGTTGACCGTGCCGGTGAGGGTGATGGCGCCGCCGTAGGTCTCGATCGTGCCGGCGCCCAGCAGGCTGGAGCCGTTGGCCAGCGTGAAGCCGTTGCCAAAGGTGAGGGTTGCGCCGGCGCCGGTCGTGATGGTGCCGTTGTTGGTGCCGCCGGCCACGAGGTAGAGCATACCGGCGGTCACGTTCATCGTGCCGTCGTTGGTGAGCGCGACGTCCGTGAAGATGGTGTTGCCGGAGCCGGATTTGGTGTAGGTGGCACCGGCGGCGTTGGTGAAGGTGTAGCTGCCGCCGTAGTCGTTCTTGAAGGAACTCGCGCCAGGGCTGTTGCCCGAAAGGCCGCTGGTGCCGGTGTCGTTCCACTGGCCCTGGTTGAGGATGCTGCCGCCATTGCCGGAGCGGAGACGGCCGGCGCTCCAGTTGATGGTGCCGGCGTTGACGAGGTCGCGGGTATCGAAGTCGTGCTCGGCGGGGCCGCTGATGTTGAGGATGCTGCCCGTCGGGTTGGTGGTGGTGCCGGCGGTGTTCCAGTTGCCGGTGCTCCAGGTGACGGTGCCGTTCCACGAGTGGGTGCCGGCCAGGGTCGCGCCGTTGAGAAGGAGATGGGAGAGGGTGACGCTGTTGTTGAGCGTGAGGGTGCCGCCGGTGGCCTGGATGGTGCCGGTGCCCGTGAGGGTGGAGCCGGTGTCGAGGGTGTAGCTATTGACGAGACTGAGGGTGGCGCCGGAGGCGGTGGCGATGGTGCCGGTGTTGGTGCCGCCACCGCTGAGCACGAGCGTGCCGGCGTTGACGTTGACGATACCGGCGTTGTTGAATCCGACATCCTGGAAGGTCGTGGTGCCGGTGCCGGACTTGGTGTAGGTGCCGGTGGCGGAGTTGGAAAAACCGTAGGCGCCGCCGTAGTCGTTCTTGAAGGCGCTGGCGCCGGCGACGGTGCCGCCGAGCACGCTGGTGCCGGTGTCGTTCCAGAGACCGTCGTTGACGATGCTGCCGCCGTTGCCCGAGCGGAGGCGTCCGCCGGACCAGTTGACGGTGCCCTGGTTGAAGAGATCGCGTCCGTCGAAGTCGTGTTCGTTGCCGCTGGTGATCGCGAGGGTGGTGCCGGAGCCGAGGGTGGTGATGGCGATGCCGTTCCAGTTGCCGCTGTTCCAGTCGAGGGCGGAGCTCGTGAAGGTGTGGGTGCCGCCGAGCGTGCCGCCCGTGAGGCTGAGGTTGGAAACCGTGACGATGCCGCTGGCGGTGAGCGTGCCGCCGGCGAGCTGGTAGGTGCCCGCGCCCGTCAGCGCGGAACCGGTGGCGAGGGTGTAGCTGTTGGTGAACACCGTGCTCGCGCCGGAGGCGGTGACCATGGTGCCGGTGTTGGTGCCGCCGCCGTTCAGGTAGAGGATGCCGGCGGTGACATTGACGGCGCCGTCGTTGGTGAAGCCGACGTCGAAGAAGTGGGTGTGGCCTGAGCCGGACTTGTTGTAGGTGCCCGTCGCAGTGTTGGTGAAGCCGTAGGCGCCGCCGTAGTCGTTCTTGAAGGCCGAGGCGCCGGCGCTGGTGGCGCCGAGGGTGCTGGTGCCGGTGTCGTTCCAGATGCCCTGATTGGAAATGCTGCCGCCATTGCCGGAGCGGAGGCGACCCTCCGCCCACTCGATCGTGCCCTGGTTGGTCACCGCGACCGCATTGAAATCGTGCTCCGCGCTCGTCGTGATGAGCATCGACTGCCCGGAAGTGAGCAGCGAGGCGGGAATCGTGCCGTTGTTCCAGGTGTAAGTGAACTGGGCCGAGAGTCGGATGGCCCCCGCCAGACCGGCGGCAACCAACAGCAAGAGACGGGTGGAACAGGTCGGGCGCATGGAAACGAGGTCTGTTGGTTGAATCCAACCCTGCCGATTTCGCCGCGCCCAGGCGAGCGGATATATTCCGAGGGACGCTGGGCCACATTTCCGTCCGCCGCCGGCCCGGGGCCTGCCCCGATACTCTCTTACACTTTACTTTTTACCGCACGGAGGACTCCGGGGAACGCACGGCGGCGGACGAAGAAGATGACCTAGCTTTTGGCCGGCTTGCGGCCGAGCAGACGGCGGCAAGCGAGGGCGACGCCGGTGTAGGCGAGCACAACGCCAGCGAGGGAGGCGAGGCCGGCGATGGCTTGAGCCCATGGGCCAAGCGCTTCGCCGGTATGGAGGAAGCGGGTCCAGGCGCGCACCTTGCGGGCGGCGGAGAGGTCGGCGTAGCCGTCGCGTTGGAGCAACGCGCCGGTGAAGGGATCAAATTGGAGCGTGGTGGCCGCCGTGCGCGGCCAAGTGCCCGGTTCGCGCACGGTGAAGATCGCGGCCGTAGGCTTGGCGGGATCGGGCCGGTGGGCGAAACGGAAGCTGACGCTCGACCATCCAGGCATTTCGCGCTCTACGGTGGCGAGCAGGACGTCACGGGAAACGGCTTTCGCGCCGACGGCCGGTGCGGGCACGGTGGCGGCCGGCGGCGGGGCGCCGCTGCTCTGCGGGCCGCTGGCGGGCAGCGGCGTGCCGGTGAGCGTGTAGGTGAGTTTCGCGGCCCAGGGGAAAGAGATCGGCATGGCCGTGAGCGTGAGGCCGATCAGCACGGGGGCGGACCAGAAGCCGAGGACGTTGTGCCAGTTCCAATCACGCGCGCGCGCCGAGGTGTTTTGCGTGAACCAGATGCCAGGACGAAGCGCACGCCACGAGAGCGTTCGCGGCCACCACAGCACGAGGCCCGAAACGGCGAGGAAGCAGAACACAATGTTGGCGATGCCGGTCACGAGCTTGCCGTTGGGGCGGGATTTCTCGCCGGAGAATCCCAGGTAGCGGTGCCACTCGAACATCGTCTGCATGAAGCGGCCCATCGCATAGGACGCGGTCTGGCGCACCTCGCCCGTGTAGGGATTGACGTGATAGCCCTCGGTGCGGCTGACGGTGAATGCGACTGCGGTGAGCGGGTCGCGCGACACGACGATGTTGCCGGGTTTGGCGTCGGGGAAGGCCGTCCGCAGGCGGCTGGCGAGTTCTTCCACGCCCAGGCGCGGCGTGCCGGGGACGGGAGCGGCGACCTGCCGCGCGTCGCGCTCGGCCCAGGCGATCAGTTCCTTCTCGAAGGCGAGGGCCGTGCCCGTGAAGCAGAGCACGGCGATCACGAGACCGCAGATGACGCCGGCGGCGAGATGGAGCCAGAAAAGGACGGAGCGGAGCGTGGACATGCGCGGACTGGCGTGGGTCGCTTAGAACGAGGTCGTCAGGCTCACACGGAAGGCACGGGGCGAGCCGGGCGTGATGTTGTTGTTGCTGTGAGCCGAGGCGTAGTAGTGGCGGTCGAGGATGTTCTCGACGTTGAGCTGGGCCCGGAAACGGTCGTTGAGCCGGTAAAACACCGCGGCGTCGAGGCGCACGAAGGAGGGCAGTGTGACGGTGTTGTCGGCCGAGGCGAAGATGGTGTCGCGGTAGATCGCGCCAAGGCCGAGGCCGAAGGTGCGGTTGAAGTCGTAGCGGTTCCACAGCGAGAGCGTGTGGCGCGGGAGCTGCGCGAGGCGGCGGCCGGCGACAACGGTGGCCGACTGGGTGGTCAGGATTTCGCCGTCCTGGTAGGCGTAGCCGCCGGAGACGCTCCAGTTCTTGGTGAGGCGGCCGGTGAGGCCGAGCTCGACGCCCTCGGCGCGCTGGCCGTCCACGAGGAGGGACTTGGTGGAGTCGGCGGGGTCGGTGATGACGACGTTGGTGCGGTCGAGGCGATAGACGGCGGCGGTAAAGGCGAGGTCGGGGCGCAGGTCCCACTTCACGCCGATCTCCTTATTGTTGAACTCCTCGGGGTCGAAAGCGCGGTTGGTCGCGGTGAGCGAGGCCAGTTGCTCGCCGGCGCGGGGGACGAACGACATGGTGTAGCTGGCGTAAACGGAGACGTTGCTGGCGGGCTTGAACACGAGACCGGCGCGGGGCGAGAGCATTTCGTCGGCGCTGTCGAGGGCGGCGCCGGTGCGGTTGTTCAGGAAGTCCACCGTGAAGCGCTCGTAGCGGAGGCCGGCGATGGCCTGAAGCTGCGGGAGGAGCGTGACCTGGTCCTGCGCATACACGGCGAAAGTCTTCGCGACGCCATGGTTGTTGGCGTCGGTGGCGCTCGGGCGGAACGAGACGGGCAGGGTGGTGCGCGGGTTGGCGAGCGCGACGCTGATGGAGGTGGTGGTCGGGCTGACGGTCTCGAAGTAACCGGTGAGGCGCACGTTGTCGGTTTCCTGGCGCGCGACCTCAAGGCCGGTGAGAAAGTGGTGCTTCACGGTGCCGGTCTCGGCGAAGAACTCGAGGTCGGTCTGGTTGAAGAAGTTTTCGCGGTCGGTAGCCTGGTTGTAGGCAGAGAGGGCAACGGTGGTGGCGGTGGCGTTCACGGCGCCGGGGAAGATGTTTTGGTAGAACTTGTCATAGACGCTGTAGCGCGTGTGGTTGCGCAGGGTGACTCCGCGGCCGAAGCGGTGTTCCAAGACGGCGAAAGTGGAATTGACCGTGGCCTCGACGGGGCTCTGCGCCGGGTCGCCGAAAAACACCGAAGCGTCGGTGACGAGCGGGCGGCCTTGGAACGACGAGACCCCGCGGTCGGCGACGCGCTCATCGTGGAAATATTCGTAGCCGAAGCGCAGCGTCGTGGCCGGGGCGACGGACCAGGCGAAGGTCGGGTTCAGGCCGTGGCGCTTCAGCGTGAAGCCGTCGCGGTAGCTTTCGCTGTCCTCGTAGAGACCGCTGAGGCGGTAGGCGAAGGCGTTGGTGGCGGCGGAGCCGTAGTCGAGCGTGGCGCGGAAGTGGGAGTCGGAGCCGGCCTGCAGGGTGAGTTCACGGAGCTCGCGGCCGTGGGCCTGCTTGGTCACGCGGTTGAGGAGCCCGCCGGAGCCGCCGCGGCCGAAGATCATGGCGTTGGGTCCCTTCAGGACCTCGACGCGGTCCACGTTGTAGAGGTCGCGCAGGTATTGGACGTCGTCGCGCACGCCATCCACGAAGAAGTCGGCGGTTGTGCTGTTGCCGCGCATGACGGGGGTGTCGCGGTTGCCCTCGCCCTGGGCAATACCCACGCCGGGGACATAGCGGGTGACGTCGCCGATGCTGAGCATGGCTTGGTCGGTAATGAGTTCGCGCGTAATCACCGAAATGGACTGCGGCACATCCACCAGTGCGGTATCGGTCTTGGTGGCCGTGATGCTGCGCTGAATCGCGTAGCTGTCCTCGGCCTGCGAGCCGGTCACCTCAAGCTTGTCGAGATGAAGGATCTCATTGGCGGGAGGCAGGTAACTGGGTGTGTGATCGGCCAAAGCAAAGCCGGTGGCGGCGATTACAACGCCCGCGGTGGAGGCGAAGGCTTTGCGAAACAGGGCTTGAGAAGGAGCTGAGCGCATGGAAGTGAGATTCGTTCTCGTTAAGATTGAGACACAGTCTCTAGTCAACAATGATTTTGAGAATTCGTCTCAAGATTCTCTAATGACCCGGTATTGACTTGTGCAAGTAGCTGGTTTCTAAGGTATCTATGACAAGTGACCTCGCCGTCGATCTGGGCGAAAAAAGTTATCCGATTCATTTCCCGTCCGATGCCTCGGCGGCGATTCGGGAGATGTTGGCGACCAACGTGGCGGCTGGACGCAGCAACATCCTGCTGACGGACGACGGCGTGGCGCGCGCGCAGTCGAAGTTTCTGGCCGATACCTTCGGTGCAACGCCGCGTTTGATCGTGCCGGCGGGTGAGCGCACGAAATGCTTGGAGACCTTCGGCAAGGTGCTCGATTTCCTCGCGGCGAACCGCGTGAACCGTCAAGGCGTGTTGTGGGTGGTCGGCGGCGGGGTGGTGGGCGACCTCGGCGGCTACTCCGCCGCGAGCTACCTGCGGGGCATCAGCTATGTCCAGGTGCCGACCACGCTGCTGGCGATGGTGGACAGCTCGGTCGGAGGCAAGACCGGCATCAATCTCACGGCGGGCAAGAATCTCGTCGGTGCGTTCCACCACCCGAAGGCGGTCTTCATTGGGCGCGAGTTTCTCCAGACGCTCCCGCCGCGCGAATTCGCCGCCGGCATGGCCGAGATCGTCAAATACGGCCTGCTGGGCGACGCCGCGCTCTTTGCCCAGCTGGAGCAAAAGCCGGTGGACGCCCGCAGCACCGAGCTGGCGGATGTGATCCGTCGCTGTTGCCAGCTGAAGGCCGAGATCGTGAAGGCCGACGAATTCGAGCGCGCCCCCGAGGGCGGCCGGGCGTTGCTGAACCTCGGTCACACCTTCGGCCACGCGGTCGAGCAGGTGACGGGTTACACGACCTACCTGCATGGCGAAGGCGTCGCCATCGGGCTGGCCGCAGCCGCGCGCCTCTCGCACAAGCTCGGCCTGCTCACGCCGGAGGACATTACCCGGGTCGAGAAAACCGTCGCCGCGCACAACCTTCCGATCCGTCTCCGCGGTCCGCTGCCGCTGGCCGAACTCCAGAACGCCACCACCCGGGACAAGAAGAACCGCGCCGACGGCGTGCGCTTCGTGGTCATGCCGTCGCTCGGCCGCGCCGCCACCCGCTCGGGCATCGCGCCGTCCACGGTCGAGGCCGTCTGGCGCGAAGTGGGGGCCACGTAATTTGGGATTTTAGATTCTCGATTTTTGATTTACTGCTGGTCCTTCGGATTCCCGGAAAATCAATCGAGAATCGAGAATCGAGAATCCAAAATCAAATATCCCTAATGTCCGCCATCGACGAAGGCATTGTCCGCGAGTATTTCGAGCAGGCTGGTTTTTTTGTGCGCCAAGCTCGCAAATACACCTTGGGCGCCAAGCGTGGCGTCGGCGAGGAGGTCATCGACCTGCTGGTCTTCAATCCGGGCTGGCAGCGCGGCTCGCGCAAGCCGGACTTTTTCCTCTTTCCGAACGAGTTGCCCTTCGTGCAGCGCGCGGTCGTTAGCATCAAGGGCTGGCACGCGGCCGGCCGCTTCACGCCCAGCACGCTGCGCAACCAGCCGGAGATTTTCCGCTTCCTCGAGCAAAACGTGCTGAAGGAGGCTTCGCGGTTCTTTCCCGAGACCAACGAGGAGACGAAGGAAACGCTCACCAAGATCCTTGTGCTGCCCGGCCTGCCCACGGCCGAGCCTTTCCGCTCGCAGGCGGTGGCGATGCTCAAGGAGGCCGGCGTGGACGCGGTGATTTCCTTCCGCGCCATGCTGCTCGACCTGATCGAGCGCGTGGAGCTGAACCGCAACTACGGCAAGAGCGACACGCTGCAGCTCATCCGCATCCTGAAGAACTACGACCTGCTCGTGGACCCGCAGATGGACCTGCTCCCCACGAAGCGCCCGCGCGGCAACGACTGATGAACATCCACCCGACCGCCATCGTGGAGGACGGCGTGCAGCTGGGCGCCGGTTGCGTGATCCATCCCTATGCCGTCGTCAAACGCGGTACCGTGCTGGGCGAAGGCGTCGCCGTGCATCCGTTCGCGGTCGTGGGCGGCGATCCGAACTTCCTGAAATTCGACCCCGCCACGGTGAGCGGCACCCGCATCGGTGCGGGCACCGTCATCCGTGAGCACGCCTCCATCAACCGCTCCATCTACGCGGGCAAGGACACGGTGGTCGGGGCGCGCTGCTTCCTGATGGCGAACGCGCATGTGGGCCATGATTGCACCGTGGGCAACGACGTGGTCTTCGCGACCAATGTCATGCTCGGCGGGCA
The DNA here is from genome assembly GCF_004118375.1 of Oleiharenicola lentus. NCBI lineage: Bacteria > Pseudomonadati > Verrucomicrobiota > Opitutia > Opitutales > Opitutaceae > Oleiharenicola > Oleiharenicola lentus. Next base: position 809,975 of record NZ_SDHX01000001.1, read on the forward strand.
CGTGGACGTGGGCGATTTCACCTTTCTCGGCGGCGGGGCCGGCGTGCATCAGTTTTGCCGCATCGGCGAGGGTGTGATGGTCGCGGGTCTCGCGCGCATCACGCAGGACCTTGCCTCGTTTCTGCTCGTGGCCGAACGCAACGAGGTGTCGGGGCTGAACCTGATCGGCCTCAAGCGCCGCGGCGTTGCCCGCGAGGCCATTGCCGAGCTAAAGGACGGCTATCGCGCCGTCTTTGTCGGCGGCGATCCGCGGAAGCTTGCCGCTGCGCGCCTGGCGGCCGGGGTGCGCAGTGCCGAGGCGCGGCGGTTCCTGGAGTTTTTCGCCGGTGGCAAGCGCGGCTTTGCGCGGCCGGCGCTCGGCGGGGCCGCTTCCGAGGACGTGGAATGAAACCCCTCGCGCTCACCTGTGGCGACCCCGCCGGGGTCGGCCCCGAGATCATCGCCGCATGGCTGGCGGCGCAGCCCGCGGGAAGGACGGAGGTCGCGGTGATTGGTCCGCAACGCTGGCTCGATTCGCTCCCGACCGGTCCGCAAAAGGTGGCGGTGGGGCTGGAGGATTTTGCCGCCACGCCCGGCCGGCCCGACGGCGACGGCGCCCTCGTCGCTTGGGCGGCGATGGAGCGCGCCGCCCTAGGCACGCAAGCGGGGGAATTTTCGGGCGTCGTCACCGGTCCGGTCAGCAAGGAGCGGCTTGCCGCCATCGGCTACCCGCATCCGGGGCAGACGGAGTTCTTTGCCGCGAGCTGGGGCGGCGATCCGGTCATGGGCTTTTGCGGCGGCCGGCTGCGCGTGGCCCTTGCGACGTGGCACATCCCGCTGCATCAGGTCGGGCGGGCGCTCGGGCCGCACCTGTTGCACCGCACGGTCGCGGCCGCCGCCGAACTGGCGCGGGCCGACGGCATCGCCGTGCCGCGCATCGGTGTCTGCGGACTCAACCCGCACGCCGGCGAAGGCGGGCTGCTGGGCTACGAGGAAAAAGATTTTCTCAATCCGGCGCTGGAGCACCTTCAGCCGGAGTTTCCCGGGTTGTCGCTGTGCCAGCCGGGCGACACGCTCTTTGCGCGGGCCCTGCGCGGGGAGTTCGACGTGGTGGTCGCCCTCTACCACGACCAGGGGCTCGCGCCGCTCAAGACCGTGGACTTTGACGAAGCGGTGAACGTTTCCCTCGGCTTGCCCTTCGTGCGCACGAGCCCCGACCACGGCACGGCCTTCGGCATCGCGGGGCAGGGGAAGGCCAGCCCGCGCAGTTTTGCCAATGCGGTGGAAGTGGCCCGGCGCTTGATTAAACTCCGGTCCGGGGCATAAGTGGGGACGTTTGAGTACCGCCACCACAGTCCCGCCGCCCGCCGAGGGCGTCCGCGAAGGCAACGAGAACCTCGTGCGCCTGACCGCGTCCGCCGGCGCCAAGGTGGCGGCCCTCATCGCCCGGGACCGCGCCGGCGATTACCTGCGCATTGCCATCACCGGGGGCGGTTGCAACGGCTTGAGCTACAAGCTGCGTTTCGCCCCGGAACCCAAGCGCGGCGACATCCTCGTCCGCAGCGCCGGTGTGCCCACCCTGGTGGACGCCAAGACCGCCCTCTACCTCAAGGGCACCGTGCTCGACTATTCGGACAAGATGATCGGCGGCGGCTTCAAGTTCACCAACCCCAACGCCAAGGCCTCCTGTTCCTGCGGCGAGAGCTTCAGCGTGTGACGATTTTCCCTCTGGAAATAGGTGTTGTCATTGTCCGTCCCCGGGGCAAAACGTCCTCCCCGACATACCTGAACAGCAAAACCAACTGAATGGCACTATCCTCTCCCTCGCCTGGCGGCCGCCTCCCCTACAATCGCGATCCGCGTCGTAACAACGACCCCTATGCGGCCATCCGCCGCAATCATCGCATCAAGTCGCCCCAGGTCCGCGTGATCAGTCCCGAAGGCCGCCAGCTCGGCATCATGGACACGCCGAAGGCCATCGCGCTCGCGCTGCAGTTCAACCTGGATCTGGTCGAGGTCGCCGCCGCCGCCACGCCGCCCGTGTGCCGCATCATGGATTTCGGCAAATACGTTTACGAGGAGCAGAAGAAGCACGCGCACAACAAGCCCGCGGGCACGAAGCTCAAGGAGATCGAGTTCACCGTCCGCATCGAGAAGGGCGATTTCAACACCAAGCTCCGCCACGCCGAGGAGTTCCTCGACCATGGCAACAAGGTGAAGCTCCGCCTGAAATTCCGCGGCCGCGAGATGGCTCATCCCGAGATGGGCTTCGACCTGATGAAGAAGGCGCTGGAGGAGCTCTCCACCATGGGGCACCCCGACGCCGAGCCGAAGCTCACCGGCAAGCAGATCAACGTCATGCTCTCGCCGCTCCCGGCGAACAAGCGCAAGCCCAAGCTCCATGTGCGCGAGCACGGCCAAGCTCCGGTTGAGCACGGCCATGCCCCCGAGCAGCCCTCCGCGCCGCCCGCGGCGGAATGAACCGGCGGACCGTCGCCATGGCGCGGCACTCGGCACGCGGCCTGTTTGTGCTCGGCCTCCTGACCCTGGCCGCCTGCGCCTCGGCGCCGGGAAAACCGCCGTCGGTCCCGCCCGCTCCGCCGGCCTCGGCGTCCGCGACCAAGCCGGCGGCGCAGCCCAACGCCCCATCACCCGAGGCCGCACCGCGGCCCGCGCCCGCGCGGCCGGCCCATCTCTGGCCCTTCACCAAGATCCAGGGTGTCGAGTGGGTGAAGCTCGATGATGTCGCCGCGCACTTCCGGCTGAAGACCGCGTGGAGCAAACCCGGCGCGGAGCTGACGCTCTCCGACGCGCGCGGCGTGCGTTTCCGCTTCGAGGCGAACCAGCGCGATTTTTATCTCGATGGCGTGCGCGTCTTCCTGGGCCGTTCCGCGCTGCTGCACCGCGCCGGGCTCTGGGTCACGCGATTGGATGTCATCAAGACCATCGGGCCCCTGCTCCGGCCGGAGGACCATCTCGCCTTCCTGCCGGCGGCGCCGCCCAGGACTATCGTGATCGACGCCGGCCACGGCGGCAACGACCCCGGCAAGCAGAACCTCAAGCTCAAGCTCGACGAGAAGGACATGACGCTCGATGTCGTGCTCCGGCTCAAGAAACTGCTCGAGCTGCGCGGCTACACGATCCGGCTCACGCGCGAAAAGGACGATCGGCTCGCCAACGAGCAGCGCGCCGATCTGGACCGCCGCGCCGCAGTCTCCCGGGACGCGAAGGCCGACCTCTTTCTCAGCATTCATTTCAACGCCGTCGAGCCCAAGGATGCCGCGCGCGTCACCGGCACCGAGACCTATGTGCTCACCCCGCAGTTCCAGTGGTCGAGCACGGACAACAGCGGCGACTCGCTCACCAACACCGCCTTTCCCGCCAACCGGCAGGACACGGCCAACGTCGTGCTCGGTTACCAGCTGCATCGCGCCATGCTGGCCGGGCTCAAGACCTCCGACCGCGGTTTCAAGCGCGGACGGCTGCGGGTGCTGCTCCTGCCCGAGTGTCCGGCGGCGCTGCTGGAGGCCGCTTACCTTTCCAACGACAAGGAGGCCGCCCGGGTGGGCACGCCGGAGTTTCGTCAGCAGATCGCCGAGTCGATCGCCGAGGGCGTGCAGTCGTATGCGGCGCTGATCGCCGCCTTGCGTGCGCCGCCGCCTCCGGCCAAATAGGCGTCATGCATCTCGCCAGCTCGCTGCTCCTTATTGCCCTTGGCGGCGCGGCCGGTTCGGTGGCGCGGGCGTTGATCGCGCTGGCGCTGCCGGCGCGGTTTCCCTGGGCCACGCTGCTGGTCAACGTCGCCGGCTCTTTTCTCATCGGCTGGCTGATGGTGCGCTTCGGTCCGGCCGAGCAGCCGGCAGCCTCGTCCGTGCGCAGCCTCTGGGCCGTGGGTTTCTGCGGCGGGTTCACCACGTTTTCCACCTTCAGCTGGCAGACGCTCGACCAGATGACGAAGGGCCATTGGGGCGCCGCCGCAGCCAACGTGCTGCTGTCGGTCGCGCTCTGCCTGTTCGCGGTCTGGCTGGGATTCCGCCTGGGGCGGGTATGAAACGGATCCTCTGGCTGCTGGGTCTGCTGGGGCTTTCGCTGGCCCGCGGTGACGAGCTGTCGGCGCGGCTCATCGTCCTGGCCAACTCCCGCCAGCCGGAGTCCGTCGCGCTGGCGCGGTTCTATACCGAGCAGCGGGACATTCCGGAAACCAATGTCATTGCGCTGCCGCTGCCGGTGGAGGAAAGCATCACCTGGCGGCAGTTCATCGACGAGGTCTGGCGGCCGTTGCAGGACGAGCTATACCGGCGGGGTTGGATCGAGGGCACGGCCAGCAGCCTGCTCGACCCGTTCGGGCGCCGGCGCTACGCCCCGAGCGGCCATCGCATCTCCTACCTCGTCACCTGTCGTGGCGTGCCGCTGCGCATCCACCACGACCCGACTTTGCCCCGGCTCAAGGATGGCGTGCAGATCCTCGAGCAGTTCAACCGCAACGAAGCTGCGGTGGATGCAGAACTCAGCCTGCTCGCCCTGGGCAATCACGAGATAGCCGGACTCGTGGGCAACCCGTTGTTCGCCCAGCGCGGACCGCTGACGCTCGATGCCGCCCAGGTGGTGAAGGTCACGCGCCTCGACGGTCCCACCTGGGAAAGCGCGCGGCGGCTGGTCTCCTCGGCCCTGGCGGCGGAACGCAGCGGCCTGATCGGGCGCTACTACCTCGACCTGCGCGGACCGCATGCCGAGGGCGACAAGTGGCTCCAGACCGTGCACCGGCAGCTTGAGGCGTTGGGATTCCCCGGTGACACCGAAGAGACCGCGGCCACGCTTCCGTCCGAGGCCCGATTCGACCTGCCGGTCTTCTACTTCGGCTGGTATGCGGACAATCTCAACGGCCCTTTCGCCAAAGAGGGCTTCGCCTTTCCGGCCGGGGCGGTGGCCGTGCACATCCACAGTTATTCGGCGCGCACGCTGCACGCTCCGGCCGAGGGTTGGTGTGGTCCGCTCGTGGCGCGGGGCGTCACGGCGACGGTGGGCAACGTGTTCGAGCCCTTCCTCGAATTCACCCACCGGCCCAGCCTGTTGCTGCGCGCCCTGAGCGAAGGACGCAATTTCGGCGACGCCTCCTACTATGCGCTGCCGGTGCTGAGCTGGCAGGCGGTGGCGGTCGGTGACCCGCTCTACCGGCCGTTCAAGGCCGGGCTGGAGGAACAGTTGGAACGGGTTGACCTGCTCATCCCTGAGCTGGCCGCCCTGGTGCGGCTGCGGCAGTCAAACCTGCTGGCGTTGCGCGGCCAGTTCACCGAGGCGATCGGGTTGGCGCGCGCGGCCCTGCGTTCCGCGCGGGCCGCGGGCGATGTGCGCTTGGAAGAGGAGGTGGCGCAACGGTTGAAAAAGTTGGAGACCCCGGAAGCACCTTCGTCTCCGACCGTGTTGGTGAAGTAAGGCAAAGCGGCGAAACGTGCGCCGCGCGCAACCGCGGGTGCCAACCGGTGAGGCCAGGCACCCGGCCAATAAAAAAGCCCGCCGGGCGGCGGGCGGGAGATCGGCGGGATTGACCGGCGCGATCAGATCTTTTCCACGATGTGATCGGCGAGGCCGTAGGCGATGGCTTCCTCGGCATTGAGGTAGTAATCGCGGTCGGAATCCTTGGTGACCTTCTCGATGGACTGGCCCGAGGCATTGGCGAGGATCTGGTTCAGCTCGGCGCGGAGCTTCTCCATTTCCTTTGCCTGGATGTTGATGTCGGAGGCGGGACCCACCATGCGGCCGGTGATGAGCGGCTGGTGGATGAGCACGCGGGCATGCGGGTAGATGTAGCGGTTGCCCTTCTTCGCCGAGGAGAGGAGGATCGAGCCCATCGAGGCGGCCATGCCGGTGACCACGACCGTCACGGGGGAGCTGATGAGCTTGATGGTGTCGTAAACCGCCATGCCGGCCGTGATGGAGCCGCCGGGCGTGTTCATGTAGAAAGTGATCGGCTGGCCGGGCGCGATGGCCTCGAGGTAGAGCAGCTTCTCGGTGAGGTCCTTGGCCGACTGGTCGGTGACCGCACCCCACAGGAAAATTTTCCGCTGTTCGAGGAATTTCTTCTGGATGAGGGCGCCGACGGGCGCAGGCGACTTGGCGGAGGCTTCCTCGCGCTCGTCGTCTTCGTCGTCGTCAAAACGGGGGACAACCGGGCTCTGGTATTCGCGGGAGAGATTGTGGGCGGACATGGTTAGGGAGGGAATCTGGCCGGGCCGGTTTTGCGAGTAGTTTTTGCTCACAAGTCGGTCGGGAGGTCATCGGCGCAAAGCCCGTGCGGTTAAGCGCTAACCGGGCGGACAGACCGGTGGAATCCCCCTTGCGCCGGCTGGCCGGCAAGGGTTTCGTGCGGGCAAACCCGAGCCATGAGCCGAAAGTCCGAACCATCCCACCCCTCCGCTGAAAGCGGCCGGCGGGCCAGTGCGGCGACGAAGGCGATCATCGTGCTGCTGACGCTGGTGATCGGGCTGGGCGGAATGGTGGCGTGGTTATGGACGCGCCGGGCGACGCCGGTGGCGCTCTTTCCCGGAGCGACGCAAGTGGACAACCTGATCCGGAAGAAATTCCCCGAGACGGATTTCGCCCGGGTTTATCCCGGGATGAGTGCGGACGACATCGACCGGCTCCAGCGCGAGAGCTTGGGAATCCGTTACGTGTATGCACCGTTCGTCGAGTTTGCGCCGAAGCCGGTAGCGGGGCGCTTCGTGAACGTGAACGCGGCCGGCTACCGCGAAGGCCGTGCGCCGGCGCCGTGGCCCCCGGTGCGGGAGGACTTCACGGTGTTCGTCTTCGGCGGTTCGACGACCTTCGGCTTCGGCCTGCCGGACGGGCAGACGCTGGTGAGCGCGCTGGAGGCGGAACTGGCGCGGCGCTGGCCGCAACGCACGGTGCGCTGCTACAATTTTGGACGCGGCTACTATTTTTCCGCGCAGGAACGGGCGCTGTTCGAGTCGCTGTTGGCGCAGGGCGTCGCGCCGGATCTCGCCGTGTTCGTGGACGGGTTGAACGACTTCATCTACCACGACGGCGTGCCCGAGTTGACGGAGGAAATCGCCACGCTGGTCGCGCCGGATCTGCCTCCGCCCGCGCGGGTCGAGCCGGCGGACGATGCGCAGCGCGGTGCGGCGGTGGACCGGATGATCGCCGCCTACGCGCGGCATGTGAAACTCACCGAGGCGCTGGGGCGGGCGGCGGGCGTGCCGGTGATCTTCGTGGGGCAGCCGGTGCCGTTCCTGGACTTTCCGATGAGCGAGGCGAACTACCCGTTCAAGAGCACCTTTGCCGAGCACCGGCTGGCGAGCTGGGGCTACGGCCGTTTCAAGGAGGCCGCGCGCCTCGGCCGCTTCGGCGACCGCTTCGTGTGGTGCGGCAACGCCTTTGCCCGGGCGGAGACGGTCATGTATGCCGACAGCATCCACTACAGCGCGGCGGGGGCGGAGCTGCTGGCCCGCACCCTCGTCGAACGGGCCGCGCAGGTGGAGCTTTGGCCGTAGCGGCCTTACTGCGCGGGCTTGGCCTTCCAGACTTCGAGCAACTCGGGGGTGGCCTGGTCGCGGACGCCGTTGTCGGAGAGAATGTCCTCGGTTGAGTCGATCATCTCCTTGCGCGGGAAAATCATCGTCTCGCCCATGCCGAAAAACTCAAAGACGAGAAACTCATCGCGGTTGTCGCGCACCACCTCGACGAGATGGCGGAGATTCCTGATAGGAACGCCGTTGACGGTGCGAACGGCGCGGGAGACGGCGTTGTCGTAGCCCTTGACGAGCTTGTGCGGAAAGGAGGGCGCGGCCACGAGCACCAGTTCCTCGCCGGGGAAGGAAGGTTTCTCGCCGCGGCGGGTGATGAGCGGGCTGCCGAGGAAGCTCAGGCTGCTGAGGGCCTTGGCGTTGTTGGACACGGGGGCGACGTAGAGCGCGGTGGCCGGGGTGAAGGCAAGCGGGCCGAGGATGAAAAAGGGCGGGTAGCTGCCCTCGAGGTTTTCGATCAGCATCGGGCGGTTGGGGCTGACGGGCAGGCGGATGTCGCGGCTCTGTTTCGCCCGCACGATGGTAAGCGGGACCGTGCCTTCGCGCGCCAGTTGCTGGATGAGATACTGGAAGCGCACGCGCAGGCCGGTGCCGAGCTTGATCATGCCCTCGTTGTCCACCGGCACGTCGCCGATCCGGGTGATGAGGTCCCACATTTTCAGCGGGTAGGCTTCATCGGTGCTTTCCGGTGCCTGCACCACGATGCCCTCGGTGGATTTGTCGAGGCCGAGGTAGGCGCGCAGGGCGGGATTTTCGAGGGTCTGCAGCTGGTCGAACATCGCGGGTTTGCCGTCGTAACGACCATCGGTGATGTCCTGCAGGAAGAGGTCGATTTCCTCGCAGGGGATGATGTAGCCGATGTTGTCGGCGCCGCCGAGCCGGCTGAAGGCGAGACCGATCATCTGGTCGCCGGAGAGGGCGGGGCCGCCGCTGTTGCCGGGGTTGATGGCGGCGTCGATCTGGATGCGCAGGCCGCCGACCGGGTAGTTGTAGAGGGCGAACTCGATGCGGGAAACGATGCCCTTGGTGATCGAGAGATTGGAACCGCCGGTGGGAAAGCCATACACCATGACCGTGTCCTTGACGCTCGGCACCGTGCGGCTGCGGGGCAGGGGCGGACGGTTGGCGAAGAAGGATTCGTCCTCGAGCTTGAGCACGGCGAGGTCGATGCCGGGGGCGATGAATTCCAGGGTGGCCGGGAGCTTGTCGCCGGATTCATTGGCCTGCACCTGGATCTGGCTGGCGTAGAGCGCGACGTGGGCGTTGGTGAGGATGCGGTTGCCCTCGATAATCACGCCCGTGCCGGTGCTGTCGCGGGGCGCCTGCTTGGTCCACGGCTTGAAGGGATCGGGGTAGCGCATCGTCGCGAAGATCTTCACGACGGAATTTTCGACGGCCTTGCTGGGTGCGGTGTCGGCGGCGGGCGCGGGCGGAGCGGGGTCTTCAGCGCGGACGGCGGTCGGATTCAGGGCCAGCAACGCCACGAGCAATCCGGCGCTGCGCGAAAGGAAAAGGGGGAGGCGCATGGAGCGTAACAAGAGAGCCAAGAACCGCCAAAAGACGAGCCCGCTCTTCGCGCGGGTGTCCGCGGCTCCAAGGAAAATGGAGGGCCGCTTGAAGCCCGCAGCGTCCGGGTGAAAGCGTGGGGACAACAGTCCGGGTGGTCGCCGTTTCGACCGGCTCAAGCCGTTCGACAAGCTCGGGCCCTGAGCAGCAGCCGAAGGGGTCCCGAGCCTGTCGAGGGACGGCGCTCCATCCTGGCTACAGCCAAGGGCAGCTGCTTCGCGCCCCGATCGGCTCAACCCTGATAGGACGTGCGCCGCCGTTCCTGCCAGCGTTCGCGGCCGGCGAAGGGCGGCAACGAGTCGGCGACCGGATCATCCTTCACGAGCAGAAAATAGCGGGAGAACAGATCGTCCGCCGTGCTCCAGGCAAAACCGTAGGGCGGGCCGTCGGAGAGGTTTGGGGTGTTGTAATAATAAAAACCAATGAGCAGGCCGCGGTATTTGAGGAGCTGCGCCATGCGATCGCGATAAGCCTGACGCCGGTCGGGCGTGAACGCGCAGACGAAGGAGCGCTCGTAGATGACGTCGAAGGATTCCCCGGGGAAATCGTGGTGGAAGAAATCGCCCAGCAGCACGCGGTCCGCCAGCGCGGGTCCGACCAGCCGGCGTGCCCGCTCCACCGCAAAGGGGGCGAAATCAATCGCGGTGACGTCGTAGCCGGCCTCGGCAAAGGCCGTGATCTCGTAGCCGGAACCACAGCCGGGAATCAGCACGCGCGCGCCCTTGCCTTTCTTTTTTAGGAATCCTTTCAGCGAATCCGGAACGCCTTCGAAGTCCCAAGGTGTGTCGTCCTTGAGGTAGCGGGCGTTCCAAAACTCCGGTTGATTGGCGTCGGGCATTGAGAGGGGCTGAAAAATACGCGTTAAAACCGTGCGCGTGTAAACCCGGGTGACGGGCTCGCCGGGTTAATTACGCGTTTTTGACACTAGCGCTTAATCCTTATGAGGAAAGCCGTTAGTGAAATTTCAGGAGTGACCCACGCGGGCGCTGCTTTTCTCGGCCGCGAGACCGAGTTGGAGCAAATGCGCGATGCGCTCGGCATCATAGACGCAGCCGGCCCAGGTGCCGCCGCTGGCGTTTTGCAATGCTGACCAAAGCCGCGTGTCAGTCGGCACGTGCGGATTGGGGTGCAGGCCGGGATGGAGCGGGCGCGCATGCAGGGCCTCGGCGGCAAGCGAAACGACGTCCACCGAGCCCTCCAGATTGCGGGTGTCAATGCGCAGTCGAATCGTGTCCCCGTCGCGGAGTTTGCCGAGCGGGCCGCCGGCCCAGGCCTCCGGGCTCACGTGGCCGACACAGGCGCCGGTCGAAACGCCGGAGAAGCGGCCGTCGGTGATGAGGGCGATGCGCTGGCCGTCCTTCATGTGCTTGAGGGCAGAGGTGACCTGGTAGGTCTCCGGCATGCCGCAGCCAGGGCCGATGCCGGCGAGCACCATGACGTCGCTGGGTTTGACCGTGCCGGCCTTGAGGGCGGCGATGGCGTGGTTTTCGCTGGTGAAGACCCGCGCCGGACCCTCGTGCTGGAAGATGCCGTCGTCGCCGATGAGCTGCGGGGCGATGGCGGTGCTTTTCACCAGGGCGCCCTCGGGCGCCAGGTTGCCCCGCAGGAAGGTGACGCAGCTCGTGAGGCCGCGGGCCCGGGCCTGCGGTGCCGCCATGATGACGTCGCCCGGGTCGATGCCGTCGAGGGCGCGAAGTTTTTCGCGCAGGCGCGTGCGGCGCTCGGATTTTTCCCACCACGCGAGATTGTCGCCGAGCGTGCGGCCGGTGGCGGTGCGGGCGTCGAGCTTGAGCAGGCCCAGGTCGCGCAGGTGGAGCATCGCCTCGGGCACGCCGCCCGCGAGATAGACCTGCACGGTGGCGAAATGGCGCGGGCCGTTGGGCAGGGAATCCACGATCCGCGGCACGGCACGGTTGATGCGCGCCCAGTCGTCCACCGTCGGCCGGCGGAGGCCGGCGGCGTGGGCGATGGCGGGCACGTGCAACACCAGGTTGGTCGAGCCGCCGAAGGCCGCATGGCAGACCATCGCGTTGTGGATCGCATCGTCGGTGAGCAGGTCTCGTGTGGTGGTGCCGGCGAGATCGAGCGCGAGCAGCGCACGGGCGGAGCGGCGGGCGACATCGCGCCAGATGGGCGAGCCGGACGGGGCCAGCGCGCTGTGCGGCAGGGCGAGCCCGAGGGCCTCGGCCACAACCTGGCTGGTGGCCGCGGTGCCCATGAACTGGCAGCCGCCGCCGGGCGAACCGCAGGCCTTGCAGCCCATCTCGGCCGCGTGTTCGAGGGAGATTTCGTCGCGCGCGAAACGCGTGGCGAGGGTTTGCACCTTGCCGGTGTCCTCGGCCTCTTCGGCCAAGAGGGTAACGCCGCCGGGCACGAGCACGGTGGGAAGATCCGGCGAACCGGCGAGGGCCATGAGCATCGCGGGCAGGCCCTTGTCGCAGGTGGCGACGCCCAGCACGCCGCGGCGCGTGGGCAGCGAGCGGATGAGGCGGCGCAGAACCATGGCGGCGTCATTGCGGTAGGGCAGGCTGTCGAGCATGCCGTTCGTGCCGTTGGTGCGGCCGTCGCAGGGATCGCTGACGTAGCCGGCGAACGGAATGGCTTTGGCGGAGGCGAATACGCGCGCGGCTTCCTCCATCAGCAGGCCGACTTCCCAGTGACCGGTGTGGTAACCGAGTGCGATCGGCGAGCCGTCGGGCGCGCGGATGCCGCCCTGGGTGCTGAGAATGAGAAATTGTTTGCCGAGCATCGCGGCGGGCGACCAGCCCATGCCGGCGTTTTGCGTCCAACCGAAGAGTTCGCCGCTCGACATGCGGCGCAGGCGTTCGGCGTCGAGTGGCAGGCTGCCGGCCGGACCGGGCGCCGTGGTGCGCAGCGTGTAGATCGCGTCGTCGCCGGAATCGAGGATGGGGTCGCTCATTTTGGGGTGATACCAAACATACCTATCCTGTCATTCTGAGCGAAGCGAAGAATCCAAGGGAGCGAACGGGGCATGGGGCGGCTTGGATCCTTCGCTCCGCTCAGGATGACGCACACGCGGGTGTTGTGCTCATGCGACCGTGTTCACCAGCGTGCCGATGGGCTCGATCGTGATGCGGATTTCGTCACCGGAACGCAGGGTGAAACTGTCGGGCGGGACGATGCCGGTGCCGGTCATCAGGAAGGTGCCGTTCGGGAAGGAATTGTCGCGGAAGAGGAACTCGGCAAGCTCGGGAAACTTGCGTTTGATCTGGCTGATCTGGGTCGAGCCGTTGAAGCCGGCGGCGCCGGCGCGGCGGATCTCGATGGCGATGGTCGTCGTGGGCGGCAACGGTTGGTCGGTCACGAGGATGCACGGACCGAGACCGGTGGAGCGGTCATAGACCTTGGCCTGCGGCAGATAGAGCGGGTTCTCGCCCTCGATGTCGCGCGAACTCATGTCGTTGCCGATGGTGTAGCCGAAGATGCGGCCGGCACTGTTGATCGCGAGGGTCAGCTCGGGCTCGGGCACGTTCCATTTGGAGTCGCGCCGGATGCGGACGTCCATGGCGGGACCGGCCACGCGGTGCGGCGTGCCCTTGAAAAAGAGTTCCGGGCGATCGGCGTGATAGACCTTGTCGTAGAAGGTGCCGCCGCCGGCGTCCTTCGACTCTTCCATGCGCGCGGTGCGGCTGCGGAGGTAGGTGACACCGGCGGCCCAGATTTCCTGGTTGCCGATGGGCGCGGCCGGCGTGGCGGGCAACGCGGCGGGCAGGCCGGCCGACCAGACCTGGCGCGCCAGAGGGCCGGGCTCGGCGGAGCGGAAAAGTTCATCGAGGGTAAAGGTGCCGGCGGGGCGGCGAACCTGGCCGGCAGATTCCAGCAACGGACCGTGGGAGTCGGTGTAAACGCGGATCATGGGGTGAATGCATAAACGCCGGCCGCTTGCGTTTTGTCGAGTCGGGGTTGTGACACAAAGAAGTGATATTGGTATAATTGTGGACTGTCGCGGCAGAGAAGACGGCCGGGACTCCTTTATTTGCGCGGGGTTGTGCCGATGAACCGGGTAATAACCCCTCGTATCGTCATGAAATTCTCCCCCACCGCTGTTTTGTGTCTGCTGGCTGCGTGCATTGCGCTGCCGTTGTCCGCGTCCGAGAAAGCCACCGTCAAGGTTGAGGCCAGCCGCGCGCTGTCGCTCGCGATTGTCGATCTTGATCGCAAGAATCCGGCCAGCGAGTCGGTGCACGACACTTTCAAGGAGAGCCTGAGCTTCCAGATGAGCCAGCTCGTCAACATGCCCACGCCCATCAAGCCCGTGGCCGTGGATGCCTCGCGCGCCGGCTGGGGGCTCGGCACCGGAGCCTACGATGTCGCGGTAGTCATCGGCGGCGCCGTGCCGCGGACGATGGTCAGCGCCAATTTCACCATCTACAAGGCCACGCCCGCTTCCGGTGACCAGAAGCGGATCATCTGCCTGGTAACCCGCAACGAAGACCCGGGCCTGGCCAAGCTGCTCGCGCAGTCCTTCCCCGAGGCGCTTAAGGGTGCCTTTTTTCTCAAGGCCCTGCTTCGTTACGGCGGCGCACCGGAGACCGAGCAGACCGAGTGGAAGTTTGCGGGGCTCTGAGCGGGCTATAGCACATTCAAAAACTTTGGCCGCGCTTAAGCCGTAGGCGAAAGCGTGGTCAGGGTACGACCACTTTGTCGCTGTACGCCAAAGCGGCTACACGTCTGTTTAAAATGCTCTAGCCGCGACGAACTTCTCCGTCCAATCCGCAGGACTAGAGGTCCAGGTGACCGGTCAGTTCGGCGCGGAGCAACCGGGACTTCGCCGTGAGATGTCGCGGAGCGTTGGGCGAGAAGACGCAGAGGCGCATGGTTTACGGACGGAAAAAGGCGGGATCCGCGATCCCGCCCTCCAAATCAGATGAGACCCAGCTTCATCTTCCCTTCTTCGGAGATCATGCTCTGGTTCCAGGGTGGTTCCCAAGTGATGCGGACGTCGGCGGCGGCGACACCGGGAACGAGGAGGATCTTCGACTTCGCATCCTCGGCGATAACCGGTCCCATGCCGCAACCGGGGGCAGTGAGGGTCATGGCGACGTCCACCTTGTGGCCGCCGTCGTCCTGCTTGGCGATGTCCATCGAATAGACGAGGCCGAGGTCCACGATGTTCACGGGGATTTCGGGATCGAAGACCTGGCGGAGCTGGCCCCACACGGCCTCGGGATCGGGCGCGCCGTCGGCGAGCGTGGCGGCATTGACCGTCTGGTCCTTCAGGGTCTCGCCGATGGCGTCGGCGTCCTTGCCGTCGAGGCGGTAGAGGCCGGTGTCGGTCTGCACTGTGTAGCTGCCGCCGAGGACCTGGTGGATGAACACCGAGGTGCCGGCGGAGAGCGTGTGTTTGTCGCCCGAGGGAATCTGCGACGCATGGACGTCGCGGGAGAGGGTGCGTTGGCGGTTGTCGCTCATGATGAAAGGCAGAAGTTAACCACGAAAGACCCGGATCACACGAAAAAGAAATTCGTGTATCTGGTGTGTTTCGTGGTGATCAGTCTCATTCCTTGAACTTCTGGCGGATGATTTCGGTGAGGGTGTCGTGGAGGGCCTCGTTCTCGATCTTGCCGAGGACTTCCTCGAAGAAACCGAAGACGAGGAGTTCCTTGGCCTGGGCGGGCTTGATGCCGCGGGCCTCGAGGTAGAATTCCTGCTCGCGATCCACGCGGGCGCTGGTGGCGCCGTGCGTGCAGCGGACGTCGTTGGCCTGGATCTCGAGGCCGGGCAGCGAGTGCGCCTCGGCGTCGTCGGAGAGCATCAGGTTGCGGTTCGACTGATAGGCGTCGGTCTTCTGCGCGTCGGGGTCCACCACGATCAGGCCGGAGAAGATGGTTTTGGCCGTGTCGAGGAGCACGTTCTTGTAGAGCAGGTTCGAGCCGGTGTTGGGCGCCTGGTGGATCTGCAGCGTGCGCTGGTCGAACTCCTGGGTGCCGTGGGCGACAGTGAGGGCGAGCATCTCCGAATGCGCGCCGGGCGCCTGCAACTGAGAGAAACTCTCGTGCCGCGCCTGACGCGCACCGGCGTGGAGATTGAGGGAGAGAACCTTCGCGTCGCGGCGGGCGACGGTGGCGTTGAACTGGAACGACAGCGTGTCGCGGCTCCAGTCCTGCATGGCGACGTAGGTGACCTGTGCGCCGTGGCCGGCGTAGAGATCGTTGCCACCGCAGGCGAAGCCGCCGGCCGTGGAGCTGAAGAAGTCGGCGACGGTGACCTTGGCGTTTTCCTCCGCGACGACGAGGGTGTGCGGGAAGACCGCCAGACCCTGGCCCTCGGCCTGGTGGAAGACGGCGAGGACGTCGGCGACTTCGACGCCCTTCGCCACGTGGACGAAGGCGCCGTCCTCGAGGAAGGCCTCGTGCAGGGCGGCGAATTTGTCGGAGCCGAGCTTCGAGGGCTGCGTGAGGAGGTGGGCCTTCACGAGATCGCCGTGCTTGAGCAGGGCGTTCTGCAGAGTCTCGAAGATGACGCCGGCCGGGGCGGCCCCGGTGCGGGCGACCGCGCGGTTGTTGACGAAGGTGAGCGAGGCCTTGGCGGCGAAGCCCGGCGCAGAGGCGCGAGCAAGCTCGCTGCCCACAGCCGGCGAGAAACCGGCGAGCGTGAGCGCGCCGAAGTTTGAGAAGCGCCAGCCTTCGTCGGTGCGTTTGGGCATCGGCAGGGCCGCGAAGCGCTCGTAGGCGGCGCGTTTGCGGTCGAGCCACCAGGCGGGCAGGTGCTTCACGCGCTCAAGGTGAGCGGCGAAGGCTTCGCGGGTGAAGGAACCGACGGGGAAAGTGGGGGAGGAAACGGACATGGGAATTACGAATTCAGAATTACGAATTACGACCTGCGATTCGGAGGGTTTGAGAAATCGTCCCTCGTAAATCGTAAGTCGCAAATGCGTCGGTCAGCCGACGCTGCCCTCCATCTCGAGGTCGATGAGCCGTTTCAGCTCCACCGAGTATTCCATCGGGAACTGGCGGGCGAGGTCGTTGATGAAGCCGTTCACGGCGAGACTCATGGCCTGGGCCTCGGTGAGACCGCGCTGCTGCATGTAGAAGATCATGTCCTCGGAAACCTTGGACACGCTCGCCTCGTGCTGCGTGGCGTTCTTGTCGCCGCGCACGGTGATGGCGGGATAGGTGTCGGTGCGGCTGTTCGTGTTGATCAGCAGCGCGTCGCACTCGGTGTTGTTCTTGCAGCCCTTGAGGTGCTTCGGGATGTGGACCTGGCCGCGGTAGGTGGCGCGGCCCTGGCCGACGGAGATGGACTTCGAGACGACGACGGACGTGGTGTCGTCGGCCGCGTGGATCATCTTGGCGCCGGTGTCCTGGTGCTGGCCGTCGTTGGCGAGGGCGATGGAGATGACCTCGCCGCGGGCCTTGCGGCCCTTCAGGACGACGCCCGGATACTTCATGGTGAGGCGCGAGCCGATGTTGCAGTCGATCCACTTCACCTCGGCTTCCTCGTGGGCGACGGCGCGCTTGGTCACGAGGTTGAACACGTTGTTGGCCCAGTTCTGGACGGTGATGTATTGGATCTTCGCGCCCTTGAGCGCGACGAGCTCGACCACGGCGCTGTGGAGCGTCGAGGTGCTGAACTTAGGGGCGGTGCAGCCCTCCATGTAAACCACCTCGGCACCCTCGTCGGCGATGATGAGGGTGCGCTCGAACTGGCCGAAGTTCTCCGCGTTGATGCGGAAGTAGGCCTGGAGCGGCTGCGCGACCTTCACGCCCGGGGGCACGTAGATGAACGAGCCGCCGGAGAACACGGCGCTGTTGAGCGCGGAGAACTTGTTGTCGCCGGTCGGGATGACCTTGCCGAAGAACTTGCGGAAGATCTCCGGGTGCTCGCGGAGGCCCTCGGTCGAATTCATGAAGATCACACCCTGCTTGGCGACGATGTCCTTGATGTTCGAGTAGGCGGCCTCGGAGTCGAACTGGGCCTCGACGCCGGCGAGGAACTTGCGCTCCTGCTCGGGGATGCCGAGGCGTTCGAAGGTCTCCTTGATGTCGTCGGGCACCTCGTCCCACGTGCGTTTCGGCTTCTGGCCGCTGGCGAGGTAGTAGCGGATCTTGTCGAAATTGATGTTCTCGAGATCCTTCGTCGCCCAGTGCGTGGGCATGGGTTTCGAGAGGAAGGTCTTCAGCGCATTGAGGCGGAACTCGAGGAGCCAGGGCTCCTCCTTCTTCACCCGGCTGATGTAGCGGATCGTGTCCTCGGTGAGACCGGTGCCGGCGTCGAACTCGTAGTTCACGTCGTATTTGAAGTCACCCTTGGTCTGGTCGATCCCGGCGACGGGATTCTCGACCTCGGCTGCGGTGGCCTCGATTTCGGTGGGCGGTTTCATGTGTGAGTGGTGGGGAAAGTGAGAGTGAAGGTGGATCGAGCGATCCGTGTCATCCTGAACGAAGCGAAGGATCCAGAACGATGATCGGTGGCGGTTGTGCTGCTGGATGCTTCGCTGCGCTCAGAATGACAGGTGGCGGTGATTGAAGGGGCTCAGGCGGTGGCGGGTTGCTTGACCCAGTCGTAGCCCTTGGCCTCGAGCTCGAGGGCGAGGGACTTGTCGCCGCTCTTCACGATGCGGCCGTCGTGCATCACGTGCACGAAGTCCGGCACGATGTAGTCGAGCAGGCGCTGGTAGTGCGTGATGAGCAGGATGCCGGGTGCGCTGGCGCCGGCGCGCTGGGCGTTGACGCCTTCGGCGACGATGCGGAGCGCGTCGATGTCGAGGCCGGAGTCGGTCTCGTCCATCAGGGCGACCTTCGGCTCGAGCATGGCCATCTGCAGGATCTCGCAGCGCTTCTTTTCGCCGCCGGAGAAACCCTCGTTGACCGAGCGGGAGGTGAACTTGCGGTCGATCTTGAGCAGGTCCATCTTTGAGTAGAGGCGCTTGTAGTAACCGGTGGCGTCGAGTTCCTCGCCCTCGGCCATGCGGGCCTGGACGGCGGCGCGCAGAAAGTTGGCGATCGAAACGCCGGGGATCTCGCTCGGATACTGGAACGCGAGGAACAGGCCGGCGCGGGCGCGCTCGTCGGGTTCCATTCCGAGCACGGACACGCCGTCGAGCAGCACGTCGCCGCCCGTGATGGTGTAGTCCGGGTGGCCGGCGATGGCCTTGGCGAGGGTGCTCTTGCCGGTGCCGTTGGGCCCCATGATGGCGTGCACTTCGCCGCGCTTGATCGTCAGGGTGAAGCCCTTGACGATGGGCTTGTCGCCGATGCTGATGTGGAGGTCTTTGATCTCGAGTTGGCTCATGTGAGGAAGGGAAGAGTGAAAGTGAGAGGGGAAAGTGATCTCAGAAGCGTGTCATCCTGAACGGAGTGAAGGATCCAAGGGAATGGGCGGTGGCGGTGGGTGGTGCGACTGGATGCTTCGTGCGGCTCAGCATGACGGTGGCGGTGGATTAATTCCGGGCGGAGGGCGTGGCCTTGCCGCGGAAAACGATTTCGACGGAGTCGGCCGCGTAGCCGGGCGGGAGGATGGACTTGATCTTGGCGAGCACGCTCTCGGGCAGATCGATGTCGTGTGTCGCGCCGGTGCTCACGTCGTGAAAATGCGCGTGCGGATGCAGATTTGGGCAGTAGCGGGTGGGGCCGCGCTCGAAATTCACGGAGCGCACGAGGCCGCACGACACCAGCGTCTCAAGGCAGTTATAGACCGTGGCGAGCGAGATGCTGGGCATCGTGGCCTTCACGCGGGCGAAGACCTCGTCGGCGGTGGGGTGGTCGCGCTTCTCCAGGATGCTCTTCAGCACGACTTCGCGCTGCGGGGTGGGGCGGACGTCACAAGCCTTGAGTTGCTCGGAGAGGACAGCGTGGTTGTCGGAATGGGCGGACATGAGGGAGGTGGGTCGGAAAACCCAACTCATCTGCGACCCGGTTTCAAGTAGTAATTAGAATTATTCTAATTACTGATGCATGCCGCTGTTGCCGATGGATTTGATTAACTGCACGAATACCAATGCCATGGCTCATAAGCGATGCCCTGGCGATTGCCGCGCGGATAGGAGAGGCGAAACCCAAACTCACCTGCATGCTTCGTCAGCCAGCGGAATTCCCGGGTGCGGGCGAACGTGGCCTCGAGTGTCAGGTGCCCGGGCGCGCCGAAGTCGAGCGCCCGTCCGGAGTGGTGCTCGCTGCAGCCGGGCACGGCGCTGACTTTCAGGATGTCTGCGATGGCTTGGTCGCGCGCGAGCTTGCGGCGGATGATCAGAGTCTGGCGCGCCACACTGCGGAAAGCCGACAACGGCACGAGCGTGACGCCGTCAGCGGCGGCGGCAGCCTGCATTCTTCGCCATGCCTGCGCTGCGCGCGGGGTCAGGCGGAGAATGCGGCCGTCGTCCGCGGCGCGTCCGATGAAGACGAGCCGCTTGGCCTCGGGATGCAGCCGTTGCGACGCGCGCGCGGCGACGGCGGCCGGGATGCCGAGCCGGGCCCAGAGCCGGCGCAGGGCGGCGATGCCGGCGCGTGGCTTACGCCTTGAGGGCATTGGGGCAGGGGCGGCCGGCCGCAAAGTCGTCGAGGTTGCCCAGCGTGGTGGCCGCGATGGCGGTGACGGCTTCCTGCGTGAAAAAAGCCTGGTGGCTCGTCACGAGCACATTCGGGAAAGTCAGCAGGCGCGCGAGTTGGTCGTCAGCGAGGATCTGGCCGGACAGGTCCTCGTAGAAAACGCCTTCCTCCTCCTCGTAAACGTCGAGGGCGAGCGCGCCGAGCCGGCCGGATTTCAGCGCCTCGATCACGTCGCCGGTGTCGATGAGCGGGCCGCGGCTCGTGTTGATGATCACCACGCCCTCGCGCATTTGCACCAGCGAGCGCGCGTTGATCAGGTGGCGGGTCTGCGGCGTAAGCGGGCAGTGCAGGCTGATGACGTGGCTCTCGGCGAAGAGCTTTTCCAAGGTCACGTATTCCGCGCCGATCGCCTCGGCGGCGGGGTTTCGCGCGACGTCGAACGCCAGCACACGGCAGCCGAAGCCGCGCATGATCTGCGCGAAGCACACGCCGATCTTGCCCGTGCCGATGACGCCGACCGTCTTGCCGTGCACGTCGAACCCGAGCAGGCCCTCGAGGGCGAAATTGCCGTCGCGCACGCGGTTGTAGGCGCGGTGGATGCGGCGGTTCAGCGTCATGAACAGCGCGGCCGCGTGCTCGGCGACACCGTGCGGCGAGTAGGCGGGCACGCGCGCGACCGTGATGCCGTGGCGCGCGGCGGCGGAGAGATCCACGTTGTTGAAACCGGCGCAGCGCAGCGCGAGGTGTTTCACGCCGAGCGAGGCGAAGGTGGCGAGCACGGCCGCATCGGCATGGTCGTGCACAAAGAGGCACGCGGCCTGGGCACCCGCGGCGAGCGCGGCGGTTTCCGGCAGCAGCCGGGCCTCCAGGAAAACGAGTTCGTGGCGACCGGCGTTGGCCGCGGTCAGGAATTGCCGGTCGTGGGGTTTGGTGCTGAAGACGACGACACGCATGTCGTCAGTCTTGGCTCAGCCGCCGTGTTCCGCAAGCCAGCGCTCGGCCTCGATGGCCGCCTGGCAGCCCATGCCCGCGGCGGTGATCGCCTGGCGGTAAACGTGGTCGGAACAGTCGCCCGCCACATAGACGCCGGGTGTCTTGGTGCGGACCTGCGAACCGGCGAGCGGCACGATGTAGCCGCCCTCGTCAGTGTCCACCGCGCCCCTGAAGGGAGCGGTGTTCGGCACGTGGCCGATGGCGACGAAGATGCCCTTCACCTGCAGCACGCTCTCGGCGCCGGTTTTCACGTTCTTGATTTTCAGGCCGCTCACGGCGCCCTGTTCGACGCCTTCGACCGCGACCGGCACACTGTCCCACACGCACTGGATCTTCGGGTGCGAGGTGGCGCGGTCGGCCATGATCTTCGAGGCGCGCAGCGAGTCGCGGCGGTGCACGAGGTAAACCTTGCTGGCGAAACGCGTGAGGAACAGGGCCTCCTCGGCCGCGCTGTCACCGCCGCCGATCACCGCGACGTCCATCTTGCGGTAGAACGCGCCGTCACAGGTCGCGCAGGTGGTCACACCCTTGCCGCCATAAAGTTCCTTCTCGCCGGGGATGCCGGTCATGCGCGGCGAGGCGCCGGTGGCGATGATGACGACCTTGGCCTTGATCTCGCGGTCGGAGAGCTTGAGCGTGTGCGGCCAGGCACTGGTATCGAGGCTCAGCACGGTGCCGCTCTGGTAGCGCGCGCCGAATTTCTCCGCCTGCTTGCGGATGTTCTGCGTGAGCATGAAGCCGTCCACACCCTCGGGGAAGCCGGGGAAGTTCTCCACCTCTGACGTCGTCGTGAGCTGGCCACCGGGCTGGGCGCCCTCGAGGACGAGCGGGGAGAGGTTGGCGCGGCCGGTGTAAACCGCGGCGGTGAGGCCGGCGCAACCGGTGCCGACGATGACGACGTTTTCGACTGGGGCGGACATGGTGGGAAGCGGCGAAGTGAGCCCAACAATTCGGCCGGTGCAACCCCGGAGATGGCCGACACCCCTAAATCCGCCGCCGGGCCGGCCGGCGGCGGGAACAATCGTTGCGCAGTGTTGTGCGCCGGGTGCGGAGTGGGGGCGAAGGCGATTCCGCATAATGGCGGCCAGCTTCCACGCCATGAGAACTTGCATTCCCTTTCTCGCTTTCCTGCTGACTTGCGCCGGTTTGCCCGCAGTGGAGCGGCCGGCCTGGCTCACCGAGCTGTCGGTGGTGGGGCGGACCGGATACGACACCAATCTCTTCAACGTGGACAACGCCCGGCCGGATGCGCCGCTCGCGGATCGGGCGGGCTGGGCCGGTTCGCTGGGCGTGAAAGTGGCCGTCTCGGTTTCCGCGCTGCTGGAGGCGCCGAGGGATCAGCTGCAGCTCGGTTACGCGCCGACCTTCAACTGGTTCGAGGGCGCGACCGACGAGAACCACGCGCAGCACCGTTTCACCGTCACCTCCACCGGCCGGCGCAGCGCCTGGAGTTGGGCGTTCGACAGCGCCACGACCTACACCGACGGCCCGGAGGATTCCCCGCGCTTCAACACCTACAACATCTTCGGCATGGGCTTGGTGCGGGACCGCCGCACCCAACTGCAGGAAGCGGGCAAAGCCTGGCTGCGCTACGATCGGGCGCGCTGGTTCGTGCGCGGCACGGCCGCCACGCTGATCAACGACTATCGCACCGCGCTCCGCGCGCCCACGGCGGCGGAGGCCGGACGCCTGAACTGGGTGGATCGCAGTGATTTCAACGGTGGCGTGGACCTCGGCTGGAAAATCTCACCCGCCGCGAGCCTTCTCCTCGGCGGACGGCTGGGCCGCCAGCACCAAGCCACCACGGCCTGGCTGACCAAATCGAGTTCGAACCACTACACGCGCGTGCTTCTCGGCTTCGAAGGCCGTCCGACCCGCGCGCTTTCCGGTTCGCTGCTGGCCGGGCCGGATTTCCGGCGCTACGCCGCGACCACCCAATGCATGAGCGACCGGACGCCGGTGGCGTGGTTTTACGCGGGAAATCTCACGGCCACGCTCACCGCGACCGACACCCTCACGCTGACGGCGAAGCAGGAACGCTGGCTGAGCAGCACCGGCCAGAGCGCTTACGACGCCCAAACGCTATCCCTCGCCTGGCAGCACGGGTTTTCCGACGCGTGGTCCCTGCAGCTTTCCGGACAGTGGCAGCAGGGCAAGTATCCGGCGCCGATCGTGCGCAACGACGTCCTGTGCAGCGGTCAGGCGCAGGTGCGCTGGCGGGCGACCAAGCAGTTTGCGGTGACGCTCGACGTGGCGCTCCAGAGCGGAGCCGACCTCCTCGGTCTGCCGGTCACGGCCGGACGTGATTTCCACCGGTCGCAGCTGGGTGTCGGCGTGCAGCGCGCTTTCTGAGCGCGGGCGGCGCTTTTCCCGGGCTTGCGCCCGGCTCAGGGTTGGCCGAAGGTGCGCTTCGCCGTGTCCACGCCCACGCCAACTTCCGCCAAAATCTACTCCCACGAACCCGTGTGGGACGCGAAGCGCTGGCTGCCCACCACGGCCGACGAGGTGTCGGCCCGCGGTTGGGACTACGTGGACGTGGTGATTGTGTCGGGCGACGCCTACGTGGATCACCCGGCCTTCGGCACCGCGGTCATCGGCCGCCTGCTCGAGTCCGAGGGCCTGCGCGTCGCCATCCTGCCGCAACCCAACTGGCGCGACGACCTGCGCGACTTCAAGAAGTTCGGCGCGCCGCGCCTGTTTTTCGGCGTCACGGCGGGTTGCATGGACTCGATGGTCAACCGGTACACCGCGGCCAAGAAACTGCGCAGCGAAGACGCCTACACGCCGGGCGGCGCCCACGGTTTCCGGCCGGACTACGCGACCACCGTCTATTCGCAGATCCTGAAGAAACTCTTTCCCGAGGTGCCGGTGATGATCGGCGGCATCGAGGCCAGCCTGCGCCGCGTGACGCATTTCGACTACTGGTCCGACACGCTGAAGCCCTCGATTCTCGCCGAGAGCGGCGCCGACCTGCTGGTTTACGGCATGGGCGAGCTGCCGTTGCGCGAGACCGTGCGCCTGCTCAAGCGCGGTGTGCCCTTCGCGTCGCTCACGACCATTCCGCAGACTGCCGTGCTGCTCCCGCCCGGCGAGGATGCGCCGAAGAACAAGAACTGGGACGACTACACGCTGCATTCGCACGAGGAGTGCCAGCAGGACCGCGCGCTCTATTCGAAAAACTTCAAGGACATCGAGACCGAGTCCAACCGCGTGAAGGCCCGCCGCCTGCTCCAGCCGACGGGCGAACGCCTGCTGGTGGTGAACCCGCCGTTTCCGACCATGACCGAGGAGCAGATCGATGCGGCTTTCGACCTGCCCTACACGCGCCTGCCGCACCCGAAATACCGCAAGCGCGGCCCCATCCCGGCCTACGAGATGATCAAGCACTCGCTCAACATGCACCGCGGGTGCTTCGGCGGGTGCAGCTTCTGCACGATCTCGGCGCATCAGGGCAAGTTCGTGGCGTCGCGTTCCAAGGCCTCGATCCTCCGCGAGGTCGAGTCGATCAAGCAGATGCCCGATTTCCGCGGCACGATCAGCGACCTCGGCGGCCCGTCGGCCAACATGTATAAGATGAAGGGCAAGGAGCAGTGGATCTGCGACGAGTGCGTCCGCCCGTCCTGCATCTGGCCTGATGTCTGCCGCAATCTCGACACCGACCACACCGCGCTCCTCGACATCTACGAGTCGGTGCGCAACACCGAGGGCGTGAAGCACGCCTACGTCGCGAGCGGCATCCGCTACGACCTTTTCCTCCACGACAAGGGGACCACGCCCGAGGTGAAGGCCAGCCACGAGAAATACATCGAGGAACTCGCCGCGCATCACGTGCCCGGCCGCATCAAGGTCGCGCCCGAGCACACGAGCGACCATGTGCTGCGCGTCATGCGCAAGCCCAGCTTCAACCTCTTCTACAAGTTCAAGGAGAAGTTCGAAAAGGCCGCGGCCAAGGCCGGCAAGCCCGACATGCCGGTCACGCCGTATTTCATCAGCTCGCATCCCGGCTCGCGGCCGGAAGACATGGCCGACCTGGCGCTCAAGACCAAGGACCTCGGCTACCGCCTGGAGGCCGTGCAGGATTTCACGCCCACGCCGATGACCGTCGCCACCGAGATCTACGCCACCGGCGTGCATCCTTACGATGGCAAGCCCGTGGCCTGCGCGCACACGCCCGAGGAGAAGCAGCAGCAGCGCAGCTTCTTCTTCTGGTATAAGCCGGAAATGAAGGCCGCGCTCCGCTCCTCCATGCAGCGCCTCGGCCTCGACGACCTCGCCGCCCGCCTGCTCGACGAAAAGAAGAAGACGCGCGACGTCACGCCGACCCCGCATATTGCGCCCTGCGGGATGCAGGCGCCGGGTTCCCGCCTCGCCGCCGCGACCGCGAAGCCGAAACGCTCCAGGAAACCCGCGCACCTCGACGAGATGCTGCGGGAGGCCGGCGTGAAGACGGCGAAGGACCAGCCGCCATCCCTTTGAGCGTGGTCAGCGGGTAAACGTGAGTTTCACCCGCCGGGAGACCTGAAAGTAAGGAATCCAGATGGCCGCCGCGACGCAGCACTGGAAGAGGGTCTGGTAGTGTTCATATCCCACGGCCTCGAAATTCAGGATGCGCACGTTGGCGATGGTGAACAAGGTGGCGGCGATCTGGAGGATGAAGAAGATTTGGATCGTTCGCGGGAACAGGTAGGAACGGCGGAAGAACAGCACGAGCAACAGAAGCGAGTAGATGAACAGCAGGAGGAACACGATCAGCTCAAGCGGCGCCAGCAGACCATAGTAACGGTTGTAGGCGTCGCTGGAAGGGGAGGTGAGGCGTTCCCAGACGGCGGCATCGAAGTATCCGGTCCGACCTTCGTAGAGCGCAATGATCTGCCAGACGGGTCGGATGAAAAGGCCGAAGCCGACGAGCAGCAGCCAGCCGCCCAGGCCTGCGGTTTCCTGCGCGGCCCGGGCCTTGTAGCTGTAGGGATCGACCGGTCCGCTCTCGGTGGAAAGGGGCGGAGGTTCCGCCGGAGTGGGGTTGCGTTTGCGCACGAGCCGCCAGGAAGCGTAGAGGCCGGCCAGCACCGTGCCCAGGGCCAGACCGATCTGCGACCAGTTGGGGTGGAACCCGGCGGGTTGCGCCACCGCCGGATTCTGGTTCCAGGTCAGCTGATAGCCAAGATTCCGACGGGCCGATTCCGTGTTGCGGGCGAACTCGGACATCCGCGCCGGGGCGACCTCATGCGCCTTTGATTCCCAGGTGTAGTCAAGTTGCACGGTGCGGACGTCAGGCTGGCTGACTTCGTGCGACAGCTCGAAGGCCGCATCGGTCACCCGGTCCTTCTGTGGATCGATCTTCCACTCCTCGGGGAGGTGGATCGTCAGGCGCTCGCGCGCCCGGGTCGGATGGCTGAGGGCCAGTGGCAGCCGTCGTTGGGCGAGATTGGGCATGCGGGTGTGGTCCCACATGGAGGTGGGCTGCAACTCGGCCCGCAACAGGTCGCCCGCCTCGGCCCGGAACAGCTGCTCAACCGCATATTCCTCCGTGACGAAGTAGCGGTTGTCCACCGGGCTGTCGCGGTGCTCCACCGGCTTGGTCTGGCGGATGCCCGGATAGTAGGGAGTGAAGTAGTTGAGATATTCCCGGGAAATCTGGTCGAGCGTGCGGTTGGCGAAGTAGGCGCGCATGTTTTCCGCGGCGCGCCCGGCGTAGGTGGTCTTGATCGCGAGCGTGGCAGGCTTTCCGAGGTCGGTGACGTGGAAGACAGAGGTTATCTCGGTGTCGAGAATGTCGCCGGCTGCGGGCGAGGGGTTCTCGAGCCGGTAATTGTCGGCCGGTGCGATGCGCAGATACGGGCCGTAGCGGTCGAGGTGGCGCAGCGCCAGTCCCTCGCCGCGTTGGTAGGACAGGGTCGGGTCGAGCAGGTAGCGGTGACCGCCAAGATCCAGGCTGACGATCACGTGGTCGAAGGCATAAGGGGTCGTCAGCCGGGAATGGAGCCCCTCCCGGGCATAGCTGTGCACCAGCGCCGGGGCGGCCTCGAGGCCGAGCCCGCGCAGGAGGGCGACCAGCAGGCGGGACTTGTCTTTGCAGTCGCCGAACCGGCGCCGCAGGACCTCGCCGGGTTCGGAGGGCCGGTGCGAACCGGGGCCCATTTGAATGCCGAGGTAACGAATTTCCTGCTGCACGAAGTCCAGGGCGGCGAGCGCTTGGGCCTCGGGCGAAGCTGTCTTGGTCCGGATCTTGCCGGTGAGCTCCGCCACCTGCGGGTCGGGGGTGGCGGGCAGCTGGTAGAGCGGTTCCGCCCAGCGCACGACCTCCTGCCACGAGGAAAATTCCGAGACATCCAGGAACGAGAAGACGGTGTGTGCACCGGGCACGCGCTCCTCGCCCTCGATGATCGGCAGATCACTTCGCCGCCACAGCACATCCTGCTCCCCCTCCCGTTCCCGGAGCTGCGGCGTCAGCTTGGCGGTGCCAACGACCTTGGTGGCGATCTTGCGGTCGGGTGCCGTCAACATCCGGTAGCGCAAATCCCGCACCGGGACCGCCCACTCCAGGAAGGTGGCATCGACGAACTTGCCCTCGAAGACCGGGTTGCGTCCGCGCAACGTGAAGGCGAGGTCGATGCAGTCGCCGATCCGGACGTCTTCAAGGATGACCAGCGCCGTCCGCTGCCCGTTGTAGAGCTGCCGGTCCAGATCGCGCTCCTGCTGGATCAGCTGAATCTTGGCTGGGTCCAGCCGCTCCAGGACCTCGGTTCCGCGCACCAGCCGCAGATGATGCAGAAAAAGTTCCTGGTAGCTGGGATCGAAACTGATGCTGATCTGCCCACCGTTCTGCCGGCCGGAGTCGGATACAATCTGGTAAACCTGGTGCGTGTAGGCCTCGCCAGTGGCCAGCCGCACCTGCTGGTCGAGCAACAGGAAATCCTGCCCGGTGGGATTGGGCTGGGGCGCGGCCGGCGTGACACAGGGCGTCGGCGTGACCCAGTCCGGCGCCGGCCCGATCAGGGACTGCCCGTCTGCCGCGGGCGGCACGCTGGCAAGGATCGGGCGGAGCAATAGTCCGAATAGGAGCAACCCCATGAACCATGGGCGGTGGTTGACCGGACGAGACGTGATTGTGACAGGACGAGGGCAGGACGATGTGCGTCGCATGAATGCAAGGATGGGTGATCTCAGTGCAAGTGAGACCGATGTGCGTTGGCCCGCGCCGGCAACGTGCCGGGCGAGGCTCGCGCTGCCAAGCCCTGAGTGAATGTCCCGCGATGCCGGGATGACCTGCCGGAAGAATCGACCGAGCCCCGGTGCTTACCGGTGGCGGTGCATCAGCTCGGGGGTCGCGGACCTGGCGGCAGGAGAGCGAGCGGGGGCGGAGGTCACAGCTGGCTGCGATTCGCGGGTTCCGGCCTTCGTTTCCGTCACCAATGAGCTTACCAGCTCCTGCAGGCGCTGGGCGTCCTCGAGCAGTTCCGCGGAGGTGGCGGCGGTTTCCTCGGCCCGGGCGGCGTTGGCCTGGGTGATCTGGTCGATTGAGCTGACGTTGCGCGTGAGCTGGCCGAGGCCCTGCGATTGTTCCGTGGTGGCGCGGGCGATCTCCCGGATGTCCTCATCCATCTGGCGCACCCGTTGCACGATTTCCTGGAAAACCGCGGCGACGCGTTCGCTGATCGCCACCCCGTGGGTGCTCTTGGCCACGGAGTCCTGGATCTTTTCGGCGGTCTGGCGCGAGGCGTCGGCGGATTGCTGGGCGAGGCGGCGGACTTCCTCGGCCACGACGGCGAAACCGCGTCCGGCCTCGCCCGCGCGGGCGGCTTCGACGGCGGCGTTGAGCGCGAGGATGTTCGTCTGAAAGGCGATGTTGTCGATGGTCTTGATGATCTCGGAGACGCTGTCGCCCGATTCGCGCACCGCGCGCATCGAGGTCTGCATTTCCTGCATCTGGCCGGCGCTCTCGTCGGCGATGCGGCGGGCTTCGGTGGCCAGTTTGTGCGAGTTGCCCGCCCGGTCGGCGGCCGAGCGCACCATGCTGGAGACCTCCTCCATCGCGGCGCTGGTTTCCTCGACCGAGGCGGCCTGTTTCGAGGCCCCGTCCGCCAGGTCGGCTCCCGCCTGCCGCATCACCTGGCTGCGTTCCGTCACGCTCTGCGCGAACGCGGTCACCTGTTCGCTGATCGTGCCTTGCAGCGCGATCACCCGGTTGAACATACGGGCCACGACGACGAGCACCCCCGTCTCGGCCACGACAAACGCCGCGTGAAGCAGCACGATGCCGAAGGAGGCCTCGTAGTTGAACACACTTTTCGGGAACAGCGCCCAGAACAGGATGTGATGGGTGGCCACCGTGGCTGTCGCCACCAGCACGGGCACGATGCGGGCGAGGGCGACCAGGCAGGCCAGCGCGACAAAGATATGAAAGTGCATCTCGATCATTCCCTTCCCGAGATGGATCAGCAGTGCGCTGAAGCCCATGGCGGACGCGGCGATCGCGGAGGCGCCCAGCGCGCTGCCGGGGCGCAGCCCTTGGATCAGGGCCGGACCGGCGAAAATCAGCAGTCCGGCGCCGATGGCGAGTCCGAGGCTGGTGCCGCAGACCAGCGCGGTGACCGCCATCAGCGGCACATGCGCGGCGAGGATGATGAGGGAGGCTTTCCCGACGCGGCGGTGGTAGCTTTGTTCGAACTGGGTCATGGCGGGTTGGAGAATCGGAGGTTTAGCGGGTCAAGTTGTCGGCGCAGGGATTCGCTCGTGGCACAGCCGTAGGCAGGCAGGGCCTCCGCGGAACGCCCGGCGGCCACGGCAGCCATGAGCCCCGGCAGTTCGCTGCGGGTGCCGGCGACGCCGGGACGCTGGCGGCTGTAGCCGCCGCTGTAGGCCGTGCGGCCGTCGGCATGAAAAAGCACGAGCCAGGGCGCGCCTTGGATCTGGTGATCGGCCGCGAGTTTCTCAGCTGCGATGCGCTCGACGGCGAAACCGGCCTGCTGGAGTTGCGCGGCGATGGCCGGCTCGTCGCCGACGAGCCACACCTCTTCGCGCCAGCCACGTTGCGGGCCGCGCCGGGCCAGTTCGTCGGCCACGCTGGCGGAGCAACCGCAGTCGGAGCCGAGCACATGCCAGGCCCGCGGCCGGTCACCGGCAGTGGTGTCATCAGGGCGCCCCACCGGCAGCGGGATCAGGTGCTGGGCCACGGTCCAAGCGCCGAACAGGCTGGTGGCGGCAAACCACACCCCGAACACGACCGGACCCGCCCAACGGCGCAATCGCGACGCGGGCGTGCCGGTGCCGGCGCGCCGATGGAGGCAAGGTGACATGAAGGTGACCACCCAATATCGGAGCAAAGCGCGTCCAACTTGAGCCCATGCCGGGATTCGGGCCAAATGGCTCTGTTGGACGCCGGTTGACGGCGCGCTCCGTCGGGCCAAGCTGTCAGCATGACTACTCGATCCTTGCTGCATCTCATCATGTCTCTGGCGCTTGGTCTCGCGGTTCTCGCCGGCGTGCCCGGTGCGGTTGCGAAGAGTGCGACCGAGGAGAAACGCGCCGAGATCGATGAAATGGCCAAAGGCATGCTCGACGATCTCTACCAGCTGAAGCCCATGGCCAAGGATCAGGTAAAGCGGGCCGCCGGCTACGCCGTGTTTTCCAACGTCGGCGTGAATCTCGTCTTCGCGAGCTTTGCGGGTGGGCACGGCGTGGTCGTGGACAAGAAGGGCAAGCGCACCTACATGAAGATGGGCTCCGCGGGGCTCGGCCTCGGGCTCGGCGTTAAGGATTTCCGCGCCGTCTTCATCTTCCGCACCAAGGCGAAGATGGAGGCCTTCATCGAGAAAGGCTGGGACTTTAGCGGTCAGGTGGATGCCGCCGCCAAGTCCGACAAAAAAGGGGCGGCCATCGCCGCCGCCGAGACCGCGATTCCCGATGTCGAAATTTACCAGATCACGAAGAACGGCCTCGCCTTGCAGGCCACCCTGCAGGGCACCAAATACTGGCAGGACAAGGATTTAAACTGATTCGCATTTAAGCGCAGGCGGTCTGCGCCGATAGGAAGGAACAGCCCATGTCCCATCATGCTGTTCTTCAAGCGCATCCTCGAGGTCACAAAAAGCGCCTCCGCCTCCGACCGCCGGGGTGGGGCGCGCTACGCCGTTAAGCCGGGCTTTCCAATCAAGACCGTGCTGAACATTCTCGGCCGCGATGAGCAGGGGCATCTGCTGCAGTCGCGGGATGGTCAGGGCTGGGATTGGACCGGCCGGTTGCTGGACATTTCCTTTTCCGGCGCCCGTATGCAGATGCCACGCACGGTTGCGGCGATGCGCGGCGACTGCTGCCACCTCAAGATCGACGTGCAGGGCTACGAGGTCACCGTGCCGGCCAAGATCGCGCACATCGCCGATCGCCGCGATTCCTTTGTGTTCGGGCTCTCGTTGAACACGCCCGCTTCGGCCTCGGCCCCGGCTTTTCACCAGCTCGTCGAGTTGATCGCGTTGGGGGCAACCTTGCAACCCGTGCGGCCGATCCAGCCCGATGACTCCGGCTACCTCGTCGAAGAATACGCCGGCGAACTGGGTTCACGCCTCGTCATCTGGCGGCATCTGGCCGGACGCGACGTGGCGGCGTTTGAGTTTAAACTCAAGGACTGCCTCGTGCGCGGCCTCGCGGGGCGCAATCAGCTTGAATGCCTGTCCGGAGGCCAGGAGGCCGGGGCCCGTCCCGTCTCGGGTCCCAAGGGCGAGGAAATTCAGCGGCTCTACCAGTGGGTCGTCTGCAACCTGGCTCCTGCCGTGCCCGCCGACGTCTGTGAATTTCTCCGGAAACGTGCCGCCTGAGCCGCCCCCGGAGCTCTACTGGTGGGTGCGAGCAAGATCGCGCCCGCCTGCCAGCCACTGAAAGGTGGAGCCCGCGCTCCGCGTGCGCTGTTCGGCGCCCGCTCGGAAAACCTGTGCAGGGCGCAGGTTCCTCCTCCAGCCAACTGCATCCTTGGCTGAGCTGCATTCGTGCCCATGAGGAGGGGCGACCTGCTCCCAGGGCCGCTTTCTGCGCGCCTTGCTCTATCCCGGCAGCCGCATGCCGCCTTATTCCTTCGGCGGCACCCGCACGGCGGCCCGCAGCCCGGCGAAGTGTTTGCCGGCGCAGTCCGGACAGATGCCGTGCGAGGTCTCGGTGGCGAGGCGCGAGTCGAAGAATTCCTCCATCGTCTGCCAGCGCCCCTGGTTGCCCAGCCGGCGGCACCAGCTGCACACGAGCAGAAATTCCTCCAGTTCGTGCAGGCGCCGCAACAGCCGGCGAATCGTGAAATGCACCCACGCCCAGATGCCCAGCACCACGATCGTGCGGAATACCACGCGGCCCCACCGGAACTCCGCGTCCTCCCCGTAGAGCAGGTGCGGCAGGCGCACGACCTCCACGACCCACGTGAGCACGATCATCAGCAGGAAGCCGATGGTGACTTTCAGCAGAATGGAGCGGCCGCTTTTCGTTTGCATGCTTTGCTGCGGGCATGGACCTCGCATTCCTCGCGCGCAAGCCGACAACGGTGTTCGAATCCATATTGTTTTCCCGCGCACGGGACACCCGGGTCGCGCTTCCGCAAAACGGGCGGACCCTCCCCGCCGCGTCCGGGTTGCGCGTGTCGTTCCCCATCAGCGTTTAGGGGCGCTTGCGGGTGGTTGGCACGCGCATTGCAAAGAGGAGGGGATGCCAGGTGGCGGATTCAACTCCGCCGCACGGTGTCGAAAATAAAACCAAAACCAAAAATCTGAAACTATCCGCTCCCTGCGGAGTTCTTCCCGCCATGAACCTCAAGGAACTCGTCCTCGCCACCGCCGTAACCGGTGGACTCTTCGCTGCCAGCGCCCTTTCCGCCGGTGTTGTCATCTCGCCTCTCGTCACGGAATCCGAATTCGTCGCGCCCGCGCCCGTGAAGGTCGTCGCGCCCGCCAATATTCCCCGCCAATACCAAAATGAAACGATTCGCGTCAGCCTCACGGTGGATGCGGACGGACGCGCCCGCAACGTGAACCTCGTCGACGGCCGGGACCCGAGTCTCGTGCGCCGTCTCCTGCCCGCCGTCGCGCAGTGGCAGTTCAAGCCCGCGCTGAAAAACGGCCGGCCGGTTTCCGCCGAGGTGGTGTTGCCGCTGCAGCTGGTGGATGCTCCGGCTTCCTGATTTCAGGCCAGGTCTTTTTCCCGGGCGCGGGTCGGTGCCAGTGCACCGGTCCGCGCCTTGTTTTTGGGGTGCGCCGGGCTCCCGGGCGGTTCGTTGGACGGATTCATGCTCTTGCCCTGCGCGCTTGTGCCGATGTAGCATGGAAACCCTGAATAACCCTCGGGCGGTGTCCCCTCATCGCCTGCACCCCATGGCTTTCTTCAAGCGCTTCCTGAAAGACCACGTGTCGTCGCCGGCCAGTCCTGCGCCAAAGACTCCGGTGCGGGCGGCGCCCGCGGTGGAGCGCCGGGCTCAGGAGCGGCATGCGGTGAACCACGATTTTGCCCTGAAGGCCACGCTCAGCTATGTCGGACGCGATGTCACCGGGGCGCCGATGAGCGATTCCCGTCATGGCTGGAATTGGAAGGGCCGGCTCGTGGATTGTTCCGAGGCCGGCGTGCGCCTCCAACTCGGCGCCGGCTTGCAGGCGGTCATTGGCGAGTCCTGCGACCTGCGCCTCGGCATCCAGGATTTTGAGGTCATCGTGCCGTGCCACGTCGTCAACATCAGCGAAAACGCCGAGGGCATGGTGTTCGGTTTGCAGCACGAGATCTACGACGAGACCATGCGGCTCAAGTATCTCCGGCTCGTGGATGTGGTGGCCTTGGGTTCAACCTTGCGCCTGCATTCGCGCACCCCGGGTCCGGACGACTCCGGCTACATCGTGGAGAACTACCGGAGCAGCCGCTCCGCGCGCCTGACCGTCTGGCGGCACCCGGCCGACGAGTCGGTCTCGGCCTTCGAAATCCAGATCAACGATTGCCTCCTGCGGGCGGCAGAAGGGCAGGGACTGGAATATTTCACCGGCGACGACTCGGGGTCGCGGCCGGCGACGGCGGTGCAATGCCACGAGATCCATCAGCTCTTCCAATGGGTCGTGGCCAACCTGCCCGCGGAGGTGCCGGCCGACGTGAAGGTTTTCCTGCACGGCTTCGCCGGTTGAGACCGGCCCCGTCGGCTCACAGGTTGCGCAAAAACCCCGGCCCTTTCGCGCGGAGTTCCTCCTCGGTCTGGCGCCGGCTGGCCGCCATGTTGTCCACGAGGTTGGGATAGCGGCGCCCGGCGGCCTTCGCCCGGGCCCGGGCCCAGGCAATGCTCTCCGGCGTGAGCTTCGTTTTGCCGGCTGGTTTCTCGGATTTCCTTTCCCAGGGAGGTTGGGCCATGGTCGACGGGCGGTGAGCCAAGCAGCCAAGCCGGATTCGGTGGATTGGCAAACCGGACCGGAGTTGCGGGAACGCTTGGCATGGGCGGGCTCCCTCTGCTTAGTCACAGCCATGAAAGACGGCCTTGGCGGCTTGGCATCCGAACTGAAACGCGGCCTGCGGGTTTTTGGCGTGATCAGCCTGGTCTGCCTGTTCGCCGCGGCCCCGGCGGTCGCGGTGGCGGAAGAGGAGGATGACGAACCGCTCATCGAGCTGCCCGCATCCGACGAGAAGCTGGCCGCCCGCATCAACGCCGCTCAGCTCACGCCCGCGGCCCTGCCCGGCGTGTTCGCGGGCATCGCCACCGCCGTGGACGAGGCCATGGAGCCGGAGACGCGCCAGGAGGCGGCGCGCCTCATCGCCGCCTATCGCAACCAACCCGGCGCCCTGGCCAACGCCGCGGCCATCGCGTGGGTGCAGGGCTTTCCCGAGCAGGCGCTGCGCCTCGCCGCCGAGGCCGCCCGCCTCGCGCCCGCCGACGCCAACGCCGTCAACACGCTGGCGGCGCTCCTCGTGCATGCCGGCTACGAACCCAAGGCCATCCCGATCCTCCGGCATCTGGCCCAGAAATATCCCCACGACACCTCCATCCAGAGCAATCTCGCCGTGGCGTGGCTCAATCTCGGCGAGGTCGGCGAATGCCGGAAGATTGTCCTTCCTCTGCTCGCGCGGGCGCCGGGCCACGGCGTGGCGAATCTTTGTGCGGGCCTGATTGCCGAGAGCGAGGGCCGGCATCCGGAGGCGAACGCGCACTTCCAGCGCGCGGCCGCCAGCAACAGCTCGCCGCTCGCCCGCGAGGTGCTGCGCCGGCGCAAACAGCCCCATCGAGCGCCGCCCGGGTTCATGGGCCTGCTGCCGAAGAAGGAATATTTCAGTCCGAGCGCCTTCGCCCCGGTGAAAGCCCAGCGCTCGCTCGGGGAATACGCGGTCAAAAAGGCCGAGAAGGCGGCCTACGATGCGGAGCTGCGAAAGCAGGTGGCCGTGCAAGCCCGGATCATCCAGGAGGAGACCGGCAAGGTCATGCAGGACGCCATGCACGGACGGGTGAACTTCGGCGGCCCCTACACCAAGCTCGACTGGAAGAATCACCTCCGGTCTCTGACCCAAAGCCACGAGAGCCGTCTCAAGGTTGCCCAAGAGCGTCTCATGGCGCGTATGCGTGCGATCAGCGAGCTGCGCCTTGCCTATGAGCGCACCCCGACGCCCGGTGCGCCCGAGGATCCGGTGCCGTTCTGTGTTCGCCGGCGGCCCATCGCCCAGGCTGCGCTGACAAAGATGAGCGAGGAATATGACCAGCTCGTCGCCGAGACCCTCTACGTGATGCGCGATGCCACCAATGCGCGCCTCTCGGTCGAGCGGTTCATGCTGCCGCCCGCGGCCTATCGCGTGGCCTTTGCCGGCAACGTCTCCGCCTACCTGGAATATGTGCGCAAGCTCAACTCGGAGCTGCCGCTGGTGGAGGATCCCTGCGCCGGCCAGACCCCGGGTCGGTGGCCGGGTTATGAGCTGGTGCCTCCGGGCGAAGGCGAGTGCCCCTTCTCGCTCAAGGTCGATGCCATCGTCGCCGAGCTGCAGATGGACTGCCACAAGTTCAGCTTCACTTTCGAGGCCGGTCTCGCCTTCAGTGCGACCAAGGAGTTTGCCTCCGGCGAGACCACGCTTACGGCCGGGCTCGGGTTGGAGGCCGATCTGCATGACATCGGCAAGGCCGGCGGTTCCGCCCAGATGGTCATGGTGTGGGACCGCGAGAACGAGATCAGCTTCATCGGCGTCGAGTCCACCGCCGAGGCGAAGTTGTCCGGCATCCCCGGAATCGGCGGCAAGCTCGCGCAGGAGGTGCTGGGCGCGGAAGGTGAAAACCAGCCGGATTTCTCGAAAGATTTGGTCAACGTGAACTCCCGGATGCGGCTCGGCGTGGAAGTCGGTCCGCGGGGGATGGAGTCGCACCTCAGCGGCGAGGCCTCCGGCCAGTTGCTCGGCGCCGAGATTTTCAAGGCGGAGCTGCCCTGAGCGACGGCCTCGGAGGGTTAGGATGGCGCCGAAAATTCCGTGTAATCCGGCAGCGCCCTCCGGCGTCTTGTGCAAAATTGACCCTTCGCCCTTCCACCGGGCACCCCCGTAACCTCCGCCCACGCCGAATGAATTTTTCACTCCGTCCGTCTGTCTTGTCACTTGTTGCCATCGCGCTCGCCTTGCCGCCGGCCGCCGACTTGCTCGCGGCCGATGCACCCCGCCAGATCGCCTTTCCCAGTGCGGAGGGCTACGGGCGTTTCGCGCAGGGTGGGCGCGGCGGGCGCGTCATCGCCGTCACCAACCTCAACGACTCCGGCCCTGGCAGCCTGCGTGCCGCCGTCGAGGCCGAGGGGCCGCGCACGGTCGTGTTCGAGGTTTCCGGCCGCATCGAGCTCAAGTCCAAACTCGTCGTGCGTGCGGCCAACTCGCAGCTCACGATTGCCGGTCAGACCGCGCCCGGGCTCGGCATCTGCATCAGCAATTACAACTTCGGCGTCCTCGGCGCGCGCGACGTGATCATCCGTTACATTCGCGTGCGCCCCGGCAACACCTCGGGCACCACGCTCGACGGCATGGGCCTGGCTTCGGCGGACAATGCCATCATCGACCACTGTTCGATCAGCTGGACCCTCGACGAGGCCTTCAGTTCGCGCGGCGCGAAGAACATCACGCTCCAGCGCACGCTCATCTCCGAGGCGCTCAACGCCGCCGGCCACAAGAAATACCCGCCCGGCACCGAACACGGCTATGCGGCGAGCATCGGCGGCGACGTTGGCAGCTTTCACCACAACCTGCTCGCGCACTGCGCCGGCCGCAACTGGAGCCTGGCCGGCGGACTCGACAAGACCCAGGGCCACACCTACGCGGGCCGCCTCGATATCCGGAACAACTTGGTCTACAACTGGAAGTCCCGCACGACCGACGGCGGCGCGCACGAGGTGAACTTCGTGAACAATTACTACAAGCCCGGCCCCGCCACGAAATACTTCGTCGCGTTGAAGGCCCAATACGGCGGCTTCCCCGGCACCCAGCGGTATTTCGTCTCGGGCAACGTCATGCCCGGACACTTCGGCGTGGACGACCAGGAGAAGGCGCGCACCGCCACCACCGAGCGCGGTGGAAAACTGCCGACGGACTACAGCCCGTGGGTGGACGCGCCGTTCTTTGAATCGCACGTGCGCACGCAGACCGCCGAGCAGGCCTACGCCGACGTGCTCGCCAACGTGGGCTGCAACTTCCCCGCGCTCGATCCCCATGACCAGCGGATCCTCGCCGAAGTCCGCGCTGGCACCACGACCTACCGGGGCAGCACCACCGGTCTGCCCGGTCTGCCCGATTCGCAGGCGGATGTGGGCGGCTGGGACAACTACCCCGAGATTCATCGTCCCGCCGATTGGGACACCGACCGCGACGGCATGCCCGACACCTGGGAAAAGTCCCACGGCCTCGATCCCGCCAACCCGGCCGACGGCCCCGCCGACCGCAACGCCGACGGCTACACCAACCTCGAAGACTACCTCAACTCCCTCGTCGGCGAGTTCCCCCCGTAACAGCCGCCCAATCGTCCCCCCGCCGCAGTCCCCCGCCGGTCCGTCTGTCACACGCCCCAAAAAGAGCCAATTTTTAACCGACTCCCCCACGCGGCCCAATGTTCGTAATACGAACATTGGGCCGCGTACTATCCGGGCACGCCGACTGCGTCGGTCTCACTTTTCACGGGGAACAATCACCTGAATACAGGTCGATTGAGAATTATGTCCGCCGCGAATGTTCGTATTACGAACATTGGTATGAGTAGCTACATCTCACCCCACATGGCGGCCCTTCTCGGCCTGGCGGATATCATCGTCGTGATCAGTCGCGAAATGGAAAAGGATATGCACAGGCGGCGTGAGGCGCGGCGTCCGCGCCTCAAGCGTGGTGCGACGTTGCGGCCGAGCGACGATACGCCGCTGTGGAACGGGCTCGTTTCGCTGGTGGCGCCGCGTCTCGGGCGCCGGGGTGCCCGCGCCCTGTTGGCCCGCGAGCTCGGTCTGCATCGGGCTCGGGCCGGCGAGTATTTCAACCGCCGCAGCATGATGCCCGACGCCGAGCGCACGCTGCGCCTTCTGGTTTGGCTGAGCCGGCAGCCGCCCGACAGGCCCGAGGCCGTCTTCTAGCCGAATGTTCGTAATACGAACATTGGTTGGAACGGGCCGGCCGCGGGGGTCCGCGCAATGGGGCTGAATACACGGAATTCAGAAACTTCTAGGCGACGGGGAGGCCGAGAGTGCTACGCGTTTTCTTCGGCAGGCGGGAGACGACCAAATCGTAACTGTGCCGGATGCGGGCGTTGAGTTCCGGCTCGGGTAGCGCGGCGAGATCCTCAACCTTGGCCCACATGCGCTTCGCGCAGTAAGGGGCCTGGATGATGCCTTCGATCTGCGTGAGCTCGTCAAACTCCTCCGGTGTGCACTTGAAGATCACGCCGGCCACGGTGCCGCCGTCGAGCACGAGGATCAGGAACATCTTGCCAGCGACCTTGTGAACGAGGCACTCGCCCCACTGTTTGACGACCGTCGTGTGCGGAAGCGAGAGCGCGAAAGACTGAAGCCGGGCGAGCCGCATGCGAACAACGTGACCCGCCCGGAACCGGTTGGCCATCAAAAGCAGCCTTCTTCCCGCCGGCGATCTGGCTGGCACCAGGCACCTGGCCGTCCAAGTCGGCTGGCCCCCGACTCCCCGGCAAATGTTCGTATTACGAACATTCGCCTGATGCGGCACTGTGGGGATCCAGGACCAATGTTCGTAATACGAACATTGGGGCTGAGGGAAATGGGCGAGGGTTGGAAAGGGTGGGTGGGGCGGGGATGTGGGAAACGGAACGCTCGACGGTTTGGGTAGTCGGAGTAGGCTCAACCCATGAGAGGGCTGCCGCTTTCCGTCGTCCTGCTTGCCGGCCTGGTGCACGGTGCGGAGACATCATCGCCGGCCATGCGGGAGAAACTGCGCGCGCGGTTGGCCGAGACCGTTGCCCCGTTGGCGACGGTCCGGTCGGCGGAGCAGTCGCCGGAACCGGCGAGCGACGTGCTCGTGCTGGAGCCGTTTGTCGTCACGGAATCACGCGGCGTGCGCGAACTGGAGAAGGTCCTCGCCGATGACCGCCAACGCCAGGAGGCCGGGCGATTCACCGCCACCAAGGGCGGCACGATCTATCGCAGTGAACGGGTCGAGCTCGGCAGCTGGTGGTCGCCGCTCACGGGTTGGCAGCTGTTGAAGTTCAAGTGGTGACGCGTCCCATCACGCGGGCCGGATGCCGCCGGTTTCGCGAGGATCTGCATCGAGCTTGGTGGCGCCGTCCCGTAGGCCGCCACCTTCGCCCATGCAC
This sequence comes from Oleiharenicola lentus, assembly GCF_004118375.1. Taxonomy (NCBI): domain Bacteria; kingdom Pseudomonadati; phylum Verrucomicrobiota; class Opitutia; order Opitutales; family Opitutaceae; genus Oleiharenicola; species Oleiharenicola lentus. The sequence goes on from NZ_SDHX01000001.1 coordinate 849,334, forward strand.
GCCATCAAGGCGGGGTGACGGCGGGGAATTGACTCGTCTCCCGCACTGGCGATAGCGTCGTGGCCAAGTGACCGAGGCCGAGGTTATCGATGTGATGCGCCGTTATCTTGAGGGACGATTCCCCAAGAAGTGCAACGTCTGTGATCGCACCTATGCGAATCTGAAAGACTACCTGCAGCGCACCACGCATGTCGGACAGCCACGGTCCTACGATATCGAGATGGGCACGGTGCCGCCGCAGCAACCGCTAGGCACCATGTCTTTCGCCAACTGCGCGTGTGGGAACACGCTGGTGATCGATTCCTCGGGCATGAGCCTTGCGACCCTCTGGCGGCTGATGGGCTGGCTGACGGCCGAGATGTGGCGGCGCCGGACCACCGCGCCGTTGATCCTCGCGGATCTGCGCCGCGCCATAGATCGGGCCACGCTGGAAGATACCGGCGCGCGCTGAGCCGCCCTTTCCACGGGGTGTGCTCCCGTCGCTCAGGCGGACCCGGCCGGCCGCGCGGAACCGGCCGCGAGGCGCAGGAGCAATCCGGCGGTGACGAACATGGCCACGAAAACTCCGTTCAAGCCGAACACCTTTTCCACCCCCGGGCTGAAGTCGGCGGGCCAGAAGATGACCGCGACCACCGGCACGAGGAAGTTCACGGCGGCGGTTGCGAACGCCGCCCGGGCCATCCCAGCCGGCTCGAAACGCGCGAGCACGACGCCCAGCAGGCCGGTCAGGATCACGGCAGCGTAGAGCGCATTGGCGGGATTTTCATCGCCGATGATCTGCACCGCCATCGTCACCCAGGTGATGAGGAAACCCGCGGCCACCGCCAGACCGACTCCCGCCCGGTAGGCGAGGTTGCCGGGTTTACGGGTGACCAGAAAACGAAAGACCAGGGTCGTGAGCGCGAGCACCACCCAGGCGACGACGAAGTCGGAGAAGGTCCAGTTCCAGCCGTCCACGGTGAGCTGGCCGATGAGCGGGATGAGCAGCAGGGCCAGCGGCACGAGGGCGACGATCAGATAGTCTTTGCGTTTCATGGGCGTGCAGGGTGCCGGAGCCGTGTGAAGGCTTGATGAAGGCAGCATGAAATGGCGACGAATTAACCCGGTCCGGGCCGGGAGCTAGTGCCGATCAGACGGCAACCCGACGGGGGCGCGCCGTTGGGCGGATTGAACCAAAGCCGGCCGCACGGGTCGGAAACGGCTATGAGGCTTTCACCCCCTGCTTGGTTTTCGTCCGTTCGCCGGCTCGCGGTCGGACTTCTCCTTTGGTCGGCGGCCGGAGTTTCCGGCGGGGCGCAGGATTCTTTTGCGCGCGAGACTCAGCCGGCCGGCACCGACCGGCCGGTGCGACTGCTGCGATCCGACCTGGCCGCCCTTTCGGTCGAGGACGAAGCCCGCGATGCGCGGGAGATCGCCGACCGCATCAACGAGGCGCTGTCCGTCCGTCGCGAAGTGATCCTCACCCTGCTCAACGACACCGCGGTGAACGTGAGCGGGCGCGTGACGGCGCAGCGTTACTGGATCGTCATCACCGGGCACGACGGAAGCGAGTTCCGCTGCCGCGCCGCGATGATCGCCAGCGTGAGGATCAGGTGAGCGGCCCGGTGTCGCCCAGCGCCCGTTCGAGCCAGGCCTGCCCCGCGGGCCAGTCGCCGAGTCCGGAGGCGGCGTTGATGTGGCCGCAGGCGCCGATGTCGTGTGGCGTGCAACCCCAGGCGCGGGCGAGGGCGGCGCTGCGCTCCGGCGTGCTGTAGGGGTCGTCGGTGCTCGTGATCATCCGCGCCGGGAAACGCAGCGGCGCCCGCACCGGTGCGCGGAAGCCGCGGATCGCCGAGGGAAAATCCGGCCGGTCGGGATCGGGCACGGCCACAAGCAGCGCCCCCGCCACGGGCCGCGCCGATTCGCGGCTCCACGCCGCCACCGCGAGACCGCCAAGGCTGTGCGTCACGAAGAACACCGGCCCCGCGACGGCCGCGACCGTGCGCTCAATCTCCGCGACCCAGGCCGTGCGCTCCGGGTTTTCCCAGTCGGCCTGCTCCACCCACCGGCTGCCGGGCCGGGCCTCGTGCCAGCGGCGCTGCCAGTGGGTGGGACCGGAGTTTCCATAGCCGGCGACGAAGACGAGGGTGGGCGGAGCCATGTGATCAGCGAAGCAAGTCGCTGCGTGACGACAATCCCCGCTCGCGCGCCGACCGGCACAGTCGCGCTGCCGGCGGGCGCACAGCGGCAGACGAGGCGGCCGCGCCTACGGGGTGGCCAGCAGCTTCACGGCGGCTTGCACGAGCCGCGCGGTGGTTTCGTCGGCGGGCTTGAGGCGGTCGGTGAATATCACCGAACAGGTGGCGAGGTGGCGGTCGCCCACCGCGACGATCAGGAGTTCGGCCCGGACGAGGTCCTTGCCGGATTTGACGCGGGCGGCGTAGCGGTAGCCGCGGTGCCCGGAGATTTCGACCGGCTCGCGACTGTCCCAAGGCGGGTTGCTCCCGCCGTTGAGCACGGCGCGGGCGAGGGTGTCGTGGGCATCGGCCGGGTTGGGCGCGTGGGCGAACGAAAAGGAGAAGAAGACGCTGCCGGCGGGGTTGGAGACCTGGAGGTTGCCCATGGTGTCCACCGAGCTGCGCCAGTCCGCCGGCACGAGGCAACGGAACGCAGGCAGGTCCGCCTGCGGGTGGACGATCTCGCGAAGACCGTCGCGCGCGGGGGCGGCGGCCAGCGTTGCGACGCTCAGGACGAGGAGGGGAAACAGGCGCATGAGGTTCCTAGTTTGGATACATCGTCGCGCGTCCGCCCCGTCCGCCCAAGGCGATCCTGCGGGAGAATTCTTGGAAGCGGCCGAGAAAACCGAGGGTCCTGAGGAGCGAACCGGAATTGAACGGAACGCTCGACCCGCGCGGCGGTCGTCACAGGCTCACCCCATGAAACGGCTGCTGCTCCTCGCCTTGCTGACCGTGATCGACGGCGGCGCCGCGGAGCCGAAAGAGCGGCCCCGGTTGCCTCCGGGTGCGACAGCCAGTCCCGGGCGTCCGGCGAGCGGTGAAGCTTCGGCCGCCGCCGAGGGCGGTTCGTTCAAGGCCTTTCTGCAAGCCAAGGACCGGCGGCCGGTGGGATTGGAGGCGGCTCCGGAAGTCGTCGCCGCGCGGGCCGAACAGGTTGCGGAGAAACCAGCCGCCTACGCCAAGCCCGGTTCGCCCGGCACGAACGGCGTGGGGACGACCGACCCGGATGTGCTGGTTTTGCCCAAGATGGAGGTCACCGCGGAGCGGGTCACGAAGCTGAAGGCCCAGCTCGCGGAGCTGGAGTCGCGGCAGGCGTTGGAAGACCGAATTGCCGCCCGGGCCGCGGAGCCCTCTTGGCTGGAGCGGTTTCTGAATCCCCCGTTCCTGCGGCTGGGCGGCTATTCCAGCGAGGCCAGCGCCGCCCTGGCGAAGAAACGGACGGAGGTGCTCGACTTGGTCAAGGTGCTCACGCTCGCGCTCGATCAGGCCAAGACGCCGGAGGAAAGGATCCAGATCCAGACCGACATTGACGGACTGAATGAGATGACGCGCCATTGGCGGTAGCGGGTAGGGGTAGCCGCCTTGGAGCGCAGCGACAAGGTGGTGGTCATGCGGAGACCACGCTTTCCTCCCGTGAGCGCGGGACTCAAGCCCAGCTCCGGTTACGCGGAACAGCAGCCAATGGTAAAAATCGGCCGCATCCGACCGGCCGCGGAATACCTGGCTAAAGTGACGGCATCTTTGAACGATTTTAAGGCTGATCAGTCTGTCCAAGCATACCCCACATGCTTTCCACCCTCATTATCCCGGCCCTGTGTCTCGCGCTTGTGTTGATTGTCGTGATTGATTGCCGGGCCTGCGGGCGGGATTGATCGGGCGGGGGTTGGGCTTGGCGGTCGGGCTCTCGTCGGCCAGCGTGCGGGCATGAAAATCCCCGGTTTGCGGAGTCCCCATGACAAGGTCGGCGGTTTGGTCTATTTCGGCCGGATGCTCGACAAGATCCGGCTGCACGCGGCGGGCAAATTGCCGGCGGACTATGTGGCCAACCTCGGCGAGCGTGACTGGTATTTCTACGACGCGCGGTGCTGCCGGTTCCTCGGCGTGAAATACCCGGCGCTGGTGAAGCGCGTGAAGCAGGGCGGCACCGACGCGCAGGTCCTGCGCTGGTGCCTCAAGGTGGGCGGCAAGAAGACATCGGAGCAGATCGCGATCTGGAATACTTTCATGGCGAAGCGCGGCTGGCGCGACGAGGCGAGCGGCGGCGTGGCGGAGGAAAAGGCCGCGAGCGGCCTCGGCCGCCGCAAGGACATCGTCACGTGGTTCGACCTGTTCGACGTCGAGGAAGGCCGCAAGCCCGCCGGCGTGATCGCGTGACAGCGAGGCCCGGACAAGGCGTCTTGACGGTTTTCGCCGCGGCGGGCAATTTGCGCGGCCAAGGGAGAAACCCACCATGCAAATGAAAAAATACGCGGCGGAGGCGATCGGCACTTTCTGGCTTACGTTTGCGGGTTGTGGCAGCGCGGTGATCGCCGCCGGCTTTCCGCAGGTGGGCATCGGCCTGCTCGGCGTGTCGCTCGCTTTCGGCCTCACGGTGCTGACGATGGCCTACGCGGTCGGCCACATCTCTGGCGGACATTTCAATCCGGCGGTCACGATCGGCCTTGCTGCGGGCGGGCGTTTTCCGGCCGGCCAGATTCCCGGTTACGTGGTGGCGCAGGTCGTCGGCGGCATCACGGCGGCGGGCCTGCTCTACGTGATTGCGAGCGGCGCGCCGGGTTTCGATCTCGCCGGCGGTTTCGCGTCCAATGGCTACGCGGAGCATTCGCCGGGCAAATACAGTCTCGGAGCGGCGTTCGTCACCGAGTTTGCGCTGACCGCCGTGTTCCTGTTCGTGATCTTTGGCGCGACCAGCAAGCGCGCTCCGGCCGGTTTTGCCCCTCTTGCCATCGGCCTCGCACTGACACTGATCCACCTGGTTTCGATTCCGGTCACCAACACCTCGGTGAACCCGGCCCGCAGCACGGGCCCGGCGCTCTTCGTCGGGGGCTGGGCGCTCTCGCAGCTCTGGCTGTTCTGGGTCGCGCCGATCGCGGGCGCCATCTTTGGCGGTCTGCTCTACCGCTGGCTGGACGACGAGCGTTGACCCGGCGGGTGCGCGCGCCTCTGGCGAGGCCGGTCCCGCGGGTCAGCCGTTGAACTTTGGGACAATGGACTGCGAGTCGATCGGGATGGAGGTGTGCTGGTGGATGATCCGCCAGTCCGGGTCGCGGCGCGCGAGCGACCACGTGAGCCGGCTGACCATCTGCCGCAGCACGGCGCCGGCCTGGTCGCGCGCTTGGAAGCGGACGAACGCCGTGACGGTGGCGAGGTCGCTCGCGGCACGGATTTCGACATTCTCGAAGGTGACATGCACCGTCTCGGAGCCGAGACCGCCCAGCCAGCGGCGCACCGTCGGCGCCCACTCCGCCTCACCGCGGACCGAAGCCCGGTCCCACAGGTCAAAAATCCGGACGTCCGCGTCGTAGAGGCGAAGCATGGCCTCGGCATCCTTCCGCAGGGCGGCGTCACAATATTGTTCGATCAGGGCGTGGATCGGTCGGGCGTCATTGCTCATGGGAGTTTGCGGTATAGGGACGACGATCAGGTCTGGATGGGGCGGACACAAAAAGCATGACGGAGCACAAATGCGGGCCGAGACCAATTTAAGTTCCCCGGTTGGGCGAGGGCCGCAAGACGGCCCTGGTTCAATCCGGAGGAGGCAAGAGAAGGTGGAGCGACTTGACCCCAAGGCGCTGGTTCGCAGCGGCTTCGTCGCAACGCGCTGGGTCAGCGCGTTCCATCTTTCAGGATATACGACCCATCTAAGAAGTTCGAGCCCCGGATTGTTTCTCGCGAAGGTTACGAAGGCCCGGTCCCGCTTGCCTTTGGTCCCTTCGCTTGCTTCGCGAGACATTGCTCTGAACTGACGGAAATCGGGCTGGGAAGAAACTACGAACAACTGCCTCACCACGTCTGCTGGTTCGACGTGGTCCGCGGCCAGCGGAAACCCTGAGCCGGACTTTCGCCGCGCTGGTTCACCGCCGCAGGCCGGCTTCGAGGACGAACCACGCGGGGTTCATCTGGGCCATTGGTCCGCGCAACTGGTCGAGTTCGGCGGCCGGGCCGTGGATTTCCAGGCGCGTCAGGGTGGCGATCTTGAAAATCTCGGCGAGCTCCGGGCCGACATTGGCCAGGTGGGCCAGTGCGCCCGCGGCGCCGACGTAGGCCTCGCGGCAGAAGACCTCGTCGCCGTTCACGGTGAACTCGTAAAACAGGTTGCCCGTTTCCGTGCGGGTTTTCTCGATGAACACCGGCATGGCGGCCTTGAACGCCGCCAGCTTGCCGGGGTGGGCCTTGAAGTAGGGATGGATGCTGACGACGTTGGCGGGGTAGTTCATGGGGTGGCGGTTGGGGGTTGGCAGCTAGACAGTCCCGGATCCGCCGGGACCGCAACGCTAAGGTCAACCCTCGGAAGGTCTCTCGCGATCCGACTTCGCGCTGCCGCTACGGCGCGACAAGAGAGTGCGGAGGACGCGAAGGTGGGAAACAACGGACTTGTTTAAGAGGGGAGCGGTTCCGCTGATCGGCTGGTTCAGCCGGAGGGAATTTGCGCTTGAGGCAGCGACAGCGGACAGATTGTCTCCGTGACTTTCGCCGGGGCCAAGGCGGTAAAACCATGGCCCGCCATCCGTCTCATTTTAATACCGTTACGCCCGTAGGCGGGCAAAGACCGACCCACCGCTTCCACGCGGTGGGTTTTCCGTTGGCGGGAATCCGGGCAATAAAAAACCCGGGATTCATCATCAGCGGCTTTTTGAAGCGCCACTGAAGCTAGGAATTGCCCCGGGACAGTGACCTCACCATCGACAGATCCGGCCGGAAGTAAAGCGCCGCTTGGGCATGATGCCCCGCTTGGGGACTACATCGTCTATGTGGATGAAAGCGGCGATCACGGATTGGAAAGAGTGTCGCCGGATTATCCGGTCTTCGTGCTGCTCTTCGCGATTTTCAGAAAGGCCGACTATCTGGAGAAAGTCTGTCCGGCGGTGCAACGGTTCAAATTCGAGACCTGGGGGCATGATGAAGTCGTGCTGCATGAACATGAGCTACGGAAACCCAAGGGTGATTTTCTGTTTCTTCACTCCCAACCGGCCCGGGAACGGTTCAACGCGAAGTTGACGGGCATCATGCAGGAGCTGCCGGTCACCGTGGTGGCCGTGGTGATAGACAAGCCGGCGTTCGTGGCGAAATACAGTGAACCGGTCGGACCCTACAGCTACGCGCTGGAGGCAGGCCTTGAACGGGTCTTCCGTCATCTTGACGGACTGGGGCAGGGAAGTCGCGAGACGCCAGTCATCCTTGAGTGTCGCGGGCGGAAGGAAGATGCGGAGTTGGAGCTGGCGTTCCGGCGGGTTTGTGATGGCGAGAACGTCCTTCGGAAGAAGCTGCTGTTTCGGCATTACATGATTCCCAAGGCGGCGAATTCGACCGGGTTGCAAATGGCGGACCTGATGGCGCGGCCGGTGGGATTGAAGCATTTTCGACCGGCGCAGCCGAACCGGGCCTACGACATCATCCATCAAAAACTGCGCGCCAGTCCGGCGGGTCGGGTGGAGGGCTGGGGGCTTAAGATCATCCCCTGAAAATGCGAAGGGCCTCCGGGGATTCCCAGAGACCCAGCGCCGACCGGAAATTTCCAGTCCGACTTGAGGACAAGATGCGAGGGATGGTCCGGGCTGTCAAGTGGCGGCATGGTGTGGTGCCGGCATTAGGGCAAACCCCGGAATGTCTCTCGCGAAGGTTACGAAGGAGGCGAAGGCCAAGCGCCACTCCCTTCGGTCCTATCTCTTCCTTCGCGAGACACGGCCTTAACCTGAGCCTGGCCCTGTTACCCGATCCGGGCTTCGCCCTTGGCGGTGAGGGCGTAGCGTTTTTCGGCGGGGCGGTGTTCGAGGAGGCCCTCTTTGATCCAGGCGGTGAGCTGCTTTTTGCCCACGGTGCGCGCATGGCTCTCGGGAATCGTGCCGAGGGAGCCCATGAATACTGTCACTTTCCCCGCAGCTGGCTGCGGGGTTTCACGGGCGAGATTAGGACGCCGCCTCGGGCGGCGTTCAAGAAGGTGCGGAGTTTGAGGGCTGCGGGGGATTTCGAGAGGGGCATGAGCCGAGGGACGTAGGTTGCAACTGGGCCGGGGTTGGCTGGGTCAGTGAAGAATCAAGACGTGACGTCTTCAGTTCGGCCGTTGTTCGACCCCAGGCCGGCTGAGTGGGCGGGGCGCAGGGAGGCTATTGCGACGGCGGACGACGATAAGCCTGTCATTTGCCGGGAAGTGCGCGCAGGTTGTGGGCATGATCGCCGGCCTGACCCCCACCTCTTGCCGGCGCTTCCTGGTGCTGGCCGTGCTATTGCTCGCGGGTTGTGGCTCCCCGGCCGTGGATCCGCCCATCGCCTCTCAGGTCGGCGCGCGGACTCGCGCCGAGCTGCAGGCCGGCGATGTCTTCGGCCTGTCGGTCGCGCCGGACGGCTTGACGGATTTCGGGCTGACTGTGGTGACGAACCAAGGCGTACGGCAGGGCGGCCCGATCCAATGGATCGTGATCGGTAATGTCGCGCCCCGCTCGCACGCGGCGGTCGCCGGTCTCGTGATGGGGGACGAGATCATGGCGGTGGACGGCGTGTTGCTGGAGAACCTTCCGCGCGACGGGCTGCGGCGCGGGCTGTTTGAGCGGAAAGCGGGCGACCGCATCCGGCTGCTGGTCCACACTTCCACCCAGACCCTGCCGCAATTCGTGGAACTCATCGCCGGCCGGATGGCCCCGAAGCGCTGAGCGGCGGAAATGGGCCAGCCAACGGGGTCAGGCCAGGATTGCCCTGACGGTGCGGATGGGCGGCATGGGTCTGACCGCAAACGACAAAGCCTGCCCCTGACCGGCCGCCCCAAACCACCGGAAGGATTAACCACGGATGGTTACCCGATCCGGGCTTCGCCCTTGGGGGTGAGGGCATGGAGTTTTTCCTACGGGAGCGGTTTCGCCCGGCCTATTCCGCGGTCTTGGGGCTGATGACGTTTGCCACCTTGCTCACGGAGTCAGCCGGGAAACCGCCGCGCTTGGCGTGTTCGCGGATCATCTCCTCGTTCGGCGCCATGTAGATGCAGTAGATCTTGTCGCCGGTCACATAGCTCTGCACCCACTGGATCTCGGGACCGAGGTCCTTCAGGACGCCGCAGGAGGTGCGGGAGATGTCGCGGAGCTGTTCGGGCGTGAGTTTGCCCGCGGCGGGGATGTTCCGCTCGATCACATACAGGTTGTGGCCGGCCGTGGGCGCCGGGGAGGAATTGGCGAGAGCGGAAGCCGAGGTGATGACACCCAGCAACGAGGCGAGCAGCAGATGGGTCGTGTTCATGCGCGGAGTCTAGCGCAGGCGAGGCCGGGCCCCCTAGGACAAGGACCGGAATTTCCCGGCCAGCCGCGCCGCCCTCAGGCTGGCAGCCGGGCGCGGGGCGAATGGCCGAAGTGCCCGCGGTAGAGGTTGCGCAGCTGGCGGCCGTCGCTGAAGCCGCAGGCGCGGGCCACGTCCTCCACCTTGGAACCGTCTTCGCGCAGCAGCGCCCGGGCCCGCTCGAGGCGCAGCTCGCGGAGATAGGCCCCGATCGAGAGGCCGAGGCTGCGCTGGAACCGGCGCGACAGGTTCCGGGGACTCGAGCCGACCCGCGCCGCCAGCAGCTCGATGCCCGGCGGCGCGTCGAGGTGCTCGATCAGCAGGGTCTGCGCGCGGTGCACGACATCGTCGAGGTGGTTGCGGTAGCGCAGGTAGATGCTGTCCTGCTCCGACTCGCCGTGGCGGCGCAGGTAGATCACGAGCCGGCGCGCCACCTCGAACGCCAGCCGCGACCCGTGGCGCTGCGCGACCAGATGGATGGCCAGGTCGATGCCCGCGGCGACGCCGGCGCTCGTGAACACATGGCCGGCCTCCGCGAACAGGATGCCCGAGCGCACCTGCGTGCGGGGATACTGGCGCTGCAGGTCCGCGTTGTCGGCCCAGTGCGTGACGCACGGCTTGCCGTCCAGCACGCCCGCCTCCGCGAGGAAAAACGCGCCGGTGCAGGTGGAGCAGACGGTCGCGCCGTCGCGGCTGGCGCGCCGGATCCATTCGAAAAACGCGGGATGCCGCCGCATCGCCCGCACCGCCGGCTCGGTCGCGCCTTGGAATCCGGCCACCACGAGGATGTCGTCGCGGGCGAGCGCGACCCGGCGGTAGGACCGCAGGTTGCCGAACTGCAGGTTGCCCGCCACCGGCTCCGACCGGTTCAGGCCGCACATCACGAATTCATAGGCCTCGCCGGAATGGATGGCCGCCATCTGGAAGACCTGCAACGGCCCGACCAGGTCGAGCGCGGTCACATCGGGCGGAATGAAGAATACGACGCGCATGGCAACTGCTCGGGCAGCATGGGTGCTCCGGGCCGGAACGTCAAAGCCCGCTTGGTCCAGCGGGGGCAAGGGAAAGGTCAAACCTCGGCAGGGAACGCCGAACTGATTTTAACCACTGATGCTCCGCCTAACGGCTACGCTTTAAAATCCCCTACGCCTTATCGGCTCCGGTTTTGGTTCCGGGGAGCGGCTTCCTGTTGCTGCCTGCTGGCAGCCCGGGATCAGTCGCGCAGCCTGCGCTGCGGCTGAAATCGCCGCTGGGAAGCTGGAAAGTTCGATTGTCAGCCGGCGATTAGCCGGCCCCCGAAGCCCCGAAGCGAAGCCGATTAGGCGTAGCTGCACTCCGTAGCGCAGCCGGTAGGCGGAGCATTAGTGGTTAAACCAGGATCGGTGATTCCTCGGCTTACCCGATCCGGGCTTCGCCCTTGGGGGTGAGGGCGTAGCATTTTTCGGCGGGGCGGTGTTCGAGGAGGCCCGCTTTGATCCAGGCGGTGAGCTGTTTCTTGCCCACCGTGCGCGCATGGCTCTCGGGGATCGTGCCGAGGGAGCCCATGAAGAGGGTCCGCAGCTTGAAGGCGTCAGGGGATTTCGAGAGGGGCATGGACCGGGCGAGGGCTGAGGGCAACTGGGCTGGCGCCGGCGGGGCAGTCTAGCGGCAACACGCGAGCTGTTCCGGCTTCGCATGCGATGCGTCGGCATGCTTCGCGCAGATGACGCTGAGGGCGCAAAGGCAGGAAACAACGAACTTGTTTAGGGGCAAAGGCGGGGTAGGGTGCCGGCGTGAAGAGCATGATCAAAACCGCTTCCACTCGCCGCAACGGGCACACGGGCCGTCCGGTGGCGAAGGGGGCGCGTTCCAATGGCACGAGCTTTGCCGCCGCGGCGGCAAAGTATCGGGGCATGTTGAAGGACGCGCCACCCGACCTCTCGACCCGTGAAGGCTTCGGACGTCCGGTATCTCGTTGATGCAGGTCCGTTGATCGGCTGGTTCAGCCGGCGGGATCAGTGGCATGCGTGGTCCACGCAGGCCTTGCAGGCGGTGGACGAAGTGCTGTGGACCTCCGAGGCGGTCTTCGCCGAGGCGTGCTACCAACTCGGCGGCAATACGCCCGAGGTGGCGGCCTTGGTGGAATTGGCCGACGGCGGGCACCTGCGGCTGCTGGCACCGTTCGGGCTGGCGACCGGGCGACTGCGCACGCTGCTGGCCAAGTATCCGCGGATGGACGTGTGCGATGCGTCGCTGGTCATGCTCTCGGAGATGCACCCCGCCGCGAAGATCGTGACCCTGGATGTGCGGGATTTCGGCATCTACCGCCGCTTCCGCAATGAGGCGCTGCCGCTGGTCTGTCCGCGGTGATTGCCACTGCCTGTTCCGGTGACGCCCCAGTGCGCCACCGCTCGGACCTTGTCGAGATCGGGTAAGGGCGTGCCGTTGAGGTCGGTAAGGTTGGTCTGATAGCCGTCGGCGTCGAAGGTCGGACCCTTGGTTTTACGGCTGCGTTTCATGGCCAGTAAGATGCTCAGTCCAGCAACGGGTTCCCGGTGGCAGCGGCGAAATGAGGTGCGGAGAACGCGAACGGCGGACTACCCGATCCGGGCTTCGCCCTTGGGGGTGAGGGCGTAGAGCTTTTCGGCGGGGCGGTGTTCGAGGAGGCCCTCTTTGAGCCAGGCGGCGAGCTGCTTCTTGCCTACGGTGCGCGCATGGCTCTCGGGAATCGTGCCGAGGGAGCCCATGAAGAGGGTCCGCAGCTTGAAGGCGTCAGGGGATTTCGAAAGAGGCATGGACCGAATTATAAGGCGTGAAGCCGTGCTGGGAGGAAACAACAAACAACGGTCCGGGGATCACGCGATTACTTGGACTGTTAGTCGTAGAGGATTTAGTTCACGTTGGATTCATCCTCGCCCCATTTTCACATATCGCCTTTATCTGAAAATATGCATGCAGACTATTCCGCGGTATTCGTCCCAGGCGGGTTTCCCGTGCACACCTACAATCCTCGTTCTGAACAAAAACTGGAGGAAAGGGTTCGAGAGTCCGAAAGAAATTTATGTAAACTAGTCATAGTTACAGGACATACTAAGTCAGGTAAGACGGTCCTCACTCAGAGGGTTCTGCCTAGAAATATATCGATTTGGGTAGACGGAGGAGCGGTCAAAACAGAGGACGATTTTTGGCAAATTGTAATCGAAGCCTTGGATGTTACCCAAACAGTCCAAATCAGTGATCAGACCGAACGCACACTCTCAGCAGGTAGTAAAGGAGGAGCGCAGATGGACCTCTTTGTCTTTAAAGGCGGCGGTGAAATTAACGCGGGGATCGCCCAAAAAAGTGGCAAAACAATAAGCAGGGCTCGTGCTGTCTCTGCGAGAGTTGCGGCATTGCAAGCGATGCGAGAAAGGAAAACGCCGCTTGTTATCGATGATTTTCACTATTTGCCAAAAGAGATCCAGGGTAGCGTGGTAAGAGCTCTTAAGCAGCTGATCTTTGAAGGGCTGCCAGTAGTGATAATTGCAATTCCGCATCGTCGGTATGACGCCATTAAAGTAGAGCGAGAAATGACCGGCAGAATTCATCCCGTTCAAATACGGTCTTGGGCAGATGATGAGCTGCGATTTATTTCGAATACAGGGTTTCCGCTTCTAGGCACATATCTGATGCCCATTCCGCAGCAGCTATTAGCAGAGAATGCAATGGGCAGCCCACATTTAATGCAGGAATTTTGTCGCGAGATTTGTAGGTCGAAAAGGTTTCGGGAAAAGAAAGACGGTGAGGATCTGTTTCTCGATAACAATGAGCTGGAGGATATTTTTCGAGAAGTTGCCGAGTCAATTGGACGACCAATTTTTGAGAAATTGGCAAGGGGGCCACGACAAAGGTCTGACAGAATGCAGCGTGAGCTGAAGCAAGGTAAGAAGGTGGATATTTATGAGCTGGTTTTGCACGCGTTAGCATTTCTGAAACCCGGACTGGTTAGTCTGGAGTATGAAAATCTGCGTGCAGCAATTAAGGAAGTTTCTGTTCAGGGTATTCCGCAGATGCAGGAAGTCGTGCGTGTGTTAAAGCATATGGCTAAAATCGCAGCCACGGACCAGAGTTCTACACCTGTAATCGATTTCGAGGAGTCGGAGAAAAAACTTCATATAACCGATCCCTTTTTTGCATTCTACCTTCGCTGGGGAAAGATAGGCGCCTAATATAGCAGCTGAAAAAACGCTAAATTCTCAGCTCGTGGTAAAGGTCGCTCGGCTGCTCTTGGAGGAAGCGAGTCGGCTGGAGAATCATCCCGCCCGGGCCGTGCTGCTGGCGACTCTTGGGTGGGTGATGTAGAATTCGTTCTTGGCGCGGGTGACCCGTCTTCGCTGAAGCTACGCCGTGGTTAGCGGTGACGTTGAGGCCTAGGGTTTTCAAAACCGGCCGGTTGTCTCACAAACTCAGGGCACGGGTAGCAGCAACCAGAACTTTTTCCTGCTTCGCAGTATCCTTTAGTTCCGACACAGCATACACCCAAGTAGTGCTCATGACGTCGCAGGCCGAATCAATATCCTTAGCGTTCACTACGCGTTTAATTAATTTCAGCCCCTTTCCGCCTCTGATGGTAACCTTCATCTTCAACCAAGCATCAGGGTCTCGTGAGCTAAATAGCGGCGAATAATCGGAATGCACAATGGAGTTTCTGTAGGCTTCAGCTGCGAGCAGATACCGACACGCATGCCTACAGATTGACCATTGTTGTTTCGTGCCTCGCTGGTGCACTAAAGCTGAGTATAGATCAACTTTCTGACCAAAGCTAAGTGCGCCTAGAAATACATGCCTCTCATTGATGGACCTTGCTGAGAGAAGTTTCGCTAGGACATCGGTCAAATTTCGCTCAGTCACTTGAAATAACATTACCACGCGCCCGACAGCTTCTTGAATGTTTGAGCTCATGAGTTTGGGCTTACGTTGGCCGAGCAGCTGAGTGAACGGTGTTACCACCCGAAGGTTCGCTTTATCCGTAACTCATCATACAAATCGTTCGGAAGCTCCTGCAGGAATCTCGTCGGCTGTAGCATCATGCCGCCGGGGCCGGGGCGGCTGGCGACTCTAGGGTAGCTGAGGTAGAGCTCGTTCTTGGCGCGGGTGACGGCAACGTAGAAGAGGCGGCGTTCCTCCTCGAAGTCGCCGCTCTCGATCGTGCGGTAGCCGGGGAACTGGCCTTCGGCGGCGCCGATCAGGAAAACGACGTCGTATTCGAGGCCCTTGGCCTGGTGGATCGTCGTGAGCTTGATGGACTCCTGGTCGTGATCGATCTGCTTCTCGCTGGTCTCGCCGTTGAGGAGCATGATCTGGGCGAGAAATTCCGACATCTGCGTGAACTGCGACGCGAAGCCGATCAGGCCCTTCAACTCCTCGACGCGGTCGGTGTAGTCGGCGTATTCGCCCTTCATGTAGTCGCCATACCAGCCGTCGATGGCGACCTCGACGGCGTCGCTCGGCTTCTGGTCGTTCATCGCATCATAGACCTGACGGAGCGAGGCGCAGAAGTTGGGCCAGTCGGGCTTGGCGTCCTTCGGGACCTTGCTGGCGACGTCGTCGGTGGCGAGGGCGTCCACGAAATTCTGCTGCATGAGCTTCGCGTGGTCGAGGGCGGCGGCGTAGATCTTCGACGCGCCCTTCTCGCCGACCTTGGGCAGGAGGATGGCGATGCGGTTCCACGCCGAGGTGTTGGCGGGGTTATAGACGAAGTTGAGGACGGCGATGAGGTCGCGCACGTGCTGGCGCTCAAAGAACTTCACGCCGCTGGTGATGGTGTAGGGCATGCCGGCGCGGGTGAGCGCGAGCTGCATCTCGAGGGCGAGGAAGTGCGAGCGGTAGAGGACGGCGATCTCGTTGGCCGACACGCCCTCGTTCTCGATGAGGGACTGGATGCGCTTGAGCACGAAGGCGGCCTGCTCCTTGTCGTCCATGGCCTGGATGACGGCGGGCTTCTGGCCGTGCTTGCGGTGGGCGCGGAGTTCCTTGTCGAAGTGGCGGCCCTTGGGCTGGGCGTTGAGCACGCCGTTGGCGAAGGTGAGGATCTCGGGCGTGGAGCGGTAGTTGGTCTCGATGCGGTGGATGACGGTGCCCGGGTGGCGGTCGGGGAACGTCATGATGTTCTCGAAGTCCGCGCCGCGCCACGAGTAGATGCACTGGGCGTCGTCGCCCACGGCCATCACGCGGTGATGCGCGGCGAGCCGGTCCACGATCTGCGCCTGGATGGTGTTGGTGTCCTGGTATTCGTCCACGAGCACGTGGCGGAAACGGTGGGCGAAATACTGCGCGACGTCGGGCGTGTCGGTGAGGAGCTTGAGCCAGAGCTCGAGCAGGTCGTCGTAGTCGGTGACCTTGTCCTCGGCCTTCTTCTTGGCGTAAGCGGCGGCGAAGGCCGGAAGTTGGTCGGCGATCTCGGCGTATTGGGGAAAGTTGCGCGTGACGGTGTCGGCGATGGAGAGCTGGGTGTTGCGCGCGAGGGAGAGGACGCTGAACAGCGGGCCGGGGCGGGGGTTGGTCTTCTCCTTGAAGAAGGTCTTGTCCACGGACTCGACGGCCTGCTTGAGGAGGGTTTCGGACTCGTCGGCGTCGAGGATGGTGAAGTTCTTGGGCAGGCCGATGGCGTCGCCGAACATACGGAGCGCGCGGTTGCCGATGGAGTGGAAGGTGCCGCCCCAGAAGCGGCCCGGCTCGATGCCGGTGAGGTCCTGCACGCGGTGGAGCATCTCCTTGGCGGCCTTGTTGGTGAAGGTGAGGAGGAGGATCTCGCCCGGGCGCACGCCCTGGGAGAGGAGGTAGGCGACGCGGTAGGTGAGGGTGCGGGTCTTGCCCGAGCCCGCGCCGGCCAGCACGAGGAGCGGACCCGGCTCGGCCGTGACCGCGGCGAACTGCTCGTCGTTGAGGGCCGCGCGGAAGTCGATGGGCGGGACGCCGGCGGGGCCGGGTTGTTGGTGCGGTGTATCGAGCTCGAAATCCATGAATGCGGAGCTCAGAGGACAGGGGGCGGAGGACAGAAAGCAAGCAGGGAGCAGGGGGAGAACACAAAGCAGCGAAGGAGCGAAGGGGTGGGCTTGGCTGCTTGGCTCCTTGGTGTTCATTCCTGCCGGCGAGAAAATTGCCCGGGGCTTGTCCTCGCTCTCGCGTGAAAAAACCAAGGCGAGGTGCCCACGGAACATACGGAAGAAGGCCGGTCGGGAGACCGGCCTTCCACAGGAAGCGACTCGCAGGGACGCGAGCCCTCCGGGCTGAGATGCGGGCGAACCGGCGGTTACGGTTTGCCGCCGTCGGACTTGGAGGGGTGCACGTTCTCGCTGTAGGTGCGGGCGAGCCAGTCCTTGGGCACAGGGACGATGCAGATGTTCATCGAGCGGTTGTCCTCGGAGAGCATGGCCGACTGGATCTGGATGCGGGTGCCGTCGGGGTGGAAGGTCGGGTGGATGTGGTCGGCGGCGGTGTCCTTGTGGCCGGCGGTGAGCAGCATCATTTCGTTGGTGCGGCGATCAATCAGGTAGAGGCTGCGGGCGAAGTCGTCGCCCACGGCCCAGCGGCCGTCGGGCGAGCCGTGCACGTGCCACAGGCCGCTGCCGCTCTTGGTCTGGCCGGCGAGGTAGAAGTGGTCGTTGCGGAGGTTGATGATCGCGAGGCCGGTGGCGTGCAAACGCGAGCCGCTCGGGCCCCAGGCGTCGTCGGTGCCGACCTTGCGGTGGCCCATGATGGCGATGGCGACCTCGTCGGGGCTGATGACGGCCTCGTGGGTCACCCAGTCGTAGGGCGCCTCGGGGTAGAGTTTCCGCAGACCCGTGCCGTCGGCCATGACGGTCCAGGTGCGCTGCGGGGATTTGCCGCCGGTTTCCCAGCAGAAGACGATTTCGCCGGCCTTCCACGGGTTGGACTGCACGTGGCCGACCTGGAAGGGCACGGCGACGACGGGCGAGGCCTCGCCGGTGGCGAGGTTGAACTTGCCGACGCCGGAGGGGCCGGCGCCCATGTTGCGCGGGCCGAAGGTGTCCGCGATCTTCGTGTCCGGCGGCAGGAGTTTGGCCGCGGCCTCCTTGGTGAGGCGGAAATAGACGTAGTCCTCGTTGGCATCGAGGGCGAGTTCCCCGCCTTGGCCGAGGTCGGGCGAGATGGTGCCGAAGACGGTCTCGTAGCTGGCGGCCGGCTGGAGCTTGTTGGCGGCGCTGTCGGCGAAGAGGCGCGCGAGATCCACGGCCACGACCTGCATGGGCTGCGGGGGCGGGCGCTCGCCGCGGGGCTCGCCGGGGCGGGGCGGACGCGGGTAGGCGTCGGGCGAGGTGTGGTTGGCCGGGCGCAGGAAGAAGAGGCGCATGGACTTCTGCGCGATGCAGAGTGCGCCGACGTAGCCGGTCTCGGTCACCTGCACGAGGTCGCCGGTCTGCTCGTTCACGGCCATGGCCTGGCCCCGCACACGATTAGAGCGGAAGATGACCCACTGGCCGTCGGCGGTCCACTGCGGGTGCGTCGGGTAGATCTTGGAGTCGCCCGCCGGTGTGCTCGTGAGGAAGGTGAGCGGGGTGCCGGTCACCGGGTCGGTGACGATCTTCTTTTCCGAGGGGAAGCGCCGGCCCATCTGGGCGGCGGCGGGCAGGCTGAGGATTTGGACGGCGGCGAGGGCCAGGAGTCCGGTGAGCAGGGTTTTGGGGCGCATAGGGGTGACGGTGGGGAAAGGGGGTTAGCGGCGGCGCAGTACGCGGATCTTGTGGGCCTCGCTGTCGCCGAAGTAGATCGCGCCGTCGGCATCGACGAAGATGCCGTGCAGGCGGTTGAGGGCGCAAGCGAGGGGGTCGCCGTCGGCACCGTCGCCCTTGGTGCCGGTGCCGGCGATCCAGTCGAGCGTGTCGGTGCGGGCGTTGATCATCCGGACGGTGTGGCTCTCGGTGTCGGCGAGCCAGGCGTTGCCGTCGGCGTCGAGGGCAATGCCCTTGGGTCCGCTGAGCGTGGCGGCGAGGGCCGGGCCGCCGTGACCGGTGAACCCGGCGGCGCCCGTGCCCGCGATGTGGCGGATCACTCCGGCCGCGAGGTCCAGTTTGAAGACCTGGTTGCCCTCGCGCGTGACGAGCCAGAGGTTGCCGTCGCGGTCCACGTCGAGGGAGCGTGGGTTGTTGAACGGCGTGCCGGCGAGCGGTGCGCCGTCGGGGGTGGGGCCGGGTTTGCCCGTGCCGGCGAGGGTCGTGATGATCCCGGTGGCTCGGTCGATGCGCCGGATCACGTGGTTGCCGACGTCGCAGACATAGAGGTGGCCGGCGGAGTCGAACTGGATGCTGTGCGGGCCGCGAAATGAAGCCGCGGAGGCCGGGCCGCCGTCGCCGGCATAGCCGCGCCGGCTTGGGCCGCCCGCGACGGTGGTGATGATGCCGGTGCGGGCATCGATGCGGCGGATGGCGTTGTTACCGGTGTCGGCGATGAAGAGATGGCCGGCGGCGTCGAAGCGGATCTCGTGCGGGAGGTTGAGCGCGGCCGCGGTGGCGGGCCCGCCGTCGCCTGCGTAGGCGCGTTCGCCGGTGCCGGCCACGGTGCTGATTGTGCCGTCGCGGGCGATGCGCCGGACGCGGTGGCCGTTGTGTTCGCAGAACCAGAGCGCGCCATCGGGCCCGCGGACGACGCCGTAGGGGTCGTTGATTCGCGCGGCGGTGGCCGGACCGCCATCACCACTGAAACCCGCCTCTCCCGTGCCGGCCACCGTGGTCAGGGTGTAGGCGGCAGGCATGAAGGCAGGAATAGCCAAAAGGAGGCCGGTCGCGAGGAGCCGGCGGGCGCAGGGGGGCAGGGGCATGGGGTCGAAGCAGGAGACGTTACCGTAGGCAGGTCGTTTCACCGCGCATAGGGCAATTTTGCGGACAGTTCGGTTATCAAACCCGGCTTGTCATTCTGAGCGCAGCGAAGAATCCAGCAGGATACACGTCGCGCAGGAATGGGAGCGGTCATCCCTCTGGATTCTTCGCTGCGCTCAGAATGACAGGTTTCGGTCGTTGGTAGGAGTTGAAGCCATGCCTTGGGCCACGGCGGAAAAAGTGCGTAACCTTTCGCGTGCCGGCGGGTTCTTTTGGACGCACCGCCATGCTCTCCAACCTGCGTCTTGCCATGCGCTCGCTCTCCCGTGCCCGGGGGCTGGCGCTCGTTTCCATCGTCACGCTCGCCGTCGGCATCGGCAGCACCACGGCCATCTTCAGCGCGCTGCAGGCGCTGGTCATCGCGCCTTTTTCTTACCCGGAATCCGACCGGTTGGTCCATGTCTGGTCCGGCCAGGGCTGGCCGCTGTCGCCGGCCGACTCGATCGACCAGCGCCAGGATGCCACGAGTTTTGAGAGCTTCGCCGTTTACCAGCCGCAGAGTTACAACGTCGGCGCGGAGAACGCCCAGACCGTCCAGGGCATCAGCGGCTCGGCCGACGTGCTCAAGGTCTTCGGCGTGAGGCCGCTGCTCGGGCGCTGGTTTGAGCCGGCGGACGAGGCGATCGGCGCAGGGGAAGTCGTGATCCTCAGCCACGGCCTCTGGCAGCGGTTCTTCGCCGGCGACCCGCAGGTGGTCGGCCGCAAGCTCCGCATCAACGGCGGCGACGCCGAGGTCATCGGCGTGATGCCGAAGGATTATGAGTTCGTCAGCCCGTGGATGCGGACCGACGACCCGCAGCTCTGGATGCCCCGCAAGTTCGACGACAAGGAGAAGCAGCAGCGCGACAGCCATTACCTGCTCGGCATCGCGCGGCTGAAGCCCGGCGTCACCGTCGCGACCGCCGACGCCGAGGTGAAGACCATCGGCAAGCGCCTGACGCAGCTCTACCCGAACTCCAACACCCGGAAGGAATTCCTGGTGCGGTCGCTGCAGGAGGAGATGACCCGCGACATCGGGGAGCGCGTGTGGCTGCTCTTCGGGGCGGTTGTGCTCGTGCTGCTGGTGGCCTGCGGCAACGTGGCCAGCATGCTCCTCGCCCGCAGCGCGCGCCGTCACGGCGAATTCGGCGTGCGCATCGCGCTCGGGGCCTCGCGCGGCGACCTGATGAAACTCGCGCTGACCGAGAGCGCCGTGCTCGCCCTCGCCGGCGCCGGGCTTGGCGTGCTGCTGGCGGCCGGCGGCGTGGAGGTCTTGCAGGCCATCGCCCCCACCAGTGCGGCGCGCAAGGCCGCCCTGGTGCTCAGCGCGCCGGCTCTCGGCTTCGGTCTGCTGGCGACCTTCCTCACGGCGCTGCTGGCGGGGTTGCCGCCGGCGCTGGCGGCGATGCGCACCTCCGTGGCCGGCGTATTGCGCGCCGACGCGCGCGGGGCGGTCGGCTCCGCGGCGCGGCACCGCATGCTGCGCGCGCTGATCATCGCGCAGGTGGCCGTGGCCTTCGTGCTCGCCAACGGCGCGGTGCTCTTCGCCCGGGGCTACCTGAAGATTCTCGAGGAGAACGAGGTGCTGTCGTCCGATCAGGTCATCGTCGCCCAAGTCTCGCTCAACGGTGACCGTTACAAGGAAGACGCCGCGCGCGTGCGCGTCTGGTATGACCTCACGGAGCGGGCCAAGGCGTTGCCCGGCGTCAAGCATGCCGCCATGATCTCGAAGCTGCCGCTCGAAGGCGGCAGCAACACCAACGCGCTGGTCAACGACGAGGTCTATGACCCGTCCATCCGGCGCATGTCGGTCGAGCGCTCGTCGGTGACGGAGGAATACTTTGCCGCCATGGGCCTGCGCCTGATCAAGGGCCGCACGCTGCAGACCGAGGACCGCACGGGCGAGATCCGCGGCGTGGTCGTCAACCAGGCCACCGTGGACAAGGCCTGGCCCAACAAGGACCCGATCGGCGAGATCATGCGCGCCAACCAGCCGGAGAAGCCGTGGTATGTGGTGCGCGTGGTCGGGGTCGTCGAGAACGTGAAGCAGTGGGGCGCGTCCGCCGAGGTGCAGCCGGAGATGTATACCGTGCCGGAGGGGCACTGGGGGCGCCGCGTCTACCTCGTGTTGCGCACGCCGCTGCCCGTTGACCAGATCGCGCCCCAGTTGCGCCGCGAACTGGCGGCGATCGACAGCGAACTCGCCCTGAAGGACATCCGCACGATGCGCCAGGTCGTGGGCCAGGCCACGAAGGGCGACCGCGCCATCGCGGGACTCGTGAACTTTTTCATGGTGACGGCGCTCGGCCTCGTGGCCGTCGGCCTCTACGGCACGCTCTCCTATCATGTGCAGCAGCGCACCCGGGAGATCGGCGTGCGTCTGGCCATCGGCGCGATCAAGGGCGACATCCTGCGCCTCGTGTTCGCGCAGGGCAGCCGCTGGGTCGGCCTCGGTCTGGTGATCGGACTCGCCGGCAGCTTCGCCCTGGCCTCGACGCTGAAGTCGCTGGTTTACCGCATGGACGGACTGACCGCCGTGCCGCTGATCCTCGCCACGGTGGCGGTCGGATTCTCCGCGCTCGTCGCCTGCTGGCTCCCCGCGCACCGCGCCGCCAAGCTCGACCCGACCGAGGCCCTGCGGGCGGACTGAAAAGAGTAACCTGAGACCTGAAATCTGAAACCTGAGGCCGGTTTACTCCGGCTTGTCGGCCAGGCAGGAGTCGGGGAACGCGGCCTCGCGGCGCAACCAGCGCACGCGGCACAGGCTGTTGGTCAGGGCCTCGTTCAGCGCGGACCCAAAATCGTAAGCACGGTCGTCGAAGCCCTCGGCCTCGATGGCCTCGTCGAGCCCGAGCATCACCGCGAACATCCGGGCCTGGAGGGCCGGGATGTGGACTTGCTGGAACTCCGCCGGATGGGTGCAGGCGGCGCAGGCCGCGGCGTCGCTCGCGTGATGGGCGCGGCAGATTTCCGGCCGGCCCTCGTAGATGGAGCAACTGCCGCCGGCGTCGAGCAGGGGGCAGGGACTGAGCAGGTCCGCGCGCTGTTCGTTGGTGAGGCCGGTGAACGCCGCCCGATGGGTGGCGGTGCGCGCCACGACTTCGGCGAGGTCCTCGGGCGGGAAATGCCGCTGGATGTGCTCGGCGGCGTAGAAGACTTCGTGGGCCTGCACGTCCACGGGCACGCTGCAGCAGTATCCGCAGCCGGCCCGGCAGGCGATCTTGGCGCGGAGCTCCGCCGGACTCTCCGCAAGCGTGCGGTCGAGTTGCGCCATGCCCCAGCGCAGGGCCTCCAACATCTGGCCGGCCTTGGTGGCCTGGGCCACGCGCTGCTCCATGCCCTGCACCGCGGCGCCGAACAACCGGTGCCGCTCTCTATCCTGGGCTGGAGTAAGGGCTGACAAGAGGCTTATCGGCGCAGAATCGGTGACGTCCGGCGAACCAAATAACCGGCGGAGCTCGCGGCTTGCGGGCGCGGTGGCGGCATCTAGCGTCGCGGCATGCCTGTTCACCAGACCGCTCTCACGATCCGCACGCGGGGGAAGGGCACCTATGAGATCACCGACGAAGTGGCGCGGGCGCTGTGGGCCAGCGGGCTGAAGCAGGGCGTGGCCACGGTGTTCTGCCAGCACACGAGCTGCAGTCTCGTGCTGATGGAGAACGCCGATCCCTCCGCGCGGCGCGATCTCGAAGCGTGGCTGGACCGGCTCGTGCCGGAGGATGATCCGCATTTCACGCACACGCTCGAAGGCTCCGACGACATGCCGAGCCACATCCGCATGGCGCTCACGCGGAGCAGCGAGAGCGTGCCGTTTGCCGACGGCGAACTGCTGCTCGGCACCTGGCAGGGAATCTTCCTCTGGGAACACCGTCGCGCGCCGCACACGCGGAACGTGGTGGTGACGTTTGTGGGGTGAGAGGATTCTGAATAGGGTGAGCAGGTTCCGACTATCGGCTGTAGCGGCGGTCTATGACCGTCGTCGTTCATGGGGTGAAACTCACCCGGCGGTCACAGACCGCCGCTACAGTTTTTCGACCACGCTTTCGCCTGCGGCTTAAGCGCGGCTACAGGCCAGACCCACACCGTCACGGCGCGTCGCCCTTCAGCAACTCGACCGAGGTCAGCTCGAACGTGATCACCTTGGACGGCCAGCGCGGCTCCTCCACGCCGGTGAGCTGGCCATAAAAGTTGAGCGTGACGCCCTTGGCGGTTTTCTCGTTCAGATTCAGGGCGGCGAGGGCGGTGGGAGTTGGCGTCGCCACGATGCGGTAGCGGCTTTGGTCGGCGGTCTCCTCGTTGAACTCGATCTCGCCGCTCTTGGGATCGTAGGCCTTGACCGTGCCGGAGTAGCGGTAGCGCTTCGTCAGCCAGTTCTCGTGCAGGCGCTGACGTTTCAGGTTTTTGACGATGCCGTTTTTCGGGGCGAAGCGGCCCGTGATCTCGAAGCTGGCCGTGAGCCGGTTGGGGTCGTCGGGCACCCAGGTGTCGGCGAGAATGGCGCGCGCATCGAGCAGGGGAAACGCGGCGCCCAACTCGGGGGTGATGGTCACGTCGGCCCCGTCGGTCACGTTGACGGTGAGTTCGAGCGGGGGAAAGTCCTTCGCCTGCAGGGTGAGTTTCTTGGTGCCGGCGGGCATGCGCTGCCACACGACCGGCGTCTGGCCGAAGACCTTGCCGCCGATGAGCAGGTTCGCGCCGGTCGGGAGCGATGCCACGGTGAGTTTTCCGTGGGGTAGGCGGGCGGTGGCGGTGGCTTCCTGGTCCTCGGTGATCGTGGTTTTGAAGGCGAGAGCCGGCCAGCTCGGCAGCTCCAGGGTAAGGGTGCAGTCGCCCGGCGGGAGCATCGGGATGGTGAGCGGCGTTTTGCCGAGGGCGGTGGCGCCGAGCTTCACGGTGGCGCCGGTCGGTTCCGACTCCAGTTTGAGGGAGCCGCTTTTGAAGTTCAGCGCAATCTCCGCGGTCTGCCCGGCGGTCACGTCCACCTGGCCGCCGATCTCGGGCCAGCCGTCGGCGCGAAGGGTGACGGCATACTTGCCCGGGGGCAGGCCGCCGAGCGGTTGATCCAGGCTGCCGGTGAGCGGAGCAGGGGCGGTTTCCGTCCCGCTGGTCACGGGCGCGACCGTGAAGGTGGCGGCGGGCAGGTTGGACTTCACGGTCAGCGCGCCGGTGGTGCGCGCTTTTTCGGCCTTGGCGACGGCGCGCTGTTCCTCGGGAGATTTGCTGCAGCCGGCGGCCAGCAGGAGAACGATGCAAAGGGCGCTTACGGCCAGCTGGCCGAACGCGGAGGGTGAAGCGTGTGGATGCATGGAGAGGCGGCCCGCGCCCATGGGTTTACCGGAGAACGCGTCCCGGGCAACGCGTTTCTGGGCGCCCTGCCGCCGCTTCGACAGGCATGTGGCCGCGCTTGAGCCGCAGGCGAAAGCGTGGTGCGAACGGGACCACGTTGTCGCTCCGCTCCAACGCGGCTACCATTCAGGCTAAAATTGCCCTCACACCGATTCCCAGGCCTTGGTGGCGACGGGGTCGCGGCCTTCGTCGAACTCGATGTGGTCCACGAGGGTCTCGATCGGTTTGCCGGTGAGACCGGCGTCCTTGATGCGCTGGGGCAGGACGGCGGAACGTTCGTCGCGCCAGCCGAGTTTCACGATGAAACGGTTCCACATGTGGCACTCCTCGTCGGTGCGCGGGGTGCCGTGCGCGTGGACCCACGCGAGGATTTCCTCGTCGGTGCCGCCGGCGAGCGTGCGCTCGCGCAGGTCGGCGTGGCGGATGCCGAGGAAGCGGCAGCAGCGTCCGTCGAGGACGTAGGTCTGGCTGTCGCCGAGGTTGGCGTGGTATTCGGCGGGGAGCCGGCCCGCGGCGTGCAGGCGGATCTTGTCGAGCATGCGGCCGAAATAGACGAAACGGCCGACCTTGGCGTAACAGCTGCGCAATCCGGGGACGTGGGGCATGGTGCGGACAGCATCGTGCGAACTCGCCGCGACGCCAACGGAATCTGGGTCACGTCCGGCACAGGACCCGCCGCGGCCGGTTGGCACAGCGGGTCTGGTGCGCGGACTGGGTGCGCCAGCGCGCTGCCCTCGGGGATTGGTTTTGTGGCCGTGCTTAAGCCGCAGGCGAAAGCGTGCTCAGAGGACGACCACGTTGTCACTGCGCTCCAACGCGGGCACAGTTCGGTTTAGTCCGCTCTAGGCTCTCGTTTCCGCCAGGGCCGGCTGGGTGACGCGGTGGATTTTCAGGCGACGGATGCCGCCGGGCGTGGGCCAGTCCACGATGCTGCCCTCGCGAAAGCCGATCAGGGCCGTGCCGATGGGCGCGAGGATGGACAGCCGGCCGGCCGCGATGTCGGCCCGGTCGGGATAGGTGAGCGTATATTCCTCGATCTCGCTCGTGTAGAGATCCTCGATCTTCACGGTGGAGCCCATGGTAACGATGTCGGGCGGCACGGCGGCGGGATCGATGACGACGGCGCGGTCGAGTTCGCCGCGGAGTTTTTCGAGGGCGGCGGAGCGGCTGGTGCGGAGCGCGGCGTTGATCAGGAGATGGAGACGGTTGTGGTCGTCGCGGGTGATGTAGAGGGGAGTGGGATTCATGAAAAGGTGACGGTAGTTGGGATTAGAGTTCCGCGGGTGGGTGGGCAGCCCGCAGGCGGGCGCGGCGTTTTGGCGCGCGCCAGCGCGCTGCCCACCTTGGCAGGCATTGTTTTCGGAACCGGTCTGCGATCAGGCGCCGGGGCGGATGATCTGCGGGGTCACGACCTGTCGCGGCGGGATTTCCACGCGCAGCACGCGCGTCGGCCGGCCCGCGCGGGCGGTCAGCACCGGCGAAGCCCCGGGCTTGAGCAGGCGGGCTTCACCCTGGTTGACCAGGGTGGTCACACCGTCGGCATGGACGGCGATGTCGCCCTCGACGACGAACAGCAGCTGGTCGTCGGGCGAGGGACTGGCGGGCAGGGAGGTTTCGGAGTCCGGCGCGAGCGTGAGCAGCGTGCAGGTGAAGCCGTTCTGGCTGAGCACGGGCGCGGACTGGAGGAGAGAGGACGGGCGTTCGAGGACGGTGATGATGGAATTCATGATGAGGGATGGGTTGATCGCGTGATGCGGATGAAGCCCGGACGCGACGGCGCCGGGCAGAAAGCGAATGCACGCACTCGCGCGGGTGGACGGACCCGATGGGCGCTCCGAGGCCGGTTGAACCGACAAGACCGTTCGCCGACGGCTCAGCCTCAGAGGCCGGCCACGCCAAGGCAGATCGCAGGCAGCAAGATCCCGGAGATGCAAAGATGGCGTTTCATGATGGGTGGGGAGCAGGTGCTCACAGGCACCTTTGTCCCGCTGGCGCGTTTGTCAAGCGGGGTGGACGCATTCGCGGGAGCGGCGCCGCTCACTTTTTTCCGGAGCCAGATTCTTCGGTGGGCCGCGAGTCTTGCTCGTAGTCGAGGAACTTGAGTTCGCCGAGTTTCACCTGGCCCTCGCGGATGCGGTCGGCGTCGAGGAAGACGGGCTTGTCGGCGGGCCGGCCGATTGCCGGTCCGGCGGTGGCGATCATCACCGGCAGGGCGGAGGACATGGATTTGCCGCTGGCGGGCAATCCGATGCGGGTCTGCCAAAGGGCCACGGGTTCCGCGGTCCTGGCCGTCTTGAAGTCGAAGGCCGTGACGATGATGCCGTAGATCGGATTCTGCGAATCCTGCAGGATGGTGTCGATTTCCGGGGAGCGCATGCCGCGGCGGAAAACCTCCGGCCCGAGCATGTTGATCGTGGCCTGGGAGGCGATGTCCTGCCGCGGGTCGTAGCCGAGAAACCAGAGCAGGTCCTCGCTGCCGGGCTTGATGTAGCCCCACTGCAGCACGAGGAACAGCTCCGGCTCCGGCACGCCCGGCTTGGCGGCAAGATAGCCCTGCTTGGCAAGGATGTCGGCGACGAAGAGGTTGAGCTGTTTGACGTCGGGTTCGTTGTCGCCGGGGATGGAACCGAGCTTACGACCCAGCGACATGCCCTTATAATAGACGGGTTGTTGCAGGGTGGGCGGGGTGAGGGCCTTGCCGGCCCTGGTCACGTCGGTGGCCACGATGACGTTGCCCCAGGTGTTCTTGAAGAGGCGGAACTCCGCGCGCAGCCCGGCGGGCGCCGCGCTGATCAGGGCGAACATCGTGAGGAAAATAGATCGAAACAGTCCCATGAGGCAGAAGTAACCGTCAACCCCGCGGCGTCAACCGGCCGGTCCGACGAGCATGAACGGATGCACTCTTGCAGACGGCGGCTCACGCGAACTATTGCCGGCCTAGCCCTCCTCGTCGCGCACCGCGCCGCAGGAGCCGCGTTCGTGCAGACAGGCGGCGCAAAGGATTTCGTCGCCGACCGGCCGCGCATCGGGTTGGCCGCATTGGCGGCAGGTCAGCGCAGACTCGGCGCAGGTGCGCGGGTCGGGATCGGACTCGGGATCGGCTGAGGTCATTCCGAATGGGCGTCGAAGGTGGCGACGACACGCCGCGCGGCTTTGAGGCGCCAGGCGCTCTCGATCCGCTGCCGGGCGAGGGTGGCGTTGGCGGCGGCGAGGTTCATGAGGACGTAGTCGTATTTGGCGAAATGCTCCGTGAACGAGAACACATCCGGATGTCGCTCGATGAGGTCGTCGCGCTCCGCCTTGGGCAAGGCGAGGGAGAGTTGCTCCCCGTCCTCCTGCATCCGGGCCATGAGCTTGTTGCGCACATAAAAGCCCGGCGTGCCGTGACACAGGCGCTCCTCCACGCCCGGAAGGGCCAGTGCGATCGCGCGGAGTTGGGTCAGTGATACGGCCATGCAACAGGGCTAACCGCGATCCACCGGGAATCGACCCTTTTGAAAAGCGTCCGCCGACTCCCCTTGCCTGAGGGTGCGTAAGGTTCGGCATACGTCGGCGGCGTGCCCCGCCTCACCATCTCTCCATCTCCCTTTCCCACCGACCGGGATCGCACACAGTTCGCGCGCCCCGGGCCAATGTTCGTATTACGAACATTCGTCCGGGGTGAAGCCCGGCCCCCCTCTGACATAGAAGGAGGCGAATCCCCCATGTTCGTAATACGAACATTGGGCTGGTTGCTGCGGGGGCGGGATCGTCCCTTGACCGGGCGGGGGGCAGGGGTAGCTTTCGGCAAAAGGAACTTTCTCCATGACGACTACACGCAGGCGGTTTCTCGGACAGATGGCTGCGGGGGCGGCGGGGTTGACACTGGGATCGCGGCTGTGGGCCTCGACCCTCGTGCCGAAGAAGAAGGACAAACTCGGCGTCGCCCTCGTGGGTCTCGGTTACTACAGCACGGATATCCTCGCGCCAGCGCTGCAGCTCACGGAGCACTGTCACCTCGCGGGCGTCGTCTCGGGCACGCCGGCCAAGCTGAAGACCTGGCAGGAAAAACACCGCCTGCCCGACGCGGCGCTCTACAGCTACGACAACTTTGATTCCATCGCCAACAACCCCGCCATCGACGTGGTCTATGTGGTGCTCCCGCCCTCGATGCACGCGGAGTTCACGATCCGCGCGGCCAAGGCCGGCAAGCACGTGTGGTGCGAGAAGCCCATGGCGCCGTCGGTGAAGGAGTGCGAGGCGATGATCAAGGCGTGCAAGGACAACAACGTGACCCTCGCGATCGGTTACCGCCTCCATCACGAGCCGAACACGCGGAAGCTGATGGAAATCCGACGCGCGCAGAAATACGGCACTCCCGTGCGCGCCACGGCCGAGGCCGGTTACTTCGATCCGCGCAAGGACCACTGGAAGCAGAAGAAGGCGCTGGGCGGCGGGGTGATGGGCGACATGGGCGTGTATCCGCTCAACGCGCTCCGTTACGGCACCGGCCTCGAGCCGATCGCGGTCACGGCGAAAGCGTCCACGACGCGTCCCGAGATTTACCACGAGGTCGAGGAGACAATGGCCTTCGAGCTGGAATTCCCCGGCGGCGTGACCGGCAAGGGCGAGGCGAGCTTCGGCAAGCGCATGAACGCGCTGCGTGTGGACTGCACAGCGGGTTGGTATGAATTGGTGCCGTTCCAGAACTACAGCGGCGTCAAGGGCCGCACCAGCGACGGCCTCGCGCTCGATGCCGTGGTGCCGAACCAGCAGGCGCGGCAGATGGACGACGACGCCCTGGCCATCATCCACGGCACGCCGTTGCTCGCCCCCGGCGAGGAAGGCCTCAAGGACACGCGCGTGGTCGAAGCCATTTACCGCGCGGCGGCGTCGGGGAAGCAGGAGCAGGTCTGAACAAAAGACGGAGAATGGTGGGAGAAACCACGAAACACACGGAACACACGAAAGGCTGATTCGGGTGGAGCGACTTGATCGCAAGCCGCTGGCTTGGGGCAGCAGCATGTAACCGCAGAAGTATTCAACCCAGAGAGCGCAGAGAACACAGAGCGTAGAATAGGAACCGACGGTCTCTGTGGCCTCCGTGTCCTCTGTGTTAAAGCTGACCTTCAGCCTTTGATCGCGGCCTTGATCTTCGCGATGTCGATTTTGCCCATTTCCATCATGGCGGCGAAGGCACGCTCGGCGGTCTGGCCGCCGGCGGCCATGGCGGCGGTGAGGGCGCGCGGGGTGATCTGCCAGTTGATGCCCCACTTGTCCTTGCACCAGCCGCAGGCGCTGGCCTGGCCGCCGTTTTTGATGAGGGCGTTCCAGTAGCGGTCGGTCTCGGCCTGGGTGTCGGTGGCGACTTGGAAGGAGAAGGCCTCGCTGTGCTTGAACATCGGCCCGCCGTTGAGGCCGAGGCACGGGATGCCGAGAACGGTGAACTCGACGGTCAGAATCTGGCCCTTTTTGCCCATGGGGAAATCCGCCGGCGCCTTGTGGACGGCCTTCACTTTGCTGTTGGGGAAGAGCTTGGCGTAGAACCTGGCCGCCGCGAGGGCGTCCTTGTCGTACCAGAGGCAGATCGTGTTCTTGGGGGTTTTCATGGAGTGGGGGCAGGGGTTGTTGGTCGTGGAGAATGGCGAGCCCGATGTGGGCGTCCATCCCTACGACGAACCATCCGAGCGGGGTCGGACAAGGGAGGGAACGCAGTGAGGTGATTCCTCTCCATTGACCGATCCAGCCGGGCCAATGACCGGAGCGAGGGCGCTCCGGCTCCAGGCATGAAAACGCCGGCCTTTTGGGGCCGGCGTGGGAAACGCGTGCGGGACTAATGGTCTCGCCGCCAGGGAGGAATCAGCGGTACTCCTCGTTCGTGTTCGCGTTGATGATTTTGAAGTTTTCCACGTGGTAGTTCGGGTCGGCGCGGAAGGCCAGCTTGGTCTGGAAAAGCTTCTCCATTCGCACCAAGAGGTCGGCGTCCTCGGCGCGGAGTCGCTCGAGGATGGACGGGTGCACGTGGACGCGGAGGGAGTATTCCTTGCCGTCCTTGCGCATCTGGAGGCGGCGGCAGACGGAGCTGAGGCGGCGCTGGAGCTCGACGCTCATCGTGGTGGCGCTCTTCACCGAGCCGCGGCCGTGGCAATACGGGCAGCCGGTGTAGAGATTGCTCGAGAGCGACTCGGACTGGCGCTGGCGCGTCATCTGCATGATGCCGAGCTGCGAGATGGGGAGGATGTGGGTCTTGGCTTTGTCCTCGGCCATCAGCTCGACCATCTTGTCGTAAACCGACTGGCGGTGGCGGCGCTCCTTCATGTCGATGAAGTCCATGATGACGAGGCCGCCGATGTTGCGCAGGCGGATCTGGCGGGCCATCTCGACGGCGGCCTCCATGTTCACCTGGAAGATGGTGTTCTTCTCGTCGCCGGACTTGGACTTGTGGGAGCCGGTGTTGACGTCGATGGCGATGAGGGCCTCGGTCTCGTCGATCACGATCTGGCCGCCGGAGGGCAGGGTGACCTTGCGCTGGAAGGTCTGCTCGATCTGGCGTTCGATGTTGTAGCGCTCGAAGACGGGGATGGAGTCCTTGTAGTAGGCAATCTTGCCCTTGGAGCGGGACGAGATCTGGGCGACGTATTCTTGGGTGCGCTTGAAGTCGCCCTCGTTGTCGATGAGCACGCGGTCGATGTCCTCGGTGAGGAAGTCGCGGACGGTGCGCTCGATGATGTCGGGTTCCTGGTAGAGGCAGGCGGGGGCGCGGTCGGACGACATCTTGCGCTGGATCTCCTCCCACTTCTTGAGGAGGAGGTGCAGGTCGCGGACGAAGTAGCGGGACTTCTTGCCCTCGCCGGCGGTGCGGACGATGACGCCCATGCCCTCGGGGATGGTGAGCTCGTTGATGAGGGTCTTGAGGCGCTTGCGCTCGTGCGGGTCCTCGATCTTGCGGGAGATGCCGCAGCCGTCGGAGAACGGGGTGAGGATGAGGTAGCGGCCGGGCAGGGAGAGGTTGGTCGTCGTGCGGGGGCCCTTGGTGCCGATGGGGCCCTTGGTGACCTGGATCACGATCTCGGAGCCGGGCGGATAGAGGCCGGGGATGTCCTTGACGGTGGGCTCGGCCTTGCGCTCGGGGGCGCCCTTTTTCTTGTTCACGCGCACGACCTCGACGCCGGAGTCGGTGGCGGCGGGGAGCATGTCCCAGTAGTGGAGGAAGGCGTTCTTCGTGTAGCCGATGTCCACGAAGGCGGCCTTGAGGCCGGGGTCGAGGTTCTTGACCCGGCCCTTGTAGATGCCGCCGACCATGCGGTCGTCGGATTCCCGCTCGATCTCGAAGCGGTCGAGTTGGCCGTCCACGAGGAGCGCGACGCGCTTCTCGAGGGGTTCGGAGTTGATGACGAGCTCGCGGAAACTGCCCTTTTCCTTGCGGAAGAGGCCGAGGATTTTCTGGAGGATGGGCCGTTGGGCGGCGCGTTCCTTGGACTCGGCCTTCAGCTGGTCGGCCGAGATGGGCTCGGCGTGCTTGGGCGTCGGGGGGTTGATGAGTTCCTCTTCATGGCGAGAGGCGGCGTCCTGCGGGGAGGAGCCGGCGTGGCTGGGCTGATCGTTCATGGTGGGGTGGGTCCCTGTGGTTGTCGGCAGGGCACCCGGGGCCAGCAGGCTGCGAGCAGGAAATTCCGGCAGAGCGGTCAATATCGCGGGAGGGGGCGACCATGTTAGGTGTCCCTCCGGAAGCGATAGACGCTTTGGACCAGTCCTTGCAGCAAGCAGCAGCTGAGCACGAAGGTGCCGCCGTAGCTGATAAACGGAAGCGGTATGCCTTTCACCGGCATGAGTCCGATGGTCATGGCGATGTTGACGAACACGTGCACGGCCATGAGGACCGTGACGCCGAGCGCCAGTAAGGCGCCGAAACGGTCACGGGCGAGGCCCGCGATCCGCAGTCCGTTCCACAAAACCACGCCGAGGAGGCCGACGACGGTGATGCTTCCCAGAAATCCTTTTTCCTCCGCGATGACGGAGAAGATGAAATCGTTGTGTGCGACCGCGGGGGGCAGGTAGCCGAGCTTGGCCTGGGTGCCCTCGGTCCAGCCCTTGCCGGCGAGGCCGCCGGAGCCGACGGAGATGAGCGACTGGCGGCTGTTCCAGCCGATGCCCATGGGGTCGATTTTCTCGGGTTGGGCGAAGTCCAGGATGCGGTTGCGCTGGTAGTCCTTGAGCGGGAGGAGCGAGTGCTTCTCGTAGGCGCCACGATCCCGGGAGAAGCTCAGGTTGTTCTCCTCCATGTAGTTGCTGTAACGCCAGACATCGAGCGCGACCACGCCGACGACCAGGGCAAAAATGCCCAGAGCCCCGGTGAAAAAGCGCATCGATAGGTTGGAGACGAACAGCATGGCGAAGACCATGGGAGCGATCGCGAGGGCGCTGCCGAGGTCGGGTTCCAAGATTATCAAGAGCATGGGGATACCCACGGCAAGGGCCAATTTTAACAGGACCTGGAGCGAGTCGGCCACGCTGCCGAGTTTGGAACCGGTGAGGATGGAGGCGGTGATGAAGAGGACGGCGATCTTGGCGAATTCCGAGGGTTGGAAGGCCACGCCCACGTCAATCCAGCGCCGGGCGCCCATGCCATGGGTGGTGCCGATGCCCGGGATGAGCACGAGGACCAGCAGGATCAGGCCGGCCAGATAGACCCAGTGGGCGTAACGCAGCCAGATGCGGTAATCGAGCAGGGCGGTCCCGAGGTAGATGAGGCTGCCGAGACCGAGATAAACCAACTGGCTCTTCCACTGGGAGCCGTCGCGGGCCATCTGGGCGCTGTAGATGAAGAACACGCCGATGAGCCCGAGCAGGAGGATGCACGCCGGCGTGATCCGGTCGAAACGCTCGCGGGTGGTGAGCTTGAAAAAGCTGGCCAGGCCGAGGTTGCGCAGGAGTTTCACGGGGAGAGGCCGCCACTAAAGTGCCGCGGCGGATGCTGGCAACGGTGCGTTGGGAGATTCGGAGGAGCGGGTGGCTTCGTGATGGGCGAGCCCCAGCAGGATCCAAAATGGAATCGCCCCCATCGGTCCCTCCAGCACGACGCCGAAGCAGGCACTGATCAGCACGACCCAGCAAGCCGCCTGCAAGGTGAGCGCGGATTGCCGGGTTGGATCGCTCCGGGCCGCCCGCGCCGTGCGCAGCGTGGAAAAAAACAGGGTCGTATAGACCGCCAGCAACACGAGCACACCGGCGGCGCCCATGCGCCCAAAGGCGGTGAGGAAGATGTTGTGGGGACTCCGGGCGGAAAAGTCGTCGTTGGAGTCGGGGTAATACTCGCGCACAAAGCCGGCGGCCAGGTCGGCGCCGAAGCCGAGCCCGAAGAGCGGCGAGGTGGTGGCGGTCTCCACGGCCACGTTGCGCCACCAGACGAGGCGGAAGCGGTTGTTGTCGCCCTTGTTTCCACTGTCATCGCTCTGGTAGTCGCGCGTGCCGCTGAAGTCGGCGATGGAGGCCGCGGCCTCGTAGATCGCGTAGGCCCGGGTATCGCGGAAGTCCTTTTTCTGGAGGAACGACACGACGAAAACGGCGAGCAGCCCGGTGGCGCACACGGTGGCGATCACCCCCAGCGGCCGCCAACGCCCCGAGCAGGCGATCAAGCCGCAGGCGACCAGCAGCCCGACCATGCTCGCCCGGGACAACAGCAGCAGGCCGAAGACCAGCGAGATCAACGCCAGCAGCCAGCGCCCCGGGATCAGGCCCCGCCAGGTGAAACGCTCGCCCGGCAGCAGCAGCAGGAAGCTGATAAACAGAAATGTGCTCATCAGGTCGCCCTTGTAGAAGATGAGCGGCACCCCGCTGACGAGCAGGTTGTGAAGGAAAAAATCCGGGAACAGATGCGAAAGGAGACCCGGGATCGGCAGCACGGCAAAAGTGACCAGGAAGGTGGTCCGCAGGAGCCGGTGGGATGCCGCATGCCGGGCCAGGGCCTGGGCAGCGAAGAAATACAGCACGTAATAAACCGTGGCAAAGTCGCGCAGGGCCATGAAGCCATGCTGGCGGACATCCCAGAGAATACGACTGCCCCCGAGGGCGAGCCAGAGCAGGAGCAGACCGTTGAGCCAGTCGGATTGCACGGGCAGAAACCGACTCTGTGCGCCGCGCAACAGCACGAGGGCCACCGCCACGGCCAGCCCGAGCTCGCTCAGGAACAGTGGCAGGCCCGCGATGGGTGTTATTTGGGCGAAGCCGCGGTTCCCGATCACGTAACCGAAAACGAGAAACCCCAGCAACCACGCCTCGGCGAGAGGTCCACGGGTCCACGCGAGCACGGCCCACACCGAGACGAGGGCCGCGACCGAGGCGATGAAATGCTTCTCCTGCGCCAGGGAGATGCCCACCCAAACGGCCAGCACGCCGGCGGCCAGCACGACGAGGGCATTGCGCAGTTGGGGATGCATCGGCGCGAGCACAGCGGCCCGGCGGAGCCGGCGCAACCCCGGACACAAACCGACAAAGCCCTCTTGCGTCACCCCGTCCGCGGCGATGAATTCGGGCATGCCCGCCGTCTCGGTCATCATGGCCTACCACCGGATCACTCCGCACCTGCGGCCGGCGGTGCGGAGCATCCTCGCTCAGACGCTCGGTGATCTGGAACTGATCGCGGTGGACAACGGCACGGGTCAAGGGCTCGGGGCCTTGGGGGAGGAGGGGCGGGATCCGCGCGTGCGGTTGCTGTCGTTCCCGGAAAACCGGGGCATCGCCGCCGCGCACAACGCCGCGGTGGCGATGGCGTGCGGCGAGTTCATCGCCATGATGGACTACGACGATCTCTCGCTGCCAGCCCGGCTGGAAAGGCAGGTCGCCGCGCTGCGCGCCGATTCGGCGCTCGGTCTGGTCTTCACGGCGGCGGCTACGATCGATGCCGCGGATCGCGTGGTTGGTCGGGAGTTTGCCATCGCGTCACCGCGTGAGCACGCGGCCTTCAGCGCCTACGCGATGCCGGCCAACTCGCCGACGCTCACCGCCCGGCGCGAAGTTTTCGCGCGGTTTCCGCACCGGGCAGAGTATCGCATCGCGCCGGACTACGATTTCTACACGCGCGCGGCGGAGGCCTGGCCGAGCCGGACGCTGCCGGAAGTCCTTTTCCATTACCGCCGGCATGCCGGGCAGACCACGGCGGGCACACCAGCGCTGCAAGTATTGGAGAACGCGCTGACCCGGCTGCTCGCGGCCCGACGGCGGGCCGGACGGCCCGAGGCCTTTGCCGAACTGATGGTCCGGACCGCGGCGATGCGAGATCGACCGCCCGTGCCGGCGGACACGTTCGCGTGGTTGGCCGAGCGCGCGCTTGAGGAGAAACTCGCGGTGCTGGCCGCTCATTCCGCACGCCGTTTGATCAACGCACGCCGCAATTTGCGCGGGCTGGATGAGGGCCTCTCCCTGATGCTGGAGGCACAAGTTAACGGCGGGTTTAGCGCGGAAGCGTTGCGGATTTTTCTGACCGGCCCGTTGAGGACTCACGACCTCCGACCGCTGTGAAGCGACCGTTTACTCCGGTCGGCCGGTGAGCCGCCAGCGCCACCGCTTGAGGCTGGAGAAAAGCCGCAACAGGGGAGCGTGGCCCAGTGCGGCCTGGCCCTGCACCCACCAATGGGGCGGGCGTCTGCGATGATCGCGAATCGCCTCACACAGCATGCTGAAATCCATGGCTGCGCAAAGGCCGGCATGCTTCTGTTCAAAATATTGGTCGGAGTGGGGCAGGGAGCCGAGCACGCGGGCTTCCTGGGCGGCAGGCTGGTCGTGCAGTTGGCGATACACGCCGATGACGGTGCGGGCGAATTCATCCTCGGGGGCGGTGGCGGCATCGGCGACCGCCAGCAGGTGTTTGGCAAAGGCGAGCACGGCCCGTTGAAAAAGCCGGATCTCGGCAAGGTTTACCGGTCCGGTCTCCTGCAGGCGAACGGACAGGCGGCCGGCGTGCGACGCAAAGCCTGCCGCCTGGCCGTGATCCGCCTGGGCCATCAATTCGATGAGCACCTTGTGGGACTCCTCCCGCAGGAGGGGCAAGGGGGCGAACCGGTTGGTGTAGGCGAGGGCCTCGCCGGCGAAGGGACGCGAGCCGGCGGGCATCAGCCCGAGATAGAAACCGGTCAGCGGGGCGGGACCGTGCGGGCCGCCGAGAATATGCTCAAGGTTTCGTTGGATGGTTCCGAACCAGCCCGCATCCACGATGCCGATGGGCTCGCCGGCAACGACGCCGGCTTGCTCCAAGTAGGCCCGGGCCTCGCGGGAGCGCCGGGCCAGGGCCTCACTCAGATCGGCGCGTCGTTCGGGTGCGGTCAGCCAGTCGGCCAAGGCATCACGTTCTGCCTGCGGCAGGTTGGCTGCGGGATCAACCGAACGGAAACGGGGCGGCAGGTTGGCCGCCCCCCAGGCTTCGTCCAGACCCAGTGGGAGCAGGCATTGGCGCAAGCTGTGGAAAACGGCATGCGGCGCGACAATCGCCCGAACCGCCGCGGGAGAGTTGATTTCAGCGGGTCCGGAAAAAAGCACCCGTGAGGCGTGCAGATATTCGCAGGAGATGCCGAAGGGCTCAACCGCTTGAATGGCCTGGGCGATGCGGTGGAAAATCTGGCCGTCGCGGGCCAGAAAATAAAGCCGGCGCAGTCCGCGACGGCGGGCCTCCGCCAGGGTCCAGCGCACGAAGCCGTAGAAGAGCGGTCCGGCCACCGTGGCGCCGGTTTCCCAAAGCACGACCTCGCGCTCATCGGCCGTTCGGTGTTCAAGACGGGCGAGACGCATGGCGCCGGCCAGCAATGAACGCCACGGGGTTGCGAACTCGCCCTCGCTGCCGCGCGCGGTGCGTTCCCGGGCGGTAAGATGAGCGCTCGTGAAATGGGTGGCGGAGATGCCGAGGCGGCGCGGGCTGGCCACGTCGGCAAAGGGGTGGTCGCCGGTGTGGTGCCAATGCGCGAAGTCGCCGCCGGTCT
The DNA here is from genome assembly GCF_004118375.1 of Oleiharenicola lentus. Taxonomy (NCBI): domain Bacteria; kingdom Pseudomonadati; phylum Verrucomicrobiota; class Opitutia; order Opitutales; family Opitutaceae; genus Oleiharenicola; species Oleiharenicola lentus. The sequence goes on from NZ_SDHX01000001.1 coordinate 886,936, forward strand.
GGGCTTGGGCGATCTTGAAGAGCTGGCCCGAGCTCTTGTTGCCACGGACATCGCCGGAAACCAGCAGCAGGTCGCCGGGTGCGACCATCCCTTCGCGCTCCAGCCACGGGCGGAGCACGGTCGGGGGCAGATACATGTCGGAGAGGAAGAGCAGGCGTCCTGCCTGCGTGCGGGCTTGGGCGAGTTCGCTTCGCATCGCGGGTATGCCGTGCAGGTGGCGTGACTCGATCTCCAGTTCCAGGTGACGGGCCGTGGCCGCGGTGGTTTCGTCCCAGGACAATTGCGCGGCCAGCTCGCGGTGGATGTCATCGAAGAGCACCTCCGTCCAAGGGGACTTCCTGCGCGCGGCCAGCTCGGCGGACCAGCGGGCTTGGGCCAGAGCCAGCGGGTCCGAGACGGGCACACCGGCGCGTTGCAGCTCCACGCCGAGCCACACGAAGAGATCGCGCGGATGGGCGAAGGCGCGCGTCACCACCGTGTCGAACACGTCGTAGCTGACCGTCGGGGCGCTCATCCGGCCTTGTCGGCCACCGCCAGCAGGTTTGGCGTGAGAATCGTCTCGCGGCCGCGTTTCCAGCCCAGCTCGGCTACATAAACCGCGCGTTGCCGCATGCGCACCAAGCAGCGCAGCCACCACGCAACGGTGCGCGGCGTCGGCAACCAGAACAGATAGCGCGGTCGCAGCGTGAATTCGATGGCCGTGCAGCGGGGTTCGGCGAATCCACACTGCTCCAGGAGACCGGACAGGCTGTCCGTGGTGAAGCTGGTCTGATGGGTGTAGTCGTTGTGCAGCCAATAGCTGGCGATCGACGAGGCGGCGTTGGGCACGGTGCAGATCAGCCGCCCGCCGGGACGCATACTGGCGGCAATCGCACGCAGGAAGCCCGGTTGCGCCGGTCGCGGCACATGCTCCAGCACGTCCATGAGCAGAACAACGGCGTAGGTGCCGCTTCGGGTCGCGAGGAAAGTCTCCGTGCTCTCGGCATGCACCACATCGAGCTGCTGATTGCGGGCGAAGGCCGCTTGGTTGGCATCCGTCTCGACACCCTGCAGGTTGCGATAACCCAGCTCGGCGAGGTCCTGCAGCGCATAGCCTCGGCCGCAGCCGACATCGAGCACCGGGGCGTCGCGCTCAAGCGGGAGAAGCGGTCCGAGCATGCGCCGGTGCAGCAACCGCAGGCCGTTCCGGTGGGCCGGATCATCGGGGTGGTAACGGGCGTAGAACCGGGAATAGTCCAAGGTCATGACCGGGTGGGTAGGTCGTCGGTGCGAGGATTGAACTGGTCGAGCAAAGCCCGCCAGCGGCCGGGTGTAAAGGGGATGAGCAGTCCGCGGATCTGGGCTCCGGCGCACTCCCGCAAAGATGGGAAAAGATAACTGCTGAGCACGCCGCTGATCACGCATCCAATCAGCAGCGCGCCGGCGGCGCCAACGCCGCCCAAACGCGGCAGCAGCCACCAACCGGACAGAAAGACCGTCCCGATATGCAGCGCGGCGGCTGCAAGGTTTAGCACGGGCGAGGCGGAAAGCAGAATGAACTGCCAGCGGGCCGTGGCGTTCAAGGCGAACAAGCAGGCCCAGCCCTGCACGACGAGGATCGGCCCGGCCTCGGCATAGGCGGGGCCGTAGATGAGTCGCACCACGAGCCAGCCGAGTCCCGTGCAGCCGAGCGCCACTCCCCAGCCGAGCAGGGAAAGGGCATCGAAGAGAACCTGCAACCGTCCGGCATATTCCCCGGCGGAGCGCGCATGGCTCGCCGCCAGAGCGGGGAAAAGACTGAGCGCCATGGTGGAGCCGGCAAACAAGGCGACTTCCGACAACCGGGTGGCTGCGAAATAGAGGCCGGTCTCCCGGTCACCCAACCATTGCCGGACCAATATCTGGTCGAGACGCATGGCCAGGCTGACAGCCAGGGTTGAAACCGCCAGCATCGCCCCGCGTTGCCAAAGCGCGCGGGCAATCTCCGGATCCCAAGTCCATTTTCCGCTGCGCTGCGGGCTGCGCCAGCCGGCCAGGGTCAGGCCAAGTGCGATCAGGCCGGCGTCGGCGACCTGGGCCCAGGCAAAAGCGGAGAGGCTGGCCCCGGTGGCGACCAGCCAGAGTTTCAAGGTGGCGCCTCCCAAGATGCCCACCGTGCGGACCACCACCGTTCGGCGTGATTCCAGATGTCGCTGGAACCACAGGTCCACGACGTCCACCGGCTGAAACAGCAGCCCCAGAGCCACGATCATGACCAAAGGCGCGTCAGCACCGAGTGTTCCGCCAGCCAGCAAGGCCACCAAACCAACCGTGAGCAGGCCGCCGGCGAGACGCAGCAGGCAGGCCGTGCCGAGCACGGCGCCACTTTGCGTGGGACGTCTGATCAACTCGTTCACCACGATCCCCTCGAGACCAAGATTGGCCAGATAGCCGGCAATCAGGGTGACGGTCATCGCGAAGTTGAGGCGTCCGAATCCCTCCGGCTGCAGGTGTCGCGCCACGACGCCCAGAACGGTGGCGGTGACGAGCGCGCGGGCCAGACGTTCGCCCAAAAGCCAGATGATGTTCTGCAGGGGCTGGCGGGTGGTGGACACGGCGGCGATGGCGGCAACATGGCAGGGGCGGACCGAGCATGGGAAGCCCGGAAATGCACCGGTCGGTCCCGCAAGGGGCTGGAATTTCGTTTCCAACGGCCGGCCCCCCGGTTCAATCCGGCCGTGTCCCGCGAGTCGCGCATCACCGTGCTGCATTACACCGGCTCCCGCCGGGACGACGGAGGCGTGCATGCGGTGATTCGAAACATCGCGGCCGATGCCCACATGGATGCAGTGCTGGGAGTTTCGCCCGGCTATGGCGCGACCAAGGAACCGTCCTTGCCCGTCTGGTGCGGCCCGGCTGTGGCGGATGAAATGATCGGTGCGGGCAATCTTTGGCCGACGCTACAGGTGGCATGGAAAATACGGAGCTGGTTGCGCGCTGCGCCGCGCCGCGTTTATCACGGTCATTCCCGGGCCGGGATGCTTGTCGCCCTGTGGCTGCATTTTCTTGGCGAGGACCGGGCGGTGGTGAGTGTGCACTGCTATGGCCGGCATCTCTGGGTTTATCGGCTGGCCCACGGCCTTTTGGGCCAACGGTTCTTGTGGTTGAGCCCCGCGATGAAGCGGCACTACGGGCTGCCGGACCTCAGCTGGAGCGGTTGCATGCCCAACGGCCTGAACGCGTCGCTGTCTGCGGTCATGCGGCGCGGTCCGGGGGCGGACGGAGTGCTGCGGCTGGGCGGGGCGGGGGCGCTGGTGAGGTGGAAGCGCTGGGATCTCGTGCTGGAGGCTTTGGCGCGGCTACCGGCCTCAGCGAAGGTGCGGTTCATGCACATTGGCGGTGCGCTCGATTCGGCGGAATCGCGCGCCTGCGAGCAGGACCTGCGGGCCCAGACAGAAAGACTGGGTTTGCGCGACCGGGTCGAGTGGCGCGGCTGGCAACCCTCTTCGGCCGGATTGCTCGCCGAGGTGGACGCGGTGGTCGTGCCCTCGGACGGCGAGCCGTTCTCGATGATCGCGCTCGAGGCGATGTTTGCGGGCGTGCCGGTGATCGCGACCCGCGGCGGCGGACCGGAGGATTTTATTGTGGAAGGCGTGAACGGCTGGCTGGTGCCGCAGGGTGATGCCGCGGCGTTGGCGGCGCGGATAGAGGCGCTGTTGCAACCGGCGGCTTGGAACGGCCTGCGCGTGATGCCGGAGCATCTGCGAAAGTTTTCCATGCCCGAGACCTTGGCCGGCCGCTGGGCCGCCATCTACGCGAGCCTATAACGCACGGAGCGCCGCGGCGAGGGCGGTGAGGTGGCGCTCGGTGGTGAAGCGGGCGAGGTAGTGCCGGCGGAAGGTGCCGGGGGGCGGCGGATTGGCTCGCAGTCGGTTCAGCGCGGCAACGAGAGCATCGGCGTGGCCGGGCGCGACGAGGCTGGCTTCGGCTGGAACGGAGTCTGGGATCGCAGCCCAGCGCGTCGCGACGATGGGCAGGTCGTGGGCCATGGCCTCGAGCAACACGAGCGGCTGGCCCTCGGCGGGGTAGGTCGTGGGCAGGCAGAGGCAGTGGCTCTGGCGGAGCAGGTTGGTTTTTTCCGCGCCGTGGACCTGTCCGGCGTAGCGCAGGGTCGCGGGGAACTGGTGGCAGAGTTCGGCGAAGAGACCGGCGGCGGCCGGTTGGGCAAAAGCACCCGCGGCCACGAACGTGAATTTCGGCGCATCCTTGGGCGCGCCGGCCGCGCGGTTGGCGGCGAGCACGGCGCTGGCGGCGGCGAAGAGGCCTTTCTCCTCGCTGCACAGGCCGAGGAAGAGGACTTGAAACGGCTGCCCGTCAGCCAGCGCGCGGACGGGCGGGGCGTCGTCGGGGTCGGCGATACCGTTGGGCACGACGGCGACCTGGCGCGGTTGAAAGGCCAGCGCGTCGGTCTGGAACGAGTCGCTGAGCACGATCGAGAGAGCGGCACGGCCGAGCAGGCGCCGGGCGAGGAAGCGTTCGAGAAAGTTGCCGTGTTCCTCGAGCCAGGCCGCGAGCCCGGCGGCGTGCCAGTGCAGCACGAGGCGTTTGAAGAAGGGCCGGCAGAGCAGCATCACGAACAGGTCGCGCCAGAGCGCACCGCGTTTGCCCGGGGCCGGCACGTAGTAGAGCGTGTCGCAGCCATCGCGGCGGCGCGCAGCCAGGGCGTGCAGGCAGGCGGCGAGCAGCGCGATCGCCTTGCTCGGGCGCCAGCGGCCGATGTCGGCGGCGTCGCGCGAGAGAGCAAGGTTGACGTGGTGCAACGCGATGCCGTGCGCGGGGAGTCCCTCGACGAGCGTCTGCACCATGAGGCTCTGGCCGTGGAGGGGCGGGGGAGTTTGGGCCAGGACCAGGAGCTTCATCTTCGGCTTGGAAACGGGACGGGACGCTGGATGATGCGGGCCGACCGTGAGCAATCCAGCCGCAAAAACCACCGCCCTGGACCCGCAGCGACTGGCCGCAGTGGGCCTTTGCGCCGTGGCTGGGCTGGCGGTGTTCCAGTTTTTCGGCAACGCGGCTCGCGGCTACATCGACTCGGCGTCGCTCTTCTACTGGTGGGGCTACCAGTGGGCGAACCCGCAGTCGGAGAGCGAGCACGGCTGGCTGATTCTCGGGCTGAGTTGCTGGCTGTTTGCGCGCAATCTGCGCGCAAGTGACAAGGATCAAGGATCAAGTAACAAGATTTGGGTCGCAACTGTGGCCATGGTGGCGGGACTGCTGATCCACCTGCTGGGCTATGCGCTCACGCAGACGCGGGTTTCGATCTTCGGGTATCTGGTGTTTGCGTGGGGCGGTCTGGCGCTGGCGGGCGGGCCGCGCTGGGGACGGGCGGCGGTGTTTCCGGTGGTGTTCATGCTGTTCGCCATCCCGCTCAACATGCTCGACACGGTCGGCTTTTACCTGCGCCTCGGCGTGATCGAGGTGGCGTGGCGACTGGCGCACCTCGTGGGCATCGACGTGATCCGCAATGGCACGCAGCTGATGTCGCCCGACGGCGGGTTTTCCTACGACGTGGCGGCGGCGTGCAGCGGCATGCGCTCGCTCACGGCGCTCGCGGCGTTGTCGCTGCTGCTGGGTTACCTGAATTTCCGGTCGTGGTGGGTGCGGGGGCTGATCGGGCTGCTGTGTTTCCCCTTCGCGTTTGTCGGCAACGTCGTGCGCATTTTCGCGGTGATCGTGATGGCCGAGTGGCGGGGCCAGGCCGCGGGCGTGAAGACCCACGATGTGATGGGCTTCGGTGTGTTCGTGATCGTGCTCGGCCTCGTGCAGCTCACGGTGTGGCTGCTGCAAAAATGGAAGGTGGGTGAAGGCATGGCGCCGGTTGAACCTGTGTCCGCCGAGGCGGCCACCCCGGAGGTTTCCAAGGCATTATATTACAGACGGGCTTGGGTCGCGGCGGGATTGGTGGGAATCGTCTCGGTGGGCGTGGTGTGGGCGACGGTGAAGCTCGATGGCATTCAGGTGAGTCCGAAGACCGGCATCCGCGTGGCGGCGGATGGGGTGAACCCGGTGGCGCTGCCGGACTTCATCGGACTGGATTGGATGGCGCAGGCGGCGGACATCACGCCGGTGGAGCGCGAGGTGTTGCCCTCAGACACGGGGTTCTCGCGCAAGACCTACGTGTCATTGCTGGACCGTCGCGTGCAGGTTTTCCTGTCCATCGTGCTCAGCGGACGCGACCGGACCTCGATTCACCGGCCGGAAATCTGCCTCGTCGGCCAGGGTTGGACGATCACCGGACGCAAGCAGCACGCGTTTCGCCGGCCCGACGACCCCAAGGCGCGAGTGCCGGCTACGATCCTGCGCATCGAACGCGAAGTGACCACGACGCGCGGCGAGAAGATCAAGGTGCCGGCGGTGTTCGCCTATTGGTTTGTGGGCGCCGACAAGGTCGTCGGCACGAACACCGAGCGGGTGGTGCTCACCTCGTTTGACCGGTTGAGACATCTGCAGGCGCACCGTTGGGCCTACGTTGTGGCGCAGACCCTGGCGCCCGATGGCGAGGAGGCCGGTCTCGCGCGCATCCAGGCGGTGCTCGATGGGACTTTGCCGGCGTTTCAGGAGCCGTTGCCCGCCGGGCGGCGATTGTAAAATCCGCGCGGTATGCGGTGTTGCCAAGCGGGGTGGGCAACCTACCGTAAAACTCCAAGTGATGCTGACCGTCATCGCCGCAACCAAGCAACTGAGCCAGACAACCGGAACCGCGCCCGTCCTGTGGGCCATGGTTTTCTCGGTGTTGGCCGGATTAGCCCTGGGCTATACGGCGGTCTGGCTTTTCCTGCGGCAAACTCGGCGGCTCGCCTGTGAGAAGGCGCAGGCCCATCAGGACCTGGCCAAGCGTGAGGCTGCTGTCGCCGCCCAGGAAATGCTCAGCAAGGCCGAGGAGGAAATCCGCAACCGCGAGGCCGATCTCAACCGCGACCTCGACCGCCGGAAGATTGAGATCGAGATGATGCTGCGCGAAATCCGTTCCCACGAGGAATCGCTCGGCCTGCTCGACTACCAGCTGGAGCAGCGACAGGAGCGTCTCGCCCGCGAGGCCGCCGCCATCAAGCAGGCGCGCGACGCCATGCGCGATCTCTCCAAGAGCCTGCGCAAGCGCCTCGAGGGGGTCGCCTCGCTCGACGGCGAGGAGGTCCGCAAACAGCTGCGCGACGAAGTGACCTTCGAGTGCCAGGAGGAACTGCGCGCCCTCCGCAAGGAATTGCTGGAACGCTCCGAGCAGGACCTCGTGCAGCAGGGCAAGCGCATGCTGTTGGCGACCATGCAGCGCCTCGTCAGCAAGCCCAACAACGACATCACCGCCACCATCGTCCAGCTGCCCAGCGAGGAAATGAAGGGCCGCATCATCGGCCGCGAGGGGCGCAACATCAAATCCTTCGAGGCCGCCACCGGCACCACGCTGCTCATCGACGAGTCGCCCCAGATGGTGCTCATCTCGTCGTTTGATCCCGTGCGCCGCGAGGTCGCCAAGCTCGCGCTTGAGTCACTGGTGAAGGACGGGCGCATCCACCCGGCCAGCATCGAGGAGGCCGTGGGCCGCGCGCGCTCTGACCTCGATCTGCGCATCGGCCAGATCGGCGAGGAGGCCGTGGACCGGCTCAAGATTTCCGGCCTGCACCCCGAGGTCATCAAGCTGCTCGGCAAGCTGCGTTTCCGTTTTTCCTACACCCAGAACGTGCTGGATCACTCCATCGAGGTGGCGCAGCTCTGTTCGATGCTCGCCTCAGAGCTGGGCCTCGAACCCAATATCGCCAAGCGCGCCGGTTTGCTGCACGACGTCGGCAAGTCCATCGAGGGCGAATACGAGGGCAGCCACGCGCTCATCGGCGCGGACTTCATCCGCCGCTACGGCGAGACCCCGATCGTCGTGAACGCCGTCGCCGCGCACCACGAGGAAGTGAAGCCCGAGACGCTCTACGCCGGCCTCGTGATCCTGGCCGACGCCATCTCCGCCTCGCGCCCCGGCGCCCGCTCGGAGTCGATGACCAACTACCTCGAACGCCTCGGCCGTCTCGAGCGCCTCGCCATGACGATGCCGGGCGTGCAGCAGGCCTTCGCCATCCAGGCGGGCCGCGAAGTGCGCGTGGTCGTGCATCCCAACGTCGTGACCGATGACCAGGCCCACGCGCTGGCCAAGACGCTGCGGCTCAAGATCGAGCAGGAGCTCGACTACCCGAGCACGATCAAGATCACGGTGATCCGCGAGCAGAGATACACCGAGACGGCGACGTGAGGCGGCTTTGCCGCCAGGCAACAGGTTTCAATTGGCAAGTATCAGGATCCCGCCAAAAGGCAGAATTTTCGCCAACGGAGTTCTTGTTACTTGATACCTGTTGCTTGATACTTCCTGCAAATGGCCGACCCGAAGATCCTCGAAACCTTTCCGAATCCCGCTCCGCACCGCGATTTCCTGATCGAGCACACGCACCACGAGTTTACGTCGGTGTGCCCGATGACGGGGCATCCGGACTTCGCCGACATCACCGTGAGCTACGTGGCGGACAAGAAGTGCGTGGAGCTGAAATCGCTGAAGCTCTACTTCCACGCCTTCCGCAACGAGGGCATCTTCTTCGAAGCCGTCACGAACAAGATTTGCGACGACCTCGGCAACGCCCTGAAGCCCCGCAGCCTGAAGATCATCTCGAAGTGGAAGGCCCGCGGCGGTTTCAGCTCGGTCGTGACCGCCGAGTGGAAGAAGAAAAAGTAAGCCCGGACGATAATCGTCTGAGTCGTGCTTAAGACGGGCCCCTCAGTCCCGTTCCACGCCGGCCGCATAAACCCACGGGACTGAAAGTCTCGTTTCCACGTTTCTGCACCACGGCGGGGTGCAGCTTACTCGAGGCCTCCCTCTGCTCCAGTGGAGCCGCCATTCCGCACAACCCAATGTTCGTATTACGAACATTGGACGGGTGGCTCCCGACTGAGGCGAAAGGCGAATGTTCGTAATACGAACATTCGGCCGAGGGGGGCTCGGAGCGGATGAGGTGCGGTCAGAGCGGGCGGAGTGTGGCCAGGGCGGCGGCGTGGAGTTCCGGCGTCGCGGCGGCGACGGTGGAGCTGGCGGGGTAAGCGGGGCCGCCGGACCAGTCGGTGATAACACCGCCGGCGCCGCGGATCACGGGCACGAGCGCGGCCACGTCCCATGGGTTCATGATCGGGTCCACCACAAGATCGGCCCAACCGGTGGCGAGCACAAGGTAGGCGTAGGCGTCACCCCAGGTGCGGCAGAGCTTGGCGGACTTGGCGAGGCGGTCGAAAGCGGCGGCGTCCTGGTATTGGGCGGGCGTCAGCCAGTCGCAGGTGAGCAGCGTGGAATCGGCAAGCCGTGTCGTCGGGCGACAACGGACCGGGGCGCCGTTGAGGGTGGTCGTCTTGCCGTCGCCGACCACGAGTTGGTTCAAGACCGGCTGGTTGATGCAGCCGAGCACGGGTTGGCCGTGGTGGAGCAGGGCGATGAGTGTGCCCCAGAGTGGCACGCCGGTGATGAAGGACTTGGTCCCGTCCACCGGGTCGAGCACCCAGACGAATTCGGCGTCGGTGCGATCCGGGCCGAATTCCTCGCCGAGCACGCCGTGCGTCGGGAACTTTGACCGGATCATCCGTCGCATGAGTTCCTCGGCGCCGCGATCGGCCTGGGTGACGGGCGAGGCGTCGGACTTGGACTCGACGGCGAGATCGAGCCGGCCGAAGAGCGGACGCGTGAAGTCCCCACTGGCCTGGGCGAGTTCGAGCAGAAAGGCACGGTGGGGAGACAGATCCATGCGGTGAGATATGGCCCACGCAACACACGGAATACACGGAAAAAAGTCTGGGGTCCGGCCGGTTCCGTGTGTTCCGTGTGTTCAATGGGCCAAACCTGGACTGACACACCGATCCATTTCATCGACTTCGAGGGCAACGCGACCTCGGGCATTCTGGAGTTCGGGGTGGTGACGCTGCTGGCGGGCGAAATCACGGCCGCGCACACGCGGCTGTGCCGGGCCACCGGGCGCGTCAGCGCGGACGACACCAAGGTCCACGGGCTCAGCGCCGACGGACTGGCCTCGCAGGAATATTTCGCCGCGGAGTGGGAGCGTTTCGCGGGACTGCGGGCCACCGGGCCGCTCGCGGCGCATTTCGCGCCGGTGGAGAATTCATTGCTGCGCAAGGTGTGGCCATACCCGCGCGAGGTGCCGGACTTCGCCCGGCCGGGCAAGATCTCCACCGAGTGGGGACCGTGGATCGACACCGGGCGTCTGTATCCGCAGTTGTTTCCGCAGGCCGGTTCATTCCGGCTGGAGGACCTGGTGATGCGCCAGGGTCTGCCGGGCGAATTGGAGGCGGCGGCGCGGCGTCACTGTCCGCCCGAGCGGCGGCGATACCATGCGGCGCTCTACGATGCGCTGGCCGGGGCGTTGTTGCTGGCGAGTTTGCTCAAACGGCCGGAATTTTCCACGGCCACCCTTCCCTGGCTCTTGCAGATGAGCACCGCGGACGGCGAGAAGCGCAGTGCGTTGCAGCAGGGCGACCTGTTCTAATCCAGCGGGTATTTCCTCAGTCCCGTCAGCTGGGCCAATGTTCGTATTACGAACATTGGGTTGTGGACGAGGTAACGGCGCCAGAGCCGGCGGGGATCGGTGGCGAGGCGGTGGAGCCATTCGAGGCCGCTGCGCTGCATCCAGAGCGGGGCTTGCGGCACACGGCCGGAGAGGAAGTCAAAGGCGGCGCCCACGCCGATGAGCATGCCGGCGTCGAGCGTGGCGGCGTGCGTGGCCATGAAAAGCTCCTGCTTGGGGGAACTCAGGCCGATCCAGATCACGTCAGGTTGGGCGGCGGTGACGCGCGCGCGCAGGTCGGCCAGTTCGCCGGTATCCAGTTCGCGAAAGGGGGGCGTGAACGTGCCGACCACCGTGAGACCGGGGAAGCGCGCAATCAGGCGATCCTTCAGCTGCTCCGCCACACCGACGTCGCCGCCGTAGAAAAAATGCCGCAACCCGACCGCGCGGCCCGCGGCGCACACGGCTTCCAGGAGGTCGGGTCCATAGACGCGGGTGGTGCGCTTGTGGCCGTGCCAGCGGCCCAGCCAGACGAGCGGCATGCCGTCGGGCGTGGTCAGCAGCGAGCGGTTGTAGTGCGCGCGGAGCGCCGGCCGCGAGCGCGCGAGGTTGGCGTTGTAAGCGGTGGCGCAACAGACGTAGCCGAGCTGTTTTTGTCCCCGAGCGGCCAGAATTAGGTCCCGGGCTTCCGTCAGCGACAGGGCGGACACGCCGGTGCCGAGGACGTTGAAGCGGGGCGGGAGCGACATGGCGGCTAAGCTGGCCGTGCCTCGCCTGCGCGGCAATGCCGGATCACGGCCCGACCGTGAGCACGGAGCGGCAGCGGAAGACGGCCACGAGGCTGATGAGCACGAGGCCCAGCAACAGCGCAAAGGCCGGGCGCGCGCCGTCGGCGGCGACGATGGCGATGACAGCCGAAGTCAGCACGGTGCGCAGCACGCGGTCGTAGGCATGGAAGAAAGAGCCCACGCGGCCCATGACCTTGTTGTCCACGAGGTGCAGCAGGGCGGCGCTGCGGGCGACGCGGCTGCCGGCGTTGCCATACCCGAGCAGGACGGCGGCGACGAGATACAGCGGGATGCTGGGGAAAAGCACCAGCACCGCCGCGCCCAGCGCGAACAGCCCCATCGTGACCGGCACGGTGCGGCCGGCGGAATGGGTGGCGATCAACCGCGGCAGACTGAAGCCGGCGAGGATGGCGCCCACGGCGAACACGATCTCGCCGGCACCGAAAACCCAGGCATCGGCGCCGAGGGTCTGGGCGACATAGATCGGAAACAGGTAATTGCCGACCATCACCGTGATGAAGGGCATGAGCGAGGCGGCGAAAAACACCGTGAGCTGCGGACGGGCCCGCAGCCAGCGCCAGCCCTCGGCGATGGAGCGCCACGCGGACAGACGCGGTGCCGCGGCGGTGTCGTCCAGGTGGGTGCTGCGGTAGGGAATGGTGGACTGGATCGAGAAACTGAAAAGATAGGTCGCGGCGTTGAGCCCCAGGATCACGCCCAGGCTGAAATGTTCGACGAGGATCGGCCCCAGGCCACCGGCGATCATCATGGCAGTCTGTCCCTGCACTTCCATGAGGCCCGTGAGCGACTGATACTGGGACTTGTCGATGACCTGCTGGAGAAAGGCGTATTTCGCGGGGTAGTGAAGGGTGTAGTAGAGCATGCCGCAGAAATAGACCGCGGCCAGGGAGGCGGGACCGTAGCCGCCCTGGAGCAGGCAGATCGCGGCCATGACGGCCGTGGCAGCGAAGCCGAACAGCTCGCTGCCGAGCAGCATCGTCTTGCGCGAATGCCGGTCCACCCACACGCCGTAGTAGGGCATGAAGAGAAAGAGCACGATGGTCGTGACCAGTGTGACCGTGCCGTAGGTGGTGGTGCCGCCGGGTTGCTGCACGAGCAGCCACGGCACGGCGAAGATCGTCACGCCCGCCCCGATCGAGCCCGTGATGTTGGCGAGCAGCAGGCGCCGGATGCGGAAGTCGCGGAGGAGTTCCTTCATGGCGTTCTCAGGTCGGGGGCGGCGGCGGTGTGCCCGGGGCGGTGCATGCCGCGAGGATCAGCCGACGGGCGCGGGAGGCAAGCAGGCAGGCGGCGCCGGGAGGTTCAGTTCAGAACCATTTCTTACGCTTCAGATAGAACCACGTGAGGCAGGTGAAGAACAGCATCACGCCGAGGGCGATGAAGTAGCTGTGCCGGCCGTGGAGTTCGGGCATGCCGTCGAAGTTCATGCCATACCAGGTGCCGATGACCATGACCGGCAGGGTGATGGCGGTGAGGGCGGTGAGGAACTTGATGCCCTCGTTGGCCTCGATCGCGGCCTTGTTGAGGTAGATGTCGAAGGCGAGCATCAGGCGGTCGTGGTAGCCGATCACCGTTTCGTCGAGGCGGGCGAGGTTGTCGCGCAGGTCGCGGTAGTACGGCAGCAGGGTGCTGCGGATCATCTTGCTGTCACCGCGGGCGAGGCGCTCGATGATCTCGCGCTGCGGGCGCAGGATCTGGCGGAGCTTCGAGAAGTCGCCGCGCACCTGGAGCAGCTCGTTGACCAGCTGCTGGTCGGAGGCTTTGCGGAGCACGGATTCCTCGATTTCCTCGAGTTCGTCGTGCAGCGCGGTGAGCATGGGGCTGAAGTTGTCCACCAGGAGGTCGAGCAGGGAGTGGGCGAGACGGTCGCCGCCGCGCGGGCCCGGGCCGACGTTCTTGCCGAGGCGCTCGATGAGGGCGTTGACGGAACGCAGGGGCGTGCGGTGGAAGGTGACGAGGAATTCCTTGCCGAGGAACAGATCGAGCTCGGTCGAGGCGAACTTCTCCTCGCGCGTGTAGTCCACGGCGTGGGTGACCATGAAGAGGTAGTCCTCGTAGTCCTCGATCTTGGGCAGCGGGCTGGGGGTGAGACAGTCCTCGATGGCGAGCGGGTGGAACTGGAAGAGGCCCTCGAGGACGGCCTTGGTCTCCTCGTCGGTGGGGTTGTCGAGGTCCACCCACACGATCAAACCCTTGTCGCCGTGGACGAGGCGCAGTGCCTCCAGCTCGAGGTCGCGGCCGACCAGTTTGCCTTCGCTGAAGATGAAGGAGTGGATCATGGACGGGCCGCATGCTCAGCGCCGCCCGCGAACGAGGCAAGCCCGGGGTGGCCCGTAGTTCCGGGTCATAGACGGAGATTGGCTTGAAGGGAAACGGCTGCGCCGCCTTTCTGGCCGCACATACAACGGGCCACGCTTGTATGAACCTACCCCAAGTCTGCTTGTTGTCGTTCGCGTTGATCAACGCCTTCGTGTTCACCGGTTGCGCAACCGTGACGCGAGGAACCACTGAAACCCTGATGATCCAGTCAACCCCGTCCGGGGCGGACGTGCGGGTCTCAAACGGCTTCACCGGCCGGACGCCGTTCACGTTCACGGTACCCCGGAAGGGTGACCTGATCGTGACCATATCCCTGCCCGGCTACGAAGCGCAGGAGCATATCCTGCATTCCAGTGTGGCGGGCAAGGGAGCCGCCGGGGTGGCGGGCAACGCCCTGATTGGTGGCGTGATCGGCATCGGTGTGGACATGGCCACGGGAGCAGCCCTGTCGCACAAGCCGAACCCGCTGGTCGTGACGCTTAAACCGATGGTGATTCCGGTGGCGGAAAAAGCGCCGCCCGTGCCACCCGAAACCACAGCTCCCGGACCGGACACGCCGACGGCTTCGGCCGCACCTCCGGTTGCGGCCAAAGAGGAGCCAGCCGGAGGAAACGCCGGCGCCAGTGCCGACTCGCCTGGTGGCGGAGTTGCCGCGCCAAACAAGTCCGAATGAGGCCTCGTCCCACGTTTGTTTTTCCCTCCAACCCATCCTTCCTCATGAATATCATCCGCCCGATCCTGTTCTCGGTTGCGCTGCTGTTGCTCAGCGGGTGCGCCTTCAATGCCGGTTACAATCCCTCGTATTTGCCCAAGGACGCCGTCCGTCTGGGGCTTGATGGCAAAAGCCTCGTCGTAATCAGCGACGTGGACGCCCAGTGGCAGTTCTCCGGCAAGCCCACCAGTTTCACGGGTGGCGGGACCACCCTCACGCTGCCCATGGGCGAGATCACCAAGCAGGTTGCGCTAAAGGTTTTCGGTGCGGCCTTCGCCGGCGGAGCGGATTTCCGCAATGATGCGGCGGGGGCCGAGGGCTATCGGCTGATCGTCAAACCGAAGGTAAACAAGTTCAGCTACGCCTACAATCAGCTCAAGAACCTGGGCTTTGCGATCACGCCCATCGTGGACATGGAGCTCAGCGTTGAGCTGCTGGCTCCGGACGGGACCACCCTCCTGGCCAAAACCTACGGGGGCGGGCCCACGGAAGGCTCCACTTACGCGATCAGCGGCCAGCCGGCGGAAAAAATTAACCAGATCCTGCACTTGCACCTGTTCAAACTGATGACGGACGCGGCGCAGGACGCCAAGGTGGCCCTCAAGGAATGATCCTCCGCGGAAGCGGTCCAGGCGCGGCGGACAGCCGCGCCTGGGTTATTTGACCGGGCCCAGGAGCTTGTTCTCCAGCTCGATGACCGTGGCAATGAAGGCCTCGGGGGTGGCCGCGGCCATCAGGGCGGCGCGGCTGGATTCGTCCTTGATCAGGCGGCAGAGTGCGCCGACGAGGATGAGGTAGTCGGTCGGGTTGTTCTTGGGCGTGCCGAGCACGAACATGAGTTTCACGGTCTGGTTCGAGTTCTCGAAGAGCACGCCGTTGGTGCTGCGGCCGACGGCGAGCACGATCTTCTTCACGTGTTCGGTGCGGGCGTGGGGCAGGGCGACCTCGTTGCCGAGGCAGGTGGTGTCGAGGCGCTCGCGGGCGAGCAGCTCGTTGTAGAATCCCTGGAAATTGACGACGCTCGGGTCGGCCTCGAGCAGCTTGGCGGTCTCCTGGAGGGCGGCGGTGCGCTTGGCGCTTTGCAGCGAGAGGACAATGCGCTCGGGGGCGAGCAGACTGGAGAGACGGGCGGCCATGGTCGGGAGAATCCAAGAAAAGATTCACGGCCCCGGTGAACGCAAGGCCGGAAGTGGGGCGTTCGCGTGACGCGCCGGCCGGCGGTTTGGGATTGCGTGCCCCGGGGCGTTGGCCGGAGTTGTCGGTGATGGTGAACAGCACATGGATGGCGGACACGCGGTGGGCCAAGGAAGGGCGCGGGGCCTTGGGTCAGATCGGACTGGTGACCTTCGGGATTCTGGCGCTGGAACTCGCGCTGATCCGGTGGACCTCCGGGCAGGTGCGGGTTTTTGCGTATTTCAACAATCTGGTGCTGATCGCCTCGTTCCTGGGCATGGGGCTGGGGGTGGCGCTCGGGCGGAAGCGGCCGGGGCTCATCCACGGGCTCTTTCCCTTGCTCCTGCTGCTGGCGTTGCCCCTGGGGTTCTCGGACCAGCTGGGGTTGGTGCATCTGCGCTTTCCGGATCACGCGATCACGCTGTGGGGCGGGGAGCAGGTGGCGGCCGATCCGTGGATGTTCGCCCGGAACCTGGGCATCTTTTGCGGACTGC
Organism: Oleiharenicola lentus; assembly: GCF_004118375.1. Taxonomy (NCBI): domain Bacteria; kingdom Pseudomonadati; phylum Verrucomicrobiota; class Opitutia; order Opitutales; family Opitutaceae; genus Oleiharenicola; species Oleiharenicola lentus. The sequence continues at coordinate 902,996 of NZ_SDHX01000001.1, forward strand.
TCGCGCTAATCGTGCTGGTATTTGTCTGCGCCGGTGCGCCGCTGGGTATCCTTTTTGCGCGGGCAAAGGTGCTGCGGGCCTACACGGCCGACCTCGCGGGGTCCTTGCTGGGCATCCTGGGCTTCACGATTTTGTCCTGGTTGGAATGCGGCCCGGCCTGGTGGTTGGTTTGCGGCGGGTTGCCCTTCGTTTTGCTGACCCGCCGGTGGTGGGGGGCGCTCCTGCTGGTCGGCATCGTGATTTTGGGGCAGTTCACGGCCCGGGGGGTGGTCTATTCGCCATACAACCGCATCGAGCTGGTTCACAACGCCTCGCTCGGCATCGAGCTGCAGGTCAACCGCGACTTCCACCAATACATGTTCGACCTCAGCGACGAGGTGCTGGCCCGCGAGGACCCGCGGACGCCCACGCTGCGGGAGCTGAGGCAGCTGTATGATCTGCCCTTCCTTGTGAATGAGCAGCGTCGGTCGGCCCTGATCGTGGGGGCCGGCACGGGCAACGATGTGCAGGCGGCGTTGCGGAACGGTTATGCCGACATCACCAGCGTCGATATCGACGCGCGCATCATCGCCATCGGAAAGGAAATGCACCCCGAGCGCCCTTACGACAGCCCCCGGGTGCGTCCGGTGGTGAACGACGCCCGCGCCTATTTCAGCAGCCGGGACGGCCGGATGTTCGACGTGGTCTGCTACGGCCTGCTCGATTCGCATGCGATGAGCTCGGCGATGTCCACGCTCCGGCTCGACAACTACGTTTACACGGAGGAGGGCATTCGCGCGGCTTGGCAGCGGGTTTCCCCCGAGGGCCATCTCTCGCTGTCGCTTTCGTGCATGGCCGGGCAGTGGTTTGTGGACCGGCTATTCTGGACCATCACCAAAGCAACCGGCCGCAAGCCCTTACCGCTCTATTCCCGGCTGCATGGCGGCACGGTCACATTCATCGTGCCGAATGAAAAGGCGCACCTCAGCCAGGCGGAACTGGCCCGGCGCGTGGCCGTGGGCGCGCTCATGCCGATGGAGCGGACGCAAACGCCGAGCGACGACTGGCCGTTCCTCTACATCACGCCCGGAGTCTTTCCGTGGGGCTATCTGATCGTGCTCACCCTGATTCTCACGACGACGGCGGCCACCGTGCGGCCGGTCTTTGGCATCGGGCGGGGGGGCGCGGCCTTTGACTGGCCGCTGTTCCTGATGGGAGCCGCCTTCCTGCTGATCGAGACGCGCGGCGTGACCAGCCTGTCGCTGCTGTTTGGCTCGACGTGGGTGGTAAACTCCGCGGTCTTCGGCGGTATCCTGACGATGGTTCTGCTGGCCAACCTGGCGGTGCAGCGTTGGCAGTGGCAGAATCCCGAGCCGTGGTTCCTGGCCCTCTTCGCGGCCGTGGCGTTCCTTTACCTCTTCCCGGTCGGTTGGCTGAACACGCTGCCGATGCTCCCGCGTGGCATCATTGGCGGCCTGCTGACCGGCCTGCCGGTCGGGCTGGCGGGCGTGATCGTGCCGCTGCTGCTGGCGCGCGCGGCGCAACCGGCCGCGGCGCTCGGCGCCAATCTACTGGGTGCGGTGCTCGGCGGATGCCTGGAGTATTTTTCGATGCTGGGCGGCCTGCGCTCAACGGCGCTGATGGCGCTCGTGCTTTACCTGACCGCCTTCCTGCTGCTGCGGCGGAAGGCGGCCGCGGTGGCGGCATAAAAAAGGCGCGCCGGATGGCGCGCCTTGGGGAGACAAGGGAACCCGCACGGAGCGCGGGTTCCACCTCAAGCCGGCGGGACCTCCATGGGCGGGTTGGAGTTGGCAGCTTCCTGCTCGTCGGACTCGACGACCTTGGCGATGGCGAGGAGTTTGTCGCCTTCCTCCAGGTTGACGAGGCGGACGCCCTTCGCGCCGCGACCGGTCTCGCGGATTTCCTTCACGCGGGTGCGGATGCTCTGGCCCTTGGCGGTGAGGAGCATCACCTCGTCGGTGTCGCGGACGCTGAGCGCGCCGGCGACGGCGACGGAACCGTCGTCGGGCAGGTCGATGGCGATGACGCCCGTGCCGCCGCGGCGGGTCTTGCGATAGTCGCCGAAGGGCGTGCGCTTGCCGACGCCGTCCTCGCGGGCCACGAGCAGGCGGGCCTCGTGGTCGCAGACTTCGAGCGCCTGGAGGTAGTCGCCGGTCTTCTTGAAGCGCATGCCGGTGACGCCTCCGGTGAAGCGGCCTTGCGGACGCAGGCCGAGTTTTGGCCCTTCGACTTCCTCGCCCTCGGCAGGTGCGGCCGAGGCGGACTCGGCGCCTTCCGCCGGTTCGTCGGTCTCGGTGGCGCCCTCGAAGAAGCGCACGGCCTGGCCCTGGTGGGAGACGAGGATGATTTCGTTGGAACCGTTCGTGAGGATGGCGCCGACGATGTCGTCACCCTCGGCGAGCTTCATGCCGCGGATGCCGCCCTCGCGGGTGGCGCCCTCGTATTCGGCAAGGGCGGTCTTCTTGATGGCGCCGCTCTTGGTGGCCATGACGACGAAGTGCTCGGGCGTGAATTCCTTCACGCACAGGAGTGCGGCGAGTTTTTCGCCGTTGGTCAGGCGGAGGAAGGAGGCGACGGACTTGCCCTTGGCGGTGCGGGTGCCCTCGGGGATGTCGTAAACCTTCTTCGCGTGGCACTGGCCGGTGCTGGTGAAGAAGAGCACGTAGTCGTGGGTCGAGGCGGTGAAGAGATTCTCGACGAAGTCGTCCTCGTAGGTCTCGGCGCCGATCACACCCTTGCCGCCGCGCTTCTGGGAGCGGTATTCGGCGACGGGCGTGCGCTTGATGAAGCCGAGGTGCGAGACGGTGATGACGGCGCCCTCGTTGGGGATGACGTCCTCCATGCGGAGGTCGCCGGCGTCGTCGATGATCTCGGTGCGGCGCGGGGAGGCGTATTTCTCCTTCAGCTCGAGCAGCTCCTGCTTGATCAGCGCGAGGAGCTTGGCCTCGGAGTCGAGGATGCCCTGGAGTTCCTCGATGAGCTTCATGAGCTCGAGGTATTCGGCCTCGATCTTGCCGCGCTCCAGGCCGGTGAGCTGGTAGAGGCGGAGCTCGAGAATCGCATTGGTCTGGATCTCGGAGAGCGGATACTTCGCCATCAGCCGCTGTTTGGCCTCCTCCTTGTCCTTGGAGGCGCGGATGATCTTCACGAAGTCATCCAGATTATCGAGGGCGATGATGTAGCCCTCGAGGATGTGGGCGCGCTCCTTGGCGCGGGCGAGGCGGAACTGGGTGCGGCGGGTGACCACGTCGCGGCGGTGGTCGATGTAGCACTCCAGGAGTTCCTTGATGTTCATCTGCTTCGGCCGCTTCTTGTCGAGGGCCAGCAGGATGACGCCGAAGGAGGACTCGAGGGCGGTCTTCTGGTAGAGCTGGTTGATGACGATCTGGGACTGCTCGCCGCGCTTCAGCTCGATGACGATGCGGGTGTTCTCGTCGGACTCGTCGCGCAGGTCGCGGATGCCGTCGATCTCCTTTTCGCGCACGAGCTCGGCGATGCGGAGCACGAGCGTGGCGCGGTTCACGTTGTAGGGGATCTCGGTGATGACGATCTGTTCGCCGCCACCCTTGAGCTCCTCGGTGTGGGCCTTGCCGCGCGTGCGGACGATGCCGCGGCCGGTGGTGAGGTAGGACTTGATGCCGGCGCGGCCGTTGATGTAGCCGCCGGTCGGAAAATCGGGACCGGGAATGTAGGTGACGAGCTCGTCCACCGAGATCGTGGGCCGGTCGATGATGGCGCAGGCGGCCGCGATGATCTCGCCGAGGTTGTGCGGCGGGATGTTGGTCGTCATGCCGACCGCGATGCCGGTCGAGCCGTTCATCAGGAGGTTCGGCAGCGCGGACGGAAGTACGGTCGGCTCGGTGGTAGACTCCTTGTAGTTGGGGGCGAAGTCCACGGTCTCCTCCTCGATGTCCTTGAGGAGTTCCTCGGCGACATCGCGGAGGCGGGCCTCGGTGTAGCGGTAGGCGGCGGGCGGATCGCCGTCCACGGAGCCGAAGTTGCCCTGCGGGTCGATGAGCGGGTAGCGCATGACCCAGGACTGGGCGAGGCGGACGAGGGTGTCGTAAACGGAGGAGTCGCCGTGCGGGTGGTAGTTCTTGAGCACCTCGCCGACGACGCCGGCGCACTTGTCGAAAGCGCGGTTGTGCAGCAGGCCTTCGCGGAGCATCGCGTAAAGGATGCGGCGCTGGACGGGCTTCAGGCCGTCCCGGGCGTCCGGCAGGGCACGCGAGATGATGACCGACATCGAATAATCGATGTAGGCCGTCTGCATGATGTCGGTGATGTTGGCCGTCGAAAGTTTTTCGTTAGCGGTATACACGGAAGAAGGGGCGATGGGCTAAGGGCGATGGGCGGTGGACCGGGATACGATCAGACGTCGAGATATTGGACGTTGAGCGCGTTGTCCTCGATGAACTGGCGGCGGGGCGGGACCTCGTCGCCCATGAGGAGGGTGAAGAGAGCGTCGGCCTTGGCGGCGTCGGCGATGTTCACCTTCAGCAGGCGGCGCTTGTCGGGGTCCATCGTGGTTTCGTAGAGCTGCTTCGGGTTCATTTCACCGAGACCCTTGTAGCGTTGGATGCTGAGGCCCTTGCGGCCGTTGGCGCGGATCTGACCGATGATTTCGAGCGGGGAGAACAGCTCGGCCTTGGTCTCGTTCTTGGTCGCGGCGTTTTCGGTGAAGACGTAGCGCGGCTGGGCGGACGGGGCGAAGGACGAGATGTCGAGGCCGGCTTTGGCGAGGGCCTTGAGGAGCTTGGTGAGTTCGTTGGCCTCGAAGATCTCGTGGATGGTGACGCGCCGGGTGACCATGGGGGCGGCCGAGGCGGTGGCGGCGGGCTGGTCGGGATTGGCGGCCATGAAGGCGGCGCGGGCCTTGTCGTCGGCGAGGAACTGGTGGCTCTCCTTGTTGCCTTCGCGGATGCGGGCGATGTAGCGCGGGAGCTCGTGGGTTTCCTGGTTCTGCTGGTCGAGATACTCCGCGAGACCGGCACCATGGCGGGTGATGCCGTGGCCGAGCTTGTCGAGGGCGGCGAGCATCTCGATGATCTGGTCGAGGGCGGCGGGAGCGAGCGGGGGCGAGCCGGCGGCGGCGGGCGAGATGAGGATGTCCTCGGCGCCGAGTTCGAGCAGGATGCGGTTCAACTGCTCGTCGTTGTCCACGTATTGCTCGCGTTTCTTGCGCTTGATTTTGTAGAGCGGCGGTTGGGCGATGTAAACGTAGCCGCGCTCGATGATGCCCTTCATCTGGCGGTAGAGGAAGGTGAGGAGCAGGGTGCGGATGTGGGAGCCGTCCACGTCGGCGTCGGTCATGATGATGACGCGGTGGTAGCGGGCCTTGTCGGCGTTGAAGGCGGACTCGTCCTCACCGGTGCCGATGCCGGTGCCGATGGCGGTGATCAGGGTGCGGATTTCCTCGTTGGAGAGGACCTTGTCGAGCTGGGCCTTCTCGGAGTTGATCAGCTTGCCGCGGAGGGGGAGGATGGCCTGGTAGCGGCGGTCGCGGCCCTGTTTGGCGGAGCCGCCGGCGGAGTCACCCTCGACGATGTAGAGCTCGCACACGGCCGGGTCCTTTTCGGAGCAGTCGGCGAGTTTGCCGGGGAGGCCGCCGCCGGAGAGGGCGCCCTTGCGGATGGTCTCGCGGGCCTTGCGGGCGGCCTCGCGGGCGCGGGCGGCCATGAGGGACTTCTCGATGATGCGCTTGGCGACGGGCGTGTTGCTCTCGAAGTAGAACATCAGGCCTTCGTAGGCCGCGGAGCCAACGATGGACTCCACTTCCGGGGACAGCAGCTTGACCTTGGTCTGCGACTCAAACTTCGGGTCGCTGTGCTTGATCGAGATGACGGCGGCGAGGCCCTCGCGCACGTCGTCGCCCGTGATCTGGGGATCCTTCTCCTTGAGAATGTTGTTGGCCTTGGCGAACTGGTTGATCGCGCGGGTGAGGGCGCTGCGGAAGCCGGAGAGGTGCGTGCCGCCATCCGGATTGTGGATGGTGTTGGTGTAGCAGAGGACGAGGTCGTTGTAAGAGTCGTTGTATTGGAGGACGAGTTCGAGGTGGATTTCGGCGGGCTTGCCGTCAATCTGGGTGTGCGACTCCTTGGCAATGCGGACGGGTTTGGGGTGCAGGGCGTTCTTGCCCTGGTTCATCTGCTTCACGAACTCGATGACGCCGTCCTTGTAGAGGTAGGTCTCGGGCTTGGGGTCGGCAGGGCGCTCGTCCACGAAGGTGATTTCGAGGCCGGAGTTGAGGAAGGTAAGTTCGCGCAGGCGACGGCTGATGGTCTCGGCCTTGAAGACGGTGGTTTCCTTGAAGATTTCGGGGTCGGGCTTGAAGGTGATGAGGGTGCCCGTGCCCTTGGCCTTGCCGATGACCTCGAGCTTCTTGGTGGTCTTGCCGCGCTCGAAGGTCATGTGGTGGATCTGGCCGTTGCGGGAGACCTCGACCTCAAACCACTCGGAGACGGCGTTCACGCACTTGGCGCCGACGCCGTGGGTGCCGCCGGAGAACTTGTAGCCACCCTGGCCGTATTTGCCGCCGGAGTGGAGGGTGGTGAGCACCATCTCGACGCCGGGAATTTTGTATTGCGGATGGATGTCCACCGGGATGCCGCGGCCGTCGTCGCGAATGGAGATCGAGCCGTCCACGTGGATCGCGACCTCGATTTTTTTGCAGTGGCCGGCGAGATGTTCGTCCACGGAGTTGTCGAGCACCTCGGAAACGCAGTGGTGGAGCGCGCGTTCATCGGTGCCGCCGATATACATGCCGGGCTTTTTCCGGACGGCTTCGAGACCTTCGAGTTTGCCGAGCTTGGAAGCGTCGTAGGACTCGGCGGAGGGCTGGTTTTGCGGGGCGGAAGGGGCGTCGTTCTGGTCGGACATTCAGGTCAAAAAAGTAAGCCAAAAACGTCTGGGAAATCGGTGGATTGGACAACTGTTTTCTAGGGATAAACGGAGGTATTTTTCATGCGGCTGGATTATTCCTCATATAACTGATGGATAGCGGCTAATGAATTTCAGGCAAGTGATGTGACAATGTCCCGACGGAAGGCATGTCTGGGTGCGGCGAAAGCGTCTGAAATTACGCGCAAGAGTTTCCGTTGACCATGCCTCGGGGCATCGCATCGTGACCGCAACATGGCCGCTTTCAGCATCGCCCCCCTGATCGAACTACAACAACGCGACACCCGGCGACTGACCCTCGAGCAGCAATTGAAAAACGTCCCGCGCGAGATAACCGCCGTCGAGGCGCGTATCACGGCGGAGAAACAGGCCATCGAGGCCGCGAAGGCGGAGTGGCACGGCCTGGAGTCGAAGAAAAAGCTCCTGGAAACCGAAATCCTTTCGGCCGAGGGCAAGGTGGCCAAATACAAGACCCAGCAGCTGGAAGTGCGTAAAAACGACGAATATCGTGCTTTGACCCACGAGATCGAGACAACCGAGGCGATCATCAGCGGCTTTGAGGAGGACGAACTGAAGGTCATGTTCCAGATCGATGAGGCGAAGAAGCGCTTTGCCGCCGCCGAAGCCGAGCTGAAGCAGAATATTTCCGGCCACGAGACGAAGATCCGCACCCTGCGCGAGCGCGAAAAGCAGCTGCAGGGCGAGTTGCAGGCTGCGGTCGAGGCGGTAGGCGCGGCGCGGCCGGCGGTGCCCGAGACGCAGCTTAAAGTCTATGATCGTCTGGCCGTGAAGCCCGGCCACCCGGTTTGCGTGGCGGTGAGCGGCGACAAGTGCGGGGGCTGTCATCTGAAGGTTCCGCCCCACATCACCTCCGCGGCCAAGACCGGGATGGAAATTGCCACTTGCGACCAGTGCGGGCGGATCGTTTATTGGGCCCCCTAGTTTCGGAGCCAGATCTTCGCTCCGGGTTCATTGAATACGGAGAGGAAAGTCCGGACACCACAGGGCAGGATTCCCCGCGAAAGGGGGGACACGGCGCGTCAAGGCGACGTGATGGACAGTGTCACAGAGAACAAACCGCCCGGCGGGCAACCGCCGGGTAAGGGTGAAAAGGTGGGGTAAGAGCCCACCGCGCCGAAGGCAACGACGGCGGCACGAAAAACCCAGTCCGGTGCAAGACTGAATAGGCGGCTGGCCGGCCCGGCCCACAGCCGCGGGTTAGTCGCATCCGGCCGGGTTCTGCGCAAGCAGGCCACGGCCGGGCAGGTCCGCCTCGGCGGACGTTGAGAGAAATGAAGATCGCGGCGCGCAAGCGCCGCACAGAATCCGGCTTACCGGCTTCGGAACTAGTCTGAAAAACATGCGGGGCGCGTCGTGAAAGCGGCGCGCCCCGCGCCAGTTTCAGGAATCAGAAATCCAGAAATTTACGATAGCCGCTGCGATCGGACTTGGTGTCCGCCTCGTCTTCCATGGTCAGTTCCTTCCATTTCGAGACGCGGAAAGGATTTCCAGTTCCCATGTTTCCGAGGGATTCGTCGTAGTGAAAATTGGCGTTGCCGGTCAGGGTGATGTCCTCGGCCACGATGGAGCCCCATACGCTGCCATCGCCGTTAATGGTGACGCTGCCGTTGGGGGCGTAAACTACGCCGGCGAACGCGCCGCCGCCGGCGATCTTGATGTCCTGGTCGGTGCTGGTGCTCGTGCTGGTGCCGTAGATCTGCACGCTTTTGGGAGCGCCACTCACGTTGATAATGCCCTGGCCGGTGAGATCGATATCTCCCGCGGTGTATATCTTCAGGCTGGAGTTGGCCGCGACTCGGAAACCAGAGCCGCTGCCGGCGATCTTGATGGCCTGTTCACCGACGCCAGCCTTGATGATCAGAGTCACATCACCCACGAACTCCACAATGGTGTTTTTGGAGGAGAAGCTGATGTTATCACACAGCACGGTGGTGGCCGTGCCGGCGGTGCCATACGTGCCAGCTGAACCTATCGTGCCAATGTTGGTTGCCGTGGTGGCCGGAGTGGTCACCGGGTCGAAGTTGGCGGAGAACTGGGTCGAAACCCGGTTGGGATCCACGTTTTTTGTCGTCCAGCTACTTGGATCATAGGTCGAATCTTTGCCGAGAATAGAACCATTGGTGCCGACATTGTCGGTGGGGTCCTCCGCGTTGTTGGTTGAGACATAGCCCCAGACATCGGCATTCTTGACCAGCACGGAGTCCACGGCAACGGAGACGCTGCCAACGGAGCCCCTGTCGTTTTTCACGGAGTCGCTGAAGGGAGTGAATGTCCCCACACCGGCCGATTCCGAATTCCAGCTGTCCACTGTCGCGTTATTGCCTTTGAAGAGAATGGTGTCCTTGGCCACCAGGCCGTTGGCGAACTTGGAGGCCTTGGCGAGAGTAACCTCCACCCACTTTTCGATGGGAGCGGATGCGACGCCACCGAGGGTGATCGTGGCGCGGGTCACAATGGTAGGAGCCGAGACGCCCTTGTAATTTTGAACATAGACCCGCACGAAGCCGGTGGCGTTTTGATCGAAAGTGAAATTTCCATTTGCCGGGAATCGGGCCCAGGCACTGGAGTTGGCGGAGGTGCCGTCGTTTTTCCAGCCGGACCAGTCATAGGTGTCGTCGGCGACCATTTTGTTGATGGAATACATCGCCTCCTCGAGGCCGTTTTCCGCCAAGTTCATGGCGGCATTGTTGTAGAGCGCCCGGTTGGAGATGCGCTGGCTGGTCACCCCGAGGCGGATATAGCTGGTCAGGGAAATGGCCACCACGGCGGAGAGAATCAGCGCCACGATCATGGCGGAGCCGCGGTTGGAACGGAGGTTCATCGTGGTATGCATGATATGGGTTGGGTTAGGTGGTGACGCGTTTGTTGCGCAGAATGAAGCGGGCAGAGAGCACGGTATTCGAGGCGCGGGCGACCGTCCGGGTGTTGCGGGTGCTCTCCAGGGAAATCTGCAGTTGCTTGGTGCTCTTGGACGCTGATGTCAGTTCGGTGGCTGAGGTCAGCGGAAGGGCTGATCCCGTTATGCCGTAGGCCTTGAAGTCAAAGAGCACGATCCCGGTCACCAGCGTGCGTTCCTGTCCGGTGTTGTTGTTGGTGCGGATGAAAGACGCGGTTTTCGGTTGGTAGTAATAGCGGATGCCGATGGTGTTCACCGTGAGAGTCACGTCGGTTGCCGAGTTCCAAGTAATTGCACTCGCTTGCCGGGTGTCCTGGGCAAAAATTTCCAGCGCCTGGCGGGCTTGAGCCTCCATGTCATTGTAGTTTTGCACATTGGCCCCGCTGCGTCCCAGAAAGAGGAACGTGGAAAGTACGCCAACCATGATGAACGACGAGATGCTCGCCCCGATGATGACCTCGGAGAGAGTGAAGGCCGCGATCGAGCGCAGCTTACGGTCCGGCGAGTGAGTAGTAGTAGTCATAGAGGCCATTTTTGACGTATTTGGTTTGGAAGCTGCGCTGGTGCCGGCGGCCGTCGTAGGACTGCCACTGGACCTGGAGGTAGATGTCCACGGCTTCACCTGAACGCGTGCTGTCGTCCTTGACGGTGCGGACGAGGGAAAACTTGCCGGCGAGCTCGCTGTTGGTGCTGAAGACCTCCTTCAGGTCCACTTTGTGTTCGCCCATCATGAGGTCCGGATCCGTGACTTTGGCCCAGCTCATGAGCCGGATGCGCTCGATTTCGCTCTGCAGAATCTGGGAGGCCAGGGTGTTGCCGCGGGCGGTGTCGATGGTCGTGAAGCCAGACTGCATCACGGTGATCGAGGTGGTGATGGCAAAAGCCATCACGCACGAGGCCATGATGACCTCGGCTATCGTCATGCCGGCCTCGCGGGCACGGCGGAGGCGTGCAGGGCCGGTAGTGCCAGGGATGGGGGCGGTGAGCATGCCCCCAGCTTACGCCAAAGGGCGCGGCGCCGTAACAGGCGTTGGGCCCAGAATTGCGGCCCTAGGCGCTAGGGCCGAATGTCAGGGCGCCCCCGATGCTCAAGATACATCACGGCGGCCTGGGAGCGCCGGTTGATCTTCAGCTTCTCGAAAACGTTGCTGAGATAATTCTTCACGGTCTTGTCGCTCAGCCCCATCTGCTCGGCGATCTCCTTGTTGGTCTTGCCCTCGGCGACGAGGGCGAGCACCCGTCGTTCCTGGGCCGAGAGGATGGCGAGCTTGTTCTGCTCGGGTGTCACATTGCCGCCGCTGCGCACGAGGTTGAGCACGCGGGTGGTGAGCGAGGGATCGAGGATGAACTTGCCCGCAGCGACGTCGGTGATGGCGCGGCACAGCCCCTGCGCGTCGATTTCCTTGAGCAGGTAGCCGTGGGCGCCGCTGCTCATCGCCTCGTAAACGAGGTTGTCGTCGATCACCGAGGTGAGCACGAGAACCTTCACGTCACTGCTGTTGGCGAGGATCTGGCGGCAGGCCGTCAGGCCGGAGCCGTCGGGCAGGCGGATGTCGAGCAGCACCACATCGGGGTTCAGCCGGCCGGCTTCGCTCACGGCGGTGCTCATGGAGGCCGCTTCGCCGATTACCTGCACCTGGAAGTCCTGCTCTTCACCGCGCTGGTCCAGCAGCGACTTGAGGCCGGCGCGCACAAGCTCGCTGTCGTCTACGATCAGAACGGAAATGCTGTGGGTAGTGGTCATGAGGATGAGGCTATGGTGACAGTTTTGAGCAGCAAGGCAATGCGGGTTCCCGTTCCGGGGGTGGAATTGATTTCCAATTGGGCGTCGATCTCCTTCGCGCGGGCGGTGAGATTGGCCAGACCGCGGCCGGAGCCGGAGCGGGCGGCGGGATTGAAGCCGTTGCCATTGTCGTTGATTTCCAGCCGGACCAGGCCGTCCGCCTGCGTGGTCAGTTTGATCCGCACTTGTTTTGCGCCGGAGTGGCGGAGCGCGTTGCTCAGGATTTCGCGCGCCATGTGCAGGACATGGAGCTCATGCTGCGGCGGAATTCGCGTGGCGGCTGCCGGATCGATTTCCGCAATGATAGGCACGGGCTGCAGCGCCTGCATGTTGGTGACCAGAGTCGAGAGAGACTGCGCCGGAGTCTGGCCGTGCGTGTTTTCGGGCTCGAGCAGTTGAATGAAGGTGCGCAACTGCCACAGGGCGTCGTTCAGCATGCGCTGGCTGGAAACGAGACGCTGATCGGCGGCGGTGCGGTCGTTTTTCAGCAGGTTTCGGGCGCTTTCCACGCCGAGGCCGGCGGCATAAACCGATTGGATGATTCCGTCGTGCATGTCGCGGGCCAGCCGGTCGTGGAGCGTCATCCATTGGCGAAGGCGCGCCTCGCTTTCGCGCAGGGCGCTCCGATGAAGAAAGGATTGCGCTGCCTGCCGGGCGAGGTGGCCAAATTCGTCCGTCCGGCGCTGGAGATCCAGGATCGACGCAGGGCTGTCAGTTTCGAGGCTGACGGTGAGCTGCTGCAGGGGCCGCAGCACCTGGTGCGTCAACGTGAGGACTGTGACCAAGATCAGCAGTGCGCCAAAAGCGAGGAACAGGACGATCTCCTCCCGGTTGCTGGCCGACAGGAGGGCCAGCGCTGGTGAATCGTGCTCTATCCGGAGTTTGCGCACAACCTGGCCATCCCAGCCGGCTAACGGGCGCTCCAGCGTGAGCATGGTATCGGACTGAGTCGGAGCTCTCTCCTCGGGCGCCACCAAGACCGCCTGTCCCTGGAGAGCCTCACCCAGGCGCTGCAGCTGGGCATCGTTCCACAATCTTGCCACCAGGAACCACCCGCGGGGTGTTTCCATTCGTTTGATGTCGGCGGAAGGCAGGATGGGTCCCGTGCGCACCTCCATCAACCCTCGCGCGGTTTGCTGGAAATAATGGAGCGACTTTTCCCGGCGCAGGACGTCGATAAATCCCGGTTGATCGAACGGAGGGGCCGGCAACGGGCCGATATTAGGGTCGAACACCATGTAGAGCAATTTGCTGTCCGGGCCGGCAATCCACGCTCCCTGCGTGTCGAAGTTGGCGAGAGAGGGGTCGATGTTGATGGCCGCCCAATCAGGGTCGCCCTTTTCCACGTATCGCACCATCTCGTCCCAGAGGGAGTATTCACTGGCGAAACTGGCCAGACTCCGGCCGGTCAATTCCAGGATCCGATCAAGCAAACGGTGGCGTTCCGCCCGCATGCTCCCTTGGATGCTCTCAGTCTCGCCCCGATGCGACAGCCTCAGACCTGCCACCGAAAATCCAAAGATGAGCACCAGTCCGATGAGCAGAAGAACGAGTCGGGAGCGGATCGTCATGGGGATAACTCACGATGGGGTGGGGACTTCGTGGAGACAAAGGCAAAGTGCTCCGATGCCCTGAGCTTGGCCTGAACGGGGTTGTTGCTGCTGAAGCAGGCCCCGCGGTTGGATAGGGGAATCCTGGCCCATAAAACTCCCTTGACTCATCGGGCCGGGTCTGAGTTTTAGCCCCTTCCAATCTTACTTTAAGCCATGGCCAACACCAAGTCCGCTATCAAAGCCGCCCGCAAGTCCATCCGTCTTGCTGCGCGCAACCAGACCATCAAGACCCGCCTGAAGACCCTGGCCAAGGCAGCCAAGGCCGCCGTAGCCGGCCCCGATGCCGAGAAGGCCCGCGCCGCCGCCATCGCCTACACCTCCGCCTTGGACCGCGCGGTGAAGAGCAACGTCATCCATCGCAACGCGGCCTCCCACCACAAGTCGCAATACGCGAAGGTGATTTTCGCCAAAAAGTAAGCCGAAGCTTCAGCTTTCTCCCTTTAACCCGCGTGCCTCACCGCCGCGGGTTTTTTATGTCCGGCAGATGCGGATTGCCGAGCATGCGCGCATCGCTGTTGTCTCCGGTCGTGACAGAACCGCCTGTTCAACCCCGCCGTCATTTCCTGCCTTGGGACCGGCCTCTGCTGTCGCAGGCGGTCGATTTTCTGGCCGCTGGTTGGTCGGGCAAGCAGGCTTTGGATCTGACCGGGGTCTTGATCGTGGTTTCCACGCGGCAGGCGGGACGCCGATTGCGCGAGGCACTGGCGGTGCATGCGGCCAAGCATCAACAGGCGGTATTCGCACCTCGGGTTTTGGGTCCGGACCAGTTGATCCAACCGCCCAGTGGCGAGGGAGTGGCTTCGCCGCTGGAGTCATTGCTCGTCTGGACCGAGGTTTTGCGGGAAATTGATCCCGGTGGCTGCCGTGCCGTGATCCCGGTTGATCCCCCGGAGCGGAATTTCGCCTGGGCGCTCGGGCTGGCCCGGACCCTGATGAGGGTGCAGCAGGAGCTGGCCGAGGGCGGGCTGCGGCTGGCTGACGTCGGAGCGCGGGCGGGTGAATTTGCCGAAAGCGAGCGCTGGCGCCAGCTGGGCGCACTCGAACAACTCCATGCAGCTCGGCTGGGGCGGGATGGGTTGGCGGATGCTCAGGCGGCGAAGATTGCCGGCGCGCAGAATCCGGTCGTGCCGGCCGGGGTTAAGCGGATCGTGATCATCGCGGTGCCTGACCCTCTGCCGTTGGCCGTGCAGATCCTGGCGGCCTACTCACGCAGCCTGCCGGTCGAGGTGGTGGTGCATGCTCCGTCCACGGAGGCCGCGCAATTCGACGAGTGGGGGCGTCCGCGGCCAGAAGCATGGGCACGTCGCGTGCTTGATTTGCCGGACTTTGAGTCGCGGGTGCAGCTCGAAGCTGATCCCGCTGCGCAGGCGGCCCGCCTGGTGCTTCAGGCCCGGGCTTATGCCGGTGAGGAAGGAAAACTGGCGGCGGGCGTGGCGGATGGTGATGTGCTGCCCGTCGCAGAGAGCGCCCTGCGGGCGGCCGGCTTGCCGGTATTCAACCCTGAGGGGCGGCTGAGACGACAGGAAGGCTTCTACCATCTGCTCGCGGCGCTCTCCGCCTTGGCCAAGGCGCCGGAGTTTTCGGCGGTGGCTGCACTCGCCCGCTGTCCCGATGTGCTCGCCTGGCTCAAGGCCCGTCGCGGGGCCGGCTTCTCGGCGGTTCAGTGGTTGGCGGGACTGGATGAATTGCACGCACGGCATCTGCCCGCCGATCTGGAGGGAGCGGAATATCATGCACTGCAGTTGCGCAGTTTTCCGGCGCTCGCCGGCGAGTTGGCGGAGATCAGGCGCTTGCGCGAATGGCTGACCACGGGCCCGTTCAGCACCAGCGTGGCCGCGGCGCTGGGCGAATTGTTTTCCTCCCGGAGCGAGGCGTTTTCCCGGGGTTGGACCGAGGCGGCGGAAACCTGGATGGAGATTGTGCGCCAGTGCGCGCAAGGGGAGGAGCGCCGGTTTGTCGTGGAGCGCGCAGACTGGTGGCAGATCGCCCTCAGTTTGTTTGGCGATTCGCGTTCGGCTGAGGAAAAGCCCGCGCGGGCGCTGGAGTTGCAGGGCTGGCTGGAACTTCCGTGGGAAGATGCGCCCCATCTGGTGGTGGCCGGCCTCAATGACGGACGTGTGCCCGAGGCCGTCGCCGGCGATGCCTTTCTGCCGGAGTCCCTGCGCGTGAAGCTCGGGTTGAAATCCAATGAGGTGCGCTTCGCCCGTGATGCATTCCTGCTCCAAACGCTGGCATCGTCCCGCTCCGCGGAGGGGCGTCTGGATTTGCTCTTCGGCAAATTTTCGGCCGAAGGCGAGCCACTGAGGCCATCACGACTGTTGCTGCGTTGCGCGGATCCCGAGTTGCCGGCCCGCGTCCATTTTCTGTTTCGTGCGCCCGCCTTGCCCGGTCCGGCCGTGGCGTGGCGACGCGCGTGGCGTCTCACTTTGCCACGGCGAGATCCGCCCACGAGGGTGGCGGTTACGGCGTTGAAGCGCTGGTTGCGTTGCCCGTTGCGATTCTACCTCCAGCAGGTGCTGGGCATGCAGGCGGTGGACCCGGGCAAGAGTGAGATGGATGCCTTTGACTTCGGCACGCTGTGCCATGGATCACTGGAGGCGATGGCCCGCGATGCCGCGATGCGCGAGTGCACGGAGGCGGGCGTGATTCGTGATTTCCTGCTGGCGGATTTTGAACGGCGGATGACTGCCCGCTATGGCCGCGCCCTCACGCTTCCCTTGCTCGTGCAGCAGGAGTCGGCGCGGCAGCGGTTGTCCCGGGCCGCCGAAGTGCAAGCGGGCCAGCGCGCCGAAGGCTGGGTGATCACCGAGGTGGAAAGAAAGTTTGAGCTGCCCGTGGAGGGCATCGTGATTGCCGGCAAGATCGACCGCATCGAGCGTCATGAAAAAAGCGGGGCATGGCGGGTGCTCGACTACAAGACCTCCGACAGCGCGGTGGACCCGGCCAAAGCGCACCTGCGCGGCCGGAAGGACGGTGAGGATCTGCCGGACTGGGCCTGTTGGACGGGTGGCGCAAAGCCGCGGGTGTGGAGTGATCTCCAGCTGCCACTCTACCGTCGCGTGCTGGCGGCCGAGGCGGATGGTGCGCCCTTGGAATGCGGCTACTTCAACCTGCCCAAGGCAGCGGGTGAAACCGGCCTGCGGGCCTGGGAGGAATTTTCAGCCGATTTGGAAGCCTCGGCCTGGAACTGCGCCAAGGGAGTCGTCTCAGCCATCAAGGCAGGAAAGTATTCGCCGCCCATAGAACTGAGCGGTCGCGAAGCCGAGTTTGACGAGTTTGCCTCGCTGTTTCACGGGGGGGCGGCGGCAAGCATCCGGTGGGAGGAGCCGGTCATATGAGCGCCACGCGACATGAGATGATTC
The DNA here is from genome assembly GCF_004118375.1 of Oleiharenicola lentus. Taxonomy (NCBI): domain Bacteria; kingdom Pseudomonadati; phylum Verrucomicrobiota; class Opitutia; order Opitutales; family Opitutaceae; genus Oleiharenicola; species Oleiharenicola lentus. The sequence goes on from NZ_SDHX01000001.1 coordinate 919,571, forward strand.
TGGCCTCGGCGGGCTCGGGCAAAACTTATGCCCTCACCGGGCGATTCGTACGGTTGCTGGCCGAAGGGGCGCCGCCGGAGCGCATCGTGGCGCTGACGTTCACCAAGAAAGCCGCCGGCGAGTTTTTCGATGAGATTCTCAAGAAACTGGCCGCCGCCTCCGCGGACGCCGAGCGGGCCCGTCAGCTGGCTGCAGAGACGGGCCGGCCTGAGTTGGGGCGGGCGGAGTTTCTTGGCCTGCTGCGCCGTGTGACCGAGGCGATGCCGCGGTTGCGACTCGGGACCTTGGACGGTTTTTTTGCGCGAATCATCCGGGCGTTCCCGCTTGAGCTGGGTCTGGGCGGAGAATTTGAGATGCTGCAGCCGCAGGCTGAGCGGCAGGAGCGGCGCCGCGTGCTGCGCCGGATGTTCGCACGCTCCGGCAGACTTGACGAGGCCCAGCGCGAATTCATCGAAGCCTTCAAGCGCGCGACCTTCGGCCGCGAGGAAAAGAGACTTGGTTGGCAGCTCGATGCCTTTCTTGACCAGCACCAGGAAATATATCTGAACGCGCCCGAGCCGGAAAAATGGGGCGATGCAGCGCGCATCTGGCCGGACGGCAACCCCTGCCTGCCGCCGCCTCCACAGGAGGAGGCGCTGGCCCGCTTGCGCGCAAACCTGCCCTGGGCGGGCATGACGGCGGCACAGCTTGCCAAGTGGGAGGATTTTTTCGCGGAGATGGCCGGCTGGGCGCCGGGAGCGGACTGGGGCGGGGCGATGTCACTCATCCTTAAAAACTGCCTGGCGGTCTGGCCTGATATCCGGCGCGGAAACGCCGAGGTCATGGTGATGCGCAAGCGCATGAGTTTTTTCGGACCGGCCTGCGAAGCGTTGGATCAGGTCATGCGTTCGGTCATGGGCGGAGAACTGACGCGCCGCCTCGAAACAACCCGTGGCATCCATGCGGTGGTGCGCGGCTACGAGCAAAACTACCATGCGCTGGTGCGTCGGTCGGGACGACTCACCTTCGCTGATGTCCAGCGGTTGCTGGATCCCGAGGCGGGGGCGCCGGTCCTCTCCAGCGAGGCCGGCCGAGATCGTCTTTTCATCGACTACCGGCTTGATGCGAAATTCGACCACTGGCTCTTGGATGAATTTCAGGATACGAGTTACGGCCAGTGGAGCGTCCTGAAAAACCTGATTGATGAAGCCGTGCAGGATCCGACCGGGGGGCGAAGTTTTTTCTGCGTGGGAGACGTCAAGCAGGCGATCTACACTTGGCGTGAGGGAGACCCACGGCTGTTTGCCGAGATTCGGCAGCATTACACCGCGGCGGCTTCGGGCGCCATTGCGACGCGGCACCTCGATGAGTCGTGGCGGTCAGGACCGCCAATCATCAAGATGGTGAATGATGTTTTCGGCCAACCCGCCACGCTCGCGGGCTTGTTCCCCGGAGCGATGAGCGCCGCGTGGAACGATGAATGGCGGCCGCATGTGTCGGCCCTGCCCGGGCGCACCGGCCAAGCTGCGTGGTTGCTGGCCGACGACGAAGCCGGTCGCTATGAAACAGTGCTGCGGCTGCTGCGGGAGCTGCGGCCGCTTGAGCGTGGGATGACCTGCGCCGTCTTGATGCAAACCAACCAAGCGGCAGCTGAGTTGGCGGACTACCTGCGCCGGGCGGGTGGATTGCCCGCGGTGGCCGAGTCGGACCGCCCGGTCTGCATCGACAATCCCCTGGGGGCGGCGCTGCTTGCCCTGTTCAAGGCGGCGGCGCATCCCGGTGATTCCCTGGCCTGGGAGCATGCCAGAATGTCGTCGTATGGGGTAGTGTTGACCAACGAGGGTGTGAACACACCGGAGGAGCTGACACAGCGATTGCTCGGACAAATCCATGAAAGCGGGCTCGAACGCAGCGTCGAATTCTGGGTGCGTGCGGTGGAATCTCAGCTGGAGCCGGATGACCTTTTCAGTCGAGAAAGGGCGCGGCAATTGGTTGATGCGGCGAGGCTCTTCGATGCGACTGGCAGCCGAGAGGTTGCGGAGTTTGTGGCCTTCATGGAGGGCTACACCCTGCGAGAGCAGGAAGGCGCCGCGGTCGTTCGCGTCATGACCATCCACAAGTCAAAGGGTCTCGGATTTGATGTTGTGGTGTTGCCTGACCTTGAGGGCCAGCGCCTTGATCAGGCGCGGGACGGTCTCGCCGTGCACAAGTCGGCGGATCGCTCGATAAACTGGGTGATGGATATGCCCCCCAAGGCGATTGCGGAAAATGATGCCGTGTTGGCCTCGCACCTTGGCGAAGCACAAAGTGAAGCGGGCTACGAAGCGCTGGCCCTCTTTTATGTGGGACTGACGAGGGCCAAGCGCGGACTCTACCTGGTTACGGAACCGCCGGGTGACTCAACCTCACGGAACTACCCGCGTTTGCTGGCTGCATCGTTGGCCGGAGGCTCTGAGCAGCCCCGAGAAGTGGGTGTGGGAAGGCTTCGACTCAAGGGAGCATGGTCGGAAGGGGATGCGTTGTGGCATGAGGCCATCGAGTTGGCTTCGCCGGAGGAAACGCCGGCAAGGACGGTGCATCTCGCTTTGGGCAGGCCTGCGGCGAGACGCTATCAATCTTTGAGACCATCGGCCGCAGGAGAGGAAAAATTCACCAAGGCGGCCCAATTGTTTTCGTTGCGAGTAGGGGACTCGGCCGATTTTGGAATTACAGTTCACCGGCTTCTTGCCCAGGTGGATTGGTGGCGCGATGAGCCGCCTATTTTTGGTGAGATTGGATGCCCGAGCGCACAGGCGGAGGCCAAAGCGGTTTTGAATGCGCCGGAACTGGCCGCAATTTGGTCTCAACCAAGCGGTGATAGGATAGGCGAGGTTTGGCGGGAGCGATCCTTTGAGATGATCTGGAATGATGTCTGGGTGACAGGGACGGTGGACCGTGTGGTCATCGAGCGAACCGCCGGGGGCGAAATTCTTCGGGCGAGGATCTATGATTTCAAAACGGACCGTCTTTCGACTGAGCAGCTGAATGCCGCCGTCGCGAAACACGACGGTCAGATGCAGCTATATCGTCAGGCAGTGGCCAGGTTGACCGGTCTGCCATTATCAGCCGTTGAGGCTTGGGTTGTGTTTACCCGATGGCGTAGAATGGTCGCAGCGGGATGCTGAGGGGAAAAATTCGGGCTGGACACCGTGGAAGGGCGCTCGCACGTTGCCCGCTTAACTACTCTTACCATGGGCAACCTTAAGAAGAAACGTCGTCTGAAGATGTCGAAGCACAAACGCCGGAAGCGCCTCAAGGCGAACCGCCACAAGAAGCGCACATGGCAAAAGTGATTTAGCTGCGCTCTATTTTAAGAAGCCCGCCCGAAAGGCGGGCTTTGTTTTTCAAAACGAATGGAGTGGGTGTAAAACATAAGGGAAAGTATTAGGCTCCCGAAAAAGGATTATGGTTTTGCGCTTGTCAGATAGCTAAGTGCCCCATATCCAGCATGTCCTGCAAATGGATGTTTAGATTAACAGTCTGAATGCCATTTTTCAAAAACCGGCACCCACACACCAGCGCCCCTCATGCTTTTTTCAAAAAAGACCAAAGGGTTTTGCGTCGAAATCGGCGAACACGTCGCTTTGATGGCGCGCCTCTCTCAGCCCGATGCGCCTTTCCTTGTTGAGGAACTTAAAGAACTGCCTTCCGGCGATGCTGAAGGCATGGTCTCCTGGGTCAAAAGTGCCGATGGGAAAGGCTCCAGTGGTTATATTCATGCCACATGTGGGGTTTATCCTGCCAAGCGGTTGGTGCGTCGGCATACGCTCGATGTAAAACGGGTTAAGGATCCTGCTTATTTTGGGGAGATTTATACTCAGCAATTTCGGGTCGAGGCTGACAAATATACGATCAAGGCGCTGAATCCCGATGATGGCAGCGAATACGATCAGGCCAAGGCAACGCAGAAAGAGGTCCTCTTCTGTGGGCTTCCTTCAGAGGATGTAGTCAGCACTCAGGATAAATTGTTGGAGATGGGGGTTTACCCGGAACGCCTTGAATTGGGTAGCTTGGCCACCCTTGGCGGGATGGTTAATTACCTCAAATTCAAGCAGTCCAAGACACCAGTTCTCCTCTTGGAGATCGGGCAGGAAAACACCCAAAGTTTTATTTTGAGTGCCGATGGGGTGGATATCTCCCGACCCATTCCTAGCGGTATTGCAGCAATGATACCTGTCGTTCAGAAGGAGTTGGGACTGAAGGATGAGGAATCGGCCAAGAAATTGTTCTACTCGAATACATTTGATTTCACCAGCATGGGTGGGGTCTTGGTCAAGAAGTTGCTCAAGGAACTCCAATCCTCCATCGGCTTCTATGAAGTCCAAACCGGTCAATCGATTGGCAACGTGGTTTGCACCCAATTACCTTCCAGCTTGAGCTGGATTGGAGCAACGATGGCGAGTGCCCTCGGAGTAGCTCCATTGAAAGTCGACTTAGTACCATGGTTGGAGTCATTAAATATCCAACTGGCCCCGGGCGTAAGCCTTGGACAACCGGAAGAGCGCTGGATCGGGCTTTTTTCACTTCTTGCCACTCACCAAAATGCTGTCCCTGAAGAAAAAAAGTGACGCGCAGCCTTTAACGGCACCGCTCTGGCACCCCAACTTCCGCGACTTTGAAAGGTTGCCGGACACCAAGGTGGTGCGCACCACCTTCTTCATCAATACCGCAGCGGTGGCGGCTGCCGTGGCCATGCTCCTGTGGCTTGGTTTCAGGGAATATGACAACCACAACATCGGCCAACAGATCACCGAGGCGAGCCGACAAATCGAAAATAACCGCAAGCAAAACGATGACGCCATCAAGTTGGCGAAGGCTTTTGCCGACGAGGAAAAGAAAATTACCGAGGCAATCGCATTCATGCAGGTGCCCATTACCCCGATAGAATTTGTGGCCGTGCTAGGCGAGACTCTCCCGAAGGATATCTCTATCGAATATATTGATTCCCGGATAGTTGATCCAAAGAACTCACAATTCCAGATTCGTGGTCGAGTGGCAGGCAGTCCGGATTTGGCGAGTGGAATAACTTCAAGCTATGTCGATACGCTTCGAGCCAACGAACGATTCACCCAAGTATTTTCCTCTGTTACATTGAATCGTTTGGACCGTGATCCTGCCGGCGGCTTCATGGTTTTTGAAATCACTTTGAAGATCAAATAAGGAGCACGCATGACCTCTGCCGACTTAGTCACGCTCATCAAAAAGCATCCTATTGGGTTTGGGTGCCTCCTCGTATGTTTGGTGTGCGGCGTTGCGATATACCTGCGCTACGGAAATATTGAGGCGAGCCAGCAGGATTTGGATACAAAAGCAGCTGAAGTGGCCAAAATGACTGCCAATATCCGCAATTCAGCCAACCTGGCTGAACAGGTTGCCGAAATGCAATCTTACGCCAAGGAGTTGGAATCTCGCATGCTGAAAGCCGGCCAACTGGCGGTTAACCTTCAATACTTCTACAAGCTTGAAACAGAAAACGGAGTGAAGTTGGTCGATGTTCGGCAAAATGCCCTGCCCCGAAATGCCAAAACAGAAGGCTATGTTGGTGTTCCGTTCAGTGTCACGGTCCAGGGAACCTATACTCAAGTCATGAACTTTCTTGGCCGGCTCCAGAACGGGCGGCACTTATGCCGGATTTCTGCGGCCAACTTTACCAAATCCGCGGCCAGCGACGGCTCTGAAGTGCCCGTGAACTTGACCCTTAACCTCGAACTCTTGGGGCAGCAGCCATGAATATAGCGCGTCAAATTGGCCGGTTATCTATGAAGCAATGCCTTATTTTGGCCGTGGCTTTTTTCGGTTTGGGTACGGCGTTATTGGCCAACACTGTATCTTCACCTGCAAAGCGACAGGAAGCTCTCGATAAGGCCAAGAACCTCCTTGGTGATAAGCCAATCGGAACCTCGACCAAGAATCCCTTTAATCCAGAGGGCTTCGGGGAAGGGCAGGGGGAGGTGCCGAAGACTGGCACGAATTCAGTGACGACGGTTCAGACTGGTCCGCGCAGTGGCCGTGATCTCTTGCAGGCAATTGGTGGTAGCCTAAAGCCGAGTGGCTTTTTCGTGTTGAGTGGTGAGCCAACGCTGGTCTTCGGTCAAAAGCGGGTCAAAGCGGGAGGGCTGCTTACAATCACCTTTGAAGGCAGTGAATACACTCTAGAAATTGTTTCGATCAACCAACCAAACTTTACCCTCCGGCTCAACCGCGAGGAATTTACCCGGCCCATCAAATAAGGACGAACTATGAGCACACGCACAAAGCTGATCACGCTTCTCGCCACGGCAATGCCCCTGCTTTCTTTGGCGCAGGAGAGCACCCCGCCTGCCGACTCCGCGTCTCAGGCAGATCCTTCGGTAACGGTTATGGGGTCGGAACCCGCCGCCAATACAGTCAGTCGCGACCGCGACACCTTGTCGGTTGATTTCCCCGATGAGGATATCAAGACAATCCTCCGCAATGTAGCGGATCTTTTTGAGCTCAATCTGGTGGTGCCCGATACCCTGACCGGCAAAACCTCCATCAAACTCCGTGATGTCACGTGGCGTCAGATTTTCAAAACCGTCCTCGAACCCGTCAACTACACCTACGTTGAAGAGGGGAATATCATCAAGGTGATCGACAATGCCACCTTGCTGCAGGAGCCTGTATCGACCGACGTCTTTATCATCAACAATGCCAAGGCCGAAGACCTTCGTCCGACTGTCGTTGGTTTGGTTGACGCCGCGGTTGGCGGTAAGGTGGAGATCAATCAGCGTAGCAACGCCCTGATCATCACTGAGCGTCCGTCTCGAATGGGCCGAATCCGGGCGATCATCGAACAACTGGATAAGGCCACGGCCCAAGTTATGATCGAATCACAGTTCGTCGAGGTGACGGACCGCGATATCCGCAACATTGGCGTGAACTGGGCCGGTCTTCAGAATCTTCAGCTTGGGGCACGGAATTTGAACCAGGCTTTCAGTCGTGATCGTGGTCAAAGCTTCAACAACGGTAACAGTTCAAACGCCAATAGCAGCAGCAACAGCAGCAACAGCAATGGAAGCACCGGCACGAGCAGCAGCAATAGTGGCACGACTAACGCTTCAACCAATGGCAACAATTCCACTTATGTGACCGGATTGGCTGATCCCTCCTCGGGGGTTCCCTCCAACTTTAATCCGACGACAGGCACCGTCAGTGGTCTGCCTACGTCAATTCCCACTGTAACGACCAACGCGAATTACACGCCCGCAACTGTAACCACGCCTGCAACAGCTGATGCCCTCAATACCTTTAACGGTAGCACGCAAAATGGCACCACCTCCGGCACCAGCAACTCGCTTAGCGACACACTCACCAGTTCCCTCGCCAATTCTGCATCCAGTGCGGTCAATTCCCTCATGGGACTCACCAACACCGGCGGTACCAGTCGCCTGACCTCGGCTGTATTCTCAGCCTCTGATTTTAACGTAATTGTCTCGGCTCTTAAGACCCAAAACAACACCAAGGTCGTATCGAACCCGACGGTTGTCACCCTTAACAATACCGAGGCGGTTCTGAACATCGGTTCCGAGTTTCCAATCCCGAGCTACACTTACAATAGTGAGCGCGGCACTTTCGAGGTGTCCGGCTTTCAATACAAGCCGATCGGTATCATCATGAAGGTGACGCCTCAGGTTAATGCCCAAGGAACGATTCGCCTGAATCTTGAACCTGAAGTTAGCCAACAAAACGGCGAAACAACGTTTGGCGGCGCTGGCGGTGCGACAATCCCGGTCATTGCCACCCGCAAGGTTAAGACCCAAATCTCCCTTCAGGATGGTTACACGGCCGGCATCGGCGGCCTCGTCACTTCCAACAAGAATCATGGTGGCACTAAGGTGCCGGTTCTGGGCAGCATTCCTGGTCTTGGTCGGCTCTTTTCATCCAAGAGCGTCAATGACACCACGACCAATCTGCTGATTTTTATCACGGCAAAAACGGTCAATCCTGATGGCGCTGCTCCCTCTGATGTTTTTTCAGCTCCAGCGTTGCAAGCAGTCGGCATGGATGGTGCCGCCATCAACAAGAAGAACTAAGCTATCCATTTAATTCCAAGCCGGTCCCCAGGGACCGGCTTTTTTTGCATTCCGAATTGCGTGAATCGGACCTCGCTGGGGAGGTCGTTTGCCATGGCCGTGAAGCCGCAAGTATTTGTTAGCTTTGAACTCGGGATCAAATAGCGTGAGCAAGATGAGTGTAGCCCCTTCATTTCAAGCGAACGCACATCCAGTGGACCCATTTGGGATTATTGCGCCTCAGCTTGCGGCACTAGATGCTTTTATGAAAGCGCAAGCCGCCCAATTTGAGCCGGAAATTAGAGATATGGCGGGATATTGTTTGGAGGCCTCTGGCAAGAGACTCCGGCCAGCTCTGGTTTTTTTCAGCGGATGGGAGTTCGGTGGACGGGTGGATGAATCCTTGGTACGTGCCGCAGCGGTGGTCGAGATGGTGCACCTGGCCACATTGGTGCACGATGATATCATGGATCGCGCTGAATTGCGTCGGGGTCGCCTCACCGCGTCGCGCAAATTCGGTCCCGATGCCGCGGTGCTGTTGGGGGATGCATTGTTTTCCCAAGCGCTGCACATCGCCTCCCAATTCCCGACCGCAGAGGTGTGCCGTTTGGTTTCGGCTTCGACTCGCCGGGTTTGCTCGGGCGAGATTATGCAGACCCTCAGGCGCCGAGACTTCAATGTTACGCTGGCCGACTATCGGCGAATGATCGACCTTAAGACAGCCGAACTCTTCCGCACTTCCTGTTATTTGGGCGCGATGCTATCGCACCAGACGAGCGGCTTTGCTGATGCGGCTGATAAATTTGGCCATCACCTGGGCATCGCTTATCAGATCTATGATGACCTCGTCGATTTTGTGGGTGAGGAAAAGAATATCGGCAAAACCCTGGGAACTGACTTGGCGACCGGGAAGCTGACACTTCCCCTGATGTTGCTCTTGGATAGAATCCCGGTGGATGAGCGGGCGCGATTGATTGCCGACATGAGGGAAGGGCACTCGCCTGGCTTGGCAACAAGTCAGCAACGCATGCACCAACTGGGAATTGGCGCTGCCGTGGTTCAATCGATCAATGACGAACTCTCGATTGCCTTGGAATCTATTCTGCCATTTTCGTCGGCCCCGGCAGCGCCTTTGTTAAAAGAATTGGCATCTTTGCTCAGCCGGCAGGTTGCCAGTTTGCCAACATCGGTGGTTTCTCCGGCCTAAATTACGTTTGCTTGGCTCCCAACGGTCCGTAACCTGTCCATTCGCGCGATGAACCTGACCCGCGTCTTCACCAAGACGGCCATAGCCAGCCCCGAGCGTCAGCAGGAGGCGGATGCAGATTTGGGCATCGTCCGACTGGTGCAGGCCGGCGATGTGTCGGCCTTCGACAAGCTTATCATCAAGTATCGGGAACGGCTCTTTGGTGTGGTATACAATCTCACCGCTAATCGCGAAGACGCATCCGATCTTACGCAGGAAGCCTTCATCAAGGCTTTCCAGTCCATCAACCGTTTTCAAGGTAACTGCTCGTTCTTCACCTGGCTCTACAAGATAGCGGTTAACACAACGCTAAGTCACTTGCGCCGCAATCGGATGCGAAGCTTTTTTAGCTTGGAAAAACTGAGCGAGGACGGCCCGGGTTCGGAAGTAATTGAAAAACTGACAGATAGGAATGGGGCCGATCGCGATACCTACCTGCGAGAGCTTCAGGAAAAATTGAACGAAGCGCTCCAAAAATTGTCTATCCCACATCGCACAGTGATTACTCTCTTCGAAATCGATGGCCTCAGCCACGGCGAAATCGCCGAGATCGTAGGCTGCTCCGAAGGCACCGTCCGGTCCCGTCTGCACTACGCCAAACAGTTCCTACAGGGTGAATTATCGAAGTATATCCGCTCCTGAGTATCATGTCTGATCTACACCAGAATTCCAAACCAACGCTTGAGGAAGTCCTGAGGCTTAAGCGAGCTGAGAGACCCAGCCAAGATTTCTGGTCCGGTTTCGAGCGTGAGTTGCGGCAAAAGCAGCTGACCGCCTTGGTGGAAAAGCGCCGTTGGTGGCATGGACTGCCACTGATTACCACGCGCCGGATTTACCTCCCGGTAGGTGCCACCGCAGCGGTGGCTTTTGCCTTGGTCGCGGTTCGTTTCAATTCTCCCGTTCATCTTGTGGAGAGCGAAAATACGGCGCCTCGGGTGCAAGCCGCTGATCTTGATATTGAACTGCTGCCGGCAACCGTGGTGGCATCTCATCATGATCGTCACAGTGAGCCTGTCGCTGAGCAGATAGAATCGTCGGTGGCTGAACGAGCGATGGTGCCCCCCGATATGGCCGTCGCATCCCAAGAGGTTAGCTCTCCTTCCGCGCGTTCCATCGCCGCCAATTTTGAGCGCTTGGAACAGGCCGAGCCCGAACTTGTGCAAGCTGTCATCGGCAATCGCCTGAGTTCTGCGGCCCGAGTGCAGCCCGCTCTCGCATCGATTGATTCCGATACAGCCATGGCCGCACAGTCTGCACCGCGGTATCGCTTGATAGCGCGTTATGCCGAGCGGGTGCTTTCACCCAAGCCTGAGGCTCCGGATCTGGTGCGTCAGCACCTCGCCCGCCGACTTGGTGACGACCTCGGTGACGACCTGAGTCGCATCGGGCTGGGTGGCGACCGTGTCTCGCTCAAGTTTTGATCGAGCCCCCACCTTTTGGGACGAACCCGCCATTTGGCGGTTTTTTTTATTTGTCGGCCACGCAGATGCCGCAGTTGTCGAAGAAGAAGTCGCGGCCCTTGTCGTCCACGAGGATGAACGCCGGAAAGTCCTGCACCTCGATCTTCCACACGGCCTCCATGCCGAGTTCGGGGTACTCGAGAACCTCGACTTTCTTGATGTTGTCCTGGGCCAGGATGGCTGCGGGGCCGCCGATGCTACCGAGGTAAAATCCGCCATGCTTCTTGCAGGCGTCGGTGACGGCTTTGCTGCGGTTGCCCTTGGCGAGCATCACGAGCGAGCCGCCGTGTGACTGAAAAAGCTCCACATAGCTGTCCATGCGTCCCGCGGTGGTGGGACCGAAGGAGCCCGAAGCGTAGCCCGTGGGCGTTTTAGCCGGCCCGGCGTAGTAAACCGGATGGTTCTTGATGTAGTCGGGCAGGCCTTGGCCGGCGTCGATGCGTTCCTTGAGCTTTGCGTGGGCGATGTCGCGGGCGACGATCATCGGGCCGCTCAGCAGCACGCGTGTCGTGACAGGGTGCCGCGATAGTTCGGCGCGAATCTCAGTCATCGGCTTAGTAAGATCGATACGCACGATCTGGTCGTCCTTGAAGCACCGAGCTTCGGCGGGGATGAAGCGACCGGGGTCGGTCTCCATCTTTTCAAGGAACACGCCGTCTTTGGTGATCTTGGCCTTGATGTTGCGGTCGGCGCTGCACGATACGCCCATGCCGACCGGGCAACTGGCCCCGTGGCGCGGCAGGCGGACGACACGGACATCGAGCGCGAAGTATTTGCCGCCGAACTGGGCGCCGACTTTAGCGTTCTGGGCGATCTTCAGGATTTTTTCTTCCATCGCGGTGTCACGGAAGGCGCGGCCGTGTTCGTTGCCGGTGGTGGGCAGGGCATCAAGATATTTGGCGGAGGCCAGCTTCAGCGTTTTCATGCACGCTTCTGCGCTGGTGCCGCCGATCACGAACACGAGGTGATAGGGCGGGCAGGCTGAGGTGCCGAGGAGTTGCAGCTTGTCGGTGACGAATTTTTCCAGACTCTTGGGGTTGAGCAGGGCCTTGGTCTCCTGAAAGAGAAACATCTTGTTGGCCGAGCCGCCGCCCTTGGCCACGAACAGGAACTCGTATTTCGCCCCCTCCGTTGCGTGCAGGTCAATCTGGGCGGGCAGGTTGGTGCCGGTGTTGGTTTCCTTGAACAGGTCCAGCGGGGCCGTTTGCGAGTAGCGCAGGTTTTCCTTGGTGTAGCAGTCGTAGACGCCGCGCGAGAGCCATTCGGCGTCGTTCGCCCCGGTCCAAACCTGCTGGCCTTTCTTGGCGAAGATGGACGCGGTCCCCGTGTCCTGGCACATGGGCAGGATGCCGCGCGCGGCGATCTCGGCGTTCTTCAGCAGGGTGAGCGCGACGTAGCGGTCATTGGCCGAGGCCTCGGGATCCTGCAGAATCGCGGCGACCTGTTCGAGGTGTTTTGGGCGCAGATAAAAATTCGTGTCGTGAAAGGCTTCGCGCGAGAGGTAGGCGAGCGCTTCGGGAGCGACCTTGAGGATCTCCTTGCCCTCAAAGCTCGCAGTGGAGACGCCCTCCTTGGTCAGGAGGCGGTATTCGGTATCGTCGGCGCCGAGGGGCAGGGGGTCTTGATAGACAAAAGACGGCGTAGGCATGGTTGGAGTCTAGGCTCGCAGCCAAGCCGCGCAATACCGGCCTGCCTTTAGTTGTCGGCCTGACGCGGCCTATAAACTGCGCTACAGGATCTTCAGCTTCGGCAGATCCTGCACGTCGATGTAGCCGGCCGGCCGGCCTTTCGCATCGACGGCAAAAAGATCGGAAATCTTGAACTGCTGAAAAAGCTTCAACGCTTCGACGGCGAGCGCCTCGGTCGGGACGGTCTTGCCGCCCTTGGTCATGCAAGCGCTGACGGGTTGGCCGAGGAAGCCCGGATCGCCGGTCAGCGCACTGCGACGGAAATCCCCGTCGGTGAAAATACCGGTCAGGCGGCCTTTGGCATCCACCAGCGCTACGGCGCCGGCCTTGGCCTTGGTCATTGCGAAGATCGCCTGTTGCACCGTGGTCTTCGCCTCCTTGAGCACGGGGCAGGCGTCGCCGGTGCGCATAATGTCCTTCACATGCAGCAGCAGGGTCAGACCAAGGGTGCCGGCGGGATGATATTTGGCGAAGTCCTCGCGCGTCAGGCCGCGGCTCTCGAGCAACACCATCGCCAGCGCATCACCGAGGGCAAGCGCGGCCGTGGTGCTCGCTGTCGGGGCCAGGGCGAGTGGGCAGGCCTCGCGCGGCGCCGAATAGATGAGGCGGAGATCCGCGCCGCGGGCCAGTTCGCTGTCGGGAGCGCCGGTCAGGGCGATGGTCTTCAGGCCGAACTTCTCGAAGAGCGGCAGCAAGCGCAGCATCTCCTGGGTCGCGCCGCTGTTGCTGAGCAGGATCGCCAGATCACCCGCCGCGCAAAGGCCAAGGTCGCCGTGCAGGGCCTGGGTGGCATCGAGAAAGCACGCGGGCACGCCGATGCTGTTGAAGGTGCCGGTGAGCTTCTGGGCGATGTGGGCGTTCTTGCCCACGCCGGAAAGGATGAGCTTGCCGCCTGCTCCGACGGTGGCCTCCACCGTGCGCACCACGGCGACAAACTCGCGGTCGAGTCCCTTCGCGGTGGCGGAGAGCGCCTCGCGCTCGATGGCGAGGCAATTGCGGGCCTGGGCAAGGAGGGTGGCGGAGTCCAGTGGCATCAAAAACTTGTGTTGGCTCGGAGTGGCGGCAAACGTAGCCCGCAACCGTCTGCATTCAATTCATTTCCCCACGTGCCGTTCCGCTGTCCACCGTTTCGCTGCCTGTTTCCGGTCCTCCTCGGGCTGATGGCGCTTTGGCTGGGCGGTTGCACGGAAAGTGACCGCCTCACCTACGCCAGCGAACTGGACGAACCCAACTATCGGGAGGGGCAGGCGCTGCTCAAGTCGGGCCGCAGGCAGGAAGCGCTCGCCGCCTTCCTCAAGGTCATTGATCGCCGGCGCGACGACGCCCCGGAGTCTCATCTCGAGGTGGGACTGCTCTATTCGCAGCACATCAACGACCCGCTTTCCTCCATCTACCACTTCCGGAAATACCTCGCGCAACGCCCCAACAGCCCGCAGGCCCCCCTCGTGCGGCAGCGCATTGATGCGGCGATCCGTGAGTTTGCCCGCACCATCCCGGCGCAGCCGATCGAGAACCAGGCGCAACGCGTGGACCTGATTGCCACGCTCGACCGTCTGAAGCAGGAAAACGAAGCCCTGAAGGTGCAACTCGCCGAGCTGCGCGCCGCCCGTGGCAATGTGCCGGTGCAGCTGGATGCGCCGGAGGCCCCGACCGTCGTGACCACCAATCCGCCGCGCTCGGGCGGTGGCTTGAATTTTTCGCTCGAGCCTGAGCCGACTGTGCGCACCCGCCCGGCTCCGGCGACTCCGCCGCGCCCCGCATCCGCAACCACGATCCCCCCGCCCAAGACAGCGGTACCGGCCACGCGGCAGACCGCCCCGGCCGTTGCCGTTGCGGCCGGCCGCACGCATGTGGTGCAACCCGGCGACACACTGTCCAAGCTGGCCCAGCAGTATTACAGCAACCGCGCCAAGTGGCGCGACATCTACGCGGCCAACCGAGGGGTCATGAAGAGCGAGGGCGACCTTCGGGTCGGCATGCAGCTGAAAATTCCCTGAGGCGCAGGGCGCTCACGCCGAATACTCAGCCCAGCTGGTGGCGGTCTCGGTCACGCGCACGCGCTCCAATCGCACTCCCGGTGAGATTGGAAATTCGGCCGCACTCTCCTTCGTGGCTTCGTGCAGCCTTTGCTGCAAAGCCTCGAATATGGTTCGCGCCATGACTTCCGTCGTGGGGTCGGTGCCGGCGAAGGCCACGACGCGCTCGCCGTAGGTGCGCTGCAGATCGATGAACCCCGGGTCGGCGGTGTTCAGGCAGAGGGCGTGGTCCCAGCGGTCGAGCAGGCTTTCGAGCGACCGCTTCACGGCTTTGAAATCGCAGACCATGTCGTTGGCGTCGAGTTGCTCGGCTGCAAGCACGACTTCAACGGTGCGGCTATGGCCGTGCGGAAACCGGCAGCGTCCCTTGTGCTTGCTGAGAATGTGACCGCTCTCGAAGGTCAGCGTCTTGGCGATGCGGTAGGGCATGCGGTTCAGACGGTACGCGAGAATTTCCGCGGGCCCCGGTCGAGATAGGCGTCGAAACGCATCGCGATGATCCGGCGGAACAACTCGCCGAGCGGCGTGATTTCGAAGCCGGTCTCGTCGCGCTGGAGCAGGCCGTCGGCCTCCAAGTCGGCGAGGGAGGCAATCTCCGGGGCGAAGGCCCGGGCGACATCGATGCCGGTGCGACGCGACAGGGTGGCGTAATCCACGCGTTGGCGGCACATCACGTCCATGACCAGAGAGCGGCGACGCTTGTCCTCCTCGCTGAGCAGGAAACCGCGCTCCAGCGGCAGCTCGTTGCGCTCGATCGCAGCGGCGTACTCCTCAAGGTCCTTGAAGTTTTGGCGGAAAGAGCCGTCGGTTTGTGAGATGGACGACATGCCGAAGCCGTAGAGCGAGGCGCCGGCCCGGGTGGTGTAACCCTGGAAATTGCGGTAGAGCGTGCCGTCGTCGTGCGCGCGGGCGAGTTCGTCGTCGGGCCGGGCGAAGTGATCCATGCCAACGTGCACGTAACCGGCGGCGGTGAGGGCGCGCGCGGCGGTGGTGAGCATCTCCAGCTTGGCCTCCGTCGTGGGCAGCTGCTGCCGGTCGTCGAAGATTTTCTGCGCCGGCTTGATCCATGGCACGTGCGCGTAGCTGAAGACGGCGAGTCGGTCGGGGGTGAGCGCGATGACCTCGTCGAGGGTCTTGGCGAACGATTCCGGCGTCTGCACGGGCAGGCCATAGATTAGATCCACGCTGACGGACTGGTAGCCGGCCTCCCGCAGCCAGGTGATGGCCTGGGCGGTTTGCGCGAGAGGCTGCCAGCGGTGGATCGCGAGCTGCACCTGCGGGTTGGTGTCCTGCACGCCGAGCGAGGCGCGGTTGCAGCCGAGCCGGCGGTAGGCCTCGACGTGCTCCTTCGTCAGGCGGCGCGGGTCGATCTCAACGGAGATCTCGGCGTCGGGGGCAAAGGTGAACACCTCATGAATGGCCTGGCCGAGGCGGTCGATCTCCTCCGGCGGCAGAAACGTCGGCGTGCCGCCGCCGAAGTGAAGCTGCGTGACGGGCCGCGCCGTGTTGAGGAGCGGCTGCGTGATCGCGAGTTCCCGGCGGAGCAGGCCGACGTATTCACCCGCCGACGAGCGGCGCCGCGTGATCACGGTGTTACAGCCGCAATACCAGCAGAGCGACTCGCAGAACGGCAGGTGGAAATAGAGCGAAAGCGGCCGGGCGGGGTCGGCGTTGTCGCGCGCGATCTCAGCGCGCAGCGCGGCCCGGTCAACGTCGGCGGAAAACTGCGGGGCCGTCGGGTAGGACGTGTAGCGCGGCCCGGGTACGTTATACTTGCGGACCAGCTCGAGGGCCGGTTCGGCGGATGGAGGTGGAAGGACGGTGTTGCGTGGAGACACCATAGCGTCCTGAGCATACGGCATCCGGCGGATTCCGGCTGTGCATATCTTGCCCAAGCCGGACCAGTCCTTGCCGCAACTTCCGCGGTGTGGCTTGAAGCCCGGCGGATTCCCGTATTGCTTGCCCGGGTGCCCAGTGAACCGCCTGCCTCCGCTCCAACGCGTTATTGGTCCCTGGACATGCTGCGAGGAGCCTGTGCGTTGACGGTATTTCTGAACCACTGGCCGCTTTGGTCCAACTTCTCACCTGCGGGCGCGCTGGAAACAACTGTTCGCGACCTTTTGGGCGGAATCTATCGGATGTTCATCCATCTGACTTGGCCTACGGGCGGACAACACCCGGCCCTGATTGGATTCTTCGTGCTGAGTGGGTTTTGCGTGCATCTGCCGTTTGAACGCAAGATCGGCCTAAGGGATTGGCGGCCTGACTGGCGCGGGTATTTGCGGCGGAGATTCTGGCGCATCATGCCGGTCTATTGGGTTGGGGTAGGGCTGGGCTTGCTGGCCATGATGGCCGAGCACTCACGACCGACCGGTGATGGCCTGTTGGTCTTGCATACCACGGCGACTCCTTGGCAGGTGGCGGCCCGGGTGGGCGGTTGGACCGGCGTGTGGCCCGAGGAGATATTTGCCGGGAATTACATCCTGCACACCGTGGGTTCGGAAATCCTCATCTATGCGGCGTATCCGCTGTTCTTCGTGGCGGCGGCCGCCGGCCGTTGGTGGTTGCTGGGGCTGGGGGCGCTCGGATTGCAGCTGCTCGCTCTGCCCCTGATGAGGGTGGTGGATCCTTTCGTGATCTTTCCCAGCGTGATCATGATGGGGCTCTTTTGGTATTTCGGGGCCCTCGCCGCGCATCTGCATGCGAGGCGCACATGGAAGGTCCCGGGTTGGTGGATTGGCGGGCTCTGGGCGGGGTTCCTTCTCCTTCAGGTGACTCCTCATTTTTTCGGCCTTAACATGATCAAGCAGCTGATCTGGGGCCTGGTCTGCATGCTGGCCATAGTCTGGTTGGTCGGCTGGGAGCGCAGGAACGATAACGCCCACGGGTGGCTGGGTGTGCGATTCCTGTGTTGGAACGGCGATATCAGCTACCCGCTGTATGCAGTGCATACCCCGGTGATTTTGCTGACCAATTGGATGCTTCTGAGTTTTGGCACCGGTCGGAGCTATGGAATACAGCTGGCACTGAATCTGATCGTGCCGCTTGTCGTCACGCTGGTGGTGCACCACGGCATCGAGAAGCGTCTCTACCGTCCGCGGGGCACGGCCTGAGGGCGGATTGGCCGATCATGCGGCTTGCGCCGAACTGGCCGGGGTCGCGCAGGGGATCTCCAGCGTAAAGCTGGCGCCGCGGCCGGCACCGTCACTTGTCACCTGCAAAGTGCCTCCCAGCTCCTTGGCGGCGAGCGCGCCGGTATGCAGGCCGAAGCCGTGGCCGTCCTTCCGGGTGGTGAAACCGTGGTTGAAGATGCGGGCAAGGTTTTCCGCGGGGATGCCGACGCCGTTGTCGGTCACCGTGATCCGGCAGCGGGTCTTTTCGCCGGTCGTCTGCACCGAGATGCGTTTGTCGGTCCGCCCCGTTTCGTCGCAGGCGTGGCAGGCGTTGCGGATGAGGTTGATGAGAATCTGCATGACCTTGTGCTTGTCGATCATCACGGTCGGTGTCGCCTGGTAGTCGCGCACCAGCTCAATGTTTCGACGGGCGAGGATGTCGGCGTTGATGCGCAGCGCACTTTCGATCAGGTCGGTGAGGGGGAGGGTCTCGGTGACCCCGACGCTCTTGGCGTGGCTCTGCTGCATCGCGACGATGTTGCGAATGTGCTCGATGCTCTTGCGGAGATTCTCCAACTCGCCGAGCAGGGTGGAGCGCTCCTTGGTGAAGCCGTCGGCCAGCGCCCGCAGAAAATCCGGGACAAGGCGGCCTTGCGGGTCGGTTGTGAGATATTGGCCGAGGTCGCTGCGCCGCGCCTCCAGCAGCCCGCAGAGCTTTTCCAGCTGATCGATGCGCGAGCGGCGGGCGATCTCGGAGGCGAGGGAGGCCGACACGTTGACACTGTTGAGCACGTTGCCGACGTTGTGCAGGACCCCGGTTGCCACCTCGGCCATGCCGGCCTGACGCGACACTTCAATCAGCCGCTGGTAAGTGCGGGCAAGTTCTTCCTCGGCCTGTTTGCGCTCGGTGAGATCGTGGCCGATGACGTAGAATCCCGAGCGGTCGGCCGAGAGAGTCAGGTTCCAGAGCAGGGCTTTCGCCGTGCCGTCGGCACTGTGGCAGCGTGCCTCGACGGACAGTGCGGGTTTGCCGGAGGCCAGCGAGTTGATCGCGGCTTGCACGGCGGGCCGGTCCTGCGCCTCGATGATTTCCATGAACGTCAGGCGCGGCAGCACGTCGCACGAGTAGCCGAGGATGGCCCATCCGGCGGGATTCAACCGTTGGAACCTGCCGTCGGGAGCGCAGCTGCAGATGAGGTTGAGCGACTGGTTGAACAGGCGCTCGCTCTGGGCCTCGAGGTTGGTGCGATGCTCGGTCATCTTGGCATCAACCAGCGAGATCAGCATCGTCGCCGCGAGGAAGAAGAACGTGCACAGCCCCACGGTGGTCGCGAGCCACTTGTTGTCGATGGTATCGGCCGCCGCGCCACAGACGGTGTTGGCGTCGAAGACCGCCGCGGCCATCGCCGTGAAGTGCATGCCCCAGATCGCGACGCCCATCACCAGCGCACTCGCGGACTTTTTCCAGAAGGCCGTGGCGATGGTGTCGGATTTCAGCTGGAAACAGATCCACATCGCCGCCACCGAGGCTGCGATGGCGATCAGGATGGAGACGGTGAACAGCACCGGTTCGTAGGTTGGCCGAGGCGAGATTTCCAGGGCGACCATGCCCGTGTAGTGCATCAGCGCCACGCCGCCGCCCATGACGACACCCGCGGTCAGCAGCCGACGCGGCCGGATTTCACCCCGGCTGATCGTGAAAAGCGCCACACCCGAGGCCGCAATCGCGAACACCAAGGACAGGAACGTGATTGGGATGTTGTACGGGATTTCGATCGGCAGGGACATGGCCAGCATGCCCACGAAGTGCATGGACCAGATGCCCGCCCCCATGGCGATCGCTCCGCCCGCCATCCAGTAGCGGGCGACCTTGGTGCCGCGACTCGCGGACACGCGCGAAGCCATGTCGAGCGCGACATAGGACGCGATGACCGCGATCACATACGAAAGCACGACGATCCACTGGCTATAGGCTGCTTGCACACGGTTTATTCGGCCGGAACACGCGTGGCTTGAGCGTTTCCAGCGCTCTGCATCGTCATGCAAAAGAAAGGATTGGGCGGCTCCTGCCCATTGGGCGAAGGCGGAGCGCCTCATGTGACGCTTGGCGTGCGCAAGCGCGCCGACCCACCGATTCCGCTCAACCCGCGAAGAACTTCTGAATCCGCTGCAGCGAGGCGACCAGGCGATCGATCTCTTCCTCGGTGTTGTAGCAGTAAAAGCTCGCACGCGTCGTGCTTGAGAGGCCGAGCTTGCGCATCAGCGGCTGGTTGCAGTGGTGGCCGCCGCGCAGGGCGATGCCGTCCTCGTCGGCAAAGGTCACAACGTCGTGCGCGTGCACGCCGTCGAAGGCGAAGCTGACCAACCCGCTGCGCTCGGCACCGACGCGCGGGCCGATGATGCGGATGCCGCGCAGGGCGGAGAGTTTGTCCATCGCGAGATTCACGAGCTGGGTGTCGTGCGCGGCGATCTGCTCGCGGCCGAGGGCGTCGAGGTAGTCGCAGGCGGCGCCGAGGGCGATGGCGTCGGCCACGTTGGGCGTGCCGGCCTCGAAGCGTTCGGGCGCGGGTTTCCACGAGGCGCCTTCGTAGGTCACCTGCACGACCATGCCGCCACCGGTCTCGTCGGGGGCGAGCTTGTCGAGCAGCGTGCGGCGGCCATAGAGCACGCCAATGCCGTTCGGGCCGCACATTTTGTGGCCGGAGAAGGCGAGGAAGTCGCAGCCAATGGCCCGCACGTCGAGCGGCACGTGGCCAATGGATTGCGCGGCGTCGATTACCGTGACGGTGCCCACCGCCCGCGCGCGGCGGCAGAGCTCGGCGACGGGATTGATCGTGCCGAGGGTGTTCGAAATGTGCGTGAACGCGAAAAGCTTCACCTGCGGGGTGAGCAGCTTGTCCAGCGCGGCCAGGTCGAGTCCGCCCTCGCCGTCGGCGCCGAGCAACGGCACGTATTTGAGCGTGGCGCCGGAGGCCTTGGCCGCCTGCTGCCAGGGCACGAGATTCGAGTGATGTTCGAACTCAGTCGTGAGCACGATGTCGCCGGGCTTCAGGTGGGCTTGGCCCCAGCTGCGGGCGATGACGTTGATGCTCTCGGTGGTGCCGCGCGTGAAGATGATCTCGGCGGGATCGGCCGCGTTGATGAACTTCGCCACGCGGGCGCGGGCGCCCTCATAGGCGTCGGTCGCGCGCATGGAGAGCGCGTGCAGGCCGCGATGGACGTTGCTGTTGTCACGCTCGTAGTAGCGGACGAGCGCGTCGATGACGCTCCGCGGTTTCTGCGACGTGGCGCCGTTGTCGAGGTAGACAAGGGGCTTGCCGTTGACCTGCTGGTGCAGGACGGGGAAGTCGGCGCGGACGTTGCTCCACGCGGCGGCGCGGGAATCGGAGGTCGGGGATCGGGGATCGGCCATCGCGCTCAGTCCTTGTGGGTTTCGGTCGTGGCGGTGACCGGGTCGCCCTTGAGGGCGTTGAGGGCGGCGTGCCAGCCGAGGGTGGCGCACTTGATGCGGGCCGGGAACTGGTGGACCCCGGCGAGCGCGGCGAGGTCGGAGAGGTTGTTCTCGTCCACCTGGCCGGTGGTCACGAGCTTGTGGACGTCGGCGTAGATGGCCTCGGTCTCGGCCAGGGTCTTGCCCTTGACGTGGAGGGTCATGAGGGAGGCGCTGGCCTGGGAGATGGCGCAGCCGGATCCGTCGAAGGTGATTTCGCCCACCCGGTCACCATCGAGCCGCAGGTAAACGGTGCATTGGTCTCCGCACGAGGGGTTTTCGCCATGGGCAACGCGGTTGGCCGTGGGCAGCTTGCCGCGGTTCCGCGGGCGGCGGTTGTGGTCCAAAATGACGGACTGGTAGAGGTCGGTGAGATCTTGCATCGGCCGGAGACGTGAGGGACAGAGGCTACGCCGGGTCGGGCTTTTGGCAACCTGTGATTGGGGCACAGTGGGTTATCCGGCGGGGCAGACAGCGGGCAGGAATTTCCGTTGACCCGGGAAATGGGAGCACCCTTATTCGACCTTCCCCTGTCACGGAGAGGTGGCTGAGTGGTTTAAGGCACCCGCTTGGAAAGCGGACGTAGGGCAACTTACCGGGGGTTCGAATCCCCCCCTCTCCGCCACGGGTCGCTTGTGGAATCAGCGACCGCGCCGACTAAAAACGTTTCGCTGCCGTCGGTTACGCCATTCGACGCGCACGAGATTTCGGAAACAACTTGGACAACGTTTCCCTCATTTGGACACGTTTTGCCTGATTTTTGGGAAGCTATAGAGGAAGCTAGCGCCTTCCCGAATTTTTCCATCTCGGCATGCAGTGGCAGGCGCTGCGTGTCCGTGTAACGGTCCGTCAGTTTCCATGTGCGGTGCCGCGCGAGCTTCACGCGTGCTAGCTCCGAAACGCCAGCGTCAGCCATCAGCGTTGCATAGGTGTGTCGCAGCGCATGGAAGTCCACGCGGCTGCCTTGGGCGTCCTCAACGTTGATGCCACAGGCCTGCAAATCCTTGGCCAATGTCTTGGGTCGGACAATGCCACGGGGGAAAACCAAGCCCGCCGGGTTGCTGGCCTTCTTCTTGGCCGCCAGCAGCGATTCCGCGAGGACAGGCATGATCGGCACTTCGTCGGCGCGTCGGGCCTTGGTGGTTTCGGCCCGCAGCCTGACCACGGGCCGTGACCCCTCTAAAACGAGGTCTGACCAGAGTAACTGCTTGAGTTCATTCCGGCGCAGCCCGGTGCCAATCGCCACGAGGTAGAGAAAGCCGCGCCGCTTGCTTTCGGTAATCAGCCGCCCGACCTCGGGAAACGAAAGTGCCCGACGCTGGAAGGTCTCATTGCCGCGCGTTTCCATTTTGAAGACGCTGCGGAGTGGATTGGTCAGAATGCGGTCCTGCTTGAGCAGCCAATTGAAGAAGGCGTTGGCGTGAGCCAGGTATTCGTTGCGGGTCTTCTGGGACAGCTCGTCGGTTTCGGCCCGCCATGAAAGAAACCGGTCGGCGGTTGCGTCGCTCAGGTATTGCCACCGGCAGTCAGCGAAAAGCCGCTGCAATCTGACCCGGGCGTGCAGAACATGGGATTTGGAGCGTCCGCGGCCCTCCAAATACGCGATATGGTCGGCCAGATGGTCGGAGATGGGGCGGCGCTGCGCATCGCGCAAAGGGCGAGGAATACCGATGCCCAAGGCCGCCTTTTCGGCATCGGCGATGATTTCATCTGCCATCGCTTCAGCGACCTCAAGATTGCCGGTGTGCAAGGGCACATCGTAAAGCCTCGGGTTGTCACCGATGCGGTAGCGCAGGCGATAGACACGGCTTCCGCTCTGTTTGAATATGCGACGGTGCATGGTCTAGCGGGTCTTCTTGATTCGGTGGAAGTAGTCGTGAAACGCGCTTTTGAGCACGAAGACACGTCCGCGGATTTTGACGGACTTGAGCTTGCCGTCTTGAATCAGACGGCGGACGGTCTTTACCGAGCAGCGCAGCACGGGGGCGATTTCCGGCAGGAGCAGGAATTCGTCACCGTTGGGAAGTGAGGCAGGGGTATTCATTTCTTTGCCCTCTCTGCTTGTTCTTTTGCCCAGCGTGAGCCCCATCGGAGAAAACCGCCGTGCCAATCTGGCTGGTCGCCCTCTAGCTCAGCCCGAGTCACCGCGCCCTTTTCGATGGCGCGCTGTTCGATTTCAGCCTTCCACGCCTTGCATTCGCTCACCGGGATATAACCCAGAGCTAGCTCCCGAGTTCTAAGGTCGAGGCCGAACAGATTTCGTTTGCGGTGGGTAATCGTGAAAAAGAACCCGGTCAGTTTTCCCTCTTTCAGTCGCTTATGGACAGCGGCACGGGAAACAGGCGCATACATGGAGACGCCGCCCGGCGACACGCATTGTCCGGCTACCTTGAACACGGCATCGGACCAGTAGCTGGTCTCTTCTTGAGGTCCTTCTTTCTGGTAGATGCGAGTGCCGGGGACCGGTGATCCAAAAACCCTGTGCAGCTCTTCCGGAACGACGAGGTAGGGGAAGTTAGTTGACATTACATCAACCAATGAGCGGTTAACGTTATGTCAACTAAATCTTTTGGGCATTAAAGGTCAGACACGGAGGGGCGCAGCCCCGGAGTTGTCAGTGCCGGCTTCTTCATTGGTTAGTCGGGAGCGTAGCCCCAGCCGCCTTCGGTCGAATACCAGTGTGAGGTGCTTACCGTGCCGATGCGATAGACAAGCTGAAATCCATCGCTGTTCCGAAATCGAGTATACTTCTGGAAAAACCTAGCGACGCTTGGATTCGCGAACGAATAGCTTCTGAGGTCTGACGGGAAGCTACCTGTGTCACCTTTAGTGCTATAAGCAAACGCGACGATTCGCGTGGCTTCCGCCTGCACATCTACCAAGCGCTTCGCCAGCACCAGTTGATAAGGGACGATGGCTGCCGCTAGCACAATGCACGCAATGGCTCCAATTAGCGGCTTCTTCCAAGCGAGGACGGCCAGCGGAAGGTTAAGCGCTGCCGCAATGAAGTATAGCAGAGAGACAATCTCTCCGATCGTCTCGAAAGCGAGGTATGCGCACAGGGCCTCCAGCGGGAGGCAGCAAAGGAAAATCAGACCGCAAATGATGCGTTCGTTTCTCATGGGCGTGTTTTGTTTTGCCGGACGTTGTATATTGCATTCGGCATTTCACGAGCGAAACGCCGATTTGGCTACGGGCAATATTCTTGTGGAAATCACGGTGCAGCATTTTCGCTTCCCTATGGCCCGTAGAAAAGCGCGATTTCGAATCTCCATAAAAGATAACGCGGCAGGAAAGGTGCTCAAGGTTGAACTGATACCGGACGTTATGGGCATTGGTTTCACGGTGCGGCAAAACGGTAAGATGATCGACCATGTTCCTCGATTCAGTCTGACGGCGGTTTGCGAACGCCTGCGTCGTTGGCTAGTGAGGAATTCGAGGAATCGCCCGCATCCCTAGCACTTGAAGCAGGGCTGTGAATTCCTCGGCGGATGAATTGACGATACAATCACGCAGGCGATAGGCCCAACTCCGCCCTAGAATGCGAGTGATGCCGGGCATATCCACTGCCCCGATTACGGCGGCAATTGCCGCAACCCGCTGCCGCCATTCAGTCATACCGGGCGAATGCCACGCAAAAACGCGAGTGCAGGCGAGCCAGTGAATTTTGTTTCGCCGGTCGAATTCCACTCTCCGGCAGCCTTTCCATGAGTGCTTCTTGATGACCAACCCGGCTTCGAGGTATTTACCGATATACTCCGAAATGGCCTCCTTGCCCTTGCGGATGGGGAGCAGTTCCGCCCGCCCGAGGCCGTAGCGAGGGAGCACCTTTCGGAGCAGGGACCACATGGCGACGAGTCCGGGCGCGGCTGAATTCCGGTAGCGCAGTCGAAGCTCACGAAAATGACCCGTTGTCCCGGACATGCGCCGTTCGCGTTGGCACAAGTCGAAGGCAGGCCAGTCGAATGCATCGGGCCGGGTGTCCCACTCGACGGCAACGAGGAGATGATAATGCGGGTTGCCCCGTTTCTGTGGTTCCAGGACGCGGATAAAGCTGAGTATCCACGCACCGTTGCGGCGGAGGTAGCTGTTCCAACGGCGGGCGAATTGGGTGGGATGCAGGTTGGCCTCGTCGGTGACGGTGAAGAAAAGGCAGTGATTGCGGCCCCAGTGCTGAATGAAGGCGGCGACATTGAGACGAAGATGGAATGCGGATCGGGCTTCCGCCCCGGTTGGCACGCCCCAGCGATAGAGGGTGTCCTCGTCCCGCTCGTCCCAGAGCTGCTTGCCGGAGTTGTCCCGATAGATGCCCGGTTGATGCGGGACCGGCTTCAGTTTGTAGCGGGGTTTGTCGGAATTGTTACTATTCTGACAAGGAAGGCCGGCTGGCGCCGGCGCGGGCGCTTCGCGCCCGCATCCGGCAGCCAGCTCGGCCCTTTCCGTTGGCGGACGTTCAACGGATTCCGTCAGCGCCGACATCCAGCGGTTGCGGGCGGTTTCCCGTTGTTCGGGAGTCCTTGGGGCTGTTGACGGGGTGGGGCTGGGCGGAGCCGCAACAGGCTGGGAGCCCGCGAACGGCGCATCCCACCCGACCGGCTTCCGGTCGGAGAAACTGGCGAGGGCTACGCCGGGCACTTCCGTGTCCTGGCTTACTGGGGTGGATTCCACCCCAGCCCCCGGTTTATTCGGTGCTTCGTCCGGCATCGCTACCTTTCGCGGCACGGACGAGCGTCATGATCGCCGTGCGGATTGCGTCGGGTAGCGTTGCCCAAGTGCGGGCAAGTTTGGTCAGTTCTGGACTCATCTTCCCAGAAATTTGGGAAGCTATAAGGGAAGATGCGTTTTCGGCATTTCCCCCAGCTATTTCACCGTCAATCGGTTCAGAACTACCCTTTCGGGGGTTCGAATCCCCCCTCTCCGCCATCCTTCGCTCTTTGGGGTTCGGATGGCACGGCCACCTTTCGATGACGGCCATTCTGCCCTATCAGGGAGCGGGTGCGCGGCGAAGGATGCGCTCCGAAGCTTTAGCGGCGGAGGGGACGAGCTTCTGTATTCCGCCGTTGTGCCCGTCGGTATGGCGGACAATCCTATCCATGCAGCTTTGGGGAAGCAGGGCCATGTTTTCAGCTGAGGAGGCAAGTCATGTATTACGTTTACCGCTTGGAACGCATCGCCCATCGCGGGCAACGCTATGTCGGGTTCAGTTCCGACCTGCGCCGGCGTCTGAACGACCATAACGAGGGAAAACTTCCTAACACCGCCCGATACCGACCGTGGAGACTCGCGACATAGTTGGCGTTTAGCTCCAAGCAGCAGGCTCTTGCTTTTGAGCGATACCTAAAGTCCGGCTCCGGACACGCCTTTGCTCGGAAACGGCTCAGGCCGGTTAATCTTTGAAACCGAGCTCATCAGCGCACGGGCAGTTTGTCGAAATAGGCACCGATGATTTCTCGCACGACCGGGGCCGCGTGGGCGGCGCCGGCGAATTCTTCGTTGGGGCGGGCGCCTTCCAGGGCGACGGCGAGGGCGATCTGTGGCTTCTCGATGGGGGCGAAGGCGACGAACCAGGCGATGTTGAAAGTGCCAGCCGGACGCGTCACCTGCGCGGTGCCGGTCTTGCCGGCGATGCTGATGCCGGGCACCTGGGCGTCGCGGCCGATGCCGCTTTCCACCACGGCACGCAGGCCGGCGAGAAGGGCGGCGTAGTCGGCGTCGGTCAGGCCGAGCGGTTCAGCCGGCCGGTCGCCGGAGGGTTTTCTTCCGGGTGAGCGCAGCAAGGTTGGCACGGTGAGCGTTTCACGGCGGGCGAGCGAGGCCACGGCGCAGGCGAGTTGCAGCGGCGAACAGCGGAGGAACCCCTGACCGATGGCGAGGTTGGCGGTGTCGCCGGGCATCCACGGGCCGTGCCCGGCCTGTTCCTTCCACAAGGGATCGGGCACGAGCATACGCGAGGCTTCAGCCGGTAAATCGAGGCCGGTGGGTTCGCCGAGGTGAAATCGCCGGGCTTCGGCCGCGAGCGCGTCGGCCCCAGCGGCGAGTCCGGCTTGGTAGGCGAAGACATTGCAGCTGTGCGCGAGCGCGTCGCGCAGGCGAATGGAACCGTGGCCCCCGGGATTGTGGCAGGGCAGGCGTCGGCCACCGAGTTCAAGGTAGCCGGGACAGGGCAGCGCGGTGTCGGGTTGCAGGGTATTGCCCCGCAGGCCGGCGAGAGCGGTGAAAATCTTGAACACCGAACCGGGCGGGTAGAGGCCCTGAGTCGCGTGGTTGAACCAGCCGCCCTCCGCGTCGATGTGCTGCTTCACCGCGGTGGTCATCGTGGGAGAAACCACGTTGAGATCGTAGCCAGGCTTGCTGGAGAGCGCGAGGACTTCGCCGGTTTCCACGGCGATGACGGCAACTGATCCACGCAAGGCGGGTGATTCGGCCAGTGCGCGTTCGGTGACGAGTTGCAAATCGAGGTCGAGACTCAGCGTGACATCGACACCGGCCACCGGCTCCCGCGTTGTCGTGGCGGGACCGACCGCAAATCCCCAGGCGTCCACCTGCACAATCGCCTCGCCGGGCTGACCGCTCAACAGGGTTTCGTGCTGCTGCTCGATTCCGCCAAGACCGCGCACCTCTTCTCCCGAAGAAAGCGTGCGGCGGACCCGTCCGAGAAGGTGTGCGGCTGTCGCCCCCTGTGGATACCAACGTTGGTCGATGTGCTGCAAACGCACGGGATCGGCTGCGGCCAGCCCCATCGACAGTTTGTCGGCTTCCGCATTGCTCAAGTCACGGGCCAGCACGAAGGGTGTCGTTCGGTCATGGGCATAGGCGCGTTCGAGGCGTGAAGCATCCACGGGGTCCTGCCGTCCGTTGAGCGCGTTCACCCGGTCGAGGTGACGCTGGATGACGGCGAGACGGCTCTGGGCGGTGGCGGCCCCGGTGCGCAGTTCCGAGAGGTTGATCACCGCGTCCGTGCGCGGGCGGTTAACGGCGAGCACGCGCTGGTCGCGGTCGTAGATGACGCCACGCGATGCGGGCAGGACCAGACGGCGCTGGGTCTGGCGTTGCTCGCGCGCAGCGTGTTCGCTTGAGCGGAATAGTTGCTGATAACCGAGACCGGCGACCAGCACGACGAGCATCACGCCGAACACGCCGAGAAGGATCCGGAGACGCCGGGGTGGGACTGGCGGACTTCCGTCCTCCCCGGGGCGCGGTTCACCGCCGTTTGTTTTTAGGCGGCGGGCCATTCTTCCACAGCTGATACTTCACCGTGACGACCACGTCGAAATTCGACACATAGGGCAGGCTGCCATTGTAGTAGTCGAAGGTCTTGGTGCCTTCGATGACCTCGCTGCTGCCGTCGTTGGGTTCGATGATGGTGAAATGTTCGGGGTATACGCCGCCGAGCAGGCTCAGGTATTCCGGGCCGGCCTTGCTCCAGTTGCGACCGCGGCCTTGCTCGGAGCGGCCGACGATGCACTCCGCGCCGAAGAACGGGCGCAGGTCGAGCTGCATCATGCCGCCGTTGAACACCAATTCGGCGCTGCCGCTGGGTTCGGCACGCGAGTGGAGCTCGAGCTGGTTGCGGCCCGGAGGCTGGATCTGCATCGGGCCGATGGCCTCGTAGCGGTTGTGGCTGTCGCGGGTTTTCGAACTGGAGGAGTCGTTGAGGCGGAAATAGCGCGAATCGCCGTCCACCTCGAGTTTGTGCCGGCCATCGGTGGTGTATTCCTTTGCCTCCTCGTTTTCCTCCTCCCAATCAGGCGTGTGGAGTCGGCCCTCCATGTAGCGGTCCATGGACCAGGAGTTGTCCCGGTCGGGACCGCCCTTCTCGCCCTTTTCGCGTTTTGAGCCCGAACCCTTCACGGTGATCTCGAACTGGCCCTCCCAGGCCGGCTCCTTCCAGTCGGTGACCTCGAAGGCCTTGCTCTTCTGGAAAAAGAACGACGTCCGGAGCACCATGTCCGCGATGAAGCTCAGGCCACCGCTGATCGGCCCGCCCATGGCGGTGTTGATGGCGTCGTTGAGATCCTGCGTGAGGTTGCCGACCTTGATGGTGACTTCGACGGCGACGGCCGCGCGGCGCGGGTAGGGGCGCACGGTCGGCGGGAGCAGGCGGCGCTGTGGCACGCCCTCGATCGTGATGGTGGCTTCGCCCGCGTCGTTGGTGTAGGAGATGTAGGCGGCGGGACCGCCGGCCTGGGCGAACTGCACGACGGCGAGGTCGGGCCGGTATTGCGAGCCGCCGTTGGCGGTCTGGTATTTTCCGTTGTAGCTGCCTTCGGGCAGGCGCCACACGACCTTGGCGCCGCCCACCGGGCCGCCGTCGGGCATCTGGAGGTCGAGGGTGGTGAGATTGCCGGCGGCACGGATGGCCTTGAGCACGTCGCTCTTGGGGAAATCGATCTCGACCTTGGCGCGGGCGGTGCGCTGCTCGCCGGGGGAGCGCGTCTTCGTGCGCACGAGCGGGGCGTTTTCGACCTCGATGGTGATTTTCTGCCGCGCGACGGTCATGATGGTCTTGAACCACGCGATGATGGTGTTCGCGATGCCCACACCTTTGCTGAATTTGTTGTTCGGGAGGTGGTGCTCGAGCACCTCGCCGGTGTAGGCACCCCAGCCCGTGGCCCAGAGGTCGCCGGCGGCGCCGGAAAACTGCCCGCTGAACGACGTCGGCGGTCCGCCCGCCTGCGCCAGACCGATCGCGGCAAGCGGCAGCCGCGGCCAGGCCAGCGTTGCTTGGCCGGTCGGCCTGGCGTCGCGCAGGGCGGCTTGCCGAACGTCAGCAGCGAACACGCGGCTGATCAATGCGACCTGTAACAATGAAAGCGGCTGATCGCGCCACTCGGCCAGGAAGCGGGGGCCTTCGTCGCCCTCGGCCGTTTCCTCGTCTTCGGATTTTTCTTCATCCGTTCCGTCTTCCTGCATGGCCTTCAGTTGCTGCATGGCTGAGTTCATTTGCCGCATGGCCGCGGCCTGTTGGCGCGTGGAGATGGCGGACATCTCGGCGGTGAGCTTGGCCATCTTTTCCTGGGCGGCCTTCTGGCGGGCCGCGTCGGGACTGCCATGGTCTTGCAGCAGCTTTTGCAGCTCCTCGGAGATTTCATTCATCCGCTGCTCGTCGCGTTCGGTCGCATCGGGCCGGGCATCGTCTTCGCGGCGAGAGGGACGCGGCGAAGGCGCGAGCACGGGATCGTCGTCGGCCCAGACCGGGGTGGGCTGGGCGGCCTTGAGCAGTGCAAAGGGATTGGTGAGCGCCTCCTTCTCAAGGCTTTTCAACTGCGCCGGGTTGGGGGGGATGATGGCCGCCGGGGCCGGCATGCCGAGGTCGTAGTTGGCGGCGCTGACCCGGCCGAGTGCGATGATGAAGCGGCTCCAAAAGCGTTGCTGCGGCTGGGTGCTGTCGGCGCTCCTACGCAGCGTGTCCACGAGATCCTGCGCGAGTTCCTCGGGATCGGCGTCCTCAAACGGCACGGCGATGGCCTGCGCAAAGGAAATGAAACGGATGGTGGGCTGTTCCGCCGGGTTCCAGAGCAGTTCCTCCAGTTCGTAGTCGCGCATGGCCAGGCCGGTGTCCGAGCCGGCGGGCGGGGCCTTGAGCACGGCGCCCTGGGCGTTACGCACGCCCCAGCCCATGTGCTGTAGTGCCTCCAGCAGCGCGGCCCGCGAGCCATCGCCACCCTCGAGATAACGCCGGGCGAGGATCAGCGCTTGGGAATCCGCGTCATAGTTGACCGGTGCATCGGCGGTGTCGGGGGCCTGGGCTTGCAAAACTGCGGCGAAAAGCCCGAAGGCCATGAGGCGGATTGCGTCACGGATTGCTCGAAAGGGGTGGCGAATCATGGGGACGAGCATGAGTCCGGCGGTTCGCGCTGCAAGTTTCGGGCGCGTTTGGCGGATCATGCGATGGCAGAAATATTTCTCCCGCGCTCGTCCAGAACTAATACACGCGGGGCAAACAAATCCTCCTTGCCGGGGGTGGGTGGGGTGGTAGGGTGCGTTGCATTTTTTACCACATGGCCACCGACGCACCGGAGCTAACTTACAACAGCAAGATCGAGGGTGAATTGTTCGTCACCAAGGCGGATGCCGCGATCAACTGGCTGCGCAACAACTCCATGTGGCCCATGCCGATGGGCCTGGCCTGCTGCGCGATCGAGCTGATGGCCGCCGCTTCGAGCCGTTACGACATCGCGCGCTTCGGCGCCGAGGTCATGCGATTCTCCCCGCGTCAGGCTGACTGCATGATCGTGGCCGGCACCGTCACCTACAAGATGGCTCCGATCGTCCGCCGCATCTACGATCAGATGGCCGCGCCGAAATGGGTCATCGCGATGGGCGCCTGCGCCAGCTCGGGCGGCATGTATCGCAGCTATGCGACCCTGCAGGGCGTGGACCGCATCGTGCCGGTGGACGTCTATGTCAGCGGTTGCCCGCCGCGCCCCGAAGCCTTGCTCGACGCCCTGCAGAAGCTGCAGGAGAAGGTGAAGAAAGAGCGTTCGCTCTCCAAACTGCTCAGCGCCTGAGCCACCCGACGCCCCTGCGCATGACCACCGACGTCGAGATCGCGACCGCCGTTTCCAGCCAGTTTCCCTCGGCCACGCCTCGCGCGAGCGCGGATTGCCCGGCCTTCAACATTCCCGCGACCGAGGCTATCGCGCTGCTCCAGTGGCTGCGTGACTCCCAGGGTTACGATTTCCTGATGGATGTGACCGCTGTGGATTGGAGCGCCGAGCAATCGCCGCGCTTCACGGTCGTCTGGCATCTCTACTCGGGCGCCAAACACTGCTACGTGCGCGTCGCCTCCAGCTGTGCGAGCGACACCGAGCCGGCCATGCCTTCGGCCTCGGGCCTCTGGGCCGGCGCCAACTGGCACGAGCGCGAGACCTACGATTTGATGGGGATCAAGTTTACCGGCCATCCCGACCTCCGCCGCATTCTCATGTGGGACGGCTACCCGTATCACCCGTTGCGCAAGGAGTTCCCTCTCGCCGGCCTGCCGACCGAAATTTCCGATCCTGAAATCGCCGCCGAACTCAAGGAAGGCGTCATTTCCGCCCCGATGGCCGGCGGTCCCTTTGTCGCCACCCCCGGCGAACCCATGGGCGAGGCCGAGCCCCGCGCCAAGGACGAGGCGTGGAACGAGAAGAACGAAAAGCCCGAATAACCGATGGCCACCGACTTTTCCTTTCCCGATGCCGCCGCCAAGGCCGCGAACGCGAACCTTCCCAAGGAGTTCGAGCCCGAGAAAATGTCCCTCTCGATGGGCCCGTCGCACCCGTCCACCCACGGCGTGCTGCGCGTGCAGTTCGAGCTCGATGGCGAGACAGTGACCAAGGCCGACCCTATCGTCGGCTATCTGCACCGCGGCGACGAGAAGATCGCCGAGAACATGACCTATAACCAGTTCGTGCCCTACACGGACCGGTTGGACTACCTGGCCCCACTCGCCAACAACGCCATCTACGCCCACGCCGTCGAGCAGCTCGCCGGCCTTAAGGTGCCCGACCGCGTCAACGCCATCCGCGTCATCACATCCGAAATGGCCCGCGTCTCCGCCCATCTCATGGGCCTCGGGGCCTACGGCATCGATGTCGGCGCCTGGACGGTGTTCATGTATACCTTCGAGGAGCGCGAGAAGCTCTACAAGCTGTTCGAGAAGCTCACCGGCGCGCGCTTCACCACCAGCTACAGCCGCATCGGCGGCGTGTCGCGCGACCTGCCCCCGGGCTGGCTCGAGGAGGTGGACGCGTTCTGCAAGCAGTTCCTCCCGATCCTCGAAGAGGTGCTGGGCATGCTTTCGCGCAACAAGATCTTTCTCGATCGCACCGTGGACATCGGCGTCATCTCCAAGGCCGACGCCATCAGCTACGGCCTGAGCGGTCCGAACCTCCGCGGTTCCGGCGTGCCGAACGACCTGCGCAAGGACCGGCCCTACTGGGGCTACGACCAATACCAGTTCGACGTGCCGATCGGGTCGAAGGGCGACTGCTACGACCGCTACCTCTGCCGCGGTGAGGAGATGAAGCAGTCCATCCGCATCATCCAGCAGTGCATCGCCAAATTCCCCGGCGGCGACTGGTATGCGAAGGACGCGCGCAAGATCTTCGCTCCGCCCAAGGACAAGATCCTCACCTCGATGGAGGAACTCATCAACAACTTCATGATCGTGACCGAGGGCCCGCAGATGCCGGCCGGCGAGGTGTATTTCGAGGGCGAGGCGCCGAAGGGCCTGCTCGGCTTCTACATTGTCAGCAAGGGAGGCGGCGTGCCGTGGCGCATGAAGATCCGCAGCCCCTCGTTCTGCAATCTCTCCATCCTGCCCAAGATGTGCGTCGGCAACCTCGTGTCCGACGTCGTCTCCATCCTCGGCTCGCTCGACTTCGTCATGGGCGAGTGCGACCGCTGATTTCCGCCGTCGATGAACCTGAAACCCGAAACGCTCAAGAAGATCGACGAAGTGATCACCCATTACCCGGTGAAGCGCAGCGCCACGCTGCCGCTCCTGCATCTCGTGCAGGAGGACGCGGGCTGGATCTCCAAGGAGGCCATCGAATGGATCGCGGCCAAGCTCGAGCTGCCGCCGATCAACGTTTATGAGGTCGTGACCTTCTACCCGATGTTCCGGCAGAAGCCGATCGGCCGCCGCCACATCAAGGTCTGCCGCACGCTCTCCTGCGCCCTCACCGGCGGCTACAAGGTGTGCGAGCAGTTTGAAAAGGAATTCGGCTGCCACCGGGGCGAGATTTCGGCCGACGGCGAGGTCACCATCGAATTCGTCGAGTGCCTCGCCAGCTGCGGCACCGGCCCGGTCGTGATGATCGACGACGACCTGCACGAGAAGGTGGACGCCGCCAAGGTGAAGGCGCTCAGCGAACAGATCCGCCAGGAGGCTGTGAAGAAATGAAGAAGGTCCGCATCATGCAGGTTCCGCCCATCCGCTTCGGCCTCGTGCTGGGGCTGATCAACGGCTTCATCGGCATGATCGTGGCGCCCGTGCTCCTGATCACGCTCGGCGCCGCCGCCACTGCGGCCGACCTCAACTACGCGCCCAAGCTCCTCGGCATCCCGTGGCTGTTCGCCGGCGCCGGTGCGCTGTTCATGCCCTTCATCCACGCCGTCGGCGGCTTCGTGGTCGGCGTGCTCCTCGCCATGGTTTACAACTTCGCCGCCCGCTGGACCGGCGGCATCGAGTTCATCGCCGAGGACAAGTAACCCCCTCTTTTTTCACTCTCACTTTCACTCCGCAATGCCCGCCCCCGCCCAACGCCGCCTGATCTTCGCTCACATCGACGAGCCCGGCTACACCAAGGACCTCGCCTGCTACCTCAAGCATGGCGGCTACGAGGTCATGAAGAAGGCGTTCGCGCGCAAGCCCGAGGAGCTGATCGACGAGGTCAAGAAGTCCGGCCTGCGCGGCCGCGGCGGCGCCGGCTTTCCCTGCGGCGTCAAGTGGACCCTCGTGGACCGGAAGAGCGGCAAGCCGATCTACCTCATCGTCAACGCCGACGAGTCCGAGCCGGGCACGTTCAAGGACCGCTACATCATCCACCAGGACCCGCACCAGCTGATCGAGGGCACGATGATCTCCTGCTTCGCGAACAACGTGAAGCAGGCCTACATCTACATCCGCGGCGAAATGCCCCATGGCGCCCGCATCCTCGAGCAGGCCATCCAGGAGGCGCGCGACGCCAATCTCGTCGGCAAGAATATTCTCGGGACGAACTACAGCTGCGATATTTTCGTCCACCGCGGCGCCGGCGCCTACATCTGCGGCGAGGAAACCGGCCTCATCGAGTCGCTCGAGGGCAAGCGCGCCAACCCGCGCATCAAGCCCCCGTATTTCCCCGCGGTTCTCGGCCTCTACCAGTGCCCGACGATCGTGAACAACGTCGAGACGCTCTGCCACGTGAAGCACATCGCCGACATGGGCGGCGAGGCCTACGCCAAGATTGGCACGCCGAACAACACCGGCACGCGCATCTTCTGCGTTTCCGGTCACGTCCAGCGTCCGGGTTACTACGAGTTCGAGGCCGGCAAGATCACGATGGGCCAGCTGCTCAACGAGGTCTGCGGCGGTCCGCTGCCAGGCCGCACGTTCAAGGCTGTCATCCCCGGCGGTTCGTCCGCCAAGATCCTCCGCTTCGGCGAGCGCTTCAAGGGCAAGCGCAAGGTCGGCGCGGACATGGTGGACTACGACTGGGGCGTCGAGGACGTCCCGATGGACTTCGATTCGCTCGGCATGATCGGCACGATGGGCGGTTCCGGCGGCGTCATCGTGATGGACGACTCCGTCAACATGGTCGAGGCCCTCGCCAACATCAACGCCTTCTACCAGCACGAGAGCTGCGGCCAGTGCACGCCGTGCCGCGAGGGCTCGCTGTGGATGAAGAAGATCACCACGCGCATGGTCCACGGCGACGCCCGCACCGAGGACGCCGCTCTGCTCAAGGCCGTGGCCGACCAGATTCCCGGTCGCACCATCTGCGCCTTCGGCGAGGCCTGCTCGTGGCCGACCCAGAGCTTCCTCGCCAAGTTCGGCGACGAGTTCAAGGGCTACGCCGACGCCAAGAAAACCAAGGCCCCCGCCGAGACGCCGCTCATCTGATTTTTCCCGCAATGTCCGCCCCCGCTGCCAAACCCGCCGACCTCGTGACCGTCAACATTGACGGCAAGGACATCGCCGTGCCGAAGGGCACGAACGTGATCGAGGCCGCCAAGCTCGTCGGCGTCGAGATCCCGCACTACTGCTACCACCCGAAGCTCTCGATCGTGGGCAACTGCCGCATGTGCCTCATCGAAATGGGCATGCCGGCCGTCGATCCCGCCACCAAGGCGCCGGTCATGGACCCGGCCACGGGCAAGCAGAAGATCAACTGGATCCCGCGCCCGCAAATTGGCTGCGGCACCAACGCCTCGCCCGGCCTCCACATCCGCACGAATTCGCCGATGGTGAAGGACTGCCGTGAGGGCGTGACGGAGATGCTGCTCATCAACCACCCGCTCGACTGCCCGATCTGCGACCAGGCCGGCGAGTGCAAGCTGCAGGAGCACTCCACCGCCTACGGCCGGGGCTACTCGCGCTTCATCGAGCAGAAGAACGTGAAGCCGAAGCGCACCCAGCTCGGACCGCGCGTCACACTGGACGACGAGCGCTGCATCCTCTGCTCGCGCTGCATCCGATTCTCCAAGGAAATCGCGAAGGACGACGTGCTCGGCTTCATCGACCGCGGCAGCTACAGCACGCTGACCTGCTACCCGGGCAAGCAGCTCGAGAACAATTACTCGCTCAACACGGTGGACATCTGCCCCGTGGGCGCGCTCACCTCGACCGACTTCCGCTTCAAGATGCGCGTGTGGTTCCTCAAGCAGACGCCGAGCATCGACACCGAGTCCTCCGTCGGCGTGAACACCGAGGTCTGGAGCCGAGAGGGCGTGCTCTACCGCATCACCCCGCGTCGCAACGACGCCGTCAACGACACCTGGCTCGCCGATTCCGGGCGCATGCTCTACAAGCAGGTGAAGGCTGACGACCGCCTGACCGCCCCGAGCATCAACGGCGATAGCACCGGCGGCGACATGGCCCTCAAGGCCGCCGCCGACCTGCTCAAGGCCGGCTCCGTCGCCGTCGTCGGTTCCGGCCGCAGCAGCGTTGAGGAACAGTTCCTCACGAAGAAGCTCGCCGATGCGCTCAAGGTTTCCGCTTCGCTGGTCAGCCGGGTGGGGCAGGGCGACCGCCTCCTCATCTCTTCCGACCGCAACCCGAATGTCCGCGGCGCGCTCGTCACCGGCCTCATATCGGCGCTTCCGTCGCAAAAGCTCGCGGGCCTCGCAGCCGACATCGACGCCGGCAAGGTGAAGACCGTGATCTCCGTCGGCGAGGACCTCACGGCTGCCGGCCTCACCGCCGCGCAGCTCGCCAAGGTTTCCGTCATCTATCTCGGCACGCACAAGAACGCCACGAGCGATGCGGCCAAGGTTGTGATCCCGACGCTCACCGTCTTCGAAAAGTCCGGCAGCTTCGTGAACCAGCAGTTCCGCCTGCAGAAGTTCGCCAAGGCCGTCCCCGGTCCCACCGGCGTAAACGACGACCTCGTCACGCTCGCCGAGCTGGTCGCTGCCGCCGGCGGTGGCATCCTGCCCTTTGCGCTCGGCCAGCTCTGGACTCTGATTGCCGCCGAGACCAAGGCCCTTGCCGGCCTCAGTCACGCCGCGCTGCCCGCCACGGGTCACCTGCTCGACGCCTCCGCGTGGGCCGGCCTGCCCTTCTGCGAGGGCGAGACGCTCCACTTCAAACCCGCCGCCGTGCCCGCGGCCGCCAACGCATGAGCGCGATCGTCGAACTCTGGAACAGCCTCCATCCGGTGCTGCAGGCCGTCATCAAGGGCCTCGCGGTCATCGGCGTGATCTTCCCGCTCGGCGGTGCCAGCTCGCTGGCCGAACGCAAGGTCTCCGCCTGGATGCAAGGTCGTCCCGGCCCGAACCGCGCGCTGCCGTTCTGGGTCGCGTGGGTGCCGGGCATCAGCCTGCTTCAGCGCCTCGGCGTGTTCCACCTCATGGCCGACGGCGGCAAGATGTTCTTCAAGGAAGACCCGCTGCCGGGTCACGTGAACAAGTTCTACTTCCTGCTCGCCCCGGTCGTGGCCATGATCCCCGCGCTCACCACGGTCACCGCCGTGCCGCTCGGCGCCTACGTGGACGAAGCCGGCCGTGTCGTGCCGCTCATCCTCGCCAACGTGGACATCGGCCTGCTCGCCGTCTTCGCCGTTTCCTCGCTCGGTGTTTACTCGCTGATCCTCGCGGGCTGGGCCTCCAACTCGAAGTATCCCTTCCTCGGCGGCGTCCGCGCCTCCGCCCAGCTTATCTCCTACGAGCTTTCGATGACGCTCTCCGTGATCCCGGTCTTTCTGTGGATCAACGTCCCGGGCGGCGAGGGCACGCTAAGCCTGGCGAAGGCCGTGGAGTTTCAGAGCCAGCCGGGCTTCCTCGGCGGCATGTGGTTCATCTTTATCATGCCGGTCGCGGCGATCGTGTTCCTCGTCTCACTCTTCGCCGAGACCAACCGCCTGCCCTTCGACATGGCCGAGGGCGAAGCCGACCTCGTCGGCGGGTTCCACACCGAATACGGCTCGCTCAAGTGGGGCCTCTTCTTCGTGGCCGAGTATGCGCACATGATGATCGGCTCGGCCGTGTTCATCCTGCTCTTCCTGGGCGGCTGGAACCCGCTGCCGTGGATTCCGCTCTCGCTGGTGGTCGAGTGGCTCGGCGCCGTGTCGCCGGTGCTCACGCATCCGATCATCGTCGGCCTGCTCTCGCTCGGCATCTTCGTGGGCAAGGTGCTTGGCATGATCTTCGTCTTCATGTGGGTGCGCTGGACCGTGCCGCGCTTCCGTTATGACCAGGTGATGAAGATGGGCTGGCAGAAGCTCCTGCCGCTCGCCATCGGCAACCTGCTCTTCTACGCCGCCGCCATCGCCATCCGCGACCTGCAGCTGGGCGTGGCCTACTGGGCCGCTCTCGCCGTCGTGACGGTCGCCGCCACTTGGGCGATCTTCGCCAACCCCCTCCAGAAACCCGCCCTCTGAGCGCCATGGCCTACGTCGTCGAACGCAAATCCCTCTCGCTCTCGGAGCGCCTCTACCTGCCGCAAATTGTGGCCGGCATGAAGGTCACGCTGAAGCACCTCTTCAAGCCGAACGTCACGCTGGAGT
Source organism: Oleiharenicola lentus (assembly GCF_004118375.1). Classification (NCBI taxonomy): domain Bacteria; kingdom Pseudomonadati; phylum Verrucomicrobiota; class Opitutia; order Opitutales; family Opitutaceae; genus Oleiharenicola; species Oleiharenicola lentus. The sequence goes on from NZ_SDHX01000001.1 coordinate 958,351, forward strand.
ATCCCGACGTTCGTCCCGCCATCCCGCCCGGTTACCGCGGTGTGCCGACGCTGGTGAAGGACCCGAACGGCCGCGAGAAGTGCGTCTCCTGCCAGCTCTGCGAATTCGTCTGCCCGCCCAAGGCCATCCGCATCACGCCGGGTGAAGTCCCCGCCGACCAGCCGCAGCGCGCCCACGTCGAGAAGGGCCCGCAGGCCTTCGACATCGACATGCTGCGCTGCATCTACTGCGGCCTGTGCCAGGAGGTCTGCCCCGAGGAGGCCATTTTCCTCCAGAACACCTTCTCGATGGCCGGCTACACCCGCGCCGAGATGGTCAACGACAAGGCCAAGCTCTACGAGCTCGGCGGCACGCTGCCCGACCAGCATTTCAAGTGGGACAAGAAGAAAGCCGCCGAAGAGCACGGCAACGCCCACCATTGAGCCATGGCTGACTTCGTCTTCTACACCTTCGCCCTCCTGACCCTCGGCAGCGCCCTGGCCGTGGTCCTGAACAAGGACGCCGTAAACGCCGCCCTCTGCCTGCTGCTGTCGCTCGTGGGCCTGGCCGGCCTGTTCGTGCTGCTCGACGCCGCGCTCCTGGCCTTCGTGCTCCTGCTCGTTTACGCGGGCGCGGTCGTCGCGCTGTTCCTCTTCATCATCATGCTGCTCGACACCACGCCGGGCGCGCAGAAGCCCTTCGGCAAGCTTTCCGCCGCCGCCGCGGTGCTGGGTGGCGCGTTGCTGGTGGTCGGGGCGCACACGGTCGGCATCAACACCCCGGCCACTACCGGTGCTGCGCACGCTGTTCCCACGCTCAAGAATTACGCCGAGATGCTCTTCACCACTTACCTCCTGCCCGTGCAGATCGTGGGTTTCATGCTCCTGATCGCCATGCTGGGCGTGATCGTGCTGAGCAAGAAATTCGCCACGACGGAGGCCGCCAAATGAACCCCGCCGGACTCGAAACCTACATCGCCCTGAGCGCGCTGCTCTTCGCCATCGGCTTCTTCGGGGTGCTGCTCCGCAAGAATACGCTCGTGATCTACATGTGCCTCGAGCTCATGCTGCTCGCCTCGACGCTCGCGCTGGTCGCGTTCTCGAAGTTTCAGCGCACGCTCGACGGCGCCGTCTTCGTCTTCTTCATTCTCACCATCGCCGCGGCCGAGGTCGCCGTCGGTCTCGCCATCATCGTCGCGCTCTTCCGCAAGCGCCACAGCGTCCACGTGGACGACCTGAACCTTTTGAAGCACTGACATGACGATGCTCTCGCACGCCATCCTGGTCCTGCTCCTGCCGCTCGCGTCGGCGGCGCTGATCGCGTTTTTCCTCCGCAAGCGCGGCGCCCTCGCCTCCTATCTCTCCACGGCCACGGCCGGCGCCATCGCGGCGATCTCCATCATCCTGCTTCTGCACGGTGAGCGCTTTGAGCAGTCGTGGGAATGGCTCCGCTTCGGCGACTTCGCGATCTCGCTCGGCATCAAATACGACGACCTTGCGGCGCTGATGCTCTTCATCGTCGGGTTTGTGGGCTTCCTGATCCACGTCTTCTCGCTCGGCTACATGCACGACGACGCAGCCCGCGCGCGGTTCTTCGGCGGCCTTTCCATCTTCATGTTCTCGATGATCGGCATCGTGCTCGCCGACAATCTGTTCATGATTTTCATCTTCTGGGAGCTGGTCGGCTTCAGCTCCTGGCTGCTGATCAACCACTATCACCAAAAGCAGTCCGCGGCCGACGCCTCGAAGAAGGCCTTCATTGTCAACCGCGTGGGCGACTTCGGCTTCCTGCTCGGCATCATCTGGTGCTTCTGGGCCAATGGCACGGTGAACTTCACCGCACTGGCCGAGCTCGGCGCCGCGCAAAAGCTGGTCTTTAGCACCGCCATTCCGCTCCTCCTGTTCTGCGGCGCGATGGGCAAGTCGGCGCAGATGCCCCTGCAGGTGTGGCTGCCCGACGCGATGGAGGGCCCGACGCCGGTTTCCGCGCTCATCCACGCCGCCACGATGGTGGCCGCCGGTATCTTCATGCTCTGCCGCGTCAACGTCCTCATGGTGCCGCAGGCGCTTGAGGTCATCATGTGGGTGGGCACCGTCACCGCGCTCTACGCCGCCCTGTGCGCCATCGTCCAGAGCGACATCAAGAAGGTGCTGGCCTACTCGACGCTCTCGCAGCTCGGCTACATGGTCGCGGCGTTTGGGTTGGGGAGTTTGGATCAATCGCATCAGGCCAGTGCGCTGACCGTTGGTGCTAGCGGTATGCAGCATGAGCACGCGACGTTCATCATGGCCACCGCCGCCGGCGTCGGCGCCGCGATGTTCCACCTCACGACGCACGCCTTCTTCAAGGCCCTCATGTTCCTCGGCTCCGGCTCCGTCATCCACGGCTGCCACCACGAGCAGGACATCTTCAAGATGGGCGGCCTCGCGAAGAAGATGCCGGTCACCTTCGCGACCTTCACGATCGGCGTGCTCGCCATCATCGGCATGCCGCTCCTGTCGGGCTTCTTCTCCAAGGATGCGATCCTCTACCTCGCGATGAAGAACAACACCGCGGTCTTCGCCCTGCTGGCGCTCACCGCCGTGATCACCTCGTTCTACATGATCCGCCTTTGGAAGATCACTTTCCTGGGCACGCCCCGCTCCAAGGACGCCGAGCACGCGCACGAGAGCGGCTTCGTCATGACGCTGCCGCTGATCATCCTCGCCGTGCTATCTGTTGTTGGCGGTTACGGTTTCGCCTTCGGCAAGCTGGGCGGCGAGATCGCCGCCCTTGTCCCGCACGCCCACGGCTCCGACCACACCGTCATCCTGCTCGTCTCGCTGGCGGTCATGACGCTCGGCGGCGGTGCCGCACTTTTCTTCTACAAGCCCTCCGACCACGACACGCTGGAGGAGAAGTCGCAGGGCCTGTTCCGTCTGCTGACCGGTGTGAAGGAGTCCTTCGACAAGGCCTACGACTACTACGTCGCCAAGGTGCAGCAGCGCTTCGCGATGCTGATCAACTTCCTGGAGCAGATCTTCCTCGCCGGCCTGATCATCCGCGGCGTCGCCGGCATCGTCGGCTTCATCGGCCTCGGCGCCCGCGCGCTCTACACCGGCAGCCTCCACGTTTACGTTTACTGGTTCCTGCTCGGCGCCGTCGTCCTCTGGGCCTTCGCCTCTGGCATTCTCTAAGTCGTGAATTCTTCCAACGCCCAACTTCTGCAGCTCGCCATCGCCACGCCGCTCGTGGCCGCGCTCATCATCGCGCTCGGGCTGCCCAAGCGGTTTGCCACGAAGCTGGCCCTCGTCGCCTTTGCCGTCCCGGCGGTGGTCGCGCTCTGGCTCTGGTCGCAGTATCCGGCCGAGGGCGGCACGGGATACCACTACCTGAGCTCGATTGACACCGGTCTCGCGAACTACGGCATCAGCCTGAAGCTCGGCCTCAACGGTATCGCGCTGCCCATGTTCCTCCTCGCGGCCATCGTTGGCGGTGCGGCCGGGCTCTACGCTCTGCGCTCCTCGGCCGAGCGGCTGAAGACCTACCTCGTGCTCCTGCTCATCATGCACGGCGGCCTCTTGGGCGTCTTCGCCTCGGTGGACATCTTCTTCTTCTATTTCTTCCACGAACTGGCCCTGATCCCGACCTTCATCATGGTCGGCATCTGGGGCGGACGCGACCGCAACTACGCGGCGATGAAGATGACGATCTACCTCACCGTCGGCGCCATGCTGTCGCTGATCGGCCTCATCGCGATCTACGTGAAGAGCGGGGCCAACACCTTCGACCTGATCTCGCTCAAGGAGGCCATCGCCGCCGACGGCCTCGCGGTCACGACGCAGAAACACATCTTCGGCGTCCTGATGTTCGGCTTCGGCATCCTCGTCTCTCTCTGGCCGCTGCACACTTGGGCTCCACTGGGCTACGGCGCTGCGCCCAGCTCGGCCGCCATGCTGCATGCCGGCGTGCTTAAGAAGTTCGGTCTCTACGGCCTGATCCAGATTGCCCTGCCGCTGTTGCCGACGGGGGCTGCGCACTGGGCCTGGCCGCTGGCCGTGCTGGCCGCCGTGGGCAACGTCCTCATCATCGGTTTCGTCACCATGGCCCAGCGCGACCTGAAGCAGATGCTCGGTTACAGCTCGGTCATGCACATGGGCTACTGCTTCCTCGGCATCGCCGCCCTCTCGACTGTCGGCACTGGCGGCGTGGTGCTGCTCATGGTGGCGCACGGTCTCTCGGTGGCGCTGCTCTTCCTGCTCGCGACCTGCATCCATCATCGCACCCACACCTTCGACCTGTCGGAGATGGGTGGCCTTGCGCAGAAGACCCCCGTGCTCGCGGGCTTCTTTGTGGCGGCTACCATGGCCAGCGTCGGCCTGCCCGGCTTCGCCAACTTCTGGGGCGAACTCACCGTCTTCGTCGCCCTCTGGAAATTCTCGCCCGGCCTGACCGCCGTGGCCATCGCCGGGGTCATCATCTCGGCCATCTACGGTCTGCGCGCCGCGGCCCGGGTGTTTTTCGGCCCGCAGAGCGAACCGCTCCAGCGCGTGCTCAAGGCCCATCCGCCGCTGGACCTCGGCTGGGGCGAGCGTCTGCCCGCCCTGCTCCTGTTGGCTGCGCTCCTGTTCTTCGGCTTCTACCCGAAGTCCATCTCCCTGCCCGTGGATCAGGCGCTAAATCCGCCGGCCAAGGTGGCCGACGTCGCGCCCGTCTCCTTCCAACGCTGATTTCCCGCCGCCATGTCCCCGGAACTACTCAAGGCAGTTGCTGATTCGAACCACTGGTGGGCCATCGGGCCGGAGATCATCCTGGCCTGCGCCGCGCTGGGCCTGCTGGTGCTGGAAATCGTAACGCCCAAGGAGCACCACCGCTACATCCCGGCCATGGCGATCGCCTCGCTGGGCATGGTGCTGGCTGCGGTCATCGTCACCTTCACGAGCACGACCTGGAGTGAGGAAATGCTGTTTGGCGGGCTGATCCGGCTCACCGCCGCCGGGCAGATTGCTCGCGTGTTTTTCCTCACCTCGTCGCTGCTGGTCTGTTTCCTCGCCACCATCTGCCTGCCGCGCGCGAAGATGCCCCGCGTGGAGTTCTACCACATCGTGCTGGTCGTGACCTCGGCGCTCATGCTGCTCGCCCACAGCAACCACTTCGCGATGTTCTTCGTCGCCCTGGAGACGGTCACCATCGGGTTCTACATTCTTGTCAGTTATTTCCGCGACAACGCGCTCACGCTCGAGGCCGGCCTCAAGTACCTCGTGCTCGGCGCGCTCAGCTCGGCGATCATGCTCTTCGGCATCGTGCTGCTTTACGGCGCGGTCGGCCGCGTGGAGTTGGACGGCTTTGTCCGCACCGGTTTCGACTTCGCCGTGGTGCGCGGTTTCCTGGAGCAAAACCCCGACAGCTTCCTCGCGCTTGCCGGCTCGTTGCTGGTGATCGGCGGTGTGGCGTTCAAGATCGGCGCCTTCCCATTCCACGTCTGGGTGCCCGATGTCTATCAGGGCGCGCCGACGCCGGTTACGGCCTTCCTCGCCGTCTCGTCCAAGGCGGCCGGTTTCGCCGTGCTGCTCACGCTGGTGCTCGACGTCTTCGCCCCGCTGAGCGACAAGCTCGTGCCCGTGCTTTCCGTGCTCGCCGCTGCCACGATCCTGATCGGCAACCTGTCCGCCTTGAAGCAACGCAACGCCAAGCGCCTGATGGGCCTTTCCGGTGTCTCTCATGCAGGTTACCTACTGATGGGCGTGATCGCCGCGCTCACCGTGCCGTGGGCGGCCGGTGCCGTGTGGTTCTACCTGTTCACCTACCTCTTCGCCTCGATGGCGGTGTTCGGCGTCATGGCGTATCTCGCCGGCGCCGACGACACCGCGCAGGAGCTCGACCACTACGACAAGCTGGCCAAGGAGCGCCCATTCCTCGGCGCCGTGCTCGCGGTTGGCGTCGGCTCGCTGGCCGGCATCCCTCCGCTGGCCGGCTTCATGGGCAAGCTGCTGATCTTCGTCGCCGCGTTCCAAGCCCACCTCTACGGCCTGCTCGCCGTGGCCATCGTCGGTGTGGTGGTATCGATCTATTACTACTTCGGCTGGATCAAGGCCGCCTTCTTCGAGACGTGGACGCCCAATCCGGAGGCCGCCCCCGCCCGCCCGGCCGCGACCGCGCCCACGCTGGTGGGCAGCGCCATCCTCGCCTCGCTCGCCCTCGTCACGGTTCTCCTCGGTTTCTACCAGGAGCCGCTCACGCGCTGGCTGCTGCCGTGATTTAGTGGGTGCCGGACGCCTTAAAAGAGGCGGTTTGAATTCTGCGCTTGGGAGCGAATAGCCGTTAGGGTAGCGGCATGTTCCTCGGGAGGAGAGCATGCTTCACAGGCTTGGCCTGTCTTTTGGCTGCGTTCTTGGAATCGCAGGCCCAGACTGGCACAGCCCTGGTGCGCCACGCGCCGACGCTCAACGGACGGGTGGAGGGCTCGGTTCAAGTTCTGACCGCGGAGAGTGTGACGTTTAACAGCAGCGCAAACGTCACCGGTGATCTTCTCTTGCCCGGAACGCCGACGGTGCAGCTGAACGGCAACGTGGTTTACGGCGGCACGGTTGAGGGGCTCGGCGTCGCCACGCCGACCAGCCACAAGGTAATGCTCAATACTGGCTCCCGGCTCGGGCATGTGATCCGACGCACTGATCCCGTTGCCTTGCCGTCCGTCGGCAAACCGCCTCAACCCACCGGCACGCGGAGCGTGTCGCTCAACAGTCCGGGCCAGTCGCCAGGCGACTTTTCCACGCTCAAGAATCTCACTTTAAACAGCAACGTCGGACACATCGTCGTGCCTCCCGGCACATACGGTAATTTCAACGCCAACGCCGGCAGTGGTTTCACTCTCGGCGTCGTCGGCGACACTGCGCCGGCCCTTTATCATTTCCAAAACCTCACGCTGAACAGCAACAGCTCCTTCACCGTGATCGGCCCTGTGGTTGTGACGGTGGACGGCGGCTTTTCAACCAACGCGGACATGGGTGCATCCGGTCATTCAGAATGGCTGCAGCTTCGCATCGCTGGCGGCGGACTCTCGGTCAACGGCAGTCGTACGGTGCATGCCTTCCTCAAGGCGCCAGACGGCACACTCACGCTCAACGGCGGCAGCCGGTTTGTCGGCGCGGTCAGCTGCGACCGGCTCATCGTCAACAGCAGCGCGGTGCTGCAACTGGTCCCGCCTGCCGTCAACCAGTTGCCGAGCGTGACAATCACCCGCCCGGTCGGCTTGGCGCGCTTCGTGGCACCCGCGAGTTTCGCTCTCGAGGCCGAGGCGGCAGACTCGGATGGCACGGTGACGCGAGTCGATTTTTACCAGGGTGACGTGAAAGTGGGTGAGGCAACCGCTGTTCCCTACGTCGTGCCCTGGTCTCTCGCGGCTCCCGGTAGTTACACCTTCACTGCCAAAGCCATTGACGACAAGGGAGCGGTCGCCACCTCGACGGAGCTCAGCGTCGTGGTTCAGGCGGAGCCGACCGGTCTGCCTTTTGTCGCGGACTTCGAGCCGGGGGAGAACTACCGGCCTGGCGCTCTGCATGGCCAGCAAGGCTGGACGGCGACAGACAAGGTTGCGGTGCTGGATGAGCCCAACGCATCGAGCGCGCAGGAAGTGACGTTGCCTGGGGGCGAGCCATCCGAGAGTCTACAGGTGAGGCTTGTCGGCGGGACCATCTCTCCCGTGTTCACCGATGTGCTTTTGCGGCCGGTTGCCGCTGCGTCGCCCGAAGATGCCGTGATCTTGTTCACCCACGGCACCCGAGTAGCCTTGGTCGGCACGAGTTCTTCGGCTGTCTTGCAGGCCGCCCAAGGCTCGGCTGGCGGAACCGTTTGGCTCGACACTGGATACGCCGTGCCGGTGGATACCAGCTTGCGTGCCAACGTCTGGCTGCGTCTTACCCTTCGCGAAGACTACACCACCGGGAAGTGGGACCTTTACGCCGATGGTCGGATGATCGCGGTGGATCTGCCGTTCAACGATCCGGCCACAGCCTCCTATACCGGCTTCTCTGTGATCGGCCACGCCAGTCAAGGGGCAAGCATGGATGACTTCTACGCGGGAGTCGATAATCCGTTGTTTGCCGATGCCGATCTCGACGGCATGGATGACACGTGGGAAACAGCCCGGGGCCTCAACCCCGCAGTCAATGACCGCACCGGCGACTCGGATGATGACAGAATCTCCAACATTCAGGAATACCTGTTAGGGACACATCCCACTCAAGCCGATACAGATGGCGACGGTTTGGCCGATGGTTGGGAGCGGCAGCATGGTTTTAACCCGATCAGCGCCGACGATAACTTTGCTGATACCGATCTCGATGGCTTGATGGACGGGCATGAATCCCAGTCAGGCACCAACCCGAGACTGATTGATTCAGATAGCGACGGAATCGGAGATGCGGTGGAAGTCCTGCTCGGCTACGACCCGACCCGAGTTCAAGCCGGCATCTCTCTTGCTACTGATGCTGATGGCGACGGTCTTACGCTGGAGCAAGAACTTGTGCTCGGGACCGATCCCGCAGTGCCTGACAGCCTTGGTAGTCAAGACCGTGACGGCGACGGCCTGCCGGACAAATGGGAACTCGCACAGGGTTTGAATCCGCTCGTGGCCAACATAGGCGGTATGGTTAATGAGGATGCTGACGGCGACGGCCTGACTTTGATCCACGAGGCGAGGGTGGGCACCAATCCCCAATCCGCCGACACCGATGGCGACGGCATGCGCGACGACCACGAAGTCCATCGGGGCCTTGATCCGCTCGCCGACGACGGTACCGCCGACCCCGACGGAGATAGCCTCAACAACCGGGAGGAATACCGGCGCGGCACCAATCCCCGCGATTACTACAACGGCATCATGCATGAAATCCTGCCGCTGATCGGCGGCGATTTCGATCTGGGCTCCGGCGGCGTGATGGCCGTGCGGGTTGTGGATGCCGTTGGCAATCCGCTGATCAACGCGCCCGTGACACTGACCATCGAAAGTGGTGATTCCCAAATCGCCCTCACCTTGAACGGACCGTTGGTCGGGCAGACCGCGGACGTTCGCACCGGCTCCGACGGCATCGCCCGCGTCTATCTTCGCACGCCATGAACACATCTTTTTCCTCGATGCTCAGGGTCTTTCGACAGGCAATCGGCGGCGCCGCACTGCTGCTGGCCTCCGCGGCCTTCGCGCAAATTCAGGGCGCCGTGTGGCATTCAAAGACCGCCGGTCCGGCCGGCCAGTTGATGGCATTTTTCCCAAAACCAAACACGGTCAGCGGCAGTCCGGAGCTTCTTGTGGTGCCGCTGCTCGGTCCCCGGAGGCAGCTGCTAGCTGATGGTCGGCTGAGGGTGTGGGTCGGGCGCAGCGACGGCACTTCGCTTCCCGGTGTCACGGTCACACTGCGCGTGCCGGAAACCGGCAATGTCCTGGTAAGTGATGGGGCACGGGTGACCAATGTGACAGTGCAAGCCAACGAGCACGGGATCGCCGAGGTGCGGATCGCGGCTCCAGACGTGCCACCGATCAGCACGGGGGATGGAGACGGTGGTGAAGGCGGAGGCGGTGAAGTTCCGGTGCCCTGATCTTCCAATGCACACGCGATTTGCTTACGTTTACGTCGGTTTTTTGATGCTTAACTGTTTTTACGGGTTGCGGGCGCAGGAACTACCGCCGCCCTCCGTCGGCGGCGTGGTGGACATCGAAGCGACGGCGGGCAACGAGGTTCACTCGCAACAGCACGACTACCAGCCGGCCAAACCTTATGTGATTTTGGCCGAGCGGATAGAGCGGACGGTCTGGCCTCTCTCGGTTCAGGAAATTGAGCCCGCTGCTCCGGGCACGCAGACGACCGTGTTTTCCTTGGATCCGAACTATGCCGCCAACCATCCGGAAATCATTCGTCCGATCCGCGGAGTGGGGTTATCCTATTTGGGTTCGGAATCGCGTTACCGCGTCATCACACTGCAGACCGTGTGGGACAGCGCCGGCCACCCCACCTTTGATCTGGAAGCGCTTTCGGAGGATGGGCAGAAATCTTTTGCCATCAAGGGATCAGGTGCGGGGCGCATCATCGTAAACAGTCACGGCCCATCCTATGTGCCGCGCCCGATGTTCTACATTGCTGACGTCACCGAGACCAAAGGAAAGGTAAGCTGGTTCGCCTGGTCGCCCACAGCACAGTATCGGCATCTGCCCGGCATCCAATTCTACTGGACAGAGACTCAGCCCGACGGCACGTCCGTCGTTTACCACACCAACGCCTATGACCTCGTTGCGCCGGGACAGGGACAGTTCAAGCCGCTTGGTGTGGTGAACACGACTGGCACTCCCGGACATGGCCGGCAGGCCACGCTGGTCAGGCAGCCTTTCCTGGCCGCCGAGGCCTATGAGAAATTGCAGCAGGCCGATTGGGTATTCACCGATGCATACCAGCCCGTGTCGGAAGCTGAGGCTCATTACGCCTTTGGCCCGGACGCGGCCTCCGCCAGCAAGCTGCGCTACAAGCTGAAGATCCAACCCGGGCTGGCACGCACGATCACCTGGATGGAGACATTCACGCCCGAGGGGGCCACCGAACCGACAGACCTCCAGTTTCGCTCGGAAGCCGTCGCGAACGACGCGACAGCCACACAGGCACATCTCATAGATCCCTTTGCACGGAAGAACGGGCAGTCCGGCCGTTACCGAGTGGTGGCCTTCGAAAGCGACAATTACGACGCCACGCTGACCGCCGACGCCAACGGCGATGGTGCCCTGCTGCCCGCCAGTGGTCCGATGACCGACCATGTCATTGCCAACGCCGACACGGTCTCCGCGACGCAACCTTACCTTCTGACTGCCAACCTCGACGACGACGACAACGACGGTATACCAGACGCCTTCGACGGTCAGGTTGATGGCCCCGACGACCTGGCTGATTTCTTCCCGGTCTTCCTTAATATCAAGTCCCTGCTCACCGCCCTGCCGTCCGATGTGGTCTGCAAACTCAGCCACGCCGACGGCGCGCTTAACTTCATTTATACCGACCTGAAGCAAAGCAACGCCTTCAGCTTCAGGAACAATCCTTGGGGCTATGCCTATGGGCCGGAATTCATCCAACCCGCAGCCGAGGCCACCGTGCTGCCGATCACCCAAGAAGGCGTGGCTCTTTCGGATGATTTCCTGAACCGCATTCGTTACGAAAACCAAGGCGTCATCCTGATCGAAGCCCGCTTCAGCAGTTCAGCGCCATTGGTCCTCACCCTCGAAACCGACAGCGGCACGGCTCTCGTCAGCCTGCCCTTGCAAGCCATCGGCCTCGGTCTCTACGTGGACGCCAACCGCGACGGCGAAATCAAAACCGACGGCAGCGACCAGCCGGATGCATCATTGGGTTTTCGATTTTGGATAAATGATGATGATGATGATGGTGATATAGCAGAAACCGGTCCCACCTTGGTTGGTAATCCTGACGAGCCAGGACGCCTTGCTGGTTTTTGGGAATTGGACGGACGCACGCCAGACCACGATAAGGCTGGTGTAGACGGGCGATCCGATCTGATCGATTTCTTCCCAATCTATATCGATATACGAGACTTACTCCATGAACTGCCCCCGATTGCAGGTCATAGAGAATACAAGCTCAAGCATGCGGACTCAGCGCTAAATTTCGTCTATACGGACCTCGCACGCACTGAGGCGTTCGACTATTTGAAACACAGCAAGGAGCGTGCTGCATACGGGTTCCCAGCTGTCGAAAAGCTAGCACATGAGGCTTCAATTACGAATATCCCATCGGCTGGTGTGGTGCTAGACAGCACTTTTCTGGATCGAATCAAAAACAGTCCAGAAAAGGGCGTCATTCTAGTTGAAGGCAAAGGCGCTACAAGCGAGCCGCTTCGCCTGGTCGTCGAGGAAGACGGTGCGGAGATTGCCGGATTCAGTGTGTATCTTAAGATAAGCGAGGTTGAGCGCATGTATCGCTGGGCTAATCTGCGTGCTGTGACAGGCCAAGCAGTCAACCGGCAAACCGATTTGAGTGAGCCGTCCGGTTATCCCGACAGCGCCACCAACGGGAAGATGTTCATCTTCGTGCATGGCTATAATGTCAACGAACGTCAGTCCAGAGCTTGGAACGCCGAAGCATTTAAGCGCATGTGGCAGTCGGGCTCACGCGCCATGTTTACTGCGGTCTCATGGAATGGCGACCATAGTCAGGTTCCCTATGTCGGGTTTTCGCCTGATTACTGGGATAATATTACACAGGCTTTCCAGACCGCTCAGTTTTTGGCGCCGCTTGTCAACGATCTGCCTGGTTCCTCCAAGGTTATTGCCGGACACAGTATGGGAAATGTGGTGGTTTCCAGCGCGATCAAGGATCACGCTCTCAATGCCAGCAGATATCTTATGCTCAACGCTGCCGTGGCCTTGGAAGCCTACGACACGTCAGACTCAGCTATGTCAGTCAATGCCATGAGACCGAATGAATGGCAGGACTATGAGCGAAGGCTCTGGTCAACGGATTGGCACAAACTGTTCTCTGAAGGTGATGGGCGACGTGGGCTGACCTGGATGGATCGGTTCGGCAACCTGCCCAACGCCATCAATATTTATTCATCTGGAGAAAACGTCCTGAATAACAACGACGAGACTCCGGGTGAGATTCCATCCGTTGGCACCGAGCGGATCTGGATCATTCAAGAAATGGCGAAGGGCACGACACATCTGGCTGCCCTGCTCACCTTCGATATCCAGGGAGGTTGGGGCTACAATACAGAATGGTTGATCCCCGAAACGACTGTATCTGGCGGGCCACATGGTGGCACGACCACTACCTATCGTCGGCGCACTCCGGATGAGGCGTCAGCGCTTACAGAGGGCCAGTTGCGTAACGAGCCCTTCTTTCGTCCCTTCAACAACGATGACTTTGCCAGCCCAACCGGTGGCAGTGCTGCGGCAGCCGATCTGGTCAATCGAGCCGATGCTCTCGGCGGCGCAATACCGGCTCTTTCTTTTCCAGCGGGACGAAATCCTGTGCCACTTTTCACGGTCACTAGTCGGAACATCGATCTAATGGCCATGCAAGATGGCTGGCCGCAGGAGCGATTGGACGACGAAGGTGAACGTGTGAAAAACGTCTTTCCATACATAGGTCGTTGGTTTCACAGCGACATCAAAAATATTGCCTATGTATTCAATCATCGTGCCTGGGATAAACTTGTTACCGAATCTTTTCTAAAATGAAAACCCATGCTCAACGCTACTTAGCGCTGCTCAGCCTTATGGCCCTGACTGCCTGTGCTCAGATAAGGCATCCTACGCAAATCACCTTTAAGGTTGTCGATGACCTTGGATCGCCTGTCACGGCTGGCATCGTGCGCGCCTCGACATTTTCATATTGGAAATCCGGCGAGGGATTCGGTCGGGACGTTAATGAGCACTACAAGGCTTCCATAAACAAAGACGGCATTGCTGTTCTCGAGGGATCTAGTCTTCGGGGCAGTCTCGCTTATGGGGTTTATCCAGAAGGAAATTACTATCCCGGTTTTGGTGGCGAGTATAGGTTTAAACAGGTGGAAAACGGTCGGTGGGAACCATGGAACCCACAGGTCGAGATTGTCGTGCCACGTATTGTGAATCCGATTCCACTATACGCACGCCGGTACGGGTTGCACGAGCGGGCTAGCCTGCCTATCGAAGGAGCCGTGGGATTTGATTTGGTTGTCTCCGATTGGGTCCCGCCTTATGGAAAGGGGAAAACCGCTGACTTCATTTTTGATTATCGCACCATCGTTCCGCTTGTGGACGAACAGAAGGCGTTCGAGTGTGTCTTAAACCTAACTTTTATGAATCCCGGTGATGGTATCGTTTCACGGCAAGCTTCCCCCGCGAGGCGTTTGATTCAATTACCTCGGCAAGCCCCAGAGGAAGGTTACGAGCCGAAATGGACAAAGCGATTTGGTCGACTTACAGATGTTAGTGATCTTTTGCCGCACGAACGCGAGAATCTGAACTATTTCTTTCGCGTCCGCACGGTTCTCGATTCCAGTGGCAAGGTGGTGAGTGCTCATTACGGTAAGATTTACGGAGACATAGTTTTTGATGCGGTCCGTCATTTACGCTTCACCTACTACATTAACCCAACTCCGCTTGATCGAAATTTAGAGTTTAATCCGAAAAGAAATTTGTTTTCCGAGAGACTTACTGGAACGGATGCGATCGGGCCTTAGAGGCAATAAACGGGTCATCCTAGGGTTGCCCTGATTTGACGGACAGTGGGTAGGGTCCAAAACGAAATGGGAAGCGCTTACAGAGGGCCAGTTGCGTAACGAGCCCTTCTTTCGTCCCTTCAACAACGATGACTTTGCCAGCCCAACCGGTGGCAGTGCTGCGGCAGCCGATCTGGTCAATCGAGCTGATGCGCTCGGCGGCGCAATACCGGCTCTTTCTTTTCCAGCGGGATAGAGCACTCCTATAATCCCTATTATCAGAACTTCGTGCTGAATCTTCCTCAAAATTAGCCGGGACCATTTATGCAACGCATCCGTATATCTTGGCCGTTTTTATTATGCTTTATCTGTCTGTCAGCCTGCAACTCATCGCGGGTTGTCGGTCCGGCAGTGTATTCGGCGCGATCCGACTACGTCAGCGGAGGCGTGTATCTACTCAACAAGCCAGCGTTCCTGTTCAAACACGATAAGGCAGATCCAAAGGAAACCCCGGTTTTGGCTCCACTTGGATTTTCTGGCACACCGGAGAATTTAGCGGATTTCCAAAATTACGCGCCCAGCAGCAGCCAAGTTGCCGGTTTGCTTATGCCGGGTGAGACACTTCGCGTTGTGAAGTTCGTGGAGCATAAATTTATCAATGTGGGCGAGTTTCTTGAGGTCGTTACCGTTGTTGAATCGGGCCCGCATAAGGGGACTGTTTTGGAGTTGAGCATGATCTCGAAGAAACGGAAGCCGAGCCACGATGTGTTCGTTGATCATGAATATCTCACCCGCAGGGATGGTCCCTAGAATCGAGCCGGGAGGTAACCTTTGGGCATATTATTTTCTTCGCGTGGGGCGGTGAATGTGTTTCGTGGGGACAACCCATGAAGGTCACCGGTCTCGCCCTTGTCCCGCCTCCCGCCGCCGCCGGCCTGCCCAAGGTCACTCCCGAGCTTCTCGCCTCCGTCCTGGCGCGCTATTCGCGCAGCAACGAGGGCATCCACAAGATCCTCGAAAAGGTGGACCTCGCCAACCCCGACGAGTCCATCGACCGCATCCTGAAGTTTGTGGACTACGGTCACGCTTCCATCGGCGGCCTGACGGGCGGCCTGGCCATCGCCCTCGACGATGTCTCGATGTGGCTCGCGTATAAGGTCTTCGAGATCGCCCAAATGGCCGACGGCCAGGAATCAAGCACGCGCTACATCACGATGGCGCCGACCAACCTGCCTGCTCCCGCGGAGATCGGCATCCCTGACGACCTCGCGCCGCGCTGGACCGCACTCATGGCCAAGGCCTTCGCCGCCTACAACGCCGAGTATGCCCGCCTCGATGCGGCGGCGATTGCCGATCCCGGCCTCGTGCGGCTGCCCAAGGACGCCAAGCCCGCCGTCGTCACGCGCCTGCGCAAGAACTACGCCCTCGACCGCGCGCGCTACTTCATCCCCTTCGCCACGCGCACCAACCTCGGCCTCGTGCAGAGTTCGCGTATGTGGGCCGCGACCGTGAAGCACCTCGACTCGCTGCCGATGCCCGAGGCGCAGGCCGCGGCGAAACTCATCCGCGAGGAGCTGCTGAAAATTTCCCCGCGCCTCATGCGCCACAGCAGCGCCGAGAAATCCTACCAGGAACAGGCCAAGCAAGAACTCGCCGAGAGCCTCAAGCTCGGGCTCGCGCGCCTCTCGACCGCGCCGCTGGCCGACGCCGTGTGGGTGAAGACCGACCGCGACGCCCCGCCGTGGCTCGCCGAGGAGCAGCCGCTGGCCGAGGCCTTGAAGCACCGCGCCAACCGCTACGGCTGGCAGGGCAAGGCCACCCGCCGCATGCGCGTGACCTTTGCTTGGAACAACATGGCCATCGCCGAGCTGCGCGACCTCAACCGCCACCGCACGGGCCACCGCTGGACGCCGCTCATTCAGGCGGGTTTTTATCTGCCGCCGGAGATCAAGCACTCGGACCATTCGGCCCTGCTCGCGGAGCAGGCCGCGCTCACGCGCGAACTCATGCAGCGCGGGTCGCCGGCCTACGTGTATTCGCTGCTGCTGGGCGCGCAGACGCCCTTCGAGCACAGTACCCACGCCGACAAATTCATCTACGAGGCCGAGCTGCGCACCGGCATGGGCGCGCACTTCCGTTACGCCGAGCACCTCAGTGCCGTTTTGCGGGAATTCAACCGCCAGGTGCCAGAGGCGAAAGACTGGGTCATAGAGGGAACGGCCGAACCAGAATAGTCTTGCCGGTTATTGGTGGCGAAACGAACATCCGGCTCATCGTCCGCATGTTCCGCAGAACAACAGACTGTTTTCTGGCAGGACCGACTGGCTGGCTCCACGCGGCACCGGTGCATATCTGATCGCATGAGCGGACGTTTCAAAGTTCTGCAGTTTAACATGCAGTATGGGCAGCCGTGGGACGACACCTATCCCGACACGGCTCCGATCCGGATCCGGGGCACGGTGGATGAAATTCGCGCCCATAATGCCGACATCGTGATGCTCCAGGAGCTGGAGCAAACCTTGTCCGGAGGGGTCCAGGCCCAGCCGCCGCCCCACTACACCCGGTTGCGCAAGGAATTTCCCGCCTACGACGGCTACTTCAGCTATCCCAAACCGGATGAGCGCGAGCTGCCCTTCGGCATTGGCCTGGCCATCCTCAGCAAGACACCCCTGCGCGAGCATGTCTGCATGAACCTGCCGTCGCCGCCCGTGGAGTTCGATTTTCTCGGGGAGAAGAAAACGCCGACCGACCGCCTGCTCATCGGGGCGACGACCACCATCCACGGGCGCGAGGTCCGCCTGCTGAACACCCACCTGCTGGCTTTTTTCATGCTCAAATCGAGCAGCGAGCTGCACCTCGATCAGCGCAAACTGGTTGAGGACCAACTGCGTCGCAGCACGGAGGTGCCCACGCTGCTCACGGGCGATTTCAATGTCAGCAAACACCAGTCCCTGATCGAGCAGTTTGCCAACGCCGGCTACCGCACGGTGCAGTCAACCGAGCCGACCTGGCGCCGCCGGCCCTATGTGCTGGACCACATCTTCTACAACCGCTGGCTCCGGCCCGTGAGCCATACCGTGAAACCCACACCCGCGTCGGACCACCACACGTTGAGCGCGGAATTCGAGTTCGTGGAGTGAGGCCGGTATCAGGCCGGCGCTACTTAGTTTTTAGACCGTCATTGCGAGGAGCGAAGCGACGAAGCAATCCAGCTGGATCGCCACGGCCCGCCTTGCGGGCCTCGCGATGACAAAATTCAAAAAGCTACGAGCCCTAATTTTCGGACCGGCCGTCGGGCTCGCCTCCTCCCTACGAAGAAACCGGTCAGAGACCGGTTCTACTTTTTCCGCCGCACGCGTTCCTTCTCGTCCTCGCGCTCCTCTTCGAGCCGGGCGCGCTCGCCGGCGATTTGCTTCCGGATCTTTTCGGCCTCGTCGAGATTCTGGCCGGACAGGGCGCCGGTGAGCTGTTGCTTGAGGAAGATTTCTCGCTCGGCGATCTTGCCCTGATACACGCGGTCGATTTCAGCCAGTCGGGCCTTCTGTTCCGCGGACAGCGGGGCGGAGGAGGGGTCGCTTTTCGCGAGACGTTCCATGGCGAGTTCGTAGGCGCTTTTCATGCGGGGATGTTGCACCACGAAATACCCAAAACACACGAAATAAAATCACCGGTCCTTGTCCGGTTTTCGGGTCGCTCGTGTATTTCGTGGTCACCCTCCGAACTTCACGCCCAGGATCAACAGGAGCACGAGCAACACTACCGGCGGCCAGAAACCGCCGTAGCGACCGGCCCAGCGTCCCGAGGCGCCGGCCAGCATCACCGCGGTCATCAGGGCGAGCGAGGCCGGGGCGAGCCACTCGGCCCGGAATCTCGCGGGAAAATACACGCCGGGCAGCGTCGTGCCGTGCCGGAGCAGCCAGTCGGCGGCAATGATGATGAGGGCGGCGGCGGAGTTGAACAACCCGCTCACCGACAGCAGCCCCGGCAGCCCGGCCAGCAGTGACAGGAATCCGGCGATGAGCGCCAGGGTGGAGATCGGCAGGATCACGAGATTGGCCACGAAGGACCCGAGCGAGAACAGCCCGAAGAAGCCGATGCCCGAGGCCGTGCTGGCGAGGAAGGCCGCCCAGCAACCCGCCGTGGCGCTGATCACTTTGCGCCCGACCCCGTTGATCAGATGGTGCCACCAGCGCCATTCCGGTCGCGGCACCAGGGTGAACGGCTGCCAGTTTTCCAGCCAGCGGTCGGCCAGCGGGCCACCGAAGAGGATAAGCGCGGTGACCACCGAGTAGGACATCTGGAAGCCCGTGCTGAACAGTTGGAGCGGGTCCACCAGCAGGGTGCAAAAGGCCGCGGCCGTCAGCGCCGCGAAGGCGTTGCCCGGCAGCCGGAACGCCCGCGAACAGAGCAGAAACGCGATCATCACGTAGGCACGCACGGAAGGCGTGCCACCGCCGGTGACCTGCACGTAGACCCAAAGCACCGCGAGCGTGATCAGGGCTTCCGGGCGGCGCGGGACGCGGAGCAGGAACAGCAGCATGTGCAGGGCAAGGGCGATCACCCCGACATGGAGGCCGCTGACGGAAAACACGTGGAAGGTGCCGCTGCGCATGAACGCGTTTTCCTGCTCGGGGCTGAGCGCCGCCTTTTCGCCGAGGAGCATGGCGAGATAAAGCGAGGCCGTCTGCGGATGCCGGTCCAATCCATGCCGGAGGATGACTTCCAGCCGCTCGCGCAGACCGGCGACCAGGGTCTGAATTTTGGTCGGTGGCTTCAGCTCCCGCGCTGCGCGCGAGCGCAGCAGCCGCTGGCGGACGCCCAGGTTGGCGAGGTAGTCGTTGAACCCGGCGCCGGCTGCGTCGCGCGGCAGCGGCTCGAGCACACCTTTGAACTCGTATTGGCCGGAGATGCCCAACGGCACGCTGATCCGCCGGACCGCGGAAAAGTAGATCCGCTGGCCGACCAGATCCTCGCCGCCGGCATCGGCCAGCAGGACCGTTCCCAAGCCCGATACACTGCGGGCGCGCGCGGTCGGGCTGAAGACCTCGGTCACGCGCACCCGGAGGGTAATCTCCCGGGGCGGGCGGTTTTCCCGCGCGTGCAGATGCGGGTAACGCAGCTGAAGCAGCAAGTAGCCTGAGAGCGTGCCGGCCAGCACCAGGGCCCCGAGCGCCCAACTCCTCCGCGCGCGGCGGGCCGCCCAACCGGCGATCAGGGCCGACAATCCTGCCGCAATCAGGAACGGCCACAGCCCGAAGCCGGGTGCCGGCCAGATTTTCGCGGCCGACAGGCCCGCCATCAACGGCAGCAGCAGCCAGAGCAGGGGGGCGCGGATGGAGTGGGCGGGCGAGGGCATGGGGCGGATCTGCGCCCTGGCCCGGTTCGCAGCCTCACCAGCCAAAGGATCGGCCGGCCGCCTTCAAACTTGTTTCTCACGGAGTGCGACGCACACTGCGCGAACCATGGCCCGCAGCGCTGACGACACCGGTTCCCTGTTCGCGGAAGACACTCCGCGGCCGACGGCGTCGTCCGGCAAGCCCCCGGCGGCGCAACCGCTGGCGGCGCGGATGCGTCCGCGGCGGCTGACGGAAATCGCCGGTCAGCGGCACATCGTCGGTCCGGGCAACCTGCTGCCGCAGCTCATCGCCAGCAACCGCTTCGGCAGCCTCCTGTTCTACGGTCCGCCCGGTTGCGGCAAGACGAGCTTAGCGGAGGTCATCGCCCGCGAAACCGGCAGCCGGTTTGTGCGCGTGAACGCCGTCATGTCCAATGTGGCCGAGCTGCGGGAAATCCTCGGCGCCGCCCGCCGCCAGCCGGAGGCGGCGACAATCCTGTTCATTGACGAGCTGCACCGGTTCAACAAGTCGCAGCAGGACCTGCTCCTGCCGGACGTGGAGGAAGGCAACGTGCGGTTGATCGGGGCCACGACCCACAATCCCGGTTTCTACGTGAACCCGCCGCTGCTGAGTCGCAGCCACCTGTTCCGGCTGGAGCCGCTCGCCACCGAGGCCGTGGCGGGTGTCCTGCGGCAGGCACTGACCGACACCGAGCGGGGACTTGGCGCGCGCAGCCACGCGGCGGACGACAAGGTGC
The DNA here is from genome assembly GCF_004118375.1 of Oleiharenicola lentus. NCBI lineage: Bacteria > Pseudomonadati > Verrucomicrobiota > Opitutia > Opitutales > Opitutaceae > Oleiharenicola > Oleiharenicola lentus. The sequence goes on from NZ_SDHX01000001.1 coordinate 978,601, forward strand.
TGACCGATCTGGCCGTGCTCTGCGACGGCGACCTGCGCCGTGCACTAAACGCCCTCGAGGTCATCGCGCTCAGTCTGCCGGAACAGGCGGCGATCACGGAGAAGGAGCTGGAAGTCTTCGCCCGCGAACGGCGCATCCGTTACGACGCCGACGAAGATGAACATTACGATACGATCTCGGCGTTCATCAAGAGCTGCCGTGGCAGCGACCCGGATGCGGCGATGTATTGGCTGGCCAAGATGCTGGCCGGCGGCGAGGACCCGCGCTTCATCGCGCGACGGCTGGTGATTTTGGCCAGCGAGGATGTCGGGCTGGCCGATCCGCAGGCTTTGCCGCTGACGGTGGCGGCGCACCATGCCTGCGACTTCATCGGCCTGCCCGAGGCCGAGCTGACGCTGGCGCACGCGACGCTCTACATCGCCACCGCACCGAAGAGCAACTCGGCCACGATCGCCCTCGGCGAGGCGCATCGTGTGTTGAAGGAACAGCCGGTTCAGCCGGTGCCGCTGCCGTTGCGGGACAAGGGCGGTCAGGCCAGCAAGCGGGTGGGGCACGGCAAGGGCTACCTTTACGCCCACGATTTTCCGGAGAACATCAGCGGCCAGGCGCACTTGGAGAAACCGCTCGCGCTCTACACCCCCAAGACGGCCGGCTGGGAGGCCAAGATTGCCGAGCGGCTCGCGCGATGGCGTCAACTCCGTGCGAATCTCGCTCCCTGACCCGACAACGGGCACCCCGGGCTTGCGCCGGCCCGACCGGCGGTTATGTTGCCCGCCATGAAACTCGCCGCCCTCTTGCTGAGCATCGTGATCGCGACCGGAGTCATGCAGGCCCAGACGGCGCCCGCGCCCAAGCCGCCCACGCCCAAGCCACCGGCGGTCAAACCGACTCCGGGCAAGGCCGCGCCGGGCGCGAAGGAGGAGGAAATGGGCGTGATCGAGGGCACCACGATCGCCCGGGCCAACGGCCACTTTCTCGGCCTCAAACTGGACGGCGGAAAATACAAGCTGACTTTCTACGACAAGAAGAAGAAGCCCGAGAAGGTGGACGTCACGCGCGCGACGGCCCGTTGGCCGAACATGCACGGGCCGGGCGACAATCGCACAATCCTCAATGTGGCCGGCGACGGCACCTTCCTGATGGGGGCGCAATTCGTGCGCGGCCCGCATTCTTTCAAATTGTTCATCACCCTCCTGCGGGGCGAAGGCGATCAGGCGACCGCGGTGGAGAACTACACGGTCGATTTCCGCAGCTGATAGTTCCCAGCGGGGATTTGACAGGGACCGGGGTGCGGGGGATGCTCCCGCCCCTTCGCCATGAGCCATTCTGCGTCTTTCGATTCCGTGGAGACCGCGATCCAGACCATCGCCGCCGGCGGAGTCGTGATTGTGACCGACGACGAAGGTCGTGAAAACGAGGGTGATCTCGTGTTGGCGGCCGAGAAGGCCACGCCGGAGCTGGTCAACCTGATGATCCGGCACGCCCGCGGACTCATCTGCGTGCCCATGACGGAGCCGCAGCTGAAGCGACTGGGCATCAATCCGATGGTGCAGCAGAACCGCGAGGCGCACCGCACGGCCTTCACCGTTTCGGTGGATGCGGCCGAGGGCATCACGACCGGCATCAGCGCGTTCGACCGCGCCCGCACGATCCAGCTCCTGGCCAACCCAGCCACGCGTTCCGATGAACTCGTGCAACCGGGACACATTTTTCCGCTGTGTGCCCGTCCCGGCGGCGTGTTGGAGCGCGCCGGCCACACCGAGGCGGCGGTGGACCTGGCGGCCCTGGCGGGACTCCGCCCGACGGCGGTCATCTGCGAGGTGTTGAACGAGGACGGCACCATGGCGCGGGTGCCCGAGTTGGTGGAGTTCAAGCACCGGCACAAGCTCCCGCTCATCTCCATCTCGGCGCTGATCGAATACCGCCACCGGCGCGAGCAGCTGGTCGAACGGGTGGCGCAGCGGCCGTTTTCCTCCGAGTATGGCGAGTTCACCCTGCACGTTTTCCGCAGCAAGGTGGACGGTCGCCATCACCTGGCGTTCACGATGGGCAAGCTCGACGGTTCGCCGACGCTGGTGCGCGTGCATACCGAGAACCTGCTCAGCGACGTGTTCCACGCCAACGGCCTCGGCAGCCACCGCTCGCTCGTCGCCTCGCTCCAGCGCGTGGCGCAAACCGGCCACGGCGCCATCGTTTACATGGAGCAGAACGGCCGCATGCAGGAGGCGCTGATCAACGCCGGCCCGTCGGGCACGCAGCCGAATCTCCGCGATTACGGCACCGGCGCGCAGATTCTCACGGCCCTTGGGTTGCGCAAGATCCGGCTCCTGCAACACGCCCCGAAGCGGGTGGTGGGCCTGGAAGGCTACGGTTTGGAAATCGTCGAGCAAGTGGCGGTCTGAACCCGGCGGATTTCGGATTGCGGATTGACCAATCGCCCCCGCCAATAGGCCCTTCCATGAGTCTCGATGCTCCCAGCAAACCGCAGGTCAGTGGTGCCGGCCTCCGCTTCGGCATCGCCGCGGCGCGTTTCAACGAGGATTTGGTGACGTCTCTCCTGAACCGGCTGCAAGCCTCCCTCCAGGCTTCGGGCGTGAAGGCGAAAGACCTCGTCGTGGTTCGCGTGCACGGCTCCCACGAGGTGCCCTGGGCGGCCGCCCGGCTGGCGGCGGGCCGCCGGTTCGACTGCGTGATTGCGCTCGGCGTGCTCATTGGCGGCGACACCAACCATCACGAGATGGTCGGGCAGAGCGTTTCCCATGCCCTGCAGCGCGTGGCCCTCGACAGCGGGGTGCCCGTGATCAACGGCGTCATCGTCACCGACACACCGGCCCAGGCGCGCGCCCGCTGCGCCGGACGCATCAACCGCGGGGCGGAGTTTGCCCACGCCGCGCTGGCCATGGCGGCGCTGAAGCGCAAACTCGGAGGAAAATCATGAGCAGCCAGTTCACCCAAAGGCGCGAATGCCGCGCCGCCGCGTTCCAGTATCTCTATGCGTGGAGCGTCAACCAGCCCGCCAACCTCGGCGCCGACCTGCAGCTGTTCTTCGAGCACCTTGAGCAGCCCCGCGACCACTACGCCTTCGCCGAGGAGCTGATCCACGGCACCCTTGAGCACGTGGCGGAGATCGACGGCCACATCCGCAGCCTCGCCCACAACTGGGAGTTCGACCGCGTCGCCCGCATCGATCTCGCCATCCTCCGGCTGGCGATGTTCGAGATGCTCTACCGCAAGGACATCCCGCCGGTCGTCTCGATCAACGAGGCCATTGATCTCAGCAAGCAGTTCTCCACGTCGGACTCGAAGCGCTTCATCAACGGCATCCTCGACCGGATGAAGGACAAGCTCGGACGCGACGCGCGCAAGCCGACCACGGAGTAACGGGCGCGCATGTTTTCGCTGCTCAAGAAGTTCAAGGACGGACTGACCAAGACCGTCGCGGCCATCGCGGCCAAGACCCACGGCCTGTTCGGCGGGCGCAAGATCGACGCCGCCTCGCTCGACGAATTGGAGGAGGCCCTCTACACGGCCGACTTCGGCGTCGAGACGACGACCGAGATCCTCGAGGAAATCAAGACCGCCTACAAAAAGGACCCGACGCTGCAGGGCCGTCAGGCGGCGGAGATCGGGGCGGCGGTGCTCCGCCGGGTGTTGGCCGGAGCAGAAGGCTGGTTGCAGCCGGGTGCCGGGCGTCCCGAGGTCATTGCGATGATCGGCGTGAACGGCTCGGGCAAGACGACCACCACCGCGAAGCTCGCGCACAAGTTCAAGGCCGAGAAACAAACCGTGATCGTTGCGGCCTGCGACACCTTCCGCGCCGCCGCGGTCGAGCAGCTCAAAAGCTGGGCCACCCGGCTCGACCTCGACATCGTGGCCAGCCACACCGGAGCCGATGCGGCGGCCGTGGCCTTTGACGCCTGGCAAGCCGCCAAGGCTCGCGGCAAGGACTGGCTCATTGTGGACACGGCCGGGCGGCTCCACACCAAGGACAACCTCATGGAGGAACTGGCGAAGATCCGCCGCGTGCTCCAGAAACACGATGCCGCTGCGCCGCAGCACCGTTGGCTCGTGGTGGACGGCAGCCTGGGCGCCAACTCCATCGAGCAGGCCAAGGTCTTTCACAAGAGTTTCGGGCTGACGGGCCTGATCGTCACCAAACTCGACGGCACCAGCCGCGGCGGGGCGATCGTGGGTATCTGGCGGCAATTGAAGATTCCGATCTACTTCATCGGCCTTGGGGAGCAGCCGGATGATTTGCAGCCTTTTTCGGCCGAGACCTACGCACGCGCCATCTTTGGATTGGAACAGTAGGCGATCTGGCGCGCTTAAATGGCGGATTGTCGCGTTGGGTGTATGACACCACGCAACTAGGTGGGCCTACGTGGCACCTAAAATTAGGTTGTTTTGCCTGAGGAGGGAAACGCCTCGTTACGATAGGTTTGCGTCCGAGATTTTCGTGCCCTGCAGAGGGTGCGAGAGGTGACCAAAGGGGCTCGCGTGCGCTTGACTGGCCCGTTGTGCGCGCGCGAGCCCTCATCCTTTTTAGGGTTAGCTGTGTTAGTGCGACAAAGACGCGGACGAGAGTCCGCGTCTTTTATTTGGCGGTGTAGCGATCAGTTGCGGCCCCGATGACGTGACGTTTCCCGTCTGGACCGACGGAAACCGGTTTGAAAGCCGCGAGCACAATGCCGACGAGATTCTCCGCCTGAACGGGCTCCATGTCATGGATGGAGTTGTTTAGACCCCGCGCGCGCCAGCCATCACGGGTCCGGGAAACAAGCACATGGGCGATGATCTTTCCCCGTTTGTTGCGATAGAGTACCGTCTGTCCCCGCTGGAGCTCCATGAAGGGCAGCTGGCGTAGGACGAGGATGGTGTCGGATTCGTAGAGCGGCTGCATCGATCGGCCGGTGCCCACGAGCACAAATGCGTCCGGGGTGGCTTCCGCGAGGGAAATGGCGCGCTGCCAGGCTTTCTCCTCGGTGGCGGGCACGGGGCGGGGCGACTCCCGTGTGTAGATGCCTCGGATCCAAGTCGTCGATTCCGCCTTCGCTGTTGTCCCGGTTGCGCTGAGCAGCAGCAAGCCGCACCAAGCAACGACTGACGCCGACCGGATCATGCTGACAAACTAAACTGATCTCAGACCAAAGCCAGTCAGCAAGGCTAGTGTTGATTGCCCACCATGGCCCGGGGTGGAATGCCCCGGGTGGGGCTTTACATTTGCAGGCGCACCCCGGCGTTTCGGATTTCCGAAAAGGCACGGTCACGCAATGAACCGGAATCAAAACTTCCGGCCCACAGGGTGGCGGCCGCCTGATCGCGAACCGCCCAATGGCGGATCACGGTCAGGATCGCGTTGTCCCGGTTGGCTCCGGGCGCGAACTGGGCCGTGGCCAGCCGGGCCGCTTCCGGCGGATCCTGTTGGGCACGCACATGCACGATGCGGATCAGCAGTTTGTCCCGAAGCGCACCGGCGGGCTGGGCCGTGGCCCAGTCCACGGCGTCCTGCGGAAATTCTTCGGCCCAGAGCTGGGCCATGCGTTCAAATCTGCCGTCGTCGAGACCGATGCGGAGCGATTGCGCGAGTTCAAGCGCCCCGGCGGGGTCGGTCTGGGCGACTTGGGTGGTGGCACTGAGCGCAGCCAGATCACGGTCGCCCTGATCGAGCAGGGAGGTCAGCCAGGTAAGCGTTCCGCCAATATCCGTTTCCGACCAGAGCCGGATGGTCCGCTCCAGCAGTTCATCGCGCATCGCGCCCTGTTCCCACGCGAGGGCCAGATGTCCGGCCGCCGAAGGGTCGGTGCGCACGAGTTCGGGCAGGAGTTGCTGCCAGGCGCGGTCGCGCTCCGTGGTGGAACCGGAGCGGAGCGCCGTCGTGATCTGGCCGACCAGGTCCGGGGTCGCATTGACGGTGAGGGGAGCGTCCACCGCCGCAACCACTGCGGGGGGCGTCATGATCGTCGCAGGGGTCGAAACAGCGTGGCCTCCGGTCACCTGCGCAACAGGTTCCTGAACACGTGGAGCGCGCATCGCCATCCAGCCGATTGCCAGCACGCCGCCCAGGAGCAGCAGCGATGTCAGCCGTTTTTTCATCGGATGAAGCTGGGAAAATTCGCGCGTAAGCTTGGGTTCGATGCTCAGCCGCACCGCCGGCGCAGCCGCAGCAGGGCGCAACCGGAAATCAAGGCGAGGAACCAGAGACTCGGCGCACCGCCACCCCCTCCGCCACCCCCACTTGATGGCGGCGGTGCCGGCGGAGGATTGGCCGACGTCGTGGTCGAGGCGGTTGCGCTGTAGTCGCCGTCGCCGGTGAGGTTGCTCGCGCGGACCCGGAAGTAATAGGTGGTTGAAGCCGTGAGGTCAGTGGCGCTGTAGGACGAAGCGTTGGCCGCGAGCGTGCCCGTGAGTTCGGTCCAGGGGCCGGTGCTCGCCGTCGCTCGCTCAACCTTGTAGGCGGTCTCGGTGGTGGCGTTGTCCGTCCAGGCGAGATTGATCTGCGTGGTGGAGGCGGCGGTGGCGGTCAGGCCACTGGGGGCGGCGGGCAAGGCAGGCAGGGTGCCGGTCACGTAGCCTTTCAGCCAGGTCATGGCGGTGCGCTCCGTGCCGTTGCTGTTGAGGATGCCGCTGCTGGTCATCCAGGTTTGGCCTTCGATGTAACCCCACAGGGTGACGCCCTTCACGGCGGCATGCTCCCAGATGACGGGGAAGAGCTCGCGGTATTTGGAAAACTGGTTGGCTTCGGAATAGCTCGTGCCGATGCCGCGGATGTCGAGCTCGGTGACGTAAACTTCGAGCCCGGTGGCGGCGTAGGCGTCGAGGCAGGTTTTCATCTGGGCCGCGTTCATGTGGTCGAGGTTGAAGGCGTGCGCCTGGATACCGATGCCGTCGATCAGACCGCGTTCCTTGAGCAGGTTGATGATCACGAGCATCTGGTTGCGGGCGGTCGCGTCGTTCTCGGTGCCATACTCGTTGATGTGCAATTTGGCGTTGGGAAACTTCTGGCGGGCGAGCTGGAACGAGGTGATGACCCAGTCCCAGCCGGTGGTGCCGTTGCCGCCGAGGGCGGCCTTGTAGTTGTCGGGCATCGGGGTCTTGGTTGGCTCGTTCACGACATCGATGGCCCAGACATCCGGGTAGCGGGCGGCGAGCGCATCCATCCAGGCCTCGATTTCCGTCCGGAGGTCGTTCGCCGAGACCGTACTGATCCAGCTCGGGTATTGGGAGCCCCAGACGAGGGTGTGGAGCTTGAACTTGAAGCCGTTCGCTTTGGCGTGGTTGTAGGCGGTGTCGAGTGCGGTCCAGTTCATCGTGTTGCGGGTGCCTTCGACGGAGCCCCACTTGCCGGCGTTCTCCGGCGTGATCTGGTTCCAGTAGGTGTTGTAATTCGCGGGCACGCTATTGGCCGTGATGTTGCCCAGGAATTTGCTTTTGCCGGTGGCCAGTTGGGCCTCTGAAACCTGCGGAAGCGCGGTGAGGAGGGCCAAGGCGGCGAGACGATGAAGGGAGTGGGGGGAGGTCATGGGGTGGGGCGTGGTGAGTGAACACGCCATCGTTGACCGTGCGGCCCGCATCAGACTCTTCAACGCCCCCTCCGCTCTTATACTAGAACAGAGCCGCGGTTCGCGGCCACCGTGGCTCAGAACTTGAAACTCGCGCTGACCTCGAGCACCGCCGACACGATCGCGTAGGCGATCAGGCCGACGAACGTGAACGCGAACAGGAGCACCGCGGTCGAGATGACGCTCGTCAGCGCCTGCAGGCGGCGGGTATGGCGGGCGGCGTAATTTTTCGAGATGTCGCGCAGGCAGGGCGCGAGCTTGCCGGTGCTCTCACCGACGGCGAGGCGGTCGAGCAGCAAATCGGGGAAGAAGCCGGTCTGGCCCAGGGCGGCGGAGAGGCTGGCGCCCTCGAGCACGCGGTCGGTGGCCTTGTGCAGTTCGGCCTGCAGCGTGCGATTGGCGACGGTGCGCTCGGTGAGGCGCAGGGCCTCGACGGTGGGAATGCCGTTTTCCAGCAGCACGGCGAGGATTTGCGTGAAGTTCAGGAGTGTCGTCTCCATCACGAAGCTGCGCACGAAGGCGATCTTCACGAGCCAGGCGTCGGACACGCGCCGGCCGGACTCGGACAGCCGCCAGCGCCACAGGGCGATGGCTCCTAGCAGAACGACCGGCAGCAGAAAGACACCGTAGCGCACCATGAACTGCGCGCCCGCGACCACGATCTGGGTCGAGAGCGGCAGCTTGCCGCCGAGCGACGCCAGCAGGCCCTGCAACCGGGGCAGCAGGAAGAAGACGAAGAACAGGATGACACCAAAGGCCAGAAAGCAGACGAACACCGGGTAAACCAGCGCGGTGGTGAGGCGCTGCCGCATCTCCTTCTGCTGGGTGAAGTGGTCGATCAGGCGCTGGATGACCTCGGTCAGGTTGCCGGTCGCCTCGGCGGCGCGCACCAGCGACACGGTCTGGCGGTTGAACACCGCCGGGATGACCTCCATCGCGGCCGACAGGGTGCGGCCCTCGCTGAGGCTGGTCCAGATGGTGGCACTGAGGGCGCGCAACTTCGGTTCCTTGAGCCGCAGGCTCAGCAGCCGCACGGCCTCGCCGGCGGAGAGGCCGCTGGCAGTGAGCTCATGCAAGGCCTGCAGGAAGGGCAGGAGCAGGGACTTGTTGAAGGCTGGCTTCTCGAGCACTTCCCCGATGAGGGAGGCGGCGCTCTTCGCCGGCTTGGCGCTGCCGCTTTCGTCGAGCCGCACCGGTTGCAAGCCGCGCGAGGCCAGCACGCGCAGCGCGTCGCGGCGGCTCGGGGCGTCGAGACTGGACTCGACCACCTGGCCGCCGGCATCGCGGGCGCTGTAGCGATACGTCGGCATGCCGCTCAGTGGTCGGAAACGGTGATGACGCGCAGCACCTCGTCGATCGTCGTGAGGCCGGAGCGGACCTTCTGCCAGCCGGACTGCTGCAGGGTGCGCATGCCGTGTTCGCGGGCGCACTTGGCCAGCGTGCGGGTGGACTCGCGCTTGATCACGAGGTCGTGCAGCTCGGGCACCGGTTCCAGAATTTCGAACAGGCCCACGCGGCCGCGGAAACCGGTCTGGCGGCAGCGGTCGCAGCCGACCGGGGCCAGCAGCTGGTTCACGCCATCGGCCTCGGCGTGGTCCAGGCCGAGAATGGAAAGCGAGTCGCGCAGCTTGGTCAGGTCAACCGGCGTCGGCTTGGCGCAGTGTTCGCACAGGCGGCGTACCAGGCGCTGTGCGATGACCAGTTCGACGGCGGAGGTGATCAGGAAGGGCTCGATGCCCATGTCGGTCAGGCGGGTGATGGCGCCGGGGGCGTCGTTGGTGTGGAGGGTAGAGAACACCAAGTGACCGGTGAGCGAGGCGCGGATGGCGATGTCGGCGGTCTCGCGGTCGCGCACCTCGCCGACCATGATGACGTCAGGATCCTGGCGCAGGATGTGGCGGAGCGCGCTGGCGAAGGTGAGGCCGATCTCCGGGCGCACCTGGATCTGGTTGGCGCCGGGCACCTCGTATTCGATCGGGTCTTCGACGGTAACGATGCGCAGGTCGGTCGAATTGATCTCGCGGAGAAATGCGTTCAGCGAGGTGGACTTGCCCGAGCCGGTCGGGCCGGTGACGAGGATGATGCCGTGCGGGAAACCGAGCACGCGGCGCACGGCGGCCTGTTCGCCGGCGTCCATGCCGAGCCGGTCCATCGTGTAGGCTTCGCGGCGCAGATTAAGGAGACGGAGGCTCACGCTCTCGGCGTAGATCGTCGGAATCGTGGACACGCGGATGTCGAGCGTGTTGCCGGCGGCGCGGAAGTTGATGCGGCCGTCCTGCGGCAGGCGCTTCTCGGAGATGTTGAGGCGTGCCATGATCTTGAGGCGCGAGATGATGGCGTCCTGATAACGGATGAGGTTTTCCGGGAGCGGCACGGGCACGAGCAGGCCGTCCACGCGGTAGCGGATGCGGAGCTGGCCCTCCTGCGGCTCGAAATGGATGTCGGTGGCGCCGTCCTCGATGGCCTGCGAGATGACTTCCGTGACAAAGCGCACGACGGCGGCCTCCTCGTCGGCCTCGTTGTCGGAGGCGAGACTGTTGACGGCCAGCTCGGGCAGGTCGTCGTCGTTTTCAAGGCTGCCGGCGCCGACGCCGTAGCACTCGACAATGAGCTGGTTGATGCGGTCGGTGGGGGCGAGGACCCAGCGCAACGGGCGCTGGGTGAAGGTCGCCAGCCAGTCGCGCACCACGTCATCCGCCGGCCAGGTCGTGGCGAGGGTCAGCACGCCGTTGGGTTCCGCCGCCAGGATCGGCACGATCAGGAAATCGCGGGTGAGCCGGGCAGGTAGCAGCGGGATGCCTTCCGGGTCGGGCTTCAGGTCGCGCTGCACGGGCAGGCCGGTGGCCGTGGCGAGGGCGTCGAGCGCGATGGGTTCATCGCCGCCCAGGGCTGTGGCGAGGGCGGTGAGCCGGCGGTCGCGGGGCGATTCGGCGAGGGTGCGGCGTTGGTCCTCGCTGAGCCGGGTCCGCAACGCGGCCGGCAGCATGTCGGTCTCGGCGGCCATGGCGCTCACGACTTGGGCGGGCTGAGGTCGAGGGCTTCCCGGACCTTTTCGCGCTGGGCCTTGGGGAATTTTTCCACCTGTTCGATGGCGGCGGCGCCGTCGGCGGAGGTGTTGGTCAGCACGGTCGGGCGCAGGAAAAACACGAGGTCGGTGCGGGCGTTCTCCCGGGTGCGGCTGCCGAAGAGGTCGCCGAGGATCGGGATGGGCCCGAGCCGGTTGGTGCGCTTGGTCTGGGAAGTGCGTTGCAGGCCGCCCACCACGATGATCTCGCCGCTGCGGGCGCTGACAAACGACTTGGTGTTGCGCTTGCCGACGCGGGGCTGCGGGTTGCCGTCGATCTCGATTTCACCGAGCACGTCGTCCACGTTCTGCTCAATCTCGAGCTGGACCGAGCCGTCGGTGCCGATGAGCGGCGTGACGATGAGCTCGATGCCGATTTCCTGCTGGCCCACCGTGCTGCGGTAGCCGCCGACGCCGCCGGCCGTCGTGGTGTTGTCGTTGATGTAGCTGCTGATGGTCGGGCGGGACTCGCCCACGAAGATCTCACCCTTGCGGTTATGGGTGGTCATGATGTTGGGCTGCGAAAGGATCACGGCGTTGGTCTTGCGCGGAGTGGTCGAGAGGCCGATGGCGGCCGTCAGGTCAGTGGTGCCGGCCGAGAAGGTGGCGTTGCTGATGTTGTAGCCGGCGCCGGCGGAACTAAAGCCCACGAGCTTGCCGTCGGTGACCTGAAGGCCGAGCTCGCTGATGCCGGAGCTGGCGTTGTCGTTGAGGGTGACCTCGGCGATGACGACCTCGATCCGCACCTGGGCGAGCAGCACGTCGATCTTGGTGACGAGCTCGTTGATGAGGCGCACGTCGTCCACCGTGCCCGAGACCACGATCGAGTTGCTGCGCTCCTCGGAGAGGATGGTGAGCAGCGAGCTGAACTGGTTGGAGGAACCGGCCTCGAGGCCCAGCGAGGAGAGATTGACGGTGTTGGCGGTGACGGCCACGGGGGCCGGGGTCGGCGCGGCCGGTGCCGGCTGCGCACCCGGCGCCTGCGCGGCGCCGGTGAGCGGGCGGGAGGCATCGGTGCCGGCGGAGCGGGCGGCGTTGTTCTGGCCGCTCACCAGCTGGCTGAGGATCTGGGCGACGTCCTTGGCGACCGCGTGCTTGAGGTAGATGACCTCGTTGCGGGTGTTCGGGTCGGATTTGACGTCGAGTTTGCCGATCAGCTCGTCAAAGAAACCGTGCTGGCGTGGGTCGGAGACGAGGATGATCTGGTTGGTGCGGTCGTCGGCGTTGAAGGTCGTCGCGGTGCCGATCTGGCTTTGCAGCGGACCGGAGAAGAGGGCGCGGATCTTGTTCACCACGTCGCTGGCCTTGGCGAAGGTGAGCGGGTAGAACTTCGGTTGGACGGAGGACAGGATCGGCTGGTCGAGCCGGGCGACGAGCGTCTCGATGCGCTGGAGGTTGCTGACGGAGTCGGTGATCAGGGCGGCGTTGGCCTTCTCGAAGACGATGGGGGCGCTGCCGCCGGCGGGATTGAGGAGGGCGGTCACCTGCGGCATGAACTCGCCGATGCGGAGGAAAGTCAGCTGGAAGAGCTTGCTGGCGATGCGGCCGCTGGGGGTGAGACCGAGGGTGGAACCCTCGATGAACTCGGGGGCCTCGGACTTGGCCAGGGCGAGCGGGGTGGCCTTCAGGAAGCGGGTGCCGAGCGGGGTGAGCGCGATGCCGTTGAGGTTGAGGAGGGTTTCGACGGCTTGGACGGCCTCGGCCTGGGTGACGCTCTCGCGCAGAGTCAGGGTGATCGTGGCGGCCGGCATCGTGTTCGGACGGAGCACGGTGCGGCCGGTCCAGCGCTCGATCAGCGCCAACACCTGGTCGATGCTCTCATCGCGCAGCATGATGGGGCCAACCATCGGGCCGGAAGTAGCCGCCGGGGCGGATGCGGGGCCGGGTTGGGCTTGGGAAAAGAGCGGGGTGAGCAGGCCACCAAGCAGCAACGCGGACAGGGAAAGGCGGAAGTGGGGTGATTTCATGGGTGCCCGGAGAGCCCGGGTGGAAGAGGGAGGAGGGACTTGGCCAAGGTCCGACACCTTGAAAGCGGCTCTGTGCCGTGTTGGCAAGCCGGGCCTCCAGCCGTCGGTCGTGTCCAAAAGACGGCAGCAGCCGGGGTTAGGTAACAATTTTGCCACCAAGGATGCCAACGGCTGCCCTGCTCCGGGACCCTCGACCCTTTCAGGGGGAGCGGACGCAGCGGAAGCCCAGATGGTTGCTGCCCGTGTCGGGCGCACCTTTGCCGCGGGTGCCCAGCATATAGCGGGTGCAGTAGAGGTCGGTGCAAAGGTAGGAACCGCCCCGCTGGACGCGTTTGGCGAGGCCCGGCTCCTGCGGGTCGAAACTGTCGGCCTGCGCGGGGCCGGCCGGATTGGTCACGGCGGAATCGGGGCGCGCCTGCTGCGCATAGGCGTCGGGCCGATACCAGTCGCTACACCATTCCCAGACATTGCCGGCGACGTCGTGCAGGCCGTAGCCGTTGGCGGGAAACGAGGCGACCGGGGCGGTGTCGGCGAAGCCGTCGGCCTTCGAGTTGGCGTGCGGGAATCCGCCTTCCCAGATGTTGGCCAGCCACCGGCCGCCCGGGGTGAGTTCGTTGCCCCACGGGTAGGCTTCGCCGGCCCGGCCGCCGCGGGCGGCGAATTCCCATTCCGCCTCGGTCGGCAGGCGCTTGCCGGCCCAGCGCGCGTAGGTTTCGGCGTCCTCGTGGGCGATGTGCACCACCGGATGATTTTCGCGACCTGCGAGATTGCTCTCCGGTCCGGTCGGGTGGCGCCAGTTGGCGCCGGGCACGTAGCTCCACCAGCGCAGGGCGTTCGTGAGCTGCACGGCGTGGTCGGGCGGGGTGAACACAACCGAGCCGGGAACGAGCTTGTCGCGCGGCACGCCCGGGAAATCCTCGGGGCGCAGCGGACGCTCCGCGACCGTCACATACCCGGTCGCCTCGACGAAGCGGGCGAACTCCGCGTTGGTTACCTCGGTGCGGTCCATCCAGAAGGCGTCCACGCGCACGCGGTGGATGGGGCGCGCATCGGTCATCGGCTCGTTGCCGCCGCAGAGATCGCCGCGCGGGTCCTTGCAGCCCATCGAAAATTCCCCGCCCGGAATCCACACCATGCCGGCCGGCGCATGGGCCGGGACCGGGCCGGTGTTTTCCTGCGTCGGGCCGAAGTCGCCAAACGCGTTGGCCGCCGCGAGGATGCACAGCACGTCCAGGCCTAAGGCTCGAATACGCATGGCCACAGTGCTCATGGAATCATCCTGCGCTGAAGGATCGCCGGGTTGGCAAGCACTCCGTTGCCGCCCGGCTAAGCGCTCATATTGTTGCCGCCCGGCTAAGCCGGAAGGGTGGGGTGGTTTTGCGGCGTGAAATCACGTGAGGCCAAAACTCCGCCATGACGACGGAAAATCACCGATTCACCCAAACGGGGAGAGTGCGTTGAAAATAGTCCGTGTCATTGGACCGTCCAGCATCATCGGGTATATCGAATCCCTCACGAACAGCAAAAAGGCCGCCCGAGCAGTGGGCGGCCTTTCAAATTGGGTGCAGGGGTTGGATTTGAACCAACGACCTTCAGGTTATGAGCCTGACGAGCTACCAGGCTGCTCCACCCTGCAACAAAGGGAGGTGCATAAGTGCGGACCGAGCCTGCCCCTGTCAACGGGTTTTTCTCAACTCGTGTAAGTTGCGAATCCGGCTGGCGCCGGCAACGGTTCCGGCTCACCTTCTTCGGACTTCTCGCCCCATGAGTTCCAAGCTCTCCATCAAGCGCACCAAGTTCGGCGGTCTGGCCGCCATGGAAATCCGCACCACCGAGCTCCGGCTGGTTGTCATTACCGCCAAGGGCCCGCGCATCGCGGTGCTGACCCGGGGCGACGGTCCCAACCTGCTCATGTGGGCGCCCGGAAAATACCTGCGGGGCAAATGGGACCTGATGGGTGGCCATCGCCTGTGGGTGGCGCGCCCCGGAGCCGACGAGGCCGAGGAAACTTACGCTACTGACAACCAGGCCTGCACCGTGGAGACCTTCGCGAAGGGCTTCACCGTCTCCGCCCCGGTTGATCCGATTCATCGCACGCAGCGGGGGGTGAAGTTTACCGTGCGCGCGGCCGACCGGATCGAGATCGAGCATTTTGTCACCAACCACAGTGACATGCTCTGGAGCGGCGGCCTGTGGGGACTGACGTGCACCCTTCCTATCGCCGGCACCACCTACCAGATGCCGCTCGGCGACGGCAGCTCCTGGGATTATGCGACGATGGTCGCCTTCCGCACCTGGGGCGGCGGGCACGGTGGCGCGGGTTTTGGCGACGACCAGTTCCGCCTCACGGATGATGCGCTCGTGCTGAATCCTGCGGGCCGTGAGAACAAACGGATGGTGAAGGCGGACCCTGGCATCGTCGCGATGCATGACCCTGCGCGGAAGGTGCTCTTTGCCATCCACGCGGCCTACCAGCCCGACGGCAACTACCCACTCGGCACCAACCTCGCGTTTTACGTCGGGCCCAAAAATTTCATGGTCGAGATGGAGACGATGAGTCCGCTCACCACACTCAAGCCCCAGCAGACCCTCAAGCACACCGAGACCTGGCTGCTGCGCGAGGCGAAGAACGCACCGACGGCAAAGACACTGAAGACGCTTTTCTGAAAAGCCAGAAACGGCTCAGGCGGCGGCGACGCCGGCCATGAGGCGCATGAGGGCGGCTTCGCTGAAGTCGGCGCGCTGTACTTCGCCGGCGAGGCGGCCTTCGCGCATCACGAGGATGCGGCGGCAGAGGCCGATGAGTTCGGGCAATTCGGAGGAGACGACCAGCAGGGCTTTGCCCTCGCAGGCGAGTTCGTCGAGCAGCTGGTAGATCTCGGCCTTGGCGCCGACGTCCACGCCGCGCGTGGGTTCGTCGATGAGCAGCACGTCGCAGGAGCGGGCGAGCCACTTGGCGAGGGCGATCTTCTGCTGGTTGCCGCCGCTGAGGCCGGCGGTGATGGATTCGAGCGAGGGCGCCTTCACGCGCAGGCGCTGCGTGTATTTCGCGGCGAGCGATCGCTCGTTGGCGCGGTGGATCCAACCGAGGCGGCTCAGCGCGGGCAGGGCGGCGAGGGCGGTGTTCTCGCGGCAGTTGAGTCCGAGCACGAGGCCCTGGCGCTTGCGGTCCTCGGGCACGAGGCCGACCCCGGCGGCGAGCGCGGCGTCCACGGAACCGAGCGGTAGCGGCTTGCCGTTGACGGTGACCTTGCCGCTGGCCTGCAGGTCGAGGCCGAACACGGCCTGCACGGTCTCGCTGCGGCCGGCGCCGACGATGCCGGCGAGGCCGACGATCTCGCCGGCGCGAACGCAAAGGTTGATGTCGGAAAATTGTCCGGGCGAGGAGAGGCCCTCGATGCGCAACCGCTCTGCGCCAGGTTCGCGGGCGAGGTGATTGGGCGTGGCGATGAGCAGCTCGCGACCGATCATCTGGGTGACGACGCGGTGCGGCGTGGTCTCGGCGATCTTCTCGGTGGCGACGTGTTTGCCGTCGCGCAGGACGGTGATGTTGTCGCAGAGCGCGAAGAGTTCCTCAAGGCGGTGCGAGACATA
This sequence comes from Oleiharenicola lentus, assembly GCF_004118375.1. NCBI lineage: Bacteria > Pseudomonadati > Verrucomicrobiota > Opitutia > Opitutales > Opitutaceae > Oleiharenicola > Oleiharenicola lentus. The sequence continues at coordinate 994,785 of NZ_SDHX01000001.1, forward strand.
GATGAGGGTGATGCCGCGGGATTTCAGCTCGCGCACGAGCTTGAAGAGGTCGGCGGTCTCGGCGGCGGAGAGGGAGCTGGTGGGCTCGTCCATGACGATGACCTTGGCGCCGGTGCCCACGGCGGCGGCGATCTGGACGAGTTGTTCGCGGCCGGTGGAGAGCGTGCCGATGATGGCGTCGGGATCAATGTCGGCCCCGATGGTGGCGAGCATGGCACGCGCGTGGGCCCGCAGCTCGCCGCGCTGGACGAAACCCGCGCGGCGGGGCAGGTCGCCGAGGCAGAGGTTCTCGGCGACGCTCAGGTTGGGGCAGAACGCGAGTTCCTGGTGAACCATCGCAATGCCGAGTTCCCGCGCGGTAAGCGGATCGGTCGGGTGGATGACCTTGCCTTCGAGGCGGATCTCGCCGCCGTCAGCGGTGTGCACGCCGGCGAGGATCTTGCCGAGCGTGCTCTTGCCCGCGCCGTTCTCGCCGATGAGGGCGTGGCAGGTGCCGCGCTCGACAGCGAAGCCAACCCCGTCGAGTGCGAGCACGCCGGGGAAGCGCTTGGTGATCCCGCTGAAAGTCAGGAAGGACATCAGCGGGATGGTTGAAGTTTAAGTTGAGAGTTTAAGTTCACGGAGCGGCGCGGTTGGTCTTCCGGGTTACTTCAACTTAAACTTTCAACTTCAACGAGTGATTCGCGCGGAGCGCGAATCACTTCGGCAGCCACTTGTCCCAGTTCTTGGCGAATTCCTCGACGGTGTCCTTGGTGACGGGGATCAGGGCGCTGATCTCCTTCACGGCCGGGGGATTCTTTTTCTCGACGATCTTCGCGATGAGGAGCTCGGTGGAGCGGTAGCCCCACTGGTAGCACTGTTGGGCGAGGAGCACGGGCACGTGCCCGCTGCGGATGTAGGCGAGCTGAGCAGGGAGGGCGTCCACGGAGACGCAGGCGACGGTGCCGGGCTGCCACTTGAGGGCGTTCTCGGTGAAGAGCGGCCAGCCGCCGATCATGGCCCAGCCGGTGATGTCGGGATTGGCCTGCATGACTTGCTCGACCTTGGCGGCGGCGTCCTGCGGGGTCTCCTTGTGGTAATAAGTGTCGCGGATGGTGATGCCGGGATACTTGGCGGCGACTTCCTTGGCGCCCTGCACGCGGCGCTGGAGGTTGGGGGCGTTCTGGTTGCCGGCGAGGATGGCGACGATGCCCTTGCCGCCCATGACCTTCGCGAGCTCCTCCATGGTTTGCTTGCCGCACTCAATGTCGTCCACGCCGTAGGTGACGAAACGCTTGGAGGCCGGGGCGTCGGAGTCAAAGGTCGCGACCGGCACGCCGTTGTCCACGGCGCGGTTGATGGCGTCGGTGAGCTTGTTGGCGTCGGAGCAGCTGACGGCGATACCCTCGGCGCCGGCGAGCACGAGCTGCTCGATGGCCTCGGCCTGCTTCTGGGCGTCCTCCTCGTTGGGCGTGCGCCAGTCGATCTTGATCTTCATCTTGTGCTTCGCGCTGAGGGCCTTGGCGGCGTCCTCGGCACCGACGCGGGCGGCCTGGAAGACCGGGTTGCCCTGGGACTTGGCGACAAGGCCGATGATGAGTTCGCGCTCGGCGGCGGAGCCCGTGAGGGCGGCGGCCAGCGAAGCGGCGAGGAGGAGCAGACGTTTCATGAGTTGGGGTGGTTGAGGTTGAAAGCGTAACGACCGGGCCGGCGGATCAATGTTTCGCCGCGGAGGACTGGGTGAGCCGGCGCTTGGCGAGCCAGGTGTTGAAGTTGTCGAGCACGACGGCGGCAATGACCACGGTGCCGATGATGATCTGGCTGTAGTTCTGGTCGATGCCGAGGATGACGATGCCGCTGGAAATCATCTGGATGATGAGCGCGCCGAGCACCGCGCCGAGGGCGGTGCCGCGTCCGCCCGTGAGGCTGGCCCCGCCCACGACGGCGGCGGCGATGACGTTGAGCTCGTAGCCCTGGCCGTCGCCGGAGCTGGCGCTGCCGTAGTAGCCGAGGGCGATGAGCGCGGCGACACCAGCGGACAGGCCGGACAGGAAATAGACGCCGAGCTTCACTCGCTCCACGCGGATGCCGCTGAAGCGGGACGCGAGCTCGTTGCCGCCGATGGCATAGACGCGGCGACCGGCCGCGAGGCGCGAAAGGAAAATCCACCCCACAACCAGCACGACGAGCATCACGCCGAGCGGCACGAGGCTGAGGCCGCCGCTGGTTTCCCAACGGACCAGATCGCGGAAGAGGGGAGGGAAGCCACCGACGGACTGGCCCTTGGTGGCGACGAAGGCGATACCGCGCAAAATCGCCATCGCCCCGAGCGTGATGATGAACGGATGCACGCGGAGCGCCACGATCAGCCCGCCGTTGGCCAGACCGCAGGCTGCCGCGGTGCCCACACAGGCGAGTGCGCCGAGCGTCACGGCCAACCACGGCGCCGTGCCCGCCGCCGCGCCGGTCGGACCGAAATGCTGAAACGCCAGCGCTCCGAGCACCGAGGCCAGCGCGTAGATCGAGCCGACCGAGAGGTCGATGCCGCCGGCGATGATCACGATGGACATGCCCACGGCCATGATGGCGATGAAGCTCGTGTCCTTGGCCAGTTGGGCGAGGTTTTGGGCGTTGAGGAATTTGTTTTTCTCGACGAAGGCCGGGATACGTTCGCCGGCGTCGTTGGTCGTGAACACACGCTGCCGTGAACCATCAGGGCCGATCTCGAAGACCGGGGTGCGCACCGTGCCGGCAAAGGCCGTGAGCAGAATTCCCAGCACGATGATGACCAGCAGCAGACCGCTTTCCTGAAAGCGGAAAAGGTTACGGAGGGGCGAAAGCATGGGGCGGGGTGATCCGGGGACCGCCCCAAAATGCACCTTCCGGGTCGGGTTACGTCAAACCTATAGACCGGGGATGACCGGCTAAATACCGGCCATTTTGTCAGTTAGGCGAGGACTGCCCGGGTGGCGCTGGCCCGGGGCGAGGCCGGGTAAATTAGGGCCCCCACGCAGAGAATCCCCTTGCCATGCCCCGTCCCAATCTCTGTTTTCGGCCCTTCCTGTTCCTTTAAACAACCAAACCAAAACTCGCTGGCGGTGCCCTACAGGATGGCAGCGTCGGCAAAAACTGCGATCGCAAGGCGGCCCACTTGGCCGACCTGTGTAGCAACTACATAGATCATGAACGTCACTCCCAAAGACCTCCTCGATGCCGGCGTCCACCTCGGTCACCAGACCAAGCGCTGGAACCCCCGCTCGAAGCCCTACGTGTTCGACCACCGCCAGGGCATCACCATCATCGACCTCGAGAAGACCCACGCGCAGCTGGCGAAGGCCTGCGCCTTCATCGAGAACCTCGTTGCCCACGGCGACGACGTGCTGCTCGTCGGCACCAAGCGCCAGGCCCAGGAGCTCATCCGCGAGGCCGCCGCCGCCACCGGCATGCCCTACGTGACCACCCGCTGGATGGGCGGCACGCTCACCAATTTCGAGACCATCAAGAAGTCCCTCGCGAAGTTTAAGAAATACCAGACGATGGACGCCAACGGCGACCTCGCCAAGCTCCCCTCCAAGGAAGAGTCCGCCATCCGCCGCGAGATGGCCCGCATGACCCGCAACTTCGACGGCATCGCCGGCATCAGCGGCCTGCCCCGCGCGATGTTCGTGATCGACGTCAGCTACGAGGAGATCGCCGTCCGCGAGGCCGCCCGCGTGGGCATCCCGTCCATCGGTCTCGTCGACACCAATTCCGACCCGACTCTCCTGACCTACCCGATCCCGGGCAACGACGACGCCACCAAGTCGGTGCGCATCATCGTTGAGACCATCGTGGCCGCCATCCAGGCCGGCCTCGCCCACCGCGAGAGCCGCCGCGCCACCCCGGCCGAGAACCAGGCCGCCGCCGCCACCGGCGAGGTCGACCTCGACAAGGTCGCCATCCCGGCCGGCATCAAGGAAGTGGTCGAGGAGAAGCCCGTCGCCAAGAAGCGCCCGGCCCGCTCCGCCACCAAGAAGTCCGCCGTCACCACCGACGAGGTCTGAGCCATCCGACAACTTAACCAAACATGTCCACTGTCACCACCGCCATGATCAGCGAGCTCCGGGAGAAAACCGGAGCCGGTCTGCTCGACGTCAAGAAGGCCCTCGATGAGGCCAAGGGCAACATGGAGGAAGCCGTCACCATCCTCCGCAAGAAGCTCGGCAACAAGATCGACAAGCTCGCCTCCCGCGCCACCAAGGAAGGCCTGGTCCACGCCTACATCCACGTCGGTGGCAAAGTCGGCGTGCTCCTGGAGGTCAACTGCGAGACCGACTTCGTCGCCAAAAACGAAGACTTCAAGGCCTTCTGCCAAGACGTGTGTTTGCAGATCGCCGCTGCCAGCCCGCTCTACGTGCGCCGCGAGGAAGTGCCCGAGGCCGACCTGGCCAAGGAGCGCGATATCGCCGCCGCGCAGATGGCCGGCAAGCCCGCCGCCGCAATCCAGAAGATCGTTGAGGGCAAGCTGGAGAAGTTCTACTCGCAGGTTTGCCTCCTCGACCAGCCCTTCGTGAAGGACCCCGAGGGCAAGAAGACCATTAAGGATCTCCTCACCGAGAAGGTGGGCGTGATGGGCGAGAACATGGGCATTCGCCGCTTCACCCGCTACCAGCTCGGCGCCTGAGACCGTGACCGGTTCTGATTTCGAAAGGCGCTCCCGCGAGGGGGCGCCTTTTTGTTTCTGAGTCTATGGGCCCCATGGGGCTAATAGGGCCTATGGGCTGAATGCCTACTTTGCAGAGCAGTCTTCCGTTTTGCGGCCATGGCGCTAGCCTGCACCCATGAAAGTCACGCAAGGCCAGGTCATCGCCCGCGGGCTCACCCACTGTTGCCCCAACTGTGGCGGTGGCCGCCTCTTCAAGGAGGGCGCACTTTTCCAGCTCAACGACGAGTGTCCCGACTGCCACCTGCGCTTCGAGAAGGACGACGGTTTTTTTCTCGGCGCCATGTCGCTCAACTATGGCGTGACGTTGGTGGGTTTCCTCCTCCCGGTGCTGTTGATCTGGTATGCCGGCTGGATTGGCGGGCGCCTGGCCGTCGGCCTGGCCATCGGCGGATCCTTGGTTGTGCCGATGCTGCTCTACCGTTCCTCGCGGAGCTGGCAGCTGATGCTCTATTATTTCTTTTTGCCCCAGCATCTGCCGGCCAACCGCGGCAAGCTGGAGGCGGGCGAGGACGAGAACATCTGAATTTTACAGGCCGGGATTTGAAAAGTTTCGGCTTCCGTTTTGAGCGACGCGTCCTACGTTGAGCGCCTCGCAAACGGAGGGGTGGCAGAGTGGTTGAACGCGCCGCACTCGAAATGCGGTTTAGGCTAAACCCTAACGTGGGTTCGAATCCCACCCCCTCCGCCACTTTCCGCACTTGGACAAGTTGGGACAAACGGCGACTCCTCAAGGCTTTCTGAGTCAGTAGAAGCGGGGTCGGTTTGGATAGTTTTGGACACGAAAACCCCCGAAATCCCGGTTTTTTGTGTAACAGTTTGTGGAAGTTTCGGGCGGGCGAGTTTGTGGACCTCCGAGTGCAGCGGCAGCAAATCGGCATCGGTGTAAACCGTAGCGGTCAGGCGCGGCTCGCTGTGGCGCATGAGTTCCTGCGCGACGCGCTGGGGCACTCCTGCGGCATGTAGGAGGGAGCAAAAGGTCTTTCTGAGCGCGTGAATATCCACCCGGCGGCCCTGCTCATCGACGGCCGGAATTCCGCATTTGGCGAGATCACTGCGCAGCGTTGCGGCAGTGGGGACGCCAAGCGGAAAGACTTTGCCGTCACCGGGTCCGGCCGCGGCTTGCCGTGCCTTGAGCATCTCGACCAGTTCGGGCAGGAGGGGCAGGGCGGCTTGCTTCTTGTTCTTGGTCGTAGAGGCGCGGGCGAGCACGTAGGGGCGTGCGGCGTCGAGATGGAGGTCCGACCACAAGAGCGCCTTGGCTTCGCTGCGGCGGAGGCCTGTGTATGCGGCCAGCGTGTAGAAGAGGCCGCGCTTGCCCGACACGGCAACAAGCGACGTGAACTGTTCCAGCGTGAGAGCACGGCGCGTGCGGCGTTCTCGGCCACGGGTCTCCGATTTGCCGACGGTAGCCAGCGGGTTTTTCGCGATGCGCCCGGCGTTCTCCATCCAGTTGAGAAAGGCGGAGGTCAGGCCGAGGTATTCATTGCAGGTTTTCGGCGCGAAAGATTGGCGTGCACGCCAGCGGGTGAAGCCGTCCGGGGTGATGTCGCGGAGCAGACGCCAGCCGCATTCGTGGCAGAGGCGTTGCACCCGGTTGCGCGAAAGGGCGACGTGCTTTTTCGAGGAGCCTTGCGCAGCCAGGTCGGCGACGTATTCGGCGAGATGCTCGGCAATTGGTGACAGGGCCGCATCGCGCAGCGGCTTCGGAGGGAGCCAGCCGAGCAATTCCTGCTCTTTCTCGCGGACGAGTTTCTGCAGGTTGGCGACGGCTAGTTCCTTCTGTTCGACACGCAGGCCGACCTCATACCAACGCGGGCCATTGCTGAGGCGAAACCGTCCCCGATAATACCGGCTGCCTTTGGGTTTGAAGACATACATGGGGTTAGGGTGTTGGGGGTTGGGTCAACTTGGTGAGATCGCTTGCACGTATCAGGCGAAGGCCGCGAATTTTGATGCTGGGCAATTTCCCTTCGGTGATGAGCCGACGGACGGTTTTGTCGCACGAACGCAGGCAAGCGGCGGCTTCCTTAATTCGAAGCAGCGTGTCGCCGTTGGGGAGTGGGGCTGGGGCGTTCATTGCTTGGCCTTTGCTTTCTGGGCTTTGGCCCAGCGTGAATTCCAATTTAGGAAGTCGCCATGCCAGTCCGGCTTGTCGCCGCGTAACTCCTTTTCGGTCACGACGCCTTGTTCTATGGCCCGCTGTTCCAGCTCTGCCTTCCACGCCTTGCATTCACTGATAGGAATGCAGCCAATAGCCAGTTCACGGGTGCTGAGATCGACCCCGAAGAAATTCCGCTTCCGGTGGGTAATGTGAAAGAAAAACCCCGTGAGCTTTCCCTCTTTCAATCGCTTGTGCACAGCTGCACGGGATACCGGGGCATACATTGAAACGCCGCCGGGTGACACGCACTGGCCGACCACAGGAAACAAGGCGTCATACCAGTAGCCCGCTTCCTCTTGCGGACCTTCTTTGTGATAGAGGTGCGTGCCGGGGATGGGCTCGCCAAAAACTTTGTGCAGCTCTGGGGGGACTACGACGAAGGGAAAGTCGGTTGACATTACATCAACCAACTGACGGTTAACGCTGCGTCAACTATTTTTTGTGAACGACAAAAGTGAGCGAGACGGTTGCTTAGCGCGGAGCGTGCGTAAGCACGACCCGTGACAAGCAATCAGCTTCGCACCACTGCCTTGTTAGGCTCATTTTTCATTTCTGATCCCACCCCACAACTACATCATCGTCTAACGTGATCTTCAAAGCGTAACGATTGGTGCCGGTCTTTTTATATTTCCAGACTTCTTTCTTTTTTGTCTTTAGAACCTTTTGGTCAACATCGAGGGGGTGACCCAACGAATCCCTGAGCTGTGCTGCCGTCTCGCCCGTCCAAATAGTTCGGGCTATCAGTTTTTCGGCTAGAGAGGTCTTACCATATCTCGTGTATAGTCGTTGCCGACGTTCCTCCTCGGCCTTTGCCGCCGCAGCAGCCTGCATGATCATGGCGATGATAATCACGCCAACGATCAACCCGATAACGATCCAAATTATTGCTGCGTCGGAGTTCATCTTTTTTGCCTAACGTTCACGATGTGCCATGGCGGGCCGCAGGCCCGACATTGGCACTGGCATCTGGTTCGCCTCTCTTCTTCCGGAGGAGGAGTGTGATGATCACGACGAACGGAGCTAACGCCGATAGATAGGCGATGGCCACATACGAGTATCCCAGCTCACGGACGATCGCCGGACCTACATCTGGGCTCCTTACTTCTTCGAGGCACAACGCTGCGGAAAAGAGCGCCAACGGCACCGCGACAACCGCCAGCCACTTCTTCCAGCGGACCAATGGCCACGACGCGAGAATGCAGACGAGGGCACATACAACGAATGCCCATGCCGGTGGCTCTTTATCGGCAACCTCAGCAAGTATTGGGAAAGCAGGCATCATCTTCCGGCGAACGTCTGAGCTCAGACACGAGGGCCGAAGGCCCGAGTTGTCTGTGGCGATTGGTTCGGCTTTTCTTTCATGCGATTCCCTTGCCAATTAAGCGAACCGCGCGAAATTCAGTGAGCGCACTGACGCGCGGGCGCTTACCAGCCGACACGCTGAGCGAGCCACAGGTGCAGGTTACTGCCTTCTTCGGAGCCGAATATAAAAGGTCATGGCAACTCATGCACTCCGCGTAGGGCTCGGGCTGTCCGGTCTCCTCGGATGAAATGAGCACAAAACGCGAAGATGCTTCGATTGCAGAAATGTGATCCCGCTGCTTCTCGGCAAACCATGCTTCATTCACACGCGCTCGAAGGTGATTTTGCATCCACGCATCGCTGCCAATCGGCGCAGGATTCGCACGCGTGAGCGCCGCCTGCCATGCTGCAGACCGCTGCGCAGCCAGCGCTTTACCCTCTTTCTTGAGCGAGCGCTTTGTTTCGGGGTTCATACGTTATCTTTTGCCGAACGTCAGCGAAGAGCCATGAAGGGCCGCAGGCCCGGCATTGGCTCTGGCATTTGGTTAGCCTCTTTTTTCACGGCGGAAATAGACATGGCCTTTATCGCCTGCGGCCAAGGGCAATGCCAGTCCATAACCCTCTTTCTCCTTCGTGAGCGTGAACGCTGCAGTATAGGCGAATCCGGAATTCTTCTTATCTCGAACGTAGGTGGAGCCCTCCACCCAACGGTCCACACTCAGGGAGATAGTGTAGACCGAATAGCTCTTGTAGATGGACCATGTGCCGCTGCATCCATCATAGCCGCCCTTCGAATCTGCGAAGTCGGTCAGCCAGCAATCAGGCATCTGGGAGATGCTGAAAGTGCCATCTTCTTTCAGCGTGATGCGAGCCGACAGATCAGTGTAACCCATCGAGCGAAGCATGGCTCCGGATTGGGAACTCTGATCAAGGATGAACGTGCCTGGCACGTCTGCCTTCACGGGCTCATCTCGGAGAAAGCTGAAAGTGCCCTCGAAGCGACCACAAGCGGCGAGGAGACCGGCTAAAATTGTGAGCAGCGCCAGGCGAACTTTCATCGGCTAACGTTTAATATGCCATTCGGTGTTTCACGATAGAAACACAGTATCTCTTTGGCGAAATGATCTTGTGAAAGTCCGGGTGCAGCTTTTTCGCTTCCCCATGGCCCGTAGAAAAGCGCAATTTCGAATATCAATCAAAGATAATGTATCGGGTAGGGCGCTCAAGATTGAACTCATACCTGACATGCTTGGCAGAGGATTTGCCGTAAGACAAAACGGCAAATTGATGTCCATTTCGCCGCGCTATAGCATGACAGAGGTTTGCGAGCGACTTCGCCGCTGGCTAGTGCGGCGCAAGCAGCATTCCACGCAGAGCTAGGACTTTCAGCATAGCCGTCCATTCTTCGGCTGAAGCGCTGACAATGGAATAGCGTAAGTGATACGCCCAACTCCGCCCGAGCTTTCTGGCAATGGCTGGCATATCCGTGGCGCCAACTGCACGAGCTAGTTCGGCAATTCGCTGCCGCCATGCGGTCATGCCGGGAGAATGCCACGCGAAAACGCGTGTGCAGGCGAGCCAGTGAATCTTGTTGCGCCGGTCGAATTCGACTCTCCGGCAGCCCTTCCACGAGTGCTTCCGGATGACCAGACCGGCCTCGAGGTATTTGCCGATATATTCGGAGACGGCCTCCTTGCCCTTCCGCAAAGGCAGTAGCTCAGCGCGGCCGAGATCGTATTTCGGGAGCACCTTCCGCAAGAGAGACCACATCGCGACGAGCCGAGGAGAGGCTGAGGCCTTGTAGCGGTCGCGGAGTTCACGGAAACGAGCTGTCCGGCCGTTCTCGCGGCGCTCCCGTTGGCACTCGTCGAAGGCCTTCCAATCAAATGCGTCGGGTTTGGTGTCCCACTCTACGGCAACGAGTAGGTGGTAATGCGGATTACCCCGTTTCTGCGGCTCCAGGACGCGGATGAAGCTCAGAATCCAAGAGCCACGACGGCGCAGGTAGTTGTTCCAACTCCGGGCAAACTGGGTGGGGTGCAGGTTGGCTTCATCTGTAAGGGTAAAGAACAGGCAACGGTTGCGGCCCCAGTGCTGGATAAACGACGCGACATTTAGGCGAAGATGAAAGGCAGACTTCGCTTCCGCTCCTGTAGGCATGCCGAAACGGTGCAGGGTGTCTTTGTCGCGTTGGTCCCAAAGCCGCTTTCCATCGCGATCAGTGAATACGCCCTCCTGTCCCTTGACCGCCTTCAGGCGATAACGGCGAGGTGACTTGTCGGAATTGTTACTATTCTGACAAGGAAGGCCGGCTGGCGCCGGCGCGGGCGCTTCGCGCCCGCGTCCGGCGGCCGGCCGGGCCGTTTCCGTGTGCGAGCGTTCAACGGATTCCGTAAGTGCGGACATGAACCGCGAGCGGGCGGCCTGCCGACCTTCGGGCGTCATTTGGGCTGTTGACGGGGTGGGGTTGGGCAGAGCGCGCACCGGCCGGGAGCCCTCGGACGGCGCATCCCACCCGACCGGCTTCCGGTCGGAGAAACTGACGAGGGCTACGCCGGGCACTTCCGTGTCCCGGCTTACTGGGGTGGATTCCACCCCAGCCCCCAAATTACTCGGGGCCCCGGCTTGCATCGCTGCCTTTCGCCGCGCGCGCGAGTGTCAGAATCGCAGCGCGAACGTTTTCAGGTAGCGTTGTCCAAATGGAGACGATTTCGGACAATTCGCCCCCATTCGCACCCGGTTTTTGTGGCACAGTTTGTGGAAGTCCCACGGGAGGACCTTCGCAAACAGGTTGAGTTTCGGAACTTGGCAGAGAGGGCAGGTGGGTTCGAATCCCACCCCCTCCGCCATGCGCTACAGGCGCATGGCGAACCGGCGAAGCCGGGACAGACGCTCAGCGGCTGCGAGGGATGGATATGGACAAAGCGCAGGCTTTGGGGCGGAGCCCTGAGCGAAGCGAATCAATCCCACCCCCTCCGCCAGCTTTCGCCGAGCCTACGGCTGGCAGGCCAGCCTGATCCTTGAGGCGATGCCGGTCCTCCTGCGCTCCAGCCTTTCATCCAAGGGAGTTTGTCGTTTCGGGGTTGTGCCGTGGATGCTGTGTCATAAGTCTTCATCCCTTATTACTCCCATGAACAAGTTCCGCGCGTTTCGCGCCTTCACCCTCGTTGTCTCGGTTTTCGTGAGCGTGCTCACGGCCGGTGCGGCAACTCCCAAAACCATCGCCGAGTTTCAGGCCGCCGCGGCCAAGTCCGGCCAGTCGCTCACACTGCCGGAATACCCGCTCTCGCCGGAGCAAATCAAGTCGCAGGCCGACCAAGCCATCAAGCGGGCTGAAACCGAACTCGGCAAGCTGACCGCCGAGGATCCGACCAGGCTCACGTTCGCCAACACCTTCGTCGCCTACGACGCCATCACCGCCCGGGTCGGCGAAACCTACCAGATCATTGCCACCGTCGCCGAGTCGGCGCTCGACCAGGCCATGCGCGACACGGCCAACGAGACCACGGTCCGACTGCAGGAGTGGAGCGTGGGCCTCGACTACCGTCAGGACATCTACCAGGCGCTCAAGGCCGTGGCCGACGCGAAACCCAAGCTCGACGCCCAGTCCCAGCGGCTGGTGGACGAGCAGATGCGCGCCTACCGTCGTGCCGGACTCGGTCTCTCCCCCACCGAGCGGAGCGAGGTTGAGCGCCTCCGCAAGGTGCTCGCGGCGATGAACACCCAGTTCGCCATCAACATCAACGAGGCGCGCGCCCCGCTCGATTTCACCGCGGAGGAGCTGGCCGGTGTGCCGCAGAGCTTCCTCGACAGTCCCGGGGTGAAGCAGCCGGACGGCCGCTATCGCGTCATGGCCAACATCACCTGGCATCATCAGGCGATTGCGGAAAGCGCGGACAACGCCGACGTTCGCCGCAAGGTCCTGACGGCGCGCTACAACCTCGCCCGCGACAAGAACACGCCGTTGCTCAGCAAGCTGGTGGCGCTGCGCGCCGACATTGCCCGCCGCCTCGGTTATGCTTCGTGGGCCGATTACCAGACCGAGACGCGCATGGCCAAGAACGGCCTCACCGCCGCCAAGTTCGAGGCCGACCTGGTCGCCGGACTCCAGCCCAAGTTCGACGCCGAGATGGAGCAGTTGCGCCAGCTCAAGGCCGCCCACACCGGCAAGGCCGATGCCAAGCTCGAGCTGTCGGACATCGCCTACTACACCAACCGCCTCAAGAAGGAGAAATACTCCGTCGATACCGAGGCGCTGCGGGTGTATTTCCCCTATCAGGCGACGCTCGAGGGCATGTTCGCCATCTACCAGAAGATCTTTGGGCTGAAGTTCACCGAAGTGCAGGCACCCTACACGTGGGCGCCCGGCATCCAGCTTTACATGGTGGCCGACGCCGACACGGGCACGCCGATCGGGGCCTTCTACCTCGACATGTTCCCGCGCGACGGGAAGTTCAACCACTTTGCCTGCTTCCCGCAGAAGGTCGGCGGCGTGATGGCCGACGGCAAATACGACCTGCCGGTCGCGGCGCTGCTCTGCAATTTCCCCGCGCCCTCGGCCGACAAGCCGTCGCTGCTCAAGCACTCGGACGTGGAGACGCTCTTCCACGAGTTCGGCCATGTCATGCACGGTATGCTCAGCCGCTCGCGCTTCGTCGCGCAGACGGGCTTCGCCGTGCCGCAGGACTTCGTCGAGGCCCCGTCGCAGATGCTGGAATACTGGGTCTGGGACAAGGCGGTGCTCGACACCTTCGCCGCCGACTACCGCGATCCTTCCAAGAAAATTCCGGCGGCGACCATCGACGCGATGGTGGCGGCCCGGCAGGCGACCCAGGGTTATTTCACCCGGCGCCAGCTCGCGATCGGCTCGCTGGACCTCGCCCTGCACACCCTGACCGCCGACGAGGCCTGGATGGCTGACATCGTGAAGATTGTGAACGAGACCACCGAGCGGGTGACCATCGCCACCCCGGCCGATACGTTCTGGGGCGCCTACATCGGGCACCTCGCGGGCTACGATGCCGGCTATTACAGCTACATGTGGGCCGAGGTCATCGCGGCGGACATGGCCAGCGTCTTCAAGGCCTCGCCCAAGGGTTTCCTCGACGAGCAGGTCGGTCGCCGCCTGCGCAATGAAATCTACGGTGCCGGCAACACGCGTGACGTGGCCGACTCGGTCGAGGTGTTCCTCGGTCGTCCGCGTTCCATGCAGCCATTCCTGGAGGACGTCGGCATCAAGCAGTGAGGCCGATGTCCGTTTCACCTTAAACCTGCCGCCACCTGCCCTTCCAACCGGCGGGTGGCGGTTTTTATTTCACCCATCCGAAGCCTTTTCCATGAAACACCCGCTTATCCTCTGCTCGGCCCTCGTCGTCAGCACGCTTGTCGCCACCGTGCTTTCAGCCGCCGCCGCGCCGACCTTGGCCGACTTCCAGGCCCAGGCGGCCCGCAGCAAGCTGCGTCTCGAGCTGCCCGATTATCCGCGCACCGCCGATGAAATCAGCAACCGCACGACCGCCGCCCTGGCAGAGGCTGATGCGGCCCTGCTTGGCCTCGCGTCGCAGGATGCGGGCAAGGCATCGTTTGCGAGCACCTTTGGCGCCTTTGAGGAAATCACCGGTCGCGTGAGCACCTGGGCCAACCACATCGGCACCTTGGCCGAGTCGCATCCGGACAAGCGCTTGCGCGATACCGCCCGTGACGCCGGGCAGCGCATCGAGGCCTGGGGCATCGCGCTGGAGTATCGCGAGGATCTTTACCGGGCGTTGCAGCGTTGGGCCGACACCAAGCCCGCGCTCGACGCCCAGCAGCAGCGGCTGGTCGATTTCACGCTGCGTGACTTTCGGCGGGCGGGTCTCGCCCTGCCGCCGGCCGAGCGGCAGCAGGTCGAGCTGTTGCGCAAGAGCCTGTCCGAGCTGGAGCGCCAGTTCGACGTGAACATCAACGAGGCGCGCGCGCCGCTCGACTTCACCGCGGAGGAGTTGGCCGGCGTGCCCGCCACGCTGCTGAACAGCCCCGGCGTGAAGCAACCCGACGGCCGCTACCGCGTGATGGCGAACATCACCTGGCATGTAGCCGCCGTGCAGGACAACGCCGACAACGCCGAGGTGCGCCGCCGGGTGACGGTGGCCCGCGGCCAGCTGGCCCGGGAGAAAAACATCCCGGTCCTGGCCAAGCTCGTCGCCCTGCGCGCCGAGATCGCCCGGCGGCTGGGTTACGCCACGTGGGCGGATTTCCGAACCGAGACCCGCATGACGGGCAGTGCGGCGGTGGCGCTCAAGTTCGAGGAGGATCTCGTCAAGGGCCTGCAGCCGAAGTTCGTGGAGGAGGTGGAAACCCTGCGTCAGCTCAAGGCCGCACACACCGGCCAGGCCGACGCCCGGATCGAGGCGTGGGACACGGCTTACTACACCAATAAGCTGCGGAAGGAAAAATACGCGGTCGATACCGAGGCGTTGCGCGTGTTCTTCGCCTACGAGCCCACGCTGCGCGGCATGTTTGCGATCTACGAGAAGGTGTTCGCACTGAAGTTCACCCAGATCGAACCGCCCTACGTTTGGGCGCCCGGCGTGCAGCTGTGGATCGCCGCCGATGCGGGCAGCGGTGAACCCATCGGCGCCTTCTACCTCGACATGTTTCCGCGGGAGGGGAAATACAACCACTTCGCCCACTTCCGGCAGAATCTGGGCCGGACGCTGCCCGATGGCGGTTATCAGCTCCCGGTCTCCGTGCTGCTGTGCAATTTTTCGCCGCCGACCGCGGACAAGCCCTCGCTGCTGTCCCACGACAACGTCAAAACCCTCTTCCACGAGTTCGGCCACGTGATGCACAACCTGCTCGGCCGGGCGCGGTACTCGAGTTTCAACTACGCCGGCGTGCCAAAGGATTTCATCGAGGCGCCTTCACAGATGCTGGAGAACTGGGTCTGGAACAAGGCCGTGCTCGACACGTTCGCCGCCGACTACCGCGATCCGTCGAAGAAAATCCCGGCCGAGACCATCGAAGCGATGATCCGCGCCCGCGAGGCCACCGAGGGCGTCGCCTATCGTCGCCAGCTCTCGCTTGGTCTCATGGATCTCGGACTGCACACCCTCTCACCGGGCGATGCCTGGACGACCGATGTGGTCGAGCTCACCAACGCGGTCGGCGCGCGTGTTTCGATCCCTCCCGCGGCCGACACCGCGTTCGTGGCCTACTTTGGCCATCTCACCGGCTACGACGGCGGTTATTATGGCTACCTGTGGTCCAAGGTCATGGCGGCCGACATGGCGAGTGTCTTCGAGGCGGCTCCGAACGGTTACCTCGATGAGAAAATCGGGCGCCGTCTGCGTGACGAGGTCTATGCGGCGGGCCACACCCGTGATGTTGCCGAATCCGTCGAAAAATTCCTCGGCCGTCCGCGCTCGCAGAAGGCCTTCCTCCAATACGTGGGCATCAAGGAGTAAAGCCGGTCGGCTCCATTCTTCCCCGGGGACGAGGCGCTTGGCGCCCGCCCCGGGTTATTTTTTGGGACCGAAGAGTTCGCCAAAGAAATCCCCGGGCAGCCACGCGGGTGCCGAGGGTTCGTTCGCAATGGTGCGGGCAAGATCGGCCATCAGCGCGGTGTAGCGGGCGGCCGCCGTCCAGTCGATGGGCCGGTCCAGTTCATCGGACGGCTTGTGATAGTGATTCTTCCGGTAATCCACCTCGGCGGCCACGAGGTCCACAGCGGGATCCACGGCTTGCTTACCCGGATCGACCTTCATGGCGGGGACTCCGGTGAGCACGAAGGAATACTGGTCGCTGCGCACAAAACGGACTTCCTCCGGGGCGGGATCGGGACTGACAACCATCCCGTGCCGGCCGGCGACCTTTTCCAGGACCGCGCCAAGGGTGGAGTTTCTGTAACCGTAAGCAATCAGGTCGCGGGCGGGAGCACTCAGGAGAGGCATGTCGATGTTCAGGCTGGCGGCGCAGCGTTGCACCCAGGCGGGCGGATGGGTCGCGAGGCGGTGCGAGCCGAGCAGGCCCTTCTCCTCGCCGGTGACCGCGGCAAAGAGCACGGGGCGGCGCGGACGCGGGCCGGTGGCGAGTTCCTCCGCAACTTGGAGCAGCACGCCGATGCCCAGGGCGTTGTCCACGGCGCCATTGTAAATCGTGTCGCCATTCACGGCAGTGCCAATCCCGAGATGATCCAGGTGCCCGGTGATCACGAGCGGCTGGCCGGCCAGCTCAGGGTCGGTGCCCGGCAGGCGGCCGAGCACGTTGAGCGATTCGACGCGCCGGAGGGTGGCTTCGCCGGCGAGGGTGATCGTGACGCCGAGAGGGAAGTTCTGCGGTTCGCCGCGCTCGGCGGCGGCGAAGATTTCTGAGAGTGTTTTGGGTGCGCCGATCAGGACTCGTCCGGCGGCGGCGTTGCCCACGGAGCCGAGCACGCGCAGTTGCGGGAAACCGTTCACCAGACCGCCCGCGTCATCCACCAACCGCATGCTGGGAAACCGACTCAGCGCCACGGTCATGGCCCAGGGGCGGCGGACCTCGTCCCAGGGCGTCATGATCGTGACCACGCCGATCGCCCCGTGTTGGACGAGCAGGGTGCGCTTTTGCTCGCTGTTGCCGTGGTGCGCGCGCTGTTCGCTGGGGAAACGTTGCGGCGCGCCCGAGAGAATGACGGCGATCTTCCCTTGGAGGTCCACGCCGGCGAAATCATCGTGCTGGAGATCGGGGGCCCGGATGCCAAAGCCGACAAAGACCGCGGTCGCGGTGATGGCGTCGGCCGTCTGTCCGGGGGCGATTGTGACCATCATGTCATTCACCGGCGTGAGCGCGTCTTCCTTGTCGCCAGCGCGCACCACCAGGCGGGCGGCCGCGTAATTGCTGGCGGACTCGACCAGCTTGACCGGTTGTTCATAGATGCCGCCGTCGGCGCCGGGCTCGATTCCGAGGCGGGCGAGCTGGCTGGCCACGTAGCGCGCCGCCAGTTCGTGACCGCGTGTGCCGGCGCCCCGGCCTTCCAGCAGATCATCAGCGAGGAAAGTGGTGTGCGCGCGGATGCGCGTGGCGGTGACCTCATTCGCCGCGGAAAGGGCGGCAGTGTTCAGGAGGACAAAAATGGCGGCAAAGCGAGCTGCAGGACACATGCGCCGGACGGTGTCATAAGAACGTTTTCCGGCAAGGCCAAGCTGGCTGGGTGCGGAGGCTATTCCAGACATTCCAGCACGGTGAGCTCGGGTATCTGGCGGAAGTGGGCGTCGTAGGTCAGCACGGCGGCGCCGACCTGAAGCGCGGAGGCGGCGATGAAGATATCGGTGGCCGGAATCACGATGCCCTGACGATCCAGGCTCCATGCCAGCTGGGTGGCTCTTTCCCAGGTCGAACTGGTTGCCGGCACGAAGATCATCACCGCGAAGCGTTCCCGGAAGCGCTTGTAGACATGAGCATCGCTACGACCGCGGCATACTTCCATGAGCACCAGGCCGCAGGTGGCAAACTCCCACCCATCTGCGTGCGCGCGAAGTTCCTGAAAAGGATCCACGCCTTCGCGCGCACGGGTGATGAAGTAACTGCTATCGGGCAGAACCAGATTCGCCATAAGGAGTCTTGGGTTCCGCGACGTTGAGCAGGGGGCGGTCGAATTCGTCAGCCGCAGTCGGTGCGAACTCGGCCTTGAGTTGCTCCGGGGTCATTCCGAGACCCTGACTGAACAGCTCCTTCAGCTTGTGCCGACGGGCCATCTCGGTGAGGGCGATCTGAACCGCCTCGGTCTTGGTCTTGGCCCCGGTCACCTTCATGACCCGGTCCAAGACGTCCTCGTCGATGTGCATCGTCATTTTCATAACAAAGACACCGGTATGGCTGTGCTGCCATACTAGCAAGAAGAAAGTATGGTCGTATGGCCATACTTTCTTCCGTGAGGCACTTTAAACGCTTTCCAGCAGCTTGTTAAGACGGGCGAGCATGCGGCTCGGGTCTTCCATCATGCCGGCGGCGATCAAGGTGTTGTCGAGGAGCTGCTCCGCGACCAGCTCGGCCTTGTCGGCGTCGGTGGTGCGCATGGTGGCGAGCTTCTTGATCACGGCATGGCGGGGGTTGATCTCGAGGTCCACCTTGGTCGGGGTGTCCGCACCATCCTTGTTCATGGCCTTCATCATGCGACGCATGTGGGCGGACATGAACTTGTCGGCATTGGTCGCGAGGGCGGGGGAGTCCACGAGGCGGTCGGAACTCTTCACCTCGGCGACCTGCTCCCCCAGGGTTTCCTTGAGCCACTTGGTGAGGTCCTTGACCTCGGCCTCGCTCAGCGCCTCGCCCTGCTGCGGGATGTCGGCGAGCTTCACGTCGCCGTGGTCGGCGGCGATGATCTTCTTGCCGTCGAACTCGCGGACGTTGTTGAAGACGTATTCATCCACCGGCTCGTAGCAGAAGAGCACCTCGAGGTTGCGCGCCTTGAAGCCCTCGAGGTAGGGGCCGCTCTCGATGGCGGTGCGGTCCTTGCCGACGAGGAAATAAATTTCCTTCTGCTCGGCACCCATGCGGGAGACGTAGTCGGCGAGGGAGGTCGTCTTGGTTTTTTCGGTGAGCGAGGACTCGAAGCGGAGGAGCTTCACGAGCTGGTCCTTGTGGGTGAAGTCGAGCGCGGCGCCCTCCTTGAGGAACAGGCCGAACTCGCCGTAGAACTTCACGTAGGCGTCGGGGCGCTGCGTGGCCTCCTCGTCGAGCAACTTCAGGAAGCGTTTCGTGATGACCTTGTTCAGCTTCTCGATGAGGGCCTTGTCCTGCATCGTCTCGCGCGAGATGTTCAGCGGGAGGTCCTCGCTGTCCACGACACCCTTGAGGAAGCGGAGCCACTCGGGGAGCAGGTCCTTGGGCTTGGCGTCGATGAGCACCTTGCGGCAGTGCAGGGCGACGGACGGCTCGAGACGGGCGAAGCCATAGCGCTCGGTGTTCTCGGAGGGGACGAAGAGCAGGGCGTTGATGGCGAGCGGGGCATCGGCCGAGAAGTGCAGGCGCAGCATCGGCTCGTCGTGCGCGTGGGCCTGGAACTTGTAGAACTCGGTGTATTCCTCGTCCTTGATCTCGTTCTTGCTGCGGAGCCAGAGCGCCTGGACGGTCTCGAATTTCTTGCCGTTGAGCGTGATCGGGAAACCCACGAAGGCGCTGTAGCGGGTGAGGATTTCCTTGATGCGCCAGTCCTTGGCGAACTCGTCGCAGTCGTCCTTGAGCTCGATGACGATCTTGCAGCCGCGGCGCTGGTCGGCGGCCTCCTCGACGGTGTAGCTGCCGGAGCCGTCGCTGGTCCAGACGTGGCCGGGCTCTTCCTTCTTCCAGGAGTGCGAGTAAACCTTCACGGATTTGGCGACCATGAAGGCCGAGTAGAAGCCGACGCCGAACTGGCCGATGAGGTTGGAGTTCTTGGCGCCGCCCTCGCCGAGGGCCTTGAGGAACTGCTTGGAGCCGGAGTGGGCGATGGTGCCGAGGTTCTGGACCAGCTCGGCGCGGGTCATGCCGATGCCGTAGTCCTGGATGGTGATGGTCTTGGCCGTCTCGTCGGTCGTGATCGTGATCTCGAGCGGCAGGTCGTCGTGGATCTCCTTCTCGGTCAGCTGCGTGTGGCGCAGCTTTTCCAGCGCGTCGGAGGCGTTGGAAACCAGTTCACGGACGAAGATTTCCTTCTCCGTGTAGAGCGAGTGGATGACGATATCGAGCAGCTGCTTGATCTCGGCCTGGAACTCGAATTTTTGCGGAGTGGTGGTGGACATGGTGGTTGGACGGATGAACGTGGTTAAAGAAAAGAGCCCGCCATTTTAGCGGGCTCTGGAAAAAATCAAGCGGGGGAATGGCTTTCCGCAAAAGATCTCAGCGCTCGTCCACCTGGTCCTTGTGGACGGGTTCGATGTGGCCGAGGTCGTGGTCGGGCTTGTGGCTGGTGAGCACGCGCCAGACACAATAGGCGAAGAGCACGGTCACGAAGCCGACCGAGATGATCATGGTGATCCAGCCGCCGGGGGTCATGATTTTTTTCCTCCGTTGGATTTTTCCGCCGCTTCCCAGCGTTTGCCCGCCTGGGCCACGAGGAAGGTGACGAAGATGATGGTGATGACGATGAAGCCGAAGGCGATGCGGGCCGGGCCGCTCGGGTTGTCGCCGACGAGATCCGTGACGTAGCTGGTCGGGTTGAACGCGGCTTCGGGGCCGAACTTGAAGTTCCAGCCGAAGATATTCGCGAGCAGGAACATCACGAAGATCGCCAGCAGGTAGAGCGGGGTGATGTATTTCATGATGGGTTTGTAGAAGCCGGGGATGCGCATCTCGGCGCCCTGGTGGGCCTCGTTGATGCCTTCATCGATTCCTATCACCCAACCGAAGACGATGATCAGGATGGTCCCGCAGACGAAGATGCCGACGGTGCCGATCCAGAAATCGATCGTGTCGAGGGCCTTCAGGTCCTTGGAGAACCACCACACGAGGGCGGTGCCGAGGGCGGTCAGCAGGCCGAGCACACCCATGGCGGCCTTGCGTCCGAGGCCAAGGCCCTCCTCGAAGAAGGCGATGCCCGGTTGGAGCATGGAGAGCGAGCTGGTGATGGCGGCGAGGAAGAGCAGCAGGTAGAAGATGGTGGCGAAGAACTGGCCGAAGGCCATCTGCGCGAAGACGTGGGGCAGCACATTGAAGCCGAGGCCGAAAGTGCCCATGCCCACGATGCCTGCCGTGCCGAAGAACACGAAGGCCGCCGGCACCGTGATCAGGCCGCCGAGCGCCACTTCGCAGAATTCGTTGGCCGAGGCGGCGGTCAGGCCGCTGAGCACGACGTCGTCCTTCTGCTTGAGGTAGCTGGCGTAGGTGATGATGGCGCCGAAGCCGACGGAGAGGGAGAAGAAGATCTGGCCGGCGGCGGCGAGCCAGAGCTGGGGATTCTTCAGGCCGGTGGCGATCTCCTTGGGATTCCACATGAAGCCGAGACCGTTGATCACATTCTGGTCGGGCTTGGCCGGGTCGGGCGTGCCGAGGGTGAGCACGCGGGCCAGGATGATGAGCGCGATCAGGATGAGCAGCGGCATGCCCCACTTGCAGACGAACTCCACGCCCTTGGAAATTCCCCGGTAGATGAAGAAGAAGTTCAGCGCATAGACGATGACCACGAAGATGCCGACGTCACTGAGGCCAAAATGGATCGAGGCGCCGTCCTGACGCGTGCCGGTGAACGTGGCGAAGAAGTCGCTGTAGTTCATGCCCGGCAGGCTGAGATTGCCGGTGGCGGCATTGAGCGCATAACCGAGACACCAGGCCTCGATATACACGTAATACATGTAGACCATTACCGGGACGATGAACCCCAGCAGGCCGAGGTATTTGCCGGCCGGGTGGCGAATGATGGCGTGGAAAATGCCCGGCGAGGAGTGGTAGCCCGCGAGGCCGCCCTTGCGGCCCATCGTCCATTCCGCCCAGCCGATCGGGATGCCGAGCAGCAGGAGCGAGATGAAGTAGGCGATCATGAACGCCGCGCCGCCGTATTGGGTGGCGAGGCCCGGAAAACGCAGGAAGTTGCCCAGACCGACGGCACTTCCCGCAACGGCCAGGATCACGCCGAGGCGCGAACTCCAGGCTTCTTGGGTTTTTGACATGGCCGCGATGAAAGGGGATTGGCCCGGCCGGGCAAACACCAACTGTGCCCATCAGGGGGGCGTGCGGGCTGGATTGCTTTCGGCTTTGCCACCAACGGCCCGGGTGGTTGTCTCACCCGGTCACCTGATGAACCTCCTCGACCGCTACCTGCTCGCCGAATGGCTGAAGATGCTCGGCCTGCTGCTGGCCGCGACGATGGGCCTGCTGCTCATGACTTCGCTCTACGACGAGCTGCGGGACTTTACCCAGATCAACGCCGCGATGGGCGACATCCTCCTGTATTTTGCCACCAGCATGCCCAGCAATCTCACGGTGGTGCTGCCGCTGTCCATGCTGCTATCGCTGCTCTTCGTGCTGGGCAAGCTGCACCGCAATAACGAGCTCACCGCCATCCGCGCCGCCGGGTTGAACATTTTCTCCACCACGCGCTCGCTCTGGCTGGCGGGGATCGTCCTTTGCGGCGTTTCCCTGCTGCTGAACGCCCGGGTCGTGCCCTGGTCGGTCGAGACCTCGCGCAGCCTGCGCGACACCATCCTGTTCCGGGCCGAGGCCGAGAAAGCCGCCAGCGGCGCGCAGCCGGCCGACGCCGACTCGCTCGGCCTGGTCACGACGATGGCTTTCGACAACCGGCCGCAGAACCGGATGTGGTTTATCAACCGCTACAGCCAGGTTTCCGGCAAGGCCTTTGGCGTGACCGTCTCCGAGATGGACGCGCAGCGGCGCGAAAAAACTCGGCTCATGGCGCGCGAGGCGACCTACGATACCGCCGCCCGCAGCTGGACGCTCCTCGACGGCCGCGAACTGTGGTTTGACCCGGAGCTGGGCGAGCTCATGCGCTCCGTGACCTTCGAGAAAAAGACCGTGCCGTATTTCAACGAGGATCCCTCGCTGATGCTGCTCGTGGGCACCAAGCGGGCGCAGGATCTCTCGTTCAACGAACTCAAGCGCATCACCGGCTATTTCGCCGCGGAAAAGAATCCGAAGCTCATCGGCTACGAGGTGCGCTACTACGGCATGCTGTTCTCGACGCTCGGCCCGCTCATCGTGATCGCGATCGCCGTGCCGTTCGCGGTTTCCGGCGTGCGCGTGAATCCCGTGGTCGGCGTCTCCAAGTCCATCGGACTTTTCGTCATCTACTACATCCTGAGCAACCTGGCCACGCTGCTGGGCACCAAGGGCTACGTCGAGCCGGTGTGGGCCGCCGCGATGCCCAATCTCGCGATGATCGGCCTCGCCGCGTGGTTCTTCGGGCGGCTGCGCTGAACGGGTCTTAGCCGGGACGGCAGATCACCGGCTACCGGGCATGAGGCCCTGTTCGCGCAGGAACGCATCCGTTCGCTCCAGGATGGCTTCATCGAAATAGCGGGCGTATTTTTCATGGCCCTCGCCGAGGTAGTGCTGGCGGCCGTCCACGGTCACCAGCTCGAAAGCGTTGCCGAGCTCGCGGGTCTTCGTGGCGAAGAGCTGGACGCTGTAATACGGAACGGTGGCGTCTTCCCGGCCGTGAAAGGCCAGCGCGGGCGGCAGGCCGGATTTCAGGTTGTGGTAAGGGGAGACGGACCAGATCTGCGTCCGGCGCTGGCCCATGATCAGATCGGCCCAGACTTCCATGGTATTGTAATTGCTCGAGTAGAGCAGCAGGGCGTCGGGGCGCGGGCTGACATTCAGGTCGTCGGTGTCCTCGTTGATCGGATCGAAAAGCACGGTGGACCAGGCGAGCTGGCCGCCGGCGGACTGGCCGGCGACCACGATCCGGTGCGGATCAATGCCGAGGGTCGTGGCATTGGCCCGGAGCCAGCGGAGGGCCGACCGCGCATCCTTCACGGACTCGACGAGCGTGACATCCGGGTGCGGGTAGGTGCCGTCGGCGTTGATCGACAGCCGGTATTGGAACGCGAAGGTGACAAAGCCCATCGCGGCGTAGCGTCGGCACGCGCCGTGAAACTCGGCCGGCCGGCCGAAAACCCAGCCGCCACCGTGGAAAAAGGCGATGGCGGGGCGGCCCGACCGGGCGGTTTCTCCGTCCGGTCGGAAGACATCGACCTGCAGTTCCCGGCCGGCCACGCGCTTGTAGATCCGGGTTTCCATGGCGGGTGGGGGCGTTGCTTGGATTTCAGCCCGCGCCAAGGTAGCGGCGAAAAGGACGCCGGTGACGATGAGCAGCTTCATGCGGAAAGGTGGGCGCCAACCGGAGCTACGGCAGAAAGGGCGGCGGCCACTTCAGGAACTCGAGCGTGGCGATGCGGTTCCAGTTGGAGTAAAGGATCACGCCCCAGACCACGATGCAGTTGATGTAGGCGATGAAGACGGCCGCGCTGCCCATGTCCTTGGCGCGTTTGGCGAAGGGGCGTTTCTCGAGCGAGATGTCGTCAATGGTCCACTCGATGGCCGAGTTCAGCAGCTCGGCGATCACGATCAGGAAAAGCGAGGCGATCATCACCGCGGTGGAGACGGCATTGACGGGCAGGATCACCGCGAGCGGGGTCAGGATGGCCACGAAGATCAGGTCCTCGCGGAAGGAAGGCTCGTGCTTCAGCGCCGCCCAGAAACCGTCGATGGCGTAGCCCACCGACTGGAAGAAGTTCCGGAAGTCGCGGCGCTTGGATTCGGGCGGCGGCACGGGATCGCTCACGCACGGAGTGAACGCTTCCGCGGGGTCGCCGACAAATCCAAACTGTGTCAGGCGCTCAGCAATCCGAAGCGCCGTGTGACCGGGGCGGTGAAGCCCAGCGCATGGCAGGCCTCGGCCACGGTCTCGTCGTGACAGCCGATGAACTCGAGGAGCCGGCACACGAAGCGGCGCTTGGTGGCCTCGTCTATCGTCATCACGGCCCAAAATTGCGTGCCGTCGATCTGTCGCGCCTGGTTGTGGGCGCGGGCCTCGTTGATCTCATCGCGGTTCCAGGCGAGGTAGCGGCGTCCGCTTTCCTGATGAGAGATGAAGTCCGCGAAATCGGTGGCGTAGTGGCGCGCGCACCAGGCGAGCAGGTTGAGGTAGCGCTCGGTCCGGTCGGTGAGCTTCGTGAATTCCGCGCTCGCGAGGTGGAAGAGCAGGGTGTCGCCGGCCAGAGCGGGGCGGCTCGGATCAACCAGCGCGGCAATCAGCTCGGCCGGCGTCAGATTCTTGGCGGCCGCGAGCCGCTGCAGGGCGGCGTAGGCCTCATCGCTGACATCGATTCTTTTCACGACGGCAACATGCGCCCGTGGGATGGCGCGGGCAACGCTCGCGCGCTGAAAATCTTTATAATGTCTGACCGGATTTCCCGCTTCCGGGACTTCTCCGTCAGTGCCAGTTGTAATTAAAACTCACGCTGATGCGCTCCGCCGTGGTGCGGTTGGCGGCGACCTCGTGGCGGAGCCAGCTCTCGAACAGAATCACATGGCCGGCTTTGGCAGGGTAGGTGATGTGCGGCCGGTTGGCGGACCGGGCCTCAGCGGTCTTGGGCGGGGCGGCCATGAACTTGCTCAGGCGTGGGTCTTCAAATTTCAGGCCAGGGCAGCCACGGGGCGTGACCACATAGTAGGTGCCGCTGATAAACGACAGCGGGTGCAGGTGCAGGCTGTGCGCGGCGTGTTCCGGCATGATGTTCACCCAGAAATCCGTCATGTGCACCGACCGGCCGCGCAGGTCCATGTCGAGCAGTGCCGCGTAGCGTCTGACATGGGCCGTGATCTTCCGCTCCAAGCCGGCGAAGGTGGAGGAGAACTTGTGCAGCTGGTTCAGCGAGGCGTAGGAAGTGTAGCCGCCGGGATAGTTCTTGGCGGACCAGCGCCGGCCGGCGCTGTCAAAGTCGCGCAGGTTGCGGCACTCGTCGGCGAGCGCGGCGTTGAACTTTTGCAAGCCGGTGCTCAACAGGGGCTCGTGATAGATGAGAGTCGGGAACCAGGCGCGGGCGGGCATGCGGAAATCAGGCGGTTTATGGGTGGGAACCGCAATCCGGAAGCCCGGGTCGGTCGTATTTGTTTAATTGCCTCATGCCGGGGCTGACCAATAGTCGAATTGATACGCTTAATCCATGAATATGAAATCATTCCGAATCCTCATCAGTTCGCTGCTCGCCTTGTGGCTGGCGGCCTCCGCCTGGGCCGACCGCGTCGAGCTCGCTGACGGCTCCATCGTCAATGGCAAGATCCTCTCCGCCGAGGGTGGCAAGCTGAAGGTTGAAACCGCCTTCGCTGGCACCATTGAGATCGCTCAGGACAAAGTACTGAGCTTCGCCACCGACGAAGCGGTAAACGTCAGCCTCGCCAGCGGCTCCGCCGTGTTGGGCAAGGTTGCTGCTTCCGGGCAGGGCATCACGGTTGCCGCCGCCAACGGTCAACAGGTCGCCGGCACCGCCGAAGTGGTCGCCGTCTGGCGCCAGGGCGCGGACAGCCCGGCCATGCGCGAGGCCAAGGCCGCCGCGGAAAAGCTCAAGCGCCGCTGGGCCTATGAGGCCGCCGCCGCCATCACGGGCCGCACCGGCGGCTCCGAGAAATTTGCCGGTTCCGTCGGCTTCAAGGCGACGCTCGCCGGTCCGGAAGACAAACTGATCTTCGCCGGCATCATCAACCGCGCCCAGGAGAACGGCAACGAGACGGCCAACGACTGGCGGGCCGGGGTCGATTACTCGTCCAGCATCGCCCACAGCAATACCGTTTGGTATGTCCGCACCGATATCGGCAAAGACGAGATCAAGGCCATCGACCTGCGCTCCAACTCCGCCTTCGGTTTCGGCCGCAAGCTGGTGAAGAACGACAACCAGGACACGGAGGTCCGCCTCGGTCTCGGTTACGTTTATGAGACCTACACCAACGGCGCGGCGAACTTCAGCTCCGCCGGTCTGGATGTTGCGCTCATCAACTCGTCCACCCTGGGCTGGGCCAAGATGAACAACGTTGTCACCTGGTCGCCTTCCTTCAAGGAGTTCGCCAACTACCGCCTCGTCCACGAGACCTCGTTCGATCTGCCGGTGAAGGGCGCGGATTTCTGGAAGCTCCGGTTCGGCGTGAACAACGACTACCAGAGCAAGCCGGCCGGTGGCATCGAGAAACTCGACACCACCTATTTCTCGGCGCTGATCCTGAACTGGAAGTAAGGCGCGCAGCGTTTTTCGTGCAGCAAAGGCCGGCGCTTCCCGCCGGCCTTTTTTGTTGCTGTGCCCGAGCGCGGCCCGGGGTGGCCGGGTCACAACAACCACAGGCCGGCCAGCGCGGCGGCCGCGACCCCGGCCCAAGCCGGCCAGCGGGCCCACTCGAGCATCGCGAAAACTCCCACGGCCAGCGCCACCGCGGGTTTGCTGGTCAACCCGGTGGCCATGACGGGGGTGATGAGGGCGGCCAGCAGCACGCCCACGACGGCGGCATTGGCGCCGCGCATCGCCGCCTGCATGTCCGCCCGTGTCCGCAAGGTTTGCCAGAGCGGGAGGGCACCGGCCACGAGCAGCAACGCCGGCAAAAATATCGCGAACAACGACCAGAGCCCCCCGGCCCAACCGCCGGCCCCGTGCGTGCCCACTGCGCCGAGATACGCGCTGAAGGAGAAGAGCGGTCCGGGCACCGCCTGCGCCACCCCGTAGCCGGCAAGAAACTGGTCGTGTGTGACCCAGCCGGGCGCGACCACCTCGCGCTCCAGCAGTGGCAGCACCACATGCCCACCGCCAAACACCAGGGAGCCCGCGCGATAAAAGCGGTCCAGGACGTCGAGCGCCGGGTGGGCTGTCAGCCCGGCCAGCACAGGCAGACCGAGCAGCAGCACCAAAAACACGCCGAGACAGAGCCACGCCTTCCGCAGGTTTTCCCCATTTGATGACAAGGACCGGACAGCGACCGACGCCGGCGCCTTGAGAAACAACCGGCCGATCAGCGCCCCGAGGGCGATCACGCCGATCTGGCTCCACGCGAAAGGCAGCACCAGCAGCAGGCCGGCACTGCCGGCGGCCAGTGCGGAGCGCGAAAGGTCAGGACAGAGGTTGCGCCACATGGCCAGCACCGCCTGCGCCACGACCGCCACGGCCGCCGCTTTCAACCCCAAGAGCCATCCGGCGGAGGCGAGTTCGCCGAGGAACGAAACCCCGTAGGCAAAGCCGATCATCAACACGGCGGAAGGCAGCGTGAAGCCGAGCCAGGCGGCGAGACCGCCGGCAAAGCCCCGGTGGATATAACCGATGCCGAAGCCCGTCTGGCTGCTCGCTGGACCGGGCAGGAACTGGCAGAGGGCGACGAGGTCCGCGTAGTGCGCCTCGTCCAGCCAGCGCCGCTTCTCCACGTATTCTTTCCGAAAAAACGCCAGGTGCGCCACCGGTCCGCCGAACGACGTGCAGCCCAGCCGCAGGGCGACGAGGAATATCTCCAGCACGGTCGGTCGGGGTGGCATCGCGGCTAGGCAAGCAAGCGCAGCGGAATGGCGCACGCCTTTCTTTGTGACGAATGGATTGGGTGTAGGATCGTCCCAAGCGCCGACCCTACGGAACTGGATCCCGATCCAACGGAAAACTCCGCACCACCCGATACTCCGGCGGGCGCCCGGGTGTGAGTTCGCTGCTCATCAGCCGGAAATCCGCGACGCGGAACGGCGGAGCCTCAAGGGTCCGGTGGCGTTCGAGGAAGTGGGCGAGTTCCTTGGGTTCGTAGCTTTCGCCGATCCGCCCGAGCGTGAAATGCGGGTGGAAGCCCGGCATCGCGAGCCCCGCATCCACGGCGAGCAGCGCTTCGTCCACCTGCTTCCGCAGTTGGTAGAGCCGCGTGTGGCCGTTGCCCACGCCGGCCCAGAGGACCTTGGCCGGCCCGCGAGTCGGAAACAGTCCGACCCCGCCGACGGGCAGGATGAACGGCTCCACTCGCACGCGCGCGAGCGATTCGGCGTAGCGTTCCGCCTTGGCTTCGTCGGTTTCTCCGATGAAACGCAGCGTGAGGTGGATGTTCTCTGCCGGCGTCCAGCGCACGCCTGCGAGCGGCGCGGCGACATCAGCCAGTTCGGTCTGGATGGTCGTGGGCGGGACGAGGGCGGTGAAGAGCCGGGGCACGGGGCGAACCAAACCGCGCCCTGCCCTGAGGCAAGTCCGCTTACTTGCCGGCAGCCACGACCTCGACGTCGAGCAGCCACCAGCCGTCGGCGCGGCGTTGCATCTTGGCCTGGATCGCGTCGGTGCGCTTCACCCGCTCGAGGACGGCGGGCTCGACCTTGAACATCATCGTCATGGCGCGCATGACGCCGGGGACTTCCTCATGCTTCACCAGGAGCGCGGTCTTGTCGGTCATGATGCCCATGATCACACCCTTCACCGGGTGGGTCGCGGCGGGCGCCGGGATCGCGAAGGTGAGATTGCCCCAAAGGCTTTCCCAGTCGGCTTTGTCGTCGCCGGTCACGCGGGCCATGTGCACGGTGCTGAGCATCCACGCGCCGGCGGCGGGCAGCGTAAAGGCCGCCTCGCCGGTCGCCGAGGTGCGGACGTCGATCACGGTGAGCTTGTCGCCGGTGCGGTGCCAGGCGCGGACGAGGTTGTCGGCGAGCGGCTGGCCGGCGAAGAACAACTGCACGCGGAGGGTGCCGCCCGGCTGGACGGTCGCCGGGTTGTCGAGGGGCACGAGTTCGAGGCGCTGGCCGGTGCGGACTTTCCAGGTGTCGTCGCTGCGGCCGCCGGCCATGAGGAGCGTCTTGATGTTGCGGATGTAGCGTTCCTTGCCGGGCGTGTTGGTTTCACCGGCCTGCTCGCGCTGGGCGAGGATTGCCGTGAGGCCTTCCTCCTTCAGGTAGGCGTTGAACTTCTCCGCTTCGAGCGTGATGAAGCTCGGGTTGCTGTCGAGGGCCAGCACATGGGTGCCGGGAGACGGCAGTGCAAAGGCCAGCTCGGTCTGCCCCTTGGTCTGGCCGGTCCAGTCGGCGGCGCCGGCGGCGGAGTGGTGGACCAGCTTGGCGGCGCGCTGGGAGTTGAAGGGGCGCGCCTCGCCCTGGAAATTCATGCCGACGTTGAGGCGGAGCACCAGCTCTTGGCCGGGCGCGGGGTCGAAGCGCGAGGGTTGGAGCCAGCATTCGTGGGCAGCGAGGAAGGTCGGGCAGGCGAGCAGCAGAAAACGGGCAACGCGGAGGATCATGATGCTGGAATCAGTGGACGGTTTCCGGCACGGCGCAAACCTCGAGCAACTGAAGTTCTTCACCGCGCACGACCGCAACCGGGCGATTGGCGGCGGGAAGCGCGGCGGTCGAATGGGTCTTGGTCAGTGCCCCGGCGCTGAACCGCGCGGTGAGCACGCGCGTCGCGGCGGGCGACTTCGGGTCGGCGGGATCGGAGGGCGTGGCATCGGTCCAGCTGATGACGACCGGGAGCTGCGCTCCCGGCTGGGTCGCCATCCGCGGAAAACCGCTGGCGCGGACCGCGCTGGTGGCGGCGACCTGCAGGGGGGCGGAGAGCCGCCCATTAGGGAAGAGGCGGCGCACATAGAGGCCGGCGGCGTTGTTTTCGCTGCGGGCTTCGAGCCAGGAGATGACCGCCGAGCCGTCGGAGAGGGTCACGAGGTCGACCCGCCCAATGGGGCGGCCGAGGTCGATGGGCACCGCGGGGCCGAAGGTGTGGCCGCCGTCCGTGGATAACTTCGCCTGCACCTTCGCGACGCCGGCGGCGGCGGTGAACCAGGCGATCGCCGTGCGTTCCCCCAACGCATCGGCGGCGGGGCCGTTGACGGGGCAGGCGGGGATCTTCCAGCCGTCGTCGTGGAGGGTATGCGGTTTTCCCCAAGTGGCGCCGTCGAAGAGTGCGACCCAGTTGTCGCGGGTCTCGTCCGGCAGGTGCCCGCGGTAGGCCACCAGGACGCGGTCGCCGGGCAGCGTGGCCAGCGTGGTTTGACAGCAGGTGCAGACATCGGGATCGACGATCCACTCCTGCAGCGTCGTGCCGTCGGGGCCGAGCAGGCGGGACTTCAGGCGCATCGAGGGGGCGTAGGGCGCGTTCGGATCCTTGGCTGGACGCGGCGCGTTGGGATCGCGCTTCACGCGCGGGGCGTTCGGATCCCGCACGCGGGCGCTTTCGAGCCAGACGGACAGCACGCGGCCACCGCTGAGCGGGGCGAGGCTGACGAACTCGTGGCCGAGCGGCGCGGGCTCGGACCACGAAGCGCCACCATCGGCGGAGCGCGCGAACCAGCCGTCGTAACCGTGGCTGTCCTCGCCGGGCTGGCGTTGGAACCACTGGGCCCAGAGCTGGCCGTCGGTGCCCACGATGAGCGTGGCGAAGTCGGCCCAATTTTCCATGAGCAGCGGCGTGCTCACGATGAGGCGCATTTCCGACCACGTCTCAGCGCCGGGCGCAAGGGTGGCGAGCCAGAGGCCGCGTTCGCCCTCCTGCCGGCCGGCGCCGGAGCACGTTTGATAAACCGTGCCATCAGGGCCGCGGAAGAGGCTCGATTCGCCGGAATCGGCCGGACAGTGCGAGGACAGCGGCGTGACGGCGGGCGCGGGTTTGGGGGCGGGCAAGCGCTCGAGAAACACTTTGGGCGACCAAGTGGTGCCGTCCACGCGGTGGACGATCTTGCCCTGCGGGTTGATCAGGATCGTGGCAAGGGTGTGCTTCAGGAAGTTCTCGCCGGGCTCGACGATGACGCCGAACTGGACGAGCAGGTCGCGCACCGCGCCCTCGGGGCCGGTGAGGAAGTGGAAATTCTTCCCATCGATGCCGCGGGCCTCGGCGTAGCTTTTCAGAACGGGCGGCGTGTCGTAGGCCGGGTCGAGGGTGATGGAGAGCAGTTCGAGGTCGTCGCGGCCCTGTTCGCGGGCCGTGCGCTGCAGGTCATACATGCGCGCGGTGGCGGCCGGACACATGGTCGCTATCGGGCAACGCGTGTAGATGAAATTCATCACGACCCACTTTCCCCTGACCCGGTTGATGGCGAAGGTCTCGCCCTGTTGGTCATAGAGCGTAAATTGCGGGACGGTTTCGCCGATCTCACGGTAGGCGCCCTTGCCCCGCATGGAGGTTTCCTGGCGCAGTTGGCCCGCCGCCGCAGCGATGGTGGCCTCCTTCACGGGGTCGAGGGGCACGATGTCGAAGAGCCGCAGCGTGCCCGAGCCGTCATCCACGAGGCGTGCGCGAAACCGCCGACCCTCGGCGAGCTTCGCGCGCTCCGCGGCCTCGACAATGAACTCCATTGTCATGGGCGGCATGTAACCCGGAATCTCGTCGTGCTTCGCGATGATGGCGTTGCGCTCGGGCGTGAGCGCCACGACCTCGCCGGTCAGGGCGTATTCCTTCGGTTGCGGCGCGCTGGACGCTGGCAAGGCTGCGGCCGGCGGTTCCTGGCGGGAACAGCCGGCAACGGTGAGAACGAGCAGGGCGAGCAGCGCGCGCATGAGTCGGTCTTATTTGGCCGGCTTCATGTCCTCGAGCCAGAAGCCGTCGGTCTTTTCCACGAGCGTGCCGGTGATGGCCTGACCCTTGACGGCGGCCTTGAGGGTCGCGGCGTCGACCTGGAAGAGCATGGTCATGGCCATCATGTAGCCCGGGATCTCCTCATGTTTGACTAGCAGGGCGGACTTTTCTGCGAGGATGTCGACGATGACGCCCTTGAGCGGGTAACGCTTGGCTTGTTCGGGCTTGGCGTCGTCGGCGGATGCCTCGGTGTTGCAGCAGCAGGTTTTCTTGCCCTTGCAGCAACCGCAGCCGCAGTTCTTGGCCTTGTCGTCGGACTTTTCACCGGCAAACAGCGCTGCCGGAATGGCGAGCAGCGCGAGAATGAGGCGGACAGTTTTCATGAGGCTGATGTTTGGGGCGTTCAGAACGTGAATCGGGCGCTCAGCTCGAAGCTGCGCGGGTCGGCGAGGCGCCACATGGTGGTGCCGGCGACGGGCTGGTATTCTTCGTCGAGGAGGTTGCGGCCGCGGAGCGTGAAGGTGACGTCGTTCCAAGTGTAGCTGGCGCCGGCATCAACCACGACGTAGCCTTCGGCGACGACAGAGTTATTGTTGTTGGCGAAGCGGTCGCTGACGTAGCGCACGCCGCCGTTGAGGGCGAAGGCCTGGGAGATACGCTTCACGACGAAGGCGCTCGCGACCCACTCGGGGACGTTGGAGGGCGTGTTGCCGGTGCGGGAGATGACGCCCGTGCCGAGGTTCTCGGCGAAGCTGCCATACCAGGCGTCGGTCCAGGCGACGTTGCCCTCGAGACGCCAGCCGTCAGCCGGCGAGAAACCGGCGGCGAGTTCGACGCCGCGGGAATTCTGCGCGCCGATCTGCTGGCTGATGCGCAAGCCGGTGAGCGGGTCGAGGGTGGAGGCGAGGATGTTGTTCTTCTCGATGTCGAACAGCGCCAGGGTGAAGTCCACCTTGCCGCCGACGAGGGAGCCCTTGGCGCCGATCTCGAACTGGCGGCCGGTCTGGAGGGCGAAGTCGTTCGACGTGGCGGTGAAGCTGACGAGCTGGGTCGTCGGCTCGGCGGCGCGGCTGTAGCTGGCGTAGAGGTTCAGGTCCTTGCGGACGGACCACACGACGCCGGCGCGGCCCGTGAGCGGGGAATAGCCTTTCTCGTAGCGCGCGAAGGTCGGGTTGGCCGGCGTGACAAGGGTGTCGCGGGTCAAATCGATGGTGTCGTGGCGCAGGCCGGCGATGAGCTTCACGTCGGAGGTGACGTCGAGGGCGTTCTCCACATAGAAGGCGGCGGTCTCGATGATGACATGGGAGGTCTTCATGAAGTAATTCGCATCTCCCGGGCCGGAGGTCTGGGCCGGGTTGAGCAGGCTGACGCTGCTGGCCGTGGTGGCGTAGCCGAAGGGCGTGCCGCCGCGGGTGAGGTTGTTGCGCTCGAAGAAGCCGCCGACGATGAGGCGGTTGGGGCGGCCGGCGATTGTGCCGCGGTGGATGAGGTCGAGACGGTTGCCGGCGAGCAGGTCGTCGCGGTAAATGTGGAGGAACGAGGAGCGGGCGACGAGCTGAGTGACCGGGTTCCAGGTGTTGGTCTCGAGGTTGCGCCATTTGAGGAGTTGGGTGGCGACGTAGGCCTCGTTGCGCAGCTCGAGGTCGGGTGTCAGGCGCAGCTCGGCGCGGAGGCGGGAGAAGGTGTTCTCGGTCTTCGCGTAGTTATCGAGAATGTTGTAGTTGGTGCGGCGGGCGGCGTCGACGACGCGCGGGTTGACCATGCGGTCGGTGGCGCTGTTGAAGGTGCGGACCTCGACGTTGGTGTTGCCGGGGATGGTGGTGTTGATCACGCCGTCGTAGACGACCGGGTTGCCGTAGTAGCTCTCGTTCCAGTCTTTCAGCAGGGTGGTGTTGAAGGAGAGCTTCAGCTTGTCGGTGGCCTGCCACGCGAGAGCGGCGGCGACGGCGTCGTAGCGCTGGGCGTTGCGGTCCACGTAGCCCTGGGTCTCGTTGTGGCTGTAGTCCACGCGGGCGGTGACGGGGTGTTCCTTGGAGCCGAGCGGGAGCGGGCCGCCCCAGCCGAGGCCGATGCGGTAGCTGTCCCAGGCGCCGGCGCTGACGAAGGCCTCGCCGCGGGCGACGGGGCTGGGGGACTTGGAGAGGTAGTTGACCGCGCCGCCGACGGCGCCCTCGCCGAACATGAGCGAGGCCGGGCCCTTGAGAACCTCGACGCGGTCGAGGAGGAAGGAGTCCACGGTGCGCGAGGACTGCGACGCGGTGTTCTGGCGGATGCCGTCGCGCATGACGCTGACGCTGTTGGAGCCGAAGCCGCGGGTGGAGTAGGTGGGGATGGAGCCGAACTGGGTTCCACCGGTCATGCCGACGGCGGCCTCGACGGCCTCGACGGCGGTGCGCAGGCCGCGCAGCTGCATCACCTCCTGGGTGACGACGGAGACGGAGACGGGCAGGTCGCGGTTGGCGAGGCCGAGGCGGGAGCCGGAAGCCGGGGCGGAGTCGAGGGGCAGGGAGAAGACGGCCTCCTTGCCGGCGTTGATCTCGAGCTTGTCGAGCTCGACGGTTTCGTTGGCCGTCTGCGCGCGCAGGAGCACGGCGGAGGCCAGGGTGGATACGGTGAAAAGAGTGCGGAAATGCATGGTTGTGATGGTCGGGATGTGCGCGGGTTGACGCGGGCGCACAGGCGCGGCCCGAGGCGGGCGTGGAAGGAGACGCCGGGCGGAAAGGCCGCGGCGGGGAAACAGTGCCAGCGTGCAACACACCCCGCCCTGATGGGCACCCCTCTTGATAGAGGGGATCAGGATGTGTGCCGCTTCAGGCGCGCGGCGGGGGCACGGGCACCGAAACGGTGCGCGTGAGACCGGCCTCGTTGACGAGGCCCGGCCAGGCAATTTCGGGCGCGATCAGCACGGGGGCTGGCGTCCAGTCGGCGATCAAAAGGATTTTTTCCGTTCCACCACCGAGTGCGGCCTCGGTCGGCAGCTGCCGGCGCGCGGCGTCCTGGTTGCTTTGCGCAAGGGTGCACATCTCGCAGGGTGCGCTGCCGTCGAAGGTCAGTTCCAGAGCGTCGGCCACGGGCATCACCTGGGAGTATTCCTTGAACATCTTCGCCCAGGCGACGACCTGCACGACATTCCACACCGCGCCGTTGGCACAAAGCCAGGCGAGCAGCAGGCAGGTCGTGGAGAGGGTGCGGCGCACGCGCTCCATGTGCATGGCCTCCGGGCGAGTCGCAAGCCGGGAATGTGTCAGGCGGGCTGGGTATGAGCGCAGCTTGCTGCGAAATAAGCCGCGGATCACGGCTCAGTTGTGCGGCAATACGCTGCGGATGACCTGGATGAGGCTGGCGAGCTCGAAGGGCTTCTGGATGAAGCCGGCGAGGCCCTTGCCGGTGAAACGGTTGATAGCCTCCTGCTGGTTGAACCCGCTGGTCAGGATCACCCGCACGGTCGGGTTCAGCATCCGCATCTGGCGGAAGGTTTCCTCACCGTCGAGGTGCGGCATCGTGAGATCCAACAGCACGAGCGTGAAACGCGTGGGGTCGGTTCGGAACCGCTCCATGCCTTCGCGTCCGTCGTTGGCCATGACGACGCTGAAGCCCAGGCGTTCGAGCATGCGCGCGGCGACGGTGCGCACGGTCTCCTCGTCGTCCACCACGAGCACGGTGCCGGAGCCTTGGAACGGCGCGGCATCCTGGAACGGGCTGAAGCTGTCCTGCGGTTTGCCTCCGGCGACGGGGAAGAAGAGCTTGAATGTCGTGCCCTTGCCGGGCTCGGAATAGACCTTCAGTCCGCCCTTGTGGCCGCGCACGATGCCGAGCACGGCGGCCAGGCCGAGACCCCGGCCGGTGAACTTGGTCGTGAAAAAGGGATCGAAGATCTTGGCGAGCGTGGCGGAGTCCATGCCGCAGCCATTGTCACTGACCTCGATGAACACGTAGTCGCCGGGGACGGGCGAGGCGTCGGGCCGGAAGCCCTTGAGGTATTCGCTGTCCACCCGGGCCACGCCGGTCGTCAGCGCCAGCACGCCGCTGCGGTTGCCAATGGCCTCCGAGCCGTTGATCACGAGGTTCATGATCACCTGGCGGAGCTGCGTGGCATCGGCCTTGATCGCGGGGAGGTTGGCCGCGAGGTTGAAGCGCAGCACGCAGTTCTTCGCGATGGAAATCTGGAGCAGGTGGGTGGTGTCCTCCACGAGCTTGTTGAGGTCGAGGCGTTGGACGACGAAGCGGCCCTTGCCGGAGTAGGCGAGCATCTGCTTGCAGAGGTCGGCGGCGCGGCGGGCGGCGGTCTCGATCTGGTCGAGCATCGGCTGGCCGAGCGAGGCCGGCGGGAGCTCCTGCCGGGCGAGGGAAGCGTTGCCGAGAATGCCCGTGAGCAGGTTGTTGAAGTCGTGGGCGATGCCGCCGGCGAGCACGCCGAGGCTCTCGAGCTTGGCGGATTCGACGAGTTTGGTTTCCAACCGGCGGCTCTCCGTGATGTCGGAGATGAAGCCGTGCCAGATCGTGCCGCCGTCCGCCGTCCGTTCGGGGGTGGATTCACCGCGCAGCCAGTGGATCGACCCGTCGGGAAACCGGACCCGATATTCCATCTGCCAGGGCTGGAGCGTCTCGGCCGACTGCTTGATCGAGGCGGCCACGGAATCCCGATCCTCCGGGTGGAGCACGGCAAACACGGCGGAAGCATCGTCCATGACCTGCTCGGGGCTGACGCGGTAGATCTCGCGGATCGCCTCGCTGCTGTAGGGAAAGCAGGAGGTGCCGTCCGCCCGCATCTTGAACTGGTAGATTACGCCCGGGACCATCGAGCTGAGCTTGGCAAAGCGGGCGTTGAGCTCGTCCCGGTCGTGTTCGACTTTCTTGCGGCTGGTGATGTCGCGGGCGATCTTGGACGCCCCCAGGATGTTGCCGGATGCATCGCGGATCGGGGAGATGGTGACGGAAACATCAATGAGCGAGCCATCCTTGCGGATGCGCACCGTGTCGAAGTGCTTCACGGTTTCGCCTCGGCGCAGCCGATCAAGGATGGATGACTCTTCGCCGAACCGATCGACTGGGAACAACCGCGTGATGGGTTGGCCGATCATCTCCGCGGCGGTGTAGCCGAAGATCTTTTCCGCACCGCCGTTCCAGCTGGTGACCACCCCGTCCAGCGTCTTGCTGATGATGGCGTCCTCCGTGGAGGCGACGATCGCAGCGAGCAGCGATTCGTTGATCGCCCTGGCGTTGGCGCGGGAGTCGGGCGCCCCGGGGTTGAAGCTCATGCCGCGCCTCCGATGGAGCGGGTGGACAGGGCGGTGTTGGCGGACAATGGGGACATGATTTACTGTGACGCTGGTGGGGTTGACCGGCGACTGGCCCGCGATCACGAGAACTTCTTATGACACGCCGTGCAAGCTGCAAACGACGATCCGCCGGCCGGCTCAGGCCGTTTTGAAAACGAAGACCTGGCCCTTCTCCGTGCCGACGGCGAGCAGCGCATCGTCGCCACGCCAGGCAAACCTCGTGGCGGCGGACGGCATGGTGACCTCGGCAACCATCGGGTTCTTGCGCGTCGGCATCCAGAGCGTGAATTCACCCTTGGCGGAGCCGGAGGCGAGCAGGCTGTGGCTGTGCTGGAAGGCGAGGGCGCACACGCGCGCATCATGCGGCAGCAGCAAGGGCTCGCGGCCCTCGGGACCCGCACCGGAGCAGTCCCACACGCAGGCGTCACGGCCGCCGCCGGTGGCCAGCCACTTCGAGTCGGAGCTGAAAGAGAGTTCCTTGAGCCGCGTTTCATAGCCGCTCATGTGCAGTTCCAGGTCGGCCTCGGCCGGGGCCCACAGATGCACGGCGTTGTCGTGGCAACCGGCGACGAGCCAGCGCCCGTCGGGCGACCACGTGAGCGCGTAGATGGCGTTGCCGTAGGGGAACTCCTTGAAAGCGGAGAAATCGGAGGTTTTCCAGAGGGCCACGTGGCCGAAGCACGCCGCCGCGAGGGTGGCGCCGCCGGGTTTCATGGCGAGCGCGCTGATGGTCTTGGGCGCGTCGGGGAAGGCGTGCGCGATCGTGCCGTCGGGTTTGATGGCGACGAGTTTCCGGCCGGCGGCGGCGAAGAGCAGCGGAGTGCTGAGCGCGGAAGGCTGAGCGCCGGATGATTGCCAGGTGAGATGCTCGACCCAGGCGTTGCCCAGTTTTGCCTCGGCGGTCTGCGCCCCGGTGGCCGGGCTCCACAGTCGCACGCAGCCGTCCTGCCCACCCGTCGCAAGGAGGGTGCCGTCAGGCGACCAGCCGAGGCAGTTCGTGCCGTCGGTGTGGCCGGCGAGGGTGTGCTTCTCGGCTCCGGTGGTCGCGTCGAAGAGCGTGACGCTGCCGCTTTGCGCCGCCGCGGCCAGCAGCAGGCCGTCGGGCGACCAGGCGAGGTCGATGGCGTAGTCGTCGAGGGCGGCGGCCCAGTGCTTGGCGAATTGCATTCGCCCGCAACTTGCGCGCGAGCGCGGTACCGTGCAAGGCGCGAGTGTCTGCTCAGGCGGGCGTCCGTCTCTGGATCGTGTGACTGTCCTCCCAGCCGCGCAACGCGAGCCTTGCCCTGCGCGGTTGGCCCGGTTTGCTGGCTCGGTTCCGTCAACCCCGACCCACGCCATGACGTTTGTTCCACGCCCCGCCGCCGCCCTGTTGCTGTCCCTGTTGCCCGCTGCGCTGCTTGCGCAGGCCCCGGCCCCCGCCACTCCGGAAGCTCCGCCCCCGCCGGCGCTCGTGCCGGCGACCGGCTTCGCCGTGCCGGAGGGATTCGAGATCACCGTGTGGGCGCAGGCCCCGATGCTGCGCAACCCGACTAACATGGATGTGGACTACAAGGGCCGCATCTGGGTGGCCGAGGGGGTCAACTACCGCAGTCACGACGACCGCGACAAGGCCGGCGACCGCATCGTCGTGCTGGAGGACACCGACGGCGACGGCACGGCCGACTCGAGCCACGTGTTCATTCAGGAGCCCGCCCTCGGCGCCCCGCTCGGCCTCGCGGTGCTGGACAACAAGATCATCGTTTCCAACGCGCCCGACCTGATCGTCTATACCGACGTGGACCGCAACGCCCGCTGGGACGCCGCCGTGGACAAACGCGAGGTGCTGCTCACCGGTTTCAACGGCAAGAACCACGACCATTCGCTGCACTCCGTGACGGTCGGGCCCGACGGCCGCTGGTATTTCAGCCAGGGCAACAACAGCGCGCACTTCACCGACCGCGCCGGCCGGACCTTCCGCGTCGGCAGCTCCTACGAGCCGACCTGGGGCAAGGCCGCGCCGCCCATCTACAGCTGGAAACCCACCCAGCTCGCCGGCGCCAAGAGCGACGACGGCCACGTCTATGTCGGCGGCTTCACCGTGCGCATGAAGCCCGACGCCACCGGCACGGAGATCATCGGCCACAACTACCGCAACAGCTACGAGCAGACGGTCACGTCGTTCGGCGACGTTTTCCAAAACGACAACGACGACCCGCCCGCCAGCCGCACCAGTCACGTGCTTGAATACGGCAACGCCGGCTTTTTCTCCCGCGACGGCAAGCGCATCTGGTGGGCCGACCGGCGGCCGGGCCAGGATATTCCCACGTCCGAGTGGCGGCAGGAAGACCCGGGCGCGATGCCCGCCGGCGACATCTACGGCGCGGGCGCGCCGACCGGCATCGCCTACTACGAGGCCGACGCCTTCGGTCCCGAGTGGCGCGGCTTGCTGCTCAGCGCCGAGGCGGCGCGCAACACGATCTTCGGCTACCGGCCCAAGGCCGACGGGGCGGGTTTCAAGTTGGAGCGCTTCAACTTTGTGACGAGCAATCCGGCGCAGGTGCTCGCCGGCACCGATGCGCTGCGCGGGCGCGTCAGCCAGGAGCTGCACACGTTCTTCCGTCCCTCCGACGTCATGGTCGGGCCCGACGGCGCCGTCTATATCGCCGACTGGTTCGACCCGCGCGTGGGCGGACACCAGGACTTCGACAACCTGACCGCCGGCGCCATCTACCGCGTCGCGCCGAAGGGTTTCAAATCGGTCGTGCCCAAGTTCGACCTCGCCACGACCGAGGGCCAGCTCACCGCGCTGAAGAGCCCGGC
Organism: Oleiharenicola lentus; assembly: GCF_004118375.1. Taxonomy (NCBI): domain Bacteria; kingdom Pseudomonadati; phylum Verrucomicrobiota; class Opitutia; order Opitutales; family Opitutaceae; genus Oleiharenicola; species Oleiharenicola lentus. The sequence goes on from NZ_SDHX01000001.1 coordinate 1,034,952, forward strand.
GGTGAACGTGCGTTCACTTGGTTTCGTTGTGCTCAAGGCGCAGGGCGCCGCCGCGGTCGCGCCGGTCGCCGGCCTGCTGGCCGACGCCAATCCCTTCATCCGGGCCCGCGCCGTGTGGCTGCTTGCCGAACTCGGCTCCGAGGGACTCGCGCGCGTCGAAGCCCTGTTGGGCGACGCCGACGCGCAGATTCGGGCGACGGCCTTCCAGGCCCTGCGCCGGCAGAATCACCGCGTGCTCGTCCACGCTGCCAAACTCGCCGTCGATCCTTCGGCGGCCGTGCGCCGGCAAGTCGCCGTCGCGATGCGCGACGTGCCCCTCGCTGAGGCGAAGGACATTCTGCTCACGCTCGCGCGCGGTTATGACGGCGTCGACCGCACCTACCTCGAGGCCTGGGGCATCGGCTGCGCGGGCAAGGAAGCGGAAATTGCCGCCGCGCTGATCGCGACGCACGCCGGGGCCGATCCGCTCAAGTGGACCCCAGCCTATGCGGGCCTGCTCTGGCGGCTGACACCCCATGCCGCTGCGCCGCAGTTCGCCGCGCGCGCGGCCGCGACCACGTTGTCGGAGAAAGACCGGCTCGCCGCCGTCACCGCGCTCGGCTTCATGCCCGGCAAGGCACCGGCGCTGGCCTTGGCCGACTTGGCGCAAAAGTCCGACGGCCTCGTGCAGCGGCAGGCGCTCTGGTGGCTGCTGAATTACAAGGACACGCGCTGGGCCGGTCTCGGTCTCGATGCCGAATTGAAGGCGCGGGGCCTTTACGATGCGACGACGGTGGTCGTGAACGAGAGCGTCGTGCCGGTGCCGGAACCGAGCAAGCTGCCTCCGGCCGCGGAGATCGCGGCGCTCAAGGGCGATGCGAAGCGTGGCGCCGCGCTCGTGAGTTCCTGCTACCTCTGTCACCGCATCGGCGACCAGGGTGTGGAATACGGCCCGAATCTCACCGCCTTCGCGAAGATGCAGACCACCGAGGTGGTCGTTGGGGCCATTGTGAATCCGTCGGCCGATATCGCCCACGGTTACGAAGGCACCACGGTCGAACTCAAGGACGGCCGGCTCGTGCAGGGCATGCAGGTGTCGGAGAGCGACCCGCTGGTCGTGATGAGCATGGGCGGTGTCACGCAGCTGATCCCCGCCGACCGTGTCGCCAAGAAGACCCGCATGAACCGCTCCCTGATGCTCAGCGCCGAGCAGCTCGGCCTGGACGCGCAGGCCGTCGCGGACCTGGTGGCGTATTTGAAGGGGCTCTGAGCGGCTCAACCTGGTCGGGTGGGCGGCCAGCTTGCTGGCGCCACGAGCGCAACACGACGTTCGTGGCGTGAGCAAGCTCACCGCCCACGCGTGGAGCCACTCTGACGCAATCTAGAATCCGTCCGCCTCGCGATACGCGCGGATGACCGCTTCCTCGCCTTTCTTGCCCGGCTTGGCGTTGCCGTGCTCCATGCCGACGACCCCGGTGAAGCCCTTGCGGTGGATGTGCCGGAAGACGTTGCGGTAATTGATCTCGCCCGTGCCGGGTTCCTTGCGGCCGGGGTTGTCGCCGGCCTGGAAGTAGGCGATCTCGTCCCAGCAGCGGTCGATGTTGGGGATGAGGTTACCCTCGGTGATCTGCTGGTGGTAGATGTCGAAAAGGATTTTGCACGATGGGCTGTTGACGGCCTTGCAGAGCGCGTAGGCCTGGTCTGACCGCTGCAGGAAGACGCCGCCGTGGTCGCGATACCAGTTGAGTGGTTCGAGCACCATCACGAGGCCGTGCGGCTCGAGGATCGCCGAGCACTCGCGGAGCAACGCGATGACGTTGGCGGTCTGGTAACCTTCGGCGAGGCGTGGGCCGCCGTAGCGGTTCCACTTCTCGGTCTTGTCGGACTGCTGGTCCACGGAGCCGGGCACGACGGTGAACCACTTCGCGCCGCAACGCTTGGCCACATCCACGGCGTTGCGGATGCTGGCGAGGACCTTTTCGCGATATTCCGGCTTGGCCACGGCGAAGGTCGGCTCGTCAAAACTGGCGTGGGCAACGAAGACGCCCATCTGCATCCCCCGGTCCTTCAGTGTCTGGCCGATGGCTTCCTGCTCGGCCGCGGGACGGCCCGCGATGCCGTTGTCCTCCCAGCCGGTGAAACCCTGGTCGGCGGCGAACTTGATCTCATCGAGAATGCCGCCGGGGGCGTGAGCCTTGAACATGCCCGGGTGCGGGCCGTAACCGAGCTTGAAGCGGGGCGCGCCGGTCTGCGCGAAAAGCCTGACGGGGTTGCTGAGCAGCGCAACGCCGGTGGCGGCGAGCGCAGAGGAGACGAAGGTGCGGCGGTTCATGGGGTGGGGTGCTTCAAAGCTGAACCGTCTTTTGGCTCCACGCCAAGGATGCAATCTGAGGCTGTGAGTGTTGTCTTATCGAATCCAGCACATCTTCGAAACCGTCATCCTGAACGCAGTGAAGGATCCAAGAGGATGTCCGCTGGCGGTTATCCTGCTGGATCCTTCGCAGGGCTCAGGATGACGGTAAGGACGCTTTTGATGATCGCACGCAGCAGGGCTCCAGTCGGTTCACAGACTTATGAGCGACCAACCGAATTTGAATACACGCCTTGGCTGAAAGCTCGCCCTGCCGGGCTCCACCACGATCAATTCACCAAGCACGCCTTGAACCCCTCGGTGAGGGCGGGGCGGTCGAGGTTCTTGCCGATAAAGACGAGCGTGTTGGTGCGGTTCTCGTCGGCGTTCCACGGGCGGTCGAATTTGGCGTCGAAGAGCATGTGCACGCCCTGGAAGACGAGTCGCTTGTTCGTGCCCTTCACGCAGAGCACGCCCTTCATGCGGAAAATGTCCCCGCCCTTGGTCTTCAGCAGCTCGCTGATCCACTCGTTGAGTTTTTTTCCGTCGAGGTCGCCGGGCACGCTGATGCCGACGGACGTGACCTCCTCGTCATGCGAGTGCTCGTGGCGGAAGGTTTTGTCCCAAACGTATTTCGTGAACGTGCCATCGGGCAGGTAGTAGTGCGTGGGCACGTCGTGGGCGGTGAAGATCAGGTATTTCCCCGCGGCCGGGATGCTCACCTTGAATTTGCCGTATTCGTCCTTGAGCTTGAGCCGGTGGAGCTGGCCGCCGGTCGTGACGGTCTCGCCGGGCAGCGTGATCTTCTCCCAGTCGGAATAGGTGAGCACGGCGGCGTTGATCGAGGCGGCGAGGTCCTTCTCGTCGAGGCTCTTCACCGGCATGACGACGAGATCGAGTTCGTTGTGGTTGTGGCCGCAGGCCTCGCCGCATTCGTGATCGTGCGCATGGTCGTGGGCATGGTCGGCGTCGGCCGGGTCGTGGCCGATCTCGATCTCGTGGAGGCCGGGCTGGAGGTCGTAGGCGCCGGCCCACTCGAAGGGGTACTCCATCTCGAGGAACTGCGGGTCCACCTCCACGGCGCGGTCGAGGTTGAAGCCGCCGACGTTGAGGACCTTCTCGATCGGCAGGGCGGCGTTGGCGGTGCGGTGGATCTTCGCGACGGCGTTGATCGAACGCAGGCGTTTCTCCAGCGCGTCCAGCTCGGCGGGGGAAACGAGGTCGGTCTTGTTGAGGATGATGACGTCGGCGAAGCCCACCTGCTTCTTCGCTTCGGGCGAGTTGTCGAGGTGGAGGAGGATGTGCTTCGCATCCACGAGCGTGACGATGGCATCGAGGCGGAACTGCTCCTTCATCTCGGGATCGGTGAAGAAGGTCTGGGCGACGGGCGCCGGGTTGGCCAGACCGGTGGTCTCGATGAGGATGGCGTCGAGCCGGTCCTTGCGCTTCATCAGCCGGCCGAGGATGCGGAGGAGGTCGCCGCGCACGGTGCAGCAGATGCAGCCGTTGTTCATCTCAAAGATTTCCTCATCGCTCTGGATGACCAGCTGGTTGTCCACGCCGACCTCGCCGAACTCGTTCTCGATCACGGCGATCTTCTTGCCGTGCTGCTCGGTGAGGATGCGGTTGAGCAGGGTGGTTTTGCCGGCGCCGAGGAAGCCGGTGAGGACGGTGACAGGAATGGGAGAGGAGGACATCAGAGGACGGAAGACGGATTACAGAGGACAGTAGCAAAGCCTGCAAGCGAGGCTTTGCAACCGGTTGCGCCGGGTGGAGCCGGCGCTCCGCGCGGGCTCCACCTCGGGGCTCAGCCCTTGCCGCCGGTCGCGGGGAGGTTCTTGACCGGCAGCAGCAGCACTTTGTCCACCCGCAGGCCGTCCATGTCGATGACCTCGACGTCATAGCCGTGGTGGCGGAAGATTTCGCCCTCGGTCGGGACATGGCCGAGTTGCTTGACGACGAACCCGCCGAAGGTTTCGTAGTCGCGCTGCGCCGGCGGATGCAGCGGGAAGTCGGCCACGGCCTCGGTGAATGAGGCAGTGTCGAGCAGGCCGTCCACCAGCCACGAGCCGTCGTCGCGGCGCACGGCCTTGGGTTTGAGTCGGTCGGCGGGTGAGGGGATGTCGCCCACGATGGCTTCCAGCAGGTCGTGGAGGGAGACGAGCCCGGTGACGGTGCCAAACTCATCCGTGGCGAGGGCGACGTGTTTGCCCGTGGCCTTGAACTTTTCGAGCAGCAGGTTGACCGGCAGGGAATCCGGCACGAAGAGCGCGGGCGTGGCCAGGTCGCGCACATTGACGGAAATGCCGGCGGCCAGGTTGGCGTAGATGGCCTTGACCGTGACCATGCCGATGACGTTGTCCCGCCGGCCTTCGTAAACCGGAAACGTGGTGTGCGCACTGACCACGATACGGTGCCAGATGACCTCGTGGGAGTCGTGGGCGTTGATCCAGATGATCTTCGCGCGGGGCGTCATCAGATCGCGCACCGGGCGGCGGTCGAATGACATCACGCCCTCAATCATGGCCGGTTCCTGGGCGTGGAGCGCGCCTGCACGCATGCCCTCGCGCACGAGCAGGCGCACGTCCTCCTCGGTGACCGCGGCGTCCGTGGCTGGCTTGATGCCGATGACGGCGAGCAGGGTGTCGGTCGAGCGGCCCAGCACGCTGACGAGGGGAGCACAAAGCACGGACAGCGCGTGCATCGGTCCCGCCACGAAGCGGGCCATGCCCTCCGGGTTGCCGAGGCCGATGCGCTTGGGCACGAGTTCGCCGATGACGAGGGTGAAGTAGGTGATGACAACGACCACGGCACCGAAGGCGACCTCCTCGGCGTAGGGCGCGAGCCAGGGCAGGGTGGCGAGCGGACCGGTCAGCCGGTCGGCGAGCGAGGCGCCGCCGAAGGCCGCCGCCAGCACGCCGACGAGCGTGATGCCGATCTGCACGGTTGCCAGGAAGGTGTTGGGATTCTCCGCGAGGGCGAGGGCGCGGCGGGCGCGGGTATCGCCCTGCTCGGCGCGTTGGCGGAGGCGCGACTTGCGCGCCGACACGATGGCGATCTCCGCCATGGAGAACACGCCGTTGGCCAGGAGCAGGCAAAAGATGACGAGGAGTTCGAGCAGCAGGGAGTTCATGGGTGGCACAGGAGCCGGACGGGCGTGGCGCCCAGCGTGCAGCTCCCACTATCCAAAACCCGGAATGCCGGCGGCGCAAGCGGGTCGCGCAAACACCGACCGGCTGTGTTCATTCTCATTTCCTAAATCCCAATCGTTCTCCTGCTCTTCAGTCGTCGTTCGAGAACGAGAATGATGGGGGCTCAATGCGCGGCGCGGGTCTCGGCGGCTGTCCGGGTGGAGATGCGGTCGGTCCAAGCAAGCAGGAGGGCGGAGATGACGAAGGTCATGTGGACGACGACCTGCCAGAGGACGACGTTGTCGGCCACGGGCTTGGAGCCGACCTCGATGAAGGTCTTCAGCAGGTGGATCGACGAGATGCCGATGAGCGCGGTGGCCAGCTTCACCTTGAGGACGCCGGCGTTGACGTGCGAGAGCCACTCGGGCTGGTCGGGATGGCCGTCGAGGTTAAGCCGGGAGACGAAGGTCTCGTAGCCGCCGACGATGACCATGATGAGCAGATTGGCGATCATCACCACGTCGATCAGGCCCAGCACGGTGAGCATGATGGTCTGCTCGCTGATGCCCTGCATGCTGGTGAGCAGGTGCCAGAGCTCGACGAAGAAATGGTAGACATACACGCCCTGCGCGACGATGAGGCCGAAATAGAGCGGGGCCTGGAGCCAGCGGCTCAGGAAGATGAAGCGACTGAGCGCGCGGAGGGAGGAGTGGGCGGAGGTAGGCGGATTCATCAATGGGAAAACCCGCGAGCAAAGGGCGCGCCGGGCCGGCGGCAAGCGCGCAGTCGGGTGGTTGGATTCTCTCTTCCGGTTTGTAAGCCGGCGGGCGCCTCCGTCAGGCTTTGCCCATGAAGCCCTCGCCGCCCAAGCCCGCCGAACCCCGCCCGGGACTATACCGTCACTACAAGGACAACCCCTACCGCGTTCATCATCTGGCCCTGCACACGGAGACCAACGAATGGATGGTCGTCTACGAGGCGCTCTACGGCGCCGGCGGGATGTTCGTGCGCCCGGCGGCGATGTTCGTCGAGACGGTCGAAGTTGGCGGGAAACGCATTCCGCGTTTCGCGCGGGTGGGGGATTAGCGCCGCCGCCAGACCTGCCAGCGCTCCTTGCCGGCGAAGAGCGGGAGCGAGTCAGCCACGGGCAGGTCTTCGCTGCAAATAAAGGACTCGCCGAGCAACGTATTGATTTGCTGCTGCGAGAGGGGATGCGGCGGAGGTTCTTCTTCCGGGCCGAGGAAGAAGAACCCGCAAAGCACGCCGCCGGGCCGGATGATCTCCGCCATGCGCCGGGCGTAAGAAACGTGGAGTTCCGGCGGCAGGGCGCAGAGAAAGGTGCGCTCATAGACCAAGCTGAAACCGGACATGTCGTCGGCCGGGGCAAAGAAGTCGCCGACCCGCACCAGTTGGGCCAGCGGGCCCATTTGGCGCTGTGCCTGGGCCACGGCCGCCGGACTGAAGTCGAGGCCGAGGACCGGCCACCCGCACTCGTGCAACGTGAGGATTTCGTAGCCGGAGCCGCAGCCCGGCACCAGGGCGCGGCCTGAGACCGGGGTGCGTTTCAAATAGTCGCGCAGGCACTCCGGCACGCCGTGCTGGTCCCACGGGGTCTTGCCGGAGGCGTAGCGTTGGTCCCAGAAGCCAGGGGTGATGCTTGGATCGGGGTTCATGCGCGGATCAGGTGCGCAGCAGTTTCAATCCGAAATGCCAGGGCGGAAGCAGAAAAGCGCCGCTGTCGAGGACGAGGCCGGCTTCGCCGGCCCATGCGACAATCTGGTTTGGGCGTGGCCGAATCTCCAGAGCGGGACCGCGCGGCGTGGTTACGTCGCTGCGCCAATGGATGACGGCGACGAGACCGCCGGGGCGGACCACATCGCGGGCGGCCTGGAGAAAGGCCACGGGGTCTTCGGCGTGGAGGATGTTGAACAGCAGGGCGGCGTCACACGATCCGGGTGGCCGGCCGAAGCCGTTGGTCAACACGTCACGTTGGTCAGCCTTGAGGTTGGTCAGCTGGGCTTGAGCGGCACGTTGTCTAGTGAGGGTGACCATGTCAGACTCAATGTCCACGGTGTGGACGGTGCCTCTGATCCGCCGGGCCAGCGGCAGGGTGAAGGTGCCATAGCCGCAGCCCAACTCGACCACGTCGCCCGTCGCCGGGCCGAAGCCGAAGGCATCGAGGATGCCCGGCACGTTGAACAGGGTTTCCCAATAGTCCTGCGGCGGCATGCCGCTGTCGCGCACTTTCATGGATAAACGAAAAGCTGCGTCATCGTGCCAGCGGATCAAGCGGGTGCCGTGTCATGGGTTCTGCCCCGGTGCGCTCAGTGTCCTTCGCAGGTGCAGGCGTATTCCTTGCGCTGACACTCGCCGCAGGTGGCGAGGTTCAGGTCGAGGCGGAAGTTCTGCGGCTTGGCGTCGGGCGTGGCGCGGATCTGGACGACGACGCGGTAGGGTTCGCCGGCCGGCAGGGCGGTCTTGGACGCGAAGTGCGTGGCGGTCTTTTCCATCTCCAGCGCAACCCGGCCGCTGGCGGGCTCGGCCGTCACCGCAACGAGCTGCGCACCGGGGAGGATCGGGTTGCTGTGGTCGTCGTAGAAGGTGACCTCGACGCGGCGCTCGGTCGTGACAAGGAACTCGGCCTTGAGGGGTGTCGAGTCGAGCAGACGCCCGCCCTTGGGGCCGGCCGCGATCTTTTCGGCGTGCAGCAGCGAGCCGCAGGCGAGGGTGAACAGGGTGAGGAGGAGTTTGGTTTTCATGGGAGTCAGCAGTTAGAGGGTTTCACGCGCGTTTCCAGCCAGTCGTAGAGGACAGGCAGGACGACGAGCGTGAGGAAGGTGGAGGTGATCACGCCGCCGATGACGACCGTGGCCAGCGGACGCTGGACCTCGGCACCCGGGCCAGTGGAGAGGGCCATGGGCACAAAGCCGAGGGAGGCGACGAGGGCGGTCATGAGCTTCGGGCGCAGACGCGTGAGCGTGCCCTCGGTGACGGCGGCGCGCACCGTGTGCCCCTGCGTCCGGAGCTGGTTGATGAAGCTGACCAGCATGATGCCGTTGAGCACGGCGATGCCGGAAAGGGCGATGAAGCCGACGCCGGCCGAGATGGTGAAGGGCAACCCGCGCAGCGCGAGCGCGGCCACTCCACCCGTGGCGGCCAGCGGCACGCACACGAAGACCAGCGCCGCCTGCCGGGCGTTGCCGAAGCTGGCGTAGATGAGCGCGTAGATCAGCGCGAGCGCCGCCGGCACGACGACCGCAAGCCGCGCGCGCGCGGCCTGCAGGTTCTCGAACTGGCCGCCAAACGCGAAGGCGTAGCCGTCGGGGAACGGCAGTTGCGCGCGCAGCTTGGCCTCCGCCTCGCGCACGAAGCCCTCGGTGTCGCGTCCGCGCACGTTGATGAGGATGGCCACGCGCCGCCGGGCGTCCTCGCGCGTGAGCGTGCCCACGCGGTCGGTGACGGTGATGTCGGCGACCTGCGAGAGAGGCACCTGCACGCCGCCGGCGCCGGTGACGGGCAGGTCGCGCAAGCCGGCCAGGTTCAGCCGGTGATGCTCGGGCAGGCGCACGACCACCTCGGTGCGGCGGTCGCCCGCGACGAGCGCGCCGGCCTCCTCGCCGCCGAGCGCGGTGGCGACGACGGCGTTGATCTCGTCGGCGTGCAGGCCGAGCCCGGCCAGCGCGGCGCGTTTGGGGGTGATTTCCAGCGTCGGCACCCGGCCCGGGGTTTCGAACTCCACATCGCCCCCGCCAGGGATGCCGCGCAGGATCTCCAGCGCGGCGGCGGCGAGTCGTTCGAGCACGGCGAAGTCGTCGCCCTGGATCTTCAGCGAGAGGTCGGCGCGGGCGCCGGCCATGATTTCGTTGAAGCGAAGCTGGATCGGCTGGGAGAACAGGTAGGTCTGGCCGGGGATGGTGGCGGTGAGCTCGCGGCGCATCAGCTCGACGAGCTCGGCCTTGGTCGCGGGCCGGCTGTCGAGGCGGCGCCACTGGTCGCGCGGTTTCAGGAAGACGTAGGTGTCGGCCACGTTGGGTCCCATGGGGTCGGTGGCGATTTCCGCCGTGCCGATGCGGGCGAAGAGGTGGCTGATCTCGGGGAAGCGCTCGCGCAGCAGGCGCTCCGAGCGCCGCTGCAGCTCGACGGAGTCGCCGAGGGCCACGCTGTTGCCGCGGATCATCTGGATGGAGATGGCGCCCTCGTCGAGCTGCGGGATGAACTCCGCGCCGAGTCGGGTGAACAGCCAGGCCGAGCCGGCGAAGAGCAGGACCGCCGCGGCAACCACGAGCCACCGCAGGCGGAAGGCCGCGGCCAGCAGCGGCGTGTAAACCGCCTTGGCCGCGCGCACGAGGCGGCCGTCGCGCTCTTCCAGCCGCCCGCGCAGGAACCACGGGCAGAGCGCCGGCATGAGCGTGAGCGCCAGCGCCAGCGCGCCGCCCAGCGCCAGCATCACGGCCACGGCCATCGGCCGGAACATTTTTCCCTCGATGCCGGTGAGCGCGAGGATGGGGACATAGACGAGCGTGATGACCAGCACGCCGAAGAACATCGGGCGCGCCACCTCGCGGGCGGAGGTGTGCACCTCCGCGAGACGCTCACCGGCCGTCAGCTCGCGACCGAGAGCGCGCTGGCGCTCCGCGAGATGGCGGAGGACGTTTTCCACCATCACGATCGCCCCGTCCACGATAAGGCCGAAATCGATCGCCCCGAGGCTCATCAGGTTGGCGCTGAGTTGAGCCTGGGCCATGCCCGTGAGCAGGAACAGGAACGACAGTGGGATTGCTAGGGTCACGAGCAGCGCCCCACGCCAATGGCCGAGCAGGGCAAACAGCACGGCGGCAACGAGGACGGCACCCTCGAACAGGTTGGTCGCCACCGTGCGGATCGTGGCGTGCACGAGATCGGAGCGGTCATAGACGACGCGCAGCTGCACGCCGGCCGGCAGCCGGGTCCGGATGCCTTCCAGGCGCTCGACGGCCGCACGCGCGACGAGGCGGCTGTTTTCGCCCGCCAGCATGATGGCGGCGCCGGCCACCGTCTCCTCGCCGTCGGCGGTGGCGGCGCCCGTGCGGACGGCGGAACCGATGGTCACCTCCGCGAGGTCCGCGACAGTGAGGGGGCGGGTGCCGCCGGCAAATTTCACCGGCAGGCCGGCAATGTCGGCGGCGGAACGCGCGCGGGTGTCGGCGCGTACGACCACGGCCTCGCCCCCAAGCTCGAGCACGCCGCCGCCGGCGTTGCTGGTGCTCGCGCGGATGACGCCGGCGAGCTGGTCGAAGCTCACCCCCGCGGCCAGGAGCTTCTCGGGGTCGGGGGCGACCACGAGCTGCTTTTCGTAGCCGCCGATGGCGTTGACCTCGGCGAGGCCGGGCGTGGCGCGCAGGGCGGGACGCACCTGGAAATCGTGGATCAGGCGCAGTTCGCGCAACTGGTCGGCGCGGGTGGCGGGCTTGCCGGGGGCGTCGGCGCGGTAATCCAGCGTGTAATAGACAATCTCGCCCAGGCCCGTGCTGATCGGCGCGAGGGCGGGGGTGGCTCCCGCTGGCAGCTGTTCGCGGGCGGCGGCGAGCCGTTCGGTCGCGAGCTGGCGCGTGCGGTAGAGATCGGTGCCATCGGCGAAGGTCAGCGTGACCTGCGAGAGCCCGAACTTCGAGAGGGCGCGCAGCTCGACGAGACCGGGCAGACCGGCGAGCTCGCGCTCGATGGGGACGGTGACGAGCGTCTCGATCTCGTCGGGCGCAAGCGCGGCGACGGGTGTGTTGATCTGCACCTGCGGGCTCGTGATGTCGGGCACGGCGTCGATGGCGACGTGGAAGGCCGACCAGATGCCCGCGGCGGCGAGCAGCAGGGCGGCGAACACGACGAGGCCGCGCCGATGCAGCGAAAAATCGATGATGCGTTCCAGCATCAGTGTCCGTCGGCGCAGCCGACGCCTCCGTTGATGGCCTGTAGTTCAGCGAGCCAGAGGGCGCGCACGCCCTGCACGGCGATGACATCGCCCTCGTAGAGGCCCTCGCTGACGGTTAACCCGTCGGCGGCCAGCGTCACCGGCGTGCGCAGCAGCCACGGGCCGTTGGCCACATAGACGAAGTCGCCCTTCACCGTGCGCAGCAGCGCGCCGGCGGGCAGGCGGCCGGTGAATTCGCCGGTGGCCAGGCCGGCGAATTCTGCTGCCGCCGGCGAGAGCTGCACGCCGTGCCCGGCCTTGTAGGCCGAGGCGGGAGGCGGTTCGGCGGCATGGTCGTGGGCGTGCGACTCGGTGCAGCCGGTGGCGCCGAGGAGCAGGGTGGCGGCCAGGACCAGGATCGGGGCGGATTTCATGGCGTGGCCTCCACGAGTTTGAGATTCAGTCCGGTGAGCTGTTCGAGCCGCAGGCCGGCATCCAGGGCTTCGCGCTCGGTATCGAGGAGGGCCTCGACGGCCTCGAGGTAGGCGTTCTGGAGTTCGACGTAGGTGGCGAGCGGCACGGCGCCGAGGCGGTAGTGCCGGTCGGCGAGTCCGGCCGCCTCGCGGAACTTGGCGGCGGAGTCCGGAGCCCAGCGGGCGATCTCACCCTGGCGGGCCGCGTAGGCGGCGAGTGCGGCGAGCAACTCGCGTTCGAGTTCCTGCTCGGCCACGCGCACGGCGGTCTCCGCCTGGCGCCGGCGGGCCTCGGCAACCTCGGTGTTGGCGCGCGGCCGGTCGCCCAGCGGCAACGGCAGGGAAAGCCCCACTCCGGCCACGGTCTCGCGTTCGCCGGCCTTTTCCTGCGAGAGGAACGGACTGACGGTGAAGGCCGGCCGGCCTTCGCTGCGGGCGAGTTGCACGGCGAATCCCTGCTGTTCCAGCTCCAGTTTCTTCGCGCGGAACTCGAAGTGATTTTCGCGGGCGGCGGCGAGCAGGGATTCGGCGGAGGGGGCGCCGTTGAATTTCAGCGGGGCGGACGCGACTTTGAGCGGGGCGTCTGCCGGTGCGCCGCGCAGCTGGTTCAGTTCGGCCAGGTTGGTTTGCAGGGCCAGGGCTGCGTCGGTGGCGCGGCGCTGGAGGACGAGTTCCTGCGCCTCGATCACGCGGATTTCCAGCAGCGGCGTGAGGCCGGCAGGATCGCGGGCGAGGAAGACTTCCTTGAGCGCGGCGTAGCGGTCGGCCACCTCGCGGGCGGCGGCGGCCCGGGTGGTCGCGGCCTGCAGTCCGAAGGCCAGGGTGCGGGCGCGGGCGGTCAGCGCGGCCTCGAAGCGAGCCAGCCCCAGTTCGGCGAGGGCGAGGTCGTGGTTGGCGATGCTCTTGCGCAGGGCCAGGCGACCCGGCCACTCGAAGGATTGCGAAACGGACACCGCCCAGGCCGTGCCCTCGGCGGCGAGACCGCCATCGCGCACGCGCTTGCGGCCGGCCTCGAGCGAGAATTCCGCGGGCGGCCGGGTGGCCGCCAGGCGCACACCCGCGCGCGCGGCAGCGATTTCGTCGCGGTAAAACTGAAGTTCGGGATTGGCGGCGACAATTCCGGCGACCAAGGCATCGGGGGCCAGCGAGGATGCGAGGGCGCTGGCAGTGAGGATAAGGGAGACGCAGAGCGTGGAAATTTTCATGACTGAACACGGGTTAAACGGACAAGCAGGCCCGGCCATAGGCCGGCGAAGGCACCGGTGGGTGCGCGTGGAAGAAGACTGTCCGCAGTCGGTGACCGCCGGAGCAGGCTTACGCGTTCAGTGAGGGCGCGCGCGCGGGCGGCGCGGCGCGGGAGAGGAATTGCCACGCGACCTCGATCTCGAGGGGCGGAGCGTGGCTGGCGGTGGCAAGTTCAGACTGGTTCGACGCAGGTTCAGGCACGAGCGCGAGGCAGGCGAGGCAGGACGCGACGGCGGGTGCGGCGATCTTGAGCGATTGGCCGGACTCTTTGTAGAGGGTGTCCTCGACGGTGGGGCAGGCGTCGTCCTTGCAGTCACCGGGCGTTTCGGCGGCCTGCTCGCTGGCGCAGCATTCATCCGCGCCGTGGAAGCCCGCGGCCTCGAGCCGGCAATGCAGCGTGACCGGCAGCCAGGCGGCGACCAGGAAAAGGATCAGCATGCGGGCGAGGCGGGACACGGCCCAGAAAGATGAGTGGGAGCGGACTTTGGTCAAGTCTCGCCCTGAGCCACCCCGCGGTCCGCTCAGAACCGCCAGGTCCAGGCGCCCTTGGCGGAAATGTCGCCGGTGGTCGGACGGAAATGATCGGCCGTGGTGTCGTAGCCCTGGTTGATCACGAAGTAGAGATCGTTGCCGGGCTGGACGGTCCACTTCAGGCGGAAATTCATCCCGAGCGACTTCGAGAGGTTGTCGTATTGGCCGAGCAGGCTGAGTTGCAGGTCGGGATTGAACGTGAAGGAAGCGCGGAGCGAACCGGTGCGGACCTGGAATTCGCCGGCGGGGAGCCGGATGTCGCGCAGACCCGTGCTGAGGTTGAACTGCAGGCGGCTGGTCGGACGCCAGCCGATGCCCAGGTTGTAGAAATCGGCGTGTCCCGTGAGATACTGGCCGGTGCGCCAGCGCACATAAGCGTCCACCGGTCGGGCGCGGGCGGTGCCGATCTCGATTTGGAAGTCGTCGAACCGGTGCCGGCCGGCCGGGACGATGATGCCGGGGCGGATCGCGAAGGGCGTATCGTAGGTCTCGTAGTGGGCGCCGAGCCAGATGTTGGTGAAGTCACCCTTCGCGGTCTCGGCGTAGAAACCGGTCCAGACGTTGCCGTCGAGAAAGTGGACGTCGAGGTCGGTGGTGTGGTCGGTCTCGACGAAGGGCTGCGCCATGCTGAGGAAGCGGTCCTTGAAATAGACGTTGTAGAGCGCCTGCAGGTGCATGTTGCCCACGCCGGTGCGGGAGACGAAGCCGAGGGCGGGGTCGAACTTCTCGTCCACGGCGCTGAACCAGCCGGAGAGCATCAGCGGTTCGTTGGGGTAGTTGATCGAAAGGGTGGTCGCGGTGCCGGTGCCGCCGGCGAGATCGGAGTCGGTGTGCTGCACGCCGAGGCGGGCCGTGAGCGTCTTGCCGCCGGCGAGGCGGCTGTTGGTGTAGTTGAAATCGGCGCCGAGGAGCGTGTTGTCGCCGTCGCCGCGCGGGTCGCCGTGCGTGGCGATGAGGCCGACGCTGGACTCGGCCAGCACCTGGTGGGAGACGCGGCCGACAAACAGGTTCTTGCCGTCCACGCCCGCGTGGTCGTCGGTCTGCACATCGAGCAGGCCGATGGTCCACGGGCCGGCGCGGCCGGTGACCTTGGCGCCGCCGAGGATGTCCACCTTGGTGCCGTCTTCGGCCAGGCCGATGCGGCGCGAGAAGAACGGCAGCGGGTCCTGGTTGATGCCGGCGAAGGTGAAGAGCGAGGCGTCGCGCGTGAAGAACGAGCGTTTCTCCGGGAAGAACAGCGGAAAGCGGCCGAGGTTGACCTGGCGTTCGTCCACGTCGGCGTCGGCGAAGTCCGTGTTGAGCGTGAGCGTGGCGGCGAGCGAGGGCGTGGCCTGCCAGACGAAGTCGAGGCCGGGCTTGAACTCGGTTTCCTTCTCGCCGGCGCGCGGTTTGTGCCGGGTGGTCGCGCTGGCAAACGGCTTGAACTCAAGGCCGCGGCCCTGGCGCAGGCCGGCGAAACCGCGGAGATCGCCCGTATCGGGGAGCGAGAACACGCTCTTCGCGCGAATGACGTTGGACCAGCGGACGTTCTCCTGCTTGCGGCGGATTTGCCGGGCGACGTCGAATCCCCAGGTGCCGCCCGCGGGATCGAAGGCGATGGATTTGGCCGGGATCGCGAACTCGCAGCTCCAGCCGCCGGGATCGCGGGTGACCCGGCCGTGCCAGAGGCCGTCCCACTGGTCGTTGGCCTGGTCCTTGTTCTGCACGAGGCCGTCGTGTTTGCCGCCGGCCGCGGTCAGGCCGAAGTAATAGCCGTCGCTCTCGCGATTGAAGGTGTCGAACACGATGCGCACGAGATCGTCGGAGCCGTTGCTCTGGTCGCGCTGCATGGAGTAGGCGCGGATACCGGCGAGCCCGCCGGAGTCGTGGCAGCGCACGGCCACGAAGACGTGGTCGGCGTCGTAGGTGACCCAGAACTCGGTGCGCTCGGTGGGCTCGGTGTTCTCGCGGGGATAGACTTCGCGGAAGGCGTCGGTGCGGGCGGCGGTCTGCCAGACCGGATCGTCGAGCACGCCGTCGATCACGGGCGGCGTGGCAGTGGGGCGCACGTCCAGGGCGGGGGCGGCGAAAAGGCCGGCTCCGCTCAGGATGAGGCCGAGGAAAAGGAGGCGTGGGCGTGGTGTCATGCGATCGCCGGGGTGGGTGGCGTCATGCGGGAAACCGCGCTGCGCGGCAAAGGTTACAGGTCGAAAGGACGAAATTGCGCGATGAACTCCCTGCGGGGAGGCGGCAAATGGGATCCGTAGGGGCGTGGCTTGACCGCGCCCGAGGGCGCGCGCAAGGCGCGCCCCTGCGATGACACTCGCGCCTCAGCCCACCGTGCGCATCTGGATGCTGTCCACCCGGTCGCCGGAATCGGTGAGCACATCGGAGATGATCACGAGCTTGTCGCCGCTTTGGACGCGGCCGGCGTCCCGCAGCATGGCAATCGCACGGGAAAGCGTTTTTTCGGGATCACCAAAGACGCCGATGTAATAGGGCTCGACCGAGCGGACGATGCGCAGCTGGCGCAGGGCGGTCACGTTGTCGGTGAGGGCGAGGATGGGCGCACGGGCCGGGCGGTGGGCGGCGAGTCCGGCGGCGGCGAGTCCGCGGCGGGTGAAGATCACGATGCGCGCCCCGGGGAACTCGTTGGCCATGACCACGGCGGCACGCATGAACTTCATGCGGGGCTCGATGAACACGGCCGGCTCCGGAAAGTCGGCGGCCAACTCCTCCTCGACGCGCCGGGCGATGGAATCCATCACGCGGATGCACTCGAAGGGATATTTGCCCACGGTGGTCTCGCCGGAGAGCATCACGCAGTCGGCCTGCTCGTAGACGGCGTTGGCCACGTCGGTGATCTCGGCGCGGGTCGGCACGGGCTGGGTGATCATGGACTCCAGCATGTGGGTGGCGACGATGACGGGGCGGCCGACGGAGAGGCAGGTGCGGACGGCGCGGTGCTGGATGATGGGCAGGTCCTGCAGCGGCACCTCAATGCCGAGGTCGCCGCGGGCCACCATGAGCACGTCGGTGGCGCGGATGATGTCGTCCAGGTTGGAGATGGCTTCCTGGTCCTCAATCTTGGCGACGATGCGGGCGGAGGATTTTTGCTCGCGGAGGAAACCGCGGAGCTGCGAGATGTCGCCGGCCTCGCGCACGAAGGAGAGGGCCACGAAGTCGATGCCCTCCTCGATGCCCACGAGGGTGTCGGCCCGGTCCTTTTCGGTGAAGGAAGGCAGGTTCACGCGCACGCCGGGGAGGTTGATGTGCCGGCGGGAGGAGAGCGTGCCGGCCGTGAGCACGCAGCAGCGGATGTGGGCGTCGTTCTTGGCCCGGACCTCGAGACGGATGAGGCCGTTGTCCACGAGCACGATGTCGCCGACCTTGATGTCGTTGACGAGGTCGCGGTAGTTCACGTCCACCGAGCGGATCTCCTCGGCGTTGGTGCGGTCGCCGCCCGGCTTGACCGTGAAGTCGAAGATTTCCCCCGGCCGCAGCTCCATGGGGGCCGCGACGTCGCCGGTGCGGATCTCGGGGCCCTTGATGTCCATCATGACCGCGACCTCGCGGCCGACCTTCTTGGAGACGGCGCGGATGCGGCGGATGACCTCGCGGGTCCAGTCGTGCTTGGCGTGCGCCATGTTGAGGCGGATGACATCCACGCCCGACTCGATGAGGCGGGTCAGCTGCTTCTCGCTCTCGGTGGCTGGGCCGAGGGTGGCAATGATCTTGGTGCGGCGGTAGGACGGGATCGACATGGACGGGAGCAGGGAAGCGGGCGGGGGCGGAGCGGGCAAAGCAAAAGCCGGATTACGTCAAGCGGCGGGCCGAGGCGGACAGAAAATGCGCAGTCGGAGCGGGGTTCAAAACTCGAAGGCGGGCGTGCCGGCGCCCGGGGCGACGACCGAAAACCCGCATTGCCGGGCGGCCAGCACGGTGCCGCAGGCGGCCGCGACGGCTTCGGGCGAGTTGCAGTCGCGGCTGAGGTGGGTGAGGAACACGTGGCGCCAGCGGGCGCCGGCGGTGGTTTCAAGGAGTTCGCGGGCCGCGGAGTTGGAAAGGTGGCCGTGCCGGCCGCCGATGCGCTGCTTGGTGGACCACGGGCGCTTGGTGTCGGCCTGCAGCATCTGCGAACAGTGGTTGGCCTCGACGACGAGCACGTCGGCCTCGCGGATGTGTTCGCGGATGTGCGCGGGCGCGTGACCGAGATCGGTCAGCCAGGCGAGACTTCGGCGCGGCGAGAGCAGGTCGCCGTGGCCGTGGGCGATGAGGAAGCCGACGGGATCCTGCGCGTCGTGCGGCACGGTGAAGCTGCGCACCTCGAACTCGCGGAAACGGAACGTCGCGCCTGTCTCAAAGAGCTGCCAGTTGATCCGGTGCTTGAGGCCGGCCTGCAGGGACTCGGCGGTGCGACGGTTGGCGAAGACCTTGATGCGGTCGTGTTTCGCCAGGCCGGAGAGCGCCGCCGCATGGTCGCCGTGCTCGTGGGTCAGGAAGATTGCGTCGATGCGTTCCCAGGACTCGCCCGCCTCGGCGAGGAGTTCGCCGAGTTTTCGCGCCGAGAAGCCCGCGTCCACGAGCACGCGGGTGTCGTCGGAAGCGAGGAGGGCGGCGTTGCCGGAGCTGCCCGAGCCAAGAATGCGGAACCGCAGGGCCATCGCCGGGATTGAGGGCCCGCCGCCTGACCCCGGCAATGCCAAATCCGGCCCAGTCCGCCGACCGCCACCCGGCCCGACCCGACGAATGTTCGTATTACGAACATTCGTCCACACGCACCGGGCTGGACGGGTGTCATTCAAGGCCCAATGTTCGTATTACGAACATTGGGCCTGATTGTGAGGGCGGCTGAATTTCGGTGGGGGCGGCAGGACATCCGACTCCGCCAGCACCGTGGGGGTTGACGCAGGCGGCAATCTCGCTTCGCTTGACCCTCCATGCCGAAAAAGACCAACACGCGCAAAAACCGGGAGCCGTCCGTGCGGGCGCTCGCGGGCACGGTGTTCATCACGCGGCAGGTGCACTTCAACTCGGCGCACCGGCTCTACAACCCGACCAAAAGCCTAGCCTGGAACCAGAAGCAATACGGCCTCTGCACCAACCCGCACTGGCACGGTCACAACTACGTGCTCGAGGTCACGGTCAAGGGGCAGCCCGATCCGGTCACCGGCTACATCATCGACCTGGCACGCCTGAAGAAGATCCTGCACCGCGCCGTCGTGGACAAGTGCGACCACCGCAACCTCAACGACGAGGTGGACTTCCTGCGCGGCATCATTCCCTCGACCGAGAACCTCGTCATCGCCTTCTGGCACGAGATCGTCTCGCACATTCCGCTGCCCGCCAGGCTGCACTGCGTGAGGCTCTACGAGACGCCGCGCAACTACGCCGAGTTCTTCGGCCCGGCCCACCACTGATGTTTCGGGCGGTTACGTCACCCGCCTGCACCAACCAAAAACGAATCCCATGAATCCGATGTATCTCCACCGCTCCAACCAGGGCCAGCCGCCGCGGGTGAAGCGGGGTTACGACAGGAAGTTCAAGCCCGACGCCGCCTACCGTGCGACGCTGCCCGACATGATGGACGCCGCGCACGACGCCATCCAGGGGGCCAACGTGCCGATCCAGCAGGTCGGCATCCACAACTTCAAGCTGCCGCTCAAATACCGCACGAAGGGCGGCAAGATCCTCACGCTCGAGACCAGCGTCACCGGCACGGTCTCCCTCGAGGCCGACCTGAAGGGCATCAACATGAGCCGCATCATGCGGACGTTCTACGAGCACCGCGACGGCGTCACCACCGGCGAATGGATGGGCAAGATCCTGAAGGCCTACCTGCGCAAGGTGGAGACGAAGGACGCGCGGCTGAAAATCGCGTTCTCCTACCCGATGTTGCGGAAAAGCCTGCGCACGGATCTCGAGGGCTTCCAGTTCTACGACGTGGCGTTCGAGGGCGTGATGACGCGCGACGGACGCTACCGCCGCTTCATCCACTTCGACTTCGTCTATTCGTCGGCCTGCCCGTGTTCCGCCGAACTTACCGAGCACGCCCGCGACCGGCGAGGGGCCTATGGAGTGCCGCACTCCCAGCGCAGCAAGGCGCGCATCACGCTCGAGGAGTCCGAGGGGAAAAAGATCTGGATCGAGGACGTCCACGCGCTCTGCCTGCAGGCGCTGCAGACCGAGACGCAGGTCATGGTGAAGCGCGAGGACGAGCAGGCCTTTGCCGAGCTCAACGGCGCCTACCTGAAGTTCGTCGAGGACGCTGCGCGGCTGCTCTATCTCGCGTTCGATCGCGACAAGCGCATCAAGGATTTCCGGATCGCCTGCTCGCACCTGGAGTCGCTGCACTCGCACGACGCCGTGAGCGTGATCTGCAAGGGCGTGAAGGGCGGCTTCGACGCCGACTTCATGGACTTCGGCTCATTGCTGTGCTGAGCCGGTCGCTCCGCCGGGCGCGCAAATCACTATCGCCAAAAAGTTCTAACGCCAATGCGGTCGGAGGGTTTCGAAATTGGAAACTGAGATTTCTTTGGCGTTTGAAACCTGAGGCTTGGGGTTTTCGCAGATCCCGGTGGCTCGGATCACCTGCCAGATCGCGCGCACGTGCACCACATCTGCATCGCTGAACCACTCCTGACATAGGGCTGTCAGCGTGGGGTGGTAGAGTGGGAGCATCCTCGGATTCCCCATGCTCCAAGTCACCGGCATCGCCTTCGCCCTCTACCACGTTACCGACGTCGCCCGCGCGCGAAATTTTTACGAGGGCATCCTCGGCCTCAGGGTGGGCACGCAGGCCGAGTTTGCGCCCGGCCAATGGTGGATCGAATACGAGGCCGGGCCGAGCGGGTTGGCCATAACGAACTTTGGCGGCACCGCTGTGCCGGCCTCAGGCGGACCGGGCGTGGCGCTGGAGGTTACGAACTACGACGACGCCATTGCCACGGTGAAGGCAGCGGGGCTCTCGCCGAGTTGGGGCCCGCATGATTGCGATGCGTGCCGCAGCATCGGCTTCCGTGATCCCGACGGCAACGAAGTGTTCCTCCACCAACGCAAAGGCTCCGTCTGATTTCCCGACCATGCAAAACCGTCTCCTCACGCTCACCCTCGCCGCGCCACGCGCGTCGGCTTTCAACTTTCTCGCCGACATCGAAAACCTGCCCGCCTGGACCGGCGGCCTCTGCGAATGGGTGGAACTCCACCGCGAGGGCTGGTGGGCCTACACCGCCCTTGGCGAGCTCGCGGTCGAGACCAAGGTGGACGACATTTCCGGGGAGATCGACCTGCGGCTCCGCCACGTCTCGGGCTGGCTGGCGGTCGTGGCGCTGCGTGTGCAGACCGACGGCGAGGGCGGTGCGATCATCCGCGCCTCCTGCCGCCAGCCGGTGGGCATGGACGACGAGGCCTACGACCAGTTGTTCGAGTCGCTGCTCGACGGCCTGCGCGGACTCGTCACTCGGTTTCAGCACGAGCCGGTGGCGGCATGACGGGTAGTTTAAGTTTTAAGTTGAAGTTTAAGACGGAACCCCAAGGCCGGCCGACTTCGACCGATGACATAAACTTCAGACTTAAACTGACGTAGCCGGGCGATGCCCGGCTACGTCGTCGGCTCGACCGTCACCTCGACGCGGAGGAGGGGCGAGTAGCTGCCGGTGAAGACGCCGCGCGTGGGGCTCACGTCGGCGTAGTCGCGGCCGCGGGCCACGACGATGTGGCCGGCGGCGGGGAAGCAAGCGTTGGTCGGGTCGTAGTCCACCCAGCCGACCTCGGGCACGAAGACCGAGACCCACGCGTGCATGGCGTCGGCGCCGCGCAGGCGGGGCTGGCCGGGCGGCGGTTCGGTGAGCAGGTAGCCGCTCACGTAGGCGCCGGGCAGGCCGTGTTGGCGCACACAGCTCAGGAACAGGTGGGTGAAATCTTGGCAGACGCCGCGCTTCTTCTCGAGCGCATCGGCCAGCGGCGTGCTCACGTCGGTTGCGGTGGGATCAAAGGTGAACTCCTCCGCAAAGCGCCGGCCCAGTTCCTCGATCCAGGCGAGCACCGGGATGGCCGGGTCCAGGCCGTCGGCAAGCTCCCGGGTGCCCGGCAGGAGCGGCACGAGCGTCGTCGGGCCGAGGTATTGTTCCAGCAGGAATCTTTCTCCGGTTGAGATGGCGTGGCGCACGCGCTCGCGCGCCTCGACGAGGGAAGGACTCAGGCCGGCCAGCGGCAGCGCCGGGGCCTCGCGTCGGACGACGGCGTGGCTCGTGATGGAAAGTTCGCGGTGCGGTTCGCGCACGGAGAAGAAGTGCCGGGTGTTGCCGAAGAAATCCTCGCGGGTCGAGAGGTCGGGTGCGGCGGGGTGCAGCTCAAGCTGGAAGTCCAGGCACTCCTGCGCCGCCTCGGCCCGCGGCCGCAGCTGCAGCATCTGCCACGCTGCGCCGGCCGCGGCGGCGTGCTGATAGACGGTCTGATGGGTGATGCGGTAGTGGGGCATGTCAGGTGGCTCCGCAGCCGTTAGCCGCGCTTGAGGCATGCCGAAAGCGTGGAGAAAAATGCCCCACGTTCTCGCCATGCTCCAACGCGGCTACGGCCTCGCGGGAGCTCGGTCCTCCGGAAATGGGGTGTGCGCAGGTGTTCATCACCGGCCCTCCGCGTGGGAGAAGTAGATGTGGCTCAGCTCGTCGTTGAGGGCGGCGAGGTGGCGCTGCTGGTCGCGCAAGAGCTGGGCGGCCTCGGCCGGGTGCGTGGCCAGGCGGGCGGCGTCGTTGAGGTGGATGCCGCCGAGCACCCGCACCGACTGGTGGCGCAACGCGGCGACGGCGCGCGGGGCGAGATCCAAAGGCAGCGTGGCGAGGTGGCGGTTGATCTCGTCGGCCTGGAAGCGGAGGCTGCGCGGGTTGTCGGCGGAGATGACGAGCCAGTCGATGACGGCGCCGGTGTCCACCGCGCCGTGGTAGGCGTGGCGGTAGGTGAAGAGGGCGTCGGCGAGATGGAGCAGCGTTTGCAGCCGGAATTCCGTGGGCGGCTTGCCGCCGGCCTCGGCGGGCAGGAGCGCCTGCAGGAGGCCGAGCAGCTGCTGGGCGCGCTCGAGGCGGCGGCCGAGTTGGAGGAAGTGCCAGCCGGTGTCGTGCGGCATCGACTCGAGCGTGAGGCCTTCGAGCGCGGTCAGGTGTTGCCGGAGCCAGGCGCAGGCGACGGTGTCGCCGGCCTTGCGGCGTTGGCGCAGGTGGCGGATCATTTGCCAGGCCTCGTGGGGCAGGCGGACCTTGAGCGTCTCGAGCAGGCGCACGAGGTTGGCGACGGTGGCGGTGAGGCTGGAGGAACGGGACGGATCGTCCGCGGCCTTGCGCACGAGCGCGGCGAGCTGGTCGAGGTCGGCCTCCGCGCCGGCGGGCGGCAGATCCTGCATGCGGAACAGCAACGCCAGCGTGTCGTGCGGCACCTCGGGGTCGAGCAGGGCGATCTCGTCGTGAAGCAGGGCCTCGAGTTTCTCGAGGCGGCGGGCCAGGGCGCCGGCCCGCTCGAGGTAGCGGCCGAGCCAGAAGAAATTGTTCGCCGTGCGGCTTGGCGTCGCCGCCGGATGGCGCAGCGTTTCGGCCGGGCGCGAGCTGAGCAGGATGGGCGGGTCGTCGGGCAGGCCCTCGTGCAGGATCCAGGTGTCCTTCGACACGCTGCCCTGCTGGAGGGAGACGATCATGTCCTCGCCGCGCGGGTTGCAGCGGGTGAGGCCGCCGGGCATCACGATGTAGTCGCCGTCGTGCCACGCGACGTAGAGCCGGGTGATGAACGGCATGGGTCGCAGGGCACCCTCGTGCCAGCCGGGCGTGGTGCTGTGGAAGACGCGCTCCTGCGCGCACCACGCGGAGGGGTTGGCGCGGATCTCGTCGGCGAGGGCGTGGCGCGCGGCCTTGCCCATCCACGCACCGTAGCGGGGTGCGGCGGAGCCGGCGGTGCGGAAGGTGGGCTTCACCACGAGGCTGGCGAGGTTGTCCAACACGTAGTCGCGCGGGCCTTCCTGGCCGCACCACCAGGTGGCGGCGTGGGGCATGAACAGGTCCTCGCCCAGCACCTGGCGGCAGAGCGGTTCGAGGAAGCCCAGCAGCGCCGGGGTTTCCAGCGCGCGGCAGCCGGGGGCGTTGGCGAGGGCGACGTGGCCCGAGTGGGCCGCGTGCAGCAGGCCGGGCACGCCGAGCAGGGACGCGGCATCGAGCTCGAGCGGGTCGCAATACTCGGAGTCGAGCCGGCGCAGCACGACGTCCACCTGCTGGAGGCCGCCGACGGTGCGGAGGAAGACCTTGCGGCCGCGCGTGGTGAGGTCCTCGCCCTCGACGAGGGTGTATCCGAGGTAGTTGGCGAGGTAGGCCTGTTCGAAATAGGTTTCGTTGGCCGAGCCGGGCGAGAGCAGCACGATGCGCGGGTCGTCGCTGCACGGCGCGAGGCTTTCGAGCGACTCGCGGTAGTCGTGGAAGAAATTGTAGAGCCGCCGCACGGGCGCGTGGTGGAACACGTCGGCCAGCGCCTGGCGCGTGATGATGCGGTTCTGGAGCGAGTAGCCGAGGCCGGAGGGCGCGTCGAGGCGGTCCTCGATCACCCACCAGCGGCCGTCGTGCGAGCGCGCGATGTCCACGGCCAGCGTGTGGAGAAAGACCGGCGTGCGGCGGGAGAGGCCGGACACGGGGCGCAGGAAATGCGGGTTCTGCATCGCGAGCGCGGCGGGCATGAGTCCGCCCTTGAGGAAACGCTGTTCGCCGTAGAGGTCGCGGAGCAGTTCGTTGAAGAGGTGGGCGCGCTGCTTGAGGCCGCGGGTGAGGTCGGCCCACTCGTCCGCGCCGATGAGCAGCGGCAGCACGTCGAGCGGCCAGAGCTGGGCGCCGGCGCGCTCGCCGCGATAGACGTTCATGTTCACGTCCTGCTCGACGATCGCGCGGTGACCGGCCTCGTTGGCGGCGGCGAGCGCGACGTGCGGGTTGCCGTGCAGGTGACTGAAAAACTGCGCCCAGGCGGGCCGCAGGTGCCCGGCGGCGTCAACGCACTCGTCGAACCGGCTGCCCTTGGGGGCATAGCCGTGGAGCAGGGTGCGGGCGCTGGAGCCGGGCGCGGACATGGGGGGAGTCTTCCAAAACGACAAGGGCAGGCAAGAGGGGAGATGGTTTTAACCACTAATGGCACCACCTACCGGTGTTGCTACAAGGTCCGCTCCGCCTGATCGGCTCCGCAATTGGGTCGGAGGCGTCGGCTAATCGCCGACAGGAAAACTGATTTTTATGGCGGCGATTAGCCGCCCCCCGAAACCCAATCCGGAGCCGATTAGGCGAAGGGGAACAAGTAAGCCGAACCGTTAGGGGAGGCATTAGTGGTTAAGTAACGGATCGGTTCATGGATTTCTTAGATCCAGCGTGAACGGCAGCTCTGGCTTCCCGGCGGGCGGGAGGTTTGCCCGCATGCCGCCGGGGGTGTGGCCGAGGCTTTGGAAGCGCGCGAGGCGGCGGCTCTCGGCCTCGTAGGAGTTCACCGGGAAGGTCTCGTAGCTGCGGCCGCCCGGGTGGGCGACGTGGTAGGTGCAGCCGCCGAGCGAGCGCTTGTTCCAGGTGTCCACCAGGTCGAACACCAGCGGGGCGTGCGAGGGGATCGTGGGGTGCAGGCACTCGGGCGGCTGCCAGGCGCGGAAGCGCACGCCGGCCACGCCCTCGCCGTTGACGCCGGTCGGGTGCAGCGGCACGCGGTGGCCGTTGGCCGTGAGCACGAAGCGGTCGCCGATGAGTCCGGTGGCCTTGACCTGCAGGCGCTCCAGCGAGCTGTCCACGTAACGCACGGTGCCGCCCGGGCCGGGCTCCTCGCCGAGGACGTGCCAAGGTTCAAGCGCGGCGCGCAACTCGACGTGGATGTCGCGGACGTTGAAGTCGCCGACGCGCGGGAAACGAAACTCGAAGTGCGGGTCGAACCAGTTGGCCTCGAAGGGCTGGCCGTCGAGGCGCAGGTCGCGGATCACGTCATTGAAGTCGGTGCGGTTGAAATGCGGCAGCATCCACCGGTCGTGCATGTCGGTGCCCCAGCGGACGAGGCCGTTCTTGTAGGGCTCCTTCCAGAATTTCGCCACGAGGCCGCGCAGCAGCAGGTGCTGGGCGAGGCTCATGCGCGCGTGCGGCGGCATCTCGAAGGCGCGCATCTCCACGAGGCCGAGGCGGCCGGTGGCGCTCTCAGGCGCGAAGAGCTTGTCGATGCTGAACTCGGCGCGGTGGGTGTTTCCCGTCGAGTCGGCGAGCAGGTTGCGGAAAAGGCGGTCCACCATCCACGGCGGCACGTTGTTGAACATCCCGAGCTGGCGGTCCATTTCCTTGAACGCGATCTCCAGCTCGTAGAGCGAGTCGTTGCGCGCCTCGTCGATGCGCGGGGCCTGCGAGGTCGGGCCGATGAACAGGCCGGAGAACAGCCAGCTGAGCGATGGGTGGTTCTGCCAGTAGGCGACCAGCGAGCGGAGCAGGTCGGGGCGGCGCAACACGGGCGAGTCGGAGGGTGTCTCGCCGCCGATGAGGATGTGGTTGCCGCCGCCCGTGCCGGAGTGGCGGCCGTCGAGCATGAACTTCTCGGTGCCGAGGCGGGTCTGCCGGGCCTCGTCGTAGAGCACGGTCGTGCGCTGGACGAGCTCGTCCCAGGTCTTGCTCGGGTGGAGGTTGACCTCAATGACGCCCGGGTCGGGGGTGACGGCGAGCTTGTTGATCCGCGGATCCTTCGGCGGGGCCTCGCCCTCGATGATGACGGGCACGCCCATCTCGGTGACGGTGGTCTCGATGCCGGAGATGAGGTCGAGGTAATCCTCGGTCGTGGTCACCGGCGGCATGAAGACGTGGAGCCGTCCGTCACGCGGTTGCACGCAGAGCGCGGTGCGGATGATCCACGGCGCGCTCTCGCCCTGCTGTGGGCGGCGGTTGGGGTCGGACTCCGGCGGCGGGAGGGGAGGGAGTTCCTCGGCCTTCTGCGCGCGCTGACCCGGGCCGTAGCCGGCGGGCGTCGGCGAATTGGCGCCGGCGAGCACGCGCTGGCCCGCGCGGATCGCGGCGAGGCGGCGGAGGTCGTAGGGCATCTCCTTGGGCAGGGCGCCGAGCTTGATCGACGGGTCCTGCGGGTAGTTCCACGGGTAATCCTTTTCCGCGACCCAAGGAATCGAATCGAGCGGCAGCCGCAGGCCCATGGGCGAATCGCCGGGGATCAGCCAGAGCGTGTCGTCGTCGCGCAGGAACCACGAACCGGAGATCCACCCCGGTTGGTTGCCGATGAGGGTGCGCTTGATCGGCAACGTGTAACCAACGACGGAGTCGAGGCCCTGCTGGAAGATGCGGGCGATGCGCTCGCGTTCGAGCTTGTCCTTGAGGTTGGTCTTGTCGGGCGTGACGTTCGACGGCAGGCGGCGCTCCTTCCACGTGTAGTAGAAGGCGTCCTCGTAGCCGGGGATGAGATGCTTCGGGTTGACGCCAAGGGTCTGGGCGAGACGCGTGGCGAGTTCCTTGGCCTCCTTCGGGCCATGGCCGTAATTCTTGGATTCGTCGGCGATGAGGGAATCGTCGTGCCAGATCGGAATGCCGTCCTTGCGCCAGTAGGCCGCGAGGGACCAGCGCGGCAGCTGCTCGCCGGGATACCACTTGCCCTGGCCGTAGTGGAGGAGGGCGCCGGGGGCGAACTTGGTGCGGAGGCGCTTGATGAGCTCGCCGGAGAGCTGGCGTTTCTTTGGGGAGACGGCGGTGAAATTCCACTCCGGGCCGTCGGGATCGTCGAGCGAGACGAAGGTCGGCTCGCCGCCCATGGTGAGGCGCACATCGTGTTTCACGAGGTCGGCGTCGATGGCGTGGCCGAGGGCCTCGATCTTCGCCCACTGCTCCTCGGTGTAGGGCTTGGTGACGCGCGGCGACTCGTGGACGCGCGTGACGGACATCGCGAAATCGAACTCGGTCTCGCATTCGTCCACGCCGCCGCTGATGGCCGCGGCGCTGGAGGGCTCGGGCGAGCAGGCGAGGGGGATGTGGCCCTCGCCGGCGAGGAGGCCGGAGGTCGGGTCGAGGCCGATCCAGCCCGCGCCGGGGAGATAGACCTCGCACCAGGCGTGGAGGTCGGTGAAGTCCTGTTCCGCGCCGCTCGGGCCGTCGAGGGCCTTCTGGTCGGCCTTGAGCTGGATGAGGTAGCCCGAGACGAAGCGCGCCGCGAGGCCGCAGTGGCGGAGGGCGTTGACGAGGAGCCAGGCGGAGTCGCGGCAGGAGCCGCTGGCGAGCGTCAGGGTTTTCTCCGGCGTCTGCACGCCCGGCTCCATGCGGATGACGTAGCGGACCATCCGGTTGACCGCGCTGTTGAGGGCGACGAGGAAATCGATCGTGCGCTGCGGCTTGAGGTCGATGCTCGCGACGAAGGCGCCGAACTTGGGCTTGCGGGCGTTCTTGCGCAGGAAGGGGGCGAGCTCGGTCGCGAGTTTCTTCTCGTAGGTGAACGGGAATTTTTCCGCGTAGGGCTCGAGGAAGAAGTCGAAGGGATTATAGACCGACATCTCGGCCACGACATCCACCTCGACCTGGAATTCGGTGACCTTTTCCGGATAGACGACGCGGGCGAGGTAGTTGCCGAAGGCGTCCTGCTGCCAGTTGAGGAAGTGGCCCTTGGCCGGCGTGAGTTTCAGCGAGTAGCTGAGGATGGGCGTGCGGCAGTGCGGGGCGGGGCGCAACCGGATGACCTGGGGCCCGAGGGTGACGGGGCGGTCGTATTGGTAGCTGGTCCGGTGGTTAAGCGCGACGTGAATGGCCATGGGTAGGTTCCTAGCCAAAGCAGGAGGCAGACCAATCTTTGAAATCGGGTTGAGCTTTTACAGGTCCGAAAATCGCCCGGCAAAGGGCAACCCAACCGAAACGAGTGTTGCCACTCAAAGGCTTAGTGACTGTCGTTTGGTAAAATGACCGTTCCTGTGATAGACCAACTCAGTTGGTCCTTACATCTATTAGGCGTCCAGCACTCCTTCCCTTAAAACCACAATTCCCATGCGCTTCATTCTAATCCTACTCTTACTGGCCAATACTTCCGTCTTTGCGCAGTCGAACCCAATGACCGCAGAGGAACTCTTTGTTGGTTGCGAGTTGGCCATCAAGAAAGCAAGCGGAGAAAAGATCGGCGAGATCGATTCCATCAAGGCAATGCGGGCGATCGCCTATGTTGATGGCTACTTTGATTCGATCGCAATGGTCCAGAACCTGAACCCTCAAATCTCCATAGTGGATTTCTCCGAGCAACCAACCAATGCGGTGATTTTGTCTCGAATCGTCGAAGCGATTCGTTCGAACCCCAGGGTTCGCGCTGAAGGCACTGCGCGAATTGTGGTCATGCATGTCGCGCGCTCGATTACGACCAAGTAGCATGTCTTTTTCTAGAACGCCTCAAGTTGCCGCCACCCGATATATTTTTTCTGAAACTTATGCGGACCGCGCACTATTTCCCAATGAAATATCAGCCTTACAAGGCGCCAGTGCCTACGATCACGTCTGTCATGCCTCGTGCTGAGGCACGAGTCACGCCAGCCGCGCTCGTGGCTCAGCTATGATGTCTGGGCAAATAGGCACATGGAGCACTTCGATCACATCACCGAGATCTGCAGCCATTACGGAATTCCGAAGGGAAACTTGCTCGTGGTCGATGACGTTGCCGACGCTGCCGTCGCACTCGGTTGGGAAGCTCGTGGGCTTGACCGCAATCACACTCGCATGGCCAAGATTAAGTGTGACCTCTCTCCTCCAAAGATTCTGCTGAAGCGTTGTATCGATTGGTCCATCGCCACGCAAATGACGCGGATGTTCCCGCTCACAGAAGAGCAACGGCGCCGGCGAGTTGATGAGGGCTTGGATCGGAAGTGGTTTATGACTCACCTCGTTTTGCATGAGGTCGCGCACTGGAAATTGCGGCACCATGAAGCCAACACCGACCCTGCCACCGACGCATACGAGGCTCGGCTCTTGAAGGAGCTGGAAGCGGATTGCTGGGCGATCTCAGAGATCGAGAATAACAAGTATGCCTGAAAGGCCCAACGGGTCAGGCAGGCAAATAAGATGAGAGCCGCACCACACCATATACTTTTGAGGGGTGACCTTCCTGCTTCGTACTACTTTGCATTTCGGGCTTTGGCCGACCAGCTCGGAGAACCCGAAGAAGAACGCCTCCTTTGTCTGCCGTGTAAGGAAGTCGACTCGTCTCACCCGTGCTACATTGAAGCTGAAATTCTTAGCCGGGAAGAGGGGAAAGAATTGCGAGTGATGATTCCGCATCAGTTTGTTCATTCAGTATGGCTCGACTCAGAGCCCGTTCTGACAGGATTTTCAGAAACTCCAATTCCGAGCCCATCAAGCCGCCACATCAAATGAACACCGGGGCAACAAGCGCAGGGAGGCAAACTGGGTCCAGCCTGCCCCCGTATTCTGCTCCGAAGACAGGCCGTTCAGAGCCGGTGCCGCGGCATCGGGAAAGCAACGAATTGCTGGCCAAGTAAATTCTAAAGGCGCTGACGCGTTCTGTGTAACGCGAATTCAGCCCCGGCTGCGCCAGCGCCACCAGCCGGCGAGGATGCTGCCGATGACGGAGTGGAAGACACTGGAGATGGCGCAGGGGACGGCGGTGAGCGGGTCGGGGAAATGCTTCCGCGCGAGGGCGACGCCGAGGCCGGAGTTCTGCATGCCGACCTCGATCGAGACGGTGCGGGCGACGTTCACGTCGAAGCGCAGCACGCGCGCGGCGACGTAGCCGAGCAGAAATCCGCCGGCGTGCAGGCCGAAGACCGCGCCGAGCAGCCGCCCCGCGGCGCCCTTCACCGCCGCGGCACTGCCGCCGATGATGCTGGCACAGATTAGCGCGATGACGACGACCGACACGAGCGGCAGGGCGAGCTGCACGCGTTGCACGAGACGCGGCGCGAAGCGGTTCACGAGCAGACCCACCACGACGGGCGCGACCACGATCTGCACGGTGGACTTGAACATGCCCCAGGCGTCCACCTCGACGAGCGTGCCGGCCAGCCAGGACGTGAGCAGGGGCGTCATCGCCACGGCGGCGAAGGTCGAGCACATGGTCATCACGACGGACAGAGCGACGTTGGCGCGGGCGAGGTAGGTGACGACGTTGGAGGCGGTGCCGCCGGGGCAGCAGGCGACGAGGATGAGGCCGACGGCGTAGGGTGTTTCCAGCGCGAAGCCGCGGCCCATGGCCCAGCCAAGAAACGGCATGATGGTGAACTGGCCAACGAAGCCGAGCGCCACGGCCTTGGGCATGCGGCCGATGCCGCGGAAGTCGTCGAAGGTCAGAGTGAGGCCCATGCCGAGCATGATGACGGCGAGGCCCCAGGTGATCCATGGACCGCTGAACCACGCGAACCACGCGGGTTGAGCCAGGGCGACGGTGCTCAACGCCACGACCCACACGGGGAAGGCGTTCGTGAGCAGGGTAAGCACGCGCGACATGGCCGGCGAGTGAGCCGGTTGCCGCTTTTCTTGGCGAGCCCGGAGTGTGGCATGAAGGGGCGGGGAGGGCGTTTCGAGCCAGCGCCCGGGGGAGCAGGTCGCTCCGCCTCGCACCGGTTAAGTCCGGCAAGCCTGCGCGGAGCGCTGGCTCCACCCGGCGGTCCGCGACTGGAAAAATGCGGCGCCCGGGAGTATATTGGCCGCGGCATTCCTCCCGTTATGAATCCTAAATTCTGTCTCGTCTTCCTGATCATGGGCCTGAGTGCGGCGGCGGTGCCGCCCCCGGTCTTCGAGTCGGCCGGTGTGGTGGTCACCGTTGAACCGCAGATTCCCGCGCGGCTGCGGATGGAAGGCCTGCGCGACGGGCGCGTGACCTTCGCGGTGGATGTGGACGCCGAGGGCAAGCTGACCGACTGGCTGGTGCTGGAGGCCTCGCACGCGGACCTCATTGCGCCGTGCAGCGAGGCGATCCAGCGCTGGCGCTTTTCGCCCGCGCGCTACGACGGGGCGCGCGTGCCGGTGCGGGTGAAATTCACGGTGAACCTGAGCATGACCGGCGCGGTCATCAGCCGCACGGTGGTGGACACGGTGGGCGATTTCTTCGAGCGCGTCGCCGGGCGCCCGTTGGACTACCGCATCAGCCGGGGGAACGAGATTGACCGTCCGCTGGAGGCGCTGAACCGGGTGAGTCCGGCATATGCCAGCGAGGCCCAACGGCAGGGCGTGGCCGGGCGCGTGACGGTGTTTTTCTTTGTGGATGAGCGCGGGCAGGTGCGCTTGCCCGCGGTGTCGGCCGAGACGCATCCCTACCTGTCGGGCATCGCCGTGCGCGCCATGCGCGAGTGGAAATTCACGCCGCCCACGCGCGAAGGCCGGCCGGTGACGGTGGAGGCGAGCCAGGCGTTTGTGTTTGGCGGGGAAGGGAAGTGAGGGCCGGAGCGGGGTGAGCCTGCGTACCGGTCTTTGCCGAGCCTGCGGCGGGCCGGCCGCGCAGGCTGGATTGTGGTTGGTCTGACCAAGCCCGTGCGGAGCGCGGGCTCCCCCTCGCAAAAGGCGAAGAAAATCCTGATCCATTGAAGGGATGCGCCACGACGCGGTTTTATGCCGGGCGAATCCCGATCCCCATGAAATTCCCCCGTGTGCTTTCCCTTGCCGCGCTGCTCACCGCCGCGCTTTCCGGTTTCGCCCAGTTCGAATCCGCCCGAATCCATCCCGACAACGCGCTGCCGGCGTATCCGCCGTCGCTGCAGACCGCGGGCATCACGCGCGGTTACGCGATCGCGGCCGTGAGCATCGACACCGAGGGCAAGGTGCAGGACGCGATGATCCTGGCGCACACCCACGCCCGTCTGGCCGAGGTGACGCGGCAGGCGCTCGGCGAGTGGCGCTTCATCCCGGCGCGGCTCGACGGCACGCCGGTGCCGGTGCAGACGGAGTTGCGGATCGATTACAGCCTGGAGGGGGCGGTGATCACGAGCAACCTGCTGAATCATTTTTTCTTCGATCACCTGGAGGGGGCGGGCGACCTGGCGGTGAAAACGGCGCTGTGCTCCGCCGCGAAGCTCGACCGGCCGCCGCAGCTGGTGGCGGGGGACGCCCCGCGGTATGCGGAAGGCGCGAACAAGGACGGCGTGAGCGGCCGCGTGCAGGTGCATTTCTACATCGATGAGCGCGGCGAGGTGCGTTTCGCCTGTGCGGAGCCGGCGGGGCATCCCTACCTCCTGGCGCAGGCGGTGCAGGCGGTGCGGCGCTGGAAGTTTGATCCGCCGACCAGTCGCGGCCGGCCCGTGATGGTCGCGGCGGTGCAGGAGTTTGATTTCGGCGGCGGCCACAGGTAGGTGTAGGTCCGCCACCGTCGTGTGCCAGTGCCCGGACGCCGGCCCGCCTAGCGGGCCGGCGTTCTCCGGTTGGCCGGGTGCGGGCGAGTGTTCACTTGCGGGCGCACGGGCGCGGTGCATGCTGGTGACAGGCCAGTCAGACTTCCTTGTGAACCGTAAACCGTATTCCCGCCTGCCGGCGCCTTGTCCCGAGGCCGCCTGGGCGGCGCTGTTTGCCCATGCCGCCTGAGCCGACCATGCCTGACACGGTGGAGCAGAGGCTGCGCGTGCAGGAACGGCAGCTGGCGATGATTTTCAACAGCTCGCGGGACATGATGATGCTCGTCCGGGTCGAGCCGGGCGTGCTGTTCCGCGTGGTGTCGGTCAACCGCGAATACCTGAGCAAGGTTCATGCAGTGGGTTACCGGTACACGGCCGAGGATTTTGCCGGCAAGACCTGCGACGAGGTGATGGCCCTGTTTCGTTTCCCGCCCGCGGCGGTCGAGGCGATCCGGGCGCAATACCGGCAGGTGATCGAGACCCGCCAGGTCCTGACCTACGATGAGCAAAAGAGCGGGCCGGCCGGTGTTTTCCATGGGCGCACGACGATCTCGCCCCTGCTGGACGAGACCGGGGCCTGCGCCTTTGTGCTCTATGCGACGCAGGACATCACCGCGCAACGGGTGGCGGAGCAGGAGCGCCAGCGGAGCGAGGAGATGCTGCGGGCGATCCTCGACCACTCGTTCCAGTTCATCGGCCTGCTGGATCGCGAAGGCCGGCTGCTGCGGCCGAACCAGACCTCGCTCGACGCGGTCGGCGTCAGCCGCGAGGAAGTGGTCGGCAAATATTTCTGGGACACACCCTGGTGGACGCATTCCCCGGCGGAACAGGCGCGGCTGCGCGAGGCCGTCGGCCGGGCGGCGCAGGGGGAATTCGTGCGTTACGAGACGACGCACCCGACGGCCGCGGGGCGGATGCTGACCATCGACTTCTCGCTCAAGCCCGTGCGTGACGAGCGCGGCACGGTGGTGGCGATCATTCCCGAGGGGCGGGACATCACGGAGAGCAAGGAGGCCGAACAGGCCCTGCGCGAATCGGAAGAGAAGTTCGCCAAGGCCTTCCGGGCGAGCCCGCAGGCCATGTCCATAGCCTCCCTGGACGACGGCCGCTACCTCGAGATCAACCAGGCACACCAGGAACTTTTCGGCTACCAGCCGGAGGAGGTCGTCGGCCGCACGCCGGCGGAACTGGGCATCGTCATGGACGCTTCGGTGACCCTAGGCGCCCTCAACGAGCTCCGGAACCGCGGCAGGGTGAGAGACCTGCAGCTCAACGCGCGCACCCGCGACGGCCGGGTGATCACGGTGCTCAACAATGCGGAGCTCATCCGCGTGGGCGGCCGGGACTGCGCGCTGCTGACCTCACGCGACATCACGGCGCAGCTCCAAGCCGAACGGGCGCTGCGGGAGTCGGAAGCGAAATTTGCCGCCGCCTTCCGGGTTTCGCCCGACTTCAGTGCCATCGTCGATTACGAAACCGGCCGGCATATCGAGGTGAACGATGCGATTGTGTCGTTCTTCGGCTACAGCCGGGAGGAAATCATCGGGAAGACCGCGCTTGAGCTCGGCATGATTCCCAGTGAGGAGCCGCGCGCCCGGATGCTGGAGCTGCTCAACCGGGACGGCAAGGTCCGCGGGATGCGCACCCCCGCCCGCACGAGGGACGGCCGCGAAGTCACGGTCGAGCTGAGCGCCGAGATCGTGCACATTCGCGGACGCAAGTGCATCCTGCGCATTTCACGTGACATCACCACCGCGCTCAAGGCCGAGCAGGCGCTGCGCGAATCGGAGGAGAAGTTCGCACGGGCCTTCCGCTCCAGCCCGCAGGCGCTGGTGATCACCGAGATCCCGAGCGGACGCTACATTGACGTGAACCTTGGGTTCGAGCGGCTCACCGGCTACAGCCGGGAGGAGGTCATCGGCCGCACGGCGGTCGAGATCGGGATCTGGGAGAACCAGGCTGACCGCGAGGACCTCATGCGGCGCATGCAGCGCGAGGGCTGGGCGCGGGATGTCGAGTATGTGTTTCGCGGCAAGCAGCAGCAGCGTGTGATCACGCGTTGTTCGTTCGAACAGATCGAGGTTTCAGGCCGGCGGTGCCTGCTGAGCGTGATCGAGGACATCACCGAGCGGCGGCGGGCCGAGGAAGGGAAGGCCGCGCTGGAGGAGCAGCTCCGGCAGAACCAGAAGCTGGAGGCCCTCGGCACGCTGGCCGGCGGCATCGCGCATGACTTCAACAACATCCTGACCGCGATCATCGTGAACCAGGAGCTGGCGCTGATGGACATCCACGAACCAGTGGACCTGCGGCGCCGGCTGGAGGAGATCGGGCAGGCCAGCGGCCGGGCGAAGGAGTTGGTGCGGCAGATCCTCACTTTCAGCCGCCAGCAGCCGCACGAAAAGCTCCGGCAGCGCCTGCAGCTGATCGTGCGGGAGGCGTTGGGCCTGCTGCGGTCTTCGTTGCCCACCACCATCGAGATCAGGCAGGACCTTTCCCCCGAGACCCCGCCCGTGCTCGCCGATGCGTCGCAGATTCACCAGGTGGTGATGAACCTCTGCACGAACGCCGCCCACGCGATGCGCGAATCCGGCGGCCGGCTCACCGTGCGGCTGGCGTCGCGCCAGCTCGACGCCGCGGCCTGTTGCGCCCTCCCGGGCCTGCAACCGGGCGCCTATGCCCAGCTCACCGTCACGGACACCGGGCATGGCATGGACGCCGCCACGCTGGCGCACATCTTCGAGCCGTTTTTCACCACCAAGGGCCCCGGCGAGGGCACGGGTCTCGGACTGGCGATGGTGCACGGCATCGTGCAAAACCACCACGGCGGCATCTTCGTGCACAGCCTGCCCGGTGCGGGCACGACCTTTGACCTCTTTTTCCCCGAGGATCCCGGCACCGACAGCACGGCCCCGATGTCCGGCTCGGCGATCGTGCCCGGACATGGCGAGAGCGTGCTCGTGGTGGATGACGAGGAATCCATCTGCTTCGCGGTGGGCGCCATGCTGCGAAAGATCGGCTACCGCGTCGAGACCTTCACCGACCCGAGCGCCGCGCTGGAGCGTTTCAAGGCCGGGCCGTCGCAGTTCCAGCTGCTGCTGACCGACCGCACGATGCCGCACATCACGGGGCCCGCGCTGATCGCCCGCATGCGCGAATGGTGGCCCGGCCTGCCGGCCCTCCTGATGAGCGGGCATGACAGCCCCGGCGGCACCCATTCCGTGCCGCCGCACGCAGACTACGGGCTGGTCGCCAAGCCGCTGGACATCGCCGATCTGTCCCGGGTCGTTCGCGATGCGCTCAAATCCTCCTCCACCTCCTGACATGGAAAATCCCCCCACCGAATCCCGCGGACGCGTGCTGTTCGCCGACGATGACCGGGCCGCCCGCGAAGGCCTGGCCGAGATGCTGCGCCGTCTGGGCTATGATTGTGAGACCGCGCCCAACGCCAGCGAGGCCCTGCAAAAACTGCGGGCCGCGCCCTACGAGGCCCTGATCTCCGACATCCACATGCCCGGCAACACCTCGCTCGAGCTGGTCGAGGCGGCGGTGCAGGCGGCCCCGGGGCTGCCCGTCATCCTGCTCACCGGACGCCCTTCGGTGGAGACCGCCTCGCGCTCGGTGCGGCTGCCTGTCGCCGCCTACCTGACCAAGCCCCCGGAAATGACTGAGTTGACCAAGGTGCTCGACCAGGCGATCGCCGAATTCCGGGAACTGGCGCTGATTCAATCCGGCCGGCAGCGGTTGCGCGACTGGGAGCAGCAGCTGGCGCGGATCGAGCAGCTTTCGGTGCGCACGCCGGCGGATGGCGCGATGGAGGACTTCATCCGCGTCTCCCTGCGGCAGGCCATCCTCGTGCTCAGCGATCTCGAACGGGCCACCCAGGCGCTCGACCGCCGGGCGGCCGGCCGGTTGCGCGAGGTGGACCATGTGGCGGCCCTGCGCCGCACGGTCGAGGTGCTGGAGCGCACCCGGCAAAATTTCAAGAGCAAGGACCTCGCCGATTTGCGCAAGCAGCTGGAGCAACTGCTCAACCGGAACGAGGGGCAAGGCGCGGGCATCTGAACACGGGCAGAAGGTAGAGCGGCCCGGCCCGGATCGCGCGGCCGCGCAAGGATTATCCCTAGTGGTGAATTTGGGCTCAAGCCGGGCCCGTTCGTGCCGATTGGGGGGCACGGAAGGCTTGCAACCCGGTTGCAGGCAGCTTTCTCCGGCAGGACATACGGGCCTGCCAGTCGAAGGCACAGTCACGCATCACCCTCTCGGAGGGCGGCGCGAGACTGTGCCTTTTGCTTTTGGCCCGTTCCGTTCCGCTGGCAGCACCCGTGTCTTTTCGCATTCCACGCATCCCCCCACATGAAACTCATCAGCCAACGCGGATTGAACACCCGCATGCTCCTCTCGATCGGCCTGACCGTCCTCGCCGGACTCGCCGTTCTGCTCACCCTGACCACCCTGCGCGTGGTGCACAGCGCCCGGCAGGAGGCCAATGCCCTGAGCCGCACCAAGGCCCAGGCCATCGGCGCCGAGATGGCGCACCGTTTGGGCCGCGCCATCGGAACCGCCCGCACCCTCAGTGAGGCGCTGGAGGGCATTCTCGCGGAAGGGCATCCGTCCCGGGCCCAGGCCGACGCCATGTTGCGCGGCAGCCTTGAGGGCAACACCGACTACATCGGCGTGTGGACGCTGTGGGAGCCGAATGCCTTTGACGGCCGCGATGCCGACTACGTGAACAAGCCCGGCCACGACGCCACCGGTCGCTATATCGCCTATTGGAACCGCGGCAGTGGCAAGGTCATCGTCGAACCGCTGGTGGATTACACCACCGAGGGCGCGGGCGACTACTACCTGCTGGCCAAGCACAGCAATCAGGAGACGGTCCTCGAGCCCTACATCTACAAAGTCGCCGGCCGCGACGTGCTCATGACCAGCCTCGTGGTGCCGGTGAATCGCGCCGACGGCACGTTCGCGGGCGTGGTCGGCGTGGACCTGCCGCTCGAGACCCTCGGGGCCGAGATCGCCAAGGTGAAGGTGGGCGAGACGGGCTACGCGGCCCTCGTCTCCAACACCGGAATTTATGCCGCCCATCCCAGGGCAGAACGTCTGGGCAAACCGATGAAGGACACCGACCCCTGGGTTGTGCCTTTCCTCGGCAATTTGAAGAAGGGCGAGGCTTTCGAGACGGAAAGCTTCTCCCGCACGCTGAACGACATGACCTACCGCTTCGGCGTCCCCGTGCGCATCGGTTCATCGAGCACGCCCTGGTGCGTCAGCATCACCATCCGCGAGAGCGAGGTGCTGGCCGGGGCTTGGAAGCTGCGCAACACGATCCTCCTCGCCGGTGCGGTCGTGCTGGGCGCCGTGCTGCTCGTCGTCTGGTGGATCGCGCGCGGCATTTCGCGGCCGGTGCGCGCCATCGCGCTGCAGCTCGGTTCCGGGGCCGACGAGGTGACCGCCGCCTCCGGCCAGGTCTCGACCGCCGGCCAGTCGCTGGCGGCGGGCGCGAGCGAACAGGCCGCGTCGCTCGAGGAAACCAGTTCCTCCCTCGTGGAGCTTTCCAGCATGACCAAGCGCAACGCCGACCACGCGGCCACCGCCAAGGCGCTCGCCGCTGAGACGCGCGCCGCGGCCGATGCCGGCGCCACCGACATGCACCAGATGTCCACCGCCATGGCGGACCTGCAGAAGGCCAGCTCCAGCGTTGCCGCCATCGTCAAGACGATCGACGAGATCGCCTTCCAGACCAACATCCTCGCCCTCAACGCCGCCGTCGAAGCGGCCCGGGCGGGAGAAGCCGGCGCCGGCTTCGCGGTGGTGGCCGAGGAAGTCCGCAACCTCGCGCAGCGCAGCGCCAGCGCCGCCAAGGAAACCGCCTCCACCATCGCCGAGGCCGTGCGCATGAGCGAGCTGGGGGTGGGCATCAGCGGCAAGGTCACAAGCGGGTTTGCCGGCATCGTGGACCGCACGCGCCGCCTCGACAGCCTGGTCGCCGAGATCGCCTCCGCCTGCCACGAGCAGAACGAGGGCATCGTGCAGATCAACACCGCCGTCAGCCAGATGGACAAGGTCACGCAGGGCAACGCCGCCTCCGCCGAGGAAAACTCCGCCGCCGCGGAGGAGCTCAACGCGCAGGCCGTCACCCTGAAGGGCTGCGTCAACGAGCTCATGCAGATCGTCAACGGCCGCAGCGCCGGGACCGTGGTGTCGCCGACGCTGCCCCTCAAGCGGCCGGCCGCGCCGGTGTTTCCCCGGACGGGGTCGACCGCCA
Source organism: Oleiharenicola lentus (assembly GCF_004118375.1). Classification (NCBI taxonomy): domain Bacteria; kingdom Pseudomonadati; phylum Verrucomicrobiota; class Opitutia; order Opitutales; family Opitutaceae; genus Oleiharenicola; species Oleiharenicola lentus. The sequence continues at coordinate 1,074,125 of NZ_SDHX01000001.1, forward strand.
AGCCGGCGGCCGGCGCCGATTTCTTTGAAGACATGCCGGCCGACGCCGGTGCCGCGCGCCAAAATCATGCCCGGGCCTGACGCTCCCCCGCAGCCGAGAATCCTGTTGGTGGACGATGACGACCTGCTCGCCGAGAGCGTGGCCGAGTATCTCCGCCGTCACGGTTACGCCGTGCAGGTCGCGGGCGAAGGCCGGGTGGCGATGGATTTGCTCGCCCGGCAAAGATACGAGCTGGTGATCAGCGATATCTTCATGCCCGAGGTGGACGGCATCGAGCTGCTCGGCCTGCTGCGCCGTTGCATCCCCGCACCCGCGGTGATCGCCATGTCCGGTTCCGGCGTGGGGCGGGTGGAGTGTATGCTGAAGATGGCTTCCGTGCTCGGCGCCAGCCGCACGCTGGGCAAGCCGTTCCAGCCGGCGCATCTTATCCGGCTCGTGCATGAGCTGATCGGACCTGCCGGGGTGAAGGTGGCGGCGGGTTAACCCGGCGGTTTCTCCGCCAGCAGCGATTCCAAGTCGAGCGGAGCGGTAATCATGGCGAGTTCGCCGGCCGGCGTGCGCGGCCACTGCGCGGCGGGGCGATCCCAGTAGAGCTCCACGCCATTCTGGTCGGGATCACGCAGATAGAGCGCCTCGCTCACACCATGATCGCTCGCTCCGTCAAGCGGGAGGCCGGCGGCCATAAGCCGGCGCAGGGCGTCGGCCAGGTCCGCGCGGGTGGGGTAGAGGATCGCCGTGTGAAAGAGCCCCGTCGTGCCGCGTGCCGGTGGCCGGCCGCCGAGGCTTTCCCAGGTGTTCAGGCCGATATGGTGGTGATAGCCGCCCGCCGAGATGAAGGCGGCCTGCGGGCCATAGCGCTGGGTGAGCTGGAAGCCGAGCACCCCGCAGTAAAAGTCGAGCGCGCGCGGCAGATCGGCCACTTTCAGATGCACGTGGCCGATGCGCACACCGGCGGCGAGGGGAGGAGTGGAGGACATGTCCGTAGGGTGGACGGGTTTGCGCGGAAGGCAAAACCGGTTCCCGCTCGGGTTTCGCCCGGCTCAGGAATCCGGGGCTTCAGTTCGCCGGACCGGAGCCGATTCATGGGAGTGATGACCAACACCTCGCCTCAAACCAACCCCACCGTGACGACCGCGGCCGGCTTGGATGTGCTCTTTGTGGACGACGATCAGGATATTGCCGACCTGATGACGGAGTATCTCCGCCGGTGCGGCTACAAGGCGGAGAGCGCCACCAACGGGCAGACCGCGCTCAAAAAACTGCGCGGCCGCGAAGTCGCGGTGCTCGTGACCGACATCCTCATGCCGGAGCTCGACGGTTATGAACTGATCATGAAGCTGAAACAGCGGCCGCAACGCCCGACCATCATCGCGGCCTCCGGCAACGCCTCCAGCATCGGCATGGATTTTCTCAAGTCGGCGCGCCAGCTCGGTGCCGACCGCGTGCTGCCCAAGCCCTACCTGCCGACCACGCTCCTGGCGCAGGTGCGGGAAATTCTCGGGCCACGCACGCCCTTGCCTGCCACCGGCACTTAACCCGGCTACTTCACACCCTGGGGGAGAAGCCGTCGCCCGGTCGGTCCGATTTTGTCGGGGCGAGCCGCGGCCAAGTCGCTCCGCCCGAACGGCGAACGGACAGTTGGCTGACTGGATAGTTCATCAGGGTGAAATGTCCGGGTTAATCGCCGCCGGCTTTGCGCCGATAGATGGCCGTCCGCGCGGTTGCGTCCCGCAGTCGTGACCGCGTGCCCAATCGCCGCCCTTGTGCCGGTGCCGTGACGATCCTCCCCCGGGAGGGCAACCGCCACACGCCACCGGCCCAGGGCGAGCGCCAACCGCCGCCCGAGGGTGAGGCGGCTACGCCGGGCCATGGCCAAGAAATGGCTTGGTTTGGTCCGGGGCCGGCCTACGTTGGTCCGTTCCGATGCCCGCACTCCTCACCTTGCTCGATGTCACGCTCCACTTTGGCGGTCCCGCCATCCTGGAAAAGGTCAACTTCCAGGTCGATCCGGGCGAACGCATCTGCCTCATCGGCCGCAATGGCGCGGGCAAATCCACGCTGATGAAGGTCATCGTGGGCGAGATGAAGCCCGACACCGGGGATGTCTTCCGTCCGGCCAACGCGGTTTACCGCCGACTCACGCAGGAGGTGCCGACCGATCTGACCGGCAGCGTGCATGACATCGTGACTTCCGGCCTGCGGCCCAACGATGACCACCACGAGGAGGATTGGGAACGCGATGTGCGCGTGGAGGATCTGATCACTGCGACCGGGCTGAAGCCCGACCAGGAGTTCTCGGCGCTGTCCGGCGGCCTCAAGCGCCGCGCCCTGCTGGCGCGCGCCCTGGCCGGCCAGCCCGACCTGCTCCTGCTCGACGAGCCGACCAACCACCTCGACCTCGAGTCCATCCTCTGGCTGGAGGAGTTCCTGCTGGAGAAGAAGCCGACCCTGCTGTTCATCACGCACGACCGCGCCTTTCTGCGGCGCATCTCCACGCGCATCGTCGAGCTCGACCGCGGCCGGCTGGCCGGCTGGGCCTGCGATTACGACACCTACCTGGTGCGCAAGCAGGAGGTGTTGGAGGCGGAGGAGCGGCAGCGGGCGCTCTTCGACAAGAAGCTCGCGCAGGAGGAGGAGTGGATCCGCCGCGGGGTGAAAGCCCAGCGCTCCCGTGCCACCGCCCGCATCAACGCGCTCAAGGAAATGCGCGCCCAGGCCCGGGCCCGGCGCGACCGCACCGGCACCGCCACCATCAAGCTCGCCGAGGCCGACCGCTCCGGCGTGAAGGTGATCGAGGCGGAGAACGTGAGCTACGCCTACACGGAGGGCGGCCCGCCGGTCATCCGCGATTTTTCCACCGTGATCCGGCGCGGCGAGAAGATCGGCATCCTCGGCCCCAACGGCGCGGGCAAGACCACGCTGATCAAGCTCCTGCTCGGCCAGCTGCAGCCCACGTCCGGCAGCCTGAAGCACGGCACGAACATGGAGATCGTCTATTTCGACCAGCTGCGCGCGCAGATCGACGACAACAAGACCGTGGCCGACAACATTGCCAACGGCAACCCGACCGTGACGATCGACGGGCGCACCAAGAACGTCATTTCCTACCTCCAGGACTTCCTCTTCGAGCCGACCCGCGCCCGCACGCCGGCGAAGGTGCTCTCGGGCGGCGAGCGCAACCGCCTGCTGCTGGCGCGGCTTTTCACCAAGCCGGCCAACGTGCTCGTGCTCGACGAGCCGACCAACGATCTCGATGCCGAGACGCTCGACCTGCTGGAGGATCTGCTGGTGGAGTTCCAAGGCACGCTGCTGCTGGTGAGCCACGACCGCGAGTTTCTCGACGAAGTCGTCACGAGCACGCTGGTGTTCGAAGGCGACGGCCGCCTCGGCGATTACGCCGGCGGCTACACCGACTGGATGCAGGACAAGGCGAAGCAGGCGAGCAGAGCGTCTGCTGCAGCCGGGGTCGCTGACCCCGGCCGGATCTCAAGCAAGGCACCGGGGTCGGCGACCCCGGCTACAACGAAACCAGCCAAGAAACTCACCAACAAGGAGCGCCAGGAACTCGAGACGCTGCCCGCGAAGATCGAAGCGCTGGAGAAGGAGCAGGCCGATCTGGCCGGGAAACTGGCGGATCCGACCTTCTACAAGTCGCAGGCCGCCAAGTTCGCCGAGGTGAAGGCGCGGCTCGAGACCGTCGAACGCGAGCACGCCGCGGCCTTTGCCCGGTGGGAGGAGCTGGCGGACGGCAAGGCCTGAGCCGCTTACTCGTGTCGCAGGACGTAGGTGCGGGTGCGCTCCTGGCTGATGCGCCCGGCGAGGGCCCCGCGCGCCCAGCGCTCCTGCAACCGGGCCTGCATGCGGCTGGAGACCTCGGCGCGGTCGTTGCCGGTGAGATGGTCACCGGTCTCGGGGCAGTATTCGTGATGATTGCCCTGCTCGACCCATTGGAAGCAACAGGCGGTGATCACTCCCGTGTGGTCGGCCTCGACGAAGGGATGCGCGAGCATGCCCTCGACGAGGGCGCGGAAATCAGCGTTGTGAAAGGGCTTGGCGGCACAGGCATTGGCCCCGGCGGCCAGCAGGCTGGCGGTGAGGGCCTGGTCCATGGAGCCGCTGACGGCGATGAAGGGCAAAGCGAGCGACGGCTGCCCGCGGCGCAAGGGCGTGAGCACTTCGAAGGCATCACCACCCGGGAACATGAAGTCGCAGACGATGAGGTCCACCGTGGTATGCGCCAGCAGCTCGTTGGCGGCCCGGGGACTCGGCACGATGATCACGTCGTGCGGCGGATGAAACATCCGCTGGAAGATCCGCTGGGAAGTGACGCTATCCTCGATGTAGAGAATGCGTTTCACGGGGCTCAGTCCTGCTTGAGCTGGATGTCCGCGATCAGCCGGTGGCTGTTGCAGTCGAAGTGGAAGGTGTGGCGCTCGGAGCCCTTGATGCTGGAGACGGCGAGATTGTCGCCGCGCACGATGGTGGGGAGCGTCAGCTTGCAGGGAAACCCGATGTTGCAGAGGGCGTTCTTGAAACCGCCGACGGTCATGTTGGTGATCTCGCCGATCACGTCCTTGATGGCGGAGTCGCCGCTCATTTCGACCTCGGCGGCGCTCATGCCCAGCACGCGGGCGGCGGCATCCTGGGCGAAGTCGTCGGGGATGCAGAGATAGACGATGCCGTCGATCTGGCCGACGAAGCCCACGCTGCCGAAGACATGCGGCTTGTCCTTGAATCCGGCGTAGGCGGCCTCGGCGGACTTCTCCACGAACGTGGCCTCGCGCTTGAGCATGATGGCGCACACGTTCTTGACGGCGCGAACGATGGATTCCTGGACGATGGTATCCGAAATAGGTTGAGCAGTGGCCATGCGGGCGGTGAGGAGACCGGTGTGTAATCGGCCCGAGAGGCACGGGCTTGAGCAAGTGAGCGCTGAAACTGAGGATTTATGTGACAAGCATGCTTGACACATGACAAGTAAGCTTTACACACGAAGACATGAACCCCGAGAGCTCTATTCCTGATTCACTCAAGAACCTGCGGCGCACCCGCAACAAGCATGTGCTCGCAATGCTGGGCTTTGCCTTCGGCTTGCTGTGCACGTTCATAGGCCGGGTCCTCGCCCGCTACGAAGGCCCGTGGGGAGGCAGATTGGCGCTGGCGCTTACCCCTTTTGTATTGGTGGGAATTCTCGCCCTGAGTTCACGGCGGTTCTATCAGGCGGATGAACTGGAGCTGCTGATCAACCGCAAGGCGCTCGAATTTGCGTTTTACGCGGCGTTTTTCGGCTTGTTTGCGCTCGAACTGTTCCAGGCGGCGGGTTTTGTCCCGCGCTTTGAGTGGACCAACAAGCGGCTGCTGGTGGCGCTGTCGTTCCTGATGATTTCGGGGATCCTCTGGACCAAGCGCCGCTACGACTGAACCGCGATGAAGAACCGTCTCAAGGATCTCCGGGCCGAGCGCGGCTGGTCGCAGGGCGAGCTCGCCGAGCAGCTCGCGGTGTCGCGCCAGACCATCAACGCCATCGAAACCGAGAAATACGACCCCAGCCTACCTCTGGCCCTGAAGATCGCTAAGCTCTTCAAGCGCCCGGTGGAGGAGATTTTCGAGGTCTGAAGCCAATTCCATGAACGCTGCATTCAAGTCATTCCTGATCCGCGCGCTTGCCGGCGCCTTTCTGCTCCTGCTTGATCCGGTGTCATCCTTCGCCGCGCCCACGCCCATGCTTTCCGCCAGTGACAGTCGCTTCCGTTACGAAGGCCGCTTCGACCGGGCTGATCCGGCGCAGCCGGTCGTCATCTGGGCGGGAGACCGTATCAGCGTGGACTTCGAGGGCGGGGCGCTGGCGGTGCATTTTGGCCCAGCCACGGGGCAGAGTTTTTTCAACGTGACCGTGGACGGAGTCACCGCGGTCGCGAGCGGAGCCGACGGGCGTTTTGCCTGGCCGCATCCACTCGCTCCCGGCCGGCATCAGCTGCGGATCGTAAAGCGGAGCGAGGCTGATGCCGGGCACGTCGTCTTTCGCGGCATCGAAGTGGCGGTCGGAGCGCGGGCCTGGGCGCCGGCCGCACCGGCGTATAAGCTCAGGCTGCAGTTTCTCGGCGACTCTATCACGGCCGGAGCCAACAACGAGGATGCCGAGGTGGATCAGTGGGAGGACCGCCGCACCCACAACCACGCGCTGAGCTACGGGTTCCTGACCTCGCAGGAGCTGGGCGCGGACCATCGCGCGGTGGCGGTCAGCGGCATGGGCATCGGCGAGGGCTTCGTGCCGATGCGGGTCGCGGAAACGTGGGACAAGGTCTATCCGCGTGACCGGCCGGAACGGGTGGATCGCTCCGTCTGGGTGCCGGATGTCGTGGCGGTGAATTTCGGCGAGAATGACTCGGCGTTTCCCCGCACGGAGGGCCGGCCTTTCGCGAAGGACTTTGCCGTCCGCTACGTGGCGTTCATTCGGTCGGTGCGGGCCGCCTGGCCCAAGGCGCAGCTTGTTCTCCTGCGCGGCGGCATGTCGGGCGGGGCCAACGATCCGGATCTGCGCGCGGCATGGGAAGCGGCCGTGCAGGAGCTTGAGGCGGACGACCCGCGCATCAGTCATTTCGTCTTCAATCACTGGACCGGGCACCATCCGCGCGTGGCCGACCACCGGGTCATGGCCGCGGAACTGACGGGCTGGCTGAAGCGCCAGCCGTGGATGGCGCCGTTTCGGGTTGGAAACCACTAAATCACACTAATAGAGCACTAATGGATTTTGATTAGTGAGGCCTTAGTGGCCATTAATGGTTCAGTTCTCTTACCCCTGAACCCCATGAAGCTTCCTATCGTTTTGCTGTTTTCGGTCCTCAGCCTTTTGGGCACCGCCAACGAGGCCCCCGCCCGCAAGCCCGGTGACTACCCGCTGACCGCCGACTCGCTCCCGCAGGAGGGCGTGCCCAAGGGCCAGCTGCTCGGGCCCTTCGAGTGGCGCAGCGCGATCATCCGTGGCACCGTGCGGCGTTACTGGGTGTATGTCCCCGCCCAATACGCCGCCGCCAAGCCCGCCGGCCTGCTCGTGTTTCACGACGGCCAGCGCGCCCTGAACCCCAAGGGCCCGCTCCGCGTGGATCAGGTGATGGAAAACCTGATCCACAAGAAGGACATTCCCGTAATGATCGGCCTGTTCATCACGCCGGGTAACCTGAGCGAACGTTATCCCGAAGACCTGGGCATGAACAATCCGAACAACCGCGCGCAGGAATACGACGTGCTCACCGACGCCTACGCCCGGATGCTGGCCGACGAACTCATCCCCGAGCTGAAGAAGACCTACAACATTTCGGACGACGTGGAAAAGCGCGTGATTGGCGGCACCAGCAGCGGGGCCATCTGCGCGTGGACCACGGCGTGGGAGCGCCCCGACACCTTCCGCAAGGTTATCAGCATGATCGGCAGCTACGTGTCCATCGGCTACCAGCCGGCGCGGGGCAACCAGCCGATGATCCCTGGCGGCGACCTCTATCCGACGCTCATCCGCAAGAATCCGCCGAAGAACATCCGCATCTTCCTGCAGGACGGTTCCAACGACCTCGATAACCCGCACGGCAACTGGTTCCTCGCGAACCAGCAGATGCTCTCCGCCCTGAATTTTGCCAACGCCAGTGCCGACCGCCGCAAGCTCGAGGGCCCGCGCTACGATGTGAAATACGAGTGGGGCGACGGCAACCACTCCGACACGCACGGCGGCGCGCTGCTGCCCGACATTCTCCGGTGGATGTTTCGCGATGTGGCAAAGGACTAGCTTCGGGGCCCGCATGCGACTGACATTGCTCCGCCTGCTGGTCTTGGGCCTAGCATTCTTGCCGACGATGCGCGCCGGGGAAGCGATGGTGGACGTGGCTCCGGAGCTGCGGGGCGCGTGGGTCACGCCTGATGGCCCGTGGGATGGGCGAGCGGTGCTGCTCTTTCACGGCATGGCGTCGGACATGGATGACGCCGGTGGGATCTTCCGGCAATTGGCGGGCGATCTGGCCGCGCAGGGGATCGCCAGCCTGCGCATCAACTTTCGCGGCGAAGGCGACGCCCGGCGGACGAGGATTGAGTCAACGTTCGTTACGCGGCTGGAGGATGCCGCGGCAGCTCATGCCTGGGTCAAACGACAGGGCGGGGTGGATGCCGCCCGCGTTGGCGCCCTCGGTTTCAGCCTCGGCGGGCCGACGGCGGTCATCACGGCCGCACGACAGCCGGGCTGGTTCAAGTCCATCGCCGTGTGGTCGAGCCCGAGCGGCGACATCTTCGCGCTTTGGGCGGAGAACCAGACCGCGCAGCGGGCCCTGCGCGAGGGTGAGGCGACCGAGGACATCCCCGGTTGGAAGCAACTGACGACCAAGCGTGAATTCTACGCCAGTTTCCGCGGTTTCGATTTTGATGCGGCGTTGGCGAAGTATTCCGGGGCCTTCCTCACGATCCGTGGTTCGGCGGATCATGTGGCCAACCGCGATGCCGAGATGGTGCGGATTTTGTCCGCCCGGCCCGCCTCCGCCCCCGGCTCCGGCACGGCAAGCCGGCCGGCCGAGGCCGTGTTGATCGGCGGCGCGGATCATATCTTCAACGTCTTCCAGCCCGAACTCGGCCACGCCGGGCGCGTGCGCGCACTGACAGTGGCGTGGTTCGAGCGGACGTTGTGAGCTGAACCCGGGCGATGGGGGCGTGGCTTCCGGTGACCGAGGCTTCGGTGTGGAAACCGACGCCCACCGAGTGATGAATACCCAAAGAAGGGCCGCCACTTTGTGTAGGGCCGGCGCTTGCGCCGACCTCGTGGCCGAGGCGCGCCCAAGGGCGCGACCTACAGGTGAACTGGCGATCGTACGTCAGTCCTTTGGATGAGATTCAATCGTGCGTGGTCCTGGCTGGGGCGCGGGCGGCGCGGGCGCAAAAAAGCCCGGGCGCGAATGCCCGGGCTGGGAGGAGGGAGCGGTTGCGTCAGGCACGCCGGCGGAGGCCGGCGAGGCTGAGCAGGCCGCCCGCCAGCAGGAGCGCCGTGGCGCCGGTGTCCGGGACGCCCGGCGTTTGCGGACCGGCGGCGATGGTCGGGGCGTCGGCACCGACGGCGGTGATGATGGTCAGGTCGTCGAGATACATGGAGCCGGTGCCGCTGATGGTGCTGCCGGAGCCGTCGCCGATGAGGAAGAAGTTGGACGCGCCGGTGAGGGCGCCGCCGCCGCCAAGGTAGGTGTTGTCGAAGAAATAGGAGACTTGGCCGGCGAGGACGTACGTGGTGAAAGTGTGAAACTGGGTCATGTCGGTCGACACGAAGGTCTCGCCCGCGGCCGTGTAGTACTTGAAGCCGTTGTTTAGGAAATAAAACGCCGAGCCGTAGCCGCTGCTGTCGTACCAGTACTGTGACCATTCGGTGGAATTGGCGCCGAGGGCCACGCGGGTCCGGACAAGGTTGCCGTCCGCCGTGTTGGCGAGGGAGAAGCCCGGGTTGTCACCATAGACCCAGCCCGCGCCGAACCAGATGCCGGCGCCATGGGCGGTCGACATCGTGAGGACATCGCCATCGCTCGACCAGTTGGTGGTCGGCCAGTAGCTGGCCGGGCCGCCAGGCCCGATCGTGGTGAAGAGCGAACCGTAGCTGCCCTGGTTGGGCAGAAGATCGCCATTGTATTGGAACGTGATCGGGGAAGCGGTTAGGCGACCACCGAAGAGGAGGCCGGCGAGCAGGATCAGGCGGAGAGTGCGAAGGGACATGGCTGGTGGGTGTGGGCCTGTCAGAAACGAGGCCTCGTGGCTTGCGGCAATCACTTTGACCAAATCTGGGTGGATCTACGTAGATCGGTGTAAGCCGGGGCGACACTTTCCGCAGCGAGCCTGCGCTCAGTTGTCCAGGCGGGCCGGGATGGTCCCGAGCGGTTCCCCGCCCATACCCGGGTAGAAGGCGAGCGCGAGGAAGTCGGTGTAGAGCCGGCGTTGCGCGGCGTGGGTGGGCAGCATGCGGCCGGTGGGCTGTTGCGTCGGACGCCGGGGCGTCCGCTGGCGGATGGTTTTGTTTTTCATGGTGGGAAAGGCGGCTGACCTTTCCCCTCCGTGGATTCCACCGGGGCAACAAAAAGCCCCTCCGGTGGACACCGGAGGGGCGAAAGTCAGGAGACGTTCAAAACCCTCGCGGCGCGCCGCTGACGGCGGACACGACAACGGACGAAAGGCTGGAGGAGCCAATCGGGGCGCTGGTCGTGAGGGCGGAGGATTTCATGGGTTGATGGGGCGAGTGAATCACCGGCCGCCGGGTTGTCCACCCGGCCGGGGGCGTCCGGCCTGATTTGGCCGGAACTGTGCCGGTGTCCGGAGCCTCAGGATTTACCCGGTGTCGCCAGTTTGAACTCTTTCAGCAGCTCCTCGATTTTGCCGGTGATGTTACTGCGCGGGTCTCCGGGATGCAGGCCGGCGTGGCGGACGGTGCCGTCGGGCGCGATGATCGCGACGAAGGGGATGCCCTGGATGCCGTAGTCGGGGTTGAAGACATTCTGCTCGCTGAAGACAATGTCCCAGGTGATTTCCTTCGCCTTGATGAAGTCCTGCATCAGGGCCATTTCGCGGGCGGGGTCGCCCTCGGTGTTCACGCGCGGGCCCATGTTGGCGACGAAACCCTGGAGGCTGGTGACGCCGAGGAAGGTGACCGGGGCGTCCTTGAAGTGCGCAACGTGCTCGCGGATCTGGGGAAACGAGGCGATGCAGGGCCCGCACCACGTGGCCCAGAAGTCGAGCACGACGACGCGGCCCTTCAGCGCGGAGAGCTTGGTGAGGCCCTCACGGGAGGCCCAGGTGAAACTCAGCTCGGGCGCGGGTTTGCCGATGAGGGCGGCTTGCGCGGCCCCGGCCTGGGCGGCTTGGTCGATTTGCGCCAGGATCGGGTCCACGGTGTTGGCGGCCTTGGTGCCCGGGAAATCCTGCTTCAGTTTCAGCAGGGTTTCGCGGCCGGCCTTCTCATCCTGCAGCACCTGGATGTAGAGCACGGCCTTCATCATGGGGATGTTGGCGACGGCCTCGCTTTTTTCGCCCGCATGCTTGGCGAGCAGGGCGTCGAACTTCGCCAGCTCCGCCTCGAAATTTTTCGCCGTGGGCTCGGTGGTCTTCAGCTTGGCCGAGATCTCATCCACCAGGGCCTTCAATTCGATCATCACGGGATCGGTGGGCTGGCGCTCGGCATTCTGCCCCATGGCAGAGATGAGAAGGACCAGGCTGCTGAGGAGACCGGAGAGAAAAAGGCGTAAGCGCATGCCGATGACCTTGCCCAGGAAAGGGGGCGCGTCCAGTCGCATTGCACCGGCTCAGGACTTGGGTGTGAGCGGCGTGTAATAGTAAATGACGATGTAGGTGCAGGGCTTGTCGCCGGCGTTGCGCAGGCGCGTGGTGGCGCGGGCGGCGAGGAAGAACACGGAGCCGGGGCCGGCGGTGTGCAGCTTGCCGTCGATATGCATCTCGACGAGGCCCTCCTTCACGATGATGATTTCCTCTTGGAGGTGGAGGCGCGGCTCGCCGCTGTTTTCGCCGGGATTGAGCGTGGTGATGTGGCAGTGCGCCTTGTCGAGCGTCGTGGTCGGACCGTCGAACACGTCGCGGCGTGAACCCTTGGGCGTGGGGATGACGGTCATCTTCTCCCAATCATAGACGGCGGAAGGCAGAGGCGTGACGGGGGAGGTTTGGGCGGAGGACATGGGGGATAGAACGGAGGCCAGAAGGCACCCGCCTACGCCGATGGCTACGGCGCGGCTCGTCCCGATGCAGCGCATCAGGCGAGGGAGAACGGGCAAGAGAGTTGATTTCATGGTGAGATAGGTGGCGGGGAAAATAAAAGCCCCGGCACGTCGGCCGGGGCGGTGGTTCACTTTACGCGGGTGGCCTTCCACTCCACCTTGGCGGTGCCGCCTTCGCGGTTGGGGCGTTCAATGGTCCCGGTGATGGTGTCGCCCTCGACTTTGCCCGCATACTTGATGGCGAAACTGTTGCCGTTGAATTCGCGGGTGACGGTGAAGGCGACTTGGTCGTCCTTGAAGGAGGCGTCGCTGATCGCGGCGTCGCCCATGCGGCCGGAGACGGTGCCGGTGAGCGCGCCGTCCTTGAGCGCGAGCTTGGCGGTGGACTCCATCGGGCCGTTGCGGCCTTCGGTGGTCCACTTCCACGCGCCGGCAATGTCGGCGGCAAGGGCGGAGCTGGTGAGGAGAAAAGCGGCGACAAGCGCCGCGAACAGGGAGCGGGGGTTTTTCATGGGGGATAAAACGGGTGAAGTTTGAGGAAGCGAAACGGCTGAGAGGAAGACCGGACGGCGCGCGTTACTTCGGCGTTTCAAGACCGGTGCCCTGAACGTCATCCAAGGTGAGAAGCGGACCGGTGGCGACCGTGACGTGGAGGTCGCGAAGCTCGGCGCCACGAATGTGGGTGAGGGCCAGCCCCTTCGCGGCGGTGCCGGTGATGTTGGCGAGGCGCAGGCCGAGCACGGGTTTTTCCCGCGACACTTGGGTGGCGTCCACGACGGAGGCGGCGTTGTTCAGGCGGACGTTGGTGAAGTTCAGGTTGCGGGCCTCGGGGTACCCGACCAGACCGGGCACGGGGTCGTCGGCGGTGTTGGTGTTGCCACCGACAATGAGGTTGATGCGCAGGAAGCCGCCGCCGAACACCTCGAGGTCGTCGCCGGTGATGTTCTCGGTCACGCCGGCGCGGCCGAGGCGGGTCTTGATGTAGAGGGCGTGCGTCTTGGCGGTGAACTTGCAGCGCTCGATCCGGACGTTACGAACGCCTGCGGAGGTTTCGCTGCCGATGCCGATGGAGGCGAAGCGCGTGCAGCGGAGGTTGCAGTCGCGGATCACGACGTCCTCGGTCGGCCGGCCGAGGCGGGCACCGTCCATGCCGCGACCGGATTTCAGACTGATGGCGTCGTCGCCGGTCTCGATGTCGCAGCCCTCGATGAGCACGTTCTTGCACGAGTCGATGTCGATGCCGTCGCGGTTGCCGCGGATGGTGAGGTTACGGATGACGACGTCGGTGCAGAAGGTCGGGTGGGTGGCCCAGTTGCCGCCCTGGGTGACGGTGAAGCCGTCCCAGCGGACGCCGGTGCAGTTCATCGGTTCGAGCACGACGGAGCCGCGTGGGTTCTGGGGCGCGGCCATGGCCGGATTGCCCTCGATGCGGCCGGGGCCGATGATTCCGATCTGCTCGACGTTGGCGGCGTGGATGAGCGCGCGCCGACCGGGTTGCATGCGACCCTCCCAGCGGATGTCGACGGTTGGATAGTCGGCGGCGTCGGGGCTGCCGAGAATGACGGTGCCTTCCTCGAGCCGGATGATCGTGCGGTTGCCCTGCTGCACGCTGCCGATCAGGTAGCGGCCGGCGGGCACCAGAACCTCGCCGCCGCCATTGACGGCACAGGTGTCGAGGGCCTGTTGGAACGCTCGCGTGTCCTTGGTGATGCCATCGCCAACAGCGCCGAAGTCGCGGACGTTGTAGGCGGCGGCGTAGAGCGAGGCCGCTGCGAAACAGGCGGTGACAACGGCGAACAGACGGAGGGATGGCATCAGGGTAAGGGGTTGCGTTTTTCCGCGGCTGCGGCGTCGAGCTCGGCCTCGGAGGGGAACCAGTCAAAGATCATGTCGCGTTTGCCGAGCAGGTGGCGGTCGGTGAAGTTCAGGAGTGCGGTCCAGTCCTCGGCGTTGAAGGTGTGGCCATGGCGGGAGTAGTGGACACCGAGCCGGCCCGTGGCGCCGAGGAGCGCGTAGGCGGGCTCCGCGCTGCGGAAGGAGGCCTGCACGGCGGCGGGCAGCGAGATGATGTCGGTGTCGCCTTCCAAGGCGAGGAACGGCCGGGGCGCGCAGAGGGCGAGGAACCAGTGCTGGTCGAAGGGGAGTTTCTCGCGCTGGCCCCGGAACTGGCGCAATTCGGGCGAGAACCAGTTCGGGTATTTCAGCTCCATGATGTCGAGCGTCTCGCTCCGGCGCGGACCGGCGAAACGATACGCGCCGACTCCGCCGCCGCCCGTGACGACGGGCGCGCCCAGCAGGCGTTCGTCGAAGGCCGCCGCGATCATCGCGGACTTTCCGTTCCGCGACGCGCCGGTGATCACCATGAGTTTCGTCCGGTCGATCGCGGCGTCGGTCTCAAGATAATCGGCGACGCGCGAGGCGCCCCAGGCCCAGACCGCGAGGATGCCCCAGTCGTAGCCGGGATAGGCGGGAGGGAAACGGGTGGTGCGATAGGACCAGCGACCGTCCAATTCGCGCAGCGTGGTGTCCTCGGCACAGTCGTTAGGATTGAAGATGACCAGCGCATAGCCGCGGCGGAAGATCTCGGCGTGGCGCGCGGCCAGGGCCTCAGCGGTGGCGGAGCCGCTGCCCGGCGCGACGGAGGGGCGGGGCGCGGGATTGTTGCCGACACCGACGAAGAGCAGGACGTTTTCGCCTTTTCCCTGATTCGGACCGGGCGGCAGACGCGGCAGCGGCGTGGCCCCGGGCGGTGTGCCGGCCTGGAGAATGATCGCGGGAAAGGGGCCGCCCTCGGCCGGCGTGAAGATGCCGATGTCGAGCGCGAGCTTTTCCTCCGGCCCGAAACTGAGGCGGACGAGTCGATATTTCACTTTACCGTCGGCGACAGTCGCAGTCTGCACCTCGACTCCCTTCACGTTGCCCGGGGCGGGCGGCATTTGGCCGGTGGCGTAATATTCGAGCGTCCGGCGCATCTCCGCGCGGCGCTGTGGCCATTGGGCGGGGGAAGTGACGCGTTTGCCATCGTCCATGACGAGCACATCAGGCAAATCCGGCCGGACGGGCAGTTCAGCAATGCCCGGTAGTCGGCCCATCGGCGTGCTGATCGGCGGCAGGGGGATTTCCCGAGGATCGGAGCTGGTGACAGTCGCAGGCGTTTGGGCGCAGAGCAGCGCGGGCAACAGCAGCGCACACGCGGCGCGGGCGGACATCAGGTGGGGCATGGGGTGGGTGGTGAAGCGCGACAACGCGGCGTTCACGGGGTCAGGTGGTCGGCTCGGGTTTTCCGGGGTCGGTCTGGTTGAGAAATTCCTCGATGTTGGCGTAGCCGTCCCGATCCAGATCGCGAGCGGCATCGGCGGGGTCGTTGGCGTCCAAGCGGCGCGCTTCCTCCCAAGTGTCGGGCATGCCGTCGTCATCGCGGTCCGCCGGCGCGGGGGAGGCGAGCAGAACGGGCCAGCCACCGACCTCCCGCTGCGAATTGATCATCCGGCCGCTGCGCGTCCGCACGTGGCCGACGAGGCGCGTGTCCATGGCGTCGCGTTTCGGCAGGTTGGCCCCGACGCTCGCGAGTACGGCCTCCAGCGCGTCCGCGGCGGAGGTGGTGGTGACCGCGGGCGCGGGAAAGGCCGTGTCGACGACGGTGACGACGGGTTTGCCGGCGCGCGTTTCCCGCAGGTTGAAGAAACGGGTGTTGTCGGCGGTGAGGTCCGCGTGCCCATCAAGGACATTGTCGCGGATGAAGAAATGCAGGTCAGATTTTTCGCTGACGGTGATCGGTGTGCGGGCCGAGCTGTCGGGGCCCGCGCGGAGGTAGTTGCCCACGTAGTTCACCTTGAGGATGCCCTGGGTGAGGCCCGAGGCGGTGCCGCCGAATCCGTAGATGACGTTGTTGCGCACGTCGAAGGTCGGGTAGGGCGGCCGGCCGTAGTTGTCGCCGAGGCGCGGGTTGCGGGCGTCGTTGTGGATCCAGAGATTGTGGTGCCAGGTCACGGGGCCGTTGGCGCGGGAAAGCGAGCCGTAGCCGTGGGCACCCTTGGCGTGGACGCTTTGGCGCAGCGACTCGCCGATGAGGCACCATTGGATGGTGACGTTGGCGACGTCGCCGGAAAGGGAGAGGCATTCGTCCACCGACCAAGTGGCGGAGCAGTGGTCGAGGACCACGTGGCGGGCGCCGTTCAGGAGATCGAGGGCGTCGGCCTGCTGGCGGCCCTCATCCCCGAGGCGGAAACGCAGGTAGCGGACCACCACGTCGTGGGTCGCGATGCCGAACGATCGGTCGCGCAGGCAGATGCCGTCGCCCGGGGCGGTCTGGCCGGCGACCGTGAGGAAGGGATTACGCACGACGATATCCTTCTTCAGCGCGATGGTGCCGCTGGTGCGGAAGATGACGATGCGCGGCCCCTCGGCCTCGCAGGCGGCGCGAAAACTCCCCGGACCGGAATCGTTGAGATTGGTGACGAAGAGCACGCGTCCGCCGCGTCCGCCCGGGGTCGTGGCGCCGAAGCCCTCGGCACCGGGGAAGGCGGGCAAAGTCGCGGCGTCGGCGGCAAAGGAGCGGAGGGCGGCGACGAAGAACAGGGCGAGACGGGCAACGAGGGCGGAACGCATGGTCAGGAGAGGACTCGGTTGATTGTTGGGGTGGGGCATGCGCCGGATTCGCGGCCGAGGTCGCCGCAAGCGGCGACCCTACATGGAGGAAGGCATAGTGAGTTCCGCCGTGCGGAGCGTGGCATGGGCTTCGGTGGCGACGATGGCGCCGCCGTTGAGGTCGAGGCCGAGGGCGGCAGTGTTTCCGCCAACCGAGCCACGGAAGACGAGGGTGTCGCTGCCGCTGCCGGACTCATAGGCGGCCGCGCCGCCGGAAGGCAGTGCGAGCGAGGGCCGGCCTTTCACGGTCACGCTTTCGCTGAAGCGGACTTTCACGGCGCCGCCTTCCTGGGTGATGGCCGAGATGGTGGGGCCGGCGGAATTCTCGGGATCCCAGGTGCCGGCGAAGGTCCACTTGGCGGTGATTTGCTCCGGCTTGGGCGAACCCTCGGCGGTGGCGAGGTTGTCGGCGTGCCAGGCGTAGTCGCCGCCGGTACGCCGGACGTTGTGGTAGTAGAAGCGTTCGCCCCAGCGGTTGATGAGGTCGAGCTCCGCGTTGCGCTTCCGGTCGGCTTCGGTGATTGGCTTGTCACCGAGCGGGTAGATGACGCGTTTCGGGGCGAGGTCACGCAGTGCGGCGGAGAAGGTGCAGTCGAGCAGGTAGAACTGGGCGTCGGCGTGGTGGCGGGCGAAGCGCCAGCCCTCGACGCCGTCGAAGCGGCAGTTGCGCAGCACGAACTTCTGGTCGCGGTCCTTGCTGCCGTCGTGCCAGATCGCGGCGCTGGCGCCGGGGTTGACCTCGTAGATCTCGCTGTCGGTCATGTAACACCAGCCGCGCGGGCAGATGAAGTCCACGGAGCCACGGACCTTGAGGCGGGCGTGATAGTAGCGGCCGGTGTCGCCTTTCCAGAGCGAGAGCGTGTCATTGCCCTGGCTGTAAACGTTGCAGTCCGTGATGACCGTGCGGTCGGCCTTGCCGTAGATGGCGAAGGCGTGCTTGCCGATGACGCCGTGGGTGTTCTCGACCGTCAGGTTCCCCAGCACGCAGTCGTCGCCGTTGATGTTGACGACGGCAAAGCCGAGCGCGTCCGGCTGCTGGCCGAACTCCTCGCGACCCTGCGGAAACTCGATCCGCGTGCCCTCGCGGCTCTGGCCGCGCAAGGTGATGAATCCAGCGTCAATGCGGACCTTCTCGCGGTAGGTGCCGTCCTTGATGAAAAGGACGAGGCGTTCGCGGTTGTCGGCCGGGAGGGAGTCGAGTGCCGACTGGATGGTCTTGAACTGGCCCGAGCCGTCGGCGGCGACGACAAAGTCGGGCGCGATGGGCAACGGGGCGGGCGCGGCGAAGGCGACGGTTGCGAATACGCAGGAAACCAAGGCCAGCAGGCGCGGGAGGAGCATGGGGTGGGGGCGGACGAAGGCTAAGACGCTGCGAGGGGGTGGGTAGGTAACAGGAGCGGCAAGAATATGACGAGGATACAGGACTTCGCCGACCCAAGAATGCGCCCGGTTTTAGTGAGCGGGGCTGGTTGCAGGCAAACCCGGGCTCGAAGGCGACCACCGCCAGTCATTCCTTGGCGGTGGCCAGCGGCGGACCCGCCACGCGCCAGAAGACTCAGGAAAGGGGCTGGTTGGCGCATTTCTTGTGCCCGGCGTGGGTAGCAACCGATGCGGAGCAGAAAACGAGGGAGGTGATAACATGGGCCTTCATGCCGTCGTCATGGTGGCGACGGCAGCCAACGCACATGAAAACGCTCTTTGCATGGATCGCGGCGGCCGGTCTGGCCGGTGCCGCTTGGACGGCGGAGAACTGGACGAAGGATCAGCAGGCGGTCTTAGACGTGTTCAAGGTTTGGACGCAGGCACAGCCAGGTTGGGAAAAAGACAGAATTTTGGCACTGTGGGCCCCGGAATTCACCTGCTGGGACTTTAGGGAGAAGGCTCCTCTGGATCGGACCGGTACTGAAAAAATGATGTCCGAATTTCACCGAAAAATGAAGGTCACAGACTTTGGGATCCAAACAGAATCTGTGATTATTCAGGGAGGCCTGGCTGTGGCCAGCGGCCGCTACTCGGAAAGGTTTACCACGCCGGAAGGCGTGGCGATGAAGGGTGGCGGGCCGTGGACCTGCACGCTGCGCCTTGCCGGTGACAAGTGGCTGATCACGGCCATGAGTTACCTGAACCGGCAGGACGGCCCGGTGGACCAAGCGGTCGTAGAGCGAGAAATCGCGGCGCTCGAGCACGTCTGGGCCAAGGCCTACGTGGATCGTGACACGGCGACGCTCGACCGGTTGGAGGCCGAGGAGTGGGTCTGCACCACGGCTGACGGAGAGGTCTTCACCAAGGCCGAGGATATCGCCGACGTGAAGTCGGCCGCCTATCAGGCCACGGTGTTCAAGATGGAGGACGTGAAAGCGCGCATCTATGGCAACATGGCCGTGGCCACAGCGCGACAGACCGAGGTGGCCACCTACAAGGGCGCGGATGCGAGCAAGGTTCTGCGCTGCACCGACGTCTGGGTGCGCCGCGATGGCCGCTGGCAATGCGTGGCCACGCACCTGTCCTACGCGAAGAAGGGCTGAGGCTCCTCATCACCGAGGAATAAAAAAGCCCCGGTCGCGAGACCGGGGCTTGGTGAGAGGCTTGAAGCCTGGGGCTTACTTGCTGTCGGCGATGGCAGCCTGGGCGGCGGCCAAGCGCGCCACGGGGACGCGATAGGGCGAGCAGGACACATAGGTCAGGCCGATCTTGTGGCAGAACTTGACGGAGTCCGGATCACCGCCGTGCTCGCCGCAGATGCCGAGCTTGATGCCGGGGCGGGTCTTCGAGCCCTTCTCGATCGCGATCTTCATGAGCTGGCCCACGCCGGTCTGGTCGACCGAGGCGAAGGGGTTCTTCTTGAAGACCTCGGCCTCCTGATAGGGGGCGAGGAAGGAGCCGGAGTCGTCACGCGACATGCCGAGGCAGGTCTGGGTGAGATCGTTGGTGCCGAAGCTGAAGAACTCGGCGGTCTGCGCGATCTCGTCGGCGGTGAGGGCACCGCGCGGGACCTCGATCATGGTGCCGACCGAGTATTCGACCTTGGTCTTCTGCTCGGCGAACACCTTGGCGGCGACCTCGTGCACGATGGCGACCTGCA
This sequence comes from Oleiharenicola lentus, assembly GCF_004118375.1. Lineage (NCBI taxonomy): Bacteria > Pseudomonadati > Verrucomicrobiota > Opitutia > Opitutales > Opitutaceae > Oleiharenicola > Oleiharenicola lentus. The sequence continues at coordinate 1,093,586 of NZ_SDHX01000001.1, forward strand.
GATCGAGCTCCTTCTTGAAGCCGACCAGCGGGATCATGATCTCGGGCTTGGACTTGATGCCGTCCTTCTTGGCCTTCACGGCCGCCTCGATGACGGCGCGGGCCTGCATGGCGGTGATTTCCGGATACTTGATGCCGAGGCGGCAGCCGCGGAAACCGAGCATCGGGTTGAACTCATGCAGCTCGTGGACACGGTGCATGATCTTCTCGACCGGGATGCTGAGCTTCCGGGCGAGGTCCATCTGCTGCTCCTTGGTGTGGGGCAGGAACTCGTGCAGCGGGGGGTCGAGGAAGCGGATGGTCGCCGGGAAGCCCTTGAGCGCCTTGAAGATTCCGTAGAAGTCGTCGCGCTGGTAGGGGAGGAGCTTCGCCAGGGCGGCCTCGCGGCCGGCCAGCGAATCGGCGAGGATCATCTCGCGCATGGCGTCGATGCGGTCGCCCTCGAAGAACATGTGTTCCGTGCGGGTGAGACCGATGCCGACGGCGCCGAACGCGACCGCGATGCGGGTCTGCTCGGGGGTGTCGGCGTTGGTGCGGACGCTGAGCTTGGTGGCCTGGGCGCACCACTTCATGAGCTGGGTGAAGCTCTTGAACTTCTCGGTGGCCTTGGCGGCGGCATCGTTGTTCACGAGGCCGGCGATGATTTCGGACGGGGCGGTCTTGATCTGGCCCGCGTAAACGGTGCCGGAGGTGCCGTCGATCGAGAGGAAGTCGCCCTCGTGGTAGGTGGTGCCACCGACGGTGACGGTCTTCTTGTCGTAGTCGATCTGGAGGGCGGCGGCGCCGCACACGCAAACCTTGCCCATCTGGCGCGCGACGAGCGCGGCGTGGGAGGACACACCGCCGCGGGCGGTGAGGATGCCCTCGGCGGCAATCATGCCGCGGAGATCCTCGGGGGAGGTCTCGACACGGACGAGGAGGACCTTTTCGCCCTTCTCGGCGGCCTGCACGGAGCGCTCGGCGTTGAAGTAAATCTTGCCGGTGGCGGCGCCGGGGCCGGCGGGGAGGCCGGTGGCGATGACGGAGGCCTTCTTGACCTCGGCGAGGTCGAAGATCGGGGCGAGGAGCTGCTCAAGCTGGTCGGCCGGATTGCGCGTGATGGCGGTCTTCCAGTCGATGAGCTTCTCCTTCACCATATCGATGGAGAACTTGAGCGCGGCGGCGGCGGTGCGCTTGCCGTTGCGCGTCTGGAGCATGAACAGCTTGCCTTCCTGGATCGTGAACTCGATGTCCTGGACGTCCTTGAAGTGCTTTTCGAGGGTCGCGCGGACCTTCAGGAGCTCGGCGTAGGACTTGGGCATCTGCTTCTTGAGCTCGAGGACGGGCTCCGGGGTGCGGACGCCGGCGACGACATCCTCGCCCTGGGCGTTGATGAGGAACTCGCCGTAGAACTCGTTGACGCCGTTGGCCGGGTTGCGGGTGAAGGCGACGCCGGAGCCGGAGGTCTCACCGGTGTTGCCGAACACCATGGCCTGGACGTTGACGGCGGTGCCCCACTCGGAGGGGATGTTGTATTTGGCGCGATAAACCTTGGCGCGGTCGTTCATCCAGGAGCCGAACACGGCGCCGGCGGCGCCGCGCAGCTGATCCCAGGGATTGTTCGGGAACTGCTTGCCCGTGCGCTCGAGCACGAGGGCCTTGAAGCGCTTGACGAGTTCCTTCTGGTCGTCGGCGGTGAGCTTGGAGTCCTCGATGTCGCCGTGGTATTTCTCATGCTTGAAGCCCTCGATGACCGTCTCGAACGGCTCGTGGTCCTCGCCCTCGCGCTTCTGCACGCCGAGCACGACGTCGCCATACATCTGGATGAAGCGGCGGTAGCAGTCCCAGGCGAAGCGGGGGTTGTTGGTGGAGTTCTCGAGGGAGATGACGGTCTGGTCGTTGAGACCGAGATTGAGGATGGTGTCCATCATGCCGGGCATCGAGTCGCGGGCGCCCGAGCGGACGGCGACGAGGAGCGGCATGCCGTTGGTGGCGCCGAACTTCGTGCCCATGATCTTCTCCATGTTGGCCACACCGGCCTCCATCTGGGCCTGGAGCGCGGCCGGGTAGGTGCGCTTGTTGGCGTAGTAATAGGTGCAGACCTCGGTGGTGATCGTGAAGCCCGGGGGCACCGGGAGGCCGATGCGCGTCATCTCGGCGAGGTTGGCGCCCTTGCCGCCGAGCAGGGCCTTCATGGAGCCGTTGCCGTCGGCTTTGCCGGCGCCCCACGTGTAAACGTATTTGGCGGACTTGGCGGATTTCTTGGGCGCCGGTTTGGCGGACTTCTTAGCAGGTGTTTTTTTAGCCATGGTTGGGAAAAAGAATGGGGAGCGGTCATGCGAGCGGGCCGCGCGGGGGGTGTCAACCCATTCGACGGTCTCAACGTGAACCTTTCGTTGGAATGGTAGACCGGGCCGCCCCGGTCGGCAAAACTACGGAGCCGGGTGGTCCGGCCACCCCGGGGAAAGCCGGATATCCGGACCCGGAGCCAAGACCGGCCTTGCCCGGCGGGGGCAAAGTTGTTTTCAGGACGAGACTTGAGCGACCAATACCCAGACCTGCCGAATGACGAATCCCCCCCGGCTGTGGCCGGCGGCAAGCCCATGGGTTTCCTGGGGCACTTGGAGGAGCTGCGGGTCACCCTCATCAAGTGCGCCGTGGTCTTCGCGATCTTTGTCACGATCATTGCCTACAATCTCGATAGCGCCGCCCACCTGCTGAACCTGCCGCTGGAACAGATTCAGGCCGAGTATCCCAAGATGAAGACCGACTTGGTGACCAGCACCCCGATGGGTGTCTTCACCGTCATCATCAACATCTGCATCATGGGTGGCGTGCTGTTGTCGCTGCCGTTTTGGTTGTTCTTCGTCGGGCAGTTCGTCGCCCCGGCCCTGACCCGGCGCGAGCTGAAGGTCATCGTGCCCACCGGGCTGGCGGCCAACCTGCTCTTCATCGGCGGTGCCTCCTTCGGCTACTTTTTGCTCACGCCGAGCACCATCCGCGTGTCCTTCGAGCTCAATGAGCTGCTCGGCTACACCATCATGTGGACGGCCGACAAATATTACAGCCTGCTGCTGTGGATGACGCTCGGCATGGGCGCGGCCTTCGAGTTCCCGCTGCTGATCGTGCTCGCGGTCTATATGGGCCTGCTCGAGGTCTCCACGCTGCGAAAATACCGCCGCCATGCCATTGTCGTGGTGTTTGTGATCGCCGCCATCATCACGCCGACGCCCGACCCGATGACGCAATGTCTGGTCGCCGTGCCGCTCATCGTGCTCTATGAGCTATCGATCTGGGTCTCGGCCTTTATCGGCCGGCGGAACCAGGCGGCGTGAGCGTGGGATGAAGTGAAGCAAGGTGGAGCCCGCGCTCCGTCGCGGGCTGGCGGCACAGGAGTTTCGCGCCAAAGCAAAAGGCCCGGCTTTCACCGGGCCTTGTAAATTTGAACCGTGGATCGGCAGGCTTACTTCCGCGACTCGATCTGGAACTTCAGGACGACCTTGAACATGTTCAGGGCGATCCAGAAGACGCCCGACATGCAGGCGGCGGTGAGGCCGCCCCAGAGCTTGATCATCGCCGGGTCGCTGGACGGCACATGGGAGTGCACCAGCGTGTAGAAGATGACGAAGGCGATGCCGGTGAGCACCAGATCGACAACCAGACCGATGACGTTGAAGGGCTTCTTTTCGGACGATGACATGCCGGCAACATCAAGGAGGCGGGCGGGTTTTGTCCAACCGAAATTCCACGGGACCCCGGGAGCCGGGGCCCTTCGCCCCGGTGGGGAAACCGACCCGAGGTGGGCCGGCTCCCGCGCCCGGCCTTACTCCTTCAGCAACCGCTGGATCTCGCGGGCCAGTTTCGGACCGCGGGCGTTGGTCGAGACGACCAGGCCGCGCTTATCGAGCAGGAACATCGCGGGGATGCCCTGGATGCCGTATTGCTTGCCGAAGACGTTGTTCCAGTGGAGGCCGTCGTAGTATTGCGGCCAGGGCATCGCCTTCTCCTGGGCGAAGGCAAGCACGCCCTCGGCGGTCTTGTGCCGCGGGTTGGGCTTGGCCGGGTCCGGCGCCTTGTCGAAGGAGATGCCGACGATTTCGAAGCCTTGGGCGTGATACTGGTTGTAGGCCGCGACGACGTTGGGGATTTCCTGGATGCAGGGGCCGCACCACGTGGCCCAGAAGTCGATGAGCACAACCTTGCCGCGCAACGCGGCCACATCCACCGCGCGGCCGTCGGCGGCGGTGAACTTCATCTCGATCGGGCGCTGGATCAGCTCGGCCAGTGCGAGCTTCTTGTCGGCCACGGCTTTGACCTTCGGGTTGGCGTGGTCGGCGAACGCGGCCCACGCGGCCTTGGCCTGCCCGAGGTCGATCGATTCCACGTAGTAGAAGTAATTCCCGACAAACGAGGCGGCGCTGGCGTCCTGCGGGTATTGCGCGAGGAAGGCGTCGAGCTTCGCGCGCAGCGCCGGCGCGTCGAACACCTCGCGATCGGCGGCCTCGAACGCCTCGTCGTAAACCTTTTCCAAGGCGGTGCGGGCGGCGGTTTGCTCCGCGGGTTCCTTGGCGCCGTCTTCGGCGGCACGAGCGACCGGCAGCGTGAGCAACAGGCCGAGCATCAGAGAGACAGGCAGAAGCGGGCGGATTTTCATGAGGAACGCATGACGTCTTGTGGGCGCCGCTGCAAAACGAAACCAGCCGGCAACCCGCGTCTTGCTTGACCCGCATCAAGGCCGGGCGCGGCGGGATTGACGATAATGGGTCATGTCCACCGCCACGCTGCCCATTCCTTCGTTCCCGCTCCAACGGCCGGTTCCGGTTGCTTCGGTGTTTCTGCCGAAGGAGCACGGCTCGTGGTCGCTCGCGCTGGAACCGCTCGCGCTCGGCCTGCTGGTTGCGCCGTCGTGGGCGGGTGGGGCGTTGGCCGGGGCGGCGGTGACGGGGTTCTTTGCCCGGCGGCCGCTGAAGGCGGCCCTGGATGCAACCCCTTCTCTTCGGCGCCAGGCAGCACGGCGGGCCCTGGCCCTGTTGGTCGTGCTGGCTGGCGTCGGACTGGTTCAATCGCTCGTGCTCTCGCCGTGGACCGCCTTCTGGCCGCTGCTGCCGGCGGCGGCGCTGGGTTTGGTTTTCGTCTGGTTCGACGCGCAGGGTGAATCCCGCGCGGCGGCGGCCGAGGTGGCGGGCAGCGCGGCGTTCGCATTCGTGCCCGCGGCATTCGTCACGCTTGCCGGCGGCGACGCGCCAACCGCCTTCGCGCTCGCAGTCCTCGCGCTCGCCCGCAGCGTGCCGGCCGTGCTCGCCGTGCGCTCCTACCTCCGGATGGCGAAAGGCGGGGCTCCGCGCCGCACGCTCTCGCTGGTCGCGGCGGCGGTCGCGCTCCTGGCTTCGCTCGGCCTGGTGCTGACCGCCCACATGCCTTCCGTCGCCGTTCCGCTGGCGGTGGTCCTTTTTGCCCGGGTCCTCTGGCTGCTGGGCCCGTGGCGTCCGACCTGGCCGGCCAAACGGATCGGCATGATGGAAGCCGCGCTCGGCCTGCTCTACGTGGCGCTGCTCGGCCTCGGCTGGCCCGCTGTGTGAAGCGCCAACCTTTGATCCGTATCAAGGCATCGCCCCGCGCTCTTCGCTACTCTCACCCCCCCAGAAACCCAACCGCCATGAAAACATCCCGCGTAATCCCCGCCGCTCTCCTCGCCCTGGTGCTCGCCGCGCCTGCTTTCGCCTCCGAGGGCCCGACCGATGCCAAGGGCCCGGTCCTGCTGCCGCCCGACGTGCAGGCCCTGCCGGTCGAGCAGGCCATCCTCACCGCGCCACCCCACGTGCCGCCACCGATCAAGCGCAAGCACGCTGCGCGCGTCGTCGTTAACCTCGAGGTGCGTGAGGTCGTCATGCGCATCGCCGACGGCGCCGAATACACCTTCTGGACCTACGGCGGCTCCGTGCCCGGCTCGTTCATCCGCATCCGCGAGGGCGATGTCGTGGAGTTCACGCTCAACAACCACCCGTCCTCGAAGCTCCCGCACAACATCGACCTTCACGCCGTCACGGGCCCCGGCGGCGGCGCGGCCTCGACCTTCACCGCGCCGGGCCACGGCTCGAAGTTTACTTTCAAGGCCCTCAACCCCGGCCTCTACGTCTATCACTGCGCGACAGCGCCCGTGCCCATGCACATCGGCAACGGCATGTATGGCTTGATCCTCGTCGAGCCGAAGGACGGCCTGCCGTCCGTGGACAAGGAGTTCTACGTCATGCAGGGCGAGTTCTACACTCAGGGCGGCTTCGGCGCCTCCGGCCTGCAGACTTTCGACATGGCGAAGTCCATCGATGAACACCCCACCTATGTCCTCTTCAACGGCTCGGTCGGCGCACTCGTCGGCGACAAGGCCCTGGACACCAAGGTCGGCGACCACGTGCGCGTCTATTTCGGCGTGGGCGGTCCCAACCTTACCTCCTCGTTCCACGTCATCGGCGAAATTTTCGACAAGGTCTGGACCGAGGGCGGCATGAAATACGCCCAGGAACACGTGCAGACGACGATGGTCCCCTCGGGCGGTTCGGCCATCCTTGAGTTCAAGATGGACGTGCCCGGCACCTACGTGCTCGTGGACCACTCGCTCAGCCGCGCGTTCAACAAGGGTGCGCTCGGCATGCTCAAGGCCTCCGGTCCCGAGGACCGCGTGATCTACTCCGGCAAGGAGATCGACGCCGTTTATTTCGGTGCCGCCGCCGAAGAGGGTTCCGCCTCCGCCCGGCGCGAGGCCGAGCTGAAGGCGAAGATCGCGGCCGAGATCAAATCCAACCCCGCCATCGCCAGCCTCACCAAGGAGGTGCAGCTCGAGCGCGGCAAGCAGGTCTATATGGCCAGCTGCTTCGCCTGCCACCTGCCCGACGGCAAGGGCATGGCCAACGTCTTCCCGCCGCTCGCCGGTTCCGACTACCTCAAGGCCGACCGCGACCGCGCGATCCGCATCGTGCTCAAGGGCCTCACCGGCCCGGTCACCGTCAACGGCGTGAACTACAACAGCGCCATGCCGCCGCAACCGCTCACCGACGAGCAGGTCGCCGACGTGCTCACCTACGTGACGAACAGCTGGGGCAACGAAGGCCCCGCCACCACCGTGGACGACGTCCGCCGCGTGAAGAACGAGACACACTAAAACGGTAGCGGCGCTCTATGAACGCCGTCGGCGGTCACAGACCGCCGCTACAACCAACCCTCCCATGACTGCCACCGTCCGCCGCGTCCGCCCTCCCGTCTGCGGCTCCGCCCTGTGTAACGTAATACGTTACACATGTGCCGGGGTGGCGCTCTTGGTGTTGACGGGCGTGGCCTTGGGTGGATCGGAAATCGAAAATCCTAATTCAAAAATCGAAAATGCCGCCATGCGGATGGTGCCGTCCGGCACCTATGTGCCCCTCCAACGCTCGACCAAGGACCCCGAGCAGGTGCCCGTCGCCGCCTTCCGGCTCGACACCGCGCCCGTCACCAACGCCGACTTCCTCGCCTTCGTCACTGCCAACCCGAAGTGGCGTCGCTCCGCCGTGAGCCGGCTTTTCGCCGACACCTCCTATCTGGAGCACTGGACCGGCGACCTCGAGCCCGGCTTGCGCGCTCCGCTCGACGCCCCCGTCGTGCGCGTGTCGTGGTTCGCCGCGCGCGCCTACGCCCGCTGGTCCGGCAAGCGCCTGCCCAGCACCGCCGAGTGGGAACTCGCCGCCGCCGCCGGCTACACCACCGCCTTCGGCAAGAACGAACCCGACTTCAACCGCGACCTCTACGCCTGGCTCGCCCGCCCGGTGCCGGAGGTGCTGCCCTCGGTCGCCACCGCCAAGCCCACGCTCCACGGCGTGCGCGGCCTGCACGGTCTCGTGTGGGAATGGGTGGACGACTTCAACACCGCCATGGTCACCGGTGAATCGCGCGCCGACACCGGTCTGGAGCGCGACCTCTTCTGCGGCGCCGGAGCCGCCGGGGCGAAGGAGACGAGCGACTACGCCGCCTTCATGCGCTCCGCCCTTCGTGCCTCCCTGAAAGCCAACAACACCACCACCTCGCTCGGCTTCCGCTGCGCGGCTTCTCTCCGATGAAAACGACGATTCCCCTGATCACCCTCCTCTTCGCGGCCAGCATCGCCGCCTCCGACAAACCCGCCGCCTGCTGCCCGGCCGACACCAAGCCGAAGGCCGGCAGCTGCTGCACCGTTGAAAAGGCGGACAAGGCGGCCTGTTGCGCGGAAAAGCCCTCCGCCCCGGCCGCGTGCTGCGCGGAGAAGGCTCAACCCGCGGCGTGCTGCGCCCAAGCCGACGCACCCAAGCCCGCCGCCTGCTGCGAAGAGATCAAGGGCTCCGAAACCACCGCCTTCTCCTCCGAATCGCTTTATCAGCTCGAGGCCGGCTTTACCGACGACCGGGGCCGTTCCTTCACCCTCGGCTCGCTCCGCGGCCGCCCCGTCGTGCTCACCATGTTCTTCGCCTCCTGCAGCTACGCCTGCCCGCTGCTGCTCACCGACATGCAGGCCATCCATGCGAAGCTGCCGGCCGACATCCGCGACCGGGCTGCGTTCGTGCTCGTGTCCTTCGACGTTGCCCGCGACACGCCGGCCGCGCTCGCGCAATACCGCGCCGACCGCCACCTCGACGCGCAGTGGACGCTGCTCCACGGCGACGACGACGCGGTGCGCGAGCTCGCCGCGCTGCTCGGCGTGAAGTTCAAGCAGGAGGCCGACGGCCAGTTCGCCCACTCCAACCTCATCACCATTCTCAACGGCGGGGGCGAGGTCGTCCACCAGCGCACCGGCCTCCGCGGCGGCCTCGACGAAACCGCCCAGGCCATCGTGGCCGCGTCGCGCTGAAACGGTGCTTCGAACCTGAGGAACGTATGCCGGAGGTCACCGAGCAGCTGGTTTCAAGTGGCATGGGTCTCCCGACCCGTGACCTCGTTCCCCACCGGTCGGCAGCCCCGGGCCAACTCTTCTGCTGCCCATGACCACGGCTCTGCCGCAGATTCTCGATCAGCGCCGGCCCGAGATTCGGGCGCGGTGGGAGGCGCTGTTGCGCCTTGAAAAACCTGCCACGGCAATGGCCACGCCGGACATCCTCGTCCACCTCTTCGACCACACCCTCGACGACGTGCTGGCGCCCAAGCGTCCGGCCGGGAAACCGGTCGCCGCCGAGGGCAAACTGCCTGGCCGGTGTCATTGCAATCCGCTGCGCCCGTATTTCGCCACGCTTGAGCAGGCCCTGCTCGAAGCGCTCATCTGGGCGCAAGCCGCCGACTCCTCCCTCGACGCCGAGACCCGCGTCGCCCAGGTCGGCGAACTTTGCGAACGCCTGCGCCGCGTTGCGCACCGGGAGATCCTGCTCCTCGACGGCGTCTGCCAGTGCATCTGTGCGGAGTTGCCGCCGGCTTGATTCGCGTCAAGGCGGGCGCGCGTCCGGCGCGCTAGGGTGGGGGCGATGAAAATCCATTCCACCCTGATCCTCCCGTTTCTCGCCGCCGGTGCGCTCCTGCTTTCCGCCTGCGGCAAATCCGAAGCTCCCGCTGCCGCCGCGTCTGCGGCAGCCCCCGCCCCTGATGGCGTGAAAGCCGTCAGCATCACCGCCGACGACAGCATGAAGTTCAGCGTGACAGAGATCCGCGCCGTGGCCGGCGAGAAGGTGCGCGTAACGTTCAAGAACGTCGGTCGCATGCCCAAGCAGGCCATGGGGCATAACTGGATTTTGCTCGTGCCGATGGCCGACAATGAAGTGCTCGCGCTCGCCCAGGCGGCCGCCGCCCGCGCGCCGGAATACCAACCGGCCGATGCCACGAAAGTTCTCGCGCACACCAAGCTGCTCGGGCCCAACGAGAGCGACACCGTCGAGTTCACCGCACCCGCCACGCCCGGCGACTATCCCTTCGTCTGCACCTTCCCCGGCCACGCGGCCCTGATGAAGGGCAAACTCATCGTCGCGCCCAAGTCTTGATGCGCGTCAAGGCCGCGCGCGGCGCGGCCTGCTACAACCTTCGTGATGTCTGCCCCGGCCGCCGTTCCCCTCGCGTCCCCGACCTTCGTCCCGTCTCCGGCGGTGGCGGCGGCCGGTGCGCGTTTTCCCGCCGCGGCCCGCGGTTGGTTCGCCTTTGGCGTCGGCAGCCTCGTGCTTGCGGGTCTGCTCTCGCTCCTGCTCGTCGTCGGCCGCCTGCCGTTCCTAGGCTGGCTGTTCACCGACCCGCTGTTCTTCAAACGCGCCCTCGTGGTGCATGTCGATCTGGCAATCGTCATCTGGTTTCAGGCCGGCGCCCTCGCGTATCTCGCCTGGGCGGTCGGCTCCCGGGTGCCACGCGGCCTCACCGTCGCGTCGGTCGTGCTCGCCGGGCTCGGCATCCTTGGCCTGCTGGCCGGCGCGGTGATGCCGGGGGCACAGCCCATCCTCGCCAACTACGTGCCGGTCGTGGATCACCCGGTGTTTGTTGCCGGGCTCGTGGCGTGGTTCGCCGGCAGCGGCCTGTATTTTGCCGGCGCGCTCGCGGTGCCGGCGGAGCCGTCGGCGGCGCTGCCCGATGACGCGCTCGTCGCGCTGCGTGCCTCGGCCGCGGCGCACCTCATCGCGCTGGCGACCTTCGCCGCGGCTTGGCGCACGACGCTGCCGGGCCTGCCGGCCATCGGCTACTACGAGTTGGTGGCCTGGGGCGGGGGACACGTCATGCAGGTCGGCAACGTCGCCCTGATGCTCGGGCTGTGGTTGCTCCTGCTCCGCCGCTGGTCCGGCGAGAGCGTGGTCTCGCCCGCCACCATCCGCTGGCTGGCGGTGGCGCTGGTGCTGCCGCAGGCGGTGATGCCCTGGGTGGCCTGGGGCGGCACGTCGCGGCCGGCTTATTCCGAGATCGCGACGCAGCTGATGCGATGGACGATTTTCCCCGTGGTTCTGATCGTGCTCGGCCTGGGTATCCGGCACGTCGTGCGGCATGCGGCGAACCGCTCCGCCGGGGGCGGCTGGCGCCTCGTCGGCCTCGCCGGCAGCGCGCTGCTCACCGTGCTGGGCTTCGTGCTCGGCGCCTTCATCCGCGGCTCCAGCACGCTCGTGCCGGGCCATTACCACTGCGCCATCGGCGCAGTCACTCTCGCGCTGATGACGGCGGCCTACGACTTCAGCCGCGAGGCCGCGCCGCGCGCCCTCGGCCCGTCGCCGCGGCTCATCCGCTGGCAGCTCGTGCTCTTCGGCGCGGGGCAGGCCGTGTTCGGCCTCGGCTTTGCACTGGCCGGCGCCTTCGGCCTCGGGCGCAAGCAATACGGCGTCGAGCAGCATGTGCGCTCGCTCGGCGAATACCTCGGCCTCGGCGTGATGGGCCTCGGCGGTCTCGTGGCGGTGGCCGGCGGCCTCCTCTTTCTCGCCGTCATGCTCCGCGGTCTCGCGGCGTGGCGCACGCGTTCCCTTTCCCCCTCACCATGAAAAACGAATCCGAAAAACACCCCTGGCAGAAGGTCCTCGACAATCCGTGGCTGCTCCTGGCCCTCGGCGTCCTCGTGCCCTTCCTGTCCTACACCGCGTGGGGCTGGATCGAGCTCCTGCTCATCAAGCCCGCGCAGCTCCCCTGAACCGCCGCCGCCATGAGCCTCCGCCCTCTCACCTCCCCCTGGTTCCACGCCCCCGCCGGCCATGAAAAGCTCTGGCTCGGTGTCGCCATTCTCTGGTGCTTCGTGATGTCGCTGATGATGCCCTACTGGCACTTTCGCGGGAAACAGAACAGCTCCGGCGAGGCCTACGCCGTCATGCCCGCCGATTTTCTCGCGCGCACCGAGAAATTCGTCGAGGCCAACCGCGTCGGCACCTTCAAGAACCCCACGCCCAACGCCTTCGCGGCCGAGCTGCCGCTGGTGGAGCCGCCGGCCGGCGGCGACGCCTACCTCGTGGGCCGCATGTGGCAGTGGTATCCCGCGCTGCGCCTGCGGCAGGGCGAGACCTACCGCATCCACCTCTCCGCGCTCGACCTGCAGCACGGCTTCTCGCTCCAGCCGCTCAACATGAATTTCCAGGCCGTGCCCGGCTACGACCACGTGCTCACGCTCACGCCCACGTCGAAGGGCGAGTTCACCATCGTCTGCAACGAATTCTGCGGCATCGGGCACCACGCGATGACCGGCAAGATCTTCGTCGAATAACCCCGCGACCCTCCCGCCTCCCATGACCTCCGTCTCCGCCACCTTGCCCGTCGGCCCGCACTCGTTGGCCGCGCCCGCCACGCCGAAGCGCGTCTGCGCCACCACCGGCCTCGGCGTCTGTCTCGACGCCCAGCGTTTCATCAAGCTGCACGCCGTCGTCGGCGTCGTCTTCCTGCTCCTCGGCGGCATCGCCGCGTTGCTGCTCGCCCTCACGCGCTGGCAGACCGTGCACCTGCTGCCCGCCGACTGGTTCTACCGCGTGCTGACCTTCCACGGCATCAACATGCTGATCTTCTGGATCCTGTTCTTCGAGGTCGCCATCCTCTACTTCGCCTGCACCACGCCGCTCAACGCGCGGCTCTTCTCGCGCAAGGTGGCCTGGGTCGGCTTCGCCCTCATGGGCGTCGGCGCGGTGATGGTGGACTGGGTCATCCTCGCGGGGAAGGCCGACGTCATGATGACGTCCTACCTGCCGCTGCTCGCACACCCCGCGTTCTACCTCGGCATCATCCTCGTGGCCGTGGGCACGCTGGTCGGCGTGTTCAATTTCTTCGCCACGCTCTACGTCGCCAAGCGGGACCGCGCCTACGAAGGCTCGATGCCCATCGTGACCTTCGGCGCGCTGGCCGCGGCGATCATCGCGGTGGTCACGCTCCTGCACGGCGCCATCGTCATGATCCCGACCTTTGCCTACTCGATGGGTTGGATCGGCCAGCCCGACCCGATCTGGTATCGCATCATCTGGTGGGGCCTCGGCCACCAGTCGCAGCAGGTCAACGTCTGCGCCATGGTCGCGGTCTGGTATCTGCTCTCGCACGTCATTGTCGGCGCGCGCCCGGTCAACGAGGCGGTCTGCCGCACGGCCTTCGCGCTCTACATTTTGTTCATCAACATCGCGTCGGCCCACCACCTGCTCGTGGACCCGGCGGTCGGCTCGGCCTGGAAGATCTGGAACACCTCCTACGCGATGTATCTCGCGGTGCTCGCGTCCATGGTCCACGGCTTCACGGTGCCGGCCGGCGTCGAGATCGCCATGCGCGAGAAGGGTTACACGCGCGGTCTCTTCGGCTGGGTCGTCGCCCTGCCGTGGCGCAACCCGGCGCTCTCGGGCACCGTGCTCTCGGTGATCATCTTCGGCTTCCTCGGCGGCATCACCGGCGTCACGCTCGGCACGCAGCAGATCAACATCATCGCGCACAACACACTGCGCATCCCCGGCCACTTCCACGTCACCGTGGTGGGCGGCACCACCCTGGCGTTCATGGCGCTGGCCTACTACGTGATTCCGCTGTTCTTTCAGCGCGACTTCATCTGGCGCGGCCTCGCCCGCCTCCAGCCCTGGCTGTTCGGTCTCGGCATCGTCATGCTGTCCTTCGGCATGTCCTTCGCCGGCTCGATGGGCGTGTCCCGTCGCAGCTGGGACATCGACGCGCAGGGTGTTTACGGTTCGGCGGCCCACCTCTGGCTCGGTGTGCTCGGCCTCGGCGGCGTGCTGGCCTTTGTCGGCCTGCTGGCTTTCGTACTGCTGTGCGTTGGCACGCTCCTCTTCGGCGAGAAGAACCACGGTCGGCCGATGGCCGACTGGGGCACGCCGCCCGCACTCGCCGGGGCGCAGGCCGGTTCGCTGGCCGACAACCACTCGGCGACCAAGGGCACGATCGTGCTGACCCTGGTGTTCCTGGCCTGCTTCGCGGTTTATTACTTCGCCAACTGGAAGGCGCTGGCCGACGTGTGGCCCGTGCGGTGATTCCGGAACTGTAGGGCGGGGTCTCCGAACCCCGCCTTGCGTCGATCGCGGTAACACGTCCGTGGCGGGGTTCGGAGACCCCGCCCTACAACCAAGCAAACATGCTCATCCCCGCCCACGCCCCTGACGCCCCGCCGGCCGCTGCCTCCGCCGGCTCCCGCTTCTTCACCGGACCGGGCCTGCTGGTGTTTTTGGGCGCGGCGCTGACCGGCTACGAGGCGTTCCTGCTGCTGACCATCTTCGGCCCGACCGGAGAGGGTGCGCTGGGCGGCTTCGTGCGGGATTTCCAGCAATGGTGCTACCAGGGCGACCCGCGCACGGGCGGCATGTCGTGGGCCGCCGTCAGCATCATGTTGCTCGAGCCCGTCATGGTCGTGCTCGTGGCCGGAGTGCTTTGGCGCGATACGGTGGTGCAGCTGCGCTCGCCGGCGCTGTGGCTCCGCCACCTGCGGGCGGCGGCGGCCGGCCTGGTCGTGGTCGCGGCCGCGGTGGCCGGGCTGGTCGGGTATGCGCAGAGCGATCGTGCCGGCGGGGCTGTGCTCCCGCCGTTTCCCGGCGAACGCATCCGCGTGCAGCTTGCGGTGCCTGACAAGCCGCTCGTGGACCAGAAGGGCACGCCCTTCCGCCTCGCCGACCTGCGCGGGCAGGTGGTGCTCGTGACCGGCGTCTATGCCTCATGTTCGACGGCGTGCCCGGAAGTATTCAAGGAGCTGCGCGCCGTGCTGGGCGAACTGCCCGCCGCTGACCGCGCCGGGTTGCACGTCGTCGCGCTGTCGCTCAACCCCGAATACGAGACTGCCGAGATCATGGACGCCATGGCCGGCGCGCAGGGGCTGGCGTTTCCCGAGTTCCGTTACGTCAATGGCGAGCGCCCCGACGAGATGCGCGACCTGCTCAAGAGCCTGCAGTTCTCCGTCACGCGCGATCCGGAGACGGGGGTCCTGAATCACGCGAATCTCTTCCTACTGATTGATCGCGAGGGCCGCATCGCCTTCCGCTTCACGCTCGACCCGCGCCACCGCGCCTGGCTGCGCGAGGGCCTGCTGCACCTGCTCCGCGAATGAGCGCACACCCGCATCCTGAACCGGACTGCGAGGCGCTGGCGGACAATCTGGGCGCTGGTCCTACGCCGGGGGCTGTTCCGCCTCAGCCGCCGGTCCGCGCCGCGCGGCTGTTTGCCGCGGGCGAAGCGCTTCTCACGCGCCTCGACACGCTGATTGAGCGCGTCTGGCCGCGGGCGCTCAATCCGCTGGCGCAGCTCGGGCCGGCGACCAACGCCATGCTGCTGCTCGCCACGCTCTCGGGCGTGCTGCTGCTGATCTGGTATTCGGCCAGTGTGCAGTCGGCGTGGTCGTCGCTGGCGGAACTGGGTCCGCGTTCCGCCGGCGGGATCGTGCGCAGCGTCCACCGCTATTCCTCGGACCTGGCGATGCTGCTCATGCTGCTGCACGCGCTCCGCACGCTGCTGGCGCGCAAGTTCGCCGATGCGCGCTGGTTGGCCTGGGTGAGCGGCGTGGGGATGCTCGGTCTCGTCTGGTTCATCGGCTGGACGGGTTACTGGCTGGTGTGGGACGAGCGCGCGCAGCTCGTTGCCACGGGCACGATGAAGGCGGTGGACGTGCTGCCGGTGTTCGGCGAGCCGATGCTGCCGCTCTTCAACCATGACCGCACGGTGCCCTCGCTGCTGTTCTTCGTGGTGTTCTTTCTGCACATGGTGCTGCCGCTCGCGATCACCGGTGGGCTGGCCCTGCATCTGGCGCGCCTGAGCCGGTCGCGCCTGCTGCCCGACCGCCGGCTCACGGCCTGGCTCACCGGGGCGGTGTTCGTTGCGGCCCTGCTCGTGCCGGCCACCAATGCCGCGTCGGCCCATCTGGCGGTGAAGCCGGCGGCGTTCAGCCTGGACTGGTGGTTTTTGTGGCCGTTGCAACTGACCGCGCGGCTCAGCGGCCCCGGACTCTGGCTGGCGGCCGGACTGGCCGCCGCCGGACTCTTCACCGTGCCGTGGTGGCTCGCCCGCCGCCGGCTCCGCCCGGCTTTCCAGGCGACCGTGGATGTTTCTCGCTGCTTTTCATGCACGCTTTGCTCGCACGACTGCCCCTTCGGCGCCATCACGATGGTGCCGCGCACGGACGGGAAACCCTTTCCCTCGCAGGCGCAGGTGGACCCCGACCGCTGTATCGGCTGCGGCATCTGTGCCGGGGCCTGCGACACCCAGGGCATCGGGCTCGCGTGGTTCGACGCGCGGCGGGTCGGGCGCGAGCTGGAGGGAATGGTCGCGACGGAACACGCGCGCGGGGCGCGGCCGGCGATCGCCTTTGTCTGTGCGCAGGGTGACGGTGGCTGGGAACTTTTCGATCATGTGGGCTGGGCGCGGCGGCTGCCCGGCTACACGGTCCGTCCCGTGCCCTGTTCCGGTTGGGTCGAGCCGAAGCTCATCGAACGGCTCGTGACGAAGGGCGCCGCGGCCGTGCTCATCGTGGGGTGCGGCTCGGCCGAGACCTTCGGCCGCGAGGGCAACCGGTGGATGCCGGCGCGCATCTCCGGCACGCGCGAGCCTGCGCTCCGGCCCAACCGCGCCGATCCGCTTCGCGTCGCGCACGTGGACTTCGATCCGATCCGCCCGGAACGGCTGGCCATGGTGGCCGCCGGTCTGCTCCGGGCGGCAGACCCGGCCCCGGCGGTGCACACCGGGCGCACCGCGGGCTGGCTCGCGGGCCTCGGCGTCGCGGTGGCCGGACTGGCCGGGCTGCTGGCGCTGGCGAACGCGCCATTCCGCAGCCCCGAGCCGCCGGAGCCGGAGTTCATCGTGATGTTCCGCACTTACGGCGACTGGGTCGAAGGCGTGGCCGCCGACGCGACGCCGGCGGGCGAGGACCAGCGACCGGTGCACATGCGCGCCGCGCAACCGGTGCAGCGCACGCGGCAACCGGTGGTCGTGCGGGTGACGGTCAACGGCCGCACCGAGGAGCACGTCGTGCGCCCCAAGGGTTTTACTTCCGACGGCATGGCGGTCGGCGAGGTGCGGTGGCGTCTCGCGCCCGGGGCCCAAACCGCCGAGGTTTACCTGTGGACCCGCGGTGACACCACGGGCGAGCCGGCCCGCCGTTGGCGCGCCGAGTGGACCGCGCAGGCTCGACGCCGACATGTCCTCGCCTACGAGCCCGAAGCCGGTTTTATCTGGGCGCCCTGAGTCCAAGCATGACCTGCATCAAGGCGGCGCCCCGCTTCCGGTGCTATCCTGTCCGCCTCACGTGAACCACCGATGAAACCAAGCCATTTCAAGACCTTCGATGTCCGGCCGCTGCTGGCGCGCGGCGAGGAGCCCTTCGATGCCATCCGCTCGCGCGTGGATGCGCTTGCGGCGGGGCAGGGCGTCACGATCCTCGCGCCCTTCATGCCCGCGCCTCTTATTGAGCTGCTGAAGAGCGAAGGCTTCGCGTCCGCGATGGAGCACCGCGCCGACGGCGCGTGGGCCGTGAGTTTCTGGCGGGAGTGAGACGGCCGCGTGTGACGAAAACTTTTCCAACAAGGGCTTGGCGCGCGCACGCGGGCCGCTCTTACTGGGGTCGTTGCTCTGACTTGCGATGACCCTGCCCCCGCCTCGCACCCGCATGCTTCTGCTCGTGGCCATCGCCGCCACGCTGGGACTGTTCGCGGGCCTCGGCGGCTATACGTTTACCTACGCGCACGGGCTGTCGTATTTTTCCAACGACCCCACGGCGTGCGTGAACTGCCACATCATGCGCGAGCAGTTCGACGGCTGGCTGAAGGGCCCGCACCATGCCGTCGCCACCTGCAACGACTGCCACACGCCGCACAGCTTCATCCCGAAATACCTCAGCAAGGCCGAAAACGGCTTCTGGCACTCCAAGGGTTTCACGCTCCAGGATTTTCACGAGCCGATCATCATCCGCAAACGGAACATCGCCGTGCTCCAGGAAAACTGCGTGTCCTGCCACCAGCAGATCGTGGATGGCATCAACACCCACCCCGGCGACCCGCAGAAGATGCTCGATTGTCTCCATTGTCACCGCGAGGTCGGCCACGGGCCGATGAAGTGAACTTTCATTCAACCGCCACGAATGAACACGAATACACTCGAATCAGAACCAACCCAACGCGCGCGTCATCCTGAGCCGTGCGAAGGATCCAAGGGGAAGTCGCATCACGCGCCGTCTGCCTGGATCCTTCGCTGCGCTCAGGATGACGGTGCGGGGAGTTTTGCGACGTTCGGGTCGTTCATCCGTAGATTTATAACCTAGCTGCCTCGCCCCTCCCGCCATGAAAACCACCCCCGACTCCCGTCAGCACGGCCTCGCCACCTGGGCGCTCATCGCGATCCTCGCCGCCACGGCCGGCGCCACCTTTCTCACGCTGATGCTCTACCAGAACATCGTCGCCCGGAAGGCCGAGGCCACCAAGGACGTGTTCCGCGTCGTCGAGGTGAGCGACGAGACCGTGGACCCCGCGATCTGGGGCAAGAACTACCCGCGCCAATACGACAGCTACCGGCGCACCGTGGACACCGAGCGCACGAACCACGGTGGCAGCGAGGCCTTCCAGCACCTCGACAAGGATCCGGTGTGGCGCCGGCTGTTTGCGGGCTACGCCTTCGCCGTGGATTACCGCGAGGAACGCGGCCACGCCTACATGCTCATCGATCAGCGCGAGACGGAGCGAGTGAAGAACTTCAAGCAGCCCGGCGCCTGCCTCCAGTGCCACGCCTCCGCGGTGGACACCTACCGCAAGGAGGGCATCAAGGCCGGCATCCCCGCGGGCAAGGAGCATTGGGAAGAGCAGATTCAGAAGGGCTTCGAGGTCGTCTGCGCCATGCCCTACAGCGAGGCGACCAAACTCGTGGAGCATCCGGTCTCCTGCATCGACTGTCACGACGCCGAGACCATGAACCTGCGCGTCAACCGCCCCGGCTTCCTCAACGGCATCCGCGCGCTCGCCAATTCCGACTACCCGACGCCGCACCTGCCCAGCATCGAGCGCTGGCGCAAGGACGGTCGCAAGGGGCGCTATGAGCCCAACTCGGACGCCACGCGCCAGGAAATGCGCTCGATGGTCTGCGCGCAGTGCCACGTCGAATATTACTTCAAGGGCGACAAGAAGCTCGTGACCTACCCGTGGGACAAGGGCCTGAAGGTCGAGCAGATCGAGACCTACTACAACGAGGTCGGGCACACCGACTTCAAGAACAAGGAGAGCGGCGCGCCCATCCTGAAGGCCCAGCACCCGGAGTTCGAGATGTGGAGCCAGGGCATTCATGCCCGCAGCGGTGTGGCCTGCGCCGACTGCCACATGCCTTATGTCCGCGAGGGCGCCATCAAGGTCAGCAACCACCATGTCCGCTCCCCGCTGCTCAACGTCGCCCAGGCCTGCCAGTCCTGTCACCGTATCCCCGAGCAGGAAATCAAGGCGCGAGCGCTCCTTGTGCAGGACCGCAACGCCGCGCTGCTCACGCGCGGCGAGGCGGCGGTGGTCGGCCTGTTGGACGCCATCGCCTTGGCCCAGAAAGCCGGCGCCACCGACGATCAGCTCAAAACCGCCCGAGACCTGCACCGCAAGGCGCAGTGGCGCCTCGACTTCGTGGCGGCCGAAAACTCGATGGGCTTCCACGCCCCGCAGGAGGCTGCGCGCATCCTCGCCGAGGCGATCGACTATGCCCGCCAGGGCGAAATCGCCGTTGCGAAGGAGACCAGGCCGGCGGGCGGCGGTGCCGTTGCGGGCGCCCTGAAGTAAGTTCGGGTGGCATGGGTCTCCCGACTCATGCTGCCGCGCGCCGAATGGATCGCGGGTCGTGAGATCCGCGGCACATCGCCAAAACATGAATCGCGGCACGCCCACAGTAATTCCCGAATTCCCGCCCGACGCCTCGCTGGCCCGGCGCTTCCGCGTCGCGTGGGGGTTCTTGCTCGTCTCCGTCCTGATTGGCCTCGGCTTGCGGCTCCAGTGGGTGTGGCCGTGGACGACGCTGGAATACAACCACCTGCTTCACGCGCACTCGCACGTCGCCTTCCTCGGGTGGGTGTTCAACGCGTTTCTGGTCGTCGCGCTGCGGCATTTCGTGCCGCCGGAGGAGACGCGCGACTACGACCGGATCTGGTGGGCGATGCAGCTCGCCGTGCTGGGCATGCTGGGCACGTTTCCCTTCCAGGGCTACGCCCCGGCCAGCATCGCTTTTTCCACGCTGCACATGGCCGCGGCGTTCGTGTTCGCGGTGAAGCTCTGGCGCCGGAACCGCGCGGTCCCGGCGGCGCGGCCGCATCTGCGGCTGGCGCTCGCGTTTATGATCCTGTCCGGCGGCGGGCCGCTCGCCCTCGGCGTGTTGCCGGCGCTGGGGCTGCGCGAGTCGCCCGCCTACACGCTCGCGATCTATTTCTACCTGCACTGCCAATACAACGGCTGGTTTCCGTTTTTCCTGCAGGCCCTGCTGCTGCAACGCGCGCAGGAGCGGGGCTGGCGCGTGGATGACACCGCCGCAACCGGCGCCGCGTGGTGGCTCGCCGTCGGCGGGTTACTGACCTTTGCGCTTTCGACGCTTTGGTGCGGACCGCCGGCCGTGGTCGGCTGGATTGCGGTAGCGGGCGGCGTGATGCAGGCTGTCGGCGCGGTGCGTTTTGTCTGCGCCGTGCGCGGCGTGCCTTTGCCGGCTGACCGAGTCGTGCGTTTGTTGGCGTTTGTTGCCCTGGGGGCCTGGCTGCTCAAACATGTCCTGCACCTTGCCGGCCCCTGGCCCGGGCTCGCCGAACTCACCCAGCAGCGCTTCGTGGCCATCGCCTTCCTGCATCTCGTTTTTCTCGGTCTCGTGACGCCCGCTCTGCTTGTCTGGGCGCACGGGTGCGGTTGGTTGCCGGCCGGAGCGCGGTTGCGGTTGGGCGCGGGTCTGTTGCTCGCGGGCACGGCGATCACGGAGTCTTTGCTGGTAGTGCCGACCTTCGTGGGTGGTCTGCCGTTCGGCTGGATGCTGCCGCTGCCCCTGTTGGTCGCCTCCGCCCTTATCGTGGCGGGGGTGGCGGTGCTCCGGCCGCGCGGGTCCGATTTGCCGGCGGCATGACCTGCGTCAAGGCGCGCGGCGCGGCCTTGGGCTAGGGTGGGGCGTTCGCCATGCCATGAGAACCACCCTCTATTATACCTTGCTGACGCTCCATATTCTCGGCGCCACGATTTGGACCGGCGGACACGTCGTGCTGGCCACAACGGTGTTGCCGCGGGCGCTGCGCGCAAAACGCGCATCTATCCTCACCGATTTCGAGCAGGGCTACGAACGCGTCGGCATGCCCGCTTTGGCCGTGCAGATTGTCACCGGTCTGTGGCTGGCGCACCGGCTGCTCGGCGCGCCGGCGAACTGGTTCAGCGACGCGCCGCTCGCGCACATCGTGCACGTGAAAATCCTCTGCCTCGCGGGCACTGCCGCGCTGGCGATCCATGCCAAGACACGCGTCATCCCGCGCCTCAACGACGACAACCTCCCGGTGATGGCCTGGCACATTGCCGGCGTCACGGGGCTCTCCGTGCTCTTTGTGCTGGCCGGCGCCAGTGCGCGTCTGGGCGGTTTTCCCTTTTTTCAACCCTGAACCAAAACCGCCATGTCCGCCGCCCTCCTTCCCTCCGACCAAGCCGCCGTATGCCCGCTGACGGCTCCCGCGCAAAATGTAGCCCACGGCATCGTGAGCCAGGCTGTGCTCACCGCGCCCGGCCTGCGCGTGACGCTGTTCCGTTTTGCCGCCGGTCAGGAACTGTCCGAGCACACGACCCCGGCCCGCGCGCTGGTGCAGGTGTTGGCGGGCGTCTGCGAGTTCACGTTTCCCGACCGCAAACAAAGGATGGTCGCGGGCGATCTCCTGCACATGCCGCCGAAGCTGCCGCACGCCGTGCGCGCTGTCGAGGATCTGACGATTCTCATCACGCAGGCGACGCCGCCGGCCAAGCCGCTTGATTAGCCAGAGAGACGCAGAGACACAAAGACTGGGTCGATCAGAACTTTGTGACGTCGAGTCTTTGTGGTGAACATCTCCGATTAAGAAACCAACGCATCCCGCTCCCGATAGAACGCCCGGAGGGACTCAGCCTCGGCGGTGAAGGCCACGCCGTCGAGGAACGTCGCCCAGCCGGCTTCCTCGTGGCGCACGCCGAGCAGGAGTTCGCGCAGGATGAGCACGTTCCAATCGTGCGAGACGTGCAGGTCGAGCCGCCGGCCGCCGGCGACGGGCTCCCGCAACCTGGCCGTGACGTAGGCGAGTTTGCGCCGGGCGATATCGGGCGCGCGCAGGATCAGCTGCTCCGAGACCTGGTTGGTGAACCAGAGCCGCACAAACTTCTCGCCATGCAGGCCGCTCAGCCGGCCCGTCTCGATTTGGTCGAGGATGTAGGCGACGCCCAGTTCCGGCCGCGTGCCCACCAGTTCGACGTTCAGCCCCGCCCGCGCTGCGCCGGCCGCGACGCGCTCGGCCGTCTGCTGGCAGCGTTTGACCGGACTGTGAAAGAGGCGCACCCGGTCGAAGCCGCGGATCGCCGCGCCGAAGGCCTCGGCGTCGCGGTGCCCCGCCTCCGTCAGCTCCGCCGCCAGCGGTTCGCGCGGATCCGCGATCGGGTGGCGGGCGGCGTGGCGCAGCACGGCGGCGGCGCGGTCCGCCGGGAGGGTGGAGAGGGTGGCAAGCAGTTCGCTTCCTTGCATGCCCACGGTGATGCGCGCTCCGTGGCCCGACGGTCAAGTCGCCAGACGGCACACTTCAGGCGCGACTTGCGCGCAAACCCCGTGCTAGCTTGCGCCCGATGCCGACCGCCCCACGCGCCGCCGATCTCAAGCTAACCGGACTCGTCAGTTCCCTGCGTTGCTGCCAGCTCTTCACCGGGTTGTCACCGGAGGACCTGGCCGCCATCGCCGGCTTCACTTTGGTGCTGCGGCTGGCCAAGGACGATTATCTCTTCCACGAGGGCGAATCTTCGCGTGGTTTCTACGTCGTGCAGACCGGCGCGATCAACGTGCACCGCGTGAGCGCCGCCGGCAAGGAGCAGGTCATCCACGTGTTCCGCATGGGCGAGTCGTTTGCCGAGGCGGCACTGGCCTCGGCCACCGGTTATCCGGCCAACGCGCGCGCGGTCGAGCCTTCCACCGTGCTGCTGATCCCCAAGGCCCCCATCCTCGAGCTGATCGGCCGCCGGCCGGATCTCGCGCTGCGCATGCTCGGCTCCATGAGCGCG
Source organism: Oleiharenicola lentus (assembly GCF_004118375.1). NCBI lineage: Bacteria > Pseudomonadati > Verrucomicrobiota > Opitutia > Opitutales > Opitutaceae > Oleiharenicola > Oleiharenicola lentus. Next base: position 1,116,660 of record NZ_SDHX01000001.1, read on the forward strand.
CACCTGCGCGTGCTGGTGGGCGCCCTGGACGACCTCACGCTCAAGGATGTCGAGACCCGCATGCTCAACTGGCTGGTGAAGCACGGGCGTGACGCGAAGGACGGGGTCATCGAGCTGCCCGGCACCAAGCGGGTGCTCGCGGCAGAACTGGGCACCAGCAGCGAAACGCTTTCCCGCACGCTGGCCCGGTTGCGCGATGACCGGCTCATTACGGTCGCAGCCAAGAGTATCAAGGTGCACGACGCCGCCCGGCTCGGGTCGATGCTACGCCGCAATCTCGGCGAAGTCGGCGCGCCGGGTGCTTGACGCCGGTCAAGGCCCCGCCGGACGTTCCGGCGCATACTCCCGCAGGAATCCGCCCCATGGCCCTGACCGATCCCGCTCTTCCCGCACCTTTGTTCGACCGCCTCGGTGGTCGTCCGCGTTTGCTGCAAATGCTGCGGTATTTCTACGCCGACGTCCGTCAGCATCAGGAGATCGCGCCGATTTTTGCCGCGCACATCCACGACTGGCCGGCCCATTTGGAAAAGATCGCTGACTTTTGGTCGGGCGCGACCGGCGGCCCGGCGCGCTACGCCGGCCCCATGCCCTTCAAGCATGTGTCCCTCGGACTGGAGGAGAGGCATTTCGCGGCCTGGCTCGGGCTCTGGGCCCGGCATTGCCGCGCCCACCTGCCGGCGCGGGAAGCCGGGGAGCTGATCGCCCTGGCCGAAGGCATCGGCCAGCGGTTGCGTCAGATCATCACCCTGCACGGCGGCGGAAAATTTCCGCCCGCTTGATCCGCATCAAGGCAAGGCGGCCGCCAGGCGGGTAGGGTGGGGCTCCATCATGAGCACCACGACCCTGTCTGACCTCACTCCCGACTCCCGCATCGGCGATCTCGTCGCCACCCGTCCCGGCCTCGCCCGGATTTTTGAAGAGCTGCGCATCGACTACTGTTGCGGCGGCAAGCAAAGCCTGGCGGCCGCCAGTGAAAGCCGCGGACTTTCCGTCACCACCGTCATCGCACTGCTGGACGCCGCTGCCGCCGCGCTGGCCTCCGGTCCGGCGGAAGTGGATGCCGCGGGCATGTCGCTGAAGGACCTGGCCGACCACATCGAGCATACCCATCACGCCTACCTGAAGGAAGAGTTGCCGCGCCTGGCCGAGATGGCGGAGCGCGTGGCCTACAAGCACGGTCATCGCGATGCGCGGTTGCAGGAGATGGCCACCACGGTCGTCAGCCTGACCCAGGAAATGTTCCAGCACATGCACAAGGAGGAGGCGGTGCTGTTTCCGCTGGTCCGGCAGATCGAGGGCGGCCTCCGCGGGGGCTTTGCCTCCTCGATCGGCGACCCGATCCGCTGCATGGAAGAAGAACATGACAGTGCCGGTCGCGCGACGGAGCGGCTGCGGGAGCTGACCGACGGGTTCACGCCCGATGCGGACGCCTGCAACACCCACCGCGCCCTGCTGCACGGGCTGGCCCGCTTCGAGGCCGACCTGCACCGCCACGTGCACAAGGAGAACAACGTGATGTTCCCGCGGGCGCTGGCCCTGGTCTCGGCCTGAGCCCTCGCGGCAGCCGCACAATCCCCGCCCGCAGCCGGGCAAGATCCGCGCACCCGGAACGGGTGAGGGGGAGTATAGTATCGTTGCCATGAAAACGATCCTAGTTCCCCTCGACCTTTCGCCGGCGACGGTGCGGGTCTGCGACACGGCCAGCGACCTCGCCCGGCTCACCGGGGCCAGGCTCATCCTGATGCACATCGTCCAGCCGCCCCCGGTGATGATGAGCGAAGTCTATGCGTTCGACGACGGCAAGCTGACCGAACTGGTCGGTGCCGCCAAAAAGATCGCCGCCCGCAAGCTCCGTGCCGTGGAGCACCGGTGCGAGAAACGCGGATTGCTGACGACGTCGGTGCTGCGCGAGGGCGCACCCGTCGCCGCCATCCTCGCCAAGGCGGCCTCGGCCCACGCCAGTTGCATCGTGATGGGCAGCCACGGCCACGGCGCGATCTACGACCTGCTGGTCGGGAGCACCACCCATGGCGTGTTGAAAAAGGCGCCGTGTCCGGTGCTGGTGGTGCCGCCGGCCGGCCGACGGGCGCCGCGCGGAGGCTAGAAAGCCCGCTGCTAGGCCTGCTTAGCCGCTCTGGTGACGGAGCGGCGGGATAATATCGTATTTGCACCCGGCCGACAGAACGCTTGTGTGAAGGCGTGGTTACCACGTCTGACAATGCCCGCCACAGCCGGGAACTGGTCCGCCAGCTCCGGGAATCGGATATTTTCAAGGATTACGAGAAGGCTTTCCGTGAGACAACCGGTCTGCCGATCAACCTGCGGCCCATCGAGGCCTTCGACCTGCCGCACCACAACGACCCCAAGGAGGCGCCCTTCTGCGCCCTCATGGCGAAGACCAACCAGACCTGCGCCGCCTGCCTGCAGCTCCAGCGCAAGGTTGAGGAGGAGGCCCGCATGGAGCCGAAGACGCTCAAGTGCTTCGCCGGTCTATGTGACTCCGCCGTGCCCGTGCGGGTGGGCGAGAACCTCGTGGCTTTCCTCCAGACCGGCCAGATCCTCCTGCACAAGCCCAGCGGCCGCGATTTCAAGAAGGTCACCCGCGAACTTATCAACTACGGCGTCGATGCCGACCTGAAGAAGCTGGAGGAGGCCTGGTTCCAGACCCGCGTCCTGGAGAAGAAGCAATACGAGGCCGTGCTCCGCCTGCTGACCATCTTCGCCCAGCACCTCGCCTCGCTGAGCAACCAGCTCATGGTGGCGGCCAAACAGGCCGAGTCGCCCATGATCACCCGGGCGAAGGTCTATATCGCCGAGCACCAGCACGAGGAAATGTCCCTGCGCCAGGTCGCCGGCGCGGTGAACACGAGCGCGTTTTATTTCTGCAAGATGTTCAAGCAGGCCACGGGCCTGACCTTCACCGACTATCTCGCCCGCGTGCGCGTCGAGAAGGTGAAAAACCTGCTCTTGAACCCGCACAAGCGCATCAGCGAGGCCGCCTACGAGGCGGGCTTCCAGTCGCTATCGCAGTTCAACCGGGTGTTCCGCAAGATCGCCGGCGAGGCGCCGACCGTCTGGCGCGAGAAGCTCCAGCGCCAATCAGCGGCGGGTTGAGTGGGAGGGCGGCAGGTGGTGGGCCTTGCCCGCCATCTCGCAGCAACCCGGCACACCCTTGTGCTGGCAAACCGAGCAGAGCGTCTCGATCTCGCGCTGGGCCAGCGCGCGGAAACGCAGCAGGACTTCCTCGATCTCGCCGCCGAGCTTGCCATGGGCGGCGGCCCGCACGGCCAGTTCGCCGGTCGTGAAGTATTTGAGCAGCGGGTTCAACCCGCAGGCGCAGTAGTTGTGCACCGGGCCGACCACCGGGGCGCATTGCTTGAGCCACTGTTGCTGGGCCGTCTTGTCCTCAAGTCCGGCAAAAAGCTGCGCCAGCGTCGCGTCCATCAGGAAGACGAGCGTGTCGGGACGGCCGAGGGGGGTGATGGTCGGCTCGCCACGCAGCAGCTCGGCCCACTCCTGCTTGATGGCGGGACCCAGCCCTGCCAGGCACTGGACGGAGGAGGGAGTCACGCGGCGATCATGCCACAGTGCGGGCCGGGTTGCGCCGCAGCGCTTGGCGGCCATTGCGCATTTCTTGGGCAAGTCTCGCGCAACGAAGGCCAAGCGGCGCGGAGCGCCCGGGGCCGGAGCGGGTTATCGTGGTCCCATGAACCCACGACAACACATCATCCGGCTGGGCGAGCCGGCCGAAAAGGATATCCAACACGCCGCCTATTTCCTCTGGGAAGAGGCTGGCCGTCCGGTGGGGCGGGATCAGGAATTCTGGTTCGCGGCCCGCGAGCGCCTGCGGCACACCGCCCCGGTCAAGGTGACTGTGCGGAATTTGCCAAAGCCCGCCGCGTCTAGCGCAAGGAATGCGCAGCCGGCGGATGCCGTGATCTGCTAGGCTGGGGCAGACATAATCCACGCCATGTCTGTCATTCCTCTTACCGTATTCTTCAGTCTGTTGCTGGCCGGCACCTTCGTCGTGCTTTTCCTGCACGAGCAGCGCCGCCGCCACCTGACCAGCCCCGAACGCGACTCGCTCCTGCCTTTGGCGGACGAGTTTCCGCAGGCAAGCGGTGCGCAGCACCACGCCGATCGGGCGTGCGCCTGCCGGTCTGGACAACGCACGCCCTGCGCGCACTGCCTCCGCCGCCGCGATGAGCAGGACCCCGCCCATTTCTGATTCTCTTCCACGCACCCGCCATGACGAACGGACAAAAAATAACCATCGAATTCAACGACAAGGTCGTGCGGCAGTTCATGCTCGCGGCCGTCCTCTGGGGCATAGTCGGCATGCTGGTCGGCGTGCTGATCGCCACCCAGCTCAATTTCTGGCAGGCCAACCTCGGCCAGCAGTGGCTGACCTTTGGCCGCCTGCGCCCGTTGCACACCAACGCGGTCATCTTCGCGTTCGTCGGCAACATGATGTTTGCCGGCATCTACTACTCGACGCAGCGCCTGGTGAAGGCCCGGCTCGCGAGTGATTTCCTGTCCAACCTCCACTTCTGGGGCTGGCAGCTGATCATTGTCGCAGCCGCCATCACGCTCCCGCTCGGTCTCACCCGCGGCAAGGAATACGCCGAGCTGATCTGGCCGATCAACATCGCCGTCGCCGTCATCTGGGTCGTGTTTGCCGTGAACTTCTTCTGGACGCTGGCAAAGCGCCACGAGAAGTCCCTCTACGTCGCCATCTGGTTCTACATCGCGACGATCATCACCGTGGCGATGCTCTACATCGTCAACCACCTGTCCATCCCGACCTCGCTGGTGCACAGCTACCCGGTCTTCGGCGGCGTGCAGGACGGCCTCGTCCAGTGGTGGTATGGCCACAACGCCGTGGCGTTCTTCCTGACCACGCCGATCCTGGGCATCATGTATTACTTCCTGCCGAAGGCGGCGGAGCGGCCGGTTTATTCCTACCGGCTGTCGGTGATCCATTTCTGGTCGCTCGTGTTCCTCTACATCTGGGCCGGTCCGCACCATCTGCTCAATACCGCGTTGCCCAACTGGCTCCAGCTGCTCGGCATGACCTTCTCGCTGATGCTGTGGGCCCCGTCGTGGGGCGGCATGCTCAACGGCCTGCTCACGCTCCGCGGCGCCTGGGGCAAGCTGCGCACCGATCCCGTCATCAAGTTCTTCGCCGCCGGCGTCACCTACTACGGCATGGCCACTTTTGAGGGGCCGCTGCTGTCCATCAAGGCGGTCAACGCCCTCGGTCACTACACCGACTGGATCATCGGCCACGTCCACGCCGGCGCGCTCGGCTGGAACGGCTTCATGGCCGCGGGCATGTTCTACTGGCTCGTGCCGCGCCTGTGGAAGACGAAGCTCCATTCCGAGTCGCTCGCCAACCTGCACTTCTGGCTCGGGATGTTCGGCATCCTCCTCTACGTGGCCGCCATGTGGGCCTCGGGCATCAGCCAGGGTCTCATGCTGAACGCCACGGCCGAGGGCGGCACTATCCTCAAGTATCCGAACTTCCTCGAGACGCTGAACGCCATCCGCCCCCTCATGCTCCTGCGCGTCGTGGGTGGCGCCCTCTACCTGGTCGGCTTCATCATCATGGCCTACAACATCTGGCGCTCGATCGCCGGGACCCAGGCGGTGAACGGCACCATGGAGGTCTTCCCGGAGCCGCACCGCGCCGACGAGAAGCTCGGGGCCGGCGGCACGATCTTCAGCGCCCCCGTGGTTTTCTCCACGCTCGGCCTGCTGGCGGCCTTCATCTGGATGTTTACCAGCGGCTGGCTCAACATCCTCGGCCTGATTGCGACCGCGTTCTGCGTGCTGCTCGCCATCGGTCACTTCCAGTCCCGCGGCAAGGCCTGGGGCGACTGGTATGACCGCCTCCTGCTGAACGCACTGCCGTTCACCGTGCTGACCTTTCTCTCCGTTGCCGTCGGCGGCCTCATCCAGATCATCCCGATGCTCACCATCGAGCGCCGGCTCCAGACCGAGGACCGCGTGGCCCAGGTTTACACGCCGCTCGAGCTCGCGGGGCGCGACCTCTATGTCAGCGAGGGCTGCTACACCTGCCACTCGCAGATGATCCGCACGCTCGTGCCCGACGTGATGCGTTACGGTGACTACTCGCGCCTCGGCGAATCCATCTGGGACCATCCCTATCAGTGGGGTTCCAAGCGCACCGGTCCGGATCTCTCCCGCGTCGGCGGCAAATACAACCATGCCTGGCACTACGACCACATGCGCGACCCGCGCGCCATCTCGACCGGGTCGAACATGCCGTCCTACTCATGGCTGCACGAGAAGGCCACCGACTACGCGGCGCTCAGCTCCAAGATCCGCGTGCAGCGCCTGCTCGGCGTGCCGTTCCCCAACTGGTCGCCCGCCGAGATCGACGCCCTCGCCAGGGCCCAGGCCAAGCAGATCGCCAGCGAGCTGCGCGACCAGGGCCGCTACACCGAGCCCGACAAGGAGATCGTCGCCCTCATCGCCTACCTCCAGTCGCTGGGCAAGAAGTGGGAGCCCACCGGAACCGCTGCGCGGTAAATCCCAAACGCCAAATTCCAGACTCCAAACAATCAAAAATCGAGAATCCAAAATCGAAAATAGGAGAATTCACCATGTTCCGCCGCATCATCTACGAAGACTGGCAGCTCATTTTTCCCGTCGTCGCCCTCGCCGTGGCGTCGCTCGTTTATGTGGTCGCCGCGTGGCGCGCGAGCCGCATGAAACCCGCGCAGAGCGAGCGTCTCGCCCGGATGCCCCTCGAGCACAACTGATCCCGCCATGACCCAGCCTCCGCAACCTCCGCCCGGTCAGAACGGTCCGAAACTCCGTAACCACGTCTATGACGGCATTCAGGAGTTCGACCAGCGGCTGCCCAACTGGTGGCTCTACACCCTCTACGGCGCCATCGCGTTCTCCATCGTCTATTGGTTCGCCCACATGGTGGCCAAGGTGGTTCCGGCCGACGGGACGCAGGTGGACGCCGAGATGGCCCGCATCGCCGCCGTCAAGATGGCCGGCTCCATCGACGTGACCAACGACGACATCTTCTGGGAGATGAGCGGCAATCCGGTCTTCGTCGAGGCCGGCAAGCAGACTTACACCTCCCTGTGCGCCGCCTGCCACCTCGCCAGCCTCCGGGGCAAGGGCGAGAACCCGGCGGCGGTCGGTCCCGACCTCACCGACACCGCCTGGATTCACGGTGGCACGCCGAAGGAAGTCTACCACACCGTCTCGGCCGGCGTCCTGGCCAAGGGCATGCCGGCCTGGGAGCCCGTGCTCGGCCAGAAAAAGACCGCCGAGGTCGTGGCCTTCCTTCTTTCCCATCACCGCAAAGGAGAACCCGTCACCGTCGAGACTCCCAAGTAAATCAAGGTGGAACCTGCGCTCTGCGCAGGTCTAGCCCGCGCGCAGCGCGGTCTCCACCCGCTCAAACCACGCATGAGCGCCGATCCCAAAGTTCCCACGAATCCCGAACCCTCCCGCCCGCGTCCCGCGTCGCCCTACCGGCCGAGCGTGGACTCGGTCACGACTATCGCGAGTGACGGTTCGCGGCGCGACATCCATCCGGCCGACGTCCACGGCCGTTTCACCCGGATGCGCCGCTGGAGCGGCTGGGCGCTGATCGCCTTCTACGTCGCCCTGCCCTGGATTCCGGTCAACGGCTACCCGGCCGTCCTCCTCGACATCGCCGGCAGCCGTTTCCACTTCTTCGGTTTCACCCTCGCGGCGCAGGATGCCTGGCTGCTGTTCTTCGGCGTGACGGGGCTGGGCTTCGCGCTCTTTTTCCTGACGGCGCTCTTCGGCCGTCTCTGGTGCGGCTGGGCCTGCCCGCAGACGGTCTATCTCGAGCATGTTTACCGGGTGATCGAACGCTGGATTGACGGCGATGCTCCCGCCCGACGTGCGCTTCAGGCCGCGCCCCTCACCGCCGGCAAGGCCGGGCGGCGCATCCTCAAGCATGCGCTCTATGCCGTGGCGTCGCTCGTCATCACCCACATATTTCTCAGCTACTTCGTGAGCCTGCCCGAGGTATGGCAAATGATGCGCGAGGCCCCCCGCGATCACTGGGCGGCCTTCCTCTTCGTCTTCATCGCCGCGGGCATCCTGTATTTCAATTTCGCGTGGTTCCGCGAGCAGCTCTGCATCGTGATCTGCCCTTACGGACGCCTGCAGTCGGCGTTGACCGACGACCACTCGATGGTGATCGGCTACGACAGCAAGCGCGGCGAGCCGCGCGGCAAGCTCGGCACGCCCGATGCCGGCGCCTGCGTGGCCTGCAACCGCTGCGTGCAGGTCTGCCCGACCGGCATCGACATCCGTCACGGCCTCCAGCTCGAGTGCATCGGGTGCGCGGCCTGCATCGACGCCTGCGACGAGGTCATGACCAAGGTTCACCGGCCGACGGGCCTCGTGCGCTACGATTCCTTCATCGGGCTCGACGGCGGTCGCACCCGCTGGATTCGCCCGCGCATCATCGTTTACTTCATCCTGCTGCTCGTCGGCACGGCGGTCGCGACCTACGCGTTTTCGACGGTGAAGCCGGCGAACTTCCTCGTCTATCGCATGAGCGGCGCGGCCTATTTCGTGAGCCCCGGCGACGTGCGGAACCAGTTCATGGTGCGGCTGCTGAACAAACGCACCGAGCCGGCCACGTTTGTGGTCTCGACCGAAGGCGTTCCCGCCGGGGTTCAGCAAAGCGGCTTCACCGCGCCGGTCACCCTCGGGCCGCTCGCCGAGTCGGTCAGTCCGCTGGTGCTGATTGTGGACCGCAAGCACTACACCGGTCCGTTCCACTTTACCGTCCGGGTCGAAGACTCGGCTCACACCTACCAACTCTCGCGCGCCGTGGAATTCATGGGGCCCGAGCCGAAACTGCTAGAGGAGGAAGACCGTGAAAAAGGCGTCCAGCGTTGAGACGGGGATCACTCCTTGTAGGGTCGCCGCTGGCGGCGACCTTGAGGGCTCGCTTCCGGGGGCGGCGCAAGCACCGACCCGACAAAAGGCGCAGAAGACGGCATGGTCCCTCTGGCTTTGGGTCGCCGCCGGCTTCCTGTTTCTCGGGGTGCTGTGGACGGTGCTGTTCATCGCCTCGCGGCGGATCGACACACGCACGGTGCCGCTCGCAACCCAGGAGGCGAAGCCATGACGCACGAACTGGCCGGCATCACGGGGCCCGTCTCGGCGCTGCTCGCCGGGCTGGTGACCAGCCTGCACTGCGCCGGCATGTGCGGCCCGCTGGCGTGCTCGGTCATGCCCGCCCGGCGCGATGAGGCCGATCCGCACACGGTGGCGACGGTCTATCATGTCACCCGCCTCGTCGGCTACTCGCTGCTGGGTGCGCTCGTGGGCGGGATGGGCCGCGTGCCGTTGTCCTTCATCGGCGAGGGCGCTCTGCGCTACCTGCCGTGGTTGCTGGTGGCGTTCTTTGTCGCTGTCGCCGTGCGCTTCGACCAGCGCCTGCCGCGGCTGCCGGTGATCGGGCGGGCCTATGCGGCCGTCACCCAGCGGCTGCGCGGCGGTTCGCGGCTCAAGGCCGCGGCCGTGCTGGGACTCGCCACTCCGCTGCTGCCCTGTGGTCCGCTGTATTTTCTGCTGTCGCTCGCGCTGCTGTCGGGTTCCGCCCTGAATGGCGCCGAGACGCTGCTCGCCTTCGGTCTCGGCACGGTGCCGCTGCTGTGGTTTGCGCAGGCCAACTACCACCTCATCCGCGTGCGCATCGGGCCGGTATGGCTCGGCCGCATCCAGACCGCGCTCGCGCTCGTCGTGGCCGCCGTCCTCGTCTGGCGGCTGCGCGGGACACTGGGCCTCGGCGGCCCGGGGGTGAACGATTTCGTGTGCTTCTGACATGAGCGATTTCCGGCAAAATTTGGTGGGCGGGGATGCGAGCCCGATGGTGCGAGTGCGTGGACTGCGCGCCCCGCAAGCCGTCCCCGTCCACCACTGCCGGCACTGCGGCACGCCGCTGCAAACGGACCCTGCGCGGGAGAGCGGCTTTTGCTGTGCGGGCTGCTCCTATGTTTTCCGTCTCGTGCACGAGCATGGGCTGGAGGGCTATTACAAGATTCGCGACACGGTGGTCGCGCCCGTGGACCAGCTGGTTTTCCAGCCGCGGGACTTTGCCTGGCTGGCCGAGCTGCAAGCGGAGGCGGAAAAAGTGCCCGGCACGCCCGCGCTGCTGCTGGAGGTGCAGGGCATCTCCTGTGCCGGCTGCGTGTGGCTGATCGAAAAGGTGTTTCACCAGCAGAAGGGGGCGCTCGGCATCGAGACCGACGCGCAGCTGGGGCGCCTGCGCCTGCGCTGGGCGCGCGGCGAGTTTGATGCCCCGGGCTTTGCCCGCGCCCTGCAGTCCTTCAACTATCTCGTGGGGCCGCCGGGCGAGGAGCCGGCCGTGCCGGAGAGCCGCCTGCTCGTGCGCCGCCTCGGCCTGTGTGCGGCGTTCTCGATGAACATCATGCTGTTCGCCCTGCCGACCTATTTCGGCATGGAGGCCGGCTTTCGCTACGCGCCCCTCTTCGGCACTCTGGCGATGGTGTTCGCCACGCTCAGCCTGCTGAGCGGCGGCAGTTATTTTCTCAGCCGGGCCTGGCAGGCCTTGCGCAGCGGCGTGCTGCACATCGACCTGCCCATCGCCATCGGCATCATTGGCGCTTATGCCGGGTCGTTCTTCGGGTGGGCCACCGGGCGCGAGGAGTATGTGTATTTCGATTTCGTCGGTGCTTTCATCCTGCTGATGCTCGTCGGTCGCTGGGCGCAGGTGGCCGCCGTGGAGCGCAACCGCCGGCGGCTGCTGAGCGTGCAGGCCCGTCCGCACAAGGTGCGCGTGCTCGGGCCTTCGGGCGCCACGGTGGAGCAGCCCGTCGAGAACCTGCGGCCCGGGGATGTGTTTCGTGTGCGCTCGGGTCAGGTGGTGCCGGTCGAGGCCCAGCTCGAGTCGTCGGCCGCGGCCTTTGGCACGGCGTGGATCACGGGCGAGGCCGATCCGCGGGAATACCGGCTCGGCGGGCGGGTGCCGGCCGGGGCGGTGTCGCTTGCGCGGGGCGAGGTCCAGCTGCGGGCCGCGCAGGGCTGGAACGAGTCCCTGCTGGCCAAATTGCTCCAGCCCGCCGGTCGCGACCATTTCCGCCACCGGATGTTGGAACGCATCGTCGGCGGATACCTGATCGCGATCTTCGCCGCGGCGATTCTCTCCGGTGTTTTCTGGTGGCTGGGCACGCACGATCCCGTGCACACGCTCGCGGTGGTGACGGCGGTCTTGGTCGTTTCCTGTCCCTGCGCCGTTGGTCTGGCTTTCCCGCTGGCGGACGAGATGGCCACGGTGGCGCTGCGCCGGCACGGCGTGTTTGTCCGCGAGGGCGATCTTTGGCCGCGCTTGAGCCGCATCCGGCACCTGCTTTTCGACAAGACTGGCACGCTCACGCTGGAGACTCCCGTGCTACGCAATCCCGCGGCCCTAGGGGAACTTGCCCCGGCGGCCCGCGCGGCCTTGCTGACCTTGGTGCGCGACAACCCGCATCCTGTCAGCCAGAGCCTGCTGGAAAACTTGCTGGCCGGAGCTGGTGGCACGGGGCTGGAACCCTTGGCCGGCACCATTCAGGAGGAGCCCGGCTTCGGTGTGCGGCTGGAAACGGCAACCGGGGTCTGGTCGCTGGGCCGGCCCGGGTGGGCCCAAAACCGAGGGGAGGGCACCCCGGCTCCAGAAGGAACCCATGACACCGAGTTTGCCTGCGACGGGGTCGTGCTGGCGCGGTTTGCCTTCGCCGATTCAGTGCGACCGGATGCGGTCGAGGAGATCACCGCGCTGCGGTGTGAGGGGTTCAAGGTCTTCATTTTGAGCGGCGACCGGCCGGAAAAAGTGGCCGCTATGGCCCGGATGCTGGGGCTGCCCGCGGATCATGCCGTGGCGGGCCGCACGCCCGAGCAGAAGGCCGCGTGGGTGCAAATGATCGACCGGCGCGACACCCTGATGCTGGGCGACGGCGCCAACGACAGTCTCGCCTTCGATGCGGCCTTCGCGCGCGGCACCCCGGTCATCCATCGCGGTGTGCTGGAAGGGAAAGCTGATTTCTACTACCTGGGCCAGGGTCTGCGTGGCCTGCGCCGCCTGTTTGAGGTCAACACCGCGCGCCGCCGCACGCAGCTCGCGCTCCTCGTCTTCTCCGTGGCCTACAACGCGCTCGCCGTGGGCCTGGCCGTGAGCGGACACATGAGCCCGTTGCTCGCGGCGATTCTCATGCCCGTCAGCTCGCTGCTCTCGCTCGCCATCGTCGGCGCGGGGATGCGCCGCTGGCTGAAGGTCTGATCAAGCGAGTGACTTCGGGATCGCGGCGGTGAGGTTTACCGGCTCGCCGGCGGTGACGAGGATGTTGTCCTCGATGCGCACGCCGCCGATGTGCAGGTGCTGGTCCACGAGGTCCCAGTTCACGACCTTGGCGTAACGCTGGCGCCGGCCCGGATCGCGCAGGATGGCCGGGATCAGGTAGAGCCCCGGCTCCACCGTCACGATGTATCCTGCACGCAGCACGAGGTCCATCCGCAGGCTGCGCAATGAAGGACGCGGATCACGGGCGCGGCCCGGCTCGAGGCCGCTGGCGTCACGCACGCCGAGGCCGACCATGTGGCCGAGGCCGTGCGGGTAGAACAGGGTGTGCACATCCTGCTCCACCAGCAGGTGGGGGTCGCCGCGCACCACGCCCATGGCGGCAAGGCTGCACATCATGTCGGCCGCGGTCGTGAAATGCAGGTCCTTCCACTCCATGCCGGGACGGCAACGCTCGCAGGCGCGTTGCTGGGCGCCAAGCACCGCCTGGTAAAGGTCGCGCTGGAATCCCGAGAGCCGGCCGATGCCGTAGGTGCGGGTGACGTCGGTCACGTAGCGATCCACCTGCGCGCCGGAGTCGATCAGCACGAAGTCTCCGTCCTGGAGCAGCCGGTCCGGTGACGGTGAGCCGTGGAAGACCGCGCTCTGCAATCCCGCGCCGATGATGGTGTCGTAGCCCGTGCATTGGGCGCCGTGGCGAAAATACTCGGTCTCAAGCTCGATCTGGAGCGTGCGTTCGCTGACGCCAGCGCGGAGCCAAGGCTGGATCTTGGCGTAGCCGGCGGCGGTGGCGGCGGCGCCGCGTTTCATGAGTTCGACCTCGGCCGGTTCCTTGGGGCGGCGGGCGTGCTTGTATTCCTCGCGGATCGCGGCGGAGCGGGCCTCGTCGCAGGAGACGCCGGCGATGGGGGCGCCGAGCATGACGACCGGGCGGTCACGCCGGGCGGCGAGCCAGTCGGGAAACCCGGCCAGGAGCACGCCAGGGATTTGCTCGCGGCCTTCCCACACGCGGTCCAGTTCCGTCACCTCGGGCACGAAGGAGGTCCATTTTGCGTCGCGCGGATCGTAGGCGAGGATACCGCCGATGGCCTCGGTGTGGCCGGTGAGGTAGTAATACTCCTGGTGGGCGATAAACGGCAGCAGTGCGTCGCTGATCTCGGGCTTGGGGATGGGGTGGCCTGCGCCGATGAGCAGCACCTCGTGGTTCAGGGCCAGCGCCCGGGCGATGCGCTCGCGCCGGGCGGGGTAGTCAAATTGCATGCACCGACCGTAGGTGCTGAGCCGGTTGGTGCAATCCTGCATGACCGACCGTTGAGGGCCTGCGCAAAGTCAGGTGTTGCGATCGGGAGCTCAGGATGCCGGCTGCGTTAGTTCGGCCAGCGCCTTTTGTGCGGCCTCGAGCTTCGGGTCGTGGCGCAGCGCCGTTTCGAAACGCGTGCGGGCCTCGTCCTTGCGGCCGAGTTGCACGAGCATGCGTCCGCAGAGGTAGTGGGGCCTGCCGTGATCCGCCTGCAGCTTGGCCAGCGCTTCGTAGTGGGTGAGCGCTGTCGCGAAGTCCTCCTGTTTCTCGGCGATGTTGCCGAGTTCGGACTCGCCGAGCACCGGGTTGAGCTGGTGGACGCGTAGCGCGTATTCGCGGGCCTTGACGGGGCTGCCGCCGGCGATTTCGGGGGCGTTGGTGTAGTAGCGGCTCAGGCCGATGAGGGCGCCGAGGTGCTGCGGGTCCAGTTCGGCGGCCTTCTCGAAGGCCTTGCGCATGCGGCCGGCGATCATCGCCTGCTGCATGAAGCCGACTTCGCCGATGCGCTGCGACAGCGCCTGACCAAGGCTGGCGTGCGCGCCCGCCTGGTCGGGCGCGAGTTTCACGGCGCGCTCGGCGAGGGCGACGGCCTCGGCCGCCCGGTTCTGACGCAGACGCACGAGGCTGAGCTGCTGGAGGACGGCGGGGTCGGGCTTTTCGCCTGCGGCCAGCGGCGAGAGCAAGGAGTCGGCGGTGGCGAGATCGCCGGCCTTGAGGGCGGCGGTGGCTTGTTCGACGGGTGTTTGCGCCGCGGAGCCGAGGGCGGTCGCAAGGAGCAGGAGCAGGAGCACGGATGTTTTCATGGTTAAAATCAGTCTTGCTGGAGCGCCTGGGTGGGATTCAGGCGGGAGGCTCGCCATGCGGGCACCGCGGCGGCAAGCAGGCCGATGCACGGCAGGAAAAGCGCGACGGCCAGCAGCACGGGCGGATCAAAGGCCGTCACACCGGGCAAGAAACTGCCCAGCACCCGGCCGAACGCGACGGCTCCCAGCAGGCCCAGAGTCGTGCCCGCCAGGCAAAGCCGGCCGGCGTGCTGGAGCATCCAACCGAGAATGCCGGCCGGGCTCGCACCGAGCGCCATGCGCACGCCAATTTCGCGCACACGTTGCCCGGTGGTGAACGCCATGCTCGCGTAGAGTCCGAAGGCCGAGAGGCCGAGTGCGGCGGCGGCAAACCCGCCGAACAACAAGGTGCGCAATCGCGGCTCCGTGGCGGTGCGGGCGATGTTGCGCTCAAGCGGCACGAGATCCATCGGCAGGGCCGGGTCCGCCTGACGTAACGCGGCCTGCAGTTCGCCCAGCCGTGCGGCGCCGCCCGCCACCCGCACCAGCAGCGTGCCAAAAAACCACGGCGATTGGGCCTGCGGCACGTAGATCTGCGGCGGGGGCGCGTCGGCGAGGTTGTCCTGTCTCACGTCGGCGACCACACCGACGATCTCGCGATACTCGCTGAGCAGAAAGGGCACGGTCTGGAGGTGGCGGCCGATCGGATCTTCGCCGGGAAAGGCCCGCTCCGCGAGCGCCTGGTTGATGACGCAGACCTTGCGCGTGGTGCGCTCGTCGCCGGGCTCGATGAAACGGCCGCGGAGCAGCGGGAGGCGGAGGGTTTTCAGAAAATCCGGCGTCACGGCGTTGAACACGGCGTCGTCGGCGTTGCCCTCGTCGCGCGGGCGGCCGCGCACCCAGAACGGATAGCGCAGCGAGATGCCGCAGAGCGGGGCGCTGGAGTCAAAGGCCGCGGCCTCCACGCCCGGCACGCGGCGTGCCGTTTCCACCAGGCGCTCGTAGTAGCGGTTGAGCGCGGCGAAGTCCTGCCAGCGGCTCTCGGGCGGGGCCACGCGCAGCGTGAGCACGTCGCGGGCGTCGAAGCCCACCGGCGTGTGTTGCAGCGAGAACAGGCTGCGCGCCAGCAAGGCCGCCCCGGTGAGGACCATGAGCGTCAGCGCCAGCTGGCCGGTGATGAGCGCGGCCTGCGCCCGGCTGGCGAAGCGCCCGGTGCCGCCGCGGGTGCCGCCGGCCTTGAGGGTGGCGTTGAGATTGGTGCGCAGCACCTGCCATGCGGGCAGCAGACCGAACACAAGCCCGGTAAGCCCCGAAACACCCAGCGCGAAAGCCAGCGCCCAGCTGTCCACCGCCACGGCGTGCGAGCGGGGAATTATTCCCGGCGGCAGCTGCCCGGTCAGGACCGGCAGGCCCACGATGGCCAGCAACGTGCCGAGCAGGCCGCCGCCCAGCGCAAGGAGCAGGCTTTCAAAGAGAATGGTGCGGGCCAGGGTTCCGGAACTGGCGCCGAGGGCGAGCCGCACGGCGAACTCCCCGAGCCGGGACACCCCGCGCGCCAGCATGAGGTTGGCGAGGTTGACGCAGGCGACCAGCAACACGAGCCCGACTGCCCCCGCCAACATCAGCAGTGTGCCGCGCAGGCCGTCCACCCGCAGATCGAGCAGGGGGCGCACCGACGCAGACCAGCCGCGGTTGGTGGCCGGGTATTCGCGGGCGAGGGATTCGGCGAGCGTGACGGCCTCGGCCTGGGCCGCGGTGGCGGTCACGCCGGGCGCGAGCCGGCCCACCGTGGTCCAGTAACGCGAGTCGCGCGCCAGGTTCTCCGGTGCCTCGGCGGGGAACGGCAGCCACAGGTCCACGAACTCCGGTTCGCGAAAACCGGCCGGCATGATGCCCACGACGGTCACGGCCTGGTCGTCGAGCAGGATGGTGCGGCCGAGCAGGGCCGGGTCCTCCCCAAAAAGCCGGCGCCACACGCCCTCGGAAATCACCACGCTGCGGGCCGCTTCGACGCTGAATTCCTCGGGCGTGAAGATCCGGCCGCGGATCGGCTTCAGGCCGAAGAGGGCAAAGAAATCCTCGGTGACCAGGGCGCCAACAAGCTGCACGGCGTCGCCTCCGGTCGGTCGATAGGAAGTGAAATTGGGCCGAAACGCGGCTAGTGCGGCGTAGGCGCGGGCGTTTTCCTTGAAATCGCGGAAGTCACTGGCCGAAAGCGACGGCATCGCGAGAGCCTTGGCGGTGTTGACCGCACCGAGCCCGACGAGCCGGTCAGCCTCCGGGTAGGGCAACGGGCTCAGGATGATCGAGCGGAAGAGGGAAAAGATCGCGACGTTGGCGCCGATGCCGAGCGCCAGCATGGCCACGGCCAGCAGGGAGAATCCCGGCGAACGGCGCAGGTGGCGGAGGGCGGAGGTGAACTCGGCGACGAGAGACATGCCAGTAACTTAGCAGGAAGCTTCCTCGCGCACATGGCCCGGAGGTCAGGGTCATGGTCATGCCCGCGCATGACCCGGGGGCATGGTCCACTATCGTTGGTGGGCGGCGAGCTCGCTCGCGCCACTTGGTCGGCATGCGTGGCGCCAGCAAGCTGGCCGCCCACAAAGGGCAACTTCTTCAGATCAGCCCCAGCTCGCGAGCGCGGAGGGCGGCCTGGGTGCGGTCGAGCACCCCGAGTTTGCCGAGCACGTTCGTCATGTGGTTTTTCACGGTGCCCTCGGTGATGCCGAGCTCGCCGCCGATCTCCTTGTTGCTGCGGCCGGCGGCGAGCAGGCGCAACACGGCGAGTTCGCGGTCGGTGAGCGGGTCGGAGAGGGCTGGCGCGACCTTGCGGCCCTCGCGGGTCGCGGCCCGGTTGACCTCGGCCATCATGCGGGCGGCGACGGAGGGCTCGAGCACCGAGGCGCCCTTGGCGGCGGCGCGGACGGATTCGCAGAGCTTGTCGGCCGAACAGGCCTTGAGCAGGTAGCCGTTGGCGCCGGCGCGCAGGGCCTCGAAGACCTCTTCGTCCTCATCGAAAGTGGTCAGCACGACAACGCGGGCGGACGGCACCGCCTGCAGGAGGCGGCGCGTGGACTCGACGCCGCCCATGACCGGCATGCGGAGATCCATGAGCACCACGTCGGGACGGTGGGCCTTGGCGAGAGTGATGGCGCGTTCACCGTTCTCGGCCTCGGCGACGATCTCGAAGTCAGGCTGCAGCGAGAGCAGCGTGCGCAAGGCCTCGCGGAAGAGCGACTGGTCGTCCACGAGCAGGAGGCGGAGTTTTTTCATTCAGGAAGGAGGGAAACCACGAAATACACGAAACACACGAAAACCTGGGACGATTTGATAAAGGGGAAAAATCAGGAAACGCCTCGGTCAGAGGCTGCCTTGTTCTGATCGGTTGGGCGTTTCATGGGGAAGGTTTCCGTTTTCGTGTGTTTGGTGTATTTCGTGGTGACCCTTTTCGCCTCACGCCGGCACCTCCACGCGGAGGGCGAAGCCGCCTTCGAGGCGGTTGCCGCTGGCCACGGTGCCGCCGAGCAGTTCGATGCGCTCGCGCAGGCCGCGGAGGCCGAAGCCGGTGCCGTTCGCGCCATTGGCCCCGACGCCGTTGTCGGCGAGCTCGAGCACGACGCGCTGCGGCGTGCGGAAGTCGAGGCGCAGGAGAGCGTTGGTGGCACGGGCATGTTTGCGGATGTTGGTCAGGCCTTCCTGGGCGGCGCGGAAGAGCGCGTGCTCGACCCCCGGGGCCAGCGGGCGCGGCTCGCCCTCGATGGCGAGCGTGGGCGCGGGTTCGCCGTGGGCGGCGAGTTCCTTCAGCGCCTCGGGCAGGGGCGGGCGGGTGGCGTCGGTGCGCAGGGTGCCGACGGAGCGGCGCACGTCGTCGAGCGCCTCGGCGGCGAGTTTCGCGGCCTTGCCGACGGCCTCGCGGGCGCGGTCCGGCTGGGCGGGCAGGAGCGCGGAGGCGGCGTCGAGCTGGGTCTTCACGACGGTGAGGTAGTGGCCGACGCCGTCGTGGATCTCGCGGGCGACGCGGTTGCGTTCGCGGGTGGTGGCGAGTTCCTCCGTCTGGGCGGCCTGGGCGCGGAGCTGAAGGTTGGCCTTTTCGAGTTCATGGCGGAGTTTCTCCGAACAATGCCGGGCCTCGAGCGCCTGCCGGGTGATGGCGGTGAAAACGACGGTGAAGGCGAAACCGGCGGAGTAGCTGATGAGGGCCTGAAGGGCGGAGCCCCAACCGTAGGGCACGCCCCACAGCGCGACGTTGATGCCGTAGAGATAGGCGGTGACCAGTGCCGCACCGCGCCAGCCGAGCAGCAGGACCGACTGGCTCACGACCGGCAACACAAGGACGCCCATGAAACCCCGGATGGGGCTGATCAGCAGGATGACGGTCAGCAGGGCGCATTGTCCCAGGAAGTAGAGCACGGACTGCCGCCGGGAATCGGCGGCGGCGTAGTCGGTGCAAAAGATGCCCAGCGTCACATGCACCGCGCCGAGGACAAACGAGAGCAGGGCCATCCACTCCGACGTGTAGAAGGTGCGGGTGTTGAAATAGCCCGCGTAGCAGCCCAGCACCACGCTCGCGAAGGCGAACGAGCCGTAATACGTGCCGCGGTCCTTGGGCCAGATGTCCATCCCGCCAGCCTACCACATCCCGGCGGATTGGCGATATGGGAAGAAAGTCATGCCCGGGTCATGGCAGACCGGAACGGTCGCCCTCCTCAGCCCCGGCGGCGGCGCAGAAAAACCACCGAGAGCAGGCCGGTGACCACGAGCGCGTAGGTGGAGGGCTCGGGCACGGGGCTGAAATTGAGATAGAGGGCGGGGTTGGCGCCGTTCAGCCCCTGGGTGAGCGAAAACACGCCGCCATTGAGGCTGTTGGTGAAGGCAGAGGCATCGAGGATGAACTTGTTCGTCACGAACCCGTTGATGCCGGAGACGGAATTGCCCTGGAAGATCATCCAGGTGTAGCCGGTGGAGGACGAGAAATCCGAAACGTCGCCGGGATCGCCCAGCGTATCGAGGGACGTCAGCTTGATCGTGAAGGGCGAACCGGAAGTGGCGGTGATGTCGAGCAGGCCGGCGGAGACGTTCACCAGATCGAAGCCGGTGCCGGCGATGCCGGTGGCGGCCTGCACCTCGAATTCCAGGTTGCCGCCGGGGGCGAGGGTGAGGCCGGCGGTGAAAGTCAGGGTGCCGGGGGACGCGCCGGGGGCGAGGGTGACGTTGGTGCCGGCGGTGATCGGGACGGAGAACGTGCCGCTGCCGCCGAGGGTGCCGCCGTTGGCGCCGAAGGTCACGGCGTTGGCCAGCGTGACGCCGAAATCGGTGCCGAGTTCACCGCCGTTGATCGTGATGGTGCCCGTGCCGAGCGCGGTGGCGGAACCGGCGATCAACTTGCCGTCGTTAATCGTGGTGCCGCCGCTGAAGGGAGTGTGGACGTTGTTGTCCGCGCCCACCAGGCCGCCGATGGTCAGCGTTCCACTGCCGTTCTTGACCAGCGAGCCGACACCCGTGCCCTGACCGATGGCGCCTTCGAAAGTGCCATCATCCGCCTGGTTGATGGTGAGCGTGGCGTTGCCGCTGGTGGCGAATTCAAGAACCGAGGAGCGCTCGTAGACGCCATCGGTATCATCGAAGTAGGTGCCGCCGAGGAGGAGGCTGCCGATCTGGGGCGCGGCGGAGGTGAACCGCACGGTGGAGCCGGTGTCCAGGCTCAAGCCACCCGAGCCGAGGGAGGTATGGGTGGTAGCGGTCACCAAGGTGCCGGCGGGCACATAGGTGCCGCCGCTGTAGGTGTTCGCACCGGACAGGGTCAGGTCGCTGTTGATGGTCAGGCTGCCCGTGCCGGAAATCACACCGGAAAAGGTGCTGTTGCTGCCCCAGTAGAGGCTCAGATCGACGGCACCCAGGGTGATGCTGTTGGACAGGGTGCTGTTGCTCGGCCCTTCCAGATACGGTGAGGAGGTGCCATCGACCGCGACGGTCGTAATCGGGCCGGTGCCGAGGGAACCGGCCGCCGCGACAATCAGCGAGCCGGTGTTGAGGAAAGTGCCGCCGGTGTAGGTGTTGTTGACGTGTTCGAGATAGACCGAGCCGGCCTCTCCTTGTGCTATGCCGACATGGAGCGCCTTGCTGCCGGTGAGCTGGGAGGAAACCTCGAGTTCGGCATAGCCATACCCGGTCAGGAAATAATCGCCCGTGTTGCCATTGGCGGTGGTGATCACGCCGCTGAAGGCGGTGTGTCCGCCGGCGGTGCCGAGATAGACGTCGGTCGTGAGGGCGGAGAAATCGACGGGGGCCGTGTAGAGGTAGGTGTTGAATCCACCGAACAGGTTGGCGGAGTTGTCGAAACCGATCACGCCGCCGTTGGTGACGGTGCCGATCTTGCTGACCAGGTTGGCGATCGAGAGCGTGGAGGTGTCGGTAACGCTGACGTAACCGCCGTTGGCGAGATGAATGGTGGTCGAAGCGGACAACGAGCCCGGCGAGTTGAGGACGATGGCGGCGTTATCCGCATAAGTGCCACCCGTGTAGGTGTTGGCCACGCTTTGTGCCAGAACCAGCATGCCGGGGACCGAGGCGTTGGCAAACGAGGTCGAGTGAACGCTCCGGCTGCCCGAAAGTGGATTGGCGCCTTCCACGAAGAGCGTGCCGCTGTTGCGGAACCGGTATTGGTTGGAGGTGCTGGAGGGGGTGATCAGGCCCGTCAGGAAGGCATAGCCACGCGTGCCGATGGACGCCGAGCCGCCGTTGGCGGAGAAGCTGCTCAGGTCGATGTTGCCGGTAAAGGTGGAATCATCGTTCTCAATTCCGATGGTGCCGCTGAAGGTGGCGGCGTCGAGTTTGCTCAGGAAGGCGGTCTGCAGCGTCGGGCTCTCGATGCCGGCATAGGCATCGGTGGCCGCGGTGATGAGGCCGGTGGCCGGGATGGCAGCGGCCGTGCCGAAGATGACCGTGGCGTCGGCGTTCACCGCGGTGCCGCCGGTGTGGGTATTGGTGCCGGTCAGGCGGAAATACCCTCCCAGTAGACCGCCAACTCCGGCCTCGTCGGTGAAGGCGTAGGTAGTGGCGCCGCTGCCATCAGCGAGGCTGCCGCCGATGACCACGGGCCCGGTGCTGTAGGCGACATTGACATTGACCGTGGTCGGCCCGGCCGCGACGGGAGTGAGCGTCGTGCTGCCGTTGCCGAGCTGGGGACTGCTGGCGGCTGCGTAGCTGCTCAGAGTGACGTTGGTCCCGAGCAGGATATTGTAGCCCAGGGTGTAGGCACTGCCTGACAGGGTGAGCGTGCCCGAGTTGATCGTGACGGGTCCGGTGCCGAGCGAGCTGCTGCCGTTGACGAGGACGGTGCCGCCGTTGACGGTGGTGCCGCCGGAGTAGGTGTTGACCGAGTTGAAAAGGGCCAAGGTGCCGCTGTCTACGGCGATGCCGCCGGTGCCCGACACGACGCCAGTCTGGAAAACATGGTTGCTGCCCGCGTAGGTGTGGTTCCCGGCGGAGAGGATGACCGGGAGCGAGATGTTACCTACATTGCCCACGGCGGCTACGTTGCCATGGAGGGTGAGCGGGCCTGTGCCACTGAGATAAAAACTGTAGTAGTTTCCGTTGAACGTGATGTCTCCAGCGCTGGTCGGTGAGTTGAGAATCGCGGTGAAGCCCACTTCATCCAGCAGGTTCGCCGGCAGACCCGGGAAAACCAGATTGTCCGTCGCAGTTCCGGCGGGTGCCACGTTGCCCTGCCAGTTGTTAGGATTGGTGAAGATCGAATCACCGCCCAATCCCGACCAAGTATAGGTTGTCTGTGCCGCCGCGATCGTGGCCATCAAGCAGGCAAGCGTGAGGCCCAAGGTGTGGCGAAGGCGCATAGGGCCAATTATCCTTATGTTGAAGGTGGCCACAAGGGGAAACACGGGGACAGCCAGCCGGTGTGTCAGGTCGTCGCTGGCTCGAACAGCGGCAGGATCTGCATGCCGGGCACGGTCACCAGGCCCTTGTCGGTGATGCGGATCTCGGGGATCACGGAGAGCGGGATGAGGTTGAAGCCCATGTAGGGGAGGGTGCAGCCGGCGGCGCTCCAGGCGGTCTTGAGGGCGGTGGACTCGGCGGCGACGACAGTGGCGCGTTTGTCGGAAAGCAGGCCGGCGACGGGGAGGGCGACCTTCGCGACGACCTTGCCGCCGCGGATGACGCAGACGCCGCCGCGCATGGCCTTGATGGTTTTAAGCGCGAGCTGCAGGTCGGCCTCGTTGGTGCCGGCGAGGATGATGTTGTGCGCATCGTGGCCGACCGAGCTGCCGACCGCGCCTTCCTTCAGGCCGAAGTCCTTGAGCAGGCCGTGGGCGACCTTGCCGGATTTGCCGTGGCGCTCGATGACGGTGACGAAACACAGGCCGTGCTTCGCGAACAGGTCGGACCAAGTCTCGCCGGGCTGCGGGTTGAGGGCGACCTTCTCGTGGAAGAGGATGATGCCGGGCAGCGCGGTGCGGATGCAGTTGGCCGTGACCGGGCCGGTGGGCAGCGCGGGCGTGAGCGTGAGCTTCGGCGCGAGCTTCACGGTTTCGTAGGCGGCCTTCGGGTAACGGTAGCGCTTCGAGAGGGCCTTATCGAGGAGCGGCGTGACCTTGCGGTTCTCGACGACGAGTTCGCCGCCATACCAGGTGTTCTGCGGCACGAGGTCGTCGTTGAGCAGCACGAGGTCGGCGCGACGGGCGGGGCCGAAGCCGCCAATGTCTCCGTCCTTGGCGTAACGCGTGGCCGGGTGCAGCGAGCCCATGCTCCAGGCGGTGACGGGCTTCATGCCGTGCTTCACGGCCTCGCGCACGACCCAGTCCATGCCGAACAGGAAAAGATCGTCGGCGTCGCGATCGTCAGTGCAGACACACACGCGCTTAGGGTGGGCGCCGAGTTCGGTGACGGTCTTGATGGCCTGGGGCAGCGAGTGCCAGGGCGTGGTCGGCGGACCGCCGCGGAGGAACACCCATACGCCGTTCTCGAGAAAGTCATCGGCGATGTCGCGGTCGATGGCTTCGTGGGTGTCGTTGATGCCGCTGGCGGCACCGGCCGCGACAAATTCGCGACCGTAGATGTGGCCGCAGACGGGCTTGCCGCGCTTGATCGCCTCGGCGAGGACGCCGTGGCTGCGTTTGTCGCCCATGGCGACCTGCACGAAATCCATCTTCTCGCCCAGCGCGACGGCCTCGGGCCACTTGTCGAAGAGTTTGCCGATCTTCGCGGGCGTCAGGTCGCCGCCGGCGGTCTCGAAGAACGCCGACGTGGCCGGCACGGTGCTGGGGACCGTCAGGAAGATGTTGAGCGGGGCCTGCCGGGCGTCGCGCAGCATCCACTCGATGCCCGCGGCGTCGCAGACGTTGCCGATCTCATGACTGTCGCAGAAGATGGTGGTCGTGCCGTTGAGCAACGCACCTTCGGCGTAGGCGCAGGCGGTCATCATCGAGCTCTCGATGTGGATGTGCGGGTCCACGAGACCGGGGGCGAGCAGGCCGCCGCGCACGTCGTAGAGTTTGGTTTTGTCCTTCGGGCCGGCCTTGAACGTGCCGGCAGGTTTCACCACGGCGATGCGGCCGGATTTGATCCAGACCTCGCGGTTCTCGTGAATGCGCTCGGTGTAGGTGGAAAGAATGCGGGCACCGGTGATGACGAGGTCGGGCGCCTTGCGCCCCATGGCAACGGCAGCCAGCGAGCGGGTGACGGTGTGCAGCGGCGGGACGGAGAAGCGGGTGAGGGGCATAGTGGCAGGATAGACAGGAGCAGCGCCGATGCCAGCCCGGGAATTTCTTGAGTAGGACCGGTCTTCGACCGGTCGCGGCCAGTCACAGACTGTCCCTACCTCAGCGCCTCGTGCAGAATCTCCACCGGGTGCAGCGCGATCCGGCCGGTACCGTCGAGGATCTGATGACGGCAGCTGGTGCCGGGCGCAGCGATGACGACCTCTGGGGCGGCGGAGCGTACGGCGGGGAAGAGCACGAGTTCGCCGACCTGCTGGGAAACGGCGAAGTGCTCCGCCTCGTAGCCGAAGGACCCGGCCATGCCGCAGCAACCGCTGGGGATGACCGATACCTTGTGACCGGCCGGCAGTTGCAGCATTTTCACGGTCGGAGCGACGGAGGACAGGGCCTTTTGGTGGCAGTGGCCATGAAGCTTGATCGTGCGTTCCGTGGCGCGGAACTGTTCCGGCCGGATGCGGCCGGCCTCGGCTTCGCGGGCGATGAACTCGTCTATCATCAGGGCGTGCTTCGCGAGCGTGCGCGCGGCGTCTTTCAGGGAAGCGGGCACGAGGTCGGGGTATTCGTCGCGGAAGCCGAGGATGGCCGACGGCTCGATGCCGATGAGCGGGGCCTCGGCGGTGACGACGTCCTTGAGCAGCTCGACGTTGCGGATGGCGAGACGCTGGGCGTCGCGCACGAGGCCCTTCGACAGATGGGCCCGGCCACTCTCAACCTGCGCGGGAAGGACGACCTCGTAGCCAAGCCGTTCGAGGAGCTGCACCGCCTTGATCCCGACAGTGGCGTCGGTGGTGTCGGTGAATTCGTCGCAGAAGAGGTGGACGCGGCGGGGGCGATCCTTTGTAGGGTCGTCGCTTGCGACGACCTGGTTCGAGGGCGAGGTCGGCCCAAGGGCCGACCCTACAAGAGAACCGAGCCCGCGCTCCGCGCGGGCTCCACCTTGCGCCATCCACTTCCGCAGCGTGGTCGCCGGCAGGGTGGGCAGGCTGCGCTGCCGGGCGAAGCCGGTGAAATCCTTGATCCAACGCGAAACATCGGGCGCGGTGACGATCCAGTTGTAGAGCGCCGGAACCAGCGTGGCCCAGCGCATGGAGGCGCTGTAGCCGGCGACAATCCGCGAACGCAGCGGCACGCCGTGGGCATCGTGGTAGTGTTGCTGCCACTCGGCCTTGAGGCGGGTGACGTCCACATTCGAGGGGCACTCGGATTTGCAGGCTTTGCAGGAAAGGCACAGGGCCATGACCTCCTTCACCTGCTGGCTGTCCCACGCGTTCATGCCCTCGCGCGCATTGGTCAGGACCTGGCGCAACAGGTTGGCGCGGGCGCGCGTCGTGTCCTGCTCGTTGCGCGTGGCCATGTAGCTCGGGCACATGGTGCCGCCCATGAGGTGGGACTTGCGGCACTCGCCGACACCGTTGCACTTCTCGGCAGCGCGGAGCACGCCCTGGGAGGCGCTGAAGTCGAATACAGTCTTATAGTCCGGCGTCGGGTGGTCCGGGCCGTGCCGCAGGGCCGTGTCCATCGGCGGCGTATCGATGATCTTGCCCGGATTGAAAATGTTGGCCGGATCGAAGACCGACTTGATGCGGCGCATGAGCGCGTAGCATTCCGGGCCGACCATGAAGGGGATGAACTCGCCGCGCAGGCGGCCGTCGCCGTGCTCACCGGAGAGGGAGCCGCGATATTTTTTCACGAGCGCGGCCACGTCGGTGGCGATGCCGCGGAACATCCGCAGTCCCTCCGCCGTCTTGAGGTCGAAGAGCGGGCGGGTGTGCAGCTCGCCGGCGCCGGCGTGGGCGTAATAGACGCTGCTGATGCCGTATTTCTCGCGCAGCAATGCGTCGAACTCGGCGATGTAGGCGGGCAGATCCTCGACGGCGACAGCGGTGTCTTCGACGACCTCGCGCGGCTTGGCGTCGCCCGGCACGTTCATCATCAGGCCCTGGCCCGCGCGGCGCAGGTCCCACACGCGGTTGCAGTCCTCGCCCCAGAGCACGGGAAAGGCGTAGCCGAGCCCGGCGGCGCGCAGCTCCGCTTCGAGCGTGCGCATCGTGGCCTCGATGGTGGCGCGGTCGGCATGGCGCACCTCAATGACGAGCACGGCTCCCGGGTCGCCCTGCACGAAGAAGCGGTTGCGCGCCTGCTCGAGGTTGGCCTTGGTGCATTCGAGGATGTGGCGGTCGATCAGTTCGCAGCCAAAGGGCCGGTGCCGCATCGCGATGAGCGTGGCCTTGAGCGAATCGTGCACGCTGGCGAAATGGGCGCACATGAGCGCGCCGGGCGGCGGCAGCAGCTCAACGTTCAGCTCGAACTCCACGCCAACGAAGAGCGTGCCCTCGGAGCCGGCCAGGAGCTGGCAGAGGTTGAAGGGCCGGTCGGACGCCGGGTCGAACACGTGGCACGTCATCAGCCGGTCGAGCGCGTAGCCGGTATTGCGGCGCGTGACGGCGGGCTTCGGATAGTGGTCGCGGATGAGCTGGCGGTTGCCGGCGTCGCCGAGCACGGCCCGGACCTCGCGGTAGATTCTGGTTTCGAGCGTGTCGGGTCCGGCGCACTTGGCCGCGAATTCCGCCGCTGTCAGAGGACCGAAGGTGGCCTCCGATCCATCACTCAGGTAGCCGCGCGCGGAGATGAGGTGTTCCCGCGTGGTGCCGTGGACGATGGAGTTGGCGCCGCAGGAATTGTTGCCGACCATGCCCCCGATCATCGCGCGGTTGGCCGTGGAGGTCTCGGGGGTGAAGAACAGGCCGTGCGGCTGAAGGAACAGGTTGAGTTCATTGCGCACGACGCCCGGTTGCACCCGCACGCGGCGAGTGCTGCGATCGAAGGAGACGATCTGGTTGAGATGCCGGCCGAGGTCCACGACGATGCCGCTGCCGACGACCTGGCCCGCCAGCGAAGTGCCGGCCGTGCGGGGGATGAGGCCGATCCGGTGTTGCGCCGCGAAGCGCACCAGTTCGCGCACGTCCGCCTCGGTGCGGGGCAGGGCGACGGCCAGCGGCAGTTCCTGGTATTCGGAAGCGTCGGTCGCGTAGAGTGCGCGCATCGTCCGTCCCATGTGCAGCGCGCCGGTGAGGCGGGCGGCGAGGGCGGAGAGGTCGGGAGGCGTTGCGATCATCTGGACTGATAGAACACGAAGCAGCGAAGCAGCAAAGGCCAAAGCCGCGCCCGCTTCGGCCCAAAAAATCTTGGTTAATCGCGCCGGACCTTTATGACACACGCAACAAAACTTACCCCATGTCTTCCCTCCAAACTCCCGACAACTTCAACTGGCCGCTGGCCTACGAGGCCGAGGCGCTGCTCTCGCGGCATATCAACGCCTTCCTCGAGAAAAACTCCTTCGCGGCCGCGCTGGCGCAACGCATGCACGCCGAGACCGGCACGGAATTTTTCGAATGGGTGGATCACTTCGTCGTCTCGCCGGAGCACGAGAAGGAATTTCGCGCCGCCGGCTTCGTGCCGGAGACCACCGAGGTCCCGGCCGGGCAGATGGCGCTGGCGCATCCGCACGCCATGCTGCCGCGCGTGCTGGTGGCCGCCGGGGCCGCGCCGTCGGCCTTTCCCCGCATCCTGGCGATCCGCCCGGAATTTCTGGCGGACTTCATGGGGCGGCATGGGCTGACGGGCGAAATCTGCGGTGCACCGGGTGCGCGGTTGCGGCAAGTGCGCGTCGGCGAGGAAAACGGCGCCACCTTGCTGGCCGTCGAGCGACTCGGCTATCGCGGCTTTGTCGTCCAAGAGCCGCCGGCCGGATTCGCGACCACGCTGCTGCGGGCGCGCGAGTTGTGGCGGACGCGCAAGCGCAACTTCGCCAACGACGACGAGGGCGTGCAGCAGGCCTTTGCCGTGCTGGAGAAATGCATCGGCCTCGTCGGTCGCGACGTGGCCTGCGAGCTGTTCTTCGCCGAGGAGCGCGAGTTCTGGATGTTCCGCAACCGGGCCGGCCGCGTGCAGAAGCGCCGGCAGGACATGCTCGGTCTTGGCTGGGCCAACCACGATCACCACACCTACCGCTGCTCGCGGCGGCATTTCCCGGACCTGGTGAAGTTCATGGAGCGACTCGGGCTGGAGAAGCGCGAGCGCTTCTACGCCGGCGCCGAGGCGGGGTGGGGTGCGCAGGTGATGGAGACGGCCGCGGTCGGCATCGTGGTCTTTGCCGACGTGGACCTGCTCCCCGACGAGGTGAACGAGGACTATGCCGCGAAGCGCCTGCCCGAGGTGGCCAAGGTCGGCACGGTCGGCCTGTGGTGCGGTTTGCACGGGGACAGCTTCCTGCAAGCGGGCATGCATCACCTCGAGGCGCGGTTCAACCACCCGCTGCTGCGCGAACAGCTCGCGGCCGAAGGCATCGCCACGATGCGGCCGTTTTCGGATTTCCCGTTCCTCAAGCAGGCCTTCACCGAGGGCGAGCGCTGGACGGTGGACCCGGGCCGCGTCGAACGGCTGCGCGCGCGCGGCTCGATCACCGATGCGCAGGCGGCGGCCTTCGTGAAGGACGGCGCCATCGGCAGCCACCTGGAGAACCTTGAGCGCAAGGGCGGTTTCAAGGGGTTCAACCAGAAGGCCGTCAGCGCCATCATCGCGGCCGTCGATCCGCGCAACGTGCGCGAGGTTTCCCACACCCATTAACCTAGGAAGGCTCAGCTCCAGCTGAGCCGCGCGGCCCAGCTGGAGCTGGGCCCTCCACCCAATCATTTACTTCATGAAAATCGGCATCATCGGGGCGGGCAAGGTCGGCGGCACGATCGCGACTTTGCTCGAATCCTGCAAATTCTGCAAAAACGTCGCACTCGCGGATGTGCGCCCGGGCGTGGATCTCCAAGGCCTGAAAAAGTCCAAATTCGCCCGCGTTGACGTCAACAAGCCGGCAGAGCTCGCCGCCTTCGTGGGCGGACGCGATGCGGTCGTCAGCGCGGCGCCCTACTTCCTCAACAAGACCATCGCCGCGGCCTGTGCGGAGGCGGGCGTGAGTTATTTCGATCTCACGGAGGACGTCGAGACGACGACCTTCGTGCGCGGGTTGGCGGCAAAGCACAAAGGCACGTTCATGCCGCAGTGCGGCCTCGCTCCTGGCGCGATCAACATCGTGGGCGGCTCGCTGGCGTCATCGCTGGAGAACGTCCGCACCTGCGAGATGCGCGTGGGCGCGCTGCCGCTCAACGCCAGCAACCAGATGAAGTATTACCTCAGCTGGAGCACGGCCGGTCTGATCAACGAATACTGCCAGCCCGGCGACGCGCTCTACGGCGGGCGGCGCGTGACGACCATGCCGCTCGACGGCGTGGAGCGGCTCACGGTGGACGGCGTCGAATACGAGGCCTTCAACACCTCGGGCGGCGTGGCCACCATGGGCGAGACCTTCGCCGGGCGCGTGCAGGAGCTGAACTACAAGACCCTGCGCTATCCCGGCCACCGCGACCTGATGAAATTCCTCCTGCACGATCTCAACCTCGCGCCGCGGCAGGAACTGGTGACGCAGATCTTCGACCAGGAGGTGCCGCTCACGGAATCGGATGTCGTCGTGTTTTATGTCAGCGTCGTCGGCACCGACCGCGAGGGCCGGCTGAAACAGCGCAGCTTCATCAAGAAAATGCACGGCGCCGTCATCGCCGGCCGCAAGCTCAACGCCATCCAACTCACCACCGCCGCCGGCATCACCGGCGTGCTGGAGCTGTTCGCGAAGAAAAAGCTCGGCCCCGGTTTCGTGAAACAGGAGAGCGTCTCGCTGGAGGACTTCCTCGGCACCCAGTGGGGCGGGAAAGTTTACGGCGGATAATTTTCGATTTTGGATTCTTGATTTTCGATTCACCAACCCAGCCCATATCTGTCATTCTGAGCAGAGCGAAGTCCCGAGCGAAGCGACATCCTCATCCAGCAGGACAAACGCACCGCACATGCCTTGGATCCTTCACTGCGCTCAGGTTGACACGCTTCTAAAATGCCCTATTCCTCCACCTCCGTCGCCACGGTCGCCAAGGCGATCTTTCCCAAGCTCGGTCTCTCCATGAAGACCGCCAATCCCGGCGTGTTCGCGGGCGAATGGGGCGGGTCCGGGCCGGTGATCGACAAGTTCTCGCCGATTGACGGCTCGCTGATCGGCCGCGTGCGCACCGCCTCGCCGGCGGACTACGAACGTACGGTCAAGGCGGCGGCGGAGGCCTTCATCGACTGGCGCGACCTGCCGGCGCCGAAGCGCGGTGAGGTCATCCGTCGCTACGGTGAGGCGCTGCGCGGGCTCAAGCGCGAGCTCGGTCGGCTCGTGTCGCTGGAGGCGGGCAAGATCCCGGCCGAAGGCGAGGGCGAGGTGCAGGAGATGATAGACATCTGCGACTTCGCCACCGGACTTTCGCGGCAATTGCACGGCCTGACGATCGCCTCGGAGCGTCCGGGCCACCGCATGCTGGAGCAATGGCAGCCGTTGGGGGTCGTTGGCATCATCTCGGCCTTCAATTTTCCCGTGGCCGTCTGGGCGTGGAACAGCGCGCTGGCCGCCGTGTGCGGCGACACCACGCTCTGGAAGCCGTCCGAAAAAACGCCGCTCACGGCCATCGCCTGCATCCGGCTCGCCGAGATGGTCTGCCATGAGTGCGACGTGAATCCGGCGATTTTCTCCCTCGCCGTCGGCGCGGCGGAGATCGGTGAGCTGCTCGCGGCGGACACGCGGGTGCCGCTGGTCTCGGCCACGGGCTCGACGCGCATGGGCCGGCGCGTGGCCGAGGTGGTGGCGCACCGCTTCGGGCGCTCGCTGCTGGAACTGGGCGGCAACAACGCGATCATCGTGACGCCGTCCGCCGACCAGAAATTGGCCTTGCGGGCCGTGCTCTTCGGCGCGGCGGGCACCGCCGGCCAGCGTTGCACGACGACGCGCCGGATCATCGTCCACAAGTCGGTGTACAAGGCCTTTGTCGCCTCGCTCGTCACCGCTTACCGCCAGCTGCCGGTCGGCAACCCGCTCAAACCCGGCACGCTGGTCGGCCCGTTGATCGACGAGACGGCGGTGGCCGCGATGCAGGCTGCGCTCGACGAGGTGAAGGCCCGCGGCGGACGCGTGCTCCACGGTGGTGAGCACCTCGGCGGCACCTACGTGACGCCCGCCATTGTCGAGGCCGAGAATTCCTGGCCGGTGGTGCAGTACGAGACCTTCGCGCCGATCCTTTACGTGATGACCTACAAGACAATCGACGAGGCGATCACCCTACAGAATGCCGTGCCGCAGGGCCTGAGCTCCGCGATTTTCACGACCGACCTGCGCGAGTCGGAGCATTTCCTGTCCGCCCGGGGCAGCGACTGTGGCATCGCCAACGTGAACATCGGCACGAGCGGTGCTGAGATCGGCGGCGCCTTCGGCGGCGAAAAGGAAACCGGAGGCGGCCGCGAGAGCGGCAGCGACGCCTGGAAAGCCTACATGCGCCGGCAGACGGTCACGATCAACTACTCCGACGACCTGCCGCTCGCGCAGGGGATCAGGTTTGGCGATTGAGTGGCTGAGCGCGCAGCCTGCGGTCCAGCTGGAGCTGGACCCTCCACAAAAGTAAGGCGCCGGTCGAGGGACCGGCGCCTGGGCAGAAACGAGACCGCGGACAGGGTTCCTCAGCCTCGGCGGATGCGAGCGGCTTGGGGCATCGGGAGCGGACCGGTGCGGGAGGGCATCGGGGCGTATTCGGGGGTGCCGAGGCCGGTGACGAGCTTGCGGATGTCCACGGGCTGGTGGGTGGTGAAGCACTGGTTCGCCGCGGCGCCGATCAAAATGGAGATGGCACCGGCGCGCTCGTCGGCGGCGCGCAGGTATTTGTCGGCGGGCGGGGCGGGCAGGAAGAGGTCGTCGAGCATCAGCTTGTCGCCGCCCCCGTGGGAACCGGTGCCGGTCCAGGGCTCGACCTTGCGGCCGGCGCCGCGCAGCGGGATGACGCGGGTGCGCGTGCCGCCCTCGGCAATGGCGCCCTGGGCGTCGTCGGAGTCGGCGGCGTTCACATAGACCTGCTCGACGATGCTGTGCTCGAGGCGGCCGAGCGTGCCGTTGAAGGCGATCTGGTAGCCCTCCCACGCGTTGAAGGCGTTGAGGCTGTAGTTGAGGGTGACGTTGTTGTCGTAGCCGACGATGACGTTCATCGTGTCCTCGATGTCGATGCGCGGGTTGAACACGCACTGGTCGCGGAAGTAGCCGTCATGGTGTTCCTGGTCGAGGTAGAGGGACTTGAGGCCGGGGTTGTCGGCGAGGCTCATGAAGAAGCCGCACTTGTCCTTTTCCGGGCAGGTGTGGCAGCGGTCGTGGTGCGACGACAGGCCGAAGCGCTTCGCCATGGCCGGGGTGTAGAACTCGCGCTTGCCGGTGGCGTCCACGCGCACGGGCACGGCGCCGAGCCACCAGTTGACGAGGTCGAAGTGGTGGGTGGCCTTGTGGATCATGAGGCCGCCGGAGTTTTCCTTCCGGCCGTGCCAGCGGCGGAAGTAGTCGGCGCCGTGGCTGGTGTTGAGCAGCCACTGGAAATCAACGGACAACACCTCGCCGATCTCGCCGGACATGAGGATGTCCTTCACCTGCGTGCGGGGCGGGGAGTAGCGGTAGTTGAAGAGGACGCGCACGAGCTTCCCGGTCTTCGCGCGGGCATCGAGGATGCGCTGGCACTTGTCGGGCGTGGTGGTCATCGGCTTCTCCGTGACCGTGTCACAGCCGAGCTCCATGGCGCGCACAAGGTATTCGTCATGCGTGGAGTCCATGGTGGTGACGATGACGACATCGGGCTTCGCCTCGCGGACCATCTTGTCGAAATCGGTGTGCAGGTAGCCGGCGGGCACGGGGGCGCCGTTTTCCGCGGAGCGCTTTTGCGCGAGGGCGAGGCGGCCGGCGTTTTTGTCGCAGAGGGCGACGAGCTCGGCGTGTTCCTTGTAGGTTTTCTCGATCGCGTCGTGATACATCCGGTAGCGCGAGCCGAGGCCGACGATGGCGTAGCGCTTGCGCCGGCCGGTGACGGCGGCGGCAAGCAGGCCCGGGGCGGCGCCAAGCACGAGGCCGGCGGCCGAGAGGGTTTTCATGAAGTGACGCCGGTCAACGCCGGCCGGGGTGGGGCCTTGAGGGGGAAGCATGACGCATGCTGTAGCCACGCGCGGAGCACGCGCAAGTTTTCACCGCCGGTTTGCGTTCGAAGCGTCAGACCGGGCGAAGTTCAGGGATGAACCAGCGTCAGAATTCAGCCGTGCTTGTCGGCGGGCGGAATCACGAGCACGGCGCACTTGGTGCGCTTGATGACGCCGCTGGCCGTGCTGCCGACCAGGAAATCGTAGAGGCGGCCGTGACCGTGCGAACCCATGATGATGGCGTCGGCCTCGATCTTGGCGGCTTCCTCCAGGATGGCGAAGTCGGGCGCCCCGACGACGGTGGAGGCGGAGCATTCGATGCCGGCGCCCCGGAAGGTCTCGAGCCGGCCGTCGAGCTTCTGGAGGGCGTTGCGCTTGTTGGTGTTCACGGCCTCCTCGACAATCTCGACCGGCAGCGCGAACTCGCCGCTGCCGACGACGGGGGGTTGGATGACGTGGAGCAGGTGAACCCGCCCCCGAAAGGCCTTGGCCTGCGCCAGGGCCGCCTCGATCACCTTTTCGGTGACCGCAGAGAAATCAACGGGCACGAGCAGGGTTTTCATAGTCCAATCTAGCACGGTTCTCCTTCCGCCGGACAGCGGTTCCTTGGCAAGAACTGCGCACATCTTGGCAGATGCCGGCCACTTCGCGTTTGCCAGCCTCATCGCCCCGGGGAAACATGCGCGGACACACTCCCGACCATGCATACTTGGAAATTCTTCCGCACCGGCGGGCTTGACCAGGTGACGCTCGAAAGCGGCGCCGACCTGCTCAATCTCGAAAACCTCGATCAGAAACTGTGGGTCGCGCTCAGCTGCCCGGTCAAGGGCCTGGAACTGGACGAGGCCACCCTCAAGCTGATCGACAGCGACGGCGACGGACGCATTCGCGTGCCCGAGTTGATTGCCGCGATCAAGTGGGCGTCCCTCCGGCTGAAAGACACTGGCGTGCTCCTGCGCGGCACCGACGGCCTTGCCCTGGCCGACATTAACGAGGCGACGCCGGAGGGGAAAATCGCCCTCGCTTCCGCGCGACAAGTGCTGGTCAACCTCGGCAAGAAGGATTCCGCGGTCATCACGGTGGCCGACACAAACAACACCGCTGCCATCTTCGCCGCGAGTCCGCTCAACGGGG
This sequence comes from Oleiharenicola lentus, assembly GCF_004118375.1. NCBI lineage: Bacteria > Pseudomonadati > Verrucomicrobiota > Opitutia > Opitutales > Opitutaceae > Oleiharenicola > Oleiharenicola lentus. The sequence continues at coordinate 1,151,016 of NZ_SDHX01000001.1, forward strand.
ACGGCGTCATCCCGCCCGAGGCCAGCGAGGACGCAGCCGTGCAGGCCCTCATCAAGGACATCATCGCCTGCACCGGCGGCACCGCCGATCGCACCGGTTCCGTGGGCGTCACGGCCGCGCAGGTGGATGCCTTCTTTGCCGACCTCGCGGCCTACGCGGCCTGGATTGAGAACAGCGCGCTCAAGGACATCGCCGTCCTCGGTGAAGCCACCGACGCCGCGGTCACCGCGCTGAAGGCCGTGCGGGCCAAGGTCGAGGATTACTTCGGCCGCTGCCGGCTGGCCGCCTTCGACAAGCGCGCCGCCGCGGCGCTCAACCGCAGCGAGAGCGAATACCTCGCGATTGCCGCGAAGGACCTGAAGATCACCGCCGACGAGGTCTCAGGCTTTCCGCTGGCCGCCGTCGAGGGTGGTCGGGCGCTGCCGCTGCTGGACGGCGTGAATCCTGCCTGGGCCGCGGCCCTGGCCACCCTGCACAAGACCGTTGTCACCCCTCTGCTCGGGGCCGCGAAAACGTCCCTCACCGAGGCCGACTGGGCCGCGCTCAACGCGAAGCTGGCACCCTACGAGACATGGCTCGGCAGCAAGGCCGGCAGCACCGTCGAGAAGCTTGGCCTGGCCCGCATCAAGGAAATCCTGGCGGGCAAGGGCCTGGACGCACTCGCGGCGCTTGTGGCCAAGGACAAGGCGCTGGAGCCCGAGTTCAAGGCCATCAGCGACGTGGACCGCCTGGCGCATTATCACCGCGACCTGCGCGCTCTGCTGCACAATTTCGTCAACTTCGCGGACTTTTACTCGCAAGACCGTTGGGCGATGTTCCAGGCCGGCACGCTCTACCTGGACAGCCGCAGCACCGAGCTTTGCATCCGGGTCGATGCCGCCAATCCCCTCGCGGCGATGAGCAAGGCCTACATCGCCTACTGCGCCTGCACGCGGCCCGGCGGCAAGACGATGAACATCGCCGCCTGCTTCACGCAGGGCGACAGCGACTATCTCTTCGTCGGCCGGCACGGTGTGTTCTATGACCGCGCCGGCAACGACTGGGATGCCGTCATCACCAGCATTGTGGACAATCCGATCAGCATCCGGCAGGCCTTCTGGTCGCCCTACAAGAAGTTCATCCGCATGATCGAGGAGCAGGTGGCCAAGCGCGCCGCCGCGGCCGAGGCCGCTTCGAACGCCAAGCTCGCCGGCGCGGCCGATGCCGCCGCCAACGCCGACAAGGCCAAGCCCGCCGAGCCGCCCAAGAAGGTGGACGTGGGGGCCGTCGCCGCCATCGGTGTGGCGATCACCGGCGCCATCAGCGCCCTCACGCTGATCCTCGGCTACGTATTCCAGCTCAAGGCCTGGCAGTATCCGCTGGTGCTCGTCGGTCTCATGCTGGTGATTTCCACCCCCTCGATGGTGATCGCCTGGCTCAAACTGCGGCAACGCACGCTCGGACCCATCCTCGAGGGCAACGGCTGGGCTGTGAACGGCCGGGTGATGATCAACATTCCCTTCGGCACCAAGCTGACCGATCTTGCCGTGTTGCCCGCCGGGTCGAAACGCTCCTTGGAGGATCCCTACGAGGACAAGGAAGCCGCGCGTCGCCGCCGTCTCATTTGGCTGTTCCTGGTCGTGCTGGTGGCCGCCGCCGGCTACATCCGCTGGGATCACAACCAGAGGGGGCACTATTTCTGGCAGGAGCCGCCTCCGGCGGAAGCGCCCGCGGCCCCGGCTCCCGCGACAGCGCCAGTGGCAGAGCCGGCCAAATAATATCCGCCATCATACTCCTGCTGCAAGACGCCGTGGTTAACCCCCACGGCGTCTTTGTTTATGGGTGCAATACCCCAAAATAATGACCAATTCTGGATGCTAATCGCGCCTATTAATTTTTAACGATGAGCTATATAGTTACTTAACTATATAAAGGATAGCATGAAGGGATAATAATTAAGCTCCGTGTATTCTGGATAATAGCCCTATTATAAATAGGGTAAAATACCTATCTTGATTTGGGTAAGGACTGCCGATTGTGGGGTCATCCACTGATTAATTGCTATGACTTCCACCCCTGACAACAGCCCGGCCAAGCCAGTATTCCCTGCCTGGGTTCTGGTGGTAGATGATGAAGAGCCGATTCGGCAGGTGATGGCGGGTTTCATCCGCGAGACAGGGGTTGAAGTGGTGGAGGCATTTGATGCGGCCTCCGCCCTGGTGATTCTCGGCCAGCGTCCGACCGAGCCGCTCATTGTTTTCGTGGATGTGGTCATGCCGGGCATGGATGGGCTCACACTGGCGCGCAAGTTGCGCCCGACCCTGAAAACTGCCCGAATCGTGCTCATGAGCGGTCAGACCAGCCGCAAATCTTGGTGGCCGGCGGACCTGCTCGAGCTGACGTTTCTGACCAAGCCGTTCCGGCACTCGGAAATCATGGAGCTGCTTCGCGTGGCTCGCGGTTAACAGATCACGGACTGAAAGGCGTCATCCTTCCGAGCGCATGAACCGGTTCGGTTCCGTGACTTATGGCATGATTAGCGGTCAATTTCCTCTGGCGGTGACGATTTACAACTTCCACTCACGCGCAAAACCCTTCGAATCATTAATTTCAGATGTCTCACCTCAGCTCACGGCAGAACTCCTCCCCGGCCACCCCGTGGGTTCTCTTGGTTGATGACGAGGTCTCGATCCGGACCTTGATGACCCGGTTTCTGGCTGAGACCGGTCTGGAGATTGAGGAAGCCGGCAATGCCGACCAGGCGCTTGCTGTGCTGGCCAAACGGACCACCGAGCCGCTGGTGGCGTTCGTGGATGTGATGATGCCCGGAGTCGACGGCCTGACGCTGGCCCGCAAGTTTCGGGCCCGGTTCAAGCGGGGCAGCATCGTGGTCATGAGCGGACACCTCAGTGACGTCTCGTATTGGCCCGAAGACCTGCGGGACGTGGATTTCATGGCGAAACCGTTCCGGCTGGAGCTGGTCCTCGAAAAGGTGACGGCGGCTCGCGCCGCGCAGGGTTCCTGAGCGGTCATGGACATCAATCTTACCCTCACGGCAAAAAAATGGCAGCTGGCCTCGCAGCTGCAGCGCACTTCCTCGTATGGCGGCGTGCAGGTGGTGAAAAACATTCCGGAGCGGACCTACCTGACCATCACGTCGAAGCAGTGGGTCGTGCTGGAACAGTTTGGCGAGGCACGCACCGTCCCGCAGGTGCTGGAATCGGCGATCACGGAGCGTTTCAGTCCTGCACTGGGAGAGTTCTACGAGATCATCCTCAAGGCCGTGCGCGCGCGCATCCTGGTGGAGCCCGGTCAGACCACCGTGCCGGTGATGGCCGCCAGCTGGCCGTTGAGCCTGCGCATGGCCTATTGGTCACCGATCCTTTGGGTGATGCTTCTGTTGGGGCTGGGCGTCTCGGTATATTTCCGACCCCTTCTGCCTTTGGGTTGGCAGGATGCGGCCATCGGCACCGGGCTGGCCCTGCTGGCAGGTTTGGTGGGTGCCTCCCTCGGAGCGTCGCTCCTGCGTGGGGCCAAGGGCGAGGTTTACCTGAAGCGCTGGTTTATCTGCACGGATGACGCCTGCATGCTCCCGCCGGAGGATCAGCGCACGGTGGCCGTCGGACCGTTGTCTTTCGTGGCGCTGACGGCCGGGCTGCTGTGCTGGTTGCGGCCGGAATGGGCCATCCCACCGCTGGCCTTTCTTTTCATCCTGGGCCGGCCGTTCCTGCGCGCCCGCATGAACGCCATCATCCGCGTGGGCGCCCACCGCCGGCTGAACGACGCGAGCCATCATTTCATCTTTCCGCCCAACCGCTCGGTGCGCAACCGCGTGAAGCTGCTGGCGCTGGGCCTGCGCAGCGCGACGACCTGGCTGGAGGTCGCCTACGGCGTGGTCTGGACGCTACTCCTGGCCTATTTCTTTGGCGAGCTGTCGGAGATGCCCCCGTGGAAGCTCGCCTTCTGGCAGACGCTCGGTCCGCGTCTCGGCCTGGCGGCGGCCGGTTCCCTCGGCCTGCTCGCGCTGATCTACCTCGGTCTCGAGATCTACGTGTTCTCGCGCGACCATGCGCGCCGCTGGAAGGAATGGCTGGTCCTCACTTTCCGCCGCTGGTGCCGCCGCGGCAAGCTCCCCACCGACGAAGCCGCCCGGCTCCGCGCCTTGCTCGCCTCGCCGGCGCTCCGGCTCCTGCCGCCGCAGGTCCAGCAACCGCTGGCCAAGGCCTTTCGCTCGGAGGAACTGGGACCGTGGAAGCCGCTGCCGCTGGACGGCCGGTTCGGGGTGATTCTCTCCGGCGAGGTCGGTGTTTATCGCCTGGCCCAGAGCGGCCGGCGGGTGCTGGTGCAGGTGCTGGGCGAGGGCGACCTCGTCGGCCTGCACGATCTGGCGGATCCCGCGCGGCCCGACAGCACCTGCCGCACGCTCACGCCGGTTCACCTGCTTCTGACCGAGCGCGCGCCCTACGAGGTCGAGTTGCTCGCCCGGATGCCGCTCCCCGCGCTGACCCACCAGGTGCGCATCGCTCCTTTCCTCTCCCGCATCTCGCTCTGCGCCTCGTGGCACCGGCAGGCGGTGCAGCGTTTCGCCGAGCTTTCCCTGATCAAGAACTACGCCGACAAGGAGGTCATCCTCGAGCAGGGTTTCTTCAGCGAAAGCTTTTTCATCATCCTTGAGGGCGAAGCCCAGATCATCGCGGGCCAGCGCCGGCTGGCGGTCATCGGCCGCGGCAGCTACTTCGGCGAGATCGGCCTGCTGCAAAACAGCAACTCCGTCGCGCGCGTCGTGGCGCAGACGGGCACCCGCTGCCTCTGCGTGCCGCGCAAGGAGTTCATGCGCTTCGTCACGCACAACCACTCGGTGGCACTCGAACTCGAGCGGGTCAGCTCGAAGCGCCTCGGTCATCCGATCTTTCCGCTCTCGCCGGGCAACTTCCGTCAACACTGACCCGCCGCTGGGCGTCGCGCGGTCACTTCAGCACCTCGAAGAGGCTGGCGTGGTCGTCGGTCCAGTCCACCAGCCGTGCCGTTTCGTCGGGCGGCTCCTCGGCCGCCTGGCTGATGGCCTCGGCCTTCAGCAGTTTTTCGTCGGCGCTCAGCAGCATCCAGGTCGTGTTGTAGAGCCACCAGTTTTCCTTTTCCACGGTGTCGCTGATGGTGACGAAGTGCAGCCCGTGGTGCCGCGCCAGGCTCTCAACCACGGGGCGAAGGTCGAGGTGGCGGTTTGAGATGTGGATCGCCAGCAGCCCGCCCGGCTTCAGGTGCTGCCGGTAGATCGCCATGGCCTCGCGGGTCAGCAGATGCACGGGGATGGCGTCGCCGCTGAAGGCGTCGAGGATGAGCAGGTCGAATTCCTGCGGCCCGCGGTCCCGCAGTTCGGCCTCCATGGAGAGCCGCGCGTCTCCCAGCGCAATTTCCACCCGGGCCGGAGTACGCCGGAGGTAGCTGAAGTAGTCGCGGGCCACGCCGACGATGGCGGGGTCGATCTCGTAGAAGCGGAAAACATCGTCGGGCCGCCCGTAGGTGACGAGGGAGCCGGCGCCCAGCCCGACCAGTCCGATACGCCGGGCGCCGCTGACCGAGTCCAGCGCCCGCGCCACGCCGCTGGTGGCGCCGTAGTAGGTCGTGGGCCAGTCGAGGTAGTCGGCGTGCGTGAGCTGCATGCCGTGAGTGATGCCGCCATGCGAGAGGAGGTGGCTGCGCGAGCGCTCATGCTCCTCGCCGTAGAGCAGCACCTTGTAGGCGCCGTAGAAATTGCGCGCCGCGGCCAGCACCAGCGTCCCTTCCTTGCGGGCCTGCACGACAAAGAGCACGCCCAGCAGCACCGCCGCGAGCAGGGGGATGCCCGCGTGGCGAAGTTTCCAGACACCGGTGCCGATCCGCCAGCGGTGTCGCAGGGTCAGCGCCAGGAAGCCCGCGCCGGCCGTGATCACCGGCCCATTTTCACCGAAGAACCCGACGGTTTCCTGCGCCCATGAAGTGAACCACGTCGCCCCTCCCCGGCTCGTCTCGGCCTGAAGCGCGGGCACGAGGAGGACTATCGCCAGCGCGCCGACGGCCGAGCCCGTGGCCAGCGCACGGCTGCGTTTCAGCACGCAGGTGACGCCCATGAAGTAGAGCGCCAGCACCAGGCCGACCTGCAGTTCGCGGTAGTCGGCGAACAGCAGCGGCCCGCCGAGCGCGACAAACAAACTGCCCGCCGCCCCGCCCAGGGCGATGACGAGGTAGTAGCCCGTGAGCCTGGAAGGGGCCGGACGCAGCCGGTAAAGTTCCCCGTGGCAGACCATGCCGGCCGCGAAGAGGGTGGCGGTGAAAACGCCGACCTGCACCGGCAGGGTAATCGTTGAGTCGGCCAGGCAACGGGCTGTGCCGCCGCAGCCCAGCACAAGCAGCGCGCTCCAGAGGCGGCGTGAATACCAGCGGGGGTGATCAAAACAGAGAATGAAGGTCAGCAGGTAAACCGCCAGCGGCAGAACCCAGAGGAACGGCACCGCGGCGATATCCAGGCAGATCTTGTTGGTGACGGCCAGCAGCAGTAGCGAGGCCACGGCGGGCAAGGCAAACCACATCAGCCGGTCGGTGGCGTTCGGGGCTAAGTCATCCGCCTGCGATAAGGGGCTTGCCGGATCGGCATCGGCCAGGCCGGAGACCGGCCCTGCACGGTCTCGGCCCGCCGGCCAGGCCCGCACGCGCCAGGCCAGCGCGCCGCAAAGCCCCGCGAACACCACGAATCCCGCCGACCAGCCCCAGCCGAGCGCCGTGCGCGTGGCGTGCGGCTCGAAGACGAAGGGAAAACTCACGAGTGCGAGCAAAGAACCCGCGTTGGAGAGGGCGTAAAGCCGGTAGGGCGACGCCGTCGGGTTGCCCAGACTGATCCAGCGTTGCACGAGCGGCCCGGTCGCCGAGAGAGCGAGGTAGGGCAGCCCAACGGTGGCTGCGAGCAGCAGCAGGATGCGCAACACCGGTACATCGCTGCCGGTTGGCTTCCAGCCGGCGCCCGGGATCACCGGCAGAAAAAGGAGCGCCCCGGCAAGCAGTCCGAGATGCACGACAGCCTGCTTCCGGGGCGGCAGTTTCGTGGTGATCCCGTGGGCGTAGGCGTAACCGGCGAGCAGCAGCGTCTGGAAAAACAACATGCATGTCGTCCATACTCCCGGCCCGCCCCCGAACCACGGCAGCAGAAACTTGCCCATCAGGGGCTGGAGCTGAAACAGCAGGAAGGCGCCGAGGAAAATGGTGAGCGCGGGAAGCAGCATGAAGGCAGAGACCTGAAACTTGAAACCTAAGACCCGAAGATGGAACCGGACAGGGGCGGATTTGTTTTCGGAATTCTCCCTCAGGTCTTAGCCCTCAGGTCTCGGGGTCTCGCCCCCGCTCACCGAATAAGATAGAACGGATTCGGGAGCTTATAGGTGCGCTCGGCCAGGCCTCCGACGAGGTCGCTTTGCTGGTCGCCGATGTTCAGCACGATCGTGTAGCCTTCGTTGATCAGCTTGCGACGGATCGTGGTCTTGAACTGGCGGGCGGACATCCCCGGGACCGGCTTGTAGTGGATGCCGGTCCACACGGTGTAGCCGGTTTCGCGCAGGTTGCGCTCGGTGCCGGTGGCATCCTCGGGGCCGCGGCCGGTGATGAAGAAAACCGCCACGCCGTTGCGCACGGCGTGGTCGTAGATGAGCTGCACCGGCACGATGGGCTTGGCCTGGCCGGCGGCCACCCACTTGTCCCACACCTCCGGCACATAGCCGAAGTCGTGGGCCATGATGTGGCTGAGATTGGTGAGCGCGGTCTCGTCGATATCGAAGACGACGGCGCGCTTCTCGCCCTCCTTGGGCGGCTTGGCCAGCCGCCGCACGAGGTATTTGTTCGCGCTCACCGCGACCTTGGTCAGGTCGCGGCCGTATTCGCCCGAGTTGATGTAGCGCACAACCGCCTCCTTGGCCGGGCTGAGGTTGGCCGGCTCGGCGGCGGTTTGTTTCACCGGCAGCGCGAGGACGGCCGACAGGAGGAGCAGGGCGGGGAGGCGCTTCAACTTCAACATGCGGCGAAGAAAGCAGGCCGCGGGCAAAACACAACCCGCGGCTGTGTTCCCTGACGGGCCAGCCGTTCGTCCAAACCCGGCTTGCACCGCGCCCGCGCGGTTGGTGACCTCACGCATGCGAAACCTCCTCCGCCTGCTCCCCGTCCTGTCGCTGCTGCTCGTCCCCTTTGCCGGCCTGGCCGCCGTTCCGGCCACGCCCGCGGCGGTGGAGCAGATCTGCGCCGACTACTGGGAGGACTACCTCCGGGCGAATCCCCTCAGCGCGACCTTCAACGGCGACAACCGCTACAACGACCGCTTCGGTCCCGTTACTTCCGCCGAGGAAATCGCCGCCACTCGCGGGCTCGCGGAAAAATACCTCGCGCGTCTCGCCGAACTCGATCCCGCCGGTCTGCCGTCCGAGGATCGCATCAGCTACGACCTGCTCCGCTACCAGCAGCAGCAGTCGCTCGAGGCGCTGCAGTTTCCGTCGCACCTGCTGCCCGTCAACCAGATGAGCAGCCTGCATCTGTTGCTCGCCCAGCTCGGCTCGGGCCGGCTCGCGCAGCCGTTCAACACCGTGGAGGACTACGACCGCTGGCTCGCCCGCGCCGCCTCGTTTGCGCCCTATGTGGACGGCATCATCGCCGACATGCGCACGGGCATCGCGCAGGGCATCGTGCTGCCGAAGGCGCTTGCCAAGCCCGTGCTGCCGCAGCTCGAAAATCTCGGCACGGCAGACCTCGGGAAGAGCGTGTTCATGTCCCCCGTGCGGAAGTTTCCGCAAGCCTTCAGCGAGGCCGACCGGACCCGCCTGACCGCCGCCTTCACCGCGCTGGTGACGGACACACTGGCGCCGGCCTACCAGCGGTTGCACGTTTTCCTGCGCGACACCTACCTGCCGGCCTGTCGCGACACCGTCGCGCTCGGCGATCTGCCCGGCGGCAAGGAGTGGTATGCCTTCCTGGCGAAGAGTGCGACGACCACCGACCTCGACCCTGAGTCGATCCACGCCATCGGTCTCGCCGAGGTGGCGCGCATCCGCGGGCAGTTCGAGGAGGCGAAGGTGCGCGTCGGCTTCAAGGGCACGCTCAAGGAATTCTTCACCCACCTGCTCACCGAACCGACCCTGAAATTCAGCACCCGCGAGGAAATCCAGGCCGCCTACGAGGGGCTGCGCGCCAAGGTCGAGGCGAAGGTGCCGGCCCTCTTCGGACGCACGCCGAAGACGCCTTATGAGATCCGCCCCGTCGAGTCCTTTCGCGAGGTCAGCGGTCCGCCGGCGCAGTATTACCAGGGCCTGCCCGACGGTTCGCGTCCAGGTATCTTCTACTACAACGCCTACAAGCCCGAGACGCGCACGCGCTTCACGACCACCGCCTACTTCGTGCACGAGGCTGTGCCCGGCCATCATTTTGAAAACAGCCTCGCGCTGGAACACCCTTCGTTGCCGGCCTTCCGCCGTTTCGGCGGCAGCACCGCCTACAGCGAGGGCTGGGGCCTTTACAGCGAGAGGCTCGGGATTGAGATGGGGCTCTACGAGGACCCGTGGCAATGGGTCGGCCGGCACTCCGCCGAGATCTGGCGCGCCGTGCGCCTCGTGGTGGACACCGGCATCCACGCCAAGGGCTGGACTCGCGAGCAGGCCATCGCCTATTTCATCGACAACGTGCCGCAGAGCGAGGTCGTCGCCGTGCAGGAGATCGAGCGCTACATCGCGATTCCCGGCCAGGCGCTGAGCTACAAGATCGGCGAGATCAAGATCCGCGAATTGCGGGCCCGGGCGGAGAAGACCCTCGGCGCGAAGTTCGACATCCGCGCCTTCCACGACGAAGTGCTCGCCCACGGCTCCGTGCCCCTCAGTGTGCTCGAAGCTGCCGTGGACCGGTGGATCACGGCTCAAGAATAAGTGCAGATGTCGGTTGCCGCTTGATCGGTTGATTCGGTGGCGAAGCCAATAGAAGTAACGATCCGGTGCTGAGGCCCTTTCGTAACTCGATACCTTGTGTCGATAAATCTTACAAAATGACCATCGAGCTGACTCATAGATTATTTGTGTAAATATATTATAGCACTGAATATCAATATAATGAAAATGCATAAGTGTTTTTGGCCTAACATTTGCAAGACGGTGGCACCCTTATGAAAAACTACCTCAAACACACATGCCTCGCCATGGTGGCGCTGATCGGCCTTTCCCAGGTCGTGCGCGCTGATACCACCTTCGGTGAGAATCCGGTGCAGGATTATTGGAATCCAGTTTCTCCCAACGGCACCCACGTTTACGCGCAAAGCTTCGTGGCTCAGGCCAGCGGCGACGTTTCCGTGTTGGGCACTTGGCTGAATACGTTGGACTATGATGCGTCCACCACGCTCAAGTTCCAGATCCTCGGCTCCCTCTCGGGTAACCCGGTGCTCGGCCCCACCATCAGCACGGTGTATGCATCCACCGCTGCGATTGGCTCGATGTCCGGTCCGACCTCTTACTATTCCGGCGCGGCCACCTCCTACACGTCGTTGGTTGCCGGTCAGACCTATTGGTTTGCCATCAATGCGATCGGCGGCGGCGGCAATGGTCGCTACCAGGCTTCCAGTGCCAATGACGATCTCCAGGATGGTGGTAGTTTCTGGTATTCCAACTCTTCGGGCTCCTACTTCGACGGCCAAAACAATCAGCCGGGCATGGCCTTCAAGGTCACGGTGAGCGACAGCTCGAGCGTTCCTGATGCCGGCTCCACCGTGCTGCTGCTGCTCTCCGGTTTTGTCGGTCTGGTGGCGGTGCGCCGCAAGCTGGCGGTCCGCTGAAACTCCTGAAATTCAGGCGCCTGATTGCAAGGCGACTTCAAGGATAGCCGATTATGCGGCTATCCTTTTTTTTGCCCGAATTCGAAAAGATCGCTGCAGGCTGCCTTCCGCTTTTGGGATCCCTATGAGCAGTTGAATGGGAGGTTGGCGAGAAGGCCGCAGATCCGAGCGTGGTCCGTGGGAAATTATCCTCGCACGAAGCCCGCCCGACTGAGGGGCCAGGACAAAGCCACCAAACGCAAAGCTAACGAACCGATCTCAACTTGGCTGGCTCTGGTGCTCCGAGCCTTGGGTCGAAATAAATGACTCACTCTTCGTCCGGAGCACCGCCGCCGGAGGCGGTGATGTCCTCGGGCTTGATCCGGTCCACGTTGAAGCGGTCCACCTTGCCGCGGATGGTCCTGATGAGTTCCTCGAGTGCGGGTGGCTCCTTCATGAAGCGGAGGGGATTCGAGCGGGCGACGACGAAGCTCTTCAGATACGGGCTCACGAAGCCCTTCGCCTTCAGCTTCGCCACGACGGCGGCGACCGCGGCGTCGAGCTCCAGCAGCAGGGCGGCGATGCGCTCGTGCTCCTTGAGGGACTTGGTGAGCGACTCGTCGCTGAACTGCGAAAGGCGGCGGACAAAAGAATTATAGACGCCGCCGCTAAAGCGCGGGTGCTGTTCGTAACACAGGCCCATCGTAATGAGCGAGGCCTCCTCGAAGTAGTAGGCGAATTCCTTCTCCGCCGCCGCGGCGCGTTCCTCGAGCAGGTTGCGGAAGATGCGTATGACCTCGAGGGACTTGTCCTTCAGGTTGTGCGCCTTCTCGGTGTTGAGGGCGAGGATCTGCCAGGCGATCTCGCGCTTGGGCACGACAAGCGCGGTGATGGCCTTCGCGCCGAGGCGTTTCATGGCCGCGAGGCGGTGGCCGCCGTTGGGCGTCCAAAATCCGCCGCCCGGTGCCGTGATGGCGATGATGGGATCGAGGAAGATGCCCGTGCGATCGATGACGTCGGCGAGTTTCTTATGATGGAGGTCCGACACGTCGCGCTGGAAGGGCGTGGGCTCGACCTTCGCCACCGGCAGCACGGCCACGAGGAGCGGCGACTGGCCGATGGGATCAAGATACTGGCCCACGACCACGCCCCCCGCCGCCTCGACCGTCGCCTTCGTGTCGGCCGCCATGCCGGTCAGCCCGGGCAGGAGCGCCGCGGCGGCGTCGGCTCCGCGCGAACCGGCCTTGGCCTTGCGCGGACGTTTCTTGGGGGGCAGACGTTTGAGGGCGGGTTTTGCGGGCATGGGAAACGGGGTTGGCCACAGGAAGCACAAAAAGCGCAAAAAGGGGAGTCCGGGTTGCCGATGCGACGCTGCGCATCGCGGCGCTTGCGCGGGTGGAGAGGCTTGGCAGATTGAGGCGACCGTGAAACTGGAGCGGACCATGGCGGGCTTGGAGGCGCGGCTGACCCCGCGCGGCGCGGGGCGTTTCGGCGGCGCGGCTTTCCTCGGCCTGTGGCTCTGTTTCTGGGCGGTGGGCGAGTTTTTTGCGCTCTGGATTCTGATCGCGGGCGGCTGGGCCTGGGCCACGGGACAACCGCCCGGTCCGGGCCGTGCGCCGCTGGAGACGGGGCCGGCGCTGATGACGGGCGTGTTCCTCCTCGGGTGGACGGCGTTCTGGACCTTCGGCGGACTGATGGCGTGGCACGAGTTTTTCCGCCTGATCTGGAGCAGCGACCGCCTGATTGCGCGGAGCGACGGTCTCGATCTCGTGCGGCGCGTGGGGCCGTTCACGAAGCGGCGCTTCCTGCCGCTCGACACGCTGCGCAGCCTGTTTCGCGTCGAGGCCAACACCGCGGTGCAGGCCGAGACCACCGGCGGGGTGGTGGAGCTGACGCGCAACGGCACGCCGGCCCAGCAGGCGGAGCTGATCGTGGCCTTCGCCGCGGAGCTGCGGCTGCCCCCGGCGGACCGGCTGCCTCCCGTGCTGCCCGCCGAGTGGTGCGAAGTGCGTGCACCGGAGGGCGGGGAGGTCCTGGTGCAGAATCCCGCGACCCGCCGCAGCGCCGCGCGTCTCATGTGGCTCGTGGCGTTGCCGCTGACGTGGGCGGCGCTCATGGTCGGGCGCGAAGCGTGGGACAACCTGAACCTCGGCGCGGCGGCGGCCATCCTCGCGGCGCTGGCCGGCTTGGCGATCTGGGGCGTGGTCCGGCTTACTTGGGCGCGCACGGAGTGGCGATTGGAGCAAGGGTGCGTGGTGCGGCAGAAACGCTTCGGCCTGGGGCGCACGGAGAACTTCGTGGGCACGGCGCTGCTCCTGGGCGAGACGACCGACAGCGACGGCGACCGCTGGTTCAGACTCGACCTGCGCGACAAGGGCGGCAAGTCGCACAAGCTGGTGCAGCACATCAACGACCCGACCGAGCCGCGCCAGCTCGGCCGCTGGCTCGCAGCGCGCACGGGCCTGCCTTTCGAGGACCGGACGACCGCGGAGCAACTGGCCCGTGCCGAGGCGGAGCGCGCCGAGTTGCAGGCCGAGCAGCTACGCTACCTGCGCGAAACCTGGTCCAGCTGGCTGCGCTCGCTCCCGGGCTTCGGCCGGCGGGAGTAGCGCGGATCAGATGTCCGGACTGGCTGCGGCCGCGGGCGCGGTTGACGCAGGCGGGGCCCCCGCCCAGGGCAGGCCGGCGTCAATCCAGGCGCGGAGGCGGAGAATTTCGTCGGCCTTCAGCGGCGGGTGTTCGTCGCGTTTGCTCAAGGGCGGCATCTCCGCGTCCTCGACCTGGTCGGAGACCATGGCAATCAGCATGCTGGCGGCGCCATTGCCGGGGATAACGGCCGGGTCGCCGGACTGGCCGCCTTTCAGGAGGCTCTCGCGGGTCGCGAGGCTGAATTTGCCCTTCTTGCGGTCGCCTCCGTGGCAGTCGTAACAGGAGCGTTCGAGCATGGGCTGGATTTCCTGGGCGTAATCGACTGTCGAAACCGCCGCGGTCGCGGCGGCGGCGGCCGGAATATCGGAAGGCTGCGGCACGCTCAGGCTCATCCAATCCACGCGCACGGGGGTCATGGTCTTGGGCTGCGTCAGGAGCAACGCCATGGCGGCCCAGGCGGTGCCGCCGGCGGAGATCCATTGGTCCTTGCCGTGGGGGAACCCGCTTTCAAACTGCGGCTGGAACGGCCAGGCGCGGCTGCGCACATACCACGAACCGTCGTCGAACTGCGTGCGCAGCAGGAAGGCCGCGCCGCGGCGGTAGGCGGGATCGGACACCTTGAGCGTGCCGGTCGTGGCGAGCGTATAGAGCGCCTGGCCGGTCGCCCACGCGTCGCTGTCGAGGCCGTCGAGTTGCGCCCAGCCGCCATCCGACCGCTGCTGGCGGAGGATTGTCTGGGCGAGCGGTTGCAACGCCGCGGGTGCTTCGCCGGCCCACCCGAGTCCGAGCAACTGGAACAGCTGCTGGCCGAAGGTCACGGGTTTGGCGCGGGCCAGCCACTCCTGCGCGAGCGTGATGCGTTCGCGGCATTCCGCCTCGCGACCGCGGAGCGGATAAAGTTGCAGGGCGCGGATGCCGAACGCGACCGCCTCGATGGGACCGTCTTCCATCGGCGGCCGGTAGTCATAGGTTTCCCAGGTGCCGTCGGGCAACTGGGCGTCGAGGTAATACCACGCCATGGCATCGGTGAGTTCGTCGGCCGGATACTCGAGTGCGGCGAAGCCCAGCATGCCGTAACCGACCACGGTGGGGAAATCCGGCTGGGGCGCGACCCGTTCGTAGGTGCGCTGGACCTTGTTCCGGTTGCGCCAGTAGGAGGCCTGGTCCTGCAACTGGCGGGCGAGGGAGACGTCGTCGAGGGCATGGCCGCGCTCGCGGGCCAAGGCGTAGGCGACGGCCGGCAGCGTCTGCTGATGACAGGAGACGCATTGCTGCTGGCGCACGACGCCGCTCAGGAGAAAACCGTCGGAGGTGCGCTGCAGCAACGGCAGCGCGCGGGCGATCGCGGCCTGCGTCATCGCGGCCTGCTCCGCCGGGGCGGCGGGCACGGCACGCGCCGGGATGCTTTTGCGTTTCGCGGGGCTTTTGCCGGGCTTGGCGCCGGCGGCGAGCAGAACGGCCTCCACCTTTTGCAGGCGGCGGTCCCGGGCCCAGTCGAGGGCGCTCTCGCCGCGTTCGCTCAGGAGGTTGGGATCGGCGCCGCGGTCCAGCATCGCCTGGACGACGGAGGGGTCATCCTCCTGGAGGTAGGTCGCCCAGAGGATTGGCGGGGTCTTGTGTTCGCCCGTGGGCGAGCGGTGGGTGAGGTCGGCGCCGCGTGCGATGAGCAGCTTCGCGTTTTCGGTCTGCTGGGCGTAGAGCGCAAAATTGAGAGCGTGCCCGGCGAAGCCCGGGCTGAACTTGAGGTCGGCGCCGGCGTCGAGGAGCTTGGCGACGAGGGCCGGGTCGCCGAGGGTGGACGCACCGACCACCTCGTTCGGCTTGGCGCCGGCGGCGAGGAGCAGGTCAACGGTCTCGGTGTCGCCGTGGCCGGCGGCGAGGTCAATGGGCGCGCCCTCGCCTGGCAGGGTGACGGTGAAATCCGCCTGGTGGGCGAGAAGGATGCGCACGACCTCCGCCGAGCGCGGCCGGCGGGTCGCGGCGATGAGGGCGGTGGTCTTGGCGGCGGTCGCGTGGTTCACGTTGGCGCCCTTGGCGAGCAGGGCGGTGACGGCCTCGGGGCGGGCCACGGCGTAGATCAGGGGTGTCGCGCCCGCGGTGTTGGTGGCGTTGACGTCGGCGCCCCGGTCGAGGAGGGCGGTGAGCGTGGCCGTGTCGTTGTTGAGCGCCGCCCAGTGCAGGGCGGTGTTGCCGAGGTCATCCTTGCCGGCGAGATCGGGGCCGCCGGCCAGCAGGGCGGTGATGGCGGACTTGTCCTGAAAACGAACCGCCTCGACGAGCGGATCGGCGGAAACGGAGACCAGGCCGATGCAAACGAGCACGAATATCCCGAAACCGTGGAGGCGGGGAGTCATGCCGTCGGAGTAGGGCGGAGAACCGCCGACGACGCAAGGTGGATGCTCGGCGCCTGCGGCGACAAGCCGTTCCGCCTTGAGGCAACCCGGCGCAAGCGGCTGCCTAGGCCCGCGCGGTCAGTTCGCTCGCGGCGGCGGTGTAGGCTTCGTGAAGCCGGTAGGTCTGATGCGCGCCGAGCTTCTGACCGAGCTGGGCAAAGAGATAGAGCAGGAGCGCCCCGATCACCATGCAGCCGCAGATCCACAAGCCCCACGGGTTCTGTCCCAGGCGATGCTGCACGAAGCCATAGATGCCCGAGAACGTGCCGAGCAGGCCGGTGCCGAGGTAGCCGTAGAGAAAGACCGACCAAATCTCGATTTCCGGACCGTAGATGCCCTCGATGCGCGTGCGGTCGCTGGATGCGGCTTCCACGCTGAGGAACAGCCGGGGCGACCAATAGCGGCGTTCGGCATCGGGGATGTGAACGGCGATGAAACCCGGGAATGTCCGCACCACCAGCGTGGGGGCGTGCGCCTCAAGCCCGCGCTTCAAACCGGCATGCACGGCGTCAGGTGGAGCGGCGACCCAAGCTTCGAAACGCGGGCGGACCTGAAAACTGCTGAGCGGGGCTGGGGTGCTCATGACGGTGGGGTCCCGCAGTCAGTCAATATTGCCGTTCACGCGCAAGCGGGTCGTTTTGGTCCGGTCGTTACCCCTTGCGAAACCATGTGTCCCAAGGGGCGCGGTGGACCCAGGCCTGGCAGTTCGACCACCCGGACCCTTGGGTTTATTCCCCTCCCTGATGGGCTCGCCGGCCCTTGCTAAAGAAAATTGAAAGTGGGCCACCCTACGGTGGATTTCGTTGTAATCGAGTGCCTAACGGGCCGATAAAGCAGGGCCGAATGACTCCATCAACCGCCATGCCCATCGATGCCAGCCCGGATGCCGCGCCTTCCTTGCCGGCCTTGTGGCGCGCCGCGGTTGGCCGGGTCTTCAAGCTCGTTACCAAGACCCACGGACTGCGCCAGGTGACCTACACGCGCGTCAAGACCGTGCGGGCGCCGGGAGCCGACGGGGCCTTCGACATCGAGGTGCAGTGCGTGGACATCATTTCCCGCGTCATCGAGGGCAAGCGCACCCACAGCAACATCAGCAAGGAGGGCGTGTTGCGGCAGCATACTCGCGACGGATTGCCCCCCGAGAGCTTCGGTGCGGAGTGCCCGCTCGCGGAGTTCGAAAAGGTCACGGAGGCGATCCTCGCCTACACCAACACCTACCTCGAGTGGGTGATCCAGGATTCGCCCGAGGAGAACAACGAGATCAGCATCCCGGTGGACGTGCCGCACCTGCGCCTCAACGCCATGGAGGCGAGTCTGGTCCGGCATTCCCCGTTCCTCTCCGGCGCCGTCTATTTTCTCACGCCCAACTCCATCGAGGCGGCGATGGCCTCGATCCGCATCGAGATGATGCGGGCCTCGCGGAACGTCCATCTTACCGACGCGGTGGACCCGGTCTATGTTGAGGAGAAGAACACCGCCGCCGCGTTGCTTCGCACCCGCCTGCACAAGGCACGCCTCGAGGCCGCCGCGGCGGTCCGGCCCGTCGCCGTCGATGCCGCGCTGCAGATCGACAGCCTTTGCCTCGCCCTGCTGGGGCGGCCCTCGTCCACAACGCTCAGCTGGATCAATGCGAATCCCAGCGAGGAGGGCGTCGTCGCCTGCCTCGGCATCAACCGCAGCCCGCTCGATTTCGTGCGCTGGGCCCACGTCTCCGGCCGCCTCGTGCCGGAGGAGCAGGCGGACCGGCTGAAGCTGCGCGACTTTTTCCGCGGCTGGAACAACAGCTACACCGGCCCCGACAAGGACGGTTTCTACCCGCTGCTGCGCCCGGCGACGGAGTGAGCCGCCCGGCTCAACGCGGCACCACGACGGATGCGGCACGGGCTTTCAGCCGCGCAGCAGGGCGAGTTTCGTGAGCTGGGATTCGAGCGTGGCGATGGAGTCCCAGGGCAGGATGGGGGAGTTGCGGCGCTCGTCGGGCGGGTCGCGCTCGAGCGTGTCGGACCAGCCGCCGCAGCCGGTGAGGGGCAGCAGCGGACGCTTGTGCAGCCACGCAAGGCAGACTTCGGACTTGGTGCCGGCACGGCCGCCGATCACAAGGCAGGCGTCGCCCGCGAGGGCCATGAGGAGGTTGCGCGCGTCGCCCATGCCGCAGGGGATGAGCACGGAGCAGGGCCAGTCCTTCACGCCGATGTCGTCGTGGGGCACGATGCTCACGACCGTGCCGCCGGCGGCGAGGGCACGCTCGGCGGCCACACGGGTGGCGGGGGCGCCGCAGCCACTGACGACGGTGATGCCGCGGCGGGCGAGCATTTCGCCGGCGGCGCCGGCGAGCTCATAAGCGCGCGAGCCGGGCTCGGCGCTGCCGAGGATGCAGACCTGGGGGGCGCGGGAATTCATGCCGACCGACAGTGCACGGTCCATCCGTCGCTCCAAGGCAAATGCCGTGCGGAACTTATTTCGCGGCCGGCTGCCTAACCGTGGCTCCCGTGTTTAACCGACCCCGATTGTCCGGCCCTGTGTTCAGATCATGGATTGCGGCTGCCTGCCTGCTGACCGGCGTGGCGGCCGGAGCGACGGAGCCGCCCGCGACCGAGTTTGGCCAGGATGTGCAGCTCGCGACCTTCGTCGTGCAGGGCAAGCCGCTGTCGATTTCCATCCACGCGCGCACCAAGGGCGACCGGCGCTACGCCGAGAAATTTGCCGACGAGGTGGTCGAGATCGCCTACGAAACGCTCGGCGATTCGCCGGGCAAGGGACTCGTCATCGTGGGGGCGAAGGGTGAACCGCATCCCGTGTTGCTCATGCGGAAATTCATCGCCTGGTCCGAGGCCGGCCGGATTGATCCCGGCCTGGCCCCGGCCGCCGCGCAGATGAAGGCCGCGCTCGGGCACGTCCAGGACAAGTTCAAGATCGACGACCAGGAGAGTGCGCGGATGGGAATCACCTTTGACACCTTCATGCCGGCCATGCCCATGCCGCTGGTCGGGCCCGCCTCGCCCCTCTACCAATTCGCCTGGGCCGAGGGCTTCGACGACGCGCGGATCGAGCGGCGCCTGCAGCGTCTCACGCTCGCGGAGCTGGAACGCGACCAGCTCACGCGCTACGACTGGGTCTTTTATCTGCCGCCGCGCAGCGCCACGGGTCCCGTGCTGAAGGAACTCATGGACAAGGCCATGAAGGGACAGAAAATGGGCGTCCTCAAACGCGCGGCCGTCAAGAGCGCGGTGTTCACCTTCAAACCGGTCATCAACAAGGCCGTCGAGGCCATGCGGAGCGGTTTTCTGTTTGCGACGATCCTGCGCGCCGAAGGCACCTACAGTGAAGACGACATTGATCACCTCACGCGGGCCTATGCACGCGAACTGATGCCGGACCTGAAACCCGGCTCCGGCGACGAGAAGCGCCGCGCCCTTGCCGCGATCGAGCAGCAGAAAATCGCCAACGCCGAATACGCCAAGGATCCCTTCGTTAAGCCCGACCGCCTCGCCACTTTCGACCCGCTGGCCTACGCTGCCTTCGAGGGGGAATACACTGACAAACCCCCGGAGACCACGCACCGGTTCGTGCGCGCGGGAGAGACCTTCCACTGGAACTTCCACCGGGACAAAGATCCGCGGGTATTTTATCCCGCCGGCGACCGGCTCCTCGTCAACCAGGAGGGTACCATGACGATCCGATTCCTCGTGGACGAGTCGGGCCGGGTCACCGGCGTCGAAGAGCGGTGGGTGCGCCGCCGGCAGACCGTCCCGCGGAAGTCGTAGTTGCGGCAAGTTGGGGATTGTTCGCCAACTGGGGCGCAGATAGTCAGGGGCATGCCCCACGCCGCCCCACGTCGTCGTCTGTTCACATTTATTTGGGCTGCATTTGCGGCCGCCCTCGTCGCCGCCGAAACCGAGCAGGAACAGGTCACGCGGATGTTCGCCGAACGGCAGCAGCAGGCGCTGGCCCAACCGTTCCACGGCGTGACCACGCCCGAAGGAAAATCGGCCGGTCTCTTTCCGGTGAAGAAGACCGGCGTGTCCACCGATCAGCTGCTCGGGGCCGCCCAGGCTTTCCTCGCCGCACTGTCACCCGAACAGAAGAAGCGCACGGCTTTCGCGGTGGACGACAGCGAATGGCGCAAGTGGTGCAACGTGGACAACGGCATCTACGTGCGCCAGGGCACGAGCCTGAAGGAAATGGACGCCGTCCAGCGCGCCGCCGCGCGCGAGCTCATGCGCGCCACGCTCAGCGCCAAGGGCCTGGCGCTCGCCGATGCCATCCGCCGCACCGACCAGACGCTGCGCGAGTTGAACGAAGGCGACCCGGCCTACGACGAGGAACTCTACTTTTTCACGGTCATGGGCACGCCCTCGGCCACCGAACCGTGGGGGTGGCAGCTCGACGGGCACCACCTTGTCATCAACACCTTTGTGCTCGGCGACCAGGTAACGATGACCCCGGCTTTCTGGGGCGGCGAGCCGGTGCACACCACCTCCGGAAAATACTCGGGCAACGTCATCCTGCAGGAAGAACAGGACCAGGGCCTCGCCTTCATGCGCAGTCTCGATGCGGCGCAGCAGTCGGCCGCCCGCCTCGCTCCGCGCAAGGAGCGCGACGACATGAAGGCCGCCGCGTTCCAGGACAACCTCGTGCTGCCCTTCGCCGGCCTGCCGGCCAAGCAGCTCTCGCCCGCGCAAAAGCGGCAGCTTCTCGCGCTGACCGCACTTTTTGTGAACAACCAGAGCGACGGTCACGCCCGGGTGAAGCTCGACGAGGTCGCCGCCCAACTCGACGGGACCTGGTTCGCCTGGATTGGCGACACCTCGCCCGACGCCGTGTTCTACTTCCGCATCCATTCGCCGGTGATCCTGATCGAGTTCGACCACCAGCGACCGGTCGGGGTGCCCGGCGTGCCGCGCACCGTCACGCGCGAGCACATCCACGTCATCGTGCGCACGCCCAACGGCAACGATTACGGCAAGGACCTCCTCCGCCAGCACCTCGAGCAGCACCCGCATCCGCTTTGAGTGCGGTATCCGGAATGCCGGCTTTCCGTTTGAGTGAGGATGCCGGCTGCTGGATTCAAAAAACCGGCCGGGCGGTTGCGGACCTTGTGCGGGCGACCGCCGTGGTTGTTCAGGCCCAGCAGTCTCAGGCAACTGATGGTGGTCGCTATTGCGGCGGACCGGGTGTAGGAGTGCCGGATGCCTGAGCAACAAGTCAAAGACCTGGAGGCCAAACTTCAGACCGCCAACGAATCCGTGGCCCAACTCACGAAGGCCAACGCCGAGCTGACCGCGCAGCTAAAGGCCGGTGAAGTGGCCTTCAAGCGCGTCCGGCGCAACGCCCGCCAGGACGGCAACACCCTGCGCGACGAGATCGCCGTGCTCCAGAAGCGCCGTGGCTGAGAATCCGGCTTCACCAGTCTTGGCCGGGGTCGCTTTGGCCGGCATGGGCTTGCGGGGCTGAGGCGTTTCAGCCCGCCCCGTATTTTTTATCCTGCGCTGCGCAGCCCGGCGTGGGCGCACAGTGACAGGAACTCTGCTGCGCACCAAATCCCGCTGCTCCCGAAGCGGACGCCACGGGAACTCGCAGAATCCGGGTTAACCGGGCTAGAAGCTGTATTTGTGTTCCGCCAGGCTCTCCACAGATTCCCCCGGAAGCATCGTGCGGGCGGTGTGCAGGTAGCGATGGTTCGCCACATCCTCGACTTGGATCTCCTCGTCGAGTGTCTCCCAGCGAATGATGCGACCGCCGTCATGCAGGTGGATCTTCTCGAGCTCGACCTGTGGGGCGTAGGCCAGCCGGTCGTATTTGCTCGCGGGAAAACTGATGGTGCGGCGCTCGGTGATCTCGAGGTATACCCGCCGGCCGCGCATCTGACAGCGGAGGGCGGCGAGACGCGTGTCAGGCTTGGCGATAGTTATCATGAGCCGAGGGTATTTCGGTTTCGGCCAATAGCGAAGCTTATCGCCGGCAGACGCACGACGGACAACGAGAGTGGTTTTAAAGAAAGGAGCAAAGGAGCGAAGGCGCGGGAACTGGGCTGCTTTGCTTCCTGGTGTGCGATAAACCGATCCGGCAGGATGCCTCCTTCTTGGGTCTCGTCTTTGCGCGGCGCACGGCAAGGCTGGGCGCCATGAAAGGTGCCAAGCCTGCGAAGAAGGAGTTGTCGGCCAAGGAGCGCGAGGCGTTGATCGGGGTGTTGCAGAGCCGGTTCGGGAAAAACCCGGGTCGCCACGCGGGCATCGCATGGGCCGGGGTGCAGGCTAGGCTGGAGGCCAAGCCTGCGAAGCTGGGGGCGCTGGCGGAGATGGAGCGCACCGGCGGCGAACCGGATGTCACCGGCCAAGACCGGAAAACAGGCGAATATCTTTTTATGGATTGCGCCCCGCAAAGTCCCGTCGGTCGCCAGAGCCTGTGCTACGACCGCGAGGCGCTGGATGGTCGGAAGAAGTTTCCGCCGAAGGGCTGTGTCACCGAGCTGGCTGCGGCCATGGGCGCGGAAATCCTGACCGAGGAGCAGTATTTCGCGCTGCAGCAGCTCGGCGAGTTCGACACCAAGACCTCGAGCTGGCTGCTGACTCCACCGGAGATCCGAAAGCGCGGAGGCGCGATCTACGGTGACCGGCGCTACAACCGCGTCTTCATCGGCCACAACGGCGCCGATTCCTATTACAGCGGCCGGGGTTTCCGGTGCTGGCTCAAGGTGTAGTGGTCTTAAAATTCGATCGCCGTCATGATTCCTGTCGTCCTCCCCCGGCAATTTTTCGTTCGGCCTGGTGTCAGGTCGTTGGCTGTGCTGCTGGCGTTGGCTGTCGGCGTGGGCTACTCGGTTGCGGGGGAGCCTGTCGGACTGGCCGACCGGCCGGTGGACTACGAAACGTTCGGCGCGGTCGGGGATGGCGTGGCCGACGATCTGCCGGCCATCGTCAAGGCCCATGCTTTTGCCAACGCCCACGGACTGACGGTGAAGACCAAGCCCGGCGCCACCTATCACCTCGGCCGCCGGGCGCTGACCGCGATCATCGCCACGGACACCGACTGGGGGACCTCGAAATTCATCATCGACGATACGGACGTCGAGAACCACCGCCTCTCGCTCTTTGTCGTGCAGTCGCGGTTGGAGCCCGAGACGCTGGTGATCCCGCGGCTGGTGCGCGACCAGCCGCGGCTCGACGTGCGGCCGCAGCGCGATTGTTGGGTGAGGGTCGAAAACAGCCATTGGCGGCGCTACATCCGCGAAGGGCTCAACCAGAACAACGGCTCGGCCCAGCGCGACTGTTTCATCCTCCGGCGTGACGGCACCATCGAGGGCGCCATCGACTGGGACTACGACGTGGTCACACGGGTGGAAGCGCGTCCGATCGACGAACAACCGCTCGTGCTGCGGGGTGGGATCTTCACCACCCGCGCCAACCGCATGAAGCAGGAGCAGGGCTACAATTACTGGCTGCGCAACATCGCCATCACCCGCTCCAACACCACGGTGGTCGGCCTGACCCACCACGTCGTGGACGAAGGGGAGTTCGGCCATCCTTACAACGGATTCCTGGCGGCGCAGGGTTGCGCCAACATCGTCTTCCGCGACTGCTTCGTGACCGGACACAAGACCTACTCCACCATCGGGTCCGCGGGCAAACCGGTGAGCATGGGCAGCTACGACCTGAACGCCAACGAGGTGGTCAATTTCACGATGACCGGCGTGCGCATGGACAATATTTGCGATGCGACGCGCTGGGGTGTGATCGGCACGAATTTCTGCAAGAACATCGTATTGGAGAACTGTACGCTGTCCCGCATGGACTCGCACCAGGGCGTGTCCGGCCTCTACACGATTCGCGGCACCACGCTCGGCCACGCCGGGCTGAACGCCATTGGTCGTGGCACGCTGACGATCGAGGATTCGACCCTGAACGGCCGGGCCTTGCTCAGCCTGCGTGCCGACTACGGCAGCACGTGGGAAGGCACGGTGGTCATCCGCAACTCCCGCTGGCGGCCCGGCTGCGGGGCGCCGATTCAGCCCACGCTGTTTGCGATGGCAAACAGCGGGCAGCACGACTTCGGCTATCCCTGTTTCATGCCCGCGCAGATCGTTATCGACGGGCTGGTCATCGAAGACAGCCAGCACCCTTCGGATTACTCCGGCCCTTTTCTCTTCAATGATCCCGACGGCAAGACGCCGCCCGGCGCCGCCCGGCCCTTCCCCTACCAGCTGACCGAACAGGTGACGATCCGTCGCCTGACCACGGCCAGCGGACAGAATATTCGCATCTCCCCCGACGCTGAATTCGCCGCCCGGGTGAAGATGATCCAGCAGGAATGAGCGAGACGGAAGGCGTGGCGCCCGCGACGCGGGATCCAACGCGGCTGCCGCTCAATTTAACCCGCCCGGGCGCGGGGGGCCGGGCGGATCGGTGTCGTCCTGAAGCTCAGGCCGCGGGCGGCGGCATCTGGTAACCGGGGGTGGATTTCGACAGCGCTTCCTCGTCGGCGCTCATGCCCTCGGCAATGCCTTCGAACAGCGGCGTGGTCATGTAGCGCTCACCGGTGTCGGGCAGCATCGCGAGGATCACTGATCCGGCGGGCGCTTTCTCGGCCACCTGCATGGCCACAGCGAAGGTGGCGCCGGCGGAGATGCCGGTGAAGATGCCTTCCTTTTGTGCCAGCTTGCGCGACCACTCGATGCCGGCGGGGCCGGCGATGGCGATGAGTTCGTCGTAGAATTTCTTGTCCAGGCCCTCCTGCAGCACGTAGGGGATGAAGTCCGGCGTCCAGCCCTGCACCGGGTGCGGCGTCCAGGCCGGGTGTCCGGCGGCCGGGCCCTGGTCGGCCGCGCGGACCTGCGCCGTGCCGCTGGCGACGAGCGGGGCGCTGGCGGGTTCACAGAGGATGATCTTCGTTTGCGGCAGCTCCTTGCGCAGCACGCGGCTCACGCCGGTGAACGTGCCGCCCGTGCCGTAGCCGGTCACGAAATAGTCGAGGCGCTTGCCCTTGAAGTCGGCGACAATTTCGCGGCCCGTGGTGTTCTCGTGGATGGTGGCGTTGGCCGCGGTCTCAAACTGGCGGGCGAAGAACCAGCCGTTCTTCTCGGCGAGTTCCTTGGCCTTGGCATACATGCCGTAACCCTTGGCGGCGCGCGGGGTCAGCACGACCTTGGCGCCGAGAAAACGCATGAGCTTGCGACGCTCGATGGAGAAGCTGTCGGCCATCGTCACGACGAGCGGGTAGCCCTTGGCCGCGCAGACCATCGCGAGACCGATGCCGGTGTTGCCGCTGGTGGCCTCGACCACGGTCTGGCCGGGCTTGAGCGCACCGGAACGCTCGGCCTCCTCGATGATGCTGATGGCGAGGCGGTCCTTCACCGACGCCGCGGGATTGAAGAACTCCGCTTTAACGTAGACGGTGACGTGCTTCGGGGCGAGGTGGTTGATGCGGACGCAGGGGGTATTGCCGATGGTGTCGAGGATGCTGTCGTAAAGGCGGCCCTGGCCGCTGGTCTGGCGTGGAGTGGGGGAGCTCATAGGGACACGCAGCCTAGCGCGGCGGGTCGTCCGGGCAAGGGCGCATACGGGACCCTGACCGAAAGTCTAGTAATCCACACCCTGCGGAAGTGCCGGGAGGCCTGGCGTCGAAATGAAAACCTGCAATCGGCACGCGACGATCCGGCGGGGAAGCCAATGGCGGAGGCGCGGTTTCTACGTCGTGATTTGCATAACAATTTCCGTTTGTTGCGCGGAAGCACGTTGCTGCGACCGGCGTGGCGACGGATATTCTGAGGTGCGGACCGTCCGCTTCCCCATGAAATCGCTTCTCCCCACCGTCAGGCGCGCCCTGTTAGCGGGTGCGTCGATCCTTCTCGGCCATGTTCCGCTCGCCGCGCAGGTTACGCCCGACAATTGGGCGCCGGGGACGGGCTGGTCCCTCGTCTGGGCCGACGAGTTCAACGGCGGCGTGGTGAATCCCGACCACTGGACCTATGATCTCGGCGCGGGCGGCTGGGGCAACAATGAGCTGCAGTCCTATGCCGCGGCCAACGCCACCGTGCAGGACGGCGAGCTGCGCATCACGGCGCGGCAGAATGCCGACGGCAGCTACAGCTCGGCTCGACTCAAGACCCAGGGCCGGCTCGCCTGGACCTACGGCAAGTTCGCCGCCCGTCTGCGGCTGCCGCAGGGGCAGGGCATCTGGCCAGCCTTCTGGATGCTCGGCACGAATATCACCACCGTCGGCTGGCCGAAGTGCGGCGAGATCGACATCATGGAGATGATCGGCGGGGGCGAAAACCGCGACGACTCCGCCTACGGCACGATCCACTGGGACGCCGGCGGCCACGCCTCGGTCGGGAGCAGCCGCATCGAACTCGTGGACCCGGAGATTTTTCACGACAACTACCACGTCTTCGAGGTCGAGTGGACGCCGACCAGCATCGCCTGGAAAATCGACGGCGTCGAAACTGCCCGCGTCAGCATCGACCGCACCGTCTGGCCCGAGATGGAGGAATTTCACCAGCCGTTCTTCGTCATCCTCAATCTCGCCGTCGGCGGCAACTGGCCCGGCTCACCGGACGCCAGCACCGTGTTTCCCCAGACCCTGGCGGTGGATTGGGTGCGCGTGTATGCGAGCGCGACCACGGGCAACGCGCCTGCCATCACCACACAACCGGCTGCGCAAACGGTTACCGCCGGCCAGTCTGTCACGTTCAGCGTGGCGGTCAGCGGCAATCCCACGCCGACCATCCAGTGGCAGAAGGACGGTGCCGACCTTGCCGGCGCCACCGGCACGAGCTTCCAGATCAGCCGCGTCGCGGCCGGCGACGCCGGCACCTACCGCGCGGTGGTCACCAACGCCCTCGGCAGCGTTACGAGCAACGGCGCCAGCCTGTCTGTCGCCGCCGCGCCCGTGACCCCGCCGCCCGCCTCGGGCGGTGGCAGCGGAGGTGGCGGAGGCGCGCCGAGCCTGTATTTCGCAGTGGCTCTGCTCGTGCTGGCCTGGGGACGTTTCCGCCGCCATTGAGCGCGAATGGTCTGGCTAGCAAACCCGGCTTCCGTGCTCCCGCGCCGAGACCAAGGATCGGAATCAGTTTTGTGCCTTCCGGATCATGGAAGTGCCCCGGACGAGTTCCGGTCGGAGCGCGGCAGCGCCTCAACGCGAAGCGGGCTCCGGCCAACGGGCCCAGATATTGGCCACGCTATCCTCGGGGAATTTCACGGACACCTCGAACCGCACGCCGCCGTTCTCGTAGAGGTGGGTCGTGTGGGTGTGGGTTCGGCCGATGGCGATGACACCGCTGCCGGTGGGGCGGGATGTCTTCTGTGTTTCGCCGTGTCCGAGCACCTGCACCACCTCGGCCTCGGGGATCCCGGTGGTGATCACCGTGTCGTTGCCGGCGCGGATCGACTGGCCCATCACCTCGGTCGCACGGTCCTCGCGGTCAAAGGCGACCGTGAGCTGGCCGTAGTTCCAGGTGGCGATGCGGCCCGATGAGCCCGGGCGGTCATCGCGCGGTTCGCCGAGGCGCTCCCGGATCGCCGTGTAACGGTCACCCGGTCGCACGCCGTCCACGGTCCAGGGCGAGGTGCCGGTGTAGCGCGGCCGGCGGGCCATGGCCGATTCGTCGGTCACCTCGCGGTAGCATCCCGCGAGCAGCAGGGCCGCAAGCGCCAGCCAAGGGGCCAGTGAGCGCAACGTGAAGCGGTTTGCGGACATGCCAGCAGGGTGCGCGGGTGCGATGGTCCACGCAAGCATCGGCACGCCGCGGCGTCGTTTCAAGCGAGGTGCACGTTGACCGTGGCGCGTTCGAAGTCCGCCGCTGCGAGCAGGGCGGCGGGACGCATGCGGCCGATCCGGGCGACCCAGCGGTCCGGGACGCATTCGAGCCGGGTGGCGTAGGCGGTGGCGATGTCGTTGTAGTAGGCGCGGGCCAGCGCCACGCGTTGCTCGGTGGCGACAAGTTCCTCGTGCAACCGCGCGAAGCTCGCCTGCGCCATCAGGTCGGGGTGGCGTTCGATTACCCCGCGGAGTGATCGGGCCAGCCCGGCGAAGTCGGCGCCAGCCTCGCCCGGCGGCGTGGCCTGCTGCTGGGCGCGCAGGGCGGCCAGCGCGGCCTGGGTCGCGGCTTCGTGAGCGGCGAGGCCGGTGCAGGCGGCGACCAAGCCGGGGATCAGGTCGTGCCGGCGCTTGAGCTGCACATCGACGAGCGACCAGCCCTGCCGCGTGCGTTCGCGGAGACCGACGAGGCTGTTGTAAACCATCCACACCCAGCCCAGCGCGAAGGCGGCGAGGTAACCGGTGCTCATGGCGACGAGCGGTCCGATCGCGGAGGGCGTGCCCTGCTGGTTTTGGTAGGCGATCAATCCGCCGAGAACGCAAAGCAGACCGAGCACCAGACAGAGCCAGGACCAAAGCGCGTAGCCGGATTGGACCTTCTCCTCCGAACGCGCCGAGATGAGAAACAACTCGGCTTCGGGGTCGGACGCGATCTCGGCGGCGACGAGATCGGCGCGTTCCCGCGCCTGCCCGACGACGAAGAGCGGCGTGTGCAAGGGCAGGCCGGTCTCGGTGAAGCGCCGGCGATGATCGGAATTGGCCACAGCGCCGGCCGGGCCCTTGGCATAGTAGAGCGGGTCGCCGCGCGACACTGTTTCGTCGAACAAGTCCAGCGGCTCGATCTTCGCCCCCTCGGGCCGGACCAACACGATGCCGGTGTCGTCCTTGACATAGAAGTCCACGGTCTCGCCCCCGGAGGCGATTTCGGTCCAGCCGCTCTCGCGCTTGGTCGTGGTGCGCGACCGGCCCTTGCTGTCGGTGGTGGTCACGGTCACGAGCCGCGACCAGTGCTCCTCCACGCGGTAGTGGTAGTGCACGCACGGGGTGCCGGCGAGGAAGCTGCGGCGGGGCGCCTCGCATTCGGCCGTGCCCTGCATTTCCGTCAGCCCGATGAACACGCCCGCGGCCTTCGAGGTCGGCATGTCGGCCAGCAGGCGCTGACGCCGGCGGAGCCGCAGGCTGCCCCAGAGGAACAGCAGGCTCACCAGCGCGCTAAGCGGCAACAGCCAGGGCATGGGCGGGAACGGGAAACAGACCAGCGGGGGGCATGGGACTGGGCAGGCTAGAAAATTGAACGCAGGCCGGGGATGCGACGGGCGAGATCGGCCAGGACGTAGCTGACAACCAGGCCGGCGAGAGTGAGCAGCACGACCAGCCCGTAGAGGTGGTAGGGCAGGGCGCGGAACAGCATGGCCAAAGCCACCAGCACCGGCGCGTGCAGCACATAGACTCCGAACGAGCGGTCCGCCAGCCAGCGCAGCCACCGCGACTCGAAATTGAAGCGTCGCGAGAACAGCGCCAGTGCGCCGACGGCGAGTCCCAGCCCGGTGAGCTGTTCCCACAGGGCCATCCCGAAAGCCTGCCAATGCGGCCCGCCGAAGAAGATTTCCGGCGGGGCCTGGCGCGCGCCGATGATCATCAAGGGGAGCATGGCCAGCGGTCCTCCGATCAGCGCCAGCCAGCCGGCCGTGCGGGCTTGGGGCGATGCCGCCAGCGACGCCAGCCAGCCGTGACGAGCGGCATGCAGACCGGCGAGGAACCACGCGAGGTATTGCACGAAGAAGCAAAGCTGCAGGTTCAGGATGTTCGTGCCGATCGGCTGCACGAGCCGGACGGCGAAGGAACCGAGACCCAGCGCGAGGGCGAAGCCGGCCAGACTTTTCCCCGAGGGCGGCGTCCCGCCGGGCGAAGCGGCGACGCGGGACCCCGCCGCGCGCTTCCATCCGGCCAAGGCGAGGCAGAAGAGGAGGAGGGCCACGGCGAACCAGAGCGGCCCGCTCTCGCCGAGGAATTCTCCGGATCCGAGGTAGCGCGCGTAGAAAGCGGCGGGCGGGCCGAAGTCGTGGTTCCACGGGTTGAGCGCGAGCAGGATGAAGGGGTGGATGGCCAGCATGTAGAGCAGGGCGGGCAGGCCGAGGCGCACAAGCCGCTCGCGCGCGAAGCCTCCCGGGCCGCGCCGTGCGAGCGAGCCGGCGGCGAAATAGGCCGACACAAAGAACAACAACCCCATGAAGAACGATTGCAGCATGCCCTGCCACACGATGAACGGCACCTTGGCCGCCAGCGTCGGCTCGGGCTCCGCCATCATATACCAGTCGCCCACGTGGCTGTAGGTCACGCAGGCGTGCATGTTGACGACGAGCAGGATCGTGGCCGTGCGCAGATGATCGATCCACGGCAGCCGGGTGGGGGACGCTGGGCTCACGCGCCGCAGGCTGCGCCGGCCCGGTTTGCCCGACAACGCTATTTCTCCTGGGCGCGGTCATGATTTGGCCCGCCGGGGGCAACCTCAAGGTAGCCGTATGAATTGTCGGTCGGTTCGGCAAGTTGGGACTCATCTCAGTGTCTGCGATCCAAGCCGAGCTAGGGGTTAAGGTGGGCGTTCGGATTGGTGATTGAGTAATACCGGATAACGGCTTTATTGCGACTATATGACGACGCTCTCTCCGACCAAGGCGCGCGCGAACCTCACCCACTGGCTAAAGAAAGCCTCGGCGGGGGAGGACATCGGCATCCTGTGCGGTGACAAGGTCATCGCCCTGCGCCCGGTGCGCGTGTTCTCGGAGGACGCCGACTACGCCAAGCGCGAATACGGGGTGACCGATGCCGAGCTGAAGGCTTTTGTGAAACGGGCCAATGCACAGAATGCGCGTGACCGCCGGGCCGGGCGGATGACGCGTTACAAGGGAGATTTGCGTGCCGCCCTTAGAGATTGATTTTACTCCCCAGTTTCGACGTCGGGCCCGTCAATTAACGGAGGATCAGCGCAGGCAACTTGCCGAGGCGGCGGATGAGCTGCGCCTGGCTTTGGGTAACCCGCATCAGCATCGTGGGCTGGGGGTTCGCCGGCTGGGCGGAAACCTTTTCGAGTTCCGGGTAGGACGCGACCTAAGGGTGATCTTCGAATTGCAGGGCGGCGTCGCGGAACTCTGCATGATCGGCAATCACGACGAGGTGCGGGCGTTCCTGAGGAACCGGTAAGAACCGCAAACAGTGGAAGTGGGTGAACCACTAATCAGTTTCGCCAAGGGCAGAAACTTTGAGCGTCCCCTCCGACTGATCGTCTCCGGTTTTGTTTCGTGGGGTCTGCTGATCGCAGACCGGGAAAACGAGCCGCCGATTTCAGCCGCAGCACAGGCTGCGCGACTGATCCCGGACTGCCAGCGGGCAGCAACAGAAAGCCGGACCCGGAACCAATCGGCGGAGACGATTAGTCGGAGCGTACTCTTGAGGATTCATCCGTTGATGAATCCATGAGTAGTTAAAAACCTGTGGGATCGAGGCGTTGGACGCGCAAGGGTGGTTGGTGGAAACCACCGCTACCTCAATAATCCAGGTATGGCGCCAACCACTTCTCGGATTCGGTGACCGCGATGCCCTTCCGGGCGGCGTAGTCTTCGATCTGGTCCTTGGCGATTTTGCCCACCGCGAAGTATTTCGAATCCGGATGATTGAAGTAATGGCCGCTGACGCTGCTCGGTGGGTGCATGGCGCAGGATTCGGTGAGCTCGATGCCGGTGAGCGCGGTGGCGTTGAGGAGCTCGAAGAGGATAGGCTTTTGTGGCCGAAGTCGCCCCAAGGGCACCCGACTTCGACCACCCCTTTGGGGCCAAACCTGCGGTTTGACCATCTCCGCGCTGCCGCGCTGCGTCCGTTACCAAGCCAAGCTGCCTCAATAATCCAGATACGGCGCCAACCACTTCTCTGCGTCCGCGACTGGTATTTCCATCCGCTTGGCGAGGTCTTCGATTTGGTCTTTGGCCAACTTGCCCGTCGCGAAATATTTGGAGTCCGGGTGATTGAAATACCAGCCGCTCACGCTCGACGCAGGATACATCGCATTCGACTCCGTGAGGGTGATTCCCGTCGCGGCTTGGGCGCCGAGCAATTCAAAGAGAGGCGGCTTGGCTTGATGATCGGGGCAGGCGGGATAGCCGGGGGCGGGGCGGATGCCGCGGTATTTTTCGCGGATGATGTCCTTCATCTCCAAATTCTCGGTCTTGCCGTAGCCGGAATACTCGCGGGCCTTCTTGTGCATCAGCTCGGCGAGGGCCTCGGCGAGACGGTCGCCCAGCGCCTTGGCCATGATGGCGCTGTAGTCGTCGTGCTTCGCCTCGAACTCCCTGGCGAACTCCTCGACCCCGTGGCCCGCCGTGACGGCGAAGCCGCCGACGTAGTCGAGGCGGCCCGAATCCTTCGGGGCGATGAAGTCGGCGAGGCAGTGGTTGTGCTGATTGGCCGGTTTCTCGTTTTGCTGGCGCAGGAAGTGGAAGGTCTTGAGTGGCTTCAAACCCTCGGGCCTGGCCGCGTTCGCTCCGCTCAGGGTGACAGAGGTGGGGTCGTAAACCTCGACGGAGTCGCCGAGGGCGTTCGCGGGCCAAAAGCCGATGACGGCTTTGGCAGTGTAGCGTTGCTCGGCGATGATGCGCTTCAGCATCGCCTGCGCGTCGGCGTAGAGCTTCGTCGCCTCGGTGCCGACGACGGCGTCGGTGAGGATGTCGGGGAAGCGGCCGTGGAGTTCCCAGGCGGAGAAAAACGGAGACCAATCAATATAGCTCGCAATTTCCTCCAGTGTGAGAGGCAGCGGAACAGCTGGAGCTGAGCCCTCCACGGAAGCGGCCGGTACGGAGACCGGCCCTCCAGAAGTGAAGACGCGCGTGCCGAGGAACTCGGGGACGGGGATATCCACGTGGGTCCAGTCGAAGGTCTGGCGGCGGTTGCGGGCCTCGGCGAGGGGGAGGAGCTTGCGGGCGCCCTGGCGCTCGGCGAAGTCGGTGCGCTGTTTCACCTGCTTAGCCTTCAGGTCGGCGACGAACCTGGGCTTGCTGTCGGGGTTGAGGAGCTGGGAGACGACGCCGATGACGCGGGAGGCGTCGAGCACGTGGACGACGGGTTGGTCGTAATGCGGGGCGATCTTGACGGCGGTGTGCGCGGCGGAAGTCGTGGCGCCGCCGATGAGCAGCGGGAGCTTCGAGCCGAGGCGCTGCAGCTCCTTGGCGTTGTGGACCATCTCGTCCAGCGAGGGCGTGATGAGGCCGGAGAGACCGATGACGTCGGCGCCCTTTTCCACGGCGGCGGCGTGGATTTTCTCGAAGGAAACCATCACGCCGAGGTCGATGACCTCGTAGTTGTTGCAGGCGAGGACGACCCCGACGATGTTCTTGCCGATGTCGTGCACGTCGCCCTTGACGGTCGCCATGATAATTTTGCCCTGGGCGCGCGCGGTGCCGCCGGCGGCGGTGAGCGCGGCCTTTTCCGCCTCCATGTAGGGCTGGAGGTAGGCGACGGCCTTCTTCATGACGCGGGCGGACTTCACGACCTGCGGGAGGAACATCTTGCCGGCGCCAAAGAGGTCGCCGACGACGCGCATGCCGTCCATGAGCGGGCCCTCGATGATGAGGAGCGGCTTGCCGTATTTCTGACGGGCTTCTTCGGTGTCGGTGTCGATGAAGGTGTCGATGCCTTTGACGAGGGCATGGGAGAGGCGTTCCTCGACGGTGCTGTTTCGCCAAGATGGCTCAGCGGAAGCTGAGGCTTCCATTGAAGAACCGGCCGGTGCGGAGACCGGCCCTCCAGCTTTGAGTTTCTCGCCGAAGGTGACGAGGCGCTCGGTGGCGTCGGGGCGGCGGTTGAGGAGGACGTCCTCTACGAGGACGAGGAGGTCCTTTTCGACCTCTTCGTAAACCTCGAGCATGCCGGGGTTGACGATGCCCATGTCCATGCCGGCGGCGATAGCGTGGTAGAGGAAGGCCGCGTGCATGGCTTCGCGCACGGGGTTGTTGCCGCGGAAGGCGAAGGAGACGTTGGACACGCCGCCGCTGACTTTCGCGTGAGGGAGGTTCTGCTTGATCCACTTCGTCGCGCGGAAGAAATCCACGGCGTAGTTGGCGTGCTCCTCGATGCCGGTGCCGACGGTGAGGATGTTCGGGTCGAAGATGATGTCCTCGGGCGGGAAGCCCGCCGCGTCCACCAGCAGGCGGTAGGCGCGCTCCGCGATGCGGATCTTGTCCTCGTAGGTGGCGGCCTGGCCCTGTTCGTCGAAAGCCATGACGACGACGGCGGCGCCGTAGCGGCGGATAATGCGCGCCTGCTCGAGGAACTTGGCCTCGCCCTCCTTGAGCGAGATGGAATTCACGATGCCCTTGCCCTGAAGACATTTCAGGCCGGCCTCGATGACCTCCCACTTGGAGGAGTCCACCATGATGGGAACCTTGGCGACCTCGGGCTCGCTCGCGAGCAGGTGCAGGAAACGGCTCATCGCCGCGACACCGTCGATGAGACCTTCGTCCATGCACACGTCGATGACGTTGGCGCCGTTCTCGACCTGCTGGCGGGCGATGGCGACAGCCTCCTCGTATTTGCCCTCCTTGATGAGCTTGGCGAACTTGGGCGAGCCGGCGACGTTTGTGCGCTCGCCGATCATGAGGAAGGAACCGAGTTGCTGGGTGAAGGGGAGGGAGCCGGAGAGTTGCAACGGACGCGGGGCGTCCGTTGCAGAAACCTGAGTGCTGAGACCTGAAACCTGAGGGGGCTCCGGCTTCACGATCGTGAGGGAGCGGGCGGGTTTCGGCGCGACGGCCTGGGCGATGGCGGCGATGTGTTCGGGAGTGTTGCCGCAGCAGCCGCCGACGATGTTGGCGAGGCCGGCGGTCGTGAATTCGTCCATGTAGCGGCCCATGTCGGCGGGCAGCAGGTCGAAGCCCGTCGGCGTGAGCGGATTCGGCAGGCCGGCGTTGGGGTAGCAGGAGATGAACGTGTCGGCCTTGCCGCTGAGCTCGGCGAGGAAGGGCCGCATGAGGTCGGGGCCGATCGAGCAGTTGAGGCCGATGGAGAACGGATGCACGTGGCGCACGGCGTTCCAGAAGGCCCCGACAGTCTGGGCGGAGATCATCGTTTCACCGCCGCGGCCGACGGCGGCCGAGATCATGACCGGCAGGCGGTGTTTGTCCTCGGCGAAGACCTCCTCGAGGGCGACGAGGGCGGCCTTGGCGTTGAGGGAGTCGAAAATCGTCTCGACGAGCAGCAGGTCCACGCCGCCGGCGATGAGGGAGCGGATCTGTCGGCGGTAGTCGGCCTTCACCTGGTCGAAGGTCACGACACGGAAGCCGGCGTCGTCGGCATCGGGCGAGTTGGAAAGCGAGACGGTCAACGGTCCGATGGCGCCGGCCACGTAGCGGCGACGGCCGGTGGCGTTGGCGAGGCGGTCGGCCCAGGTGCGGCACTGGCGCGCGGACTGGAAGTTGATGTCATGGGCGAGTTCCTGGAGGAACTTGTTCTCGATGACCGTTTGGTAGAACGCCGGGTCCTTGCGGCCGCCGTGCTCGCGCGGGTCCTCGATGAAGAACTCGCTCTGGCCGATGCTGGTGGCCGAAAAGGTGTTGGTCTCGATGATGTCCGCGCCGGCTTCGAGAAAGCGGCGGTGGATGTCCTCGATGGTCGCCGGGCAGGTGAGGGAGTAGATGTCGCCGTTGTTCTTGAGGTCCTTCGGGGCGTCCTTGAAGCGGTCGCCGCGGGCCTGTTCCTCGGTGATTCCGTAGCCCCGGATAGTCGTGCCCATGGCGCCGTCAATAACCGCAATCCGCTCCTTAAGCGTCTGACGGAGAGCGGCTTCAGCGGGAGTAGAGACGTGGAGGTGCAAGGACATGAGTTAGGAATAATCTACATATCAGGATTTAATGATACGAAGCAAGCTCCGTGTGAGTCCAACGGGAGTAGGGCAGGAGTAGTCTTGGCTGTAAGGTCGCTGCTTGCGGCGACCTTTCACGTGAGGTCGGCGCTAGCGCCGCCCCTACAAGAAAGATTCCGAAGTGGGAGCGCGGGCACCACCATCCACGCCAAGTCATAGTCAAAGGATGCACAGGGTTGGGGCTTGCGGGTTGGGGTGGCGCGGCGGTTGTGTCGGCACGTTCCTGAAGTTCTTTCCATCTCATCCGGCAGTCACAGGGAAGGCCGTGCAATCCGGCCACAGTAGCGCTGCGGTAACGCATCACAAATCCCCATTCCGCTTCAGGGCGGGAACACAGCCAGTCGGGCAACCGGCGAAGGCGGGGAGGAGGACGCGCGGAGCGCGCCAAGTAGGAAGTAACAAGTGACAGGTAACAAGAGGTAGACTCCTGATACTTGATCCTTGGACCTTGATACTTGTGCGCCACGCGCACGAATGCGGAGTCCGAACATCTGTCTGCGGGAACTCACCGCGCCGGCGCGTGTGCGCGCATCGGCGACAAACCTTCATCGCACTTAATGAAGCGTGAGAGTAGGAGCGTGTTTTTGTTGTAGCCGGCCTCGCTGAGGCCGGACCGGGGTCAACGACCCCGGCTACATCCGAGGCACGGTCTGCTCTTGCCGTTAGGAATAGCAGACCATGAATCGAAAACTCCGGGCGTCGTTGAGACGCCTCCTTCTCACCGTCGCGCTCGCGCCGGCCCTTCACCTGTCCGCGCAGCAATCATCGCCGCGCGCCGACACCGTTGTCCTGCCGGACTACGTGACCACCGCCACGCGCACGCCCGCCGCGCTGACGACCACCGGCACCGCCGTGGATGCGATCAGCGGCGCAGAGCTGGCGCGCATGCAGCTCACCGGCCTCAACTCGGTGCTCGCCGGGATTCCCGGCGCTCCGGCCGCGGCCTCCGGTGCACCGGGCGCGATCACCTCGCTCTTTCTGCGCGGGTCCAATTCCAACCAGACGCTGTTTCTCGTGGACGGCATCCGGGCCAACGATCCCAACACCGACTACCAGGTCATGCTGGGCGGTGCGTGCGTCGGCGCCTGTGACAACCTCGAGGTGTCGCACGGCCCGCAGAGCACGCTCTACGGCGGCGAGGCCGTCGGCGGCGTGATCGCTCTCCGCGGCCAGCGCGGCGCGGGCCCGGTGCGCGGCAGCGTGGCGGTCGAAGCCGGCTCCTTCGGCACGATCCAGGGCGCGGCCAGCGCGCAGGCCGGCGACGACACGCAGGCGTGGTCGTTCTCCGTCAACGGCGGGCACACTGACAACGAGCGCGACAACAACGCCTTTGACAGCACGACCTATGCACTGCGGGTGGACCGCAGGCTCTCGACCAAGGTCGCCGTTGGCGGCACCTGGCGCGGTTTCTTCGGCACCTATGGTTCGCCCGGTGCGGCGATCGGTTGGGGCGCCAATGATCCCGACAACGAGGAAACCGAGAACAACCAGCTCGCGACCGTCTTCGCCGAGTTCACGCCGTCGGCATCGTTCACCCACAAGGCCGTGCTCGGCGGGCAATACCGCCGTTACGAGTCCTTCAACGGCACTTCCACGACGGTTGTTAAGAACCGCCGCGCCGTGCTCGATTGGCAGGGCACCTGGACCGCGAGCGCGCAGCATCGCGTGACCGGCGGCCTCACCGCCGAGGCGAACCACACGCGCAACACCGGTTTCGGCGACATCAACGAGAGCCAGCAGCTCTTCGCGTTCTTCGTGCAGGACGAGTGGACGCCGGTCGAGCGCGTCTATCTGACCGCGGGCCTGCGAAGCGACGACCATGACACCTACGGCCGGGCCACGACTGGCCGCGTGACCGCGGCGTGGCTGTCGGCCGACGCGCGTTGGAAACTGCGCGCGAGCTATGGCACGGGGTTTCGGTCGCCGAGTTTCCTGGATCTTTACGGGCAGAGCTCGTTCTACGTCGGCAACCCGAACCTCGAGGCTGAGAAGGCGAAGGGCTGGGACGCGGGCGCGGACTATTTCTTCGCCGACAAAAAGGGCGTATTGAGCGCCACGTGGTTCGACACGCGCATCGACAATCTCATCGCCTTCGATTTCGCCGCGTTTCCCAGCACGGTGAAAAACATCGGCGAGGCCCGCACGCAGGGCCTGGAGCTGTCGGGCAAATTCGTGCTGCCTGGCGCCGTGGAGACCCGCCTCGCCTACACCTACCTCGCGGCCGATGATCTCACCGCGGGCGCGCGGCTGCTCCGCCGGCCGAAGCACAGCGGTTCGATCGATGTCTGGAAGGATTTCGGCGGGCTGAGCGCCGGGGCCGGCTTGGTGTTTGTGCGCGACCGCGTGGACGTCCATGCCGCGACCTTCGCCACGATCGCCGGGGAAGACTATACGGTCGTGCGTGTCTATGGCGCGTGGCAGGTGAGCGACCGCCTCGCGCTCAAGGCCCGCGTCGAGAACCTCTTCGACGAGTCCTACGAGCAGGTGCACGGCTACCCGCAGTTGGGCGTCGGCGCTTACGCGGGGCTGGAGTGGAAATTCTGAGGTCAGCTCTTTCGTAAGGTTGCAAAGCCGCAGCTCCTCGGAGCTTGCGGCTTTTTTTGGGCGCTTCTTCCCGGCAGCAAACGGCAGCGATTTAAAGTCTTTGCCGAAGTAGCCGATGAGGGTGGGCGGAGGCGGGATCCACCTGTCTCCATTGATCCAACTACCCGATTGCGGGCCAGCGATTGGGGTGACCTCGATGCACCCATGAAATTGCTATGCCTTCAGCCTGCCCGCGCGCAACCGGACATCACTCCCCGGTTGTCCCGAATCCTTGTGCGCAAGGAGATCTCGCCATGAACACCTGGTCCTTGGGCCGGCGCGTTGGCGCGGGGTTCTCGCTCGTGCTCGTCATCGTGGTCGCGCTGGCGGCCACTTCGATCCGGGAGTTCAACCTGATCTCCGATTCGGCCCATTTTCTTGCGGAATCGGGCATTCCCAAGGCCATGTCCCTGCAGCGCATCCAGGGATTGATCCGGGAGAATTTGGGTTTGGTGCAGGCGTACGGTCACGCCGAGGACAAGGCGGCCGTGGATGCGGAGGTCGCTGGCAACGTGGCCGAGATCGACCGACTGGTCACCGATTACGCCTCGCGCCTGATCCAATCGGGCGAGCAGCATCGTTTCGCGGAGTTCAAGGCCCTCCGCGCCGAGTGGGTTGTAGCGTTCAAGCAATTCCTGGGCCTGCAAAAACAGGGACAGCGCGAGGCTGCCGAAGAATGGCTGAAGCACCAGGTGCTGCCCGCCTATCATGAAGTGGATGAAATTCTCGAAGGGATGGTGGAGGACAGCGCGCGCGTACTGGCTTCCTCCGAGCAGCAGATCATGGCTGACGTGC
Organism: Oleiharenicola lentus; assembly: GCF_004118375.1. NCBI lineage: Bacteria > Pseudomonadati > Verrucomicrobiota > Opitutia > Opitutales > Opitutaceae > Oleiharenicola > Oleiharenicola lentus. The sequence goes on from NZ_SDHX01000001.1 coordinate 1,189,936, forward strand.
GGATAGGTATTGGCGCCGCCTGGGCCTGGGGAATCGGCGCCTTGCTGGCTGGGATCAGCGTCGGTGTCGGCGTGAGCCTCAGCACCAGTCGCCTGTTGCGGCGCACGGCGGATGTCATGATCACCGGTTCACAGGAAGTCGTGGCCGCGGCCGGACAGGTATCCGGCGCCGCCGCCGCGCTGGCGAGCGGTGCGACGGAGCAGGCCGCCGCCCTGGAGCAGGCCAGCGCCTCCATGACCGAGATTCAGGGGACGACTCAGAACAATCACGACCAGACAGTTAATGCCCGCAAAATGGCGGCTGAGGCCCAGGTTGCGGCGGATACCGGTGGACTGGCCGTTAAGAAACTGACCGCAGCAATGCAGGAACTCACGGTATCCAGCGGGCAAGTGGCCAAGATCGTCAAAACGATCGATGAGATTGCCTTCCAGACCAACATCCTCGCGCTCAACGCCGCGGTTGAGGCCGCCCGTGCTGGTGAGGCGGGGGCCGGTTTCGCGGTCGTGGCCGAAGAAGTGCGCAGCCTCGCGCAGCGCAGCGCCCAAGCGGCCAAGGAGACGGCGGATAAAATCTCCGCCGCCATGACCCGCAGCGACGAAGGGGCGCGCATCAGCGCGGACGTGGCCAACAGCCTGACGACAATCACCGAAAAAGTGCAGCAGCTCAACGGCATCATCGAATCGCTGGACGGTTCTTCCACCCAACAAACCGAGGGGATCGCCCAGATCAACGATGCCTTCGTGCAGATGGACAAGGGCACCCAGGGCAATGCCGCCGCTGCGGAGGAGGCCTCGGCCGCCGCTCTGGCAATGAACCAGCAGGCAGTGGCCCTGAACGAGTTGGTGGCAGACCTGATGCGGTTGTCCGGCGGACGCCGCGAATTCGATCATCTCGGACAGGTTGGCCAGCTTCAACCCGAGGGGAAACGACACCGGGATGAAGCGCTCCGGAAAGAACCGGCGGTGAAGTCGCCGCCTGCCAAGGTGGACTCGCCCATCAAATCACGCTTGGAGGGCGTGTCTGCCGGGGCCCATGCAACCGAGGACTTCTTCAAGTAAGCCGTGGACGAACGGACTCGCGAGCGCGCATCGCGAGTCTTTCAAACATTTCCTCTTCCGAAAGATTGGCCGGCCAGCCATAGGCGGCGAGGACGGCGCCGTTGAGTGCACCGGCATCGCCACCCCGGGTGGCGCGGACGATGGCGTGGCGGTGCTCCTCCTGTATCTTGCTGAGGGCGGAGAGCGGGGTGGTGGGCGGCCAGGGGAAGGGAAACGATTCGATCGCGATCAGAGGTTGCGCGCGGTGGCGCGCCCACCAGGACGCGAAGACTGGAGATGACAGAATTCCGTGCGTGAAGTCATCTTCGCGGGCCACGACCAGCAGCGAGGCGTCGGGCAGGACTTCCTCCTCAATCCAGCGCCAATCGGGTGCATCGGCCCCGACCGGCAGGGCGAGCCAGCGCGAGACGCGGGCGAGGGCGCGGCGCAGGGCGGGCTGGGTGTGGGGATTCCGCCACGCGCCGGCGCGCTTTTGCAGCAGCGCGAAAGGCTGCTCGTAGAGCGCGGCTTCCTGCGCGGTGAAGTGCCCGGGAAAATCGACCTGACAGGATTCGACTGGCTCGCCGTCAACCACGGCGAGGCGACCGCGCAGGACGTCGATGTTGGGCCGGCCGCAGGCGTTGGCGGCGGCGAGGAGTTTCTGTGCCTCGCGGTCGGTGAGTTGCGCCGGGGCCCACGCGGGCTCGCCGAGGAAGGCGAGGCCGGCGTTTTCGGGGAGGGCGGCGGGGACGGGCATCGAAAGGAAGAATCAAACAGGGGAATGTCCGAGGCAAGAGCTGCGGGATGGAGGGGCGACCCTGGGGCCGACCTAGCACCCGAGGTCGCCGCAAGTGACGATCCTGCAAATTCAATCTGCGAATTCTATCTTCGGATTGGTCTTCAGGAATTCGGCGATGGCGGCGGTGAAGGTGTCGCCGAACTCGGCGCGCTTCTTCTCGCCGATGCCGGTGATGCCCTCCAACTGGCCGACGCGCGTCGGGTAGCGCCGGGCGAGTTCGCGCAGTGTCGTGTCGCCGAAGATGATGTAGGCGGGCACGCCGCGCTCGTCGGCGAGCTGCTTGCGCAGCTCGCGCAGCCGGGCGAAGAGAATCTCGTCGCATTCGATCTCGCCCTCGCGGTGGGTGACGCGCTTGGCCTTGGGCAGGGCGAGGGGCTTGGTGAGCGTGACGGCGGCGCGCGTGCGGAGGACATTCAGGCCGGCCTCGGTCAGTTCGAGGATCGGAAATTCACCCTCGGCCTGCGCGACGTAGCCTAGGCGCATGAGTTCGCGGCCCACGGCGGCCCAGGCGGGACGTGCGAGGTCTTTGCCGATGCCGTAGGTGGAAAGCTGCTGGTGACCCCAGCGCTGGATCTTCTCGGTGTCAGCGCCGGTCAGCACCTCGACGATGTGATTCAGGCCGACGCCGAAGCGCCCGGTCTGGCGGATGCGGTAGATGCAGGAGAGGAATTTCTGCGCGAGGACCGTGCCGTCGTAGGTTTCGCGGGGTTCGAGGCAATTGTCACACGCGGCGCAGTTGTCGGTGGCGAAGCCCTCGCCGAAGTATTCGAGCAGCTCGCGGCGGCGGCAGCCGGCGCTCTCGGCGTAGTGGAGGATCTGGCGGAGCTGGGCGCGGGCGACCTGCTTCTCCTGGTCGTCGGTGATCTCCTCGATGAAGTGCGTTTGCTTGGCGGCGTCGCCGCCGCTGAAGAGCAGGAGGCAGTCGGCGGGCAGGCCGTCGCGGCCCGCGCGGCCGGTTTCCTGGTAGTAGCCCTCGATGTTCTTGGGCAGGTCGTGGTGGATGACCCAGCGGACGTTGGGCTTGTTGATGCCCATGCCGAAGGCGATGGTCGCGCAGATGATCTTGGTTTCGTCGCGGAGGAAACGCTCCTGGTTGCGGCCGCGTTCCTCGGCGTCGAGGCCGGCGTGGTAGGCGCGGGCGGAAAAGCCGCGCCCGGCGAGCGACTCGGCCGTGCGCTCGGCGGCGGCGCGCGTGGCGCAGTAGATGATGCCGGACTCGTCCTCGCGCTTGCGGACGAAGTCGATGATCTGCTTCAGCGGCTGGTCCTTGGCGAGGACGCGGTAAGTCAGGTTGGGCCGGTTGAAGGAGGCCACGAAGACCTCCGGCTCACGCAGCTGGAGGTGTTTGATGACGTCGGCGCGAACACGCTCCGTGGCCGTGGCGGTGAGGGCCATCACCGGCACGGTGGGCAAAAGTTTACGCAGGCGGGCGATCTGGCGGTATTCGGGGCGAAAATCATGGCCCCACTCGGAGACGCAGTGCGCCTCGTCGATGGCGAGGGCGGTGATGTTCCACGCGGTCAAGTTTTCCTGCCAGTTGTCGAGCATGAGGCGCTCAGGCGCCACATAGAGCAGGCGGAACTCGCCCCGGTGGAGGCCGGCGAGGCGGGAGCGCGCGGTGTCGGCGTCGAGGGTGGAGTTGAGGAAAGTCGCGGCCACGCCCGCGGCTTGGAGCTGGTCCACCTGGTCCTTCATCAGGGCGATCAACGGCGAGACGACGACGGTCAGGCCAGTGCGCTGCAGGGCCGGGATTTGGAAGCAGAGCGACTTGCCACCGCCGGTGGGCAGGAGGGCGAAGACATCGCGGCCGTCGAGGGACGCTTCGATGATCTCGCGCTGGAGCGGGCGGAAGGCGTTGTAACCGAAGGTGGTCTTGAGCGTGAGAAGGAGGTCGTCCACAAAAGCGTTCAGTGTGGCCCGCGGCATTTGTGCCCGGCAAGTCCGCAGCGTGGAAAAAGGAAAACCGCCTGAAAACAGGCGTGGGATCCGTCCGGTCTCCGACCGGCCCTACTTCAGGCCCAGCCAGTGGGCGAGGGCGCGGACGGCGTCCGTGGCGGAGTGTCCGCGCTTGAGCGAGCGGCGCATCACGCGCAGGCGGCGGGCGGGGCGGTCAGCCTTGGGATCCACATGGCCGACGATTTCGGTGCCCGCCAGGACGGGCAGGGCGTAGTAGCCGCGCTGACGCTTGGCGGGCGGCGTATAGACCTCCCACGTGTAGTCGAACTGCCAGAGCGCGGAGGTGACGCGGCGGTCGTAGATCAAAGGATCCAAGGGCGCCAGGAGCAGAGGCGCCACTTTTTCGATTTTGGATTCTCGATTTTGGATTTCGGAAAGAAGCGTGAGGTCGGACTTGAGGCAGTAGAGCGGTGGGCAGCCTTCTACGGTGACGGGCTGAACGAGGTCGGCGACGTGAGGGAGTTCGTCGCGCTTCAGGGAGGTGAGGCGACGCTGGCGAAGTTTGAGGAGGGCTTCCCAGCGGCCGGTTTCCGGGGCGGACGGCTCGGGCTGGCGGAGGATTTTCGACGGGAGGACGCGATCCGGCAGGTCGTAATAGCGGCGGTTGCCCTCGCCGCGCCGGGCTATGAGCAGTTCGCCGTGGAAGAAGAGTTTTTGGAGCGTGGCCTTGGCCTGGGTGGCGGCGCCCCAGACGGCGCGAGAGCGGCCGGTGTCTTCGAAATCCTCGGAGCTGAGCGGTCCGCGCGCGGTGATTTCCGCGAGCAGGCGCGGGGCGAGCTGTTTTTGCTTCGGCGTGAGGCGTCCGGACCAGGAGCCGCTGCGGCGCGGGCGGTGGCGCATTTCCGAGAGGAGGTGAGGCCAGGCGTCGTTGGTGAACGCGACCAGGATGCCCGTGGACGGGATGTGATGTTCGAAGGCGGTGCGCTGGGCCGCGGGCAACACCACACCCCGGCCAGGTGGGCCACCCCTCTCCAGTGAGGATTTTTCGGAAAACCCGCCATGCAGATGCCGCATCAGGCCGCCCTCGGCGTAGCCGCCGACGCGGTTGCGCAGGATGAGGTCGTGCATGCGGCCGCAGACGTTGATCGGATCAATCTGGATGTAGCCGAGATGGGCGAGAGCGGAGCCGACATCGGGCGCGGGCGTGTCCAGCAACAGCGCGCGGCGCATGAACCGGCGGGCGGTGAGCGGATCAAGGCGGAGCGGGGGCATGCGGGGGAGTTTTCTGAGCAGGAAAATTCCGAAAAGCACGAAAAGAAGCGTGCACCGGCAAAAGCCGGCGCGGAGCGCGGGCTCCTTCTGGTAAAAGAAAGGCCGCGCTCTGCTAAAGCGCGGCCTTGGACAGATACCAAATGGTTTTGCTTACTTCTTCGGCGTGGCGGCCTGGATCTCGGTCAGACGCTTGTCGAGGGCGTTCATCTCGGACACAAGGCGCTCTTCCATCTTCTTGCGCTCGGTGCTGTTGACGATGCTCATGTTGGCGGCGTCGCGCACGACGTTGGCCGGGAGGGAGAGCAGGCGGGTGACGAGGCCCTGGTCCTTGAAGCTGCTCAGGTAGAGGGCGACGAGCTCCTTGGATAGCTTCATCGAATCCTGGGCGACGGTCTGGGAGGCGAGCAACTGGGTGTTGAGCTCCTGGTTGCGGGCCATCTCGGCGGTCAGCACGCCGCTGATCTGGTCGGAGATGCGCTGGCTGTAGTTGTTGATGGATTCGCGGGTGAGGTTCTGGTCGCTGGCCATCTCGGCAAGGATGGGAGAGATCTTCTCGGCCATGCGGCTGGAAACCTTGTCCACCTGCTCGTTTTGCATGCGCTCGGCTTCCTCGGGGGTCTTCGGGAGCGGATTGTAAGGCTGGACCTTCTTGGCAATGGCCTCGGCCAGGGCGTCCACCTTCTCGGCGTTGAGCTTGGCGACCTCCTCCTCGGTCATGAAGACGTCGGCGGAGCGCTTGGAGATGGCGTCCTTGAGGAGCTGGTTGACCGCCTCGATGTGGCGGCGGGTTTCCTCGGCGTTGGCCTTCATCTCGGCGTTGGTCTGGTCCCGCAGATCGGCGATTTCCTTCTGCTGCTTCGCCGTCAGCTCGGTGACGGTTTTCTGGTTGAACCAGAACGCGGCGCCAATGATCAGCGCGGCGGTGAGGATGACGGCGGGAATTTGTTCTTTAAATTTTTGCCACATGGGATGAGTCGGGGTTGGTTGTGTGCTACGACATGACTAGCAGGAGTTAGTTCAAAAGCAATGTTGCCCTTAACAGCCTATTCACCGCGCTCATGAGCCTTAATCGCTGCGAGCAAGCCGTCTTCGATTACTGGGATCGCGCGCCCGACGAACGTCGCCACTGGCAGGCCAAGGTGGCCGATCTCACCCGCGGCGGCCCCGACCTAGCGCTGGCCCGCGGGCTGGAGCGGGACCTTTGGGCCTACCTGCAGGAGCGCAGCGCCCATGTGCCGGCGTTGCGCGATCTCCGCGTGGCTGCTGGTCCGAAAGTGAGCCTGCTCAACTTGGCCGAATATCTGATCCGCCTCTGGGGGCCTCCGCCCAAGCCGCGGAAACCGCCCGCGCCACGCTAATGGCGCCGATGCGTCATCAGAAGTTTTCACAATTTTGCAATTACTGCATTTACAAAGCGACCAAGTGGATGCATGGGTTGTTCACAAGTTATCCACTCGATGGAAAACACCACCAGCTCGGTTCATTTCTCACCGCAGCATCACGTAGAGGTTAGGGCCAAGACCTACGTTCTGGATACGAACGTTCTGCTGCACGACCCTCAATCGATCTTCAAATTTGAAGACAACAACCTCGCGATTCCCGTCGAGGTCTTGGAGGAGCTGGACGCCATCAAGGGCGAGCAGTCCACCGAGCGCGGCCGCAATGCGCGGCGCGTGCACCGCATCCTGCAGGAGCTGCTGCCCGATTCGCGCGCGATGCACGAGGGCGTGAAGCTGCCCAACGGCGGCACGCTCTCCGTCATCATCAACCGCTACCTGGTCGAAAACAACTGGTCGTCGCCCGCCATGCAGCGGCTGCGGGCCGTCGTCTCCGACCTCACCAAGAAGGACAACCGCATCATCGCCGCGGCGCTCTTTGTGCAGGAAACCTACCCGCCGCCGACGATCCTCGTGACCAAGGACGTCAACGTGCAGCTCAAGGCCCGCGCCGTCGGCCTTGAGGCCGAGGACTACCTGAACGACAAGGTGCCCGAGGCCGTCAGCGACGACGATTCCTACCCGACGCTGGAGCTCGACGTGTATGAGATGCAGCGCTTCTGCTCCGAGGGCCAGTTCGAGCTGTCCGCCGCCCAGGCGAAGCCGCTCTACCTGAACGAGTACATCCTGCTCAGGACGCCCGAGGGCAAGACGATGCCCGGACGCGTCTCGGTCAACGGCCTTGTGCGCCGCCTGCATTATCCGGAATTCGTGAAGGCGCCCGGCGGCATCCCGATCCGTCCGCGCAACCTTGAGCAACAGTTCTTCCTCGATGCGCTGATGGATGATTCCATCAACCTCATCACCTGCTTCGGCAAGGCCGGCACCGGCAAGACCCTGCTCTCCACCGCCGCCGCGCTCCAGCAGATCTGCGGCGAGGCCGGCCGCTACGACGGCCTCGCGATTTCCCGGCCGGTGATCGCGCTGGGCAAGGACATTGGCTTCCTCCCCGGCACGCTCGAGGAGAAGATGAAGCCCTGGCTCCAGCCCTACTACGACGCGCTCGAGGTGCTCATGCCCTCGAAGCCGCAAAAGGAGCCGCAGTTCGCCGCGAAGAAAGTCGGCAAGAAAAAGAAGAAGCACGACGACACCCTTTCCATGATGACCACGCCGCAGCCCCAGATGGGCGGCGGCGGCGGTGCGCTGCCGCCGATGAAACCCTATGAACGGCTGATCAAGAACGGCACGGTCGAGATCGAGGCGCTGGCCTTCATCCGCGGCCGGTCCATTGCGCGGCGCTTTTTCATCCTCGACGAGGCGCAGCAGCTTACGCCGCACGAGGTGAAGACCGTCATCACCCGCATCTCCGAGGGCTCGAAGATCGTGCTGATCGGCGACCCGGCGCAGATTGACAACCCCTTTGTGGATTCGCGCAGCAACGGTCTCGTCTATTGCCACAACCGGATGAAGGGTCAGGCGATTCACGCCCACGTGAAGCTCTCGAAGGGCGAGCGCTCCAAGCTCGCCGAACTCGCGGCGGACCTGCTCTGATTTTGTCGGGCGGGGGCTGCGACCCCGCCCGACAGTCAGGTGCAAGCGGCGCCCGGCCTTACTCCACGATCATCTCGGAGATCGCGATGGGCGCGTCGCGCAGCTTGGTCACGCGGAGCCACACATAGCGGCCGCGCGTGCCGGCGGGCAGGTTGAGCACGGTACCGGTGCGCTCCCCTTCACCCTGGGCGATGACCTCGCCGGGCTTCTCGGGGTCGTCGCTGACCTGCACATCAAATTGAGCGGGGTAACCCCAGCTGCGGTTGCCGTGTTCCAGCGTGAGCTTGCGCACCGGACGCGGGTGGTGGAGATCCGCACGGATCCACAGGCCGAGTTCGGATGGCACCTGCCAAAAGGTGCCGTCCTTGCCATCGGCCATCTGGGCGGCGGCTTCGCTATCGACGGATGCAGTCATGGCCGGGGCACCGGCGAGGTTCGAGGTGATGGCGTCCACGGCATCACGCGCGGCGGCGGCCACTGCGACGTCGTCATTGCCGGCGAAGCTGCGGGCGGTCGCAAGCGCGTCGGCGTCGGAGCAGAGGCTGAGCACGTTGAGCAGGGCGCTGCGGGTGGCGGGGTTGAGGGGGAGGGCGAGCAAGGCCCGGGCTTGGGCGGAGCGGCTGGCGGTGACCGCCGGCGTGCGGAGCGAAAGGAAGCGTGCGGCGCCCTGCACGGCTGCGGCCTGGATGGCTTCTGCTTGGGTGGCGACGGCGAGTTCCACGAGCACCGGCAGGGCCGATGCGTCGGGCCAGCGCGCGAGTTCGGCGGTCGCGGCGGCGGCCACGGCGGCATCGTTCTCCCGGGCGAGCGTGCCGGCGGAGGCGAGGGCGGATTTCCCACCCACGCGGGAAAGCACCGGCAGCAGGGCCAGGCGGGCGGCGGAGTCACCGGTGGCCAATGCCGTCACGACGGGTGCGGCGCGCGTGTCGGCGGCGCCGTCCCTCAGGATGATCGTGATGAGGGCGCGCACGGCGCGGTTCTGTTCGGCGCGGTTGGTGGTGCCGGTGGCCCACGCGATCACGGCGCCTTGGTCGGCGGACGCGGCGACCAGGCGGAGTGCATCGAGGGCCTCGAGGCGCAGCGATTCGACGGGCGACGAACGCAGGCCCAGCAGGAAGGGGATGGCCTCGGTGAGGTTGCGTGCGGCGATCTGCTGGATGTAAACGGCCCGCAGGGCGTTGTCGCCCTCGGCGGCGGCGGAGCGGATGTGTTCGTCAAGGCCGGGACCGTTAAGGCGGGCGAGGGCGGCGGCCGCGGCCTTGGCGTCATCACCCTTGGCGGTCGCGAGGCCGGCCAGTTTGCGGGCCACCTCGACGGCGCCGGGCAGGCGGCCGAGCGCTTCGAAGGCCGCGAGGCGCACCGTGGCGTCGGCATGGTCCAGCGCCTGGAGGACACCGGGCACGGCGCCGGCTTCACCGCGATGGCCGAGGGCGGCGATCAGCGCGGTTTGCACGGCGGGCGCGAAGGCGCCGAGGCGGGCGGCGAGCCGCGCGCCGGCATCGGGCACCGGCAGCGAGCGCACCGCCTCGATGGCGGGCGCATGGAAGGCCGGTTCGTTGCCGGTAAGGGCGGCGTCAATGGTATCAACAGCGCTGGCGGGCTGGGCGCTGATGAGCGTGCGCAGCGCGATGGTCCTCTGACCGAGCGGCGCGGCGCTGTTGCGATAGATTTCACCCGCGACCCGCGCCGCGGTGGCGGCGTCGGCCTTGGCCGCGGCCGCGAGGCGGGCCTTGAGCACGGTCGGGGAAAGGGGATTCTTCGCCGCCCCGAGGGCATCGAGCGCGCCGGTGCCGCCAAGGCGCCCGAGGGCGGTGGCCGCGGCGTCGGCGGTGGCGGCATCGCTGTCCTGGAGCAGCCCCGCCAGCGCCCCGGTGGCTCCGGCGATGCCGCGCGTGGCCACGGCGTCAATCAGGCCGAGCCGGGCACGGCCCGTGGCGCTGAGCAGCGCCTGCAGGTAGAGGGTGTCCACCGCGGTGCCGGGCACGCGGTCCAGCGCGAGGCGGGCGTGATCGGAACGCGCGGAATCGGCGAGCAGCGGGGCGAGCGCGTTGAGGGTGGTCGCGTGGCCGGCGGAATTTCCGGTCAGCAGGATCTGGCCGAGCAGCTGGGCCGCCTCCTGGGCGGCCGCGGGGGTGCTGGCGGGGTTTTGCAGAATCGCCAGCAGCTCGCCTTGGGCGGCGGCGAGCTTCGCGGCGTCCAGGCCGGCGGCAATGACGAGGTTTTCGGCGCTTGTCAGCGGCCGCGCATCATCCTCGAAGGCGCCGACCGCGGCCGCGGCGGGCGCGTTGGCGGCACCGGAAGTGGAAGCCGGGGTTGCGGGCTTCGGCGTGGTGGTGGAGGTGCAACCGGCGGCGAATAGCAGCGAGCCAAGCGCCAGCGCACGGGTGAGGAGCAGGGAGGAGGGAGTGAGGGAAATCATGGCGCGGGGCGGCGGTTCAGAGGAGGGCGTAGGGGGCGCGGCGGGGGCGGTCGAGGAGGCGGGAGGCAACCGGGTCGCCGATGATCTCCTCCTTGACCGGGTCCCACTTCAGCGGACGGCGGACCTGGCGGGCGATCCCGCAGAGGTGGCCGACGGTGGCCGAGCGGTGGCCGATCTCGACATCCGCGATCGGTCGCTGGCGCGTGCGCACGCAGTTGAAAAAGTCGCTCTGGTGGTCGTCGCTCTCGTAGAGGTGCTGTTCGGCCGCCCGCAACGGACGGGTGGCGAGGCCAATCGGATCGCACACGAGATAGTCGTCGCGGCCCACGCCGACGGTGCCCTTGGTGCCGATGAACTCGATCATGGCGGGCTGGTTGCCGTCCACGCGCTGCACGGTGACGCCGTTGGCGTAGCGGTGGGTCTGGTAGGGGTTGCCCTCGAAACCTGCGGGGATGAACTCGACCGGGCCGGAGGCATCCATGCCGAGCGCCCACTGGATGATGTCGAAGTGGTGGGCGCCCCAGTCGCCGTTCTTGCGGGAGCCGTATTCGAGGAACACGCGCCAGCCGCCGCCGTAGTCGCCCTTCACGCGGAAGGAGTTGTAGGGATACCAAGGCGTGGGTCCGAGCCAGCGGTCGTAGTTCAGGTCGGCGGGAATCGGCTCCTCGGGCAGGCTCACCGGCGCGGCGGGGAACTTGCCCAGCCGGGTGCGGATCAGCTTGATCTCGCCGATCCATCCGTTGCGGACGATAGTCGCGGCGCGGCGGAAGGCGGCTTCGGAGCGCTGCTGCGTGCCGGTCTGGAGCACGCGGCCGGTGCGGCGGGCGACATCCACCATGGTGCGGCCCTCGCGGACGGTGAGCGTCATGGGCTTTTCGCAATACACGTCCTTGCCCGCCTGCATCGCTGCGATGGAGACGGCGGCGTGCCAGTGGTCGGGCGTGGTGACGAAGACGACGTCGACGTCAGGGCGGGCCACGAGCTCCTCGTGTGTGCCGTAGAGGTCCAGGCCCTTGAATGCAGCGGTGCTGGCGCGGTCGGCGTAGCCCTGCTCGATGCGTTTTTGCATCGCCTCGGCCTTGCTGCGGGAGACATCGCACAGGGCGACGATCTGGCAGTCATCCCGGCCCAGCAACGCGCCCACATGGCTGCGGGCGATCAGGCCGTTGCCCACGATGCCGACCGTGATCCGGTTGCTCGGGGCCGAGGCGCCAAAGAGGCGGGAGGGCAGCACCAGCGGGGCCACACCGAAGGCGAGGATGCCGGACAGACCACGTTTGATGGCCGTGCGACGCGTGAGCACGGACGGGGATTCCGAAGCGGGAGGGGTCATGGGGCGGGAGGAGGGGTGAACGGAAAGTTCTGATCTACCCGACGCTCGGTCAATCGCAAGCACCGGACGCGTTTAATTACCGTCACATCGTAGAGCAGATCGTCCGGCACCGCGGCCGGGAATTCGGCTTGCCGCCGGGTGAGGCAGCCGGACACTCGGCCTTCGTGTCCAAGGCCGCGTCATCGTCCACCCCGCCGATTACCCTCGCTGAGGGCGATGAGCTGCTGGAGGCGCGCCGGCAGATCCGCCAGATGGCCGACACGGTTGCCGCCTTGCGCACGCAACTGGAGCAGGCGGAGACCTTGCGCCGCGAGTCGGTGCAAGCGGCGTTGACCGTGGCGCAGGACGAAATCCGGCAGCTGCAGCACACCGTCGGTTCGCTGCGCGACGAATTGCAGGCGCTGGCCGCCGCCAAGACCGAGTCGGTGCAGGCGGCCGTGGCCACCGGGCAGGACGAAGCCAAGCAGCTGCACGCGGCCATCCAGGCGCTGCGCGACGAGATGGAGCGCCAGACGCACACGCATGCCGCCGAGCGCGACCGGTTGCAGCGCAGCGCCAACGAGGAGATCAAGCAGCTGCGCGACAGCATCGCCGCGCTGCGCACCCAACTGGAGGCCCACCATGTCCGCTAAGCGCGCCGCCTCCGACTCTCCCGCCGCCTTTCGTGCCCGCCTCCGGCGCGCCGAGATGCTCGTGAAGCTCACGCAGCAGGTCGCCGCGATCGAGAGTCTCGACGAGTTGCTTGCCACCCTCGTGCAGCTCGTGGCCAACGAGACCAACGCCGAGCGCGGCACGCTCTTCCTCAACGACCCCGTCACGGGCGAACTCTACTCGCGCGTCGCCCAGGGCACCTTCAACCGCGAGATCCGCATCCTCAACACCGCGGGCATCGCCGGCGCCGTGTTTCAGTCCGGCCAGGGCGAGATCGTGCACAATGCCTACGCCGACCCGCGTTTCCACCGCGAGGTGGACGAGAACACCGGTTTCACGACCAAGTCCGTGCTCTGCGCCCCGGTGCGCACGGCGCGCGGCGAGGTCATCGGCGTGGTGCAGACGCTGAACAAACGGCGCGGCCGGTTCACGCGCGACGACCTTGGTCTGCTTGAGGCGATGGCTTTGCAGGCGGCGTCGGCCCTGCAGAGCACGCAGTTCATCGAGAAGATGAAGAAGACGCGGCAGCAGGAGATGGAGTTCCTCGACCTCGTGGCCGACATCACCAGCTCGCTCGACCTGTCGCTGCTGCTGCGCCGCGTGATGAGCGAGGCCACGCGCATGCTGAAGGCCGACCGCTCCACGCTGTTCCTCAACAACGAGAAGACCGGCGAACTCTGGTCCGAGGTGGGCGAGGGGCTCAGCGCCGTGCAGATCAAGCTGCCCAACACCGCGGGCATCGCGGGCGCGGTCTTCCAGTCGGGCAAGACGATCAACATCCCGCACGCCTACGCCGACCTGCGCTTCAACCCGGCGTTCGACAAAAAGACCGGCTACTTCACCCGCTCCATCCTCTGCGTGCCCGTCGTCAACAAGCACGGCAAGGTGATCGGCGTCACGCAGGCGCTGAACAAGCGCGGCGGGCCGTTCACCGCCGAGGACGAGGCGCGGCTCAAGGCCTTCACCGCGCAGGTCTCCATCGCGCTGGAGAACGCCAAGCTCTTCGACGACGTGCAGACGATGAAGAACTACAACCAGTCGATGCTGGAGAGCATGTCGAACGGCGTCATCACCCTCGCCGAGGACGGCCGGATCCAGACCTGCAACGCCGCCGGCTACCGCATCCTGAAATACCGCGAGGCCGACGTGATCGGGAAGAACGCGGCCGATTTCTTCACCGGCGCCAATGCCTGGATTGTCGAGCGTCTCAAGGTGGTGAGCGAGGGCCGCAAGACCGACGTGCTGATGGACGCCGAGATGGAGGCGCGCGGCGAGAAGCTGAGCGTCAACCTCACCGTCCAGCCGCTCATCAGCCTCAAGGGTGCGCGCGCCGGCACGCTGCTCATGCTGGAAAACATCAGCAACGAGAAGCGCATGAAATCCACGATGGCGCGCTACATGGACCCCGGCCTCGCCGACCGCCTGCTCGCCGCGGGCGGAGAGATCCTCGGCGGCCAGAGCGTCGAGGCCACGATGCTGTTCTCCGACATCCGCGCCTTCACCACGCTGACCGAGGAGCTGGGCGCGCAGGGCACGGTCGCGCTGCTCAACGAGTATTTCACGGTGATGGTGAACTGCATCACGCAGGAGGGCGGCATGCTCGACAAGTTCATCGGCGACGCAATCATGGCCGAGTTCGGCATCCCGGTCGCGCGCGGCGACGACGCCGACCGCGCCGTGCGCGCCGCCATCGCCATGACCACGGAGCTGCGCGCGCTCAACCGCACGCGCCAGGAGCGCGGCCAGAAGCCCATCCTCATGGGCATCGGCCTGAACACCGACACCGTGGTGTCGGGCAACATCGGATCGCCGAAGCGCATGGATTTCACGGTCATCGGCGACGGCGTGAACCTCGCCTCGCGGCTGGAGAGCGCGTGCAAGGAGTATTCGGCGCAGATCCTCATCAGCGAGTTCACGCGGACGAAGCTCAAGGGCACCTACCGCACGCGCGAGGTGGACCGCGTGATCGTGAAGGGCAAGACCGAGCCGGTTGGCGTGCACGAGGTGCTCGACTACCACACCGAAGAAAGCTTCCCGCACCTGTCCGAGGTGCTGAGCCAGTTTCGCGGCGCGCTCGGCTACTACCGCAAAGGCGACTTCGACCGCGCCATCAAGTCCTTCAAGGAAGCGCTCAGCCTCCACCCCGGCGACAGGCTCAGCGCGACCTACATCGAGCGCTGCGAATACCTCAAAGCCCATCCGCCCGAGGGAAAATGGGACGGCGTGTGGGTGATGAAGTCGAAGTAGGGTTGCCCACGGAATTCACGGAAAACACAGAAAGGCGGAAGAGTTTCGCAGCCTGTCATGCTGAGCGCAGCGAAGCATCCAGAGGAAGCGCAACGGATGTCCGTGATCGCTGGATCCTTCGCTGCGCTCAGGATGACAGGTCGGTGGTGGAGGCGGGACTGATCGTGCCGCCTCCAGTCCAACGTTCTACCTTCGTCGCTGAGCTTTCCGTCCGGCGGACGGTCACTCCTTCACTTCCGCCTCGGCGGGTTGTTTCTCGCCCTCGGTTTCTTCCTCCTCGTCGTCGAGCAGGCTGGGCTCCTCGTTGCGTTTGGCGATCCACTCCATCACGCCGGCGAAGAGGCCGGTGAACATGAGGTCGCCGAAGAGGGTGTTGCGGAAAAAATAGATCGTGGGCGGATACTCCGGGTGGCCGATCGTGAGCGCCTGCCACCAGCCGGCGAGGGTCTTGGCGTAGAAGGCGTCGCTCCACCACGACAGCGTGTTGGTGACGAAGTAGAACAGCAGCGCACCGAGCAGGGAGCCGTTGAGCAGCCAGAGCCAGGATTTGCGGGTGGACACCCACCAGCCGAGTCCGAGGCCGGCGGCGAAGCTGATCACGCGGGCGACGTAGCCGGTCCACTCCAGGTGGTAGCCATATTCGCGGGCGTAGAACCAGTTGACGTAAAGATCCGTGAGGCAGAGCCCCGCGAAAGGCAGCAGCCACAGGCGCTTGTCGCGGAAATACACGGCGCCGCAGAACGCGATCGCGGCGAACGGCGCAAAATTGGCCCAGGTCATGTCCAGCGTCGGCAGCACCCGGTAGGCGAGTGCGAGCAGGATGAGGACGATGGCGGCGGTGCGCATGGAGGATTTTTAGGCCGGGGCGGAGGGGTGGGACAAAACGAAAAAAGCGTCGTTTCGTGTCATTTGCTCCTCATGAGTTCTCCGCTTCCCTGGCCATGAGCCAGAGCAAATCCGATGCACGGTTGACATACTGGCCGATGAGCGGGCGCAGGTGGCGGCCGGCTGCGGGGAGGGCGGCCAGCCGACGCTCGCAGCGGCGGGCGGTGGTGCGGGCGACTTCCAGGGCGGCGGAATAGGGATTGGCGCCCGGCGTGGCCCAGCCGTCGAAGCGCAGGCCCTTGGCTTCGAGGGCAGCGACGGCAGCGTCGAGGCGGGCGAGGTCGGCTTCGCTGAGGCGGGCAAATTTCGACGCCGCGTGGCGGGCCGCATCGGCTTCGGCGCAGGAGACCTCGCCCATGAGCGCGATCAGGTCGCGCTGGATGGCTTCGAGCGGGGCCGCGTCGGTGCCGGGCGCGCGCGCGGCCTTGGCGGCGCCGATGGCCACGTTGAGTTCATCGAGCGTGCCGACGGCCTCGATCTGAGGGTGATCCTTGGGCACGCGCTGGCCGTAGAGCAGGCTGGTGGTGCCGTCGTCGCCCTTGCGCGTGGCGATGGACTGGGGGCGGGAACCGCTCATCGCTCAGGGCTTCTTGCCGGCGTCGCGGGTCTGCTTCTTGAGGGCCTTCAGCTCCGGGTCGATGACGGCAAGGACGTCCTTGGCCATGCGGTCGATGAAGAGGATGCCCTGGAGGTGGTCGAACTCGTGTTGCACACAACGCGCGAGCAGGCCGTTGCAGCGCAGCGTGTGCGGCGTGCCGGACACGTCCTGGAACTTGACCGTGACCTCGTCGGGGCGCACGACGTCGCCGCGGATCTCGGGGAAGGACAGGCAGCCTTCCTCGTAGGAAGTGGTCGGCTCGGGCACGATCTTGAGGTCGGGGTTCACGAGCGTGAGCGGCATGAAGAGCTCCAGCGGCGGACGGGCTCCGTCGTATTCCCAGGCAAAATCGGCCTGAGTCTCGCGCAGGTCGAGCACGCAGAGCTGGAGGGCCTGCCCGATTTGCTGGGCGGCGAGGCCGATGCCGTTCGCCGCGTGCATGGTGTCAATCATGTCTTCCGCCAGCTGGGCGAGGGCAGCGTCGAACTTTTCCACCTTCACGCCTTTTTTGCGCAGGACGGGGCTGTTGAAGTGAACGATCGGGAGAACCATGGGTGAGGAGGAGGGACGGCGCAGGCTATTTGTCGTCGCAGACGGGCGGCAAATCTTTTGTTCCCGGTCGCTGGCCGGGTGACGGGACCGCGTCCCGGGGACGCTTCCGCCATTTACAGCCGGGCCGGCAATGCCCTGACTCCCCCGCGTGAATCTGCTGCCCAACCTGCTCGACTCGCTCGCGCTGAACGACCCGCTTGCCTACCTCGTGGTCTTCCTGGGCGTGTCGCTGCTCATGCTCTGGCGCCTGGAGGCGATGCTGGATTCCGGCCTGGAGGGCACGGCGCTCGGGACCCTGCTGCTGCCCTACTGCTCGGGACTGGGGAACCTGATCTTCGTGGCGCTGATGGTGCCGAAGTTCGGGGCCGCGTCGGAGGTGCTCACCAACTGCCTCGTGAACAACGTCACCAATCTCACGCTGCTGCTCGGGGTGCCGGCGTTGTGCTGGGGGCTCGCGATCCTGCCCGGCGCGGGCGGCGGCAAGGGCGGCAAGGCCGGGGGCAAGGCTGCCCGGCCGACGAAGGGCGGCGGCACCGAGGCGCAGATCAACCGGCTCTCGCTGCTGCTCACGCTGACGGCCGTGTTGTTCTTCACGGCGGCGGTCTGGTTGCTCGGGCGCGATGGTAAACTCACCGAGACCGACGGCTGGGCGCTCATCGGGCTCTTCCTCTTCTGGCAGTGTGTGCAGGTGTTCGACGTGATGAAGCACAACGTGCGGCACCGGGTCTCCTTCGGCTGGAAGTTTTACGCCGATGGGCTGGTCGTGCTGGTTTGCGCCTATTTTCTCTTCGAGACCATCGACTGGCTCGTGTCATGGATCTCGGCCCAGCGCACCGGCTTCATCAGCCGCGACAACCTCGGCTGGGTGACCGGCTGGCTCATGGTGCTGCCCAACGCCATCCTCGCGCTCTACTGGGGTTGGCGGCGGCGGGCGGACGTGGTGTTCAGTTCCCAGGTCGGCGACGGTCATATCTGCATTCCGCTGTGCCTCGGCCTGTTCGCGCTGGCGAAGCCCGTGCCGGTGCCGGCCTTCGCGCTCAACTCCTTCCTGCTGATCTGCGGTGCGGCGGTGACGCACATGCTGTTCCTTGCCTTGGCCGGCGGCCTGCCGCGCTGGGCCGGCGCGCTGATGTGCGCGGCGTATGGCGGATTTGTCTATCTCGGCCTGGCCGGCTGAACCCGTCGCGGACCGCTCAGTCCAGCGGATCGGCCCGGAAGGCGGAGGCCAGCTCGGCAAACGGCCGCTGCGCCGCGAGCCACTGCGGATCCTTACGGATGTCGTCCATCGACATCGTCGTGTTGTTGCAAAACAGGTAGGCGCCGGGGCCGAGGCGGATGCAGGCGTCGAAGTGCGCGCCATGGGCGTTGGGCGCGAACTCGAAGTCGCCGACGGCCATCTTGCGGCCCTGGATCTCGGTCTGCAGCGGGGCAATGTCGGTCTTGAAGCGGCGCTGGTAGGATTCCGCGCGCGGACCGTGGTAGGCGAGGATGGCGCCGGCCTCGCTGCCGAGCTTCACGAGCACCCACTCGTCGAAGAGCGGCCGCTTGAACAGGCTGTCCATGCGACCGAAGGCGAGGATGACGGCAGTGCGGGCGTCGGCGAGATTCATGCGGGGGATTTTTCAGCCCCGGTCTGGCGTGGCCAGAAGATTCTTGGCCGAAGCCGCGCGGGCGCGCGTCCGGTTTGCGTTGGACAGCTCCGGGCGGGCGAATCAAGCTGTCGGCTCGCCCCATGAAAAACCCGTCAATCTGCCTCCTCGGCCTGCTCGCCTTCCTTT
The DNA here is from genome assembly GCF_004118375.1 of Oleiharenicola lentus. Classification (NCBI taxonomy): domain Bacteria; kingdom Pseudomonadati; phylum Verrucomicrobiota; class Opitutia; order Opitutales; family Opitutaceae; genus Oleiharenicola; species Oleiharenicola lentus. Next base: position 1,208,390 of record NZ_SDHX01000001.1, read on the forward strand.
CCGCCACCCGTCTCGTTGCCCAGCCTGATCCCGCCTGGCTCGTGCACGACCGGGACCGGCCGCTGCCGCCGGTGGTGGACCCCGGCACCCCGAGCACGCAGGAGCAACCCGGCCGGCCCCCCTCCGACGCCGTGGTGCTGTTTGACGGCCAGAGCCTCGCCAACTGGGTGGCCATGGATGGTTCCCTGACCAAGTGGGTGGTGAAGGACGGCGCGCTGGAGTGCGTGCCCGGCAGCGGTTACATCCGCACGCTCGCCGGTTTCGGCGACTGCCAGCTGCACATCGAGTGGACCGCCCCGACCAAGGTCGAGGGCAGCAGCCAGGGACGTGGCAACAGCGGCGTGTTCTTTGGCCGCGGCCGGTACGAGGTGCAGGTGCTCGATTCCCACGACAACAAGACCTACGCCGACGGTTCGGCCGGTTCGGTTTACAGCCAGTATCCGCCGCTGGCGAACGTCACGCGCGCGCCCGGCCAGTGGCAGACCTACGACATCATCTGGACCGCCCCCCGCTTCGACGATGCCGGCAAACTGATCTCGAAGGCGCGGGTCACCGTGCTGCACAACGGCGTGCTGGTGCAGAACAACGTCGAGCTGACCGGTCCCACCACGTGGATCGGCCGCCCGCCCTATGAGGCCCATCCCGAGCGCCTGCCCATCGCCATGCAGGACCACGGCAATCCCGTCCGCTACCGCAACATCTGGGTGCGCGAACTGGGCCAGCATCGCCACCCGGCCCTGGTGCTCGCCGACACCCTGCTCGAGACTTACGTGGGCGATTACGGCCGTCCCGGCCAGTGGAACACGGCGAAGATCAGCCGCCTGCCCGACGGCCGGCTTGGATTGAAGATGGCCGGCGCCGATCTCGTGCTCACCGCCGCTTCGACCACGCATTTCTACGCCGCCGGCACCGACGTCCAGGTGAAGTTCGACTTCACCGGCGACAAGAAGAAGGCGCAGGTCACCGTCGGTGAGGACTTCGCCCGCGCGATGGTCCTGGAGCGTGCGACCCCCTGAGCCCGGAGCCCGCGCGACCAAAAATTGCGAGAGAACCCGGTTTCATTTTACCTGTCAGACCTCCCATGAAAATCAGCCACCTGCTCCTGTCCCTGTTGCTCACCGCACTCCCGGCCCTGGCGATCGAACGCGGCCTGACCATCACGGCGCCCGCCGGGGTGAAGCCCGGCGAAAACATCCATGTCGTGGTGACCGCGAACACCGCGGCGACCGACGGTGAGCAGATCGGCTTTTTCCAGGTCGAGTATTCCAGCGACGGCGGCAAGTCGTGGATTCCGGTCTATGCGGAAAAGGTCGGCCGCTCCCACACGCGGGCGATCGACTTCCGGGCCGGCGCGGCTGGCTCCCCGGCGATGGTCCGGGCGCGCATGGCCTACCGCGGCGGCAAGTCCGGCGACGTGGATTTTGCCGGCAAGCCGCTCGACTGGGGCGGCAGCTGGACCAAGTGGGCAACTCCGCCCGCAAAGAGCGTGACCATCGAGGTCAAGTAAGGCGCTCGCGCCACCGGTCTCAGCGATTGGCCGCGGTCACCGGTCGTTCCACGTCCTTCAGCCGGTAGATCCGCAGGGGGGCGATCTCGGCCACGAAGTCGTAGTGGTCGGCAATCCACTGCCGCAGCGCCGGCACGGACTCGTGGGCGTGACGGGTGCGGTCGTCGAAGATGAAGGCACCCGGGCCGACCGCATCCACGAACCAGACGGGCCGCCAGCGCGCCAGGTCGCCGAGGTAGCGGTCCACGAAAAAGTCCGTGAGCGGCCACTGCATGATCTGGTTTCCGCTCTGGGCCTCGCGCGTGGCGTGGGGCAGCTGCGTTTCCACATGCAGATGCGGCGCCCAGCCCCACATCGCCAGCGTGTCGCCGGGAAGCAGGCGCGCCCGCAGGTAGGCGGCCGTGCCGGAAAGGGGCGCTTCCCAGTGCCGTTGCGCGTGGCCGACGAAGCGGTGATAGGCGACCGCCTGATTCAGGGCTTGCGGTCCCAGCGCGAGCAGGGCGAAGGCCCCGAGCGTTTTCCACGCGCGACTGACGCCTGCGGCGGGCTGGTCGGGCCAGGCGTTGCCGAGGATCACCCCCGCCAGCGTGGTGACGGGAATCACCAGCAGGTGGAGGTAGTGCGCCGACTCACGCCCCGGGCGAATCACGGTGAACCAGGCCGCGGCCAGCGAAATCCCGGCCAGCGGAATCGCGGCGCGCAGGAGTTCCGAGCGGCGGGGTGAGCGCAGATAGAGGAGGGCAAAAGCAAGGTTGCCCCAGAAGAACCAGCTGAACGAGGGCGACGTGGCGGCGAGGTGGAGGAATCGTCCCGGCATGTCCGCAAAGCGGTGCGCGGAGGTGTCCAGAAAATCAACGGCACTGACAATGTAGGTGAACCAGAACTGTCCCCAGAGGCCGAAGACGGTCAGGTAGAGACCGTGCAGCACCGACGGCGTCACGGCGCCGCCGATCAGGCCGGCCAGCCGCCGCCACCGCACCGCCTGATCACGGACCAGCCGCCAGACCAGCACGAGGCCGATCAAGCCGATGAGCCCGGCGTGCGGCGTGGACTGGAGTTTCCCGTAGGGCACGGCCCCGAGAAGGCAACCGGCCAGAAACGCGGTGCGCACCGCCGGGCGCTCCGTCGGGGTCAGCAGTGTCCGTACGAGATAATAGCCGCCCCACGCCATCAGGAAAATGCCGGGCAGCTCGCTGGAGTAATGCAGGAAATCGTCCCAGGAGGTCAGGCTCCAGAAAGCCAACCCGGGCAGCACGGCCAACCGGGCCGGCGATTCGTCCATGATTCTCCGCAGCGTAGCCCACACCGCCACCAAGGCTCCCGCCTGCAGCAGCGCGGCCACCACGCGGGCGGTCACGTAGTTGAACGGCGCGCCGAGCCACGAGGCAAAGACCAGGAAGTATTCGCAGAGCGGCCCGTGGGTCGTGGGATCGAGGTGTTTCCACGGCAGGAGGAAGCGGTCGAGCGTGAGCGCGCCCGACACGATCTGCGCCTCGTCGGGGTTCAGGTCCAGCCGGTAGAACCAGGTGGGCCAACGGAACGCGAGGAGCGTGAGGAATACCGCGGCGATGAACCAACCGGGCTGGTTGAGTTTGCCGGTCGTCTGGCCTTGCGGACGGAGTGCGAGGAACGCCGTCGCACCGAACAGCAGCCAGGCCGGTGTCCAGAAGCGCCACGGCGCGCCGTCCAGCCAGAAGAAGAATTCGCGGACCGCTTCCATCGGGCTTCAGCCGCGGGTGATTGGCATGGTCGGACGGCCCGCGGGCGCTCAGGCCTTGGGCCGCACCTTCCAGGCCTCGACGATCTGGCGGATGGTCTCCTCGAGCGACTGCGTGATGTCCCAATTCGGGTAGTGGGCCTTCATCTTGCGCAGGTCGGAGTAGTAGCAGATGTGGTCGCCGGCGCGGTTTTGGTCCACGTAGGTGAAGACCTGCGCCTTGCCCGAGAACTTCTCGGCGATCTTGAAGGCCTCGAGGATGGAGGTGCTGTTGGCCTTGCCGCCGCCGAGGTTGTAAACCTCGCCCGCGCGCGGGGCCTCGACGAAGGCCGCCATGAAGCGCGCCACGTCGAGCGAGTGGATGTTGTCGCGCACCTGTTTGCCCTTGTAGCCGAAAACCTTGTATTCGCGGCCCTCGAGGTTGCACTTCACGAGGTAGGAGAGGAAGCCGTGCAGTTCGACGCCCGAGTGGTTCGGGCCGGTGAGGCAGCCGCCGCGCAGCGCGCAGGTCGGCAGGTTGAAATAGCGGCCGTATTCCTGGACCATCACGTCGGCCGCGACCTTGGACGCGCCGAAGAGCGAGTGCTTCGACTGATCGATGGTGAAGGTCTCGGCGATACCGTGCGCGTAGGCTGGGTCGGCGTAGTCCCAGCGCGTGGCGAGTTCGGTCAGCTTGATGGTGTTGGGGGCGTCGCCATAAACCTTGTTCGTGCTCATGTGCACGAAGGGCGATTCGGGGCAGGCCTGGCGCGCGGCCTCGAGGAAGTTCAGGGTGCCGACGGCGTTGGTGTCGAAGTCGTCGAACGGGATCGCGGCGGCGCGGTCGTGCGAGGGCTGGGCGGCGGTGTGCACGATGACCGACGGCTTCACCGCCTTCACGAGGGCGAGTACGCCGGCGCGGTCGCGGATGTCGAGTTCGTGGTGGACGAAGCCCTTCAGCTCCTGCGCGAGCCGGCTCTGGTTCCAGCGCGTGTCGCCCTGCGGGCCGAAGAACACGGCGCGCTGATTGTTGTCCACGCCATGCACGGTGTAGCCGAGCGAGGCGAAATAAACGCAGACTTCCGAGCCGATGAGGCCCGAGGAGCCGGTGACGAGAAGGGTCTTTGCCATGGTGAAGCGGGAGCGGTCAGCCAGACAGGCGCTGGAGCGGGTTTCCAGCCGATTTTGTGTCCGGGAACGCGCTTGCCTTGGCGCGGCCCGAGGGCGTCATCGGGACCATGCTTTTGCGTTCCTGCATGCACGGGTTGGTCTTGCTGCTCGGGTTGGCGGCGACGGGCCTGGCCGTGGAGCGTTCGGTGGCCATCGAGGCGCCGCCGACCACCAAAGCCGGCGAGGCGTGCCGGATCGTCCTCATCGCCAGCACCACGGCAGGGCAGGGTGAACAAGTGGGGCTTTTCCAGGCGGATTTCTCAACGGATGGCGGTCGGACCTGGGCCGGGCTGTGCTATCTCGACAAGCTGGGACCCGAAACCCGGCAGGAACGCGACATCACGGCCGGCCCGGCGGGTTCCGAGATCCGGGTGCGTTTGCGCGTGGCCTTTCGCGACGGGCTGGCCGGTGACGTGGATTACCGGGGCGCGGCCATCCGTTGGCATGCCGGGTGGGAGAAATGGCAGGAGCCACCGGCGAAATCCGTGGCTATACCGGTCGTGGTGCGCTGAGCCGCCGCGTGCGAGCAAAGCGGGCTATACGCGGTCAGTGCAGGTTGTAGGCGCGTTGCAGCGCCTTGGCCCGCTCGATGTGCATGAACTCCAGCGCCGGCACGCGCACCGCCGGATCCTGGGTGGCGGGGGCGAAGATGAGCCGGCGAAGTTCGGTGCCGCGCCAGCCCGTGAAGTCCCGCAAGACCGCCGGCCAGCCCCGCAGGCAGAACCCGACGACAAGCACGGTCAGCAGCGCGGCCCCGAATCGGGCGCGTGACGCCGACAGGCGCGGCCACACCGCGGCGAGCAGGATGGCCACGCTGGGGAGCGACCCGAGCAGCGAGCTGTATTGGTAACGCGAACTCATCGCCGCGAGAAACCCGGTGTCATGCCGGCCGATGCCCAGCAGCAGGGAACTGCCGAGATCGTAGGCCAGCGCGAGCAGCAGCACGGGGCGGGTGCGTTCCGTGGCCAGCGCGAGGGCGGCACCCAGCAACCCGAGTTTCAGGCCGGCCGCGGTCAGGAGCGCGCCCGGGTGGAGCGAGCCGCCCAGCAGGGTGTGCCAGGGGTTCAGCAAAAAATAACTCAGGCCAAATTCCAGCGCGGCCCCGCCATTCTCGCCGAAGCGTTGATGCAGGCCGGAGGAATTCAGCTTGATCACCAATGCCACCGCCACGGCCGGCAGCAAGCAAAGCAGCCCGCGCGGCAAGGACCGCAGGAGGGTGCCGCGATCCCCGGCGAGCACGCCCGGCAGCAGCAGCCCCAGGCCGATCACGCCGCCGCTGATCACGCCGCGCGAAAAACAGCAGGCGCTGGCGGTCACGCACAGTGCGAGCCACAGGTCCTTGCGTCCAATCCAGTCCCCGTCGGAGTCCCGGGCCGAGGGCAGAAAATTGAGCCCGAGGAGCAGAAAGAGGGTGGCGAGGAGCGCCGACCATTGCACGGCCCAGCCCAGGCTCTCGAGGTTGCCGGGCGTCAGCGCGAACAGGGCCGCGACCGGGAGCACGACCCCGGCCGGGAGGCCGGTGCGCAGCAGCCAGCGGGTGAACAGACCGATGTTGGCGGCGTGGGTCAGCCAAAGCAGCGCCAGCATCAGCGGATAACTGCCGTTCAGGCTGAACACGGCCCCGGCCCAGCCCAGCTTGAAGAGCGGCACAAAGTTCTCGGAGAACACTCGCCAGATCCACGACCCGGTCCCCATCACCGCCATTTGGTCCAGCAGGAACAAATCGTCGCCAAACCAGAAAAGCGTCCGGAACTGCCCCTGCCAGATCAGAAAAGGCGCGAGCGCCGCCAGCCCGGTCACCGCCCAAAGCCAACGCGGCGTTCCGTCGGGGGCGGGGCGGGCGGCCATGTCGCCCTCCGCTCCCTTGGGCTCCGTGGCCCCGGGTGTTGCCCGGCGGGCCGCCCACGCCGCGGCGGCGTCCCAGCCCACGGCGACGATGAACAACAGCACCAGCGGATATACCGGCGCGAAGGAGGAAATCGTCAGCACGGGAAACGACGAGGCCTCGATCGCCGCGTGCATCAGGATGGATGCGGCCACGGCGCCCCACGCCGCGGCGGCCACCGTGAGCGGATACGTCCAGCGCCGGTGCCAGAGCAGCCAGCCGACCCGGGCCAGGGCGAGCAGCTGAGCGGACCAGAACAGCACCATGAGCACCGGGCGCAGCGCCTTGCCGATGGCGTGCAGCGTGTCGGCCTTCCACACGTTGAGCAGGTAGCGCTTGGCGCCGACGACATCGAGTTCGCCCTCCGGCGGGGACAGGCGTTCGCGCGTGAGATCGTGGAAGAGCTGCAGCTCCTCCGGCGAACCGGTGCTGGGCGGCGGCCGGCCGGCGAAGCGGCTGAAGCGAATCACGAAGTCCGCAAAATCCCGCGTCGCGCGCACGAAGGCGGGCGTCTGGTCGTCGCGCCACGGCGGAAGGAAACCGCTGCGGCGCGGGCCCGCCGGCAGCCGGCTCTCGTCGGCGGCGCGGTTGAGTTCGCGCGCCATCTCGCGGTAAAAGATGATCGCCTGCTGGGCGTTGCCCGCGTTGCCGGATTTGGCCACCGCTTCGCGCACGGCCCACATGAACCAGCCGCCGCCGATCTGGCCCTCTGCGGCCGGCCGCTTGGTGAAAAACTCCGAGGCGCCGGCCCAGCCTTCCGCCAGACCGCCGGCCTCAAACTGACGCTGCAACACCGCGAACCGAGGGCTCACCGCCGCCATCGCCTCGCGGGCCTCGCGCGTAACCGGCACGAAGGGAATCTCGGGCCCAACCCGAACCCGGAGCATTGCGCCGTAGGCATCCTGAAATTCCTGGGCGCGAAACTCGCAGGTGCCGAACCAGTCATAGTGCCGCTTGTTCTGGGCGCAGACCAGGTAAACGGGCCCGGCCGCGACGCCGAACGCCAGGGCCAGCATCGCCCCCGTGCGCATCACGGTGTCGCGCGACAGCCGCCACGCGCCCCACAGGCAGGCGCCGGCGAGCAGGGTCACGCTCGGGAGGAACCACAGCACCTCCTCGCGCGTGAGGTAGAAACACCCCGCCGCCGCTCCGGCCAGCACCGCCCACGGGCCCTGGCGGCGCACGTTCTCGTTCCGGCGCAGATAGAGGGCGACCAGTCCGGCAAAAATCATCAGCCCCAGCGGACCATAGACCTGCTGGCGCAGCACGCGTCCCATGCTGTGGGCGTCGTAGGTCATCGGGTTCCAGAGCAGGAGGGCGTAGATGGCGAATCGTGCCCCGGCCGACGCGATCGCCGGCCGCAGCGCGCGCACGAAGGCCCCGCAGGCCGCGGCGTAAAACAGGTGCTGGGCGAAAAACAGCGGCAGCCCGACCATGAACGCCGCCGCGATGAAGAGGGAATAGAATGGGCCCTTGGCCAGGGTCAGCTCGTTGTAGGGGCCGAGCCAGTCGCCGCGCACGAGGTGTTGAGCGAGCTCGATGAACAGCCGGTCGTCGTGCCCGGCGCCGCCGATGGCAAACACGCCCTGGCCGCGGCTCAGCCAGAGCTTGGCGACCGTGAGCAGGAGCGCCGCGCCGAGCCAGAGGCGGTTCCGGAGCGCGGGCGTCATGCGGTTTCAGAGCGCGTGTCGAGCCGCAGCACGCCGAGGAAGAAACTCGTGAGGATCATCTGGCAGCCCAGCACGAGGCAGAGGGCGCCGGGGATCACCCAGCGCAGCGTCGCCGTCGGGTTGTGCAGGGGGCCGAAGCCCTGGCCGCCCCAGATCCAGACCGCGCCGACGGACAAAATCAGGCCGAGCACCACGAGCACCGTGCCCGAAACCAGTCCCGCCTCGAGCGTCACGTGGCGGAACCATTCGTCGAAGCCCGCCTCGGCCCGACGCAGCCCGGCGCGGATCGCGAAGAACTTGCTCAGCACCGCAAAAGACGCGGCCTGGAAACCGATCAGCACCGCGACCGCCGCGAAGAGCAGCGTGTGCACGTCGAGCGTCACCCGCCCGAGCGGGAGCGGACCCTGCACGAGCGCGCCGCCGAGCAGCAGACCCGCCGCCATCAGCAAGATGCCCGGATACCAGAACAGCCAGCGCGGGCTGAACAGGAGCATGAAACGCAGGTGCCGCCAGCCGTCGCGCCACGGCCGCAGGTGCGGCGGCCGGTCGCGGCCGTCCTTGCGCAGCACGGTCGGCACTTCCTCGACGCGCAGGCCGAAGAGCACGGACTTGATGACGATTTCCGACGCCAGCTCCATGCCGGTGGTGCGCAGGTCCATGCGGCGATAAGCGTCGGCGGTGAAGGCGCGCAGGCCGCAGTGGAAGTCGCCGATGCCGGTGCGGAAGAACAGCCGGCCGATGAACGAGAGGATCGGGTTGCCGATGTGGCGGTTTTTCCACGGCATCGCGCCGGGCTCGATGCCGCCGAGGAACCGGTTGCCCATCACGAGGTCCGCGCCCGCGCGCAGGCGCTCGACGAAGCGGGGCAGGTGGCCGAAGTTGTAGCTGCCGTCGGCGTCGCCCATGAGGATGAACCGGCCGCGGGCCGCCGCGATGCCGCCGCGCAGGGCGTTGCCGTAGCCCTTGACCGCGATGGGCACCACGCGCGCGCCGGCCTTGGTCGCGAGGTCCTGCGAGCCGTCGGTGCTGCCGTTGTCGGCCACGACCACCTCGCCCGCGATGCTGCTGGCGGCGAGCGCGTCCATCGCCTCGCGCACGCAGCCGGTGATCGTCCGCGCCTCGTTGAGGCAGGGGATGACGACGGTGAGTTCAGGCGCCGCGGCGGCGGGTGATGGGACGGGGGCGGACACGCCCCGGAGCAAAACACCGGCCGAGGGCATGGCAAAGGCAGAAATGCCAGTCGTGCGCCGGTCAGTTTTGGTGGAACCGGTGCTCCGCGCCGGTTGGCTCGATCCCAGCCCGCGATGGAGCGCGGGCTCCACCTTTTTGCGAACCCGAAAAATTCCGGCTTTGCGGACGGCGGTGAGATCACAATACTGCGCGAAATGGATGATCCCGCCCAAGCCATCGAGGAAGCCCGCCGCGCCGGCATCGATCTGGCTTTGGTGGATTCCAACCTCGCGCTCAGCTACGAGGAACGCGTGCTGCGGCACGCCTCGGCGCAGGAGCTGATGTGGGCCCTGAAGGAAGCCGGAGCCGCCTATGAAAAGTCTGCACGTTCTGCTGCAGAGATTCGCTGACGCGGGTCTGGACTTCGTGGTGGTGGGTGGATTTGCCGGCGTCCTGCACGGATCCACCTACGTCACTGAGGATCTCGACATCTGCGCGGTGATGTCGCCCGAAAACGTGGCGAAACTGCGATCCGCGCTGGCCGATCTGCACCCGGTGCATCGCATGACCCACCAGCGGCTGTCGTTTCTGGAGCACCCGCCGGCGGGCCAGCCTCTGGCCAACGTCTATCTCGAGACAGATGCGGGCGTCGTGGATGTGCTCGGCAGTGTGCTGGGCATCGGAGATTACCAAGCCCTGTTGCAGCACGCCATCGCGGTTCCGCTGTTCGGGCGAACCTGCCACGTCATTTCCATGGAGGACTTGATTAAGGCCAAGGAGACTCTGGGCCGTGACAAGGACAAGCTTGTGGCCAAGGAGCTGCGCGCCATCCAGGCCAAACGCCAGCTCGGGCGATCGGAGCCGCGCTGAGCCGCGCCTCTATTGACTCCGGAAGCCCAAGCTCCCGCGCCGACGGCTCGGACTTGGAATACCTCGCGCTATAGCACATTCATAAGAGTTGTAGCCGCGCTTAAGCCGCAGGCGAAAGCGGGGTCAGGGGACGACCACTTTGTCGCCGTTTCGACAAGCTCAAGGTCCCGAGCCTGTCGAGGGACTGCGCTCCAAAGCGGCTACACTTCAATTTAAACTGGTCCAAGTCCGCCAAGGTTTCGGTCTTCCTGTGCGACCTTCGCGGACTTTGCATGAGGTCTGTCTTGATCCTGGAACAGATGTTAAAGCATTCCTTTCCGGACTTTCAGCGCATCACAATCCGTTCCAGCCGCCGCCAGCTGCGGGCATTTCTTCCCCCAGGTTGAATCGGATGGTTTGTTCCAGGATGTAGATGACCGGACGTCCGTTCTCGTCAGCCATCGGATAGTATTTCCAACGCTTGGCCGCGTCCAACACCGCCTGGCCAAACTCCGCCGTGGGTGAGCTGCTGACGACGGTGTAGTCAATCGCTTCTCCGGTTTGATCCACGATGATCCGGACTACTCCGACTCCCTGGATCCGGTTTCGCTTTGCTTCTGTCGGATAGACCGGTGGCGTGGACTTGTCGCAGCGCACCTGGTTGGCATCGAAAACCGAGACTTCCAGGCCCTTGTGCATCATCGTGCCGATGGGCTTGGCCGTGATCGACGAAACGACCGGTTGGTGGGTGCTGCAGCCGGCAAGGGCCCACATAATCGCCGGTAAAATCGCCGCGAGGATTGAATGTCTATAGGGGTGATTCATGGATAACGAGCCATCTTCGACACGCTCCACGCAACGGGGTTCATCACCCATGAAAATATGATTGCTGGCTCTAAAAGCTCGCGGTCACCGACAGCGAGTAGGTGCGGCCGCGCCAGTCGCCGTAGGGCTGGACGCCGGCGCCGGTGGGGTCGGCGGCGTATTTCGGGAAGTCGAAGCCGGAGAGGTTGTTCACGCGCAGCTGGGCATGCAGGCGGAAGTTCTGCGGGTTGCCCGGCAGCCAGCGCGTGAGGTCGGTCTGGGCGAAGGCGTCGAACTGCCAGTAGGGCTTGATCCGGCTGGCGCCCTGGGCGGCTTGCTCGATGAGGGGCAGTGTGCGCTCGCCGAGGTAGTGTCCGTCCACGCCAAAACCCCAGGCCGGGCCGGTCCACGCGGCGCCGAAGGTGAGGCGGTGACGCAGCAGGCCGGGCGCGGTGCCGTCGGGATGATCGAGCTGGTCCACGACGGGTTGCGACGGGTCGAGTTGGTTGGCGTAACGCTGAAACCACACCCAGCGGCCGCGCAGCTCGAGCGTGCCGCCGAGGAAGCCGCTCCAGGCGTATTCGGCCGCGAGGTTCCAGTTCTGCGAGTGCCGCTGAGACACGTTGGCAAAGCCGGTCAGCAGGGTGGTGATGCGGCCGGTGCCGGCGGGATCGCGCTCCACCCGGTCGGGGAAAAAGGATTCGAGGTTCACCACGGTCTGGGCCGTGAGCCCGATGATCTCGTCGGTCTTGGTGGTGTCGGCGAAATCCAGCGAGGCGCGGAAGCGGTGCGTGCGGCCGCGGGTGAAGACCAGGCCGGCGGTCTGCGTGACGGCGGATTCGGCGCGGATGTCCGGATTCACCGCCACCTTCGCGTCGGTGAAGTAGCTCTCGCCGCGAACCGGATCAACGATGCTCACGAGATCGGCGCCCGAGCCGCTGCCACTGCCTTGGTCCAGCCGGCGGCTCATCACCGGGTTGGGAAACCGGTTGGACGTGGTGTAGGAGGCGCGGAAGGCGAGGCCGTTGCGGAGATCTACCTTGAGGCCGAAGGTCGGCGCGAGATTCGTCTCATTGGACTGGGTGGAAACGATGTAGCGGACGGCGGTGTCGGTCTCGACCGACCTGATGGCCCGCGGCAGCATCCGCACGGGCACGAGCGGGGCCTGGATTTCGCCGAAGACGCTGATGCGCTCGAGCGTGCGACCGCTCCATTCCTCAATCGCTGCGGCCGGGGTGCCGTCGGCGAAGCGCGGCGCGGAGGTGTAGGGCGCGAGGCGGTTGAGCCGGTAGTCGGCCCCGAGGTTGAGCGTGCCCTCGCCGGTGGGCAGCGGCAGCGCCTCGTGGGTGAGCCGGGCGGCGCCCTCGATCGTGTGGTAGTCGCCGAGCGTCACGAACCGCCCCGGCCCGCCGTGATGGATGAGCGCGCGGTCGTAGAACTCCTGCGGTGGGCCGTGTACCTGCGTGTCCCGCAACGGTTGGTAGAGACCGGCGTCCACGAGCTGCTGCCAACGGTCGTGATCCACGCCCACCAGCCCGCGGTAACGTGCGACGTTGCGGGCATATTGGGCGTCGAAGGTCAGCTTCCAGTCGCCCGGGAGCTTCAGCAGTGCGCCACCCACGAAGGAGAAGGAGTCGAGCTGCGCCTCGTTGTAATTCTGGCCGAGGGCTGGCGTGGTCTCGTGCAGGGCGACGCGCAGGTCCTGGCCGAAGGGATTCAGCGTGGTGTTGGCGCGGGCGAGTTCCAGCTCGGCCGCGAAGACCTCGTGGCCGCGGTGCACGATCGTGCGGCCGTAGCTGGCGTCGAGGCCAAGCTGGAGCCAGGGCGTGGCATCGAACACCGCCGAGCCATACCAGGTGGCGCGGCGCTGCTCGCGCCCGTAGAGGAAATCCTGGCTGTTGGGGTTCGTCGCGAGGCCGCCCGGCGGATCGAAGGGGCCGGTGCTGAACACGCCCTGCCTGCCGGTGAACGCGGCCAGCCCGCCGCGACCGTCGGCCCCCGGCGGGACGGACGCGAAGTTGGCCGTGCCGGCCCCAAACAGGGGCGAGCCGTCGGCGCTGACGACATTGGGCGTGTCGCGCGGCGCAAAGCCCGCCGGGGTGCGCACGAGCCGGGCGCGCTGGTAGCCGAGCTCGCTCTCCACCGCGGGCGCGGTCTCCGTAAAGGTGGCGTTGAGGCGCAGGCGCAGCCGGCCGTCGAGCAGGGTGCGGCCGTGGGAGAGCGAGACGGAGGCCTGCGGGGCATCGAATCCGCCCATGGCATTGGTGTAGGTGGTGCGCAGCTCCGTGCCGTCGAGGTCGGGCGTGAGCACGATGTTGATCACGCCGCCGACGGCGTTGCCGGTGTAGAGGGCCGAGGCCGAGGTCGGGAGCACCTCGATCTGCTGCACGAGCGAGAGCGGCACGAGGTTCACGTCGGGGGTGCCGAGCTCGCCGGGGACGTTCGTGAAGGTTTCCGGCAGACGCCGGCCGTTGACGAGGATGACGGTCTCGTCGGAGCCGTAGCCACGCAGCTGGAGGTTGGAGCTGCCCGAGATGATGCTGCCCTGCGTGCTGTCCTGCTCGGGCGGCTGGGTGGTGTTGGACTCGAGGAGCTCGCGCTGGAGGAACTCGTTCAGCTGCACGACGCCGCTGCGGACAATCTGCTCACGGTTGAAGACCGTGAACGGCAGCGCGTTGTCCGCCGTGCGCGGCAGGTCAAGGTTGCCGGCGGCGCGGCGCGGGGCGGCGCCCACGCCTTCGCCGATGGGCAGGCGGTCGTTGCGCTCGGTCACGACATAGGGATCGAGCACCGTGATGTCGGCGGCGGCGCGCAGCCGGAGCGAGCCGAGGTCAAGCGCGCTGCCGGTCTCCACCGCGAGGCCGGTTTGCTCCAGCAACTGGTAGCCGGGGCCGCCGGCGAAAAGCCGGTGCGTGCCGGGTGCGACGGTCGGAAACACGAAGGCCCCGTTCGAATCGGTGGTCGTGCGCAGGCGCGTGCCGGCGAGGGCGACCGGCAGGTTCGCGGCGGGCTCGCCGGCCGGCGTCAGGATACGCCCGGTGATCGCACCGGTCGTGGACACGACGCGCGTGATCACGAATTTCCCGCGCAGGTTTCGCCGGGCGGCGAAGCCCGTGTCCTTGAGCAGCTGTTCCAGCGCCTGCGCCGGTTCCAGGCGGCCGCTGACCGCCTGCGCCTGCACGGTGCGCAGGTCGTCGTAGGAATAGAGCACCTCCACGCCCGCCTGGCGCGAGAAGGCCAGCAGGGCCTCGGCGGCGGGCTGCGCCGGCAGGTTGAAGTCCACCGGGGCGGCCCGACTGATCACACCCAGCAGCAGGCTGGCGGCGAGCAGGCCAAGGCGGAATACGAAGATCGAGGTGGAACGGCTTGTCCCCAAGACGTTGGTTCTACGAGCGGGTGTCGAACAACGCGTTGGGAGCAACGCGTTCCACCAACCTGCCAGACGCTGCGCCGGCGAAGTTGGTCCGGGGTGGAACCTGCGCTCCGCGCGGGCTCCACCTTCCCGAGCGGATAAGCCGAGGGGGTGTGGTATCGCCTGCATGGATCCGGCTCAGCTTTCGTCGGGCAGGCGGACCCGGATGGCGCCGTCGGTCTCGCGGCTGACGCGCAGGTTCATGCCCTCGGTCTCCTCGAGGAAGGCGAGAAAACCGTCGAGATCGTCGAGGCTGTAGTTGCCGCCCACACGCTTGCCGGCGGCGGCGGTGCTGGCCGTGAGCGTGCGTCCGTGATAGCGGGCGAAACGCGCCAGGGCCTCGCGCAGCGGCGTGTCGGCGAAGACGATGCGGCCCTGACGCCAGGCCAGCGTGTCGTCGAGCTGGCCGGCGCTCAGGCGGGCTAGGTTGATTTGCTGCGCGTCGCGCACGAGTCGGTCACCGCCGGTGAGGTTCTGCGGCGCGCCGCCGCCACCGGGGCGCACCTGCACGGAGCCCTCGCGCACCGTGACCTCGAGGCTCGCGGCGGACTCGGTGCGGACGTTGAACGCGGTGCCGGTCACGCGCACGGAGCCGGCGGGCGTCTCGACGTAGAACGGCCGGGCGGGGTCCTTGGCCACGCGGAAAAAGGCCTCGCCGCCCGCGAGCCGCACGCGGCGCTCCGTGGCGGTGAGCTCGACGGCGGCGGCGGTCTGGGCGTTCAGCTCGACCTGCGAGCCGTCGGGCAGGGTGAATTCCTGCCGGGTGGCGACCGCGGTGCCGAGGTTTTGAGAATGATTCTGTGGCTGGCCGGGCCACAGAAAAACCGCAAGGGCCGCGGCCGCCGCGAGCGTCGCACCGGCCCATGCCGGACGGCGCAACCAGGGAAACGGACGGACAGCCATTGACGCGGTGGGGGATTCCGCCAACTCGTCCCTGACCCCTGCAAGCAACGGCAGCTGCTGCTCGAGATCGGCGGAAAACTGGCAGTAGGAGGCAAGGAGCGGGCGGTGCGCCGGGTCGGCGGCGAGCCAGGCGGCGAGTTCGCGCTGGTCGGCGGCGGACAGCTCGGAACCGTCGAGGCGGGCGGCCCAGAGGGCAGCCTGTTCGTCGGCTTGGGCGGTAGGAGGCGTGGAAGGATTCATGACGGGAAGGCCTCGGAACGCGAGGCGGGGGTGGCCGGGGACGACGGAGAAGGGCGAAGGGAGAAGGGAGAACGGAGGTCCACAGAGGGGACGGCGGGGCGGGAAGCTCCGCCGGTATTTTGCAGCGCGGCCTTCAGCAAGCGGAGGGCGCGGGCGTGCTGTTTTTCGACGGTGCTGATGGCGATGCCGAGGCGGTCGGCGATTTCCTGGTGGGAGAGGAGTTCGACCTTGCGGAGGAGGAGGACTTTGCGGCAGCCCTCGGGCAGGGCGGCGATGGCCTGCTCCAGCTGCTGGAGTTCCTGGCGGGCCATCACCTGCTGGGCCACGCCGGGTGCGGCGGAGGGCAGGACATCGTCGGCCGGCGGTTCCGGCAGGAAGGGCACGATGCGGCGGCGCTTGAGGCGGTTGAAGGCGAGGCGGCGGGCCGTGGTGTAGAGGAGGGCCTCGGGTTTTTCCGCCTGCTGCTTCTCCACGAGCGGATAGACCCGCAGGTAGGCGTCGTGGGCGACGTCCTGCGCCTCCGCGGAATTCCCGAGGATCCGGGCGAGGTGCTGCCGCAGCGGCGTGAGCGTGCGCTGGTAGAGCCCGGCGAAGGTCCGGTCACTGGGCGGCGGTTCGGACATGGTGGTAGCGTGTAACACTTCACCACTGAAGACAACCGCGCAGCCCCGACCCGCTATCCGGCGGTGCGATTATTGACCGACCGGTTCCTCCCTTTGCCCCATGGGTTAGGCATGGGCGCGCCAGATGTGGCCGGAGAAGACATTAACCCAGTTCGCCTTACCCGGGAACCAGCGATCACTCCACGCGCGCGTTCAGGAGGCCGGGTTGCGGGTTTGGATCAGCGCCTGCAGGAAGCTGCCATCGGTGGGGACGCGGGCTACTTCCCGGTGCGGTTCAGACTCTCGGTCCATACGGTGCAGGCCTCGTTGCTGGCGAACTTGTAGATGCCCTTGGGTTGGCCGCGTCCCCGCGCCAACCGGGCGGCGGTGCGCTGCAACCGGGCGAAACGCGGCCACGAAGTCTGCCGCAAATGGCCGAGGATCTTGATCGCAGGTTTCTCCACGCAGGAAGATTCGTCCCAAAAACGGGGTCGTCAAGTGCGGCTCCGGGCGCAGCTCCGGGGCTATACCTGCGACGCTGCTGCCCCGTCGCCCTTTCGGATCAACCGAGGATATCTCCCGGCACCGGTGACATTGACGTCGTCCCTCGGGGGCGTATCAAGTCCTGACCAATCCGGGAAGCCGAGGGCCGCGGCCACCCCGGACCAGCCAGCAAGATGGTGCAGCATTTAAGACATTGCCCTCGTCACACTTTTCCACAGCCCACCGAGCCCAGGTCGGAACTGCGCGCGTCCATGGCTCGTCGTAGATAATAGGCACAAGAACAATGCCCCAAGAGAATCCCTATTCAGGTCGAGAGGCGGTGATGTTTGATTTTGCCTGTGATGCTCAAAAAAGAGGCGAGCATTTCTTCTACATTAAGATTCCCGGGAATATCGGACCTGTTGAGCGCGGTGATCGCTTTGAGGATCCGCTAGCGGACAAACTTTCTGGACTTGGGGTTGGTAACGTATGCGGCGGCGGGTCGCAGCTGGGTGAAGGCAAGACCATCGAGTATTGCGGCATAGACGTCATCCTGACGAAACGCGAAGAAGGATTGGCGGTCATATTGGCGGCTTTGCGTGCTTTGGATGCACCCGCCGGCACTGTAGTGGAAGAGTATCTTCCAACCCGCATAGATCATCCCGTTTATGCTTAGATCGCTAATCCGGAAGCCCATCCCAATGTCCCGGCTGACATGCAGTCAGGACGCATCGTAAACGTTGGCCGATAGAAACTATGTCCCCAAAAGAAGAAGCGTCACTTCGTCAGCTTTACTCGACCTGGCCACTGGAGCGATTGGCTCGGGCTGCTTCCGTTGAGAAGCAGCAATATACGCCAGAGGCAGTGGCGATCATGCTGGTGGAACTGGAGCAGCGTGGTCTGGCCACCGACTCGGTGGCGAAGTTTGCGAGCACGGTTCCTCCATCGTTGCCATCAGGACCGGGCCGAGTGCTGGTGACCGATACCTGGCTGCTGCCAGCGCGTCTGGACCGCAGGCAATACAGGATCAGAGCCGCCAGCGTTGTCTTCGGCACCGTCGCGCTGGCGGTTCTTCTCGAGTTCATCCCGTTTCTCCAACCGGCCAGTTTTGTCATTCTGGCCGTCTCCAGCTTTCTGTATTGTGCCCTTGGCTTGCTGTTACCGCGGTGTCGTGACGCGGGCGTGCCTTCGGGAATGGCGATAGTCTTTGCGCTCTTCCCGTTCACTGCATTTCTGACGTTTTTTGTTTTATTCTTTATCCCATCAAAGGCAGAGGACGGGAGCGCCAAGCAACTACCGGAAACGCCGGCTGGCGCCCCGGTCTCTGTCGATCAACCAAAGGCTACGCGTCCCTGACTTCAATTTACTGGCGGAGAAAAATCACCATGCCTCGTTTAAGTGAATCAGTAAGCGGTGCACTCAGGACGTTCTCATTCTGGATCGCCAATCGCAGCGTCGGTCATCCGATCCTAGAGGGCATCGATTATTCGTGCATTTTTGAAGAGCCGAGCGCGCTAGAGCAGGTTTACGCCATTTACGCGAACGTCCTCGAGTGCGACGAGCGCGGTCAGGTCATCAACGCACGTCATGCCGAAAGAAGAGCGGCTCAGTATATACTCTCTTATGTCACCGGTCGGCGCCCGGAGCCGGAATTCGAAGGCTGGGAGGTTGCCCTCCACCAACCGCCACCAAAGATTGATCCGAAAAGATCATGAAGAAGAATGCCGATCTCCTGTTGCCAGAGCCAATGTCCGGGTTGGCGCCCGACTAAGGTTCATAGTAATCGATCCAAAAGAAAAATGACCTCAAAGATCAAACTATCGCCCCTTGAGGAAGCTGCATACCTGTTGGTATCCGAGATCTGGGAGCGCAAGTGGGATCACATATCCGAAGTTAAGAACCAGCCTGTTGAGGGTTGGATAGTCATCCCAGCGGAACTCGAGCGCCGAAATCCGGGATACGAGAAGAGCGAGTATGTTCGTGCCATCACGAAAGGGATGCTGTGCTACCGATGAAATTCTGGTGCGGCTTCGAAGAGAATAGTATCAGGTTTGAAGTGCGACAGGAGTGAAGCGATCACGGCACCCGGCAAGGGGGTGTGATTTGCTCATGCAATCCCGCCTGCGATTCGGCGGTTCCGCCAACAGGCAAAGGCACCGAGGGAGAAGGCGAGGGCGAGGACTGCCAGCGTGGCGTGGAGGCGGCTCTGGCTTTCGCGCTGGAGGCGCTGGGTCAGGTCCACGGCGAGATTCGGGCGGTCCGTGGGAATGGGCGGGGCGACGGCGATCCAAGCTTGGCCCTCGGTGCGGCCGTCGTAGAGCACCAGCCGGGCCAGCCGGCCGCGATGGGCGGTGACGTCCACCGTCCAGTAGGCGATGCCTTCCTGATTCGGGCCGGGACAGCTGATCTCCTCGCCCTGCCAGATGCCCTCGTGGTCGAGCAGGCGCAGGCGCAGGCCGTTGCCGTCGCCCGTCGGATAGCCGGCGAAGGGCACGACGAGCCAGGGCTGGCTGAGCGTGAAGGAGGAGCTCAAGATGGTGCCCGTCCAGCCCGGGCCCTCGGGGGCGGTTCCGTAGAAACGGTTGCGCAGTTCCGGCGGCGAGAGCGGGGCGGCACCCTGCAGCCGTTCGGGCGGCAGGGGTGAGTTAAACGTGAAGTCGTAGGTGATGTCCGTCAGCGCGGCGTCGCCGCCAAGCATCTGCGTCCAACGCGCCTCCCGGCTGAAGACGAGTGGGTTGCTCCAGAGGAACAGAGCGCCGGTGCAGGCCACGGCGCCGGCCAAGGCCACCCAGCCGGGCCAGCGGTCGGTGCCGGGCGCGAGCTGTGTCAGCGGTTGGTCGTGAGTCGGGCGCGCAAAGGTCAGGACCAGGCCCGCGCTCAGCAGCAGGCCGCCGCCGAGCAGCCACCAGGGCCAGCGCTCCTGCAGGCCGCGGTTGAGGCGGCCGAGTGCGGTGTCGCCGGCGGGGTTCACCGACGCGGGCAACAGCGCGCGGAAGTCCGCCCGGTCGAGCAGCGGGCGCACGAGTTCGGGGCTGTTGGTCAGCACCCAACGCGTTTCCTTCTGCTCCATCGGCTGGGGATCGCCGCGTTCGAGGTAGGCGCGGAGCGCCTCGCGCCGCACCTGGTTGCTCTGGGCGGCGGTCTGGTGGAAATACGCGGCGTGGCCCTCGGTGGCGTTTTGCCAGAGGCCTGCGACGAGCAGCGCACCCCAGAGCGTCGCGCCGGCCATGAAGGGCCAGCGCACGCGGCCGGGGGCGGGCACAAGGCGCGTGAGGGCGAGCGCACCGGCCAGCGCGCCGATGAACAACAGGTCGCCGTAGCGCGAGACATGGCCCTCGGTGCCGCCGCCGCGCGCCAGCGCCAGGCCCACGGCGTGGGCGAGATTCCAGAGCCCGAGGGAAAAGATGATGCGGTCGGCGGCGTTGGCATCGGACCGCCCGCGCAGGCGCAGCGCGTGCACGAGCCACGGCACCTGCAGGATGGCCGCGGCGCCGGGCAGGTTGCTCGGCCAGCCGAGTTGGAAGATCACGCCATGCAGCACGTCGAGCAGGCTGCGGGCTTCGTTGGCCGGACCGGCGCGGCCGCCGGCCTGCCAGTGGATGAGGCCGAACATCGCGAGCCCGATTCCCGCCACCACGGCCGGGGCGACCAGGCGGCGGCGTTCCCGTTGGCCGGTCCATAGGATGGCGGCGACCACCGCCAGCGGCGCGGCCCACATGCTCGCGAGCGTGCCGAGTCCGGCCATGCCCATGCCCTGCGCGAACCACCAGCGGCGACTGCCGGGCTCCTGCGTGTGCGCGCCGTGCACGTGGACAAAGAGGCAGAGCAGCGCCAACGGGAACTGCGACTGGAAGCCCCACGCGATGTTTTCCCAGGCGAAGGGCAGCGCGCCGCCGAGCAGCAGCACCGCGGAGACGAGGCCCGCGCCGCGCGCGGAGAAGGTCCGCCACGCCCAGCGGGCGACGAGCCCGATGAACAGCGAATGCAGCGCGGCGTTGAGCGTCATCTGCACGAGCGGGTCCCAGCGGCCGGTGAACACGACCTGCAGCCAGCTCAGGAGGCGCGTCCACACCGGCAGGTGCTCGAAGTGCGGCGTGAAGAAGGTCCAGGGCCGCAGCGTTCCGTCGAGCCACGGGCCGATGATCTGCTGCGCCTCGATGATCCACTGGTCGTTGTAGGGGATGTCGGCGGCGTAGGTCGCGATTTCCCGCAGGCGCGCGGCGAAAACGAACACCATCACTCCCGTCGGCACGAGCCAGAGGCGGTGCGGGTTGGCCGCGACGGTTGTCGAAGCAACCGGCGTGTCGGCCGCAGCGGGTTGACGCCACGCGGCACAGGCGTCGGCCACGATGGCCGCGAGCGCGACAAGGTAGAGTGGGTAGGCGGAGGCCATCGCCGCCGGGCTCATGTTGAAGAAGGCCGTGACGTGCACGAGCACGTTGATGACGAGGTAGGCCGCGCAACCACCGAGCAGCGCGAGCGCCAGCCCGAGGCGGAAGGTGGGGCGGTGGTTGACGGCGGACTCGAGCGTGCGCACGAGGCCGACAAAGAGCACCAGCGGCCCAAGCCAGCCAAACAGACGGCCGATCAGCAGGCCGAAGGATTCGAGGCGTTCCACCTTGGCACGGGCGACTTCGGCCTGGGCCGGCGGGAGCGGATCGGGCGAGCGCGGCGCGTGGCTCAGGCGCATGTTCACGATGTCCCGGAACGGCTTGAGCTCGGCGTAATCGCCGACGCTGTCGGGCGCGCGGGCGGTGAAGCCCTTGAACTGGATAAAAAACGCGAGGTACTCGGCCGCGCCGTCGGCCAGCGGACCGACGTCCTTTTCGCTGAGCGGCGGCACGAAGCCCGAGCGACGCGGGCGGGCGGGCACCTTGCCGGCGTCGCAAGCGGCGTTGAGTTCGTCGGCGATGCGCCGGTAGTGCCGCATCGCCGTGCCGGCATCGGGCGCGAGGCCGGCGGCGGCCATGGCGTCGCGGATCGCCCACACGAACCAGCCGCCGCGGATTTGGCGCTCGCTGGCGGGGAAGAGGTTTTTCTCGACCCAGTGTTCGCCGATCGGGCCCTCCAGGTGCGGACGCAGCTGAGCAAAGGCCGGGCTCAGCTCATAGGCCGCCTCGCGCATCTGGCGCGTGACCGGCACCTGGTGCGGCAGCTCCGGACCGACCTGGAGCCGGGTGAGCGCGCCGTAGGCATCTTTGAAATCCTTCGCGCGGAACTCAACCGTGCCGAACCAGCCATAGTGGCGGTAATTCAGGGTCGAGACGATGAGCGAGGGCAGCACGGCGGCGCCGACAAACAGACCGAGGCTCACGGCGAGCGTCCGCCAGCGGGTGGCGAGTTCGCGGCCGAGTGACGCGGCGACACCGAAGAGGAGCAGGCCGACGGCGGGCAGCAGCCAGACGCTTTCCTCGCGCGTCAGCCAAAAACAGCCGAGCGCCAGGCCGCCGAGCGCGGCGGGGGCGGCCTGTTTTCGCCAGGATTCGCGGCGGTGGTGGAACAGGCGCACGAGGCCCGCGACCACGAGCAGCGCGAGCGGCGTGTAGACGTTCTGCCGCATGAGCCGGCCGAGGTTGCCGGCGTCCCAGGTCATGGGGTTGGCGAGCAGCAGCGTGTAGAGGCCGAACTGTGCGCCGGCCGACGTGAACCACGGCCGCAGGGCGCGGGTGAGCGTGGCGGCGGCGCCCGCGTAAACCAGCTGTTGCGCGAGGATGAGCGGCAGGCCGGTCCAGAAGACGCCGGCGAGGAAGAGCGGGAAGAACGGACCTTTCGCCAGCGTGAACTGGTTGTAGGGCCCGAGCCAGTCGCCGTTGATGAGATGCGCGGCCTGGAGGGCGAAGAGCTTGTCGTCGTGGATGGCCGCGCCGATGGCGTAGATCGTCTGGCCCGAGGTGAGCCAGAGTTTGGCGACGGTGAGCGCGACCGCCGTCCAGAACCACGCGCGACTGGAGGCAGCGGGCGACATCAACGGGTGGCGGCGGGCCGGTTCACTTGAATTCGATGCCGGTCCAGCCGGTCCAGTCGAAGGCGTATTCGCCGTGCTCGCCCGGGTCGATGCGCATCACGACATGGCCGGTGCCCTTCGGCAGGCGGGCGGAGAAATGCTGGAGCCCGCGGTCGTTGAGGCGCGGCACCGGGTTGAGGTAGCGCTCGTGCAGGACCATGCGGTCGGAGCCGTCGGTCCAATACACGGTGAAGAGCGCGCCGTTGGTGTTGCCGCCCTTCGAGTAGGCGCCGGCGACGAAGCCGAAGTCGCCCTGGATCATCGTGGTGCCGGCGGGCACGGCGAAGATCATCTGGCTGGGCGCGTGCATGATCATGACCGTGCGCGAGTCGATGAGGTCCTCGTTCGGCGGATTGTGCGCCTCGTAGGAGATCGGCGGCTCGGAGAACATGTGGAACTTGGCGCGGTCGGCGCTCTTGAAGTAGTCCTTGCCTGCGTCGGAGGGCGGCAGCGCGGACAAGCGCACGACAACCTCCTCCTGCAGGCAGTCGCGGTCCTGCGGCGCGGTCTCGACGCGGATGCGGGCGGCGCGGCGCGGGGGCTTGCCGCCGGCGGCGTGCATGTAGGAGAGCATGTCGTCCACCACGGGGCTGAGCATGAAGCCGCCGCGGCCGATGGGCTGGGGCAGGCGGTGGACGGACTCGACGCCGCGGTCGTCGGTGATGCGCAGGTTCACCAGCGGCGGACGGAAGAGGAAGCGGCGGAGCTTGCCGAGGAGGTTGAAGCGGTAGTCGATCTCGACCCACACGCCCTGGTCGGCGGCGAGGTCGGAGACGTCGAGGTCCGCGCCGATCGTCGTCGTTGCGGTGCGCAGGAGTTTGGGCTCGAAGGCCGCGGCGTCGAAGGCGCCCGGCTTGCGCTGCCAGAGGGTGAAGCCCTGTTCGGAGAACAGGTAGGTGTAGCGCTGCACGAGCAGGCGCAGGACGTCGGGGTCGTCCATCATGGCGAGCCGGCCGTCGAGGGTCTGGAGCTTGAAGAGCACGAACTCCGGCGCGCGGTCCGAGGCGTAGTAGTCGTGGTTCAGACGCGACAGGTAGGGCGTGTAGGCGGAGTAGCCCTGGAAGACGGGGCGCGGCTGGTAGTTGAAGCCGTTGAACAGCGCGATGGCCTGCTCGAAGCCGAGCACGTCGAGCGAGGCGCGGCCGACGGTCTCCTTGACCTTGCGCAGGTCGTAGTTGTTGCGCTCGGCCTCCCACTTGCCGGCGTAAACCTCGCGGCCGTGGTTCACGCCGAGGAAGAACCCGGCGTGGGTGTTGACGTTGTTCTGGGCGCCGCCCAGCGCGCCGCGCACGAGGCCGGGCAGCACGAGGTCGCAGCTGACGATCGCCAGGAGGCCGGCCGCGGCCAGCAGCGTGTGCTTGAGCCAGCGGAGCACCGGCGAGGGCTCGAGCACCAGGGGCGCGCTGACGATCACGGTGAGCGCGGCGTAGAAGAAGCCGATCTGGTGGCCGTCGGCGCGGATGTAACCGTGTTTCCAGTTGAGGTAGAGCAGGGCCAGCGCCCCGAGCGTGAGGGCGCCGTTGCGCACGCGGTCGGCGCTCGTGAGGAAGTTCACGCCAAGGAAGGCCACGACCAGCGCCACGACACCCAGCCCGCGGTAGAGCTGGCCGGAGGGGCAGGAGAGGCCCATCGCGTCCTGGTAACCCTGGCTGATCTGCCAGGAGCTGATGAAGTAGGCGGGCAGGTTGAGCGGGTTCTGGCCGCAGGCGGCCCAGCCGGCGATGAAGAGCGCGAGGAACACGCCGGGCACGATCAGCCCGGTGGCGCGCCGGGTCTTCCAGAGCGCGAGCGCGCAGGCGACAAGCACGAGGAAGAAGCCGAGCAGGAGGTTGGTGAACTTGACCAGCGAGAGGACCACCAGCAGTGCAATCCACCCGAGGGAAGACCAGCGCCAGGACTCCTCGCTGCGGCGGATCAGTTCCCAGCCGGCGAAAGCCATGACCGTCTGGTGAATCGCGTCCTGGTAGGAGAGGCCGAACAGAAAGAAGAACAGGAAGAAAAACACCCGCGCGTATCCGGTCAGCCGGTAAGCGTGCCAGAAGACGACGGCGGAGAACACGATGGCCTGCACGATATGCCAGCCGACGAGGACGTTCCAGTTGGCGCCCCAGAAGGTCTTGCCCATCGCCCAGCCGAGCGGGCCGTAGGTGAACACGACTTCCCGGCCGAACTGGCGGCCCTCCATAAAAAATTTCCCGATCGCCATGCGCCAGGAGGAGTCGAGCTCCATGGCCGGGAAATAGGGCAGCGTGAAGGCGACCAGCACCATCGCGACGAAGCCGAGGCCCCGGAAGGTCCAGTCAAGGAGACCCGGGCGGGCGGAGGGGGCGGACGCGGTTTCCATGGATTGAGGGGCCATTCCTAGGTTCGGGGGCGGGGGGCGTCTAGTGGGAATTTTCGAGGCGCAGGTGGCGCCAGTAGGTCCAGTCGCTCGCGGAGTTGCCGGCCGGGCCGGGCCCGATGGCGAACTCCAGTTCGCCGGCCCCGGCAGGCAGCGGCACGGCAAAATCCTGCGGACCGCGATCGGCCGGCTCATCGCGCGGGCGCAGCAGGCGGCGGAAGATCATTTCCGACCGGCCGTCCGCCGCGTGCCAGTGCACGAGGAATTCCGCGCCGTCCGAGGCGCCGGCGTTGGTCGCGGCGTAGGCTCCATCGTAGAGACCGAAGCTTCCGCGCAGGGTGGTGGCGCCGGCAGCGGCGCGGTAAACGAGCGAGGAGGGCGCGTGGGCATAGTATTCCAGCCCGCCCTCCACCTGCGAGAGCTGGGCGCCAAACGGGGCGGTGCCCCGCACAAACTCCAACGGGAGCTCCGGCGACCCGAGCGACAGGGCGGCCCAGCCGGTGCCCGGCGCGGTCGTCGTGACCGAGATTTCCACGGCGACCTCCGGTTGGAAGCAGTCGCGGTCCTGCGGGGCGGGTTCGAGGACAAACGAAGCCACGCGCCGGCCGGGTTCGCCATTGGCTGCGCGGAGAAACTCGGAAATGTCGTGGACCAGCGGACTGAGCGGAAAACCCGTCGCGGCGATCGGCGCGGGCAGGCGGTGATCCGAGACGGCGCCGGTGGTGTCCGTCACCTTGAGCCGCATCATCGGCGGCTTGAGCAGCAGGCGGCGGACGCGCCCGAGCAGGTTGAGCCGGTAATCGATTCGCACCCACACAGAGCGGTCGCCCAGATCGGTGAGATCAACCGGTTCGCCGAGGCGGGCGGTCACGCTGCGCACGGGCGCGGGCGAAGCCGCCGGACCGGCGGGTGCCGCCTTGCGTTGCCAGAGCGTGAAGCCGCGCTCGGTGAAAAGATAGCGGTAGCGCTGCGGCAGCAGGTCGAGCACCAGCGGATCGTCCATGCTCGGCAGGCGGTCGTCCACCGTCTGCAGCTTGAACAGCACGAACTCCGGCGCGCGCTCCGATTCGAAGTAATCACGGTTCAGGCGGGCGAGCCGGGGCGTGTAGGCGGAGTAGCCCTGGAAGACGGGGCGCGGCGCGTAGTTGAAACGGTTCAGCAGAAGGACGTCCTGCTCATAGCCCAGCACGTCGATCGGCCGGTCGCCGACCACGCGGCGCACGAGCGGCAGCGGCACCTCCGCGCGCAGCGAGTCGAGGGTCCAGTCGTATTGCGCGCGCAGGGTGCGCGGCTCAAGCAGGAGCGAGGCCTGGCGTTGCAGACGGTCCTTCAGCGTCGCGAGCGTGGCGGGGGCGACTCCGGGTGTGGCCAGTTCCGCGCCGCGCAGGGCGAGCAGCGCCGTCGCGACCAGCAGCAGCCGGCGCGGCCAGGGCCAGCGGAGGGCGTCGCCGGGCAGGTGCAGCGGGCTCACGACCACCGCGAGCGCCGCGAAGTAGAACACCAGCTGGTGGCCGTCGGCGCGGATGAAGCCGTGTTTCCAGCTCAGGAAAAGATAGGCCGCCGCGCCGGCGGCAAGCGCCCACCCGCGCCCGCGGTCGCGGTCGGCCAGCGCGCGCAGCCCGAGGAGCCCGACGAGGAGCGCCGCCGTCGCGAGGCCGTGGTAAAGCTGCACGCTCGGGCAGGACCAACCCATCGCATCCTGATAGCCGCTGCTGATCTCCCACGAGTGCCACAGGTAAGCCGGCAGATGGAGCGGGTTCTGCCCGCAGAACAGCCAGCCCGCGAGGAACAGGCCAGCCCACCACGCCGGCCCCTTCGCCGCGGCCCGCCAGTCGCGCCGGGCCAGCGGAGCGGCGGAGGCCAGCGCGACCAGCGCGACGGCCAGCACGAGGTTGGTGAACTTCACGAGCGACAGCAGCGCCAGCAGGGCGAGCAGCGCGACCGAGGAGCGCTGCCACGGTCCGGCGGAGCGGCGGATCAGTTCCCAGCCGGCCAGCGCGATCGCGGCCTGCTGCAGGATGTCCTCATGCCGCACGCCGAGGGTGAGGAAGAACAGCAGAAAGCCGACCCGGTGAAGCGGCGGCAGTCGGAAGGCCTGCCAGGTGAGCAGCGCGGCCAGGATGAGCGCGAGGCCCGCGTGCCACGCGACGAGCGCGCCCCATTGCGCGCCCCAATACATGTTGCCCATGGTCCAGCCGAGGGGGCCGTAGGTGAACACGACCTCCGTGCCGAAGGCGCGGTCGTCGGCGAACACGCGGCCCAGCGCCATCTGCCACGCCGAGTCGAGACCGAGCGACGGCATGGCCGGCAGGATGAAAGCACCCGCCGCCAGGGCGGCGAAGCACAGCGCGCGAAGCACCCGGTTGGCAGTGAGGCTGGAGGCGGCGGACATGCGGGCGGGGCGGGTCAGCGGGAGTATTCCAGCAGGAGGTCGCTCCAGTAGGTCCAGTCGCTGGCGGTGTTCTCGTAGGGGCCAGCGGTGATCACCAGTTCCAACTCGCCGCCCTGGTGCGGCGGGAGCGCGACGCGGAAACCATGCACCCTGCGGTCGGCGGGCTCATCGCGGGGGCGCAGCAGATGCCGGAAGAGGATCTCCTCCTTGCCGCCGTCGGGGCGCCAGCGCACAAGGAATTCCGCGCCGTCGGTCGGGCCCTTGTTCTCGGGGGCATAGGCGCCGGGCCGGATGCCGAACCCGCCGCGCAGAAAGGCCGCGTTCGCGGGCACACGGTAGGTGATG
Organism: Oleiharenicola lentus; assembly: GCF_004118375.1. Lineage (NCBI taxonomy): Bacteria > Pseudomonadati > Verrucomicrobiota > Opitutia > Opitutales > Opitutaceae > Oleiharenicola > Oleiharenicola lentus. Next base: position 1,235,863 of record NZ_SDHX01000001.1, read on the forward strand.
GTCGAGGGCGCGTGGGCGAAGAATTCCAAATGCCGGTCCACCATGGTCACGTCGGCGCCGTGGCGGGCGCTCGCGCGCACGGGCACCAGCGGCGAGCCCAGGGTGCCGAGGGTGAACTGGTCGGTAACCGCCGGTGGCAGAAGCGGGAACGCCTCCTCCGGCACGATCTCCCCCGGTTCCTTGCGCTGAAAAAGCCGGAAGCCCTGCGGCAGGAAGTAGTGCGATTCCACCTGCTTGTAGCCGGCGCGGATGAAGGCGTGCAGCGGCGGGAATTTCTCCAGCGGATACTTCGACCAGAAACGGTTGGGGCCCGCGCTGCAGTCCACGATGAAGAGCGGACGACTCGCGGCGAGGTCGCGCAACAGCGTGTCCATCGCGCCCGGCACGATGGCGTAGCTCGTATCGACGCCCGGAGCACCGTTGGTCCAAGGCACGAGGCCGGTGAGGAACGAGGCGTAGAGGAACCGGCTCGCGGGCAGGCGATCGGCCAGGAGGTAGATGTCCGGGTGGTAGCCCCACACGAAGATGCGGTCGGCGGCGTTGCTGTGTTCGCGGATGTGGTTCGACACGCGCATCGAAGGATCCACGGGAACGACGCGGTTGGGCCGGCGCGCGCTCAGGGCAAGCACCGCGGTGTGGTAGGTGACGAGCGCGAGCAGCAAAGCCGCGGCGACGCGCAACCAGCGACTGCGTGCCGACCCCAGCCAACCCGGCAGCAGTGCGAGGGCGAGGCCGGCGCCGAGGGAAAAAGGGGCGAGGAACTGGATGTGGTAATGCTGGAAATCACGCCCGCCCGCCGCCGCCCCGGCAAGGGCGACGAGCGACCAGACCGCCACGAACAGCAAGCCCGGGTTCGTCGCCTGTTCCGCGGGTTCGGGGCGGCGTTGCAGCACGCGGTGCAGAACAAACCCCGCGCCCGCAAACCACAGCGCCAGCAACCCGGGTTGGGCCGCGCCGAGCAGACGGAACGGCAGCAGCGCGCTCATCACTCGGTCGGCGAGCGTGGTTTCCGGTCCGTAGAACCGCAGGTTGTAGATCCAGGTGTAGAAAATCGCGTCACCAAGCGCGCCGCGCGCCGCCAGGTAGCCGGCGGTCAGCAGCACCGGCGCCAGCCAGCCGCCGATGAGGGTGAGCAGCGTCAGCGCCAGCCGGCGGGGCGGCCGGTTCGCCCGCCAGCCGAGGTAAAGCAGGGTGGCAAAGGGCGCGGCCGCGTCGAGCAGCGCGGGTTGTTTGGACAGGAACGCGCACCCGAACAGCGCGCCGGTCAGAAAAATCTGCCGCGCCGACGGCTTCGTGCCGCCGAGCAGCAACACCGCGGCGCCCGCACTGGTGAAGAACGCCACGAACCACTCCGTGTTGGCGGCGTTGGCGTCGCCCGCGTAGAGCATCGCGGTGGTCAGCAGCACAAACAAAGCGGCCGCGGCGATGCCGGCGAATCCGCCGCGCAGCGTACGGCCGGCGAGAAACAGCAGCCAGCCGGTGCCGGCGATCAGCAGCGCGATGGCGCAGCGCACGGCCCAGAGGTTGTTCTCGCCGAAAATCGCAAAGACGCCCGCCACGGCGTAATAGCTGAGCGGCGTGCGCTGGTCGATGGCGTCGCGGTAGAGCACGCCGCCGTCGAGGATCGCGCGCGCGGCGGTGGCGTGGATCGCTTCGTCGAGATTCCAGAGCCCGAAGCTGAAGGCCGGCCACCGCAGCCAGAGCGTGCCCGCCGTGATCAGCAGCAGCACGAGGAGCGAAGTGGTCCGGGGCGGCAGGAAACGCATGGCGGATTACCGGAGCTCGGGATCGGACCAGAACGTCCAGTCCTTGGCCGTGTTGCCGTTGGAATGCGTGAGGAACGACAGCCAGGCATCGGTCGGATGGCGGCGGTCGGGCAGGGTGACGGAAAGCTGTTGCAGGCCGCGATCCGCGGCTTGGGCCACGGGGTCGAGCGAGCGGGACAGCAGCCGCGTCCGCTCGCGGCCGTCGGTGAGCCACACCTCAAAGGTCGCACCGTTGGTCGCGTAGGGTTGTTCCCGGGCGCCGTCGGGGATGCCGTAGGCCACGTCCAGCGTGCGGACGCCGGGCGGCAGCGGGGCGACGAGGATGCCCGGAGCGTGCACGAGCCGCATGGGCCGGCCGAGGGCGTTCTGCGGATTCGACGGCATCAGCGCGGCGATGCGGTAACCGTCCCGATCCTGCCGCAGCACCTGTTTGCGCCGGTAAACAATGAAGTGGGCGTCGAACTCGAGCAGGGACCGGCCGGGCACGTCGAGCTGTGCGACGTCGGCGCTGCGGTTGAACTCGCGCACGCGTTCATAGGCGGATGCGACGAGTTCGCCGGAGATGCGCTCGAGCTGCCCGTCGCTGGTGGCGCGGAGCACGAGCCAGTCGGGCTGGAGATAAAGAATGAGATGGGCCCAGGGCGTGCCGACGAGCCGGCAGGCATCCGTGACCTCGCGGGAGGACAGGCCCGGCCAGTCGTAGGTTTTCAGACCGGAGAAGAAGCCGATGTAGCCGAGCGGCTCCATGAACACGGTGTCCGAGGGTTTCGCATTGGCGCGGAGCCACTCGCCGATTTCGCGCCGCGTGCCGTCCTCGATGAGGGTTTGCTGCGCCCGCATCTGGCGCGCCGTGCCGACCGTCATGAAGAGTCCGACGGCCAGCAGCAGGACGCCCACTGCGCCCGTGACCCAGCGGCCGACCGCCCCGCCCGCGGTCCAGAGCTGGCCGAGCACGCTCGCGAGCGCGACGAAGGCGAGCAGGCCCACCGGCGGCAGGTACCAGGGGAACGGGAAGTAGGGGACGAAGGACAGGTAGGCCGCGGCGAAGAAGAAGGCGAGCGACGCGACCCGCGCCTCGGGGCGCACTTTCGGCAGCAGCCAGATCACGCTGGCGAGCGTCGCGAGCACGCGGCCGAACGGCCACAGCCAGGCGGGCCAGGCGGGAAACATGTGGTAGGACGGCAGGAACACGCCCAGCGCCGCGGTGTCGCCCGACCAGATTTTCCACGGCAACTGCCAGAAGTTTTCCCGGAAACGCGTCCAGGCGAGGAGCCCGCCGCTTTGCGCGCCCTTGGCCACGATGGTGTGCGGCACGGGCGAACCGTAATACCACCAGGCCCACAGCAGCCACGGAGCGTAGAGCGCGGTGGTGAGCAGCCCGGCCTTGAGGAAGACGAGCAGTTGTGCCCGGCGGTCGCCGCCGGTGCGGGCGGGGTCGTTGAAGATCCAGCAGCCCGCGGCCACGAGCCCGATGTAGATGAAACTGTCGGGCCGGGTCCACATGAGGCCCGCCCACGCGCCGCCGAGGTGCAGCCACTGGCGCGGGCCGGGCGTGAAATGCGCCCGCAGCGCGAGACCGAGGAACAGCAGCATGAACGCCGTCTCCATGCCGTTGATCGTGAAGTCCAGCATCTTGGCGTCGGTGGCCAGCAACAGCGCGAGCAGGGCGGCGGCCACCCCGGGCCAGGCCAGCCGGCGGGCGAGCCCGACGAGCACGGCGGCCGCGCCGCCCAGCGCGGCGATGCACATGAAACGGAAAATCCACAGCGCGGCCGCATCGGAGCTGTTGCCCGTGAGCAGGCTCGCCACCGCCGGCAGCAGCACGCCGAGCGGCGAGGTGAAGGTGTGCAGGCGGTCGCCGTGGTTGAAGACCAAGCCGTGCCCCGTCGCCAGGTTTTTGCTGGAACGGTAGGTGATGTAGTAGTCCTCCCACGCGTGCTGCGTGAACAGCGCGAAGACCAGGGCGGCGAGGGCGACCGTGAGGAAGGAGAGGAGGCGGGGCCTCGGGCTGGCGAACAGGCTGGGCATGAAGACGGCCAACGAAAGGCGGCCCGCCGCCGGCTGTCAGCATGAAAGCGGGTCACGGGGTGCGCGATGCGGCCGCGGTTTCGCCATGACCGGCGGGCGACCGCACCCCGCCATCGGGACAACGCGAGCCGGGATATTCAGAACGCGCTTGCCCGTCCGGCGGAGGGCGTTGTTTGCTCGCGCCTCTGACACCGGCGAGCCCCAGTTCCAAAACCAGACCGTCATGGGCCGCGTGGGCCGTGGTGGGGCTGTTCGCGGTGCTGGCGCTGGCGCCGTGGTGGCGCAACCACACGCACCTGCGCAGTTTCTTTGACTACGGTCTGGCGATGGCCGGCGCGGGCCGCATCGAGGCGGGGCAGAAACCCTACGTCGATTTTATCACGCCGGCGCAGGCCGGTTGGTATTTTCTCAACTGGGCGTCGGAGAAGGTCGGTGGCGGCACGTTTCAGGCGATGACCCTCGGCGGGGCCGCGAGCATCCTGATTTCCTACGCGGTCCTGCTCGGCATGCTGGCCCGGCGCTGGTCGCTCCCCGCCGCGGCGGTCATGGCGGGTGGGTTGGTGTGCGCGACGGTGTCACAGCACACGCTGTGGTGGTACAACCCGTGGGGCGTGATCTGCCTGACCGTGGTCGCGTGGGCGGGCGCGGTCGCGCCGGTGTTGCGGCGCGAGCACCTCGGCTGGCACCTGCTCGCGCTGGCGGGCCTGTTTTTCGGCGGCATCAACAAGATCAACATGCAACTCATGGCCGTGGCGCTGGCCCTGGCCTGGGCGGTGCGCGCCGGGCTCAATGGCCGCGCGTCGGCCGGTCGCGTGTTGCTGACCGTCCTGTTTTACCTCGGGGCCCTGGCCCTGCCCGTGCTCGCGGAGATGGCCTGGACCGGCGCGTCGTTCGCCACCTGGTGGCACAACGTGATCACGCTGCCCGCGTCGAGCCGCAGCGGCATGGCGCTGGAGGCGTTTTCCCCGAAATACCTCCTCACGCCGTTCAACGACCATTACTACGGCCTGCTGTTGAAACCGGTTGGTCTCATCGGCCTGGTGCTGACCGTGCAAACCGTTGGGCAGATCCTGATCCACACCTGGCGCGAGGCCGGGTGGTGGGAACGGATCCTGCCCGTGGTCTGCGGCCTCGTGGCCTACGCCGGCGGCGTGGTGCTGCTCGCCACCAACATGGACATCGCCTACACCGGCATCGGCGGCTGGCTTGCGCTGCTGGTGGCGCTGTGGCTCGGCTTCGGGCTGCCGGCGCAGGGACGCTGGTTCAACGCCGTGATGCTCGCATCGGCGCTGGGCATCGGGGCGGTCGCGTGGCATTCGGCGTGGATCGGACAGCGTTCTCAGTTCGGCCACTCCGGCAGCCCGCGGGCGGCCTATGTGGACGCCGGAAGCGCCGGCCCCGACTTCGGTTATTTTCGCGGCACCTTCATGCCGCCCGAGACGGTCGAGTCGCTGCGGGAGCTGGGGGCCTGGCGGGCCGCGCTGCCGGCCGAGCGCCGCGCGGGGCACTTCTACGGTCCCGGCACGGAATGGGCCGCGCACCTCTGGCCGGCGATGGCGACGCCGGGTCTGCCGATCTCCGTCTATCGTCAGCCGGGCAACAGCGATGGTCGCGCCGAGTCGGCCCGGTTGGCGCAGCTGCTCGGTGACGGCACCATCCGGGAAATCACGGTGTCCCGGGTGCTCGATTACTGGGAACAGCGGCAGCTGCCGCTGCTGACGCACCGTTTCGACAAGCTGCCGCTGGGCGAGATATTTTCCGTTTACAGCGCGAACGTCGCCGACGGCGTGTCGGGTTCGCCCATCTGGTTCACGCGGGTCTTCGGCGGCAACGCGGACTCGCGTCAGCTCGTGTCGGCCGGGCGGTTTGCGGGGAAAAACGAGTGGAACCAGTTCATCGCGTTCGGCGAGGGCCGGGGCACGATGCTGCTCAAGGCGCAGAGCAACCGCCTGCAGGGCGAGGTGGTCGTGCGCCGGGCGGACGGGGCGCCGCCCCGGGCCGCGGCGGCGGAATTCGCGATCTACGCGCAGGCGAATCCCGAGGCGCGGTTCGAGCGCTGGCGCCAGCGCGTGGAGCTGCCGGCCGGCGAGGAGGAAATCCGCGTGCCCTACGCGATCGACAGCAGCGGCATGGCGGCGTTCTTCACCGTGGATGTTCCAGACGAGGCCAAGGGCGTGATCCTCGCGGGCTGGCGCGGGCCGCAGCTGCTGCACACGTTCAATGCCGGACCCGAGAACCCGGAGTGGCTTTATCCGGGCCGGACGCCGGGCACGCCGCTGGATGAGCCGACGCTGGCGAAGCTGCTGCCCGGGAGTTGGCGCCCGGCGAAGGCCTTCATGCGCAACGGCCGGGTGACGGACCAGGGCGTCGAACTGCTCCCCGGCGGCGAACTCTGGCTGAAGGTGGAGGGCTTTGTGACGGAGTTTTCCGGGCAGGCCCTGGTGGAGGCGTGGGACCCGGCGCATATCCCGTTCGTGCGGGGCATGTGGTATCGCGGCGGCCGCCTGGAGGTGTTCACGCAAATGATCGCGCGGGACGGCGACCGGAAGGCGGACTTCAAGATGTGGTGCGCGGAACCGGGCGGCTGGCTGATTCTCTCCGTTGATCCGCTGCTGAAGGCGACCCCGGTGCGCGTGCTGGTATACAAGGCCACGCAGGGCTGAGCCGCGTGGAAGCGAGCCTTGGGCCGTCGGGTGCCGCCTACTGCGGGTGTGTCACTCCGGCAAGAGGGCTTGCCCCCACCGGCAGGTCCCGCCCAATTTTCGCCCACGCATGACCGATCCCCGTCACCGACTCCCGCCCGTCTTCTGGTGCCTGCTCGCGGTCGTGACCTTGGTTGCGCTGCTGCCCTGGTGGCGGAACCACGGTTACCTGCGCGATCTCTACGACTACGGCTTGGTTATCACCGCCAACGGCCTGATGGAGCGCGGGGAGCGGCCGTATGTGGATTTCACCACTTCAATTCAGGCGGGTTTTCTCGGGCTGAACTGGCTGGTGGAAAAGATCGGCGGCGGCACCTACGCGGCGCTGGCGCGCGGCGGAGCGGGGCTGATTCTCGCGAGCGGGTTGCTGCTGCCCCTCATGCTCGTGCGGCGCTGGTCCGGGTGGGCGGCCGCGGCCGTGGGCGGGGTCGTCACGATGGGTGCGGCCGCGCAGCACACGATCCTGTGGCACAACACGCTGGGCGTGTTCACGCTCGCGCTGGTCGCGTGGGCGACCGCGGTGGCGCCCGTGCTGCGCAAGGCGGACTGGCCCTGGCATCTGCTCGCGCTGGCCGGGCTGGTGCTCGGCGGCGTGAACAAGCTCAACTTTCATCTCGTCGCGCTTGCCGTGGCCCTCGCCTGGGCGCTGCGGGCCGGCCTGACCGGCCGGGCGGGCGCGGGGCGGGTGGCGGTGACGGTGCTCGGCCTGGTTGTTGCGGGCGTGGTGCTGCCGCTGACGGTTGAACTCGCGTGGACCGGAGCCTCGTTCGAATTGTGGCGCAGCAATGTCATCGGGCTCGCCGCGGGTTCACGTTTCGCGCTGTTGGAGCGCATCGCGTCACGGGAGTTCCTGTTCGCGCCGCTGCACGACTACTACGGCAAACTCGTTTTGCCACAGGTGGGGCTGGCGGGCCTGGTGCTGACGCTGGCCACCTTCGCCGGCTGCTGGCGCGGCGCGACGTCGTCCCGGCCGGGGATCGACCGCGTCCTGCTGGGGCTGGCGGTGCTCGGCGCGGCGGCTGCGGGCGCGGCCCTGCTCGCGACGAATTTCGAGATCGCGTGGGTGGGCGTGGCGGCGTGGCTGGCCCTGCTCGTGAGCGTGTGGCTGGGCTTTCAGCCGGAGCCGCCGGGCCGCGTTTTCACTGTGGGGTTTGTCCTGCCGGCCGTCGTGCTGGGCGCGGCGGCATGGTGGTCGGCCTGGGCGGGGCAGCGCTCGCAGTTCGGCTACTCCGCGGAACCGCGGAGCGCCTACCGGCCCGCGGCGGAGACGGAGACGGCTTGCGCGGCGCTGCGGGGCCTGCGGGTGCCGCCGGATGTTTTTCTCAGCCTGCAGGCCGTGGGCCGCGAGCTGGCCGGTTACGAGGAAGGCAACGCGCGGCCGGTGTTCTACGGCCCGGGTTTGGAGCTGCTCGAACGGTTCTACCCGAGCGCGCGCGAAAAGGGTCAGCCGCTCTGGGCGCACTGGGACACGACCTACAACGAGGCGTCGGTCGGCCGGCTGCGCGAGGGTTTCCTTTACTCGGAGACACGCCGGGCGGCGTTCACGACCATCGCCTTCGCCCACTGGCCCGAGGCCTTGCGCACGGTGTTGGACGAGCATTTCGTGCGCGATCAGGTTGGACCGGTCGTGGCGCGGTGGCGCCGGCAGGAGGATGTGCCGGACCGGCAGGTGGACAGTTTTGCGACCCTGGGCAAACTGGGCGGCAACGTGGACGGCCGCGTCCTGCATTTCGACCGCCGGCCCCTGCGGGCCACGCCCACGGGCAGCGGCACCCACCTTCTCGGCACCGTGGGCGAGGCGGGCCAGGTGCTCTTGCGCGTGCCCATATTCCGCCTGCGCGGTGTGGCGATGGTGCGGCGCATGCCCGGGCGGGAATCCGGCCTGCTCCAGGCGCATTTCAAGGTGATCGTGCACGGGGCCGTGCCGGAGGATGTGCGCTGGTCACAGGCGATTGAGCTGCCGGCCGGGCAGGACGAAGTGAAGGTGCCCTTCGAGGTGGATGGCTCGGGAAAGCAGCTCCTGCTCTGGGTCATGCAGCCGGGCGGACAACAGCGGGCCCTGCTCGCCGGTTACCGCGACCTTGAGATCACGCACGCGGGCGAGGTGCCGGGTGCGCCGCATCTGCGGCCCTACCAGTCGCCCGAGGCGGCGCCGGAGCCGGCGTTGGGCGCGAGTCTTTTCGGCGACATCGCCTGGCGTCCCGCCGAGCTGGTGGTGCGGAACGGCCGCCCGGCCGGTGACGGCCTCGAACTGTTGCCCGGTGGCGAGGTCTGGCTGCACACCGCCGGCATGGTCGGTGAATTCCACGGACGCGTGACCTGTGCCGAGTCGGAGGGACGGCCCTCGGTGGCGCGGGTCGTGTGGTATAAGGGCGGTCGCCTGCAAATCCTCCAGCAGGAGCAGTTGAGCCGCGAGCGACCCTTTGAGTTCCGGGCCTGGACCGCCGAGCCGGGCGGTTGGATCGGTGTACTCGTGGACGTCGGCGAGGGGCTGGCCCCGGCACGCGTGCGGGTGACCCGCAGCTCGCTGCAACCCTGAGCGCCGTTCAGGTGTGCGCCAGCCAGGCCTCGCGGGCGAGGTCCACGTGGAAGGGCAGGACCTTGTGATGGTCGTAGAGGCGCAACGCCTTCGAATAGGCGGTGGGCGTCAGCGATTTGCCGCTGCGTTCCTTGGCGAGGCAGGTCCACATCATGCGCGAGAGGCCGAGGTGGTCGCCGGGCTTCACGAGGTAGCCCTGCTGGCGCTGGCCGATCATCTCGGCGATGCCATGGACGTCGGTCGTGACGATCGGCGTGCGGAACGCCATCGCCTCCATCACCACGCGCGGGAACGACTCCTCGTAGCTCGTGCAGACGAACTGGTCGGCCGCCACGAAGAAGTCGAAGACCTCGCGCGTCTCGGGGATGAGCGTGACGTTGGGCAGCTCAAGGCGGGCGAGGTCGCGCTTGAGCAGGTCGAGGTAGATACCCGGACGGGCGCCGACCATGACGAAGCGGAATTTCCCGCGGTGGCCCTGCCGGTTGAAATGCTCGATGGCGCGCAGGAAGACGTGCTGGCCCTTGCGCTCGCAGACGGTGCCGATGTTGGCGATGATCGTCTCGTCGTCGGCGAAGCCGTGTTTGCGCCGCATCGCCGCGCGGGTGTGCGTGGCGCGGAACGTGTCGATGTCGTCGAGGTTGATCCAGCTCGGCACGAGGCGGAAGTTGCCGCTGACGTTGTGGTCCTCGTAGTAGGCGCGCGTGGCCTGGCAGAGGAACAGTGCGCGGGTGGCGCGGTGGAAGGCCTCGGCCACGAGCCGGTGCAGGTCGAGCTCCAGCTTGCGCTCGAAGAACCGGAAGACCGTCGCGCTTTCGTGAATGTAGAACAGCGAGGGCTTGCCCGCGCGCGCGGCCAGCAGCACGCCCCAGAAACTGACGAGTGTGTTGCAGACCACGAGGTCGATACTGTCCCAGTCGAGGCGGTGTTTGATCTCCCCGAGGCGCTGGTGAAAGGTGTCCTCGTCGGGCGAGGCGTAGAGCGGGCCGGCGTCGATCACCGTGATGTGCGCGCCGAGCGCCTCGTAGGAGGAACGGAGCGGGCCGTCCTGCGACGCGAGCACTTCCAGGGAGAAACCCGCCTCGCGCACCATCCAGGTGGCGTATTCGAGCAGGAAGAGCGGGGCGCCCTCGAGGTTGAGGTTGTGCGTGAGCAGCAGCAGGCGGAGCTTGCCGGCGCGCGCCACGGTGGCGGGGGCACCGGTCGTGACGGCGAGCTGGTTGCCCTGCAAGGAGAGATGCCGGCTGAGGTAGGGATCGCGGATGGCCGGGTAACGTGTGGCAAAAGCGATGTGCTCGGCGTCGTCGAAGGTCACGCCGCGCGTGGCGCTGCCCCAGTGCATGAGCTTGGCCTGCGGCGTGTAGATCACACGCCGGCCGGCGGCGCGCACGCGGAGGCACCAGTCCACGTCGTTGTAGGCGACGCCGAAGTCCTTTTCGTCGAAGCCGCCCAACTCGCGGTAGAGGTCGGTGCGCGTCAGCAGGCAGGCGCCGGTGACGGCCGACACCTCGCGCGCGGCGTCGTGCCACGCGACGGGCACGTCGGCGGGATTCGCCCGGGCGAACGGCGTGTCGGCGAGGCCGCCGTGCGGGCCGACGACGATCCCGGTGTGGTTGAGCGTGCGGTCGGGGTAGATGAGTTTCGCGCCGACGACGCCGACGTCGGGCTGGATGAACCAGGACGCCATTTCCTCCAGCCAGCCGGGCTCGAGGGCGTTCACGTCGTTGTTCAAATGCAGCACCAGCGGCGTGTTGAGGTGCGGCAGCGCGAGGTTGACGAGGTTCGAGTAGTTGAACGGCGCGGCGCGATCTGCAGGGCGCACGACCACGCAGCGCAGGTCGGTGCGTTCCTGGATCGCGGCGAGGTAGCGCACGGCGTCGGCGTCGCGCGAGTGGTCGTCGGCGATGACGAGCTTCACGTGGCGCCAGTCCACCGTCTCCTCCAGCAGCTCGACGCATTCCTGCAGCAGGTGGAGGCGGTCACGCGTCGGGATGACAATCGTCACCGGCAGGCGGGCGAGGATGCCCGGCTCGGGGCGGAACTGGTGGTAACGCAGCCGGCGGTGGTGACCGCTCTCCGGCAAAAAGGGCGCGGTGTTGCGATGGCGGCGTTGCGCGGCGTCGGCGAGCGCGCGCCGGGCCTCCTCCACGCTCGGGTCGGCCGGATCGGTCTGCGCGGAAACGGAGGCGCGGGCGTGGTGGCAAACCAGCGACAGATGGGCGACGCGGTCGGTCGGCAGAGAGTCCGCCACGCGTAGCAGCAGGTCGAACCACGGGAGGAGCGGATTTTCGGCGCGGAAACCGCCGACGGCGGTGGCGCGCTCCTGACGCACGACGCAAAGCTGGCCGGGGAACAGGCCGGAATCGGCGAGCGCGGGACTCCACGCCGGCTTGAAGACCGGATCACTCCGCCGGCCGGCATCGTCCATGCGGTCCTCGTCGGTGTAGATGAGATCGAGCGCCGGATTGGCGGCGATGGCATCGGCAATCTCGATGAGCGCATCGGGGCTCAGCCGCGAGTGGCCGGGCAGGAGGGCGACATGGGTGCCGCGGGCCTGCGCGGCGGCGGCGTTGAGCGTGGCGGCGAAGGCGGTCGGTTCGTTGACCGGCAGGGCGCGGAACCGGCTGTCGCCCGTCGGCGCGGCTGCGCCGATGAAGCACGCCTGCCAGTGCCGGTAGATTTGCGCGCGCAGCGAGTCGCCCAACTCGCGGAGGTGGTCGGGCGTGCAGCTGCGGGTGTCCACAAGCACGGTGAAGCGCGGGGCGTCGGCGCCCTTGGCCTGGGCCGAGGCTTCGAGCAACTGGCGCAGGCGCGGGGTGAGGGCGTTGGCGCGCTGCCATGCGGTGTAGGCGTCCGGACCGCTCTGGCGCAGGTGGGCGAGCGAGACCGGGGCGAAGCGCTGGTAGAGGCGGTAGGCTTTCTGGCACTGCTCCCAGTAGGCGGAGAGTTTGCCCAGCCGCACGCCGTCGGCGCGGCAGGCGGCGGCGAAGGCCCAGGCGACTTCCGCGAAGGTGCCGCGGCTGAACTCCGGCAGCGGGCGCTCCTCCTGGGTGCAGCCGCGCTGGTAGAAGCGGCGGACGAACACGAGGTGGCGCGAGCCGTCCTCGAGGTCGGCGAAGATCTTCAGGCACGACGGATCGGTCGCGCTCTCGTCGATGTCCACCATGCCGAAATACTGGGACTTCGCCGCGTAGGGGTGGCCGGGGAACATCGCGCCGGCGTCGAGTCGCTCGCGGTCGCCGTAGTCCATCTCGACCTCGACGAGCGGGTGGGTGGAGGCGACGAGCCGGCGGATGCGCTGCTCCTGGTGGATGATCCAGCCCTCGACGGTGACCTTGCCGAACTGCGAGCCGCCGGTGAGCAGCGGTTTCTCGAGCGCGCCGAAGAACGGCGGGTTGGGCAGCGAGTCGAGCGGCACGACGGCGGACTCGCGCACGAGCCGCCGCGCCAGCGGGGCGAGGTCGGCGGCGGGATCGGTGCGGCGCGCCTGCAGGAGCTTTCGGAGCTGGTCGGGAACGATGCCGGAGATCAGCCGGCCGCCGAAGGACGGACCCTGCTTCACGCGCACGCCGGTGCGCCAGATTTCCACCCAGTTGCCGCCGTGGTCGAGCAGCTCAAGGCGGAGATCCTTGGCGCCCAGCGGCGGGCACACCTGCAGCACGAAGCCGGCATGAGGCAGGCCGATGCGGCGGCGGTGGCGCTCCTCGACGTCCGGCCGCGGGATGCCGAGGATGCCGAGGTGGACGGCCCCGCCGGTCACCGCGCGGATGTCCGTGAAATACGCCTCGGTCTTGGACACAAACCAGCCGCTGATCCAGGTGGGTTCGCCGGAAAACACCCACTCGGTGGGCAGTTCAACGTCGAAAATGTAGGAGTCGTTTTCGTTCACGCGCGGTCGCTGAACCAAGGCAGAGCCGGTCCGGTGGCGCAAGCCCTCAGCCGCGGGTGGCGGTCAGGACTTCACGGGGCCGATCAATTCCACCACCGGATCCTTGATGCCCGCGTCAAGGGTCGCCAGGCGCATTTTGTTTTCGCGGGCGATCTGCGCCAGATAACCGTCGGAAGTTTTCGCGGCGGTGCTGGCCCACGGCGGCAGTTGGGGCGAAGGAGCGGTGGCGACAAAGCCGCCCGCATGTTTTTTCAACTCGGTGAGGGCGGTGGTCGCCTGGGACAGATTGTAGCCGAAGACCTGCATCGATACCCGCAAAAACCCCAACTCACTGTGCGCGCAGGTGCGCAAATTGGCCCGGCCCACCTGCCGGACCCAGGCATGAAAGGCCGCATGGTGCGGTGAGTTGCCATGCTCCCACGCAAGGAGCGCGTTTACGTCCAGGAGATAGATCACGGAAAGTCAGCGAGGGCGGTCCGAATTTCATCCTCTGTGACCACCCGGCTGGGACGGGCCGCGTTGAACGGGAGGCCTGAAACCGGGTGCTTCCCGCGCACGATCTTGGCCGGGATCTGATCGCTCTCACCGAGCGCAGCCTTGCGCAGGTAGGCCGAGACCGAGGTCTTGGCCGCCCGGGCGTTCGCCCGGATGCGGCTCGCGGACTTGTGATCCACTTTGAAACTGAGAACGGGCATGGTATTACTTTATTACCCGGTTCCTCTCGGCGTCAAGTTCTGCCCCGCGTGCCGGATTGTGCGCGGGGTGCGCCGGAGCGGATGTCCGTGAAATACGCCTTGGTCCTGGACAGGAGCCAGCCGCTGATCGAGGGCAGAGCCGGTCCGGTGGCGCAAGCCCTCAGCCGCGGGTGGCGGCGACGTGGGTCAGGACTTCGGTCCAGCGGGGTAACAGCGCGGCGGGGGCGTGGCGGTCTCGGATCAGCTCGGCGGCGCGGGTGGATTCGCGGACGTGCAGCGTTGGGGCGGCATCGTGGGCGAGCAGGGCGTGGGCGAGCGCGAGGGGGTTGTCGGGTGCGACGAGGGGCAGGCGGGTGTCGGCGAACCATTCCGCCGTGGTCGGCGTGCGCGGGGCGGCGAGCGGGAGGCCGGCGGCGGCGGCATCGAGCACGGGTCGCAGCGGGCCGCGGCCGAACAGCGGTCCGAGGCAGAGCGTGACGCCGTCGAGGCTCCACGCCGCGGGGCGTTGGAGGGCGGGCGCGTTGAAACGGTCGTCCAGGCTCGCGAGCTGTTCGGGCTGGTTGAGCCGGGCGGGCCCCTGCCGGAAGGTCCAGCGGGCGGCGACGGCGGGGTGGCGACGTTGCAACCACTCAACGGTGCGCAGCGGAGCGAAGGCGTGGCGCGGGGCCTCGGACGCAGGGAGCGGCGGCAGCACCGGCGAATGCCATTGCGGGACCAAGGCGGCCGGGAGTCCGGACAGCTGACCGGTCTGGGCGGCAGACGCGGCGGCGGACGCGAAGCACACGGCCGTGGCCTGCCGCCAGGCATCGCGCAACAGGCTTTGCACGGCGGGGCTGGCCGTCGGGTCGGGCTCCATCGGTTCGTCGGCCGAGCAGTCGAGGAGGGCGGGGATGCCCTGACGACGGGCGAGCGTGAGCGCCCAGCCGCAGACAGGATCGAACACCGCCACGGCGTCGAGGTGGCCCCACCAGATTGCGCGTTGCAGGCCGGAGAGCGCCGCCTGCGCGGTTGGCTTGTCGGGCGCGGCGAAGAGCGGCGCGGGATTGACGATGAGCGACTCGGCGCCGGCCTGTTCAAAGTCCTGACGCAGCGGCCCGTCCTCCGTGCTTACCACGCGAGCCGCCCAGCGATGCGAGGCGACGAGGTGGCGCACGATGTCGAGCGCGCGCAGCGAGGCGTCGTCTGGCCAAAGCGTGCGCAACACGACCAGCAGGCGCCGCGGGCGGGCCGACGGAAGAGCAGGCAGGGTGCGGGCGGCCAACGAGGAGTAGGTTGCGTCGAGCAACTCGCGTGGAGCGCGGGTTCCACCTGGATGGGTCGCGGGCGTGATTCGTTGCGCGAAACAGAGGGAGACCGTGCCGTCGGGGCTTTGCGCGTAAACGCGCAGGCAGGCGGGGTGGGTGAGCGTGGCAGGGAGGTCCACGGCGCCGCGCAGGCGAGCGTGACGGGCACCGGCGTGCTGGGGAAATTTGGCGGCGAGGGCGTCGTCGGTGAGGCTGTGCGCGAGGTGGTTGAACACCAGCAGGTCGGTCGTCGCGAGCACGCCGGCGAGGGGCTTGGTCTCGTCGAGCAGCCAGCCGAAGACCGGGGCGCGGCCCTCGTGCGGCCGCGGCGTCGGGCCGGGTTGGTCGAGATGGCCGTGAAACGGGTGATGCGCGTCGCGCACGGTCCAGGTGCCGTCGGGCGAGGTTTCGAGCCGGCCCTCGACCCGCGGGGCGGGCGCGCCGTCGGGGGCCACTATCAGGTTGATCGTGCGCAGGGCGATCCATGCGCCGTCTGCATCCTGGGCCTCGAGCGTGAGCGTGACGGCCCCGTCGGTCACCGGCACGCCGAGGATGAACTCCGCGGGCAGCCAGGAACGTTCCGCGCGAAAATGCGCGGCGAGATCCACGCGCGGGAGGCCGAGCACGCCGAGATGCGTGCCGTCGCCGTGGCGCACGCGGACATCGGTGAAGGCGCAGCCGGGCTTGGCCACGAGCCAGCCGCGGAGCCAGACGACGGGGCCGGCCAGCCGCGCGTGCTCAGACGGCCATTCGAGATTGTGGAAGCAGGCGGCGGTTTCCTGCATGGCTCAGGTGCGGCGCTCGGCCACGGCGCGCATCAATCGGACATGCCGGGGCAGCGACTGCGCCTCGTGGTATTTCCGGAGCACGGCGGCGCGGGCTTTTTCCGGGCGCGTGCGGTCGCCGGCAAAATGCGCGGCCAGCGCCTGCTTCAACGCGTCGGCGAGCCGGTAGCGGTCACCGGCGGGGATGAGCCACGCGTCCTCGGGCCCGATCATCTCGGCGATGCCGTTCACGTCGGTGGAGACGATCAGCTTCCGGAAGGCCGCGGACTCAAGCAGCACGCGCGGGAAGGATTCCTCGAAGCTGGTGCAGCAGAAAATGTCGGCGAGGTGGTAGAAGTCGAAGATCTCGCCCGTCTCCGGCAGGAAGTGCGCGAGCTCGCCGAGTTGCAGCCGGGCGAGTTCCTCCTTGAGCGTCTCGAGAAACAACCCGGGCCGCGCGCCGACCATGAGAAACTGGATCTTCCGCCCGGGGTAGGTGCGGGCGAGTTCCTCCTTCAGCAGCTCGACGGCCTGGATGAACACGTGCTGGCCCTTGCGCTCGCAGACGGAGCCGATGTTCACGACGAGCACGGCCTCGGGGTCGAGCCCGTGCTTGCGGCGCAGGTCGGCGGCGCGGTGGGCGGCGGCGAAGGCGTCCACCCGGCCCGCATCCACCCAACTCGGGAGCAGCGAGAAATTACCGCGGCTGCCGAGGTGCGCGAAGACCCGGCGCGAGGAATCGGCGGTGAACACGACGCGGTCGGCGAGGCGGAAGCCGTCCTCGATGATCGGGAAAAGCGCGGGGTCGTAATCCTGCTTGAAGAAGCGGCGGATGGCCGAGCTCTCGTGGACGTAGAGCGCGATGGGTTTGTTCACGGCGCGCGCGGCATGAACGGCCCAGAACGTGACCATCGTGTTGGCGATGACGAGGTCGGTCTCGGTCCAGGGCAGCTGCGCGGACACGGTCGCGAGGCGCTCCGTGAACTCGCCCGCGGATTTCGCCGCCATCACGGGCGCGACATCCACGACCTCGACCGGCATGCCGGCGTCGGCGAAGACGCGGCGCATCGGGCCTTCCTGCGGCGAGACCACGCGCACGGTCACGCCCGGCTGGGCCGCGAGGTGCCGGGCCAGCTCGAAGATGAACCACGGGGCGCCCTCGAAGTTGAGGTTGTGCGTCACCACGAGCACGCACAGCGGCGCGGAGGGATCGCGCGGCGCGGCTGGCTCGGGGGCGAGGCGGGCGCGGCCGGGTTTCGGCGGGGCTTCGGTGGCGAAGGCCGTCCACGCGGTGCGCACCGCCGGGCGTACGGACGACCAGTCGCCGACGGGCAGGCCGTGGCGCTGGGCGGATTTGCGCAGTTCCCACGCGGCCGACGCGAAGGTGCGCAGCGAGCGCACGGGCAGGGAGGTCTCGGCCCCGGCGAGCAGGCGCGGGGTGAAACGCTGGCCGAAGACAAAGTGCTTCTCGCCGTTGTCAAGCTCGGCGAAAAGTTTCAGCAGCACGGGCACGGCGGTGTCGGCCGGCAGGTCCACGTGGCCGACGAAGGCGGATTTCTCCGCGCCGGCGAGTCCGGTGAACTCGCCGCCGACGTCGGTCCGCGGCAGGCCGTAGAGCAGGGTGCCCTCCTGCAGCGGGTCCACCATCGCGGTCAGGCGCGTGATGCGGCGCTCGCGGTGCGCGAGCCAGCCGGTGATGGAGAGCCGGCCGAAGCGCACCCAGCCGATCTCGCGCGGGGCCTCCAGCGCGCCGAAGAACGGCGGGTTGGGCAGGGAGTGGTGCAGCTCGGTGATCGCGCCCGAGACGATCTCGTCGGCCAGCGCCGGCAACGGCACGCCCGGCCGGCGCACCTGGAGCTGGAGCAGCGGGTTGAGTTGCGCGGGGAGGAGGTCGGGGAAACTTTTTGGCGGCGGGCAGCCGGCGGCCTCGGCAGTCACCGTGATGGGCGTGCGGAAGATTTCCCGCCAGGTGTTGGTCTGGTCGCGGACCTCGATGCGCAGGAGCGAGGCGCCCGCGTGGGGTGCGAGCAGCAGGGTGAAACCGAGGTAGGGCGGGCCGGGGCGGTGCAGATAAACCTCGTCGAGACCGGGCTTCGGCAGACCCCAGTTCGCGAGGAAGCAACGTCCGTCCACCCAGGCCCGCAGGTCGGTGAGCACGCGCTTTTCCGGCGACCAGAGCCAGCCGGCCAGCCACGTGAAACCCGCCGGGAACCGCCAGTCGGCCGGATGCACCTCGATCGCGAGCTTCCACTGCGGGGTGTCGATGATCATGCGGAGCCGCCAAGGCACGCCAATGCCGCCGGGCAGTCAACGTTAACCCGGATTTTTCACGCCAATGAAAGACCCTGAATCAGAAATATCCGTTTTGCCGTCGGCAAAAGCGACTTCGTCGCGGTTAGCCCCGACAAAGTCGGCCCGTCAGGGCGCATGTTTCTCTCCTCGTGGTGTGAAATAGGTGGGTTAAGGTGGCGGGTTTCGCCGCCTCGGTTGTCAGAGGCGCTGAATAGATGTTGCTACGCATTTTCACGGTCCTTTTTTGTCGCGGTATGTCCGTCCAGGCACCTTCCCGCACCGAGAGCAGACTGCTGGTCGGACTTTTCCTGGTCGCCCTGGCCTACAGCCTGCATGGCGTCACCTACCACTGGACGAAGGGCTTTTTGTCCGGCCACGAGTTCCGGCAGACCCAGACGGCGCTGATCACCCACTACATCGACCGGGACGACAACTTCTCCCTGCTCTACGAGACCCCGCTGGTGGGCAAGCCGTGGGTCTCGATCCTGATGGAGGTGCCGCTTTACGAGTGGGTGGTGGTCGGCCTGAGCCGGGCCACGGGGCTGCCGCATTTCATGGCGGCGCGCTCGGTGTCGGCGGCCTGCTTTTATCTCTCGTTGCCGGCGCTCTACCTCTTGCTCGGCCGGTTCGGTCTGCCCCGGCCGCGGCGCCTGCTGGTGCTGGCGCTGATCCTCTGCGCCCCGGTTTACATCTACTACTCGCGGGCGTTCCTGATTGATGCGATGGCGTTCTGCTTCAGCGCGTGGTGGCTGCTGGCGTTCGTGCGCGCGATGGATGAGCGGCGCTGGCCGTGGCTGGTGCTGGCCACGGTGGCCGGCACAGGGGCCGCCCTGGTGAAGAGCGCGACCTTTGCCGTCTGGCTGCCGCCGGCTGCGGCTTACGGAGCGTGGCTGCTCTGGCGGGATCTGCGGGCGGGGACGGGCTGGCGCGCGCCGGGGCAAACGCTGGCGTGGGGATTGGCGACGGTGGTCGTGGCGCTCGGGGCGTTGCGGGCGTGGATCGCCTACACCGATCCCATCAAGGCCGCGCACGCCTCGGCGTGGATCTTCACTTCCAAAACCCTTTCGCAGGGCAACTGGGGTTTGTTTGACCTGCGCGCGCTGTTCTCGGCGGAAGTGTGGCGTCAGCTGTTGCACTGCTGGGAGCAGGCGATCGCGTCGCGCTGGATCATCGCGGGCGGGTTGCTGGCCGGTCTGGCGCTGCCGCGGGTGCGCGGGCCGGTGCTGGGGCTCGGGGCGGCCTTCTTCGCGGCGCAGGCGCTGTTCCCGAACGCCTATGCCTACCAGGACTACTATTTCTATTCCATCGCGGTGTTCGTGCTGGCGGCCCTGGGTTTCACTATGGTCGGGCTGCTCGATACCCGCTGGCCGCGCGTCTTGGTCGCCCTGGTCGTGGCCGTGCCCTTCGCCGCGCAGGTGCACGCCTACTGGCAGGACTACCGCGTCGGGCAGAGTGCCGATCTGAAAGGCGGTTTTCCGCTGACCGACCTGCTGCGCGACCACACGCCGGAGGGCAGCGTCCTGGTGATCGCCGGGGCCGACTGGGCGGGCATCGTGCCGTATTACTCCCAGCGCAAGGCGCTCATGATCCGCAACGGCCTCGAGGACGACCGTGCCTACCTGCGCCGTGCCTTCAACGACCTGGAGGGCGAAAACATCTCGGCCCTCGTGCTCCACGGTCCGCTGCGGCAGCATCAGAATCTCATCACGATCGCGGCGAGCCGGCTGGGACTCGACCCGCGCGGCCCGACCTTTTCCTACCAGGAGGTGGACGTGTATGTGCCAAAGCGACTGGCGGCGGAGCTGCGCACGCGGCTGGCGTCGGCCGCGCCTTATGCCGGTGTGACCGTGCATCCGCCGCGCGCGGACGAGGCCGTGTGGAAACACCTCGTGGCGATCACCCCGGAGCGCGCGCAGAGCGAGTTCAAGGCGTTCCAGCCGGCGCCGTTTCAGGCGGATTTCCAGTTCGGACTGGGCTGGATGGGCGTCGGCGGGCGCCAGGTGCTCTCCGCCCATCCCGACGCGAACCTCTGGATCAAGCCGCCGGCGGACGCGACGCGGATCACCTGGACCTACGGCCTGCTGCCGGGCGCCTACGAGAATCCCACGTCGAAGACCGACGGCGTGGAGTTCATCATCACGGGCGAACTGCCCGACGGCAGCGAACGGCGCCTCCACCGGCGGGTGCTGGACCCGTGGGCCAACCCGGCGCACCGCGGCGAGCAGACGGAAACCATCGCCTGCTCCCTGCGGCCGGGAGAGGTGCTGCGCTTCTCGAGCGGCCCCTTTGAAACCCCCGAGCGCGACTGGGCCTACTTCGCGGCAATCAGGATCGAGCCCTGAGCGCGCGGCGGCCCGATAAATTATTGCCCGGAAAATTCTCCCGGTTTTTTCTGTCCGCATGGTTTCGCCGGAAACATCCTCCAAGGAAGCACGGCTGTGGACCGGCCTGCTGGTCGCGGCGCTGATCTACAGCGTCTGCGGGATCGGCTACCACTGGACGATGGGCTTCATGTCGGGGCACGAGTTCCGGCAGGCGCACACGGCGATCGTGGCGCACTACATCGACCAGCAGGACAACTTCGGGCTGCTCTACGAGGTGCCCATCTTCGGCAAGCCCTGGGTGTCGCTCCTGCTGGAGGTGCCGATCTACGAGTGGGCGGTGGTGCTGCTGAGCCGGGCGACCGGCTGGCCGCACGTGGTGGCGGCGCGCACGGTGACGGCGGCGTGTTTCTACCTGACCTTGCCCGCGGTGTGGCTGCTGCTCGGCCGGCTCGGTCTGCCGAAGCCGCGGCGGATGCTGATGCTGGCGCTGGTCCTGTGCACGCCGCTCTACATCTACTATTCGCGGGCGTTCCTGATGGACTCGATGGCGCTGATGTTCAGCGCGTGGTGGCTCGTGGCCTTTGTGCGCGCGATGGAGCGGCGCAGCCCGGCCTGGCTGGCGGCCGCGGTCGTCACCGGCACCGCCGCCGCCCTGATCAAGAGCGCGGTCTGGGCCGCGTGGCTGGTGCCGGGCGCGACCTACGGCGCGTGGCTGCTCGGGCAGGACCTGCGCACGCGGGCCGGCTGGAAGGCCACGTTGCGGACGGTCGCGTGGGGGCTCGCCACGGTGGTGGTCGGGCTGGTGGCGCTGCGCGCCTGGGTGGCCTACACCGATCCGATCAAGGCCGCGCACGCCTCGGCGTGGATCTTCACCTCGAAAAACCTCACGCAGGGCAACTGGGGCCTGTTCGAGCTGAAGGCGCTCTTCTCGGCCGAGCTCTGGAAAAATCTCCTCCACTGCTGGGAACAGGGCATCATGTCGCGCTGGCTGGTCTTCGCCTACCTGGGCGCGGGCCTGCTGCTGCCGGCGGTGCGCTGGCGGGTGCTGGGGACGGCGGCACCGTTCTTCGTCGCGCAGGCCATGTTCCCGTTCGCCTATGCCTACCAGGACTATTACTTCTACGCCTGCGCCGTGTTCCTGGTCGTGGGGCTGGGGTACACGCTGCTCGGGCTCGTGGACTCGCGGCTGCCGCGATGGGTGGTCGGCGTGCTGGTGCTCGTGCCCTTTGCCGGGCAGGTGCGGGCCTACTGGCAGGATTACCGGGTCGGGCAGAGCACCTGGCACCAGGGTGGCTATTCGTTCACGGAGCTGCTGCGCGACTACACGCCGGAAAACACGGTGCTCATCGTGGCCGGTGCGGACTGGTCGGCGGTCACCCCGCTCTACGCCCAGCGCCGGGCGCTCATGATCCGCAACGGGCTGGAACACGACCGGGCCTACCTCGAGCGGGCGTTCAAGGATCTGGAGGGTGAGGAAGTCTCCGCGCTGATCGTGTTCAACGAGCTCCGGCAGAACCGGGCGTTCATCAACATGGCGGCGTCGCGCTTCGACATCGACACGAGCCAGCCCACGGTGTCGTTCCACACGGCCGACATCTACGCGTCGCGCACCTACTCGAAGAGCCTGCAGCTCATCCTGCAGAGCACGCGCAAATACCCGCAGCTCACGCTGCCGCCGGGGGCGCTCTCGACGGAGCCGGTCAAGGGCCTGATCACCTTCCCGCCTGAGATGGCCCGCAGCTCCTTCCCCAACCTCTCGCCCGCGCCCTACCAGGCGAACTTCCAGTTCGGCCTCGACTGGCTGACCCACGGGCGCATCGCCGTGCTCTCCGCCCACCCGGACGCCGACCTCTGGATCGAGCCGCCGGCCGGGGCGCGCGAAATTCGCTGGAGCTTCGGCATTTTCGCCGGCGCCTATGAAAAACCCGAGGCGCGCACCGACGGCGTCGAGTTCAACATCTACGCCGAGCAACCCGACGGACAAACGCGCCGGCTCTACCGCCGCGTGCTGGACCCGGGCCGCGTGGTCAACGACCGGGGCGACCAGCATGCGGTGATCTCCTACACGCCGCAACCCGGCGACAAGCTGCGCTTCTCCACGCGACCCTACGAGACCACGGCCTTCGACTGGGCCTACCTGATCAAGATCGAGGTGAAGTAGGATTCTGCGCGAGTTCCGCTCTGCCGGCGCGGCTTAGGGTGATTGCAGCTGACCGTCGGCAGTGAGGGTGATGCGGGTGCCCTTGCGGAGCTTGCGACCGGCGTGGACCCAGGTGTCGCCGAGCAGGCAGGACTTCAGGCGGCCGTTGGCGTGCAGTTCGATCGCGCCGCGCACCAGACCCGGGGCGCAGGGCACGCCGTCGAGGGTCGTCGGGCGGACCGGGAAAAACTGCTTCAGCGCACCGTCGGGATAAAACGCGGTCTGCACGCCCTTGGGGCCGCCCGTGCCGCGGCAGAGGTGACCCTGCACGGTCGTGTCGGTGGGAAACGCGCAGGTGGTGATGTTGCCGGCGGTGTCCTGCCGCACCCAGGTGCCGGCGGGAATGGTGAGGCGCGGGAGCGCGATCTCGTGCGCGGCGGTGAAGGCCGCGGGCGTGCCGTCGGGGTGGAGATGAAGCCAGCCCGGGCGGCAGGCGCGCCCGCCGACCACGGTTTCGGTGTCGATTTCGCCGACATGAAAGCCCGCGGCGTCGGTGCGGACCTTGGTAAACAGGACGCCGTGCAGCGTCACATTGCGCTGCCAGGACGCGGCCAGCGCGGCGATGGGGAGGAACAGGGCGAAGCCGAAGATGAGGAGTCGGCGGGGTGTTTTCATGCGAAAATCTTACCCGCGCCGCACCGGACCGGCCACGACAGAAGCTGCGCATGAATTGCGGCTTTGCGGCCCGCACCCGCCACCCGAACACCTGATTGCTCCACGCCGCACCCATGCCCGCGAGGCCCCGAGCCCAATGTTCGTATTACGAACATTGGGCTCGGGCGGCTCTCAAGGGGAGTGGGCCGGAACGGCCCCGGGCCGGCGGGTTTCCCTCGGGGCGCGGCGTCGCAGTGAAAGCGCGCAGGCGGGAGGCACCCGGCCCCGCAAGGGGCAATGTTCGTAATACGAACATTGGGGCGGAAGCACGGCGGCAGGGGGCGGGTGAGGAGGGACTTGGGACCAAGCACGAGGGACCAGGGACTGAAGTCGGAAGTCAGAGGACTGGTTCCTTGATCCTTGTTACTTCTCTTCGAGGGTGGGGGAAGGGTGGACGCAGCGGGTGCCCTAGGGGCGGCGAGGACATAAATTCGAGAGCCGTCGGATCAGCTTGGCCTGATCCCGACGGCGGAGCTCGTGTTGTGGCCAACCCTGCCCGGCGGGCACCCGGTTTAGCCACCCCTGCGCTATCGCTTCGGGGCCGCGCCTTTCGGTGCGACCATCTTCGCCCTGCCGGGCTTCGTCCCTCCCACGACGGCCAATCTGCGGAGCAAACAAGCTTCATTCTTTCGGCGAAGCTCATGCTCCCAAATGCGAATCACTGCCCAGCCGCGTCCGCGCAGGGCGCGGTTTACGCGGCGGTCGCGGGTCCGGTTGCCCTCGATCTTTTTCCGCCAGAAGGCCGCGCGGGTCTTCGGCCAGATCGCGTGTTTCGGACAGCCGTGCCAGAAGCAACCGTCCACAAACACCGCCGTCTTAAGTTTAGGGAAGACGAAGTCGGGTTTCACCCTGAACGTCTTCAACTTCGCACTTCCAACTTTCCACTGGAGCGAAGCTCCTCTTCTCCATCCCCTGATGCCATTTGCCCGGAAAATCTGAATCAGCTGCAGTTCGGTGGCCTTGTTTCCAGTGCTGCGGATGCGGGACATCACAGCCGACCGTTTCGTCTTCGAGTAGACATCCACTGATTAATCCCACTGGGTTACCATTTTCTCAAAATGCCACCTGAACGCATCTGGATGCACCCGCAGGGCAGGAGTAGATGCTTCATTAATTTCGCATCCGGCAAATTGATTCAGGTAGGAGTTTACGGTCATCGCGCTAACCCTTCTTGGGATATAAATCCTACGGGTATGGGAGATACCAAACAGGCCTTTGTCGAAGGCCCAATGTAGAGTTTGAGACAATGCGAAACCGTTGCGGATGTCATCAGTTCCTCCTTCACTCAGTGGCACGACGTGAGCGGATTCGGCTTCGTAGAGTTCTGTGGGGGTTGCGATCACAATTCCACTCACTGCGCACCTTCGCGAATATTCTCTTCGAACTCTCTCACTAAAAACCGAGCTACGCGCAATCCGCCCCTGTCGTGTCTCTGCACGCGGGACAGTCGTCCTCAATAGCTGGAAGGGTTGTCGTATGGCATCTGTGATCTCAGAACTTGCTACGATAAGATCAGATTGGGTGACTGGCATCACGTTTGTGGAGAGAGGACCCCATCGCCGGCCTTCTGTGTATTCTTCGATAACCGCGAATTCAGGGGCATTCCTTTTGATTAGAACTAGCCTGAACCGATTAAGAAGCATCGCGCGTCGTTGCATGATGAGGATATCTCCTTCTTCAGCACGATTCCGCAGAGGCTGAAATCCATCGGTTATTCGACTTTCTGGAGAGCGTGTTCCTCCCCACGTCTGAAATTGGTATCGAACAACTCCGTTTGCCAGATGTATTGTGCCGACAAACATCTCGACGAGCAAGTGCCGGTCGACCGTCGGTTCGTTTGGGTTTGTCCTGTTTTCATCCAAAACTGGCAGGAATCGTCTTAGATCCTTCGGTAGGACCATACCGGCTTGGTGGCCGATTGCTCCCCCGGTGTCGTTATGCGCAAGACGCTTGAAGAATGGAGCATCCCATTCCGGAGATTGGAGGAAGGTTAGGATGCTCATAATCTAGAAGATTTCGAATCCTCAGTTCGTTCGTTTCAGTTTCTGCTTATACACTACATTTTTGGAATGAGCCGGTAGGGCGATGCTAATTTTGCTCTCGGCTGACGTTAGGTGCAATTCCGGTGTGAAGCCAACTGGTCTGCTCAGTGCAGCAACGACTTCCTGTGCAATTTTGGCGACCACGGGCATCACGACAGAGTTTCCGAACTGCCGATAAGCTTGTGTATCTGAGACCGGAATTTTGTGAGATTCCGGATAGCCCATAAGCCTAGCGCATTCGCGTGGTGTCAGGCGACGCGGAATGCGCCCCGAACCCTGATCGATCAGGATTTCAGAGCCATCCTTGTGATAACGCGCGCTCAGAGTTCGTGCGGTCATTGTTCCGTCCACCTTGCCGAAGCCGAAACCGTTGCCGGCAGCGGCATGCTTCTTGGCGTAGTTTTGCAAATACTCCCACAGCTTCGGTGTGAGAGTGTATTTCGGGTCTACTTCTTTATCCAAGATCGACGCGAGTTTAGGGCCTTTGGCCGGGAACTTTGGGAACTCGAAATACCTGGGGG
This sequence comes from Oleiharenicola lentus, assembly GCF_004118375.1. NCBI lineage: Bacteria > Pseudomonadati > Verrucomicrobiota > Opitutia > Opitutales > Opitutaceae > Oleiharenicola > Oleiharenicola lentus. Next base: position 1,261,559 of record NZ_SDHX01000001.1, read on the forward strand.
TTTTAAAACCGACTAGGAAAATGCGCTCCCGGTGTTGAGGAACAAGCCCGATGGCATCGATTACCTTGTAATAGACCTGATAGCCGAGAGCTTCGGTAAGGGTCTCGTGTATGACTTTGAAGGTGCGCCCGCCATCGTGGCTCTTGAGGTTTTTGACGTTCTCCAAGACAAACGCTTCTGGTTTGTGGTAATCAAGTATGTCGGCGATCGAGAAAAACAGGTTGCCCTGTTTCTCGTCATCGAAGCCATGTTTGCGCCCAAGACTGTTTTTCTTAGAGACACCAGCTAAGCTGAAGGGCTGGCACGGAAAGCCGCCGCAGAGAATATCATGTTCTGGTATATCGGCTACCGCTACGGAATGAATATCTCCGACAGGCTTGTGCCCGAAATTGGCCTCATAAGTGATCTGCGAGTATTTATCCCAATCGCTCGAGAACACGCATTTGGCACCCACGCTTTCAAAGGCATAGCGGAATCCGCCAATGCCGCAGAAGAGATCAATAAAACGTAGGGGATGGTGCGGTGTGCTTCCATTTACACTATACGCTCCTTGTTCCTCCTTGATGCAGGAGGTCTTTTTCTTTTTGTGAGCAATCTTAGTATTCAAGTGGGTTATGGATTTAAAGTCACGTCGGCTATGAGCAAGCCCTGTCACGTCTTTCCGCCAGAATAGCTGCAATGACTGACAGCCTTATGTCAGGAGGCACATAGTATGGCTCAAAGGTAAGCAGCACGCGGCTCCGGACTTTCGTTCGTGACCTGACGGCCTGTCCGCTGGCCCCTATATAACCATCGTGGCGGAAGATTACACGCTGAATGCGATGCGTTGTCCCGGCCCATCCGGCCGTGGAATCACAATTCCGAATCCCATGACAGGTAGGTTCTCCCTAGGCTTTCCCGAAGCGAGCAGTTCCCTAGTCGGATAAAACAGGAGGACACCGGTCCGTTTCCGCGGTTTGAGGCTGGATTCAAAATTACCTTCCGCTCCCCCCACCAGCCACTTCGCAAATGCGAGGTGCTTCGGAGAGGAATACACACCGAACCGGGATGCTGTTTCCAATCGGGTGCGGGAAATACATTCGAAGCTTTCTGGCCCGACATTCCACGGTCGTGCGTCTCCACTGATCTGCGGCGCAAGGAATAGCCAAGAGTCCACTGGCGCTAAATTCCGACTGAGAAATTCAATCTCTGCGGCTATCGGGTTGTCGGTCCTGTCCCATTTGGTTCCACTCAGCAGAGACACCACTTCTGCATGAGATGCCAGTGCCCATTTGTATTTGATACCGGGCGATCGCGAACCGGATGCAGAGACCTCCACCTCGGCTATCCTGAGTTTAGAGATGAATTTTGAAAAAAGCCGTTCATTGGTCTTACGCCCCGAGCTCGCGGCGGCTTGGCTCGTCGGCTCGCGGTAGTCAAACGCGGCCCACGTGATTCTGGCATAATACATCTTGGCCCGCGATGTCGGCCGAAGGCGGGGATGCGAATTAAACACTAAGGCGGGCACCTCAAGGGGAGTTATGCCGCCCTTCCCTTCATACATTGCCAGCTGGGCTCGAAAATCTTCCTCGTCGCGGCACATTAATTCAAACGCACGGTAGAGATCGATGGTCGCATTGCCGGTCTTGCTGACTGGTTCAGACCTTCCTATGAACAGCCTCACCAGATCGGAGAAGCCGGGCCTGTAACCGAACCAGCGCCCCATCTGCATGAGTGTATCTTGCATTTTGGACCGGCGCCGGAAATAGGAGACCGTCAAGCCTTCGATCGTGTAGCCGCGTGACAGCTTTGTCCCTCCAACGATTATTTTCCACACGCCTCCGCGGGCGTCAAAGTCGGGAACTTCCGCGCCCTCCGCGCTGTTCACCATCAGGACGGGACTCTTGCCTTTCCGGATCTCATCCAGCGCAGCACCAAGATACGGCCGCAGTTCGGAAAGGTTTTTCGGCATCCGCAATCCATGGAGCTGTCCACGGTCTTTCCAGACCGGCCGGATGTCGTCATCCAGCAGCTTCTGTAGGCGCGGCGCGTAGGAACTGGGCGAGTCGTATCCGGCCTTCCTCCACAGTGCCTCAATCCTCCGGACCAGGAGCTTGTGGTCATCCTTGCTGACCGAATGATGAACCAGCATTGTATGGTGCTTAAATTCCAGTCCGTCCTTTTCTTCCCGGAATTTCTTGATGGCGCCTGTCAGGACAAAGAGGTCCAACGCCTCCAGTAGGCGGTCATCTCCTGGGGCCTCTCTTGTCGGTATGTCCCTTATATAGGCCTTTTCGTTTGAAAGATGGCCCGGTTCTACTGGTTCGAAGTCGATGAATTCCTGGGCGCCCATGTAGCCGCCCGGCCGCGGGAGCGAGATGATGAAGCTGCGCGGATAGATGTCCTGGGAATCCTTCGGGTTGATGAATACGTTTGCAAAGGGAGTCGCGGTGTATCCGAGGTAGTTGGCGCGGGGTAGCAGCTTCAGGATGGCGACAATGTCCTCGTTGATTGCGCTTCTTTTGCGGTCGACGGCCTTGGGGTTCACGGTGTTCACCGAGGCTTGGTCCGATTCATCGTCGATGATGAGCGTCGGAACCTCCGCGCACTTCTCCTTGCCGACGGCGCGAAGCTCTTCCTTGAGTGCCTTCAGCCGCTCGCGCTGTTTTTTCACGACCGCAATCCGGGCGCCGGCGTGATCCAGATTTTCGCGGTCATACAGCGGCAGCCTGCGATCGCGCTTCTCGAACTCAAACTCCAACGGGTTCAGGCCGGCATCCCTCTGCCTGAAATCCTCATGGCTGGTAAGCCGGTGAATGTCGACATGCCCGAGCAGGCTCGGCAGCTTCCCGTAGGTGATGAACTTGTCCGGCCAGCCTTCGTCCTCGACGTAGTCGTGCCCGACATCCGGTTCGGATGCGCCGCGTAGGATATTCTCCCGGCCCACTAGCTGCATGTCCAAGCGCCGCTGGGTCTGGTTGCGTAGTAGATTGGTCGTGCCGGACAGGACGATGATGAGGCGGTATCCCGCATCGATCGCCTTGGCGATGACCGCGGTGAAGTTCGTCGTCTTTCCGCTTTGCACGTGCCCGACCACGAGGCCCCGCGCCTGGTAGATGTCGGCGGAAGCTGGGTCGGCGAGGCGTTCGATGACCCGATCGGCGGATGCGTCGACAGAATTGATCCCGTCATTGTCGATTTTGCCCTGCTTGCGCAGGAATTTCCGGAGCCGTTTCCAGTAGAAATTGTGCTTCCGTCGGAAGTCCAAGGTATACCAATCCTGCAAGGCCTTCGGGTCTTCGATCACCGTGGCCTTTGCGCCTTGGTATGGGGGCAGGTGCTTCTCCAGCGCCGCTCGCAGCGGGCCGTCTACGCGCAGGAGATCGTAGACGCGGTTGCGCCGGGCAATCGTGTTCGGCGCGGTAGATCCGGTCCACGCGGCGTTTCCCTCATAGTCCCAGATGCTCAGATGCTCGTTGAGCAACTTGCGGACCTCATCGTTCGGGCCCGCGCCGATGCGTTTCGGCAGCTCGCGCCCGGCGCCGCCGGCGTCCGCCTGCTCTGCATAGAAGTCGATGGCCCTCATCAGCGGGCTCGGTCCGCCGTTCATTCCGGCGAGAGCCTGGGAAATGATAGATTCCAGCTTGTCGCTCATCGTTTTTTCACGGAGCCGAAAAGCGTCCGGTTGAATTGCTTTGTGCCGTGAGCGACTCCGAGACCATCCACGTTGATCGAATATTCGACGTGCTTTATCCGTGCAACCGCCAATTGGCCGAGACTGTCCAAGGTCCCGGGAACGATCGCGGGAAAATCACCGCTTACGGGAATAGCCATCATCGGAGCCCGGAGATGGTAATACGACCGGTAGTGCGGAGCATCTTCGTCCTCCCATCCCTGCTGCCGGATCCGGTCTCGGATCAGCTCTGCCGCGGCGGGTGCGGCGGCCCCCGCCGATGCGAGCACGGAGGCTACCATATCCGGCAGCGAAACTGCGCTGCCGCTGGGCCCCGCCCTAGTGAGCTGGACAGATACGAGATACAGCTCGCGTGAACCCTTGGGGGAAAGCTGGCCGAGGGATCCGATGTGGTGAATCCGCTGTTCCTGCGTGGTCGACTTAACCTCCACATCCGCTTCCGGAAGCACGAAATCGTGCTCCTCCGAATCCGGTCCGAACCAGGAGTCAGCCGCAGCCTGCCAGCCAAGGACACCGGCGGCCCGCTCCAGGAACAGGAGCTCCCCGAGCAGCCCGGTCTGAGCCGTCTCCGGCATAAGAGATCTGCTGCGTATCAGCGCGGCCCATGATTTCAGGGTCTGGGTCACCGCGTCGTCGAGCAGTTGTTTGTTGATTTGCACACGGTCCGCGATTGCGCAGCAGAGACTGTAGAAATCGCGGTAGAGCGCCGGGTTCCCGGTGGAGACTTCCAGTGCGGTTTTCTCCGCGACGCCGATTTCCCGCACGGTGACTTCCGTAAGCCGGTTTGTAACTGTCCCCGTGCTGCGGGCAAAAAAGCGGGCGCCGATACGGCGGCCGCCAGGTTCGGTAAAGAAGTGCACTTCCGGCGGCCCGGCTGAGGACTCGACCGAGGGTTGTTCGCGATTGATGCGCTTCTCGAAAACTTCCCATCGCAGGCGATGCGCACCGACGAGACTGCGGGATGGCTTGCCTACACGCCTGCCCATTGCGCCTCCAGTTTCAAGGCGGCATTCGCGGATGCCTGGATTGCCTCGAGCCGCATTCGTTCCACAGGACCAATGCGCTGCCCGGCGAGCAGGGATTCGAAAACGAAGTAGAGCAACGTCCGCAGCAACGGAAGGTCTGTGCCTCCCCCGTGAGCGCCGCGCAGCAGCATTTTCCGGTAGCGGTCGTTGAGGATTATTTTCCGGTTCTCTTGGTCGATATGGATGAATCCCAAGCCCTTTTTCTTGGACCAGCCGATCGAGCATTTTCGTCCGCGAACAAACCGCACGTCTTGATTTTCGAGAACCTTCTGCACTTCAGCGGGTATGCCGCTGCCGGGCGCGACGAGCGGACGGGGCTTCTGTTCTCCGCGGCGCCGATAGACTTCGTCCGCTGTTTTGAGATAATCCTCGATAGACGAGCCATCGCGGGCGCGCGCATTTTCGATGGCACTCGCAAACGTTGCCGGAACGTCCACCCCTGCCTTGTTGCTTCTCACTTTGAGATACCCGCGCAGCGTGTCCGGAATGTCGACTTCGATCCGGGCAAGGCTCATATGCGGTTCGTTCGTGCCGATCAGACCGCACCAGCCTCCGTCTTGAATGAGCCGGTCGTGGCGGAAGAAATAAAACCCTTGATGGTCCGCCACGCGCCCCCCGCCCAGTTTGTAGCCCTCGTCCTTGGATTTCTTACGCCAGATATGCCCTCGCATTGTAACGTTCCCTACATTTGGAAATCGAACCACGAAGTCTTTTGGAAATCCGCGGGCGCCACTCAGATCCTTCGGCGGAAAGGGGTTCATAGGTAGGACTTGACTCGGAGGGCCTACCTCGCCCGTGTCTGACTCCTCGACCTCAATCTGGATGCGAACCTGTTTCCGCGAGAGAAAACGGTGAAGCTTGAGGCCGAGGTGGTTCTTGATGCGCGTTTTCGCCGACTCCAAGTATTCATCCAACCCCGTGTGAAGCCGATCAAAATCGTAGACATCGTCCCATCTGACGACGGTTCCCTTTCTGATTGCACCTAGTGTGCCCCAGTTGTGTCCGAGGATGGTCTCTGCACTGCGTTTCGTAAGAATATCGAGCTGCCAGTCATGTTTTTTTATGCCGGCCTTCGTCCACCGCCTGCCCACCGCTTCGCCGGCGCGAGCCCGCGAAGCGACGATCAGGCTGTCGGCCTGGCTGAGGGAGGCCGTCTTAAGGCCAACGCCAAACATCCCCAAGTCCCGGCTCTTGTAGGCGCGCCGGGCTGCAAACTGCATAGCCAGCCGAATGCCCGTCGCGGTCATGCCGTCGCCATCGTCGGCGATGCAAAGACTGGTTAGTTTACGTTTGGTCCGAATGAAGCGAATTAGAACATTGCGAGCCCGTGCGTCGATCGAGTTGTCAACGAGATCTGCTATGCTCGCCTCAAGCGGATAATCACGTTCGAGGGCATCAAGAATGTCAGGTGTTGGTCGAACTGTCTCTTGCCCGCTAAATTCAACGCCTTCAAAACTACCGTCTCCTTTCCCCTCACTTGGCGCCGGATTATTCATGATTTTCTTTCGAGTTACTTGAGCGCCAGATCGTTAACTTTAACCTCTTTGATGGCCCACTTGGTCACGAGGAGGCCTTTGGAGGTGCGGGTGCTGACGGGGACAGGCGTGAGGTCGAAGTCCAACTCGCGCACTCTCGCGCCGGAGCGGCCGTCGAGGCTCACGTGGATGGACTTGGGCATGTCTTTTTCCTTCTCGGCGACGTCGAGCCAGATGAGCTTCGAGCCTTCGGTCTTGGCGAGGGGGTAGAGTTTGTCGCGGCTCAGGCCGCCGATCTGGAATTTCTTGGCGTAGCATTTCCCCTCGGGGCCGTCGCGATAGACCATCGTGTAGAAACGCGTGTCGCCGTCCTTGGGCCAGATGGCGACGTGGCGAATATCGCGGCCCATGAAGGTCTTGTCGGCGACCTTCGTGACCTTGAGGGAGGCGTCGCCCATGATCGTGAGGACGCTGTCGAGGATCGTGCACTCGGTGACGAATTCGTGCTGGCGCCAGTTGAGGCCGATGAAGCCGTCCTCGCGGTTGACGTAGAGGCGCTGGTTGGCGGAGACCACGGCCGAGGCGTCGATCTGCTCGATCTCGTCGTAACTGGTCTTCCGTTTGATGCCCTTGCCGTATTTCTCCTGGAGCATCTCGAACCAGGCGACGGCGTATTCCGTGAGCTTCTTCAGGTTGCCCTTCGTCTCCTTGATGCCCTCCTCGATCTTCTTCATGGCCTCGTCGGCCTGGAAGCGGTTGTAGGCGGAGATGCGCTTGATGCGGATCTCGGTGAGGCGGACGATGTCGTCGTCGGTGACCTCGCGCTTGAGCTGTTTGAGGAACGGCTTCAGGCCGCCGCGGATTTCCTCGAGGACGGACTCCCAGGTCTTGGATTTCTCGATGAGGCGGTAGATGCGCTCCTCGATGAAGATGCGCTCGAGGGAATCCCAGTGCCACTGCTGCTCGAGTTCGCCGAGCTTGATTTCGAGCTCGCGCTTGAGGAGCTCCTTGGTGGCGTCGGCGCTGGCCTTGAGGATGTCGCGCACACCGGTGAAGACGGGCTTGTCCTGGCCGGTGGTGGGATCGCGGACGATGACGCAGGCGGCGGGGTTGAGCTGCACCTGGCAGCTGGTGAACACGTAGAGCTGCTGGATGACCTTGTCGGCCTCGGCACCCTGCGGGAGGTGGATGAGGATCTCGACCTTGTCGGCCGTGTTGTCGTCCACGTGCTTGATCTTGATCTTGCCCTTGGCGTTGGCGGCGAGGATGGACTCGATGAGAGACTCGGTGGTGACGCCGAAGGGGAGCTCCGTGACGGCGAGGAGATACTTGGAGCGCTCCTCGATCTTGGCGCGGACCTTCACCTTGCCGCCGCGCTCGCCGTCGTTGTATTCCGTGAAGTCGGCGGTGCCGCCGGTGGGGAAATCGGGGAGAATGCGGAAGGTTTTTCCCTGGAGGTGGTTGATCGCCGCGCGGCAGAGGTCGTTGAAGTTGTGCGGGAGGATCTTGGTGGAGAGGCCGACCGCGATGCCGTCGGCGCCCTCGAGGAGGACGATGGGGAACTTGGCCGGGAGCGTGACGGGCTCCTTGGTGCGGCCGTCGTAGCTGGCCTGCCAGGTGGTGGTCTTCGGGTTGAAGAGGACCTCGCGGGCGAAGGGCGTGAGGCGCGCCTCGATGTAACGCGGCGCGGCCGCGTCGTCGCCGGTGAGGGTGTTGCCGAAGTTGCCCTGCGGCTCGATGAGCCAGCCGCGCTGGGCGATGCTCACGAGGGCGGCGCCGATGGAGGCGTCGCCGTGCGGGTGGAGCTTCATCGTGGCGCCGACGACGTTGGCGACCTTGTGGAAGCGGCCGTCATCCATGTCCCAGAGCGTGTGGAGCACGCGGCGCTGCACGGGCTTCAGGCCGTCGTCAATGTGCGGGACGGCGCGGTCGAGGATGACGTAGGAGGCGTAGTCGAGGAACCAGTTGCGGTAGGCCAGCGCGAGCGGGGCCTGTTCGTCCTGGACCTTCTGGCCCTTCGGCCGCTTCGCGGCCGGAGGAGCCGAAGCGGCATCCTCGGAAACCTGAGAGCTGAGACCTGAAACCTGAAGAGCCGAGGCAGCAGAGGGTTCACCCTTGCCTGAGGCGTCGGAACCTTCAGGTTTCAGGTTTCCGGTTTCAGGTTTCGTGCCCGCTTCGGGCACTGCCGCGTCAAGCGGCAGCTCGGGCTGGTCGGACTTCTTGGAAGGTTTCTTCTTGGCCATCTAGGGGAGGAAAAGTTTCAAGTTTCAGGTAACAAGGATGAGGAGAGGGAGGAATTAAGGCGGGAGGACTCTTTCGGTGCGCTCGGAAACTTCGCGTTGCTCAGTGTGACGAAGGATGAGGTGCGTGAATCCGCCCGATTGAGGGAGGGAAATCCGCGGGCTCCGGTCAACGTTTCGTTTTGCGCGGAGCTAAGCCCGGTTCAACAGCTCAGAAAGTGGCCCAAATAGCGTGCAACGACTGCTCGGACGCGGCCGCCTCTGGAAAATCATCTGAAATCGACAGGGCCTTTTCGTAGAGTTCCGCCGCGATACCCTTGCGGCCGACCTTTTCATGGACCAAGGCCATGCGGTGCAAGGTTGATGGGTTGATCGGGAGGGCCTTGAGCAGAGGCTGATAGAGCCGTAGCGCTTCCAGGTCATCGCCGAGCAGGTGGTTGGTCCAGGCGAGCGTGTCGATGCTGTTCGGATTGCGAGGTGAGAGGTTGAGGGCGGTTTTGGCGAGGGGCAGCGCCTCGGCCGGCCGGCGGAGTTTGTCGGCGAGGGTCCAGGCCAGCTGGTTGTGGCCAACCGCGGAGCTTGGGTCCAAAACGATCACACGGCGGAAGCAAGTCTCGGCCAGATCATAGAGGCCGCTACGGTAGGCGATCTCGCCGGCGACGAGCTGGAGCCGGACGGAAGCACCGGAGCGGGCCACCGCCGCCTGCAAGTGTGCGCGAACCTGCCCGGCGCGGGCTTCAGTCGCGGCCAGTTGCGCCAGCTCGGTTAACGGCGTGACCAGCTGCGGGTGCCGCTCGACCAGTGCGGTGCAGGCGGCTGATACCGCCTCACGACGCCCCAGCGCGAGATCGGCGCGGACGGCGATGAGGGCCAGCAAAGGGTCGGCGGTGGTGTCGCCGTCTGTCGCCCAGGAGCGAGCATCGCGGGCGAGGCCTTCTGTGAGCAGGAAGGTGGCCGCGGCGAATTGTCCGGCCTGGGCCGCGGTCCAGTCGCGGGCGCCGCCGGCGGACGGAGTCTCGAACTCGATCAGCACGGCATCGCTGCGGTGCAGGGCACGCAGGGCCTCGTCCTTGCGCCCGGCACCTTTTTCCGCGGCTGCCAGCAGGAGGCTCGCCACCGCGTCCTGCGGATTGCCGGCGAGGACGGCTTCGGCGCTGCTCCGTGCTTCCTCGTGGCGGGACTGCATCTGGAGGCTCAGGCCGGCGATGAGATGCGCTTCGCGCAGGCCGGGGTGCTTCTGCAGGAGGGATTGCATCGCCGTGAGCGCAGTTCCGTAGTCCCGCCGGGCAAAGGCGGCGAGACCGACATAGTGACCGACGAGTGCAGCGCCGTCGCTGTTCTCCGTGAGCTGGCGGAAAGTGGCCGCGGCCGCGGTTTCGCCGGCGAGCAGTTCGGCGGTGCCGCGGAGCAGGAGGGCGCGGTGATTTTTGGGATCAAGTTCCAGCGCCCGCCGGGCCGCGGCTTGCGCGGCGGGCAGATCACCGAGCATGAGACAACAGCGACTAAGGGCCTCCGGGTCGGCATGCTCAGGCGGCAGCCCTTCCAAGAGTGCTCGTGCCTTGGCGACGCGGCCCTGCCCCAGATAGATCAGCGCGAGGTCGCGATCGATCGCGGGAGTGGTGCCGATGGTCCGGGCTCGTTGCAGGCAGGCGTAGGCGAGGTAAGGCCGGCTGGACCTTGCGTAGGTGGTAGCCAGCACACGGAGGATGGCGACGGCGTCCCGGCCCTCGGCCCCGCGGGCCGCAACGGCCTGGTCGATCGCCTGGAGGTGTTTTTCCTGGCCCACATACGCCAGGGCCCGCAACAGGTGGGCGGAGGAATCCTTTTCGTTCTCGGCCAACAAGGCCCCGGCGAGCCGGTGCACTTCATGAAAGTCACTGCGGCGAAGCGACTGGAGGGCGGGGGCATAGCGCGGTGACTTCAGCTCCAGATCAGCGGCCGGAATCTGGACCGAGATGGCGGCGGATGAAACGAACGAACCGGCAAGGAGGGCCGTGACAAAAAGCGTGCGAAAAGGCCGAGACAGAAAAAACGGATGCATGGGGATGCGCGAGAGATCGAAGATCGCTGCCTCGTTTGCGATCAAACAATTCGCCGGTGGGGTTACGCTGCGGAACAACAAATACGAAATCATGATGCCGGTTCGGAGGTGCGGACTTGCGGGTCTCCTGCCGGCGCAAGTTTTCCGCATGTCGCGGTCGGCTGAAAGTGTCGGAATTATTGACGTTATGGCGGCGCTTCCCGTTATACGTATTCGCCTACGTGAAGGATTTAAGGCTCTGATATCCAGCTTCATGTATTGCTGCACAAGACTTGCCCGAGTTGTGGCACACCTAATGCGTCTCATGTCGCGTTACTCCACACACTTAACTTCATGAAAAACAAATTGATCCTCACCGCAATCGCCGCGACGGCGCTAGCGATCGCTCCCACCGTGAAGGCCGACCTTCAACCCGTTGGCATCTGGAACGGTAAGGTTGGCATGTCGATTGACGCCGTTGGCAGCAACAATTCCCCCGCCGGCATGATCCAAGCCCAGATCCCTGTCGGAGCCAGCATCAAGGCCGCCTACCTCTATAGCGCGGGCACGCCGTATCCGTGGTATGCCAATTCTCCGAAGACCCTGACCGATTACAACAGCTCGGGCATCACGCTCGCCGGCAATGCGGTGACGTTTGACGCGCTCGTTGGCGCTTCCGCGATCCCGAACCGGCCCGACATCGGCAACTGGTTCACCGCACGTGCCGACGTGACCTCAATCGTTACCAGTCTGGCGGCCGGTGGCGGCAACTTCAGCTGGGCGGTCAATGAAGGCACGAAGAACTCCTTCATCGATGGCGAGGTGCTGGCCATCGTTTATGAGCACAGCAGCCTGGCCACTGGCAGTGTGGTGTTCCTCGATGGCGGCCTGAACACCGCCGGCGAGACCAGCTCGGTCAATTTCGCCAACCCGCTCGGCAACGTTTCCGATCCCAACTTTGTCGCCGACATGTCGCTGGCCATCAGCTTCAGCACCGGTGGATCCCAGAGCAGCCAGGTCGACATCAACGGCACCCGGCTCACTTCGTCGGCGGGCGGCTATGATGACGGAATCCTGTCGGATGGCGGTCTCATCACTGCTGGTGGCATCGGTGACTCCAATGCCAATCCTGGCAGCGCCTTTAGCACCGGAAGCTCTTCCTATGACGACGAGCTCTACAGCCTGAAGCCGTTCCTGAGCGCGGGCGATACGTCATTCTCGATCTACTCGAAGAACCCCAGCAACGACGACAACCTGTTCTTCATGGGTCTGCGCATTTCGGCCGAGATTTCTCAAGTGAACGACACGCCGGCACCTGGCGTGCCGGACAGCGGCTCCACCGTGGCGCTGCTGGGCCTCGCGGCTGGCGGCATGGCGTTTCTGCGCCGCCGGTTCGCCCGCGCATAAATCATCCGGGTAACTTGTATTTTCCGAGCCGGCCTGCGGGCCGGCTCTTTTTTTGCTGAACCCGAAGGGTGTCGGAAACTTCCGGTTCCAGGGTTGCTTAGCCATCTCCGCGCAGAGCGATGCGTCCAATTTAAGAATCCGTGCCCGCTTCGGGCCCTGCGGCGTCGAGCGGCAGCTCGGGCTGGTCGGACTTCTTGGTGGGTTTCTTCTTGGCCATCTAGGGGAGGAAAAGTTTCAAGTTTCAGGTAACAAGTAGCAGGAAAGAAAGGAAGCGGGGGCTGGATTCTTCGCGAGGCTCAGAATGACGGGTGGGCGGGAGTCAAAGGGTTCTTGTTACTTGATCCTTGTGACTTGTCACTTGGAGTCGCTCACGCCTCCACGAGGTCCTTCTCCACGCGGAGGTTGTCGATGATGAAGTCCTGCCGCTCGGGGGTGTTCTTGCCCATGAAGAAGCTCAGGAGTTCGTCGGAGCTGTAGAGGTGGTGGAGGTTCACCGGGTCGAGGCGGATGTTCTCGCCGATGAAGTCCTTGAACTCGCCCGCGCTGATTTCGCCGAGGCCCTTGAAGCGGGTGATCTCGTGGCTGGCGCCGCATTCTTCGATGGCGGCCTGCTTCTCACGTTCGTCGTAGCAATAGCGGGTGATCTTCTTGTTGCGGACGCGGAAGAGCGGCGTCTGCAGGATGAAGAGATGGTTGTTGCGGATGACGTCGGGGAAGAACTGGAGGAAGAACGAAAGCAGCAGCAGCCGGATGTGCATGCCGTCCACGTCGGCGTCGGTGGCGATGACGATCCGGTTGTAGCGCAGGCCGTCGAGGCCGTCCTCGATGTTGAGGGCGGACTGGAGGAGGTGGAATTCCTCGTTCTCGTAGATGACCTTCTTGGTGAGGCCGTAGGTGTTGAGCGGCTTGCCCTTGAGGGCGAAGACGGCCTGGGTCTGGACGTCGCGCGTGGCGGTGAGGGAGCCGGCGGCGGAGTCGCCCTCGACGATGAAGAGGGTGGACTCCTCGGCGCGCGGGTTGCGGTCGCCGAGGTGGAGGCGGCAGTCGCGGAGCTTCTTGTTGTGGAGCGAGGCCTTCTTGGCGCGCTCGCGGGCGATGTTGCGGATGCCGGCGAGCTCCTTGCGCTCGTGTTCGTTCTCCTCGATCTTCTGCTTGATGATCTCGGCGGTCTCGCGGTTTTTGTGGAGATAGACGTCGAGGGCCTGCTGGACGAACTTGCCGACGAATTCCTTGATCGTGGGGCCCTTGGGGCCGACCTCGGTGGAACCGAGCTTGGTCTTGGTCTGGGACTCGAAGACCGGCTCCTGCACACGGACGACGATGGCGGCGTCGATGGACTGGCGGACGTCGGCGGCGTCGAAGTCCTTTTTGAAATGGTTGCGCAGGGTCTCGACGAAGGCCTCGCGGAAGGCGGCGAGGTGGGTGCCGCCCATGGTGGTGTGCTGGCCGTTGACGAAAGACCAGTATTCCTCGCCGTAGTGCTTGCCGTGGGTGACGGCGATCTCGATGTCCTCGCCCTCGAGGTGGATGATGGGGTAGAGGGGTTCGCCGGAGAGTTCCTTGGTGAGGAGATCCTTGAGGCCGTGCTCGGACTTGAAGGGCTTGCCGTTGAGCGTGAGGGTGAGGCCGCGGTTGAGGAAGGCGTAGTTCCAGAGCATGTCCTCGATGAACTCGGTGCGGAACCTGAAGTCCTTGCCGAAGAGTTTCTCGTCGGGCGTGAACTCGATGATCGTGCCGGTACGCTCATCAGTCTTGGTGACGCGCGACTGGGACTTCAGCTTGCCCTGCTCGAACTCGACGACCTTGGTCTCGCCGTCGCGGATGGCCTGGGCGCGGTAGGTGAGGGAGAGGGCGTTGACGGCCTTCTGGCCGACGCCGTTGAGGCCGACGGCCTTCTGGAAGGTCTCGGAATCGTATTTGGCGCCGGTGTTGATGATGGAGACGCAGTCCACCAGTTTGCCGAGCGGGATGCCGCGGCCGTAGTCGCGGACCCTGACGGTGCGGTCGGTGAGCTCGACCTCGATCTTGCGGCCGCCGCCCATCATGAATTCGTCGATGGAGTTGTCGATGGTCTCCTTGAGCAGGACGTAGATGCCGTCCTCGGCGTGCGCGCCGTTGCCGAGGCGCCCGATATACATGCCCGGGCGGAGGCGGATGTGCTCGAGCGAGCTGAGGGTCTTGATGCTGGCTTCAGTGTAGTTGGAGGCCATGAAGGGTTGCGTAGTGCAGAAGGCGGAATGCGGGAACGCGGATGGGAAAAGTGAAAGTAATACCCGCCGCGGAACCGGGTCGGGCGGTCGCCGGCACGAAACTGAGTAACCCGCTTTGCGGGAGGCAAGTGCCAAGTGACGCGGATGGGTGGCCGGCCGGCCGGAAGCAGGCCTTCCGTAGGATAGGTGCAAACCGGTTTCGCGTCCGATCGAAGCGACCGAAACTAGAAGAAGCCGGCGGACACGCACGTGTCCGCCGGAAAGGCGCAGCCGGTGAATCCTCGCCAAGGAGGAAGTGGAACCGGCCCGGCTGCGGGCCGGGCGTCAGACGAAGTGCGCGGTGTCGTTGGCCTGGCGCGCAGCCGCCCGCGAGGGCGCGGGGCCCGTGGGGCGCGCGGGCCTGACGATCGGGGCCGCGGCGTGGCCGGAAGCGTGCCCGGCGCCCACCTCGATGATGCCGTGCAGGCGGGCGATGGCGTCGTTGAGGGCGGCGGCCTGGGAATTGAGCTCGGTGGCGGCGGCGGAGGTTTCCTCGGCGCTGCTGGCGTTGAGCTGGGTGACCTTGTCCATCTGCGCGACGGCGGTGTTGATCTGGGCGACACCCTGGCTCTGTTCCTCCGAGGCGGTCGCGATCTCGCCGACGAGGCGTTCGAGGGTGCGGACGTGGCCGAGGATTTCCTCGAAGCTGTGGGCGGCCTCGGTGCTGATCTGCACGCCGTGCTGGCTCTTCTGCACGCAATCCTCGATCTTGGTGGCGGTCTCCTTGGCGGCCGAGGCCGAGCGCTGCGCGAGGGCGCGGACTTCCTCGGCGACGACGGCGAAGCCGGCGCCATGCTCGCCGGCGCGGGCGGCCTCGACCGCGGCGTTGAGCGCGAGGATGTTGGTCTGGAAGGCGATCTCGTCGATGGTCTTGAGAATCTTGGTGATTTCCTGGTTGGCCGCCTCGATGGAGTGCATGGCGGTTTCCATCTGGTGCATGCGGGTGCTGCCGGTGTCCGCGGTGACCCGGGCCTGGCCGGCGGTGGTGCGGGCCTCCCGGGCGTGGTCGGCGTTGCGCTTGGTCATGGACGCGAGTTCCTCGAGCGAGGCGGAGGTTTCCTCGAGGGAGGCGGCCTGTTCGCTGGCGCCGCTGGCGAGCTGGTGGCTGGCGGCGTTGATCTGGCGCGAGGCGGCGCTGGTCTCGGTGCTGGCGCGCTCGATGTGGCTGATGGAATCGCGCAGGGGTTTCACGATCACGCGGCGGTTGAAGAGGGTGAAGGTCAGGCCGACAACGACCGCGAGCGGGAGGACCCAGCCGACGGTGCGCAGCATGCTGGCGCGGGCGATGGCGTCCACGCGGTCGAGGGAGGTGGTGAGCACGAAGGCGCCGTGCACCTCGCCGGTCTTCCAGTTTTCCATGGTGAAGCCGAGGATGTCCTTGCCGTCCTTGGTCGGGCTGTTGGCGGGATCGCCGTGGCAGGCGAGGCAGTCCTGGCTGAGCTTGATGGGCCGGGCGAAAACCAGCTGGTTGGCCGCGCGGTCTTCGTGGATGTATTCGGCCTGGGTGCCGGATTCGAGCTGGCGGAGGATCTCGGCCTCGGCGGCGGTCGGCGTGTTGTCGGGGTTGCGGGCCTGGTGCTTGGGCACGCGGAAGGTGTAGCCGGAGCCGCTGGCGGCCTGGCGGATGGCTTCCCAAGCGGCGACGACCGGGATGGTGCGGTAGAGGGTGGAGCCGCGGAGATCGCCGGAGGCCTTGTATTCCTCAAACAGCTTCTTGCGATCAAAGGCCCCGCGCTGGCCGAGCGCGGAGATGCTTTCGCGGACATTCTCGGCTTCGACCACCATGGAGCGCATCTCATTGATTGTCATGCTCACGCCCTGTTGGTGGATAACCCGGCTCTGGACGAACAAGGCGGCGCCTACGCTCAGCGCGAGGGCCACCAGGACGGCAATGATGATTTTTGTGCCTAATGTCATGGAGAGTTTCCGTGTGTTTCCCCCAATCGGTTGGCCGGATGCCTCCGGGAAGTCACAAAATGGTCACAAAGCGCTCAACCGGGGGGGGGAGGTGTCGAATTAAGGGCGGGCCGCCAACATGTCTGTCCATTTCCCAGTCTCGCTTCACCCCAAGATACTCCTCGTCGATGATTGCGATCTGCACCGTGCGGTGTGCTCCGAGGTGCTGCGCCACGCCGGTTATCAGGTGATGGAGGCGGGTGACGGTTTGGAAGGATTGCGGAGCTGGAGCCAGCATCCGGCCGACCTGGTGATTCTCGATGTCAACATGCCCGGCTTGGACGGCTGGGGCACCCTGGCGCGACTCCGCCAACTCGGATTCGAAGGCCCGGTCATCATTTTCTCCTCCGAAACCAGCGTGGACTGCCGGGTGCGCGGGCTGACGGAGGGGGCGGACGATTACATCTGCAAGCCTTGTGACGACCGGGAGTTGCTGGCCCGGGTCAATGCCTCGTTGCGGCGCCACGGGGCCGCGGCCCCGGCGCGGTTGCCGGTCCTGCATTTTGGGGACACGGTGGTGGACCTGGCCCGGAGCTCCGCGCGGAACAGCGCGGGCGACCTGCACCTGACGCGCACGGAACTGGCGCTGCTGGCGCTTTTTGCCCGGCACGGCGACCGGACATTGCCGCGCAGCTTCATTCTGCACGAGCTGTGGGGTTACGATGGCGAACTGCCAACCCGCACCGTGGAGACGCACATCTACCGACTCCGGCACAAGCTGGGTGATTCGGCCGACGCTCCCCGCTGGATCATCACCGTGCCCGGCGGCTACCGGATGCAGGCGGATCTCGAGCCGGTGGCGGCGTAGAGGGCTTCAACCCGACGCGGATTGTGACGATGTCGGGTAACCGCTGATTCCCATGCGCATCCTCATTGCCGAAGACGACCCCTATTCCCAACTGATTCTCCGCATGATGTTGGAGAAGGAGCCCGGCTGCGAGGTTGTGACCTCGGCCAACGGGGCGGAGGCGTGGAAGCTCCTCGAGACCGGCCCGGCGTTCGACCTGTGCATCCTCGACATCATGATGCCCGAGCTCAACGGGCTCCAACTCGCGGCCCGCATGCGGGATGATCCGCGTTTTGAGGATCAACCCATCATTTTCTGCACCGCCTTGAATGACCGCGGTTCCGTGGAGCAGGCCACGCAGCTGGCGGTCAGCCACTACATCACCAAGCCCTACAAGCGCGACCATATCATCCGCCAGGTGCACCGGGCCGTGGCGCAACGCGGCGACGGTTGCCGGATCGAACCCGTGGCCAAGGTGGCGGAGCGGCTCGGCCTCGACCCCGGCCAGATCGAACAGCTGCTGGAGGGCGTGCAGGCCGAGGTGGAAAAGCTCTCGGCCGAGCTGACGGCCGCCGCGGAAAAATTTCGGGAACCAACCACCGGCATCCGGCTCAACGCGCTCAAGGGCGCGGCGGCCAACCTCGGGGCCCGGCGCCTGGCCGAGGAACTCAGCGAGTTGGAATCCGCGCAGCTCATCGTGACCCAGCAACCCGGCTTTGACTGGGGGGCGATTCTCAAGCGGGTCGCAGCCGAAACCGGGCACATCCGGCGAAAGCTGGCCGCCATGCGACCCGCTGCGGCGTAGCGGCTTGCCGGGCGCATGGAACCGGGTAGGGGTGGAGCGAGTCATCTCCTCCCTCATGAAAAAAGCGCTCCTCGTTCTCGGGCTCGGCAGCCTGATCGTCCTCATCGCCGTCTACATCGGCGTGGCCTATTTCCTCGGCTCGATCGTGAAAACCGGGGTGAACACCCTCGGTCCGAAGCTCACGCAGACGAAGGTCGAGCTGGCCGGCGCGCACCTGTCCCCGCTGACCGGTTCGGGCACGCTCTCCGGCCTGACGGTCGGCAACCCCAAGGGCTGGAGCGAGGGCAATGCCTTTTCGCTGGGCAAGGTGCATGTGGACGTCGAGCCCTTCTCCATTTTCGGCGAACATGTCGTGATCAACGAAATCGTCATCGACGAACCGGTCTTCAACTACGAGACGAAGATCGTCTCCAGCAACATCAAGGACCTGCTGAAGAACATTGAGAAGTTCTCGGGCAGCGGCGAGAACCAGGCCGCGACCAACGACGCCAAGCCGGTGAAGTTTGTCGTGAAGCAATTCCGCCTGACCAACGCCAAGGCCACGCTCGGGCTCGGGGCGACCGCGCTGCCCGTGCCGCTGCCACCGGTGAGCCTGGACAATATCGGCGTGGACCGAGGCGGCATCACGGCCGACGAACTGGCCGGGGAAATCATGTCCAGCGTGCTGGGCAGCATCGTGAGCGGCACGGCCAACGCGCTCGGGCAGGTCGGCTCGGCCTCGGGCTCCATGACGGTCGAGCAGGTCAAGGAGGCCGCGAAGAACGCCGGCGACGCCATCAAGGGACTGTTCAAAAAAGACTGAGCCACGCAAGGTGTGCCGGGCTCCGTTGCACTCCCGTGTGACACGCGCGGTCACGCCGGACGGTTGACGGGCGGGCCACCCCGCGAGAGCATCGCATCATGAAAGTCACCTACTACCTCGAGGTGTTGTCGTCCTGGTGCCACTGGGCCGAGCCGGTCTGGACGGAGCTGAAGAGAAGCTATGCCGGGCGTGTGGAGTTTGAATGGCGCATCGCCCTCATGAATCCCGGCGACTTCCCGGGGTCGCAGGCGCAGTGCGACTGGTTCTACCGGCGCAGCGGAGGCACGGTGATGCACTCGCCCTACATGCTGAACTCCGGCTGGTTCGAGGCGGAGCGCAAGGGCCGCTACGAGGCGCCCAACCTGGTGGCCGAGGCCGCGCGGGACTTCGGTTTCAACGGCGACGAGATCCGCCTCGCGCTGGCGCACGCCGCGCTGCGCGAGGGCCAGAAGATTGGTGATCTGGCCACGGCGGTAAAGGTCGCGGCCAAGGCGGCCCATTCGACAGGCTCAGGGCAGGCCAAGATCGACCCCAAGAAGCTGCTCAAGGCCGCCGAGTCCAACGTGGTGAAGGACCGCGTCGCCACCAGCACGGCGGATTTTCATGCCCACCAGATCAACCAGCGGCCGGCTTTCGTGTTGACCGACCCCATCGGTGACAAGGCGGTGTTCTCCGGCCTCGTGCGGATCGAGCCGCTGGCCGCGACCATTGACGCGATGCTGGCGGACTCCGCGGCCTACGCCGCGCACCTCACGCATCACGGCGCGGTGCCGAAGGTGTGAGCAAGCGCGGTATTGCGCGGACCACGCTGTCGCTGCGCTTCAGCGCGGCTACTGGTTTCGCCGCTCAGGCGATGTGCCGGTAGCGTTGCGGGGGGATCTTGAAACGGTGCCCCGAGTCGAGGTCCGTGAAAATGTGCCACTGCGGGTCCGAGGTGTCGTGGACGAACACCTCCAGTTTGTGGCCGGGTTCGTAGCTGTATTCTTCCATGGCGAAGCCGTGGTCTTCGTGTTTGATGGCTTCGCCGAGTTCGCCGCTGTGCGGTTCCGTGATCTCAATCTTCCAGTTCATTGGAGGAACGGGGTCGAGGGTTGGGGGTTGCCGGGCTGACGCCCGGGGCGTGAGGGAAGTATCCGCCCGCGGGGCCGGCCGGTCAAGCCGCGGGCCGGCGCAAGGGCTCACCAACCCTGTGCACGGATTGGCTTCCGCCGGCGGCAGAAGCGCCACGGGCGGACGGTGGGGGCGCGGGCCGGTTCGCGCCCTCAGTAGCCAAGCGCCTCGCACCACTCGTTGACCAGGGCGCGGGCCGGCTTGTGGTCGCCGACATCCTCGGCCAGCAGCTTGCCGTCGGGGCCGAAGATCTTGAAGCGCGGGAGGGAATCCATGTGATACTGCCGCGCGACCGGGGAGTCCCAGTCGATGCGCTTCACGTCGGGCCGGTTGATGTCGACCTTGACCACGGCGAGGTCGGCCCGTTTCTGGTGCAGGCCCTTGAGCGGTTCGTCATACATCCGGCACGGCCCACAATAGCGGCTGGTGAAATCGAAGACCGTGATCTTCCCGGCCACAAGGTAGTCGGCGAGTTCAACGCGCTCTCCGCGGGCCACGACCAGGGGTTCGGGCCCCTTTTCCGCCGCGCGCGCGCCGGGGATGGACAGCAGGAGGGCGAGGGCGAGAAGCGTCCGGCTCATGGGCTCAAGGTTTGTCCCGGTATTTCTTCTCTCCGGCGGTGAGCCGGAAGGGCAGGACGTTCTCCTTCGGCGGCAGGGGGCAGGTGGTGAAGGGGGTGAACGCGCAGGGCGGGTTGTAGAGCCGGTTGAAGTCGAGGACGACCTTCCCGTCCTTGGGCGGCGCGCTGTAGAGGAAGCGGCTGGCCTCGTAGGTCTCCTCGCCGGCTGTGGCGTCGGTGAGGATGAAGAACAGGTCGTCGTCGGGCGAGTCCTGCAGGGGCAGCAGTTCGTAGGTCCGTCCGTCGAGGGTGAACACGGCCTTACCCGGGCAGGCGGCATCCTGGGTGAGGCCGACCACGTTGGTGATGGGCAGCTGGCGCGGGGTGGCAAAGGGCACCCAGTTCGCCTCGATGCGCCACTTCGGGTCCACGGGATAGTTGTCGAGACCGGCGAAGTTCTTGCGGCGGGCGGATTCGCTGTCGCGCACGCGCAGGAAGTAGCGACCGCCCTGCTCGAGGATGTAGAAATTGACCGTGCCGGCGCGCACGTAGGTGGGTTTCCCGGCGCTGCTGGTAGCGAGCGGGGCGGTGCGCTCGGTCGTGCCGTCGATGGCGGCCTCCACGCCGTCGGCCAGGGCGAAGGTGAGGGTGTTGTCGCCGGTGCGGGTGACGGTACCGAGCTGGTCGGGCCCGGCCGCGAGCCGGATCGCGTTGCCCGGGGCGGAGCCGACGGACCACACGCCGACCTCCAGGGGGTGACGGCCGATGAGCGCGAGCCAGCCGTCGGCGCGGGTGAGGCGCTCAAGGCGGCCGGCGCGCCATTGCTCGACGGACTGGACGTAGTCGGCGGGATCGGCCGCGAAGGCGGGGGCGGCGAGCACGCCCGCCAGCAGGAAAATGCGGAGGAGGCGGGGCGGCATGGGATTCACTTCAGCTTAGCGATCCAGCGGTCCACGAGCTTGCGGGCCGCGGCATCGCGGACCTGCTGGCTGATGCGGTCCTCGGCGAGCAGTTTGCCGTCGGGGCCATAGACCTTGAACTGCGGGATGGACCGGAGTTCGAACTGCTGGGCGACCGGCGAGTCCCAGTCGATGCGCGTGACGCCCGGGCGGTTGATGTCCACCTTCACGACCACGAGGTCGTCACGCGTGGTGTGCAGTTTGTGCAACGGCTCGTCGTAGGCGCGGCAGGGCGGGCAGTATTTGCTGGTGAAGTCGAAGATCACCGTCTTGCCCGGCACGAGGTAGTCGGAGAGCTGGACGGTCTCGCCCTGCGCGATGCGCAGCGGCTCGGCGGACTTGGTGGCGCCGATCAGCGCGGAGGAAAACAAACCGGCAACGGCAAGCAGGGTGAAGAGGCGTTTCATGCGTAGTCACGATGGCAGGAATGCGCCGTTGCGCAAGCGGCGCATCCGGCGGAACCAATGTTCGTATTACGAACATTGGTCTGAGTGCGCCTAGGGAGAGGGCTCCCGAATGTTCGTAATACGAACATCGGTGGGCGGGCGTGCTTGCCAGGGGGAGGGGAGGCCGGGTTCAGCGGCCGGAGAGCCCGGCGGGGACCTGGTCGCGGGTGATGACGCGCGGGTCGTTGTAGAATTCCTTCGCGAAGTGGTTCTCGGCGGGATTCCATTTTTCGTTCCAGCAGAGGAAGTGCCGGAGCTGCGGGAAATTCTTTTCGACGCCGTCAAGCAGGCGGCGAAAGTCGAAGTTGCCAGGAGGATTGGAGGCACCGTGGGGGCCGAACTCGGTCAGACCGACAGGTTTCTTGATTTTGGCCAGACGGTCGAAGCCGACGATCTTGTCGGGATTGATGTGCTCGGTGTAGGCGTCGAGGCCGATGAGGTCGGCGTAAGCGTCGCCGGGGTAGTAGAGGTCGGCGTGTTTCTGGCCGTGGTTCGGGCCCCAGGCCCAGATGAGATTGTGGAGGCCCTTCTTGTGCGTGAAGTAGTCGAACATGTGGCGCCAGAGCGCGATGAAGTCCGCAGGCTCCTGGGCGCCCCACCAGAACCAGCCGCCGTTCATCTCGTGCAGCGGACGCCAGATCACGACGACGCCGGCCGTCTGCAGTTCCTGCAATCCGGCGGCAACCGTATCGAGGGACTTCAGCCAGGCGTCGTGCAACGGGCCGGGTTTGAGCACGTCGGCGAGCTTGAGATTGTTGGTCTTGAGACTGGCGCCGCTGGGGTTGGGGGCGTGCCAGGAAAGGTTGACGAGTCCGCCGGCCTGCCAGTAGGCGCGGGCCAGTTCATTGGGCTGGCGCACGTCGATGAGGGCCATGTCGGGCTTGTCGCCCTCTCTCCATCCGCAGTAATCGAGACCGATCATCACGGGCCACCGGCCCGAGGCCTGGTGGATTTTGCCGAGTTCACCGATGCTGGCGGTGCCGCTCCAGCCGGCGAATTGACCGGAGACGAGGCGCAATTGCGGCGAGGCTTGCAGCTGCTGGAACCAAGCCAGGATGGCGCGGCCCTGGGGGTTGAGCTGGGCATCGGCCGGCGCGGCGGGGTCGGCGGCACGGGCCGTGAGCAACAGGGTGGAAGCGAGGAGCGCAAGGATGGGGCGGATCATTGGGTTGAAACGTGGAGAAGTTTCGCGGCCGCGCAACCTTGTCATGACAATAGAGCAACGTGCCGCTTGCGCGCCTCGGTCCCGTGGTTTTGGTGGGTCCGATGATTACCCCACGCCCCCTGCGTCTGCTCCTTGCCTGTGGCCTGCTGGCCGGCGCCGCCCTCACCGCGGTCGCGGCGAATCCGCCCGTCATGGCCATCGGTTCGCCATTGCCCGATTTCGCCCTGCCGGGGGTGGACGGCAAGATGTACAAGCCCGCTGATTTCGCCGCCGCGAAAATCCTGGCGGTCGTCTTTACCTGCAACCACTGCCCGACCGCCCAGGCCTACGAGGAGCGTCTGAAGCGCCTCGCGGCCCAATACGGCCCGAAGGGCGTGGCGCTCGTCGCCATCAATCCCAATCACGCGCCGGCCGTCCGGCTCGACGAGCAGGGCTACGGCGACCTGGGCGATTCGTTTGAGGAGATGGTCATCCGGCACAAGGACCACCAGTGGAACTTTCCCTACCTGGACGACGGCGAGACGCAGGAACTGACGATGAAGTTCGGCGCCATCGCCACGCCGCACGTCTATATCTTCGACCAGGAGCGCAGGCTGCGCTTCCAGGGCCGCATCGACAACTCCGAGCGCGAGGACCTCGCCACCGGGCATGACACCCGCGCCGCGCTCGACGCGCTGCTGGCGGGCAAGGATCCCGAGGTGAAGACCACACGGGTCTTCGGTTGCTCGGTGAAGTGGAAGGACAAGGTCGAGGACAACCTGCGCTGGCGCGCCAAGGTCGCCCGCGAACCCGTCACGCTCGAGAAAGTGGACGTGGCCGGCATCAAGGCCCTGCGCGCCAACACCGACTCCGGCAAGCTCCGGCTGGTGAATTTCTGGGCCACGTGGTGCGGGCCGTGCGTCTCGGAGTTTGACGAGCTCATCGAGCAGAACCTGCGCTTCCGCCACCGAGGCTTCGAGATGGTGACGGTCGCCGCGCAGTTCCCCGACGAAGAGGCCAAGGTCCTGAATTTCCTGAAGGAGAAAAAATCCTCCGGCCGCAACCTGATCTTCGGCGAGAAGGACAAATACGCCTTCATCGAGGCCTTCGACAAGGAGTGGAACGGCGAGCTGCCCTACACGCTGCTCATCGGCCCGAAGGGCGAGGTGCTCTACCGCGAGAGCGGCTCGATCAACTTTCTCGCGCTGCGCCGGGCGATTTATCCCGCGCTGGACAAAGTCACGCCCTGGGTGAACGCGGACAAGGTTTACGACCGCTGAGCGCCGCGCGGCCATCGGACACCCGGGTGGAACCCGCGCACCGCGCGGGTTGACCAGGAAAAGCGAAACCTGCCCGCGCGGAGCGCCGGCTCCCCCTCACCGCTTCGGCATCAGGTGCCGGTCGAGGAAGACGAGGATCTGGTCGTAGAGTTCGACCTCGTTCTTGAGGTGGGCCATGCCGTGGCCTTCGCCGCCGACGAAGAACTTTTCATGGGGAATGTTGTGGCGGTCGAGCTCGGCGACCAGCTTGCGGGACTGGCCGATCTCGACGGTCTGGTCGTCCTTGCCACCCGCGACGAAGACCGGGGCCCTGATCTTGGCGACGTGGCGCAAGGGGGACATGGCCTCATATTTCGCCTCCTCCTTCTTCGGGTCGCCGAGCTTCTTGATCATGCGACCGTAAAAGGGGCGGTCGTATTGGTCGTATTTTTCCGACTGCACCTGCAGGGCCCAGTCGAAGACACCGGCGTTGGTGACGGCGCAGCGGTAGAGGTCGCTCTCGTGCGCGGCGCCCGACACGGC
The DNA here is from genome assembly GCF_004118375.1 of Oleiharenicola lentus. NCBI lineage: Bacteria > Pseudomonadati > Verrucomicrobiota > Opitutia > Opitutales > Opitutaceae > Oleiharenicola > Oleiharenicola lentus. Next base: position 1,286,018 of record NZ_SDHX01000001.1, read on the forward strand.
GAGGTAGCCGCCGAAGGAGGCGCCCATGATGCCCACGCGGTTCTGGTCGACGAGGCCGGTGCGGAGGATGGTTTTCACGGCATCGGTCACGTCGTGGTGCATCTTCACGAAGTCATATTCGTCCTCCGCCGGGAACCGGCCGACCGAGCCGGTGGAGCCGCGGTAATTGGGCTGGAGGACGGCATAGCCGTGATAGGCGAGGAACTGCACCTCGCCGTTGAAGCCCCAGTTGTCGCGGGCCCAGGGACCGCCGTGACAGAGCACGACGAGGGGGGCGGGGTTTTCCTTGGAGGCGCCGGCGGGCAGGGTGAGGTAGCCTTCGAGCTTGTGGCCGTCGCGCGTCTTGAACTGCACGATCTGCATCGGCTGCATGCGGGCCGGGTCGATCCACGGGGCGGAGTTCTTGAACAGGCCGGCCTGGCGGGTGGCGAGGTTGACCCAATGGTAGGCGACCGGCTGGCGGTCCGAGAAAGTGGCGACGAGGAAGATCGCGTGCTGGTCGTCGCTGCCGATGATGCGCACGACCTGCTTGGGGAACATGCCGTCGAGAATCTTCTGGAGCGCCTTGTAGTCCTCGTTGAACCAATAGACGCGCGGGCCGCCCTTCTGAAAGACGGCGCCGAGCACGTCACCGGTGGCCGGGTTGTTGTAGGTCCAGCCGTTGAAATCGTAGGCGGGGTCCTGCAGCACGATGTCACCGAGCTGGCCGGTGGCGGCGTCGAGCAGCTGCAGCGGGTTGGGTTTGCCGTCCTTGGCCGGCCCGATGACGAGCAGCTGCCCTGGCTCGTTGGCGTTGTCGAGGATGTCGATTTCCTCGAGATCGACCGGGCAACGGATCCACTTCTCCCCTTCGAGGCGGAACATGGAGAGGTTGCCGTTGTGCGAGGTGAAGGCGTAGGCGAGGTTGCCCTTTTTGTCGGCCATGTAGCGGTAGGTCACACCGGCCTCAGGCGGCAAAGGGTAGCTGTGGTCCACGGCCTTCTGGTTGCTGTCGCGCACCTTGTCGCGCTTCGCCATGTATTCGAAGTCGTTCATCGTGACCGTGAGATCCACGATGGAGGCGCTGCGATTGCGGGAATCGATGGCGGAGACGCCGGTGTCCCGGCGGTTCTCGATGTCGTTCCGGTTCCAGATCAGCGGGTGGGTCGGCTTTTCGAGCGGGATCGAAACCAGGCTGGAGCCGTTATACTGCTGGAGCGCGTAGGCGTCGCGCAGGTTGCTGATGTCGGCGGCCATGATGCCGAGGCCGTACATCTTGCGGGAGGCGAGGTGGAAAAGGACCCGCGTGTTGCTGAGCCAGGAAATGCCGTAGATGTCGCGGGCCCCCCGGAAGGCAAGCGTGTCGGGCTTGGCCGTGGCGATGTCGTAAACCATCAACATGTGCTTGTCCTCGTCGGCGGCGACGAGTGCGGCAATGTGGGTGCCCGCCCGGTTGAGACTGGGCTGCGACAGGGCGCGGGGCCGGAAAAAGTCCTGCGTCGGGATCGGTTGGTCGGCGGGGACCGGGGTGACGCGCTCAAGGTCGAACTTGTCGGCGGCGAGGAGCGAATGGGCCGTCAGGGCACAGGCGAGGCAGGCACGGAGGATCCGTTTCATAGGGGGATGGGGTGGCGCTTCGCTGGCCCGACGAAGCGAGGGCATTCTTGGGGCGGATTGAAGCCGGGCAAGCCGGGACCTGCCGCACCCCTTGGCTATGACTCGCTATTTCAGCAACTCGCGCAGGTCGGCGAGGCTGAGGCTCGCGGCGGCCTCGTCGCTGGCCTCGAAGACGTCGGCGAGGAGCGCGCGCTTGGTGTCCTGGAGGGCGAGCACTTTCTCCTCAACGGTGCCGGAGCAGATGAGCTTGTAGCTCGTGACGACCTTGGTCTGCCCGATGCGGTGCGCGCGGTCGGTGGCCTGCGCCTCGGCCGCGGGATTCCACCACGGGTCGAAATGCACGACGATGTCGGCGCCCGTGAGGTTGAGGCCGGTGCCGCCGGCTTTGAGCGAGATGAGGAAGACGGGGATCGCGGCGTCGTTTTGAAACTTGTCCACCGCGGCCTGCCGCGCCTTGGGCGTGAGCGAGCCGTCGAGGTAGCAGCAGGGCACTCCCTGGGCGTCGAGCTCCTCGCGAAGCAGGCCGAGCAGCGCGGTGAACTGCGAGAACACGAGCATGCGGTGGCCTTCGTCGATGCTCTCGGCGAGCAGTTCGCGGAAGGCGTCGAGCTTGGCGGAGTCGGCTGCGGCCGCGTTGCGGGCGGAAGGCACCAGCCGCGGGTCGCAGCAGATTTGGCGCAGACGCAGCAGCTGGGTGAAAACGGCGAAGCGCAGGTTGCCCTCGGACGAGCCCTGCGCGGCGAGGTCCAGCAGTTCACGTTCGCTGTCCTCCTGCATGCGGCGGTAGAGCGCGGCCTGCGCCGGGGTGGGCTCGCACCAGATCGTCTGCTCGATCTTCTCCGGCAGTTCAGGGGCGACGGCGGCCTTGGTGCGGCGCAGGATGTAGGGCGCGGTCTGCGTCCGCAGCTGGGCGTCGTGCCAGGAACGTTCATCGCGTTTGAGGCTGGGCGGGACCTTGGCGAGGAAGCCGGGCATCAGGAACTCGAAGAGCGAGCGCAGGTCGTCGAGCGAGTTCTCCAGCGGGGTGCCGGTGAGCAGGAACCGGCCGCGTCCGCGCAGGGCGCGCAGCGACTGGGCGGCCTGGGTGCGGCGGTTTTTCAGGTGCTGTGCCTCGTCGGCGAGGATGAGGTCGAACTCGACGGACTCGAACAGCACGGTGTCGCGCGCGAGCGTGCCGTAGGACGTGAGGACGAGGTCGTGGGCGGCGAAGTCCCTGCCGGCGAGGCGGCGGGTGCCGTGATGGACGAAGACTTTGAGTTCCGGCGCGAAGCGCGCGGCTTCGCGCCGCCAGTTTTCGACGAGCGAGGCGGGGCAGACGACCAAGTGGGGCACCGTTCCGGCGTGCTCGCCGGCCGGTGTTTGTCCCCGGTTCTGGCTACGCGAAACCGAGGCAAAGGCCGGCAGCACGGCGCGAGTGTTTGCGGCCCGGGCCGCGGCCACCAGCGCCAGCGCCTGCAGGGTTTTGCCGAGGCCCATCTCGTCGGCGAGGATGCCGCCGACTTCCTGCCGGTAAAGGTGCCAGAGCCACGCGACGCCGAGTTTCTGGTAGGGTCGCAGGATGGCATCGAGCGCGGCGGGCACCGGTGCGGGCGGCAGCGAGGTCAGGTTGCGCAAGGCGGCGCTGCGGCGGCGCCAGGTCTCGGGTGCCTGGAAATGCGGCGCGAGTTCCTCGAGCAAATCGTTCACCTCGGCCGCGCGGGCCTTGCTGATGCGGTGCTGGCGGACGGCGCTGCCGGTCCCGGTGGGATCGCCGGCGAGCTTGCGGTGCGCGGCCTGGATTTTTTCGAGACGGCTTTGGTCGATCAGGTAGATGGCCTGGCCGTCCTCGACGTAGCCGCGGCCGCTGGCGACCGCCTCGCGCACCTGCGTCTCGGTGGCCCGGCCGGCATTGAGCCCGAGCGACACGTCGTAGCCGTCGGGTGATTCCGAGACCTCGGCGGAGGCCTCGGCTTCCCGCAGCCGGGCCGTGTTGCGCTTGAAGTTGTCGGTGAACTCCGCGCCAAAGTCCTCGCGCAACCGGCGGCCATGCGTGGCGAGGAGGTTCAGCACGCGGTGCCGGTCGCGCAGCCACCACTTGCGGTTGAGCGGATCGAGCACGAAGCGATGCTCGCGCAGGAACTCCAGCACCGCGTCGTAATGCACCGAGCCACGCGCCGGGAGCATGACCGCCAGAAAGTGCTCCGAGCCGTCGATGAGCAGCGGCGAGCCCGATTCCCCCGCCGGCGCCGGTGCCCGCCCAATGTTCGTATTACGAACATTGGCGGCGGTGGGCCCGGGGGAGGCGGCCGGGCGAATGTTCGTATTACGAACATTGGGCGGGGGCGCGGCGTTGAGCAGTTCGCTGACGCCGGAGAGCTCGGTCCCGTGCCAGGCGAGGGGGACTTCGGGCAGGGTGCCGTAGAAAAACACGGGCTGGCCGGCGAGGGCGGTGATCAGCTCGCGCAGTTGCGGGCGGGTGAGCTGGATGAGCGAGGCGGGCTGGGGCTTCACGCCGAGGCGCTGGAGCAGGGCGAGGCCGGGCAGCAGGTTTTCGGGAAGATCGCCGGGCGCCGTTCCGGCGTTCCTGTTGCCGGCCGCAGCCGGCCCAAGCCCAGTCGCCGAGCCTCCGCTCTGGCTGGGCGGGCTGGCCGGTGTTGGTCCGGGCCGGTCGCCCGGCAAAAGGTCGAGCTCCACCCGGATGGCGATGGCGTCGCGCGGGATGGCGGCTTCGAGGTTGGGCGGCAACAGCAGGCGGAGCATGGGCCAAGGCACTCCAACCGCCCAACCGCCAAAGGCCAAAGAAAATCCTCGGGCCTCAGTTCCGCCCCGGCCGGGAGCAACCGGTCACTTTCCCCAGTTGCGAATCAGGTCGCGGACAAAGAGACCGGAGGGCGTCAGGTCACTGTCACTCCATCCGCCCTTCGAAGCGGCGCCGGGTTTGACGATGGAGGCGGTCTCGCGTTTGTCGGAGACGGACCAGTTGCAGTGGCTGAGTTCGTGTTTCCGCATGAAGTCCATCCACTCGCGGACGGAGGCCTGGTCGATCGGGCCGTTGCCATCGGCGTTGCAGGTGCCCCATTCGGTGACGAAGAGCGCAGCGCCAAGCGAGAGGGCCTGTTCCGCCCTGGCGCGGAGGTCCGCCTTGTGGGTGCCGGCGTAGAAATGGAGCGCGTAGGCGACGTTGGGATCCTTGATCGGGTCGGCGGCGGCGAGGTCCACGCGCTGGGCCCAAAAGGGAGTCCCGACGACGATCAAGTTGTCGGGGTCATGCTGGCGGATGGCGGCGATCACCTTTTCGGCGTAAGGTTTGACCGTGTCCGGCCACGAGACCCGCAGCGGCTCGTTGTAGATTTCGTAGATGACGTTGGGCAGGTGGCCGTAGCGCCTGGCCATGTCGGCGAAGAAATCGGCGGCCTGGGCGGCGTGGTCTTCCGCGTGGTGGTCGTGCCAGTCGATGATGACGTAGAGGTCGTGGGCGACAGCGGCGTCCACCACCTTCAGGACGCGCTGTTTGTTTTCCTTGGGATGCTGGAGGTAGCCGTCCTCCTGGTGCACCCCGAGGGCGGCGCGGACGATCGTGGCGCCCCAGTCCTTTTTCAGCCAGGCGACGGTTTCGGCCTGGTAGAAGCGTCCCATCCACTGGCTCCAGAAAAAGCTGTTGCCCGCGAGGCTGACCGGTCGGCCGTGGGTGCCGACGATGCGGTTGCCCTGGACCTGCAGGCGGCCGTGCTGGCGGACAATGCCGCTGGTGGCAGGTTCCGGTGCGGCGGTCGGGGCGGAGGAGGGCGTAGTGGCGCAGCCTGATTGAGCGAGCGCAACGGCAAGGGTCGCGCAAAGAAAGGCGGGGCGGAGCTGGATCATGGGGTGCGGCACTTAATTCCGGGATGCATCGGGCGGCAAACGCAGAGAATTGAGAATCCCAGCATTGGTTATTCAATATCCGGCGCGGGCAAGCGCGCGGCCCGCGGGTCCGGGGTTACGGATCCACTGTCACCGGCAATCCGACCCAGGCGAGGCGGACGAGGACGCGGGCGTCCCAGTTGGCGAGGCGGAAGCAGCCGTGGGACTCGGTGCGGCCGACCTTTTCGGGGTCGGGGGTGCCGTGGATGCCGTAGCCGGTGCGATCAAGACCGATCCAGGCGACGCCGACGGGGTTGTTCGGACCGGGGGCGATGATGAGCTTGCGGCCGAGTTCCTGCGCCTCGGGCACCTCCGGGAAGACGACCGGGTCGAAGGTGTAGTTGGGATCCGGAATGACGACCGTGACGTGCAGCTCACCGACGGGGCGTTTTTCGACGTTGCGTGCGATGCTTACGGGACTGTGCAGCAGGATGCGGCCGGTCTCGTCCACGGCCTGGAGGATTTTCTCGGCGAGGTAGATGTGGATGCGCGCGACCTTTCCGGGAGCGAGGACGGGATCGGCGGAGGGTACGACGAGCCTCGTGCCGGGCAGCAGATCGTCCCAGTTCACGCCGGGGTTGACCTTCGCGAGCAGCTTGGGATTGGCGCGGAAGCGCTCGGCAATCATTTCCAGCGGCGTGGCGTGGCGCAGGGCGTCGAGTTCGGATTTTCCGAGCCAGGTGTCGGGCACGGCGGCGGTGGCGGCGCTGTCCTCAACGGTGAAGATGTAGTCGGTGAGGGCGGGTTCGGAAAGGAGCAGGGCCGCCTTGGTGGCGCGATCCAGGTCGCCGGATTCGCGCAGGCCTTCGTTTTTTTGCCAGGCCTTGAGGGCGGCGGCGGTCTGTGCGCCGCGCACGCCATCGATCGAGCCGCAGGAAAAACCGCGACGATGCAGTTCGACCTGGGCTTCGAGCCAGTCGTTCACCGGTCGTCCGGGCGGTGACTCGGGTTCGGCGCCCGGTTCTTCGATCGCCTCCTCGGCGGGCAGGGCCGGGGTGTCCTCGGGTCGCGGCGGGGGTTCGGTGGCGGATTGTCCGCGCATGATGACGGCGGCGCCCAGGAGGAGGAAAAGCAGAAACGGCATGGCGGCGGGAGTCAGCGCGAGGTGAGGTGCCAGTGACCGCACACGGTGCAACGGTAGGCTGCGCGTTGGCGCTCGACCCCGGCGCAAAGCGCGGCGTCGAGGGCGTCGCCCTGGGTGCGGTAGCGGCGCTTGCCGGTGCACATGCTCTTCCGTTGCTCGACCGTGGGCTTCTTCATGCCTTGGGCTCGAACCGGCTTTCGGCGCGGTTCTTCTTCACTTCGGTGGCGGGGAAGACGCGTCCGTTCATGGCGATATAGACGCCGGGCGGCAGCACCTGCAGCGCACCGACGGCGCACCCGAGGTTGAAAAATGCATCGGTCTGCCGGAAGCGCGCCGGCACCATCGACCCGGTGAACACAATGACCTTTCCGGGCAGGCCGGTGAGGTGCGCCGCGGTTGCGGTCATGGTGTCGGTGCCGTGGGTGATGAGGATGAGGTTTTCGGGGGCGGCGGCCACGCGGGCCCGGATCAGGGCGCGGTCCTCATCGGTCATGTGCAGGCTGTCCTTCTGCATAACCGACTCCACGACGTAGTCGAAGGTGACGTTGGCTTCCTTGAACAGCGGGCCGACCTGGGGGTCGCCGACGTTGAAGGTGCTGGCGTCGTCGAAATACACTTTGTCGATGGTGCCGCCGGCGGTGATGACTCGGATGCGCATGGGCGGGAAAATGACCACGGGCGGGGCCGGTTCAATGCGGATTGCGGGCGTGTAAAAGGTAAAACCGTTTGATTCCGGCGTGAACCAACCTAGCTTGCCGGTGTCCTAAACGGCATGAAAACCCCCGTCCTGAGCGCCGCCCTGTTTGCCCTGATGACTGCCGTGGGAGCGGGCGCCGGGGTGAGCCCCGGGGCCTCACTCGACGAGGTGCGCGCGGTCCTGGGCAAACCGAATGGGCAGATGCAACTCGGGGCGCGGCAGGTGCTCCTGTATGAGCGCGGCTCGGTTGAGCTGAGCGCGGGCCGGGTCACCCGGGTCGATTTGCGTTCGGAGGAGGAGCAGGCGGTGTGGGCGGCGCGGGAAGAACGTTTGCAGACCCAGCTCTCCGCGCAGCGTTCACAATCCCAGGCGGAAGGCACGGCCCTGCGGGACCGCAAGCTGGCGGATGCGGCTTTTCTGGCGTCGCCGGTCGCCTACCAGGTGGCTTTTTGGGAAGACTTCAGCCGGCGCTATCCCGCCGTGCCCTGCGCCGAGCCGCTGACCATCGCCCGGCTGAAGCTCAGCGAGCAACGGGAGGAAAAGGCGCGCCGGGAGGCGGATTCGCTGCGTTTGCGCGAATTGGAAGCGCGGGTGGCCGCGGCCGAGGCCGAGCGCGAACCCGTTTACTACCGCGTGCGCAGCTACCCGCGTTATCGCGACCGCTACGACTACCACCAGGAATTTGCCCTCTGGCCGGTTAGCTATACCTACTACGATTCGCCCAAGCCGGTTTACGAAACGCCCACGACGCCGGTCATCAGCCCGATCATCAGTAGTCCGGCCCTGCCTGAGCGACGCAGCTATGATGGCAGCCAGCGTGAGCATCGCGGACGTGGACGCGATGACCACGCGGTTCCGCCCGGGCGTTCGGACTGGCGGCGCGCGCACTCCCGCTACGAGCGGATGTGAGGCGGGTGGCCGATCAGGCGAAGCGAGCGGGGAGCTTGGGCGCGAACAGCACCACGACACCGCCGACCAAGCTCCAACCGACGGACAGCGCGAAGAAGGCCAGGGCCAGCAATGCGACCAGCGTTTCCTGTCCCGATCCGATGCCCAGCAAGTGGAGCAGGGCGACCAGAGTGCCCTCGCGCAGGCCGTGACCCCCGATGCTGAGTGGCAGTGACGCCACCACGTAGGCGCCGGCGGAAGCTGCGGACAGGCTCCAGAATCCCGGTTCCAGCCCAACGGCGCGGGCGAGCAACCAGAGGGCGGCAAAGTCGGCCAGCCAAACCGTGATACTCAGCAGCAGACACAACGTCGCGACCCGGATTTTAGTCAACGGCAGCAGGGCGGCGTGGAGCACGGCCGTGCGCTCACTGCCCAGGAGCCGTGTGGCGAGGGGCGCCCAGAGTCGTGGCCATGCCAGGGTCGCGGCCCCGCCCAACAGCGCGATGAAACCGCCGGCGCTGGCCAGGAGCAGCAACCGCTCGGATTCGCTGGCGTTGCCCGCGGCGAGATGCAGCCCGAGGAACAGTGCGGCGAGGCCAAACAAGGCCGCCAACCCGACAAGGCGATCGGCCAGCAACCCGGTGGCGGCGGCGGTCTTGCGGTCCGGGGCGTGTTGCCAGAGCAGGTTGAACCGCACCGCGTCGCCCGCGATGCCGCCGGGCAGGAACGAATTGTAGAAAAAACCGGCCCAGCTGGCGAAATGGACGCGACCAGCCGGAACGGCGAAACCTTGGGCGCGCAGCAGCACCTGCCAGCGGACAATTTGCAGCGGGTAGGCGAGGCCCGCGAGGAGGATCGCCGGAACGGCCAGCCGCCAGTCGAGGGCGCGCAGTCCGCCGAGTGCCGTCCACTCCACGCGCGTGACCAGCCAGCCGAGCAGGCCAAGCGTCAGCGCGTAGCGCAGCACGACGCCCACGGGGCTTTGCAGGAAGGAGAACCAGCGCACGACTCGGGTGATGCCAGTCCGGCGGACTGACGCAAGCCGCGGCCGCCGCGCCGTGGAATTTGTTCGCCACGCGGAGCCGGGAGCGCGGACATTTGCCGGCCCGATGCAACTGGACGAATACCGCAAGCTCGCCGAGACCGAGGACCGGATGTGGTATTTCCGTGCGCTGAACCGACGGATGGCGCACTGGCTGGGGCGGCTCCAGCCCGAGCGGGAAGCCCGCGTGCTCGACGCCGGCTGCGGCACCGGCGGACTGATCAAGTCGCTGCGTGCGGCGAATCCCGGCTGGCGGATCACGGGATTGGATTTCATGCCGCTGGCCTGCGAACTGGCCCGTGAGCGCACCGGCGCAGAGATCGTGCAGGGCTCGATCACGAGCCTGCCGTTTGCGGACGCGACGTTTGATGCGGTCGTGTCCGCCGACGTGGTCTGCCAGGTGGAGGACCACGCGCAGGCGTTGCGCGAGTTTGCGCGCGTGGTGCGGCCCGGTGGCGCGGTGTTGGTCAATGTGCCCGCCTACCGCTGGCTCTGGTCCTATCATGACGACGCCTGCCAGACCAAGCACCGCTACACGCGACCGGAACTGGTCGCCCTGTTTCAAGCGGCGGGATTGGCGGTGCGGTTTGCGAGTTACGCCAATCTGCTGCCCCTGCCCCTGATCGCGGCGCGGCGAAAGCTGTTTCCGCCCGCACAACCGACGAGTGACGTGCAGGTTTATGCCGCACCGGTGGAGGCGGTTTTCTCCACCATGGCGGCAGGGGAGCATGCCTGGACCAAGCGGGGCTGGCCGCTGCCGGCGGGGAGCTCGGTCTTTGTGGCGGCCCGCAAGTGAACAATTGCCTCCAGGCCGGGTCCCAGCAGTGTCAATCAATCCCCCAAAGCCCATGTTACCCCGCAATGCCCTGTTAGCCGCCGCGCTCTGCGTGGCGGTGGTTTCGTCAGCCCAGAACCGCGTCGAGGAGGAAGAGACGGCCGTCTACTCCAAGGTTTTCAACAACTATGTCCGCACGCCTTCCGCTCTGGGTGGATTCAAGCCCGAACGCATCGCATTCGCCAACGGTGGTCCCGTGCTGGGGCGCATCCGTGACCGTTCGGTGGACAACGCGACTTTCAAGCAGGTTGTGCACCTCCTGAGCCCGGCTCTCACCCGGCAAAACTACGTGGCCGCGGCCAACCCCGAGGACACCGACCTGTTGATCTACGTCTATTGGGGTGCGACCGACGGCTATGGCGTCTCGTCGCTGTTGTCCGATGGCACGATGCAGCAGGCGGCGGACATGAATGGCGACTGGTATGGAGCCTCCTCCCTGATGGACGAGGCCAACCGGCGGCGCGATTCGGCCAACTTCAGCAATGCTGGCTTGCTCGGCTACCGCGAGGCGCTCGCCCACCACCATGGCCTGCGCGCCTGGGGGGTGCATGGCACTGTCTATGGCGACTTGGTGGCCGACGTGGAGGAACCGCGCTATTTCGTCATCATGACGGCGTTCGACTTCAAAGCCGCCTGGAAGGAGAAGCGGCTCGTGCCGCTCTGGTCCACGCGTTACAACATCGCTTCCCAGGGCAACAACTTCATCGCCGCACTGCCGGACATGAGCATGTTTGCCTCGCGCTATTTTGGGCGCGACAGCAACGGACTCATCCGCCGGCTGAATCCCACCGGCAAGGTGGACATGAAGGACGTGCAGATCCTCGGAGCGGTCGAAACCCCGGCTGAGTAAAGGCTCCCCGGGGCCGGCTCCCGGGTTACGACCCAAAGGAATCGCGCCAGCCGCCGGCGGGAGGAGGCGGGCCGTGCCTGACCGGTCTTCCTTCGCGTTGGCGCGATCCTTTCCCCGGGAGGATGGCGTGGGCGCCGGAGCGCCTACGTAGGACTACGCATTGGCGGGGCGGGCGAGTTCTCCTAGAATCGGGGACCATGATTGCCCCCATCCTCCGTTCGTTCCGCACCGTCGCAGCGGTCGCCTTGCTGACCGCCGCCATTTCCGGCTGGGCTGCCGCCAGCAAGCCAGTCTGGACCCTGCCGCTGGGCGAAGACGCCAAGTGGGAAACCCTGACCGATCTCGGCGTGCTGCTCGTCGGCACCGATTCGGCCATCCACTGCATCGACCCCGACACGGGCAAGGTGCTCTGGAAGAACGCCACCTTCAAGAAGAGCAACACGATGAACGCGCGCGAGATTCCCGGCACGCCGTTCCTGCTCTGCAACCAGTTTTCGGGCATGGCCAATTCCAAGTCCACGTTCACGCTGATCGATTACCTCACGGGCGAGACCGAGTGGACCGCGCCCGAGGTGTCGGGCCAGTATCTCGGGACCATTCCCGTGCCGGAGAAGGGCCTGGCCATCCTCGTGATGACCACCTGGAAGGACGGCAAGGGCCAGGAGCACGGCACCTTCCTCTTTGCCCACGACCTCGCCACGGGCGAGCGCAAGTGGTCCACCCTGCTCACGAAGGCCAACGGCATCCCGCTGCACATGGCGGACAATTCCGGAAAGTTCATGCCGCGCATGGACCTCTCGGGCTACCACGATCCCGTGCTTGAAGGGGACACGCTTTATCTCGGTTACCTCGGCGTGCACGCGCTCGACCTCAACACCGGTGCCATCAAGTGGGGGGTCGAGTTTCCCCCGGGCGACAAGGGCCTGAAGCGCACCTACGCGCCTTTGCGCATCGTGGGCGACGTCCTCTATGGTGCCGGTGGCGGCAGCATCCATGCGATCAACAAGGAAACCGGCGCCACCCTCTGGAAGAGCGACCGCATCTCGGAATACGCCGGGCTCTTCAAGGCGCGGGACAACGCCATCGTCACGCAGATCGAGGTCATCGACGACAAGATCTACGCCCGCTATGGCGGCAACTTCTCCAACGGCCAGACCGTGATGCTCAAGGAGCCGCTTGGCGTGGTCGTGGTGTCCGCCGCTGACGGCAAGCCGCTCTATCAGGACAAGAAGATCGAGGGTGGCCTGACCAACCTCATGGCGTTGCCCGAAATCGGGGCGGTGATGTTCGCGGACGGCAAGGAGCTGGTCGGTCTCAGCGCCGGCGCGACGGTGGAGGAAATCTTCCGCGTGCCAATCGAGTTCAAGCGCAAGATGGGCGGCGGAGACATTGCGAAGATCGGCCTGGGTCTCACGGGCGGTCTCATGGGCACGGTCAAGGCCGTGAGTTCCTCCAGCAAAGCGCGGCTCGACGTGCCGGTGGCCATTACGCGGCAGGACGGCCACATCGTCGTGCAGGGCAAACAGCACCTGCTCGGCTTCGACCCGGTGGCCAAAGGCCAGAAGTGGTCGCTCTACTACGCCGCGCCCAGTGACGCCTTCGCCACGATCGCGATGTTCGCCGTGACGCTCGCGGCCTCGGCCCAGGGCAACGCGCAGGTGGCGCAAAACGGCAGCATCATGACCTCCGGCGGCCGCCAGGGCATGGAGAACATCCAGAATGCCCTCGACCGCTACAACCGTTACACCGAGACGCGCGCCCGCAAGATTGGCGGTTCCAAGAGCTCAGGCGGTTACACCTACATCATCACCAAGCTCGAGAAGGAGCATGGCGGTGGTGTGGGCCTGGTGGGAGTGAATCTCGGCAACGGTGAAACCGACCGCCGCCTGGCGCTCGGGGACAAGGAACCCAAGTATCTCGCGGACGAGGCCGCCGGCCGCATTTTCTACTTCAAGGGCGGCGACCAGATCCAAGCCTACGAATTCTGAGGCGAATCTTCGGACTCACCCAACAAGCAGGGTGGAACCGGTTCAGCCGGTTCCACCCTGTCGTTTTGGCGGAAAGACTTTAAGACGCCGGGATGATCTCGAGCGCGTTGATCTCGGGATTCTCGATGTTGTGCGTGAAAGTGATGTCGAGCTGGCCGTCCTTGACCTCCACCTCGACGGTTTCCACATGGGCGCGCATCACGCCTCCGGCCCGGGCGGTGACGTCGAAGTCCTTGAACTCCCGGCCCTCGACGTTGAACGAGAACACCCGCTCGCCCTTGCCGTAGATGCCCTCGTAGGTCTCGGCGAAGTGGAGTTTCACGGTGTATTTTCCGTTGGGCAGCTTGCGGGTGAAGCCGCTCAGGCTGTAGCGCTCGGCGGTGTAGATCGACGGGGTCTTGGTGTTGGCCACGACGATGCCCGTGCGGTCGATGGTGTCGCCGCCGTTGAAGCCCTGGTCGGCGAGCCAGACCACGCCGTTTTCATCGGTGTGGTCCTTGGTGGTGCCGGCGCGGATGCGGATGGCCTCGGCGGCCAGGGCGAAGGCCGTGCAGCCGAGCGCGAGCGCGGCGGTCAGGGTGAACAGGAGCGGGCGGTGGGGATGCGGGTTTTTCATGGGGAAAGCGGGAGAGGATGTGCCGGCATGGCTGCGGAGGTGGCGGCAGATTCCGGGGCGTGCGACCGGGCGGCCGGGGCGGAGGACATGCCGGTGAGGCCTAGCGGGGAACGGCGTTGGAGCAAGTGCGGCGGTGCCCGCAACAATAGACCGGATCAGTGGGGCTTGGTGCGCGTGCGCTTGCGGTATTGCCCCGGCGACTCGCCGGTCATGCGCTTGAAGACCACGGAGAGATACTCAATGTGCTCGAAACCCGTGAGCCCGGCGATGCTCTTCAGCGGCAGGTCGGTCTCGGTGAGCAGTTCCTTGGCGCGGGCGAGCTGCACCCGGCGGATCTCCGCCTGCGGGGAGCGGCCGATGAAGCGGCGGAACTTTTTCTCCAACTGGCTGCGCGAGGCGGCCGTGTGGGTGACGACCTCCTCCACGCTCAGTCCCTTGCACGCGTGTTCGCGGATGTAGTTGAGCGCCGTGCTCACGTTGCGGTCGCCCACGGCCAGGATGTCGGTGGATAGGCGGGTGACGACGCCCACCGGATCGATGCGGACGTCCATCGCCTCGGGAGCCCGGCCGCGCAGGAGGTGGTCGAGCACCTCGGCGGCGTGATAGCCGGACTGGTGGGCGTTGAGGGCCACGCTGGAAAGCGGCGGGTCGGAGAGTTCGCAGCGCACGACATCGTTGTTCACCCCGAGCAGCGCGAACTCCTCGGGGACCTTGAGCCCGGCTTGCTGGGCGGCGGCAATGACCTGAAAGGCGCGCACATCCACGCAGGCCATGATGGCGCAGGGGCGGGGCAGACGGCGCAGCCACGAGCCGATGATGCGCGACTGGCTGGCGTTCCAATCGGGGGTGATGATGCCGGGGTATTCGACGTCGAGCACATCGCAGCCCTGGCCGGCAAGGCGCAGGGCCTCGACAAACCCGTCGCGCCGCTCGCAGGACCAGCCTTCGTTGCCGAAGCCACAGAAGGCAAAGTGCCGGAAGCCGCGCTCGAGAAAATGCTCGGCGCCCAGGTGGCCGATGGCGTGGTTGTTCGGCCGGATCTTCGGCACGCCGGGGAAGGGCGGGGTGTCGTTGAGGTCCACCAGCGGGATGCCGAGTTTCGCACAACCCTTAACCAGCGCCGGGGTTGTGTGCCGGCTGATGACGCCCGACCATTTTTCACCGCGCAGAAAATCGGGGTCACTCATCGCGCGGGCCTCGTCGTCCAGGAAAGTCGCCCACTGCCGGTGCGAGCGCTCGTGCTGCACGATCCCCTGCAGCATGCGGGCGGCCTCCTCGAATCGCATGAGGAAAACGAGCAGGATCTTCGGGCGGGTCATCAAGCAGATGCTGCGCACTCCGCGAAGGCATGCAAGTGCGGCGGTGTGCTAACGAACTCCCCGGCTTGAACCGAAGGCCTGCCCCGGGATTGGCCGGCGGGCGCAGCCTGCCGGCGGAAATGAGAATCAGCTTCCCATGCCGGGATGCGGCCGTATGGTGCCAACCGGAAACACATGGGACAAGAGACCGTCACGTATCTGACCAACATCATCATTTGCACGATTCTCGCGTGCCTGATGACCCACTACTGGATGGCGCAGGGACGGACGGCGGCGATGCGCTATTGGATGATCGCCGCGTGGATCATGACGGTGGCCGATGTGTTTTTCGCGATGCGGTCCGGCTTACCGTATTGGTTTGGACGGTTGGTGCCGCCGTTGCTCGTGACGGCCGGGCATGCCGCCCTGTTCCTCGGCACGCAGCGCACCGCAGGTTTGCGCCTCCGGAAACGGCTTATCTGGGGCGTACTCGGACTGCATGCAGCCAGCCTGATCTTTTTCATCTGGCAGAATGAGTATTCCAGCTGGCGCATGGTATCCAACGGGCTCATCTGGGGCGGGCTTTCCCTGGCCTCGGCCTGGTGCCTTTACCGCGCATCGCCTTATTACTTCAAACCGGCCTTTGCCCCGGCCAAAATTTTTCTGGCCCATGCGGTCTTTCATGCCCTCCGCGTGGCCTTGGCGGCGCTGTTCACCCTGCAGGGGTGGGAGGGCGCGGCCTTGGCTCTGCAAGTTGTCGGTGATCTCGAAGTCAGCTTCTTCATGGTCGCGCTGTTTGCCGGCATCCTGATCGCCAACCTCCAGGTCCGCCACGACGAGCTCTCCAGCGCCCATGCCGAGGTGCAAACCTTGTCCGGTTTGTTGCCGATCTGCGCCTGGTGCAAAAAAGTCCGCAACGACAAGGGTTACTGGCAGCAGTTGGAGGAGTATTTTTCCTGCCGCAGCCAGATCACGTTCACTCACGGTGTTTGTGTTGATTGCCTGGAAGACCAGAAGGCGGAGAGCCGGGAACTCAGCCGGCGCTGATGGGGTGGGATTACCGGACGGGGTCCCTCCTTGATGGTCACATAAGATGATGGCTGCGAGGGTTTAGAAAAATAACAGCCCCTTGCTTGCATTCTGGGCCAAGCAAACCATTTTGGTCGGCGATGGACGGGGTTGGTAACCGTCCAGTTGTTCTATGAAACAGTCTGAACCCCTCACGGGGAACGGACTCTCAAGCCGCCTAGGGCGGCAACAAAGGAGACGATAAGTCATGCTGACCATCGCCACCATTGGAGTAGCTTGGTTCGCCGCCGTCGTGATTTATTTCATGGCCGGTCGCGATCGCCGGGTGCGCTCCTATCGCTAAGAAAACAACGCCGCCCCGGGGGATTTCCTCCGGGGCGGTTTTTCTTTGGCGGGGGCAAAGAGAGCCGCAGCGGAAGCTGCAGCCTCAGATATTGCCCGGCTGGGCGGGGGACTCGTTGGAATGCTTGGGCGGCGATTTCAGGTCTTCTGCCTGAAGTTCGACCGGGAGCATCGGGGGCTTGGAGCCGAGGATTTTCCGTCCTTCCGGTTTCACATCCGAGGGCGGACTCGCCCTTTCAGTGTTGTCGGGTAGAAATGGGGTGGAAGGGACAGTCGGGGCAGGGGAAAGGAAAAGCGTGGCGGGTGTCGGACCGAAATGGAAGCCGACCTCATCTTCGTAGCCCTCCATGGCGTGGCGGATCGCATGGATAAAGCTTCCGCTCGAGGTGAGCACCAGCGCGGCGAAGGTGAGAATCAGAAAAACGGAGAGGGTCATTAGGGGGTAGGAATGAACCTGACGAAGCCGGGCAGGAGAAACATCAGCCCGGGGAAGAAAGAGGGGGGAGCGGCTACCTGGTTTTCGCTTCGCAACTTGTTTGCGGATAGCAAAAAGGGCGGCCGGTGGGGCCGCCCATGAAGGAGTCGAATTGAGGGGTGCTGCTGGAGAAGGTATTTCACTAAAATACTTCCGCCTAATCTAGGTGACGAAAAAACGAATGTTTCGAAATTTTCACTTGGCAAGCCAAACCATGCGCAGGGTGTGCTTATTGCTCGGGAAAGTCTGAGCTTTGGCGCAGGGGCGGAAACAGATCAGGCGAAAGACACGCCATGAAGTTTGGGTGTGGGCTCCTGCTTTGTCTCCTCCGCGGCTTCATGGCTTCGTTGACAGTCGACACGTGTATTGTGACGGGTTCTTGGCGCGACAAAATTCTGTTTTGGGAAATCGTCCAGGTCGTTCCTGTGAAGGCGGGATGTTGCAGAAAAAAGCCGTCGGAATTTTCCGACGGCTTCGTGCAAGTCAGGATTCTTGTTCAGCGTTAGCGCGCATTTCTGCCCTTGAACAGTCCAAGGCACACCAAGCCCAAGCCGATCAACAGGGCGGTGTTGCCGCCATCTGGCACCAAGTTGTTGCCACCGGCATCATGGGAGAAGGGGGCGAACTTGATTTTCAGCTCTCCGTTTTGCTTGGTGGAATAGTTGTAGAGGTCAAAATGGATCCCGGTTTCCGGGGCCAGACCGCTCAAATCGATGGAGAATGCGGCGAACCGCGAGTTGCCAGTATTGCTCTGGATCGGTCCGGTGTGTTCGCCTACAACTGACTGGACATCATAGTTGGTGAACCGGTTCGAATTATCAGAAGTAGAGAAGGTGAATGCGAACTCCTTGTAGTAGGTCGGAAAGATGTCGTGGCTGGGCAGTAAGGTGGGAGTGCCCCAGCTCATGTCCGAAGTGACGTTGACCGTGGTTCCGTTGAACTTGAAGGAACCGTAGTTCCCTGACGGCGTGGCCGGAGTCAAAGCGGCCGAGATGTAGTAGGTGCCGCTCGGAGTAAGCCCGTTGAACAGGGCAAAGAGGGTGAACTCCGGGCTGCTGGCTAACGTCGTTTCGGTCGCGGCATCATATGCGGCGTTGGACGCATCAAGTTGAAGGGTCGGGATACCATAAGCGGTGGTTCCGAACACGGTGGCGGCTGCGACTAATGCGATGAAAGGTTTCTTCATGGAAAATGTTTCCCTATAGCTAGCTGAACCTGTGCCACAGATTTCGTAAAATACATAAAATCATGCATTACATATAGAAGAGAGTATTTAAGGGTGATTTTTGAATGCTATTCATCCTGACTCTCGCTAACTTTTCCGACAACCGAATAGGTTCGAAATACCCTGTTTAAGGATAGTCCAACTCTGTGCGCTTGGCGGCCTTTTCATTAAAGCCTCCCCGAACAGGAAGCATCTTCTCGAAGTGGAATGTTCGGAGGCCCGAACCGGTAAATTCTAATCAAGGCCAGAGATATTTAGTCAAGGGATGCGCAGCCAATGCTGTGAAACCAGATTATCCTTCAGCATGCCTCATTCCCTCAATGTGGATGCGACGCGGTATCCGGTGCGGATGCGCTGGTTTCTCGGCGTGGCGTGGGTGGTGATCCTGGCGAAGTGTGCGCTTGTGTGGTGGGCGATGAACCACTGGCAAGTGCCCATCAATCCCGCCTGGATTATCGGGCCCACGCTGATGCTGGCAGTGATCGCCACCGCGCTCTGGGTTGCTCCGCACGCGGATTGAGCTGTCGCTCACGGCCGCGCGCTGCTCCGACCTCTCCCGGGGTCGGGGGCCGTTGTTTGCGGCCGGTCGGGTGTTCTGAGTGGACGTGAGACCAGCGGAGATTCTCCTTGCGACGAGGCGGGTTGTGCCGATGTGTAGGGGAGTTCGATGTCAGGTCGTCAGATGCACGGTCAGGATCGTGATTTGAGTCAGACAAGGACAGAGCGTCAGATTCCGCGTTAGCGACACTTCTACGAGTTAGCAGGTCAGGCAAACGACAGGGACAGCGCCAGCGATTGAGTCAGGACAGTGCCACGGCATGGGCCGCGGCGGCTTGTCCGCCGTGCAGGTTATCATCCGGTCCAGCGAGACAACCACCCGCAACCAAGGAGAACCCGCCATGAATATCCACCACCTTCTTCATCAACGTGACATGTTGCTCCGCCAGGCGCGGCTCGCCAACGTGGCTTACGCCTACCAACGCCTCGGCGAGTTTGCCGCGCGGATCAGCCGCGCGCGCCTGTGCGGCGCGGTCGCGATCTGCCCCGGCGACCCGGCGGGCGAACAGCCCTGGCCCGGCATGGCTGCGCTCGAGGGCAGCCAGGCGGTGATCGAGGAGCACTTCCTCGACGAGGAACTCGTCGAGCTCACCGACATCCTCGCCTTTCTCGGTGAGGACGTGCGGACCGACCGGCTGACGCTCCGCTTGGAGGACCTGGCGGATCGCTACCTGCCGCGGCTCCGCGCGGAACTCCTGGCAGCCGGGGTGACGCCCGCCAACACCTTGCCGGCATCGGAGGATTCCAGTTCGCGACTCGAACGGCCCTGACGCCGCCGCCGTTCGCATCTCTGTTTCCGGCTTCGCGAATTGTGACGAAATACGTCACAATTGGACTCTTGTCGCCTTGCGCCGCTTCCCCGCAGGATGCGCCGCATGACGATTTATCTCATCCGGCACGCGCACGCGGTGGAGGGCGACGACGATGCCCGGCGTCCCCTGAGCGACAAAGGCCGGCGCCAAATTCGCGCGATGGCGAAGTTTCTCCGGCGCAGCGGCCGGCTCAAGACGCGCGAATTCTGGCACAGTCCGCTCGAGCGGGCGAAAAACACCGCGGCCTTGCTGGCCGGCGACATGGAACTCGACGCCAAGCTCAGCGAGGTCGCGGGCGTTGAACCGTATGCCAACCCGGCGACGATGGCGGCGAAGCTGAAATCCATCCGCCGGTCGGTTGCCGTGGTCGGTCATGAGCCGCATCTTAGCGCGCTGGCCACCTTGCTGATCCTGGGCCGTGCCGAGCATCCGGTGCTGGTGCTCAAAAAGGGCGCGGTTGCCGCGCTGGAGCGCAAGGACGGTCGCTGGGCCCTGCGATGGCAGGTGTCGCCCAAGGAAATCGCCTGAGCGTTGGCTTACTTCTGCGCCTTGGCCCGGCCGAGCAGCATCCACTCGAGCAAAATCAGGTTGGGCACCCAGCAGAGCCACGCCTGCACCGGGTAGAAATCCTCGAAGGCGATGCCGGCGGCAAAGAACAACGGCATGTAGAGCCGCAGGGTAACCGCCGCAAAGGTCAGGGCGAAACTGCGCAGCGCCCAGCGCTCATGTGCCTCGAAATCACGACGGCGCGCCGCATGGATCGCAGCCAGTGCGGTCCAGAGCCAGACCAGCGCCAGCATCCCGAACCCGACCCTTGCCACGAGACCTCCATAGGCAATGAAGGCCGTGCAAAAACCCGCGATTCCTCCGCCCATCACACCGAGAAAATAGAGGTAACCGAGCCCGCGGTGCAGCCTTCGCCGGGCTCGCAAGGCCGGGAAAAATTGCAATGGCCCGACTGCAAGCGCCAAGGCGGAGAACGCCACGTGCGCCACAATCCGACCGGGGTGCGCGGCGTAAGCGGCCTTCATGTCGGGATGGACCGACGTTCCCGGCGGAAGGGCGAGGTAAGCGTAGAGGCCGTAACCGGTCACCCCCAGCGAGAGAATCAGCACCAGCCAGCGGGAGAACGAAATCATGGGAGTGGACTGGCAAGTTCGTCGGCAGGCATGCCGGGATGAGGCCGGCCCTGCGGCGGGGAGTCAAAGCGACAGTGCGCGGTCTCCGGGCAAACCTCGATGGTTGCCATGCCGGCGCGAGCGGCATTGCCTGCGGGCGTGATCCGCATCCTATCGGACCTTCACTGCTACGACGCCCGCACGCTGGTCCGGGACTTCCAGCAGTTGCTCCCGCTGCTCGAGGGCGTGCCGGAACTCGTGCTCAATGGCGACAGCTGCGAGATGCGGCGAGATGTGTCGCCCGCCATGGTCGAGGCGTTGCGCAATTTTTTCCGCCAACGGGTGCCTGCGGTGACGTTTATCACCGGCAATCACGATCCCGACATCAGCGACACCCATGAGCTCCTGCTGGCAAAAGACCGAATTTGGGTGACGCATGGCGACATCTTCCTCGACGGGCTGACGCCCTGGAGCCGGCATGCCGGGCAGCTCCGGCGCTTGCTGGCCGCGGAACGCGCCGCCGATCCCTCCGCCGATTTTGCGCTGCCGGCCGTGCGCCTGCGGCTGGCGCGCGCGGTGGCGCGGGCGGAGGAGGATTTGCCCGATTACGTGACCGGCGGCTGGCGCGCACACCTCAAGTGGATCGCGCGCACCTTCTTCCCTCCGCGCCAGGTGCTGGCGATGCTGCGGGCGTGGCGCGACTTGCCAAGTTTGGCCGCGCGTCTGGCCGTGGCGCAACGTTCCTCCACGCAGGTGGTCGTGACCGGTCATGTGCACTTTCCGGGGGTGTGGCGTCATTCGGGCGGCCCCACGATCATCAACACCGGTTCCTTCTTCCAACCGCTGGGCGGCAATCTCGTGGACATCTTCGCCGACCGGGTCGAGGTCCGCCGGATCCGGCGATGCGGGAGCGATTTTGCGCCGGGTGCGTTGCTGGCCACGATTCCGCTGCACCTTTCCGGCTCGCGAACTTAATCCTGAGCCGCGGCGTTTTGCGCCGCCAAGGCGCGGATGCGCTCGGCGTGGAAGACCTTGGCCTTGCGCACGGCCTAATCAAAGAACGCCTCGCCGTGGATGGCGGTGAGATGACGCTCCATGACTTCGTTGTATTCATCGACGTAGCGCATTTGCCCTTTCGTCACGATACAACCGGCCACGGTGCGCAACTCGATGCCGTGATCCCGGTGCAGCACTTCCATCAGGGCGAGACTCCACGGGGCCGGCAGCCCGTAGGTGAGAATCGTCAGCCGGCCCCGGCGCAGGTCGGCCGTCGCTTCCTTGCGGCCGTCGCGATGGGCAAACTCGTCCACTGGTGCCGCGGTTGGATCAGTGCAGCGGGAATGACACCGCGGGGCCGCCTGCAGGGTGTTCCAGTGCTGGTAGTAGATGGCGAAGGCGGCGAGGCCGAGCAGCGGAATCAGCCAGAGTTTGCGCTTCATCTCCGGACAACGCGCCAGCGGGAAAAATCTTAGCGCCTCCCGCAGATGGCTTTGTTGTAGCGGCGGTCTGTGGCCGCCAATTCGCTCCGACGGCGGTCACAGACCGCCGCTACAGATTGCCGATTCCGGCGGGGACGGCCAGATGGGCTCTCTGCCCTCCACCGGGATATTCCTCCCGCCGGCGTTTATTCCGCGCGGATGGCCCAACGGAGTTTGGCCGAACTGCTCCGGGGATTGGCGCGGCGCTCGGCGGGGCCGGCGCGGACGACTTCCTCGTTGGTGGCGGTGTAGAGGCCGGTGCGCACGCCTTCCCGGAAGGCCTGTTTCACGCGCCGGTCCTCGCCGGAGTGGAAGGTGAGGATCGCGACGCGCCCGCCGGGTTTGAGGCAATGGGGCAGGTGGCGTAGGAACAAGTCGAGCACGCCGAACTCGTCGTTCACCGCGATGCGCAGGGCCTGGAACACGCGCCGCACGGTGTCGTTGGCGGCCTCCGTATCGAGGCGCGGCTGGTGTTCGCGCAGGATCTCGCGGATCGCGTCGGCCAGTTGGATGGTGCGCGTGAAGGGTGTGTCGGTGCGACGGCTCGTGAGCTCGCGCGCGAGAAGAGCCGCATGCGGTTCGTCGGAATTGGCCGCGAGCGCTTCGGCAAGCGCATCCTCCGAAGCCTTGGCCAGCCAATCCGCCGCCGAGGGTGGGCGCGACGGATTCAAGCGCAGGTCGAGCGGGCTGTCGGTCTTGAAGGTGAAACCGCGGGCCGGATCGTCGAGTTGCATCGAGGAGACGCCGAGATCAGCGAGGATGGCGTCGGCCCCGCTGAGGCCGAGCTGCGCGAGGACCTTGGCCAGGCCGGCGAAGTTGGAACGGACGGCGGTGAAGACGTCTTCGCCGAAGCCGGCGTCGCGCAGACGGGCGGTGGTTTTTGGGTGTTCGATGGGATCGACGTCGAGGCCGATGAGGCGGCCGCCGGGCGCGAGCAGCGGCAGAATCTCGCGGGAGTGGCCGCCATAGCCGAGTGTGCAGTCCACGGCGGTTTCACCGGGTTTGGGGGCGAGCACTTCCAAAATCTCGGCGACCATGATTGGCCGGTGCATGCCGGCGGGAGTCTTGCCCGAGGCGAGGACTTTGGCGACGTCGCCGGCGTAGCGCTCCGGGTTCAGCTCCTTGTATTTCTCCTCGAACCGGCGGGGATGCTTGCCGGCGTAGCGGGGCCGGCGCTTGGGCTTCTCCGGCGACGGGGCGCCGGGATCGGGATGGGGATCGCTCACGGCGTCGGAATGCCGGAGGCGGCACCCGGACACAAGGTCCGGTTTGGGCGGCGGAGGATTTGGGCCGCCGGTTCCTTCAGCGAGTTGACCAATTCGGTGGCCAAGCCCTAGCCGTCGCATTCGTCGCCGAGGAGTCTCCCGTGGGAGCCGGGACTACTGGGTTGGGACGGCAGAGGCATGTATTGGGATAGTATGCCTGGAGTTTTTTCTGAAGGAACCGGCGGATACTTGTATTTCGGCACAAGCGGGCCGCGGTTGAATCTTAACCGTGCTTTCGGCGCTCAGCGACGGTGGCGGGCCAACGCGACAAAGCCGGCCATGACCGTACCCAGACAGAGCAACGGGCTGCCGCCGTCCGGCACCGAGTTGGCGGGCGGATTGGCGGGGGAGGTTTTGGCCGTGACTGAGAGGTTGTCCAGGAACACCACGGTGCTGCCGGGCGCAGGGTTGCGCACCTCGAAGAGCAGGTCGGTTGCCGAGGCGACGAATGAACCGTAAGCGAGCATCCAGGCTACGTTCCCATGTGGGTCCGGCGTGTAGCCGCCCATGGCCACGGAGAGACCGCCGACCTGCACGGCCGAGGCGACGCCGAAAAAGTCGAAAGCCACATTGTAAGTCTCGCCGACCACGAGGCCGTGGAGCGTCTGTTGCAGCGCTCCGTTGGGTGACGAGGCACCGAAGCCGCTCAGGTCCACGAAATACGTGCCGGCGGCGGCGTTATAGCCGTCGCTGGTCGGGCTCTTTGCCCAGACGATCTGTCCGGTGGTGCCAGCAGCCACCGTCCAACCCGAGATCGTGGTCGAACCCGGTCCGAGCGCCATGTAGTTGGCGGCGTGATTCACGAAACCCTGGTTGGTATCCTCCAGGCTGCCGTTGTGGAGCAGGTTTGGATTGGCGTGCAAGGCGGAGGGCAAGGCGATCAAGCACGCCAAGAGGAGGGGCTTGACGGCGGTCAGATTTGAAGCGCGGAGGAAGCGGGCGGCGATAGTCATGGTTGCCTTGGTCGGGTTGCTGCCGGATGCCGCATGCTCTAGGGTCGGCCAATTCTGTCAACGGCCTGCTCCTGCGTGTTCCCACGTAGGGAACACGTCGGCGGGGCTTACACGAAGACGACCGGGTCGGGTCATGTTCCGAGGATAATTCCTCTAAGGTTTCGGCGCCCCGTGCGTGATTCACGGTGAACCCCTTCATCCCCATGCTCCTGCGCTCCTCCCGTTTTGCCGCCACCGCGCGCCCCCGGGCCCGCGTCGAGATCATCCCGCTGATCGACGTGGTGTTCTTCCTGCTGGCGACCTTCGTGTTGTTCACGCTGTCGCTCAACCGCGTGAAGGTCCTGCCCCTCATCTTGCCGTCCTCCGGCGAAGTCCGGGAAAAGCCTGAGCTCGTCACCATCCAAGTTACCGATGGCGGCGCCGCCTACTGGAACCGTGAGCTGGTCGAATTAAACCAGATTCCCGGGTTGTTGAATCATTACAAGTCCCAGACCGACACGCCCCGCGTGCTCATCACCGGCGATGAACGCGCGAAGTTCGGCCCGATGATCGCCGTGCTCGACGACGTGCGCCGGGCCGGCATCACCCACTACTCGGTCGAGACCAAGGCGCGGCGCGGCGGCGACTAGGCCCGCGCATCAGGTTGGCGTCACCGACGGTCGTGGTTTGAGGAACGGCAGCAGGGCCAGGCAGAAGATGCCGAAGAGCGAGTCCATCACGAGCGTCTGGGGGTAGCCCCAGCGCTCGATCGCGAGGCCCTGCCACGTCGCGGAGTAGGAGATCACGAAGTTGAAGATCGCCATGTAGGCGGTGAACTGGGTGGCGGCGACGGCGGGCGTGGTGATGTCCATCATCAGCGCCGTGCGGGTGCCATACATCAGGCCGTGGAAGACGGCGAACGACAGGCAGGCGACCCAGAACGCCGTGACGAGCGCGGCCGCCGGCACCGGGCGGTTGGCCTGGTCTTGCGCGACGGGCATGATCCAGCCGTGCCGGGACATTTCCCAGGCCAGATAAAGTCCGGGCAGCAGCGTGCCGGCGATGAACAGTCCGAGCATCTTGCGCCGGCCGTAACGGTCCGAAAGCCAGCCGCCCGCCATGCAGCAGAAGGCCGTGATCACGGTCGTCGTCAGGTTGAGCCGGGCAATGGCGCTGTCCTTCAGGCCGAGTTCGACGGCGAGGTTGGATTGGAGGGCGAGGTTCAGCGCATAGGCCCCGCTCGGCATGATCGCGAAGACCAGCCCAAGCCAGGCGGCCCGCGAACGAGTGAACGCCCGAAAGGCGTCGCGGCAAAAGCGGCCGATTTCCCGTCCGGCGGCGGCAACGGCCGGGCCGGAGACGGGTTCGCGGGGCGGCCCCTTGGGCTCCTTCAGCGGCAGCGCGATGAACACCGTGACCGACACAATCACGGCGGAGACAAAGAAAAACGTGGCCGGCAAGCCCGTGTAGGGGATGAGTAGCAGCACGCCGGCGCCACCGATGGACTGACCCAGGTAGGCGCCACCAAACATGACGCCGTTGGCGAGGCCGCGTTCCTTTTCGGACAGCACCGAGCAGGCCAGCGCGTCGATGGCCACGTCCTGCGTGGCGGCAAAACAGTTGTGCAGAAAAATTATCAGCGTGAATAGTTTCACCTCGGTGGTGAAGTTCACCGGCAGCGCCGCCATCAGCGAAAGCACGAGCAGGCCCTGCATGGCGATGATCCAGGCGCGGCGGCGGCCGAAGCGGTCGGAGGACAGCACGTCCACGAAAGGCCCCATCACCCACTTGAAAGCCCAGGGCAGGTAGAGCGAGCCGACGAAGGCGCCGATCTCGGCGGGTCCCAGGCCCTGCCGGCGCATCTGGGTCGCGATGGCGGTCGCCGTGAAACCGAGGGGAATGCCTTCGGTGAGATAAAGCGTGAAAAAGGTGACCAGGCGCCCGGTCTTGGTGGCCAGCAGATTGGGGAGTCTCACGGCGGGTGCGCGGCAGCTTGCCGGCGACCCGATATGACACAAGGCCGGATTCGTGCCGTCGGTGCCGGGCGGGCGCTTTCCCGGCGCGCAGAACCAGGATCTGCGGCCAGGTTCCGGCTCAGAGCCGGCTGGCGATGTAGCGGAGGATCTCCGTGCGACCGGCCTTGGTCTTGGCGGAGCTGAGGAAAATCGCGGGCGCAGGGTCGAGGCCGTCGAGGGCGACGGCGCGGAAGCGCGCCACGCTGGCCTGGGTCTGCGAGACCGACTGTTTGTCGGTCTTGGTGAAGACGACGCCGAAGGTGACCTTCGTTTCCACGAGCCACTCGACGAAGGCCAGGTCAATGGGCTGGGGCTCGAGGCGTGAGTCGATGAGCACCAGGACGGCCCGCAGGTTTTTCCGGCCTTCGATGTAATCGGCGGCGGCTTCGTTGAAATCGGCGCGCTCGGACTTGGAAACCTTGGCATAGCCGTAGCCGGGCAGGTCCACGAGGCGCCAGTTGCGGTTGATGGAATAGAAATTCATCAGGCGCGTCTTGCCCGGCAGGTCGGAAACGCGGGCGAGGTCGCGGCGCTCGGCGAGCAGGTTGAGCAACGAGGACTTGCCGACGTTGGACCGGCCGATGAGCGCGATCTCGGGTTGGGCGAGGCGGGGGACATTGGCGAGGCCGGTGGCGCTGGTCTCGAATTCGGCGGATTTTATCTTCATGGGTCGGAGAGGCAGTTGTCGGGGAAGGCGGCGGACCGGCGCATCCAGCGCACGAGGCACAGGCTGTTGGTCAGCGCCTCATGCAGGGCGGAGCCGAAATCGTAGGAGCGGTCGTCGTAGCCGGCGGCCTCGATGGCCTCGTCCAGTCCCAGCGTCACGGCAAACATGCGGGCGCGGAGGGCCGGGATGTAGGCCTTGCTGATGTCCACCGTCGGATCGGCCAGGTGGGCGGCGCAGAGCGCGGCGTCGCTGGTGTGGTGCGAGCGGCAGGCCTCGGGGCGGCCTTCGTAGATCGAGCAGGCACCCTCGTGGAGGAGTTCGCAGGTCTGGCGGCTGTGCTCGCGCGTGCCGGCGGCAAAGGCGGCGACGCGGCGCCGGTGGCCGGCGAGGCGGGCGATGACATCGGCGAGGGCGGCGGGCGAAAAATTAACCTGGATGTGATCGGCGGCGAAGAAGACCTCGTGGGCCTGCACGTCCACCGGCACCCGGCAACAGGCGTCGCACCCCGACCGGCAGGCAACGGTGGCGCGCACCCGGGCGGAGGTCCCGGCATAAGTCCGGTCCAGTTCCTCCATGCCCCAGCGCAGGGTGGCCAGCATCTGCGGCGGATGCCGGACCTTGAGCAACCGTGCCCCCATCTGCTCGATGGTGCGGTCGAACAGGGCGAATCGTTCGGCGAGGGGCGGCGGGCGGGCGGGCATGGGCTCCCTGAGGTGTCGCAGGGTCCCGCGGAATTGCGACCACTATCCTCGGGCATGAAGCCGACGGTCCTCCGCCGGGAACTTGCCGCTCAGGTCAACCGACCAGGCCGCAGCGCGGTAACCTATTCCGCGCGGAATTTTTCCGCATCCGCCTTGTTCCAGGTGATGGTCGCCTCGCCGGAGATGAAGTTCGTGTTGAGGTAGGGCCCGAAGGTCACGCGTTCCTCGCGGGCGGTGCCGGCCTTGATGTCGGCGATGAGCTTCTGCATATCGAGGAGGTATTGCATCGTGAGTTTTTCCTTCTCTCGCTTCTGCCAATGGTGGCCGCCGAAGATGACGAGCCGGCTCTCGTCGATGCCGTTGGCCGGTGTCCGGATATGGGTGATCAACCGGTCAACGGTTCGGCGGTATTGGGCAAACCCCTCGGCGGAGAAGATCCACACGCCGTTGCCCGAGCCGAGTCCGTCGCCGGTGAACACCAGGTTTTTCCCGCGCAGAAAATATGCGGTGGAATGGTCGGTGTGGCCGGGGATCTTCAGCGCCTCCACCACGAAGCCGCCGCCGAGGTCGAGGGAGGAGTCGCCGCCGATGGGGACGGTGCGTTCCGGCGGAAAGATTTCCCGGCCCTTGAATTCATCCGTCTGGATCCAAAACGTCACGGCGGGGTTGTCCCTGAAGGCCGGCAGCATGCCCGTGTGGTCGCCGTGGTAGTGGGTGATGGCGATGTGGAGTTTGCGCGCGCCGATTGCCTCGCCGACCAGCGATTGGAGTGAAGCGACGGCCGAGTCATCCCACTTGATCGCGTTGGAGAGGTCGATCAGCAGGGCCCGCTCGCGTCCGACGAGCAGATACATGTCGGAACAGTTGTTGAAACCGGTCACGGCGCCCTGGGCATCGCGCTGGATGCCGGCGGGGTTGCTGCGGTTGGCATCCTCGATGCGCATCACGCCCGGGATGATCGGGTGGACCGTGAAGGGCCCGACTTCGCGGGGCTGGGCCAAGCCGGTGGTGACGAGCAGGAGGAGCAGGACGGGGTGGAATTTCACGAAGGGCGTGGGGCGCGGTTGTCTCTAGGGCGGAGCAGGGCGCAGCGCAAGCGGAGGGCGTGAGCGCATCCGGTGGCCGCATTGCCGCGTATGGTGGATGTGATCCCGCTCCGTCATCTTTTCCTTCCGCTGTTCCCCCTGCTTGGCCTGTTCACCGGGTGTGCGAGCGTTTCCCGCCCGCCGATAACCCCCGTGCCCAAGGTTGAGCTGCCGCGTTTCATGGGCGACTGGTATGTGATCGCCCACATCCCGACCTTCATCGAGCGCGATGCGCATGAGGCGGTGGAGAGCTACGCCCTCGCGCCCGACGGGACGATCGCGACGACCTTCACGTTTCGGGAAGGCGGATCGGACGGGCCGGTGAAACGCTACACGCCCACGGGCTTTGTGCGTGACCGCGAAGACAATTCCACCTGGGGCATGCAGTTCATCTGGCCGGTCAAGGCCGAGTTCCTCATCGCCTACCTCGACCCGGGCTACACCCAGACGATCATCGCGCGCAATGCCCGCGACTATGTCTGGATCATGGCGCGCACGCCGGTGATCCCGGAGACCGACTTCGCCGGCCATGTCGCCCGGCTGCAGGCTTGGGGTTATGATGTCAGCCAGCTTCGTCGCGTGCCGCAGTCGCCGCGGCCCTGAGCGGGCCCGCCGCAGACCATCACGCGGGGGCTAAGGCTGCGCGCACGGAGTCGGGCATGGGCTCGGCTTCCATGCGGGCGGCAGCATCTTTGCGGACATGGATGGTGGTCATTCTTCCGTGTGCCACCTCGGTCCAGCGGCCGGCCCGGTCTTTCTCGAACACGAAGCCGTAGGCGAGGAACGCGGCGCCCGCTTCCTCGATGGTGGCGCAGATGCGCACCACGTCGCCGCAGCGCAACGGGCGCAGGTGCGTGCAGCTCGACTCCCGCCGCGGCCAGCCGCGGGCGTGGCCGTCGGCGCCCACCGTCATGCTTTCCAAGCCGAGGGCGCGGAACCACTCGTGTTCGCAGACTTCCATCCAGCGGTAGTAGTTTGAGAAATGCATGAGACCGGCGGCGTCGGTCTCGTGGAATTCCACGCGCCGGGTGAGGGTGAAGGTGGGTCGGATCATCGGAGAACCGGGCCGCTGCGGGGTGCGTGGCGTTTTTGACGGCAGGCGTCGGAGCAATATTTCACCTCGTCCCACACTTTCGCCCACTTGCGTCGCCACGCGAAGGGTCGCCCGCACCCCCCGCAGGTTTTCTGCGGCAAATCGGATTTGCGGCGCATGCGCGGCATCGGGCTCAGGGGGTGGGGAATTCGGTCGCCGCGGCGACCGGGGTCCAGGCTTCCAGTTCGCGCTGCGCCGCCGTGAGGGTGCGGCGGGCCTTGTCGGTCGCGTAGGCGCCGAGCACGAGCCGCAGCGGCGGGCGTTCGGCGTCCACCGCGGCCAGGATGGCGGCGGCGGCGCGGGCCGGGTCACCGGGCTGCCGTCCGTCCATCGCGGCGAGGGTGCGCGCGAACTTGCCGCGCGTGGTGTCGTAGTCGGGCAGGGGAGCGGCGACGTGGGCCAGGGACGCCCCGATGAAACCGGTGCGGAACGGGCCGGGTTGCACGAGCGTCACGCGGAGCCCGAAGGGCCGGCCCTCCTGGGCCAGCGATTCCGCGGCGCCTTCCAGCGCGCGTTTGGCGGCGCCGTAGATCCCGAATCCCGGATAGTTCGCGATCGCGGCGGCGGCGCTGACGAACACCACCTGACCGCCGCGCCGGGCGCGAAAGTGGGGCAGCAGGGCCCGGGTCACGCGCAGAGCACCGAGGAAATTCACCTCGAAGCAACGCGCGATCTCGGCCTCGTCCGTCTCCTCGATCGCCCCCAGCAGGCCCGCGCCGGCGTTGTTCACCAGCACGTCAATACCGCCAAAGGCTTCCAGCGCGGCCAGCACGCTGGCGGTGACCTGGGTGGGTGAGGTCACATCCAGCGCGAGGGCGCGACAGGTGTCGGGATGCGCGGCCGTCAGGGCCGCCAGGTCGAGCGGATTCCGCGCGGTGGTGACGACCCGGTCGCCCCGCGCGAGCGCGGCCACGGCCAGGGCGTGACCGAGGCCGCGGGAGCAGCCGGTGATGAGCCAGACTCGGGATGGATTCACGGAAGAAGAAAATGGCGCCCGCCGCGGGGTTCGCGACGAGGCACACCCATCCAACGGCTGGCCGGGCCGGGCGGATGCATCGGCTTGTCCGCAGGGGACCGGATCCCGACCGCCAAGCCCACGGCGCCATGCACCATCTCGTTTTCGGGCTGCTGCTTCCTTCATGATCACCGGCGAATACGAACCCATTGGAAACGGGGCGTAATCGCGTAATGGCCGCCGCCACCGGGTGTGACTATTTTGTGCACTCATTCCTCATGAACGATTCCGAGAAACGCTCGATCCTCGCCCTGGTGGTCATGGCCGCCTTCGCCGATGGCGCCAAAGATGATGCTGAACGCGCCGCCGTGCGCCGCGTCGCCGAAAGCCTCGGAGCCGGCGCCGACTCCGGGCCCAATTTCTGGACCGTTTATCAGGACGTTGTCGCGAAGCGCATCGACCTGGCACAGGCCGTCGCCGGCCTGACCTCGCCCGAATCGCGCGTGCTGGCGTATGAGATGGCCGTCGGGGTCTGCGACACCGACGGGCCGCCCAATCCGGGCGAAGCGGCCTTCCTCGCGCAGCTGCGCGGTGCCCTGGGCCTGGCCGGGGCCGGGCCGGCCGCGCCGATTGAGCGCGAAGCGGCCGTCGTGGCCGCCGCCCTGCCGCCGGTACTGCCTTCCGTTTCCGTGGCTCCCGCCGCCGCGCGGCCCCAGCCGGCGGTGGATTCCGCTGCGGTGGACAAGATGGTGCTCAACTACGCGATCCTGAACGGCGCGCTGGAGCTGTTGCCCCAGTCGCTCGCGTCCATGGCGATCTTGCCGTTGCAGATGAAAATGGTTTTCCGGGTTGGCCAGCTGCACGGCTACAGCCTCGATCGCGGCCACATCCGCGACTTTCTGGCGACGGCGGGCGTCGGTCTGGCCTCGCAGGCGGTTGAGGGCTACGCCCGCAAGCTGTTGGGCGGGCTTGTGGGCAAGGCGCTGGGCGGCGGGATGCTCGGCGGTCTCGCCCGGGGCACCGCGCAGGCGGCCACCGGGGCGGCCTTCACGTTCGCCACGACGTGGGCCCTCGGCCAGCTCGCGCACCGCTATTATGCGGGCGGCCGCAAGATGGAGACGGCGGTGCTGAAGGACACCTACGCACGCCTCATGGGCGACGGCCAGCAGCTCTTCTCCCGCCACGCCGGCAGCATTCAGCAACGCGCCGCCATGCTCAATCCGGCCGAGGTCATGAACCTTGAACGGGACCCCGCGTAGGCTGGGGCTTTCTGAATCGGCCTTGCGACTTTGGGCAGCCCGGGCCAAATACCGGCCCCGGTTGCCCATGCGCTGCTTCCCGCTATCCCCTCGGTGCCGGTCGATGCTGATCCTGCTGTTGCTGCCGGCGAGCCTGTCAGCCGAAAAGCTGGTCATCGCCCGCAGTTCCGTCTTCGGCGACTACCTGGAAAAGCGCCGGGTGGACGGCAAGCTCCAGCCCCAAAGCTATGTGTTCATGCCGGGACGATTTCTGAGCGGGAACACCCGGGACCGGAGCCTCGAGCGGTTTTCCTTCCGGGCCCTGGCGGGGCGGCTGGCACAGGATCTCCGGCGGCAGGATTTTCATCCGGCCGCATCGCTTGCACAGGCGGACCTGCTGCTCGTGGTGCACTGGGGCGCCACGGCCGGTCGCAACCGCGACCTCGTGGCGTTGTCCGATGGTTTCGACACGCTCGCCAACCTGGGCACCCAGGCGGAAGTGTTCCGGGGAGAGCTGGATCAGGCGATCGAAGCCGGCGACTTTCTCCAAGCTGATGCTCTCCGGGGCAACCTCGACCAGCTCGCCAACTCGGCGCGGCAGGAACAGCAGTCCCTGCTCAATGAGGAACGGAATGTGGGCGGCGCCGACACCGCCACGTTGCTCGGCTTCACGGCGGAAATGAGCCGCGACGACGGCACGCTCGCCGAACAGGAGCGGCGCAAGACACTTTTCGACCTGACCCGCGAGGAGTGCTACTTTGTCGTCGTGATGGCCTATGATGCGCGCACGCTGGTCGGGACGAAGAAACTGAAACGCGTGTGGACCCTGCGTGTGAGCATCAACACGGCCGGGGTGAATTTTCCCGAGGCGCTGGATCGCATCTCGCAGGTCTCGGGCCAGCATTTCGGCCGCCCGCAGGAAGGTCTCACCTTTGCCTACCCGCCCAAGCGCCTGCACGAGGGCAGCGTCCGGCTCGACGACATCGTCGTGCTGGGCACGGTCGTGCCTTGAGTGGGCTTCGGGGGAGTCGTGGGTGGGGCACTTGAGCGAAACAAGGGCTATTTCAGAAAAGGCGGATTCCCGATACGCGAGTGAGTCCCGCGCCTACGGGACGAAAGCGTGGCCGGGAGGCGATCACGTTGGCGCCGTTTCGACGAGCTCAAGCCGTTCGACAAGCTCAGGCCCTGAGCAGCCGCCGAAGGGGTCCCGAGCCTGTCGAGGGACTGCGCTCCAACGAGGCTACCTTTCAATTTAATCCGCCCTTGAGGGTGGGGAAAATCGTCACGATTGGGTCTGGCTATTGCCCGGAATGTCCGGATCGTGAGGGCGGCGTGGCATGTTGCGCCGCAGTGACTGGTGGTCTTCGCTGGAACCTCGGTTTGCGCGGATCTGAAACCCAACTCCGGGAACGGACTGTTTACCTCGTCCACATGCATATCCGTATGAATAGCCGCGTTTACGTCAGCAACCTGCCCGAAGTCACCACCGAAGAGAACCTGCGCACCGCCTTCGGGCCGTTCGGGGACATTGCCAAGGTTTTCGTCGCCACCGATCGCGACACGGCTCTGCCCACTTATGCGTTTATCACCTATGCCACGGTCGGAGACATGACCGCCTCCATCGCGGGCATGAACGACGCGGATTTTCACGGCCGCAAGCTGGCGGTCAGCGTGGCCCGTGAGGCCAAGGTCGCTCCGGCGCCCCGGCGGATCGTGCTGCCGATGGCAGGCCCGCGCCGCGGACCCGGCGGTCCGGCGCGCGGTCCCGTGCGGCGCTAAGCCCGGGGCCTATCCGCTAACCCACCGGCTTCCGGCCCGCAGACTCGGGCCGGACCCGCAGGTTACGCCTTCAGGCGATTCAGGTATCCTCAACTCCCGCGTCTTCCCGCCCGTCAGCGCTGCGCGGGCGGGCGCTCGCGCATTTCTTCGCGACGCATGGGCATGGTGTCCACGAGCGCGAACAGTTCCTCGGGAGGCAGCGGGGTGGAGCGGCGTAGCTTCTCGCCGCCATCCTTGCCGATCAGGGTGACGGTGAACGTCGAGGCGCCGAAACGCGTCTCGATCACGAAGTCCCGCTCGATCAAGCCGGACCACGCGGGTAGCAGGAGCGCCGCTTGGTCGCGGTATTGGTCATTTTTGACCGAGGGCGCGGCGATCACGAGCACGCGGTGGTCGGCGGCAGCCCGAGCCGGCGTGGCCAGGCAGCTGCCCAGGAGGACGATCAGCAGGAGGATGCGCATCGGGCAACGTGCACATCTGGCGCGGCCGCGCCAGCAGGGAACTTGCCGTCGAGGTGGAGCGATCGGCTCTTGGGATCAGTAGCCGGCGGGGGTGGGGGAAGTGTCGAGGTGCGGGCTCGGCAGGGAGCCGGGGAAGCCGCGTTGGATGGCCGCGTTGAGGATGGCCTTGGTGGCGGTGGCGCCGATGCGGGTGACGCCGAGCGCGCGCACGGCGAGGAGATCGTCGAGGGTGCGGACACCGCCGGCGGCCTTGATCTGGATGTGGGGCGCCGTGTGCGCGCGCATGAGCCGGAGGTGCGCCGGCGTGGCGCCCTGGTAATTGTAGTGGCCGTTGGCCTGCTTGACGAAGCCGTAGCCGGTGGAGGTTTTCACGAACGCGACGTTCACCGCGGAGCAAATTTCGCAGAGCCGGATGATCTCCGCGTCGGTGAGGTAATCGTTTTCAAAAATCACCTTGAGGATGGCGCCGGCGGCGACGGTGGCCTGATTGATGAGGTCGATCTCACGCTGCACGTAGTCCCAGGCGCCGGACTTCACCTTGCCGTGGTTGACGACCATGTCGATTTCCCGGGCGCCGGCGAGGGCGGCGGACTCGGCCTCGACGACCTTGATGCGGGTGGTGCTGTTGCCGTGGGGGAAGCCGATGACGGCGCAGGCCAGCACGTCGGTGCCGGCGAAGATGTCCAGGGCCTGGCGGATGGAGTAGGGTTTCACGCAGGCGGTCGCGACGTTGTAGTCGCGCGCGAGTTGGCAACCGGCCCCGACCTCGGCATCCGACATCGTCGGGTGCAGGAGGGAGTGATCGATCATCTTGGCGAGAGCAGTGAGGCTGGGCTGGGTCATGGTGGGGCGGGAGCTGCAGAAAACCGCGACCCGAGCCCGGCGACAATCCGGGAATAACCCCGGGCGGAGAGTCAGACGGCAATCGGGAGACGAGGGACTAAGGACCATGGACTACGGACTAGGGACAGCGGAGTGGCGATCTTTAGGGTATGCATCGAGCGGGTAACCACAGAACACACTGCACACGGAAGGAAGAAGGCCGGGCCGTGAACTTTACTGGCGGCGACTGCCGGGCAGCGGTTGCTGGCTTTCGGGGGTGAGCAGCGTGCGGACTAGAGCCAATGCATCTCAGCTCGGGGCGGTCAGGGTGAGGGTGAGTTCCTCGATTTCGGTGTCGGGAAATTTTTCGCGGCCCGTGATCACGAAGCCGCATTTCTGCAGCACGCGGATCGAGGCCGCGTTGTGCAGGGCAACGTGGGCGTGGAGCGGGCGGGTTTTCAGCTCGGCGAGCAGCTGGTCCAGCGCGGCGCTGGCGAGGCCGCGGCCCCAGAATTCGCGGCCGAGCCAGTAGCCGACCTCGCGTTGCCCGGCCTGGACCCAGCTGCCGAGGTGGCCCGCCACCCGGCCTTGGAAGAGGATGGTGCGCGTGATCGTTTCCAGCGGCGTCGCCCGGATCTTCGCCCAGTGCGCCATGAAGGCGTCGTGGTCGCGCGACGGAAACGCCGCCAGGCGGGTGGCCTCCGGGTCCAGCTGGTGGACGAAGAAGACCGGCAGGTCGCCATCCTCCACCGCGCGCAATCGCACCTCATTCGTCATGCCCCAGCCAATCAGGACCGGGGCGCCGTGTGCAACACGACGTTGCGGGAAGCCTTCAAAACAGACCACATACGCTGCCCCCCGCTCGGACTCGACGGGTTTGGTCTGGCTTGGATCAGGAATACCAGGGGCTAACGACGACGCTTCTCCACGAAGCTCCGCTGCGGTGCAGACGTTCCCTGTCGCCGGACTCACAACGGGCGCCGCAATTCCGAAACACCATCACGGTCACCTCGTCCGGGACTTCACAGTCGCCAGTTGGGAAACCGAGCCGACTGTAATTCGGTGGGAGAATTTCATGGGCAGGGGCGTGTTGAAAGCATGACGGATGCTGCAGGCCGTTGGGAAATATACTCACAGAGAGAGAACCTGGCGGCAGAGGGTGCCGCCGCGGGCGAAGTCGCGGCAGGTTTGCGGCCGCGACTCGTAGAGGGTGCAGAGTGCGGTCAGGGGATCGAGGGCCACGCAGGCGCCGTCGCCGCGTTGGTCCATGCAGGGCACACCATCATGGCAGGCGATCAGTTCCTCTGGAATGCAGTCACCGGGGCGGAGTTCGACGACGAGATGGCAGCAACGCCCGCAGCCGGAGCAGGCAGGGAGATAGGGAGTCAGAGAGATGGAGGCATGACAGCAGGTCGGTCACCCCGTGGCGATGGTTCTTTGCCGGGACCGAAGAAACGAGGCCCGGGGTTCCCAGATTTGACGGACAGAGGCCTCGAGCAAACTAGCATCTGGCGGCACGGCCTTGGGTGGTTTTCGGCCGCAGCTCCCTGTAGTCCCAGAGATCCTTCCCGGCCTGCTTCAACCAGCGGCGGAGTTTTTGGAGGGGAATCTGCGTCACGTCGGTGAATTGAATCTGCGCGGCCTTGAATTTGCCGGCGGGCTTGAGTTCCGGTGCACCGAGCGCCTGGCCGTTCCAGAAGAGCAGGGTCACCTGTTTGGCGGTGGCCTTGTAGCCGACGACGGGAATATCCCCGACAAACCAGACGGGGATGGCGTGCCACACCTTCGACGTGGCCGAGGGCAGGGTCGCTTCGATCTCCCCGCGGAGCGTCTCGCATACGGCGGCCAGTATCGGCGTCTGCGCTTGGGTGTATTGGGTGATGGCAGATGGGTTGCTCGCTGGCTTTGTTTTCATGGTGTTCAACCCTTCAACGAATGACGGGCCATTGGACGGACACAAATGCAGGCCGGAACAAGCACTGGCATCCGCAGCTTGGGGTTGCCCTGACTTGACGGACTATTGGGAAGGCGATGAAGCCGGGCGGACATCAGCTAAGTCAAATCAAGGAATAGCGGCCGACCCCGTCCGTCGGCCACCGGGAGCGCGCCGCTCGGCGCGAGGGTGACTTGAGATTGCCCTTGGGTAAAACGGGCCCTAGCAGATCTAGCAGACCGGAGTGGAAAATCCAAGGATGCCCCTCCCGAACCAACCGCGAATATTGCGTCATGAACCCAAACAGCGCCCCGAACCCAATTGATCCTTCGGAAACACCGCCGCCGGGGGAGAACCCGGGCGCGGCCAAGGGCGGGCCGAAAAAAGTCTGGGTCGCCGTGATGTTTCTGGCGGTCACGCCCCTGGTCACGATTCCGTTTGGCTTTATCTTCAGCTGGCTGGCGCCGTTGGTCGGCGGGCTATTCCTGACGGGCTTGGGGTTGCTGCTGGTGGCGGCGGTGCCCGCGTTGGCCGTGGTGGCTTGGCTCGTCCGGGTGGGGCTGCGCCGTAACTGGGCGGGCAGTCCCGGCGCGTGGGGCCTGCTCGGTGCTTTTCTGTTCATCGGCTGGGGCGCCGTGTTCTGGTTGCTCATGGGTGCCCGGGCGTCGAGCGATCAGAAGGCCGTGATGGGGATCGCCCGGCAAATCTCGGCCGCCGCCGATCAATACTACCTGGAATATGGGGGCTCGTCCGTGAGGCTGGAGGAACTCGTCGGCCCCGACCGCTACATCAAGCAAATCTACCCGGTGGCGGATGAGACCTATCCGTCCGTTCTCATCCAAGGCCGCACGATCACCATCACCGGGGTGGCGGGGCTGAGGACGGTCACCTACGCGCCCTGAAGGCGACCGGTGCGGGTTGCCCTGATGGGGTGGCTGCCACCGCCCGCGGCCTGACCCATGCCGGGGTTCCTCGACTCCGTGGCGCGGTCTCCTGCTCCCTCGCCGCCCGCGGATCGGGTTGCGCCTTGTGCTGACAGGGTGCTGTCAGGAGGTTGTTCACAATGCCGTTTAGGGTCTTGCGGACGGTTGCCGCCGGGCGGCGAATGCCGGTATGCACCCGCTCCGGACGCTCGCGGTGGATTTCAACTCCTTCTTCGCCTCGTGCGAGCAGCAGGAGTGTCCGCCGCTGCGCGGGCGGCCGGTGGCGGTGGTGCCGGTGGTGGCCGACACGACCTGCACGATCTCGGTGAGCTACGCGGCCAAGGCCCGGGGCGTGCGCGCCGAGATGGGCGTGGGCGAGGCGAAGCTGCGCTGCCCGGAGCTGGCCCTGGTCGAGGCGCGACCCGAGGTCTATATCGCCTACCACCGCCGGCTGCGCGAGGCGATCGAGGCCTGCATCCACGTCTCGGAGATCAAGTCCATTGACGAGATGGAGTGCGACCTCACGGCCACCTTCGCCCCGCGGGAAAAGGCCGAGCGCGTGGCCCGCGAGATCAAGGCGCGCGTGCGCCGCGCGGTCGGGTCCTGTCTCACCAGCTCCATCGGCATCGCGCCCAACTGGATGCTCGCGAAGATGGCGTCGGACCTGCAGAAGCCTGACGGCCTCGTGGTGATCGAGGAACGCGACCTGCCCGCACGCCTGCTCGGCTTGAAGCTGCAGGACTTCCTCGGCATCGGGGAACGGATGGAGGCGCGGCTCCTGGCGCATGGTATCGACACCGTGGCGAAGCTCTACGCCGCGACCAAGGCCGAGTTGCGCGGCGTGTGGGGCGGCGTGGAGGGCGAGCGCATGTTCTGCCGCCTGCGCGGGGAGCACATCCCGTTTCACTGCGAGAGCCACAAGACCGTCGGCCACTCCCACGTGCTGCCGCCCGCCCTGCGCACCGACGTCCGCGCCGGGGCCGTGCTCCACCGCCTGCTGCAAAAAGCCGCCATGCGCCTGCGGCACATCGCGCACTGCGCCGGCGCGCTCAGCGTGTTCGTGGGCTACCGCGACGACGCGAAGTGGGCCGACGAGATCCGGTTCAACGAGACGCAGGACACCTTCGCGCTGAGCCGCGCCCTCGCGCTGGTGTGGGCGCGGCGCCCGGCCGAGCTGCGCCGGCGCGCGCCCTTGCAGGTGGGCGTGGTGCTCACGCGCCTGCTACCGCTGCACACGCACACGCCCGACCTCTTCGACACCGGGCAGGCGGACGCCCGCGAGCGGTTGTTCGGCGCGGTGGACACGCTCAACCAGACCTACGGCCACGGCACGGTCTATCTCGGCGGGGCCTTCGGGGTGACGAAGGATGCCCCGATGCGCATCGCCTTCACGCGCATCCCCACGCCCGAGGTCGAGGAGATCGACCCCCGCCGCGAACGCCGCGTGCGCCCTCTGAAGCGGACCGAGGCCCCGGATTTCTGGGAAGGCTGTTAGGCCGGGCGGCACGGGGCCCGATCAACCTCAACCAACAGCGGCCTGAACCCGTCCGGTCGCTTGAGTGACCGCACCCAAGCCTTGGTCTCCGCCCTGCAACATGGAATCGTTCACCTGGATCGGTGAGCTCGGCGCACCCCGGCCCATGTCGATGGAGTGAGTCCGGCCAAATTGCGCGCGAGGCGGGTTGAGCGGTCTCAGGGCTGCCGGGCGGGAGGTTTCCCGGTGATGCTCTCGATCAGGCTAGCGACATAACCATTGAAGCGAGGATCGGGCAGGGGACTGCGCGGATCTAGGCCGGCCACGAAGGGGTGGAGCTCCGCCGCGCGCTCGCCGAGGGCCTCGATCGCCTGCAGGGCGGACAAGGAGACGAAGACGCCATTCTCCTGCGGAGAGGCGAGCCCGCGCAGAACCTCGAGGGCGGCGCGGCGCTGCTCCGCGGTGCCGAAGTGACCGAAGGCTTCGGCCGCGACGATGCGCACGTCCGGCGATTCGTCCGCCAGGGCCCGGCTCAGCGCGCCTTCCTCGGCGCGCACGGTGTCAGCTCCGCGCAGGCGCAGGCCGAGGATCGCCCAATAGCGCACGGCGCTGTCGGCGTGTTGGGCACGCTTCACCAGCACCGGCGTCGCGGCCGGGTCGAGGCCGGAGGCGAGCTCGGCCGTCTCGAGGATGATTTCCAGCGGGTAGCGGGCGGCATCGCGACCGAGCGCGTAGGGCGTGTCCCCGCTGG
Source organism: Oleiharenicola lentus (assembly GCF_004118375.1). Classification (NCBI taxonomy): domain Bacteria; kingdom Pseudomonadati; phylum Verrucomicrobiota; class Opitutia; order Opitutales; family Opitutaceae; genus Oleiharenicola; species Oleiharenicola lentus. The sequence continues at coordinate 1,325,922 of NZ_SDHX01000001.1, forward strand.
CCCGGGCATGCAGTTCGCGCTCAGGCAGAAAGCCCAGGTCGCGCGACTCCAGCAGGTGGGAGCGCAACGCCTCGCGGAGCCGCTCCAGGACCGGCCGGTGCTCGGGCCGGGCGGCGAGATTGTGCACCTCGTCGGGGTCGGTGGTGAGGTCGTAGAGTTCCTCCGGCGCCTTCGGCACCTGCCAGAAGAGCGACTGGGCCGCATTGGTTTTCCCTTGGTCGAAGTGCGCGCGCCAGATCCGGGTGGTCGGGGTCTGGAACTGATAGCCGACGTGTTGCCCCTGCGAAACCTGCGGCAGGTAGTTCCGCACATACACATAGCGGCCGTCCGTCACGCTGCGGACCAGGTCCAGCCGCTCGTCCATGCGGCCCCGCTCGCCGAAGAGCAGCGCGCGGCCCGGAGCGGCATGGGGTCCGGCAAAGGCCTGACCCTGCATCCAGGCGGGTGGCGGGGTTCCGCCCAGACTCAGGAGCGTCGGCGCCAGATCCACAAAGCTGACGAACCGCGCGGACTCACCGCCCGGGGTGTAGTCCGCGGGCGCCAGGTGGCGCCAGCGTTCGGGGAAGTAAACCACCAGCGGGACATGCAGGCCGGAGTTCGACGGCCTGCGCTTGCTCCGCGGCATGCCGCTGCCGTGGTCGCCGTAGTAGAAGATGATGGTGTCTTCCGCCAGGCCGGCCGCCTCGATCTCCCGCAGGCGCGCGCCGGCGTCGGCGTCGGCCTCGCTGACCTTGTCGTAGTATTGGGCCCAGTCCTGGCGGACCTCGGGCGTGTCCGGATGGTAGGCCGGGACGCGTACCTTCGCCGGATCCGTGACCGCCACGTGCGGACGTTTCCGGATCTGCGATTCATGGCTCTTCATGGAGTTGAAGATCGCGAAAAACGGCTGGCCCGGCGCCCGGTTTCGCCAGTGGGCGGTTTTCGACGATTCATCCCAGAGGTCGGCCGGCGCGCGGAGGTTGTAGTCCTCCTTGTCGTTGTTCGTGGTGTAATAGCCGGCCGCCCGCAGGTAGTGCGGGTAGAGATGCATCCCCGGCGGCAGGGACACCATCGAGCGCATGTGGATGCCGCCGGAACTCAACGGATAAAGGCCGGAGATGATCGCGGTGCGCGCGGGCGCGCACACCGGGGCGGTGGACCAGACGAGCCGGTAACGCATGCCCTGCGCGGCGAGAGCATCGATGTTCGGCGTGCGCGCCAGCGGGTCGCCGTAGCAGCCCATCTCGGGGCCGTGGTCCTCGCTGGTGAGCCAGACAATGTTCGGACGTTCCTGGGCCGCATGGCCGCCCAACGCGGTCAGCAGCAACACCGTGGCCAAGCGGAGTAGGTTCATGGGAATTTCGCGGGGTCGGTGCCGGCGGGTTCAGGGCTCGCGCAAGCAATGGAAGGCGAGGCAAAGGGACCGAAGGGCGGGGGTAACGCGCACCCCGCATGAGCAATCCAGTTTTGGCCGGCACGCAAGAATTCCCATACTGACCACGAGCTTCGCCCACCGCATGATTCATCTCATCGCCGGTCCTGGGGTTGTCCGAAATACACAGACTCCGACTGATTCAACCCCCAGCCCCAAGGGCTGACCTCGTCTGGTTGCCTTGGGCGGTTGGATGCGGGCGTGACGGCAGAAGCATGCGGGCGCGGCGGGTTCGGGGCTTGTGCCACGCGCCGGGCGCGGCAGGGTGACGGCTGCCATGAGAACGGTCGCGCGCTTGATCGGTTTTTTTCTGGGTCTGATCGCTGCCGGATGTTGGGCGGCGGAGAGCCGCTATGGCACGTTGCCGCCGGGCGCGCGGAGCGTGTCGGAGTTGTCCGATGTGGCCGCGGAGATTTGCCGCGATCATCTCTTTGATCCCGCCACGACGGGCGTTTCGCTGCCGGCGGGTTATCGGTGGGTCACCGTGGAGGAGTCGGCCAAGAGCGATCCCGCAGTCGCGACCTTCCTGCGGGAGCATCCGCAGGTGGCGCGTTATGCGTTGGGGAGCGTGTGCTTTCTGTCGGTCGGCCGGTTTCTCGTCGATGGGGTGAGTCCGGTGCCGGCGGGCCGCACGCCGATGGCCTTCTGGTGGGCGCGCGTCGAGGGGCCGCGTGACGGGCGCATGCGCGGGCCGCTGGAGTGGATCCAGCTGGCGAGTTGGTATTCGCGCGAGGTGCCGAACCGGGCGGCGGTGCTGGCCACGGATCCGACCGCGGAGTTTGTCGACCTGGCGGTGGACGAGACCAAGCCCGGGGTCTGGCGCCTGCACCTCGCCCTGGAAGGGGAAACCCTCGAGGCGGAGGTGAGTTGCCACGGCGAACCGGAACCGCGGCGGAGTTCGGCGGACAACTTCATGTCCGTCGCGATGGGCGGCAAGGCGGCGGGACAATTCTGGGTGATCACCTATTTCGGGCACCACCATCGGCCGGCCGCGGGCACTTGGCGTGCGACCGGCCGGGGCGTTTTCACCACGGCGTGGCAGATCCCCGGGGAGGCCGGAACCTTTGGCACGCTGTTCCAAAGCGGTTGGTCGGCGCTCTCCGGCCTCTACGCCACACCGGCCGTGTCCGGCGCCCCCTGACGGGAGAATGGGAGCGGCGAGTCTCGGGCTTGGACGGAGCGTGACGGCCGGACGCCTCGTGCGTGCAAATCAGCAAACAACGGCCCCGTCCTGCTGCTGCATTGCACGCAGCGTTCCTGGGGGCTTGAGCGAAGCGGACACAAAAAAGCCCGCGTCCAAGACGCGGGCTCGAGATGAACGAACGAGGCTGAACCGGAGGCTCAGGCGCGGCGCTGCCGGCGATGGGCAAGAATACCCACCAGACCGACAAGGCCCCAGATCAGCGCGATTGAACCGTGATCCGGCACGCCGGCGGCATCACCGTTGATGCGCACGCCCAGGTGCAAGTGGTCCCACGCATTCGCATAATTGGCCTGCCAACCGTAGTTGCCGGAGGCCTGGGAGTATTGCGCCAGGGGGTTCGGCGCAGCATCGGGCATCGTGCCAGCGATGTTGCTGTCGGGCATGAAGGAAACCCAGTAGGTGCCGGCGGCGATGCTCCAGTTGAGGCCGAAGACGCCATACCAGGAGAGCGGATCTGAACCACCCATGGCCAAGGCGGAGGAGTAGAGCACCGCGCCCGGGTTGTAGCTGTTGTCCGCATGCAGCGCAAACGTCACATTGCCGGCGGTGCCCCACTGGTTGCTGAAGTACCCCTCGACGCTGCTGATCACCGTGTCTTGGGTGACGTTGAACTCGGCGCCGAAGTATTGCCAGTTGGCGAAGCTCCACGGCGTGGAGTCGTCTGGGGTGCCGGTATCGACGATCACATCTGCTCGTGCGTGGATCGCGAGGGATCCGAGGCAAAGCAAGGATAGGACTGCGGACTTGAGGGCATTAATTTTCATAGGGTGGGTTCTATTGGGGATGAAGGACGGGTAACAGTTGCTGTGTGCAGCGTGCGGCTGGTCACCGCGCGATCGTTAATGCAATAAAAGTGCCAAAACAAAAATACTCTAAAATAGACGCCCTTTATATTAATGTGCATTGGTTTAAGGGATTGTAATCCCCCGAGACCAAGCAGTGATTCCTCTCCAAGTCGTAAACAAAAGCGACGTTTCAGAGCCAAACTGAAGACGTCGCGTTAGCGTGGCGGGAGCAGGCTTGGTCGGTGGATGATTTTCTGGGTGGCGATCACCAGCAGCTGGGCTCCGGTGCCCGCGACGCACCAGTTGCCGATAGCCTGGGGATCCAGCTTGAGCCGCCTGCTGCCGCGCCAGACCAGCCCGAGGAGGATGACGCAGACGATGAGCGCGACCGTGTATTGGCCCAGGCCCAGCCGGGCGGAGATGAATGCCTCGTCCTGTTTGGCGAAGCCGCCGAGGAGCAGGGAGAACGTCCGGCAGTAAAGCGGGAAGAACAGGAAGGGGTAGGCGTAAACCGTTCCGAATTTCTCCACGACGATCCAGGCCGCCGCGGCCATCAGGATCGAGCAGCCCGGCCCGCCCAGGCTGCTCGCCACCGCCTGCCAATCCTCGCGATAATGCCCGCTGGTGGGCCAGGCTAAGTTCAGATTCATGCTCATCGGATTGCCGAGCAGCGCGCCCACCAGCCAATGGCCGAACTCATGGAACAGGTTGTGGGCAAAGGCGGCGGCGAGCAGCACGAGGAGAAGACGTGTCGTGAGCTTGCGATCCGTCGGGGCCAGATAGAGCCGCATGATTGCCTCCGGGGCAGGGAGTCAGACGAGGATGACCGCTGGTCGGTGAAGGTGAAGAATGAACGCGTGGCTCAATCGGCCGCTGGGTCGGCAAGGGGTTGGTTGGGGCAGAAGGCCTGTCGGTCTTCAACGCGATGCCGGCCAGTCAAGATGACATCTTTAGCTCGCACCAGCGCTCCGTGCCGGCCCCGGCCGCGGATGCCAGACCCCGGCGGCGGTCGCTATGTGTTTGCCTCACGGCTGGTCGGATTCTTTCCTGCCCCGCATGACTATCCGCTTTTTCGGAAGCCTCGTGACCGGAGTTGTGCTGTCCCTTGTCCTCACGGCTCAGGAAAAACCTCAGGTCTTCCGCGGCGCCCAGATTTTTCCGATCGCCGGGGAACCCTTGGCCGACGGGGTGCTCGTGGTTTCTGCCGGCAAGATTGTCGCAGTCGGAGCAACCGGCCAGGTGTCCATTCCCGCCGACGCCGTCATTCATGATATGTCCGGCAAGGTCCTGATGCCGGGACTCGTCGACTCCCACAGTCACATCGGCGGTGCCAGCGGGGGCGACGCCTCGAGTCCGCTTCAGCCGGAGACACGCGTGCTTGATTCCATCGACGCCCGCGATGCCTCGATTCAAAAAGCGCAGGCCGGCGGGGTCACCACCGTCAACGTCATGCCTGGCTCCGGCCATCTCATCAGCGGTCAGACGCTTTATCTCAAGCTCCGCGAGGCGGGCACGGTGAACGGGCTCCTCATCGAGCTGCCCGACGGCTCCGTCGCCGGCGGCCTCAAGATGGCCAACGGCACCAACTCCATCAAGGCGAGCCCCTTTCCGGGCACGCGCGGCAAATCTGCGGCGTTGGTCCGCGCGCAATACATCAAGGCGCAGGAATACCGCACCAAGGTCCGCAATGCCAATGGTGACCCGGAAAAGGCGCCGCCGCGCGACCTCGCGCTGGAAAAACTCGTCGAGGTCCTCGACGGCCGGCGCATCGTCCATCACCACTCCCACCGGGCCGACGACATCGTCACCGTCCTGCGCATCGCCCGGGAGTTCGGCTACACTCCCGTGCTGCACCATGTGAGCGACGGCTGGGCCGTGGCGGAGGAAATCGCGGCGGCCCGGGCACCCTGCTCGGTCATCATCGTGGACTCCCCGGGCGGCAAGCTGGAGACGAAGGACCTCGACTGGCGCACACCCGCCATCCTCGAAAAGGCCGGCGTGCTCGTCGGGCTGCACACCGACGATGGGATCCTCGACTCGCGCCGGTTCCTCCGCTCGGCCGGGCTGGCCGTGCGCGCCGGCATGACCCGCCAGGGCGCGCTCGCGGCCGTCACCCTCGCCAACGCCACCATGCTCGGCCTGGACAAGCGCGTGGGCTCGCTCGAGCCCGGCAAGGATGCCGACTTCATCGTGCTCTCCGGCGATCCGCTGAGCGTCTACACGCACGTGGAGCAGACCTGGGTCGAGGGCCGGATGGTCTTCGACCGCTCCGACCCGGCCGATCATTTGCAGGCGGTTGGAGGACCGGGCGCCGGCGAGTCCCGCCGCGCCCACCTTTGCTGCTACACCAGCGCCTGGGACTTGATCCAGGCCGCCCAGGGAGGTGCCCAATGAAAATTAACGCCCGACTCCGTCTCCTCCTGCTCGCCTGCCTCCTCGCGCCGGCGCTGCGCGCGGCCGAAACCCTCGCCATCCTCGGCGACACGGTGCACACGCTCACGGGCGCGCCGCTGACAAACGGCGTCGTCCTGCTGCGCGACGGCAAGATCGAGGCGGTGGGCCCCGCCGCGACGCTGCCGGTTCCCGCGGGCTACCGCGTGGTCCGCGCGGCGGTTGTCACGCCGGGCCTCATCGATGCCCACGGCACCGTCGGCCTGTCCGGGCTGCTCAATCAGCCGCACGACCAGGACATGCTGGAGCGGTCCGCCGCCATCCAGCCCGAGTTGCGCGCCATCGACGCCTACAACGCCAAGGATCCCCTCGTCGCCTGGGTGCGATCCTTCGGCGTCACCACCGTCAACACGGGCCATGCCCCCCGCGCGCTGGTCTCCGGCCAGACCATGATCGTGAAGACCTTCGGCCGGACGACCGACGAGGATGTGATCGTCCCTGCCGCCATGACCTCCGTCACGCTCGGCGCCGACGGCCTGGCGCAGGGCGACGGTGCCGGCCCGGGCGCACCCGGCAAGTCGCCCGGCAACCGCTCGAAGGCCATTGCCATGCTGCGCGCGGAACTCATCAAGACGCAGGAATACGCGCGCAAGCTCGCGGCCAAGGATGAGACCAAGCGTCCGGACCGTGACCTCAAGTATGAAACCCTGCTGCGCGCCCTCGACGGCAGCCAGCCGCTGCTCGTGACCGCCAACCGCCACCAGGACATCCTGTCGGCCCTGCGCGTCGCCCAGGAATTCAACCTCCGCATCATCCTTGATGGCTGCGCCGACGCCCTGCTGGTGCTCCCGGAAATCAAGGCCAGCGGCTTTCCCGTCATTGTCCATCCCACGATGCAGCGCAGTTTCGGGGACATGGAAAACCTCAGCATGGAGACAGCCGCGAAGCTGCATGCCGCGGGCGTGCCGATCGCCCTGCAGAGCAGTTATGAGGCCTACGTGCCGAAAACCCGGGTTGTGCTCTTTGAGGCCGCCGAGGCCGCCGCCCAGGGGCTGGGCTTCGAGGCCGCGCTTGCGAGCATCACGCGCGGTGCCGCCCGAATCCTCGGGATAGACAGCCGCACCGGTGCGCTGGCCGCAGGCCTCGATGCCGATTTGGCCCTCTTCGACGGCGATCCTTTCGAGTACACCACCCATTGCACCGGCACCATCATCGGCGGCCGGCTCTATGCCCCCTGATCCGGCCGCCCACCGGGCCGGTCGATTTCGCGCCCGCGGGGAAGCCAAAGACTTCTTTGGCTCGGCTTACCCCAAGCCCCAGGGCCTGACCCATCCGGTTGCCCTGACCCCGTCCGGTTGCCCTTCCGGTCGCCTGAAGTCTTACGATTGGCGTTCCGGCTGGTCAGGGACTGTGTGGCGGGTAGGGTGGTTGCATGAATCGCAAGGAATTCCTCACGGGTGCGGGGGCGATGGCGGGCGTGGCGTTCCTGCCGGCGTCGCTACAGGCGGCCACCGCAGAGGAGGCGGAGGAGATTCGAGCCTTCGTGCGCGAGGTCTATCGGGTCTACTCTGTGACCATGGACCCTGTCGCCTACCGGGCCTTGCTGGCCGAGGGCTACCTGCTGCTGGAACATGGCGAAATCATGACCGTCGATCAGGACGTCGCGGCCCTGCCCAAGCCCGAGAACGATTTCAAGCGGACCGATGGCTTTGAGTTTCACCAAGTGAAGGCGGCGGGGGACATGGCTTGGGCCGTCTACACGCTCCGGTCAGACATCTATGACAGCAAGCGGGGTGCACGCCATCGCGACTACCTGGAGAGCATGGTGCTGCGTCGCTCCGGCAAGGGCTGGCAGGTGGCGCTCCTGCATTCGACGCGGATCGAACCGGCGAGGAAGTAAGCGAAAGATAGAAAACGGAGCCATGGTGGCGGACCGGACGGTTGGATGCAGGCGCAGTGGCTGAACCGGCGGTCAGGCTGCTTTAGTCAAAAATCAAGACATGACGTCTTCAGATTGGTCTTATAGGTCGACGAATGAGAAAAGGTGAAAGGTAAGGCATGACCCCTTTGGCTCTTCCCGCGAATCCTCGAAATCCGTCCTCACCCGCATCCGCCAACTCCGGGAAACCGCCATGGCCGATGCCCGTTACCGCCGGGAACGCGAGCTGAAGCAAAACGCCGGCAACCGCTTCCTGGACTCCTACCTCGCGCAAGAGCGCGAAGCGGCGACCCGGCTGGTGGAATCGCAGCCGGGCCCGGCCGTGACGTCGGGCGCGGCCTTCGACTTCCAGGGTCGCCTCAAGGGTTCCGGACAGGCGTCCCGCCGCCGCTGCGCCAGCTGCCTCGGCTCGGGCAAAGCAGGCTATGTCACCGGCAGCCGGTTTGAATCCACGGCGACCGGCCAGGAAGTCGCCGCACCGTCTTGCTCCGCCTGCAACGGCACCGGCTGGCGTTGAGCCGGGAGCTTGGTCGGAGCGCCAGCGGGAAAGCGGCTGAGTCGCACCGGAATTGCGGGGCCGCGGGCTTGTCGGCTTCGTCGAGATTCATGGCCTGACGTAGTCTGATCGGTCCCGGATCGACCCTGATTTGCCGGACTCCGACAGTTTCAACCCCAAGCCCCAAGGCCTGACCCCGTCCGGTTGCCCAAGGGTTCCGGACAGGCGTCCCGCCGCCGCTGCGCCAGCTGCCTCGGCTCGGGCAAAGCAGGCTATGTCACCGGCAGCCGGTTTGAGTCCACGGCGACCGGCCAGGAAGTCGCCGCACCGTCTTGCTCCGCCTGCAACGGCACCGGCTGGCGTTGAGCCGGGAGCTTGGTCGGAGCGCCAGCGGGAAAGCGGCTGAGTCGCACCGGAATTGCGGGGCCGCGGGCTTGTCGGCTTCGTCGAGATTCATGGCCTGACGTAGTCTGATCGGTCCCGGATCGACCCTGATTTGCCGGACTCCGACAGTTTCAACCCCAAGCCCCAGGGCCTGACCCCGTCCGGTTGCCTCCAAGCCCCAAGGCCTGACCCCGTCCGGTTGCCCCACAATTCTCGAACGTCCTCTTGATTCAGCCGCACGACCCGGCGCCGAGGTAAAGCATGACCCCGTCCGGTTGCCCTCCCGGCTTCAGGCGGACTCCCCAGGTTTTATCTCCGGTCCACTGTCCGTCAAATCAGGGCAACCCTAGCACGCTCACTTCCGGCCACCCTGACGTCCTCCGATTGGCTACGGGCTTTGCGGTTTGGGCGGGCGGCGGACAGCGGTGGAGAGCTTGGCGATCAAGTCGGGGAGGCGGGCTTTGTAGGCGGCAAGATCCCAGGTGAGATCCCAGCGCTTCAGGTAATCGGCCATGGGTGGCAGGCCCACGGCGGCGCGACGTTCGTCCACGTGGTCGGGATCGATCATCGCTTGGACATAGAGGGCACCGCCGCCGTCGGAGCGCAGCTGGCTGCCGTAGATCTGCGGGCGGCCCTCGTGCAGTTCGATGCGGTCTTCGAGCAGAGCGAGCGAGGAACCGCGGGCCTTGCCGGCTTTCACGGCCTCGCGCATGGCGGGCAGGTATTTCTTTTGGGTCGGCAGGTTGCTGTGCTGGATGACGAGGAAGAAAGCGCCGCTGGCGTCGGGACCGACATCGTCGGGACCGAGCCAGCCGTGCTGGGCGAGGATGGCTTCGAGTTTCGGAAGATTGGCGGCGTCTGCCTCCTGCATGTTCCGGGTCAGCGTGCGCATCTCGGCATCGGGGACCGGATGGATGCGGGCGAGTTCGTTGTAAGCCTCGCGGTATTTCTGGTCCGACTCCACGATCGCCAGCAGTTCGGTGCGGACGGCGGCGAACTCCGGGCGGCCTACAGTGCGGTCGGCTGGTGATTGTTCAGCAGCCGCGCCTGTAGCCAGCAACAGGAGGACTAGAATGACGCGCATAAACCCGGTGGCCCGTGAGGGGAGGAAGACCGGAATCGGGCGCGCAGGCAATCCTGCGTTGGCGGGCCGGGCGGTTGGATGCAGGCGCGGTGGCTGAACCGGCGGTCGGCTGGTTCAGTTATGAGTCAAGACTTAGGGTCGGCCTGATTTGACGGACACCGACGGTATCAACCCCAAGCCCCAAGGCCTGACCCCGTCCGGTTGCCCTGCCCACTGTCCGTCAAATCAGGGCAACCCTAGCCTGACCCCGTCCGGTTGCCCTAACATGACGTCTTCAGTTCGGCCCCAGTTGATCAAAGACTGCTGCCGTGGCATCGCTTGAATTTTATGCCGCTACCGCAAGGGCATGGATCATTGCGCGGTATTTTGCCAAACCTTTCAATAATCCGCTTGCGCTCTAGCTCCGCCGAATGCGCAGCGATCTTGTTGTCGACCTTATCGGCTAGTTGCTGATCCAGAAAAACGGAAGGATGCCAATCATCTAGGAACGAATTGAGTAAGAAGCTCGCCGTTTTTGAGAGTAGGCTGCCTCCGAGCGAATCACTGATCTTCAAGGCGCTTGGCACAATCCAACGCACTGCTTTCTCTGAGAATCCCGCTTTGATTCTCGGTTCGAGAAGCTTCTTTTGCACAATATCTTTGTCGTAGTGAGAGCTCGCGATCCACTGTCGAAACATAATCCCATCAAGGCCGTCGCGGATCTCCAATACGTCTCGCATGGTTATAATCTTGGAGAGATACAGAGTTCCAAGATCTGGGATGCTCTTGCCGAGCAAGATATCCTGAAACACTTCAATCGAACTCAGTGTGCCTTGAGACGAAAGGGAGGGCGGAATCTTTGTTTTGAGAACGGAACGGCAACCGGCTTCGATATTAACTGCGGCCGCTTTTAATCGGCGCGTCAAAATGAGATGAGAGTTTACTTCGAGGACGCGTAGAACCTTGAAGACATCTTCGGGAAGAATAGAACTGGTGTTCAGTGACTTCAGTCCTAGGAGGCTACGCACGTTTCCGTTGTTCAGGTCATACTCAAATTCCGCGTGCACCAGTTTGCCAAGTTCTTCGAGATTTGAGACATCAATGGTGTGTCGCTCTAGTTCGGTTTGAATCAACTTCAGTCTGAAATGATCGGTGCCGAGAATTTGCGGCAACCTTTGTTCGAAACGGCCGGGCATCCTTTCGGTGGGAGGAACCTTATTGCGAGGAACGTCTGCCATCGTAGTGACCTCATATGCTTTAAAGTTCTTCCTAAGGGCGGGGGTGAAGCCGCCATCATCTGCGATCTCAAGCATTCCAGTTTCAAATAGGAGGAGACAATCATCTGCCCCGATAATCTTAAGAAGCTCCAAGAAGCTAAGTTGGGTTACGATTATCGAATCGTGTAATATAAGCGCAGACAACAGATCCCGAATCACGCGTTGTCGGTATTCGTATGCGTCCTCCGAGACATGGATGCCTTTCACTATCTCAACATCAGAGAGACTGTCTTGGGACCTCGCAGCGATTCGCTGATGAGGATGCAGGAAATTGGCTAGATATACTTTCTGCTTCATTGATTCGGCTTCTTCCTGAAAATCCAACTCAAAGAGTGCGGGATAATGGCATAGTGGAGCAATTGAAAGGCCGCGGTGACTTTCGTCGACCGCGGCCCGGAAGTTTAGGAAGTGTGGTTGGGATGCATTATCCGCCTTCGCATAATGCTACGGCGCGATGACGCTTTCGCGTCACTGGCAGGCTTCGCATTCCTCGCCGTTCTTCATGGCTTCGATCGAGCACACGCGCTTCTCCTCAGCGGTATAGGTCTTCTTCGGCGCGGGTGAGGAAGCGGTCGGTGCGGAGACCGACCCTCCAGGGGCGACGGTGGCCGAGGCACTGGCGACGGCGAAGGGGGCGGCGGTGGCGGTCGCGGCCCGTTCGACGTTGCTCAGGGCGGTCGCCGCGGCGGTGTCGCGGGCGGCGGTGTCGGCCTTGGATTCGCCGGCGATGCCGCGGACTTCCTTCTTCACCGTGACCGTGGCTTTCTCGATGTTCGAGGCGCCGAGGGTGCGGAGGTAGTAGGTCGTCTTGAGGCCGCCGTGCCAGGCGGAGCGATACATGTGCGAGAGGGTCTTCAGGTCGGGCGTCTTGAGCCAGAGGTTCACCGACTGCGCCTGATCAATCCACTTCTGGCGGCGGGCGGCGGCGTCGATCACCCACTTGAACTCGACGTCGAAGGCGGTGAGGTAGCGGGCCTTGAGGTCGGCGGGGATGGCCTCGATGTCCTTCAGCTCGCCGTCGAAATACTTGAGGGCGTCGATCATCTCCTGGTTCCAGAGGCCGCGGGCCTTGAGGTCCTTCACGAGGAAGGGATTCAGCACCACGAACTCGCCCGAGAGGTTCGATTTCACATACAGGTTCTTGTAGGTGGGCTCGATGCAGGGGGAGGTGTTGGTGATGTTGGAGATCGTGGCCGTGGGGGCGATGGCGAGAACGTTGGAGTTTCTCATGCCCTGCTTGGCGATCTTCTTGCGGAGGGGCTCCCAGTTCATGCGGCCGCCGCGGGGGACCTGGATGGGCAGGCCACGCTCCTGCTCGAGGAGGTCCACGGTGTCGGGGGGCAGGAGGCCGCGGTCCCACTTCGAGCCCTTGTAGGTCGAGTAGGTGCCGCGCTCGGCGGCGAGGTCGGAGGAGGCCTCGTAGGCGTAGAAGGCGATGGCCTCCATGAACTCGTCGTTGAACTCGACGGCCTCGGGCGAGGCGAAGGCGAGGCCCTTCAGGTAGAGGGCGTTGGCGAGGCCCATGACGCCCATGCCGATGGGGCGGTGGCGCAGGTTGGAGCGCTTGGCGGCCTCGGTGGGATAGTAATTGATGTCGATGACGTTATCGAGGGCGCGGATGGCGACACGGATGGTCTCGCGCAGCTTCTCGAGGTCGAGGTGGCCGTCGGGCTTGAGGTGGCTGTCGAGGATGACGGAGCCGAGGTTGCAGACGGCGGTCTCGTCGTTGGAGGTGTTGAGCGTGATCTCCGTGCAGAGGTTGGAGGAGTGGATGACGCCGACGTGGTCCTGCGGGGAGCGGACGTTGCAGGGATCCTTGAAGGTGATCCAGGGGTGGCCGGTCTCGAAGAGCATCGAGAGCATCTTCTTCCAGAGCTCGAGGGCCTCGATCTTGTGGCCCTGGATCTTGCCCTCCTCGGCGAGCTTCTCGTAGCGGAGGTAGGCCTCCTCGAACTTGCGGCCGTAGAGGTGGTGGAGGTCGGCGGTCTCGTTGGCGCGGAAGAGGGTCCAGTGGCCGCGCTGCTCCATGCGCTTCATGAACAGGTCGGGGATCCAGTTGGCCGTGTTCATGTCGTGGGTGCGGCGGCGGTCGTCACCCGTGTTGCGGCGGAGCTCGAGGAACTCGAAGATGTCGTTGTGCCAGGACTCGAGGTAGGCGCAGCCGGAGCCCTTGCGCTTGCCGCCCTGGTTGACGGCGACGAGCTGGTCGTTGTGGAGCTTGAGGAAGGGGATGACGCCCTGGGACTCGCCGTTGGTGCCGGCGATGTGCGCGCCGGTGCCGCGGACGGAGGTCCAGGAGCCGCCGAGGCCGCCGGCCCACTTGGAGAGGTAGGCGTTGTCGGCGATGCCGCGCTGGAAGATGCCCTCGATGGTGTCGTCCACGTAGTAGAGGTAGCAGGACGAGAGCTGGCTGTGGAGGGTGCCGGCGTTGAAGAGGGTCGGGGTGGAGCTGCAGAAGCGGCGGCTCTTGTAGAGGTCGTAGAGGCGGATGGCCCAGTCCTCGCGGGACTTCTTCTTCTCATCGAGGAAGAGGCCCATGGCGACGCGCATCCAGAAGAACTGGGGCGTCTCGATGCGGCGGGAGCGCTTGCCGGTCTTGTCGATGATCAGGTAGCGGTCGTAGAGGGTCTGGATGCCGAGGAAGTCGAACTCGAGGTCGGCGGACGGGTCGAGGGCGGCGGCGATCTTGGGAAGGTCGTATTCCTTGAGGCGCGGGGAGAGGCGCTTGATGTTCACGCCGTGCTCGATGTATTTGGCGAAGGCCTGCTGGTGGAAACGCTTCAGCGCGCCGATGCCGTCGCGGACGATGTCCCAGCCGAGGACCTCCTCGTAGATGTAGGTGAGCTGGATGCGGCCGGCGAACTTGGCGAAGTCGGCGTCCTTCTCGATCAGGGTCTTGGCGTTGAGGACGATCGTGTTGTTGAGGTCGCCGAGGGCGATGTTGTCGAAGAGGGCGCGGCGAAGCTCGGTCTCGATCTCGTCGGAGGAGAGGCAGAGGTCGAGGCCGATGGAGGCGAACTCGATGCGCTTCTTGAGGTCCTCGCCGTTCCAGAAGAAGGTGGAGCCGTCTGGCTTGGTGACGACGACCATGGTGTTCTGCTGGGCGGGAGCGGCGGGCGCGAAGGTCTCGTCGGCGTTGCCGGAGGCGATGCGGGCGGCGGCGCGGTGGGCGCGGTAGAGGATGTAGTCCTCGGCGACCTTGTAGTGGCCGGACTTCATGAGTTCCTCCTGGACCATGTCCTGGACCTCCTCGATGTGGAGGAAGGCCTGCTTCACCTGGCGGGCGCGCTCGCTGATGGCGCGGGCGATGGCGGTGGCGGGGGCGGGATCCTTCTGGAGGGAGAGGAAGGCCTTGCGGATGGCGATCTCGATCTTGGCCTCGTTCCAGGGCACGACCTGGTTGTTGCGGCGGATGAGGCGGACGGTGACGCCGTGGGTGTCGCGGGAGGCGTTGAGCTTGGAGGCGCGCTTGAGGAGGAGGCTCTTGGCGACGTCGTGGGCGTTGTTGTCGACGAGGGTCTTTTCGATGAGCACGTAGAGGTCGTGGAGGGAGACGCGGAGGGGCCCGCGCTCGAGGGCTTTCTTGGTGAGGTTGGAGGCGACTTCGCGGGTCACGCCGGCGACGAAGCGCTGGTTCTTGTCGGAGAAGATGTCCTTCTCGCCCTTGGCGAGGAGGAGGTTGGCGAGGGAGCGGCCGACGGTGTCGGCGACCTCGCTGAGGTCGAAGCGTTCCTCGCCGTGCGGGCAAAGGACCTGGACCTCGGGGACGGAGACGTCCTCATCGCGGAGGATGTCGCGCCAGTTGTAATTCGGTTTCTGATCCTGGGGGGTGACGGTGAGCTTCTTGAGGGCGAGGTCTTGGGTGACTTGGTTGCTCATGGCAGGATGGGGAGGGTGCGGGGAAAAGGGACGGGAGAAGGAAGGAGGGAGAAGGGAGGAAGGAAGGACGGAAAGACGGAGGAGGCGGGGTGCGGAGACCCCGCCCGCCAACGGAGGCTCAGAGGTCGTCGTCGCTGGCGCCGGCGAGGGCGGAGGACTTCTGGTATTCGGTGACGCGACCCTCGAAGAAGTTTTGCTCCTTCTTGATGTCCATCATCTCCGCGAGCCAGGGGAGGGGGTTCTTCACGCCCGGGTTGAGCGGGGTGAGGCCGCAACCCTCGAGGCGGCGATCGGCGATGTAGTCAATGTAGGTGAGGAACTCCTCGATGGAGAGACCGACGGCGTTGACCGGCAGGCAGTCGCGGATGAAATCCTTCTCGAGGGCGATGCCTTCGACCATCGTCTGGCGGAGCTCCTCCTTGAAGTCGGCGGTCCAGATGTCGGGATTCTCGCTGATGAGATCCATGAACAGGTTCCGGAAGAGCTCGATGTGGTTGGACTCGTCGCGGAGGGTGTAGCGGAACATCTGGCCGATGCCCGGGAACTTGTTCTGGCGATAAAGCGAGAGGACCATGCCGAAGAGGCCGTAGAACTGGGTGCCCTCCATGCACTGGCCGAACACGAAGATGTTTTTCGCGAGGAGCTTCTTGTTGGCCGGCTGGGTCATGTCGAGGTCGCGGCGGAGGTCGCGACTGACCTTGTTCACGAACTCGTTCTTGCGCTCGATGGACTTGATGTCCTCGAACATCGCCTCGCACTCGTGCGGGTTGATGCCGAGGGAGGAAATCATGTAGAGGAGCGAGTCGGCGTGGATGTTCTCCTCGTGGGCGTGGCGGCCGAGGACGAGCTTCAGCTCGGGGGCGGTGACGATCTCGCGAACGACGTGCTGGATGTTGTCACCGACGATGCCCTCGGCGGCCGAGAAGTAACCGATGCCCATGCGGATGATCCAGCGCTCGATGTCGGACACGGTCTTGGGGTCGCGCCACTGCTCGATGTCCTTGCCCATCGGGATGTCCTCGGGCTCCCAGTGGTTGGCCTTCATCGTCTTGTAGAGATCGTAGGCCCACTGGTATTTCAGGGGGAGGATGTTGAAGTAGGGGACCTGGCGGCCGTTGATGACCTTCTTGGCGGCGAATGCGGCCTCAGCCTTGTCCTGATCGAGAACGAATGTCTTGGTACCGACGGAGAATGATTTTTGCATGGCAGTAGCCTAGGCGAGAAGCGAGTGAGAGACGGAACTTGATGGGGAAAAGCGATGCGTGTCCCGTGGTCTAGCGACGCGCGAAAAGCCGTAGCGAGCAGAACTTGCTAAAACTTCCCGACACGTTGTCGACCACCACAGGATGTGGATGCCCGGAACCTTGACCACAACTAATGGGAATCGCTTCCGGCACGGTCAAATAGAATTCCGAACGCTTCTGCAAATTTTCCGTCACTTTTTGTGTGGACAACCTGCACGCTGCGGCGCGTTTGCGAAAATCGCGTCCAAGCGGGCGGGGGGAAGGACGTTTTCACTCTGAAAAGGCGCAGGAACGTAACGAAGCTGCGCCGCGGAAATTTTTTCTTGACCGGAAAATTTTGGAGCGGGGCGGAAATCCCCGAGGGAAATTCGCGGGCGCGAAATTTTTCAGGGGCACGCGGTGGGCGGGATTTTTTTGCGGAGGCAGCCGCGGGCGCAGGGCGGCGCCTGTGGGGGCGGGCGCGTTGCCCGTGGTCGGGCGACACCATCGTCCCCTGGCTTTTAGAGCAGTTTAAAAAGAAGTGTAGCCGCTTTGGAGCGCCGCGACAAAGTGGTCGTCCCCTGACCACGCTTTCGCCTCCGGCTCAAGCGCGGCTGGTACGCCTTTTCTGAAAAGGCTCTAGCCGGTCATTGCGAGGAGCGTAGCGACGAAGCAATCCGGCTGGATCGCCACACCCCGCCCTGCGGGCACCCCTCTCGAGCGGGGATTTTCGCCATCATGGTTTGAGGTCCCCTCTGGAGAGGGGTGGCGCACCGCGCCGGGGTGTGGCGAAGTCGGCCACCGTGCTTTTGCGACATTCGACCTGCGGTCATCAGCAGCCAGGCATGGATCCAGCGGCATAACCGCCAACGGATATTCTCGTGGGTCCTTCACGTCGTTCAGGATGACAGGTTGCGTGGATTTGAGGGGTTGGTGGACACGGCCGAGGGATTCCGTCGAGTGTGGCTCCTCTTTTGATTGAGTCGCACGGGTGCGCACGCGGCGTACCCCTGCGGGTGCGGCCCGCCGGGACGCGGGCCCTCCGAAAATCAGAGGGAGATTTCATCGTCCAGCGCGGTCGAGACGGAGTCCTCGAAGTGCGCCCCGAAGCCATGCCCAAAGAAAAAGGCGCCCCGTTTTCACGGGGCGCCTTGAGGCAAATGAAGCGGTGGTCAGCGGATTCCTCAGAAGAGGATCTTCGCGCCGAGCTGGATGCGCCAGCGGGACATGCCGTTGTCGATGGCGAAGCCGGCGGGCGTGGTCGCAAAGCGCGGGGCGATGCGGCCCGACGAGGTGTAGCTCGTGGCCGAGGTCAGCGTGCGGGTGCGGAACACGCCGTTCGAGAGGTTCGGCGCCAGCTCGGTGTAACCGAAGGTGTCCTTGCTGATGAAGGAGCCGAAGTTCACGAAGTCGAAGAACAGCTGCATCTTCGCGAAGCCGGCGACCGGGATGTCCTGCACGAGCTTGAGGTCGAGGCGGTTGACCCACGGCTCGCGGTGCGAGTTCTTGGGGGCAATGCCACCGGCCCACTGGCTGAGGCCCTCGGCGTCAATGAAGGCGAAGAACG
The DNA here is from genome assembly GCF_004118375.1 of Oleiharenicola lentus. NCBI lineage: Bacteria > Pseudomonadati > Verrucomicrobiota > Opitutia > Opitutales > Opitutaceae > Oleiharenicola > Oleiharenicola lentus. Next base: position 1,343,541 of record NZ_SDHX01000001.1, read on the forward strand.
CATCGCGCTCGGCCTGGGGCATGGCGGCGAAGTCGAAGCGGGGATCGTTGACGTCGGTGGGGATGGCCACGCGGTCGTTGAAGCTCGTGCCGTCACCGTTGAGGTCGCCGTTGAAGACCCAGCTGTAGGGGTTGCCCGAGCGGCCTTCATAGTAGAGCGAGGCGGTGGTGCGGAAGTTCTTCACGAACTCGAACTGGCGGGTGAGCGACAGCTGGATGCGGTCGCGGATCTCGAAGTCCGAACGGCCATTCTCGACCTTGTTCTGGTTGAACACGGCATTGCGGAACCACTGGCCGCCGGCGGTCGTCTGGCCGATGGACTGGGCCTCGGTCGAGCTGCCGCGGGTGTAGGCGAGGTCGAAGCCCCACTTGTTCTTCACCGGGCGGGACCACTGGATGGAGAAGTAGGTGGAATCGCCAACGTCGGTGTTACGCACGCGGATCATCGCCGTGTAGCCGGAGTATTTGCGGTTGGCGAGGTTCGAGGGAGCGCCGGCAAAACGCTGACGGCCGTCCGCGCCGATGGTGGTCTCGCGCAGATTCTCGTTGGTCACGAACAGGGCCTGGTCCACGCGGCTGTGGACAATCTCAGCGGTGAGCATGGAGTCGAGGAACGCCATCTTGTGGTCGAAGGCGAGGTTGGCGCGCCAGGACTGGGGCAGCTCGGTGCCGTCATCCACCCAGTTCACCTCGCGGGCGATGGCGGGGTTGTCGGTGTAGGTGCCGATCGGCTTGGCGGGATCGAAGTGGTCCCGCAGATAGGACACCAGGCTCGTGGGCAGCTGGCCCTGGGCGGAATCGAGCGTGCCGCTGCCGACGCCGGTCTGGCCGTAGGAGTTCGAGAAGATCACCCACGGGGCGCGGCCGAAGAAGTGGCCGACGCCGCCGCGGACCTGCGTCTTGCGGTCGTCATCGATCGAGAGGTTGAAGCCGACGCGGGGCGAGATGCTGCTCGTGCCATCCGGGGTGCCGTCGTTGCGGAAGCCCGTGGCGGAGAAGAAGGTCGGGTTGAAGGTCGGCGTGCTGCTGTCCACGAACTCATAGCGCAGACCGCCGGTGACGGTGAGGCGGGAGTTCACGTCCCAGCGGGCCTGGCCGAAGACGCCGGTGGTGGCCAGGTCGGACAGGTCGGCCACGTTGCGGACGTTCGGGTCATACACGTTGCGGGTGATGCGCGCGACGTCGCCGGTCAGGAAGTTGGCCAGTGACGAGAAGTGCACGATACCAAACGAGCCTTGGCGGAACAGATTGTAGAAGTCGGTCTGCTCGCGCTCGAAGCCGCCGGTGAAGACGAAGTCGCCCCAGAAGTAGTCGCCGGTGGCCCCCATCTGGGTGCTGTCCACGCCGATCTCGTTGCCGTGGCGGAACTGCTCGGTGCCGGCGACATAGGTGCCGGTGGCGGCCGTGTTGGTGTTCAGGTTGGTGCCGCTGATGCCGTTGATCTGGATGATCGGGGCGACGGTTTGAAGCGGGGTCAGCTGATCCTGGGTGGTCGAGGAATAGCGGATCTCCGTCTTGAAGTTCGGCGTCCACTGGCTGTTGATCTGACCGGCGATGGTCTTCTCCTCGCGGGTCTGGGAGTAGAAGTGGCCCTCGGGGGTGTGCACGAGGTTGCCGGTGCCGGCGCTGTTCAGGTTGATCGAGTTGTTGGCGAAGTTGCCGAACTGCGGCACCACACCCTCGGTGGTCGTGTAGCGCAGGGTGGCGCGGTGGTCGGAGTTGATCTGCCAGTCGAGCTTGGCGGTGATCTTCTCGTCCTCGGAGGTGTTGGCGGTCTGGCCGGTGACGGCGGAACCCCAGTCAATGGACTTGCCGGAGGCCGTGGCGATGGCGTTCAGGCGGTCGAGGAGCTGCTGCTCGTTGGCGGGGGCGAAGAGCGCGTCGCGGCCGGCGATGGTGCTCTCGAACTTCTCATAGTTCACGAAGAAGAACAGCTTGTCCTTGATGATCGGGCCGCCGAGGGTGGCGCCGATGGTCTCGCGGTCGAGGCGGGGGAGGAACTTGGCGCCGGTGAGCGTCTCTTCACGGGGGTTGTTGCCCTGGAGATCGAGGCTGCCGAGCGAGTCGCTGCGGTAGTAGTAATAGACGGAGCCCTTGAACTTGTTGGTGCCGGACTTGGTCACGGCGTTGATCGAGGCGCCGGTGAAGCCGGCCTGGCGGACGTCATAGGGGGACACGGCGACGGCCAGCTGCTCGAGGGTGTCGAGGGAGAGCGGGTTGAAGAACGAGGCGAGGCCGGTCGCGTTCAGGCCGAACATGTCGTTGATGCGCGAACCGTCGATCTGGATGGAGTTGTAGCGGTTGTTCTGGCCGACGGCGGTGATCTGGGATTCTTCGCGGTCGCCGAAGGTGTCGCGGAGGGTGACGAGCGGCGAGGCGCTGATCATGTCGGCGAGGGAGCGCTCCGAGGTCGGCTTGCTGCCGAGCTTGTCGCTGCCGATGATCGTGCCGGAGCCGGTGGCCGAGGCGTCGAGGTCGGTCTGGTCGCCGCCGACGACGAGTTTCTCGAGCTGGAGGACATCGGACTTCAGGGTGAGGTTCACCTCGATGTCGGTGCCGAGCGCGGCGGTGATCTCCTCCACCTTGCCGTCAGCGTAGCCGGTGGAGCTGGCGGTGAGGGTGTAGGGACCGCCGACGGGCAGGCCGCGGAAGTTGAAGCGACCGGCGGCATTGGTCACGGCGGTGAACGTGGCGTTCGTCGGTGTGTAGACGGCGGTCACGGAGGCGCCGGCCACCGGATTGCCATCAGAACCGCGGATGGTTCCAGTCAGGCCCGAGGAAACAAGCTGGGCCAGAGCGCTGGGAGAAAGTGTCAGGGCAAGGCCCGTGATCACGGCGAGAACTAACGATTTTAGGAACGATTTTTGCATGGTGTGATGCAGTTGTTTGCTAACTTTGTCAGGTAGGTGACCCGAACAATTGAACGTGCGCAGCGAACGCCTCGACCGTGTCATAGTCAAGCTCCCAACCCCTACAAATTACGGACAAGGGCGGGTTGTTGCGTGGATGTAACGCAGTTCAGGCGACCACGCTGAGCATACCTTTTGCCAAGCATGTGCAGTCTTCCGGTCGGACCCGGGGAATCGGCTGGAGAAAACAGTTTTCTTCGCGGGCATTCCTGCTTCCTATCCGGGGGCGTGACCCAGACACCCCCGCCCAAGCCTGCTGACCGCCGTGGAGTCTGGCTGGGCGCAGCGGGGCTGCTCCTCCTGCTGGGGTTGGCCTATCATAACAGCTTCAGGGGCCCCTTCGTGTTCGATGATCTGCCGGCGATCGTGCACAACGAGAGCATCCGTGCGCTCTGGCCGCTCACCCGGGTGCTGGCGCCGGAGCTGGGCGATGGCGGCGTGACCGTCAGCGGGCGTCCCTTGGTGAACCTGAGTCTGGCGCTGAATTATGCCCTCGGAGGGGAATCCGTCACCGGTTACCACGCGGTCAATTTACTGATTCACGCCGCCGCCGCCCTGGTGTTGTTTGGCGTGGTCCGGCGTAGCCTGTTGTTGCCGGCCCTGGCGCCGCGGTGGAGTTCGGTGGCCTTGCCGGCGGGACTGAGTGTCGCGGCGCTGTGGGCCTTGCACCCGCTGCAGACCGCTGCGGTCACCTACATTGTCCAGCGGGCCGAGGCGCTGATGGGGCTGTGTTTCCTGGTCGCCCTGTATGCTTTCATTCGGGCGACGGAGAAACCTGAAACGGGAAACCTGAAACCTGAGGAGGGAAGGCTGGCCTGGCTGACGCTGTCGGTGGCGGCCTGTCTTGCCGGCATGGCCTGCAAGGAGGTCATGGTGATGGCGCCGCTGATGATTTTTTTGTATGACCGGACCTTGGTGGCCGGCACGTTTCGCCGGGCCTGGCAGGTGCGCTGGAAATGTTACCTCCCGCTCGCCGCCACCTGGTTGCTGCTCGCCTGGCTCGTGGCCGGCACCGGCGGACGCGGCCGCACGGCGGGCTTTGGGGTGGAGGTGTCGCCGTGGACCTATGCGCTCACGCAGGGCGAGGCCATTATTCATTACCTGCGGCTGACGCTCTGGCCGCAACCGCTGGTCTTTGACTACGGCACGGCCACGGTGGCCGGCTTCGGGGCGGTCTGGTGGCAGGTCGCCGTCATCGTGTTTTTGCTGGTGGCCGTCGCTTATGCACTGGTGCGGCGTCCGGTGATTGGCCTCGTTGGGGCCTGGTTTTTCGGGCTGCTGGCCCCAAGCTCCAGTTTCGTGCCCGTGGCCACCCAGACGATGGCCGAGCACCGCATGTATCTGGCGTTGCTCGCGCCGGTCATGCTCATCGTGATCGGGCTCCATCGGCTGCTCGGGTCGCGGGCGGGCATCGCGGCGGCAGGGCTGGCCGTGATCTGGGCGGGGGTGACGTATGCGCGCAATTTTGACTACGCGACGGCGCAGGGCCTGTGGGCCGATACGCTCGCGAAACGCCCCGCCAATGTCCGCGCCCATCACAACCTCGGCCTCGCCGAGCTGGCCGCCGGGCGCTTGCCCGAGGCGGAGCAACATTTGCGGCGGGCCGTGGCACTCGATCCGGCGGCGCCGGAGCCGCACTACAACCTCGGCGTCGTGCTGGCCCGCGCGGGGCGACCGCGGGAGGGGATGGCCGCCTACCGCGAAGTGCTCCGCTTGGAACCGGCCCATGGCGCCTCGCGGCGCAACTTGGGGGATTTGCTGATGGAATCCGGCCGCCCGGCCGAAGCCCTCGCCGAGTTTGAAGCCGCGATTCGGGCGCAGCCCGGGGTGGGCGAGTTTCATTTCAGCGCGGGCAACGCTGCCGCGGCGCTCGGGCGGTTTGAGGCGGCTGCGGCTTATTACCGCGAAGCGGTGCGCCTGCGGCCGGACTACGCGGAGGCCCACAACAACCTCGGCAACAGCCTGCTCGAGCTCGACCGATTACCCGAGGCTTTGGAGGAGTTCGAGACGGCGCTACGCCACCAGCCGGATTATTTCGAGCCGCGGCGCACGCTGGCCTTGCTGCTGTTGCTGCATCTCAACCGCCCGGCCGAGGCGCGGACGCATCTGGAGATCCTGGCCCGCGCCCGCCCCGGGGATCGCGAAATTGCCGACGCGCTGGCGCGTGCCCGGCAGCTGACGCGTTGATCGGACCGCGGCCTTTGCACTCGTGCCGGTGGCGGGGCTGTGCCTTTCTGAGCACCATGAGCACTGCCCCCAGCTATCCGCGAGCCGAAGAGTTGGCCAACCGCCTCACGCACGGGGTGGGGGCGCTGCTCGGCGTGGCGGGATTGGTGCTGATGGTCGTGGCCTCCGCCCGGCATGGCGACGCCTGGCATGTGGTCAGCACCGCGATCTTCGGCACGACGCTCGTGCTGCTCTACACGGCGTCCACCGCCTATCACAGCGTTGAAAGCGAGAAACGGCGGCTCCTGCTCCGCAAGTTCGACCACGCGGCGATTTTCCTGCTCATCGCCGGCACCTACACGCCGTTCGTGCTCGTGACGCTGCGCGGGGTGTGGGGCTGGAGTCTGTTCGGCGTCGTCTGGGGGCTGGCGGTCGTCGGCGTGACGCTGAAGTTCTGGTTTGCCGGACGCTTCCGGGTGGTCTCGACGCTCATCTACCTCGCCATGGGTTGGCTCGTGATGATTGCGATCAAACCGTTGATGGCGGCGCTGTCGGCCGACGGCATGAAACTCCTCGTGGCCGGCGGGCTCTGCTACACGGGCGGGGCGGTGTTCTACCTTTGGAAGCGGCTGCCCTATCACCACGCGATCTGGCACCTGTTCGTGCTGGGCGGCAGCATCTGCCACTGGGCCGCGGTGTATTTTCACGTCGTGCCCTCGGGGCCGCAATAAGGGTGGAGCCTGCGCTCCGCGCCGGCTGGATCGGAAAGCCCGCCCGGAGCGCGGGCGCCACCTGGCGCCACGGTCGGTCGTTGCTTTTGGGCGCGGGGCGGGTAGCCTGCCTTTACCCCGGAAGGCGCGTCACCCCATGTCCGATCCGACCGACAATTTCATCCGCCGTTTGCCCGTCATGGCCGGGCTGGATGACGAGGCGGTGCAGTTTCTCCAGGGACTTGCCTCCGAGGAAACCCATGCGGCCGGCAGCGTGATCGTGCGCGAGGGCGCGCCGGGTGACCGCATGTATTTCGTGCGCTCGGGCCGGGTGCGGGTCATGAAGGCGCCGGCGGTGCAGCTGGCCGAGTTCGGCCCCGGGGATTTTTTTGGGGAGATGAGTTTGGTGGAGAGCGTGGCGCGTTCCGCGAGCGTGATCGCGCTGGAACCGACGCGGGTCTGCACGCTGCGGGGCGTGGACTTCTACAAGCTCTACCGGCAGCGACCCGAGCAATACGGCATCGTGATGCTCAACATCGCGCGGGACCTCGCGCGCCGGCTGCGGCACATCGACGACGATTTCTGCCACGTGAAGCATTAGCGCGGCGGAGCCGCGCGGAGCGGGGAGGCAGGAGACCGGAGGCCGGAGGCAGGACCAAACTTTCTCACCGTCATCCTGAGCCGCGCGAAGGATCCAAGCGGAGTTGAAGGTCACGCCGACACCTTGGATCCTTCGTTCCACTCAGGATGACGAGCAAAGAAACAGGGCACTATCTTCCGGTGCTCCCGACTCCGGCCTCCCGGGAATTTACCTCCCCGGCAGCGCGATCTCGCCCGCGGCCACGCGGTGGAGGAAGAGCGCCGCGATCTGGGCGCGCTGCGTGAGGCTCGGCAGGTGGCAATATTCCTCCGGGCTGTGCAGGTGGTCGCCCACGCAGCCGAGGCCGTCGAGGTTGGGCAGGCCGGCGGCGGAGAGGATGTTGCCGTCGGAGCCACCGCCCACGTGCTGCCAGTCGAAATCCACGCCGAGTTCGCGCGCGCCCTTGCGCCACTCCTGGAACAGCGCGGTTTCGGCCGGCGTCTCCACCTTGGGGCCGCGATTGAAGCCGCCGCCAATCTCCAGCCGGTAGCCCTCGCGGGCGTGCCAGGGGGCGCAGATCTCGTGCAGGCGCTTGAGGAACTTCGCGTCGTCACCGGCGTGCGTGACGCGGGCGTTGACGACCGCCTCCGCAAAATCGGGCACGATGTTGGCCGCCCCGCCGCCGCGGACGGAGCCGATGTTCACCATCACGCCGGGCAGTTCGCGCGTGAGCGCCTCGACGCGCGGCAGGATGTCGCAGAGCGCGAGGATGGCGTTGCGGCCGGCCTCGGGGGCGCGGCCGGCGTGGGCGGCGCGACCGTGGCAGGTGAGGGTGAAGATACCGGTGCCCTTGCGGGATTTGACGAGATCGCCGTTGGCGCGGGCGGGCTCGAACACGAGCGCGAAGCGGTGGCGTTTCGCGGCCTCTTCCAGCAGCGGAGCCGTGCCCTGCGAACCGGTTTCTTCGTCGGGGCCGAGCAGGATTTCGTAACCCAGTCGCGCCGCCTGCGGGGTTTTCTCAAAGGCCTGGAGCGCGGCCAGCATCACGACGAGGCCGCCCTTCATGTCGGATGTGCCCGGGCCGCGCAGTTTCTCCGGGGAGAGCTGGGTGCAGGTCTGGAAAGGATGATCGGCATCGTAGACCGTGTCGTAGTGACCGCTGAGCAGGATCTGCAACGGCGCCCCGGGGCGCACCCGCACCCGCAGCGCCTGCGCGGAGGTGTCGGCCAGCGGCACGGCTTCCGCCGGTCCGAGCCGCCCAAACTCGGCCTGCAGGAGTTTCAGCATGGCGGCGAGCCCGGCGGGGCTGGCGCTGCCGGAGTTCTGGTTGCACCAGCGGACGAGCAGATCCCGCAGCTCGGTCGCGCGCTTGGGCAGGGAGGTGATGATTTCCGGATGGGCCATGGCAGAAACTGGGACGGTTGCGCCTGTGTGGTTGCCAAAGCCCGCGGAAACGTCAACCTGCGGTCACCATGAAAATTGCGATCATCGGCGCGGGCAATCTGGGTGGGGCGCTCGGCCGCAGCTGGGCGAAGGCCGGACACACGATCATCTTCGGGGTGCGCAATCCGGGGGTCGGCAAGACCCAGCCGCCGCTCGCCGAGATCGGGGCCAGCGCCAGCTCCGCGATGATTCCCGATGCCGTGCGCGTCGGCGACGTCGTGGTGCTCGCCACGCCGTGGCAGGCGGTGAACGAGGTGATCAGCGCCATGGGCGACGTGCGCAACAAGATCATCATCGACGCCACGAACCCGCTTTCCCTCAACGCCGAGGGCAGTCTCAGCCTCTCGCTCGGCTCGTCCACCTCCGGGGCCGAGGAAATCGCGCGCCTCGCGGATGGCGCGCGCGTGGCCAAGGCCTTCAACACCTACGGTTGGGAGAATTTTGCCAACCCCGGTTACCCGGGTTACGGCGACCTCAAGCCGGCGCTGTTCCACTGCAGCGACGACGACGAGGCCAAGGAGATCGTCGAGAAACTGGCCAAGGACCTCGGGTTCGAACCGGTGGACACCGGCGGTCTCGGCATGGCGCGCAGCCTCGAGCCGCTCGCGCTGATGTGGATCCGCCTCGCCATCCGCAACGGCCGCAACCCCAACTTCACCTGGGGCGTGTTGCGGCGCTGAGGGTTGTCCGGATTGAAACACCGGGCCGCAAGGCAGCCGAGGGATCGAACTTCGCTTCCTGGCTCCTTTGTGTTTCCTGACGGGGCATGGTGATCGCCCTCCACAAGCCCTACGGGGTGCTCTCGCAGTTCACGCCCGAGCCGGGATCGCGCTGGCGCACGCTGGCGGATTTCAAGCTCCCGCCGCGCGTCTATGCGCTGGGGCGGCTGGATGCGGATTCGGAAGGCCTCCTGCTGTTGTCCGACGAGGCCGGGCTCAACTCGCGCCTGCTCGACCCGGCAGCCGGGCACCGGCGCGAGTATTGGGTGCAGGTCGAGGGCGTGCCGGCCGACGAGGCGCTGAAGAAACTCGCGGCGGGTGTGAGCATCGGCGGCTATCGCACGCAACCCTGCACGGCGCGCCGGCTTGATCCGGCGCCGGCGATCGCGCCGCGCGATCCGCCGATTCGGGTGCGGAAGAGCGTGCCCGACAGCTGGCTCGCGCTTGAGCTGATCGAGGGCAAGAACCGGCAGGTGCGCCGCATGACCGCCGCGGTCGGGCACCCCACGCTGCGTCTCGTGCGCGTGCGGACCGGGCAGTTTCTGCTTGGCGACCTGGCACCCGGAGAATGGCGCGAATTGACCGCCGCGGAGCGCGCGGCGGTTTTCGCCTGACGACGGGTGCGGTCAGCGCGGGGCGGCGGGCAGCAGCCGGCCGATCAGCTCGTCCACGATCTCCGCCGCCGTCTGGCGGCCGGGGACTTTGGCGCTGTAGCTGATCGTCGCGATCGGTTGGGGCGTGCCCCGTTCCATCACGGAAATTTCCAGATGCACCAGGCGTTCGCCGAAGTCCCAGGCCCAGTGGTCCCGGTAGGTGACGGCGGCCTGGGTGTCGTCGGGCATCATCGTGTGCGGTCCGGACTCGGCGGACAGGCCGCGGGAACGCAGCGAGGCCACGATGCGGTGCTCGAGGCCGCGGCTGTCATTGCCGTTGGCGACCACGAAGTAGCGCTGCTTGCCCTCGAGCCGGCGGGTTGAGCCCGGCATGGTCTGATACGAGGTGCAGCCGGCCAGCAGCACGGAGAAAAAAAGGAAGGGGAGCAGGCGCATCATCGCGGCACGGTATGGCCGAGAGAGCGGCCCGGTTTCAACCGGATTCGCGGAGCGATCCGAGCGGCAGGCGCCGCGCCAACCGGCTCAGAGCGAGGCGAAGATCGCGCGCAGGTCGGAGGGGAAGATCGGCTTCGGCAGGATGTGGTCCACCCGGTGGCTGCGGTAGGCCTCGTCCACCGTCATGCTCAGCTCCGAACTGAAGACGATGATCTTGCCGGGATAGTTCAGCGCGCGCAGTCCCGCCACCAGCTCCAGCCCGCTGATCGTGGGCATGTGATGGTCGGTGATGACGACGTCGTAGGCCCGCAGGTCCTTGCTCACGCGCTCCAGCGCGAGGCTGCCATCGGCGACCGAATCAACCACGTGCCCGTCGCGCCCGAGCACGATCTCCATGAGCTGCCGCAGTTCCTTCATGTCGTCCGCGTAGAGCACCCGCAGGGATTTGCGGGTGGCTCCAGAATTGGCGGATTCGGTGACGGAGGTGGTCATGACCAGGTGGGGAACAAGACAACCGTTAACACAATAGTTCCCGGTTGTCGCGCAGGCTTCTGTCAAAAACCTGCCAATCGTTTTTTGCGTGCTACTTCGCCGTCTCGGGCACGAGGCCGCGGCGCTCGAGCAGCGGGCGGATGTCGGGTTCGCTGCCGGTGAAGGCGCGGAAAAGTTCCATGGCGTCGCGGCTGCCGCCGCGCGAGAGTAGGGCCGAACGGAACCGTTCGCCGTTGGCGCGGGTGAGGCCGCCGTTCTGCTTGATCCACTCGACGGTGTGCGCGTCGAGCACCTCGCTCCAGAAATAGGAATAGTAGCCGGCGGAGTAGTCGTCGCTTGAGAAGATGTGCGAGAAATAGGTGCTGCGGTAGCGCGGCGGCACGGGGACGAAGTCCACACCCGCCTTCCGGAGGGCGTCGGCCTCGAAGGCGGCGACCTGGTCGGGCGCCGGCACCTCCTCGGGCTTCAGCTGGTGCCAAGCCTGGTCGATGACGTTGGCGGCAACGATTTCGGTGGTTTTAAAGCCCTGGTTGAATTTCTCGGCGGCCGCGAGCTTGTCGAGCAGGGCTTGGGGGATGGATTCGCCGGTCTGGTAGTGCTTGGCGAAGTGGGCGAGCACCTCGGGCCAGATGCGCCACATCTCGTTCACCTGGGAGGGGAATTCCACGAAGTCTTGCGGCACGTTGGTGCCGGCGAACTTCGGGTAGCGGGTGGCGGAGAACATGCCGTGCAGGGCATGGCCGAACTCGTGGAAGAGCGTTTCGACCTCGTCGTGGGTCAGCAGAGTGGGCTGGCCGGCGGGCGGCTTCGGGATGTTCTGATGGTTGGCGATGACGGGGCGATTGCCCTCGAGCCCGTTCTGCGGGACGTAAGCATCCATCCACGCGCCGCCCCGCTTGTTGGGGCGGGCGTAGAAGTCGCCGAGGAAGAGCGCCAGCGGAGAGCCGTCCTCGTTGAAGACCTCGTAAACCACCATGTCGGGGTGGTAGCCCTTCAGATCGGGGCGGGCCTTGAAGGTGATGCCGAAGAGCCGCGTGGCCGCGTAGAACGCGCCGTTCTCCAGCACGCTCCTCAGCTCGTAGTAGGGGCGGAGATCGTTTTCGTCGAAGGCGTAGCGTTCCTGGCGGACACGCTCGGCGTAGAGCGCCCAGTCGGCGGCGCCCAAAGGGTGGGGGGCGCCGGAGGCGTCGATGAGCTTCTGCATGGCGGCGGCTTCGCGACGGGCGTTGGCCACGGCGGGCGCGGCGAGCTGGGTCAGGAGCCGGTTGACGGCGTCCACGGTGCCCGCGGTCTGCTGCGTCAGCTGGTAAGCGGCATGATTGGGGTGGCCGAGCAGGGCGGCGCGCTCGGCCCGGAGCTTCGCCATCCGCACGACGATCTCGCGGTTGTCGAATTCCCCGCCGCGGCTGCCGCGGGCGAGGGACGCGGCCATGAGCTTCTCGCGCACGGCGCGGTTCGTGAGCAGGGCGAGCGGCGGCTGGCCGGTGGTGTTGGTGAGGCGCAGCAGGAACTTGCCCTCGTGGCCGGCCGCCTTGGCGGCCGCCGCCGCAGCCGTGATCGCGGGCTCGGACAGGCCGGCGAGCTCCTCCCGGGTGTCAACGAGCACAGCCGAGGCGCCGATTTCCTTCAGGACGTTCTGCTTGAACTGCGTGAAGAGCGACGCGAGCTCGGTGTTCATGGCCTTCAGGATGCTCTGGTCGGACTCGGGGAGGAGGGCGCCGGCGCGGACGAAGTCCTTGTAGTAGCGCTCCAGCAGGCGGAGTGACTCGGGGTCGAGCCCGAGGGTGGCGCGACGTTCATGCAGGGCCTTGATGCGTGCGAACAGCGCGCGGTTCAGGTTGATGGCATCGGTGTGCGCCGCGAGACGCGGGGCCATGACCGCGTCGAGCCGGTCCAGCGTCGGGTTGGTGTTGCCGCGCACGAGGGTCTCGAAGGCGATTTTCGTCCGGTTGAGGAGGGAGCGCGTGCGTTCGAGGGCGACGATGGTGTTGTCGAAGGTGGGGGCGGCGGGATTGGACGTGATGGCGTCGATCTCCCGGAGGCTCTCCGCCATGCCCTGCTCAAAGGCGGGCTGGAAGTGCTCGTCCTTGATGAACTCGAAGGGCGGCAGTTGGTAGGGGAGCGGGCTGGGGCTGAGCAGGGGATTGGCAGACATGGGAGAGGCGGGGGCGGGGCTCGCGCTGCCGGGCTGGATGGCGAGCAGGACGAGGGGGAGGACAGGCAGATGACGCAGGCGGAATGGGCGGTTCATGCAGAATTTCCCCAAAACACAGTCTCCCCCTGGCCCGAAAGCAAGTGTCATAAACCAGCCGGCCACCTGCGGGCCGGCTCCACCGCTCACAGGGTCGGAAACAGCTCGGCGATGACCGCGCGCAGTTCCTGGGGGCGCACCGGTTTGGCCAACACCCGGTCCACGCCGAGTGCGAGATACTCCTCGTGCACGGATTCGCTGAGCTCGGAGCTGAAGACGATGATGCGGCCCGGGTAGGGCAGCCGGCGGATTTCCTCCACCAGTTCCAGGCCGTTCATCACGGGCATGTGGTGGTCGGTGATCACGAGGTCGTAGGTGAACGGCACCAGGCGCAGATGCGTGCAGGCGAGCAGCCCGTTGCTGCAGGTTTCGAGCATGTGTCCGTCGGCGCCGACCACATGGCCCATGAGTTCGCGCAGCTCGCGCACGTCTTCGGCGTAGAGGATGCGCAGCGGTCGGGTCTTCGGACGAAAGCTGGCGGCGGCGGGAACGAAAGGGGCGGAGGAAGTCATCTCGTCGGTGGTTCCTCCTTGGAAACGCCCGGTTGCGAAATGTTCTGCGAAAATCCTTTGAATAAAACCCGCCCTCGCGGTCGCCTTGCGACGGTCCGAAGACTTTCAGCGCGGCAAGTGCTCCCGCAGAAACGCGTCGATCAGACGGAGGCTCGCCTCGCTGGTGAAGGCCGGGCCGCCGTGCGCGGAACCGTGCGCGACCTTGAAGACCACGGGCCGTCCGGCTGACTCGTAGGCGCCGGTCAGCTCGTGCGACTGGTTGATCGGCATCTGTGGGTCCTGGTCACCATGCATGAGCAGCAGGGGCGGATCGCCGGCATCGACGTGGAACACAGGACTGGCGAGCCGCGCGAGCTCCGGCACGGCGTCGGGTTGACCGCCGAGGAGCAGGTCGAGGGCGGGCTGCCGCACGCTCAGGCCGTGCGACGTGGATTGCGCGAGAATGGTGGTGAGGTTGCTCGCACCATAGAGACTGACGATGGCCTGCACGTCGGAGGAGATTTTCAGGTCGCTGCCCACGGTGCCCTCGAGCCCGGGATGGCCGTTGGTTACGCCCACCAGCGCGGCGAGGTGCGCCCCTGCGGAGGAGCCGGCGATGATGAACCGGTTCGTGGGCAAGCCGAGCTCACCGGCGTGGGCGCGCAGGTGGCGGATCGCAGCCTTGATGTCATGGATCTGGGCCGGGAATTTCGCCGCGGTGGACAGGCGGTAGTCCACGCTGGCCACCGCCCAACCCAGTGCCGTGAGTCCCTTCAGATCTACGCTCTCCCGCGACCCGCTGCGCCAGGCTCCGCCGTGCACCCAGACCACGACCCCCGCCGCAGCCCCGTCCGGCCGGTAAAGATCCAGCTTGAGGGTGGTGTCGCCCGCCTGCGCAAAAACAAGCCCGCGGGTCGATTGCTCCGCCCGGAAGACGGCAACCAGCATCACAAAGCAAAACAGCAGGCGCATGGGTTTCGCCCCAGACACTCCTGCGCCGTCAGAAAATAGCAACCTCCCGCACCCGCCCCGGTTAGGCCCAGACCCGTCCTCCCGCACTCCGCCCTGCGAATGTTCGTATTACGAACATTCGCAGGGCCGTCTCCCTCGGGCGACGGCGCCAAACCCGGCCCAATGTTCGTAATACGAACATTGGTGGCGGAGTGGCTGACGGGGAGGAAGCGGGATGGGAGCCGGGGCCGGTGCGGGTATCGGGTGGACAACGGCGGAGGGGGTTTTAACTGTCGGGGGCATGCGGTTACCCCTCCTCGCGCTTTTCGCAGCCGGCGGCTGCTCGTGTCTGCAGGCCTCGGCCGGACGTGACTGGCCGGTTTACCTGGGGGACAAGGCGGCGAGCCACTATTCGACACTGACACAGGTAACGCCGGCCAACGTCACCCAGCTTGAGGTGGCCTGGACATTCAACACCGGCGACCTGCGCGAGGGATCCACGCAGATCCAGTGCAACCCGCTGATCCTCGACGGCGTGCTTTATGGCACGACGCCGCAGACCAAGGTGTTCGCGCTCGACGCCGCCACGGGGCGCGAACTGTGGCGCTTCGCTCCGGAGAATCCTAACGGCCTCAACCGCGGTCTCGCGACGTGGACCGACGGCACGGAGCGGCGCATCCTCTTCGGCAACGGCCAGTGGCTGCACGCGCTCGACGCGAAGACCGGCCAGTTGATTGCGACTTTCGGCAACGGCGGCCGCGTGGATCTTTCGCAAGGCCTCGGTCGCGACGCCACCGGCCTCGCCATCCAGGCCAACACGCCCGGTGTCGTCTTCCGCGACCTCATCATCGTGGGTTTCCGCGCCGGCGAGGGACCGGCGCCGGCCGCGCCGGGGCACATCCGCGCTTACAGCGTGCGCACGGGCGAACTGGTCTGGACCTTTCACACGATTCCGCACCCGGGCGAACCCGGTCATGAAACCTGGCCGGCCGATGCCTGGCAGCGCGTCGGCGGGGCCAATGTCTGGACCGGCATGACGCTGGATGAGGAGCGCGGCCTTGTGTTCTGTCCGGTCGGTTCGGCGGCCTTCGACTTCTGGGGCGGCGACCGGCATGGCGACAACCTCTACGCCAACACCCTGCTCGCGCTCGACGCCGCCACGGGCCGAAAAGTCTGGCACTACCAGTTCGTGCGCCACGACCTGTGGGACCGCGACCCGCCCTCGCCGCCGAACCTCCTCACCATCCGCCGCGACGGGCGGGAAATCCCCGCCGTCGCGCAGACGACAAAGTCCGGGCACGTGTTCGTCTTCCACCGCGAGACGGGCGAGCCGCTGTTTCCGATCCATGAGATCGCGGTCCCGACCTCCGACCTGGCCGGTGAACTCACCGCCGCCACCCAGCCGGTGCCGGCCAAGCCCGCGGCGTTTGCGCGCCAGCATTTCACGGTCAACGAGATCACCGACCGCACGCCCGAGGCGCACCGGGCGGTGTTGCAGCAGTTCGCGCGGCTGAGGCCGCACACGCCCTACATGCCACCGAGCCGCGAGGGCACGATCATCTTCCCGGGTTACGACGGCGGGGCGGAGTGGGGCGGCTCGGCGGTGGACCCGGCGGGTGTGCTCTACGTGAACAGCAACGAAATGGCCTGGATCCTCACGATGGTGGAGACGGGCGGCGCAGCCACACCGGGGGAGCAGGTTTACCGGCAGAACTGCATTGGTTGCCACGGGGTGAACCGCGAGGGCAACCCGGCGGCGAGCATTCCCGCGCTCACGGACATCGGCCAGCGCCTGACCCGCGAGCAGGTGTTCGAGGTGATCACGAAGGGCCGCGGCGTGATGCCGCCCTGGGGCTTTCTCACGGAGAAGCAGCGCGAGGCGGTCACCGGCTTTTTGCTCGGCGACGCGCCGCCGAACCGCCCGGACAATTCCGCCAAAGCCGCGGAGTGGGTGACGTGGATGCCGGACCGTGCGCCCGGCGTGGCCGTGCCGCCGCCCTACACGCATACGGGCTACAACCGCTGGCTCGACCCCGAGGGTTATCCGGCCGTGAAACCACCCTGGGGCACGCTGAACGCGATTGATTTGAACACCGGCGAATACCGCTGGAGCGTGCCACTCGGCGAATACCCGGAGCTCGCGGCCAAGGGTGTGCCGACCACCGGCACGGAAAACTACGGTGGACCGCTCGTGACCGCGGGCGGCGTGCTCTTCATCGGCGCAACCCGGGATGAATATTTCCGGGCCTTTGATCCGAAGACCGGCCGCGAGTTGTGGCGATTCAAGCTGCCCGCCGGGGCCTACGCCACACCCGCGACCTACGAGGCGGGCGGGCGGCAGTTCATCGTGATCGCCTGCGGCGGCGGCAAGATGGGCACGAAGAGCGGCGACGCCTACGTGGCCTTCGCGCTGCCGAAGTGAACGGAGACCGTCAGGGCTTCGCTCCCGGCTCAAGGTATTCCTTGAACACCGGGTCGCCGAGCTTCACCTCGCCGGCGGGCGGCCCCAGGCGATCGAGTCCCGAGGTGGCGCGACCGAAATGGCGGGCGGCGGCAAGGGTCATCGCGTTGAGCGCCCCGTCAAAGGCGTGGCCGCGGGCGCGGATGCTGAAGCGCGTCTCCCAAAGCAGGCGATGCTTCTTTTCCTTCCAGAGCAGCCGGAAATCATAGGCCTGCAGGATCACGTAGTAGCGCGGGTCCTCCAACTCGTCCACGAGGTCGAGGTAGGTGCGGCCGTTGGGCTGGCGGGAGGCGCGCTCAAAGGCATCGCCGTAACCGAGCAGGTGCGCGGTGCGCTGGTTGTCCCGGTCGCGCTCGCGGTTCTGCATGCTCGCCATCGTGTCGTAGGCGCCCTGATCAGGGCTGGGTGGCGGCGCGGAGGCCGGGGCGTTGTTCGGCACGTAAACCCGCACGCGGCCTACGGCGATGACCCGGGGCGGCGGCGGAGGCGGCCGCATCGGCGCGGCGCCCATCGCGAAACCGGCGGCGGTCCGGCTGTCGGTGGCGGTGCCGCCCCAATACACCATCACCAGCAGGTCGGTCTTTTCCGGGTCGGGGTTGGACACGTAGCCCTGGCGCGCGAGCGCGGGAGCGAGGGTGCGGGCAATCTGCGGGAAGGACATGCCTTCGAGGTCCGGATCCTTGCTCGCGGTTGCGGCCAGTCCGCCTTCACCGAAGGCGATGAGCTCGGGCTTGAATGAGCCGTCGGCCAGCAGCGTGCGCTGGTAGCCGTTGTAAACGGAGGCGCTGACGGCGGTGATTTCGTCCTCGGCAGCGAGGATTCGGGGCAGGGCCGCCGCCAGGACTGCACCGAGTAAGGCGAAGGGGAGGCGCGATTTCATCACATCGGGCGTAACACCTGAAGCGGACGGCGCCCTTCGAAAAAGCCACGACGGCCCGTTTATATTTATATCTGCCTTCGGCCCGGATTCGGGTTCCGCCCTAGCGCAGTCAGAAGAGTTGTATCAGCCGCGCTTAAGCCGCAGGCGAAAGCGTGGTCAGGGAACGACCACTTTGTCGCGGTACTCCAAAGCGGCTACACTGCAATTTATCCCGCCCTACAACCAATCGGTTCGGGCATTTCAGTCAGGATGGGGGCCCGACTGCGTGGTTCCGGATTACAGGTAGCTCTCTTCCTGCTCCTGGTGGACCCTGGCGAGTTCCAGCTGGCCGGCGACGATCAGCAAGCTGGTGACCTGATAGAGCGTGACACGCTTGGATTTCAGCACCGGGGTGGAGATTTTCACCGGCTGCGGCGTGCCGTTGCCGTTGGTGACGTTGGTCGTGAAGGTGTAAACCTCGACGTTGTCGGCCAGGTGTTCCTGGGTGACGGTCTCCTTGGCCTTGCGGCGGTAGATCCACTGCTCCGCCTTGAGCGTCTTGTCGGGAGATTCAATCGGCAAAATCTGATCCGGTGTGCCGTAGGCCTTGCGGATTTCGGCCGCGCCGGTGCCTTTTTCGAGGACGAGTTTCTTGGCGGCGGGTTTGGCGGCCGGCGAGGGCTCCTTGTTGGCTTCGGCCGACGCAAACGGCAGGAAGAGGGCGGCGGCAAGGAGGGTGGTGAGGGCTGGCTTGATGAACATGGCGCGAAGCATAACACCGCCAAGGTGCCGAACCCTTCCCGCGAGTGAAGCCGAAAGGCGGGTGTGCGTCCCGTCGGAGGGGATTCTTGTCAGGAATGTGCCGGCCTCGGTCAGACCGGTCCGGGCTCACCGACCCCGACTCCAGTCGACAGGGGCCAACAAAAAGGCCGTCCCCGCAGGACGGCCTGGATGAAGCTGAGACTGAACAGGGTCAGCGCACGAGATTGATCAGGCCCTCGGCGGAGTAGGTGAGTTCCTTGACCTTCACGCAGCGCAGGTGGTTTCTGCCGCCGGAGAGCGAGGCGTCGTGGTGGAACAGCCACCACTTGTCGCCGTGCTCGACGATGGAGTGGTGCGTGGTCCAGCCGATGACGGGCTCGAGGAAACGTCCGCGGTAGGTGAAAGGGCCGCGCGGGTTGTCGCCCGTCGCATAGACGAGGTAGTGCGTGTTGCCGGTGGAATAGGACAGGTAGTAAACGCCGCGGTATTTGTGCATCCACGGGCCCTCGAAGTAGCGGCGGTCGTGATCGCCGGCGAGGAGCGGTTTGCCCTGCTCGTCGAGGATCTGGATTTCGCTCACCGGGCCCTTGAAGGACTTCATGTCGTCGCCCAGTTCGGCGATGCGGGGGCCGAGGGCCGGTTCGGACGCGGCGGGTTCCTCGCCGTTGGGATCAAAGCTGCCCTTGCGCCACTTCTGGAGCTGGCCGCCCCAGATGCCGCCCCACACGAGCCAGGCGCGGCCGCTGTCGTGGTCGTTCAGGCAACAGGGATCGATGCTGAAGGTGCCCGCGATGGGCTGCGGCTCGGCCTTGAAGGGACCCTCGGGGCGATCACCGACGGCCACGCCGATGCGGAACACGCCCTGTTTGTCGCGGGCGGGGAAATAGAGATAGTATTTGCCGTTCCGGAAAGCCGCATCCGGCGCCCAGAGCTGCTTGCTGGCCCAGGGCACATCCTTCAGGTCAAGGGCCACGCCGTGGTCCACGACCGCTCCGCCCACGCGATCCATCGAGAAGACGTGGTAGTCCACCATGTCGTATTGGTCGCCCAGGTCGTTGTCGGGGATGTTGCCCTCGCGGTCGTGGGAGGGATAGATGTAGATCCGACCGTTGAAAACGTGCGCGGAAGGATCAGCCGTGTAGAGATGCGAGATCAGCGGGGTATCAGGCATGAGGGGGCGAGGATGGGACCCCGACGGCGAGTTTGGCTAGGTGCATTTTATTCGCTTGTTAGAGCAGAACGGGTGCCGGTTGGACGGAAAGGGGTGGGCAAGAAAAAGACCGCCCCGGGTCGGGGGCGGTCGGAAGGGCGCACTGGCCTGAGGAGGCTCTCAGTTGGTCACGTCGTGCGTGTTGCTGCGCTCGCGGATCGGAAGGTAGCTCTTATACCACTCCTTCTGGGCGTCGCTGCCGGAGTAGTCCTTCAGGGCCTGCGCGCTGGCGAACTCCATGACGAACACGGCGGACCAGTCGCCCTGTTTCTTGATGGTGTTGGTCCAGACGCGGGTGATGCCCGGGTAGCCCTTCTGGAGGGCATGCACGCCGTCGAGGGCGGCCTTGATCTGCTCCGGCGTGGCGTCGGCCTTCCACTTGACGGAGACGACGTGGATCACGCTCTTGGGCGCGGCGTCGGCGGCGGTGGCGGTCGCCACGCCCAGAGAAAGGAAGGTGGCGGCAAGGAGGGTGAGGAGGAGTTTCTTCATGGTGGGGTGTGGTTTTCGATGGATCGACGCGCCGCCGGGGGGCGGTGGCGTCCGGGCCTAGAGGAATCGCGAATCAAGATTCCGCAAGGGCGTTCTGTGTGCGGACCGGATTGACCGCCTCCGGCAACCGGTCTGAATCACCGGCATGGCCCGGCAACAATTCGGTGCGGTGACCTTTCTCGTGCGTGACTACGACGAGGCGGTCGCGTTTTTCACGCGGCAGCTGGGTTTCCGGCTGCTGGAGGACACGCCGCTCGGGCCGGACAAGCGCTGGGTGCGCGTGGCGCCAGCGGGCGCGGGGGAAGCGGGGCCATCTCTGCTGCTGGCCCGGGCGGCCACGCCGGAGCAAGCGGCGGCCGTGGGCCGGCAGGCGGGCGGCCGCGTGTTTCTTTTTTTGGAAACCGACGACTTCGCGCGCGATCACGCGGCGATGCTGGCGGCAGGAGTGGTCTTCGACGAGGCCCCTCGTCGCGAGCCCTACGGCACGGTGGCGGTGTTTCGCGATCTTTACGGCAACAAGTGGGACCTGTTGCAGCGGGCCTGAACGGGTAGGGCTGTTGAGGTGGAGCGCCCTGCTCCTCAGGGCGCTTGTTTCGCAGCGGAGATCCTTTGCGCGTTGGGGAGCAACGCGCACCACCGGTTGGTCCTGTCTCTTGCTCGTGGGATGCGCGGCCTCATTCCCGGCTCAGGCGCGGAGCACGGTCCAGACTTCCCGCCAGGCCGCACGGGTGCCGAGTTGAACGCCGTCCTTCTGGACGGCGTCCTAATTGGTCGAGAAGAAGGCCCGCAGATTGCTGCGGGAAAAGGCTGTCCATTCGAATTCAGCGCGACGGCCGAAGGCCAGGCGGTTCAAAACCAGTGCGAACCCCACGCACAGCCAGAGGTTGACGAACATCAGGTGCAGGAAGTGCGGCGGCTTCAGGGCCACCACGCCGGCCTGGTGCCACGCGGGCCAGCCGAAGGACAGCAGCGCATAGCTCGCTGCGCCGAAGACGAGCGTCGCGATCACGGCGCGGGCGTCCACGTTGCGGAAGAGCAGGCCGGTGATGAAGGCCGCAAGGATCGGCATGCTGAAGAGGCCGAGCAGCTGTTGGATGAGCTGAATGATGCTCTCCGCCCCGGCGTAGAACGGCACGAGCGCGATGGAGAACAGCGCGAAGCCCACCTGCAGCCACGTGCTCAGTCGGCCGATGCCGCCGGTGGGGTTGACGTAGGCGCGATGCAGGTCGCAGACATAGAGCGAGGCGGCGGAATTCAGCGTGGAGTTGTAGCTGCTCATCACCGCGGCGAACATCGCGGCGGCAAATGCGCCCGAGAGCCACGCCGGCAGCACGTGCGCCACGATCCGGCCGTAGGTGGCGTCGCCCAGCGGGCCGAACAGCTGCCACGCGCACAGGCCGGGAATCACGACCATCGGCGGCACCAGCAGCAGGCGGATGGCCGCCGCGCCATAGGCGCCTTTCTGCGCCTCGCGGATGTTCGGCGCGGCGAGGATGCGCTGGGTGATCGTCTGGTTCGTGCTCCAGTAGTAGAGCTGCGTGAAGATCATGCCGGTGAGCAGCGTCGGCCACGGCAGCACGGAATCGGGCCCACCGATGAGCGTGAGTCGCTCGGGCGGCACGTTGGCCAGGCTCCAGCCGGTGGCGTTGAGCGAGAGGAAGGCGACGAGCAGCGCCATGCCAAACACCAGCACGCCGCACCAGGTGTCGGACACCGCCACCGCGCGCAGGCCGCCGCCGATGGAGTAGGCGGCGCCGATGATCGCGGTCACGGCGGCGATGGCCACCAGCGGCACGTCGAGCGCGAAGAGCGACTTCATGAGCAGCGAGCTGGTGTAGAGCATCGCCGGCAGGAAGATCAGCACGCTGCCGAGCAGGAAGATGCCGCCGACCGTGGCGCGGATGTGCTTGTTGCCGCCGTAGCGCCGCTCGAGCAGTTCGGTGACCGTCGTGCAGTTGTATTTGTAGTAGAGCGGCACGAAGACCTTCGCCAGCAGGATGAGCCCGGGCACGCCGGCCAGTTCCCAGCAGAGCACGAGCAGCATCTGGTTGCCGTTCCAGCCGACGAGCGTGTCGGTGCTGATGTTGGTCAGCGTGAGCGAGCCGGCGATGAACACCCAGCTCAGGCCGCCGCCGGCGAGAAACTGGTCGCGCACCTCATCGCCGCTGCTTTTGACGCGCCGGCACTGGAGCCAGGTGATCAGGCCGACGAGGCCGGTGAGGAGAAGAAAGACGACGAATTGAACCAGCGCGGAAGCGGACATGCAGGTTGGGGTGGGGTGGAGGGTTGCTGCCCGAGCGTGGCCGGCACCTCAACGACTTCGCGGTGGGACAGTCCGGAAGGGTCTTGTGGGCGGTGAGCTTGCTCACGCCACGTATGCTGATGGAGTGGCGCCAGCGAGCTGGCCGCCCACTTGAAAACTTCAGAACCGCACCGTGGCCGTCACCGGAAAGTGGTCGCTGGGGAACTGCGTGAGCCCGTCGTAATTCACGATGCCGGCGGCGTCGACCGCGGCGGGGCGACGGGCGAGGATCCAGTCGATGCGCTCGCCCTCGTGCTTGGCGGGTTCAAAGTTGTTGAACGTGTTCAGCGTGGCGTTCGCGCGCTGCGGCGCGGCGTCCCAGGTGTCGGTCAGGCCGCCCTCCTGCGTGAAAATCGCGTGGGCGCGGCTGCCGCCGGCGAGGCAGTTGAAGTCGCCCACCAGCACCACGGGCACCGTGGCCTCGACCTTGGCGATGCGATCACGCAGCAGCGCGGCGGACTTCTGCCGCGCCTCCTCGACCTCGTGGTCAAAGTGGGCGTTCCAGACTTCAAACACGCGGCCGGTGGCGCGCTCGCGCAGGCGCACCCAGGTGGCCATCCGGCGGAAACGATGACCCCAGGTGATCGAGCCCACGACCTCCGGCGTGGCCGACAGCCAGAGGTGGTCGAAAGCGACCGGCTCGAAGCGGTCGCGCCGGTAGAAGATCGCGCAGAACTCGTCCTGACTGCCGCCCGCGCGGCCGAGGCCGATCCACTCGTAGTCCGGTAAACCGGCGGCGAGTTCGCGCAGCTGTGGGTAAAGGCCTTCCTGCGTGCCGATCACATCCGGCGCCTCGCGCGTGATGAGCTGTTGCATCACGGGCCGGCGGTCGGGCCACGCATGGGGCGCACGGTCGCTGGCGTAGCGCAGGTTGTAGGTCATCGCCTTCAGCACCAGCGGTGCCTCGGCGGCGCGGACCAGGGTCGCGGTCAGGCCGAGCAGCAGGACAAGCAGGGGTCTCATAAATCCACGAGGGCCTTGAAGCCGCCGTAATTCATGCGCGTGAAATCGAAGGGGTTTTTCTTCGGATCGCACATCTGGTTGATGTGCGGATCGGCCATGACCTTCCGGTTCACCGCATCGCGGTGCTTGCGGGATTTGTAGGTGATGAACGAGAAGCACACGGTCTCGCCGGGCTTGAGGCCTGCGATCTTGGGAAAGGACGAGACCATGCCCTTGATCTTCAGGTCGTCGCCGACGGCTTCGACGTAGTCGAGCGCGCCGTGTTTCTTCCACAGTTTGCCGGCCTTGGTGGCGATGATGCGGTAGGCGGCGAGTTTGCTTTTCTTGATCGGGATCACGAAACCATCGACGTAGCGGGGCATGGCATCCTCCTGGGGTGGTGGGTTGAAACTGCCGGCAGCATGGCTCAGCCGGGCGATGGCTGACGAGCGCAAAGTCCTCCCGCGGGCTTGTCAGCCCACGCGCCGCGGCGCAGCCTTGCCGCATGCTACCCCAAGGCCTGAGCGGTTTGATCGCGATCACTTCACTTGGTTTGTTAATGGCCGCGGCGGCCTCCGCCGACCGCGGCCGGCCGGCTCCTGCGCCCGACCTCCTCGCCAAACGCTGGTCCGCCCGCTGGATCACGCACCCGGCGGCGCCAAAGGCGGACTATGGCGTCTGGCTCTTTCGCCGGAATTTCGATCTGGCGGCGAAACCCGCGCGCTTCGTCGTGCATGTGACGGCCGATGCCCGCTACCGGCTCTGGGTGAACGGCGAGCCCGTGTTGCGCGGCCCGCAGGCGAGTGATCCGGCCGAGTGGCGCTACGAGAGCCTCGACCTCGCGCCCTGGCTCAAGTCCGGCACCAACGTCATTGCCGCGCAGGTCATCGGCTACGGTGACCTCGCGCCGTATCCGAGCATGGGGCTGCGCACGGCGTTCCTCCTGCAGGGCGACACGGCCGCCGAGCGCGTCGCCGACACGGGTGCGGCGTGGAAGGTCACGCGGGCCGACGCCTACGCGCCGTTCCGGGCGGATCGCGACCGGCTGCACACGTTCGTCGTGGTGGGGCCGGGCGACGAGGTGGACGCGGCGAAGCATCCGTGGGGCTGGCAGCAGACGGGTTTTGCCGAGAACGGCTGGAGCACGCCGCGCGTGCTCGGTCACGGGTTGCCGCACGGGTGGGGCACCGACGTGGATTACTGGCTCAAGCCGCGTTCGATTCCGCTGCTCGAGGAAACGCCCGAGCGCCTCGCGCGCGTCGTGCGCGCCAGCGGCGTGACGCTTCCCGCCGGGTTTCCGGCCCAGGCCGCGCCGTTCACCGTGCCGGCCGGCACCAAGGCCGCGATTCTGCTCGACCAGGGCCACCTGACCAACGCCTACCCGCAGCTCACCGTGAGCGGCGGACGCGGCGCGAGCGTGACCCTGCGCTACGCCGAGGGACTCTTCGATGCGAAGGGCCAGAAGGGTCACCGCGACGAGCACCAGGGCCGCGAGCTGCGCGGCCTGGGCGACCGCTTCCGGCCCGACGGCGGGACGCGCCGGCTTTTCGCGCCGATGGATTTCCGCACCTACCGTTACCTGCAGCTCGACCTCGAGACCGGCACCGAACCGCTCACGATCGAGGATCTCAGCGGGGTGTTCACCGGTTATCCCTTCAAGGAGAACGCACGATTCACCAGCGACGATCCGGCGCTGGCCAAGATTTGGGAGGTCGGCTGGCGCACGGCGCGGCTGTGCGCGATCGACACCTACGTGGACTGCCCCTACTACGAGCAGCTCCAATACGTCGGCGACACGCGCCTGCAGGCGCTCATCTCGCTCTACGTGTCGGGCGACGACCGGCTCGTGCGCAACGCCCTCGAACTCTACGACCGTTCGCGCCTCCCCGAGGGGCTCACGCAGAGCCGTTATCCGTCCTTCAGCCCGCAGCTTATCAACACGTTTTCGCTCTTCTGGGTGGACATGCTGCACGACTACTGGCGGCACCGCAGCGACGACGCCTTCCTGCGGGCGCGGCTCACCGGTGTGCAGTCCGTGCTCGCGTGGTTCGAGGCGAAGATCGATCCCGCCACCGGCCTGCTCGGGCCGCTGCCCTACTGGACCTTTGTGGACTGGGCCGACCAGTGGGGCTGGAACGAGGCGATGGGCATCGGCGGCGAGCCGAGCGGAGCCCGCACCGGCGGGTCGAGCATCGTCACGCTCCACTACGCCGGCACCTTGCGGCGTGCGGCCGAACTCTGCCGCGCGCTCGGACAGGCCGAGCTGGCCGCCCGCTATGGGCGAATCGCCGATGCGTTGCTCGCCGCGGTGAACCGCCATTGTTGGGATTCAGCCCGCCGGCTCTACGCCGACACGCCAGCCAAGGATATCTTCAGCCAGCACGCCAACGTCTTTGCCGTGCTCTCCGGTGCGGTCACCGGCGACGCCGCCCGCGATCTCATGCAGCGCGTGGAGGCCGACCGTTCGCTGATCCAGGCGACGACGTATTTCCGATTCTACCTGCTGCGGGCGAAAAAGGCGGCCGGTCTCGGCGACGAGTATCTCGCCGGTCTGGGCCAGTGGCACGACATGCTCGCGCGCGGACTCACCACCTTTGCCGAGAAACCCGACCCGACCCGCTCCGACTGCCACGCGTGGAGCGCGACGCCGGTCTATGAATTCCTCGCGACCGTCTGCGGCATCGAGCCCGGCTCGCCCGGCTTCGCGACGGTGCGCATCACCCCGCACCTTGGCCATCTCCAGCAGGCATCCGCGAAGATGCCGCACCCGCGCGGCGAGATCGTCGTGGCGCTGCGGCGCGAAGGCGCCGGTCTGCACGCCGACGTCACGCTGCCCGAGGGTGTGACCGGCAGCTTGGAGTGGGGCGGCAAGAGCATCGCCTTGCGCGGCGGAGCGCAAAGCCTGCGCCTGCCCTGAGCCGCGTCAGCCGAGGGCTGTTTCGAGACGTTGAAAGGTTCGCTGCGCGCGCTCTGACGCGATCTGGTAGTCGCGCATTTCCAGGCCGGCTTTGCGGAAATTGTCGGCGCTCGGCTGCCAATAGCTCTCCTCCCCGGCGATGCCTTCAAACCGGTCGGAGGCGGAGGCCGCGGCCAGGGCGAGCAGGTGGATGATCGGGTTGTGCAGCTGGCCGGGGCGATAGTGGTGCCGGATGGCGATCACGGTTTCGTGGGGCAGGCGCCACTCCTTGAGGATGACCTGGGCGGCTTCGCAATTGTCCAGGCCCCAGTGGGCCTTTTCCCATTCGTCGATGGGTTGGCCGGCGGCGGGGTTGAAGGGCTGGATGGCCCCGCCGGTGCGCGGCACGAGTTCCAAGGCCATCATGCCGATGGAGCGGAGCAGGCCGACCGTGTAGCATCTGCGGCGACTTTCGCCCGCCGGGACGGCCAGCTCCTCCATCAGGACGGCGGCAAACAGCGAGATGCGCCGCAGGCGGGCGGCGTCGATGCCGTGGAGCGGCAGTTTCTGTTCGGCCAGCTGCACGGAGGCCAGCGCGCCGACCAGGCGGTGCACCTCGGCAAAGCCGATGCAGCTGACGGCGTCCTCGGTCGAGGAAACGGGTTCCGCCCGCGCATAGACGGCGCTGTTGGCCATGCGGATCAGCCGCGAGGCGAGGGCGGGGTCCTGCTTGAGCAGTTCGGTCACCTCGCGGGCGTCGGTGCCCGGGTCGTTGATGAGCGTGCCCAGCTCGATGAGCAGGCGCGGCGCCCCCGGCAGCTCCTTGGCGGCGGCAATGAGTTCGGCGGGTGAAACAGGTGTCTGCAACATGGACCCCTGACAACGGCACCAAGTCGGCCCGACTTGAGGGGGCCACGGGTGTGCTGGAACGGTTCACTGCCTTGGGCGCCGACGCACCCTCAGCGCCAGCCAGCCCAGCAGGAGGATGCCACCCGCGCCGGCCAGCCAGGATGGCCAGGCGGGCTCGGTGGCCGTCCCGCTGCCGCACAGCTCGACTCCGCCGGCGAGCAGGGCGAGACCGGGCAGCAGACAGAGTCCGCACTTGGGCAGCAAGGCCGCGCAGGCGAAGGGGATGAGGCCGCGGCGCAGCAGCTCAGCCGACCGGCGCATGATCGTAGCGATCGTGGTGGCGCACCCATTCCATGCCGTAGTCGAGGCCGGCTTCGTCGCGGCCCTTGGGCACGAGGTCGAGCAGGTGGTAGGTGCCCATCACCACCTCGACGCCTCGGCCGTAGGTGGAGTAGGTGTGGTAAACCGTGCCGTCGTCTTCGCGCGCGAAGATGCTGATGCCGGGCGCCTCCTCGTGCGGGAACGGGCGCGGACCGTAGTTGTAGTAAACCCGGCCGGTGGCGACGTCCTCGGGCGTGAACGACACGTGGAAATCCTCGTTGAAGTCCGTCGCCGCGGCCGAAACCCAGGTCACGTTCCAGCCCATCCGCCGCTTGAAGGGCAGGATCTCCGCCAGCGGCGCGTGCGAGACGGCGGCGAAACTCACGTCGCGCGCGGCGAGGTGCATGGTCGTGGCGACGAAGTGGTCCATCATGAACGAGCAGCTCTTGCAGCCCTCGTCCCAGCCGGAGCCGAGCATGAAATGCTGGACCATGAGCTGGCTGCGGCCGGCGAACAGGTCGGCGAGCGACACACGGCCGCGCTCGGAGTCGAAATGGTAGGCTTTTTCAATCTTCACCCGGGGCAGGGCGCGGCGGCGGGCGGCGAGGGCGTCGCGCTGGCGGGTGAGTTCCTTCTCGGCGCCGAGCAGCTCGCGGCGGGCGGCGAGCCATTGGGCAGGAGTGACGGTGGGTGATGTGGTATTCATGGGTTGATGTTGAGGGAAAGAGCAAGGCATGGCTCCGCCCGGGAGACGCAGGACGTCTCGAATGGCAGTCGCGGAGGTTAGGCCGGCGGAGGGCTAGGCTTTCGCCGCGGCGCGGAGTTTTTCGTATTCGGGCAGCAGGCGGGAGTGGGTGGCCCAGAGCGGCGGACGCGCGCTGCCCGCCAACTCGGCGATGAGCAGGGCACAGTGCGTATGCCAGCCGCTGGCGAAGTTGCAGAGATCCGGCAGATCCTCGCCCTTGGCGCGGTGCGTGAGCACGAGCAGCACCTGCGAACCCTGCGGGGTCAGCTCGAAGGTCACCTCGGAGTCGTCGCCGCCGAAGGTGTGGACGAGCAGCCGGGGCGGTTCGCAGCGCAGCACGCGGCCGCCGAAGGTCACGCCGGGGTCGTGGATGTGCTTGAACTTCTCCGGCGGCGTCTCGCCCGGCGCGAGCTTGGCATGGTGCATGATGAATTCGATCTTGCCGCCCGGTTTCGCCTCGAAGATTCCGCCGGAGAGCCAGCGGATGCGCTTCTCGGGATTGATCAGGTAGTCCCAGACCCGCTCGATCGGGCCGGGGAGGAGGCGGACCATGCGCAGTTCGCCGGGCGAGCTGAACTGGGCGTGGGCCTGGTTGTCGGGCGTGGATTTCATTTTTTGGAAGCTTTCTTGGCGGCGGCGTCCTCGCTGCGCAGCTCGCGCTCCAGGGCGTCGAGGCGGCGCGACCAGAAGGCGCGGGTTTTTTCCAGCCAGGCGCCGAGTTCGTCGAGGCCGGCGGGGTTGAGGGACTGGATGCGGGACTTGCCCTCGGCGCGGGTGACGACGAGACCGGCGTCGCGGAGCACGTTGAGGTGCTGGGAAATCGCGGGAGCGCTGACGTCAAACTCGTCAACCAGTTCGCCGGCGGTGCGGTCGCGCTGGGCGAGCAGCTCGACGATGCGACGGCGGGTGGGATCGGCGAGGGCTTCGAGACTGAGCATGGCGGAAATATTAAGCAAACGCTTAATTAAGCAAGCACTAAAACGAAAATCCTGTCTTGGCGGAGTCCTTGTGCGCCCTAGTTTGGCGGCATGTCGCGCTTGTTTACCCTTCTGGCCGTCCTGTTGCTCGCCGGTTGCACGCCCAAGGAACCGCCGCCCCCGCCCGCGCCGGTGAAGTCCGAGCTGGAGCTGAAGCGGGAGAAGTTCTTCGGTGCCGCGGCGGCGCAGGATAAAGCGATCGACTGGCGCAGCAGCGGTCTCGGCGTGAAGCTCATCACGGCGGGCGAGGGCGTTTCCCCGACCGCCTCCGACAAGGTGCGCGTCCACTACACGGGGACGCTGGCCGACGGCACGGTATTCGATGACACCCGTGCCAAGGGCAAGCCGGCGCAGTTTGCGCTGAGCCAGTTGCTGCGGGGGATGACCGAGGGCATTGGCTACCTCAAGCCCGGCGGTCGCGCGGTGCTCTACATTCCGCCGAGCCTGGGCTACGGCAGCATGCGCGCCGGCAGCATCCCGCCGGTGTCGGGCCTGACGTTCGATGTGGAGCTGCTCGAGGTGCTGCCGCGGGAGTAGGGGGGCGAGTCCGGGACGTAGCCGCGTTTGAGTCCCGCATTTGCGGGATGAAAGCGTGGTCAGGGGACGACCACGTTGTCGCTTCGCTCCAACGCGGCTACGCCGGAACTTAACTCCGTTTCGTCTTACCGCCGCTCCGGTGCGATCAGCCGGATCTCCGCGGCGAACGCGGCATGCGCTGCCGCCTCCACGGGCCGGTGCTTCACGGTGGTCGAGGCCGGATCGGCACCGAGGTAGTTGTTGCCTTTCCAGTTCCGGGCCGGTCGCACGGGACGCGGGGTGAATCCGCCGCCGCAGTTGGGGCACACATTGAGGAGCACGCCCTCGACGCAGTCGGCGCAGAAGGTGCATTCGTAGGAGCAGATGCGCGCCTCGGTGGAGGCGGGCGGCAGCGCGCGGTGGCAGTTTTCGCAGCTGGGGCGGAGTTCGAGCATGGCCCGAGATTCGCGGAAAATCCGGATGGGTCGAGTCGCGAACCGGTGGCGCCGGCACAGCTGACCGCCGGGACGGCGGGTGCAGCATCGTTGCCCGTCACATTCAAGTCCGGGCCAGGCTGTGCCGATGAACAGCCTGTCACCTAAAACCCTTTCTGCTCCAGCTTCCCCCTCCGGCTGTGGTGCGTCCCTTTTTTCGGGCCAACCCTGGTCGCGCTGGCGCTGCCATGACCAAGATCCATCACAAGCTCCTCGTGCTCAGCCTGGCGGCACTGCTCTGCCTGGCTGTTTTTGCCGGGCTGGTCATCCGTGCCGCCTGGCAGGAATACCACAGCCTGGCCAACTTCCAGCGCACCAGCCAAGTCTCCCGCACGGCCTACGAGCTGGCGAAAGACATCACCGATGAGCGGCAGGCCGCCTATTACGCGTCGGCGTTCCTCGGTGAGGGCGCCCCGGCGGAGCAGCTCGCGCGCTACTCCGCCCGGGTGGATGCCAGCCGGCAGCGGCTCGCGCGGCTGCGCGACCTGGCCGCGGAGAACCAGGCGGCGGCCTCCGCGCGTTTCAGCGGTGCGCTGCGCGCCGCGATCGCGGCCGAGGGCCGGCTCGACGCCCTTCGCGCCGAGATCCTCGCCCCCGGGCGTCCGCAGGTGCAGGACCTCGACTCCCCGCTCAAGAGCAAGGCGCTCTCGGCCTACGACACCTTTCTCGCCGCCCAAGCCGGCATTTTGCCCGCGCTCGCGCAGGAGACGCACGACGCCGAACTCGTGCGGCGCATCACCACGCAGGACAATGTCGCCCGTCTGCAGAAGGACCTCTGGAAAGTACGCGGCCTCGTCGCCACGGCGCTGCGCACCGACAAGTTGTCCGACACGGCCGTGACGGAGATGAAGCTCAAGCTGCTCGGCATCGACGACCATCTGTCGCGGCTGCACACCCTGGCTGACGAGGAGACCGCGGGCGCGGTGGGCCGGCTCGCTGCCGATGCCGACTACCAGCTGGTCACCGGTCTGGCCGGCAAGCTCCGGGATCGCGGCGCCAAGGCCACGGGTTTCAAGGAATTCGGCACACTCGCCGACTACCAGGGCGGTCCCTCCGCCCGGCTGGAGCGCACGTTCACGGGCCTCGCCGCGCAGGTGAACGCCGCGACCGAGGCCTACACCGCCGCCCGGCTCGCCGAGGCGCGCACGCGGCTGGTGGGCTGGTCGGCCTTCTGCGCGGTTTCCGTGGTCGGCCTCTCCCTGCTCATGATTTCCATTTCGCGGGGCATCGCGCGCTCGTTGCGGGTGGTCAGCCACCAGCTGGACGAGTCCGGCACGCAGGTGCGCGATGCGGCCCAGGTCATCGCCGAGTCGGCCGGCCGGCTCAGCAACGATGCCTGTGCCCAGACGGCCTCGCTCGACGCCATCGAGGGCGAGGTCCGGCGCCTGGCCGAAGCCTCGGCCGCGACGGTCACGCACATGCGGAAGCTGGCTGCCCTGGCGGAACGCTCCGCGACCGCCACCGAGGAGGGCAAGCGCGGTCTCGGTGAGTTGACCGCCGCCATGGCCGGTATCGAGAAGTCCACCGGCGAGGTGGCCGGCATTCTCAAGACCATCGACGACATCGCTTTTCAGACCAACGTTCTTGCGCTCAACGCCGCGGTTGAGGCCGCGCGGGCCGGCGAGGCCGGCGCGGGCTTCTCGGTCGTGGCCGAGGAAGTGCGCAACCTCGCCCAGCGCAGCGCGCAGGCTGCCCGCGAGACCGCCGCCAAGATCGAGACTGCCGTCCACAACAGCCGGCAGGGCACCGAGCTTACGAAGCGCACGGAATCCAGCTTCCTCGAGATTTCCCGCATCACGGCCGACCATCACGCGATCGTCCGCGAGGTGGAGCAGGCCTCGCACCAGAGCACGGAGGGCGTGGCCCAGGTCAACCAGGCCATCGGTCACGTCGGCGAGATCACCCGCCGCACCGCCGCGATGGCCGAGGAAAACGCCGCCGCCGCCGCGGAAATGCGCGCGCAGATCGAACGCCTCGCCGCCGCCGTCGCCCGGCTCGACGCCATGATCACAACTGCCCGTCGCGCGAAGATCGGCAGCGAGAAACCCTCTCATTCCGGTTCAAGACGTCCTGCGCCCGGTCCGGTGTTGGCCGGAGTTTAAGACGGAAAGCGAATGGAGCCGGGGTGCCCTCACCCCGGATTTGCCGCTCTCAGCGCCGGCCGCCGCGCTCGCCGTTCACGAAGGGCATCGCCCGCATCGCCGGGAGGGCTTCGCTGACCGGTCCGACGCTGGGATAAAACAACGGGTAGCCATAGCCCGGGTAGTAACCGCCGAGGCCGTCACCCTTGTAGCTCGAGTACGAGAAGCTCACGCTGAGGCCAGTGACCGGGTCGTGAAAACCGACCCAGCCCGAGGTGCCGTAGAAACTGCCCTGGCTGCTGGCCCCGACGGTCACGCTCATGCCGCCGTGTACGCGCAGGCGGCCTTGCTCGCTGAGCACGTCGCCCTCCTTGAGTCGCGGACGCGGCTTGGGCGCGGGGCGGGACAATTCCTCGGCCGCGAGGGCCGCGAGTTGGTCGGTCTGCGCCGCACTCAGGGTCGGGCGCTCCGCCGGCTGGGTCACGGTCGAGGCGGGAACGGTATCATCGGCGTGGAGACCGGGCGCACCGGTCATCAGCCATCCCGACAAAAACCAGACCGGGCGAAGCATGCGGAGGATAACCATGGGGTGCTGTGACCCTTGGGTCGGACGGCGGTTCCGGCAACACATTAGGCCGTCGGAATCCAATTCCACGGAGGGATTGGCCACATCCTGTTGCGGCGCTCTCGCCGCCCAGGACCAGTCGCCCTGCCGACGCAGTGGCTGGAAGCACAAAAGACGCAAAACTGAGGAAGGTAGTCATTCTGCGAGCCAGGACCAAACCGAAGCCTGTTTGGGTGGGACCACCAATAAACATCCTTACCGTCATCCTGAGCCGTGCGGAGGATCCAGGAGCGCAACCGCCTGCGGCCATCATGCTGGATCCTTCACTTCGTTCAGGATGACAATAGGGAGATTTTGGAGAGGACCTGGGAAGACAACCGGCGTGGTTCAGGTTGACCCGCTGGGGGCGGGCCGGCCTGCTTGGCGCCATGGCCCGGAGCCTGATCACCAACCATACCTCGCGGTGCGAACGCTGCCGTTTCGCACCGCGCTGGTGCATCTGCGCGGCGCACACGGAGATCGCGAGCCCGCTGGTGGTGGACGTGCTGATCCACCAGCGCGAGCTCTGGCGCCCCACCAGCACCGGGCGGCTGGTGAACCGCGTGCTGGCGGGTTCACGGCAGCATGTGTTCCACCGCGAAAAACCGCCCCCGCGCGAGGAGATCGCCCGGCCCGGCCGTGAGCTGTGGATCCTGCACCCGCGCGGCGAGGCCGTGCCGACCGGGGCCGATCTTTCGCAGGTGCAGGTGCTGCTGCTCGACGGCAGCTGGGGCGAGGCCGCGCGCATGTCGTCGCACGTCGCGGGGTGGGGCCGGCTCATCTGCCTGCCCGACGCCGGCGAGAGCCGCAGCAGCCTGCGTCGCCAGGAACAGTCGGGCAAATACGCCACCGCCGAGGCACTTTTGTTCCTCCTCGCCGCCCTTGGCCTGACCGAGGTCGAGCGCCAGCTGCGCCTGCAGTTTGAACTCCACGTCTATGCCGGCCTCCGCACCCGCGGCGCTGTGGTCCAGGCCGAGGAATTTCTCGTTGCGTCGCCCATCAAGGAAGCCTTCCCCGACCTGCTCACCGAACTACATAGGCGGCGGCCGTTGGTTTGAGTTCCGCTTTGGTCCGGTAAAATGCGTTGGGCAAAACCGGAATCCGTCAAAACCAAGCATTGCGCGGCAAGCCTTTGTGTCTTTGCTCGCGGAAAACCAACCCTGAATGTTATGCGGAACTGAGTTCCGCTGAATATACTGTTAGGCAAAAAATGACGCGCATCGCAGTTATCGGTAATGCGGGTGGCGGAAAGTCGACGCTCTCTCGAAGACTTCGCGACGCGCTGCGGTTGCCGCTTCATCCGGTTGATCAGCTCCAGTGGCGTCCGGGATGGAAGCGCGTGGCGGCAGAAGAGTTCGCGACGGTGCATGCGAAGCTTGTTTCAGAGCCGCGTTGGATCATCGACGGCTGGGGCGAGTTCGACGCGATTGAAGCAAGGTTTCGTCGCTGCGATACCGTTGTGCTCATCGATTTTCCTCTTTGGCGGCATTATTGGTGGGCGCTGAAGCGTCAGTTCATGTGTCTGTTTCGCCCACGAATTGACGGACCGTCCGGTTGTCCGATGCTTCCGATGACTTGGCCGCTTATGAAGATGCTTTGGTTGATTGATCGAGATGCGATGCCGCGCTTGCGTGCCCTGGTTGATGCGCAGCGTGAATCGAGGCGAGTGATCGTGATTCGCTCACTTGCCGAGCTGCGGCAGTTTAACCGCGAAGTCGACGCCCATGCCAAAACAGCCTAACCAGTCGCCAGAGCCAACGGCACTCGCTGTCACGCCTCGTGCTTGCGCACGAGTCGCGCCATCGAGCGCCGTGGCTCATCTTTAACGATCGGCGAAGAAAAGATGAAGAAAAGCGCAGTCATCGGTCCCTCGGCAATCATGGTGGCTACGACCGCTACTGCCATCGTCATCTCGACTATTACGCCGACCGATCCTCATTACGGTGTTTGGCCGAAGATCATGGCGGCTGCATTCTGGAGTGCTCTCGGACTCATCCCCGCTGCGATCTGGATTGGCATAGCGAATTTCAAACACCCGCTGGCAAAAGGATTATTGCTGCTTCAAGCAATCGCTCTTTTGGGATTCCTTACCCTCAACCTCGGTATAGGTGGATTTGGATTCCAGGCCCTTTCATTCGTCTTTCTCGCCGTATGCATGGTCGTCGGTCTTCCCTTCATTCTAGTCCTCCTCTACCGCGGACACTGTGGTTCGCACGGCGCTACTGCGAGAGAGCCGATCCAGTCGCCAGTGCCAACGCGCGGGAATGGAACGTGATTCGCATGGGCCTCCTCCGCTCCACATATGCAGTAATTCAGAAGGGTTCACTCTCCGCTCGCC
The DNA here is from genome assembly GCF_004118375.1 of Oleiharenicola lentus. Lineage (NCBI taxonomy): Bacteria > Pseudomonadati > Verrucomicrobiota > Opitutia > Opitutales > Opitutaceae > Oleiharenicola > Oleiharenicola lentus. The sequence continues at coordinate 1,378,150 of NZ_SDHX01000001.1, forward strand.
CGCGCGCGGCACATCTCTAACGATCGGCGGAAGAAAGATGAAGCATGCGTTGATAGTCCTTGTTTCCGTTGTCGGGCTTTTCGCGGCACTATACTTGGGCGCGAAGGTGCTCGACCCCGATTACGACAAAGAGCGCGCTGAGATTTTGCGGGTAGCTTACTCGCATTCGGAGATCACAACCCGTGTCGGAAGTGTCCGGACCGCGTCGTTTACCACTCAGAAGAAAGAGGGCCTGGCCGTGCTGGCTCGCTTTTTCCGTGACGACTGGACGCGCGTCCGCAGCCAAGGTGCCACGAAAGGCAGTGCCCGACTGTTCATCCTCGGTTCCAAAGAAGGCGGGTTCTTCGTGATTCACTATACCTACACCGAGAAGAATGGTCAGTTCACGCTGGATTCAGTGGACACATCGGCGTTCGATTCGCCTCAAGAACGCCGATCTCTGAGCCGGCACAGCCAACTCTGGGCAGCTGCCGCTGCCCTCCGTGGCTGACCTCAATCAATCGGCCAAGAACCATGAGCGATAGCGACTACATCGGCGAGGGTGAGATTGACTACGCGAAAGTCATGGCCCGCGGAGGGGCCAACTGCGGTGACGAAGATTTTGCTGTGTTTGCGTGCCCGTTTTGTCGCCATGTCTACCTGCTGGAGTATGAAGTCGACACAGCCTACCTGGATGCGAGCGACCTGAAGAAGAGAGTGTCGGTGTTCAATACGTGCTTTTCCTGCGTATCGTGCGGCATAGAGATTCCTAGCGACACGGCATGGGTTGGCCCTCGCGCCCCAGAAAAGTTCAAAGTTCTTCGAGAAGAAATGTCGCGATCAGGTTGGCGATGGATTCTTAAGGAGGAGGCCGATCTCTGAGCGTTCTGCTGCGCCGTAGCGCGCAGCAGAACGCCGGTTGAACAAGCCCCGCCTTCTCTGAAGCTACGGCGCGGCGAGCCGTAGTAGGTTTGGGAACACTGATACGCTTTGTGTTGGGCACGCGGTGGCGGCGGACGGAACGAGTAGGATGGATGACGACTGCCGCGGGAGATCGTGCAGCCCGCCTTTACGCAGTTCAGGATCCAGTGCCCTGGGGCGCTGTTCGCTGAAACTTTTATGACTGGCGGCATCTAAGGCTTGTTCACCGGAGCGCTGTGTCATAACGGTTGGGTGGCACCGTCCTTCTTCATCCCCATCGCATGTCCGCCCCCTCCGTTCCTCCCGCTGTGTCCAACCCGACAGTTCCTGCTCACGAGCGCGAGGCCGACTGGCTGAAGAACATCTACCGGCCCCACGAGGCCAACCTCACGGTGCGCGCGGTGGTCGTCGGCATGCTCATCGGGGCGGCGATGTGCCTCTCGAACATCTACGTCTTCTTCAAGACGGGCTGGAGTCTCGGCGTGACGCTGACGGCGTGCATCCTCGCCTTCGGCTCGTTCCAGTTCCTGCAGGCGCTGCGGATCGTGAAGAAGCCGCTCGGCGTGCTGGAGAACAACGCGCTGACCACGGTAGCCTCGGGCGCGGGTTTCATGACGGGCGGAGGCAACATGGCGGCCTTTGGCGCGCTGTTCATGATCACCACGGTGCGGCCCGATTCCACAGCGATGATCGTGTGGTTCGGCGTCATCGCGGCGCTGGGTGTGTTTGCGGCCATCCCGATCAAGCGCCAGCTCATCAACCATGAGGGCCTCGCGTTCCCCACGGGCACGGCGACGGCGGAGACCATCCGCTCGATCCACGACGCCGCGGCGGGCGGCGGCAAGGGCAAGGCTGCGTGGCTCGCCGGGTCGGCGGGCGTGGCGGCGGTGCTGACGTGGCTGCGTGACGCATGGCACTGGATTCCCGGCACCTTCGGCCTGCCGGTCAGCCTGGCCGGGCACACGCTGGCGCAATGGACGCTCTCGCTGAAGGCCGAGGTCGTGTTGCTTGGCGGCGGCGCGCTCATGAGTTTCCGCACGGGCTGGTCTTTGCTGCTCGGCGGCATCCTGACCTACGCCGTGCTGGCGCCCGCGCTCGTGGCGCAGGGGATCGTCACCACCGTCAGCTACAAGGCCATCGTGGCGTGGACGCTCTGGCCGGGCGCGGCGATTTTGGTCGCGTCGGGGCTCACGTCGTTCGCGCTGGATTACAAGAGCATCGCCCGCTCGTTCTCCGGGCTCGGTCGGATTTTTGGTCGCAAGGGCGCGCAACCCGCCGAGAGCGGGATCGAGGCGGTGGAGTGTCCGGAGTGGTGGTTCCCCGTCGGCTTTCTCGTGCTCGCGCCGGTGGTCACCGGCCTGATGGTCTGGCTGTTTCAGATTCCTCTCTGGGCCGGATTGGTCGCCGTGCCGCTGGCGGTCGTGATGGGTTTCGTGGCCGCGCGCGTGACCGGCGAGACCGATGTCACGCCGACCAAGGCGCTGGGCCCGGTTACGCAGATGATCTACGGTATCATCACGCCCGGCAACGTAGCCGGAAACATCATGTCCGCCAACGTCACGGGTGGCGTCGGCCTGCATGCCGCAGACCTGCTGACGACGCTCAAGACCGGCTGGCTGCTCGGCGCCAAGCCCCGGCACCAGCTTTACGCGCAGCTCTTCGGCGTGATGGCCGGAGCGGCGATCGTGGTGCCGGCCTTCAACATCATTTTGCCCGATCCCAGCGTGCTGGGTGGCGAGGCCTGGCCGGCGCCATCGTGCGTGGTGTGGGCCGGCGTGTCGCAGGCTTTCTCAGGCGGCATCGCGGCGCTGCATCCGTCGTCCAAGACCGCCATCGTGGTCGGGCTCATTCTCGGCGTGGCGCTCTCGCTGTTCGAGAAGTTCGCGCCGCGCAAACTCCGTCCCCTGCTGCCCTCGGCCTCGGGCCTCGGCATCGCCATGGTCATCCCGGGCAGCAACTGCATCGCCATGTTCCTCGGGTCGGCCGTTGCGGAATGGATGCGCCGGAAGTGGCCCGCGGTTGCGGACAAACTGGTCGTGCCCGTGGCTTCGGGCCTCATCGCCGGCGAGAGCCTGATGGGCATCCTCATCGCGTTTTTGATCGTGTCCGGGGTGATCGCGGGTTGAGGCGGAACGGTGCGAGAAACTAGCCGCACTTGAGTCCAGCGGACGCAGGACGAAAGCGTGGCCGCGCAAGCGGGAAACGGGTGTGATGACGCGCGGGGAAGACCACATTGTCTCCCGCGTCCGCGGGATCCAATGCGTCTACATGGCTACCCGGCTCCGGCCGTGTCCGGTGTTTTGGGGACTTGAGCAAAGTCTGCGGTCCGGGCATGCTGCAGCCACCCCATGAAGATTAAGACGCTGGTTGCCCTGTCCCTGTTGCTGACCGCTGGTGCAAACGTTCCGGCCGCGCCCTACGAACCCAAGTGGGAATCGCTCGACCGGCGGCCGACGCCGGCGTGGTTCGGCGAGGCGAAGTTCGGCATCTTCATCCATTGGGGCGTGTATTCCGTGCCGGCCTGGGCGCCGGTGGGGCAGTATGCGGAATGGTATTGGCAGTGCGTGCTGAGCAAGGACCCCAAGAAGGCGGCGTGGCGGCCGTATCACGAGGCGACCTTTGGCGCGGGTTTCGACTACCGGGATTTCGCGCCGCAGTTCCGGGCGGAGCTGTTCAAGCCCGAGCAGTGGGCGGACGTCTTCGCGCGCTCCGGCGCGAAATACGTCGTGCTCACCTCGAAGCACCACGACGGCTTTGCCCTCTGGCCGAGCACCGAGGCGAGCCGCACCTGGGGCCGGCCGTGGAACGCCGTCGAGACCGGCCCGAAGCGCGACCTGCTGGGCGACCTCGCCGACGCCACCCGCGCGCGCGGGCTGACCTTCGGCATCTACTTTTCCTACTACGAGTGGTTCAACCCGCTCTGGCTGTCCGACAGGAAGCGCTTCGTGGACGAGCACATGATCCCGCAGTTCAAGGACGTCGTCACCCGCTACCGGCCCTCGCTGATCTTCAACGATGGCGAGTGGGAGATGCCCTCGGCCGGGTGGCGCAGCGAGGAACTGCTGGCATGGCTGTTCAACGAATCACCCGTGCGCGATGAAGTCGTGGTCAACGACCGCTGGGGCGGAGAAACGCGCCACAAGCATGGCGGCTACTGGACCACGGAATACGCCGCCGGCCTCGCCGACGGGTCGCACCCGTGGGAGGAGAACCGCGGTATGGGTCATTCCTACGGTCTCAACCGCGCCGAGCGCGCGGAGGATTATCGCAGCACACGCGAACTCGTGCTCCTGCTGATCGACACCGTCAGTCGCGGTGGCAACCTGCTGCTCGACATCGGGCCGGCGGCCGACGGCACCATCCCGCCGCTCATGGAGCAGCGCCTGCTCGAGATCGGCGACTGGCTGCGCGTGAACGGCGAAGCCATCCACGGCACGCGGCCGGCCGCGCGCGCCGCCCAGTGGACCGAGGGCAAACGCCCCGAACAGGCCTATGGTGACTACCAGGTGCGCTACGAACTGCTCGAGCAGGTCGGCCAGCAACCGCGCGACGGCCGGGCCGTTAAGCAGGTTTTCTTCACGCAGAAGCCCGGCACGCTCTACGCCATTACTGCCGGCTGGCCGGGCCGCACACTCACTCTGCACGACGTGGATCTGCCCGCCGGGGCCAGCGTGACTCTGCTCGGTGTGTCTGGTGAACTGAAAGTCGAGCGTCGCGGCGCAGCGCTGGTCGTGACGCTGCCCGACCTGGGCCCCGACGAGGCGCCGAGCCGCTACGCGCACGTGCTGAAGCTCCCGGGTGCGACGGTGAAACGATAGAGGTTCGCTGGAGGGCCCGGCTCCCGCGGGGCCGAAGTAGGTCGGGCTTTACGCCCGACGCCGTGTGCGGGCCAGTCGGAGCCCCCCCCCGATCTATAGTTTTCGATCCGGCCGGTGCGGAGACCGGCCCCAGTTTCGCGGACACGCTCCGGCTTCACTATTGCGAGCCTCTACGCCTTGGTGAGCGGGCGGGGGACGCCCATGACGCTGTCGATCTCCTGCTTGAAGCGGGCGAGGGCGTCGTCGGACATGCCGTGCGTGACCGTGACGCCGTAGCGGGAGCGGAGGTAGGCCTCGATGGACATCCATTGGCCGTCGTGGAAGAGTCGCTTGGTCCAGGCGCACATGCGCACCATCTCGCGCGGACCGTCGGCGAACGGTGCACTCGAGGCACTGCGCCGGAGCTCGGCCACCTCGTCGGCGGCACGCACCGCCTCGATGCCGGCGCTGGTGGCATCGGCGAGCGCTTGCAGCCAGTGCACGGCCTCAGCCGAGACATGATGGGTGGATGCCCAGTAGGCCCCGATCGCCCCGAGAGGATCCTGGCTGCGGATCGGCACCATCACGAGGCTGCGCACGAAGGTCGCACGGTAGGCGTTCTGGGGTATCCGTAAATCCAGGGTGATGTCAGGAATCGCCACCGCCTGTCGATGCAGCATGGCCCAGCCGCTGACACATTCGCTCATCGGGAAGCGGCGACCCTTCCAGAGCGGCGCGATGCTGTCCTCGTCCACGTAGAAGCACTGGTGGCCGTCGCGGAGGACGAAGGACACGCCATCGGCCCCGGTGCCGGTGCGCGCGGCGTGAGTCACGATGGTGATGATCGCGTCGAGTGATTCGGCGGTGGAGACATCCTGCACGGCCCGGATGAGCAGTGCGGGCGAAAGTGCGGCTACCGGTGGAGGTGACGATGAAAGCTTAGACATGACGGGTTGGGGAAACCCGGGCCCTTGACGTGCAGACTATACCGCGGCGGTTCCCTTCAAACAATGGGTTCCTGCCGCCGAATCGGGTTTAGTTACTTTGCTTATTCGCCACCGTTTGACGGGAACGGCCGCGCTTCGGCCCGGAATCTGCTCAACCGGAGCAACCCCTTTCCCCATGGATTTGAGCCTGCTGAAGCATCTTCCTGCCGTGGCCTTCGCACCCGGCCAAGTGGTCATCACCGAGGGCCAGCCGCTGGCCGGCCTGTATTTTCTCGAGAGTGGTGAAGTCGAGGTCCTGAAGGAGGGCGAGTTGATCGCCGAAGTTTACGAACCGGGCGCGGTGTTCGGCGACATGGCGTTCCTGCTCGGGACCACCCCGACCGCCACGGTGAAGGCGCTGACCGAGACCGTTTTCCGGCATGTGTCCGATCCGGCGGTGTTTTTTGCGACCACGCCGGGCGTCGCCCTGCATACCGCGACGATCCTCGCCCGGCGGCTCGACTCGCTCAACCGCTACCTTGTGGACATCAAGCACCAGTTCCGCGACCGGTCGGACCACCTCGGCATGATCGACGAGATGCTCGACGCGCTGATGCACAAGCACCCGCGCAACATCCCGCGTCGGCCGCAGGATGATTAGGGCGGAAAAATCAGAGTGTAGCCGCGCTGGAGCGCAGCGACAGCGTGGTTCTGTGTGCGGCCACGCTTTCATCCCGCCTTGGCGGGACTCACCGTGGTTACCTGTTTCCGGGATCAGGGTTCGAATGGAACCTGACTAGGAGCCAGTTGATTGCGGGGCTTCGGCGGCATCGAGCGAGACTTCCTCGTCACCCGCCTGTGAAACCCAGCGGGCGGTTCGCCGCTCAAGGTCGAGCTCGATGAAGGCCGGGGGCGCGCCGGACTGGCGGCCGGGATTGAAAACCCAGGTGCGCCCGACGCGCGCCGCCCAAGCACCACCGCTGCGGAAGGGCGAGTTATGGATATGGCCGGAGAACACAAAGTCGGGCGCCAACTCGGCGATGGTTTCCACCAGGAAGGCGTCACCCGCGTGGGCCTTGCCGGTCCAGCTGACGCCGACGCCGTCGGGCGGGGCGTGATGTACCCACAGCCAGGCGCCGGTTGCAGCGGCGCGCTCCGTGCGCAGGAAGGCGCGCATCTTCTCCCGCGTGGCCGGGCCGTCCCACCACGGGCAGACCGAAAGGCGCAGGCCGTTCAGGTCAACGCCGGCGCCGTCCACGGTGAGACCGGCGGCCCGCACGCGCTGCAGCCAGCGGGCGACATACTCCTGCGACTCGTTCTTCTCGTCGCCGTCGTGGTTGCCCGAGCAGGCCAGCAGCCGGGTCTTCGCGCTGATGGTGCGAAGGTATTTCACCACGACGGTAATCTGGGAATCCAGGTCGAGGTGCCCCGCGACATCCAGCAGGTCGCCCGCGATGATCACCACGTCGAAACGCTCCGCCTGCTGCGCAATCCAGTCGAATTGGGGCAGGCTGAAGTGCAGGTCCGACACGACGAGCAGTTTCATGGGGTAGGTGGACCGGACAGAGCCTGTCCCGTGCCAGCGACGCCCGCAATTCCGCCCAGAGGCTTGGGTCGCGCGGGCAGCGGGGTGTTTCGGAAGTTGATTCGCACGTGCTGATCCCGCAGACCAGCGGCATGCTCCAGCCGGGTTCAATCCTTCCTGCAGTCGCCGCCATCGCGCGGGGCGCCGGGGACATCATCCTGCGGCATTTCGCCGCGCCGATCCCGATTTCCGGGCGCAAGAGCAGCCGGTCCGATGTCGTGACGGCGGCCGACACCGAGGCGGAGGCCTTCATCGTGCGCGAGCTGCTCGCGCGGTTTCCGGATCATCATATCGTGGGCGAAGAGGGCGGCGGACAAGGCGCGTCGGCCGCGTCGGCGCCGTATCACTGGTTTGTGGACCCGGTGGACGGCACGGTGAACTTTGCGGCGAAGCTCCCTCATTTCTGCACGAGCATCGCGCTCGCCACGGCGGAGCGCGAACCGCTGCTCGGCGTCGTTTATGATCCCGTGCGCGGAGAGCTCTTCACCGCGGTGGCGGGGCAGGGGGCACAGTTGAACGGACAGCGCATCGGGGTCACGCTCACGGACAAGTTGAGCGACGCGGTGGTCTCCAGCGGATTCCCCTACGACAAGCATACCAATCCCGACAACAACCTGCGGGAATGGGCGGCTTTCCTGCAGCACATCCGCGGCGAGCGCCGACTGGGGAGCGCGGCTTTGGACCTGTGCTGGCTCGGCGCCGGCCGGCTCGACGGTTATTGGGAAAAGGATCTCAAGCCATGGGACGCGATGGCGGGGATGCTCATCGCCCGCGAGGCCGGCGGCATGGTGACGGACTACGCCGGCGGGTCGCATCCGCAGCGGCAGGATCGCGGGCGCTACGTGGCCAGCAACGGCCGCCTCCACGCGGAGATGCGGGCGGTGCTGGCCTCGGTTGCGGGCGGCTGACAGCAGCGCACCAGACTCAAAGCGGAGGGTCCGCATCTCTGCGGACCGGGTTAGGCTCGCAGGGACGCGAGCCCTCCCGAAGTGCCATGCCTCCAATCAGGCCAAACTTCGGGCAGTCCCGGAGAGGCGAGACGTTCAACGCGAGCGCGGGGCGCCGCCCTTGCGTTTCATCAACTCGGCGCTGGAACGATCGAGCTGGGCGCGCTCCTCGGGGGTGAGGCTGTGGATGCCCGACCGGGCGATTTTGTCGAGGAGGGCATCCACATCGGCCATGCCCTGGGCGGTGATCGGCGCAGCGGTGCGGGGTTTCTCCGGGGCTTGGCCGGGCAGAACCTTGAACTTCGGGCCACGGAGGCGGGCAAAGGGGTTGGGGATTTTGGGCAGCGTGAAGCGGCCCTGCTCGTAGCGCACGTAGCCGTGCGCGAAGCCGGCTCCTGCCCAGAGCGAGAGCAGGCTCGGCAGATCACGGTTGGCCAGGTGGATCAGGGAGTAGATGGCGACCAGAACCCAGGCCAGCCACTTGGCCAGGATGTTGAAGAAGAAGGGCGCGGAAGGATACAGCGTGGCGAAGGCGATGAAGACGCCGAACGATCCGGTCTGCCCGCTGATGCTCTGTTTCCAGCCGAACAGACCGAGAACCGTGAACAGCACCGGCGTCAGCAGGTAGAGTCCGGCGTAGAGCTGGAGAAAGATGCGGCGTCCGAAGAATTTCTCCACCTCGCGCCCGAACCACACGAGCATGAACATATCGATCACGAACCAGAGGCTCGGGGCGTTCACCAGGCCGTAGGTGAACACCCGCCACACCTGGCCGCGCAGGACTTCCGTGGCGGTGAACGGCAACCACTCGAACGGGGCGCTCACCCGGAGCGCGAGACAGGTGGTCGTCACCAGCATCGACAAGACATAGCCGAGCACGATGACATGCGGCGAATACAGCGGGTATTCGCCGATATGGAGCACGGGGCGGGTCTGGTCGCTGGGATCGAAGCGGATCATGCGAGTAATCTGAATCAGGATGCGGCCGCGGGTTGATTTCCGCAAGCGCGGGATGCCTCCGGGGAGGACTGGGCGGCCAAGTTGGCCTCAGCCGAGCTCGGCGCGGATCTTGGCGCCCAAGGCGGCATACTCCTCGACGGAGAGCAGGACCTTCGGGTCGGGCATCATCGTGAAGGTCGTGCCCCAGGCCGGACCGTCCACGTATTTGGGCACGAGATGAACGTGCAGGTGGGGAAGCTTGTCGGAATAGGCGCCGTAGTTGATCTTGGCCGCGCCCATCGCGGTGCGGATGGCCTTGGCGGCGCGGGCGACATCCGCCGTGAACTTCGCCAGCTCGACCTCGGGCAGTTCGTAGAGTTCGTTGACGTGGCCGTGAAAGGCGACGATGCAGCGACCACGGTAGGTTTGTTCCTTGAACAGGTAGAGCGTCGAGACCGAGAGCGGCGCCAGCTCGATCATGAGGTCGTGCAGCCGCTGATCTTTGCGGCAATAGAAACAGTCGGGGAGGGTGCTCATGGGGTATTGTCAGACGGGGTGAGGCGGAAAAAAGGCCGGACATGGTTGTCCGGCCCAGAATATAGAATTACGAAATGGCTTACGCCAGCTTCGCGCCACGGGCTTGGGCGGCGCGGATCAGGGCGTCGGCCATGTCGGACGGGGTGACGGCGCACTCGATGCCGCACTCCTTGAAGACGGCGATCTTGGCGGCGGCGGTGTCCTCGGCTCCGCCAACGACGGCGCCGGCGTGGCCCATGCGGCGGCCCGCGGGGGCGGTGGCGCCGGCGATGAAGCCCGCGACGGGCTTCTTGCAGTTGGCCTTGATCCAGCGCGCGGCCTCGACCTCGGCGTTGCCGCCGATCTCGCCGATCATGATGATGCCCCAGGTCTCGGGGTCGTCGTTGAACATCTTGATGACGTCGAGGTGCGACGTGCCGTTGACCGGGTCGCCGCCGATGCCGACGGAGGTGGTCTGGCCTAGGCCTTTGGACGTGAGCTGGAACACGGCTTCGTAGGTGAGGGTGCCGGAGCGGGAGACGACGCCGACGTGGCCCTTCTTGTGAATGTAGCCGGGGGCGATGCCGATGCGGCAGCCGCCGGTGGAGTCCTTGCCGGTGCCGGGCGTGACGAGGCCGGGGCAGTTGGGCCCGATGAGACGGGTCTTCTTGCCGGCCATGGCGCGCTTGGCGGCGATCATGTCGCGGATCGGAATGCCCTCGGTGATTGCTACCACGAGGTCGAGACCGGCGTCGGCGCCCTCGAGGATGGCGTCGGCCGCGAAGGGCGGCGGTACAAACACGGCGGAGACGGTGGCGCCGGTGGCGGCGACGGCGTCGGCGACGGTGTTGAAGATCGGGACCTTGTGGCCGTTGTGCTCGAAGAACTGGCCACCCTTGCCGGGCGTGACGCCGGCGGCGATCGTGGTGCCGTAGTCGAGGGAGAGCTTGGTGTGGCGTCCGCCGAACTCGCCGGTGATGCCCTGGACGAGGACCTTGGTTTCAGGAGTGATGAGAATGGACATTTTAGGAAAGGAGTTTTGGGCCCACGGAACACACGGAATACACAGAAGAAATTCAGGGTTTGGTTTCGGTGTATTCCGTGTGTTCCGTGGGCAAATTATTTAGGCGACGAGTTTGACGATCTTCTGGGCGGCGTCGGCCATGGTGTCGGCGGAGTCGATCTTCAGGCCGGACTCGGCGAGGGTCTTCTTGCCGGCGGCGACGTTGTTGCCCTCGAGGCGGACGACGAGCGGGATCTTGAGCGTGAGCTCGCGGGCCGCGGCGACGACGCCGGTGGCGATCGTGTTGCAGTCCATGATGCCGCCGAAGATGTTCACGAGGATGCCCTTCACGTTGGGGTCGGTGAGGATGATCTTGAAGGCCGCGGTGACCTGGTCCTTGGAGGCGCCGCCGCCGACGTCGAGGAAGTTGGCCGGGCTGCCGCCAAAGTGCTTGATGATGTCCATCGTGCTCATGGCGAGGCCGGCGCCGTTGACGAGGCAGGCGATGTTGCCGTCGAGGGCGATGTAGGAGAGCGAGTATTTCGAGGCCTCGATTTCCTTGGGGTCTTCCTCGTTGAGGTCGCGGAGGGCGACGATCTCGGGGTGGCGGAAGAGTGCGTTGTCGTCGAAGGAGACCTTGGCGTCGAGGGCTAGCACCTGGCCGGTGGGGGTGGTGATGAGGGGGTTGACCTCGACCATGGCGGCGTCGGTTTCCCAGAACATCCTGTAGAGGGCCGGGATGAGCTTCACCGCGTTCTTGAAATAATCACCGGTGAGGCCGAGACGGAAGGCCAGCTCGCGGGCCTGGTAGCCCTGGAGACCGACGGCGGGATCGACGACGATCTTGAAGATCTTCTCCGGGGTCTCGTGGGCGACCTTCTCGATCTCGACGCCGCCCTCGGTGGAGGCGACGATGACCGGGCGGGATGTCACGCGGTCGAGGAGGATGGCGAGGTAGTATTCCTTCTGGATGTCGCAGGCCTGGGTGAAATAGACGGTCTGGACCTTGCGGCCGGCGGGGCCGGTCTGGGCGGTGACGAGGGTGTTGTTGAACATCCGGTTCGCCAGCTCAAGGGCCTCGGCCTTGGTCTTGGCGAACTTCACGCCGCCCTTGAAGCCGTCGGTGAAGGTGCCCTTGCCGCGGCCGCCCGCGTGGATCTGGGACTTGACGATGATGGGGCCTTCGTGGCCGAGGGTGGCGAGCGCCGACTCGAACTCGGCGGGGGTGCGGGCAGCGACGCCCCGGGGGACGGCGACGCCGTATTTTTCAAAGAGGGCCTTGGCCTGATACTCGTGAATGTTCATGGGAAAGAGGACCTGACTTTTAGCCACAAAGGCCGGGCAATTGACACAAAAAAGCGCGGCCCGCGGCGGAGTCGCCAAGCGGGGCCCGGCGGGTGGGGCGGCAGGGGGTGGTCGGACAGTTCATCTATGCCCGGAGTGACGGCCATGACACGCGGCGCGGCAAGGGAGGATTGCCATCGGAGGGCCAAAGGCCAAGATCCGCGCATGCAATCGCATGAGCTGCTCAAGGAGGTCCTGAAGAAAACCAGCGCGAAGCAGATTTCGGCCGACATGGGCCTGTCGCTTTCGCTCATTTACAAGTGGGCCGAGCCGCCGCAGGACGAGACCGGCAGCGGCGCCAACAACCCGCTCGACCGCATCGAGCAGCTGCTGCGCATCACCAACGATACGCGCATCGCCCAGTGGGTGTGCGAGCGTGCCGGCGGCTTCTTCATCACGAACCCCAAGGCCAAGCCGCATCCCTACCAATTGATTCCGCTCACGAACAGCATCGTGCAGGAATTTGCCGACATGCTGGGTGTGATCGCGGTCGCGGCGGCCGACAATGCGATCTCCAAGGACGAGGCGAAAGCGATCCGTCGCCGCTGGGAAGACCTGAAATCCGTGACCGAGGGTTTCGTGCACAGCTGCGAGGAGGGGAATTTCGGTGCGCTGCAGGCCGCGGCCATTACGAAGCCTGATGCGGCCAAGCCGCGCGATTAGTTCGTGTTGAGTTTGGCGGCGCGGAGGCGCGTCGGGCAAGCGGTTGAACCCGAAAGCGGCCGGGTGTTTTCACTCGGAGAATCACCAGGGATGAAAACATTTCATCACCCGCTGGGGTTTCAATGAATCGTTTGAGCCCGTTATGACAATGGGCTCGTTTCGGGCTGGCAGGGGAGTTGCTGAATCAGCGGCGGACGCAACGGGCGGCATTTGCCCGGCGGTCCGCAACACAAACCCAGCAAAAACCTACTGCACTCATGACCAAGCAATCCTTCCGTCTCGCGGGATGGGCCTCCGCCCTCCTGGCTCTCGCCGCCACGGCCCAGGCCGAGGTGAAGTTGAACGAAAACTTCTCCGTCTCCGGCTACATCAGCGGTTCGGCCGCCTACACCGAGTGGGACAACGGCACCGCCGGTGACACCGACGACTCCTTCATGGATGTGGATTCGGTCAAGCTGCAGTCCACCGCCACCTTTGAGAAGACCACCGGCACGATCAGCCTGCACACCTTCACGAGCCACGACCCCGTCGTGCTCGATGCGTATGCCACCTACACGATCGATTCCGGCACCACGGTCACCGTCGGCAAGTTCCTCAGCTGGCTCGGCTATGAGGCCTTCGATTATCCGAACATGCTGCAGATCTCCTACGCCAACGACTTCTCCGGCTTCATCCCCGCCTATCACTCCGGCGTGAAGATGGAGTACACGGCCGAGGGCGTGACCGGCGGCTTCGCCGTGCTCGATTCCGTCTATGGCCCGACCTACTACAAGGGTGACGGCGACCTCGACAACGGCGCCGGCTTCGAAGGCTACCTGAAGTTCACCCAGGGTGACTCCAGCCTCTTCGCGGCCATCGCCTATGACGGCGGTGTCGCCGGCAGCGAGGACAACCGCACGACCTTCGACATCTGGGGCCAGACCAAGGTCGGCAGCACCACGCTCGCCGCGGAATACTGCTACTCGAAGCTCGATTCCGCCGCCGGCGACGCCGACGGCTACTTCTGGCTGCTCCTCGCCATGGCCCCGCTGAACGACAAGTGGACCCTCACCGGCCGTCTCTCCGGCGGCGAGAACGAGGCCGTCGCCGTGACCACCTCGACCCCGACCTTCTTCAAGGCCACCATCTCCCCGGCCGTGACCGTGACGCCGAACCTCGGCGTGCTGTTCGAATACAGCTACACGAAATACGACGACTTCTCCACCGAGAGCGCCTCGTTCTTCGGCGCGCAGGTCATCTTCAAGTTCTAATCCGGTCCGCTGACGCGGCCGTCCTCCCTCCCGCGGCGATCTTGAAAATCGCCGCGCCGGAGCGGGCCGCTGTTTGAATCCCCGCCGCCGGCGCGCGCTGATCCGCCGCGCCGTCCGGCCCACGCCTCAAAAACATTTTTTCCGTCACACACCATGTTCAAGTCATCCCGTTACCTCATTGCCGCGGGCGCGCTTCTCGCCTCCGCTTACGCCCAGGCCGCCGATACCGTCAAGGTCGGCGTGCTTCACTCCCTCTCCGGCACGATGGCGATCAGCGAAACCTCGCTGCGCGACGTGCTCCTGTTCACCTTCGACGAGATCAACGCCAAGGGCGGCGTGCTCGGCAAAAAGATCGAGCCCGTCGTCGTGGACGGCGCCTCGAACTGGCCGCTCTTCGCCGAGAAGGCCACCCAGCTCCTCGAGCAGGACAAGGTCGCCGTGACCTTCGGTTGCTGGACCTCCGTGTCCCGCAAGTCCGTGCTGCCCGTGTTCGAGAAGAACAACGGCCTGCTCTTCTACCCGGTGCAATACGAGGGTGAAGAAGAGTCCCAGAACGTCGCGTACACCGCCGAGGCCGTCAACCAGCAGGCCACGCCCGCCGTCGACTACTACCTCGCCGAGGGCAAGAAGAAGTTCTACCTGCTCGGCTCCGACTACGTCTATCCGCAGACCACGAACCTCGTGCTCCTCGAGTATCTCCTCTCGAAGGGCGTGCCGCTCGACAACATCGGCGGCGGTTTCCGTCGCGACGGTTCCGGCAAGATCATCTCCGCCGGCAAATACACGCCGTTCGGCCACACCGACTACCAGCAGATCGTCGCCGAGATCAAACAGTTCGCCGCCTCCGGCGACGCCTGCGTGATCTCGACCCTCAACGGCGACACCAACGTTCCCTTCTTCAAGGAATACGCCGCCTCCGGCCTCACTGCCGAGACCTGCCCGGTCGTCTCCTTCTCGATCTCCGAGGATGAGTTCCGCGGCCTGCCCGCCGACCAGCTCGTCGGCCAGCTCGGCTGCTGGACCTACTTCCAGTCGATCGACTCTCCGGCCAACAAGAAGTTCGTCGCTGATTTCCAGGCCTGGCTCAAGAAGACCACCGTCCCCGGCGTCGTGAAGGAAGGCCGCGTGACCTGCTCGCCGATGGTGCTTTCCTATGTGGGCGTTTACCTGTGGAAGGCCGCGGTCGAGAAGGCCGGCTCCTTCGACGTGGACAAGGTCCGCGCCGCCTTCAAGAGCGGGATCTCCTTCGACGGTCCCGGCGGCAGGGTCACCTCGCAGCCCAACATGCACGTCACGAAGAACGTCTTCATCGGCGAGACCAAGGCCGACGGCCAGTTCAAGATCGTGAAGTCCTTCGACAACGTTTACGGCGAGCCCTGGCTCAAGGGTAAGTTCAAGTAAGGCGCGGCCGAAACCGCCTTGTCATCGCGAGTCCGGCATGGCCGGGCGGGGTGTGATCCAGCCAGTTGGATTGCTTCGTCCGTCCGGAGACGGGCCTGCTCGTAATGACAGGCGCAGGGCGAGTGCCTCACACTTTGTTTGTAGGTATTGGACGCGGGGCGGGTTTAACAGCCCGCCCCGCTTTTTTTGGCATGAATCCAGCATCTGTCAGTTCCCGTTAGCATGAAATATATTCAGCGTTTGCTTCTGATCACCCTGCTACCCCTCGGCGTGATCGCGCCGGCCGCCGAGTCGGCCCGCGCCACCATCGTCCAGGCCATCCTCGCGCCGGATGCCGCCCAGACGCGCACGCTCATCACCTCGCTCACCGGCAATCCCGACGAGGTCATCCCGCCACTCCTGGAGGCCTGGCGCACCGACCAGCTTTTCATTTACCGCCACGGTGAAACCCCCGTGCCAGTCCAGCTCACCGGCGAAAAAGATGCCGACGGAGCGCGCGCCGCCCTGCGGGTGGACTCCGGCGAGCCGCTGCTGGACGCCGCGGGACAGCCATTGCGCCTCGCGTCCAGCGGGCTCAAGGCCGTGGACCACACGACCAGCCTGCGCCGCGCCATGAAGGGCGTGCTCGACGTGTTCGACATCGTTTCGCCTGATCCCAACCGCCGCAGCAAGGCGATCCAGTCCTTCGGCCTCGCCCAGGACACCACCAAGCTCGCCATCCTCCTGGAACGCCTGCCGCGCGAAACCGACCCGCGCGTCCACCGGGCCTTGCGCGAGGCCGTTGCTCTCATCCAACTCAAGGATGCGAAGGACGAGGTGAAACTCGCCGCGCTCGCCGAGCTCAAGGCGTTGCACACGCTCTCGAGCACCGACTTTCTCCAGCGGGCCCTCAAGGAGGCTGAGGAAAAGAAGAACGAGCCGGTGGCCACCGCCGCCAAGTCGGCGATGTATGCGGTCGAATCGCACCGTTCGACCGTGGATTTTCTCGGCACGCTCTTCCGCGGCTTCAGCCTCGGCAGCATCCTGCTCGTCGCCGCGCTCGGCCTTGCCATCACGTTCGGCCTCATGCGCGTCATCAATATGGCGCACGGCGAGATGATCGCGGTGGGCGCCTACACGACCTACCTCGTGCAGAATATTTTTGGCGCGGGGGTGACGATCCCGTTCTTCGGTTTCAGCCTGCCGATTCCGGGCATGGGGCTCACGGGTTCGGCCTATCAGTGGTATTTCATTGCCGCCCTCCCGCTCAGTTTTCTCGCGGCGGCCATCGTTGGCATCGGGCTCGAGCGCAGCGTCATTCAATGGCTTTACCGGCGCCCGCTCGAAAGCCTGCTGGCGACCTGGGGCGTGTCGCTGATTTTGCAGCAGGTGTTCCGCCTGATGTTCGGCGCGAACAACGTGCAGGTCTCCAGTCCGGTCTATCTCAGCGGGAACTGGACGGTGAACGACGTGCTGCTCGGCTGGAATCGTGTCTTCGTGATCGGGTTCGCGATTCTCATCGTGTTCGGCATGTGGCTGGTGCTGTCCAAGACCTCCCTCGGCCTGCTCATCCGCGCTTCGATGCAGAACCGGCAGATGGCCGCCTGCATGGGCGTGCGCACGGAGCGCGTGAACATGCTGACCTTCGGCCTTGGCAGCGGCCTCGCGGGGCTCGCGGGCGCCTTCCTCAGTCAGATTGGCAATGTCGGTCCCTCACTCGGACAGAGTTATATCATCGATTCGTTCATGGTTGTGGTTGTCGGCGGGGTGGGGAGCATCGCCGGCACGATCATCAGTGCCTTCGGCATCGGTGGCATCGACCAGGTGCTGCAACAATATCTGCCCTACTGGGCGCCCGGCCTCGCGTGGGTGCCGGGCATCGGCGGCTTCCTCCAGAACCTCGCGCAGGATGCCGCCGTGTTCGGCAAGATTCTCGTGCTCGGCGGCATCATCCTCTTCCTCCAGTGGAAACCCGCCGGCCTCTTTGTCACCCGCAGCCGCAGCCTCGATGAGTAATTCCACCCCCGCTCCTGACAACTGGCTGGCGCGCCACCGGGTCGAACTCGGCATCGTGGCGGTCGTGGCCTTCGCCATGATCGTGGTGTTTCCGCTGCTGCATGCCAGCGGCGTGGTCAGCGACTTCACGATCCGGCTTTGGGGCAAATACCTCTGTTATGCGCTGCTCGCCCTTTCGGTGAATCTGCTCTGGGGGTCCACCGGCCTGCTCAGCCTCGGCCAGGCGCTGTTCTTCACCTTGGGCGGCTACATGCACGGCATGTATCTGATGCGCATGATCGGCGAACTCGGCCAATACAAGAAGCCGATTCCCGACTTTCTCGTGTTTCTGGGTTGGGACCGGTTGCCGGCCTTTTGGGAACCCTTCGACAGCTTCCCCTTCGCGATGATGATGGTGCTGCTGCTGCCCGGATTGGTGGCCTACCTGTTTGGGTTTCTGGCGTTCCGGTCGCGCATCAAGGGTGTCTATTTCTCGATCCTCACGCAGGCGCTGACCTACGCGGCCTCGATCATGTTTTTCCGCAACAACCTGCTCCTTGGCGGCAACAATGGGTTCACGGATTTCAAGTTCATCCTCGGGCACGACATCCAGGCTTCCGGCACGCAGCGCGGACTCTATGTCGCCGCGGCCGTCACGCTCCTGCTGGTCTATCTCTTCTGCCGCTGGCTGGGGCGGACAAAGTTCGGCCTCGTGCAGCAGGCGATCCGCGACGGCGAGAACCGCGTGCTCTTCAGCGGCTACGCCACGGCGCACTACAAGCTCTTCGTCTTCGTGCTGGCCGCGCTTATCGCCGCCATCGGCGGTGCGCTCTACGTGCCGCTGGTCGGCATCATCAACCCGGGCGAGATGCAGGCGGAAAAATCACTGGAGGCTGTCGTGTGGGTGGCCGTGGGCGGACGCGGCACGCTGCTCGGTCCCATCCTCGGCGCGGTCAGCATCAACTTCCTCAAAAGCTGGGCCACGCGCGCCTATCCCGACCTCTGGCTCATCATCCTCGGCGGCCTCTTCATCCTCGTCGTGCTCTTCCTGCCCGGCGGACTCGTCAGCCTGCCCGCCCGCCTGAAGGCGCTGGGGCGGAAGTTCACCAAACCCAAGGCGGAGACCGCCTCCCCCGAGACACCGGCCTCGGCTCCGACCAAATCGTAATTCGTCCTTTGTAACTTCTCCCGATGCCGCGCGCGATTCTCACCGTCGAGGATGTCTCCAAGACCTACGATGGCTTCAAGGCCATCACGAACCTCAACTTCTACCTCTACGAGGGCGAGCTGCGCACCGTCATCGGTCCGAACGGCGCGGGCAAGTCCACCTTCTTCGACCTCATCACCGGCCGCGCCCAGCCCGACAAGGGCAAGATCGAGTTCGGCGCCGACCCCGCCACGGATCACGACCTGACCACGCTCAACGAATACGAAATCAACCGCCTCGGCATCAGCCGGAAGTTCCAGACCCCGAGCGTCTATACCGAGCACACCGTCTTCGACAACCTCGTCCTCTCGCTGAACGGCCCGCGCGGGGTCTTCGCGTCACTGTTCCGTCGCCTCTCCTCCACCGACCGCGACCGCATTGACGAGCTGCTCAAGCTCGTGCGCCTCGACGGCAAGCGCGACTGGAAGGCCGGCTTGCTCGCCCACGGCGAGAAGCAGTGGCTCGAGATCGGCATGTTGCTTGCGCAGCAACCCAAGCTGCTCCTCGTGGACGAACCCGCCGCGGGCATGACCGACGAGGAGACCCACCGCACCGGCGAGCTGCTCATCAGCCTCTCGGGCAAGCACAGCATCGTCGTCGTCGAGCACGACATGGCGTTCGTGAAGCAGATCGCCCGCGATGGGACGGTCACGGTGCTGCACCAGGGCACGGTGCTCTGCGAGGGCAAGTTCGACGAGGTCCAGTCCAACCAAAAAGTCCGCGAGGTCTATCTCGGCCGCGGCAAACACGGCACGCGATGAAGATGCTGCGCCCCGTCTTCCACGGCAACGGCACCAAGGCCCGGCGGGTCTTGGTTCGGTTCTTTGTGCCTCTGTGTCTTCGTGGTTCAAAATGACTGCCCTGCTTAAAATTACAGCACTCGAAACCTATATCGGTGGTTCGCGCATCCTGCGCGGCGTTGAGTTCGAGATGCATCCCGGCGAGGTCGTTGCCCTCATGGGCCGCAACGGCGTGGGCAAGACCACCACGCTCCGCTCGATCACCGGGGTGCTCCCGGTGCGGGCCGGCTCGATCCTGTTTGACGGCAAGCCGATTGAGAAGCTGCCCATGGACGTGCGCGCCCGGGCGGGCATCGGCTACGTGCCGCAGGGCCGCGACATTTTTCCGCACATGACCGTGGAGGAAAATCTCCAGATCGGCCTCGTGGTCCACGGTCGCAAGGGCGCCGACGCCAAGTCCGCGCTCGAGCGCGTCTATGAGCTTTTCCCCATCCTGAAGGACTTTCTGAAGCGCAAGGGCGGTGTACTTTCCGGCGGCCAGCAACAGCAGCTCGCCATCGCCCGCGCCCTGCTGACCAACCCCAAGCTTCTCATCCTCGATGAACCCACCGAGGGCATCCAGCCGTCGATCATTGATCAGATCGGCGACACCCTGAAGAAGCTCAAGGCCCCGGCCGCCCCGCCCGAGGCCATCGATCAGGCGGCGAAGGACGTCGAAGAGATCAAGGGCGCCGTCAAAAAGCTCAAGCAGACCCACGCCCTCGCCATCCTCCTCGTTGAGCAATATGTGGATTTCTGCCGAGAGGTCGCCGACCGTTTCTACGCCATGGACCGCGGCGTCGTGGTCGTCTCCGGTCCCATCGCCAGCTTGACCGACGAGGTTGTTAAGGAACACTTGCAGGTCTGATCCGCCGCCCATGCACCTGACCCCCCGCGAACGTGAGAAACTGCTGGTCGTCACCGCCGCCGACCTCGCCCGCCGCCGCCAGGCCCGCGGTCTCAAGCTCAACTATCCCGAGACTGTCGCCATCATCACCTACGAGATCATGGAAGGCGCCCGTGACGGCAAGTCGGTGGCCGAGCTCATGAGCTTCGGCACCACCATCCTCAAGCGAAGCGACGTCATGGAGGGCATCCCCGAGATGATCCACGACGTGCAGGTCGAGGCCACGTTCCCCGATGGCACGAAGCTGGTGACGGTGCATAATCCGATCAGATGAATTTTCGATTTTTGATTCTCGATTTTGGATTAAGGCGGAAACCGCTGCCTGCCATGGCCGCCACGCAGTCCTTTGGCCAATCGAGAATCGAGAATCCAAAATCAAAAATTACATGATTCCCGGCGAAATCATCCCCGCGCCCGACGCGACCGCGCTCGATGCCAACCTCGGGCTCAAGACGCTCACGCTCGACATCACCAACACCGGGGATCGTCCCATCCAGGTGGGATCGCATTACCATTTCTTCGAGACCAACGAGGCGCTGGAGTTCGACCGTGCCGCCGCTCGCGGCTTCCGGCTCAACATTCCCGCCGGCACCGCCGTGCGCTTTGAGGCCGGCGACACCAAGCGCGTCGAACTCGTCGCCCTCGCCGGCCTGCGTGAGGTCTATGGCCTCCAGGCCAAGATCAACGGCAAGCTGGACGCCAAGCCCAAGGCCTCGGCCAATCCAAAATCAAAAATCAAAACCCGAAAATGAGTCTGAAGCTCTCCCGTCGCCAATACGCCGAGATGTTCGGCCCCACCGTCGGTGACCGTGTGCGCCTCGCCGATACCGAGCTGTTTGTTCAGGTCGAGCGCGACCTCATCGCTGAGGGCGGCGGCTACGGCAACGAGGTGAAGTTCGGCGGCGGCAAGGTCATCCGCGACGGCATGGGCCAGTCTTCCACCGCGACGGATGCCGAGTCACTCGACCTCGTCATCACGAACGCCACGATTCTCGATCCCGTACTCGGTGTCATCAAGGCCGACCTCGGCATCAAGCACGGCCTCATCGTTGGAATTGGCCACGCCGGCAATCCCGGCATCCAGAACGGCATCGGTTCCATCTTTGTCGATCCGCGCACCAAGAGGAAAAACCCGATGATCGTCGGCGCCGGCACCGAGGTCATCGCGGGCGAGGGGAGCATCATGACCGCCGGCGGCATCGACACGCACATCCATTTCATCTGCCCGCAGCAGATCGACGAGGCCATCAGCTCCGGCATCACCACGATGCTCGGCGGCGGCACCGGCCCGGCCCACGGCACCTTCGCCACGACCTGCACGCCCGGTGCATGGAACATCCACCGCATGCTCGAGGCCGCCGAAGCCTACCCGATGAACCTCGGTTTCCTCGGCAAGGGCAACTGCGGCACCGCCGCGCCGCTCAAGGACCAGATCCTGGCCGGCGCCATCGGCCTGAAACTCCACGAGGACTGGGGCACCACGCCCGGCGCCATCGACGTGTGCCTCGGCGTGGCCGATGATTACGACGTGCAGGTCGCGATTCACACCGACACGCTCAACGAGTCCGGCTACGTGGACGACACGATCCGCGCCTTCAAGGGTCGCACGATCCACACCTTCCACTCCGAGGGCGCCGGTGGCGGTCATGCCCCTGACATCATCCGCGTGTGCAGCGAGGCCAACGTCCTGCCGTCGTCCACCAACCCGACGCGGCCTTACACGGTCAACACCATCGACGAGCACCTCGACATGCTCATGGTCTGCCACCACCTCGACGCCAAGATTCCCGAGGACGTGGCTTTCGCCGAGTCGCGCATTCGCCCCGAGACCATCGCCGCCGAGGATCGCCTGCATGACCTCGGCGCCATTTCGATGATGTCGTCCGACTCGCAGGCCATGGGCCGCATCGGCGAGGTCATCCTCCGCACCTGGCAGACCGCGCACAAGATGAAGCTGCAGTTCGGCGCGATGACGCACAAGTCGCACCCGGCCGCCGACAACTTCCGCGCCCTCCGATACCTTGCGAAATACACGATCAATCCCGCCATCGCGCACGGCATCTCCCATATCGTCGGCTCGCTCGAGGTGGGCAAGCTCGCGGACCTCGTGATCTTCAAGCCCGCGCTCTTCGGCGTGAAGCCCGAGCTCGTGCTCAAGGGCGGCTTTATTGCCTGGGCCAACATGGGCGACCCGAACGCCTCCATTCCCACGCCGCAGCCGACCTTCTATCGGCCGCAGTTCGGCGCCGCCGGCAAGGCCATTGGCAAGACGAGCGTCACCTTCGTCAGCGCCGCCTCGCTCCGCAGCAAGACCGGCCCCAAGCAGCTCGGCCTGTCGCGCCGCCTTGAGCCCGTCAAATCCTGCCGCACGGTCGGCAAGAAGGACATGGTCCTCAACGACGCCATGCCGAAGATCGAGGTCGATCCCGAGACCTACACCGTCAAAGCCGACGGCGTGCACCTGACCTGCGAGCCCGCCAAGGTCCTGCCGCTGGCCCAGCGTTATTTCCTGTTCTGATCTGTATTGTAGAGACGGTGCTTGCGCCGACCTCATGCGCGAGGTCGCCGAAAGCGGCGACTCTATAAGGAGACGATTAAGCTGCCGTAATCGTGGTCATCTTCAAACCCACGATCGAAAAGATTAGCAGGCTCAGGAACACGCCCCTCGCGACGGTCATAGCTTCCCCGTGAAAGAGCATGGCGAAGATCGCCGTGCCGGCGGCGCCGATTCCGACCCAGACGGCGTAGGCCGTGCCCACAGGCAAGGTTTTCACCGCCACGCTTAGCAGATACATGCTGCCAATCAGCGTGACGCCGAAAAAGAGAGTTGGCCACAGGCGGGTGAATCCGGCCGTGGACTTGAGGGCGCTGGCCCAGCAAACTTCGAGCAGGCCGGCGACAATGAGAATGAACCAGGAATTCATATGGACTTGGGTGGTGATGGCCGTGGGTGGTGTCACCTGATTGGACGCGAGGCGGGAAGCAGCAAACCAATTTCGGTCCAGAGCATGCCCGGGCTTGCCTCACTGGCACGCGGGGCGCTTAGCTGCCGGTTTCCATGCTCCAGTTGATCACCGCCCCTGTTGGAACTCCGGACGCGAGTCTGCCGGAAGTGGTGTTGGCGGTGGAGCGCCTCACGCTGGCCAAGCGCATCTGGCGCGGAACCGCAGAGGACGGAGCGGAGTTTGGCTTCGAGTTGGAGAAACGCCTGCAGCCCGGCGAAGCATTTTGGCAGACGGGCACGAAGCGCTATGTCGTCCGTCAAATGCCGGAAGCGGTCTTGGAGGTTTCGCTGGAGCTGGCGCCGTCCGCCGCGGCGGGCATCGGCTGGGCGGTCGGCAACTTGCACTTGGAACTGCAGAGCGAGCCGACGCGCCTGCTGGCGCCCGACGAACCGGCGGTTCGTCAACTTTTCGGGCGGTTGGGTCTGCCATTCAAGCCCACGACTGCGGTTTTCCGTCCGGGACGCTTCGCTCGCGGCAACCTGTCCATCCATGAACTCGGACCAAGTCACCAACACTGAGGCCGCGTGGATTGCGGGTCTGTTGCAGGCCGGCGATTCGTTTTATCCGACGGGGAGCTACGCTCATTCCTTTGGCTTGGAGGGCTTGGTGCAGGAAGGCGTGGTGCATGATCGCGCGACGCTGCGGGACTTCATGCTGCTGTCGGTGGTGCCGGCGTTGCGGCAGGCGGAACTGCCCCTTGCGGCGCAGGCGTGGCGCGCGCTCGGCGAGGAGAACTGGTCGCAGGTCGGAGAACTCTGCCGGTTGTCGTCCGCCCTGAAGACTGCGAAGGAGGCCCGGCTCGCGGCGGACAACATCGGTCGGCAGCGCACCGAGCTGATCGCGACGCTGCGGCCGCATCCGCTGGCCTCGGAATATCTCAAACGCTCGAATGCCGGGGGCTGGCCCTTTTCCGCGGCCATCGCCGCGGCGCTGGAGGGGCGGGTGCTGGGCGCACCTGTGCCGGCCGTGTTGGCGGGGGTGTATTATGCGGCGGTCGCGGCTCAGCTGTCGGCGGCGATGAAGCTTCTGCGGCTGGGTCAGAATGCCAGTCAGTCGCTGCTGACCGAACTGCTCCAGCAGGCACCGGTGGTCGTCGCCGCGGCCGAGCAGGTGCCGGTGGCGGAGATCGGCTGGTTCAACCCCTGGCTGGATATCGCGGCGGCCCGGCACGAGCACGCGGACAGTCGCATGTTCATTTCCTAAATCGAAAATCGAGAATCCAAAATCGAAAATCATGAAGCGCGCTCCACGCATCGGCATCGGCGGCCCGGTTGGTTCGGGCAAGACCATGCTTTGTCTCCGGCTCTCGCAGAAGCTGCGGGACCGCTATTCGATGGCGGTCGTCACGAATGACATCTATTGCTCCGAGGACGCGCAGTTCCTGATCAAGCACAGCGCGCTGCCGGCCGAGCGCATCGCGGGCGTGGAAACGGGCGGTTGCCCGCACACGGCCATCCGCGACGACACGACGATGAACGAACAGGCCTGCCGCGCGCTGGAGGCGAAGTTTCCCGACCTGCAGCTGCTGCTCGTGGAGAGCGGCGGCGACAACCTGACCGCGACCTTCTCACCGGAACTGGTGGACGCGTTCATCTACGTGATCGACGTCGCCGAGGGGGACAAGATTCCGCGCAAGGGCGGCCCCGCGATCCGGTTCAGCGATCTGCTCGTGATCAACAAGATCGACCTGGCCCCACTGGTCGGCGCCGATCTGGGCGTGATGGAGCGCGACGCCAAGGTGCAGCGCGGGGCTCGGCCGTTCCTGTTCTGCGATCTCAAGCGCGAACACAACCTCGACCAGGTGATCGCCTGGATCGAACACGAGGTGCTGTTCGGCAAGAAGGCCAAGGCATGATGGGTGACAAACAGGCACGAGGAGAAGCAATGACGGCCCGCAATTGTCATTCTGAGCCAAGCGAAGAATCCAGATGGATGTGCGCTTGCGGTCGTGCCGCTGGATCCTTCGCTGCGCTCAGGATGACAGGCAGGGGCGATTGTGATGGGTTTCGCGCATGACAAAGTTCTCCGGACATATGCGACTCAAAGCCACCGCCGGTGCGAACGGGCGCACGGCGCTGACGGGGCAGTCTTTCCGGGCGCCGTATCATGTGAGCAAGCCCTACTGGGATGCGGATTCCGGCACGCTGCTCGTGCAGGTCGTCAATCCCACGGCCGGCATCCTTGAAGGAGATTTCCTCGAGTCGGACATCGCCGTGGCCAAGGGTGCAGCACTGCTCGTCACAACTCCGAGCGCAAGCCGCGTCTTCAAGATGAAGGACGGCTCGGCGGAGTGCCGGCAGCATTTCGCCGTGGCCAAGGACGGGTGGCTGGAAGTGCTGCCGGAGCCCCTCGTGCCGCATCGCGGCAGCCGCTACCGGCAGACGACGACGGTGGAAGTGGAGTCAGGCGGCGGGTTGTTTTTCGTGGATTTGCTCATGCCCGGCCGCATCGCGCACAAAGGCGAGGCCTGGTTGTGGGACCGCCTGTGCCTCGAGACCGAGGTCCGCGTGGGCGGAGAGTTGGTTTTGCGTGAACGCTTCGACCAAAGTGGAGCCGGACTGAAAGCGCTGGCCGCGTTCACCGGTTCCGGCGCTAAGGCCTGCTTTGGCAACGCGGTGCTGATCGCGGAAGGCGAAGCACCGTGGGTGGAAGCTGCCCGGATGCTACATGGCGACGGCGTATGGGTGGGCGTTTCTACGCTGCGCCGCGGCGGATGGAGCATCAAGTTTGTGGCGGCGGACAGCATCCGGCTGCGCAGGACCCTGAAGGCGCTTCGGGAGATTCTGGCGGCGAACTACCCGCGGATGGCGTGTGATCCGCGGAAGCTGTAGGAATATTGGAGGACCCCTTTCCCGATGGGCCGCGGCTCAGCTGGAGCCGAGCCCTCCACACCTCACTCGCGCTTGGCGCGCTCGGTCTTGGCGGCGTTGCGCGATATCACGAGTTTCCGGACGCCCCAGACGGCCGCGACGAGCACGGACAGGCAGGCGATGGTCGCCAAGGGATGGTTGACCAGATGCTCGAAGTCCCAACCAAAGTCGTGGTCACCGTCGTGGCCGGGGTGGGCGTGCGCCAGCACGGGCAGGGCTAAGGAGACGAGGGCGAGCGAAAGGCGACGGGGCGATTTCATAGGTCAGAAAAGCAGTTTGCGGGCCAAACGGGTCAGGAGGCTCCGGCCAGCAGGTGCTTGGCCAGAAAGGCGTTTTGGATGCCGGCCAGCTCCTGCAGGCCGGACTTGGCGAGGCCGAGGAGGGCGTCGAGCTGCTCCTGCGAGAAAGTGGATTCCTCGCCGCTGCTTTGCACTTCCACGAACTGGCCGCGGCCGGTCATCACGACGTTGGCGTCCACTTCGGCGTCTTTGTCCTCGACGTAATTGAGGTCGAGGAGGGCCTCGCCTTTGAACAGGCCGACGCTGACGGCGGCGACGGAGTCCACGAGCGGGCTCTCGGCAATTTTCTTCGCGTCGAGGAGCTTTTGGATGGCGAGGCGCGCGGCGAGGTAGGCCCCGGTGATGGAGGCGGTGCGGGTGCCGCCGTCGGCCTGGAGCACATCGCAGTCAATCCACAGGGTGTTTTCGCCGAGTTTCTGGAGGTCGAGCACGGCGCGCAGGGAGCGGCCGATGAGGCGCTGGATTTCGATCGTGCGGCCGTCGATCTTGCCCTTGCTGATGTCGCGGGGCTTCCGGTCGAGCGTGCTGTAGGGCAGCATCGAATACTCGGCGGTGAGCCAGCCGCCCTTGACGCCCTGCTGTTTCATCCAGGACGGGACCTTGGGCTCGATCGTGGCGGCGCAGATGACGCGCGTGTTGCCGAACCCGATGAGAACGGAACCCGAGGCGTAGGGGGCGATGCCGGCCTCGAGTGTGATGGGGCGCAATTGGGCGGGTAGGCGGGAGTCGGAGCGGGGGGCGGGCATGAATTCAGGAGCGGGCGTCTTCCGCGATACCGGGGTCTTCATCCTGATCGGGCGGGAAGGGTACGGTGGAGTCCACGCGGTGGCTGGTGGTGGCGGCCGACTGCTGCTCGGCCATGTGGGCGATGAGACGCTCGTTGAAGGTGCGGGCCGGGTCGTGGCCCATGAGCTTGAGGGCCTGCACGAGCGCGGCCACCTCGATGAGGCGGGCGATGTCGCGGCCGGGGCGGACGTAGAACTCGATGTGCGGCACCTTCACGCCGAGGATGTTGTAGTAATTCTCTTCGAGACCGGTGCGCTCCTCGATGACATCGGGCGACCACTCGCGGAGGGAAACGACGAGGTCGATGCGCTTGTCGAGGCGGATGCTCTTCACGCCGAACATCTCGGCGATGTTGATGATGCCGATGCCGCGGCACTCCATGTAGCCGCGGTTGAGCGGACGGGAGCTGGCGGAGAGCTCGCGTTCGTCCATGAGCCGGATGCAGGTGAGGTCGTCGGCCACGAGGGAGTGGCCGCGCTCGATCAGGGCCAGGGCGCACTCGGATTTGCCGATGCCGCTGTCGCCGCGGATCATCACGCCGATGCCCTTCACATCGAGGGTGGTGGCGTGCTCGGTGGTGGTCGGCGCGAACTCGTTGTCGATGCACAGCGTCGCGGCGTTCACGAAGTTCATCGTGATGAGCGGCGTACGGAAGATGGGCAGGTTCATCTCCTCCGAGACCGCGAGCATCGGGTGCGTGGCGGTGTAATTGCGGGTGAGGACCATCGCGGGAATTCCGCGTTTGGCCATTTCGCCGAAGATCTCGACCTGCTGCTTCTGGGTGAGGGTCTTGAGGTAGGTCATCTCGGCGGCACCGAGAACCTGAATGCGCTTGTTCGCGAAATACTTGAAGAAACCGGTCAGCGCGAGGGCGGGGCGGTTGATGGAGCCCTCCCGGATGAGGCGATGCAGGCCGTTGCTGCCGTGCAGGAGCTGGAGCTGGAGTTTGGCGCCGTAGGTCTCGAAGAAGTGCGAGACAGTGATGCCGTGAAGGGCTTTGGCGGGCATGGTTGGACCGATGTGGTGAGGGGCGGGCGGCGGGTAGTGAGTAGGGGAAGAATGACCGGACAACAAGCTCCTACTCGCTGTTGGGCGGCCGGTGCGGCGTGTCAGCCATAGGCTTGGCGCCGACAGGAGGCCGGCTCTGCACCACCCCGGCTCGCCGGGACGCGAGCCCGCCCGGGCTACAGGTCGAAGTCCTTGCCGAGGTAGATTTCGCGGGCCTGGGGGTCGTTGATGAGGAAGTCGCCGTCGCCCTCGGTGAGGACCTTGCCCTTGTTGATGATATAGCCGCGGTCCACGATGCGCAGGGTCTCGCGGACGTTGTGGTCGGTGATGAGCACGCCGATGCCGCGTTGCTTCAGCTCGAGGATGATTTTCTGCACCTCGGCCACGGAGATGGGGTCCACGCCGGCAAAGGGTTCATCCATCAGCAGGAACTTCGGACGGGTGACCAGCGCGCGGGCAATTTCGAGACGGCGGCGCTCGCCGCCCGAAAGGGTGTAGGCCTTCTGCTTGGCGAGGTGGCCGAGGCTGAGTTCGTCGAGGTGGTGCTTCACCAGCGCCGGGCGGTCGGCGGACGACACGCGCAGCGTCTCGACGATGGCGAGGACGTTTTCCTCGACGGTGAGCTTGCGAAAGATGGAGGCCTCCTGCGGCAGGTAGCCCACGCCGAGGCGGGCGCGGCGGTGCATACGGAGGTCGGTGGCGTCCTTGTCGCCGATGAACACGCGGCCGGAGGACGAGGGCACGAGGCCGACCACCATGTAGAACGTGGTGGTCTTGCCCGCGCCGTTGGGGCCGAGCAGGCCGACGACCTCGCCGGCGCGGACGCGGATGTTCACGCCGTTCACGACGGAGCGCGGGCCGTAGGTCTTGACCAGGGCCTCGGTGCGGATCTCGGTGGCGTCGAAGGGGGCGACCATGCTCAGGGTTGCTTGGGCGTTTCCGGAGCCGGGGCGGGGGCGGCCTCGGGCTTCTTGCCGAGGTCCACGCCGAGGTCCTGGATCTCGGGGCCAGTGAAGCGCGGGTTGGTTCCGGTGATGCGGCGTTCGCCGCGAAGCATGTGGAGCTCGTCGCCGGTCCAGGTCCAGTTGACGGAATGGTCCACAATAACGGGCGAGCCAGTGAGGATGATTTTGTCGTCGCCGGGCAGCACCTCCGCCTTGCCGCACGCGGCCTCGCGGTCGCCCTGGATGATACGGACGTTGCCGGTGGCGACGAGGGACTTGAAGGCCTCGATCTTGCCGATGGTGGCCTTGGGATCGCCGGAGCGCAGGGCGACGATCTCGAGGCGGTCGCAGGTGAGCTTCATGTTGGTCGCGGTCACGACCACGCGGCCGGTGAAGACGGAAGTGGTTTCCTTGTCGGTGCTGCGCCAGTCGAAGGACTCGCTCTCGATGACGGTGTTCTGCGGCTCGACATTCTGCGCCCGGAGGAGGGCGCCGGCGAGGGCGAGGCTGGCGATCAGGCCAAGGCGAAGAAGCTTCATTTCAGGATGTCGTTCAGCTGGGTGTGCAGGATTACGCGCACGTTTTTGGCGATGGAAATCTTATTCGCCTCATGGTCGTAGCTCCATTGCGAGCCGGAGGCCTCGAAGCGGTCGTTGATGATGCGGATGGACTCGGGCCCGCTGACCTGGCGGTCGGTAAGGCGCAGTTGGGCCGCCGGACTCAGGATCATGGTCTCGACTTTCTCGTCGGCTTGCCGGTTGAACCGGGTCAGGTTGAGCTCCTTGATCTCGACCAGGTCCTCGTTGACGTAACGTGCCTCGGTGCCGCGCACCAGCCAGGAGCGGTAGCCCTCGGGCGTGAAGTGCGGCAGGCGGAAATTCACGATTGGCTTGTCGGTGGCGATGCGGGTGGTCGCGGCGAACGCCAAGGTGGCAGCCGACAGCAGCGAAAGGAGGCTCAGGATGAGACGCATGCGGCGTTACTGACCCCGGTTGGCCAGGATTTGTTCACACACTTCGCGCACGGCGCCGCGTCCGGCCTCGCGGGTGGCCACCAGGTCGGCGACCTTGAGGGCGGCGGGCATGGAAGTCGCGGGCGCCACGCCGATGCCGGCCCAGTTGATGGCCGGGGCGTCGATGTCGTCGTCACCCATGTAGCAAACCTGCGCGGAGGCGAGGCCGAGCTGGCTGGCCAACTCCTGCAGGGCCATGAGCTTGTCGGTGCGGCCCTGGATGAGGTGGGGGACGCGGAGCTCGGTCGCGCGGGCCGTGGTGGCGCCGGAGGCCCGGCCGGAGATCCAGGCGACGGCGATGCCGGCCTTGTGGAGGCGCACGATGCCCATGCCGTCGAGGATGGAGAACTGTTTTGATTCCGTGCCGTCGGAGTGAATCTCGACCGTGCCGTCGGTCAGCACGCCGTCCACATCCATGGCGAACAGCCGGATGGCGGCCCAACGGGCGCGGCTGATTTTGGATTTCGAGGTGCGGGAGGAGGACTTGGCCACGGGAGGGAAGTGGCGGCAGGTTGCCGGGTATTCCCCCCCGCGGGAATCAAAATCTCAGAGCAAGGTGGGCAACCCGCTCGTGGGCGCATGATGGCTCGGATGTAGGGTCGGACCTTGCTCCGACCTCGCG
The DNA here is from genome assembly GCF_004118375.1 of Oleiharenicola lentus. NCBI lineage: Bacteria > Pseudomonadati > Verrucomicrobiota > Opitutia > Opitutales > Opitutaceae > Oleiharenicola > Oleiharenicola lentus. The sequence goes on from NZ_SDHX01000001.1 coordinate 1,408,834, forward strand.
GAGGAGGTCGGCGCAAGCGCCGACCCTACACGGAAAATCCGACCACAAACCAATCCGACCGTTATGCGTTTAGCGTATCCCTTGCAGGAACCGGGCGGCATGGGCGAGGTCGGCTTCGGTGAGCTGATGCCCGGTGTCGATCCACTGGAGGGTGATGTTGGCGCCGGCGGCGCGGAACTGCGAGGCGAGGCGCTCCGGGTGGTCCACCGGCACGATCGGGTCGCGTCGGCCGGAGAGCAGCAGGATGCGCTTGCCGGTCAGGTCGGGCACCTGGGCCGGTTCGAGCACAACCATCGGGCGCAGCAGCACCGCGCCGGCGAGCGCCTCGGCCCGGAGTAGGAACATCGAGGCCGCGATGTTGGCGCCGTTGGAGTAGCCGAGCGCGGTCAGCTTGGCGGCGTTGAAGCTGTATTGCGTCGCGGCAGCCGCGATGAAATCGGCCAGCGCGTGGGTGCGCTTTGCGACATCGTCGAGGTCGAAAACGCCTTCGGCAAAGCGCCGGAAGAAGCGCGGCATGCCGTGTTCGCTGACGTCGCCACGCGGGCTCAGCAGCGCCGAACCCGGGGCGAGTTGCTGGCCGAGCGGGATGAGATCATGCTCGTTGCCGCCTGTGCCGTGGAGAAGCAGCAGGGGAGATGCGCCGGCGGCGGTGGCGGGTTCGAAGCGGTGGGTGTAGGAGAGGGTGCTCATGGAAAGGAGTGTCAGCGCGAGGAGCGCAGCGACGAAGCGGTCCAGCCGTTTCGACAAGTTCAAGGTCCCGGGCCTGTCGAGGGACTGGAATGCCACGTCCTGCTGAGCAGGGCTCGCAATGACAGAATTAGGTTCAGCTGAGCTTCGGCAGGGAGGCTTCGATCTCGGCGCGGTGGGGTTCGAGATGCGGCGGCAGTGAGAGTTTCGTGCCGAGCGTCTCGACGGGTTCGTCGATGGCGAAGCCGGGCTGGTCCGTGGCGATCTCGAAAAGCACGCCGGCGGGCTCGCGATAGTAGATCGACTTGAAGTAAGCACGGTCGATGACCGGGCTGACCATCAGGGCGTTCTCCTGGAGCACGGAGCGGGCGGCGACCTGCGCATCGTCGTCGGGTACGCGGAAGGCCACGTGGTGGACGGTGCCCGCGCCGTTGAGGCCACGCGGGATGGCGGGATCAACGAGCAGGTCCACGTAGGTGCCGGGACCGCCGTCGCCCGCGGTGAAGCGCGCGCGGTAGCCACCCTCTTCTACTTGGCGGTAACCCATCTGCTCCGTGAGCACGGCCGCGGTGGCGGACGCGTCGTTCAGTGCGAGCGTTGTGCTGTGGAAGCCACGGATGGCGTGCTCGGCCGGGATTTCCTTGGAAGGCGTCGGCGGACGCGGATCGTTTTCCGCCGTGGCGACTAGCTCGAGGCGCAGGCCGTCATGATCCATGAAGGGCAGGACTTGGTCGCCGTAGCGTTCCTCGACCGGGAAGGTCGCGACCTTCAGGCGCGCGAGCCGTTCCTGCCAGAAAGGGAGTGAACCGGCGGGCACGGAGAAGGCGGTGGCGTAGGCCTGACCGCGGCCCGGACGACCGCGCGGCAGACCGGCCCACGGGAAGAACGTGAGCGCGGTGCCGGGGGCGCCGGTGTAGTTGCCGTAGTAGAGGTGGTAGGTCCCGGTGTCGTCCTGGTTGACGGACTTCTTCACGAAGCGCAGGCCGAGGACCTGGGTGTAGAACTGGACGTTGCGCTTAACGTCCGAAGAGATGGCCGTGATGTGGTGGAGGCCGGTGACGTGGGATGTTTGGGTTTTCATAAACTTTGATGTTGAAGTAATGGGCATGAAGAACTCAGGCCTGGCGGCCGATCTTCTTGCACAGGCGGCCGAGGTCGAAGAGCTCGGTGGAAGAGAGGGTGGCCATCTCGCGGGTGACGTTGGCAACGACCTTCGGGAAAAGCGCGGCGATGAAGGTCTGCCCCTTGGGGGTCAGCTTCACGACCACGAAGCGCCGGTCGGCGGGATCGCGTTCGCGCAAGACGAGGCCGGCCTTCTCGAGGTTGTCCACGACGAGGGTGAGATTGCCCCCGCTCTTGAGGAGTTTTTCGGCCAACTCGCTCTGGCACAGCGGCCCGATGTGGTGCAGGGCTTCCAGGACGCCGAACTGAGTGATCGTGAGATCGTCCGGCAACACACTGTGAACCCGGGCTGATACCGACTCCGCCGCCCGCTGAAGCTTGATGAAGGCATTCAGGGCGTTGATTTCTTCGATGGAGCCGCGGTGTCTTGTTCCCATGACGCGAGAGGATCCAGAATAATGCTACAATGTCAAATCATTTATATAAGACACTGATGGGAAAATGTTTCCGTTATCAGCGTTGTAGGGTCGCCGCTTGCGGCGACCTAGAGCGCGAGGGCGGCGCAAGCGCCGCCCCTAAAACGATCCAAGGAAGACCCAACGGTGCTTGTCCGCTCAGGCGTCGATCTTGTTGATGCGGCCGAGGTGGCGACCGCCTTCGAACTCGGTGGCGAGCCAGATCTTAACGATCTTGAGTGCTTCATCCTCGGTCACGGTGCGCTGGCCGAGGGAGAGGACATTGCCATCGTTGTGTGAGCGGTTCCAGATGGCGACCTGTTCGGTCCAGCAGAGGCCGCAGCGAACGCCTTTCACCCGGTTGGCCACGATGGCCTCGCCGTTGCCCGATCCGCCGAGCACGATGCCGCGCTCATATTCACCGCGGGCGACGGCCTCGGCCACGGGGCGAATGAAATCGGGATAATCGCAGGGCGCGTCGGAGCTGGTGCCGTAGTCGCGGACCGTGTGGCCCTCGGCGAGGAGCATGGCTTTGATCTTCTCCTTGTAGGCGAAGCCGGCGTGGTCGGAACCGATGGCGATGGTGAATTTTTTCATGGGTCGTGGCGCTGGAAAATGAACCCGTTTCCGGGCAGGCTGTCCATAATTCGCCCGCCGCCTTGCGCGGCAAACCAAAATCCCGCCATGCGCGTCTTATCCGCCTTCCTCCTGCTGCTCGTCACCGCTTTCACGGCCGGTTGTGCGACGTCCACGCCGCAAAGCCGCATCGACGCCAACCGCGGTGCCTTCTCGGAATATCCGTCCGATGTGCGCCGCAACATCCGCGAAGGCCGCGTCGAGGTGGGCTACACGGCGGAGATGGCCGAGATGGCGCTGGGCAAGCCGGGACGGAAACTCTCCCGCCGCGACGAGACCAACGAGGAGAGCGAGGTCTGGGTTTATTACCGCAACCGTCCGCGCCTGAGCATCGGCCTGGCCATCGGCAGCGGTGGCTATCGCAGCACCAGCACGGGCATCAGCATGAGTTCCACGCCCGATGCCGACATGGAGACGATGCGCTTGATCCTGCGCGACGGCCACGTGGTGGCGGTGGAGACGGTGACGCGGTAGCCGTGGAGGGCCCATCTCCCGATGGGCCGGGCCGCGGCTCAGCTGGAGCTGAGCCCTCCAAAAATTTCACCCCGCGTCGATCACCCGCAAAAACGCCGCGGTGTCGCTGAAATCTTTGAACACCGCTGTAGGTTGGTGCGCGGCCAGTTCCTCGACGTGGTAGCGGCCGGTGGCGACGCCGATGGTTTTCGCGCCGATGACCTTGCCGCATTCGATGTCGTGCGGAGTGTCGCCGAGGATAAAAGTGTTCGCCGGATCGAATTCCACGGCATGCCGTTCCTTCGCGCGGCGCAGGGCGTGCGGGCCTAGGTCATTGCGGCGCGGGCTGTCGTCGGCGAAGGCGCCGAACTCGAAGTAGTGCCAGACCTTGTAGTGGGTGAGCTTGAACTCCGCGCCACGCTTCAGGTTGCCCGTGAGCAGGCCCTGGGCGACGTCGGCACGACGGTGCAGTTGCTCAAGCAGTTCGAACACGCCCGGCAACACGTGGCCCTGCGGGCCGGCCGCCAGTTCCTGCGGCAGCAGCTCAAGGTAGGCCTCGAGGTAGTCGTGGGCGTTTTGCGGCGTGTCGGGCAGGCCGACATGGCGGAAGATTTCGCCCGTGAGCCAGGTGTCGGTGCGGCCGGCCCAGTCGATCGTGTCGAGGCTCACCTTGACGCCGAAGCGTTTGGTCAGCGCCTTCTCCATGGCGCGAATGCCCGCGCCGTGCGAGACGATGAGCGTGCCGTCGATGTCCCAGAGAATGAGTTTTTTCACGGAAAGCAGGAGACCACGAAACACACGAAAGACACGAAAAATGAGCCGTGTAGTAGGCGCGTGGCTTGACCGCGCCCGGATTGAGGCAAGGGCGCGCACAAGGCACGCCCCTGCAGAAATAACTCATTCCGCCTCGGCGTTCGCGCGGATGGGCTGGCGGAGGGCGATGAAGGTCGTGCCGCCGAGGATCAGGGCGGCGCCGATGAGTTCGTGCGTGGTGAACCGCTCGTGGAAGAACACCACTCCGCCGACCGCGATGCCCACGGGCACGAGCATCTGGAGCAGCGAACCCTCGGCCACGCTGAGGTCGCGGAAGGCACGCGTCATGGCCAGCTGGCCGACAGCGGCGGTGACGCTGGCGATGGCCGTCACGGCGAGGCCGAGTCCGCTGATGGGTTGCAGCTGCAGCAGCGCCGGGATGCCGCAGATCAGCAGGCCGTAGAAGCACTGCGCGGCGAAGATCGTGGAGGAATGCTCACTGGCATGCAGTTGGCGGATCGTGACCACCACCCACGCGGACACGAGGGCCGAGAGCACCGCAAGTCCGTCGTAGGGTCCGGGTGCGTTGCCACCGCCGAGCACGTTGGTGAGCAGCGCCAGCCCCGTGAGTGCGCCCACGCCGCCCACGAGCAGGGAGGGTCGCAGTTTTTCCCGCAGCACCCACGCGGCGAGCAGCGCGCCCCAGATGACGTAGGTGTTGTTGATGAAGGTGGCGCGACCCGCGCCGAGTTTCACCACGCAGAGATAGGTCAGGTAAACGCCAATCCCGCCGAGCAGGCCGCGCTCAATCAGCCGGGGATTGCGCACGAGGTGCAGCGGCTGCCATTCGCGGCGATAGACCACGGCGACGACCCCCAGGCCGACGAGGAAGCGTGCGCAGGACACGAGCCAGATGTTCGCAAAGTGCAGGTTGTCGAGCGCGCGCACCAGCAGCACGTTGGCCGTGAAAGACGCGGCGGAAAGCAGCATCAGGGCGAGGGCACGGCGATGGGCGGAAGCGGACATGAAAAGAAAAAGACCGCGCCAAGGCCGGCGCGGTCAAGGGAGGTCAGGCTGTATGGGCCGCGATCACAGGCTGTGTATTGCCGACTTGCTCACGGCCAGGCCGGCTTCTTTCACGGCTTCGCTCATGGTGGGGTGGGCGTGGATCGTGCGACCGAGGTCTTCGGCGCTGCCGCCGTATTCCATGTGAGTCACGATCTCGCTGATGAGTTCGCCGGCGCCGCGGCCGATGATCTGGGCACCGAGGATCTTGTCGGTCTTCGCGTCGGCGATGATCTTCACGTAGCCGTCGGTGGCGTCGGCGGCGATGGCGCGGCCGTTGGCGGCAAAGTTGAACTTGCCGACGTTGATCGCGAGGCCGCGCTTCTTCGCCTCGTCCTCGCCGAGGCCGACAGAGGCGACCTCCGGGTCGGTATAGACGATGCCGGGCATGAGGTCCCAGTTGATGTGGCCGGGCTTGCCCGCGATCCACTCGGCGACGGCGACGCCGTCCTCCTCGGCCTTGTGGGCGAGCATCGGGCCGTCAATGACGTCGCCGATGGCCCAGACGCCGGGGGCGGTGGTCTTGAGGTGCGCGTCCACCTTGATGCGCTTCTTGTCGGTGAGCTGGACGCCAGCCTTCTCCAAACCGAGGCCGTCGGTGAAGGGGCGGCGGCCGACGGCCACGAGTACGACGTCGGCGGGGAATTCGAGTTTCTGGCCCTCGCGCTCGGCCGTGAGGATGCCGTGAGTGTAGCCCGTCACCTTGGCGTTCACCTCGATCTTGAGGCCTTGTTTCTGGAGCAGGCGCGTGAAATTGCGGACGATGTCGTCGTCATAGGTCGCGGCGATCTTCGGCAGGAACTCAACGACGGTGACCTCGGCGCCGAGGCGGGCCCAGACGGAACCGAGCTCGAGACCGATGACGCCGCCGCCGACCACGACGAGCTTCTTGGGCACGGCGGGCAACGCGATGGCGTGGTCGCTGGAGATGACGGTCTGGCCGTCGAACTTGAGGAAGGGCAGCTCGACCGGGGCGGAGCCGGTGGCGATGACAATGTTTTTGGCGGTCAGCGAGCGGTCGCCGACCGCCACCGTGGTGGCGTTGACGAAGGACGCGGCGCCGGTGACTACGGTGATCTTGCGGGCCTTGGCGAGCTGGGCGACGCCGCCGGTGAGCTTGGTCACGACGTCGTCCTTCTTCTTCAGCATGGTCGCGAGGTCCACCTCGACGCCGGCGAGCTTGATGCCGTGGGCGGCGGCGTGGTGCTTGGCGAAGACGAACTGCTCGGAGGAATGGAGCAGGGCCTTGCTGGGAATGCAGCCGACGTTGAGGCAGGTGCCACCGAGGGTGGGGCGTTTCTCGACGAGCGCGACCTTGAGGCCGAGTTGCGCGGCACGGAACGCGCAGACATAGCCGCCGGGGCCGGCGCCGATGACGATCAGGTCGAAATTTTCAGAGGACATTTTACAGGAGGAAACGGAGAGAACGGAGCGAGGGATTCTCTGCTACCTCCGTTATCTCCTGTGAAAGGTTGGATGGCTTAGGCTCCGATCAGGAGGCGGGCGGGGTCCTCGATGGCCTGCTTCACCTTCACGAGGAAGGTGACGGCTTCCTTGCCGTCCACGAGGCGGTGGTCGTAGCTGAGGGCGAGATACATCATCGGACGGATGACAACCTGGCCGTTGAGCGCGATCGGGCGCTCGTTGATGGCGTGGAGCCCGAGGATGGCGCTCTGCGGGGCGTTGAGGATCGGCGTGGAGAGCATCGAGCCAAAGATCCCGCCGTTGGTGATGGTGAAGACACCGCCGCTGAGGTCGTCGAGGCCGATCTTGCCCTCGCGGGCCTTCTTGGCGGTCTCGGCGATGGCCTTTTCGATACCGGCCATGTCGAGCGTATCGCACCCGCGGATGACGGGGACCATGAGGCCCTTGTCCGTCGAGACGGCCATGCTGATGTCGTAATAGTGATTTTGGACGACGGTGTCGCCGTCGATGGTGGCGTTGACGCCGGGCACCTCGCGGAGGGCGTGAACGACGGCCTTGGTGAAGAAGCTCATGAAGCCGAGCTTCACGCCGTGCTTCTTGACGAAGTCGTCCTGGTATTTTTTGCGCAGCTCCATCACGGCGGACATGTCCACCTCGTTGAACGTGGTGAGCATGGCGGCCTCGTGCTGGGCGGAGACCAGGCGCTTGGCGATGGTCTGGCGCAGCTTGCTCATCTTGGTGCGCGTCTGCCTCTCCTTAGCTGAAGCTACGGAGGGTGCCGCCACTGGAGCGGTGGCAGCGGGTGCCGGTGCGGCGAAGGGCGGTTTGCTGACCGAGGCGGCGAGCATGTCGCCCTTGGTGACGCGTCCGGCCTTGCCGGTGCCGGTGACCGTCGCGGGATCAATCCCCGTTTCCGCGGCGAGGCGGCGGACGGCGGGGGAGGCGACAACGTCGCCAGATTTTTGATTTTCGACTTCCAATTTTTGGCTGGAGGCCGCGGGCACTGACGCGCCAGCCGTCGCCGTTTCGTCAATGGTGGCGACGACTTCGCCGATCTTCACGTCGGTGCCGGCGGCGACCTTGATGGTGAGCTTGCCGTCAGCTTCGGCGGTGCCCTCGGAGGTGATCTTGTCGGTCTCCAGTTCGAAGAGAGGCTGGTCTTTCTTGACGATGGTGCCATCAGCGACGTGCCACTTGGCGAGCACGCCGGAGGTGATGGATTCGCCCATCGGGGGGATTTTGACGTCAATGGCCATGAGAGTTGGGTCTAGGGTCTGGGTTCTTGGATCTGGGGAGGTGCCAGATCAGAGCGTGAAGGCGTTGCGGAGGAAGGTGGCGAGCTGCATGCGGTGCAAGGCGAGGAGGCCGACGGCAGGCGAGGAGGCGGCATCGCGGCCGGCGTAGGCGGGCTTGCGGCCGAAGATTTCCTCGAGCTGCGGAGCGATGAAGGACCACGCGCCCATGTTCTGCGGCTCCTCCTGGCACCAGACGAGGCGGGCGTCGCGGCCGTAGGCGTCGGCGAGCTCGGCGAGGCGGTCGCGGTGCAGCGGGTAGAGCTGCTCGACGCGGATGATGGCGGTGTTGGCCACCTTGTTCTTCTCCCGGTAGTCGATGAGGTCGTAATAGACCTTGCCCGAGCAAAGGATCACGCGGTCGCACTTCTCCGACTCGATGGGATCGTCGATGATCTCCTGGAACGAGCCGGTGGTGAAATCCTCCAATTTGGAAACAGCGCCCGGGTGGCGAAGGAGGGATTTGGGCGACATCACGACGAGCGGCTTCTTGAAGTCGCGCTTCATCTGGCGGCGCAGGCCGTGGAAGAGCTGGGCGGGCGTGGTGAGATTGACCACCTGGATGTTGTTCTCGGCGCAGAGCTGGAGGAAGCGCTCGAGGCGGGCGGAGGAGTGCTCGGGGCCCTGCCCCTCGTAGCCATGCGGGAGGAGGAGCGTGATGCCGCTGCAACGCTGCCACTTCGACTCGCCGCTGGTGATGAACTGGTCGATGACGACCTGCGCGCCGTTGGCGAAGTCGCCGAACTGGGCCTCCCAGATGCAGAGCATCTCCGGGTAATCGAGCGAGTAGCCGTAGTCGAAGCCGAGCACGGCGGCCTCGGAGAGAAGGGAGTTATAGACGCAGAGCTTGCCCTGCTTGTCCGGCGCGATGGCGTTCAACGGCGTGTATTTCTCACCGGTCTCGGTGTCGTTGAACACCGCGTGGCGGTGGGTGAAGGTGCCGCGCTCGCAGTCCTGGCCGCTGAGGCGGACGGGCGTGCCGTCGAGCAGGAGCGTGCCGAAGGCGAGGGCCTCGCCCATGCCCCAGTCGTAGGGACCGCCGTGCTTGTGGGCCTCGGCGCGGGCCTCGGTGAAGCGCTTGATCTTGGAGTGGACCTTGAAGTTCTCCGGCACGGTGGTGAGCGCGCGCACGACCTGGTCGAGCGTGGCGGCGTCGACAGCGGTGTTCACCGGCGTGTGCTTGAAGGCCGGCTGGAAGACCGCGTTGGAACCCTTGAAGGCGGCGGCGCCGGGGTTCTCGATGGTCGCAGCGGCGGCCTTTCGCTTCTCGGCCTTGGCGGCCTCGCGGGTCTTGGCCTTGGCCAGGTTCTCGTCGAGCGCGGCGGAATACTCGGCCTTGATCTCCTCGCCCTCGGCCTCGGAGATGGTGCCGGCTTCGACGAGCTGGCGCGTGTAGAGTGCGGACACCTGCTTGTGGGCCGCGATCTTGCGGTAGAGCATCGGCTGGGTGAACGACGGCTCGTCGGTCTCGTTGTGGCCGTGCTTGCGGTAGCAATACATGTCCACGAACACGTCGCGCTTGAACTGCACGCGGAAATCCACGGCGAGCTGCGCGATCATGCAGACGGCCTCGGGGTCGTCGCCGTTGACGTGGAAGATCGGCGCCTCGACGAGCTTGGCGATGTCGGTGCAATAGCGGGTCGAGCGCGAGTCGCGCGGATCGGTGGTGAAGCCGATCTGGTTGTTGATGACGAAGTGCACGGTGCCGCCCGTGCGGTAGCCGGGGAGTTGCGAGAAATTGAGTGTCTCGGCCACGATGCCCTGGCCGGCCACGGCGGCGTCGCCGTGGATGAGCAGCGGCATGACCTTGCGGCGTTCCTTGGCGTCGCCGCGGATGCGCTGGCGGGCGCGGGCCTTGCCCTCGACCACGGGGTTGACGATCTCGAGGTGCGACGGATTGGCGGCGAGGCGGACCTCGACCTTCTTGCCCGAGGTGGTGGTGAGAATGGACTCGTAGCCGAGGTGATACTTCACGTCTCCGTCGCCGGCCACGGTGTCGGGGATGTAATTCTCGGAGAACTGCTCGAAGAGCTGGTCGAAGGACTTGCGCATCACGCTGCACAGGACGTTGAGGCGGCCGCGGTGGGCCATGCCCATGACGATCTCCTCGACGCCGGCGCCGGGACAGTGGTCGATCACGGCGTCGAGCGCGGCAATGATGGTCTCGCCACCCTCCAGGGAGAAGCGCTTCTGGCCGACGTATTTCGTATGGAGAAATTTTTCGAAGAGCTCGGCCTTGTGGACGCGGCGGAGGATGCGGACTTTCTGCGGCTTGGTGAACTTCGGCTGGAGGCGAGTGGACTCGATGCGTTCCTGGAGCCAGCGGCGGGCCTCGGTGTCCTGGATATGGGCGTATTCAACGCCGACGTGGCCGCAGTAGGTTTTCTCGAGGGTGGCGACGATGTCGCGGAGCTTCATCTGGCCGCCGCCGAGGTAGGTGCCGGTGTCAAAGGAGGTGTCGAGATCGGCCGCGGAGAGGTTGAACTGATCCAGCTGGAGGCGCGGTTGCGGGGCAGGGGTGCCGCTGAGCGGGTCGAGGTGAGCCTGGGTGTGGCCGATGGCGCGGTAGGCGTTGATGAGGTAGTGGACGCTGGCCTGTTTCAGGCTGTCCACAATGGCTACACTCCCGGCGGCCGGCGCGGCCGAAGGAGCGAGTTGGCCGCCACCGAGCGTGAAGCCCTGGAAGAACGCGCGCCAGGTCGGATCGACCGAGTCGGGATTGTCGAGCCAGCGCTGATGATACTCCTCGATGAGGGCAGCATTGGCGCTGGGGGAAACGGTGACGGAATTCATGGAAGGAAAAAGAGGTGTCCCCGCTTGCTACCGCGGAGGCGGTTAGTAAACGGGGGAGGTGCATCAATGCATCACGCCGAAAACGAGACAAGTGGATTCCCGGGCGCTTCCCGCCGCGCCGATTGGATTGGCAGCGATTTAAACCATTGGTTTAGATAACTTAATAAAGTCATAACGCCATGGCCGAAACCAAAATCAAAGCCGCGCTTATCCGTTTCAATGGCGCGATAAAGAGTTCTGATGGGGTGGCGCTCTCCAGCGCGTTGAACGAGGTCGAGGCCCTGCTGAGCACGCATCGGCAGGAACTGCACCCGCAGCTCCGGCACTTTCTGGAAGGTCGCAGTTACGCCAAGGCGCTGGCCTGGCTGGGCGCGGCCGACGAACTCGGCGCGCGGCCTTCCTCTCCGCCGGGCGGATGCGGAGGAGGGCACGCATGACCCCGCCCGATAAAATTCCCACCGACGGCGGCCAATCGCTCGGTGCCAATCCGTTCGCATCCCTGAGTGCAGCGGGTTTGCCACAGGCCCCGGCCGGGCGTGGTGCACCCGGTAAACCGGGATCACCGACCCCAATTACACCTCCGCCTGCCAAGAACCGCGGCCGGGTGGACATCAAACGCACAACCGCCGGGCGCGGCGGCAAGACCGTGACGCTGGTCACCGGCTTCGTGGGCATCGGTCTGCCGGAGAAAGAATCGCTTGCGAAAAAAATGCGCAATGCCTGCGGCTGCGGCGGCACGGTGAAGGACGGCGACATTGAGATCCAGGGCGACCAGCGCGAGAAGATCGCGCAGATCCTGAGTGCCGCCGGCTTCCGGCCGGTATTTGCGGGCGGATAAGCCGCGGGTAACAGGGCCGAGCTCGCCGCCTCGCGGCCGTGTTCACTGGTCGAAAGCCTGTTGGCCGCGCATTTGCTGAGGTGCCGCACATCGGCCGCCCAAGCTCCCGGGTAACGACAGCAGCCCGACGCGCAACGTCAGCCACACAACGATGAGGCGGGTTGCAAAAACAGGTTTGAGCTGGGCGGTGCACCGTCGTGAACCTCTCCGGTCATATGGCACGGTTCCATACCTCCACGGGGACATTTGTCGGCTGGCGACAGCTGCCCAACGGGGTGCGCGCGATCGGGCAGGCCGTGATCCGAAAGGCCTTCGGACGCATCCCGCGACAGCCTTGGATACCGTTTGCGGCCCAGAAGGAACTGGCGGCGATTCTGACCCGGGATGCCGTGGTGTGGGAGGTCGGGGCCGGCTATTCGACGCTTTGGCTTTCGGCCCGCGCCAGCTGCGTGGTCAGCATCGAGGCTTCGAGGGAGTGGCATGACCGTCTCGCCGCGATCATCCGTCAGGAAAGGATCGGAAACGTCGATTTGCGCCATGAATGGCAGGCCGACCGGATGGCCGATTTTGCCGGCGTGGAGGATGGCAGTCTCGACCTGTTGTTCATTGATGGAGGCCCGCGTGGGCGTTGTCTGGCAAACGGCTTCCGCAAGGTGAGGAGCGGCGGCCATGTGTATCTCGACAACTGGGATGATCGGAATTTTTGGGAGGGGGAAACCGACTTTCCGGAAAGACACGCCACGGAGATCAGGCGTCGGGTATCCTGCGTGGATTACGTGCCGGCCCAATTTGGCGTTTACGAGGGGCTCTTGCTGCAGAAGGCCTGAGGAGCGGGCCCAGGGCAGCCCGCTGCGGTCCGGGAGTGGAGCGGCCGCTCAGATCGGGGCCAGTTCGCGGGCGAGGGCGAGGTGGCGGGGCAGCACGCGGGCAAGGTCAAACTCTCCCACCCGGGCCAAGGCGGAGGCCGCAAGGGAGCGTCCGGGCTCGGGAGCGGCGAGCAAGCGATGCAATCCCTCCGCGAGCGCGGCGGTGTCACCGGGCGGGACCAGGAGGGCTTCGCGGTCCGGTCGCGCCATTTCGGGTATGCCGTGCACGTTGGTGCTGAGGATCGGCAGCGCAAAGGCCATCGCTTCGAGCACTACGCGCGGGAACGATTCCTCGTAGCTGGAGCAAACGAATAGGTCGGCCGCACCGTAATACCGGTAAACGCCCGCGTTTTCGGGCACGATCCGCAGATTGGGCCTGCCGAGCCCGGCGAGAAAGTGCGCGAGGTCCTCGTCGTAGGTTGTGTTGCGTCCCCCGACCATGAGGAAGTCGGCGGAAGCCGCCAGCGCCGGCGCCCGGCGCCAGAGCAGGTCCACGGCGCGGGCGAAGACATGCTGGCCCTTGCGCTCGCACACGCTGCCAACGTTGATCACGAGGCGGCGCTCGGGCGCGACGCCCAGTTCCGCGCGAAGCATCCCGCGCGGATGCTGGCGGCGAAAGGCCTCGATTGCTTCACGTTCGATCCAACCCGGATTGAGCCGGTAGTTGGACCCGTCGGACAACGCCTGGTAGTAGTGCCGGGTAGTCGCGGTGAGGAAGGAGACCCGATCGGCCAGGCGAAAGGTTTCCTCCACTTCGGCGAGAGCCGGGGCCGGCAGCAGTCCGCGGAAAAATCCGTTGGGCGAGGTGCTTTCGTGGATGTAGAACAAGGACGGTACGCTGGCGGCCCGGGCCAGATGCACGCCCCACCAGGCGGAGAGCGTGTTCGCGACCACGAGGCCCGCGCCGGTCAGATCCACCTGGCGCGCGAGTTCACCGATCTGGGCCCGAACCTGGCCGGCGGTCCGGCCGCGGAGCAGCGGGGTCGCGTCAACCACCTGCACCTTTGCGCCGAGTTGCTCGAAATCCTGGCGCAAACGGCCCTCGGCTCCGCTGGTGACCGTGATCGGGCCGGCGGACTGCTGGCGCAACTGGCGGGCGTATTCCAAGAGGAAAAGCGGAGCACCCTCGCGGTTGAGGTTGTGCGTGAACAAATGAATTCCCGGGCGCGGCACGCCCGTAACCGGACGACGCGGGGCTGGTCCGTGGCCGCGGGGGGCCTGCTCACCATATTCCTGCCAGACCTGCCGGACCACTGCACCGCGTCCCTCGGGCAGATGCCAACCGGCGGATGTCGCCTTGCGGGAGAGGGCGCGCCAGGTGCGCCAGAAGGTGAACGGGGAGAAGCGTCCGTAAGCCTGCTTGAGGAACTCGTGGTCGGTTTGCGTGAAGCGCGCCACGGAGCCGAGGTGCCAGCTGCCGTCGGCGAGCTCGGCGTAGATGCGGACGGTGACCGGCAGCGGCAGCTGGGAGGGAAGGTCAAGAAAGCCGTCGTAGCCGCAGTGCGTGGCCAGCGGGGAATTCCCTGAGCGCTCCTTCAGAAACTCGGTGGCGCGGCCGAGCTTCAGCACCTGCACGGCCTGCAGGTCCACCGTGGCGAGCACGCGCTTGATCGGTTGGGACTCGTGGTAAATCCAACCGGAAATGGGCAGACGCCCGAAGAGTGAACGCTCCCAGGTGCGCGGTTGGTCGAGATGCCCGTGGAAGGGGCGGGGCGGGTGCTGGAGGTGGTGGCGGAGCGGGGTTTCCGCAATCACATCGCGGACGGTTTCCTCGATGGTGGCTGAAGGCTGAGCCAGCCGGCGCAGAGCCACGCGCAGGGCTTCGCCAAAGGCGTCGGCGTTGAGCGGCGTGAGTCCCTCGGGGTCGGGCCGGGCCTCGGCAGCGTTCACGTTCCAGTCGAGCGCTCCGAGTTCCTCCCAGCGGCCGGTGATCGCCAGCGCCTCGAAGCGCAGGCGGTGCCGGCCTTCCGGCAGCGTCATGGTGATGGAGAAGCCGGCGAGCAGGAAGGGCTGGGGCGCCTTGAAGAATTCCGCGAGGTCGCGCCGCGGGTTGCCATGGACGCCGGGAAAGACCGCGTTGCCGCACACCGTGCGCACATCCGTGTAGTCGTGGCCCGGTTTTCCCACCAGCCAGCCCTGCAGGATCGTGCCGCCGACCAGGCCGGGGAGCGGCGGGTCGAAGTGCAGGAATGCGGAGGGGGTCTCGTGCATGAAAATGAGGCGGGACGGTGCGAAACTATCCGGGCCGGCACAACTCAGGAAATGCGCCGGATGTTCGGTGTGACCGGATGGCGGGTTGTATGCGTTCACCGGTCATGAGGCGAATCTGGCTCCGCGGTCGTCGACCCTCTCCAAAAAATCGTTGCCGCTCCGTTGAGTCCCTAGTTTTCAGACCTTGATGCCAGAGCAACCTCCAGCCCGCCGCGAAGGCCAGATCCTGGTCGGGATCTTCTGCGTCCTGCTGCTGGGGCATTTCTGGTTGGTCACCCGCAGCTGGAGTTCGGGTTTTCTGGCGGGACATGAGTTCCGGCAGACGCAGACCGGGTTGATCACCCACTTCATCGACCGGCAGAATGATTTTTCGCTGCTGTATGAGGCGCCGATCGTCGGAAAACCTTGGGTTTCGGTCCTCCTGGAGGTGCCGATTTACCAGTGGTCGGTCGTCGGCCTGAGCCGGTTGCTGGATCTGCCCCATCATGTGGCCGCGCGGGCGATATCGCTCGGCTGTTTCTATCTCACGTTGCCCGCGGCGTTCCTTCTGCTGGGGCGGATGGGACTGGTTTCGCGGACCCGCCGGCTGTTCGTGGTCGGCCTGATCCTGCCGTGTCCGCTCTATATCTTTTATTCGCGGGCCTTTCTGATCGATGCGATGGCCCTGATGGGCAGCGCGTGGTGGCTGTATGCGTTCGTGCGGATGATGGAGCGGCGGCGCTGGACCTGGTTTCTGTTTGCCACTTTCGCCGGCACGCTGGCGGCGCTGGTGAAGAGCGCGGTCTATGCGGTCTGGCTGATCCCCGGGGCGGCCTACGGGGCCTGGCTCCTGTGGAGCGACCTGCGCACGCGGCAGTGGGGGCGGTCGGCGGATACGGTGTTCTGGGGGCTGGCCGGGGTGTTGGTGCCGCTCGGAACCTTGCGCTGGTGGATCACGGTGACGGACCCGATCAAGGAGGCGCATGCCTCGGCCTGGATCTTCACCTCGAAAAACCTGGTGCAGGGCAACTGGGGTTTCAGCGACCTTGCGGCCGGACTGGCGCCGAAAACCTGGGGCATTTTGTCGAACCGCTGGGCCGAGGGTATCATGGCGCCGTGGTTGCTGCTGACGCTCCTGGTGGCGGGCCTGGTGGCACTGCCGCGGGTGCGATGGCCGGCCCTCGGCCTGGCGGGGGTGTTCTTTGTTTCGCAATTTCTCTTCCCGTGGGCCTACGCCTATCAGGACTACTATTTCTACTCGTGCGCGCTGTTTCTGTGCGCCGCGTTCGGCTGGATGTTCCTCGGTGCGCTGGATTCCCGCCTGCCACGGTGGGTGTGCTGGCCGCTGCTGATCGTGCCGGTGGCGGCGAACCTGCACACCTACTTCCGCAGCTATTATCCCCAACAGGTCGCGCCGACGGACGGCGGTTTTTCCTACACGCTGGCGATCCGGGACTACCTGCCGCAGGACACGGTGATCATCATTTCCGGCGCCGATTGGTCCGCGATCATTCCCTACTACGCGCAGCGCAAGGCGCTCATGATCCGGGCTGGCTTGGAGAATGATGCCGCCTACCTGGACCGGGCGTTCGGTGAGCTCATGGACGAGGATGTCGCGGCCCTGGTGCTCGTGGGGGCGCAGCGCGGCAACAAGGCCATCGCAGCCCGGGCGGCGGCCGCCTTCAATCTCGAGCGCGAGCCGACGGCCATCCATCCCTTGGCGGAGATCTATTGCAGTCTGCGCTACCGCGACCGTTTTAAGGAAAGCCTCCGCAAGGTGAACAATTACGGCGACATCATCAACCCACCGCTGCCGCCGGTCACTCCTGGTCCGCAGAAGCCCCAGGCGGTGCTGGCAGCCTATGCGATGTCGGATTATCCGAAGATTTCTCCCGCGCCGCTGCGGGCGTATTTCGAGCAGGGGTTGGGCTATGTCTGGCCGGAGCCAGAGAAGGAGAAGGCGATCTTTGCGCACCCGGCGTGCGATCTCTGGATCAAGCCGCCCCGCGGCGCCACCCACATTGAGTGGGACGCTGGACTGGTGGAGGAGGCCTACACCCGTGAGGGCGCCAAGACCGACGGGGTCGAGCTCACGATCACGGCCATCATGGGTGGTGCCGAACGGGAGATTTTCCGGCGTGAGCTGGATCCGGCCAATCAACCCGGGGACCGCGGAAAGTTGAAACTAGTGATCCCCCATGAGCCGGTGCCCGGTGAGATACTGCGTTTCTCCGCGCGCCCGCGCCAGGGCTCGGCCTTTGACTGGCTTTATTGGGCGAGGATCGAGGTGAAATAAATTCAGGCTGTCCGAGGTCCGGCGGCCACCAGGGCGGCGAGCGCGAGATGGCGCGGCATGACTGCCGGAACGGCGAAAAGGTTTTCCGCCCGGGCGCGGGCCCGGGCGGCCAGTTCGCGGCCGAGGGCGGGAGTCGCAAGCAAACGAGCGAGGCCATGGCTCCATGCGACGGTGTCACCGGGCGGCAGCAACACGGCTTCCAGACCGTCGCGCACAAGCTCGGGAATCCCATGCACCGCGGAGGCAAGGATCGGCGTGCGGCAGGCCATCGCCTCGAACACGACGCGCGGGGACGATTCCTCGTAGCTGGAGCAGACGAACAGATCCGCCGCGAGGTAGTAGCGCAGGTAGTCGGTGGTCTCCTCATGCACGACGAGATTGGCGCGGCCGAGGTTGGCGAGCGCATCGCCCAACATCGTGTCGAAGGGCGTGTCGCGTCCACCGAGCAGTATGAAGCGCGTGCGGCTCGCGAGCTCAGGGTGACGGCGCCAGAGCAGGTCAACGGCGCGCGCGAAGGTGTGCTGGCCTTTGCGGTCGGAGACGGTGCCGATGTTGCAGACGAGCTGTTCGCCCGGCTGCACGCCGAGCGCCTGACGCAGGGCGTCGCGGTTCTGGGCTGCGATCCAGTGGTCGAGTCCGGCGATGTCCACCCAGCCGGGAGTGAAATGGTGCCGCTCGGGCCGCCCGTAGGCGAGGTGGCAGCGGCGGGTCGAGGCGGTGGTGAAGGACACGGCGTCGGCGAGGGCGAAGGCCTGCTCGGCGAGCGTGACGACCGCGGGAGGAACCCGCGTCCCGTAGAAGACTGCCGGCGTGGTGCTCTCGTGAACGTAGAAGAGCACGGGACGCTGCGCGGCCTTGGCCGCATGCACCGCCCAGAAGGTCGTGAAGCTGTTCGCGATCACGAGGTCGGCGGAAGCCCAGCCGCCGGCGCGGGCGAGGGCGGCCACGGCGGTTGCGCCGGCTTCGGCGGTGTCGGCGCTCATGACCGCGGCGCAGTCGAGAACCTGCACGCGCGCGCCGAGCTGTTCGAACTCCGCCCGCAGCGGGCCGTCCTCGGCGCTGACGACATCGAGGCTCGCGCCCGCGGCGGCGAGGGCCCGGCCGAGTTCGAGCAGGAACCGCGGGGCGCCCTGCAGGCTCAGGCCGTGGGTGGCGAGAAGCACGCGCTGCGGGATCGGCTGGGTCGGGCGCGGCGGTGATTCCTGCAGGCGCGCGGTGGCGGCGGGACGCGGGCGGGAGGTGGACTCGTGCTCGACGCGCAGCGTGGAGAGATAGCGCTCCAATTCTGCATCACGGGTCACGGGCAGTCCGAGTTCTGCCAAGGCTGCGTCCCACGCCGCAAGCGCCTCGTCGAAGGAAAACGCCCGGGTCGTCGGGAGGGGTTTCTCGTCTTCCTGCGTGTGCAGGCGGGTGCGCACCACCGGTCCGAGGTGCAGACTGCCGTCCTCCAACTCGGCGTAGAGGCGGAGACTGACCGGATTCGGCAGCTGCGCCGGCACGTCCACGAGACCGGTGAAGCCACAGGCCTGGGCGTTGGGGAACTGGGCGTAGTGGGCCGCGGGCCCGGGTGAGGGACGATGAATCTCGAGCGGCTGCCACGACTGGAGATCCACCGTGGCGAGGATGCGACGGGTGGGGATCTGCGGATGGAAGAGATGACCGAAAGCCGGGATGCGACCGAAGCGGCAGCAGCAGGCGGACGCGGGTTCGTCCACAAAACCCAGCAGCGGCGCGGGCGCGTCGCGCAGCACGCGCGGCCACGAAATTTCGCCGGCGAGCTGCCGCGCGAGCGCGGGCAAGGGTTGCTCCGGCTGCCGGGCGGCTGCGTGCAGCAGCCGGCGGAGCCCGTGGCCGTGATCGATCCACCGCAACGGACCGGCGGGCACGGCGAAATCCACCGGAGGCTGGGCCGGACCCACGGTGTAGATGACCGACTGGAAAGCGCGCCAGCGTCCGTCAATCTCGAGGGCTTCTAGGACAATCTCGACCGGGCCCGGTTCGAGCCACACGTTCACGTAGAACTCGGCGAGGGCGACGGGGCGGCCGGTGTTGAAATGCGTCGCTAGATCCTGCCGCGGCAAACCGTGCACGCCGGCGAACAAGCGGGCGCCGATGCGTGCGCGGACGTCACAAAACACACCGCCGGTTTTCGGCCAGACCCAACCGCGCAGCGTGTGCCGCCCCTGCGGCAGGCGGGCGCCCGGGGCGGGGGATTCGAGATGGGAGTAAGCGTGGGTGGTCTCGCTCATCGGTGGCTTAGGAGGACGGAACCGCCGCCACGGTGCGAATCAGATCGGCGTGCCGGGGCAGGAGGCCAGCGCTGTCAAAGTGCGGTGCGACAGCGGCGCGTGCGCGCTGGCCACGGGAGAAGTCGCCGCGCTGCTGCGCGGCGAGGGCGGCGAGCATGGCGTCGGCGAGCCGGCCGGCGTCGTCGGGCGGGGCAAACCACGCGTCTTCCGGCCCGAGCAGTTCCGGGATGCCGTTCACGTGGGTGGTCACGATGAGCCGGCCAAACGCCGCGGCTTCCATCACGACGCGCGGCAGGGCCTCCTCAAGGCTGGCGCACACGAAGACATCGGCCGTGAGGAAGAAGCGGTAGGGATCCGCCGAGTGTCCGATGAAGCGGATGTCCGCGCCGGGCAGACCGGCGGCCTGGGCGCGCAGCAGGTCGGCATAGGGATCGATGGGCGCCTGGCCGCCGACGAGGAGGAACACGAGCGGGGCGCCGGCCGGGGCTAGCGAGCGCAGGCGGGCGACGGTGGAGAGGAAAACATGCTGGCCCTTGCGGGGCATGAGTGAACCGATGGCTGCGAACACGACGGCGTCGTCGGTCAGGCCGAGTTCCCGGCGCAGGGCGGCGCGGTCGTGCGCGGCGGCGTAGGCGTCGATGCGGGCGATGTCGATCCAACCGGGTATGACGCGGAAGTTGGCGGAGCGTTCCAGCGCCGCGTGCACGCGGCGGGCGGCATCGGCGATGAAGACCACGCGGCTGGCGAGGGCGAAGGCCTGCTCGACGCGCTCGATCGCGGGCCGGTCGAGTTGGAGGGCGAAAAAGCGGCGCGCATTGACGCTCTCGTGAACGTAGAGAATGGCCGGTTTCCCGATGCGGTGCGCGAGATGCACGGCCCAAGTGGCGACCAGGGTATTGGCCACGATCACGTCGGCTTGCTGCCATTCGGGGGAGGCGTCGGAAGATTCCGAGGGGTCAGCCAACGTCACCGCCACGCCGAGGGCGGCGAAAGCCGCGCGCAGCGGGCCCTCGCTCGGCGAAACCACGCGCACCTGCCAGCCGGGCAAGGTCGCAAGGTAGCGCGCATATTCGAGCAGGAAGAGCGGCGCGCCCTCGAAGTTGAGGTTGTGCGACACGAGCGTGACGCGCAGCGGGCGTGACGCAGTGGCGGCGGGCTCGGTTGTGGTCGGCGGGAGTGCGTCCGCAACCGGTGCGGCGTGGCGCCAGGCGGTCCAGGCTTCGCGCAGGGTGCGACGGGCGTCCGAAGCCGGCCAGCCGGCCTGTTTCAGCGCCCAGGAGGCCCGCGCGAATTTCCAGCGCGAGAAAGGCGGCAGGTCGGTGCCGGCGCCGCTCACGAGCACTGGCCGGAAGCGTTTCAGGAAGACGAGTTCGCGCCGCCCGTCGGCCAGATCGGCAAAGATCCGCAGCGCCAGCGGACGCGGCGCGGCGGGCGGAATTCGCAGGTAGCCGGCGAAGCGGGACCGCGCGCCGTCCACGAGGCCGGGAAACAGCGAGCCGACATCGGGGCGAGACAGGCCGTGCAGCAGCGGCCGCGGCGCGGAGGTGTCGAGAAAGGCGGTGAGCGCGGTGATGCGCTGTTCGCGGTGGGCGATCCAACCGGTGACAAGCAGATGATCGTAGGAGATCGCGGTGCGCGGGCCCATCTCCTCCAGTGCGCCTTGGAAGGGCGGGCTCGGCATCACGTCGAAATTCTCGGCGACGGCAGCCGTCAGGATTTCCTGGGCGAGGGTGCTCCAGCTTTCGCCGGGCCGCGTCTGGTGCGCGCGCAGCAGATCGAGCAGCGGCTCGGGACCGGAGGGCGCCGGCGGAGCCGGGAGTGGGGTTCCGGCGGAGGTGACCGGTTGCCGGAAGATTTCCGTCCACCGGCCGTGCTGGTCACGCACCTCGATGCGGAGGTTGTTCGCACCGGGGACTGGTTTCAGGAGAAAGGAAAATCCTGCCTGCGGCGGGCCGGCGCGTCCGCGGGTCGCGATTTCCTTGTCCGGACGCGGCAGGCCGGAGAGACCGAGAAATGGCATCGGCCCGAGCCACGCGCGCACGTCCACGGGAACGAGAGCAGGAGACGCCACCCAGCCGGCGACCCAGAACGGTTCCGACGGGCAAACCCACCCGGTCGGATGGATCTCGATCGCGGACTGCCAGTCGGGCGGGGTCATGGAGGATCAGCCGAGCCACGCCTCGCGGATCACCTGCAGGTGCCGGGGCAGGGTGCGGCTGTGGTGGTAGTGGCGGGCGGCGCGAGCGCGGGCCATCGAGAGCATCTTGGTGCTGCCGGCGAAGTGGTCGGCGAGCGCGCGTTTAAGCGCGGCCGCGAGCTTGTGCTGGTCGCCGGCGGGCACGAGGTAGGCCTCGTCGGTGTTGGTGAGCATCTCGGCGATGCCGTTCACATCGGTGCTGACGATACGGTTGCCGAAGACCATGGCCTCGAGGATCACGCGCGGGAATGATTCCTCGAAGCTCGTGCAGACGAGCAGGTCGGCCAGGCGGTAGAAGTCGTAGATGTCGGGCGTCTCGGCGAAGATCTTGACCGTGTCCTGCAGGCCCATGAGCGCGATGTCCTCGCGCAGCGTCTCCATGTAGAGTCCGTCGCGCGCACCAACGATGACCCACTGGATTTTCTTTCCGGGGAAGAGATCGGGCAGTTCCTTGCGCAGGAGGTCGATGCCGCGGATGTAGATGTGCTGGCCCTTGCGCTCGCAGACGGAGCCGACGTTGACGACGATGGCGGCGTCGGGGTCGAGGCCGTGCTTGCGACGGAGTTCGGCCGGCGCGTGGGCGGCGGCGAAGGCGTCGATGCGGGCGAAATCCACCCAGCTGGGCAGCAGGCGGAAATTGTCGTTGAGGTTTAGTTCCTCGTGGATGTCGCGCGTGGACTGCGCGGTGAACACCACGCGGGTGGCGAGCCGCAGCGCCTCCTCGGCCACCGGGTGCATGAGCACGGGCAGCGAGGCGTGGAAGAAGCGTTTCACCGCGCTGCTTTCGTGGAGGTAAAGCGCCGACGGCCGGCCGAGATGCGCCGCGAGATGCACGGCCCAGAAGCTGAGCAGCGTGTTGCCGATGATGACCTCGGCGGCGTCCCAGTTCCGGGTGGCGGCAAACTGTTTCAGCGCCGCGGCGAAGGCTTCCGGGTTTTGCGCGCCCGTGAGCGCGGACACATCCCAGCGCTCGACCTTGAGGCCGGCGCCCTCGAAGCGCGCGCGGAGCGGGCCGTCCTCGGCGGTGGCGACCGTTAGACTCACCCCGGGCTGCGCGGCGAGGAAGCGCGCGAGCTCGAACAGGAAGATGGGCGCGCCCTCGAACTTGAGATTGGGCGTGATAAGCAGCGCGCGGAAGGGGCGCGGGGTCTCGGCGCAGCGCTGGTGGTAGGGATTGAGCGGGAGGTTGCGCGGCGGAAACGCGAGCGTCTCACTGATGTAGGGGTCGCGCCGTGTGCCGTGGCGGGCGATGTAGGCGACGTGCTCGCGCTCGGCATAAACCCGGCCGCGCGAGGCGCTGCCGACGTGGCGGAGCACGGCCTGCGGGCTGACGACCGTGCGGAAACCGGCGTCGCCCGCGCGAAGGCAGAAGTCCACGTCGTTGTAGGCGACTTGAAGGCTCGGTTCGTCGAAACCGTCGAGCCGGCGGTAGAGATCGGTGCGGGTGAGCAGGCACGCGCCGGTGACAGCGGCGACGTTGCGTGCGGCGTGCGGCAGAAACATGTAGCCGAGCTCCTCAGCGGGTTCACGTTCGAAAAGCACGTGGGGCAGCCCGTCCGCGTGGCTGAGCGAGATGCCGGCGTGGTTCACCGTGCCGTCAGGGTAGAGGAGCTTGGCGCCGACGACGCCGACGCCGGGCACGTTGAGCCAGCCGGCCATGTCTTCCAGCCAGCCCGGCGCGAGCGCCTCGACGTCGTTGTTGAGATGAAGCACCAACGGCGTGTCCGCCCGGGCGGTGCCGAGATTGACTAGGCGCGAGTAGTTGAAACCGGAAGTGGCCGGGGGCAGCGCCTTGCCGGCGGCGGCGAGCGACGCGGTTTCGGCGGTCTTGGGCACGGTGATGCCGGAATCGTTCTTCGAGCCAGCCAGAGCCGGCGCGTGCACGACCTCGACCCGGAGATCGGTGCGGGCGGGCAGGGAGGCGAGATAGGCGAGGGTGGCCGGATCGTCGGAGTTGTCGTCCACGATGACGACCTTCACCGATTCGCGCGGCGTGGTGCGGGCGAGTGAGTCGAGGCAGGTCTGGAGCAGGTCGGCGCGGTTCCTGGTCGGGATGACGATGGTGACCGGATTTTCGCGCAGGATGTCGGGGCTCCACTTCAGCTGGTGGAGGCAGAGAGCGTAATTTTTGGCGAACTCCGGCAGCATTGGCTCGGCGCGCAGGCCACGCCGCGCGATGGCTTCCGCGATGCCGTTGCGGGCGGCGGCGAAGAGGTAGCCCTTCTGGTCGCCGCGCGTGGCCGTGCTCTCGGCGTGGGCGCGCCAGTGGTAGCCGATGAAGGGAACGTGAATGACGTCCTTCGCGTCGATCAGCTCCCAGCAGCGGAGGAAGAGATCGATGTCCTGCGCGCCGTTGAACTCCGGGCGCAACCGGCCGGCTTTTTCGACGATGGCGCGGCGGATGACGGTGAGATGATGCGTGTAGTTGTGCGTGATCGCCATCTCGGGGCTCCAACCGCCCTTGAACTGCGGGTCGAAGCGCCGGCCGGTGTCGTCGATCTTGTCCTCGTCGGTATAGAGGTAACCAGCGGTCGGGTGGCGCAGGATCGCCTCGGCCACGTGCAGCAGCGAGTCGTGCGGCAGCACATCGTCGTGATCGAGCAGGGCAACGAAGTCACCGGTGGCGACATCGAGTGCGGAGTTGGTCGCGCGGGAGATGTGGCCGTTCTCGGCGCGGAAAACGGGTTTGATCCGGGCGTCGGCGCGGGCGGCTTCCTCGAGGATGCGGCGCACGTGCGGCTGCGGGGAGGCGTCGTCCGCGATGCAGAGTTCCCAGCGCGGGTAGAGCTGCTGCCGCAGGCAGTCGAGGAGCTCGCGCAGGTATTTCTCCGGCGTGTTGTAGGCCGGCACGACCACGCTGATGAGCGGACCGCCGGCCTGCACGGCGGCCGCGGCGTCCTGTTGCAACACGGAGCGCAGGCGCGGGGTGAGGCGATTGTGCCAGCACCAACGGGTGTAGGGGTCCTGGTCTTTGCGGCGCACGATGGCCGCGGGGATTTTCTTGTCCTCGCCGTGGCTGAGGGTGGAGGCGAGCTGGGCCTTGAGCCGGGCGATCTCGGCCCGCGTGTCGGGCCAGCTGTCGAACCGGTAGCGGCCGAGCAGGCGGCCGCGCAGGAAGGCGGCGACGACTCGGTAGAAGAGGAACGGCTTGAAGACCGGCACCGGCCCGGAGTGTTCGTCGCGGCGGTCGAGGTGGAGCCGGCGGGCGAAGGCGACCGAGCGGTGTCCGTCGGCAGTTTCGGCGACGACGACGAGGTTGGCCGGGCTGGGGGAGTCCTTGCGGATGTCCACTAGGCCGTAGAAACCGGATTTGGAGGCTCCGGGCAGATCGGGCCGGTGGGCCGCGACATCGGGACGGTCCTTGGGGTAGACGAGCCGGCTCTCGCCGAGCACGCTGGTGGTGGCGCCGAGGCGGACGACGGTGCGGTCGCCCTGGCCGCAGATCCAGCCGGTCAGACGGAATTTCTCGTAGAGAACGTTGACCCAGTGGCCGGGATTCTCGATGTGGCCGACAAAATGATCGCCGGCCGGCACATCGGTGTTGGCCATGAGGATTTCGGCCAGGACATGGTCGGTTTCGCGGCAGAGGTCGCTCCACGATGAGCGGTGAAAATGCCGGTAGAGATAATGGAGCGTTTGCGGCACGAGCGCCGCGCGGAGCACGCGTACGGGCTTGGTGGCGGAAGGCGGCAGGCCCCAGGTATCGAGTGGGGTGCGGAAAAATTCCCGCCATTGCGTGCCGTCGTGCCAGTCCAAGGCTAGGGTCGAGGCCCCGCGCCAGACCTGCACCCTTTGGAGGAAACCCGTTTTAAGCGCGGCTTCTGAACCGCCGAAAATCTGCTGCGTGTCCGACCGTTCCAGTCCGTAAAGCCCCAAGGAGGGTCGCTTGTCCACG
Source organism: Oleiharenicola lentus (assembly GCF_004118375.1). Lineage (NCBI taxonomy): Bacteria > Pseudomonadati > Verrucomicrobiota > Opitutia > Opitutales > Opitutaceae > Oleiharenicola > Oleiharenicola lentus. The sequence goes on from NZ_SDHX01000001.1 coordinate 1,434,046, forward strand.
CGGGCGCGGATGTCGAGGCAGCGGACAGCCTCGCCCGGGTAAAGCCAGCCGGCGATCTCAAAGCTTGCCGTGGTCGGCCGCCATGCCGCGGGGCTGTCGATATGAAACTGGGGCTGAACCGGATCGGGCATGGGCTGGTTGAGCCCGAATTAAGCGGGGGCGCCGACTGGAGAGTAAAGCTTCTAGTGGCCCTAGCTTTTGCCGGATTACCTGCTCATCTCACTGACCAAGAATGGCTGCCCGGGCTGGGATCGAACCAGCGACCAAGTGATTAACAGTCACCTGCTCTGCCACTGAGCTACCGGGCAACGTGGCTCCCCAAAGGGAACGGCCAAAAAGAGGTCCGCTGTAGGCCTTGTCAATCCTCGTATCGTGTAAAATCCCGGAAAGTTCAGCCACTTTCAAAGTTTTGATTGCTTCGCCCCCGGTCGGTCCTACAACTTCGCCCTCTTTTCCATTACGCCTGCCTCCAATTCCGGAGTCACAGGGGGAACGAAACCATGAAGAAATTCCAACTCACCGTCAGCACGCGCGAAGGCACCGGCCGCAGCGCTTCCCGCCGCCTCCGCAAGGCCCAGCAGATTCCCGCCATCCTCTACGGCAAGCACACGAAGCCCGAGACTCTGGCCGTCAACGCGCCCGAGTTCGTCAAGCTCCTCAAGGAGATCGCCGGTCGCGCCGCCCTCATCGAGCTCAAGCGCGATGCCGGCGCCAGCGCCCTCTCCTTTCTCCAGGAAATCCAGCGCGACCCGATCACCGACCGCTACCTCCATGTTGACCTTCAGGAAGTGAAGGAAAACGAGAAGATGGTCATCAGCGTCTCCGTCCGCGTCGTCGGCGAGGCCTATGGCGTCAAGACCGAAGGTGGCGTGCTCGACACCGCCACGAAGCGCCTGCGCATCCGCACTCTCCCGAAGGACCTGCCCGATTTCATCGAGGTGAACGTCACCGAGCTGAAGATGGGTGAGGCCATCCATGTCAGCGACATCAAGGTCGGTGCCGGCGTCGAGCTCCTCGACAATCCTGGCCAGGCCGTCGTTCTCTGCGTGGCCCCGCCGGAAGAGGAAGTCGCCGCCGTCGCGACCCCGACCGCGGGCGAAGGCGCTCCCGCCGCCGCCGGTGCCGAGGGTGCTGCCGCCCCCGCCGCCGCGGGTGCCGCGGCTCCCGCCGCCGGCGCCAAGCCGGGCGACGCCAAGGCCGCCGCCCCCGCCGCGGGTGCCAAGGCCGCTGCTCCGGCCGCCGGTGCCAAGCCGGCCGCCGCTCCCGCCAAGAAGTAATCTTTTCCCGGTCCGCCCGCTCCGGTGGGCGGACCGTTTTGCTCGCTGTTCTTTGAGTCATGTCCGTCACGCTGATCGCTGGACTGGGCAACCCCGGGCGCGAATACGCCGCCACCCGCCACAACTTCGGCTTCGCCGTGGTCGAGGCGCTGGCGGCCGCTGAAGGTCTCAAGTGGAAACATGAATCCCGCTTCGAGGCCGAAACCGCCCGCTGGGATGTTCGCCCCGGTGTCACGCGACTGCTCGTCAAGCCCCAGACCTTCATGAACGAAAGCGGGCGCGCCCTCCGCGCCTTGCTCGACTTTCACAAGGTTTCGCCCGACACCCTCATCGCCGCCTACGACGATCTCAACATCGCCCTCGGCCTCGTGAAGGTGTCGGTTACCGGCAGCGCCGGCGGCCACAACGGTGTGGCGAGCCTGCTCGAGCACGTCGGCGACGGCTTCGTTCGCTACCGGCTCGGCATCGGCGCCCCGCGCCCCGCCGGGATGGACCTCAAAGACTTCGTGTTGGGCAAATTCACTCCTCCAGAAAACTCCCTCATCGACCAAAAAATCAATTCCCTCGTGGACGGCCTCCGCCTCCTTCTCGACCAAGGACCGGCCCGCGCCATGAACTTACTTAACCGCCGAGAAACCAATGAGCCAGAACAAGCGTAACTACAAAGCCACCTTCATCCTCGACAACCGCGGCCGCGAAGACTCCGTGGACCAGATCATCGAGGGCGTGAAGAAGGAGATCGCCGCCGTGCAGGGCGACGTCACCGCCGTCGAAAACCTCGGCCGCCGCGATTTCGCGCGCAAGACCGACCCCAAGTTCCCCGCCGGCGTCTATGTGCAGGTGGCCTTCTCGGCCCCCGCCGCCGCCCCCGCCCAGCTGCAGGAGCGTCTCCGTCTCAACGACACCGTTTACCGCGCCAAGGTGCAGAACGCCTGAGCGCGTTTCCGCCCGTCGCCTCCGCCCCATGGCCAATCTCAACAAAGTGATGCTCATCGGCAACCTCACGCGCGACCCGGAGCTCCGGGTCACGCCGAAGGGCACCGCCATCTGCACGTTCAGCCTCGCGGTCAACCGCAAGTTCAAGGACGAGAGCGGCGGCGAGCGTGAGGAGGTCACCTACATCGACATCGAGGCCTGGGGCAAATCCGGCGAGAACATCTCCAAGTATTGTACCAAGGGCCGCCCGCTCTTCGTCGAAGGCCGCCTGCGCCTCGACCAGTGGGAGGACAAAAACACCAAGGAAAAGCGCAGCCGCATGAAGGTCGTCCTCGAGAACTTCCAGTTCCTCGGCAGCGGTCGTGCCGAAGGTGGTGCTGGCGGCGAGGGTGGGGAAGCCCGCTCCTATGCCCCCCGCAGCGCCGCTCCGCGTCCCGCGACCGCCCCGGCGCCGCAGGAAAATCTCGACGAAGACGTGCCCTTCTGAGCACGCGCAGAGTCCCAACCGAAAATTTAAACCAATCCCATCATGGCTAACAGCGAAGTCCTCCTCATTCAACCCGTTGACGGTCTCGGCGCCGAAGGCGACCAGGTCAAAGTCCGCGCCGGCTATGCGCGCAATTTCCTCCTGCCCCAGGGCAAGGCTGTGCCGCTCACCGTGGCCAACCGCAAGCAGGTCGAGGCCCTCAAGAAGGCCCGCGGTCTCCGCGAAGCCAAGGAGCTCGACGGCGCCCAGGCGCTCGCCAAGCAGATCGAGAAGGCTGGCATCGCCATTGCCGTGAAGACCGGCGAGGGCGGCAAGCTCTTCGGAGCCGTCACCGGCAACGACATCCACGACAAGCTGGCCGCCGCCGGCATCACCGTGGAGAAGAAGCGCATCCACCTCGGCCAGCCGATCAAGACGCTCGGCAAGCACACCGTCAGCATCCGCCTGCACCCCGAGGTCACCGTCGAGCTCAACTTCGACGTGGTCTCCGAAAACCCGATCGAGCCCGCCGCTTCCTGAGCGCGGCCGAGTCACTCCCGAGCTGCGGCTAACCCCGCAGCTTTTTTTTGCCCGGACACCCCGCCGCCGCCTGAGCCCACGATGAAGAAAATGTTCATAATCGGGGGTTGCGGCACGGAGTCGCGCCCCACTCACTGAACCGTCTCATGGCTGATTCCAGCAACGATCCCCGCTCCGGCAAGGTGCTGCGCTACCCGTCTTCCGCCGAGCGTGCCCAGACGTTGCCCTCCGCCGCCCCGGATCGTTCGCCCCCGCACAGCGCGGAGGCCGAGGAACACGTGATTGCCTGCTGTCTGCTCGACGGCAGCGACACCATTGCCCGCTGCCTGGAATCCCGCGTCACGGCGGAAGCCTTTTACCTCCCGCAGAACCGGCTGCTGTTCGAGGTCATGCTCGAACTCTACCAGAAGAGTCCGCCGGTTTCGTTGGAAATCCTGGCCGAGGAACTGAAGACCCGGCGCCAGCTGGAGGCCGTCGGCGGGTTTCCCTACCTGATGCAGGTGACGGGCAAGATCCCGACCACCGCGCACGCCGGCTATTTCATCGAGAAGGTACGCGAAAAACACCTGCTGCGCGAGCTGATCAAGACCGCCACCGGGGCCGTCGAACAGGCCTACAGCTTCACCGGCGGGCTGGAGGAGTTCGTGGACAAGATCGAGCAGGACCTCTTCAAGGTCACCCAGGACCGCGTGAGCGACAACGCCCAGGAGATCAAGGAGGCGATCAAGGACGCGAATACCGTCATCGCCAAGCTGCTCATGAAGAAGGGCGAGCTCACGGGCGTCAGCTCGGGCTTCAAGGACCTCGATGCGATGACCTTTGGTTTCCAGCGGCAGGAAATGATCATCATTGCCGCCCGCCCCTCGATGGGCAAAACCAGCTTCGCCCTGAACATCGCCGAGGCCGCCGCCATGCCCAAGAAGGGCGACCCGGTGGCCGTGCTGGTGTTCTCGCTTGAAATGAGCTCTTCCCAGCTCGCCCTGCGCATGCTTTGCGCCCGTTCGCGTGTGAACATGAAGCTGCTGCGCGACGGCCTCGTGAGCCGCGACGGCGCCGAGGTAAATGCCCTCGGACGGACCGCCGAGGAGTTCAAGCGCGCCCCCATCCTCATCGACGACGCCAGCAACCTCACGATCATGGAGCTCCGGGCCAAGGCCCGCCGCATCCATGCCCGGAAGAAGCTGGGCATGGTCATCGTGGACTACCTCCAGCTGCTCAGCGGCACCGATCCGCGCGCGCCCCGCGAACAGCAGGTTGCCGAGGTCTCCCGTGGATTAAAGGCCCTCGCCAAGGAACTCGACGTGCCCGTGCTGGTCCTCAGCCAGCTCAACCGCTCATCGGAAAAGGAAAACCGCACGCCCCGCTTGTCGGACTTGCGCGAATCCGGCTCCATTGAGCAAGATGCCGACGTAGTGCTGATGCTGTCCCGCCCCAAGGATGCCGACGAAAAATTCCAGACCGCTGCCGGCGCAGCGGATTTAATCGTTGCCAAGCAACGTAACGGACCGGTAGGTGATTTGAAACTGACTTTCCTTCAAGAAATTACGCGCTTTGAAAACTTTACTCCGTAACCTGGTTAACCGGGCTGTTTTTGTCTGCATTTTGACCGCGCTTCTCAGCCCTGCGCTGCGGGCGCAGGCCGGCCCCGGGGCCGCTCAGGAAGAGGCCGCCCCCGCCCGGGTCGGCACCGTCACGATCAAGTTCATCGGCATGGCCAGTGTCAGCGAACAGATCGTGCGCGCCAACATGATCCTGCGCGAGGGCACCGAGCTGGACGAGGCCGTGATCGACCGCGACATCCGCTCGCTCTACCGCACCGGCATGTTCGAGTTCATCGAGGTCAAGCGTGACGAGTCGGCCGGCAACGTCGTGAACTTTGTCTTCGAAGTGACTCCGAAATTCCGCGTGCTGAATGTCGAGTTCGAGGGCGCCAAGGCCATCAAGCCGCGCCGCCTCATGAAGGAGGCCAAGACCGTGGCCAACGGCGTGCTCGACGAGCGCCAGATCAAGGAGGACAGCCAGAAGATCTACGAGTATTACCAGAAGCGCGGTTTCAACCAGGCGCAGGTCACCTATGCGATCGACCGCAACCGCTCGACCGGCTTCAGCACCGTCACCTTCAAGGTGCGCGAAGGCGCCCGCGTGAAAATCGACACCATCCGGTTCGTCGGCAACGACAGCGTCAAGGCCCGCCGCCTGCGCAAGGAGATGGAGACGAAGAAATGGAGCTGGATTTCATGGCTCATGGGCACCGGCCGCCTCAAGGACGACGAGTTTGACGAGGATCTCAACAAGCTGCGCGACTTCTACAAGGAGGAGGGCTTCCTCGACGTGGAGATCGCCGAGGACAAGATCACCTTCGACTACCCGAAACCCGGCAAGCTGGTCATCACGATCCGCGTCAACGAGGGCCGCCAGTATCGCGTGGGCGACATTTCCTTCACCGGCAACAAGCTCTATCCGGAGACGCTGCTGCGCTTCATCCCCCGCCAGCGCAAGGGCGCCGTGTTCAAGCCCTCGCTCCTCGACAAGGACAGCGAGTCAGTCGAGGACTTCTATGGCCGAGCCGGCTACCTGCCGCCCGACACCCGTGTCCGCCTTGTTCGCAAGCCCAACCTGGAGACCGGCAACATCGACGTCGAGTACCAGATCACCGAGGGCGAGCGCATCCAGGTCGAGTCGGTCAAGATCGAGGGTAACACCAAGACCAAGAGCATCGTGATCCTGCGCGAACTCGTGCTGGGTCCCGGCGATGTCTTCGACAGCGTGCGTCTCAAGATCAGCAAGCTGCGCCTCGAGAACACCCGCTTCTTCGAGGACCCGGTCAACGTCACCGACGAGTCCACCAACATCCCCGGACGCCGCACCCTCAAGATCTCCGTGCAGGAGGCGCGCACCGGCAACCTGACCTTTGGCGCCGGCTTCAGCTCACTGGAGCGCGCCGTGGTTTTCGCCGAGGTCACGCAGTCCAACTTCGACATCTTCAACCGCCGCTCGTTCTTCCAAGGCGACGGCCAGAAGTTCCGCCTGCGCTTCCAGATCGGTTCGCAGTCCAGCGAGCTCATCATGGCCTTCGAGGAGCCCTACTTCCTCGAGCGCGAGCTTGCGACCGGCTTCCAGCTCTACCGCACGACCTCCGATTACAACAGCGCCTACTACGAGGAAATCCGCACCGGTGGCGAAATCTACGCCCGCAAGCGCCTCTTCAACTGGCTCGAGTCGCGCCTGTCCTACACCTACGAAATCGTGGACATCGACAACGTCGATCCGAGCGCGCCGCTTTCGTTCCGTCTTCTTGAGGGCAACACCACCACCTCGCGGGTTGGCCTGATTCTCACCCAGGATACGCGCGACAAGATCATCAGCACCACCCGCGGTCACTATACCTCGTTGAACCTCGACCTGGCGGGCGGCCCCTTCGGTGGCGACAATCATTATTACCGCGTCGAGTTCCGCGGCTCCAAGTTCTTCCCGGTCGCCGAATTCCAGGACCAGGTGCTCGCCCTCATCGGCCGCGTGGGTGTCGTCGAGAGCTTCGGCGACAGCGACAAGCCGCAGTTCCGCACCATCACCGACCCGAGCACGGGCGCCCCCGTCAGCTTCGGGCCCTTTGTCCCCGGCGTGCCGTTTTACGACCGCTACTTCCTCGGTGGCCCCAACGATTTGCGCGGCTTTGAGTTCCGCGATGTCGGCCCGAAGGACAACTTTGGCGAGCCGCTGGGCGGCAAGAGCTACGGTTTCTTCAGCCTCGAGTATTCCTTCGACCTGGTGAAGCCGATGCGCATGGCCTTCTTCTACGATGCTGGCTTTGTGAACACCGATGCGTATGATTTCAGCCCGGTGAACTACAACGACAACATCGGCGTCGGCATCATGCTCTTCGTCGCCGGCGCGCCCCTCCGCCTCGATTTCGGCATTCCGCTCACCACGGATCGCTTCAACGACAAGGGCAACCAGTTCAATTTCTCCTTCGGCACCCGCTTCTAAACGTTCAATCCCCTCATCTCATCCCGTCCCTATGCATAAGCTGATTCGCTCATTCGCCCTCCTGGCCACCCTGTTCACCGGCCTCGCCGCGCTGCACGCCCAACCGGTCGTGAAACTCGTCGTGGTCGACATGGCCCGGGTTTACGACAACCATTACAAGACCGAGGAGCAGACCGCCAAATTCCGCGATCTCGAGCAGAAGGCACAGGAGCAGGTCGAGGAATACAACAAGCAGGGCAAGGCACTCGTCGATGAATACCAGGAGTTGATCGAGCAGTCCAAGAACACGCTCCTCACCGCCGAGGCCCGCTCGAAGGCCGAGGCCGATGCCCAGAAGAAGGGCGAGGAGATCCAGCGCAAGCAGGCCGAGGTGCAACAGTTTCGCCAAACCACGCAGCGCTCCCTGCAGCAACGCCTGAAGACGCATCGCGATCTCCTGCTTGAGGAAATCAGCAAGGTGGTCACCGACATCGCCAAGCGCACCGGCGCCACCCTCGTGCTCGACAAGTCCGGTCCGACCCTCTTCGGCATCCCGAGCGTGCTTTATGCCGACCCGAGCTACGACATCACCGAAGCCGTGCTGGCCGAGGTGAACAAGGATCGCCCGGCCCCGGCCGCCGCGCCCGCCGCTCCGGCGGCTTCCGGCACCCAGTTCACGGTGCCCGGTGTCTCCGAACCCAAGAAGTGAGGCACAACTATCTTGCCAAGCCCTGTTCACCCGAACAGGGCTTTTTTGTGCCCGGACCAGTCGGGTTGAACTTCCGCCCGGCCAGTGGCCTCCCCGAATAAGCCATGCAGGTAAACTACACCCCAGAGGAAATCGCCGTCATCGTTGGCGCCCAGCGAGTCGCCGGCAGCGCCGACCGGTCGGTGACCGACATTGCCTCGCTGTCCGCCGCGCATCCCGGCGATCTTTCCTTTCTGGGCAATCCCAAGTATCGCTCCCAGGTCCCCGACAGTGCGGCTACCGTCCTGCTCCTGCCTTTGGACTATGTCGGTGAACCCCGGGCCGGGCAGGTCTTCCTCCATGTGGAGAATCCTTCCGCCGCACTGGCCCGGTTGTGCGCACGCATCGAACAAGCCCTCTGGCCCAAGCCCGCGCCGGGCATCCATCCCTCCGCGGTCGTGGCGGCGGGCGCAGTCGTGGATACGACCGCGCATGTCGGCCCCCTTTGTGTGATTGAGGACGGCGCCCAGATCGGGGCGGGCACGGTTTTGCAGGCCTCGGTTTTTGTGGGTCGGGATGCGCGCGTCGGCGCCGGGTGTTTTGTCATGCCCGGCTGCGTGATTGCCACGACCTGCGAACTCGGCGCCCGGGTTCGCTTGCAACCCGGCGTGGTCGTGGGGGCCGACGGCTTCGGGTATGAATTCGTCAAGGGACGGCATGAGAAGGTCCCCCAGATCGGCACCGTGGTCATCGGAGATGATGTTGAGATCGGGGCAAACACGACCCTGGACCGGGCCCGCTTCAGCCGCACCGTGGTGGGGGAGGGCACCAAAATCGACAATCTGGTGCAGGTCGCCCACAATGTGGTCATCGGCAAGCACTGCATCCTCTGCTCCCAGGTCGGCATCTCGGGGAGCACCACGCTGGAAGACTACGTCATATTGGGCGGCCAGGCCGGCATTGCCGGCCACATCACCCTCGGCAAGGGCAGCAAGGCCGGCGGCCAGGCCGGTGTGACCTCGGATGTCGCCCCCGGCGCCTACGTGAACGGCACGCCCGCCATCCCCTACATGCTGGAGCGGCGGCTGGCGGTGCTCCACCAGCGGCTGCCGGACCTCTTCAAGCGCGTCGAGCGGCTCGAAAAGCCAGAATAAACTTCCCGCTCGTCTCCTTCTCGGCTACCAAGCGGCCGCAATGAGGGACACGAAGCTCAAGATCTTTTCCGGTTCATCCAATCGCGCCCTGGCGGAGGAAATCTGCCAGAGCATCGGCGTGCCGCTCGGCGACGCGACCGTGAACTGCTTCCCCGATGGGGAGTCCTTCGTTAAGATCAACGAGAACATCCGCGGCGCCGACGCCTATTTCATCCAGTCCACCTGCCCGCCGACGAACCATCACCTGATGGAGCTGCTGATCATGATCGATGCCGCGAAGCGCGCCTCGACCCAGCGCATCACGGCCGTGATACCGTTCTACGGTTACGCGCGCCAGGACCGCAAAGACCAGCCGCGCGTCCCCATCACCGCCAAGCTTGTAGCCAACCTGCTCATGTCCGCCGGTGCCAACCGCGTCCTCGCGATGGATCTGCACAGCCAGCAAATCCAGGGCTTCTTCGACATCCCGGTGGACCACCTCTTCGCCTCGCCGGTCTTCTTCCAGTATCTCGCCAGCAAGCGCAGCAACAACCTCGTGGTTTTCTCGCCCGATGTCGGCGGCATGAAGATGGCGGCGGCTTATGCCGATGTCCTGGGCGCGTCTCTGGGCCTTGTGGCCAAGAAACGCACCAGCGCGACCAAGGTCGAGGCCATCAACATCGTCGGCGAGGTTGCCGGTTGCGATGTGCTCCTCGTGGACGACATCACCGAGACTGCCGGCACGCTCACGGCCGCCGCCAAGATCCTGAAGGAGCATGGCGCGAAGAGCATCCGTGCCGCCGTCAGCCACTGCGTGCTCAACGAACTGGCCTACGAACGTCTGAAGACCGGCCTCATTGACGAACTCATCACGACCAATTCCGTGCCGATCGACACCCGCGGCCTGCCCATCACGGTTCTGAGCGTCGCTCCTTTGCTGGGCGAAGCGATCCTGCGCATCAATACGAACGAGAGCGTCACCAGCCTTTTCAAAATCAAGGGATTTTGACGCCCATGTCCGGGACTAAAGGCCTAACTGGCTAGGATGGTGAAAATCAGATGCTGATCTTTCCCTTCCCGCCAAGACGGTCCCACTGACTGCTGCCGGCGGCGCTGAAGCCGACGGCCAGGCATCTCTCTGCATCAAACCCGGCCTGCCCCATGTCCTCCAATTCCATCCGCTGGGACCGAGGCTTCCGTATCGGGCTGTGGGCCGTGGTTCTGATGGGTGGGATTCTTCGCACGCACGACATTGGGACAATCCAGACAGCGGTGTTTGATGAGGTGCATTTCGCACGGTATGGATATGACTATCTGGTCGGCACACAGTTTTTGCATGTCCACCCTCCGCTCTACAACTATCTGTCGGCGATTTCGATCTGGCTTTATTACCACCTTCCGTGGCTTGACCTGCCAGCGGTCTGCGCGCTGGGGTTTGAGCAGATCGACGTACTGAGCTATCGCTGGATTAATGCATTGGCAGGCACCGGACTGATCCTGCTGGTGGGGATGTTCGCCCGTCAGCTTACCGGCCAACGCATTGTCGCCCTGCTGGCGGCATTTTTTGTCGCCGTAGACGGCTCCCTGGTGGTCGATTCGCGCTTTGCGCTGAATAATATTTTCCTGCCGGTGTTTGGTTTTCTGGCCTACTGGTGTGTCGGGCGCAGCCTGCAAAACCCGGAACGGGCCTCCGCTTGGCTGTTGGCGGCGGGTGTAGCTTTGGGCTGTGTGATTTCCATCAAGTGGAACGGATTGGGTTACATGCTGGCACTGTCCGTCTTGCTGGTGGGCCTCAAGTTGATTCAGGTCACGGAAGGACTTCGACCTGCAAGGCTGGGCGCCGCTCCGACCCAAGCATCGCCTCATCTGCCAGTTCGTCCCCTGATGCTATGGTTCTGCCTGTTGGTCGTCCCGCTGGTTATCTATTGCTTCCTGTGGATACCCGACCGCGAGTTCAACAACCAGTATGGATTCTTTGGAATCCATGGGCAGATCCTCGATTATCATTCATCGGCGGCCGCCGTGGGCGAACATCCCTATTGCTCGAAATGGTATCTCTGGCCCCTGATGGAGCGCCCGATAAGCTATTACTTCAAGGTAAGGGAGGCAGTTGCTGACGATGGCCAGACCGTCCGTTACTTCTCGGGCGTGCACTTGTTCGGTAATCCGGTGCTCTATTGGCTGTCCCTCGTTTCAATTCTCACCATGTCCGGTCAGTGGGTTTGCCAAGCGGTTGGCTGGTTCCGGACCGGCAAGTATTCCCCTTCTTGGCTGGTGACTTCGGTAATTTTGCTGGGCTACGGGTCCAACTTGATGCCGTGGGCGCTGGTGAATCGCTGTCTCTTCCTCTACCATTATCAGTCCGCCTCGGTTTTTGCCTTCTTGGCTCTGGCCTGGTATTGCGGCCACGCATGGATAGACCGGCGATGGTGGCTCAAGTTGCCTGGTATCTTGGCGGTGGGGGCTGTGTTCGCTGCGCTGATCTATTGGCTCCCCTTGATCTTCGGGATCGAACTACCCGCTGGGCAATATTACCGCCTGATGTGGTTTAATCGCTGGATTTAGGCGACTTCCAATGTCTGTCTGGCGGAACCATCTGGGTTGGTTAATGTCAGTGCCCGCACTCATTTCCGCATGAAAACAAAGTCTTTCGCCACCCTGCTCGCTCTGGTTTCCGGCATTGCCGGACTTTCTCTTGGCCTGATCGCCGCCGAAAAGAAGGCCGCCAACAAGAAACCCGAACTCAAGATCGACTCCACGCCCGTCGCGGCCGTGAAGTCCAACGTCGTCACCAGCTACGCCGACGTGCTCGATCCGATCCGGCCGGCGGTGGTCTCGGTTTATTCCACCAAGGTGGTGCGTGAGCAGATTCCCGAGTTTTTCCGCCGGCAGGGCTACCAGGGCCGGGAGCAGACCCAGAAGGGCCTTGGCTCCGGCGTGATCGTCTCCACCGATGGCTACATTCTGACCAACAACCACGTGGTTGAGGGCGCGGACGAGGTGGAGGTGGCGCTCAATGACGAGCGCAAGTTCGCCGCCAAGGTCATCGGCACCGATCCCAAGACCGATGTCGCCGTGCTCAAGATCGAGGGCGAAAATCTTCCCGCCGTCACCTTGGCCGACAGTGGCACGCTCCGCGTCGGCGATGTGGTCTTCGCCATCGGCAATCCGCTCGGTGTCGGCCAGACCGTCACCATGGGCATCGTCTCCGCCACGAGCCGCAAGGTTGGCATTCTCGACGAGGTCCAGGGCTATGAGGACTTCATTCAGACGGATGCCGCCATCAACCAGGGCAATTCCGGCGGCGCGCTGATCGACGCCCGCGGACGGCTCGTGGGCATCAACTCCGCCATCCTCTCCACTTCGCAGGGCAACATTGGCATCGGCTTCGCCATTCCGATCAACCTGGCCAGCGCCATCATGCACAGCCTGATCGAGACAGGCACCGTGGCCCGCGGCTACCTCGGCGTTTCCACCACCCAGGTCACGCCCGATCTGGCGGAAGAATTTAAGCTGCCCAAGGAAACCAAGGGCGTGATTGTCGCCGACATGCCCGCCGACGGCCCCGCCGCCAAGGCCGGCCTCAAGCGCGACGACGTCATCACGGCCATCAACGGCCGGCCCGTTTCCACGGTGGAAGACCTGCGCCTGATCGTGGCCCAGTTCACCCCGGGCACCAAGGTCACCCTCACCATCATCCGCGACAGCAAGCAGGAGACCAAGGAAGTGACCCTGGGCCAGCGGCCCGACGACGTGGTCGCGAGCGGTGAGTTTCTTCCCGGTGTTCACGTCGAGGCCCTGACCGCCGATCTGCGCCGCGAATATCGCGTCAACAACGACGTGGAAGGCATCATCGTCACCGGACTGGACGACAACTCTCCTTATCAGGGTATCTTTGCCCGCGGCGTGGTCATCGTGAGCATCAACCGCGAGTCCGTGGTGGATGTGAACTCCGCCCGTCAGCTCCTGCGTCCGGGCCGTAACCTAGCGTTCATCTACTACCGCGGCAGTTTCCGTTACGTGCCGTTCAACAACAGCACACGCTGACTTCCACTGTCCGCCAGAAATTGAAAAGGCGCACCGTCCGGTGCGCCTTTTTGTATATTGGGGCGAGAGGATGGCGCGCACCGTCATGGCCACGCCTGGGCCCTCAGCTGCCCGGCTTGGTCGCCGGGATCTTGGCGATTTCCGGCGGCACCTGGTCGGCCGGGTAGGTGGGGTAGCTCATCTCGAGCAGGGAATAGGTCGGCACGTTGAACTTCGCGTTGCCCGCGCTGCGGTCCACGAGCACGGCCACGGCCACGGTCGTGCCACCCATCTTCTGCACGATGTCGAGGCACTCCTGCACGCGACCGCCGCGGGTGATCACGTCCTCAACGACGAGCACCTTCTCGCCCGGCTTGAAGGTGAACCCGCGGCGCAGCACGAGCACGTTGTTTTCCTTCTCGGCGAAAATGAACCGGCTCTTCGATTGGCGCGCCACTTCCTGGCCGATCACGAGTCCGCCCATGGCGGGGGCCAGCACCGTGTCGTAGGCGAGACCGCCGAGCTTCTGCTTCAGCAGCGTGCCAAGCCGCTCGACGGCGGGCATGTCCTGGCACACCTGGGCGCACTGGAAGAAGTGTCCGCTGTGCAGACCCGAGCGCAGCACAAAATGGCCCTGCAGCAGCGCCTTGGTGCGGATGAAGATGTCGGTGACTTCCTGTTGAACAGCGTCCATGCGCGAAACGTGGGATATTCGCCGCTGGAATGAAAGGCGATTTTCCCTATCTTGCCCGGCATGCCGCCGCTCACCGCCCAGCCAGCCCTCGAAGACGAGCTGGGCGACGTGTTGGAGAAGGCCGCCCGCAACGTGCCGCTCTCGCTGGAGAGCCTGGCTGCCGCGGCCAACCTCGACCCCGGCCGGCTCAAGGACGCTTTCGATTACCGCCCGGACCTCACCTTGGCCGAACTGTCGCGGCTCGCTTCGGTGCTGAATCTCAACGAAGTCGGTCTCACTGCGCTTGCCCAGGGACGATATCCGCTGCCCGAGCCCGCGGGCCTGCCCTTTGCCCTGCACCCGCTGCGCATGCCCTTCGGCGTGGGCGTGGCCAACGCCTACCTCCTGTCCAGTGGCGGCGACAGCGCGCTGCTGTTCGACACCGGCGCCAGCCACGCCGAGTTGCACCGGGCTTGGCCGGAGCACATCCAACGGCTCGAAGCGGTCTTCGTCACGCATTACGAAGCCGAGCACGTCGGCGGCTTGGACGTGGTGCTGCGGGAATCCGAACTTGGCTTGTTTCACGGTCCGCCCAGCGGGCGCTGGCCGCAATGTCGCGGGCTGGGCGAGGGGCAGACGGTCGAATACGCCGGACTCGTCATCACGGCCTTCAGCACCCCCGGCCACGCGGATGAACACAACTGCTACCTCATTAAATCCTCCGCTCGGCCCCAGGCCCCGGCGGTGCTGATTTCCGGCGACCTGATCTTTGCCGGCTCGCTAGGCGGTGGCTACTTCTGCTGCCAGCGCCAGCTTAAGCACTCGCGCCGCATCATGGACCTCTTGCCGGACGATACGGTCATCGCGCCGGGTCACGGACCACTGACGACCGCGGCCAATGAAAGACGCTTCAACCCGTTCCTCTCCGCCTAGTTAGTTCGCAAAGCACTCGCGAACCGGATCCAAAATGGTCGGGACGGAGAGATTCGAACTCTCGACCTCTTGCTCCCGAAGCAAGCGCTCTACCAGGCTAAGCTACGTCCCGATTTCGACCGAAGGGCGGCAACCAGACCCCAAAGAATCGGACGTAGCAAACAAAATTTTGAGTCGAACGCCGATCGTCATGATCGCCGCGCCGAACCATTCGCGATCACGACCAGTTTGTGTAAAGGCCATGACCTGGTCCGCTCCTGCCAGCCCGACCTGAATTCCTTCCGCGGCTGGCCTGAAACACGCTTATGACAGGCTTCACCACGATGTTCCAAATCTGTGCTCCGCTCTGCCGCGCGCACCTGTTTAAGCCGCACTGTCGTCCGGCAAAAAACGCTATTGCCAGAGCCGGCGGCGGTGCGCGTTGATTAACCTCCGACCAACAACCTTAGTGAGCAAAATCCGGCCATCTCCGCTCTATAATCCCGAGTTTGAACACGACGCCTGCGGCGTCGGCTTTGTCGCCCGCATTACCGGAGAACGCAGCCACGACGTGCTGGCCCGTGCCCTCGGTGCGCTTAAGGCCCTGGCCCACCGCGGCGCCATCGATGCCGATGCCATCACCGGCGACGGCGCCGGCGTCCTCACGCAGTTGCCCTACGAGATTTTCCGCGAGCATTTCGAGACGCAGAAGAAGACCGCCCCGGCCGACAACGAGCTGGGCGTCGGCATGATCTTCCTGCCGCGCGGCAACGACCTCGCCCAGGCCCACGCGCGCAAGATCGTCATTGAGGCCGTGAAGGAGGAGGGCCTCGCCTTCCTCGGCTGGCGCGAGGTGCCGGTGGACATTTCCATTTTGGGCCGCAAGGCCGCCGAGTCCGTGCCGGTCATCGCGCAGGCCCTCGTCGCTCGGCTCGAGGAGCTCACCGAGGAGGAATTTGAGCGGAAACTGTTCCTCGCTCACATGGTTGCCGAGCGTCGCTGCCTCGCGGCGCGCATCGACGGCTTCTACGTGTGCAGTTTCTCCTGCCGCACCATCGTTTACAAGGGCCTGCTCAACGCCCCGCAGGTGCGCAAGTTCTACCCGGACCTGCGCCGTAAGGACTACCGCACGGCCTTCGCGCTGTTCCACCAGCGCTACTCGACCAACACCTTCCCGACCTGGCACCTCGCGCAGCCGTTCCGCGCCCTCGCGCACAACGGCGAGATCAACACCATCCGCGGCAACCGCGTGCGCATGGACGCACGTGAGCGCTCGATGGCCGGCGGCGTCTGGGGCGCGCGCTTCGCCGACCTGCACCCGATCGTGCAGCCGGGCATGTCCGACTCGGCCAGCCTCGACAACGTCCTGCAGACGCTGATCCTCGGCGGCCGCTCACCGCTCCACGCCATGATGATGACGGTCCCGATGGCGTGGGAGAAGGACAAGGCCCTGCCGCCCGAGCTGCGCAATTTCTACCGCTACCATTCGCACCTGATGGAGCCCTGGGACGGCCCGGCCGCGCTCGTGTTCACCGATGGCCGTTTCGTGGCCGCCTCGCTCGACCGCAACGGCCTGCGCCCCGCGCGCTACAAGGTTTATGACGACGGCTACTTCGTCCTCGCCTCCGAGGCCGGCGTCGTCGCCGACCTGCCGGGCAAGGTCGTGGAGTCCGGCCGCCTCGGGCCGGGCCGCATGATCGCGGTGGACCTCAAGGCCAACAAGCTGCTCAAGGACGCCGAGATCAAGGCCGCGGTCGTGGCCGAGGCGCATTTCAACTACGGCGAGTGGTGCGACAAGCACCTCGTCAACCTCCACAAGTTCGCCGAGACCTACACGAAGAAGGTCGCCGAGTCGGCCGTGCCGTTCACGCCTGCGCCGGCCGCCCTCGACCAGCAGCTCGCCTTCGGTTACGACCTCGACGAGCTCGAACTCATCTTCGCGCCGCTGGCGGAAGGACAAGAACCCGTTGGCTCGATGGGCGACGACACGCCGCTGGCCGTGCTCTCCCGCCGGCCGCGCCTGCTCTACCAGTATTTCAAGCAGCTCTTCGCGCAGGTCACGAATCCGCCGATCGACTCGATCCGCGAGAAATCCGTGATGTCGATCCAGTCCGGCATCGGCGGCCGCCTGAACCTGTTCGAGAACCAGCCCGACTTCGACGGCTTGGTGACGCTCGACACGCCCGTGCTGCTCGACCACGAGCTGACGGCGCTGTCGGAAATCAGTTTCCTTCGTGGCCGCGTGGCGCGCTTCAGCGTGCTGTTCGATCCGGCGACCGGATCCGATGCGCTGGAGAATGCCCTCGCGGACCTCGCCAAGCGTGCGCTCAGCGTCGTGCAGACCCACGGCTCGCGCGTGATCATCCTTTCCGACCGCGGCGTCGGCCGCGGCCAGGTCGCCATTCCCATGCTGCTCGCGATGGGCGCGGTGCAGACGAAGCTCGTCAACGCGGGTCTGCGCCTGCGTTGCGACCTCGTGGCTGAGACCGGCGAGGCGCGCGACGTCCACCACATCGCCTGCCTCATCGGCAACGGCGCCGCCGCGGTGAACCCGTGGCTCGCACTCGCGACCGTCCGCGACCTCGCGGCCTCGGGTAAGACCTCCGTGCCGGTCACGCCCGCGCAGGCGGAGCAGAACTACAAGTCTGCCATCGATGCCGGCCTCCTGAAGGTCATGGCCAAGATGGGCATCAGCACGCTGCTGAGCTACCGTGGCGCCCACATGTTCGAAGCGCTCGGCATCGGCAACAAGGTCATTGAGGACTGCTTCAAGGGAACCCCTTCGCCCATGGGCGGCATCGGCTACCGCCAGATCGCCGAGGAAACCATCGCGCGACACGAGCGCGGATTCCCGAAGCTCGATCCGGCCGATCCCGACCAGGTCGGCCAGGCCACCGCGCCGGCGATGCACAACGAGGGCTATTACCGCGTGAACAAGCGCGGCGAGGGCGAGTTCCACGGCTGGAATCCCAAGGTTGTCGCGGGCATGCACAAGTTCGTGCGCAACCCCGACGCCGAGGCCTACAAGACCTTCGCGACGACCGCCGACGAACACGCGCCCGTCACCCTCAAGGACCTGCTCAAGATCAAGTTTGCCGAGCAGCCGGTCGCGCTCGACGAGGTCGAGCCGATCGAGGACATCCGCAAGCGTTTCACCACGGCCGGCATGTCGCTCGGTGCGCTCTCGCCCGAGGCGCACGAGGCGCTGGCCATCGCGATGAACCGCATTGGCGGCAAGTCCAATTCCGGCGAGGGCGGCGAGGACCCGAAGCGTTTCGTGGTCCGCGAAAACGGCGACAGCGCCAACTCCGCCATCAAGCAGGTCGCCTCCGGCCGCTTCGGCGTGACGGCGGAATACCTGTCCAACGCCCGCGAGATCGAGATCAAGATGGCGCAGGGCGCCAAGCCGGGAGAGGGCGGCCAGCTGCCCGGCGCCAAGGTCACGCCGTTGATCGCGCGCCTCCGTTACTCCGTTCCGGGGGTCATGCTCATTTCGCCGCCGCCGCACCACGACATCTATTCCATCGAGGATCTCGCGCAGCTCATCTTCGACCTCAAGGAGGTCAACCCGCGCGCCAAGGTCTGCGTGAAGCTCGTCGCGTCATCCGGCGTCGGCACCGTCGCCGCCGGCGTGGCCAAGGCCTACGCCGACGTCATCCTGGTCTCCGGCCACGAGGGCGGCACGGGCGCTTCGCCGCTCGGCTCGATCAAGAACGCCGGCTCCGACTGGGTCCTCGGCGTCGCCGAGGCGCACCAGGTGCTCATGATGAACGGCCTCCGCAGCCGCGTCGTGCTCCGCACCGACGGCGGCATGAAGACCGGCCGCGACATCGTGGTCGCCGCGCTGCTCGGCGCGGAGGAGTTCAACTTCGGCACCTCGGCGCTCATCGCGGCGGGTTGCGCGATGTTCCGGGTCTGCCACCAGAACACCTGCCCGGTCGGCGTCGCCACGCAGCGGGAGGACCTGCGCGCGAAGTTCCGCGGCAAGCCCGAGAACGTCATCAATTACTTCAACGCCGTCGCCGAGGAGGTGCGCCGCTACCTCGCGCGCCTCGGGGCGAAGACGCTCAACGAGGTCATCGGCCGCGTGGATCTGCTCGAGCAGATCGACGATCCGGCCAACCCGAAGACGCGCCTGATCAACCTTTCCGGCGTGCTCCACGATCCCGACCCGAGCGGCCAGTCGGAGCGCTACCACACGCGCGAGCGCAACGCCCGTTTCGGCAACGAGGGCACGCTCGACGAGGCCATCGTCATCGAGGCCCGCGACATCATCACCGGCCACGCGGCCAAGCTCACCGGCCGCTACAAGGTCGAGAACGCCAACCGCGACGTCGGCACCTACCTCTCCGGCCAGATTGCCTACGCCCGCGGCAACAATGCGTTGCCCCCCGGCACCGTGGACCTCCAGTTCACCGGCAGCTCCGGCCAGAGTTTTGGCGCGTTCCTCGTGCAGGGCGTGCGGCTCCGCCTCATCGGCGAGGCCAACGACTACGTCGGCAAGGGCATGGCGGGCGGCGAGATCATCGTCCACCCCAAGCCCGTCGAGAAGTTCATTTGGCGCGACAACTCCATTGTCGGCAACACGTGCCTCTACGGCGCCACCGGTGGTTCGCTCTTCGCGGCTGGCCGCGCGGGCGAACGCTTCGCGGTGCGCAACTCCGGCGCCACCGCGGTGGTCGAGGGGGTGGGGGACCACGGCTGCGAATACATGACCCGCGGCACGGTCGTCGTGCTCGGCGAGGTCGGTCTCAATTTCGGCGCCGGCATGTCCGGCGGCCTGGCCTTCGTCTACGACGACCAGGGCACGTTCTCCGACCGCTACAATCCCGCCCTCATCCGTCCGGTGCGCCTCGAGGACGCCGCGGAAAGCACCGCCCTCCGCCGCCTCGTCTCGCTCCACGCCGAGCTGACCGGCAGCCCGCATGCGGCCTTCCTCGCCGCCAACTGGCCGGCCGAGTCCGCGAAATTCTGGAAGGTCGTGCCGGTGCCCCCCGTCGCCGACATGCCCGAGCCGGTTTACCGTTTCGAGGAGTTCGGCGCCCAACCCGCGTCGGCCGCCTCCGTCCAGACTTAGTCACAACCCACCTCTTGCCTTGCCTCCGCCGCGCGGGGGCCGTTTCGTCGCCTTTCACCATCACGATGTCCGGCCAATCTTCCTCTTCCATGTCCACCACCACCGTTCCCACCGGCCGGCCCGGCAAGCAGGGCCTTTACGATCCTTGGTTTGAACACGATGCCTGCGGCGTCGGCTTCATCGTGGACATGAAAGGCCGCAAGTCGCACAAGATCGTGGCCGACGGCCTCCAGATCCTGCGCAACCTGGACCACCGCGGTGCGAGCGGCGCCGAGATCAACACCGGCGACGGCGCCGGCATCCTCATCCAGGTCCCCCACAAGTTTTTCGCCGACATCGGCAAGACCCTGCGTTTCACCCTCCCCGAGGCCGGCAACTACGGCGTCGGCCTGATCTACCTGCCGCGCAACGCCACCGTCCGCCGCAAGGTCGAGGAGCGTTTTGAGCAGGTCGTGCAGTCCGAGGGCTGCAAGTTCCTCGGCTGGCGGACCGTGCCGACCAAGAACGCCTCGCTCGGCGACACCGCGAAGTCCTCCGAGCCGTTCATGCGCCAGGCCTTCATCGAGCGCCCCGAGGGCCTCGACGAACTGGGCTTCGAGCGGAAGCTCTACGTCATCCGCAAGCGCGCCTACAGCGACATCCGCACCTCCACGCTGGCCGGTGCCGAGGCCTGGTATGTGGCCTCCCTGTCCGCCCGCACCTTGGTTTACAAGGGCATGCTCACCACCGACCAGGTGGACAACTATTTCCCCGACCTGAAGCACCCGGCGATGGAGTCGGCGCTGGCGCTGGTCCACTCGCGTTTCTCGACCAACACCTTCCCGAGCTGGGAGCGCGCGCACCCCTACCGCTACCTCGCGCACAACGGCGAGATCAACACCCTCCGCGGCAACATCAACTGGATGCACGCCCGTCAGGCCCTGTTCGAGAGCCCGCTCTTCGGCGACGACATCAAGAAGATCCTTCCGATCGTGAACCCCAACGGTTCCGACTCGTCGATGTTCGACAACACCCTCGAGCTCCTCGTGCTCGCCGGCCGTCCGCTGGCCCACGCGATGATGATGATGATCCCCGAGCCGTGGTCCAACCACGAGTCCATGGATCCGGAGCGCCGCGCGTTCTACCAGTATCACTCCTGCCTGATGGAGCCGTGGGACGGTCCCGCCTCGATGGGTTTCACCGACGGCCGCCAGATCGGCGCCATCCTCGACCGCAACGGCCTGCGCCCCTCCCGCTACTACGTCACCAAGGACGGCATCGTCATCATGGCCTCCGAGGCCGGCGTGCTGGAGTTCCCGCCCGAGGACATCGTGCAGAAGGGCCGCCTGCAGCCCGGCCGCATGTTCCTCGTGGACACCGAGCAGGGCCGCATCATCGAGGACGAGGAGATCAAGCGCGCCATCTGCTCCGCCCAGCCCTACGGCGAGTGGATCAAGGAGCACCTGGTCCACCTCAGCGACCTGCCCCCGGCCCCGACCGTCGAGGTGCCCGACCACGAGACACTGCTCCAGCGTCAGATCGCCTTCGGCTACACCTTTGAGGATGAGCGCGTGATCATCGCCCCCATGGCCAAGGATGGCGTTGAGGCCATCGGCTCGATGGGCAACGACGCCGCCCTCGCGGTGCTCTCCAACAAGCCGCGCCTGCTCTACGATTATTTCAAGCAGCTCTTCGCCCAGGTCACCAACCCGCCGATCGACTCGATCCGCGAGGAGATCGTGACCTCCGCCGAGTCGCGCCTCGGTTCCGAGGGCAACCTGCTCAACCCGCAGCCCACGGCCGCCCGCCGCGTCGAGCTGAAGTGGCCCGTCCTCACCAACGAGGAGTTCGCCAAGATCCGCCGCACCAATTTGCCCGGCCTCAAGACCGGCGTGCTGCCCATCCTCTTCCGCGTCGCGCGCGGCGAAAAGGGTCTCGCCAAGTCCATGGAGGAGCTCTCCGTCATGGCCCGCCGCATGATCGAGGAGGACGAGGTCAACGTGCTCATCCTCTCCGACCGCGGCGTCACCAAGGACTTCGCGCCGATCCCGTCGCTGCTCGCCGTCGCCGGCCTGCACCACTACCTCATCCGCGAGGGCCTGCGCACGCGCGTGTCGCTCGTCGTTGAGACCGGTGACGCCCGCGAGGTGCACCACTTCTCGCTGCTCATCGGCTACGGCTGCACCGCCATCAACCCCTACGTGGCGTTCGAGACCATCGACGACATGATCCGCGAGGGCATGCTCACGGGCATCGACCACAAGAAGGCCTGCGCCAACTACGTGAAGGCCGCCTCCAAGGGCGTCATCAAGGTCATGTCCAAGATGGGCATCTCCGCGATCCAGTCCTACCGCGGCGCCCAGGTGTTCGAGGCCCTCGGCCTCCGCCAGGATGTCGTGGACCACTACTTCACCTGGACACCCTCGCGCGTCGGCGGCATCGGCCTCGACGTCATCGCGCAGGAAATCCTCCTCCGTCACCGCGCGGCCTACCCGGACCGCCAGGTCAACGGCCATGTGCTGCCCGTCGGCGGTCTCTACCAGTGGCGCGCCAGCGGCGAAGCCCACCTCTTCACGCCCGAGTCCGTGCACGCCCTCCAGAAGGCCGTCCGCACGAACAACAAGTCCGCCTACCAGAGCTACGCCAAGCTGGTGAACGAGCAGAGCGGCCGCCTGTGCACGCTGCGCTCGCTGCTCGAGTTCAAGGCCGGCCCTGCCATCCCGCTGGAGGAGGTCGAGCCGATCGAGAGCATCATGAAGCGCTTCAAGACGGGCGCCATGTCCTACGGCTCCATCTCGAGCGAGGCCCACGAGACGCTCGCCATCGCGATGAACCGCATTGGCGGCAAGTCCAACACCGGCGAGGGCGGCGAGGATCCCGCGCGCTTCACCTGGACCAACGAGCTGGGTGATTCCAAGAACTCCGCCATCAAGCAAGTCGCCTCCGGCCGCTTCGGCGTGACGAGCGAATACCTCGTCAATGCGCGCGAAATCCAGATCAAGATGGCCCAGGGTGCCAAGCCCGGCGAGGGCGGCCAGCTGCCCGGCACCAAGGTCTATCCCTGGGTCGCGAAGACCCGCGGCACCACCGCCGGCGTGGGCCTCATCTCGCCCCCGCCGCACCACGACATCTATTCTATCGAGGATCTTGCCGAGCTCATCCACGACCTCAAGAACGGCAACCACCACGCGCGCATCTCCGTGAAGCTCGTGTCCGAGGTGGGTGTCGGCACCGTCGCCGCGGGCGTCGCCAAGGCGCACGCCGATGTCGTGCTCATCTCCGGCTATGACGGCGGCACCGGCGCGTCGCCGATGACCTCGCTGCACCACGCGGGCCTCCCGTGGGAACTCGGCCTCGCCGAGACCCACCAGACCCTCGTGCTCAACAACCTCCGCTCCCGCATCGCGGTGGAGACCGACGGCCAGCTCAAGACCGGTCGCGACGTCGTCATCGCCGCGCTGCTCGGCGCCGAGGAGTTCGGTTTCGCCACCGCGCCGCTCGTCGCCACGGGCTGCATCATGATGCGCGTGTGCCACCTCAACACCTGCCCGGCCGGCGTCGCCACGCAGGATCCGCAGCTCCGCGCCAAGTTCGCGGGCAAGCCCGAGCACGTGGTGAACTTCATGAAGTTCATCGCCGAGGACATCCGCGAGCTCATGGCCTCGCTCGGCTTCCGCACCATCGAGGAGATGATCGGCCGCACCGACCGCCTCGAGGCGAAGAAGGCCGTGGACCACTGGAAGGCCAAGGGTCTGGATTTTTCCAATATCCTCTACCAGCCCGACGTCGGCCCCGAGGTCGGCCGCTTCTGCTCGCAGAAGCAGGACCACGGCATCGACCGCTCGCTCGACATGACCACGCTCGTTGCACTCGCGAAGCCCGCGATCGAGCAGGGCGAGAAGGTCGTGGCCGAGCTCCCGATCCGCAACGTCAACCGCGTGACCGGCACGATCACCTCCAGCGAGATCACCCGCAAGCACGGCGCCAAGGGCCTCCCTGAGGACACCGTGCGCTTCAAGTTCAAGGGCTCCGCCGGCCAGAGCTTCGGCGCCTTCGTCACCCGCGGTGTCACCCTCTCCATCGAGGGCGACGCCAACGACTACTTCGGCAAGGGCCTGTCGGGCGGCAAGCTCATCGTCTTCCCGGATGCCAAGGCTCCGTTCAAGGCCGAGGAGAACATGATCATTGGCAACGTGGCCTTCTACGGCGCCAGCGCCGGCGAGGCCTACATCCGCGGTCTCGCGGGCGAGCGCTTCGCGGTCCGCAACTCCGGCGTCACCGTCGTGGTTGAGGGCGTGGGCGACAACGCCTGCGAATACATGACCGGCGGCAACGTCGTCGTGCTCGGCCGCGCCGGCCGCAACTTCGGCGCCGGCATGTCGGGCGGCATCGCCTACGTGCTCGACGAGGCCGGCGATTTCGCCGGCCGCGTGAACACCCAGATGGTCGGCATCGAGAAACTCGAGGACGGCAAGGAGATCGCCGCCGTGAAGGCGATGATCCAGAAGCACCTCGACTACACGAAGAGCGAGAAGGCCAAGGCCGTCCTCGCCGCGTGGGACAAGTTCGTGCCGAAGTTCGTCAAGGTCATGCCCAAGGACTACAAGCGCATGCTCGCCTGCATAGAGCGCGCCCAGGCCCAGGGCCTCACCGGCGACGAGGCCATCATGTCCGCCTTCGAGGAAAACGCCCGCGACACCTCCCGTGTCGGCGGCAATTAACCGCCAACAGTTTAAGCTGAAAGTTTAAGTTTAAGCTCAATCCTTCGCCACCCACCTCGAACTCATTCCCAGTCCGAAGTTTAATTCTTAAACTTAAACTTCCTACTTCAACTTTCCTCCCATGGGCAAACCAACCGGCTTCATCGAATACCTCCGCGAGCTTCCGACCGACCGCACCCCGACCGAGCGCGTCAAGGATTGGAAGGAGTTCCACCACCACATGGAGGAGAAGAAGCTCCGCACGCAGGGCGCGCGCTGCATGGATTGCGGCGTCCCGTTCTGCCACACGGGCAAGCTGATCAGCGGCATGGCATCCGGCTGCCCGATCAACAACCTCATCCCTGAGTGGAACGACCTCGTCTACCGCGGTCTCTGGCACGAGGCGCTGCACCGCCTGCACAAGACGAACAACTTCCCGGAGTTCACCGGCCGCGTCTGCCCCGCGCCCTGCGAGGGCTCCTGCGTGCTCGGCATCAACAACCCGCCGGTCACGATCAAGAACATCGAGGCCTCCATCATCGACAAGGGTTGGGAGGAGGGCTGGGTCATCCCCGAGGCCCCCGCGGTCCGCACCGGTAAGAAGGTCGCTGTCATCGGTTCCGGCCCCGCCGGTCTCTCCGCCGCCGCGCAGCTCAACCGCGCCGGTCACACCGTCACCGTCTTCGAGCGCGCCGACCGTCCGGGCGGCCTGCTCATGTATGGCATCCCCAACATGAAGCTCGACAAGCAGGAGGTCGTCCTCCGACGCATCAAGCTCATGGAGCAGGAGGGCATCAAGTTCGTGTGCAACGCCAGCGTCGGCACGGGTGACAACGACAACGTCGATCCGGCCATCTTCCTCAAGGAATACGACGCCACCGTCATCTGCACCGGCGCCACCCAGCCGCGCGACCTGCCCATCGAGGGCCGCAGCCTCAAGGGCGTGCACTTCGCGATGGAGTTCCTCACCGCCAACACCAAGGCCGTGCTCGCGAACGGCAAGGCGCCGATCAACGCCGAGGGCAAGGACGTCGTCGTCATCGGCGGCGGCGACACCGGCACCGATTGCGTGGGCACTTCCCTCCGCCACGGCTGCAAGAGCCTCGTGCAGATCGAGATTCTCCCCAAGCCGCCGACCGAGCGCGCGGCCGACAATCCCTGGCCCGAGTGGCCCAAGACCTACAAGATGGACTACGGCCAGGAGGAGGCCGCCGCGAAGTTCGGCGCCGACCCGCGCGTCTATCTCACCACGGTCAAGAAGTTCGTCGGCGACGCCAACGGCAACGTGAAGGAGCTCGTCACCGTCGAGATCAAGTGGGGCAAGAACGACAAGGGTCAGTTCGTGCCGCAGGAGATCCCCGGCACCGAGAAAACCCGCCCCGCGCAGCTCGTGCTGCTCGCCATGGGCTTCCTCGGGCCCGAGCAGGCCCTCGTGAAGGACATCGGCGTCGAGACCGACCCGCGCTCCAACATCAAGGCCGAGCACGAGAAATACACCACCAGCGTGAAGGGCGTCTTCGCCGCCGGCGACTGCCGCCGCGGCCAGTCACTCGTCGTCTGGGCCATCAACGAAGGTCGCGGCGCCGCCCGCGAGTGCGACCGTTACCTGATGGGCTCGACCGACCTGCCTTGATGGTCATCGCGAGGCGCATCGCGCCGTGGCGATCCAGCTTACTTCAGGCGCTCCCACCCGGAGCGCCTTTTTCTTTGCCGCCCTTCGGTCGGGGGCAACGCGTCCACTCCAGTCTCTTGTTCGCACGGCAGGCCGTTTGTTTCCTGCGGCACCGTGTTTTCGTTCGCGCGAATCTGACCATGAAACCTCTGCTGTCCCTGCTTGCCCTCTGTGCCTTTGCCACCGCCGGACTTCGCGCCGGGGATGACCTGCCCGCGCTCAAGGACGTCTTCGCCGGCAAATTCCTCATCGGCGGCGCGGTCGGCTCCAACGTCGCCCTGCAGCCCGGCCACCCGTTGCGCCCGCTGGTTGAGAAACATTTCAACTCCCTTGTCTCCACCAACCTCATGAAATGGGGCCCCTACAACCCCCAGCCGGGCGAATACAACGACGCCGAGGCCGGGGCTTTCTTCGGCTACGGCAAGGCCCACGGCATGCACATGGTCGGGCACACGCTGTTCTGGCATTCGCAGACGCCGAAGTGGGTCTACGAGGACTCCGAGGGCCAGCCCCTGTCGCGGGACGCCCTGCTCAAGCGTATGCGCGAGCGCGTGCAGCGCGTGGCCAAGCTCTACGGCCCCAGCACCGATGCCTGGGACGTGGTCAACGAGGCCATCATTGAGGATGGCTCGGTCCGCAAGACTTCCTTCAGCCGCATTCTCGGCGACGACTGGGTCATCGAGGCCTTCAAGATCGCCACCGAGGAACTGCCGAAAAACATCCAGCTCCTCTACAACGACTACAACATGGAGACGCCCGGCCGGCTCAAATCTGTCGTGCAGCTCGTGCACGACCTGCGCGCCCGGGGGCTCCGAATCGACGCCGTCGGCTCGCAGGCGCACTGGCGCCTGGAGACACCGACGATCGCCGAGATCGAGGCGAGCATCGTCGCCCTGCGCGACGCCGGCGTGAAGGTCCACTTCACCGAGCTCGACGTCGAGGTGCTGCCGCGCCGTGTCAACGGTGCCGAGATCTCCATGCGCGAGCAGCGCACGCCCGAGAACGATCCCTACACCGCCGGTCTCCCTCCCGAGATCCAGGAGAAGCTGGCCAAGCGCTACGCCGACATCTTCGCGCTCTTCCTCAAAAACGACGATGTGATCGAGCGCGTGACCTTCTGGGGCGTGACCGACGGCGACTCCTGGCTGAACAACTGGCCCGTGCGCGGCCGCACCAACCACCCGCTGCTCTTTGACCGCGCCGGCCAGCCCAAGCCCGCCTTCCACGCGGTGATCGAGACCGCGACGCAACCCTGACCCGAGGGCACCACAAAACAGGCGAAGCCTATGCTAATGAAGCCGTGGCTCCCGCACCCCGGATGTTTGGCCCACGGAACACACGGAATACACGGAAGGCTGGTTCGGTTTACGTGCATTCCGTGTGTTCCCTGGGCATCCTGCCTTGGATTGGCACTCTGTGGTTAGACCAATCCCACCTTTGCCTTTCGTGTATTTCGTGTGTTTCGTGGTGACCAATACCCCCATGAAACGCTTCGCTGCTTTGCTCCTTGGTGTTCTCTCCTGCCTCGTATCGCCCGGCGTCGCCGCCGACACCGCCGCTCCGGCTCCCGTCTATGAGCTGCGCATCTATTACACGCACCCGGGTAAAATGCCCGACCTGCTCAAGCGCTTCCGCGAGCACACCTGCGCCCTCTTCGAGAAGCACGGCATGGAGAACATCATCTATGGGCTGCCCGTGGAGGAAAAGGACCAGGACAAACTCTACTACATCCTCCGCCACCAGAGCCGCGATGCCGCCAAGGCCTCATGGAAAGCCTTCGTGGACGACCCTGCCTGGCACGCCGTCCGCGATGCTTCCGAGGCCGCCGGCAAGATCGTGAGCAAGGTGGACTCGGTGTATCTGGCCACCACCGACTATTCGCCCGGCTGGCCCGCCAGCGCTTCCGCCGGCTCGCGCGTCTTCGAGCTCCGCACCTACGTCTGCAACGACGGCAAGCTCGCCGCCCTCGACGCTCGTTTCCGAAACCACACGCTCAAGCTCTTCGAGAAACACGGCATGACCAACCTCCCGTATTTCCATCCGACCGACGAAAACAAGGGCGCCGGCAAAACGCTGATCTACCTCCTCGCCCACAAGTCCGTGGACGCTGCCAAAGCCTCCTTCAATTCTTTCCGACAGGACCCCGACTGGGTCAAAGTCCGCACCGAATCAGAAGCCCCCGGCCCGATCCTCGTCAGCCCGCCGTCTTCGATTTTCCTGACTCCGGTCGATTTCTCAAAACTGAAGTAGTCTGGCCTGCATGGCCGGTTTGAGCAGGCGGTCGCTTTTCTGCGGGAAGAGACGTGCGCCTTCGGCCAAGGAGGTAACCACCTCTTCGGACGGCGGAGCAACGCTTTGGGTGGTTATATGGGCGAGCAATTCGTAGGCGGCGGCGAGCGGGGGTGATTGCTTCATGCCGGCGAGCAGAGGCTCCACCACGGGCGCCACTTGCTCGGCTGTAAATTTGCCGTCGTTGCGGGTGGAGCGGCCCACGAGGGCGTCGTAACGCAGGCGGGCGATTTCATAGTAGGCGCGGGGACGGATAACGCCGGCTTGCACGGCTTGCTCCAGCAGCGGAATGGCCTCCGCCTTGTTGCCGGCGTCAAGTTCCAGCAGGCCGAGCGAGGCGAGCAGGCGTGGGTCGCGATCACCGCGGTCGTAGGGCTTGCGCAGGGTGCGGCGGGCGAGCGTCACGTAGTGCTCTTCGAGATCGGGCTGGTTCTTCCGCACGTAATGCGCTTCGAGGCGTTCCCATTCACCCTTGAGGCGGGCGATTTGCCGGGGCGTGGCGTCTTCCACCGGGTCGGCGGGCGGACGAGCGAAGGCTGCGGGCAGGGTCCAGCGCAGTCCCGGATGGTGGGTGGCGTGGGCGGCGAGCCGGTCCCAGGCCCGGGCCCAATCAAGGCCGAAGCATTCCGCAAACGCGGATTCAGTGACCGGCTCGGTCGCGGTTCGCTCCACGAATTTCCAGAATGCCTTCGCACGGTCCTGCGCAGGATCAAGTCCCCAGCTCGCGAACAGCTCGCTTTGGGCGAGCCAAGTAACGGCGTCGTAGTCGGGCGACTGCTTTCCGGCGAAAAACACCGCGGGCGGAATCAGGTCCGGCTCAGGGGCGACGATCTTGGTGCCGGAGGGTTTCTCGTTCTGAAAAAACCAACGGATGGGGCGAACGGTCACGGTGTTGTCCTGAAATTCCATCCTCTCGTAGAGCCGCAGGAAACCGGTGGTGAACCAGTCGGGCAGAGCGGGAGTGCGTTGTTCCAGCAGATTGGCCACGTAGGCCGGCGTCAGGTAGCTCCGCTGCGGATCGAGGGTGGAAGCCGAGACCAAGGCGAAGGTCGTGATGGAGTCGGCGTCGGACAGCATCAGGTTGCTGAAGAAGCTGTCCGGGGCGGTCGTCTGCGCTGTCGGTTCCGGGCCAAGCCATTTCGCACCGGTGATCGGTTCGAGCCGGACGCGAGGAAGAGCGCCGGAGGGCGGCAGGCCGTCAGCGCGTGCAGGCGGATGAGCCTTCAACATGGCTGCGACAGCCTGCTGCTCTGCGATGGGCCAGAGCTTTTCGTCGTAGAAGATCAGCGCTTGCGGCACGTCGAGCTTGATCTGGAAATGTTCAGGCAGCACCAGGCCCAGGAACTGGTTGGCGCGGTGGAAGGCGAGGGCGAGTTGCTCCGTCGTCAGGTCGTTGCAGCGGGACAGAATTTCGAATCGCGGAATCCGGGTGTAGCGCCACTTCGGTCCAGCCGCTTGCTCGATGATGAATGGCGGCAGCTGGACCGACATCTCCACCTTGGGCTCGGGCGCGGCCCACAATTGTCCGCCAAGCACGCAGGCAGCCATGCAGCAGAGCACTTTCACAGGGCGGACGATGGGTTCCATCGTAGCATTAATGCGGCCCGGGTCATCGAGGCTCAGTCTGATCCCCCGCCGCCGCCACCATCTCCGCCGCCGCCATCGGAACCTCCGCCCGCATCTCCGCCACCGGCATCACCATGGCTGCAATCGGGCGTGTGGTGATGCGCGGAGTGGCCGCCGTTGGGATCCATGGGGATGTAACCGGAATCTCCGGGACTACCTTGGGAAGAGCGGGTTCCCGGGCCGCCCGAGCCGAAGAGCTTGGCGAGGACGACGACCAGCACAAAGAGTCCGACCAGGACGATGAGGGCGATCATGGGAGTGGGGTAAGTGGAAATTCGGCCCGCGGGACAGAACAGCCGAAGCGCGCCTTCCGTTCAACGCCTGAATCCCGGGGCATGGCTTTCTGTGTTTTCCGTGTGTTCCGTGGGCAACCCACGCCGCGCGCGGCAGATTTCCCGCCGAATCCTTGACGGTCACATGGCTTCGCTGCCGAAGCGACTGGCGATTGCGGAGGAGGCGTATTCGCTACCGCTGATTCCTGCTCGGGGCGCATCGTTCCGAGTTTCTTTACCCCATGAAATCCCTCAAACTGTCCCTGTTGGCAGCAATGTCGCTGCTTCCCCTGACCGCGCTTCAAGCTGCTCCCCTCGAGGTCAAGGTGGACGCCGCCAAAACCGGCGCTCCGATCAATCCGTTCATCTATGGCCAGTTCATCGAGCACATGGGCCGCTGTATCTACGGCGGTATCTGGGCCGAGATGCTGGAAGACCGGAAGTTCTACTTTCCGATCACGGCGAAATACGCCCCCTATCGGGCGATCGAGAACGCTGATTTCCCTGGCCAGGTCGTGGAACGCGGCTTCCCTGTCGTCGGTGCCTCGCCCTGGCAGATCATCGGTGACGCCTCGGCGGTGACGATGGTCAAGGAAGGCGCCTTCGTCGGCAAACACTCGCCGCGCGTGAACGCCGGCGCCGGCATCCGCCAGCGCGATCTCGGCGTGAAAGCTGGTCTGCGCTACGATGGATACGTCTGGGCCAAACCGTTCTCCGGCAAGGCCGAGATCGAGGTGACGCTCGTCTGGGGCGAGGGCGCGGCTGACCGCGCCTCGACCAAGCTTTCCTTCAGCGGCAACGACTACTCAAAGCAGACCTTCGCGCTCACACCCGCGGCCGGTTCCGAGAAGGGCGCCCAGCTCGAACTGCGCGTGACCGGTGGCGACGTGCTCCTCGGGCCCCCGTCGCTCATGCCTTCCGACAACTTCAAGGGCATGCGCCGCGACACGCTCGCGCTCCTCAAGCAGCTCAACGGCACCGTCTATCGTTGGCCGGGTGGCAACTTCGTGAGCGGCTACGACTGGCGCGACGGCATTGGGGATCGCGACCGTCGCCCGCCGCGCAAGAACCCGGCCTGGACCGGTGTCGAGCACAACGACTTCGGCACCGACGAGTTCATCATGTTCTGCCGCGAGATCGGCACGGAGCCGATGATCGCCGCCAACACCGGCTTCGGCGACGCCTACTCCGCCGCCCAGTGGGTGGAATACACCAACGGCGCCGCCAACACCGTTGCCGGCGGCTGGCGCGCGAAGAACGGCAATGCCCAGCCTTACGGCGTGAAATACTGGTGCGTGGGCAACGAGATGTTCGGCCCGTGGCAGCTCGGTTTCATGCAGATGCAGCACTACACGCTAAAGCACAACGAGGTCGCCGAATACATGTGGAAGGTCGATCCCTCGCTCCAGCTCGTCGCCGTCGGCGATCTCACCACGATCAACAAGGACCATGACCCTGCGCAGGCCCGCTCCGGCAAGACCTGCTCGCACATCATGCTCGAGGAGTGTGCCGAGCACATGAACTACCTTTCGGAGCACTTCTACGTCGGTCGCGTGCCGTGGAACAAGAACGGCCGCACCGATGTGCTCTCCCATGTTGGTTTGGTCAGCAAAGCCATCCGCGAGAAGGCCGACGGTCACCGCAAGCTCCAGGCCAGCCTGCCCAACCTGAAGGGCAAGCTCATGCCGATCGCCATGGACGAGTGGAACTACTGGCACCGCGAATACGCCTACGGCGAGCTCGGCTGTGTTTATGAACTGCAGGACGGCCTCGGCATCGCCGCCGGCCTTCACGAGTTCTTCCGCCAGAGCGACCTCATCCAGATGGCGCATTACGCGCAGACGGTAAACGTCATCGGTGCCATCAAGACCAGCAAGGTGGCCGCCGAGATGGAGACCACCGGCCTTGTGCTCCAGCTCTACCGCGAGAAATTCGGCCAGAAGCCGCTCGTGGTCTCGCATGACGCCGGTCCGCTCGACGTGGCCGCGGCGCTGACCAAGGATGGCAAGACGCTCACGGTTGGCGTGGTGAATCCGACCAGCGAGGCCGTGGACCTCAAACTGGCCCTGGCCGGATTGAAGTATGCCGGCCCCGCGACCCGCTGGCACATCACCGGTCCGAACGCCGAGTCGCACAACACGCCGGGTTTGCCGCGCGTCGTGGACATCAAGCGCACGGACGCGAAAGCCAGCCAGCTGCAAGTCCCTGCGCTCAGCGTCGCGCTCTTCGAGGTGCCGCTGGAGTGATTCCGGATTTGCTGTAGGGCGTGGTCTCCAAACCACGCCGGTCGTTTCCGAGGCGGAGGCTCAGGACTCCACCTATTCATTTGCGGAGCGAATTATTCGTAGCCGCGCTTAAATCCCGCCTTGGCGGGATGAAAGCGTGGCCGAGCGCGAGGCCACGTTGTCGCTGTGCTCCAACGCGGCTACTTCAAGCCGTGGCGCCGTCCTTTTCAGCTCCGCACCTGGCCGGAGCCGCGGACCACGTATTTGTAGGACGTCAGTTCCTCGAGGCCCATCGGGCCGCGGGCGTGGAGCTTGTCGGTGCTGATGCCGATCTCGGCGCCGAAGCCGAACTGGAAACCGTCGTTGAAGCGCGTCGAGGCGTTCCAGAGCACGACGGCGCTGTCGATGTTGTTCAGGAAATGTTCGGCGGTCGCGGCATCAGCCGTGACGATGGTCTCGGTATGGCGCGAGCCGTGCGTTTCGATGTGCTCGATGGCGGCGGCGCAGTCGTCCACGACCTTCACCGCGAGGATGAGGTCGAGAAACTCGGTGCGAAAGTCCTCATCCTTGGCGGGCACGGCGGCGACGCCGGCCTTCTGCAAGGCGGCGAGGGCGAGTGGTTCGGCGCGCAGCTGGACTTTGGCTGCCGCGAGGGCCTTGCCCGCTTGCGCGAGGAATTTGTCGGCCACGTCGCGGTGCACAAGCATCGTCTCGATGGCGTTGCACACGCCGGGGCGCTGGACCTTGGCGTTGAGCGCGATCTGCTCGGCCATGGCGAAGTCGGCGGCCTTGTCCACGTAAAGAGCGCAGATGCCGTCGTAGTGCTTGATGACCGGCACGCGCGCGGTGCGCACGACGGCCTCAATCAGGCCGCGACCGCCGCGCGGGATGAGCAGATCCACGGTGCCGACGGACTCGCCGAGCAGGCGCACGGTGTCACGGTCGGCGACAGGGATGAGCTGCACAGCCGCGGCGGGCAAACCTGCTTGGGCGAGGCCGCGGGAAAGGGTGTTGGCTATCGCGGTGTTTGAGCGCAGCGCCTCGGAGCCGCCGCGCAGGATGACGGCGTTGCCGCTCTTCAGGCAGAGGCCGGCGGCGTCCACGGTGACGTTGGGCCGTGATTCGTAGATGAAGCCGATGACGCCGAGCGGCACGCGAACCTTGGCGATCTTGATGCCGTTCGGTTGCGTCCACTCGCGCAGGATCTGGCCGACCGGATGGGGCAGGGTGGCGACCTGCCGCAGGCCCTCGGCGCAAGCAGCGAGGCGCTTGGCGTCGAGCGTGAGCCGGTCCACCAGCGCGGGCGTTTGGCCGTTGGCTTTGGCCGCGGCTACATCCAGCTCGTTGGCGGCGAGGATGACTTTTTCCGCGGCGAGCAGTTCCTCTGCCATGGCCAGCAGCGCGGCGTCAATGCGCGCGGCCGGCGTGGTCGCGAGCACGCGCGCGGCGGCACGAGCTTGCGATCCGAGTTGAGCAACGAGCTGGGCGAGATCGGCCATGGAAATTACTTGGCGGGGAAGTAGGTCCCCACGCGCTTGCCGGCGACGATTTGGTAGACGAGCCCGGCCTTGCGGCCGCTGGCGATGTTGACCGGGATGCCGGCTTTCACGGCGAGTTGTGCGGCTTGGAGCTTTGTGACCATACCGCCGGTGGAGACGTGGCCCTTGTCGGAGCGTACAAGGCCGGAGACTTCGCTGAAATCGCGCACGAGCGGCACGACCTGGCCGGCGGCGTCCTGGAGCCCGTCCACGCTGGTCAGGATGATGAGCAGGTCGGCGTTGATGAGTGTGGCGACCTCGGCGGAAAGGCGGTCGTTGTCGCCGAAGTTCAGTTCCTCGACGGCGACGGAGTCGTTCTCGTTGATGATCGGCACGACGTTGCCGCGGGAGAGCAGGTGGGCGAGGGTGTTGCGGGCGTTCTGGTGGCGCACGCGGCTGTCGAGGTCGTTGTGGGTTAGCAGCAGCTGGGCGACCGCGATGTCCTGCTTGGCGAACTCGCTGGCGTAGGCGTGCATCAGCTGCGACTGGCCGACGGCGGCGCAGGCCTGCTTGGCCGCGAGTTCCTTGGGCTTGGCGGACAGCTCCAGCGTGGCCAGACCCGCGGCCACGGCGCCGCTTGACACGATGACGCACTCGTGGCCGGCGCGCACCAGGGCGCCGACCTCGCGCGCGAGGCGGGCGATCTGCGGGCGGCTCAAGCCGACGCCCTTCTCCTTGGAGAGAATGCCGGAACCGAACTTCAGCACGATGCGTTGGGAGCGTTTGGACATGGAGGGTTCATAGTAGTCGCCGGTGCTCTCGCAACAAGCCGGAATCCTGCGCGCTGCGTGTCAGTGTGATGGGTTGTTAACTATGACACGTTTCTGAGTGACTCACTTAAGTATGACAGCTTCCTCCCTTGTCTCGACAAGGCGGGTGGCGTCCTTTAGTCGTCAGAAAAAATTACCAGCCTCTTCCTGTCATGCTTCCATCAACACCATCATCCGCCAAGGCCAAGCGCCCGCCCAAACCGGGCATCGCTGGGCTATGTGGCGGGTTGATTGGCGCGGAGACCCACGAAGTTCCGCAGATGGTTGGCTGACGTCGAGGCGATCCCTCCATCGCCTGCATGCCGACTGTAGCCGCGTCACCGCGTATCTTTGAACTGGCTTTGCCCGACCTCGCCCTTGAGCGGGGCGGCATGGTCCGGTCGCACCGTGCGCGCGGTTGGTGGTGGAGCCGCGAGGGCGATACGCCCGAGAGCCTTCAACCCGGTGTGCCCACGGTGTTGCTCATCCATGCGCTGACCGGCAGTGCGCAGGCCGGCGGTCAGGGCGGTTGGTGGGAGCCGGTCATCGGCCCGGGCCGGGCGCTCGATCCGGACCAGTTTCGCATCATCTGCTTCAACAACCTCGGTTCCTGCTACGGCAGCAGTGGCCCGGGTTCGGATGGATTCCCCACGGTGCGCAACCTCGAGCTCACGAGCATCGACATCGCGCGGGCGCAGCTGCTCGCTCTCGACAAGCTCGGCATCACGAAAGTTCACCTCACGACCGGTGGTTCGCTGGGCGGCATGGTGACGCTCACCCTGGCCGCGCTGGCGCCGGCGCGCTTTGAACGGATCCTTCCGCTCGCCACGAGCGTGGCCGCGAGCGCGTGGGTGGTCGGATGGAACCACGTGGCCCGCCAGATCCTGCGGCTCGATCCGGGTTATCCGGACAATATCGGCCGCGGCCTCGAGATCGCCCGCCAGCTCGCCATCCTGACCTACCGTGCCGAACCCGGCCTCGACGTCCGCCAGCCGCGCCCGGCTTTCGCCAATTCCGCCAGCGGCGGATATCCGATCCAGAGCTACCTCGAGCATCAGGGCGCGAAGCTGCGCAACCGTTTCGCCGCGCAGGCCTACGAGCTGCAGCTCGCGACGATGGATCACCACGACCTGTTGCAGCCGTTGCCGGGTGACAACCGGCCCGCGATCAGCCGCGTGCATGCGACGACACTCGTCGTGGATATCGACACCGACCAGCTCTTCACCCCGGCGCAGGCCGAGGTGCTTGCCGGACACCTGCGCAAGGCCGGCGCCCGCGTCGAGCGCGCGACCATGAGCAGCCTGCACGGTCACGACGCCTTCCTGATGGAGTGGGAAACACTCGCACCGATCCTCACCCGTGCCCTGCAACTGGAGGCACCCGCATCATGAGCGAAACCTGGCAGGTTTATAAATTTGGCGGCAGCTCGATCGGAACGCCCGGTCGTCTGCCCAAGGTTCTCGATCTCGTCGCCAGCGCGCCGAAATCGCTCGCGGTCGTCGTATCCGCCCCCGGCGACACTACCGACTGGCTGATCCTGTGCGCGCGTTCCGCCGAGAGCGGCAACATCAGCCAGGCCCGCCGCGAACTCGGCCAGGCCAAGGAACTCGCCACGACCATCGCCCGCACCGTCCTTGGCGGACCGGGCCAGAAGGGTTTCAAATACGACCTCGACGAGATCCTGACCCCGGTCGAGCGCCTGCTCTCCGGCATCGAACTCACCCGCGAGTGCTCGCCGCGCACGCTCGACTCCATCATCTCGGTGGGCGAGCGCATTTCCGTGGCCATCGTTTCCCGTGCCCTATCGGAAAAGGGCGTCAACGCCATCGCCGTGGACGCACGTGACTTTGTCGTCACCGACGCCACGCACGGCGCCGCGACCGTGGACAAGAACGAGACTTCCGCGAAGTTTGCCACCGTGTCCGCGAAGTGGGGCGGCACCGTGCCGATCATCACCGGCTTCATCGGGCGCACGCGCGACGGCCACACCACGACGCTCGGCCGCAACGGCTCCGATTACACCGCCACGCTCGTGGCCGGTCTGCTCAAGGCGAGCGCAGTCACGGTCTGGACCGACGTGCTCGGCGTGATGACCGCCGACCCTGCGCTGGTGCGCGAAGCTGGTCCGGTGGACCGTCTTTCCTACGACGAGGCCCTGGAGCTGGCGTATTTCGGCACGAGAATGTTCCACCCGCGCACGATCATCCCGCTCCGCGAGTGCGGCGCCGCGTTGGTGATCCGCAGCACGACCCAGCCCGAGGCCCCCGGCACGCGCATTGATGCGACCGGCAACCCCGATCCGAACCGTCCGACCTGTGTGACCAGCCTCGAGCGGCTCGCGCTCATCGGCGTGCAGTCGCGCCGCACCGGTCTCAGCAAGCCCGTGGGCGGACGCATTCTCGCCGCGCTCGGCGAGGCCGGCGTGCGCGTTTGGATGACCACCGAGTCCACGCTCGGCCAGTCGTTCTCCGTCGTGATTCCCGAAACCGACGAGCAAAAGGCGAAGCAGAGTATCGCCGAGGCGCTCGTCGCGGAAATCCAGACCGGTGACCTGCGCATCGAGCCTGTGCTGTCGCCCGTGACGATGGTGACGCTCGTTGGTGAGAACATGGGTCGCCGGCCGAACGTCGCGGGCCGTTTCCTCAATTCCATCGGCTCGGCCGGCATCAACGTTCGCGCGCTCGCGCAGGGCGCGTCGGCCCGCAGCATTTCCTGCGTGGTGGACGCCGACCAAACCGCCACGGCCGTGCGCACGGTGCACGGCGCATTCAACCTTTCCCACACCGAGATCAGCGTTCTGCTGCTCGGCAAGGGCGTGGTCGGCGGCTCGCTGCTCAAGCAAATCGACCAGCAGAACAAGACCCTCGGCCGCGAGCATGACGTGCAGATCCGGCTCCTCGGCGTCGGGTCGAGTGGCGGTGTGCTCTTCGACGAACACGGCCTGTCCACCGACAAGGCCGTCGAGCTGCAGAAGTCCGCCGTCGAGGAGGGCAAGACGGTCAAGGACGTGATCTCGCTGCTCGGCAAGCTCGCCCGTCTCCCCAATCCCGTGCTTGTGGACTGTTCCGCCGCGCCGGGCATGGAGAAGGTCTACCTTGCCGCGTTCGACCATGGCGTGAACGTCGTGTCGGCCAACAAGCAACCGCTGGCGCTCCCACAGGCGCAGCGCGACGGGTTGCTCGGCCAAGCGCGTAAACATTTCCGCGCCTACCACTACGAAACCACCGTTGGCGCCGCGCTGCCCGTCATCGAGACGCTCAAGAATCTCGTCCGCACCGGCGACCACGTCATCACGATCGAGGGCGCTTTCTCCGGCACGCTCGGCTACCTGTGCGACCAGCTCGCCAAGGGCACGCCGCTGTCCGTGGCCGTGCGCACCGCCCGCGAACTCGGTTACACCGAGCCTCATCCGCGCGACGATCTCTCCGGTCTCGATGTGGCGCGTAAGGCTGTGATCCTCGCCCGCGAGCTCGGCCTTCGCCTCGACCTGACCGATGTCGGTCTGAAACCCTTTGTGCCCGAGTCGTTCCTCAAGGAGGATGATCCGGAGCAGTTCATGCAGTCGCTGACCCAGCTCGATGCCGAGGTGGCGGCCCGCGTGACCGCCAGCAAGGGGCAGGGGAAACTTCCGCGCTACCTCGCGCGCATCACGCCCGGGGCCGCAGGCGCCAAGGTCACAGTCGGCCCGGTCGAGGTGGACAGCTCGCACCCTGCCGCAGCTCTGCGCGGTGCCGAAGCCTTCGTGGCTTTCCACACTGAGCGTTACAAGGAATACCCGATGGTCGTCCGCGGTGCGGGCGCCGGTGGGGCGGTCACCGCCGCCGGTGTGCTCGCTGACATCCTTCGCCTCGCCCAGAACATACGCGGGCGGGGGTGATAGAGGGGAATTGGGCGCGGCTTTTTACACATCCCGCGCCAAGGTTCCCGAAGATTCTAAAAACTGAGGGTTGACAGCGTTTGTGCCGATACGCACGTTCACCGCTCAATTCTGAAATGTTCAGCGTCGTCGCCATTGCCCTTATTACCGTCGTCCTGGCCCTTGTTGCCGTGGACACAAATTCTACTGGGCGGCTCGCCGAAGTCTCAAACTCCTAA
Source organism: Oleiharenicola lentus (assembly GCF_004118375.1). Taxonomy (NCBI): domain Bacteria; kingdom Pseudomonadati; phylum Verrucomicrobiota; class Opitutia; order Opitutales; family Opitutaceae; genus Oleiharenicola; species Oleiharenicola lentus. The sequence continues at coordinate 1,472,885 of NZ_SDHX01000001.1, forward strand.
AAGAGAAAACAGAAAAAAGATGAAGCCGCCCACGAAAAGGGCGGCTTTTTTATTCTCCAGCCCTTATGACGCAGACCCTTAAAACCCCATCCTCGCCCTGCCGGAAATGTTCCGGTAGCGTGGAATGACCATTTCCCTATGGATTCCGGCAAACGCCACAGCCACGTAGTCACCGAAGGTCCGAACCGGGCGCCCGCCCGCGCCATGATGAAGGCGGTCGGTTTTACCGATGAGGATCTGAGCAAACCGCTCATCGGCATCGCCAATACCTGGACCGAGATCGGGCCCTGCAATTTCCACCTTCGGTCCCTGGCCGAGCATGTAAAAGCCGGCATCCGTGCCGCCGGTGGCACACCGCTGGAGTTCAACACCGTTTCCATCTCCGATGGCATCACGATGGGCACCGAGGGCATGAAGACCTCGCTCATCAGCCGTGAGCTGATCGCCGACTCCATCGAACTCGTCGCGCGCGGCAACAGCCTCGACGGCCTCGTCTGTCTTTCCTCCTGCGACAAGACCAATCCCGGCGTCATGATGGCGCTCGCGCGTTGCGACATTCCCGGACTCGCCCTTTACGGCGGCTCGATTGATCACGGCCACCACAACGGCAAGGCCCTGACCGTGCAGGACGTGTTCGAGGCCGTCGGTGCGTTCAGCGCGGGCAAAATCGACGCGAAGGAATTCAAGTGCGTCGAGAACGCCGCCTGCCCGACCGCCGGCGCCTGCGGCGGCCAGTTCACCGCCAACACCATGGCGACGATCATGGAGGCCATCGGCATCTCGCCCGTCGGCCTCAACGGTATCCCGGCCACGGCCGAGGAGAAAAACAAGGCCGCCTACCGCTGCGGCGAGCTTGTCATGGAGCTCGTGCGCAAGGACCTTAAGCCCTCGCAGATCATGACGCGACCGGCGTTCGAGAACGCCATCGCGTCGGTTGCGGCTTCCGGCGGCTCGACCAACGCCGTGCTGCACCTGCTCGGTCTCGCCAAGGAAGCCGGTGTGAAACTCACCATCGACGAGTTCGACGCCATCTGCGCGAAGACCCCGACCATCGCCACGCTCAAGCCCGGCGGTCTCTACACCGCCGTCGAGATGCACAAGGCCGGCGGCATCTCGCTGCTTCTGCGCCGTCTCTTCGAGGGCGGTTACCTCAAGGGTGATTGCATCACCGTCACCGGGCAAACGCTCGGCGAGGCCGTGAGGAACGCTCCCGAGACCCCGGGCCAGCAGGTCATCCGCCCGACCGACAAGGCCTTCAAACCCACCGGTGGCCTCGTCATCCTCCGCGGCAATCTCGCCGAAGAGGGCTGCGTGCTCAAGGTCGCCGGCAGCTCGCGCGAAAAGATCACGGGCCCGGCCCGCGTTTTCGAGAACGAGGAATCCGCCATGGCCGCCGCCAACGCCCAGCAGATCAAGGCCGGCGACGTGGTTGTCATCCGCTACGAGGGGCCCAAGGGCGGTCCCGGCATGCGCGAGATGCTTGGCGTGACCGCCGCGCTGGCGGGGCAGGGGCTGGCCGACTCGGTCGCGCTGCTCACCGACGGACGTTTCTCCGGCGCGACGCGCGGCTTTTCCATCGGCCACGTGGCGCCTGAGGCGTTCGTGGGCGGTCTCATCGCCTTCGTGAAGGAGGGCGACACCATAGAAATCGATGTGCCTGCGCGCAAACTGCAGGTCGCCATCGCCCCCGATGAACTCGCCCGCCGCAAGGCCGGCTGGAAGGCCCCGGCTCCGCGCTACGCACGCGGCGTCATGGCCAAATACGCCAACACCGTTTCGTCGGCCTCCGTCGGCGCCGTCACCTCCTAACCTTTAGACACCCACCCCAAAAATCAGGGAACACTCATGAAAAAACTCACCGGAGCAGAAATCGTTTGGGAATGCCTTCAGCGGGAGGGCGTCGATGTCGTGTTCGGTTATCCGGGCGGCGCCATTTTGCCGACCTACGACGCGATGACCAAATACCCCAAGATCCACCATGTGCTCGTCCGCCACGAGCAGGGCGCCACGCACATGGCCGACGGCTATGCGCGCGCCAGCGGCAAGGTCGGTGTCGCGATCGCGACCTCCGGCCCGGGTGCGACCAACATGGTCACCGGCATCGCCACCGCGATGATGGACTCGTCCCCGATCGTGTGCATCACCGGCCAGGTGGGCTCCAAGGCGATCGGCACGGACGCCTTCCAGGAGACCGACGTGACGGGCGTCACGCTGCCGATCACCAAGCACAATTACCTCGTCACCAAGCCCGGCGACATCGCCCGTGCCATCCGCGAGGCGTTCTACATCGCGAAGAGCGGACGCCCCGGCCCCGTGCTCGTGGACATCACCAAGGACGCGCAGCAGCTCACCGCCGACTTCGACTGGGATGCGGCCGAGCCCAAGCTGCCCGGTTACCGCCCGAACCACACGGCCCCGGCCTCCGAATACACCAAGGCCGCCGAGCTGATCAATTCCGCCAAGCGCCCGCTCATCCTCGCCGGCCAGGGCATCATCAAGTCCGGCGCCACCGCCGAGGTGCTCGCGCTCGCCAAGCAGGCCAACATTCCGATCACCACGACGCTGCTCGGCATCGGCGCCATCCCGGCCTCCTCCGATTTGAACCTCGGCATGATGGGCATGCATGGCGAGGCCTGGGTCAACCAGGCGATCCAGCAGGCCGACCTGCTGATCGCACTCGGTATGCGCTTCGACGACCGCGTGACCGGCAACCTCAAGACCTACGCGCTCAACGCGAAGAAGATCCACGTCGAGATCGACCCGACCGAGGTGAACAAGAACGTTCCGGTGGACGTTGCCCTCATCGGCGACCTCAAGGAGGTCCTTGGCGAGCTCACTCCGCAGGTGAAGAAGTCCGACCACGCCGACTGGTGGGCCGCCATCGCCGTCAACCGTGGCGACTCGGCGGTGCGCGACATCAAGAACCTGCCGGACAGCGGCCACCTTTACGCCGCGCATGTGATCAACGACATCTGGCGTTTGACGCAGAAGCGCGACACCATCGTCGTGACCGACGTGGGCCAGCACCAGATGTGGGAAGCGCAGTATTTCCACCACGACAAGCCCCGCTCGCTCATCACCTCGGGTGGCCTCGGCACCATGGGCTTCGCCCTGCCGGCGGCCATCGGCGCCAAGTTCGCCTGCCCTGAGAAGGACGTGTGGGTCGTCGTCGGCGACGGCGGTTTCCAGATGACTTCCTGCGAACTGGCCACGGCCGAGCAGGAAGGGATCAAGGTCAACGTCGCGATCATCAACAACGCGTTCCTCGGCATGGTGCGCCAGTGGCAGGAGTTTTTCTACGACAAGCGCTACGCCGCCACGCCGATGACCGGCCCCGACTTCGTGAAGCTCGCCGAGGCCTACCGCCTCACCGGCCTGCGCTGCAACCAGCGTCCCGACGTCGCCGAGACAGTGAAAAAGACCCTTGCTGACAAGAAGACCGTCGTCATCGACTTCGTGGTCGAGAAGGAAGACACGGTGTTCCCGATGGTTCCCGCCGGCGCCGACCTCGACAAGATGATCCGCCGCCCGAAGCAGGACGTGATGCTCGAGTCCGGCTCCGACAAAGAGTGGGAGATGCCCACTTCGCCGCTGCCGAACGTCTTCACCGAGAAAAAGGTCGAAGCCAAGGCCCTCAACGGTCGCGGCAAAGCCGCGCCGGCCCGCAAGGCCGCCAAACCCGCGAAGTCCAACCGCCGCTAACTCCCTACCGTCATGGCCAAACATACCCTCATCGCCTATGTGGAAGACGTGCCCGGCGTGCTCAACCGCGTCGCCTCGCTCTTCCGTCGCCGCAACTTCAACATCGATTCGCTCACGGTCGGCGGCACCGACAAGCCCGGCGTTTCCCGCCTGACGGTTGTCGTTGAGACCACCGAGGCCGGTGCCCGCATCGTCGAGGCCAATCTCTACAAGCTGGTCAACGTGCTGCGCGTGGACGACCTCACCCACAAGGCCTCGCTCACCCGCGAGCTGGGCCTGGTGAAGGTCAAGGTCACCCCCGAGACCCGCGCCCAGATCCTCCAGCTCGTCGATGTCTTCCGCGCCCGCGTGGTGGACGTGGATGAGAAGACGATCACCGCCGAAGTCACCGGCACGCCCGAGAAGATCGCCAAGTTCGAGCTGATCCTGCGCCCCTACGGTATCGCTGAGATGGTTCGCACCGGCGCCGTCTCCATGGCCCGCGGCCACGAGCCAGTCTCGTCCGCTCCGCCGCTCGTGCGCACGGCCGACTCCGATCATCACCACGACACCTCCGGTCTCTCGATGTCCGTTTAATCTCCCGATCTCCGAACTCCGAATCACTAACTCCCAATTTATATCACCATGGCTAAAATCTACTACGACAAGGACGCGAATCTCTCGCTCATCCGCGGCAAGAACGTCGCGATCATCGGCTACGGCTCCCAGGGCCACGCCCATGCGCTCAACCTCAAGGACAGCGGCGTGAAGGTCCGCGTCGGTCTCTCCAAGAAGAGCAAGTCCGTCGCCAAGGCCAAGAAGGCCGGCCTCACCGTCGGCGAAGTGTCCGAGGTCGCCGCCTGGGCCGATGTCATCATGATCCTCGTGCCGGACCACGTCCAGGCCCGCCTCTATCGCGAGGAGATCGCCCCGCACCTGACCGCCGGCAAGATGCTGATGTTCGCCCACGGCTTCAACATCCGCTTCAAGGGCATCGTTCCGCCCAAGAACGTGGATGTGACCATGATCGCCCCGAAGTCCCCCGGCCACCGCGTGCGCGAGGTGTTCCAGGAGGGCGGCGGCGTCCCCGGCCTCATCGCCGTCTATCAGAACGCCACCGGCAACGCCAAGAAGCTCGCGCTGTCCTACGGCCGCGGCATCGGCTGCACCCGCGCCGGCGTGCTCGAGACCACCTTCAAGGAAGAGACCGAGACCGACCTGTTCGGCGAGCAGGCCGTGCTGTGCGGCGGCTGCGCCGAGCTCGTCAAGGCCGGCTTCAAGACCCTCGTGGACGCGGGCTACCAGCCCGAGATCGCCTACTTCGAGTGCATGCACGAGCTTAAGCTCATCGTGGACCTGATGTATCGCGGCGGCCTCAACTACATGCGTTACTCCGTCTCGGACACCGCCGAGTGGGGCGACTATGTGACCGGCCCGCGCATCATCACCAAGCAGACCCAGAAGGAGATGAAAAAGGTCCTCAAGGACATCACCGACGGCAAGTTCGCCAAGCGCTTCATCGACGAGAACAACAAGTATGGCCGCAAGACCATGACCAAGTTCCGCAACAAGGAGCGCGGCCAGCAGATCGAGGTCGTCGGCGCCAAGCTGCGCGCGATGATGCCGTTCCTGAATCCGGTCGTCATCTCGAAGTGACCGGAAAGTGAGAGTGTAACATGACCCAGCGCGCTTCCAGTCACTGCTCCAACGCCTCCTCTCGGGCGATGGGGCAGGGCATGGGCGCACGGGGTCTTCGACTGCGACTTAGCCGGGAGCTGTCGCTTGGTTTCATGGCTTATCACCCTGAGACTGGCGGCCAGCTCCTGCCTGGTTCATCCGTTGTCGTCTAACCACTAACCAGTCCGAACACTCTTACTTTCATGAACACTTCAGCCCAGAATTACGTCAGAATCTTCGACACCAGCCTTCGCGACGGCGAGCAGGCGCCCGGGGCTTCCATGACCTCGGCCGAAAAGCTCGAGGTCGCCCGTGCGCTGGCCCGCCTGGGCGTGGACGTCATCGAGGCCGGATTTCCCGCCGCCTCGCCCGACGATCTCGCGGCAGTGCAGACCATCGCCGCCGAGGTGGGGCAGACTTCCGTGGCCGGCCGCCCGCAAGCCGAGCCGCCGATCATCTGCGGCCTCGCCCGCTGCACCAAGAACGACATCGATGCCGCCTGGCAGGGCGTCAAGGGTGCCAAGCACCCCCGCATCCACACGTTTCTCGCCACGAGCGACCTGCACCTCAAGCACAAGCTCCGGATGACGCGCGAGGAGATGACGGCCAAGGCGGTCGAGATGGTCACCTACGCCCGTTCGCTGTGCGCCGACATCGAGTTCTCCCCGGAGGACGCCGGACGCAGCGACCCGGAATTTCTCTACAAGGTGCTGGAAGCTGTCATCAAGGCCGGCGCCACCACGCTCAACATCCCGGACACCGTCGGCTATACGATGCCCGACGAGTTCGGTGCCCTTATTGCCGGCATCATCAAAAATACCCCGGGCGCGAAGGACGTGATCATCTCCGTGCATTGCCACGACGACCTTGGCCTTGCGGTGGCCAACTCCGTCGCCGGCCTCCGTGCCGGCGCCCGTCAGGCGGAGTGCACCATCAACGGCATCGGCGAGCGCGCGGGCAACGCGTCGCTCGAGGAGATCGTCATGGCGCTGCGCACCCGCGCCGACAAAATCGGCCTGCAGACCGGCATCGACGCCACCCAGCTCTGCCGCACGAGCAAGCTCGTTTCCCGCAGCACCAGCTACCCGGTGCCGCCCAACAAGTCCATCGTCGGGGCCAACGCCTTTGCCCACGAGTCCGGCATCCACCAGGACGGCATGATCAAGAACGCGCAGACCTACGAGATCATGCGTCCGGAGGACGTCGGTGCGACGCAAACCATGCTCGTGCTGGGCAAACACTCGGGCCGCGCGGCGTTTTCCAAGCGCCTCGCCGAGCTGGGCTATCCGCTCGAGGGCGACGCGCTGCTCAAGGCCTTCAACGAATTCAAGAAGCTCGCCGACCGCAAGAAGGCCGTGCTTGATGCCGATCTGATCACCCTCGCTTCCGACGAGCGTGCCACCGTGCCCGAACTCTGGGCGTTGGAGACACTCCAGGTCGTCTGCGGCACGACCGGCCTGCCCACCGCGACGGTCCGCCTGCGCGACCCGGACGGAAAGACGCACGTCAAGGCCTGCGTCGGCACCGGTCCGGTGGATGCCACCTACAAGGCGATCGACGCCATCGTGAAAGTGCCGGTCAAGCTGCTCGAGTTCGGCATCAACGGCGTCACCGAGGGCATCGACGCCCTCGCCGAGGCCAGCGTGCGTGTGCGGCACGATGAACAGCGCTCCAGCCACGGCCACGGCGCCGACACCGACATCGTGGTGGCGAGCGCCAAGGCCTACGTGGCCGCGATCAATCACGTGCTCTCGCGCCACACCAACGTCCGCGCGCAGCACCCGCAGAAGACCGTCGAGACCCCGGAGGTCCGCGCCTGATTTATGTCCAACGCCCAGCCCAGTCACATCGAGATCTTCGACACCACGCTTCGCGACGGGGGTCAGACCGAGGGCATTTCCTACTCGGTCGACGACAAGCTGCGCATTGCGCGGAAACTCGACGAGCTGGGCGTGGCGTTCATCGAGGGCGGCTGGCCTGGCTCGAACCCCAAGGACGCGCTGTTCTTCGAGCAGGCGCGCAAGGAGAAGTGGACGCACGCCAAGATCGTGGCCTTCGGCGCGACCCGCCGGGCCAAGTTCAAACCGGAAGAAGATCCGAGCGTCCGCGCTCTGGTCGATGCCGGCACCGAGGTGTGCTGCATCTTCGGCAAGTCGTCCGTGCTGCAAGTCGAGGAGGTGCTGCGCACCACACTCGAGGAGAACCTCCGGATGATCGAGGAGACCGTCGCCTACCTGCGTTCGCAGGGAAAGCGCGTGATCTACGACGGCGAGCACTTCTTCGACGGTTTCGATCGGAATCCCGATTACGCCCTGAAATGCCTCGGCGCCGCCCACAAGGGTGGGGCGGAGACACTCGTGCTGTGTGACACCAACGGCGGTCATCTCCCTTGGGAAGTCGCGGCCACCGTGCAGGCCGTGCAGAAACACTTCGGCCCGGGCGTGCGCGTCGGCATCCACTTGCACGACGACACCGGTTGCGGCGTGGCCAGCAGCGTTGCGGCGATCCATGCCGGCGCGGTGCATGTGCAGGGCACGATCAACGGTTACGGCGAACGTTGCGGTAACGCCAACCTCTGCGTTGTCATTCCGAACATTGAGCTGAAGCTCAAGCTGCGCGCGCTGCCGGCGGGACACTTGGCCCGTTTGCATGAAGTGGCGGCGTTTGTGGCCGAGGTGGCGAATCTCGCGCCGGCGAACCAGATGGCCTACGTCGGTTATAGCGCCTTCGCGCACAAGGCCGGCGTGCACGTTTCGGCGATGCAGCGGCATCCCGACGCCTACCAGCACATCGATCCTAAGCTCGTCGGCAACGAGATGCGCGTCGTGGTGAGCGAACTTTCCGGCCGTTCCAACATCGTGGAGAAGGCGACCGAACTCGGCCTGACCGGGCTCGACGACAAGCTTGGTGCGAAAGTCGTCGAACTCATCAAGGCCAAGGAACACGAGGGATTCTCCTACGAGGCGGCGGAGGCCAGTGTCGCGCTGCTTGTGCGCCGCCTCACGACGGGTTACCAGCCGCTGTTCACGCTGCTCGATTATCGCGGCATGGTCAGCCGCCACGGCGATCGCCAGGCGGCCGAGGCCACGATCAAGCTCACCGTCCAGGGCCGCGAGGTCCACATGGTGGCCGAAGGCAATGGCCCGGTGAACGCCTTCGACACGGCCTTGCGGAAGGCGTTGCATCCTTTCTTCCCGCAGGTTGATCAGATCCAGCTGGCCGACTACAAGGTACGCATCCTCAACAGCAATTCCGGCACCGGTGCCATCACTCGCGTGCTGATCGACTGGCACGACGGCAGTGAGCGCCGCTGGAGCACGGTCGGCGCTGGCACCAACATCCTCGACGCCACCTGGCTGGCACTCGCGGACGGCTACGAATATGCGCTGACCGAGGCGGCCGCGCACAAGAAGGAAGTTTCCGCATGAACGCCAATATCGTCCTGTTGCCGGGTGACGGCATCGGTCCTGAAGTCGTCAATGAAGCCCGCCTCGTCCTCGACGCGGTGGCCAAGCTCTTCGGGCACAGCTTCTCTTATTCCACGCATCTGCTCGGTGGCTGCGCCATCGACGCGACCGGCACCGCCATGCCTGACGCCACGCTCAAGGCCTGCCAGGCGGCCGATGCCGTGCTGCTCGGTGCCGTCGGCGGCCCGAAATGGGACGATCCGCAGGCCAAGGTGCGTCCGGAGCAGGGTCTGCTTGCCATCCGCAAGGGCCTTGGCCTTTACGCGAATCTTCGCCCGGTAAAGGCGATCCCGTCGCTGGCGAAGCTGTCTCCGCTCAAACCCGAGCGTGTGGCCGGCGTGGATTTCATTGTCATCCGCGAGCTGACCGGCGGCCTGTATTTCGGCCAGCCGAAAGGTCGCAGCACGACGCCCGAGGGCGGCGAGCAGGCCGTGGACACGCTCGTCTATACCGACGTTGAGATCCGACGGATTGTGCGTCTGGCATTCGAGCTCGCGCGCAACCGCCGCAAGCTCGTCACCTCGATCGACAAGGCCAACGTGCTCGAATCGTCCCGCCTCTGGCGCAAGATCGCCATGGAGGTCGGCAAGGAGTTCCCCGATGTTAAGCTGGAGCACCAGCTCGTGGATTCCGCCGCCATGCGCCTCGTGACGCACGCCGCGCAGTTCGACGTGATCGTGACCGAGAACATGTTTGGCGACATTTTGACCGACGAGGCCGCCGTGCTGGCCGGTTCGCTCGGTCTGCTCCCCAGCGCCTCGCTTGGCGCCGGCAAGCTGGGTCTTTACGAGCCCATCCACGGCTCGGCGCCCGACATCGCGGGCAAGGGAATCGCCAACCCCACGGGCACCATCCTTTCCGCCGCCATGCTGCTGCGTCACTCCCTCGGTTTGGAGGCCGAGGCCCGAGCTATTGAGGCGGCCGTGAGCGCCGCCATTGACGAAGGCATCCACACCGGCGACCTCGGTGCGGCCAAGCCAGTCAACACGACCCAAATGGGCGATGCAGTCCGCGCACGCCTCAAACGCTAAGCCAACGGCCTTGATGGCCGATCTAAACTCTCCCTTCCATGTCTTCCTCCTCCAATCAGCCGCCACTCGACACGACCCGCTTCATCGCGCGTCATGTGGCCGGTCTGCGCCGCTCCGGTATCCGAGACTTCTTTGAACTGGTCGCGAAGACCGACGGCGTCATCTCACTCGGTATCGGCGAACCTGATTTTGACACCCCTGAACCCATCCGCAATGCCGTGAAAACGGCGATGGACACGGGCAAGACCCATTACACCTCCAACCTTGGTCAGCCCGACCTCCGCAAGGAGATCAGCCGCTACGTCGAAGGTTACTTCCATGTGCCTTACAGCTGGGAAGACGAAATCCTCGTGACCGTTGGCGTCTCCGAAGCGCTCGACCTGGCCCTGCGCGCCCTGCTCAACCCGGGCGACAAGGTGCTTTATCACCAGCCTTGCTACGTCTCCTATGCCCCGACCGTTGAACTCGTGCATGGCGTCGGTGTGCCCGTGGCGACCAGCGCGGCCGAGCAGTTCTCGCTCGATGAGCCCGCCCTGCGCGCGGCCTGGCAGCCCGGCTGCAAGCTGCTGCTCCTGAACCTGCCCTGCAATCCGACGGGCGGCGTCTGCTCCAAGGAGCAGCTGGAGCGCATCGCGAAATTCGCCATCGAGAAGGACCTAATCGTGATCAGCGACGAGATCTACTCGGAGCTGATCTTCGAGGGCACACACACCAGCATTGCCAGCCTGCCCGGCATGCGTGAGCGCACGCTGCTGCTGCACGGTTTTTCCAAAGCTTTTGCGATGACCGGCTTCCGCTTGGGCTACGCCTGCGGCCCGGCGCCGCTGATCGAGGCCATGATGAAGGTGCACCAGTATTCCATGCTGTGCGCCCCGAGCATCAGCCAGGAAGGTGCGCTCGCCGCGCTGCGTCTGGGTGATGATGCCACGAAGTTCATGCGCGACCGCTACCGCGAGCGCCGCGACCTGTTTGTCCGCCGCATCAACGCGGCCGGCATCAAATGCCATGCGCCGCGCGGCTCGTTCTATGCCTTTCCCTCGATCGTTTCGACCGGGCTGGACGAGGGTGAGTTCGCTCGCCGGTTGCTGACGGAGTTCAAGGTCGCGGTGGTGCCTGGCACGGCCTTTGGCGATGCCGGCAAGGGGCACGTGCGAGCCTGCTTCACGGCGAACGAGCAGAAGCTCAACGCCGCTTGCGACCGCATCGAGCAGATGCTCGCGTCGCTCGGTCGCAGCAAGGCCTCGGCCTGAAGACTGTTTTAGCCAAGCAAAAGCCCGTCCCCGCGTGAGCAGGGACGGGCTTTTTTTCAAACTCTGCTAAGCCGGAGCTTAGAAGGTGTAGCTGAAGCCGACATTGGCCCAGGCGTGGTTGTCCTCCACGCCATCGAGGTCGTGAGAGGCCCAGTTCACGCCGAGAGTCAGCGAAGCGGCGTCGCTCAGCTTGTAGGGCAGGGCAAGACCGGCGCTGTAGTAGGTGTAACCGTCGCCGCCGTCAGGTTTGGCATGGCCGAGCGAAGCGGTGAAACTCAGCGACACGGTGTCGTTGACCGGAATGCTGTAGCCGAGGTTACCCTGGACGGTGACGACATCGAGGGTGAAGTCGTTGTAGAGGTAGAGACCGAGGTTCACGCCCTCGACGCTGCCGGTGATGCCGGCGTAGCCCTCGAAGGTGGCCTCATCGGCACCGGGGACATCAAGGCCGGGGTAGTGATAGACGGTGGCACCGACATCAAGGCTAACGCTGTCGGACAGCTTCAAGCCGTAGCCAGCGTAGTAATCGACTTCGGCCTCATAACCGCGATCGGCGGGAAGGCTGCTCCAGACTCCAATGTAGAAGTCACCCGTGGTGAGCTTGATCGAGGGCTGGAAGGCGCCCTCGGCATACTCGATGCCACGGAAAACATACTTGGTGGCGTAAGAGAAGTCCGCCGTGACGTTGTAGGACGAGGCCGGTGCGGATTCGTCAGCGCTGAGCGAGGCGCCGGTGAGGAGCGCCGCGAGGATCAATGCAGTCTTTTTCATGTGTAGGTTTGGTGTTTGGTAGGGATTGGTTGGGTCCCGTTCCGAGCGGACACCGATTTGTAAAGCCGGTGCCATCGGAATGGAATTATTCCTTGGAAAGCACTCCCTAGGCCAAGCCATGAGTCAAATTCATGTCCGGGTATCAGTCAGGTCTTTGGGGGAATCTGGCGGATCTTATAAAACAAACCCCGTCAACGTCATACGACGTTAACGGGGCTGTTTGGTGCTGGTGTGTGTGCGGGAAGCTACTTACAGGGCGGAATCACCGCGCTCGTCGGTGCGGATACGGAGGACTTCCTCCAGTGGCACGACGAAGATCTTGCCGTCGCCGATCTTGCCGGTCTTGGCGCCCTTGGAGATGGCTTCGACAACCTTGGCGACCTGGTCGGAGGCCACTGCGACCTCAATTTTCACCTTGGGCAGAAAGTCCACGGTGTATTCGCTGCCGCGATAGATCTCGGTGTGGCCCTTCTGGCGGCCGAACCCCTTGACCTCGGAAACAGTCATGCCCTCGATGCCGACTTGGGAAAGAGCCTCTTTCACCTCGTCGAGTTTGAAGGGTTTGATGATGGCTACGATGAGTTTCATGGGAGATTTCTGGGTGGTGGATTACTTGTGGGCGGAGGTGAAGTCCGGATAGGCTTCGTTGCCGTGCTCTCCGATATCCAAGCCTTCGGTCTCCTCTTCGGCGGTCACACGAATACCGGTGACGGCCTTGAGAACATACCAGACGACGAGGGAGGCAGGGAAAACAAAGGCTCCGACGAGCAGGACGCCTTTGAGCTGGGCGAGAAATTGACCGCCCGCGGTCAGGCCCGTATCGAGTGCGGCAACCGACTTGGCGATGTCGGTGCTGTAGAAAAGGCCCAAGGCGAGCGTGCCCCAGATGCCGTTGACCAGATGGACCGAGAGGGCGCCGACCGGATCGTCGAGCTTGACCTTGTCGAAGAAGATTACGGCCAGAACTACGGCGACACCGCCAATAAACCCGATGATGGCTCCGGATGTAATGGTCACGAAGGCGCAAGGGGCGGTGATGGCGACCAAACCGGCCAAGCAGCCGTTGAGCACCATGGAGAAATCGGGCTTCTTGAGGAGCACCCAAGCCGTGATCAGGGCACCGAGAGTGCCGGTGCAGGCGGCAATGTTGGTGTTGACCAGGACGTGAGCGATTGCCGAACCGTCCATGGCAGCCATGGTTGAGCCCGGGTTGAAACCGAACCAGCCGAGCCAGAGAATAAGGACACCCAAAGCGGCGGATGTCATGTTGTGGCCGGGAATGGGTTGAATCTTGCCGTTCTTGAACTTGCCCAAGCGGGGACCAAGCACGATCACACCGGCCAAAGCCGCCCAACCGCCCACCGAGTGGACCACGGTGGAGCCGGCGAAGTCACGGAAGTTTCCAAAAAACGCGGTAATTCCTGATTCAGTGGGGGTGGAACCAAGGATGCCCGCGCCCCAGATCCAGTGACCGGAGATGGGATAAATCACCGCCACTAGAATCAGACTGAACCAAATAAAAGAACTGAACTTGATGCGCTCGGCCACGGCGCCGGATACGATAGTTGCTGCAGTGCCGGCGAAAACCAACTGGAAGAAAAATTTGGCCCAGAGAGGTACCGGAGTCCAGTTGATGGCACTGTAAACACCCTCATAAGTTGCGGTGGAAAATGGGTTCATCGAGGCATAGGCCGAACCCAAGGCCGGGGAATTGTCCGCGCCACTGACAAAGAACAGACCCGAGGTTCCGAGCCACGGAGTGCCGTCTCCGAACATCAGGCCCCAGCCGATGACGTAAAATGAAAGCGTTGAAAGGGCAAAAACCACGAAGTTCTTCGCCAGAATGTTCACGCAGTTCTTTGCTTGGCAGAGTCCAGACTCGACGAGGGCGAAACCGGCATTCATCCAGAACACCAACATGCCGGCGACGAGCACCCAGACGGTGTCCAAGCCCACGCGCAAGGCGCTGAGGGCGGCGGGATCAATGGCGGCGGGGGCGGCTGGTGCGGCGTCCTGGGCCCAGGCGGGGCAGAAGAATCCCGCGAGAGCCAAGCCGCTTACCAAACCGAACAATAAGCGCGTAGGCTTCGATAGTTTGATCATAATGATGCAGTGATTAGGTGCTGTGTGTGGTGTGCGAACAACGGGCTGCATGCTGCGAGACGACGCCAGCAAGGCCGCCTATACTTAGCACAGCTTGTGCCAATGGCCCGAAGGACAGGGCCGGAGAAATTCCCTTCACTTGTGCTTGGGCCACGAAAATAAAAAAGCCGCACCTTTCCGGGTGCGGCTTGGGGAATGCAATAGCGCTCAGTTCGCCGGAAGGGGCGGCGGCGGAGGCAGGGTGGCGACCGAAGTGTCTGCGACTCTCTTTCCGGTGCGTTCGACCATGCGCTGGATCTCGATCTCGGCGTTGCGCCGCGCGATCTTGTCGAGCTCGACCTGCTTGGCGAGGTCGAAGGTCTCGCGGTTCAGCTTTTCCTTGTTGGAGCGGGCCTGGGAGATGGCGATTTCCAGATCACCGACCTCCTTGGCGAGCTTGTCGGCCTGAGTGTTGTAATCGGCGGTCTCGTTGCGCAATTGGGTCATGACGGCCTGATACTCGTCTTCCTTCTTCTTGGCCTTGGCCGCTTCCTCGGCCTCACGTTCGCGCTGGCGGCGAACGGCATCCTCGGTGGCCTTGTCCTCGATTTCCTTCTTGCGCTTGGCCTCTTCAGCGTCGGCCAAGGCCTTGGCTTCTGCCTGCGTCTTGGCCTTGGCGTTCATCTGCTCGACGGCGCCGAGGTAGAAGAACACGAAGATACCCAGCATGATGCCGGGAATTACGATATAGGTGAGCAAAGTCTTCTTCATGGTGGTGCGAATGTGATGGGTCAGCCCTTCTTGGCGGCGGCAGCGGCGGCGGCAGCGGCGGCGGCGCGCGCCTTTTCGGCTTGGTCGATCTTTTCCAGCAGGTCGTGGTAGTACTTTACGTTGGCCTCAGCCTGCTTGACGTAATTTTTTAGGAAGGCCTGTTCATCAAGAAGCGTCTTCTTCTGGCCTTCGATCTTGGTGATCTCCTCCTGGACTTCTTCCAAGTCCTTCTTGAGGCGTCGGGCCTGATCAGCGAGCTTGTTGCGGTCGCTGAACGTGCGCTCACGCTTGTCTTCGGCGGTCTGCCGGGCGACGCGTTTCTCCTCATCGAGCTTTTCCTTGGCTTCACGTTCGGCCTTGCGCTTCGCCTGGGCTTCAATGGCGGCCTGAATCGCCTTCTCGCGATTCACGATCTCAAGCTGGGCTTTCGCCTTCTTCTCGTCCTCGATCTTCTGCTTCGCCAGAATGATCTTGGCCTCGTAGCCCTTGGAGAAGTTGTGAAAGAACCCGTAGAATACCGCGAGGGCGATCAGGGGTATGATGATGTAGACTTTGTTCATGGTTCGGGTGCTGCGCTGTTGGAAGTGGGGTTAGGAACTCTTTTTCTTGGCCTCGCGGTCCTTGATGATCTCCTCGAGGGCTTTCTCCATGTTCTGGCCGTCGCGCAGACCTTCGGGGAACTCCTTGGCTTTGCGGGCGGCGGAAAGGGCTTCGTCGTATTTCTGGAGGGAGTAGGCGGTGAAGGCCAAGGAGAGGTAGGCCTGATAGGGCTTGCTCAAGTTACCCTTGGCAATGGCAGCCTGCAGGTGGGTAAAAGCCTCGGCCTGCTTGTCAATTGAGGTATAGAGATTGGCAACTTGCAGCTCGAGTTGGCCGGATTGGGGGAATGCCTTGGTGGCTTGCTTGAGCGCGTCGATACCCTTCAGGGGCCGCTGTAGCTGCTGATAGCAAAGTGCAAGCAACTCCCAGTTTTTGGGGTCACTCTCAATTTTGCCGGAGCCCAACCCCGCCTCAAGCAACTCGGCGGCCTTCTCATACTGGGCAATGTTGAAGTAGATACCGACCAGATTGTAGTGGTCTTTCGGCGTGTTCATGAACCCATGGGACTGGGCGCGCTCGATGGAAACGATGCTCCGTAGGCTGTAGGACTGGGCTTTGGCGGCGTTTTTGCCGTCCTGCGTGGAGGCCAGATTGAGATAAATACCAGCCAGCTGCTGCCAGTAGGTGGAGCTGTCGGGCTTGATCTTGACCAGCAATTCCAGCAGTTCGGCGGCCTCGGCATTGCGATCAAGCTGCTGCAGGCACACCAGCTTAAGCACATAGAAAGTGTCACGCGGGCGGTTGGTCAGCAGGAGGCCAATATCAACCTGATCCAAGGCGCGTTTGATAAGGGGTAGATCAGGTTTCTCAGGATTCTGCATGCCTCGGCTGAGCAGGAGCTGAGCGTAGAGAAGCTGGGCATCAGCGGTTGTCTCCTTGGCGATTTTCAACCACTTGTCCATGTAACGGTCCGCCTTCTCCATGTGGGAGGCGGCCAGAGTGGCATTCTTGGTGTTGTTTGCCTCCTGGAAGTAGAGCTGAACGAGATAGTAATAGAGCTCCTTGGTAACTCGTTCGTCGAAGTAGGTCGGGGTCTTGGCTTCGGAAAGGAGCAGGCTCTTTTCCATCGGTTCGATCGCTTTGGCGAATTCACCCTGCTGGAGGAAGATCTGCAGGCGATACTGGTGGATCAGGGCGGCGTCGTAGCTGTCCGGTGCCACCTTGGCCATCAGGCCGTTGAGAACGTTGTGCGCTTCAGCGTAGTTCGCCGGCTTGGCGTCCATCGCGGCCTTGTACTTGATGAGGCCCTCGGCGGTATCGTCGGACGGACTGTAGTTGCGCTCGGGTTGTTGGGCGAGCGTGACGGACACCATCACCAACGCGGCAAAAGCGAGCGTGAGGCGACGGAACAGAGTGGGGGAAGAGGGAAGCATGACGGCAGTTTACTCGGTCGCGTTAAACTCGAGGAGCTGGGAGGCACGGACGTTGACGACGCGGCCACCCTTGCGGCCGGGCTTGAACTTCCATTTCTGCACCGCCTGGAGGGCGGGCATCTCAAATTCACGATGGGAGGAGCGAACGACCTGGGTCTGGATCACATCACCCTCCGTGTTGATGATGAACTCAACCACCACGGTGCCGTTGATACCGGCGCGGCGCATATCGTAGGGATAGGTCGGAGCCTGGCGCACGCGGGCAACCGGCTGCTGGTCGAGGTCACCGATGTTGAAAAGATTGCTGATGCCTTTGCCAAAGTTTGCTCCGGGTTTGGTCACCGGGATGGTGATGGCACCCTTGCTCGCGGTGAAACCCGGGGGAGGGGGCGGAGCGATTGGCTGGGTAAAGGCATTGACCGGGACGACGGAGGGAAGGTCAACCAAGCTCGGGGGAGCCATGATGTTCTCAACGACCTCCTCGCTCAGCTCCTCCACCTGTTCGGTCTCCTCTTCCTCCAAGGGGGGCATTTCGAACTGAACGACTGCCTCCTCGGTTTGGGCCGCCTTGGCGGGTGGCGGAGTCTTGCGATTGAAGGCGCCGAGGAAGGTGGCGTGAATGCCCAGCGAAACCACGATACCGATGATAAGATCTTTGTTCATGGGCTTTATTTGCCGGTCGGGCGGGTGCGGGTTTCGACGGAGAACTTCTGGATACCGGCTTTGCGTACCTCGTCGAGGATGGCCACGGTCGCTCCGAAGCGCGCGCGTTCGTCACCAGCGATCAAGATGCGGGGATCTTCGGTCTGAGTTTTGAAGAAGGCCAGACGGGAGGGGATTTCGCCCAGATCGATCAACTCGCGGTTCCAAAAGATCGCGCCCTCACCGGAGACCTGGATGGTCACGTTGCTGTTTGGGTCAGGCGGAGTCGAGGATTGAGGAGCGGCTACCGGCAAGTCCACCGGGACCGACTGAATCCGGTTTAACGAGAGCGTGAAGAGAACGAAGGTGGCCAGCAGGAAGAAGACGACGTCGATGAGCGGAATGATCTCAATGCGCGCCTTCTTGCGGACCGGAACTTTTATTTTGGTGCCTTCCATGATGTGGGCTGCTAACGGGGATTACGTGCCGGAGGCGTATTTATTAGGATAACGCGCCTTACTTCTTCTGCTTGGCCCGGGTCTCGATGAAGACCTTGGTGAAGCCGGCCTTGCGGGCCTCGTCGAAGACGTAAATTGCTTGGGCGAAGAAAGCTCTTTCATCGCCGTTGATCAGGATGCGCCCTTCCGGTTGCTCTCTCCGATATTGCTGCAGTCGCTGGAGAAAGTCATCGAGGGTCACGAGATCTTTGTTCCAGGCAATCGCCCCTTCGTCGGTCACGCTGATGGTGACGGAGCCTTGGGGATCACGTGGATCGCTGATCTCCGCCTCAGGAAGCACCACGGTAACACCGTCGGACTTGTTGAGGGAGAGCGTGAAGAGAACGAAGGTGGCCAGCAGAAAGAAGACGACGTCGATGAGAGGGATGATCTCAATACGTGCTTTTTTGACGCCACCCGGACCTGTGCCGCCGCCACCACCGTGCATGACAGTAAGTGTTTAGAGGTTGAAGAAAGTCTCGAAAGCGAGCGCCCCTTAGCGGGCGTTGGCGCTTTCGGACTTGTTGATGATGATTTCGAGGGAGTTGGAAGCGTCCTCGACTTCGTGACGGGCTTCCTCCTGACGGGCATTGAGATAGTTGAAGGGCAGAAGGCCCATGATGGCGATGGCGAGACCGCAGGCGGTGGCGATGAGCGCCTCACCGATACCACCCATGATGGCGCTGGCGCCGCTGGCCACGTCGCCGCTGGTGCCGAGCGCGCCGAAGGTCGCCATCATGCCGGTCACGGTGCCGAGGAGGCCGAGGAGCGGGGCAGCGGTGATGCAAGTGTCGAGCGTCGGGAGACCCTGGCTGAAGCGCTGCATTTCCTGGTTGGCGGCGCGGGTGAAGGCGTTGCCGAGAGAGTGTTCCTTGTGGGTGAGGGCGTAAACGAGGATTCGGGCGACAAAGTCGTTGCTCTTCTTGCCCAGTTCGACCGCGCCGGGGACGTCGTTGGCCTCGACGCGCTCCAAGATCTTCTCGACGACCTCGGGCTGGCGACGGGCATTCTCGCGGATGATGAAGATCACGCGCTCAATGGCGACGGTGATCATGAGGAACGAGACAAGCAGGATGGGCCACATGATGGGGCCACCGTGCTTGAACAACTCCATCGGAGTCTGGTTCATCAGGAACGCGAGGGGCATGGATGCAGAGATCATAGTGCGAGTGTGATTTTATGACTGAGCGGGGGATTATAGTTTTCCTGTCGGAAAGGGGAGCGGCAGCCAGTGGGCGAGGTGAGTGTGGGGTCAAGCACCCGACTGGAGCTTACTAATACATGTGCAATTAACTCGTGAATACAAATGCTGCTTAAAAGGAGTTTGCACTGTCAATGCGGTTTCTGTGCCAGCGCCTCGAAACTTGTGAGGCAGCAAACGAATTCATGCAGCTCATCAGGGAAATTGGCTGCCCGACTAGGACTCGAACCTAGACAGAACGAGTCAGAGTCGTTCGTGCTACCATTACACCATCGGGCAGTGGGAAAATTCGTGCGGCATGACGATTGCGTGGGGGTAGTGGACGCTGGCGCAGCCGTGAAATCTGAAAAAGTGGAGCCGGCGATGGGATTCGAACCCGCAACCGCCTGTTTACAAAACAGGTGCTCTACCATTGAGCTACGCCGGCGTTGCGTGCCGGGCACGATAAAATTGGGATAATTGGCAAACAACCCGAAATTTGGTGGCTCCCCGGGGACTCGAACCCCGAACCTACTGATTAAGAGTCAGCTGCTCTACCATTGAGCTAGGAAGCCGCAAAAATGGAGGGCCAGAACCTCATTAACGCAGGATGCATGTCAACCTATTTTCCTGCGGGATCATCAGGAATGTTCTGGGGCTGATTCGCGCCGTGAGAAAGTGTTATTCTCCGGCCGAATTTCTGGGCGTTAAATTGGCTCAATCCATTCATGGCCGGCCTGCGCCCGAAGCGCTCGGGCCGACGGTGTTGCTCGCATTCATCGTTCAGACAAAATACTTGCCAAGCCCTCCGGCCTTCTCTGTTTTGGCCAACTCATCCCATGCAAAAGACCAAAAAGTCCGTTGCCAAGCGCTTCAAATTGTCCGCCACGGGCAAGTTGATCCGGCGCACGCCCGGGTTCCGTCACCTGCTGGCCGCCAAGAGCACGAAGTCCAAACGCCGTGCTTCCCGCGACAAGCTGGTGGCCCCCGGTCATGCCGAGCCGCTCAAGCGCTGTCTGCCCTTTGGGCTCTAATCAGACAGCCGAAGCGAAAACCACAACTCCGCCAGGCGGGTGAATCCTAACGAGACGACCCGCCGGCGCCCAAAACACTAAAACAACATGCCTCGTGTCACAAACTCCCCCGCGTCGCGCAAGCGCCGCAAGAAAGTGCTGAAATACGCCAAGGGCTATTTCGGCAACAAGTCCAAGCTGTTCCGCTACGCCAAGGAAGCGGTCCAGCATGCCTGGCAATACGCCTACATCGACCGCAAGAAGAAGAAGGCCAACATGCGCGGCCTTTGGATCGTGCGTCTGAACGCCGCCTGCCGCGAGGCCGGCCTCAGCTACAGCCGCTTCATCGAGGGTCTCAAGGCTGCGAAGATCGAGCTCGATCGTCGCCAGCTCTCCGAGATCGCGATCGCCGACGCCGTCGCCTTCAAGGCCCTGGTCGAGAAGTCCAAGGCCGCGCTGAAGAGCAAGCCGGGCGTCACCCTCCAGAAGGCCTGATCCCGCGCGAGCCTCTCGGGGCTCGCCTTCCGGTCGAAAGACCATTTCACAGAAGGACGGTCTCTTCGGAGCCCGTCCTTTTTCTTTTTCCCGATCATGCAAGAAACCATCTCCGCGATCCTCGCCAAGGCCCAGCCCGAGCTGGCCGCGCTCAAGACGCGCGCCGAGTTCGAAGCCGCCAAGGCCCGCTACGTCGGCCCCAACGGCGAATTCACCGCCCTCATGAAACAGATGGGCGCGGTGCCCAAGGAGCAGCGCCCCGCCATGGGCAAGCTCGTCAACGAGGCCAAGGCGCAGCTGTCGGCGCAGCTCGACGCTACGCTCGAGCGTATCGCCGCCGCCGAGATCGCCGCGCAGCTCGGGCCCATCGTGGACCCCACGCTGCCGTCGCCCGACCCCGGTCCCGGCACCATGCACCCGCTCACGCAGGTGCGCGAGGAGATGTGCCGCATCCTGCGCAAGGCGGGCTTCACGGTCGCCGACGGCCCGGAGGTCGAGACGGAGTATTACTGCTTCGATGCGCTCAACACTCCCGCCGACCATCCGGCGCGCGCCGAGCAGGATACGTTTTACTTTCCGGAGAACGCCAAGTTCGGCAACATCGCCCGCAAGGTCCCCGGCGAGAAATACCTCCTGCGCACGCACACCTCGTCGGTGCAGATCCGCACCATGCTCAAGGGCGAGCCGCCCATCCGCATCGTGTCTCCCGGCCGCGTCTATCGCCGCGACACCACCGACGCCACGCACAGCGCCAACTTCCACCAGCTCGAGTGTCTCTATGTGGACAAAAACGTCACCGTGCGCGACCTGAAGGCGCTGCTCGACTACATCTTCGCCTCGTTGCTCGGCAAGGACACCAAGACCCGTTTCCGCCCGCATTACTTCGGTTACACCGAGCCCTCCTTCGAGGTGGACCTTTCCGCCAAGCACCTGCCCAAGGTGAACAAGGAGTGGATCGAGATCGGCGGCTGCGGCATGGTTGATCCGTCGGTGTTCGAGGCCGTTGGTTACGACCCCGAGGTCTGGACCGGCTATGCCTTCGGCATGGGCCTCGAGCGCCTCGCGATGCTCGTCTATGGCATCGATGACATCCGCTATTTCTACCAGAACGACGTTCGCTTCCTGAAGCAGTTCGCCTGAGACGCCCGATGAAAATTTCCCTCAATTGGCTCAAGCAATACGTGAACCTCGACGGTGTCTCCACCGACGAGCTGAAGCGCGCCGTCACCTTCCTCGGCTTCGAGGTCGAGGGCGTGGCCAGCACCGGTCTGCCGCCGCTGCAAAACGTCGTCGTGGGCGAAATCCTCACGCGCACCAAGATTCCGAACCTCAAGAAGGACATCTCTCTCTGCACGGTTGAGGTTGGTGCCGCCCACGGCGGCGTACGCACCATCGTGTGTGGCGCACCCAACTGCGATGCCGGCAACCGCGTCCCCGTGGCCCTGCCCGGTGCAGTTCTGCCGAGCGGGTTCCAGATCGCCCTGCGCAAGACCTACGGCCACGAGTCGCAGGGCATGATGTGCGCTCCCGACGAACTCGGCCTGTCCGGCGACCACGCCGGCCTGCTGATTCTCCCGGCGATCACGCCCATCGGCCAGCCGATCAACGACGCCGTCCCCGGCGGCGACACCGTGCTCGACATCGAGATCACGCCGAACCGACCGGACGCACTCAGCCACATCGGCATCGCGCGCGAACTCGCCGCCTGGTTTTGCAAGGACGTCAGTTACCCCTCGATCAAGTTCCGCGGCGAGACGCACGGTTCCCGCCCCGACATCCTTGCCGACATCAAGGTCGAGGCGCCCAAGGACTGCCCGCTCTACATCGGCATCGCCATCGCCGGCGTGAAGGTCGGCCCGAGCCCGGCGTGGATGCAGGAGCGTCTCAAGGCCATCGGCCTGCGCCCGATCAACAACCTCGTGGACGTGGGCAACTACGTCATGCTCGAGCTGGGCCAGCCGCTGCACGTTTTCGATTCCAAGAAGATCGGCGGTCGCAAGATCATCATCCGCCACGCCCACGACGGCGAGAAGCTCGTCACCCTCGATGCGAAGGAACGCGTGCTCAACAACCGCATGCTGGTCATCGCCGACGAGTCCAGGCCGCTCGTCGTGGCCGGCATCATGGGCGGCGCGGATGCGGGCGTGGACGAAACCACGACCGACATCGTGCTTGAGGCGGCGTATTTCCGCCCGCAACTGATCCGCGCCACTTCCAAGAAACTCGGACTCGCGTCAGACTCTTCCTACCGCTTCGAACGCGGCGTGGATCCGCACAGCACGCTGGAAGCGGCGCAGCGCGCCGTGGACCTGTTGCTCGAAACGGCTGGGGGCACCGTGGTCGGACCGTCGTTCAAGGTCGGTGGCGACGTGCCGTGGCAGCGCGAGATCGTCGTCACGCCCGCCTACATCAACGAGAAGCTTGGCTTCGAAATTCCCGCTGACGAACAGCGCGCCGCACTCGAGGCGCTCGACCTCGTTGTGACTCACGAGGAGCCGACCGAGAAACGCGGCCCTGCGTGGACCGTGGCCATCCCGAGTTACCGCGCCGATCTCGACCGTCCGATCGACCTCGTCGAGGAAGTTTTGCGCGTTTACGGCACTGAAAAGGTGCCCGCCGCACCGGCCGTCGGCCCGGCCTTGGTGGATGCCGAGGATGCGCCGACCGTCGTGTTCAACCGCAAGGTCACGGACTACCTTGTCGGGCAGCATTTCCACGAGTGCGTGAACTACACGCTGCGCTCGGCCAAGGAGCTCAAGACCTGGGTCTCCGACACGGCCGTGCAGGAACTCGGTCTGCTCAATCCCTTCGTCGAGGAGCAGTCGCACCTGCGCCCCACGCTGGTGCTCGGCCTGCTTGAGTCGCTCAAGCTCAACCAGTCGCGCGGCAACCATGTCTCCCGCCTCTGCGAAACCGGCCGCGTGTTCATGGAAATCAACGGCACGGTGCACGAGTGCGCCGGCGTCGGCTTCATCATGGCCGAGAATCCCAAGGCCCGTTCCTGGCTCGTTCGTGATCAGCCGGACTTCTACACCGTTAAGCGCCACATGGAGATTCTCGCCGCCGAGGCGGGGATTGACCTCTCGGCGCAGCCGCTCGTGCCGGTGTCCGGCGCCTATTGGGGGTGGCAGGAAGGCCATGCAGCCGCTGCCGGGGAAATGAAGCACGGTTGGTCTGCGCGCTTTGGCCTGCTGAATCTCGCGATGGTCCGCGCCGCGGGCGTCGAGGGCAAGGTCTGGTCCGGCATGCTCGCCATACTGCCGGAAAATCTCACGGCCGACGGCGCGCGCCGCCGTTACCGTAACTTCAGTCTGCAGCCCGTCGCCCTGCGCGACCTGGCGCTCGTGATGGATGTTGCGCGCCAGGCTGAGGAGGTGCGCACCCAGCTGCTCCAGACCGCCCGGTCGGCTGCCGGCACCGCCTTTGCTGTCGAGGGGGTCGAGATCTTTGACGTGTATCGGGGCTCGGGTCTCCCCGAGGGGAAGAAGAGCGTGGCCTTCGCGCTCTCGTTCCGCTCGGCCGAACGCACGCTCACCGACGACGAGGTCAACGCGGTCTTCGCCAAGATACAGCAGGAGATCGCCGCTGATGGCAGTGTCACCGTGCGCGCCTGAGGCGCGCGGTGTGGCTGGCGGAATGGAGCCGGGGCGCTCTCGCCCCGGGCGTTAGCCCACCATCATTGCACCCTGCTCAGGCCGCGAAGAGTTCGAGGAACTTCCGGACCTCCGATGGCACCGACTTGTTAAGATTTTGTGTGACGAACTGAAACAGGCGGCGGATCTCGTCCTTGTGGCCGGCTCCCATCGCGGTATTGGTGCCGTCGCGCCGGCCCACCTTGAGACCGGGCACCTCGGTGTTGCCGCGGATGACATAGTCGTGGATGAGCAGTTCGAAGAGTTTGGCGTTCTTGCCGTTGCTGTCGCGCCAGACATTCAGCTCCGATTCGGATTCGCCGCGATACTGTTCCTTGAGCAAGCCGGGGATGTCCTGTTTGACCCGGCTCACCGGCTCCAGGGTTGAGCCGACCACGACCGGCTCCATCAGCTGGAGAAAAGCCCTGCGCGCATAGGAATCGGGGAAGGCTAGGGTCAGGCCGCAGCTGACAAACTGCGCCCCGGCGCGGAAGTAGGCGACTCGCGCCTCGATTTCGAAAAGCAGGTTCTCCAACTCCAGTTTCAGCTGGCACACATCGCCGGGTGAGGCGGAGGCGGCCGGGTGAAGGCGGATGTTGGCACCGTTGCTGGAAAGATCAACCAGCTGGCCACCCCAATCCGTGGATCCGGCGCGATGGCCGGTCAGCAGGCCGCCGTCTCCATCCCGGGAAGGCAGGGAGAGCTTGGCCTTCAGGGCGAATTTCACCCCGACGGGATAGCGTTTGGCGCCGCGTTTGTCAGAGTTTCCAATCTCGGGTTTCTTGAAATCCAGGATCTTCTTGAAAAGCAGCATGCCGCCAGCCGACGCCGAAGATGTGTAGCCGTCAAGCTGCCAGAGCGCTGTCCAGTCTCGGGCGACTTTTGCCGATTGCCATGGGACGCATCCGCCGCCTGCTTGGTGGGCGTCATTGACCCTTCCATGAGCGCCGGATCCGACCTCAACATCGACTACGTGGCCAACCTGGCCCGCCTCGCCCTGACCGACGAGCAAAAGGCCCGCTATGCCCGCCAATTGGGCGACATCCTGCACTACGTGGACAAGCTCAAGCAGGTGGATGTCGCAGGCGTCGAGCCCATGGCTCACGCCGCCCCGGTTTTCAATGTCTGGCAAACCGACGAGCCGCGCTCCGGCCTGACGACCGGGCAGGCCCTGCGCAACGCTCCCGCGCAGCGGCAGAACATGATCGTCGTGCCCAAGGTCGTCGAATAAGCCATGGCGCGCGATCTTACCTATCTTTCCGCCACCGAGCTGGCGGCACTGCTCGCCACCCGACAGCTTTCGTCGGTCGAGCTGGTGCAGTCCTGCCTCGCCCGCGTGCAAGCCGTGGATACGCAGGTGAAAGCCTTCAATTCCCGTGATGAAGCGGCCGCGCTCGCCGCCGCCCGCGAATCTGATGCCCGTCGCGCCGCCGGGCAGGCGAGGGGACCGCTCGACGGCATCCCGGTCGGTTTCAAGGACGTCATCGCCGTCGAGGGGCAACCGCTCACGTGTTCCAGCAAGATGTTGGCGAACTACGTTTCCCCTTACGACGCCACTGTCACGACCCGCCTGAAAGCCGCCGGCGCGATTCCGCTCGGCCGGCTCAACATGGACGAGTTCGCCATGGGCTCCTCGACGGAAAACTCCGCCTTCGGCCCGACGGCCAACCCGTGGGACCTCACGCGCGTGCCCGGCGGCAGCTCCGGCGGCTCAGCCGCGGCCGTCGCCGCAGGCGAACTGCCGCTCACGCTCGGTTCCGATACGGGCGGCTCCATCCGCCAGCCGGCGGCGCTTTGCGGCATCGTCGGACTCAAGCCGACCTACGGCTTGGTCTCCCGCTTCGGGCTCGCCGCCTACGCGTCGTCCCTTGACCAGATTGGTCCGCTCAGTCGCACGGTGGATGATGCCGCGGTGTTGCTGCAGGCCATCGCCGGACACGACGAGCGTGACTCGACCTCGTTTAAGGCTGACGTGCCCGATTACCGCGCAGAGATGGCGAAGCGCTCCGGCCCGTGGCGCATCGGCGTGCCGAAAGAGTTCTTTGGCGCCGGTCTCGACCCTGAGGTGGGAGCCGCCGTGCAGTCGGCCATTGGGCACTACCGCAAGGCCGGCTGCGAAATCCGCGAGGTATCGCTGCCGTTGGCGGCGGAGCAGGCCATCGCGGTTTACTACCTCATCGCCACGGCCGAGGCCTCGTCCAATCTCGCCCGCTACGACGGCATCCGCTACGGCCACCGCGCCGCCAAGGCCAAGGATGTCGTGGACCTCTATTTCCAGTCGCGCGCCGAGGGTTTTGGCGACGAGGTGAAGCGCCGCATCATTCTCGGCACCCACGTGCTGAGCAGCGGCTACTACGATGCCTATTACCTGCGCGCCCAGAAGGTGCGCACGCTTATCCGCAACGAGTTCGCCGCCGTGCTGAAGGACTGCGATGCGTTGCTCTCGCCCACGTCGCCGACTCCCGCGTTCAGGATCGGGGAGAAGTCGTCCGATCCGCTTGCGATGTATCTCACCGACATCTACACGATCAGCGTGAACCTCGCCGGCCTGCCGGGCATCTCGGTGCCCTGCGGTTTCACCGCCGGCGGTCTGCCCATCGGCCTGCAGCTGATCGGGCGGCCTTTCGACGAATCTGGCCTCCTCGCCATCGCCCGCCACTACGAACAGGCGCACGACTGGCGGAACTTCCATCCCTCACTCTGATGAAATACGAAGCCGTCATCGGTCTGGAGGTTCATGTGCAGCTGCGCACGGCGTCGAAGATGTTCACGCGCGTCGCCGCCGGTTACGGCGAGCCGGAGAACACGCTTGTCGATCCTGTCGTGCTGGCGTTGCCCGGGGCGCTGCCGGTGCTGAACAAGGAGGCCCTCGACAAGATCATCAAGGCCGGCCTCATCCTCGGCTGCGACATCGCCCCGGTTTGCAAGTGGGACCGGAAAAACTATTTCTATCCCGACTCGCCCAAGAACTACCAGATCTCGCAATACGACCAGCCGATCTGCCTCGGCGGCGCGGTCGAAATCGAGCTGCCCGGGCCCTCGCGCAACGTGATGGGCGAGCACAAGAAGATCGCGCTGACCCGCATCCACCTCGAGGAGGACGTCGGCAAGCTCAACCACGGCGCCGTGGAGTCGCTGGTGGATTACAACCGTGCCGGCACGCCGCTCATGGAAATCGTGTCCGAGCCCGACCTGCGCAGTGCCGACGAGGCCTTTGCATTCCTGACCTCGCTGCGCATCGCCCTCGTGCAGGGCGGCATTTCCGACTGCGACATGGAGAAGGGCCAGATGCGCTGCGATGCCAACATTTCCATCCGGCCGGTCGGCGAGACGAAGCTCGGCACCAAGGTCGAGCTGAAGAACCTCAACTCCATCTCGTTCGTGCGCGACGGCATCGCCCATGAAATCCGCCGCCAGATTGCCGTCGTCGAGGCCGGCGGCGTCATCGTTCAGGAGACGCGCGATTACGACGGCCAGACCGGCGCCTCCCAGTCGCTGCGCTCGAAGGAAATGGCCCATGACTACCGCTATTTCCCCGATCCCGACCTAATGCCGGTGAAGGTGGACGAGGCGTGGAAGGCGCGCATCAAGGCCACGGTGCCCGAGCACCACTTTGACCGCCAGCGGCGTTACTTGGATCAATTCGGCCTGCCCTACACGCAAACTTCCGTGCTGGTGCCCGATACCGCCTACAGCGCGTATTTTGAGGAAACCGTCGCGCTCGGTGCCAAACCTCAGGCGGCGGCGAACCTGATCTGCAACAACCTGCTCGGCGAGCTCGCCGCGGCGCAGCTTGAACTCTCCGCCAGCAAGGTTCGGCCCGCGCACATCGCGTCCTTGGTCAAGCTCACCGAAAGCGGCGTCATTTCCAGCAGCATCGCGAAGGAGGTTTTCGCGGCGATGTTCCAGTCCGGCGAAATGCCCGATGTTATCGTCGAGAAGCAAGGCCTCAAGCAGTCGAGCGACACCGGCGAGTTGGAGAAGTGGGTGGCCGATGCCATCACCGCCGACCCGAAGGCCGTGGCCCAATTCAAGTCCGGCAACGAGAAGGCGCTTAATGCGCTCAAGGGCGCCGTCATGAAAGCTTCCAAGGGCAAGGCCAACCCGCAGCTCGTCGACCAGATTGTCCGCAAGCAGCTCGGCGCCTGAGCTGACTACGCGGCGAAGCGCTGGAGGAAGGCGCGGACGTCGTCGGGGACTTCGCGCGAGAGGTTCGGCAGGATCCAGAGGAAGAGCTGGCGGATCTCGTCGTTGAGGCCGCCGCTGGTGTCAAAGACCGGGTTGCTGAGCTTGCCCTTGTGCGAATCCGTGGCCTCGCGCACGTAGGCCTCGAGCACCCCGAGCTTCGCGTCGGCGCGGCAGAAGTAGTCGTGCGTCTCGAACTCGAAGCTGTGCAGCGGCGTGCCGAAGGATTTTTCGAGCCAGACCGTCAGAGCCGAGTTTTCCTCGCCGCGGAAGACCTGCTTGATGAACTGCGGCTCGTTCTGCGCCACGCGCTCGGGTGGCACGCCCCGGAGCGACTGGCCGATAGCCACCGGCTGGAGCAATTGGAGCCATGATTTTTGCTCAAGGAAGTCGCCGAACTGCAGGCCAAGTCCGCAATACTGGCCCCGGGCGACGGGGCGCAGGTGCGCGATCTTCGCGGACAGGGTCAGCTGAAAATCTGCGAGGGCGAGGCGAACTTTTACGCCCTGGCCGTGCCTTAGCCCGGAATCATGGTCTGTGGTCAGCAAGCCCAGGCCGTTGCCGGAAAGATTTTCGACCTTGCCCGGTAATTCGAAATTCGGGCCGATCAGCCAGGCTTGGAGCGGAAAAGCCGCGCCCGGGGCGTAGCGTTGGTTGAGCCGCAGGTCGGCGAGTTTCTCGACCTTGGGTTTCTCAAAATTGAATATGCGGCGGAAAAGCAGCACGGTGAAGGCGGGTCAGAATCCTTGCACAAAGGTGCGAACGTCGGCGGGCACGTCCTTGGGCAGATTGAGCATGGTCCACCGGAAGAGCCGGCTGATCTCGGCCTGGACGTCGGCGGGTAGTTTTCGGTAGGCGGGACCGCTGGCTTTGGCCCGGGTGGGCGCGATCATGTATTTGCGGGAGTAAACCTGCATCTCGGCGCCGACGGTGGCCTGCACGATATAGTCGTCCATCTGCCAGTGCAGGCTGTGAAAGGGACCCGCGTCGTCGGTTTGCCGCCAGACATTGAGCTCGGTGCCTGGCCTGCCGGTGAAGACCAGTTTGTGCATGCCGGGATCCAGCTGGCGCACTTCTTCGGGTGGGGTTACCCGGAAGACGCTGCCGATGGCGATGGGTTGGAGCAGCTGGAGGTAGGCCTTTTTCTCATCGAAACTGGCGAATCCGGCCGTGAGTCCCAGGCGACAGCCCGAAGGCAGGATGCGCACATGCGCGATGGTGCAGGCAAACTCGACCCACGAGTCGTCGATCATCAGGTGAAGCTTGGCCAGGGATCCGCGCGTATAGGCTGGGCCGGCCACGCGCAGGCCGGCGCCGCCCGGCGACAGGTCCATGATCTTCGCACTGCGGGGTTCGCCATCCACGTCGATGGTGGCCTGCAGCGGGAACACCTTGCCCGGCACGTAACGTTGTTCCCGGCGGCGCTCTATCTCCCGAATGTGGTTTTCCTCAAAACCGAGTATGCGGCTGAACAATAGCACCCGGGACAGCTAGTGGTCTCCCCCGGATAAAACAAGCCCGCGCATGCGGCGGCCCGTTCTTGCGCGGCGTTAGGATCGGGCCATGGTGCCATGCATGACAAACAACCCCGCCCCGGTCTCGCGTCGGTCCGCCCTCAAAATCATCGGCACCGCCACCGCGCTGGCAGGCTTCGGTCTGTCCCGGGCCCGTGCCGCGACGGAGCCGGCCCCGCTGGGCTGGGAGCTTCCACCCCTGGGTTACGCCTACGCTGCGCTGGAGCCGCACTTCGATGCGCTGACGATGGAGATCCATCACACCAAGCACCATCAGGCCTACATCACCAATGCGAAGAATCTGCTCAAGGACCACCCCGGCCTGCTGGCGCTCGGGCCGGAGACCTTGGTGCGCGATCTCGCCCGCGTGCCGGAGGCCATCCGCACCGGAATCCGCAACAACGCCGGCGGCCATGTGAACCATACGTTTTTCTGGAAGCTCATTTCGCCTGCGGGAGGCATGTCCATCCAGCAACTGCCGGTCGCGATCGCGGAGACCTTCGGCTCGATGGACGCTTTCAAGAAACTTTTTGCCGACGCCGCCATGAAACGCTTCGGCAGCGGCTGGGCCTGGCTTAGCGTCAAGGCGGACGGCGGACTGGTCATCCACTCGACGGCCAACCAGGACTCTCCGCTTTCCGAGGGACTCACGCCCGTCATCGGGCTCGATGTCTGGGAGCACGCCTACTACCTGCACTATCAGAACCGCCGCGCGGACTTTGTGGCGGCGTTCTGGCACGTGCTGAATTGGACGCAGGCCGAGGCGAATTATGCGGCCGCGCGCCGCGGCTGAAGCTCGGCCATGGGTGCCAAGAGCTTTAAGGAAATCGGCCTGCCGGCGGCCAGGCGTCACCTGTTCCTGTGCGCCGGGCCCGATTGTTGCGCCATGGAGGATGGCCTGAAGACGTGGGAGCATCTGAAGACCTCGTTGAAAGAGTGCGCCGTGCCGGCGCTCCGGACAAAGGCCGCGTGTTTCCGGCTCTGCCATGAAGGACCCTGGCTGGTCGTATATCCCGAGGGTGTCTGGTATGCGCAGGTGACGCCCGAGCGGTTCGATCGCATCCGTCGCGAGCACCTTGTAGGCGGAAAACCGGTGGCAGAGTGGGTCAGAGCGGTGCAGCCGCTCGACGGCGACCCGACCCGTTCAGACCTGCGGGCTTGAAATCGTCGTCGGCACCGACACGGAGGTGCCACGGGCGAGCGATTTGGCCGCCAGCTGGCATTCCGGGCAAACACCGAAGAACTCGAGCACATGGCTGACCTGCTCGAAGCCCCGGTCCTTGAGCTGCTGCTCGACGTCGTTCGCCAAGGTGTAGTTAACCTTCTCGGTTTTACCGCAGGTCTTGCAGACGATGTGGTAGTGGCGCGCGGTGTCGAAAGTCTGTTCGTAGAGGCAGGTGCCGTTGTGCAGGTAGCTGCGGCGCACCAAACCCAGTTCCTCAAACGCCGCCAGACAGCGGTAAATGGTGACGAGATCACAGGAGTTTACACCCACTTCCTGATGGATCCGCTCGATGCTGACCGGCCCGCTTTGCTTGAGCAGCGCCTCCACCAAGGCCACCCTCGGTTTGGTCACCCGCATGCCCGCATTGCGGATGCGGTTGCACGCTTCGTTCAGGAACGACTCCTTGCTACGGGGTTCCTGAACGCCGGCGTGTGGATGGTTGGTCTGTGTGGCCGCGATCATTTCTTCCGGGCCAAAATTTGCCCGAAATGCTTGGATATGCGAGACTAAGTTTACGAATTAATCTTCAAAAAGCGTAAGATAATCCGACGAATTTTGGCCCCGGCTGAGTGGTTGCGACGACCGTTGGGCTGTGCTAGCTACTCTTTCCAACGAACTTAAATGCAAGACCTCGAATTTGCCGAAATTGTCGGACTCATCTGCAAGGAAGACACGCGCTTTGATCGCAAAGCCTACGAGTTTGTCCGCCAGGGGCTCGACCACACGGTCAAGGAAGTGAAGCGCAAGCAACCTGAGCGTACCGGCAAAGCGCAGCATGTCACCGGCGCCGAACTGCTGAACGGCATCCGTCACTACGCACTCGATCAATACGGCCCCCTCGCCAAGACCGTGCTCAACAAGTGGGGCGTGCGTCGTTGCTCCGACTTCGGCGACATCGTTTTCAATCTGATCGAGTATAATGTCTTCAGCAAAACCGAGAGCGACCGGCGCGAGGATTTTGCGGAGATCTACGATTTCGAAGAGGCTTTCGTGAAGCCTTATCAGCCGGCGGGAAACCGCCGGGTGCGCCGCCCCGCTGATCAGGCCTGAACCTCTCTTCCGTTTACGCTCAATGCCGAAATCCTGCTCCGCCCGCCCGCGCGACCTTGCCCTGCTCGAGAGTCTCTGGCGCGAATCCATCGAACGCTACACGCTGCCCAACGGTCTGACCGTGCTGCTCAAGCCCGACCACTCCTCGCCGGTCAGCTCGGTGCAGGTGTGGGTGAAGACCGGCAGCATCCACGAGGGTGCGCACCTTGGCGCCGGTCTCTCGCACTACCTTGAGCACATGCTCTTCAAGGGCACGGAGCGCCGCGCCGGGCGCGAAATTTCGGCGACCGTCCAGGCCCACGGCGGCTACATCAACGCCTACACGACCTTCGACCGCACCGTCTACTACATCGACGTGCCCGGCAACCACACCGCCGTCGCCATCGACTTGTTGGCCGATGCCGTGCTCCGCTCGACGCTGCCGGCCGAGGAGGTGGCGAAGGAAAAGGACGTCATTCTCCGCGAGATCGACATGTGTCTCGACGACCCCGACCAGCGCCTCTCGCAGGCCCTCTTCGAGACGGCCTTTCGCACGCACCCTTACCGCCAGCCCATCATCGGCCACCGCGAGGTCTTTGCCGCCAGCACCCGCGAGGACCTGCTCGGCTACTACCGGGCCCGTTATGTGCCCAATAATTTGGTGCTCGTGATTGTGGGTGACTTTGAGGTCGCGGCCACCCGGGCGAGCATCGCCGAACATTTCGGCCAGGCACCGCGCGCGCGGCTTGCTCCCGTGCTGGTGCCCGAGGAAGCCGTCCAGCTCGCCCGGCGCGACATGCATCTGCACGAGGACGTGAAGGTTTCCCGCGCCGGCCTTGGCTGGCAGATCCCGGGCCTCGCACATCCCGACGCCCCCGCGCTCGACATGCTCGCGATGGTGCTCGGCCACGGCGACAGCTCGATCCTCTGGCAGGCCATCCGCGAAAAGGCCCGGCTCGTCCACACCATCGACGCCATGTCCTGGAGCCCCGGCACCGGCGGTTTGTTCTATGTTTCCTATCTCGCTGATCCGGACAAACGCGTGCCTGCCGAGCAGGCCATTCTGCGCGAGCTCGACCGCGTTGCCGCCAAGGGCGTGAGCGCCGCGGCCCTCGCGAAGGCCGTGCGTCAGGCCGTGACCTCCGAAGTGAACATGCGCAAGACCATGTCCGGCCAGGCCTCGCGGCTTGGTGCCGGCGAGGTCGTGGTCGGCGACGTCAATTACACGCGCCAGTATTTCGAGCGGCTGTTCGCGCTCACTCCGGCAAAACTGAAGCAGGTCATGCGCACCTACCTCGTGCCGGAACACCTGACCGTCGTGTCATCGAATCCGGTTGGCGCGTCGGATGAGCGAAGCGGGTCGGTATCCCGACCAACCGTGTCTCTGGACTTCGAGGAGATAAGACTGCCCAATGGCGCCCGCCTCCTGATCCAGCCCAACCGTAATCTGCCCAACCTGCACCTCCGGCTCGCCTTCGCCGGCGGACCGATGTTCGAGCCGGCCGGCCGGCGCGGCACGAATTCCCTCCTGGCGGCGTTGCTCACCAAGGATACCGTCCGACGCACCGCCGAGCAGGTGGCCTCTGCGATCGAGGCGGTGGGCGGTTCCTTCCACGAGTTTTCGGGCAACAACAGCTTCGGTCTGACCGCCGAAGTGCTGCCTGGCGACTCGGCCCTGGCCTTGGAGCTGATCAGTGACGCCGTGCTGCGGCCCACCTTCAAAGCCACCCGCCTCGCCATTGAGCGCGATTCCGCGCTCGCCGCGCTCCAGGAGAGCCTCGACGACGTGGTCACGGTCGGCCGCAAGCGGCTCCGCGAAAAATTCTTCGGCGCGCATCCCTTCGCGATCGAGAGCGGGGGCGACGAAACCGGCCTCAAGGCTATCAGCGTGGCCGATCTGCAGGCCCTGCACTCGCGGCTCATCGTTGCGGGCAACGCCGTGCTCGCGGTTGCGGGGGATTTCGAGGCGAGGAAATTCGTGCCGGCCCTGAAGGCCTTCCTGGGCAAGCTGCCCAAGGGCTCGGCGCCCCGGCCGCAGGCGGCGTTGACGGTCGCGCCAGGCGATTTCATCGAAATCCAGCCGCGCCAGCAGGCCGTCGTGTATCAGGCTTTCCCGGGCCCCGGGTTGCTGGCGGCCGATTACATCGTCAGCGAAGTGGCCGATGAGCTCTTCAGCGGCATGTCTTCGAACCTGTTTGAGCGCGTGCGCGAACAGAAGAGTCTGGCCTACTTCGTGCGGTCCAGCCGCATCGTCGGCCTGCACCGCGCGATGTTCTACTTTTACGCCGGCACCAGCCCCGAACGTCACGGCGAGGTCATCAACGAATTGAATCTCGAGATCGAGCGCGTCCGTTCCGGCGGGGTGGCCGCCGAGGAACTGCACCGCTGCCAGGTGCGGTTGAAGGCCGCCAAACGGATGGGGTTGCAGACCAACGGCGCCCGCGCCATGGGGGCCGCCCTCAACGGTGTTTACGGCCTGCCGGTTAACGACTGGCGCGACTACGACGCGCGCGTTGATGCCGTGACCTTGGCCGACCTCACGGCCTTCGCCCGCCGCTACTTCGAGCGCGGTCAACGCGTGCAACTGGTGGTGAAACCCTGATTCCCGCGCCTGTTTTTAGGTGGCGGGGCGGCTTTCGCCTCGAGGCCGGATCGGATTATCTGGTCCGGTCATGATCAAATCATCCTTACCCCAATTCGCGCCGGCCTTGCTGGCGCTTGCCTTGACAGTCCTGCCGGCCGCCCTCCACGCGGAGGAGGCCGCCGAAAAGAAGCTGACCAAAAACCAGCAGAAGCATGATGCCGACCAGGACGGCAAACTGAGCGAGGAGGAAAAAGCCGCGGCCAAGGAGGCAGCCAAGGCCAAGGCGAAGGAGACCCGCGAGGCCAATCTCGACAAATACGACGCCAACAAGGACGGCAAACTCGACGCCGAGGAGCGGGCGAAGAAGAAGGCTGACGAACAGGCCGAAAAAGATGCCCGCAAAGCCGAGCGCGATGCGGCCAAGGCGGAGAAGAAAGCGGCGAAGGAAGCCGAAATGGCGAAGTAATCCCGAGATTCACGTTACTTCCACGAAGCCCCGGCCTAGCGCCGGGGCTTTTTTATGCCGGCTCGAAGGGCCGCGGTAAGTCCGGAAGTTTCACAGACCGACGGACCTCTTTCCATCACCCGCCCTGCGGGCACCCCGCTCAGAAAGGGATTTGCGCTCCGGAAGTTTGGGTCCCTTCCATGAAGCGGGGTGGCGCGGATCTACGCCGGCACTCAGCCCCCCGGTGGTGGGCGGTTGGGGTCGCGCACCGGTTGCTCGATGGGATTCCGGTCGGGACCGGAATTGAACTTGTTGTCGTAACCGTCGCCGCGGAACTCGGCTGGATAGTCGAGCACGACGGGCACGGCCGTGCCGTTGATCGTGGCCGGCTGGTATTTCCATTTCACCAGCGATTTGGCGACCGCGAGTGCGAAGAGCCGGTGGGTGAAGTCATAGCAATGCATGGTCTTTACGGCGCCGTCGGCTCCCACCAGCACGAGAAACCGCGCGTGGCCCTCCTGTTTGCCTTGGCGCAGGCTCTTCGGGAATGCGTAGGGTAGCGACGATTTGACTTCCGGGGCCTGGGCTCCCTCCGGCAGCAGAAACGCGCGGGACTTGGCCGTGACGCCCGACTGGTTCAGGGCGGCCATGAGTTCCGGACTCAGGCCGGTATTCGGGGTGGCGGGCACGATGAGGGTATTGGGTCCCAGCATTTTGGTGAGGTAGCTGGCGTCGAAGATGACATCCTCCAGCGTCAGGCTGGGTTCTTTTTTCTCCTTCTTGTCCGCGGCTCCGATCAGGGCCGGACCAAGCAGCAGGCAAACACAGAGCAGGCGGGTGATAGTTCTCATGGCAGTATGCAAGCAGGCCGGCGGGGGGCCGGGCAATTCGTTTTCAAGCCGGCCCAACCCGGTCGAGCCTTCAGCGCACCTGCCCGAAGCCCAGGTCGTAGCCGTCGAGGTCCTGTACGCCGAATTCGCGGACGCCGTAAGGCTTGTTGCCGAGGCCGTAGTCGATCTTCGCTCCGCGCTGCTGAAACTCGGCGAAGAGGGCGTCCACGTCGTTGACCCAAAAATAGACGTTCCACATGCCGGACTTCACCTGCCAATGCGGCACGATCGCCGTGCCGCGCGGCGCCAGCGTCAGCATGAGGTGCAGGCCGTCGCGTTTGAGAATCACAAAGTCCGGCGGCTCGCCCCAGAAGCGCTCGTAGGTGAAGCCCAACGCATCGCGGTAGTGGTTCGCGGCGGTCACGACATCACGGACGAGTAACACGGACGCGGAGGAGGTGAGGCGAGGGGAGGGCACTAAGACTAAAGACGAGTTGGCGAGTCCACGGCCGTTCCGCTCACGACATTGAATCCCTTATCCGCCAGCAGGTTCATGAACGCATTGTCGTAGGCGGCACTATATGGCGGAACGCCAGCAATCATCCTGTATTCGTTTCCATACTTACGGAAGGTGACGTGGGTGGGATCTCTCTGCTCGTGAGTGACGAGGTAACCGTAGGCAATGACGTAGTCGTCCCTATAGATCAGGAGCCAGAATTCATAGCGTTCGATGCGGCTTATGAGCTCAGGGAGCTTTGCCAGGTTCGCGGTGGGCATCGTGCGAATAGCTCTCTGTGACGGCTCGTCATAGAGAGGAAGAATTTTCTCCAAGGAACCGCTCGTGGCGATTTGAAGGTATCTGGCCAAAATTACCCAAGGCGAATCAAGGGAGGTGCTATGGTGTGGCGTGACGACAATTGGCTTGGAAAGTCGCTCACCGGGCAACGTCACACGTCGAATACCACTGGAATCCGTCGTGAATGATTTCTCTGCCTCGGGTATGGGGTAATCGGGATACCGTTTGTTGCCCTTCGGCAATTCAAAGCTTATCTCGGCGAAGAGGCCAGTCCAACAGGCCATTGCGGTGAAGAGGACTGCGGCATATCGCTTTGTCAGCAGCATGGCCTACTTTCCTGTTTCAGACCAGCACGGCATCCCGCATGGCGCGGGTGTTCGGGGCGGGGAGGAGCTGACGCTTGCGGCTGAGTTGGGCGACTTCCTCACGAACCAGAATCCGCAGTTTGCGGTAGGTGGCTTCCTCGGTAGCGCCGTGACACACACCGCCCCAGGGGAAGAGGTCGGGGCAGTAGCCGACGTAGGCACTGTCTTCGTCGCTCCAGCGGACGAATTTGAGATAGCGGTCTTCGGGTTTCATCGGGTGGCCTCGCGGATGGCGTTGCTGACTTGTCTCTCTTGGTAGTGATGCGCGTCGGCACCGGCTTTGCCACTCAAAATACCGAGCCGGACAGCCGGGGATGGCGGAACTTGCGGTGCGACCCTTTACCACCGGATACCGCCACGAATCCGGCTTGGGTCAGATCCGTGATCAGTTGGTGGATTTTGCGAGGCATCGGACATTGCGGGGTGAGGGCACCCCACCTCCAGGGAATATTTAGACGAGCATCTTGCCGTTCTGATAGACGACCTTGCCCGAGACGATCGTGGTCTTCACGCGGCCGGTGAGGTTTTGTTTGTCCCAGGGGGAGTTGATGGACTTCGAGAAGGCGCCGTAGGTGTTGTAGAGCCAGGTCTCGGCGGGGTCGAAGATACACACGTCGGCGGTGGCGCCGGGGGCGAGGGTGCCGGCGGGGAGCTTCAGGATGTCGGCGGCCTTGCGGGTCATCAGGTCGATGACGTGGCTGAGTTGGAACTTCGACTTCTTGACGAGGATGTCGAGGCACACGGGGAGGGCGGTCTCGAGGCCGATGATACCGTTGGGCGCGTAGTCGAACTCGCGGTCCTTTTCCTCGGGGGCGTGCGGGGCGTGGTCGGTGCCGATGCAGTCGAGCGTGCCGTCGCGCAGGCCGGCGATGATCGCCTTGCGGTCCGCCTCGGTGCGGAGCGGCGGGTTCATCTTGAAGTGGGTGTCGTAGGTGCCGAGCGCCTCCTCGGTGAAGGCGATGTGATGCGGCGTGGCCTCGGCGGTGACGTTGACGCCGTTCTTCTTCGCCTGGCGCATGAGCTCGACGGAGTGGGCCGAGCTGATGTGCTGCATGTGGATGTGCGCGCCGGTGTAGCGGGAGAGGATGATGTTGCGGGCGACGATGATGTCCTCGGCGGCGTGCGGCCAGCCCTTGAGGCCGAGGCGGGTGGAGACGACACCCTCGTTCATCACGGCCTTCTCGGTCATGGACTCGTCCTGGCAGTGGTCGAGAATGGAGAGGCCGAACATCTTGGCGTATTCGACCGCGCGGTGCATGAGTTCGTTGGACTGGACGCAGAGCCCGTCGTCGGTGAGGGCGACGACGCCCGCCTTCTGGAGCGAGCCGTGCGGGGCCAGGGCCTGGCCCTTCATGCCGACGGTGATGCAACCGGTGGGATAGACGTGGACGGGCGCGGCGGCGGCGGCGGCCTTGATCAGGGTGACGGTGCCGGCGTTGTCCACGACGGGCGAGGTGTTGGGCATGCACACCACGGTGGTGAACCCGCCCGCGGCGGCGGCCTGCGAGCCGGTGAGGATGGTCTCCTTGTGCGTCTGGCCGGGTTCGCGGAAATGGACATGGATGTCCACGAGGCCGGGGCACACGACGAGGCCCTTGGCGTCGATGACCTGCGCGGATTTCTTCTGCGCCGGCGTGGGGGATTTCACGAACTTGCCGTCGGCAATGAAGACATCGCCCTTGGCGTCGCGCTTGGAAGCGGGGTCGATGACGCGGCCGTTCTTAATGTGGAGGAAAGGCATGGGGAAAGTATTAAGTAACAAGTATCAGGTAACAGGAAGGGTGCGGAAGGCAGTGGGTGGGATTCTTGATACTTGGCACTTGGTCCTTGTTACTTGGCGATTTCAGGTCACCGGCACGGTGACCGCCTCCGGTTGTCCGCCGGCGCAGAGGTAGAGGACGGCCATGCGGACGGCGATGCCGTTGGTGACCTGCTGGAGGATCACGCTGCGGTCGGAGTCGGCGATGTCGGAGTCGATCTCGACTCCGCGGTTGATCGGGCCGGGGTGCATGATGATGGCGCCGGGTTTCACCCAGCTCGCTCGGGTGTAGTTGAGGCCGAACATGCTGGTGTATTCGCCGATCGACGGGAAATGGCTCACGCCCTGGCGCTCATGCTGGATGCGGAGGAGCATGACGACATCGGCGTCGGCGAGGGCC
The DNA here is from genome assembly GCF_004118375.1 of Oleiharenicola lentus. Classification (NCBI taxonomy): domain Bacteria; kingdom Pseudomonadati; phylum Verrucomicrobiota; class Opitutia; order Opitutales; family Opitutaceae; genus Oleiharenicola; species Oleiharenicola lentus. The sequence continues at coordinate 1,512,179 of NZ_SDHX01000001.1, forward strand.
TCGCGGAGGTTGTGCGAGACACGCACGCCCAGGGACTCGAACCAGTGCGGGACGAGGGTGGACGGGCCGACGATGGTGACGTCGGCGCCAAGCTTGGTGAGAGCGTGGATGTTGGAGCGGGCGACGCGGCTGAAGAGGATGTCGCCGAGGATGACGACCTTGCGGCCCTTCAGGTCGCCCAGCTTCTCGCGCATGGTGAACACGTCGAGCAGCGCCTGCGTCGGGTGCTCGTGCGCGCCGTCGCCGGCGTTCACGACCGGGATACCCAGAACCTTGCTGAGGTAGAGCGGGGAACCGGAGGCGGCGTGGCGGAGCACGATCATGTCGGCGTGCAGCGCCTGGATGTTCTGGGCGGTGTCGCGGAGGGTTTCGCCCTTGGTCGTGCTAGAGGCGGCGGCGTCGAAGGAGATGACGTCGGCGCTGAGGAGCTTGGCGGCCATCTCGAAGGAGATGCGCGTGCGCGTGCTGGGCTCGAGGAAGAGGTTGACGATGGTCTTGCCGCGGAGGGCGGGGACCTTCTTGACCTTGCGGTCGAGGATGCGCCGGAAGGCGCCGGCGGTGGCGAGGATCTGCTCGATCTCGCTGCGCTTGAGTTCCTCGATGGTGAGGAGATGTTTGCGATGCCAGGGCACGGGAGGAAAATTTACGACTTACGATTTACGATTTTTGATTTCCGACCGGCCGAGGCTGGTTCGGTGAGAATGGTATCCAGTTCGGGAGACGCGGGGTCGAGGCGGACCCGCACCTTCTCGTCGTCGTAGGCGACGAGGGCGATGCCGGTGTAGGCGGCGGCGACGGGCAGCAGGCGGCCGCCGCGGTCCACGAGGACGGCCAGCTCGACGGCGGCGGGGCGGCCGTGGTCGAAGAGCTCGTCGAGTGCGGCCTTCACGGTGCGGCCGGAGTGGAGGACGTCGTCAGCGAGGATGACGGAGGCGCCGTTGACGTCGTGCGGGATGATCGTCGGGGCGTGTTCCTTGGGAATCGGGTTGGCGCCGATGTCGTCGCGGTGAAAAGAGATGTCGAGCGTGCCGGTGCCCGGCTGGAGGCCGGCTTTTTTCAGCGCGGTGACGAGGCGGCGGGCGAATTCCACGCCGCCGTTGGCGATACCGAGGATCAGCAGGCGTTTCGTGCCGGCGTGGCGCGTGGCAATGGCGGAGGCAACGCGGTCGATCGCTTGGTGGATGGTCTGGGCGTCGTGCTTCGGAGGTGTGGCCACGAGCCGGAGTTTGTGGGCGCAGGCGCTGGACTCGTCCAGCGCAAAGGCGGTCACGCGCCGTCGGGGGGGCGTATCCGTTGCCGGGGATTGACCTGCTCCTCAGGGCACCGGATGCAGCCAGCGAGCGAGGCAGATCTGGAGCGTCTCGGTGCGCACGGGCTTGGTGATGAAATCGTCCATGCCGGCGGCGAGGCATGCCGCGCGGTCCTCGGGGCGGGCGTTGGCGGTGAGGGCTACAATCGGCAGATCGCGGCCGGCCGCCATCAGGCGGGCGCGGCGGGTCGTCTCAAGGCCGTCGATGCCGGGCAACTGGCAATCCATGAGCACGAGGTCCCACTGGCCCGCCTCGAGGGCGTTGAGACCGGCCTGGCCGTCGGGCACGACGTGGCATTGGAGGCCGAGGCGCTGGAGCATGAGCGTGATGACGCGCTGGTTCACAACATCGTCTTCCACCACGAGGATGCGGGCATCTACATGCCTGGGCCAGGGTGCGTTGGTGGCGAAGGGGAGGGAGGTTTCGCGTCCTTTGGCGACTGGCAGGGTGAGAGTGAGCTCGAAGACCGAGCCTTCGCCCGGGTTGCTTTGCACGGTGATCGTGCCGCCCATGCCCTGCACCAGACGTTGCGAGATGGCGAGGCCGAGACCGGAGCCGCCGTATTTGCGGCTCATCGAGCTGTCGGCCTGCCTGAACGGTTCGAAAAGATGCGCGCGGGTCGCCTCGTCCATGCCGATGCCATGGTCGCGCACGCGCACGGTCAGGCGGAGCGTGCCGGCGGTGGCGGTGTCGCCCGACATGTCCAGGGAGATGTCGCCATGTTCGGAGAATTTCACAGCGTTGCCCACGAGGTTGAGCAACACCTGGCGCACGCGCATGGGGTCGCCGAGGACGCGGGTGCGGGCCGCCTCGTCGGCAGAGAATTTCAGTTCGAGCGACTTCGCCGCGGCGCGCGGCCGCATGAGCGCGATGATGTCTTCGCCGACGGTGGCCGGGCGGAAGGGGATGGACTCGTAGTCGAGGCGTCCGCTCTCGATCTTGGAGAAATCGAGGATGTCGTTCAGGATGCGGAGCAGCGAGTCGGCCGAGCGCGCGGCGGTCTCGACCTGCTCGCGCTGGGCGGCGGTGAGGCTGGCGGTGTTAAGGAGGTCGAGCATGCCGAGGATGCCGTTCATCGGCGTGCGGATCTCGTGGCTCATCGTGGCGAGGAAGTCGCTCTTGGCCTGGTTGGCGCTTTCGGCGCGCTCTTTGGCGGAACGCAGTTCAGCCTCGGCTTGGCGGCGGTGGGCGACCTCGGCACTCAGCTCGCGATTGAGGGCGGCGGCCTGGCGTTGCCTTGCGTCGAGTTCGGCGGCCAAGGCTGCGGACTCGAAGCCCAGCCGCAGTGAGTTGCTGAGGGTCTGATGGTAGCTCCGGGCCATCGCGATGAGGAAGGCCATGTAGAATACGGCCAACGCGCCCATGATGGTGTGGGTGGTTGTGCCGACTTGCAGCATGCGGACGATGAGCGGCAGCAGGCTGAGGACCTGGAACGACCAGCAGGCGGGCAGGATCGGGCCGAGCGAGCGGGTGGCACCGGCGGTGATGCCGGCGAGAATCAGGATGAGAAGTGGCAGTTCCTCTTGACCAAGGATCGGGTAGAAAAACCACGCGGCAAAGCCCCAGCCCAATCCGGTGAGCGCGGCTCCCAGGGAAAACTGTGCGACCCAAAGATGCTGGCGGCCGGGCTTGGGCGGTTGCCGCCGATAGTAAACGGTGAGGAGACCGCGGGCGCCCGCCAGCAGCACCATGGAGCCCAACCAGCTCCAAACGAGCGTCGGCGAAGGCGATTGCACGGCGACCCAGGCCAGTCCACCCGTGGCGATCAGCGTGGCGGCCAAGCCGGAGGGCAGGTCGAAAAAGCCCTGGCGCACCAGTTCAGCTTCGACCCGTTGCGCGGTGTCGGGGATGGAGACGGGCGCCTTGGAGTCCATGCAACGAAGGCTAGGCAGCACACCTTCGCGCGAAAAGACTTATACGACCTGAATCTAGGCTATGACGGGGGGATGAGGGACCAAAGGCGCTTCTTGGCGAATGCCCGGCCCATGGCGATTTTTAGGTATTTCTCGAATACCGCTGCTTTTTCCGATCCCGGAACGCTACCGTAGTTTTGATCCACCACAGGCGGGCTTTGGCCGAGTGTGGGACACCGCCGCATTGTGCTTCGCGAGTCGTGCCACCAAATCGTCGCTGAGGCCGACGTAAAAGCCTCCGGAGCAGAGCAAGGATTTCAGAACAGTGACCTAGGCGAATTTGTTCACGTGATTCGGCCCATCATTACTTATTGGGTTCTGCGGAGCGCTTGCTGAGGCCCGCCTGCGCCCGGTGGGATTTGGCGTGGCAGCCTACGTGAAGCGCATCGCAGTTCTTTCTGTCGATCAACGCCTTCCCTTGGCTGGCTTGCCGAGTCGTAGCTCGCAGAGCGAAGGCTGGTGGACCCTACTGGACTCGAACCAGTGACCTTTTCCATGTCAAGGAAACGCTCTAACCAACTGAGCTAAGGGTCCGTGAAGGGTCAGGAGTCAACGGTTCGGACCGGGCGGCGCAAGGGAAATTTCATCAACGCGAAAACCTGTCAGGAGACCTGCGCGCGGGACATGGCGACGCTTGAATCCGCGTTAATTCGTGTCCATTCGTGCTTTCAAAATGCTCCAATCCCTCCGCATCCGCAATCTGGCGCTCCTCGACGAGGTCGAGCTGGATTTCGAGACGGGTTTCACCGCGGTGACCGGCGAGACCGGCGCGGGCAAGAGCATCCTGCTCGGCGCGCTGTCGCTGCTGGCCGGAGCGCGGGCGGACAAGACCATCATCCGCCAGGGCGCTGACGCCTGCGAGGTCGAGGCGGCGCTGTTTTTCTCCGACACCCGCCGGCTCGACATGGTGCTGGCCAACCTGAGCCTGCCGCCCTGCGACGACGGTGTGCTCATCATCAAGCGCAGTCTCCCGCGCGAGAAGGCGCCGAAGATGTCGGTCAACGGCGGCCTCGCCACGCTCGGCGCCCTCCAGGAACTCGGCGCGCAGTGGATCGATTTCCACGGCCCGGGCGAGCCGCGTCGGCTGCTCAAGGAAAACGGCCAGCGCGAGCTGCTCGACCTCTTCGCCCGCAACAGCGGCATCCTCGAGAAATACCAGGCGCTCTTCGGCCAATGGCGCGACCTGATCGAGGAGCGCGACCGCCTGCGCTCCGCCGACAAACTGTCATCCGACCAGATTGATTTCCTGAAACTGCAACTCGCCAAGATCGACGCCCTGGAGCTGACCGAGGAGGCCATCGCCGCCCTCGAACGCGACTTCCAGCGCCAGCAGGGAGCGCAGGAAATCATGCAGCTCGCCTCGCGCCTCAGCGGCGGACTCAGCGGCGAGGACGGCCTGCTCGGCCGGCTGGCCCAATTGCTGCGCGATGCCCGTCAGCTCGAGGCCTTTGACGCCACCAGCAAGGCGCTGGCCGACCGCCTGCAGTCCGCCTCGCTGGAACTGGGCGACCTCGACGCGGAGTTTTCCTCGCTCGCGACCTCGCTGAACTTCGATCCCGAGCAGGCGGAGGAACTGCAGACCAAGATGAATTCCTGGCTGGAGCTGAAGCGGAAGCACGGCGCCAAGGTCGAGGCCGTGCTCGCCGCGCGCGACGACATGCGCCGCCGTCTCGAGCAGCAGGGCGACATCGAGGGCACGCTGGCCAAATTGGAGAAACGGATCGCCGCCGCCGAGAAACAGGCCCGCGCCGCCGCCGCGGAACTCCGCGCCACCCGCGACAAGGCCGCGCAGCAGCTCGCCAAAGTTGCGGCCAAGGTCATCGTCCAGCTCGGTTTCAAGAAGGCTGATTTTCGTGTGGCGCTCACGCCGCTGGCCGAGCCCGGGCCGCACGGCGACTGCGGGGTGGAGTTTCTGTTTTCGCCCAATGTTGGCGAGGCGCCTCTGCCGCTCAGCCGCATCGCGTCGAGCGGCGAGCTCGCGCGTGTCATGCTCGCGCTGAAAGCCGTTCTGGCCGAGATCGACGACGTGCCCCTGCTCGTATTCGACGAGGTGGACGCCAACGTCGGCGGCGAGATCGGCCGCATCGTGGGCGAGAAGATGGCCGACATCGCCGAGCGCCACCAGGTGCTTTGCGTGACGCACCTGCCACAGGTCGCGGCACAGGCGGCGAATCATTTTGTGGTGATCAAGGACCAGAGCGGCGACCGTGCCTCCGTGAGCATCGAATCCATCCACGACGACCGGAAGGGCCGGGTGGGGGAGCTCGCGAGGATGCTCGGCGACCGCACCGCCAAGAGCGCCCAGGCCCACGCCGAGGAGCTGTTGAAGCTGCGCGGGTGAGGGGGCTTTCTCTCGGATTGCCTGTAGGGTCGGACCTTGGTCCGACCTCGCGCACGATTGGTAGGGTCGTTGCAAGCAACGACCCTACCAATCGTGCGGAAGCCTGCGTCTCCTCATTTCCGATCCAGCCCGCCGCTGTATTTCCCGGCCATTGTGCCACACGAAGGGCTGGCGTGGCGCGCCGGAATGTGATGGGTTGGGGCTGCATGTCCGACCACACCCCGCTCTTCGCCCGCCGTATCGAGCAGATGCGTCCCTCGACGATCCGCGAGATCCTCAAGGTCACCGCGCAGCCCGAGGTCATCTCGTTTGCCGGCGGTCTGCCCGCGCCCGAGCTGTTTCCGGTGGCCGAGGTGCGCGCCGCGGCCGACGAGGTGCTCGTGCAGCACGGCAGCCGTGCGCTGCAATACAGCCAGAGCGAGGGCTATCCCGGTTTGCGCGAATGGATCGCCGCCGAAGTGGGCCGCCGTGGCATCAAGGCCGCGATGGACGACGTGCTGGTGACCAACGGCTCGCAGCAGGTGCTCGATCTCGCCGGCAAGCTCTTCCTGAACCCCGGCGACGTGGTGCTGACCGAGAACCCGACCTACCTCGCGGCCATCCAGGCGTTCCAGACCTTCGAGGCGCGGTTCGTGCCGGTGCCGACCGACGAGCACGGCCTGATTCCCGAGGCGCTGCCCGCGCTGATCAAGCAGCACCGGCCCAAGTTTCTCTACACGATCCCCAACTTCCAGAATCCCACCGGGATCACGCTCACAGCCGCCCGGCGCGAGGCGCTGGCCCGCATCGCGGCGGAGCACAAGCTGCTCGTGCTGGAGGACGATCCTTACGGCAAACTCCGCTACCACGGTGCCGACATCCCGCCCATCAAGCACTGGGACACCGCCGGCCAGGTGCTCTACGCCAGCACGTTTTCCAAGACCATCGCCCCCGGCCTGCGCACCGGCTGGGTGGTGGCGCCGCCGGAGATTTTCAGCCGCCTCCTCATCCTCAAGCAGGCCTCGGATCTCCACACCTCGAGCTTCGACCAACTCGTGGCCTACACCTACCTGACCAAGTTCGACCAGACGGCGCATCTGGAAAAAATCCGCCGCGCCTACGGCGAACGTTACGAGGTGCTCGACGGCGCGCTCCGCGCTGCGATGCCGGCGGGCTTCAGCTGGACCAAGCCCGAGGGCGGCATGTTCCTCTGGATTACGGGACCGGCGAACCTCGACGCGCTGGAGCTCCTGCAACGCGCCATCGCCAAGAAGGTCGCCTTCGTGCCCGGCCGGGATTTCTTCCCCGCCGACGCCGGGAAAAACTACCTGCGCCTGAACTATTCCAATTCCACGCCCGAGCGCATCCGCGAGGGCGTGAGCCGGCTCGCGGCGCTCTGCCGCGGCTGACGCGCTGCAGGGTTGCCACGCGGCGGCAAGTGATTCTAGTTCGGGGCATGACCCACCCCGTCTCGCGTCGCACCGCCCTCAAACAGCTTGGCGCCGGCACCGTCCTCGCCACCAGCATGAGCCTTCTCCACGCCTCCGACGCCGCCCCGGCGCCCGCCCGCAAGGGTCGCGTGAAGCAGTCTGTCTGCAAGTGGTGCTTCAAGGACATCCCCCTCGAGGAATTCTGCGCCGCCGCGGCGGCCATGGGCCTGCAGTCCGTGGAGCTGCTCGGACCGAAGGAATTTCCCGTTCTCAAAAAATACGGCCTGACCTGCGCGCTCGTCAGCAACCCGAACACGAAGGCCGGCGAGGTTTCCGTGGGTGGCATCACCAAGGCGTGGAACCGTCTCGAATACCACGACGCCCTCGTGGCCGCCTACGAGGTGCGGTTGAAGGAAACCGCCGAGGCCGGCATGCCCACGCTGATCGTTTTCTCCGGCAACCGCGACGGCATGTCCGACGAGCAGGGCCTGGAGAACTGTGTGATCGGCCTGAAGCGCATCGTGCCGCTTGCCGAGAAGCTCGGCGTCACGCTCGTGATGGAGCTGCTCAACAGCCGGGTGAACCACAAGGATTACATGTGCGACCGCACGCCGTGGGGCGTCGAGTTGTGCAAGCGCATCGGCTCCGACCGCTTCAAGCTGCTCTACGACATCTACCACATGCAGATCATGGAGGGCGACGTGATCGCCACGATCCGGCAGAACCACCAATATTTCGGGCACTACCACACGGCCGGCGTGCCCGGGCGCAACGACCTCGATGAAACGCAGGAGCTGTTCTACCCCGCGATCATGCGCGCCATTGTGGAAACCGGCTATCAGGGCTTCGTCGGTCAGGAATTCATCCCGCGCGGCAAGGACACCGCGGCCGCGCTCGCCGCGCTCAAGCACGGCGTGCAGGTCTGCGACGTCTGAGCCTCCCAGGACATCTCAACCGCCGCAAACACCACCTGTAATCAGGTGGTGTTTTTCTTTTCAGCAGGGTCGTTGCGCGGTAGATTGGGAGCGAAAACCCCGCCGGCATGCGCTCACCATCATGCATGGATTGCGCAAGGAATGAACACACGTGCGCAAGGGGTGCGGAGTGCAAAAACTGCATATCTGGGAAGATGGCGACGATAAATCAGACATCGACTTTTCACTTTTCACCCCAAGCACCTCTAACGTTCGTCAAACACTGAAATCATGAGCCTCAAACTGCGTTGGTCCAAATCGGCCCTGATCTTCGGAGGCACCGCGATCTGGGGAATGCTGCTGGTCGGTTGCGTCATGGTGCAGCGCACCATGATCGTGCCGCCGCAGGTTCCCGGCGCCACCTTCGTCGGATCGGGCAAATGCGCGGACTGTCACGAAAGCGTGACGTCCGAATTTCATGACGCCACCCACGCCAAGCTGTTTGCCCCCGGCGGCAACGGCCAGGAGATCGGGTGCGAATCCTGCCACGGTCCCGCCTCCCTGCACGTGAAGTCCGGCGGCGAGCTCGGCACGATTATCAACCCGAAGGGCTCCCCCGAGACCTGCTTCCAGTGCCACCTCGACAAGCGCGGCGAGTTCGCCCTGCCGAACGCGCACCCCGTGCTCGCCGGCAAGATGGGCTGCAGCGACTGCCACAGCCCGCACAGCGGCGATGCCATCACCGAGGGCGGCACGAACTTCGCCAGCCTCAACGAGTCCTGCGTGAAGTGCCACACCTCCCAGGGCGGCCCGTATGTGTTCGAGCACGAGGCTTCCCGCGAGGGTTGCGTCACCTGCCACAGCCCGCACGGCTCCATGAACGCCAAGATGCTCAAGGCGCGCAACGCCAACCTCTGCCTGCAGTGCCACTTCCAGCAGCAGACCGCGCCGGGCGTCATCCTCATCGGCGGTCGTGACCACGCCTCGTTCCTCTCCCGCGGCACCTGCTGGTCCGCCGGCTGCCACGAGGCCATCCACGGCTCGCACGTCAGCTCCTCCCTCCGCTTCTAACCCGCAACCTCCAACCAGGATACTGTGATGAACACGATCTCTCCCTCCTCCCAGTCACGCCGGCCGGTTGCGGCGCTGTGCGCGGTGCTCTGCGGCCTTGTCGCCCTGAACGCCGCCGAGAAGAAAGAACCGCCGCTCGAGAACTACATCGATTTCTCGGTCGGCGCCGCTTCCCTTGATGGCGACAAGCCGTCCTTCCAGAAAGGACAGCAGCTTGAAAAGGACGGCTTCGGCGGCATTGAGGCCCTCCACTACACCAAGGCCCTCAACGACACGACGACGCTGACCCTCGACGCCCGGGCGCTCGCGGGCAACAACGACTACCTGTTCGACCTGAAGATCACCAAGGACGACCTCGGTTTCCTCAAGTTCGGCTACAAGGAGTTCCGCGTCTGGTATGACGGCAGCGGCGGCTACCTGCCGTCGCGGGCCTTCATCCTCCCGCTCTACGACGAGGACCTGTTCACCGACCGGGCCAACCTCTGGCTTGAGCTGGGTTACACGGTCGAGGATCGCCCGCAGTTCAACTTGCGCTACGACCTCTTCACCCGTGAGGGCACCAAGGACTCGACTTCCTGGGGCGACACCGGCCTGGCGGTGAGCGCCTCCGCGACCCGCGGCCTGCTGCCGACCTTCTTAAAGCTCGACGAGAAGCGCCACCAGCTGTCCGCCAACGTCAAGCAGACGAAGGACAACAGCACCTGGTCGCTCGCCGTGCGCGCCGACAAGGGTGACTACGAGAACTCCCGCAACATCCGCCGCCGCGCCAACGAGACCGGTCTCGACCGCAAGATCACCGCGAAGGAGGGTCAGGACTACGACCTCTTCCAGATGCGCGGCTCCTACGAGAACAAGATCCACGACAAGCTCATGGTGACCACCGCCGTCGCCCGCACGACCATCGACACGACGCTCAGCGGCAGCCGCATCTACGGCGCCGACTACGATCCGGTGTATGACCCGGCCTTTGCCAACCGCCAGCAACGCGACGAGGGTTTCTTCGACCTTCACGGCGAATCCGAGATGAAGCAGACCGTCGGCACGATCAGCGCCCGCTATGAGCCCAAGGAACGCCTGGTCATCGTGCCCGCCTTCCGCTTCGAGTCCATCGACTGGACCAACTTCGTCCACTTCGAGGAGACCAACGTCGGCAGCGGTGCGAGCCGTCCTCCCACCATGGAGGCCGTCGGCGCCGACAGCGAAAAGGACTGGAAGGTCATCTCCGAGAGCCTCGAGGCCCGTTACGCGGGCATCAAGAACCTCTCCCTCAGCTTCAAGGGCGAGTGGACCAAGTCCGAGGGCGACCTGACCGAGCTGCGCGTGCTCGAGCCCGGCACCTCGCACGCCGCAATCAGCATCGACCGCGACTCCGAGTTTGAGCGCGACACCCAGAAGTATGCCGCGACCGCGAACTGGTATGTCCGCCCCGGCACCACCGTCGCCGTGCAGTATTACTACAAGGGCCGCACCAACGACTACCGCGCCGTCCGCGACAACACCGTGAGCAGCGCCGACCGCTACCCGGCCTACATCGCCAACCAGGACTTCGAGACCAACGACTTCAACGTCCGGTTCAGCACCAAGCTCGGCGACAAGGTGCGTTCCGTGACCCGCTACGACTATCAGGTCACGACCATCAACACCCAGGACATCGGCCTCGCCCTCGCCGAGAGCGCCGAGATGGAGACCCACGTCTTCGCCCAGTCCCTGAGCTGGATGCCGAAGGACCGCTGGTATGTGCAGGCCACGATCAACGTGGTCTGGGACACGCTGCGCACCCCCGCCGCCACCCTCACCGGCGCGGCCGGTGGTCTCGTCAAGAACAGCGACGCCAACTACACCTACGGCAGTCTCGGCGCCGGCTACGCGCTCGACGAGGACAGCGACCTCTACCTCGACTACACCGTCTCGGAGTCCCGCGACAGCTGGGTCAACAACTCCGACCGGACCGTCGCCTACGGCTCCGAATACACGACGCAGCTGGCCTCCGCCACCTGGACCCGCCGGCTTGACCGGAACATTTCGGTCTCGCTAAAATACGCCTACGCCAAGAATGAGGATGTGCCCAACGGCGGTTACGCCGACTACGAGGCCCACCTGATCTACGGCAAGCTGCAGTATCGCTTCTGAGCCCAACTCTCAACCCACTGCCAATCCCATGAAGACCACGATGAAGCTCGTCACCCTCGGCCTGGCCCTTGCCGGCGCCGCCAGCCTCGCTGCCGCCACGGCGGCCGAGAACTGGGAAAACCACTGCGCCTCCTGCCACGGCGAAGACGGCAAGGCCCAGACCAAGCAGGGCAAGAAACTCAAGATCCGCGACTACACCGACGCCGCGGTGCAGGCCGAACTCAAGGACGACGCCATGCTCCAGGCCATCCTCGATGGCGTTAAGGAGAACGGCAAGGAGCGCATGAAGGGTTTCAAGGAAGAGCTCGAGAATCCCGACCAGGAGGCCAAGGACCTCGTCGCCTTCATCCGCAAGCTGAAGGCCTGAGCGGCAGACATCTACCCCTGCTCCGGCGTGAAAACCTGCCCCTTCGCGCCGGAGCTTTTTGTTTCAGCGTCCCGCAAATTCAAGGCCATGTCATCGCGAGGTCCGCAGCGCGGACCGTGACGATCCAGTCGGATTGCTTTGTCCCCCGGCGAAAGGGGGATCCTCGCGCTGACCAAGATATCAGGACGAATCACCTCCACCACCATTCCACGCCATGAGTGACGAATCCCCGTCCGAATCCGTCGCGCCCCTGCGGCCGCGCTCGCATTTCAACAACTGGATCAGCGCCCTGGGCGCGGTCCTCGCCATCGGTGCGCTGTTCTCGTTCGCGCTGCTCACCTGGATGGACCTGACCGGTTCCAACCAGAATCCCTATCTCGGCATCTTCAGCTACATCGTCGCCCCCGGCTTCCTGATCGCCGGCATCGCGATGGCCTTCTTCGGGGCCTGGGCGCAGCGCCGCTGGATGCTCAAGCACACGACCCAGCCCGACAAGTGGCGGCTCGACTTCAACAACCGGGCGCAGCGGCGACTGCTCATCCTGTTTGGCTGCGGCGGCGTGGTGTTTCTGCTCCTCAGCGCCTTCGGCAGCTACCAGTCCTACCACTACGCCGAGTCCAACCAGTTCTGCGGCCAGGTCTGTCACACGGCGATGAATCCCGAATACCAGACCTACCAGCGCGGCGCGCACGCCCGCGTGGACTGCGTCGAGTGCCACGTCGGCTCCGGCGCGCAGGCCTTCATCGAGGCCAAGCTCAACGGCACGCGCCAGCTCATCGGCTTCACCCTCGACAACTACCAGCGACCGATCCCCACGCCCGTGCACAACCTCCGCCCGGCGCGCGAGACCTGCGAGAAGTGCCACTGGCCCGAGAAATTCCACGGCAACGTCGAGATGGTCTTCGATCACTACCTGTCCAACCGGAAGAACGACAGCCACACCGTGCGCATGCTCATGCACGTGAACTCCGGGCGTCCCGGCAGTCCGCTCGGCGGCATCCACTGGCACGTCAGCCCGGACAGCTCGGTCGAGTATTACGCCGCCGACGAAAAGCGACAGGACATCGTGTGGATGCGCGTGACCGACAAGAAGGACGGCACCGTGAAGATTTTCCGCAACGAGACCTTCAAGGGCGAGCCGCCCGCCGGCACGGTCCGCACGATGGACTGCATGGACTGCCACAACCGCCCCGCCCACGTCTTCCCGACCGCCAACGAGTCGGTCGAGCACGCCATGGCGCTCGGCACGATCAGCGGCAAGCTGCCCAACGTGAAGCGGACCGTGGTCCAGGCCCTCCTGCAGGAGGACATCGCCACCAGCGCCGAGGCGCCCGGCAAGATCGCCGAGTTCCTCCGGGCCAAATACAAGGACCACGCCGACCTTCCGGCCACCATCGCGGCCACCCAGGAAATCTACGCGAAGACCATCTTCCCCGAGCGCAAGGCCGACTGGCGCGTCTATCCCAACAACATCGGCCACAAGGACTGGCTTGGCTGCTTCCGCTGCCACGACGACAAGCACAAGACCGAGAAGGGCGAGACCGTCCGCGCCAGCGACTGCAACTCCTGCCACACCATCCTCGCGCAGGGCAAGGGCGAGCAGCTCGCCAGCATCAGCGCCTCCGGCCTGGAGTTCGAGCACCCCAGCGGCCCCTACGATGAGGAGCTGACCTGCGCCGACTGCCACAACGGCGGCATCCAGGGGAAGTAATCGGTTTACAGGTGGAACCCGCGCTCCGCGCGGGTTTCCGCACCAGGCCGCGACGGAGCGCGGGCTCCACCTCCACCCTGAATGGCCTGTAGGGTCGGCGCTTGCGCCGACCTAACGCGCGAAGTCGCCGCAAGCAGCGACCCTACACAGACAGGCGCAGCTCGGAGATTCAGGCCTACATCGTCGCCTCCCGCACAATCTACGCTCCGCCCCCGCCAACGCCTGCGGAGCGCGCAGCTGGCCTTGGTGCGATGATGCAGTCGGACGATGAAACTCCTGCGTGCACCCCGTTGGGTGATCGCTGGCCTGCTGGTCATCCTGACTGCGGCCCGCGCGGCGGAGCCGTCCGGTTACAGGAAGCCCGCCGGTCCGCCGGTTGTGCCGAACAGCGAGTGCATGGACTGCCACGAGGCCGAGTTCAAATCGCGGAAGAAGGGTCAACCCAAGGAGTGGATCGGCATCAAACCGGAGCCCTATGCGCACTCGGCGCACAAGGACCTGGCGTGCATCGAGTGCCACACGGCGATCACCGAGCCCGAGCACCCGTCAAAGCTGCCAGCGGTGGACTGCGCTGCCTGCCACCAGGACACCGCGGCCAAGCACGCCTTCCACCCGCGACTGGCCGAGGCGCCCGTGCCGGCGGGCGACGACACGGCCTGCGCGCAGTGCCACGACCCTCACGAGATGCTGCCGGTCAAGGATGCCGCCTTTGCCTTCCGCCGCGAAAGCCAGACCCAAGCCTGCGGTCGCTGCCACGAAAAGGCCCGCGACGGCTACCTCGCTTCGGCGCATGCGCTGCGCAGCAGCACCACGCTTTCCGTCGAGCCCGACTGCCTCTCCTGCCACCGTGAACGCGTGGCCAGCGTTGGCCCCGGCTGCCTGCCGGTGGAGCTGAAGCTGGCCCAGGTGCAGCAATGTGAATCCTGCCACGTGAGGAAAGAGGAGGTCGTGCAGCGCACGCTCCTCGGCGCGAAGTTTGTCGCCGGTTTCAACCACTCCGTGCACGGCTCGGCCCTGCTGGCGGGCAAGGAGAACTCCGCCTCCTGTGTGGACTGCCACGGGGCGCATGCGATGAACAAGGCCGCGGTCGGCACCGCGTCGGTCAACCGGCTGCACCTCACCGACACCTGTGCGCGCTGCCACGAGAAGGAGGCCGACGGCTACCGGCAGAGCGTGCACGCCGTCGCGCTGGGGCAGGGCAACCTTGATTCCGCGGGTTGCACGGACTGCCACGGCGAGCACGACATCAAGCCGCACACCGATCCCTCCTCGCCGGTGCACAAGACCAACCTCGCGCAGCAGGTTTGCGCCGAGTGCCACGCTTCGGTGCGGCTCACGCGTCGCTACGGGCTCGCCAGCGACACCTTCAAGACCTTCAGCGACAGCTACCACGGCCTCGCCGTGCGGGGTGGGGCGGTGAGTGTGGTAAACTGCGCGAGCTGCCACGGCAGCCATGTGATCAAGTCGCAGGACGACCCGAGCTCCAGCGTCCACAAGGCCAACCTCATGCAGACCTGCGGCGAGTGTCATCCGGGGGCGGGGGAGCGTTTCACCATCGGCGCGGTCCACTCCAGCGACGAGCAGAAGGCCGATTCGCCGATCCTCTACTGGATCGCGACGTTCTATCTCATTCTGATCACCGTGACCATCGGCGGCATGCTGGTGCACAACGGGCTGGATTTCCTGAAGAAGATCCGGCGAAAGCTGGCCATTCAGAAGGGCGAGATCGAAGAGCCACACGTCGCGCACCGGCTCTACCTGCGCATGACGGCGCACGAGCGGTGGCAGCACGGGGCGCTCGTCGTGAGCTTCGTCGTGCTGGTCATCACCGGCTTCATGCTGCGTTTCCCCGAGGCGTGGTGGGTGGTGGCGCTGCGCGGCGTCAGTGACCGGGCCTTCGAATGGCGGAGCCTGATCCACCGCGTGGCGGGCGTCGTCATGCTCGTGGCCGGCGCCTGGCACATCGGCTACCTCGCCTTCGCTCCGGCCGGGCGGAAGCTCTTCCTCGACTTGCTCCCGCGCTGGCGCGATGTGCTCGATCCATGGCGCGTGCTGAAATACAACCTCGGCCTCGCGCCGACCAAGCCGGCCTTCGGACGCTTCAGCTACATCGAGAAGGTCGAATACTGGGCGATGGTCTGGGGCACGCTGCTCATGGGCGTGACCGGCGCCCTCCTCTGGTTCGACAACACCTCGATCAACCTCTTCTCGAAGCTCGGCTTCGACGTCTCGCGCACGATCCACTACTACGAGGCCATCCTCGCCACGCTCGCGATCATCTTCTGGCATTTCTACTTCGTGATCTTCAACCCCGACGTCTATCCGATGAACCTCGCCTGGCTCACCGGCCGGATGTCCGAAGCCGAGATGCTGGAGGAGCATCCGTTGCAGTTGGAAGAGATGAAGCAGGCGCAGAAGCGGGCAGCCAAGCCGCCACCCGGACCGCCCACGCAGTAGCCCTGAATCTTTGAACCACAAAGGCACCAAGATTCGGAGATATCCCTCTCTTTGTGTCTTTGTGGTGAAAGTATCTGTGAACTACACGTATCGACCAAGCCAGTGGAGTGGGTGACGTTTGCTGTGGCTGATGGACAGGATTTCCAGTTCTTCGCCGGCCAGTTTTTCCCAGTAGTAGAAGGCGTAGGGAAAGCGGCGGATGAGTCCGCGCCGCACGCCGTCCTCGATGATCCGCCAGCGATACGGAAAGTCCCGGAGATCGGCGACCGCCTCATCCACGGCCAGGATAAAGTCTGCGCCCAAGCCTGGACGTTTGGTTTCGTAGTAAAGGGCGGCTTCGGCGAATTCCCGATCCGCCTCCGGGTGCAGGACGATTCTCATTCACGGGCCCGGTCAAGCGCGGCCCGAGCGGAGGCGAGTGCCTCGGCATAGGGACGGCTGACCACTTGGCCCGTGGCTGATTGGTGCTTGCGTTGCAGGGCGACCTGCAGGGCCGGATCCTCGCGCTCGGCCTTCAGCATGAAGGCGGAAACCTCGGCCAAGCCCTCCGGGGGCAGACCCTTGATCTCGGCGATGATCTCGGCGGCTTTCACGCGGCTAACATCGCCTGATCCGGCCGGAAAATCAACCCCGGTTTCAATCGCCGGGGCCGATACCCTTGTGATCTTGCATCGGTTTGTGTAGGGCAGGAGCGGCTTTATGCCGCGATAGAATCAGGCATCGCGGGGTAAGCCCGCTCGCACTGTTTAGCAGGTGCGTGGCTGATGCCCGCAATTAACGCCTACGGGCGTGCAAGGACTGCGGAGCGGGTGTGCAGGGTTTGCGGTAGGCTGGAAATTGCATGGGCAAGGTATCGTCATCGCTCACCCGCGTCGTCCTGTTGTTGGCCGGCGTTTGGGGACTTGCGTCATCCGCATTGAGTGCCGCCGAGGAAGCGGTGCTGAAGCCAGCGGAGATGGCCGCGCCGACCGTTGTGCCGAACAGCGAGTGCCTGGACTGCCACGAGGCGGAGTTCAAACCGCGCAAGAAGGGCCAGCCCAAGGAATGGATCGGTGTGCGCCCGGAACTGTTCACGAAGTCCGTCCACGGGAAGCTAAACTGCGTGGACTGTCACAACACGATCACCGAGCCCGAGCACCCTTCGAAGCTGCCACCGGCGCAGTGCGCGAGTTGCCACGACAAGGCGGTCAACCAGTTCGCCAAGAGCATTCACGGCATGAGCCACGAGATGGGCTCGTCCGACGCCGCATCCTGCGCGAGCTGTCACGGCACGCACTACTTGGTGCCGGTGAAACAGGCCGATTCGCCCGTCTTCAAGTTCAACCTGGCGAAGACCTGCGGCACCTGCCACGACGACGACAAGATCACCAAGGACTACCGCATGGGCCAGACGAAGGCCGCGGGCCACTACCTCGACAGCATTCACGGCCGCGCGCTCACGCAGATGGGCCTGATCGTCGCCCCGAGCTGCAACGACTGCCACGGCGTCCACGACATCAAGCGCAGCGTGGACAAGGAATCGCACACCCACCACGCCAACATCGCGAAGTCCTGCGGCGCCTGCCACCTCGGCATCGAGGAAACCTACAACGCCAGCGTGCACGGGCAGCTGCTGCGCAAGGGCGACGGCAAGGGGCCGGTCTGCACCGACTGCCACAGCGCGCACGACATCGAGAAACCCACGAACGCGCACTTCAAGGCCAACAGCGACCAGAGCTGCGGCAAGTGCCACGAGGACCGGCTCGAGCACTACCGCGAAACCTATCACGGCAAGGCCATGGCCCTCGGCCAGCCGAACGTGGCGTCGGATGTGGCTGCGTGCTATGACTGCCACGGCCATCACGACGTGTTCCCGGTGAGCGACGAGCGCTCGCGGTTGTCGAAGGACAAGATCCTCGCCACCTGCCAGCAGTGCCACCCGGGCGTCGGGCCGAAGTTCACCCAATACCAGCCGCACGCCAACCCGCTCGACGAGGTCAACTACCCGATCCTGAACAAGGTGTTCTGGTTCATGACCTCGCTGCTGATCGGCGTGTTCGGCTTCTTCGGCCTGCACACGGCCTTCTGGCTCTTCCGGTCGATCTACCTCTACCTGCACGACACGAAATCGTTCCGCGCCGCGGTGGTGCAGACCCACACCGACGACGAGAACTACACCCGCTTCACGCCGTTCGAGCGCTTCCTGCACCTGATGATGGTGACCAGTTTCCTCGCGCTGGTGATCACCGGCATGCCGCTGAAGTTCTACTACACCGACTGGGCGAAGCTGATGTTCCGCCTGCTGGGCAATGCCGAAGTGGCACGCACGCTGCACCACTACGCGGCAGTCGTCACCTTTGCCTATTTCTTCCTGCATCTCGCGGCGTTGGTGCGCGGCTTCTGGCGCAACCGCGGCGGCCTGAAGGATCCGGTCACGGGCAAGTTCACCTTCAAGCGGCTCTTGGACCTCATCTTCCATCCCGACTCCATGGTGCCGTCGCCGCAGGACTGGCGCGACTTTATCGCTCACCAGAAATGGTTCTTCGGCAAGGGACCGCGCCCGCAGTTCGACCGCTGGACCTACTGGGAGCGCTTCGACTACTTCGCCGTGTTTTGGGGCGTGGCGATCATCGGCTTCTCGGGCCTGATCATGTGGTTCCCGGGCTTCTTCACGCAGTTCCTCCCCGGCTGGGTGATCAACATCGCGCTCGTGGTGCACTCCGACGAAGCGCTGCTCGCGGCCGGCTTCATCTTCTCATTCCACTTCTTCAACACGCATTTCCGCATCGAGAAGTTCCCGATGGACACGGTGATCTTCTCGGGCCGGATCTCGAAGACCGAGATGCTGCACGAGCGGAAGCGCTGGTATGACCGCTTGGTCGCCGCCGGCAAACTTCAGGTCTATCGCGTGAAGTCCGACGACTGGGAAGGCCGCAAGAACATCGCCAAGGCCTGGGGCTTCATCTTCTTCGGCACCGGCCTCGTGCTGCTGGCGCTAATCGTGTATGCGATGGTCTCGCGGCTGGGGCATTGATTGGTCAGGTCGGTGCCGGAAGGGAATGGTGTGGCTGGGCGGACTGGATTCTTCGCTGCGCTCAGAATGACACGCTGTTTGTCATCCTGAACGGAGTGAAGGATCCAAGATGATGTCCGCTGGCGGTTATGCTGCTGGATCCTTCGCACGGCTCAGGATGACGGTAGGGACGTCTTTGGGAGGACCCACCCAATCAGGCTTCGTCTTGGTCGTGAGTCTCAGAATTCAGTGCGATTTTCGATTTCCTAACCAGCAGCTTGCGCCCCCTCGTTCGAGGGGTGGATTGTCGGTTGCGTTGCGGGGGTGAGCGACTTCATTCAACGAACATGAAACTCCGCTACCCCCGGTCATTGGTTATTCTGTCATTGCTGGCGTGTGCCGTGTCGGCTTCGGCCGCCCCGCTGCGCGTGCTCTATTTCACGAAGTCCTCGGGCTACGAGCACAGCGTGATCAAGCAGGACAACGGCAACCCGAGCTACTCGGAGAAAATCCTCACGAAGCTCGGCGAGCGTGAGGACATCGTGTTCACGACCAGCAAGGACGGGTCCAAGTTCTCCCCGGAATACCTGGCGCAGTTCGACGTGCTGCTGTTCTACACGAGCGGCGACCTGACCAGCACGGGCAACGACCGTCATCCCGGCATCACGACCGCCGGCCTGAGCGCGCTCTTTGACTTCGTGGCCAACGGCGGCGGCTTCGTCGGCCTCCACGCGTGCAGCGACACCTTCCACACGATGGAGCGTGGCGGCGGCAACAACCCGCGCCGGCTCCAGCGCTACCGCAACTACGGCGCGGCGGCCGATCCCTTCGTGAAGATGCTCGGCGGCGAATTCATCCGCCACGGCCCGCAACAGGTGGCAATCGCCACGATCACGGACCGGAAGTTCCCCGGCTTCGACGGCTTCGGCGACGAGCTTAAGGTGAACGAGGAGTGGTATACGCTGAAGGACTTCATGCCCGATTTGCGCGTGCTGCTGGTGATGCAGACGGCCGGGATGGAGGGTGGCGATTATGCGCGTCCGCCGTATCCGCTGGCCTGGGCCCGGCCGCACGGCAAGGGCCGCGTGGCCTACAATGCCATGGGCCACCGGGAGGACGTGTGGGACAGCGCGTATTTCCAGTCCATGCTCGCCGGCATGCTCAAGTGGGCCGGCAATCGCGCCGAAGCCGACGTGACGCCGAACCTGGAGAAGGTCGCACCGCAGCACGCGACGATCCAGGCGCCGCCGGCGGAAGTGAAGCAGTGATCTGTTCTGGAGGGCCTAGCTCACGCTGGGCCACGGCACATCGGGAGATGTGCCCTCCACCAAGGGGACCAAGCCGGCCCGCAGAGACGCGGGCCCTTCGATAACTTGGAGGGTTGATTTGCTGACCAACCGCGGCCGGTGCTGAGACCGGCCCTCCATTTGATTTGTAGGGTCGTCGCTTGCGACGACCTCGTCCGCGCTCTCGGCCTGCGCTATTTTCGTGCATGAGATCGGCCCAAGGTCCGACCCTTGTTGCTACAGAGGGGAGGTCAGGCGACCGCGTTGCGGAAACTCCGCCACTTCTCCTGCGGGATGACGGCCAGGGCGATGATGAGCACCTGGCTGGCGACGAAGGCGATGAGCCAATAGAAGGCGGCGTCCATGAAGCCGTAGCTGTGGAGGCCGACGCCGAGCATGTTGGTGCCGAACCAGCTCCAGCTCGTGACGATGTTGCCGAAGATGGCCAGGCCCATGAGGCCGCGCTGCTTCACGAGGCCGCCCCAGCGGGCGTGGAGAATGACGGCGTTCCAGATCACGATGAGCAGGGCGCCGTTTTCCTTCGGGTCCCAGCCCCAGAAGCGGCCCCAGCTCTGGTCGGCCCAGATGCCGCCGAGCACGGTGCCCACGAGGCTGAAGAGCGTGGCGAAGCACACGATGCCATAGACCATGCGGGTGAGGGCGTCGGCCGTGGCCTTGTCGAGCGTTTTGGTGAACAGGCCGCGGAGGATGTAGATCGCGGCAAGGAAGCCGGCGAGGAAGGTGGCCGAGTAGCCAATGGTGATGATGATGACGTGCGTCGCCAACCAGAAGTTGGAGTCGAGCACGGCGCGCATCATTTCCATCGTGTCACCGCTGAAAGAAAGGTGGTGGGCGATGAGCAGGGTGGCAAAGCCGATGAGGCCGCCGGCCACGCTGCCGATGGCGTTCTTGAACACCCACTCCAGGATGAGGCAGAGGAACACGGCGCCCCAGCCGACGAAGAGGGCGGAGGAGTAGAGGTTGGTGACCGGTGGGCGGCCCTCCAGCCACATGCGGGCGAAGATGCCGGCGCTCGTCGCGACAAAAGCGAGGCTGAGCAGCCACATGGCGCCGCGGCCAAGTTCCTGCGGCCACTTGAGCCAAGAGATGATCGCGAGCAAGAAGGCCCAGACGTAGAGCGTCATGCTGCTGTAGAACGGGCCCGCGGCGTTGAAGCGCGACTCGATGTCGCTCTTGCGCATGGCCTCGGGGTAGCGCGGGGTGATCTCGTCGTGCAGCGTGCCGACGATCCGGTTGAAGGTGGCGGTGTCGCCCTTGCGCCAGGCCTCGCCGAGTCGGGCGTAGTTCATGACGGTCGGGTCGATCTTCCCGGTGCCGAAGGATTCGAGCAGCTTGGTGCCGGTCAGCTCCCAGTGGGTCGGATCGGAGTCTCCGGCGGCGGGCGGCACGAGGCGCAGGTGGCCGAGCTGCTCCATGTAGGCGAAGCGGTCGGCCATCTCCTTCATGACCTTGAGGGCGTTTTCGTCGTGGGCCTCGTTCTTCTGGCGGGCGAGCACGGCCGCGACGCCGGCGGGCAGGGCGCGCTCGAAGAGTTCAAGCTCTGTCAGGAAACTCGTGGACTCCGGCATCTGCACGGCGAGGCGCAGCTGGAGGTAGAGGATGACGCGGTTGCGGACGGTGATGACCTGTTTCTGGAACGGCGTGCGGAGCTGGGCCTCGACCGGTTCGGCGAGTCGGCCCTGGCGGTCGAGCTCGGGGAGTTTAGCCTTGAGCTGGTTGTAGGAGAAACGGGACTTCGACGACGGCAGGAAGCCGAGGACGGCGAAGGTCTTCTTGACCGTGCTGTCGTAGTCGATGCGAGTGTCCTTCTCCTCGAGGCCGAGCAGGGTGAGCACCTCGGGGGACTCGATCTTGATGGTGGGCAGGTCGTCGGCCTTGGTCGGGTTGAAGAACACGGTGGCCAGCCACTCGGCCGGAGAATCGACGAGGGTGCCGGTCTCGGGCGAGCTGACGCGCTGGCGCCCCTGCAGGGTGAGGAGGGAGGTGCGGGCGACGGTGTCGAGGGGCTTGATGCGGCCGTTGACGAGCACGGGCACCTCGCCGAAGCCGGCGAGGTCGAACTGCGTGGTGTTCTTCTCCGGCCGCAGCGTGGACAGCAGGTAGGCGGCACCGAGCAGGAGGATGACGAGAGGGAGAAAACGTTTCATGGGGGAGAATTTTAAGCGGGGAGGGAGTGCCCACGGAACACACGGAATACACGGAAATGGGCCAAAGGGACCGAAGCTGTCTTCCAGAGTGAAGCGAAGGATCCAGCCGCACGCGTGAACTTGGATTCTTCGCTACGCTCAGAATGACACGCGGGAATGAGTTGAACCGTGTTCATCCGGGTAGTCTCTGGGTGGTTCAGGCGTTTGCCGCGGGAGCAGCGGCCTTCCGCTTGCGGATGAAGTTGAGGAGGCTAAGGCAGAACTGCCAGGTGAGGCCGATGCCCATCAGGATGCAGGCGATGTAGGGGAAGAGCCAGCCGGGGTTGTTGACGACCTGGAAGGCGGACATCTTGCCGGCGGCGTTCATCTGGTATTGGTAGAAGGTCTGGCCGCCGTGGCGTAGCGGGTTGTTCATGAAGATGACGACCTCGCGGTCCTCACCGGCGGTCGGGTCCTTGAGCTGCACGCGGCTGGCGAAGTTCTTGGGGATCTCCGTGCCCGGGTATTTCTCATGGGTCACCTGGTGCAGCGTGATGGAGAACGGCATATAGTGGCGCTTGAGTCGCATGACGACCTCCCAGGTGCGACCCTCGAAGTTGAAGGTCTGCGGCATGCCGACAGCGGGTGACACGGCCCAGGTGCCGAGCGAGCCGGAAGGGCCGGTGATCTCGACAAAGGCGGCGGGCAGGTTGTTCTCATCGGGCTTGTAGGTGAGGGGCAGGGGGATGACCTGCACGCGGGTGCCGATGCCTTGGGTGGCCACGGGCAGACCGGGGCGGGCGGCGGGATCGCCCATCTGGAGCGTGGCGTTGGCGAAGTAGGCTTTCACCGTAACCTGGAAGGGCAGCTTCGGGTGCTGGAGCGACTTCTGGTCGGCCAGCACGGCCTCCGGGATGGCGACGACCTCGTCGTATTCCGGATTGCTGCGGTCAATGATCGCCAGCTCGTGCTCGCGGAAGCTCTCGGCGTAGGACTTGGTCTGACCTTCCTCCAGGCGCATGGAGCTGTCCTGTTGCATGATGCCGGTGATCAGTTCGCCGACGAGCAGGAGGATGAGGCCGCCGTGGGCGAGCTGGATGCCGAGCTTCCGCCAGGTGAAGGCGAAGCGGTAAATATGCGCGGCGACGAGGTTGATGAGGAGCAGGCCGCCAATGAAGTAGCCGCCGGGAAAAACAGGTATCGGTATGTCGGTGCCCGGCGGCCGCCAGAGCACGAAGAAGCTGCGGAAGTATTTTTCCTGCACGGCCCAGATGCCGAGGTTCACCTGGTCCAGCGTCGCCACGAAGACGAGCAGCAGGGACAGGATGAGCAGCACCACCGTGAGCTGGAGCGAGACGAAGAAGTCGCGGAATTGGCGGAGGAGGGGGTGCATGCTCAGGGGGTCTTGACGGTGTGCAGAAAATCGATGAACGCCTGCTTTTCGCCGGCGACCAGGGCGTCGGGCCCCATCAGTTTGAAGAACCAACTGTTGCCGTTGTAGCTGGTAATGGCGCCGAGCATCCGGGTGCCGGAAGGACCGACAAGGTCCACGACGTCAAAATGCATGCCGCCCTGGCCGTCCAGGTGCTGGATGGAGGCGTCGAGCTCGGCCGGAGCTGCATTGGGCAAGCCGACCTGGCCGCGCCAGCGGTTGAGATTGGCGTGCAGTCCGCCGGTGTCGCCCGGGAAGGCGGTGATGGCGAAGTCGGCCTCAGCCCCGTCGCGCTTCACGGCGAAGCTGCCTTTGCGCATCGAGGAGCCGGCCTTGGCCGTCCAGGAGGAGGGGGCGGTCCATTTGAGATCGGAGCCGCCGGCGGTGGGCACCGCGGTGTTGGCCATGGTGGCCATGTCGCCGGCGGGAGCCGGGGCGGTGCCGCCGGAATTGCCGGCCACGGGCGGGTGGCCGTCGGGCAGGGCTCCGGTCGCAGCGGGTGGGACGACGGCCGGCGCCGGGTCCTTGGGCGCCCGGTAAGCGGTGATCTGTCGGTCCTTGCAGGCGGTGAAAAGCAGCGGGGCGAGCAGGAGTGCGCAAGCGAGGGGGCGTGGGGACATGGCCTCATTTAGCATAAGATTCCGCGTTGAACAGCAACCCTAACCGGAAATTATGAGCGCGACGGCCAGGGCCGATTAGCAGAGAAATTTTGACTGCGAAGCCGCTCTCCCTGTTCATCTTGGACGCATGCAAATCACACCGCTTGGAGACAGCGCACTCACGCTGACGTTGGGAGACTCGATCAACGAGTCCACCCATCGCCAGGTGCAGGCGGCATGGCGGTCTCTTAGTGCCGAGCCCCTGCCCGGCGTGAGCGAGGTGACGCCCGCCTACACGACGGTCACGGTGTTTTTCGACACTGCCCGCGTGGTCGCGGCCGGTGCGCCGGAGGACGAGGTCGTCGAGTGGCTGACGGCCCGGGTCCGCGAGCGGCTGAAGAATCCGCCGAAGAGCGCGAAGGCGGGCAAGCCGCGCACCGTCGAGATTCCGGTGTGCTACGGTGGCGAATACGGGCCCGACCTCGGGCGCGTGGCGGCGCAGGCGCGGCTGTTCCCGGAGGAGGTCGTGAAGCGGCACAGTGCGGCGAAGTATCTCGTGCATCTCATCGGTTTCGCGCCGGGGTTTCCGTATCTCGGCGGCTTGCCGAAGGAACTCATCACGCCGCGCCACGCGAAGCCGCGCATGGCCGTGCCTCCCGGCACGGTGGCGATCGGTGGCGAACAGACCGGCATTTACCCGCAGGTCACGCCGGGCGGCTGGAATCTCATCGGTTGCACGTCCTTGAAACTGTTCCGGCCCGACCTGAATCCGCCGGTGCTGCTGCAGGCGGGCGACGAGGTGCGCTTCAAGGCGATCACGCCGGAGGAATTCAAGCGGCTGGAGGAGGAGGCGCGATGATCCGTGTGCTCAAACCCGGTCTGCTCACGACGGTCCAGGATCTCGGCCGGCCCGGCTACCAGCAATACGGCGTGGTCGTGGGCGGGGCGCTCGACGCCTTTGCCGCGCGCGTGGCGAACCTGATCGTCGGCAACGACGACAACGCTGCGCTCCTCGAAATGGCGCAGACCGGACCCGATTTGCAGTTCGAGCGGGCGGCGCTCGTCGCGTGGAACGGAGGAGACTTCGAGGCCACGATCGGGGGGCGTCCGCTGTTGCGCGACCGCGCGGTGCGGGTCGAGCCGGGAGAGACGTTGAGCTTCGGCGTGGCACGGCGCGGTCTGCGGGCGTGGCTGGCGGTGGCCGGCGGACTTGATGTGCCGCTGGTGATGGGCAGCCGCTCGACCTACCGCCGCGCCGGACTGGGCGGTCACAACAACGGCCGTCCGCTGGCGGCCGGCGACCGGCTGCAGGCGTTCGCGCCCGGCGAGTGGGCGACAACGGTGCTGGCCTCGCTCGGGCAGCGAGAGGCGCGGGCGACCGTGTGGACGGTGCGCCCGGAGACCCTCGGTCCGCAGGCTCCGGCCGGCACGGTGCGCGCCGTGATTGGACCTGAGTGGGACTGGTTCAACAACGATGCGCAGAAAGCTCTTTTTGCCTCCGAGTGGGAAGCCACGCGCGAAGCCGACCGCATGGGCGTGCGGCTGCACGGGCCGGAGCTGGCCCTGCACAAGCCGCGCGAGATGATTTCCTCGGCCGTGAACACCGGCATCGTGCAGGTGCCGCCTTCGGGTCAGCCCATCGTGCTTTTGCCCAGCCGCCAGTCGGTGGGCGGTTACCCGCGCATCGCCGCCGTGGCTTCGGTGGACGTGGGCCGCTTCACCCAATTGCGGCCCGGCGAGAAGGTGCGCTTCGAGCGCATGCCGCTGGCGGTGGCCTTCAAGCTCCAGCTGCAGCGCGAACGCGACCTCGGCCGCGTACGCATGGGTCTGGCGCGGCTGACCGGCTGAGGCGCGATGCGGCGCGTGGATCTCAACTGTGATCTGGGCGAGGGCGGCGCGCACGATGCCGCGCTGATGCCGCTGATCACGTCGGCCAACATCGCGTGCGGCGGGCACGCGGGTGACGAGACCACCATGCGGGCAACGATTGCGCTGGCCTTGAAGCACGGCGTGGCCATCGGTGCGCACCCGGGTTTTGCGGATCGCGAAAACTTTGGCCGCAGGGAACTGGACGTGACGCCGCCGCAGGTCGCCGAACTGGTCCTGAAGCAGGTACGGAGATTCCAGGAAATTGCGGCTGGTTGCGGAGCGCAGATGCATCATGTGAAACTGCACGGCGCGCTCTACAACATGGTGTCGCGGGACCGGCAGCTCGCCGAAGCCGTTGTGCAGGCTCTCCGGGTTGCCGCGGATAATCCGATTCTCTATGCGCTGGCTGGAAGCGAACTCGAACGTGTTGCGCACGCCCGTCCCGATTTTATCGTGAAGAGCGAGGTCTTCTCCGACCGCACCTACCAGCCCGACGGCTCGCTGACGCCGCGCTCGCGTGCGAATGCGCTGATTCACGATGAGGCGGTGGCGGTCGCCCAGGTGCTCCAGATGGTGCGTGAAGGCCAGGTGACGGCGAAGGACGGCAGCCGGGTGCCGATCCGGGCCGACACGATTTGCCTGCACGGCGACGGCGCGCATCCGGTGGCGTTTGCGCAGCGTTTGCGCCGTGAGCTGGCCGCGGTCGGGGTCGAAATCAGTTGCGTTGGCGGCTGAGGCGGCGGCGGCGCCAGGCGAGCAGACCGCCGGTGGCGGTCAGCAGAAGTGCACCATAGGTGGACGGCTCGGGCACGGGGGTGATCTGGTGGAAGCCGGTGCCGGGATTGTCCTCGTAGCTCAGCCACTTGGTGTCGTTGGCGTCGAAACCGGTGAAGGTCACCTGGTTCATCGGATTCACGCCGGTCGCGTCGAAACTCGCCCCGGTCCAGAACTGGGTGAAGAAATAGTCCGAGGCGTCGGTCCAGTTTTGCACGGTAAGGGTGACACCGCCGCTGATGCTGAAGTTCGTGACGTTCAGCGCGGAGACGCCGGCGAAGTCGATGATGCTATCGGCGGTGATGTTGAGCGTGCCGAGGGTCAGTGCGAGGTCGCTGAGGCGCAGGGTGCCGCCGGCCAGGTTGAAGGTGCCGTCGAAATCGAAGTCCGTCGTGTTGTCGAGGGTGAGGATGCCGGTGCCCTGCTTGGTGAAGGTGCCGTCGCCGGAGAGAACGCCCGAGAACGTGGTGGAAGCGTTGCCGACGGTGGTGAGCGAGCCGCTGCCCTCGAGCAGCACGGTGCCGGCCCCGGCGAGCGAGGCGACGGCGTCGCTGAAACCATTGAGATCGAAGGTAGCGCCGCTGGCGACGGTAAGGGCGGAAGAGTTGGAAATGGCGTCGGAAGCGCCGAGCAGGAGGGTGCCGGTGTTGACGGTCGTGGCGCCGGTGTAGGTGTTGGAGCCCGCGAGCGTGAGAGTGCCGGCTCCGTTCTTGATAAGGCCGCCGGTCGTGGTGGTGATGGCGCCCCCGATCGTGGTGTCGCCGTCGCCCGTCACCGTGAGCGTGCGGGTGTTGCCGGAGATACCGCCGGCGAGGTTGAGAGTGCCGGCGGCGGAGCCGATCGTGGTGTTGGCGTTGAGGGTGATGTTGCCGGCCAGGGAATTTGCGCCCGCCGCATTCAGCAGCGCGCCCGTGCCACCGATGCCCGTGCCGCTGAGCGTGAGCGCCTCCGCGCCGACCGCGATGCCACCTTCGAGTTGCAGGGCGGCTCCGGAGGCCACGGTGGTGCCGGAGGCCGTGGTGCCGAGGGCGGAGGAGTGTTGGATGTTCAGTACGCCGCCAGAGACGGTGGTGAGCCCGGTGTAGGAATTGGCCCCCGAGAGGGTGAGGGTGCCGGCCGCCTGCTTGGTAAGCGTGCCGGAGCCGGTGGCGATGTCGCCCGAAATGAGCGTGTTGCCCGCGCCGTTGACCGTGAGGTTGCGGTTGGCGCCCGTGATGGTGGCGCTCACGGTGAGATCGGGGTCCGCGGCGGTGCTGTTGTTGACCGTGAACGTGCGGTTGGCGGAGCCGAGATTGAGGTTTCCGCTGATGGTGGCGCCGTCGGGGTTGTTGGTGGCGGTGTAGGTGACATTCCCGCCGAGGGTGAGAGTACCTGCACCGGTGGAGACGGTGGCGCTCGTGCCGGCGGCACCTCCGCCCAGATTGAGCGCCCCGATCGTATCGTTGAAGCCGTTCAGGTCGAGGGTGCCGGCGAAGACGGTGAAGGTGTTGTTGGACAGATTGTTGGAAGCCCCGGTGCGGAGGGTGCCGCCGCTCGCGCCGCCGGAGCTGCCGACGGTGGTGGTGCCGGTGTAGGTGTTGGCGCCGCTGAGCGTGAGGGTGCCGGAGCCGGTCTTGATGATGTTGCCGGCGCCCGTGCCACCGTTGCCGATGGCGCCGCTGACGAGCGTGTCACCGGTTCCGCCGAAAGTGAGGGTGCGGCCGGTGTTGTTGTTGGAGAGGCTGACCGCACCGGAGAAGGTGACGCTGCCGGTGGCGTTGTTGGTCAGGGTGCGGTTGCCGCCGCTGTTGGTGAGGGTGCCGTTGAAGAGGAAGGCCGAGGCGCCGGTCAGCGTGAGGGTGTTGTTAAGGGTGACGGCGGCGAAGCTCAGGTCGCCGTTGTCGGCATCCCAGGTCTGGGCGCCCCCGACCACCACCGTGTTGCTGAAAGTCTGGGTGAGGCCGGATTGGTTCAGAATGCCGCTGTCCGCGATGCCGTTCAGCGTGAGCGCGGACCCGGTGAAAATCTCCGCGTCGGCGCCGACATCGAAGAACAGGCGGCCTGCCGTGGCGGCGGCGGTCAGGTTGGGGTCGCGGGCCGTGTTGCTGTTGAACGTGGCGGTGGCCGCGCCGCCGGGCACGCCCCCGCTCCAATTGCTGGCGTTGGACCAGGTGGTGGAGACGCCGCCGGTCCAGACCTGCGCTGTCGTGGTCAGGCCGAAGCTCACGACGCTGAGGAAGAGCAAGGAGCGCCGCCACGCCCGGTGAAATTCACCGGACAAGACGCAGCCTGGAGAAAATTGTCGGCCCATTGCGTGCATGTCCCCTTGTAAGGGAACTATACCCGGGCCGAGGCAGCCAGACAAGGACGCAATCGGAGGCGACCGGAGGCCTTCAGCACTTGCGTTGCAGGCGGCGACGCAAGGCGGTGACCGCCGCCAGGCCGCCGATCAGCAGGGCGCCATAAGTGGACGGCTCCGGCACCGGGGTGATCTGCCGGTCGTAGCTTTGCCATTTCGTGTCGTTGCCGCTGAAGCCGGAGAAAACGACCTGGTTCATGGGTGCAGTGCCAGAAACGCTGAAGGAGGCGCCGGTCCAGTTTTGGGCGTAAAAGAAATCGGTGGCATCGGTCCAGTTTTGGATCGTGAGGGTGACGCCGTCGGCGATGGTGAGGTTGGTGAAATCCAGGATCGAGGCGGCGCCGCCGAAATCGATGATGGAGTTGGCGCTCACCAAAAGGGTGTCGGCTGAGAGTGTCAGGCTGCTCAGGGTGAGCGTGCCGCCGGCCAGCTGGAAGGTGCCGTCGAAGTTGATATCGTCCGTCAGGGTGAGGTTGCCGGAGCCGAGTTTGGCAAACGTGCCGCTGCCGGTGAGGTCGCCGCCGAAGGTGGAGGAGCCGGAGTTAACACCCACGCCGAGGTAGCCGCTGGTGGAGAGGTCGATCAGGCCCGTGCCGGCGAGCGTGTTGATGTTTTCGGTGAAATTGTTCAGCTGCAGCACGCCGTCGGAGTTGAGGGTGATGAGGCCGGCGTAGTCGGCGATCTGGTTGGAAGCGTCGAGACGCAGTACCGCGGAGCCGGCGGCACCGGAGTTGTCGCCGATGTTCACCGTGCCGCCGCCAATGGCGTTGGTACCTGCGGTCTTCGCGAGGGCGACGGTGCCGTCGTTGACCGCGAGGGTGCCGGAGAAGGAATTGTCCGCCGTGCCTCCGAGAGTCAGGGAGCCGGTGCCGGTTTTGGTGATGCCACCGCTGTCGTTGATCTGGCCCAACAGGTTGGTGTTACCCGCGCCGGTCACGGTCAGGGTGTTGCTGCCCAAGCCGAGCTGTCCCGTGGCGGTCAGCGACCCGGCGGTCGAATTGAGAGTGGCGTTGCCGTCGAGGCCGAGGGCGGCGTTGAGGGTGTTGTCGCCGGAAATGTTTCGGACGGCCCCGTTGCCGGCCACGCCGGTGCCTTCGATCGAAAACTGGCCTTCCGTCACCGTGATGTTGTTGGTCAGGGCCAGCGTGGCGCCCGAGGCGACGGTGTTGCCCCAGTTGCTGGCGCCCAAAGCGGAGTTGCTCGCCAGGGTCAGGGTGCCGGCGCTCACCGTGGTGGGGGCGGTGAAGGTGTTGGTGCCGCTGAGCACCAACTCGCCCGAACCCGCCTTGGTGATGCCGCTATACCACGGTTCGGTGATGTTGCCCGAGAAGGTCGTCGTTGCCGTGTTGTTGACGGTGATGGTGCGGGTGCCGCCACCGAGGTTGATATTCCCCGTCAGGGTGAGGGCGGAGGCGCCTCCGATGACAAAATCTCCGCCGACGCTGACACTGTTGGCAACGGTGCGGCTACCACCCGTGGCGGACAGGGTGCCGCCGTTGATTGTCAAGGCACCGCTGCCCAATGCGCTGTTGTTACCGACGGAGAGGGTGCCGGCAGAAAGGGTGGTGCCGCCAGAGAAGGTGTTGGCACCGGAGAGGACCAGTTCGCCCGTGCCGCTTTTGGTGAGGGAGCGTGTGCCGCCGCTGTTTGCCACCGTTGAAGTGATGACAAGGCTGCCCGTGCCATTGATGTTCATGGCGGCGTCTCCACCCAGGGCGAGCGTGGTGAACGCGAGCGTCTGCGTGCCGCTGCTGCCGGCGGTCCGGGTGATGTCGCCGGAGGTTAGGGTAAGTGTGCGTGAGCCGCTGCCATTGAGCAGGCTGAAATTATCGTTAACGCTGTTAAAGGTCAGGCTGTTGGCCACCCGGTTGCCCCCGAGTGAAATGTTGCTCACCGTGGCGTTGTCGTCGGTCGCATTGAACTGGACGTTGGAAGCGGCCGTGGGCACGGCGTTGGTACTCCAGTTTGCGCCAGTGCCCCACTGATTGTTACCATTCCCGTTGTCCCACACGACTTGGGCCTGAAGCGTCGCAGCGAGCAAGCAGACCGCAGCCGCTACTACCCGGTTGAGTAGTCTGCCGGATGAGCGGAATGGGATGAGCGGAACTGCCATGATTACTGAGTGAAACTAGGTAAAACACCCTAATTTGCAACCCACTAACCATGGAACGTCACAATCCCCCTCCAGTTAATCAGTTATTGAATCGAAACAGCGCCACATCCCCGTCCCGGAAGACGTATTCTTTGCCTTCCAAGCGGTATTTGCCGGCGTCGCGGGCGGCAGCCACCGAGCCAAGGCGGGTCAGGTCCTCGTAGCTGACAATCTCGGCCTTGATGAAACCCTTCTCGAAATCCGTGTGGATGACGCCGGCGGCCTGCGGGGCCTTCCAGCCTTTCTTGATGGTCCAGGCTCGGACTTCCTTCTCGCCCGCGGTGAAGTAGGTTTGCAGGCCGAGCAGCGAATATGCACCGCGGATGAGAGAAGACACGCCGGAGTCGTCCACGCCGAGATCCTTGAGGAACGCCTTGGCTTCCTCGGGCGGGAGGTCGATGAGTTCGGCCTCGATCTTGGCGCTGATCGGCACGTAGGCGGCGTCGTGGTGCGTGCGGACGAATTCGGCGACCTTCTGGACGAATTTGTTTTGCTCGGCGGTGGCGAGGTCGGACTCGGCGACATTGCAGGCGAAGAGCACGGGCTTGGCCGTGAGCAGCTGGAAGAGTTTCATCAGGGCCTTCTCGTCGTCGGAGGCCGGGAGCGTGTTGGCGGTCTTGCCGGCGTTGAGGTGGGGTTCGAGTTTCTGCAGGAGCGCGAGTTCGATAATGGCCTCTTTGTCGCCAGCTTTCGCGCTTTTCTGAGTCTTGGGCATGCGCTTGGCGACGGCGTCAAGGTCGGCGAGCACGAGCTCGGTGGTGATGACCTCGATGTCGCGCACAGGGTCCACGCCGCCCATGGTGTGAACGACGTCGCTGTCTTCGAAGCAGCGCACGACCTGCACGATAGCGTCCACCTCGCGGATATTGGCGAGGAACTGGTTGCCGAGACCCTCGCCCTTGCTGGCGCCGGCCACGAGGCCGGCGATGTCCACGAACTCGATCGCGGCGGGCACCACGACGCTGGTCTTGGCGATGTCCTTCAGCACATAGGCGCGGTCATCGGGCACGATCACGACCCCGACGTTCGGGTCGATGGTGCAGAACGGATAGTTGGCGGCCTCGGCCTTGCGGGAGCGGGTGAGGGCGTTGAAGAGGGTGGATTTGCCCACATTGGGCAGACCGACGATACCGGCTTTGAGCATAAAATTGGGTGCGTTAAGGGTCGGATGCAGCGGTGGCACTGGGGGCTTGACAAGGGCAAAGTTGTTCCGTCCATTCTGCCCCTTTTCCAACTTAGAACCGCTTCCCGTTTCGTAAACAGACACATCCAATGGCCCTTAAAATCCGCCTCTCCCGCTTCGGCACCAAGAACGAGCCCCACTATCGCGTGGTCGTCGCCGAGGCCCGTTCCCGCCGCGATGGCGACGCCGTCGAGCAGCTCGGCGCCTACAACCCGCGCGCCAAGGGCAACCAGCTGACCATCAAGCTCGACCGCGTGGACTACTGGCTTTCCAAGGGTGCGAAGCCCAGCGACACGCTCCACGCGCTGATCAAGCGTGCCAAGCGCTCCGCAGCCGCCAAGGCCTGAGCATCCCGCCAGTCCTGATTTCCCGAGGTTCGGCTCGCGCCGGACCTTTTTTATTGGAAACTCGCCCCGTGCGCATCGACGTTCTCACGCTGTTTCCCGCCATGCTCGACGGCTTCCTCTCCGAGAGCATGCTCGGCCGGGCGCGTGAGGCGAAATTGCTCGAGATCAACGTCCGCAACACCCGCGACTGGGCGACCGACAAGCACAAGACGACCGACGACCGTCCGTTCGGGGGTGGGGCGGGGATGCTGATGAAGTGCGAGCCGCTGTTCGCGGCGGTCGAGGAACTCCAGACGCCGGGTTGCCGTCGCATCTACCTGACCCCAGACGGGGCGCCTTTTACAACCGCCAAGGCCGAGGAGCTGTCGAAGCAGCAACACCTTATCTTTGTCAGCGGCCACTATGAGGGCATCGACCAGCGCGTCCGCGACGCGATCATCGATGAGGAGATCAGCATCGGCGATTACGTGCTCACCAACGGCACGCTGGCCGCCGCCGTGGTCATTGATGCGCTGGCGCGTTTCATTCCCGGCGTGCTCGGAGAAGAAAAGTCGTTGACCAGCGAAAGTTTCACCCGCAACTTGCTCGACTTTCCCAATTACACGCGTCCCGCCGTTTACCGCGGCATGTCCGTGCCGGAAGTGCTCCTTCAGGGCGACCACGGCAAAATCGAGAAGTGGCGGCACGCGCAGCAGTTGGCAAAAACAGCGAAAATTCGACCCGATTTACTCAACAAACAGCCATGAACCAGATCATCAAAGACATCACCGCCGCTCAGGTGAAAACCGCCGCCGCCCCCTTCAAGGTGGGCGATGGTGTCCGCGTGCACACGAAGGTGCGCGAAGGTGACAAGGAGCGCACCCAGATCTTCGCCGGTGTCGTCATCGCCCACAAAGGCAGCGGTATCCACGAGACCTTTACCGTCCGCCGCATCAGCTACGGCGAGGGCGTCGAGCGCGTGTTCCCCGTCAACTCGCCCAACGTCGAGAAGATCGAGGTCGAGAAGGAGTCCGAGCCGGGCAAGGCCCGCCTCTACTACCTCCGCGACCGCTCCGGCAAGGCCGCCATGGCCGTCAAAGAAAAGCGTCTCGAGGATACGAGGGCCTGAGCATTGCAGCAATGAACCTATCAAGCGAACCCACCGGGTTCGCTTTTTTTATGTCCGCCTCCCTGCGCTAACTTGTGACGCAAATTCGGCTTTGCAGCGACGGCGCTGCGCCCGTTTACTCAGAACTCCACTCCCACCTGCGACTTTCATGAAACTGAACCCTGAGATTCTCTCCCAAGCTGCCAACCAGGCCCGCGGCCTCGCCATCGACGCCGTGCACAAGTGCTCCTCCGGCCACCTCGGCCTGCCGCTCGGCGCCGCCGAGATCGGCGCCGTCCTCTACGGCCACGCGCTGGTCCACAACCCCGACGAACCCCGCTGGCTCAACCGCGACCGCTTCGTGCTCTCCGCCGGCCACGGCTCCATGTTCCTCTACAGCTGGCTCCACCTGAGCGGCTACGACCTCTCCCTCGACGAGGTGAAGAACTTCCGCGTCCTCCACAGCAAGACCCCCGGCCACCCGGAGTTCCACGAGACGCCCGGTGTCGAGTGCACCACCGGCCCGCTCGGTCAGGGTATCGGCAACGCCGTCGGTTTCGCCCTCTCCGGCAAGATGGCCGAGGCGCGCTTCAACACCGCCGAGCACGCCATCTTCGACCACCATGTGGTCTGCCTCGCCGGTGACGGCTGCATGCAGGAAGGCGTCGCGATGGAAGCCATCGCCTTCGCGGGCCACCAGGGCCTCGACAACCTGATCCTCATCTACGACGCCAACGACGTTACCCTCGACGCCATGGCCGACAAGACCCAGAGCGAGAACGTCGCCGTGCGCTTCAAGTCCATCGGTTGGGACGTGCAGACGCTCGCCGACGGCCACGATCTCGCCGCCATTTCCAAGGCGATCAACAAGGCCAAGAAGACCAAGACCGGCAAGCCGCAGCTCATCATCGCCAAGACCATCATCGGCAAGGGCATTCCCGAGGTGCAGGGCACCTCGAAGGGCCACGGCGAGGGCGGCGCGAAGTTCTCCGAGGGCGCCCGCAAGGGCCTCGGTCTCCCCGCCGAGCACTTCTATGTCAGCCCCGAGGTGCGCGAGTATTTCAAGGCGCACAAGACCCGCCTGAAGCGTGCCTATGGCAAGTGGCGCAAGACCTACGAGGCCTGGCGCGCCGCGAACCCGGAAAAGGCCGCGCTGCTCGACTCGCGCAACGACAAGCTCAACGCCGCCGACCTGCTGGCCAAGATCCCGGCCTTTGCCGCCGATGCCAAGCTCGCCACCCGTGCCGCGGGCAAGGACGTGCTCCAGCCCGTCGCCGCCGCGCTGCCGCTGCTCATCTCCGGTTCCGCCGACCTTCACGGCTCGACGCTCAACTACATCGCCTCCGACAAGGATTTCGACAAGGCCAACCGCGCCGGCCGCAACCTGCGCTACGGCATCCGCGAGCACGGCATGGCCGCCATCAACAACGGCGTGGCCTACGACGGCATCTTCCGCACCTCGTGCGCGACGTTCCTCGTGTTCGCCGACTACTCGCGTCCCTCGATGCGTCTTGCCGCGCTCTCGAAGCTGCCGGTCATCTACATCTACACGCACGACTCGATCGGTGTTGGTGAGGACGGCCCCACGCACCAGCCGGTCGAGACCGTCACCGGCCTGCGCATCATCCCGAACCTCGATGTCATCCGCCCGGCCGACCCCGAGGAAACCGCCGGCGCCTTCGCCGCTGCCCTCGAGCGGCAGGATGGACCGACGCTCCTCTCGCTCACCCGCCAGGCCGTGCCGATGCTCAATGAGATTCCGGCCGCCGAGCGCCGCAACGGTGTGCTCAAGGGCGCCTACATCGCCGTGAAAGAAACCGCACCGCTCACCCACATCCTGCTCTCCGCCGGTTCCGAGCTCCAGTGGGCCGTGGCTGCCGCCAAGCAGTTGGGTGGGGGAGTTCGCGTGGTCTCCGTGCCGTCCTTCCTGCGCTTTGATGCCCAGCCCAAGGACTACAAGGAGTCGGTCCTCCCGTCCTCGTGCCGCAAGCGCGTGGCCATCGAGGCGGGCGTCACCGGCCTTTGGAGTAAATATGTCGGCCTCGATGGCAAGGTCATCGGCATCGATCGTTTCGGCCTCAGTGCCCCGGGTAACATCGCCATGAAGGAACTCGGCATCACGACCGAGGCCGTGGTCGCCGCCGCCCAGGCGCTTTGAGCCACATGGTGGCGTTAAGCTTCACAGCCGGCCATTAGGCCGGCTGTTTTGCTTCGGTTGTAGGACAACTGTCACGGAATGTTACAAAACTCTGCTTGCGGAATTGATTAGGAGGCTAACTGTCAGCCTCCTTATATTCAGGGTCCGTCCTATCATGCCGCATCTGCTTCTCAAAGATCTGCCACGCTACGAGTGCCTTCTCGAGGCCGCCCGGGAGTTTCCGGATCTCGATCCTTCCGCAGCGGAGGCCTTCCTCCACTTGCTCCGCACCGGCGACGAGGTGTTTGCGATGACTGAGCGCAACCTCACGGATCATAGCATTTCCCACGGGCGTTTTGGGGTGCTGATGCTGCTCTGGCGCAGCACCCAGCCGCGGGCGGCCAAGCTGATGGGGGCCGAGGACTGCACCTGCGGCGGTCCGCGCACGCCGGCCGAGCTGGCCGAGGCCGCCGGCGTCACCCGCGCGACCATGACCGGGCTGATCGACACGCTCGAGCGCGACGGTTTCGTCAAGCGAGAGCCCGATCCCGACGACCGCCGCATGATGTCGGTGCGGCTGACCCCGAAGGGTGACCGCTTCCTCAATGATTTCCTGCCGGGCCACTTCAAGGTCATCGCCGAGGTGTTGTCCCCGCTGAGTGAAAACGAGCGCAAATCCCTCGTGCGCATCCTCACCAAGGTGCAGGCCCACATCGCCGTTCTGCGCGTCGAAAACGCCGCCCAACCAGCCGTCTCCTGACTTTTCCTTTAATCCACGCCATCCCCGACCCACGCCCAAGTTATGTTTAAGAAATTCCTCATCGCCATTGCCGGTTTCATCGTCGTCGTGCTCACGCTCGGCGCGGTGAAGGCGGCCCAGATCCAGAAGATGATGTCCGTCTCCCATGTGCCGCCGCCGAGTGCCGTGACCACGGCCGAGGCCCAGGCGGTGCAGTGGCACTCCTACCTCAACGCGATCGGCACGTTGGCTCCTGTCCAGGGCGTGACCCTGGCGGCGGACGCCGACGGCACGATCACCCGCATCGTGGCCGACAGCGGCACCGCCGTGAAGGCCGGTGACCTCCTGGTCGAGATCGACACCAGCGTCGAGACCGCCCAGCTCGCCGCTTCCCGCGCGCGCGCCGAGCTCTCCCGCATCAATTTCGAGCGCGCCAAGGAACTCTGGGACCGCAACGCCACCTCCAAGTCCGACTTCGATCTGGCTGACGCCACGCTCAAGCAGTCCCTCGCCGAGGTCGCCGCCATCGAGGCCCAGATCGGCAAGAAACAGGTGCGCGCGCCCTTTGACGGCCGTGTCGGCATCCGCCTGATCAATGTCGGCCAGTATGTGGCCCGCGGCCGCGCCTTGCTGCCCCTGCAGAAGCTCGATCCCATCTACGTCAACTTCAGCGTCCCGCAGCGCCAGCTGCCGGACCTCGCCCGGGGCCAGGAGGTTGGCATCCGCGTGGATGCCTTTGCCGACCGGACCTTCAAGGGCACCATCACCGCCATCAACTCGGAGGTTGATGCCGCCACGCGCAACATTTCTGTCCAGGCCACGCTCGCGAATCCCGACGAGGTCCTGCGCGCCGGCATGTTTGCCCGCGTCGAGGTGCAGAAGAGTGCGGCCGAGACCCAGGTCGTCGTGCCCGCCACCTCCATCGCCTATGCCTCTTACGGCAACTCCGTGTTTATCGTCGAGAAGATGAAGGGCGAGGACGGCAAGGAATACCTCGGCGTCCGCCAGCAGTTCGTGAAGCTCGGCGCCACTCGCGGCGACCTCGTCGCCCTCACCGAGGGCGTAAAACCCGGCGAACAGGTCGTGACCTCCGGCGTTTTCAAGCTCCGCA
Source organism: Oleiharenicola lentus (assembly GCF_004118375.1). NCBI lineage: Bacteria > Pseudomonadati > Verrucomicrobiota > Opitutia > Opitutales > Opitutaceae > Oleiharenicola > Oleiharenicola lentus. Next base: position 1,549,995 of record NZ_SDHX01000001.1, read on the forward strand.
ACGGCGCGCCGGTGCAGGTCAACAACGTCGTGCAGCCCACCAGCAGCGCGACCCCGCAGCCCGCCAACACCTAAAAAGACCACGGACCATCGACCCTAGACTGGTGACTGGCAAAAGCCTTCGGCCGTCTGCCCCGTCCCTGGTCTGTAGTCCTTAGTCTCTTCCCTTTTCCTCCCATGTTATCCAAGAGTTTCACCGACCTCTTCATCCGGAAGCCGGTCATCGCGCTGGTCGTCAACATCGTCATCCTGGTCGTTGGCGTCGTCTCGTATTTTCAGCTCAACACCCGGCAGTATCCGCGCAGTGACAGCGCGGTGGTCAATGTCACCACGGTCTATTTCGGCGCCAGCGCCGACACCGTGCGCGGCTACATCACCACCCAGTTGGAGCGCGCCATCGCCAGTGCCGACGGCATCAACTACATCGAGTCCACCAGCAGCGCCGGGCTCAGTGCTATCCGCGTTTACCTGCGGCTGAACTACGACACCAACGCGGCGCTTGCGCAGATCAGCGCCAAGATCGACCAGGTGCGCAACGAGCTCCCGCCCGAGTCCGAGTCGCCCACCATCAGTGTCGAGACCGCCGACAACGAATTCGCCTCCATGTATCTGAGTTTCTACTCGGAGGAATTGGACCAGAACCAGATCACCGACTACCTGAACCGCATGGTCCAGCCGCGCCTCGCCGCGGTGAAGGGCGTGCAGAAGGCCGAGCTGCTCGGCGGTCGCGTGTTCGCGATGCGCATCTGGCTCAAGCCTGACGAACTGGCGGCCCACGGTCTCAGCCCCTCCGAGGTTCGGCAGGCGCTTTCCGCCAACAACGCCCTCGCCGCCGTCGGCGCCACCAAGGGCTCGATGCTGAGCGTCAGCCTCGTGGCCAACACCGATCTCAAGAACGTCGAGCAGTTCCGCCAAATGGTCGTGGCCGAACGCAACGGCACCATCATCCGCCTCGAGGATGTGGCCGATGTGGTGCTCGGCGCCGAGAGCTACGACGAGGAGGTCCGCTTCGGCGGCCAGACCGCCACCTTCATGGGCATCTGGGTGCTGCCCAGTGAAAGCACCGTCGAGGTCATCCAGCGCGTGCGGGACACCTTCCCCGAGGTTCAGGCCAGCCTGCCCGCCGGCCTGAACGGCACCATCGCCTATGACGCCAGCAAATACATCGAGGACGCGCTCAGCGAGATCGTGAAAACCCTCACGGAAACCCTGCTCATCGTCACCGTGGTGATTTTCCTCTTCATGGGTTCGCTGCGCTCGGTGTTCATCCCGATCGTGGCCATGCCGTTGTCACTGGTCGGTGCGATGGCGCTGATGTTGATCTTCGGGTTCACCATCAACCTCCTGACCCTTTTGGCGATCGTGCTCGCGGTCGGTATCGTGGTGGACGACGCCATCGTGGTCGTGGAAAACGTGGAGCGCCACATCCGCGAGGGTCTCACCCCGGTCGATGCCGCCATCCAGGGCGCGCGCGAACTGGTCGGACCGGTCATCTCGATGACCATCACGCTGGCCGCCGTTTATGCCCCCATCGCCTTCCAGGGCGGCCTGACTGGCGCGCTCTTCCGTGAGTTCGCCATGACGCTCGCCGGCGCCGTCGCCGTCTCGGGCTTTGTCGCCCTCACGCTCTCGCCCATGATGAGCGCCTATATGCTCAAGGGCGGCGACGCCGAGGAAAAGGGCCTGACCGGCACCATCAACCACTTCTTCGACCGCGTCCGCAACCGTTACGAGAGAATGATCGGTGCCAGCCTTGGTTGGGTTCCGGTCACCCTCACGGCTGCCTTCCTGTTCTCGTTGCTGCTCGTGCCGTTCTTCATGCTGGCCCAGAAGGAACTGGCTCCCAAGGAGGACCAAGGCGTGGTTTTCAGCCTCATGATCCCGTCGCCCACGGCGACCATCGACCAGAACGTCATCTACGCGAAGGAAGTGCAAAAGATGTTCGAGGCCGTGCCGGAATATGAGCAGTCGTTCCAGATCACCGGCGCCCGCTTCGGCTTCTCCGGCATTCTGCTGAAGCCCTGGTCCGAGCGCACGCGCAGTTCGCTGGAGATTGAGCAGGCGCTGCAGGCTCCCGCCGCCGCCATCCCCGGCATCAACGTCGTGATCAACTCGCCCGATCCGTTGCCCTCGGGCGGCTCGATGCCCATCGATTTCGTCGTGCGCTCCACCGCCGACCACAAGGAGATGGAGGAGATTGCGCAGAAACTCGTGCTCTTCGCCAACGGCGAGGCCAACGCCGGCGGCGGCGCCCCGACCTTCTACTTCGCCGACACCGATCTCCGCTTCGACCTGCCGCAGGTCGAGATCGAGATCGACAAGGACAAGGTTGCCGCAATGGGCCTGAACCTCACCGACGTGGCCCGTGATCTCGGCTCCATGCTGGGCGGCGGCTATGTGAACCGGTTTGTCAACGACGGCCGCAGCTATCGCGTCATCCCGCAGGTCGAGCGCGGCCAGCGCCTCAACGCCGAGCAGTTGCTCGACTACCACATCCGCGGCCCGCAGGGCCAGTTGATCCCGCTCTCCACCATCGCGACGCTCAAGGAGACGGTGCAGCCCCGCACGCTGAACCGCTTCCAGCAGCTGAACTCGATCAAGATCCAGGGGGTGGGCCCGAGCTTGGACACCGCGCTCAAGAAACTTGAGGCCAAGGCCAAGGAAATCCTGCCCGCCGGCTACTCGATCGACTACGGCGGCCAGTCACGCCAGCTTCGCTATGAGGGTGCAGCCCTCTGGTCGGCCGGCGCGCTCGCCCTGGTACTGATCTTCCTGGTGCTCGCGGCGCAGTTTAACAGCTTCCGTGACCCGCTCATCATTCTGTTCGGCTCGGTACCGCTGGCCCTGGTCGGTGCGATGTTGCCGATCTTCCTCTGGCAGACGTCGCTCAACATCTATTCGCAGATCGGTCTGATCACCCTCGTTGGCCTCATCGCCAAGAACGGCATCCTGATCGTGGAGTTTGCCAACAGCCTCCAGGAACAGGGCATCGCCAAGCGCGAGGCCATCCGCCGCGCCGCCGCCACCCGCCTGCGGCCGGTGCTCATGACCTCCGCGGCCACGGTGTTCGGTCACATCATGCTGATCTTCGTCAATGGTCCCGGTGCCGCCGCCCGCAACAGCATCGGCTGGGTCCTGGTCGTCGGCATGGCCGTCGGCACGCTCTTCACCCTCTACGTGGTGCCGGCCTTCTACATGCTCATCGCCAAGGATCACGCCGGCGCTCAAGTGCCCGCCGCCCCGCCGGCGCCGGTTCCCGCCGAGCCGGTCCTTGCCAAATAATCCTGTCCCGTTTCCATGAATCCTTTCATGCGCCCGTCCAAACTCCTCCTCGTGGTGGCGAGCCTGCTCGTCTCCCTCCCGGCCGTCGCCCAGCTCAATGACGGCAAACCCGACCCGGACTTCACCGTCCCGGAGCGCCTCGACCTGAACTACGCGCTGGCCTATGCGCTGGATAACAACTTCGCCATCCGCCAGGCCAAGGAGCGCATCCGCCAGCAGGAAGGGATCGTGCTCGACGTCCGCTCCAACCAGCTGCCCGGCGTCACGGCGAGTGCGGGCGTGCAGCGTAATTCCGACGATGTCTCCTCCAACGGTCGCAACGAGGCCTGGTCCGTGGACATCACCGCCCGCCAGGTCATCTACGCCGGCGGCAGCGTCACCGCGAGCATCAAGGGCCAGCAGCTGGCGCTCGATGCCGCCGTGCTTTCGCTCCGGGCCGTCATCAACGACGCCCTGCTCGGAGTGCGCACGCAGTTCTACACGGTGCTGCTCAATCGCGAGCGCATCAAGGTGCAGGAACAAAACATCGAGCTCCTTCAACGCCAGCTCCAGGACGTGAAGAACCGCTACGAGGCAGGCACGGTCTCCAACTTCGAGGTCCTCCGCGCCGAGGTCGCCCTGGCCAACGCCCAGCCCGCCCTGATCATCGCGCGCAACGACTACCGTATCGCCATCGAGGAGCTGCGCCAAGCCATGGGTTATGTGGCGGCCAGCGACAACAACGTGACCAAGGTACCGGACTTCCTCGGCACGTTGGACTTCAATCCGAGCAGCTTTGAGCTGCGGTCGGCTCTCGTCACCGCCCGCGAGCAGCGCCCTGACCTGAAGCGCCTTGCCAAGCTGACCGACGCTTCCGAGCAGAATGTCACCGCCAGCCGCGCCGGCCGCCTGCCGAACGTCTCGGCCTTCGGGTCCTACGACTGGCGCCAGGCGCCGCTCGCGAGCAACCGCTCGTCTCTCGACGGCTGGACCGTTGGCGTGCAGTCGAGCTGGGATATCTTTGACGGTCGGTCCACCGCCGGCCGGGTGGCTCAGGCCCGGTCGATCTTGGAACAAAACCGCCTGGCCCTGGCGGAGGCCCAGCTGGGCGTCGAGGTCGAGGTCCGCCGGGCCATCTCGTCGCTTCAGGAATCAACCGAGCTGGCCGAGGCCTCCAAGAAGGTGGTCGAACAGGCCGAGGAAGCCGTTCGTTTGGCCAATGCCCGCTACTCCGCCGGCACTGCCACCCAGCTCGATGTGCTGACCTCGCAGGTCGATCTCACGACCGCCCGGCTCAACCAGCTCCAAGCCTACTATCGTTACAACATCGCCGTCGCGTCCGTCCGCAACGCCATGGGCTTGTCCGACGAGTCTCTTCCCGCCGGCGAGCTCAAGTATCCCTGACCCGCTTTGCCGCGCGAACCGGGCCGCCTCCGGGCGGCCCTTTTTCTTCGCGCCTCGGGCAACTTTGGCCACGCTCAAGTGTCGTAAGCGCATCGCATGAAGCCTGTTCGAGTTCTGCTGGTTTTGTCAGGAGTGGTGCTGGGGTTCTCCGCCTTGGCAGTGGGGTTGGCGCTGACCCCTGCGGTCCAGCGTTGGGCCGTGTTGCGCGCCTTGCAGGACCGGCCGGAACTCAAGGTGGAGCTCGCCACGGTTTCGGCCGGATTTTCCGGCGCCACGGTCACCGGCTTCAAGGCGGTGCACCAAGGCTTGCCCGTCCGCTTCGAGCGACTGGAGGCGGACTTTTCACCGTTGGCCTACCTCTTGGGCGGGCACCTGCGCATCAGCCGGCTCACGGTCACGGGTCTGGAGGTGGATGCCAGCGGTGTTTCCCGGACCAAGGCTGAGGCCGCCGCCGCTGGCGCGCCCGCGGCTGCGCCGGGTCTGTTGGCCCGGGTGCAGCTGCCCTTTGATCTCACGCTGGGCGATATCCGGGTTGAGGGACGCGCCTTGCTCCCGGCCGACCCTGGGCAGGCGCCTGTGGAAGCGACCTACACGATCACCGGCGGCAAGTTCTCCGCCGGACAGGAAGGCCAGCTGCAGCTCGATGCGCGGCTGCGTCACCCTTCGGCCAAGGCCGGCGTCAATTCGCTGCAGGCCCAGGCCGCGCTGCGCGCCACGCTCACCCCGCAGCGGCGTTTTACGAAGGTCGGCCTGACGACCCTCGTGGACGCCGAGGGCCCCGCGCTCACGGGCACCAGCCAGCTCAAGGTCGGCGCCGAGGTTTACCAATCCTCCACCGGTGAAAACTACGAGGTGACGGTGAGCACGCTGCTCCAGGGGCAGGCGGAAAACGCGCTGATCGTCCGCGCCCTGTTGCCGGCGGGCACGCAGCGCTACGAAGGGGAGTGGGCGCTCAAGGCCCGCACCGCCCAGCTGGAGCCATTCGCGTTGGGCAGCAAGTTGCCCGATTTCGACGCCACGGGTGACGGTCGTTTTGCGTTCGACGCCTCGAGCTTTAACTTTGGCCTGGAAGGCGAGTTGCAGGGCCGCGTAAGCCAGCTGGAAATTTTGGACCCGGCTTGGCGCGCCTTCGGCAACTTGAAGGTCGCGGCCGATTTCGACGTCAGCCAGCAGGGCGGGGTGGTGGAGGTCAGGCGTTTCAAGGCTTCGCTGTCCGGTCAGCAGCCCGTTCTGCAAATTCACAACACGGCGTCGCTGCGCTTCAATCTGGCCAATCGGGAACTGCTCACCAACGGCGCGGGCACCGATGCGCTCCTCAGCCTCAACCTGCAGGGACTCCCTCTCGCCTGGGTGCGCACCTTTGTCCGTCCGGTGGACATCTCCGGCGGGGTGGTGACGGGCAAGCTGGACCTGCTGCGTTCCACGGCCGGGGCGACCGAGTCCACCTTGCGCGGCGAACTGCGCGTCAATGAAATCACCGTGGTCCGTGACGGCCGCGCTTGGCTGGACAAGGCGGCGCTGGAAACCCGCATCGAATCCACCCTGACGGCCGGGAACGTCAACGTGCCGCGGCTGGAACTGGCCCTGCGCACGCCAACAGGGGACGAATTTGCCTTCACCGGTCGCGTGTCCGTCTTGGCCGGCGCGGATGCTCCTGTCGCCATCGGCGGCAATTTCAGCCTGCAGACGCCCAAGCTGCTTGAAACCTGGCTCCCCGGTGCACCGGTCTCGGCGAAGGGCGAGATCGGCCTGAGCTTGCGCGGCAATCTGGCCGAGGTGCAGCCCGGCCGGATCGAGGTCCGCCAAGGCCCTGGTCGTGCCCTCCTCGACGCGACGATTGCCCAGTCGTTCAAGCTGGATCTGACCACCCATGCGCTGCAACCGCAGGAACCGGCTCGCCCGGTCGCGCGCCTGCTCGTCGGGCGGTTGCCCCTGGCGGCGTTCGGACTGACCCAACCCGGGGCGGTTCTCGGCGGCGCGGTGCAACAAGGCGACTTTGAGATCGGCGTCAGCGAGGGCCGGATCGTTGCTCGTCCGCTCGCACCGTTCCGCGTGACGGAAATTTCCCTGACGCAAAACCGTCAGACCATGCTGACCGCGCTCGCGCTCGACGCGCAGCCGGTGGTGGAATATCTTGGCCCGGGCAATCTGGCGGTGCGCTCGGGTGAGACTGTCATCCGGGGCGCGCAAGGCCCGCTGGTGACGCTGAAAACCGAGGTGGTGCAGTCCCCGGGCCGCGACACCCAGGCGATGGCGACTTTCAACCTCGAGGTTCCGGCCCTGGTGGCGCAACCGTTGTTCGCCGGCGCCCAGGCGGTGAATGCCGGCCGGGCCAGCGGCGAGGTCCGCGCCGCCCTGGGTTCGCACAGCCAGATCGAGGCGCGCGTCACCTTGAACGGTCTCACCCTTGCCGATAGCGGACAAATTCTGCCGGTTGCCAACCTGGGCTTTCGGGGCGAAGTCCATGAAAACGGCGCGGTCGCGATCCAGGCCCCGCTGCTGCTCGACAATGCCGGCCGCCGCTCCGACCTGAATTTCGCCCTGGAACTCTCGCCGCTCGGCCGCGGCTATTCCGTGGACGGACGGGTCACCGGCCAGCAGGTCGAGTTGGAAGACCTGCTCGGGGTGCTGGCGGTGTTTTCCTCCGTGGCGGCGCCCGACTCCGGCGACAAACCGGCGCTGAACGGCACGATCCCCCCGGATACCGTCGCGGCGTGGTCTCGCTTCAGCGGACGCCTCGCACTCGACGTGAAGGCCGTCACCCGCGGCCAGGATTGGGCAATGACCGGTCTGACCGGTGATGTCGCCATCGAGCCCACGTTGCTGAACCTCCAGAAGCTCGAGGCCGCCTTCAGCGAAAAGAGCCGTCTGACGGCGAAGATGGAGCTGCGGTTCACCGGCGGTCCCATGCCCTACCGGTTGAACGGCGACTACGCGCTGAACGAATTCGACGCCGGCAAACTTTTCCGCGCGCTCGAAGCCACGAAGGCCCCCACGGTGGAAGGACTGTTTGATGTGACCGGCCGATTTGCGGGGAGCGGCGAAAACCCTTCCCGGGCCCTCGACCGGGTGCAGGGCGAGTTCCGCTTCACGAGCCGGCAGGGCATTTTCCGCGGCCTGCAGCGCTCCGCCGGCAAACTTTCGATGAGCTCGAAGGCGGTGGAGTTTGGCGCTTCCGTGCTGGGCTCGATCCTCGGTTCCGACAAGGCCGTGAAAACCGCCGAGAAAGTCGCCGGGCAGGCCTACTTCGTCGACCAGCTCGCGCAGAGCATCGGCGAGTTCAACTACGACCTGCTCAGCGTGAAACTCTCGCGCGACGAGCTGCTCAACATGAATCTCGAGGACATCAGCCTGGTCTCGCCGGAGATCCGGCTCAACGGCCGGGGCAGCGTGAGCTACGTGACCGGTCAGCCCCTGTTGGAGCAGCCGCTGAGCGCTTCGCTCAGCATCGCCACCCGCGGCAAGGTCGAGCAGCTCTTCGACAAGCTCCGGCTGCTTGATTCGACCAAGGACGAACTCGGCTACAGCCGGAGCAAGGAGACCGTCAGCATCGGCGGCAGCCTCGCGAAGCCGGATGCGAGTGCCTTTTTCACGCGCATGGCCACGTCGAAGATCGCCGATTTTCTCGACATGGAAAACTGAGTCCGCTGTTAGAGCGGTTTCGTCTTTGCGAAGAGGGAGCGGTGGGCAAGTGTGCCGGCATGAACACACGCATATTCGGCAAGACGGGCAGGGTGGTGGGGGAGGTTGGTCTCGGCTGCTGGCAAATCGGTGGCAACTGGGGTGAGGTGTCCGACGACACCGCCCTGGCCGTCCTCCGCACGGCCTACGAGCAGGGCACGACCTTTTTCGACACCGCCGACGTCTACGGTGGCGGCCGCAGCGAGACGCTCATCGGGAAATTTCTGAAGGAAACCAAGGCGCGCGACCGGCTGTTCATCGCCACCAAGCTCGGTCGCCGTGGCGATCCGGGCTGGCCGGCGAACTTCTCGCGCGAGGTCATCCGGAAACACACGGAGGATTCGCTGAAGAATCTGGGAATCGATGCGCTCGACCTGACCCAGTTCCATTGCATCCCGCCCGAGGTGCTCAGGCGCGGCGAGGTCTTCGGCTGGCTTGAGGAGCTGAAGCGCGAGGGCAAGATCAAGGCTTATGGTGCCAGCGTCGAAGCGATGGACGAGGCGCTGTGGTGCTGCGCCCAGCCGGGCTGTGCCTCGCTCCAGATTATCTTCAGCATCTTCCGGCAGAAACCGATTCATGCGCTCTTCGACACGGCCCGGGCCAATGGCGTCGCGCTCATCGTGCGTCTGCCGCTCGCCAGCGGCCTGCTCAGCGGCCGCATGACGAAGGCCACGACGTTCCCGGCCGACGACCACCGCAACTTCAACCGCGATGGCGCGGCATTCAACGTCGGCGAAACTTTCGCCGGTCTGCCCTTTGCGAAGGGCGTCGAGCTGGCCGACGCGCTCAAGGCACAGGTGCCCGCCGGCCTGACCCTGGCGGAGATGGCACTGCGCTGGTGCCTCGATTTCGAGGCGGTAAGTGTGATCATCCCGGGCGCGAAAAATCCCGAACAGGCCCGCGCCAACGTCCGCGCCAGCACCCTCGCGCCGCTCGGCGCCACCAAGCACGTCCAACTCGCCGCCTTCTACGAGCGTCACGTCGCGGCCCAGATCCGGGGTCCCTACTGAGGGAGGTAACAAGTGACAGGTGCCAAGTATCAAGAGGCTGTGCTTCCCGGTCTTGTCACTTGATCCTTGGACCTTGATACTTTCGGCGGAAGCTTGCCTCCGCCGTGACTTGGCATGATAAGCGCTGCCAGCTTTTTGCGATGCCCGCATCCCGTCCGCTCATTCCCTCCGGTCTGACCCTCCTCAATTGGTTCCTGCGTGGTTGGACGACGCTCGTGTTCGTGTTTCTCTACGTGCCGATCGCCGTGTTGGTGGTGTTTTCGTTCAATTCGTCGCGTCTGAACATCGTCTGGGAGAGCTTCACCTTCTCCTGGTATGAGCGGCTCGCGAGCAACACGCCGCTCATCCGCGCGGCGAAGAACAGCCTGATCATTGCCACGGCCACGACGATCCTGTCGGTCGTCATCGGCACGGCCGGCGCCTGGCTGCTGCACCGCTACCGCTTCCGGTTCTCCCGGGCGATCCAGACGCTCGTGGCCATCCCGATGGTCATGCCCGAGATCCTGCTCGGCATCAGCCTGCTCATCATGTTTGTGACCATCGGGCTGAACCTCGGCTTCGCCTCGGTCATCATCGGGCATGTGACTTTCAGCTTTCCGTTCGTGCTCGTGGCCGTGCAGGCGCGTTTGCAGGGCCTCGATTCCTCGCTGGAGGAGGCGGCCCTCGATCTCGGGGCGACGCCGCTCAAGGCCTTCTGGCTGGTCATCGTGCCCAGCCTGCGTCCGGCGATCATCGCGGGCGGACTCATGGCCTTTACGCTTTCGATGGACGAGCTGATCGTCACCGTCTTTGTGAAGTCCGCCGCCTCGGCCACGCTGCCGGTGAAGGTCTTCGACATGGCCCGCGTCGGTCTCAATCCCATGCTCAACGCGCTCTCGGCCATCTTCATCGTCGCCACGGTCGCCTTTGTGCTCTTTTCGGAATACCTCAAGAAACTCAGCCGCTGAACCCTCAACCCATCCCCCCACATCCATGAAATCGCTCAAGCAGCTCCTTCTCGCGCTCGCCGTCCTCACCGGCTCGCTCGGCCTGAATGCGGCCGAACTCAACCTCTTCGGCTGGTCCGAATATGTCCCGCAGGACGTGCTCGACGGCTTCACCAAGGAGACCGGCATCAAGGTCAACTTCGAGACCTATGCCTCCAACGAGGAGCTGCTCTCCAAGCTCGTGGCCGGCGGCGGCAACTACGACCTCATCCAGCCCTCCGAATACGCCGCGGAGCTGATGATCCGCCGCAAGATGCTTGCGCCCCTCAACAAGGCGAAGATTCCCAACCTCAAGAACGTCGCGCCCGAATTCAAGGGCCTCGCGCACGATCCCAAGGACGAGTTCACCGTGCCCTACATGTCCGGCACCGTCGGCATCGTGGTGAACACCGAAAAGGTCAAGGACCCCATTCGCGGCTACAAGGACGTGTTTCAGCCCAAGTTCAAGGATCGGCTCGTCGTGCTCGACGACAACCGCGAGATCGTGACCTGGGCCCTCTACACCGCCGGCCTGCCCGCCAACGAGATCAACTCGGCCAGCCTCGCCAAGGTCCGTCCCATCATCGCCCAGTGGGTCAAGCTCGTGAAGGTCTTCGACTCCGGCAGCCCGAAGACCGCCCTGATCAACGGTGACGTGGACATCGGCATCGTCTGGAGCGGCGAGGCCGCGCTCCTGTGGAATGAGGACAAGAAGTTCAAATACGTGCTGCCCGCGGAGGGCGCGCACCGTTTCATTGACATCTTCTGCATCCCGGCCGACGCCCCGCACAAGGACGCCGCCCACGCCTTCATCAACTACATCCTCCGCCCTGAGGTCTCAAAGATCATCTCCCGCGACTTCCCCTACACGAATCCCAACATTGAGGCGCGCAAGCTCCTCTCGCCCGAGGAACTCGCCAACCCGGCCAGCTACCCGGCCGGCCCGGCCAAGCTCGAGACCTTCCGCGACATCGGCAAGGCCGCGGCCGAAATCGACGAGCTGATGACCGACATCAAGAGCGCGCAGTGAAGAGCTTGGCCCTTGTAGTGGCGGCCTATGACCGCCGGTTTGCATACGGACGGCGGTCATAGACTGCCGCTACAGCCACCATGCACCCCGGCACCGCCCCCGCCATCGCAATCTCCGACCACACCCGCCCTGGGTGGAAGGCGTGGGCGTTGCTCGCTCCGATGGTGCTGTGGCTGGTCCTGTTCGTCGTCGTGCCGGGACTGATCCTGCTGGTTTACAGCTTCTGCGAGCGCGACGAAATCGGCGGGGTGGTGTTCACGTTCACCTGGGAAAACTACGAACGCGTTTTCGACCCGGTCTATCTGCGCATCTTTGGCCGTTCGGTTTGGTATGCTGCGCTGACCACTGCCATTTGCGCGGTCGTGGGCTACCCGGTGGCCTACTACATCGCCCGCGTGCCGGAGTCGCTGCGCAACCGGCTCCTGCTGCTCGTGATGGTGCCGTTCTGGACCAGCTTCCTCATCCGCACCTTCGCGTGGATCACCATCCTCAAGCAGGAGGGGCTGCTCAACAGTCTCGTGAAGGCGATGGGCGCGAGCATCGGGCCGTTCGATCTGCTCTACACGCCGACCGCCGTCGTCATCGGCCTCGTCTATGCCTACCTGCCGTTCATGATCCTGCCGATCTACGGCAGTGCCGAGAAGCTCGACAACTCGCTCATCGAGGCCGCCTACGACCTCGGGGCCAGTCCGGTGCGCGCGTTCTCCTCGGTGATCGTGCCGCTCACCATGCCGGGCATCGCGGCGGGCACGCTGCTGGTGTTCGTGCCGGCCATCGGCATGTTTGCGATCACCGACTTGATGGGTGGGGCCAAGGTGCCCATGATCGGCAACGTGATCCAGAACCAGTTCCTGCTCGCCCGCAACTGGCCCTTCGGGGCCGCGCTCGGCGTCGTTTTCATGCTCATGTTCATCGTCACCTACGTGATTCTCCAACGCCGCGGAACGCCGAAGGAAGCCTGATGAGGTGAAACCTGACCATGAATGCGAAACCTGAGGAGGTGAGGATGTGAAACCTGAGGATTGGATCCGAGGATTTGGAATCCTCACTCCCTCACCCCCTCAAATCCTCACCCCCTGATTTCACCCCCCCCCCCTCCGGCCCTCACCCCCTCAATGTCTTCGTCTCAGCCCATGATCGAGCTCCGCGGCGTCACCAAGCGCTTTGGCGGCTTCACCGCGGTCAACGACGTCAGCCTCACCGTGAAGGCCGGCGAATTTCTCACCCTGCTCGGGCCCTCCGGCTGCGGCAAGACCACGCTCCTGCGCCTGCTCGCGGGTTTCGAGATGCCCGACGAGGGCCTGGTGCTGCTCGACGGCGAGGATGTCTCCCACGTGCCGCCCTACCGGCGCAGCGTGAACCAGGTGTTCCAGAGCTACGCGCTGTTCCCGCACCTGACCGTCCGCGAGAACGTCGGCTTCGGCCTGCGCATGCAGCAGGTGCCGACCGCCGAGGCCGCCGACCGCATCGTCGAGGCCCTGCGCATGGTCTCGCTCGTGGAGCAGGCTGACAAGTATCCGCACCAGATGTCCGGCGGTCAGCGCCAGCGCGTGGCCCTCGCGCGCGCCATCGTGCCGCGACCCAAGGTCCTCCTGCTCGATGAGCCGCTGTCCGCCCTCGATGCCAAGCTCCGCCACGGCATGCAGCTCGAGCTGAAGCGCCTCCAGCGCAAGCTCGGCATGACCTTTGTGTTCGTCACGCACGACCAGGAGGAGGCGCTCACGATGTCGGACCGCATTGCCGTCATCAACAAGGGCCGCATCGAGCAGCTGGGCAACGCCAGCGAGATCTACCACCGCCCGCGCACAGCCTTCGCCGCCGATTTCATCGGGCAGGCGAATCTGCTCGAATCCACGGTGATCAGCCGCAACGGGACCACCGCCAGGATCCGTCTTGCCACCGGACTCGAGCTGGTGATCGCCCGGGCCGAGTTGCCCGACACCGCCACGTCCGCCCTGGTCTCGATCCGCCCCGAAAAGATCCACATCAGCCGGACGCCGGTCACGGCGGAAAACGTTTTCCCGGCCCGCATTGACGAGGAAATTTTCCAGGGCGCCACCGACTCGCTGCAGCTCGTGACCGACCAGGGCACGCGCCTGCACGCCCTTGTGGCCAACGAGAGCGCCACCCAGGAGGCCTTCCACGAGGGCGACAAGGTCTATTGCAACCTGCATCTCGACGACCTCGTGATCGTGCAGGCGGAGTAGGGGAGTGGAAAACCTGAAACTTGAAACCTGAGACCTGAAGCTCGGAACGAAGCATACTCTGTCTGGCTATTTCAGGTTTCCGGTCTCAAGTTTCCGGTCTCGTTTCCTCGCCCCATGATCGCCGCCGTCCAGTTCCGGAACTTCAAGGCCCTGCGGTCCACGGGCGTGAAACTTGCGCCGTTCAACCTCGTGCTCGGACCCAACGGCAGCGGCAAGACCAGCCTCATCCAGGCGCTGCTGCGGTTGCGCTCGCTGGCGGCGCTGCCCCCGGCCGCGGAGCCGCCCGCCGCGAACGGCGGACCCCGCATCGATTTCGCGTTCGCGGCGCCTTATCAGGACATCGGCGTGTCGCTGGGTTGTAATCCCGACGAGATGGTCTGCAATGTTCTCTCCGTGAGCCACCCGCCTGGTCCGGCCGGCGCGGCGCATTGGGAGGATTTGCGCACCAAAATCCGCTCCATCCGTGCCTATCTGTTCGACCACTACGCCATGGCGGTGCCGGCGAAATTGTCCGACAGCGCTGAGCTGGCCTCGAACGGCGGCAACCTTGCCGTGGTCCTGGCCACATGGCGGGAAAAACAGCCCGAGGCGTTCGCCGCGCTGCAGGCGGAGTTTCTCCGGCTGATGCCGGAGTTCGGTGCGCTGGAGGTCCGAACCGGTCCCGGCGGTACCGTCGAGCTGGGCACGCGGCTCAAGACGAACGGCCACAATTTCATCACCGCCGACAACCTCTCCCAGGGCACGCTCTACCTGCTCGCGCTGCTGGTGCTGGCCTTCACTCCTGCGCCCCCCGCCGTGGTTTGCATTGAAGAGGCTGACCGCGGCATGCATCCGCGCTCGCTGCGCGAGGTGCGCGACACGCTTTATCGGCTCAGCTACCCGCAGGATCTCGGCATGACGCGCACGCCGGTGCAGGTGATCACGACCACGCATTCGCCCTACCTGCTCGACCAGTTCCGCGAGCAGCCGCAGGAGGTCATCCTCGCCAGCAAACAGGGCCAGGCGGCTACCTTTGAGCGGTTGTCCGACCGGGCCGACATCCTGGAATTGATGAAGGAAGCGCACCTCGGCGACCTCTGGTATACCGGCATCCTCGGCGGCGTGCCGGGAGAGTGAGAGGGTTGAAACCTGAGGATGTGAAACCTGAAACCTGAAGAATGAAGCACGCATATCCTCACACCTTCATACCCTCACCTCCTCCGATCCTCCGGTGTCTGCGCCTTCCATGAAGCTCGCCATCCTCAGCGAATCCCCGGCCGACGAGGCCGCCCTGCACGTGCTGGTGGGCTACGTGCTGGGCCGGCCGTTCACGACGGTGCAGGCGTCGCTGCGGGCGCGGGGCTGGCCGTCGGTCGAGCAGGTGCTGCCGCCGATCGTGCGGCATCTTCATTTCAACACCGATGCCGACGGCCTCGTGGTCGTGGTGGATTCCGATGACTCGGTGGTGCACACGCCGGAACACGAGGCGCCCGGCTATCACCATGCGTTTTGCCGGATCTGCCGGCTGCGCGCGGTCTTCCGGCGGGCCACGAAAAACCTGCCGCCCGCCCGCGGACGCGAGCGCGTCTTGCGCGCCGTCGGCCTGTGCGTGCCGGCCATTGAGGCCTGGCTGCTCTGTGGCCACGACACCTCCGTAACCGAACAGGCCTGGCTCGACGGTCAGGCCACCGGCCAGCTGCCCTACACTCGGCGCGAGCTAAAATGGCGCGTCTATGGCACGGAGCGTCCGTCGCTCCAGCACGAGACGCAGCGGGCCGTGGAAGAGGTGTCTCGCCACCGCGGCGATGTGCGCCGGCTCGAGAACGATTTTCCCCACGGCTTCGGCGCGCTGGCCCGCGACCTGCGGGGGTGGCCGGTCACCTGAGGGAGTTTTTCTGCTGTTACACTTCAACTGGCGGAGAGGACGTCCGGATCGGTGAGGCGGTGTTTTGCAGCACCCGGGTTGCGATGGCGCGGGCGGCATTGGGTCGCGCCAGACGCTGCAGATTGTCGTGCCAGCGTTGCCAGACGGCTCCATTGTCCGCAAAGGCTCGCTGGAGCGTTGCCACGATTTCCTTCGGGGTGGTGGCCAGGGCGCCGGCCTCGTGGCGGCGAAGCAGCTCGTAGTTGCCCTCCTCCTGGCCCGGTACGATCTGGCTGATGAGCATCGGGCAGAGCGCGTTGATGGATTCCTGCGTCGTGGCCCCGCCTGCCTTGCTGATGACCGCATGGTGCGTCATCAGCAGGTCGGGAATGCGGTTGGTCCAGCCCAGCACCTCCGCCTTGGCCGGGCCCTTTGCGGCCAACGCCTGCAATTCACGCCGGAAGGCCTCGTCTCTCCCGGCCGTGATGGTGAGGCTCCAATACGGTTGCTTCAGCAGTTCCCTCACGATCGCCCGGGCCGGACCGCGGGCCGTGTTGATCATGAAAAGAATCCGCCGCGGAGCCATTGGCGGCAGGAGGTGCGGCGGGCGGTCGGCGAAGGGCAGGGCCACGGGGAATCCGCTGACATGTACCTTGTCCGCCGGCACGCCGCGCTCGCGCAGGAAGGCCGCGGAATCCGCGTCGGTGACAAACCAGCCGGCCGCGGGCGCCCGATACCAGAGCGAGTTGATCGTGATCGCGTCGGTGATGACCGTGTGGTGCGGGCAAAACTCCAGCCCGTCGGCGCGCAGGCGGTTCAGCAACCAGGCATAGACGGGGTAGGTGGAGACAATCGCGGTCGGTTGCCTGGTGCGGATGAATTCCGCGAGCAGGCGGCGGTGACTGGCCAGGGTGCGGAACAAAGCCGGGGCGCGGGGCGAGCGATCCAGCCACCGATAGAGGCTGCTCCAGATTCCTGGCGCGGTGTTGATGAGCTTCAGGTAGCCGCGGCGGCTGACCTCATTGAGCCGCGGGGCACGCAGGGCGAACAGATCGACGAGTTCGGCTGAGACGTCGGGATACTCGTTGAATGCGGCCTGCAGGGCGCGTGCGGCACTGTTGTGTCCCTCCCCGTAGCCGGCGGTGAGGATGAGCACGCGCTTCATGGGCAACGAGCTTCGCCCGAAATCCCCAAAGCCAGGTTCCAAACGCCAAACCAATCACAATCTAACGAGGAGGTCGCATTGCGGATAGGGGATTTCCCGATTTCGAGCATGGAATTTATTTGGAGTTTGGCCCTTTGGCGTTTGGAGTTTTTGTCCATTAGCGGACCGCCGCGAGGATCGCGGCTTGCGCGGTGCCCGGGAAGGGGAGCGCCTCGTCCGCCGCATCCTCGGCCGGCAGTTCCTTCGCCATGGGGAACTGCTGCACGAAGTCCTTGAACGTGATCAGCTCGAAGCGGCCGTCGTGGTGCTCGACGATGGCGGTGAGCGATTCCACCCAGTCGCCGGAGTTCAGATAGTGGATGCCGCCGATCATCTTGTCGGCGGCGGTGTGGATGTGGCCGCAGATCACGCCCGTGCAGCCCCGCTCGCGGGCGAGGGCGGCGACCTGCTCCTCAAACTTGCCCACGAAACTCACGGCCTGCTTCACGCGCGCCTTGATGGCGGCGCTGAGCGAGAAGTAGTCCTTGCCGCGGAGGCGGCGGAACCAGTTGTAGGTGCGGTTGAGCCGCAGGAGCAGCGCGTAGCCCATGTCGCCGAGGTGCGCGAGGAACACCATGTTCTTTACCACGCCGTCGAACACATCGCCGTGCAGCACGAGGTAGCGCCCTGAGGCGGACTCTAGGATGTGGTCCTCTACGAGGCTGAGCCGGTCGAACTGCATGGGCAGCAACCGGGCGAGAAAATCATCGTGGTTGCCGCGCAGATAGACGACCTCGGTGTCCTTCTTTTGCACGAGGGTAAGCACGCGGCGGATGAAGCGGGTGTGGGCCTTGGTCCAGCGGCCGTCGCGGCGCAGCCGCCAGCCGTCGATGATGTCGCCGTTGAGGAGCAGGCGCTCGCAGCGCACGTGCTTGAGAAAGTGCGTGACCTCGTCGGCCTTGGCGTGCGGCGTTCCGAGATGCACGTCGGAGAGGATGACGGAGCGGACGTTGAGGGTCGGTTTCATGGTGTGGCAGAAGGCTGAGAGCTGAGCGCTGAGAGCTGGGTGCCGGATGCGCGGGTGCGATCGAACTCATTCGCCGCTTCCTGCAGGTCGGCGAGGAAGCGGTCCACGATGGCGTCCCAAGTGAGCCCGCGAGCCGTCAGCGCGCCCTGCGTGGCGAGGCGTTCGCGCAACGTCGGTTCGCGCGCGAGCCGCACGGCGTTGGCGATAAAGGCCGCCTCGTCGCCCACGGGGGCGGTCAGGCCATTCTCACCGTGACGGATGAACTCGTGCGCGGCGGCGTAGTCGAAGGCCGAAACGGCCAGCCCGCTGCCCAGTGCCTCGGTCACGACGTTGCCGAAGGTCTCGGTGATGCTCGTGTGCAAGTAGATGTCACCCGAGGCGTAGTGCCGCGCGAGGTTGGTCCCCGTGTAGAAGCCGGTGAACATCACGTCGGGCCGCTGCCGCTGGTAAGCGGAGAGCAGCGGGCCGTCACCGACGAGCACTAGCCGGGCCCGCGGCTGGACCGCCTTGATGGCGTCGAAAGCGCGGAAGAGCAGGGGATAGTTCTTTTCCGCGGCGATGCGGCCGACGTGCAGGACGACCGGATCTTCGGGTCCGACGCCCCACGAGGCACGGAGAGAGCCGTCGCGCCGCCCGGGGTTGAACAACGTGGAATCAACGCCGCGGGACAGCAGGCGGAGATTCTGGTAACCCTCGGTTTCCAGTCGCGCCAGCAGGTCGCGGGTCGGCGCGAAGGTGCGGAGAGTGCGATTGTGGACGTGGCGCAGCCAGGCGGCAACGATCGGCTTCATCCAGCCGATGCGGTAGTCCCGGGTGTATTGGTCGAAGTTGGTGTGAAAACTCGACGTAACCGGGATACCGAGCTGCCGCGCCATCGTAATGGCCGAGGCACCGAGCGGCCCTTCGGTGGCAACATGGACGAGGTCGGGTCGGTTGAGGGTCCACAACTGCCGCAGCCGGCGGCCCGCCGGCAGGCCGAGGCGAAGCTGGGGATAACCGGGGATCGGCACCCCGGGCAGGCGGACCTGCCGGCAGGCGAGGCGTTGCGTGACGCTGAAGCGGGGCGATTCGTGGCGCTGCCTTGGCCGGATGATCGTGAGCCGGTGACCGCGCGCGGCGAGTCCATCCACGAGACGGCCGAGTGTCATGGCGACGCCGTTGATTTCGGGAGCGTAGGTTTCGGTTACGAGGACAATGTTCAAAGGTGGGTGCCCAAACGGCGGCGACCGGCCGGCCGGCGAGCCTCGGCATCATGGGTTTGCCCGGTGGAGAACCGGTGTCGGCTGGGTGACGATCCGGTTAAACGCGCCGTAAAAAATCCCGGGAGGGAAAATGGCCAATTAGTTATTGCCGCGCCCGCTCGGAAGTTTCTAACGTCCCCCTTTTAGACTGATGCAATCCCACGGCCCCAAGCGCATCTACACTCCGCAATCGCTGGATTTCTGGTTTGGGCGCATGGAAGTGGAGTGGGAGGAGCAGTTTGACGCAGGCCACGTCGAGCGTGGCCACGCGATGTATCGGGACAGCGAGATCCGCGAGGTCGAGCTGGGCGCCAAGGACGCGATCATCCACCGCCGCGTGGACAAGAAGGAGGAATATGCCGTCATCGAGTGGGACGGTGACACGATCAAGGTCCGCTCCTCCTCGACTGACGAAACCCTGGCCAATGCCATCGCCGTGGCGGGTTTGCACGAGATCGAGGAGTTGCTGGTGGACGAGATGCCTTCGCTCCTGCCGGGCGTTCCGCCCAAGGTAAAGGGAGTCAACGGCCAGAACGGCCATGCGACGGCCAACGGTGCGAACGGTCACGCGGCCGCCAACGGCAACGGCGGCGCCAAGGTTGATCCCAACCAGCCTGCGCGCGACCTGCTGCTGAGTTTCACGGCCAACGCCGACGGCCTCGTCTTCCTGGCCTACTGGAAGAACGGCAAGAATCGCATTCCGGCCCTCGGCAACACCACGCACCACCCCAGCGCCACGGAGAGGGCCAAGCTCATCGCGCTGGCCACCTACGCGCGCAAGGCCCACTTCCGCTACAACCAGACAACCCACGCCTACGCACTCGACGCGCTGGCCGACATCCCGGGATTTCTGCGTGACCTGCTGCCGCACTGGAAAAAGCAGTTCGCCATCGAGATCGACGCCAAGGTCGAGAGCATCAAGCAGGGCGCCCGCACCATCGAGATCGAGGCCGTCGCCGACAAGCGCGCCGGCAGCAGCGGCGGCCTGAACCTGCGCTGGATTTTCCGCGCCGGCGAAAAACTTCTCACCGACGAGCAGGCCGCCGCCCTCCTCAAGCACGGCCGCACTCCCATGCTTCTGCCCGACCTCGGCATCGTCACGATGGCGCCCGAGAAGTGGGAGGGCTACCAGCAGTGGAAGCGCAGTCTCGAGGAGGCACAGTCCGGCGGCGAGGTGCCGCCCTACCTGATTTTCTCCCTCTTCAACGACCAGCGCATCAAGGTCACGCTCGGGCCCGAGATCGAGGCATGGCGGCAAAAGGTGCTGACCGCGCCCTCAGCGCCGCCCGAGCTGCCCGATTACCTGCGCAATTACCAGCGTCGCGGCGTCGAATGGATGCATCACCTGTGCGAGACCGGCTGCCACGGCTTGCTGGCCGACGAGATGGGCCTGGGCAAAACCGCCCAGGTCATCGCCCTGCTCCGCGCCCGGCCCATGGGCCGGCACCGGCACATTGTCGTCTGCCCGGCGAGCGTGGTGCCGGTGTGGCGCGAGGAGATCGCCCGCTTTTTCCCGGGGGCCAGCGTCGAGATCCTGAAGTCGGGCCACGACTTCAAGCACCACAAGTCCTACTGCATCTGGCTCGCCAGCTACACCCAGCTGCGCAAACACCGCGCGCTGCTCGACACGACCGACTTTGGCTACGCCATCCTCGACGAGGGCCAGTTCATCAAGAACCCCGATGCCAAGGTCACGCAGTCCTGCTTCGCCCTGCGCGCCGAACACCGGCTGGTCATGACCGGCACGCCGCTGGAGAACCGGCAGCTCGATCTTTGGTCCATCTTCCGTTACCTGTTGCCCGGCCTGCTCGGGTCGCGCTCAGCCTTTGAGGCGGCGCTCATCCAGGACCGCGACGGCACGATGCGCCGGCTGCGCCAGCAGGTCGCCCCATTCATCCTGCGCCGCACCAAGACCGAGGTGGCGACCGAGCTGCCGCCCAAGGTCGAGATGGATCTGCTCTGCCCGCTCACCGAGGTGCAGCGGGCCGAGTATGCCCGCATCTGCACCGAGGGCCTGGCCCGGCTGGGCGAGGACATCGGTCTCGCGCTGCGCGAGAAATCTTTCGGCTTCCTCGCGTTGCTCACGCGCCTGCGCCAGGTCTGCTGCGATCCGGACCTGCTGCCGTGGCTCCACTCACCACTCTCCGACAGCGGCAAGCTCCAGCTGCTCGTTGAAAAGCTTCAGGAAGTCGTCGGCAGCGGCCACAAGGTCGTCATCTTCTCGCAGTTCGTGACCCTGCTGGACCGCGTGCGCGAGGCGCTGCAGTTGCATTATCCGGAGCTGGCGCGCTACGAGATCACGGGCATGACCGTGGACCGGCAGAAGCCGGTGAAGGATTTTCAGTCCGCGACCGGCGCCGCCGCCATGCTGGTGAGCCTCAAGGCCGCCGGCACGGGCATCACGCTGCACGCGGCGGACTACGTGTTCCTGCTCGATCCGTGGTGGAACCCCGCGGTGGAGGACCAGGCGATCGACCGCGTGCATCGCATCGGCCAGACCAACACCGTGTTTGTCTATCGCATGGTGACCGCCGGCACGATCGAGGAGCGCATCCAGGCCCTGAAGTCCGAGAAGCGCCAGCTCTTCAACCAGGTCGTGGGCGGACACAGCGGCGATTTCGAGTGGACCAAGCACTTCAAGTCGCTGCACAGCCTCATCGAGCTCAGCGCCTCCGTGGCGACCGAGAACGAGACCTATGGCCCCGCCGCGCCGGCAGTCGCGGCCGAGCCCGCCTCCGCGCCTGCGACCCCTGCGGCAACGCCCACCGGCCCGCAGGCTTGAGCGCAGGAAGCGGGCTATCAGTCCCGCGGCTGCATCACTTGGAGGGGCGCGGCTTGCGGCGACCTAATGTGCGAGGTCGGCCCAAGGACCGACTCTACACATGGGGCTCGCTGTTTGCTTCCGCTCCGTCACGGCACGGGAACAAACCCTTGCAGGCGCTGCCTCCGCCCGTAGGGTTTTGACCGCGTGAAGGAAGTCGTGCCGCAAATCTACCGCCGGTTGCTGCGTCTCTTGCGCTGGCGGTTGTGGATTGTCGAGAAGCTGCGGCCTTCGCCCTGGCAGGAGACGCTGGCGTTTGCGGCGGTGGCGGGGGTGCTCGGGGCATTGGCGGCCCTGCTGTTCCGGCATGGCATCGAGCTCGTGCATTACGTGCTCACCGGCACGGGCAGCGGCATGGTGGACTCCTTTCGAGAGTTGGAATGGTGGCAGCGACTGGCGGTGCCGACGGTGGGCGGTTGCGCGGCCGGCCTCGTGCTGCTGTTCGGCAAACGCCTGCACAAGGGACAGAGCTCCACCGACTACATGGAGGCCATCCTCATCGGCAGCGGCGAAATCCCGGTGCGGGCCAGCCTCGTGAAAAGCACGGCGGCGATGTTTTCGATCGGGTCGGGCGGTTCGATCGGCCGCGAGGGTCCGATGGTTCAGCTGGCGGCCGTGGCGGCCTCGCTGCTCGGCCGGTGGCGGAAGCTGTCGGCGCCGCAGGTGCGCCTGCTCGTCGCCTGCGGCGGCGCCTCGGGCATCGCGTCGGCCTACAACGCGCCCATCGCGGGATCGTTTTTCGTGGCCGAGATCATCCTCGGCACCATTGCCATGGAAAGCCTGGGGCCGCTGGCGGTTTCGGCCGTGGCGGCGACGCTCACCGTGCGCACGCTGTCCGACGCCCACACGCTCTACACGGTGCCCGCCTTCACGCTGAATTCGCTCTGGGAGATCGGCCCTTTCCTCGTGCTGGGCGTGCTGGCGGGCCTGCTGGCCCCGTGGTTCCTGCGCTCGCTGCGCTGGGCGGAGCGCCTGTTCACCGCCACCAACCTGCCGGTGCCGCTGCGCCTGGCGCTGGGCGGTCTTGTCGTGGGCTGTCTCGCCGTGTGGGTGCCCGAAGTCTGCGGCAACGGCTACAGCGTCGTGCTCGCCATCCTGAATGGTGAGCTCTTCTGGCAGGCGCTGATCTTGGTCTTCGTCTGCAAATGGGTCGCGACCGCGGCCTCATTCGGTTCCGGTGCGCCGGGAGGCGTCTTCACGCCGACGCTCTTCGTGGGCGCGGCGCTGGGGTATCTCTTCGGCCAGGGCGTGCATGCAGTCTGGCCGGCCGGGGCCGTCGATCCGCGGGCCTTTGCACTGGTCGGCATGGGGGCGCTCCTCGCCGCGGCCAGCCACGCGCCGGTCATGGCGATCATCATGCTGTTCGAGATGACGCTGAGCTACGACATCATCATGCCGCTCATGCTCTGCAGTGTCGTCGCCTACTATACCGCGCGCGGCATTGAGGACAACTCGCTCTACAGCGAGGCCCTGAAGAAAAAGGCCGCCGAGGCTCCGCTGCCGACCGTGCTGCCCGGCACCGTCGCCGACCTCCAGCGCCGCACGGTAGCCGTGCAGCTTACCGACCACTTCGAGGACATCGCGCGCCGCTTTCTTGAGACCCGCTACGAGGAGATTTATGTGACCACCCCCGAGGGCAAATACGCGGGCGTCATCTCGCTGCACGATATCAAGCCGCATCTCCACGACGAGACCGTGGCGACGCTCGTCATCGCCGAGGATCTGCGGCGCGACGACTCGCCGACGGTGACGCCCGAGGCCACGCTCGGTGACGCGCTGCGGTTGTTTGCCCAGCATTCCGGACAGACCCTGCCCGTGGTGGATGAACTGACCGGGCACCTGACGGGAACCTTGGTGAAGAACGACTTGTTGCTCGCGCTTTTGGAAGGGAAGGGCGCCGTGAAACGCGGCGGGACCCTGCCACCCTGGCGGGTGGGGTGAGCAGGCGGAAAATGCAGGGGTGCGCCTTGTGCGCGCCCGCTCGGGCGTAATGCAGGGCGCGGTCGAGCCGCGCCCCTACACTTCAGGCGAAGCAGGCTAAACCCCCGCTAGTTTCCCCCTTCGTCACACGGGCGTCACGAAACCGTAACATGAGCCCCCTAGGATGCGCCTGCGATTCGGCAACCTGCCGGGCGCACTGTTCACCCAAGCATCCATCCATCCGATCATGTTCAACCTTAAATC
Organism: Oleiharenicola lentus; assembly: GCF_004118375.1. Lineage (NCBI taxonomy): Bacteria > Pseudomonadati > Verrucomicrobiota > Opitutia > Opitutales > Opitutaceae > Oleiharenicola > Oleiharenicola lentus. Next base: position 1,573,812 of record NZ_SDHX01000001.1, read on the forward strand.
CAAAGTGACCGCCGTGCTGGCCGCCCTGATGTGCGCCGGCTCCGCCCTCGCCCAAGACAGCGGCCCGCTCATCGAGCTGCTCATCCGCAAGGGTGTCCTCAACGACCAGGAGGCCGAAGAGCTTCGCGCCGAGCTCGTGAAGGACTTCGCGGCCAACACCGCTGCGGGCAAGCTGAACCTTTCCTCCACGCTCTCCGAGTTCCGCATCGCCGGCGACCTGCGCGTCCGTTACGAGAGCCGCGGCGGCGAACTGACCAACGGTGACGACCAGAAGCGCGACCGTTTCCGTTACCGCGTCCGCACCGCCCTGACCGGCAAGGTGCTGCAGAACTGGGGCTGGGGCGTCCGCCTGGAATCCGGTGGCGGCAGCCGTTCGACCAACGTCACGCTCGCCGACGACGGCGGTCCTTACGCCAAGACCAACGACGGCCTCTACATCGGCCAGATCTACGCGACCTGGGCGCCGACCCCGGAGTGGACCTTCACCGCCGGCCGCATGGCCAACCCGCTCGTGACCACCGCGATGGTCTGGGACGGTGACATCAACCCCGAGGGCCTCGCCGAGCAGTTCCGCACCCGCCGCGGCAACAACGAGTTCTTTGTCACGCTCGCGCAGTTCGTCTATGGCACCTCGGGCAACCAGGACCCCTTCGCGGCCATCACGTCCGCCAACATCGCCGGCACCGAGGACCTCTTCCTCACCGCCTGGCAGGGCGGCTACAAGCGCTACCTCTACGGCCCGACGAACTTCTTCCAGATCGCCCCGGTTCTCTACTACTACGCCGGCGCCGACCAGCGCGCCAACATCGCGGCCTTCAACGGCGCCATGTCCGCCACCAACGCCGCCCCGGTCAACAACCTGTCGGTCCTCGAGATCCCGTTCGAATACAACTGGGTCGCCGCCAACGGCGTGCCGCTCCGCGCCTTCGCCGATTTCGCCATCAACCTCGATGCCGATGCCCGCGCCCGCAAGTTCGGCCGCACCGACCTGGACGGCGAGGACAAGGCCTTCCACCTCGGCCTCCAATACGGCAAGGCGTCGCTCCCCGGCGAGTGGGACGCCCGCGTCATCTACCAGTCGGTCGGCTCCTTTGCGCTCGATGCCAACCTGGTCGATTCCGACCTCTTCGACAGTCGCACCAACATGGAAGGCTTCATCGTCGGCGCCAACTACGCCCTCGGTGCCGCCACCCAGCTCAGCCTCACCTACGCCAACGCCGAGCGTAAGAACAACAGTGTGATCGCCTCCGGTTCCGGCGACATCGGTGCCAACAACGCCCTCGCCGACTACTGGCTCCTGCAGGTCGATCTGAACGTTAAATTCTAAACTTACCACCTCTCCCAACCATGAAAAAGACCGTCCTCTTCCTCGCCGCCGCGCTGCTCGCCGCCGGTTCCGCTTCCGCCCAGAAGCTCGTCATCAAGGGCTCCGACACCCTCGGCGCCAAGATGGTGCCGCAGGCCGCCGAGGCCTTCCGCGCCAAGAATCCGGGCGTCGTGTTCGAGATTGCCGCCGAAGGTTCCACCACCGGCATCGCCGCCATCACCGACAGCACGGCCGATATCGGCATGTCCTCGCGCCGCGCCCGTCCGACCGAGATGTCCGCCGCGCAGGCCAAGGGCGTTTCGATGAAGCCGATCATCGTCTCCTACGACGGCATGGCCGTCATCGTGAACGAGAACAACCCGGTCACGAAGCTCACGCTCCGCCAGGTCGAGCAGATCTTCGCCGGCGACGTAAACGACTGGAGTGCCGTGGGTGGCAACGCCGGCCCATTCTCCATCTACACGCGCAATACCTCCTCCGGCACCTATCAGGACTGGAAGGACCTCGCCATGAAGAAGCGCGACTACGCCAGCTCCTCGCAGAAGATGGCCGGCAACGAGCAGATCGCCGCCGAGGTGGGCAAGAACCCCAACGGCATCGGCTACGTCGGCGTCGCCTACGTCAACGCCCCCGGCGTCAAGGTGGTTCCGATCGTGAACAAGGACGGTAATCTGGTCACTCCGACCGCCGCCAACGTCCACGCCAAGACCTATCCCTATGCCCGCCCGAACTTCTTCTACACCAACGGCGAGCCCCACGGTCTCGCGGCCCAGTTCATCGAGTATCTGCTGAGCGCGGAAGGCCAGGCCATTGTCGAGAAGTCCGGTTTCATCCCGGTTCCGGTTAAGTCCTGATTCGCACCGGTTCCAACCCTCCCCCCGCCGCCCGCGAGTCCTGTCAGGAGCGCGGGCGGCGCTTTTGTAACACAACCGTAACCTGCGCCCATTGACCGGCCCCCCGGCCCGGTCCGAGCCTTGGCGCGTCACCCGGTATGTCCGATCCGACTCTTCAAACGCCCGCCGCCCGCCCGACCACCCGCGAAGCGCTTTTGCGCCGGCGCCGGAGCTGGTTCTTCGGCCTCAGCGGCGAGCAGGCGGCCAAGTTGCTCTTCCAGGGCAACGCCACCATCTCGATCATCGTGCTCGCGCTGATCACGTTCACGATCTTCAGCGACGCGGTGGGCTTCATCCCGCAGAACCGCGAGAACCTCGAGACCTACCGCCGCGCCGGCTTGGAGCTGGTGGACATGTTGCGCGGCCAGGTGCAGAGCCACAGCGCGCTCTCACGCTACCTGAGCAGCGCCCGCCAGGAGGAGCTCGCCCGTCTCACCGGTCCCGGGGGCATCGCCCTCCCCGAGGCCAACGCCCGGCTCGAGGCCTTCGACGCCTACGCCGACCGCTACGCCAATTCCATCGGCGACCACGAGACGATCCTCGGCGAGATGACCGACATGGTTTCCTCGCTCAAGGAGCGCCACGCCGTGGCCGCCGACCTGCGAGCGGCCCGGCAGAATCTCATTGATGGCATGCGCACCGCGCCGGCCGAGCGCGCCGCCACGCTCAAGGCCGAAGCCGACGCGATGGAAATTGAAACCATCGACTTTGCCGCCGAGATCAAGCCGTTGCTCGCCATGCGCCCGGCGGTCGCCGAGGCCAACGTCCGGCTGGTCCAGTCCCTCAAGGAACTGAGCGGGGCGGTGCCTGCGGCGGAAGCCCCGGCCCTGCGGCGCAAGCTGGAGCGCTTCAAGGATCTGAACGTTCGCTACATTGCCGAGATCTCCGACACGGAGAAACGGATCATGGCCTGGGACCAGACCAAGCCGGTCGGCATCCTCGAATCGCTCAGCGCCTTCGCCTTCGGCCGCAAATGGGTGACCGCCAGCTTCTGGCAGGACTGGTATGGCATCATCCCGCTCTTCGCCGGTTCGCTGCTCATCGCGCTGCTGGCCCTCGTGATCGCCATTCCGCTCGGCGTCGCCGCGGCCATCTACGTCAATCAGGTCGCCACCGCGGGCGAGCAAAAGTTCATCAAGCCGACCATCGAGTTCATCGCCGCCATCCCCAGCGTGGTCCTCGGTTTCTTCGGCATCGCCGTCCTGGGTCAGACGTTGCGCCAGGTCTCGCAGTCCCCGTGGCTCGACTGGGTGCCGGGCTTTCCGATGCTGGAGCGCCTCAATTCCGCCACGGCCGCCTGCCTGCTCGCCCTGATGGCGGTGCCCACCATTTTCTCGCTGGCCGAGGACGCGATCAACAACGTGCCGCGCTCCTTCAAGGAGGCCTCGCTGGCGCTCGGGGCCACGCGCCTCCAGACCATCATCCGCATCGTCATCCCCGCCGCGCTCTCCGGCATCATGGCCGCCATCCTCCTCGGTTTCGGCCGCGTGATCGGCGAGACGATGGTCGTGCTGCTCTGCGCCGGCAATCGGATCGAGATTCCCGACTTCAGCGCCGGTTTCGGTGCGGTCTTCCAGCCCGTGCACACCATGACCGGCATCATCGCGCAGGAAATGGGCGAGGTCGTGCGCCACAGCATCCACTACCGCGCGCTCTTCATGGTCGGCGTCGTGCTCTTCCTCATTTCCATGCTCATCAACTGGCTCGCGCAGAAAATCGTGCGCCGCTACCGCATCTCCATCGGCTGACCCATGAGCGCCTCCGACGCCAAGATTTATGCGAAGTCCTCTCCCGCCAAGCGCGTCGAGCAGGGCGTGTTCTGGCTCCTCCGCCTCAGCACCTACTTCGTGCTGGCCTGCGCCGTGTTCATCTTCCTCGACATCGGCCTGAAGGGCGGGGCGGTGATTTTCCAGACCAAGGCCCCCTTCATCAACGTGCCCTTTCTCACCCAGGCGCCCGAGACGCTCAATGTCTTCGAGCTGGACGGGAAAAAGACGACGATGGGGGACCGCGAGTTCCGCGCGTTCAAGGAACTGCCGGGCAACGCGGAGCGGCTCAAGGGCGTGCGGATCGAGACTTTCGTCTATTCCTCGGGTGGCATTTTCCCCAACATCGTGGGCACGATCCTGCTGGTCGTCGGCTCCATCGTCATTGCGCTGGTGCTCGGCATCATCAGCGCCATCTACCTGAGCGAGTACGCGAGTGACGGTCCGTTCATCCGTTTCCTGCGCCTGTCCATCGTCAACCTCGCGGGCGTGCCCTCCATCGTCTATGGTCTGTTTGGCTTCGGCATGTTTGTCATCGCGCTGAACATGGGCGTTTCGCTCCTCGCGGGCTGGCTGACCCTCGCGTTCATGGTGCTGCCGATCATCATCACCGCCTCGGAGGAGGCGCTGAAGGCCGTGCCCAAGGGCTACCGCGAGGGCTCGCTCGCCCTCGGGGCCACCAAGCTGCAGACGATCCTCACCAACGTCCTGCCCTACGCCCTGCCGGGCATCCTCACCTCCTCGGTGCTCTCCATCGCGCGTGTGGCGGGCGAGACTGCGCCCATCATGTTCACCGCCGCCTTCGTGGTCCGCGACGAGCTGCCCTGGCAGGTGCAGAAGGCGACCGACTTTTTCTTCCAGGGTGTCATGGCGCTGCCCTACCACATCTATGTGGTGGCCTCCAAGATTCCCCAAAACGAATACACGCACGGCGTCCAATACGGCACGGCGTTCGTGTTCCTGTTCACCGTGGCCGCCATCGCGATGACTTCCATCGTGCTGCGCGTCCGTTTGCGCAAAAAATACAAATGGTAACCACGCTCATGCCCGAAGCTTCTTCCTCTTCCGTCACCGTTCGCCAGGTCTCCGTGCCGACGGCGGTCACCCCGGCGTCGGCCGCGGCCGCGGCCAAGCCCGGCGCCGCCCGTCCCATGATCGAGATCGACGACGTGGACTTCTTCTACGGCACCAGCCAGGCGCTGCACGACATCACGCTCAACATCGCCGAGAAGGAGGTCACCGCCTTCATCGGCCCCTCCGGCTGCGGCAAGTCCACGCTCCTGCGCTGCCTCAACCGGATGAACGACCTGATCGACGGCACGCGCATCGGCACCGGCCAGATCCGGATCGACGGCGTGAACATCTACGACCCGCGCGTGGACGTCATCGAGCTGCGCAAGCGCGTCGGCATGGTCTTCCAGAAGTCCAACCCCTTCCCGAAGTCCATCTACGAGAACATCACCTACGGCCTCCGGATCCAGGGCGAGAAGCGCAAGTCCCGCCTCGATGAGGTCGTGGAGAAGAGCCTGCGCGGCGCCGCCCTCTGGGAGGAGGTCAAGGATCGCCTGCACCAGAGCGCCCTCGGCCTCTCCGGCGGCCAGCAGCAGCGCCTCTGCATCGCCCGCGCCATCGCCGTCGAGCCCGAGATCATCCTCATGGACGAACCCTGCTCGGCCCTGGATCCCATCGCCACCGCCAAGGTCGAGGAGCTCATTCACGAATTGAAGAAGGATTTCACCATCGTCATCGTGACCCACAACATGCAGCAGGCCGCCCGTTGTTCCGACCGCACCGCCTTCTTCTACCTCGGCCGCCTCATCGAATACGCCGAGACCCGCACCATCTTCATGAACCCCGCCAACCCGCAGACCGAGGCGTATGTCTCCGGTCGCTTCGGTTGACCGATCAACGCAGTTAACCACTAAACCACACCAATGAGCACTAATGCTGAACTGACTTTTTTGTCCGTCCTTTTGGCCGGATTAGTGAGAAATTAGTGGTCATTAGTGGTTAAAAATCTTTCCCATGAAACGCTTCTTCGACGCCGAGCTGGAAAACTTCCGCGGCAACCTGCTCCAGATGGGCGAGCGCTCCATTGAGCAGACCCGTCTGGCCATGCGCGCGCTCACCGAGTCTGACATTACCCTGGCCGACAAGGTCATCGCCGCCGACGACGAGATCGACAAGCTGGAGGTGAAGATCGACGAGGAGGCCATCCGCTACATGACGCTCCGCGGTCCCGTCGCCTCCGAGCTGCGTCTCGTCGTCGTGGGCATGAAGGCCTCGCACGATCTGGAGCGGGTGGGGGACGAGGCCACGAGCATCGCCCGCCGGGCCCGCAAGCTCGCCATCGAGCCCCGCATCGAGCTTTACGCCGACCTCCCGCGCATGACCAACATCGCGCTGGAGATGCTCCGCTCCGCCCTCGACTGCTTCGTGCAGGAGGACGAGCAGAAGGCCCTGGCCGTGATCCGGCGCGACTCCGAGGTGGATAACCTCAACCGCCTGGTCTATCGCCGCCTCACCAGCTACATGCTGGAAAAGCCCGACACGATCGCCCGCGCGCTGGAGCTGATGTTCATTTCCAAGTCCGTCGAGCGCATCGCCGACCATGCGACCAACATCGCCGAGGAAATGGTCTTCCTCGCCGGCGGCCAGGACATTCGCCACAGCCACCTGGCCAAGGGCGAAACCCCCATCCTCGACACGAACCCGCCGATGTGAGGATGGCGGCGGCGGGGCCGGCGCCTGGTGCAGCCGGTCGCTCCACCGCCAAGTTTCGCCTCAGACGGCGGCGGGGGCGGGCGGGGTGGGCGCGGCGGGTTTGGCCGGCTTGCCGTAGCCGAGCAGGCCGCGGGTTTTGATGACCTCGGCGACCTTGGCGGGGACGAGCTTCTCCCAGGAGGCGTCGTTGTGCTTGATGCGCTGGAGCACGTCGCGGGAGAAGATGGTGAGGTAGTCCTCGTTGTAGCCCGTGATGCAGTCGATGTAGTGGTTCTCGAGCAGGTGGGCGTAGAGGTTGCGCAGGTGGTCGCTCACGTTGAGGTTGCGCGCGGTGATCAGCACCTTGCCGGCAAAGGCGTGCGCGACATGCGTTTGGCCGCCCTCGGCCGGATGGCCGGTCTTGAGGTAGCTGTCGTAGGCCTGCTGCTGCATCGGATAGATGTAGAGCTTCACGGCGTGGCGGAACATGCGGCCCATGGATTCGAGGATGCCGCCCTCGAGGTTCTCGTAATACTTCTCGTTGAAGATCTCGAGGAGGTTGTTGATGCCCATGGCGACGCCGATCATCTCCTTCGTGTAGCGGCGGAAGTAGGAGACGAGGCGGTAGAACTCGGAGTAGTTCGAGATGAGCACCGTGAACCCGATGTGGCCGAGCATGTCCACGCGCGAGAGGAAGTCCTGCTCGTCGAGCGAGCCCTCGGCGAGGAGGTTGTTCATCGTGATCTCCATGAGCACGACGATGTCCTTGCCCTTCACGAGGGGCTCCTGGAGGAACTGCGCGGTGGCGCAGTTGAGCATGTCCACGTTGACGTGGGTGACCGGGCGGAAACTGCCGCGCTCGACGAGCACGGGACGGTTGTAGATGACCTCGGAGGGCTGGAGCACGTCGCCGTTGGGCGCAAACATCACGGCGTTGGTCAGCCCGTGCTTCACGAGGTGCAGCGAAAGGATGCGGTTGTCGATGTGCGCGAAGGCCGGGCCGCTGAAGCGCAGCATGTCCACCTCGACGCGGTCGGTGCCGAGGTTGTCCACCAGCGACTGGATGAACTTCTCGGGGTTGTCGCGGTGGTAGAACGCGCCGTAGATGAGGTTGGTGCCGACGATGCCGAGAGCCTCCTGCTGGAGGACGTTTTTCCGGTCGAGGGTGCGGACGTGGATGAGGATGTCGCTGGGGTCCTCGAGGGGCTTGGTCTGGAAACGGATGCCGAGCCACCCGTGGCCGCTGGTCTGGCCGCTCTTGGCACTCGCGGTGGCAACGGTGTCGGCATAGACGAAGAAGCAGGTGCGCTCGCCGCGTTTCTCGTGGAGACGTTCCTTGAGCAGGTTGTATTCATGGCCGAGCATGGTCACGAGGCGCTCGCGGGAGACGTAGCGCGGGGCCTTGCCATAGATGGCGTCGCTGAACGTCATGTCGTAGGCCGACATGGTCTTGGCGATGGAGCCCGAGGCGCTGCCCGCCTGGAAGAATACGCGGGCGACCTCCTGACCGGCGCCGATCTCGGCAATGGTGCCGTAGTGGGTGCCATCAAGGTTGATGGTCAGCGCCTTGCGGTTCGTGGTCAGGAATTCCTGTTTTTCGCTCATAAGCGTGGCGGGTTGCGGGAAGACTATATCGGCACAATCGGATGTCTAGCCGCGTTAAATCGCCGGCGGATTTGGCCGATAAGTAACACAACCGCTTATCGCGGTGAGACTCCGCCCGTCCACATGACGGTCCGCGGGGCTTTTTTCGCTGGCGGGGAGGGGGGCGCGGTCTAGCTTCGCGGCATGAAGAATTTCTTCACGTCGTTTTTCGCCACGATCAGTGCGCTGCTGGTGTTTCTGATCGGTGGCGTCATCCTCGCTTTCGTGATGCTCGGGGTGTTGATTGCCCTCGGGCAGAAGAAACCGGTGGCGGTGGAAGAGGGGTCCTACCTCGTGTTCGACCTCTCGGCCACCATCATGGACACGCCCGACCAGGCCGAGGGCATGGAGGAGTTTCTCGAGGCGTTGGGCGGTGACAGCCGCAGCCGGCTCCAGCTGCGCCAGGTGACGCGCGCGATCGAGGCGGCGGCCCACGACAAGGCCATCAAGGGGCTGTTTCTCACGGGTTCGGTGCAGGGTGGCGGTTACGGCTCGGGCTTTGCCGCGCTCAAGGAAGTGCGCGAGACCGTGGCCGCCTTCAAGGCCTCTGGCAAACCCGTCAAGGCCTACCTGAACATGGCCCGCACGCGCGACCTCTACCTCGCCTCTCTGGCGGACGATCTCGCCCTCGATCCCTACGGCGTGGTGTTCATGCCCGGGCTCGCCTCGCAACCGATGTTTTTCACGGGCGCCTTTGAGAAGTTTGGCATCGGCGTGCAGGTCACGCGCGTGGGTAAATACAAGAGCGGCATCGAGCCCTACACGCGCAAGGACATGAGCCCGGAAAACCGGGAGCAGATCCAGAAGCTGATCGACGACCTGTGGAAGGATCTGACCGTCGCCGTGCAGGGCGCGCGCAAGCTCCCGGAAGGCGCACTGCAAAAGGTCGTGGACGAAAAGGGCATGATCCGGGCCGACGTGGCCAAGCAGGCCGGCCTGGTGGACCGCATCGCCTACCTCGACGAAGTCCTCGATGAACTGAAGGCCGACACCGGCCGCAAGGGCTCCTCGCGGCCTTTCAAGCAGATCAACCTCAAGGAATACGCGCGGCTCGTCAGCGCCAGCGGCCTGACGGCCCGGCGCGCGGGCGAGGGGAAGACGGAAACCTCGTCGGACAAGGGTCGCATCGCCATCGTTTACACCGAGGGCGAGATCGTGGACGGCCACGGCAACGAGGAGGGTTATGTCTATGGGGCCAAGACCGCGCGGCTCCTCCGTCAGATCCGTCAGGATGACGCCGTGAAAGCGGTCGTGCTGCGCGTGAACAGCCCCGGCGGCAGCGTGACCGGCTCGGAGGCCATCGCGCGCGAGGTTCGTCTGCTGCAGGAGAAGAAACCCGTCGTGGTCTCGATGGGCGCCTACGCCGCCTCGGGCGGCTACTGGATTTCCGCACCCGCGAGCCGCATCTTTGCCGAGCCGACCACGGTCACCGGCTCGATCGGTGTCTACGGCGTGTTGCTCAATTTCCAGGGCCTGCTGAACGACAAGCTGGGCCTGACCTTCGACACGGTGAAAACCGGACGCTACGCCGATGCCCTCACGATCACGCGGCCCAAGACCCCCGAGGAGATGGCCATCATCCAGGACTCCGTGGACTGGGTCTATGATCAGTTCATCACCAAGGTCACCGAGGAACGCAAACTCGAGCGCAAGACGGTCGAGGAGATCGCACAAGGCCGCGTGTGGTCGGGCAGCGAGGCGCTGAAGCTCGGCCTCGTGGACGAGCTGGGCGGACTGGCGGCCGCGGTGAAACACGCCGCTGCCGAGGCCAAGCTGGGCGACGGTTTCCGGGTCTCCGAGTATCCGCGGCCGAAGCAATTCGCCGAGGCGCTCACCGAGGCGATCGAGGGGCGGCACCGCGAAAAGGCGCTGGGCGGGCCGGCGGGCGTGCTCATGGGCGAGGCGCTCGCGGAACTGCAAGCGCTCGGCAAGTTCAACGATCCGCAGGGCGTGTATGCCCGGTTGCCTTTTGACCTGCGCCTACAATAGCGTGACCGCATGAATCAGGAATTCGTGCTGAGCCAGAACTGTCCCGCCACCGTCATCCCCGCCGGCGACAAGGTGCGCCTGTCCGCCGGCACCAAGGTTTTCATCACCCAGTCGCTGGGCGGCAACGTCACGGTGCGCACCGACCAGGGACTGTTCCAGATCGCGAAGGAGAACGCGGGGCTCATCGAGGGCTACACCGTGAAGGAGGAGGCGACCGCCCTCGTGGGCGGAGCGTTCAGCGAGGAGGCGGTCTGGAGCGCGATGAAGACCTGCTTCGACCCCGAGATCCCCGTGAACATCGTGGACCTCGGGCTCGTCTATGATCTCTCCATCGAGAAAACGCCGGCCGGCGGCCACAGTGTCGAGGTGAAGATGACCCTCACGGCGCCGGGTTGCGGCATGGGCCCGGTGATCGCCGAGGACGCCCGTTCAAAAATCGCGCGGCTGCCGACGGTCGAGTCCGCCAAGGTCCACATTGTCTGGGACCCGCAGTGGACCCCGCAGATGATCTCCGAGACCGGCCGCAAGGTGCTGGGGATCGAGTGAGGTGTCGGTCAGGTTGCAGCCGGCTGGCTGCGCTTTGCGGCTGGGGGAAACAAAAAGCCGCGCCCGGGGGCGCGGCTTGAGGAGAGGGAACTACGGCTTGGTTTGGGTCCGGGCTGACGCGGTGCGTCACTTCAACGCGGCGACGTAGTTCGCCTCGGCGGCGTCCCAGTCCACCACGTTCCAGAACGCGGCGATGTAGTCGGGGCGGCGGTTCTGGTAGTTGAGGTAGTAGGCGTGTTCCCAGACATCGAGGCCGATGACGGGCTTGCCTTCGATGCCGGCGACGGCCTTGCCCATGAGCGGGCTGTCCTGGTTGGCGGTCGAGCCGATGGCGAGTTTGCCGCCGTTGACGACGAGCCAGGCCCAGCCGGAGCCGAAGCGCGTGGCGCCGGCTTTGGCAAAGTCTTCCTTGAACTTGGCGAAGCCGCCGAGTTCGGCATCAATCGCCGCAGCGAGCTTGCCCTTGGGGGCGCCGCCCTTGCCGGGACCGAGGATGGTCCAGAAGAAGGCGTGGTTGCTGTGGCCGCCGGCGTTGTTGCGGATGACACCGCGGATGGCCTCGGGCACCTTCGACAGGTCGGCGATGAGCGCGTTGACGTCGAGCGCGGCGAGGGCGGGATGGTCCTTCAGCGCGTTGTTCGCGTTGGTGATATAAGCCTGATGATGCTTCGTGTGATGGATCTCCATCGTCTTGGCATCGATGTGGGGCTCGAGGGCGTTGTTGGCGTAGGCGAGTTTCGGGAGTTCGTAGGCCATGATATTCGTGGGTTGAAGTTGTCCTAAGCTGCACGCGGCGCGGGTGGCGTCAACTGCCGGGCGTGTCTTCCGCGCGCTTCGCCTTGAAATACGCCTGCAGCAGTTCGAGGCAGGGCTGCTCCAGCACGCCGCGGGTGAGTTCAAGGTGGTGGTTGACCTGCGGCAGGGCGTTGAGGTCGGTGGCGCCGCCGAGGCACCCCATCTTGGGGTCGGAGACGGCGAAGACCACGCGCTTGACCCGCGACATCAGCGTGGCGCCGGAGCACATCGGGCAGGGCTCCTTGGTCACGTAGAGCGTGGCGTCGTTGAGCCGCCAGTCGCCGATGGCCTTGGCGGCTTGGCCGAGGGCGAGGATTTCGGCGTGGGCGGTTGGGTCGCGGGTGCTGTCGCGCTGGTTGTGGGCGGAGGCTATGACCTCGCCGCCGAGTTCGATCACGGCACCGATGGGCACTTCGTCCTGCCGCCAGGCGTCGATCGCCTGATTGTAAGCCAGCCACATGTAAAATTCATCGTCCCGCTTCAATTGGGACGGGAAGACTTTCTCAAAAGGGCAGGGCGGGGCGTTGCGGGTGGGTTGGACCATGCGGTTAGGTTCCGTAAACGAGAGCCTTGACTTAGGTGCCGGGGTGCGGTGTTACAATGGCTTTTTATTCATCTGCATGCAGCGAACCACTGTTTCCCATCTCCACCATGTCTGACGGCAAATCGATCGAAGTTGAAGGCAAGATTATCGCCGTCCTTCCGGGAACCATGTTTCGCGTGCAACTGGACAACAGCCACATCGTGCTGGCCCATATTTCCGGCAAGCTCCGCAAGCACTTCATCAAGATCGCCGCGGGCGACCGGGTGAAGATGGAGATGAGCCCCTACGACCTCGACAAGGCCCGCATCACCTTCCGTCTGCGCGACGTGAACGCCGCGCCGCCGCCCCCGCCCGGGGCGCGCCGGAACAACCGTCGCTGAGTCCAGCCGGCGGCCGCGCGCATGAAGAAGCCGCCGGCAGCTCCGCAAGCCAGGCCGGCCCCCATGCCGCCGGCCCCCGAGGCGTTTGCGGACGGTATCGACGACTTTCTCGCCTACATCGAGCTGGAGAAAGGTCTGTCGCGCAACACGGCCAAATCCTACGAAAACGACCTGCGTCAGGCCGCCCACCGGCTCAAGGCGCTTGGCGCCGCCAACTGGCTGAAGGTCACGGCCAAACATCTCGCCGGCTGGCTGCACTGGCTGAGCGACGAGGAGTTCAGCGAATCCAGCCAGGCGCGCAAGCTGGCCGCCGTGCGCATGCTGTTCCGGCACCTCGTGCGCCAGGGGCGGCGCGAGGATGATCCGGCCGCGCTGCTGAGCGGGCCGAAGTTCCGCCGCAAGCTTCCGCAGACGCTCTCGCCCGGTGAGATGGACCGCCTGCTGGCCGCTCCGGTCGGTGGTGACGCCTACGCCGTGCGTGACCGCGCGATGCTCGAACTGTTTTACTCCAGCGGTCTCCGCATCTCGGAACTCTGCGGTCTCACGCTCCAGCAAGTGGATTTGGAAAACGGTTTCGTGCGCGTCTTCGGCAAGGGCTCCAAGGAGCGCGTCGTGCCGCTTGGAGCCAAGGCGCGCGATGCCGTGCAGGCCTATCTTGGATCAGCCCGGCCAAAGCTCGTGAAGGGCCGCACCGGCAGTGAGCTGTTCCTGAGCGAGCGGGGCAAGGCCATCTCGCGGAAGACACTTTGGGTGATCGTCAAGAATTCCGCCAGGCGTGCCGGCTTGGAGAAACCGGTGAAGCCGCACCTGCTGCGCCACTCGTTCGCCACGCACCTGCTCGGGGGCGGCGCCGATCTGCGCGCCATCCAGGAGATGCTCGGTCACGCCAGCATCGGCACCACGCAAATCTACACGGCGGTCGAGTCGTCCCGCCTGCTCGACCAGCACGCGAAGTTCCACCCGCGGAACAAGCGAGGCGGGAAGTAGGGGGCGAGCTGGCTTCGACGTGGGCGGCCAGCTTGCTGGCGCCACGATCACTTCAAGATGTTCGTGGCGTGAGCAAGCTCACCGCCCACAACGGTGTCTCACCCGAGCTTCGCCTTGAAGAACGCCAGCGTGCGCTCCCACGAGAGCTCGGCCGCCGTCTTGTCGTAGCGCGGAGTCGTGTCGTTGTGGAAGCCGTGATTCACGCCGGGATAGGTATGGGCCTCGTAGGAAACGCCGGCCGCCTTGAGGGCTGCTTCGTAGTCGGGCCAGCTGGCGTTCACCCGCGTGTCCAGCTCGGCGAAGTGGAGCATGATCGCCGCCTTGATTTTCGGCACCTCCGTGAGCGTGGGCGCGCCGCCGTAGTAAGGCACCGCCGCCTTCAGTTCGGGCAGACGGCAGGCGAGGGTGTTGGACATCCAGCCGCCGAAACAGAAGCCGACCACGCCGAGCGATCCGTTGCAGGCCGGGTGGGCCTGGAGGAATTTCGCGCCGGCCACGAAGTCCTCGGTGATCTTGTTGCGGTCAAGTTTGGCCTGCAGGGCGCGGCCTTCGTCGTCGTTGCCCGGGTAGCCGCCGACCGGATAAAGCGCGTCGGGCCCGAACGCCACGAAGCCCGCCACCGCGAGCCGGCGCACGACATCCTCGATGTAGGGATTGAGGCCGCGGTTCTCATGCACCACGAGCACGCCGGGCAGGCGGCCGAGGCCGCCGGAGGGCTTGGCGAAGAGACCACGCATCTCGCCGCTGCCGTCGGGTGAGGGATATTTGAGATACTCGGTGCTGATGCGCAGGTCATCGGTCGGCACCTGCGCGGCGAAAACGTATTTCGGGCTCAGCATCTCCAGCAGCGCGGCCGCGGTCAGGCCGCCGACGGCGAACTTGGCGGCACGTTCCATGAAGACGCGCCGGTCAATCTGGCCGTGGACGTAGTAGTCGTAGAGGTCGAGGAGTTCCTGGCTGAATTGGGAGGCAGGCGGGCGTTGCATGGGGTGGGCGGGGATGCGCTGAAGATGCACCGGCCGGGACGAAGCGCAACCGGCGGCCGGATGAAAACAATTGTTCCCCGTGCCAGGCTCGTGCTGAATGCCGGCATGAGCGACATGGCAAAACTGGCGGTGGTGACGGGAGCGAGCCGGGGGATCGGCCGCGAGATCGCGGTCACGCTGGCGAAGGACGGCTGGGACGTTGCTTTCAGCCACGTCGCCCCGGACGCCGAGGCGGACGAAACCGCGGGGCTGATCCGCGCGACGGGTCGCCGTGCGCTCGCGATCCGCTGCGACGTGGGGCTGAAGGCCGAGGTTGGGAAATTCTACGAGGTCGTGACGCAACATTTCGGCACAGTGCCGGGTCTGCTGGTGAACAACGCCGGTATCCAGACCTGGTCGCCGCTGCTGGAACTGAAGGAGGAGGACTGGGACCGGGTCATCCGCACGAATCTGAAAGGCTGTTTCCTGAACACGCAGCGCGCCGCCCAGCTCATGGTCGAGCGCGGTCTCCGCGGGGTGATCATCAATCTCGGTTCCGCCTGCAACTGGATGGCTTTCCCGCGGCTGGTGGACTACACGGCGTCGAAAGGCGGCATCGAGCAGTTCACGAAGGTGGCCGCGCTCGAACTCGGGCCGCACGGCATCAGGGTCAACTGCGTGGCGCCGGGTGCCATCGAGCACGAACGCACCAAGCAGGAAGCGCCGCAATACGCGCAAAACTGGGCGCGCATCACCCCGCTGCGCCGCGTGGGCACGACGGACGATGTCGCCCGGGCGGTGCGGTTCCTCGCCGGCCCGGATGCCGCATTTGTCACCGGCCAGACCCTGTTCGTGGACGGCGGCGCCTTCTCCGTGCCAAACTGGCCGCAGGAATACAATCGGGACCAGGGCTGACTCCGAGGGGAGGCGCTTTCAAAACTGCCGGGCGATGGCTTCGACGGCCGCGTGCAGGTCGGCGGGCAGCGGGCCGCGGAAAAAGGCGGCGAGATTTTGGTCCACTTCGACGGGCTGGCAGGCGCCGGCGAGCACGATGCTCAGGCGCTCGTCGGCGGCGACGAAGCGGAGGGCCAGTTCGGCCGCAGGCAGGCCGCAGTCCTGCTGGAGTTTCTTCAACGCGGCGAGCTGCGCGTCGGAGCGCGGGCCGAGGTAGCTGCCTTCGGTGGCCCAGCCCGTGGGCAGGGAATGGATGAAGGTGAACAAGCCGGCGACAACCACGGCCAGCCCCTTGGCGGCGGCGACCGGCAGGATGTGCTCGCGGGCCGTGACATTGAGCGGCGTGTAGTTGTAGGCGACGAGCACGGCGTCGAGTCCGTCCACCTCACGGATCACGCGGCCGAGATGGCGGGCGTGGTTGCCCGTGACGCCGATGTGGCGGCACAGCCCGCGGGCCTTGGCTTCGCGCAGGAACTGGATTACCGGGGCGTTGGCGAAATCGAAACTGCCCTCGGGGTCGAAGAGCCGGCGGAAGCCGACCTCGGTGCGGTCGCTCCACCAGTTGTCCCAGTCGGCCTCATGCACCTGCAGCAGATCCACGCGGTCGCGGCGCAGGAGGCGGAGGTTCTCGCGGAGCTGCACGTGCATCGCCTCGATGGAGCGGAAGTGCCGCGCTTCGCGGAAATAGCCGATTTTCGTCGCGACAAAAGCGCGGGCGGAGCCGAGCACCTCGCCGAGAATGGCTTGGGACGCCCCGTCCCGATACATCACCGAGGTGTCGAAATACCGCAGGCCGGCCGCACGGGCCCGGCGCACCGTTTCGATCGAACGCTCGAAGCCGGCGAAGTTGGCAAACCCGGCGCCGAAGCCGAGGACCGGGAGGAGCTCGCCGGTTGAACCGAAGGGACGCTGGGGCAGGGTGATCATCGTGGGTCAGATCCGGTAGATGCGGGCGGCATTGCCCCCGAAAATGGCCGCCTGATCGGCCGCAGGCAAATGGGCGGTAAAGCCCCGGGCCAGCTGCAGCCAGCGCACGTAGCCGCAGGCGAGCTTGGCGACCGGCCAGTCGCCGCCGAAGAGCAGGCGCGCGGGGCCGAAGCACTCGATGAGGTGCGTCACGTAGGGCCGTAGTTGGTCGGGTTTCCAGTGCAGGTGGTCGGCCTCGGTGACCAGGCCAGAGAGTTTGCAGACGAGGTTGGGGAACCCGGCGAGCGTGCGGATGTGCTCGCGCCACGGGTCGAGCAGGCCGGTGCGAATGCCGGGTTTGCCGCCGTGGTCGAGGATGAAGCTGACGTCGGGGCACTGGCGCACCAGCTCGATGACGGCGGGTAGCTGCGGGTGCTTGCAGCAAAGGTCGAAACTCAGGCCCGCGGCGGCCAGCTGGCGCACACCACCGATAAATTCCGGCCGGGCACAGTAGTCCGTGGCTTCGTGCTCAAAATGATGTCTAACGCCGCGCACAAGCGGGTGACGGCGCAGTTCGGCGAGAGCGCTCACGGTCTGCGCGCCGACATTGATGGCGATCCTGGCCACGATGGCCCGGATGCGCGGTTCGCGGGCAGCGAGTTGATCCACCCATTTCACTTCCTCCAACCAGGGAGCGCCGCACTCGACGAAGACGATCTTGTCCGGGAGATCGGGGCCGGCTTCGCGGTGGATCGATTCCGGGGTGTGAGGGTGGGCGATCGAAGGCACTTCATGCAGCCAGGTGTAAGGACGGAGCGCGGTCTGGTCCCAGAAATGCATGTGGGCGTCGGTGTAGGGCATGGGGGCGGGGCAGGGCGTCACCGTGTTCGGGCCGGTCCGCCGGTCAAACGTCGCGCCCGGCTTCCATTAGAGCGCCTGACAATTCCCTGACAAACCTCTGACCGCCGGGTGACAACCTGCGGGGCGGTTTGTGGTTCAATGGCGGAGTCAAACGACTCCCATGAAAACGTTCATCCCGCATCTTCTCTTCGCGGTCGCGCTCACCGGCGCGACTTTGCTTTCCGCCAAGCAGGCCGCCCAGCCCGTCCGTGTCACCGTGGATCTCGACCGCACCGTCCTGCCGGCCAACGAGGCCAACCGCTCCGTGGTCAAGATCGGCCTCGACTGCCTGCGTCCGCCCGGGCGTGAGGCCCGCCCGCCGGTCAATCTCGCCCTGGTGATTGACCGCTCGGGCTCGATGAGCGGCGACAAGATCGACCGCGCCCGCGAAGCGGCGCTCGAACTCGTCAGCCGCCTCGGCCCCGACGACATCGTGTCGCTCATTGCCTACGACTCCGGCGTCGAGACGCTCGTGCCGGCGCAGCGCGTGCGCGAGGCCCGCGAGCTGGAATCGGCCATCCGCGGTCTCGAGGCGCGCGGCAACACTGCGTTGCACGGCGGAGTCGTCCGCGCCGCGGCCGAGGTTCGCCGCCATCTCGGCGAGGGCCGGCATGTGCCGCGCATCATTCTGCTCTCCGACGGCCAGGCCAACGTCGACCCCAGCTCGCCCGATGAACTCGGCCGGCTCGGCGCCTCGCTCGTGAAGGAGGGCATCTCGGTCACCACGATCGGCCTGGGCCTCGGTTTCAACGAGGACCTCATGACGCGCCTCGCCGAGCGCAGCGACGGCAACACCTACTTTGTCGAGAACAGCGACGATCTGCCGCGCATCTTCGCCGCCGAGCTCGGGGACGTGCTCAACGTCGTCGCGCGCCGCGTGGTCATCGAGATCAACTTCCCGGCGGGCGTGCGTCCGCTGCATTTTGTCGGCCGCGACGGTTCTATTCGCGGACAGAAGGCCGAGCTGACGCTCAACCAGCTCTACGGCGGCCAGCAGAAGTTCGCTCTCGTCGAGGTCGAGATCGAGGCTTCGTCCGCCGGGGCCGAGCGCGAGATCGCGCAGGCGAGTGTCCGCTATGAGGACGCCGTGAACCAGCGACCTGCGACCGCCACGGCCGCGAGCCGGGTGAAGTTCAGCGGCGACGCCAAGGTGGTCGTCGCGTCGGCCAATCATCAGGTGCAGACCGATTACGCCGCGAACGTGATGGCGCTGGCGAAGGACAAGGCGGTCGAGCTGGTCGATGCCGGCCGTCGCGACGAGGCGGCCAAGGTGCTGCGGCAGCAGGCCGCCGAATTGCAGGCCGTCGGCGAGACCTACAGCAACCGCGCGGTCTCCAGTCTGGCCGCCACCGCGGCGCCCGAGGCGGATCGCGTTGCCCGCGAGGGCCTGAGCAACGCCGAGCGCAAGACCTACCGCAACGACGCCGCCAGCACCCGCAACCAGCAGGCGACGAAGCCGTGATATGACTTCGTGAGCAGCCCGCTTGCGGTCGCTGTGTGAAGGCGCGCGCAGGCGCGCTGACCCACAAACGGACACTGCTTTTCGTTGCTTTCCAAACCTCGCAAAGCGCCTAGCCTCCGTCCCCGTGTCACCCGTCACCCGCCGCATCGTTGCCTACTGGCTGCTCCTGCTTGTGGCCACGCTGGTCGCGGGCGGGGGAGGCATGCTGCTGCTGAAGCGCGAGGAGGCACGGCTGGCCGAGCAGCGGGCCGACACCACGGCCGCGCGCCGGGCCGCCCTGGTGGCGCGCGCCGGGTTGGTGGCCGAGAATGTCGAGCTGATCGTCGGCGACATGCAGGCGGGTCTGCTCGAAACGCTGGCGACGTTCCCCGCCGACGGCCTCAACGAAACACTCGCCGACTGGCAGCGCGCAAATCCGCTCGTGCGCACGGCGTTTCGCACGCTCCCCGACGGAACCATTCTGCATCCGGCCCGGACCGCCGCCGACGAGGAGGCGCAAGGTTTCCGCCGGCGCTTTGGTTTGATCCTGTCGGAGAGCGCTCCCTGGCTCGCCAAGGACGCGCCCGTCAAGGCCAAGGCATTCGCTGAATCGGAACTGGCCACGCAGTCGAATGAGGCGGATTTCGCCCGCCAGCAGGTGTTTTCCAACCGGGAGCGCACCCAGAGCGCGCGGCGAGACGCCCGCGAGACGTCCAAGATCAGCAACTACTCCCGCCCGGCGGAGACCCAGCTGTATGCCGACGCCGGACCGCAAGCCGCGGCTGCGCCGTCGGTATCCTCACTCTCGGCGGACAAGAAACTCGCCGAAGGCAAACGCACGAAGGCTTTGCTCGACGACGCACTCCTCGCCAAGGCCGTGGCAGAGCCCGCCGCTCCAGGCCGCAGCGGCTGGGCCACGGGAAATGCCGCCGGGCGTCCCTACCTGCTCGGCTGGGTAGAAATGCCCGCGGCGGGAGAGTTTCGCGGCGTCGAGGTGGAACTGGCTGCCCTGATCGCCCGGCTGGCCGGCGGTCTGCCGGCCGTGACCGGGACGGGCGAAGGCTATTTGCTCCGCGATGAGCGCGGCCGGGTGATGCATCAGGCTGGGCGCGTGCCGGCGGATGGTGGCGAACCGGTGGTCCGGCTGCCCGTGGCGGAGGGCGCACTCCCGGGCTGGGAAGTGGCCGCTTTCCTGGAGTCGCCGCCCGATGAGTCGGCAGACGGGGGCAGCGGCTTTTTCCTCTTTGGCAGCCTGCTGGCGGCTACGCTGGGCGTGGCGATTCTCGCGGGCGGGTCGCTGCTGCTGTGGCAGGCGCGGCGCAGCGAGGCCGAGGCCGCGCAGAAAACTTCGTTCGTCGCCAACGTTTCGCACGAGTTTAAGACTCCGCTCACCACGATCCGCCTCTATGCCGAGTTGCTCGAGCAGGGGCGCGTGGCCGGTGAGGACAAGCGGACTGATTACCTGCGCACCATCGGACGCGAGACGCAGCGCCTCGCGCGGCTCGTCGGCAACGCCCTCGAGTTCAGCCGGCTGGAGCAGGGCAAAAAGAAATTTGAGCGGGTCTCGCTCGACGCGGCGGCCGCGTTGGGCCGTCTGCTCGACACACACGTGCCGCGCCTGGCCGAGGCCGGTTTGCGGGTGGAGCGCAAACTGCCAGGCGGATCGGTGATGCTCACCACGGACGCCGACGCGCTGGAGCAGATCGTGCTCAACCTGCTCGACAACGCCGCCAAATACGCCGCGAGCGGCGGCGAGGTGACGGTTGAGCTGTTGCCGGGGGCCGGCCACGGCGCGCGGGTCCGGGTGCTCGACCGCGGTCCGGGTGTGCCGGCCGACCATCGCGAACGCATCTTCGAAAAATTTCACCGCGTGGACGACGCCCTCACGGCGGAGCAAACGGGCACCGGCCTGGGCCTGAGCATCGCCCGCCAGCTTGCCCGCGGGCTGGGCGGCGACCTGCACTGCGAGCCGCGCGAGGGCGGCGGGGCGGCGTTCATTCTCGATCTCCCATGAAAGCCCGCCTCCTCATCGCTGAAGACGACGCCAACATCCGCCTCGGCCTCGTGGCCACGTTGGAAAGCGACGGTTACCACGTAACCGCCGCCGGCGACGGTGCGCAGGCGCTCAAACTCTATCCGCAGGGGAAGTTCGACCTGGTGATCCTCGACGTGATGATGCCGCGCCAGAGTGGTTACGACGTGTGCCGCGAACTGCGAAAGCAGGGCGCGACGGTGCCGATCCTCTTTCTCACGGCCAAGGGCGAGGAAGTGGACAAGGTCGTGGGCCTCAAACTCGGCGCCGACGACTACGTGCTAAAGCCCTTCGGCGTGCATGAGCTGCTGGCGCGGGTGGAGGCCCTGTTGCGCCGGGCCCGGCAAAGCGCAGTGCCGGCCGCGGGCGCGGAGCTGCCGCCTGTATTCCGGCTGGGCGCGGCCGAGATTGATCGACGCAAGTTCACCGCCACCCTGGGCGGACGCAGTGCCGACCTCACCGCCCGCGAGCTGAAACTCGCGGAGGCGCTCGCCGCCCATCCGGGCGAGGTCCTGACGCGGGACATGCTGCTAAACTCGGTTTGGGGCGTGGATTACTTTGGCACCACCCGGACGCTGGACCAGCACATCGCCCAGCTCCGCAAGAAGATCGAGAAGACCCCGGACGAGCCGAAGACCATCGTGACCGTGCATGGGGTGGGGTATCGCTACGACGCCTAGGCGCTCCGCGCGCAGCGCAGTCCTCGCCAAAAAATCTGTAACCGGAGGCGGTTTGCGCGGGTTAAGTCTCCGTGCACTCCCTGTTGTCCCTGGCCGATCTTCGACAAATACTCCGCCGGCTCGCGCGCGAGCGCGGCTTTACGCTGACTGTTTTGCTCACGCTGGCGCTATGTATTGGCGCCAATGTCGCTATTTACGCCGTGGTGGACGCGGTGCTGGTGCGCGCCCTCCCGTATCCCGAGCCCGGGCGGTTGGTGACCACGGTGAACGCTTACCCGGGGGCCGGTGTGGAGCGGGCCGGGGCCTCGTTGCCAAACTACTACGACCGCCGGGAACAGATCAAGGCCTTCGCCTCGACCTCGGTTTGGCAGGGCGGCAACGCCATCATCGGTGGAGCCGGGTCGCCGCAGCGCGTGGATCGCGATCGCGTGTCGCCGGAGTTTTTCGCGACCCTCGGCGTGCCGCTGGCGATGGGACGGACGTTTACCGAGGAGGAAATGTTCTACAAGGACAGCTCCCGGGCCATCCTGACGGACGAGTTCTGGCGCCAGCAGTTCAACGCCGACCCGGAGGTGCTCGGCAAGACCTTCATCGTGGATTCGCTGCCGGTGACGGTTGTCGGCGTGTTACCGCCCGGATTCCGTTATTTTACCAGCAAGGCGCGCTTCTTCGTGCCGCTCGCGTCCGATCCGAAGGACCGCCTGCCCGATCGCCGGCATTCGAACAACATGCAGCTGATCGCCCGACTGGCACCCGGAGCCAGCCTCGCGGTGGCGCAGGAGCAGGTCAACGCGTTGAACGCCCAGCAGGTGGAGGACGATCCCTTCTCCAGCCTGCTCAAGGGGGCGAAATTCCGCACGGATGTGTTCGGTCTGCACGCCGACACGGTGCGAGACATCAAGCCCGTGCTGCTGCTCCTGCAGGGTGGCGTGTTTTTCCTGCTGCTCATCGGCGGCGTTAATCTCGTGAACCTGCTGCTCATCCGCGCCAGCGGTCGCACCAAGGAACTTGCGGTGCGCCAGGCGCTCGGCGCCGGAGCCGGGCATGTGGCGGGCGAGGTCGCCATGGAAACCGTGCTGCTCGCCCTCGGTGGCGGCCTGCTCGGCCTGGCCGTGGGGGCGGCCGGCATCCAGTTGCTGGCGGTTCTTGGCACGGATTACCTGCCGGTCGGCTCGGCGATCGTCTTCGACGCCCGGCTCGCCCTGATCTCGCTCGGTGCCTCGGCGCTGGTGGGACTGCTGCTTTCCCTGCCGATCATCTGGTTCAGCCTGCATGCGCGGCTGGCTTCGGTGCTCCAGACCGAGTCGCGCGGCGGCACCACCAGCCGCGCGGCGCAGCGGGTGCGTCACGGTTTCATCGTCGCCCAAGTCGCGCTGGCCTTCGTGCTGCTCAGCGGCGCCGGGCTGCTGGGGCTCAGCCTGCGCAAGGTCATGAGCACTTCGCCCGGATTCCGTCCCGAACAGGTGCTCACCGGCAACATCGCCCTGCCGTGGAAGGGTTATCCCGAAAACGAGCAGCGCCTCGCCTTCATGGAGCGTCTGCTCACCGAACTGCGGGCCCAGCCCGGAGTGGTGGCGGTCGGCCTGACCGCGGGGCTGCCCATGGGCGGCAACATCAACAACAGCGCCACCACCATCGAGGGTCAGGACCCGGCGCCCGGCGAATCGGTCCGCGCCCACTACATGGCCCCTTCCGCGGGAGAATACTGGCAGGCCATGGGCATTCCGCTGATCGAGGGCCGGTTCCTCGAGGATGCGGACAATCATCGCGACCTGCGCGTTTGCCTCGTGGACCAGGATTTTGCCCGGCGCTATTGGCCGGGCTCGAGCCCGCTGGGCCGGCGTCTGTCCGCCAATCCCAAGTTTGATGAGAAGGAGGCCTTCACGATCGTCGGCGTCGTGGGCAACGTGAAGCAACGCGAGCTGGCCGAGACCAATGCCCAGGGCGCGATCTACTTTCCGATGAAGGGGAATTACACGCCCAACGGTTTCTCCGTCGTGCTGCGCACCGCCATGGAGCCGACCGCCTTGGCGCCGATGCTCCAGAAGGTCGTGCTGAAACTGGATCCGGAGCTGCCGGTGGATGAACTGAAGCCGATGCAGGCGTGGATTGACGAGAGCATGGTTGCCCGGCGCTCGCCGGCCCTGCTCGCGATCATCTTTGCGGCGGTGGCGCTCGTGCTCGCCGCGGTCGGCACCTATGGCGTGCTGGCCTACGCCGTGAACCAGCGTCGGCGCGAGATCGGTGTGCGCATGGCACTCGGGGCCCAACCCGGCCAAGTGTTGGCCCAGTTCCTCGGTCTCGGGGCCAGACTGCTGGCCGCCGGCGTTGTGCTCGGGGCGCTAGGCGCCTGGGGTGCCGGCAAGGCCATGCAGAAACTGCTTTTCGGTGTGGGAGCGGTGCATCCCGGCGTGCTCGTGGCCACTGCGGCGGTCATGATGATGGTGGTGCTGCTGGCCACCTTCCTGCCGTCGCGCCGCGCCTCGCGCGTGTCGCCGATCGAGGCGCTGCGGGATGATTGAGGCCGCGCCAGCGGCCAAGTAGCAAGTAACAAGGATCAAGACGGAGCGTGGAGTCCGGGGCTTCTTGTTACCTGATACTTGGAATTTGTCACTTAGCCGGCTTGTCGGGGCTACACGTGGACAACGACTTCCTCGCGTGGGAAGCGGACCTTGGGCGCGGTTGCGTATTTGTCGCCGGCTTTCCGGTAGCCGAGGGCGGCGATGACCGAGGCAGTCAGGCCGCGGACCTTGAGGCCGAGGATGTCGTCGTAGCGATGACGCTCAAAGCCCTCCATCGGCGCGGCGTCGATGCCGAGCAGAGCGGCGCTGGTGACGAGATTGCCGAGGGCGATGTAGGTCTGGTTAGTCGCCCAGTTGCGACGGGCGGTTTCGTCCATGCCCTGCACGACAGAACGCATGGCCATGGTGCGCAGGCCGTCGAGCGATTCAACCGGCACGCCGCGGATCTTCGCAGCCTGTCGGATGTGGGCGTCCACGTCGGCCTCCGAGTAGTTGGCCTTGGTGGCGAAGACGACGAGGTGCGAGGCGTCAACGACCTGCGGTTGGCCGTAAGAGGCGAGCAGGAGCTGGGCGCGCACTTCCGGGTCGTCCACCACGAGGAACGCCCAGGGCTGGAGGCCGATGCTGGAAGGCGTGAGGACAAGCGCCTCTTCGAGCGCGGCCCAGTCTTGGGCGGAGATTTTCTTGGTGGGATCGAACTGCTTGGTGGCGTAGCGCCAGTTGAGCTGCTCGATGAGTTGGGAGCGGTTGATGGTGTTCATGAATGAGGAAGGCAGGACAGTGGTTTCAGGCGGCCCGGAGCAGAGCGGCGGGGGTTGCGTGGCTGAGCGCCCAATCGAGCGCGTAGGCGGCGACTTCCTCCCAGCCGGCCTCGCCGATGATGAAATGGCTGCGGCCGGCGAACTCCTGGTATTCCGTCACCGCGGACGAGTGGCGGTATTTCCGGAAATTCTTCCGGTTAAGGGACGCGGGCATGATCACGTCGTTCTCGCCGCCGATGAAGAGGAGCGGAGCGCGGTTGGAGTTGCGGAAGTCGATCGCCGCGAGCGAGCCGGGCGTGAAGTTGGATAGGGCGGCGTCGAAGATGGCCTTGCCGGGCGCCGGGATGGCGTAGCGGGCGTAGGCGGCACGGGCCTCGGTCTCGCTCAGGCTGTTGGCGAAGACCCTCCACCAGCGGGCGAAAGGGAACAGGTAAGTGCCCTGCACGTTGAACGGGTTGGCCAGCGCCGGAGTCAGTGCCTCGTAGGTCGAGAAGGGCAGAAGCTTGATGCCCTTGGCCGAAACCGAGTCGATGGCGACGCCGGCGGCTCCGAGGCCGCGGTCGATCAGGATCTGGGTGATGAGGCCGCCATAGGAGTGGCCCACGATGATGGGCTTTTCGGGCAGAGCCTCGATGATTTTGGTGTAGTGGGCGACGACCTGCTCAAGACCGGTGCCGTTGAAGCTGGAGGCGTCGCGCTGCATGTCCTCGACCTCGCCCTTGAGGCCGGGCCAGGCCGGGGCAAGGACGCGGTAACCGCGGGCTTCGTAGTAGCCCTGGAATTTCTCCCAGGAGCGGGGCGTCACCCACAGGCCGTGAATGAGGACGATGGTTTTGGAGGAAGGGAGCGTGGAGTTCATGGAGTGAGACGTTGGAAATGGTGGTTGGACGGAAGAATCAGCGGGAAAGGGTGTCGCGGTCGTCGGACTCGACGGGGATGGCCTGGCGGTTTTCGTCGGCGGGCGTGTCGTCCAAGACCAGGAGAAAGGTGAGGGCGGCGAGGGTGAGGGTGGCGGCGAGCATCGGAGGGTTTCGGTTGAGTGGTTCGTTGTCGGAGTGACGTGAGAATATCCGAAAGCTGCCGAACTGCCCAATGCCGTGTTTTTGGCCTCGCTCATACTTTTGGTAATACCCAGCGTCGGCGCATGGAACTGCGTCACCTGCGCTACTTCGCCGCCGTCGCGGCGCACGGGAGCTTCAGCCGGGCGGCCCACAACCTGCACCTGACGCAGCCGGCGCTGAGCCGGCAGGTGAAGGATCTGGAGGACGAGCTCGGCGTGCCGCTGTTTGTGCGCGGGACGAACGCCGTCACGTTGACCGAGGCGGGGGAGATCTTCTACGAGGAGGCGCGCGATCTGCTCGCCCGTGCGGATCAGGCCATCCAGCGCGTGCGCGGCGAGGCGAAGAGCGAGGTGTTGCGCGTAGGCTACGGGCCGTCGCTGACGGCGGGCATCATGCCCAAGGCCCTCGAACGCTTCCAGGCGGCGGTGCCGCGCGTGCGCATCGAACTGGAGGACCTGGCGCCAAAGGAGATCGCCGACAAGGTCGCGGCCGGCCTGCTCGACCTCGTGATCGCTCCGGCCAGCATCACGACGATGATTCGCGGTTTCCAGTGGTCGGAGATCCGCCGGATGTCGCTGGTGCTCGTCGTGGGCAAGGATCACCCGCTGGCGAAACTGACCAAGGTGCCGCCGAAGCGGCTCAAAGGCGTGCCGCTGCACGGTCTCGGGCGGGTGAATTTCCCCGATTACGTCAGCTGGATGCGGGCGGTGCTCAAGCCGTTTGGCGTCACGCCCGACTTCACGGTGCTGGTCAACGACGGCGTGACGACCATGTTTGCCGGACTCGAGGCGAGCAATGGTGCGACGATCCTGACCGACGGCGTGGCGGGGGTGCTGCCGCGATCGCTCGAGATGCGGCCGTTTTCGCCCGCATTGCCCGACGTGGTGATCATGGCCGGGTTGCCGGCCGACCGGCCCAATGCCCACGCGGAGACCTTCACCCGTTTGCTGCGGGAAGAGGCGGAACGGATCAAGGGTCGCGCCAAGTCCATCGTGTGACGGCGCGGACGGTTGCGCCGCTGACGAATCGCGCCACCGTGGCGGACATGAGGCCCCGACATACCCCTTGGCTAATGGTTTGGCTGCTCTGCCTTGCACCGCAGGCCGGTGCCCAAACCGCCCCCGCATCCTTCAGTGCCCCGCCCGCCGGGGCCAAGGCGACCGTCACGCTCCCGGTGATCGCGGTCAAAGGCAACCGCTTCGTCAACCCGCAGGGGGAGACGGTTGTGTTTCGCGGTCTCGCGACGTCAGACCCGGCTGAGTTGGTGAAAAAGGGACAGTGGGGACGGCGCTATTTCGAAGAGGCGAAGAAGTGGAACGCCAACGTCGTGCGGATTCCCGTGCATCCGGCGGACTGGCGCCGGGTAGGGGAGGCGGAATACCTGAAGCTGCTCGACGAGGCCGTGCAGTGGTCCGGCGAACTCGGCCTTTATGTGATCATCGACTGGCATACCATCGGCAACCTGCTCACCGGCGTCTATCATACGCCACGCTATCTCACGTCGCGCGACGAGACGTTCCGCTTTTGGTATGCCATTGCCGAGCGCTACAAAAACAACCCGACGGTCGCGATGTATGAGCTCTACAACGAGCCCACCAACCGCGACGGCCACATGGGCCCCCTGCCGTGGGCCGATTACCGGCGCTTCATCGAGGACCTCACCTCCATGATCCAGTCCATCAACCCGCGCGCCATCGTGCTCGTGGCGGGTTTCAACTGGGGCTACGACCTCTCGCAGGTCCGCTACGATCCGGTCCGGGCTGCCAACGTGGCCTACGTGACGCATCCCTACCCGCAGAAGCGACGCGAAAACTGGGAGGCCAACTGGCAGCGCGATTGGGGCGACGTGGCCGCCCGGTACCCGATCGTGGCCACGGAATTCGGGTTCATGCAGGCAGGCGATCGCGGCGCCCATGTGCCCGTGATTGGCGACGAGACCTATGGCGAGGCGATCATCACCTTCTTTGAGAAGCGTGGCATTTCCTGGACGCCCTGGGTTTTTGATGTCGAGTGGACCCCCAATTTGCTCGAGGACTGGAATTATACGCCCACGCGGCAGGGGCGATTCTTTCGCGCCAAAATGCAGGAGTTGAACAAGTGAAAGGGAGCTGGGCCGCGGTCGGGGGAAATTTTTCGTTTAGGACGGGAAAGCTGATCCCGGTTGGCCTGATTTAGGCTTCAAGGTGGTTTCATGGAGCCGACGATCACCCCTGATGTCCCGACGACCTCGAAGCCCATTTGCATCGGTCTGACCTGCTGGCGTTGGCAGAAAACCAAAACCCAGGCGATCATCAGTCTCGGCCAGAAGCTCGGGGTGAAGGTACAATTAACGGAGCGGATCGAGGGATTGCGGCGACACATTGAAGCCCAGGTGACCGGCCAAAACACCGACCGTTTTATCGGCGAGTTTGTGCGGCACTGCTGAACCGGATAGGACTTTTGGGGGTGACGAATCTGTTAATCTCTCATGACACAATGAGGGAAATTTCTGCCGGCAAGCCGTTTGCATCAGCAAAATAATGGTTTATTAATATAAACAACAGGCATTTACGTGCTTCGTGGCATTTATGGAACTGCAAATGCAACAAGTGGGGCAGTCACCCCACCTCATGCTCACTCTTTGCCTAGTTGCCCTTGGTCTTTCGATGACCGTCTTTGCCTTCACTTTCCGTGATGCCGAGGATGGTTATCAGGATGAAGGTGGCTTTCACGACGGCTCCAAAGGCGACGTCGAGCTCTGAGCCGAGTTTGCCGGCGGAAATCCGCTGATGTGTTGGCCTCAGCGGCTTGGGTTGGGGGGCGTTGACTCGCTATTCGTCGCCGCTATCGAAAGGGCATGGTTTTTCAAAAGCGTTTGGTGGGTGGCATCATCTGGTCAGTGTTGAGCGCGTTGGTTTTGACGGGTTGTCAAACGCCACCCAAGACAGCCGAAAAGCCACCGCGAACCGCTTCCGAGGATTCGGGAGCGCCACCGGCTCCCGAGCAGACGGCTTACGACCTTCGTCACGTCGACTTGGCGCTGCAGATTTTCCCGGACAAGAAGGCCATCGCTGGTCATGCCACCATCACCGCCGTGGTGAAGGCTCCGCTCGACTGGCTGGTGTTGGACCTTGATCCGAGGCTCACGGTGAGTGGGGTGCGGCTGGCGGCAGGAGAGTCGGTGCCGCAGGTTGCGCGTTTTGAGCGTCGCGGTCCGCGGCTTTGGATCGCGCTCGGCATCACTCAACCGGTGGGCACGACGCTGAAGGCCACGGTCGCGTATGCCGGCGCACCCCGAGCCGCCGTGCGCGCGCCATGGGACGGTGGCTTCAGCTGGGACCGGACCAAGGACGGCCAGCCGTGGATCGCCACTTCCTGCCAGGGCGAGGGCGCCGATCTTTGGTGGCCCTGCAAGGACCATCCCTCCGACAAACCCGACTCCTTCACGCTGCGCATCCGGGTGCCCCAGCCGCTGGTCGTGGCCACCAACGGCCGCCTGGTCGAGGTCCTGCCGCACGACGACGGCACTCGCACCTATCACTGGCACACGGACTATCCGATCAACAACTACGGTGTGGCGCTCAACATCGCGCCCTACGACACCGTGACCGGCACCTACACCAGCGTCACCGGCGAGCAGGTTCCGATGACCTACTGGGTATTGCCGGAGAACAAGGCCGCCGGGGAAAAGATTTTCCCGGAGTTCATGGAGCATTTGAATTTCTACGAGCGTACCCTCGGACCCTATCCCTTTCGCGGCGAAAAATACGGCGTCGCCGAGACCCCGCACCTCGGCATGGAACACCAGTCCATCATCGCCTACGGCAACAAATACAAGGGCGGTGCCCACGGCTATGACTGGTTGCACCACCACGAGCTTGGCCACGAGTGGTGGGCCAACCTCGTGTCGGTCGCCGACTGGCGCGACTTTTGGATCCACGAGGGCCTCTGCACCTACATGCAGGCGCTCTACGCCGAGGAGCGCGAAGGTGCGATGGCCTACCACCACGCGATGTATGACAACCGCCGCCGCATCAAGAATGAGAATCCCGTCGTGCCGCCCGACACCGCCTCAATGCAACAGATGGACGACAAGCTCGGCAACGAGGTCTATTTCAAGGGCTCGTGGATCGTCCACATGCTGCGTTATCAGATTGGAGCCGGCCAGACGCGCGAGGTGCTGCGCCGCTTTGCCTATCCGCCGGAACTCGGCGACCGGCCGAAGGACGGCCGCGCCGGACGCATCGTCAACTCCGACGATTTCGTCCGGACCGCCAACGCCGTCGCCGGGCGCGATCTCAGCTGGTTCTTCAATTTCTACCTCTACCAGCCCAAGCTGCCGAAACTCCTTTCCTCCATCGAAGGCGACAAGCTCGTGCTGAAATGGGAGGTGCCCGAAAATTATCCTTTCCCGATGCCCGTCGAGGTGGAGGTGGACGGACGCCTTGAGCGCATCGAAATGCCCGGCGGTCGGGCCGAGCTTGACGCCGCTCGTTATAGCCGGGCCAAGCTCGATCCCAATCTCTGGATCCTGAAGGAAACGCGGATGATGTCGGTTCAGCCGCCGCACTGAGGCTCAGACTTTCTGCTCCTTCCACTTGCCGCGCCGGAACAGCACGGCGCTCCAGACCGTGAGCGCGGTGAACGACACCGGCACGGCGATATAGACGCCCAGCGGGCCGAGTCCGGCCGGTCCCGACAGCAGCCACGCCAGCGGCACCTGGCCGAGCCAGAGGCAGAAGAAGTTGAGCCGCGTCGGCGTCCAGGTGTCGCCCGAGCCGTTGAAGGTTGCCTCCAGGCACATGCCCGCCGCGTAGAGCGGGAAGGCCAGGCTGATGATCCAGAGTGCGCGCACGGCTTCAGGGAACACCTCAGGGTCGCTGGTGAACAGCCCGACGATGAGCCGTGAGCACACGATGAACACCAGCCCGACGGCGCCGAGGAACATGACATTGTAGCGCACGGCGATGCGGATGGATTCCTCGGCGCGCTCCGGGCTTTTGGCACCCAAGTTCTGCCCCACGAGCGTCGCGCCGGCGTTGGCCAGGCCCCAGGCCGGCATCAGGGCGAAGATGACCACGCGAATCGCGATGGTGTAGCCGGCCAGCACGGGACTGCCGAAGACGGCCAGGATCTTGAACAGGCCGACCCAGCTGGTGGTAGCAATGAGCAGCTGGGCAATGCCGTTGCCCGAGGTTTTCAGGATCGTGACCAGCGATTCACGGTGCGGCAGGAAGTCGGCCAAATGGATGCGCACGCGTCCGGCCCGCGTCGTGAGGTGCCAGACCTGATAGAGCACGCCGACGCCGCGCCCGATGTTCGTGGCCACGGCGGCGCCCGCGACGCCCATCTCCGGAAACGGTCCCCAGCCGAAGATGAAGCACGGATCGAGAATGATGTTCAGGGCGTTGGCCAGCCAGAGCGTGCGCATGGCGATAACCGCGTCACCCGCGCCGCGGAAGACGGCGTTGATCAGGAAAATCAGGAAGACCGTGGCGTTGCCGCCGAACATGATACGGGCATAGCCGGTGCCGAGACCGACGACTTCAGGGCTGGCGCCCATCAGACGCAGGATGTCGTCGGCGAACCAGCCCATGACGACACCCATGCCCGCGGCGATGCTGGCTCCCAGCACGATGATCTGTCCGGCGGCCTGCGCGGCGAGGGTAGGGTTGTTCTCGCCGATGCGCCGGGCGACAATGGCCGTGGCGGCGAAAGAGATGCCGATGGCCACGGCGTAAATCAGCGACATGACCGACTCGGTCAGTCCGACTACGGCGACGGCCTCGCTGCCAAGGCGCGAAACCCAGAACACGTCCACGACGGCGAACAGCGACTCCATGGACATTTCCAACACCATGGGCACGGCGAGGAGCAGCACCGCGCGATTGAGCGGCAGAGTGGTGAAGTCGCTGTGCGTGCCTTTGATGGCCTGCCAGACGCTCCGCCAAAACGTGGTCGGAGCGCCGGCCTCGGGCGCGGCGGGTGGGGGCGTGGGTTCGGTCATGGAGCGTGGAGAGTCCGATTATAGGGCCGGCGACTGACAGCGTGCTGTCAGCAAGGTTTCACGCCAGCCAACATCTTCCCTACGGATGGGCGGCCGCGGGGCGGACAACCGGGCAAAAGACGGACGCCTCCAGGCGCGGACTCAGGCGGGCTTCAGCGGCAGCACGGCCTGCACCGCTTCGAGCAGCCTGGCTTCGGAGAAGGGCTTCAGCAGGGTGCCCGCAACGCCCAATTCGGCGATCCGGCCGGCGACGGTGTGGTCGGCCGGCGAAGTCAGCATGATCACCGGGATGGCGGCCAACTCGGGCTTGGACTTGAGCATTTCCAGCATTTCAAGGCCGTTCATGATCGGCATGCTCACATCGAGCAGGATGAGGTCGGGCAGCGCCTTCTCCATCGCGAAGAGCGCATTGTAGCCGTTGCTGGCTTCGGCCGTCTGGCAGGCGAACGGCCGCAGCGCTTTTTCAGCGAGCAGCCGCACGGCTTTGGCATCATCAACGGTAAGTATGGTGGGGCGCACCCGGTCAAGGGATGCGGTTTTGCCCCGTGGTTAAACACAAATCTGGCCGGGCGGGCCGGACGAGCGGGTCAGGCCTTGGCCGGGCTGCCAAGCAGGCGGGCGGGCAGGAACAGCAGGGCCTTGATGAAGGCGAAGAGCGCACCCACGCACAGGCCGGCCAGCCGGAAGGGCAGGGCAAGCAGCCACAGCAGCGGGGCCAAAACCAATGCAAGCAGCGCCAGCGGCCAGCAGAGCACGAGCAGCACGCACCAGACAAAGAAGACGCCGATGACTTTCATGCCTTAATAACCCGGCCGGCCGGGAAAAGTTGCAGGCCGGCTGCGGCGGATTTCAGAAGCGGTTCAGCAGTTTCTGCTTCAACGCATCGAATTCGGCGTCGGTCAGCAGGCCCTGCTTGCGCAGGGCGTCCAGCTTGGTGAGTTCGGCACCCAACTCGTCCGTGGTCATGGGCTTGGGTGGGACAGGGGCCGCGGTTGGGCCTGGTGTCAGTTCCGCATCGCCGGGCGCCAGGGCCTTGAAACGGAGGGTGACCTGGGCGAATTCGCCGACGAGATATTGGTTTTTGTCCTCCTGGACCGAGACCACCTTCATGGTCTTGCCGTCCTTGGCGCAGAAGTCCGTTGCGGCCTTCAGGGCCTGTTCCTTCAACTTGTCCGTGTTGCGGGTGAACTTATGGGTCGCCTTGACGGATACTTTGAAGACGCCGTCCTCTGCCGCGGTGACAGGTAACACGTTTGCCGCCCACGCCGCATTTGAGACCAGCAGCACGATCATGACCAACAGCCGGGCGGGGCGCATGTTCATGGTCCCATGGTTCCGCTAACCGCCTCTCCGGTCAAGTCCGGCAGGTGCGGTCAACCCACCCAACTCCGGGCGTTGTAGAACAGCTGCATCCAGGGGCTGTCCTCGCTCCAGTCCTTTGGCGACCAGCTCATGCAGGCGCTGCGGAAGACGCGCTCGGGGTGGGGCATCATGATCGTGACGCGGCCGGAAGGGGTCGTGAGCGCGGTCATGCCGAAGGGCGAACTGTTCGGGTTCAGCGGATAGACCTCCGTCGGCTGGTGGTGATTGTCCACAAACCGGGCGGCAACGAGGCCGGAGGCGCTGAAGGCGGCGGCCGCGGCGGTGTCGGGGAACTCGGCGTAACCCTCGCCGTGGGCGACGGCGATCGGGATGACGGAGCCTTCCATGCCGCGGAACAGGACGCTCGGGCTCTTCTCGATCTTCAGGGAAACGAACCGGCCCTCGTAGCGCTCGGACTTGTTCTGCACGAAACGAGGCCAGTGCTCCGCGCCGGGGATAATCGTCTTGAGGTTGCTGACCATCTGGCAGCCGTTGCATACGCCGAGGGCAAAGGCGTCCTCGCGGGCGAAGAAGGCGGCAAACTCGGAGCGGGCGCGGTCGTTGAAGAGCGCGCTCTTGGCCCAGCCTTCGCCGGCGCCGAGCACGTCGCCGTAGCTGAAACCGCCGCAGGCCGCGAGGCCGCGGAAGTCCTTGAGCGAGACGCGGCCGGCGAGGATGTCCGTCATGTGGACATCCACCGCGCGGAAGCCGGCGCGGGTGAAGGCCGCGGCCATCTCGACCTCGCCGTTCACGCCCTGCTCGCGAAGGATCGCAACCTTGGGCGGAGAAACCTGAGACCTGAGACCTGAAACCTGAGTGGCGGCGGCCTTGATATCGAAAGTGACAACCGGACGGATGCCGGGATTCTTCGGGTCGAGTCGGACCTGGTGTTCCTGCTCGGCGTGCGCGGGGTTGTCGCGCAAGGTGGCGATGCGACGCGTGACGTCGGACCAGATGGCGCGGAGGGCGAAGAGGTTTTCCTCGACGAGCACCTCGCCATTCTGGGTGACGCGGAACGAGTGGTCGGGGTTGAGCGTGCCGAGCCGCGAAACACATGCTTTCAGGCCGTGCGAGCGGAAGGCGAGCAGCACGTCGTCGAGGTCCGACTCGCGGACTTGCACGACGGCGCCGAGTTCCTCGTTGAAGAGGGCGGCGAACGGCTCGTGCAGGTGTGGAATCTCGAGGCTCACCCCGGTGTGGCCGGCGAAGGCCATCTCGACGGCGGTGGCGAGCAGGCCGCCGTCGGAGCGGTCGTGGTAGGCGAGGAGCTTTTGTTCGCGGCCGAGCTGCTGGATGACGTTCCAGAAATTCTTCAGGTCTGTCGCGCTGTCCACGTCAGGCGTGGCTTCGCCCATCTGCGAGACGACCTGGGCGAGGATCGAACCGCCGAGACGGTTCTTTCCGCGGCCAAGGTCGATGAGCAGGAGGACGGTCTCGTCGAGCTGCTGCAGCTGCGGCGTGAGCGTGAGCCGGATGTCGGTGACGGGCGAGAACGCGGAGACAATGAGCGAAATCGGGGCGGTGATGCGTTTCTGCTGCTCACCGTCCTTCCAGACGGTGCTCATGCTCATCGAGTCCTTGCCGACGGGGATCGTGATGCCAAGGGCGGGGCAGAGTTCCATACCGACGGCCTGCACGGCGGCGTAGAGGTCGGCGGCGTCACCGGGGACCGCGGGCGCGGCCATCCAGTTGGCGCTCAGGTTGACCTTGCCGAGGTCGCCGATCTGGGCGGCGGCGAGATTGGTGAGCGCCTCGCCGACGGCGAGGCGGGCCGAGGCGGCGGCGTTGTTGACGGCGACGGGCGTACGTTCGCCCATGGCCATGGCCTCGCCGGTGTAAACGTCGAAGGTCGCGGCGGTGACCGCGCAGTCGGCGACGGGCACCTGCCAGGGACCGACCATCTGGTCGCGCGCGATCAGGCCGCCGAGCGTGCGGTCGCCGATGGAGATGAGGAAGGTCTTGTCGGCGACGGCCGGGTGCGAGAGCACGCGGCGGACGGCTTCCTTAAGGGTCAGATCGCGGAGATCGAGCGGCTGCTGCGGACGCGGGAGGGAGGATTCCTTCCGATGCATGCGCGGCGGTTTACCGAGCAGGACCTCGAGCGGCAGGTCGATGGGCGTGTTCTTGAAATGCGGATCTTCGACGACGAGTTTCTTTTCTTCGGTCGCCTCGCCGACGATGGCGTAGGGCGCGCGCTCGCGGGCGCAGAGAGCCTTGAAGGTCTCGATGCGGTCGGCCGGGATGGCGAGGACGTAGCGCTCCTGCGACTCGTTGCACCAGAGTTCGAGCGGGGACATGCCCGGCTCGTCGTTGGGGAGCTTGCGCAGGTCGAATTTGCCGCCGCGGCCACCGTCGTTGACGAGCTCCGGCAGGGCGTTCGACACGCCGCCGGCACCGACGTCGTGGATAAAGGCGATGGGGTTGTCGGCGCCGAGCGCCCAGCAACGGTCGATGACCTCCTGGCAGCGGCGTTCCATTTCGGCGTTGTCACGCTGCACGCTGGCGAAGTCGAGGTCCTCACTGCCGTGACCGCTGGCCATGGAGCTGGCTGCGCCGCCGCCGAGGCCGATGAGCATGGCGGGGCCACCAAGCACGACGAGTTTGTCGCCCGGGTTGATCGCGCCTTTCTGGACATGGTCGCCGCGGATGTTGCCGAGGCCGCCGGCGAGCATGATGGGCTTGTGGTAGCCGCGGAGTTCAGAGCCGTTGGCGCCCGGGACCTGCTGCTCGAAGGTGCGGAAATAGCCGTTGATGGCGGGCCGGCCAAACTCGTTGTTGAACGCGGCGCCGCCGAGCGGGCCCTCGATCATGATGTCGAGCGCGGAGACGATGCGGCCGGGTTTGCCGAAGTCTTTTTCCCACGGCTGGATCGCGCCGGGAATGCGCAGGTTTGAAACGGAGAATCCAACAAGGCCGGCCTTGGGCTTGCCGCCGCGGCCGGTCGCGCCTTCGTCACGGATCTCGCCGCCGGAGCCGGTGGCGGCGCCGGGGAAGGGCGAGATCGCAGTCGGGTGGTTGTGCGTCTCGACCTTGCAGAGGATGTGGATGTCCTCCTGTGACGAAACGTAGTCGTTGGTGCGCGGATCGGCGTAGAAGCGTCCGCCTTTTGAGCCCACCAGCACGGCGGCGTTGTCCTTGTAGGCGGACAGGATGCCGTCGCGGTGCAGCTGGTAGGTGTTCTTGATCATCTGGAACAGCGACTTGTCCTTGGCGGAGCCGTCGATATCCCAGGTGGCGTTGAAGATCTTGTGGCGGCAGTGCTCGGAGTTGGCCTGCGCGAACATCATCAGCTCGATGTCGTGTGGATCGCGGCCGAGTTTGGTGAAGGCGGCGACCAGGTAGTCGATCTCGTCCTCGGCGAGCGCGAGGCCGAGGTCCTTGTTGGCCGCGACCAGCGCGGCGCGTCCGCCGGCGAGTACGGGCACGCTGGTCATCGGCTGCGGTTCCTTGTGCCGGAAGAGCGCGGCACAGGCCGGCAGGTCGCCGAAGACCACCTGCGTCATGCGGTCGTAGATTTTCGACTGGAGCTTCTTCAGCTCCGCGGCGGACAGCGGGGAAAACGGAAAGCGCGACCCCGGCGGATCAATGTCGAAGGTGTAGGCGACGACGCGCTCGATGCGCCGGACGGCGGTGAGGCCGCAAAGGTGGGCGATGTCGGTGGCTTTGGAGGACCACGGCGAGATGGTGCCGGGCCGTGGGGCCACGATCTGCTCCATGCCCTCCAGTTTCACGGTCGCGCGGGTGGGGCCGTAGGTCAGGAGTTTTTCCAGCACCGCTTGCTGCGCGGCGCTTAGTTCGCCGTCCACCTCGGCCACATGCACAAAGTCGGCATTGACGGCCTTCACGGAGAGGCCCGCGGCGACGAGGTCCGCCAAGAGTTTTTGGAGCCGGAAGGAGGAGAGGGCAGGTGAGCCGCGAAGGATCAGCATGGTCTTAAAGCGCGATGTTCACAAACGGCCCCGGCGCGTCAAGCGGGGTAACGGGCAT
Source organism: Oleiharenicola lentus (assembly GCF_004118375.1). Lineage (NCBI taxonomy): Bacteria > Pseudomonadati > Verrucomicrobiota > Opitutia > Opitutales > Opitutaceae > Oleiharenicola > Oleiharenicola lentus. Next base: position 1,610,943 of record NZ_SDHX01000001.1, read on the forward strand.
ACCCGCACAGCCGCGGGTTTTTGCAGGGTTCTCGGCAGTTTCCGAGTCACTTCCGCGGGCAAACCGAGAAAGCCGTTGACGAGTGCCGGGCTCTGGGCTGATAGAAGGTCTTTAATGCCGTGACGCGCAGAACCGACCACTCCAGTTCCCTCTCAATACCGGCCGGGTGCAGTGTAACCAGCGACAGGAGGGAGCGGGCATGAGCGAGTTCATCTCCCACGAATGCGGCGTGGCGCTGGTGCGGCTGAAAAAGCCGCTGGCCTACTACCAGGAGAAATACGGCACCCCGCTCTGGGGCTTCAACCAGCTCTTCCTGCTCATGGAGAAGCAGCACAACCGCGGCCAGGACGGCGCCGGCGTGGCCTGCGTGAAGTTCGACGTCCCGGCCGGCGAGCCCTACATGTTCCGCGAGCGCAACGTCGAGACCAACCCCCTCGACAAGATTTTCCAGTCGCTGCTCGCCCGCTACAACCAGCTCGTCGCCGAGGGCGCCGTGCTGCCGGAGTTTCCCGAAACCGCGCGCAAGAAGTTCGATTTCTGCGGCGAGCTCTACCTCGGCCACCTGCGTTACGGCACTTCGGGCGGCTACAACCTGAGTTCCTGTCATCCGTTTTTCCGCCGCAGCTCCTGGCCGACCCGCAACGTGATGCTCGCGGGCAACTTCAACCTGACCAACACGCACGAGCTGAACGACAGCCTCATCGCGATCGGCCAGCACCCGATCTTCGCCACCGACACGCAGGCCATCCTCGAGCGCATCGGGTTCTGCCTCGACGACGAGCACGAGCGCCTGTTCCGCGAGCTCCGCACGCAGGGATTGCCCGGCGACGAGATTTCCCGCCGCATCAACGCCGAGCTCGACCCGGCCCGCGTGCTGCGCGAGGCCTCGGCGAACTGGGACGGTGGTTACGCGCTGGTTGGCGCGCTGGGCAACGGCGACGGTTTCGTTTTCCGCGACCCGTCCGGCATCCGGCCCTGCCACTGGTTTGAGAACGACGAGGTCGTGGCCTTCGCCTCCGAGCGTGCGCCGCTTTGCACGGTGTTCGATCTCGAGGCGGCGGACGTGCGCGAGGTCGAGCCCGGCTGCGCCGTGATCATGAAGAAGGCCGGCAGCGTTACCGTGGAGCGCATCAAGGCGGCCCTGCCCAAGACGCAGTGCACCTTCGAGCGCATCTATTTTTCGCGCGGCAACGACGCCGACATCTACCGCGAGCGCAAGGCCCTCGGCGCCGGCCTCGCCGACAAGATCTGGAAGTCCATCGGCGGCGACCTGGAGAATTCCGTCTTCAGCTTCATCCCCAACACCGCCGAGGTGGCCTACTTTGGCCTGATGAGCGAGCTGCGCTTCCGCCGCCGGGCCGAGGTGAAGCAGACCCTGCTCGACGCGGCGAAGGCCGGCCGGATCACCGAGGCGCTGATCGACGACCTGATTCTCTACAATTGGCCGCGCGGCGAGAAGATCGTCAGCAAGGACGTGAAGCTGCGCACCTTCATCAGCCAGGAGAAGTCGCGCAACAATCTGGCTTCGCTCGTTTACGACGTCACCTACGGCATCGTCCAGCCGAAGGACCACCTTGTGTGCGTGGACGACTCGATCGTGCGCGGCACAACGCTGCGCCGGTCCATCCTGCGCATCCTGAAGCGGCTCAATCCGAAGAAGATCATCATCGCCTCCACCGCGCCGCAGATCCGCTACCCCGACTGCTACGGCATCGACATGTCCGAGATCGGCAAGTTCATCGCCTTCGAGGCCGCCGTGTCACTGCTCAAGGAGCGCGGGCAGGGTGCGCTCATCGAGGAGGTTTACCGCCTCTGTCGCGAGGAGCTGAAGAATCCCGGCAAGTCGCCGGTGAACCAGGTGAAGAAAATCTACGAGCCCTTTGCCGACGAGGAGCTTTCCCGCCGGATCACCGAGCTGGTGTCGCCCAAGCCGAACGGCTGGAAGGGCGAGATCGAGATCATCTTCCAGTCCGTCGAGGCGCTGCACCGCGCGCTGCCGAACCACAGCGGCGACTGGTATTTCACCGGCAACTACCCGACCCCCGGCGGCTACCGCGTCGTGAACCAGGCTTTCGTGAACTACTTTGAAAAGGCCGAGGGCCGCTCCTACTGATGTCCCTTTCCTACGAATCCTCCGGCGTCCGTTACGACCAGCTCGACGCGTTCAAACGCGCCTGCCAGCAGGCCGCCCGCGGCACCAGCAACGAACTCGCCGCGCACGGTTACGCCGAACCCGCCACGACCCGCGGCGAGAGCGCCTACCTCATCGAAGCCGGCGACCATTTCCTGGCGCACGTTGAGGAGGGTCTCGGCACCAAGAACCTCGTGGCCGACGTGGTCTATGCGCAGACCGGGAAGAATTTCTACCGCGAGATCGCCATCGACACGGTTGCGACGATCGTGAACGACCTGATCACCTGCGGCGCGCGCCCGATCTCGGTCGCCATGCACGCGGCGGTGGGCGCTTCCGAGTGGTTCACGGACGCCAAGCGCATGCAGGCGCTCGTGGACGGCTGGGCCGAAGGGTGCCACCGCGCCGGCGCGGTGTGGGGCGGGGGCGAGACGCCCACGCTCAAGGGCATCGTCCATCCCGACGCCATCGTGCTCGCCGGCTCGGCCATCGGCAGAATCGCGCCGAAGTCGCAGCGCATCACCGGCGAGGTGAAGGACGGCGATGCGATCATCTTCCTCGCTTCGACCGGCGTGCAGACCAACGGCCTCAGCCTTTGCCGCCTCATCGCGGAGAAACTCCCCGCCGGTTACCAAACACCGATTGGGCACGGTGACGCCCGCACCTACGGCGAAGCGTTGCTCGCGGCGTCGGCCATCTACGTGGACTTCGTGGTGAAGTGCCAGCAGGCCGGCGTGAAGCTCAACTACGTCTCGCACGTCACCGGTCACGGCTGGCGCAAGCTGATGCGGCTGGAGGAGCCGTTCGTTTACGAGATCACCGAGCCGCGGCCGATCCCGGCGCTGTTCAAATTCCTCATGGAGGCCGGCCCGATCGACCTGCGCGAGGCTTACGCGACCTTCAACATGGGCGTGGGTTTCGCGGCTTATGTTTCCCCCGCGGCCGTCGAGGCCACGCTCGCCGCGGCCAAGGCCGCCGGGCACGATGCTTGGGTCGCCGGAAAGGTTCGCAAGGACGGCAGCCGCAAGGCGGTCGTCATCCCGTCGCTTGGCCTCGACTACTCGGGCGAGACGTTGCAGGTGCGCTGATAATCGTCTGGTCCAAAGCATCTTCGGGAATATTCCCCCATCGTTAGAACTTGGAGCCCCGGCTGATCGGCCAGTGTGAACTGTGGCGCAAAGCATCTGTTTGGGATTGGCTGCCAGACTCCTGCGTCCAAACTGGCCGCATGTCTCGCTGGATTCGCCTCCTCGCTGCGCTGCTGTTGATTGCCGTCGGTGGTTCGTTGCGCGCACAAATTATCCTGGTCAATGGCACCACCTACACCGGCCAGTCGCTCAACGACAGCATCCAGCTCAACGCGAGCACCACGGCGACCTTCACCGGCGGCACGACCTTCACCGGCCCCAACGCGACCTTTGGCAACAGTGCGGGGCTTTATTGGCAACAGGGCGGCTCATTGACCGGCAAGACCTTCTCTCTCGGCAGCAGTGCCTACGTTTATGTGCAGGGTACGGGCAACAGCCTGACGCTCAATTCCACGACGCTGACCACGGGCAACGGTGCTTATTTCTACCTGACCGGGGCGAATACAGCCCTGACGCTGGACGCCAGCACGACCATGACCGGCGGCATCTCGCTCTACAGCGATGGCAACACCGGCACGGCCATCACAAACCAGGGCACGCTGACACACAACGTTGGCAGTGGTTCGATCTATGCGGCGAACTTCACTAACTCCGGCACGATCTCGGCGACGGGCGGCACCTACCTTTATCTGGGTTACCCGAGTGCCAGCTACAATTCCACGAACACCGGAACGGTGACTTCAAACGGTTCCGGCACTTATGTCTATCTGCGCGGCAACTTCGACAACAACGGGACGTTGACCGCGCAGAACAGCGGCAACCTGCTGTTCGACGGCAACAACACGACGGCCAACCTCGGCAACGTCGTCCTCGCCAGCGGAGGGCACGCCCTGCTCAACGGCACGATCGACAACACTTCGGCTACCCTGACGGCCCCGACGGGCGGCGCCTACGAGCTTTACGGCGGCACGATCACCGGTGGCACCATCGCCAGCGGAGCGCTCAGCTTCACCGGTTCGGGCGGTTATCTTAGCGGTGCCACGCTCAACGGCGACTTGACCGTGGGCAACAGCGCCTATGTGCGGTTGACCAACAACGCGAGTTTCACGGGCACGAACGTGAGTCTGGGCAACAGCGCGGGTCTCTACTGGCAGCAGAGTGGCACCTTGACGAATCACACGTTTTCCCTCGGCAACAGCGGTTACGTTTATGTGCAGGGTACGGGCAACAGCCTGACGCTCAACTCCTCGACGCTGACCACGGGCAACGGATCTTACTTTTATCTGAGCGGGGCGAACACCAGCCTGACGCTGGGAACTGGCACGACGATGACGGGCGGCATTTCGCTCTACAGTGATGGCAGTGCCGGCACGGCCATCACGAATCAGGGCACGCTGACGCACAACCTTGGCAGCGGTTCGATCTACGCGGCCAATTTCACCAACGCCGGCACGATTACGGCGACCGGTGGAGCCTACCTTTACCTCGGATACCCGAGTGCCGGATACAACACGACGAACACCGGATCGGTGATCGCGGATGGCTCCGGCACTTACGTCTATCTGCGCGGCAACTTCGACAACAACGGGACGCTGACGGCGCAGAACAGCGGCAACCTGCTGTTCGACGGCAGCAACACGTCGGCCAACCTGGGCAACGTCACCCTCACGGGCGGCGGCCGAGCCTTGCTCAATGGCACGATCGACAACACCTCGGCCACGCTGACGGCACCGACAGGCGGCGCTTACGAGCTTTACGGCGGCACGATCTCGGGCGGCACGATTGCCAGCGGCGCGCTCTCGTTCACCAGTTCGGGTGGTTACCTCAGCGGCACCACGCTCAACGGCAATTTGACCGTGGGCAACAGCGCCTATGTGCGCTTCACCAACAACGCGAGTTTCACGGGCACGATTGTCAATTTGGGCAACAGCGCGGGTCTCTACTGGCAGCAGAGTGGCACGTTGGCGAACCACACGTTTTCCCTCGGCAATAGCGGTTACGTTTATGTGCAGGGGACGGGCAACAGCCTGACGCTAAACTCCTCGACCCTGACCACGGGCAACGGTGCCTATTTCTATCTGAGCGGGGCGAATACCGCCCTCACGTTGGACATCACTACGGCGATGACGGGCGGCATCTCGCTCTACAGTGATGGCAGTGCCGGCACGGCCATCACGAACCAGGGCACGCTGACGCACAACCTAGGCAGCGGCTCGATCTACGCGGCGAACTTCACGAACGCCGGCACGATTACGGCGACGGGTGCCAGTTACCTTTACCTGGGTTACCCGAGTGCCGGATACAATACGACGAACACGGGATCGGTGATCGCGGATGGCTCCGGCACTTACGTCTACCTGCGCGGCAACTTCGACAACAACGGGACGCTGACGGCGCAGAACAGCGGCAACCTGCTGTTCGACGGCAGCAACACGTCGGCCAACCTGGGCAACGTCACCCTCACGGGCGGCGGCCGAGCCTTGCTCAATGGCACGATCGACAACACCTCGGCCACGCTGACGGCACCGACAGGCGGCGCCTACGAGCTCTACGGCGGCACGATCACCGGTGGCACCATCGCCAGCGGGGCGCTTGGCTTCACCAGCTCGGGCGGTTACCTCAGCGGGGCAAGTGTCACCGGGGATCTCAATCTGTCCACCGTGAGCAGCTACGTGCGTTTCACCAACGCTGCGAACTTCACGGGCGCCAATGCCACGTTTGCCAACAGCGCGGGCCTCTACTGGCAGCAGGTGGGCACGCTGACGGGCAAAAGCATCACGCTGGGCAACGGCGCCTACCTCTACGTGAGCGGGGCCAACAATGCGCTGACCTTGGACAGTGCGACGACGGTGACGGGGGATGTGAGCATCTATTCGGATGGCAGCGCGAACACGGCGATCACCAATCAGGGCACCCTGACGCACAATGTCGGGTCCGGCCAGATCTACGCCAGCAACTTCACCAACGCGGGCACGATCACCGCGTCAGCGGGCACCTATCTTTATCTGGGTTATCCGAGTGCCGGCTACAACTCGACGAACACGGGCGCGGTGACCGCGGACGGTTCGGGTACCTTTGTTTATCTGCGGGGCAACTTTGACAACAACGGCACGCTGACCGCTCAGAACAGCGGCAACCTGCTGTGGGATGGTGACAACACGACGGCCAACCTTGGCAACGTGACGATCAGCGGCGGCGGCCGGGCGTTGCTCAACGGCACCATAAACAACACCTCGGCTACGCTGACGGCCCCGACGGGCGGCGCCTACGAACTTTACGGCGGCACGATTACGGGTGGCACCATCGCCAGCGGGGCGCTTGGCTTCACCAGCTCGGGCGGTTACCTCAGCGGGGCAAGTGTCACGGGGGATCTCAATCTGTCCACCGTGAGCAGCTACGTGCGTTTCACCAACGCTGCGAACTTCACGGGCGCCAATGCCACGTTTGCCAACAGCGCGGGCCTCTACTGGCAGCAGGTGGGCACGCTGACGGGCAAAAGCATCACGCTGGGCAACGGCGCCTACCTCTACGTGAGCGGGGCCAACAATGCGCTGACCTTGGACAGTGCGACGACGGTGACGGGGGATGTGAGCATCTATTCGGATGGCAGCGCGAACACGGCGATCACCAACCAGGGCACCCTGACGCACAATGTCGGGTCCGGCCAGATCTACGCCAGCAACTTCACCAACGCGGGCACGATCACCGCGTCAGCGGGCACCTATCTATATCTGGGTTATCCGAGTGCCGGCTACAACTCAACGAACACGGGCGCGGTGACCGCGGACGGTTCGGGCACCTTTGTTTATCTGCGGGGCAACTTTGACAACAACGGCACGCTGACCGCGCAGAACAGCGGCAACCTGCTGTGGGATGGTGACAACACGACGGCCAACCTTGGCAACGTGACGATCAGCGGCGGCGGCCGGGCCCTGCTTAACGGCACGATCGACAACACCGCTGCCACGCTGAACACGCCAACGGGCGGCGCATATGAGCTCTATGGTGGCACGATCAACGGAGGCACCATTGCCAGCGGCGCATTGAGCTTCACCTCGTCTGGCGGCTACCTGAGTGGTGCGACACTGACCGGCGATCTCACCCTGGCTGCCGCCAGCAGCTACGTGCGGCTGCAGAACAATGCCACCTTCACCGGTACCCTGCTCAGCATGGCGGCCAATACGGGCATTTACTGGCAGCAAAGCGGGACTTTAAGCGGCAAGACGATCACCCAGGGCACCGGGAGCTATTTCTATGTGCAGGGAACCAACAATTCCCTGACCCTGGATTCCGCCACAACCGTGTCGGGTTCCATTTCCCTCTACAGTGACAGCAGCGCCGGCACGGCGATCATCAACCAAGGCACCTTGACCCACAGCATCAATACGACCGGATATCTTTACGCCCAGACCCTGACCAACCAAGGCTCCATTGCGATCAACACCGGCACGCTCTACCTGGGTTATTATGGTGACGATGCCACGATCAATTCAGCCGGCGGCACCATCACCCAGAATGGCGGCAACCTCTATATCTATTCGCCGATGACCAATGCCGGCCAGCTGAAGCTGATGGCCGGCACGCTTTACACGAATGATCTGCTGACCAACACCGCCACGGGCTTCTTTGGTGGCGCCGGCACGGTCAGCGGGGCGGTGACCATGGCGGGTGGCACGATCGCGCCGGGCAATTCGATCGGCACGATGACTTTCACCGCCGGCAGCGATCTCCTCGTCACGGGCGCTTCGGTCTTTGAGGTGGAGTTGGACGCCACCACTGCGGACAAACTGGTCTTCCAGAACCCGGGCACGATCAGCCTCGGCTCCGGACTTCTGCAACTTAGCCTGAATCTTCTCAGTGCGCCGACTCCGGACGGCATCTACACCCTCATCGACATCACCTCCGGCGGAAGCGGCATCTCGGGGTATCTGGCCGGCCTGCCCAATTCCGGCGACGCCTTCACCGCCTATTTCGCCGGCAATCCCTACGACTTTCACGTCACTTACCTGACCAACCAGCTCCGCATCCAGGCGGTGCCCGAGCCGGGCACCTATGCCCTGATGGGGGCAGGCCTTGCGGCGGTGGCGCTGTTGCGCCGTCGCCGCCAGGTGAGCTGAAAGCCGGTGCGGCGCTCAGCGCCGCTGCCAGCGTCCGCGGGAAAGGTTGCCGAATTTGCGCGATGGATGCGCGGGCTGCTGGCCGTGGCCGCCACCGTGTCCTTGCGGTTGGGCCTGCTGCGGCGCCTGGGTCTGGCTGGAAGGCTGGAAGTGGCGCTGCTCGCGTTGCGGCTGGCCCCGACCGCCTCCGTGTCCGCCTTGACCACCGCGCCCGCCACCGTGACCGTGCTGCGGCCGCTGGCCGTGGGCAGGGGCCGCGCCTTGGAAGCCCATGGCGGGCTTGGGCTGGGCGTGGTAGTTGAAGCCCTCAAGCTTCAGCTGCGGGACCTTCTGGCCGATGAAGCGCTCGATATCGCGGATCTCACCGGCCTGGTCGGGTGTGGTGATGGTGAAGGCGTCGCCCACGGCGGCGGCCCGGCCGGTGCGGCCGATGCGGTGGACGTAGTCCTCGGGGTTGGCCGGGATGTCGTAGTTGATGACGTGTGATACGCCGGCCACGTCGATGCCGCGGGCGGCGATGTCGGTCGCGACCATCACCTCGTATTTGCCGGACTTGAAGCCGGCGAGCGCCTCGACGCGCTGGTTCTGGGAGCGGTTGGCATGGAGCACCGCGACGGAATGGTTCGCGGCCTTCAGCTTGCGGGCGATCTTGTCGGCACCGTGCTTGGTGCGGGAAAACACGATGCAGCTGTGGAAGTCGGTCTTCTCGAGCAGCGCGACGAGCAGGTCGAACTTGAGCCCCTGCGGCACGGGATAGAAAGCGTGGGTGACCGACTGGTTGACCGTGCGGGAAACGCCGATCTCGACGCGGGCGGGGTTGCGCAGCGCGAAGCGGGCGACCTCCTCGATCTCGGGCGGGACGGTCGCGGAGAAGAACAGAGTCTGGCGCTCCTTCGGGCACATGCCGATGATCTTCTTCACGTCCTTCACGAAGCCCATGTCGAGCATGCGGTCCACCTCGTCGAGGATGAGGATCTTGACGCCGTCGAGGCGGAGCGTGCGCTCGTTGATGAAATCCATCAGGCGGCCGGGCGTCGCGATGACGATATCGGTGCCGGCCTGGAGCTCGCTCCGCTGGCGGCCGTAGCCGACGCCGCCGTGCACGACGGTGGCGCGGAGGTCGGTGAAGCGGCCGAAGTCGCGGAAGGCGGTCTCGACCTGCGCGGCCAGTTCACGCGTGGGCTCGAGGATCAGCACGCGCGGCCCGCGGGGCTCGTGTTTGCCGAGGCGGGCGAGGGTGGGGAGGGCGAAGGCCGCGGTCTTGCCGGTGCCGGTCTGGGCCGAGCCGATGAGGTCGCCGCCGCCGAGCACGACGGGGATGGCGCGGAGCTGGATGGGCGTCGGGTCGGTGTAACCCATGGCCTTGACTCCGTTGACGAGGGCGGGCGGCAGCCCGAGCTTGGAAAATGGCATAGCGGGTCATTAGCCGGGTTTTGGTCCCGCATAGCGAGGCAAATCACCCGGAGCCGGCCATCAGCCCTCGGCCACCAGCCGATAGCCAATCCCCGGGTCTGTCTTCAGATGCCGGGGCGAGGCCGGCTCGGCTTCCAGCTTCTGCCGCAGGTGAGTCATGTGCACTCGGAGATAATCGGTGCGCTCCTCGGCGGCCGGACCCCAGAGCTCGCGGAGGATCTGCCGGTGGGTGACGACTTTGCCGCGGTGCTGCACCAACAGCCTGAGCATGGCGTATTCCTTGGCTGTCAGGTGAACCTCCTGGCCGGCCCGGCGCACCTGACGGGCCGCGAGGTCCACTTCGAGGTCCCCGATGCGCACGACTGCCGGTTCGTTTGCTGCCGGCATCCGGCGGAGAATCGCGCGCACGCGGGCCAGCAGTTCGCGGCCGCCAAAAGGCTTGGTCAGGTAGTCGTCGGCGCCGGCGTCGAGCGCGGCGATCTTGTCGTCTTCGGTTTCCCGCACCGACAGCACCAGCACGGGAACGTGCGACCACTCGCGCAGGCGACGGATGATCTCGGTGCCGTCGAGATCGGGCAGGCCGAGGTCAAGGATGATCCCGTCGGGGGCCGCGTGCGCGATCTCCTGCAGGCCGAGCGTGCCGTTCTCGGCCTCGCGCACCTGATAGCCGCCGCCCTCGAGCGTCACGCGCAGCAGCCGTCGGATCTGCCTTTCATCGTCGATCACGAGCAGGGTTGGGGCGGGGATGGGCGGCTGGCTGCTCATTCGGGAGGCGGATTCTGCGGGGCCGTATGCGGCAGGTAAATGGTGAACACGGCGCCACCGCCGGGGTTTTCGCCGACCATGACCTCGCCGCCCTGTGCGGTCACGAAGCCGCGCACCAGGGAAAGGCCGAGGCCCAGCCCGCCGGCCCGGGCCGCGTCGCCGCGCTCGAATTTCTTGAAGAGCCGCTCGCGCATCGCCAGCGGGAAACCCGGACCGCGGTCGGCCACCGTGAAAAACACGCGCCGGCCGTCGCGCTCCAGCCCGGCGGTCAGGAAGACCGGCGTGCCGTCGGGCGTGTGGCGCGCGGCGTTGAGCAGCAGGTTGGCCAGCGCCTGTTCGGTCAGGGCGAAGTCCATGCGCAGCGGCGGCAGGTCTTCAGGCACGACAATTTCCAGCGGGTGAACCGCCAGGCTGTCCCGCACGCCGTCCACCGCGGCGTTGACGAGATCGCGGGCGTCGCACCAATCGAGGCGAGGACGCAGGGCGCCGCTTTCGAGGCGCGTCTGGTCGAGCAGGTTGCCCACCAGGCGGTTCAGGCGGCCGGCCGCGGAACGGGCTTCGCGCACGAGTTCCGCGCGCAGCTCCGGCGGCGCATCCTGGATGTTTTCCAAGGCGCTGCCGATCACGGCCAGCGGAGTGCGCAGTTCATGCGAGACACTGTCGAGCAGCACCCGGTGGAGCTTTTCCGACTCGGCGAGGAGCTTTTCGCGCTCGCTGGCGTCGCGCAGGTGCTCGCGTTCCACGCTCAGGGCGAGTTGGCGGGCGAAGGCCTCCAGCAGGTCTCGCTGCGCCAGGGTGAGAGACGCTTCCCGCGGCACGGCCACGCCGAGCACGCCGACGGCGTGGTTCTCGCGCACGAGCGGGAGGTAAAATGCACCTGCGGCGGGCAGGGTGTCGGTGAAGCGTCCGGCGGGGCGCCGGTGCCGGAAGACCCAGTCGGCCACGCCCCGCTCCTTGTCGTCGAGCGCCAGGGAACCGGCGTAATGCGGGGCGAGTTCACCGTCGCCCACGGCCAGCAGGAGCGAGGTCCGGGCGTTGAACAGCGCGTCGGCCTGCCGGAGGGCGGCGAAGACGGCCTCGTCGAGCGAACGCGCCTCGGCAAGGGCGCGCGTGAGGTTGAAGAGCGCGGTGGCCCGGCCCTCGCGGCGGCGCTCGGCGAGGGCCTGCGCCCGGATGCGCGAGGTGAGCTGGCCGGCCACGAGCGCGACGACAAAGTAGGTGCCGAACAGCAGGCCGTCCTCGATCTTTTCGATGCGAAAGGTGAAGCGCGGCGGGATGAAGAGGAAGTTCCAGGTCACCGCGCTGAGCACGCCGGCCATGAGCACTGGGCCGCGCCCGACGCGCAGGCTGAGCAGGATGACGGCCAGCAGGTAAACCAGGCCGGCGGCGAGGTAGTAGTTGGCCGGCAGGAGAGTGGCCGCGAGGGTCAGGGCGGCGACGGTGCCGGCGGCCCAGGCGTATTCGCCGGCGCCGCTGCGCAGCTCGTGGTCGAGGTCGTCGAGCGTGAGCGGCCGGCCGCCGGTCTCGGCGGGCACGACATACACGTCGATGTTGCCGCCAAGCCGGATGATGCGATCCACGAGGGAGCCGCCGGGCAGGTAGCGTGTCCACCACGCGTGGCGGGGCTTGCCGACCACGATCTGGGTGGCGTTGTGCTGCAACGCGGCGCGCACGAGGGCTGCGGCGATGTCCGGTCCGGGCGACACGACGATCTCGGCGCCGAGTTCCCGGGCCAGCGCCAGGTTGCGGTCGAGGAGTTTCTGCGCCTCGGGCGAGGGCGGGGTGACCGGCTCGACATGCACCGCCAGCCACGGTGCTCCCTGCGCCGCGGCGAGCCGGCGGGTCCAGCGCACGAGTTGGGTGGAGAACGGGCTTGATCCCACGCCGACCAGCAGCCGTTCCCCGCTGCGCCAGACCGTCTGCTTGGTCGTGCTGGCGCGCAGTTCGCGAAGCTGGCGGTCCACGCGCTCGGCCGTGTAACGGAGGGCCAGCTCGCGCAGGGCGGAGAGGTGCGACTCCTGGAAAAAGTTCTCGCGGGCCGCCGCCGCGCGCTCACCGAGATACACTTTGCCGTCCTGCAACCGCTCGCGGAGGGTTTCGGGCGTGAGATCCACGAGCTCGAGTTCGTCGGCCAGATCGAGGACGGAGTCGGGCACCGTCTCCTGCTGGACGGCGCCGGTGATCTGGTGAACCGCATCGGCGCGGGACTCGACGTGCTGGATGTTGAGCGTGGTCAGCACGTCGATGCCGGCCTCCAGCAGCTCGACCACGTCCTGCCAGCGCTTGGTGTGGCGCGAGCCGGGGGCGTTGGTGTGGGCGAGTTCGTCCACCAGCACGAGCCTGGGCCGACGGGCGCGGACGGCCTCGAGGTCGAGTTCGGTGAGTTCCGTGCCACGGTGCGCGATGACCTTGCGCGGGAGGACGGTGAGGCCGGACAGCAGCGCCTCGGTCTCGGAGCGTCCGTGGGTTTCGACGAGGCCGACGACCACGTCGGTGCCCGCCGCGCGTTCCTGCTGGGCGGCACGCAGCATGGCGTAGGTTTTGCCCACACCCGGGCACATGCCCAGAAACACCTTCAGGTGGCCGCGCCGGGCCCGGGCCTCCGCCGCGCGCAACGAGGCGAGCAGGGCGTCGGGATCGGGTCGGGCGGCGGCGGGGTCGGGAGTCACGGCGACGGGAAGGCGGTGTCGAGGGCGAGATTGAGGCGCAGAATGTTGACGCGAGCCGGAGTAAATTGTCCGCCTTCGATGTGGCGCGCAACGAGATCGTTGAGTGCAATCCGTTGGGCCGCATTCAGGTGTCGCGCTTGGGCGACCCGGTCCTTTTGCGCGATGACGGCGGCGGGCGAGAGGTGTGGATCGAGTCCGCCGCCGCTGCCGGTGAGGAGATCCGCGGGCAGGGCGGCGGCACCGCCGTGGGCGGCCCGGCGCTCGGCGATGGCGGCGGCGAGCTTGGCATTGCTCCAAGCCTGGTTGCTGGCCCCGGAGGCGACCGTCGCGTAGTCGCCGGCGGAAGGACGAGACCAGAAGTAGCGCGGATCGGTGGTCTTTTGCGCGAGCAGGGCCGAACCGACGAGCCGACCCTCGCGATGGAGTTGCGAGCCTTCCGCCGCATCGCGGAAGAAAGCCTGCCCGACGGCCCACACGGCGAGCGGATAGAGCAGCCCGGTCAGGAGCGTGAGGACGCCGAGGAGGCGCAGGCTGGAGAAGAAGGTTTTCATGGGAAGGTGATTCAGGGTTTGGCGGGTGAAACGGGCGGCCAGTCCACGCGGGACTTGCCGGATGGCCGATGCGCGGGATCATTGAACCAGAGCAGCACGACCAGGGCGGCGAGCAGGATCAGCACAGCCATGAACATGACCTGGTTGCGCGGCATCTGTCGGGGCGGTTTCATGGCGATGCTCATCAGACGAGACCGGCGGTGACGAGCGCGAGGTCGATGAGCTTGATGCCGAGGAACGGCGCGACCAGTCCGCCCACACCATAGACCAGCAGGTTGCGCCGGAGCAGGTCGGCGGCGGGCAGCGCGCGGTAGGCGACGCCGCGCAGGGCGAGCGGCACGAGGGCGATGATGATGAGCGCGTTGAAAACGACGGCGCTGAGGATGGCGCTCTGCGGCGAGTGCAGGCCCATCAGGTCGAGGGCGGCCAGCGGACCGGCGCCGCCGGAGACGGCGTAGAGCCCCGCGAACATCGCGGGGATGATGGCGAAGTATTTCGCCACGTCGTTGGCGATGGAGAACGTCGTGAGCGAGCCGCGGGTCATGAGCAGCTGTTTGCCGATCTCGACGATCTCGATCAGCTTGGTGGGGTTGGAGTCGAGATCCACCATGTTGCCGGCCTCGCGCGCGGCCTGCGTGCCGGTATTCATGGCGACGCCAACGTCGGCCTGGGCGAGGGCGGGGGCGTCGTTGGTGCCGTCACCGGTCATGGCCACGAGCCGGCCCTGGGCCTGTTCGTGGCGGATGCGCGCGAGTTTCATCTCGGGCGTGGCCTGGGCGAGAAAGTCATCCACGCCGGCCTCGGCCGCGATGGCGGCGGCGGTCAGCGGGTTGTCGCCGGTGATCATCACCGTGCGGATGCCCATGCGACGGAGCTCGGCGAAGCGCTCCTTGATGCCGCCCTTCACAACGTCCTTGAGATAGATGACGCCGAGCACGGCGCGGTCCTCCGCCACGACGAGCGGCGTGCCGCCGGCTTTGGCGATGCGCTCCACGGTGGCGGCGACCTCGTCGGGCCAGACGCCGCCCTGGGCGTTCACCCAGGTACGGACGCTGTCGGCGGCGCCCTTGCGAGTGCTGCGCCCGTCGAGATCCACGCCGCTCATGCGGGTTTGGGCCGCGAAGGGCACGAAGGTGGCGTGTGGGGCCGCGACCTCCCTCTCACGCAGTTTGAATTTCTCCTTGGCGAGCACAACGATGCTGCGGCCCTCGGGGGTTTCGTCGGCCAGAGAGGCGAGTTGGGCGGCCGAGGCCAGGCGCTCGGCGGCGATGCCCGGTGCGGGCAGGAACTCGACGGCCTGGCGGTTGCCGAGCGTGATGGTGCCGGTCTTGTCGAGCAGCAGCACGTCGATGTCACCCGCCGCCTCGACGGCGCGGCCGGAGGTGGCGATGACGTTGCGGCGGATGAGGCGGTCGATGCCGCTGATGCCGATGGCGCTGAGCAAGCCGCCGATGGTCGTCGGGATCAGGCAGACGAACAGCGAGACCAGCACAGGCAGGGAGGTGTCCACGGCGCCGGGTTGTCCGGCGAGTTGCTCGCTGAAGCGGGCGAAGAAGGGCAGGGTGGCGACCACGAGCAGGAACACCGCCGTAAGCGCGACAAGGAGGATGCCGAGGGCGATTTCGTTGGGCGTGCGCTGGCGTGACGCGCCCTCGACGAGGCCGATCATGCGGTCGAGGAACCCGCCGCCGGGCTCGACCGTGACACGGACGATGATGCGGTCGCTAAGCACGCGGGTGCCGCCGGTGACGGCGCTGCGGTCGCCGCCGCTTTCGCGGACGACCGGGGCCGATTCGCCGGTGATGGCGGATTCGTCGACACTGGCGATGCCCTCGATGACCTCGCCGTCGGCGGGGATGATGTCGCGCGCCTCGCACACGACGATGTCGCCCCGGCGCAGGTCGGGGGCGGCGACGCGCTCCTCGTGGTCGCCGCGCAGTAGCCGGGCGAAAGTCTGGGCGCGGGCGCGTTTGAGTGAGTCGGCCTGGGCCTTGCCGCGGCCCTCGGCCAGCGCCTCGGCGAAGGTGGCGAAGAGCACGGTGAACCAGAGCCAGAGCGTGATCTGGAGCGTGAAACCGGTAAGCACGCCGGCGAACAGGTCGCGCACGGCGGTCAGCGTGACCAGGACGGCACCGAGCGTTGTGACGAAGATGACCGGGTTGCGCCAGAGTTCGCGCGGATCGAGCTTGCGAAAAGCGTCGAGCGCGGCGCGACGGATCAGGGAGGAGTTCCAGCTGGAGGCGGAAGGTTTCATGGGAATGAGGCCGGGCGGGTTCAAAACGTGCGACCGGCGGCGAGCAGAAGGTGCTCGAGCACGGGTCCGAGGGTCAGGGCCGGGAAATAGGTCAAGGCGGCGACGATGAGCATGACGCCGGCAAGGAGGACGGCAAAGAGCGGGCCGTCGGTCGGGAAGGTGCCGCTGGAGGCGGGCACGGTTTTCTTTGCCGCCAGCCCGCCCGCGAGGGCGAGCACAGGGATGATGACGCCGAAGCGTCCCAGCACCATGGCGAGCGCTCCGCCCCAGGTGTAGAGATCGCCGGAGGCCGTGAGACTGCCGAAGGCCGAGCCGTTGTTGTTGGTCATCGAACCCCAGGCGTAGAGGATCTCCGTCAGGGCATGGGGGCCGGCATTGCCGACAGCCGCGCGGCCGGCTTCGGTGGCGAACGACACGGCACAGCCCAGCAGCACGCCCGCGCAGGGCAGCAGCACCGCGAGGGCGGCCATCCGCACCTCGAAGGCCTCGATCTTCTTGCCGAGATACTCGGGCGTGCGGCCAACCATCAGGCCGGCGAGAAAAACCGTCAGGACGATCAGCATCACCATGCCGTAGAGGCCGGAGCCGACACCGCCGAAGATGATTTCGCCAAGCAGCATGTTGAACAGCGCAAGGCCGCCGGCCAGCGGCGAGAGCGACGAGTGCATGGCGTTGACCGAGCCGTTGGAGGCGGCGGTGGTCGCGTTGGCCCAGAGCACCGAGGGCGTGATGCCGAAGCGCACTTCCTTGCCCTCCAGCGCGAGCGCGGCGGAACCCGGGGCGGCGTATTCGCTCCACAGCGACAGGCCGAGCGCGCCGACGAAGAAGGCGGTCATCACGCCATATACCACCCACGCGTGGCGGCGCGCACCGACCAGCAGGCCGTAGGCATACACGCAGGCCGCAGGCAGGGCCAGGAGGGCCAGCATTTGCAGGAAATTGGAGAGCGGGGTCGGATTCTCGAAAGGGTGGGCGGAGTTCAGGCCGAAAAAGCCGCCGCCGTTGGTGCCGAGCTGTTTGATGGCGACCTGCGAGGCCGCCGGGCCGAGCGGAATGACCTGCTCCTGGCCGGCAAGCGTCGTGGCGAAAGGATAGGCGGCGAACGACTGGACGACGCCCTCGGAAACCAAGACCACGGCGAGAACAAAGGACAGGGGCAGCAGCACGTAAATCGTGGAGCGCACGACGTCGGTCCAGAAGTTGCCGAGACCGGCGGCCGCCTTGCGGCTCAGGCCGCGGGCCAGTGCGGCCATCACGGCCAGACCGGTGGCGGCGCTGAGGAAATTCTGCACGCCGAGGCCGGCCATCTGCGTCAGGTAGCTGAGCGAAGCCTCGCCCGAGTAGGCCTGCCAGTTGGTGTTGGTCAGGAACGAGACGGCGGTATTGACGGCCACGCCCAACGGCACCGGTCCGAAATTTTGCGGATTGAGCGGCAGGCGGGCTTGCGCGAGTTGGAGCGCGAGGATCACGGCGCCGCCGAGCAGGTTGAAAATCACGAGGGCGACGGCGTAGCTGCGCCAGGTCATGTCGGCCTGGGCGTCCACGCCGGCGAGGCGGTAGAGGCTCCGTTCGAGCGGTGTGCACCAGCGCAAACCCGGGAGCGGTTCGCCGCGCAGCACGGCGGCCACCCAGCGTCCGAGCGGGACGGTCACGGCGAGCAGGGCGACAAGGTAGAGGGCGAGATAGGTGAAATCCGCGGAATTCATGCGGGTCCAGCATACCGGACAACGCGCGCGCCGACTAATTAAGAGCGGAGCCCGGGCCATTAAGAAAACGCTAAGGCGGCGGGACCGGATCAAACTTTGTGCTCTCTTTTTCCCGGGGCGGGGTCACTCTTCCGGCATGGAAAAACGTCCGTTCAGCGAACTGGGCCTCTCGCCCGATATTTTGAAGGCGGTGGACAAGATGGGCTTCGAGGAAGCCTCGCCCATCCAGACCGCGGTCATCCCGCATGCCCTCACCGGACGCGATGTCGTGGGCCAGTCGGCCACGGGCTCGGGCAAGACGGCGGCCTTCGCCATCCCGGCGATCGAGAAAGTGGACGTGACGTTGAAGAAGGTGCAGGTGCTTGTGCTTTGCCCGACGCGCGAACTGGCGGTGCAGGTGGCCGAGGAGTGCGGCAAGCTGGGGTCGTTCAAGCGCGGCCTCATGGAGGTGCCGATCTATGGCGGCCAGAGCTATGAGCGGCAGTTCCGCGCCCTGGCGGCCGGCGCGCAGGTTGTCATCGGCACGCCCGGCCGCGTGATGGATCACATGGAGCGCGGCACGCTCCGTCTCGACACGCTCAAGGTTGTCGTGCTCGACGAGGCCGACCGCATGCTCGACATGGGTTTTCGCGACGATATCGAGCGCATTCTCTCGGCCGTGCCCGAGACGCGGCAGTGCCTTTTCTTCTCCGCGACGATGCCGCGCGGCATCCAGGAGCTGATCAAGCGCTACACCCGCGACCCGGAGTGGGTGAAGATCGAGGCCCATGCGCAAAACGCACCCAAGGTGGAGCAGATCTACTTCGAGGTGGACCGCCGTTCGAAGATCGAGGTGCTCACGCGCCTGATCGACCTGCACGACTTCCGCTTCGGCATCATCTTTTGCAGCACGAAGATCATGGTGGACGAACTCGATGAGCACCTGCACGCCCGCGGCTACTCGGTGGATCGGCTCCACGGCGACATCACGCAGGCGCAGCGCACGCGCGTGATGGACAAGTTCCGCCGCCGCGGCTTCGAGTTTCTGATCGCGACCGACGTGGCGGCGCGCGGGCTCGACGTGGACGACCTCGAGGTCGTGTTCAATTTCGACCTGCCCAACGACGCCGAGGACTACACGCACCGCATCGGTCGCACCGGCCGCGCGGGCAAGACCGGCATGGCCTTTACCTTCGTGTCAGGCCGCGAGATCTACAAGCTGCAGGGCATGGTGCACTACGCCCGGCTGAAGATCCGTCGCGAGCGCGTGCCCTCGCTCGACGAGGTCGAGGAGGCCAAGGGCAACGTGTTCTTCGAGAAACTCCGCGCCACGCTGGAGGAGAAGAAGTTCAAGTCACACGACCAGATGGTGGATCGCCTGCTGGAGATGGGCTACACGAGCACGGACATCGCCTCGGCGCTGATTCACCTGATGGGTGGGGACACGGCCGAGCCGGTGAAAAAGACGGCGAAGGTGCGGGCGGAGCACATCGCGGCCAACGAGGCGCCGACGGATCGGGGCCAATCCGCGGCTCCGCGGGTCGCAGAACCGAGCCCGGCCCGCCGGGATGCGGGCCCTCCCGCCAGGACCGAGACTTCCAAGCCCGTGCCCTCAGGCGACAAGTTTGCCGCCCAGAAACGAACCTACGACCGCAAGCCGCGCACGGGGCGCGAGCCGGGCTTCACGGTGGTTTCCTTCAACGTCGGACGCCAGCAGCTCGTGACTCCCGCCGATCTCGTCGGCAAAATCGCCGGGGTCACCCGGCTGCCGGCCAACACGGTTGGAGCCATCGACATCCACGAGGACTACACCCATGTCGACGTGGCCTGCGAGCATGCCGAACTGGTGGTGGCCAAGCTGGCCGGCATTCGCATCAAGAACCAGTCGCTGAAGCTGAGCATCGTGCCGGCAACCGGCGCCTGACCGCGGCGCATGAATCCCGGCGGGCTTTCGCCTGAAACGCATACGGCGGAGCAGGTCATCACACTGCTCCGGCTGGAGCCGCTCGCGCAGGAAGGCGGCTTCTTCCGGCGCGAGGCCGAGGCGACCGCCCGGGGCGCCGACGGACGGCTCACTTGGTCCACGATCTATTTTCTGCTCACTCCGGCTGGATTCTCCGCCCTGCATCGGCTCAAGGTGGACGAAATCTGGTGCTTCCAGGCCGGGGATGCCGTGGAATCGTTGCGGCTGCATCCTGACGGACGCGGCGAACGCGTGCGGCTCGGACTGAACGTCGGGGCGGGGGAGCGCCTGCAGGACGTGATCACCGCGGGCACCTGGCAGGGCACGCGGCTCGCGCCGGGCGGGCGTTGGGCCTTGGTCAGCTGCGTGGTCGTGCCCGGGTTCGAGTGGGGCGATTTCGAGCTGGGCGAGCGGCTGCCACTGGCAACCCGCTATGCCGCCTTTGCCGGAGACATCGCGGCCCTCACCCGCGCTCAGCCGATCAGCGGCCGGTTGTAGCGAACAACTTCACAAAACCGTCGCGGAGCACGACTTGACAGGGATAGGGGCGGAGCCTATCACACAGGCCCGTTGCCTATGGAAGCCGTGCTGGATCAACCGGTGCTCGTGCTGAACCGCCTTTGGCAGGCGGTCAATGTCATCGCGGCGCGTCGCGCCTTCGCCCTGCTGGCCCGCGAACACGCGCAGGTCGTCCATCAGACGGAGGACAACTTCCGCACCTTCTCGCTGATGGATTGGATCGATTTCTCGGCCTACAATCCCCCGGTTGAGGAACTGGAGACGGTCCGCACGATCAACCGCAAGGTGCGGCTGCCGCGGGTCATCCTGCTTACGTTTTTCGACAAGCTGCCCTGCAAGGAGCTGAAGCTCACGCGCAACAACGTCTTCGAGCGGGATGACGACAAGTGCCAGTATTGCGGCCACGTTTTCCCCCGCGAGGAACTGAACCTCGACCACGTGATTCCGCGCCACTACGGCGGCAAGACGACCTGGGAGAACATCGTGTGCTCGTGCATCAAGTGCAATTCCCGCAAGGCCAACCGCCTTCCGCACGAGGCCCACATGCGGCTTATCCGCAAGCCCGTGCGCCCGAAGTGGCGTCCGGTCATCAGTCTCGTGCTCAACAATCACCGGCACGAGAAGTGGAAGGACTTCCTCGATGTCGCCTACTGGAATGTGGAGCTGGAGGAGTGATCTGGCGCGACCGGGCCAAATTACCCTGGGGTGCGAATGCATAAGCGGGTTGCATGCGGCGGTTCCGCGCGGGTAGACTTGCTGCATGATCGAGACACTTGTGATGACCATCATGGCCGAGGATCGGCCGGGTCTGGTGGAGCGGATCACCTCGTGTGTCGCCGACCACGGCGGCAACTGGCTGGAAAGCCGCATGTGCCATCTCGGCGGCCGGTTTGCCGGCATCGCCCGCGTCGAGGTCCCGGCCGAAAAGCTGAACGGGTTGACGCATTCCCTGCATGGCCTCGAGTCCGACGGGGTTCGCATCATTCTTGAGAGCGGCGCCGGTCCGGTTGCCCCGGCGGGGATGGTGGCGTCGCTCGAACTGGTGGGCAATGACCGCCCCGGAATCCTGCGCACCGTGACCGGCGTGCTGGCCGCGCATGGCGTGAACGTCGAGGAGCTCTCCTCCGAGTGTGTAAGTGCGCCGATGGGCGGCGGTGAACTTTTCCAGGCCCGCGCCCGTGTGCTCGTGCCGGTCGGCGTGAAGATCGAGGCGGTCCGGGCCGACCTGGAGAAAATCGCCACCGACCTGATGGTGGATTTGCAGCTCAGGCCGGTGGCCTGAGCGAGGAAGACCGGTCCCGGCAGCAAAGCCGATAACTCAGCCTTGGGCGATCGGCAGGGTCACGCGCATCGTCGTGCCACGCGGACCGGTGCTCCGCAACTGGAGCGAACCGTGGTGGTCCTTGACGATCCGCAGCGCGATGGTGAGGCCGAGGCCGGTGCCGCCGGCGCGCGTCGAGAGGAAGGACTCGAAGATGCGCGGCTGAACCTCGGGCGGAATGCCGCCGCCGGTGTCGCTTACGTCAATGAGCACGTTGGCGCCTTCCGTCGCGCAGGTGATGCGCAGCTCGCCGCCCTGCGGCATGGCGTGGAAGGCGTTCAGGGCAAGATTCAGAAAGACCTGCTGGATCTGGCCCTTGTTGACGTCCACCGCGACGGCCCCGGCGGGCGGCGTGTAGTGCAGCTCGACGCCGGCCTGGGCGAGCTTGGCGCGCAACAGGTGGTTGGTGTCGCTCAGGATTTCGTCGAGCGACCACCGCGAGTGCAGGCTGGCCGGGGCGCGGGCAAAGGAGAGCACGCGGGTGACGAGGCCCTCGAGCTGCTCGATTTTCTCCGTGATGATCTGCAGGTCCTTGCGCCGCGGGTCGGCGGGGGCGAAGTCGGCGCCGAGCGGCCCGTGCAGGAGCTTGATCACCGTGAGCGGATTGCGGATCTCATGGGCGATCTCGGCGGCGAGCAGGCCGAGGGTGGTCAAGGTCTCGTTTTTGCGCAGCACTTCCTCGGAGTGGAAGACGCGCGAGTAGAGCCGGGCGTTGTGCAGGGCCACCGTGGCGAAGTTGGCGAGCGCGGTGAACAGGCGTTTCTCATCGTCGCTGAACCGGTGCGGGTGGTCATGAAACACGCTCAGGATGCCGGCCGGTTTGTCTTCGAGGATCAGCGGCGAGGCGAGCGCACTGCACAACGAGGGATCGCGGGGCAGGTCGGCGGCCTCGCGGTAGCGCGCTCCGTCGAGATGCTGGTATTCCGTCGCCCGGCCGGTGCGGAGCGCCGAGGCGAAGAGCGCCTCGTCGATCGGCACCGTCTGCTGCTGGAGTGAGAGGCCGGTGGCTGCGAGGTCGCCGGCCGCGGACCAGGAGTGGAGCTTCAGTTCGCGACTCGCATCGTCGTAGTCGTGAAGCAGGCTGAGCCGGGCGTTGAAGAGGGCGCGGGCGCTGTCGGTGATCGTGTTGAGCAGCTCCTCCGGCGCGAGCTGGGCCACGAGCGCATGGCCCAGTTCCACGAGGGTCGTGAGCTGGGTGGAGTTGGCGCGCATCCGGTCGAACTGCCAGAGACGGTTCAGCACGCGCCCGGCCTCGTCGGCAAACGACTGGAGCCGGTCCAGGTCGGTGGAATTGAACGCACCCGGCTGGTCGGCATCGAGGTTGACGACGCCCACCACCTGGCCCTCGACGATGATGGGGGCGGCCATCTCGCTGCAGACACCACGCCGGGCCGCAATGTAGCGGGGTTCGTGACTCACGTCGGCGACGAGCAACGGACGCGCGTGCAGCGCGACCCAGCCGGTGATGCCCTGGCCCGGGCGCAGCGCGAATTCGCCGGTCTCGGGCGGCAGGCCCTGCTGCGCGCAGATCTCGAGGCTGGCGCTTTCCGGGGTCAGCAGGGAGAGGGAGCCGCTGTCGGCGGGGAAAGCCGACATGATCGCGGCGAGCACCCCTTCCTGGGCGGAGATGGCGTTGGGGGCGGTGACAGCCAGCGAGGCCAGGGCGTGATGGGCCGCCGCATCGGACTGCCGTTTGGCGGGGGCGGACTGGGGGTCGAATTCGGCCATGGCGGATTTCCCGGCAAACCTAGTGGACCCCGCGGGCAATGCGCAACCAGCGATCGGTAATTCCTTTACCCGGAAGTCTCGGTCCGCCCCGGAGTGATAACCGCCCGCAGGGCATCGCGGAGGTGGAGCAGCCCGGCTTCCTCCACCGGCGTGTCGGGCTTGTCCGGTTCGATGTAGAAGGTGTCGAGGGCGATGCTGCGCTCGGTGTTGATGCGGGCGAAGGTGATGTCGAAGCCGTGGTCGGAGATTGTCTTCACGAGCTGGTAGAGCAGGCCGATTTTGTCGTGGGCCTGGATCTCGACGATGATGCGTTTGAGCGAAAGCTCGTGATAGACCTCGACGGTGGGCGGGAAGGTGGCGGGCAGCTCGGAGGTGCCGGCCTTGTAGCGGTTGGCGTGCGCGAGCTTCGCGGCCTGCGCATTGATGTCGGGGAGCAGGTCCTTTTCGCTCACCAGCGCGTCGTCCACCGTCTGGGCAAAACTCTCCATCGCCTTCTGGTTTTGCACGATGCCCCGGCCGGGCTCGACGACGTGGAAGGTGTCGATCGCGATGTGGTCGGCGCGGGTCGTGATGCGCGCCGAAAGGATGCTGAGGCCGGCGACGCTGAAGGCCCCGGCCAGCTTGTAGAACAGGCCGGCGCGGTCCCACGTCACCACATGCACGGTGGTGTAGCTGCGGTTGAGGTCGTCCTTCCACTCGATGACCGGGCGCAGCGGATTGAGCGAGTCGGCGGTCGAGATCGTGTGGAGCAGGCGGTTCACCATCTGGATGTGGAGGGTGATCTCCGTCTCGTCCGTCTGGATGAAATAGCGCTCGGGCAGCAGATTGAAATGGGCGGTGATCTCGTCGGTGCTGATGCCCGGGATCGTCTGCGCAATGAGGGTCTGCCGGATCATTTCCTTGCGCTCCTGGAGTCGGGTTTCGACCTTCTCGCCGAGGGCGAGGCGCTCCAGCGTCGTGTCGAAGAGGCGGCGGTGCAGCGAGTCCTTGTAGCTGTTCCAGAGACTGGCCGAGGTGCCGTTCGCGTCGCAATACGTGTGGACGTAGAGGTAGCGCAGCAGGTCGGCGTCTCCGACGTGCGAGGCAAATGCGGCTGAAGATTTGGGATCATCCAGGTCATGCTTCTGCCAAAAGCGTGCCATGATGAGGTGATTTTTGATGACGAAATTGACGGTCTTGCGGATGTCCTTGGGGATCCCCAGGCGCTTGAGCACCGGGGCGGCGACCGTGACGCCCGTGTCGGCGTGGCCCTGGATGCCCTCGCTCTTGCCGATGTCGTGCAGGAGCAGGATCAGGTAGAGCAGGTTGGGTTTGACCGTCTGGTGCAGCACCTCGCGGTAGCGTTGGGCCCGCGGATCGGCGGAGGTGAAGATGTTGTCCAGCTCCCGGATGGTGCTCAGGGTGTGGATGTCCGCCGTGTAACGGTGATAATACTCGTGCTGCACGAGGCAGATCAGCGGCGCGAACTCCGGCAGGAAGCGCCCCAGCACCCCCAGTTCGTGCATCAGCGACAGGGAGGGGTAAACCTGGCCGGTCTCCTCCAGGATGGTGAGGAAGCTGAGGTTGGCGTCAGGCGACTCGATGACCTGCTGGGTGATCAGCTGGCCCGAGCCGCGGATGAGCGAGGCGAGGTCGAGGTCGGGCGTGCAGCCGAGCTGCTGGCAGTGGCGGAACACCCGGATCAGGCGGACCGGGTCTTCCTGGAAGATGTTGCGGTTCTCGTAGGCGAGCTCGCTGCCGCGGATGAGGAACCCGTCGATGCGTTTGGTGCGTTCCGTGCGGCGGGCGAGCATCAGGTTCTTCAGCGAACCGACCAGGCCCGGCCCCGCGGAAACGCCCAGCGCCAGCCGCTGTTCGACGGTGCGTGACACCCGGAAAATCGCCTGCGCGTGCCGGTAGTAGTCCTGCATGAAGGCCTCGACGCGTTCCAGCAGGTCGGCCTGCGGGTAGCCGAGGTTGGCCGCGAGCCGGGGCTGGGTGTCGAGGTTGAGCACGTCGGTCGGGTGCTTGCTCATGAAGTGCAGTTCATGGCGCACGCGGAGCAGGAAGTCGTAGCCGTCCTCCATTTCGCGGAGTTCGGCGGGCTGGAGATAGTTCTGCTGGGCCAGTTCCTCCATGCGCGTGATGCCGAGGCGCACCCGCGACATCCAGAGCGTGTTCTGGTAGTCGCGCAGGCCGCCCACGCCGTTCTTGATGTCGGGCTCCTGCAGGAAAACCGTGTCGCCGTGCTGGGCGCGCCGGCTGTTCTGGTCCGCGAGCCGGGCCACGATGTAGGCCTTGGGGTCGCTTTGCAGGTAGTGCTTCCGGTAGGCGTCGGCGAAGTTATCGTAGAGTGTCGCCGTGCCCGCCAGGAAACGGGATTCCAGCAACGCGGTCTTGGTTTTGATTTCCTTGGCCGCCTCGGCGAACACCTCGGGCAGGGTGCGCGTGGAGTGACCGATCTTCAGCTTCAGGTCCCAGAGCGGGTAAAGGATGGCGTTGGAGAGGTGTTCCTGAAACTTGGCCAGTTCCGGGGTCTTCCGGACCTCGGGGTAGAGGAACATCACATCCACGTCGCTGAGCGGGTTGAGCTCCGCGCGGCCGTAACCGCCCAAGGCGACGAGGCAGACCGGCACCGGCGGTTCGCCCTGCTGTTTGCGCCAGCCTGCGATCGCGGTCGTGAAAAGCGGCACGAGCAGCCCGTCCATCCGGTCCGCCAGCGCGCTGGCGACCTTCCGGCCGGGGGCGCCAGCCTGGTGCAGCTGGCGGATGCGCTCACCCTCCGTATCCAGGTAGGTCCGGCAGGCGGCCAACCGGGCAGGGGCCGGCGTCTCGGCCGTGAAGGCCGGCTGGTGCCGGAGAGGGGAGGCGGTTGGGACGGACATGGGCGGCCGCTACATGAGCAGCGCAAATCCTTCGGGGGAAGCTGGAAATATTTTCGAGGGGCAGCGGAATATTTTAAGATTTCTAGTTGACGGGTGAAAATCGGGACGAATACTCCGCCTCTCTCTCGCGGGTGTAGCTCAGTTGGTAGAGCACCACCTTGCCAAGGTGGACGTCGAGAGTTCGAGTCTCTTCGCCCGCTCCATTTCAAGAAGGCCGCCGGAATAAACCCCGGCGGCCTTCCTGCGTTTTGGAGCCGGGCAGGGGTGCTGACTTTCAAAAACCGCTGGTTTCCAGCGGGTTTTTCGGTATCAAGGGCGGCGTGAAAGCTTCGGATTTTTTCGCGTTACCCCCGTCTTTGACCCGGTTTGCCGCGCATTTTCCCGCCACGGCCGCCCCTTGGGATTGGCTCAAGCAGATCGCCGCCGCCCTGAATGCTGAGACATTTGGACCCTTGGAGCTGAAAATCCCGGCCGGGGTGCAGATCGAAGGCAAAGTCTGGCTCCACCCCACGGTCAAGCTGCCCGCCTTTGCGGTCATCCAAGGCCCGGCTTGGATCGGCGCCAAGACCGACATCCGCCCCGGCGCCTTCATCCGGGGCAACGTCATCGCCGGCGAGGGTTGCGTGCTGGGCAACTCCAGCGAATTCAAGAACTGCCTCCTGATGGACGGGGTGCAGGTGCCGCATTTCAATTACGTGGGTGACTCCATCCTCGGCAACGGCGCCCACCTCGGGGCCGGCGCCATCTGCTCCAACCTCCGCCTCGACCAGGGCGAGGTCACCGTCCGGTTGCCCTCCGGCGTGGTCGGCACCGGTTTGAGGAAGTTTGGCGCCATTCTGGGCGACAAGGCCGAGGTCGGCTGCAACAGCGTGCTCAATCCCGGCACCCTGCTCGGCCCACGTGCGCTCGTCATGCCGTCCATGGCCTTCAGCGGCGTCCTCGCCCCCGCCACCATCGCCCGCGTCCGGCAGACTGTGACGACGATCCCACGCCGGGACTGAGCGAATTAAGAGGGACGATTTACGAATTACGATTCGAGTCGATCGGGCCCGCTGCTCATTTCGCGCTTTTCACTCTTACGACAATCCGTCCACATGGGCGATTAACCTGCAGTGATTCGTCCTTCGTAAATCTGAAATCGTAACTCGCCTCATGCCCCGTATTTTGACCGGCATCACGCCCTCCGGCACCCTTCATATCGGCAACTATTTTGGCGCGATGCGCCCGGCCATCGAGCTGCAGGCCGGCGGCGACGCCTACTACTTCATCGCCGATTACCACTCGATGACGGCGCTGACCGACGCCAAGGAGCGCCGCGCCTTCACGCAGGGCATCGCCCTCGACTGGCTCGCCTGCGGCCTCGATCCGGCCAAGGCCGTCTTCTGGCGGCAGAGCGACATCCCCGAGGTCTGCGAACTCATGTGGCTGATCGGTTCGCTCACGCCGATGGGCCTGCTCGAGCGTGCCCACAGCTACAAGGACAAGACCGCCAAGGGCATCGAGGCCAACTTCGGCCTCTTCGCCTACCCGGTGCTCATGGCCGCCGACATCCTCCTCTTCGACACGAACGTCGTGCCCGTCGGCAAGGACCAGAAGCAGCACCTGGAGATGACGCGCGACATCGCGATCAAATTCAACCACACCTACGGCGAGACCTTCGTCGTGCCCGAGGAGCGGATCAGCGAGACGCTCGCCGTCATCCCCGGCCTCGACGGCCAGAAGATGTCCAAGAGCTACGGCAACACGATCGAGATTTTCGGCGACGAGAAGGCGCTGCGGAAGAAGATCATGGGCATCGTCATGGATTCGCGCACGCCGCAGGAGCCCAAGCCCGACGCCGACAAGAACCTCGCCGTCCAGCTCCTGAAGCTCTTCGCCCCGGCCGATGTTGCCGCCGACTTCGAGAACCGCCTCCGCGCCGGCGGCCTCGGCTACGGCGACCTCAAGAAGGCGCTCTTCGAGCACTACTGGAACTTCTTTGCTCCCTACCGTGCCAAACGCGCCGAACTCGCCGCCAACCTGGATTACGTGGACAAGGTCCTGCGCGAAGGCGCCGACCGCGCCCGCGCCGTGGCCGCGAAGACAATGGCGCGTGCGCGGCAGAATTGCGGACTGCGGTAAGGAAGAATGCCGCCACCCGGCTGGAGCCGGGCCATCGCGCATCGACAAGACTCGGATTCTCCACTTCGCTGGGCACCGGCATGAGCCAGCCCCACTCGGACATCGGCCGGAAGCGGCAGCGGGAAATCTACGTAGCCGGTGTCGGCGGGCTGTCGCCGGTTGTGCCGGTGGCGCAGGCGGAGCTTGAAAAGGCGGCGCAGGTGGGGATGTCGCCCGAGGCCTGGGCCTACATCGCCGGCGGTGCCGGACGCGAGTCCACGATGGACGCCAACCTGGCGGCCTTCGAGAAGTGGCGCATTGTGCCCCGGGTGCTGCGCGATGTCGAAAAGCGCGATCTCACCGTCGAGTTGTTTGGCCGGCGGCTGCCGGCGCCGCTGCTTTTGTCGCCCATTGGCGTCTTGGATATGGTGCATCGCGAGGCCGATCTCGCCGTGGGTCGCGCCGCGGCATCGCTGGACGTGCCGTTCATCTTTTCCAACCAAGCCTCATTCCCGATGGAGCAGGTGGCAGCAGCCATGGGCGATGCGCCCCGCTGGTTCCAGCTCTACTGGAGCCGGTCCAATGATCTCGTGGCTTCCTTCGTGAAGCGCGCCGAGGCCTGCGGTTGCGATGCCATCGTGTTGACGCTCGACACGACGATGCTCGGCTGGCGTCCGCGCGACCTCGACCTTGGGTCGCTGCCGTTCATCCAGGGGCAGGGGATCGCCCAATACACGAGCGACCCGGTGTTTCGGAAGGAATTGAAGGAACACGCGCCGGGGTCAGCGCGTTCCGCCCCGGAGATAAAACCGCCGCTCAACCTTCAGACCATCGCCACGGCGCTGGAGCAGAAGGCCAACTTCCCCGGCGGATTGCTCAAGAACCTGTCCTCCGGCGAGCCACGGGCGGCGGTGCAGCGGTTCCTGACGACCTACTCCCGGCCGTCGCTGCAGTGGGACGACCTGAAATTCCTGCGCGCGCACACGAAGCTCCCGGTCCTGCTCAAGGGCGTGCTCCATCCCGACGACGCCCGCAAAGCTGTCGAACTCGGGCTGGATGGACTGATCGTCTCCAACCACGGCGGGCGCCAGATCGACGGCGCGATCGCGTCGCTCGACGCCTTGCCGGCCGTCGTCGAGGCGGTACATGGCAGGATCCCCGTCCTTTTCGACAGCGGCGTGCGCGGTGGCGCGGATGTCTTCAAGGCCCTTGCACTCGGCGCCACCGCCGTCTGCCTCGGGCGTCCCTATGTTTACGGTCTGGCACTCGCTGGCCAGCGGGGGGTGGAAGAGGTCATCGCCAACGTGCTCGCCGAGTTCGACCTGACGCTCGGGCTGGCGGGTTGCACGAGCGTTCGGGGAATCGGCCGGGAATCGTTGCTAAAGATTTAGGACGGGTCCCCGAACCCCGCCATGCTGCGGTGGAGGCTCCGCGTCTCTGCAGACCGGTTCGCCGGGACGCGAGCCCCTCCCTTAAGCCGGGGTGTCAATGGGTGTGATTGTGGTTCGCGGTGCCGGCGGCGCGGGCACGCTGGTATTCCTCGACGAGTTTTTTCTCCTGGTCGGCGGGCATCTCCTCGTAGTGGGCGAATTTTTCGCTGTGGAGGCCGCGGCCGCCGGTGAGGGAGCGCAGCACGGTGCCGTAGTGGTAGAGCTGCGCGGCCGGGACCTGCGCCTTGATGACCTGGAGGCGGCCGGCCACGTCCATGCCGAGAATGCGGCCGCGTCGACCGGAAAGGTCGCCGACCACGCGGCCGACGAATTCCTCGGGCACGCGGATTTCCAGCTCGTGGATCGGCTCCAGCAACACCGGCTGCGCGGAGGCGAAGGCCTCGCGGAAGGCAAAGTAGCCGGCGATCTGGAAGGCGATGTCCTTGGAGTCCACCGGGTGCATTTTGCCACCGTAAAACTCCACCTTTACGTCCGTCATGCGGTAGCCGGCGTGGGCGCCTTCGCCGGCGCAGGTCTTCACGCCCTTTTCGACGGAGGGCACAAACACTCGGTCCACGTCCTGGCCGACCAGCGATTCGGCGAATTTCAGGCCGGTGTCGCGCGGGCCGGGCTCGATGCGCAGCCAGACCTCGGCAAACTGGCCGGCGCCGCCGGTCTGCTTCTTGTGGCGGTAGCGGGCTTCGCCTTTGCCGCGGATGGTCTCGCGGTAGCGGATCTTCGGCGGCTCGAGCGACACGTCCACCTTGTAGCGCCGCTTCAGGCGCTCGAAGAGGACTTCGAGATGTAGCTCGCCCTGCGCCGAGATGATGAACTGGTGAAGCTCGGCGTCGGTATGGTAACTGAAGGCCGGATCCTCCTCGTGCAAGGCGGCGAGGCCGGCGGCGAGGCGCTCCTCGTCGCCGGGCGCGTTGAGCTTGAGCGCCGCATGGGTGTAGGGCGTGGGGTAGGTGAGCTTGGGCAGTGCGACGGCGTGCCGCGCGTCGCACAGCGTGTTGCCCGTGTGGGTGTCGCGGAGCTTGATGGCGGCGCCCATGTCGCCGGCGTGCAGCGCCTCGACGGGGGTGCGGTTCTTGCCGTTGAGCCGGTAGAGCGGCCCGATGCGCTCGGCCACACGCCGCTCGCTGTTGTGCATCTCCATGCCGGATTTGACCGTGCCGGAATAGACGCGGAAAATGGACAGGTCGCCGGTCTGCGGATCGGTCAGGGTCTTGAAGACGTAGGCGACCGGTTCGCCGCCGTCGAGGCGCACGAGGACGGGCGAGCCCGTGGCCGTGGCAATGGCGCCGATGGTCTGCCGGTCGTCGGGGGAGGAACCGTATTTGGCGATGAAGTCCATCAGCCGGGCCACGCCGACGTTGGTCTCGCCCGAAACGCACAGGAGGGGGATGAACACCTGGTTCTGGAGCGCCGGGTGGATGCCGGTGCGCAGGACTTCCTCGGAGAGTCCGCCCTCGTCGAAATATTTTTGGAGCAGCGTGTCATCGCTCTCGGCGATGTGCTCGATGAGCTCCTTGTGCAGGGCGTCCACGCGGGCCTTCTCGGGGCCGGCGGCGGGCTCCTCGGTGTATTTTCCGGAGCGGTCGGCGGCATAGCTGCAGACCTCGCTGCGCATGACGTCGAGCACGCGGTGGAAGCCCGGACCGGAGTCGAGCGGGAGGGCCAGCGGGAAGACGCCCTGGCCGAAGTGGTCGCGCACTTCCTCCAGCAGCGTGTCGAAATCG
The DNA here is from genome assembly GCF_004118375.1 of Oleiharenicola lentus. Lineage (NCBI taxonomy): Bacteria > Pseudomonadati > Verrucomicrobiota > Opitutia > Opitutales > Opitutaceae > Oleiharenicola > Oleiharenicola lentus. Next base: position 1,642,283 of record NZ_SDHX01000001.1, read on the forward strand.
TATTTCTCCTTGTCGAAGCCGGTGACGACAATCATCCGCGGGATGCCGACGGCGCCGGCCTGTTCCCACATGAGGTCGGTGCCCACGCCGATACCGTGGCCGGCGTGGATCACGACGAGGGCGAAGTCGGCCACGCGCAGGGCGTTGATGGCCTCGCCCGAGAAGTCGAGGTAACCGGGGGTGTCGATAAAATTGAGACGCCGCCCCTGCCATTCGCAGTTGAGCGGCGTCCCGTGGATGGAGATGTGACGCGCTTGTTCTCCGACGTGATAGTCGGAGACCGTTGTTCCTTGGGCCACGGAGCCGAGGCGGTTGATGGCGCCGCCGCAGAGAAGCATGGCTTCTGCGAGGGTCGTCTTGCCGCAGCTGGCGTGGCCCACGATGGCGAAATTGCGGATGTCCGCAGGACGGGTGCCGTTCATGATCGTGGTCTCCTGGGTTGGAGGCCGGCCCGGCCCGGGCGGGTCGCGCCGGTCACTGGGGTTGGTTACGGCTACAGGCTAGCCACCCGCTTCGTCGGGTAAAGCCGCAAGACCGTTCGTAAATTGGCGGGCGCTGCGCGCCGGTTGTGGGCGGAGCCCGGGTTACATGCCGGGGGCCGGGTAGCCGGCGCCGGTATGGTCCAGCACGAGCACCCAGTCCGGGCCGTTTGCCGGGCTCCGCAGTTCGCGCGGTCCCGGTCCGGAAATCGTGCCGGCATCCCGGGATGCCCCGGTGCGGGGGTCATACCAGCGCACGCGGAATGTGCCCGGTTTCAGCCGGCTGAGGTCAACGATGGCCGTCTGCTCGCTTTCCGGAAAATACACGAACGCGTAGCTGCCCTCGGCCTCGCGGCAGGCGACGAGGTGGCGCGAGCGATCACGGCCGGGCGCCGCCACCAGCAAGGGATCGGGCACCCGGTTGAAGAAGGGGCGTGATTCGATGAGACGCCGCAGGTGGATCATCTGCCGGGCGCCCGGGCGGTGCAGGGCATCAACCCAATCGCGGTCGGCGAAATTGACCGGGGCGTTGCGCTGGCCGGCAAATTGCCACACCGCATGGTGGCCGTAGGTGACGCCCGCCGCGCCGGCGAAAACCGAGCGGAAGCACTGCTTGCGAACGTCATGATCGCGGAAATACCCGTTGGCCGGATCCCAGACCGGCCACGGGCTCACCGGGTGGTCCTCGTAGTTCGGCTCCAGATCGAGCACGGGCTTGGGCGGGTTGCGCGCATAATCACTCGCGATGGACTCCCAGACGGGCACGTCTCGCCCGCCGCCGTGCCCGCTCTGCCAGGCATGGACATCCAGCCAGGACTCGCCGGAGAGCATGAACGAGGTGCTGGAATGGCCGCCGGGCGGATGGTAGAGCGTCAGTGCCTTGGCGCCGTAGCCTTCGTTGAGGCCGGCGAGCATCTCGCGCCAGACCGGCCGCCAGTCGTGGTCCGGCGGGAAGCCGGCGGCGATGCCGGCCGAAGAGGGGTATTCGTTGGGGCGGGCGGGGTCGAGCAGGGCGGGACGGTCGCCGCCCAGCATCCAGATGACGTTGGTGCGGCCCCGCAATTTGGTCCCCAGGTAGCGGCCGTAGGCGCGGACGACCGGCAGGTTGGTGAGATCGAAGAGCCGGGGGCCTTCGCCCCAAGGCGCCGTGAGCTTGTCACCCCAGGCGGGAAGCACCGCCACATAAAGCCCGCGCGCCGCGGCCTCGTCCACCAATTCGACGAAGCGGTCGAAGTAGGCGTCAACCGGGCGCGCGGCGTCGAGGTTGTGAAACGGTTTCAGGCCGAGTGCCGTGGGACGACGCACGCCATCCATTTCCGCGAGCACGTTGACCTGGATCACCGTGTAACCTTGGTCCGCCCGGGTGCGGAGGTAATAGCTGCATTCATCCCGGTCGGTGGCGTGAAGCAGCGACCAGGCCGTGTCCCCGAGCCAGAAGAACGGCCGGCCGTCGGTGGTTTCGAGATGATGGCCGCCGGAGTGGACCCGGATGGGCAGGAGCGGGGCCGCAAGGCCGGCCGCGGAGAACAGGAACAGGGACAGACCGCAGAAGAGGGTGCGGACGGGGTGCATGCCGGAAATCAGCCACGCCCGCCGACTGGTCGCGAGACGAATCATGCCTCGCCCACACGCCGTCGCGGCGCGGTTCAGCGTCCCAAGTGCTTCGCAAAGGCCGCCAGCGTGGCCGGGCTGACGTGGTGCTCGATGCCCTCGGCGTCGATCTCGGCGGTTTTCTCGGGGATGCCGAGCGAGCGCAGAAAGGCGACCACGATGCCGTGGCGGTGCTGGCACTCCTCGGCGAGCGTGCGGCCGCTGTCGGACAAGAAAATGGCGCGATACGGCTGGACGTTCACGTAGCCCTCACGCTGGAGGCGGGCGAGGGTGCGGTTGACCGTGACGTGCGTCACGCCGAGCCGGCGGGCGAGGTCCACCACGCGGGCCTCGCCGTGGGCGGCGGTCAGATCGGCGATGGCCTCGACGTAGTCCTCGGCGGTCTCGGAGGCGTGTTCGCGCCGCGTCTGCTGCAGGGACTCGGCCTGCAGGGCGGAGGGGCGGACGGATTTCCGGGGGGCGCGGACGGCTTTTTTCACAGGGATGAGGGAGGCATGCGGCCGGGGGCTTGACAAGTCGAGTTCAAAGTGTAGCTAAGGCTACATTATGTATCGCGCTCTACGCCATTCGCTCGTCCTCGCCTCGCTGCTGTTGGCCGCCGGTTGGGCCGGGGCCCAGATCACGGAGCATCCCGCGACCGTGGCGCCGGGCAGCTTTCTGATCGAGATGGACGCGCTTTCGCTGACCCTCGACAAGGAGGGAGGCGGAAAATACACGGCCGTGGGCGCCGGTTCAGTATTTGTCTCCACGGGCCTGACCGAAAACTGGGACGTGCAGGTTGGAGCTGAACTCTTCATCAGCCAGAAGTTCGAGTCGGGCGGGTTCACCGAGCGCAACAGCGGCATCGGTGATCTCTACGTGCGCACCAAATACCGTTTCTACGACAACCCCGAGTCGGGCACGATGATCGCGCTGCTGCCCTACGTGAAGATCCCGACCAACTCGGGCGGCGTGGGCAACGACGCGCTCGAGGGCGGCTTCATCGTTCCGTGGTCCACCAATCTGGCCGGTGGCTTCCACTGTGACATCATGGCCGAGCTGGATTTTCTGCGAAACGACAATGACGATGGCTACGATACGTATTGGTATGCTTCGGCGTCGCTGACTCGGTCGCTGACCAAGGCGGTGGGGCTTTATGGCGAGGTGGCGCTGGGCAAATCGTCCGGGGCCTCGGCCAGCGAGGGCGTCATGGGCGCCGGCGTGACCCTCGCGGTCTCCGAAAACACCTGGTGGGACTTCGCCGTTTACAAGGGCCTCTCCCGCGGCGCGGCCGACTGGAACCACGTCATCCGCTTCAATTTCGGCTTCTGACATGAAAGACCTCCTTATCATCGTGCTGCTGGCGATTCTGGCGCTGACCCTTTTCTGGCCAGGAAAAGGGCTGGCGGCCCGCTGGCTGGCGGGTCGCAAACTGGCGGCGCGCGCCCGGCAGGAGGATGCGTTGAAACACATCCTCAAGGCGGAGGTGAACGGCCGGACCTGCTCCGTGACCAGCGTGGCCGGGGCCCTGCGCCTCGGGGAGGATGCGGCCGCCGCGTTGCTGGCCGAGTTGGAGAAGGGCGGACTGCTCTCGTTCGAGAAGGGCGCACCGCGGCTGCAACCCGCCGGCCGCGAACTCGCGCGGCATGTCGTGCGCGCCCACCGGCTGTGGGAAAGTTTTCTCGCCGACCAGACCGGCGTGGCCGAGACCGACTGGCACCGCCACGCCGAGCGGCAGGAGCACCTGCTGACGCGCGAGGAGACCGATCGCCTCGCGGCCAAGCTGGGGCATCCGCTGCTTGATCCCCATGGCGATTCCATTCCGGCGCGTGACGGCGAGGTGGCGGCTGATTCCGGCCAGTTGCTCACGGAAGTGGAGCCCGGCGGCTGGTTCGAAGTCGTGCACCTGGAAGACGAGCCCGAGATCCTTTACCGGCAATTGCTGGCCTTGGGGCTGCGTCCCGGCCTGCAGGCCCGTGTCGAGCACCGCACCCGCGACCATCTTGATCTCCTCACGGCTGACCGCCAGCGGCTTCGCCTGAACACCGTCCAGGCCAGCAACGTGGCCGTGGCGCTGCGCCCGGAGGTCGCCGGCGAATTTGACTCCGCCCTCAGTGAACTGCGAACCGGGCAGACCGCCGCCGTGCTCGGGCTATCTCCCGCCTGCCGCGGCGCTGCCCGGCGGCGGCTGTTGGATCTCGGCTTCGTGCCCGGCACGGTGGTTCGCGTCGAACTGGTCAGCCCCGTCGGCGATCCGACGGCTTACCGCGTGCGCGGCTCGGTCGTAGCGCTCCGGCGTCAACAGGCCGCGCTCATCCGCATCACTCTGCCGCGGGAGGAGGCCGCATGAGCCCGGTCGTTCCTCCATCCCCCGCACCGGCCGCGCCCAACGAGGCCTGCGCCAGCTGCTCCGTTTACCGCGCGGCGAGCCTCAAGAAGCTCGGCGTCTCGATGGACCGCTGGGACTACGTCGTTGCCCTCGCCGGCAATCCCAACACGGGCAAGAGCACCGTTTTCAATGCCCTGACCGGATTGCGCCAGCACACGGGCAACTGGCCTGGCAAGACCGTCGCGCGCGCCGAGGGCGGCTTCGACTATACGGGCAAACGCTTCAAGCTCGTGGACCTGCCCGGCACCTACTCGCTGCTCTCCACCAGCCCCGACGAGGAGGTGGCGCGCAACTTCATCCTGTTCGGCCAGCCCGACGTGACCGTGGTCGTGGCCGACGCCACGCGCCTGGAGCGCAACCTCAACCTCGTGCTGCAGGTGCTCGAGATCACCGACCGGGCCGTGCTCTGTCTCAACCTGATGGACGAGGCGCGCCGCCACGGCGTCACCGTGGACGACCGCCAGCTGGCCCGAGACCTGGGCGTGCCCGTCATCCCCACCGCAGCGCGTGGCGGCGAAGGGTTGCCGGAACTGCTGCAGGCGATCCACGACATGGCCGTCGCCACGAGCGTGTCGCGTCCGCACCGCATGAGTTCCGAACCGGCGGCGCTGAAACATCCGCTCAACCAGCTTTGCCGGCAACTCGAGACCGCCTATCCCGGTTTGCCCAATCCCCGCTGGGTCGCCATGCGTCTGCTGGGCGGCGATGACCAGATCGCCGAGGCCTTGCGCCGCGGCGACATTGAAAACCTCGGCCGCCCGGCCGCGGCGCAACCGACCTGAGCCATGTCCGCCTCCACGCCAACCTCCGTCACTCCGCCCGAACGCATCCTGCTGGAGGCCCGCCGTCTCCGCGAAGGCATTGCCGGCGACGTGCACGAGCATCTCGTCGAAGCGATCTACGCCGACGCCGCCCGCATCGCCGACCGCGCGGTGAGTCGTCCCGGCCGCGCCGCCCGCCCGACCTTCGACCGCACCCTGGATCGCATTGTGACGAGCCGCTGGCTCGGATTCCCGGTGATGTTCGCGCTGTTCGCGCTGATGTTCTGGCTCACGGTCAGCGGTGCCAACGTGCCCTCGGCCTTGCTCGCCGATTTGCTGGTCGGGAATATCTACCCGTGGCTCCGCGAAGTCGCGGGCGGCCTGCCGTGGTGGTTGAGCGGCTTGCTGGTGGACGGCATCTATCTCGCGACGGCGTGGGTCATCAGCGTGATGCTGCCGCCCATGGCGATCTTCTTCCCGATGTTCACGCTGCTTGAGGATTTCGGCTACCTGCCGCGCGTGGCCTTCAACCTCGACCGGCTGTTCCAGAAGGCCGGCGCCCACGGCAAGCAGGCCATGAGCACCATGATGGGCTTCGGGTGCAACGCCGCCGGCGTCGTTGCCACGCGCATCATCGACAGTCCGCGCGAGCGCCTGATTGCGATCATCACCAACAACTTTGCCCTCTGCAACGGCCGCTGGCCGACGCAGATCCTGATCGCATCGCTCTTCCTCGGCTCGCTCGTACCCTCGCAGCTCGCGGGGATCGTCTCGGCGGGCGCGGTGGTCGGCGTGGCGCTGCTGGGCGTTTCGTTCACCTTTCTCACCGCCTGGGCGCTGTCGCGCACCGTCCTGAAGGGGGAGGTCTCCACCTTCAACCTCGAGCTGCCGCCCTACCGGCCGCCGCGCTTCTGGCAGACGCTCTACACCTCGCTCATCGACCGCACCTTGCTCGTGCTGTGGCGCGCCATCGTGTTCGCCGCACCCGCCGGCGCCGTGATCTGGCTGACCGCCAACGTGCAGATCGGCGGTGTGAGCGTGGCCGAGCACGTGATCCACGGCCTCGACCCGCTTGGCCTGGCGCTCGGGCTCAACGGTGTCATCCTGCTCGCCTACATCGTGGCCATCCCGGCCAACGAGATCATCGTCCCGACCATCCTCATGCTCACGGTGCTGGTGACGCGGATGGCCGGGGTGGGCGAGGGCGCGGGCGTCATGTTCGAGCTGGATTCCGACGCCGACGTGAAGGCCGTGCTCACCGCCGGCGGATGGACCGTGCTGACGGGCGTGAATCTCATGCTCTTCAGCCTGCTCCACAACCCGTGCAGCACCACGATCTACACGATCTACAAGGAAACCGGCTGCAAGCGCTGGACCGCCCTGGCTACGCTGCTGCCCCTCGCGCTTGGCTTCCTCGTGACCTTCGCCGTGGCGACCGTCTGGCGCTGGCTTAGCTAGCGCGGTTAAGATTTAAGTGTAGCCGCTTTGGCGCGCAGCGACAAAGTGGTCGTCCCCTGGCCACGCTTTCGCCTGCGGATTAAGCGCGGGCTGCTCGGCGAGCGAGCGGCAAGGCAGATCAGCCCCTCGTTCGCGAACGTCTGGCTTCACCCTTGCCGCAGCGGGGCCGGCCGGGCACGTTGCCTGCTCACGTCGTCGCGCCCATGAGCCAGCCTTCCCTCTACGAACAACTGACCGCGCTCCAGCGCGAAGGACAGGGTTTCGTTTTGGTGGTGCTCGTCGAGGCGCTGGGCAGCACACCGCAGGACACCGGGGCCAAGATGCTCGTGACCGCTGCCGGCCTGCACGCCGGCACCGTCGGCGGCGGCAAGGTCGAGGCCAGGGCGTTGACGCTCGCGCAGGAAATGCTGGCAGCCGGCGCCTCGGCGCCGCGCTTTGTGAATTGGACGCTTAAGACCGATGTCGGCATGACCTGCGGCGGATCGGTGAAGTTGTATTTTGAGCCGCATGCTGCGGGTGGGGTGGGGGCAGCTTGGCCGATTTGGATCTTTGGCGCAGGTCATGTCGTGCAGGCGCTGGTTCCCGTGCTCGCGCCGCTCGACTGCCAGCTGACCGTTGTGGACCCGCGCCGCGAGTGGCTCGACCGCCTGCCCCGCAGCGCCAACATCCGCTTCATCCAGGCCGACGAGCCCAAGGAACTCGTGCCCACGATGCCGGAGAATGCCTTCCTGCTCTGCCTGACCAAGGGCCATGCCAGCGACCGGCCTGTGCTGCAGCGCGCCCTGGCCGAGCGGAATTTCCCCTTCATCGGCGTCATCGGCAGCGAAGCCAAGGCCGAGGTCCTGCGCCGCGAGATGATCGCCGACGGCCTGCCCGCCGAACGGGCGAAGCAGTTTCATTGCCCGGTTGGTCTGCCCTTCGGCAGCAATGATCCGAGGGAAATCGCGCTGAGCATTGCGGCGCAGTTGCTCACCGAGCGCGACGCGCTCAAGCCTCAACCGACAGACGCCAAACGCCAAAAAACTCCGAAGGGGTGAACGGGTTGTTTCTATGTGGGGTCGGCGCTTGCGCCGACCTTGTGCGCGAGGTCGGACCAAGGTCCGACCCTACACCCGATCCAGCGCGGGACCGCTAGGCCCATCTCCATCGCGGACACGCGGGCAATTCCGCCCTATTTGGCGTTTGTGATTTGGACCTTTGGCGTTTGCCCGGCCTTGAGCCGGGCTTGGATCGCCGCGAAAATCGCCTCGCCTGTGGCCGGCGACTCGAGGTGCACCTCGCCGCTAGCCGGGCCGAAGGCGGCCACGGCGTCGCGGATGGCTTCGCGGACGCTGAAGGCCAGCATGAGCGGCGGCTCGCCGACGGCCTTGCTGCCGTGGATGGTGTTGGCCTGTCCGGCACGGGGCATGAGCGTGACGTTGAACTCAGGCGGTGCGTCGCTCATGGCGGGAATCTGGTAGGTGCTGGCGCTGTGCGTGAGGAGGCGGCCCTTGGCGTCCCACTTGAGTTCCTCGCTGGTCAGCCAGCCCAGGCCCTGCACGAAGCCGCCCTCGATCTGGCCGCGATCGATACCGGGGTTCAGGGAGTCGCCGACGTCGTGCACAACGTCCACTCGCCGCACGCGCTGCATGCCGGTGTGGCCGTCCACCTCAACCTCGGCCACGGCCACGCCGCAGGCGAAGTAGTGGAACGGCCGGCCGGTCGCCGTGTTCCAATCCCAGTGGATGCCGGGCGTTTTGTAGTAGCCGGTGGCAGACAGGCTGACGCGCTCCGTGTAAGCCTTGGCGCAGACCTTGGCGAAGGGCAGGCGCAGGTCGGGGTGGGCCCGGGGAAAGACTTCGCCGTTGGAGAATACGATGTCATCCGCTGGCGCCGCCAGCAGTCCCGCGGCCACGGGCGCAAGCCGCTCGCGCAACGTGGTGCAGGCGGCGGCGACAGCCATGCCGTTGAGGTCGGCGCCACTGGAGGCGGCGGTGGCGGAGGTGTTGGGCACCTTATCGGTGCTGGTCGTCATCATCCGGATCGCCGACGCCGGCAGGCCCAGTTCGCGCGCGGCGATACCAAGGATCTTCGTGTGCAGGCCCTGGCCCATTTCGGTGCCACCGTGGTTCACCTGCACGGAACCGTCCTGGTAAATGAGCACGAGCGCGCCGGCCTGGTTGTAGTGCGTCAGGGTGAAACTGATGCCGAACTTCACCGGGGTGATCGCGAGGCCGCGCTTGATGCGTGCATGGGTGCGGTTCCAATCGGCGATGCTGGCGCGCCGCTCGGCGAACATCGCCTGGTCAAGCGCCTGCTTCCACATCGCCTGGATACGGTTGTCACCGATATCCTCGTGGTAGTGCGTGCGATTGGTTTCGCCGATGCCGTGGTAGAGGTTGCGCGCGCGCACCACCTCGGGGGCGAGCCCGGTGCGGCGGGCGACGCGGTCCATGATCTCCTCGATGACCATGATGCCCTGCGGGCCGCCGAAGCCGCGGAAGGCGGTGTGCGACGTGACGTTGGTCTTCGCGACGCGCGAGCGGAAGTCCACCGCGGGCAGGTAATAGGCGTTGTCGAGGTGGAACAGCGCGCGATCGGCGATGGGCAGCGACAAGTCGAGCGACCAGCCGCCGTCGGACACCAGCTCCACCTGCGCGGCGAGCACGCGGCCCTCGGCATCGTGGCCGATGCGGAATTTCGCGTGGAAAGGATGGCGCTTGCCCGTGAGCGCCATGTCGAGGTCGCGATCCAGTTGCAAGCGGACCGGGCGGCCGGTCCGGCGCGCGGCGAGCGCGACATAGGCGGCGATGGCGTTGCCCTGGGTTTCCTTGCCGCCGAAGCCGCCGCCCATGCGCGGGGCCTGCACGACAATCTTGTGGCGCGGCAGATGAAGTATTTCCGAGACGATGGCCTGGATTTCGGAGGGATGCTGGGTCGAGGAGTGGATCAGGACCGTGTCATCCTCGCCGGGCTCGGCCCACGCGGCCTGCGTCTCGAGGTAGAAGTGCTCCTGTCCGCCAAACTCAAACTCGCCGGCAAAGGACTGCGGCGCGGCCGCGAGCGCGGCGGCGGCATCGCCGCGTTTCAGGGCATGCCAGTCGGTGTGGAAGCTGTTGGCGGCGATGGCCGCCTGGATGCCAAGGAGGGGCGGTAGCGGTTCGTAATCCACCTTCACCAACGCGGCGGCCTCGCGGCATGCCTTGGGGGATTCGCCGACGACCAGCGCCACGACCTGGCCGTGGAAGCAGACTTCTTCCTTGGCAAAGAGGGGTTCGTCGTGGCGGGCGGGGCCGGTGTTGTTCTCGCCGGGGATGTCCTCGGCGAGCAACACGGAGACCACGCCTGGAGCCTTCCGGGCGGCGGAGGCGTCGCGGCGGAGAATCTTCGCGCGCGAGTGCGGGGCCATGACGGGCCACACATCGAGCATCGGGCGTCGTTGCGCGGTGTCGTCTACATAGAGCGCGCGGCCGGTCACGTGGCCGACGGCGCTCTCGTGGCGCAGGGCCTTGGTGGCTTCGTCCACCGGCCAAGGACCTTGGTAAGCGTAGTCGGGCGGCAGGTCGTGCACGAGGCTCTGCTCGCCGGAGATGAACTTCTGCCAGAGCGAGACGACGAGACCGCGCCGGTAGGCGGCGCCGCTGCGCACGTCGTCGATGGGGGTAAACTCCGCGGTGAGAGTCTCAGCTACGGCGTCCACGGACTCCGTCAACTTTTTGCCGATCAGCAACGCCTCAGTCTTCAGAGCCCGTTTCGGTCGCTCGGCCACGCCGCCGTAAGCGAGGCGGGCGGAGCGCACGATGCCCTTGCGGTCGGTGTCCACGCAGAACGCGCCGGCCACGATGCTGATGTCGAGTTCCTGCCGGTGGGAAACCTTCACGAAATCCGCGCGCCGCTTGAGGCCGCGGCCGGGAGCAAACTTCGGCAGGATGATCTCCTTGATGAGTTCGCCCGGCTTGAGGGCGGTCTGACGGTAGCCCGTGAAGAAATCGGCCAGCGCGACGGTGCGCGTGCGACGCGCGGAGGCGAGCACCAGCGAGGCGTCGAGGGCGAGGAGCAGCGGCGCGCTGTCGCCGATGGGGGAGGCGGTGGCGATGTTGCCGCCGAGCGTGGCGCGGTTGCGGATCTGGCGCGCGGCGAAGACGCGGAGCATCTTCGCGAGCGGCGGATAGTGCGGGACGACCTTTTCCTCGATGGCGGTCAGCGTGACGGCCGCACCGATGCGCCAGCCGGCGGTGGTTTTTCGAATCTGCGTCAGCTCCCGCACGGCCTCCGTCGAGAGGAGCAGCGGGAAGGCCTTGAATTTCTTGTTCAGCTCGACGCCGATCTCCGTGGCGCCAGCCACGAGGCGAGCACCGGGGTGCTTGCGTTGGAGCCGGAAAAGCTCGCCGAGCGTGGTCGGGCGGAGGAAGCGGTCGGGGCCGGCGGCGTAGTCGAGCGCGGTGGGGGCGGGGACGGGTTTTTTGAGGCGGGCTGCAAATTTGTCTTTTGTCGGGTCGCTGCTTGCGGCGACCTTCGTGCGCGAGGTCGGCGCAAGCGCCGACCCTACAGAGGAAGGGTTGAACGCCTCCAGCGCGGCGTCACGGATGGCGCGGTAACCGGTGCAGCGGCAGAGATTGCCGCAGAGCTGGTCGTTGATGGCTGCGGGGCCGGTGCAGTCCTTGCGGTAGTGGCCTTCGAACAGCGACATCACGAACCCCGGCGTGCAGTAGCCGCACTGCGAACCGAAGTTCTTCACCATGCAGCTCTGCACCGGGTGCAGTTCATGCTCTTTCGTCCCTTGTCCCTGGTCCTTGGCCCCGCAGCCAGCCAGTCCCTCGACGGTGACAACCTCGCGACCCGCAAACATCGGCAGGAGGGCGATGCAGCTGTTGAGCGCGCGGTAGGTGGGTTTGCCGGCGGCATCGCGCTCTACGAGCGCCACGGTGCAGGCGCCGCAGTCGCCCTCAGCGCAACCCTGCTTGCTGCCGGTGCGGCCGGTGGTGCGCAGCCAGTCGAGCAGGGTGGTCGTGGGCGGCAGACCCTCGACGCGCACGGGCGCGCCGTTGAGGATGAATTCGAAGAAGGAGGTGGTGGCCACGGGAAGAAGATTACTCGGACAGCAACCTTCCGAGTCGTTCTCGTTCACTTAATCGTTCTCCTTCTCCAAAGAGCCGAGAGAATGAGAACGAGTATGAGAACGAGAACGATTACAGGGCAGCCCGGTTGACGTCTTTGTAGTAAAGGTAGCTAGCAGGAGTCTTGCCCATCGCGACAAACCATTGCGGGCAATACGGGCCCATCCAGATCACGTCGCCCTTCTCGACGGGATACCAGGAGTCCTCGAGGCGATAGACGCCCTGGCCGCCGAGCATCAGCAGGCCGTGCTCCATGACGTGGACCTCGACGAAGGGCAGATGGCCGCCGGGCTGGTAGGCGAAGACGTTCACGGCCATGTCAAAGGCCGGATCGTCGGGCAGCAGCACCTGCAGGTTGGCCGCCGGGTCGCCGAGGAAGGGCGTGCCCTTGACCTTGTCGGCGTCGGCGATGATCGGCGCGGGCGCGGCGGTGCCGGGGAGCGGGACGTATTTTTTCTGGAACAGCGTGACCTGCGTGCCGGGCTTCACGCCGGTGAGGCTCCAGGTCTGGCCGGCCGGGGCGTAGAAATACCAGCCCGCGTTGACCTTGGCCTTGAGCTTGCCGACGGCGAGCGTGCCGCCGCCTTCCATGACGTAGCCGAAGGTCTGCGACGGCCCCGCAGGCTGGCCGGCGCGGCCCTCGGCCTGGAAGGTCACCTGCAGCTGGGCGAACTTCGCGCCCATAGCCTCATTGATCAGGATGACGGAGGTCGCGCCCGAGATGCCCGGGACGGCGCTGGCGACGTGGTTGTGCGGCGTGAGGAGCGCGTGCCGGGGACCGACGTGGGCGCGGGTGTGGCCAAAGAGTTCGGGCATGGGAGGCGAAGAGTTAGGAATGGCCACAAAATGCACAAAAGACGCCAAAGGGGGAGAGCAAAGCCGGATCCATGGAATCTGTTTCTGCGCCTTTTGTGCCTTCTGTGGCTAGATTTCTGGGTTCAGGAACTGACCCTTGGGACTGCCGGGTGAAACGTTGCCGTCGGACCAGATGGCTCGACCGCGCACGTAGGTGTGGGTCACCCGCGCCCGGGTGGTCCGGCCGATATAGGGGCTGATCGGGTGGCGAGTCCAGAGTTCGGCGGCGGTGATCTTGTGGGGTGCGCCGAGCTCCACGAGGCAGAAGTCGGCGTCGAGGCCCTCGGCCAAACGGCCCTTGCGGCCGTCGAGGCGGAAGCGGCGGGCGACGTTGCGCGCGAGCACCGCGGCGAGCCGGGGGAAGTCCTTGTCGGCGGTTGCGGCGCAGGCATTCATCAGCAGCTGAAAACCGTGCTGCACGCCGCCGATGCCGCCCCAGATTTCAAAAAAGTTCGGCGAAGTCTTCAGGTCCGGTGGCGAGGGCGAGTGGTCGGAGCCGACCGTGTGGATGCGGCCGGCGCGCAGGTCGTCCCAGAGCGCGAGGCGGCGCTTTTCGTCGCGGATGGGCGGGGCGCACTTGGCGGGGGCGCCGAGCTTGGCCACGTCCTTGTCGGTGAGCAGCAGGTAGTGGGAGCAGGTCTCCGCGGTCACATCCACCCGCTGCGCGCGGGCTTCCTCAATGAGCGCGATGCCCTCGGGGCTGCTGACGTGCACGATGTGCAGGGCGCAGCCGGTCTCGCCGGCGAACTCCGTGGCCTGACGGATGGCGGCGAGTTCGACCTCGACCGGGCGCGAGGCGAGCCAGGCCTTGGCGTCGGTTTTCTTCTTCGCCAGCTGGGCGTTCGTGAATTGAGAGGCAAGGGCGTCGTCCTCGGCGTGGACGGCCACGAGCAGGCCGAGCTTGGCGGCGCGCTTCATGCCCGCGTGCAGTGACTTGGCGTCCACGCGCGGGAAGCTCTCGATGCCACTGTTGGACATGAAGGCTTTCAGGCCGATCGCGCCGGCGTCGCGCAGGCCGGCGAGTTTGTCGAGGTTGCCGGGGACGAGGCCGCCCCAGAGGGCGAAGTCGGTGCAGGCCTGCTGCTCGGCGAGCGCGCGCTTCGTGCGGAGGCCGGCGGCGTCGAGCAAGGGCGGCTCGGAGTTGAGCGGCATGTCGAAGAAGCAGGCGCCGCCGCCGGCCGCGAGGGCCAGGGAGCCATGGGCGAGGCCTTCCCACTCGGTGCGGCCGGGCTCGTTGAAGTGGACGTGGGCGTCGATGATGCCGGGGAAGACGTAGCGGCCAGCCGCGTCGAGTTCGGCGTGGGTGCGGTCGGTGACCTCGGGCGCGAGGCGCACGATTTTGCCCTCAAGGATGCCGAGTTCCGCGTCGTGCACGCCCTCGGGCGTCACGATCCGGCCGCCGCGCACGATCAGGTCGAGCGTGTCGGGTTCGGCAGGGGCGGGAATCTCGCGCTTACGAGGCATGTTTTTTTGAAACCACTAAACCACACTAATTGGCCACTAATGAAGGCAGTGACAACTTGGTCGGGATTAGTGAGTCATTAGTGTTCATTAGTGGTTAACTATTCTGATCCGTATAATCCGTGGCCAGCCGTTGCAGGAAATCGATCATCACCTGCAACGCGACGCCGAGGTCTTTGGGCGAGGCGTATTCGTCGGGGTGGTGGCTCAAGCCTTCGCGGCAGCGCACGAAAAGCATGGCGATGGGGCTGAGCGAGGCCATCACGACGCCGTCGTGACCGGCGCCACTGACGAGGCTGAGCGACTTGCCCTGCACGGCCTGCACGCTGCGTTCCAGCCGGGCGGTCAGGGCGGGGGAGCAGGGCGTGGCGGCGTTTTCCTGCGTGCGCTGCCAGGTGCGGGTGACGCGGCGCCGGGCGGCGATCTGCGTGGCGAGCCGGCCGATGGCCAGGAGGGCCTGCCGGCGGACGCGGTCGTCGGCGTGGCGGACGTCGAGCGTGTGGACAACCTGGCCGGGAATCACGTTGGCGGCTCCGGGCGCAACAGTAAGCGACCCGACCGTCGCGACGAGTCCGCGCGTACGCTGGGCAATGGCTTCGATCCCGAGCGTGAACTCGGCGGCAGCGGCGAGCGCGTCGCGGCGCAGCGCCATCGGGGTCGTGCCGGCGTGCCCGGCCTTGCCGGTCCAGGTGAGCTTGAAGCGGCTTTGTCCCGCGATGGCCGAGACCACGCCGACGGCGAGGTTGCGCTCTTCCAGCACCGGACCCTGCTCGATGTGGACCTCGACGTAGCCAAGCAGGTCGCGGCGCGAGTGCGCGGGTTTGGGCAGGGTGAATTTGCCGCCGTTAAATTGCTTCAGGGCATCGCCGACCGAGATGCCGTCGGCATCGCACAGCTGGAGCGTCGCCGGTTTCAGCCGACCGCAGTAGCCCTCGCTGCCGAGGTAGGCGCTGGCGAAGCGGACGCCTTCCTCCTCGGAGAAACCGAGCACCTCGACGGCGAAGGGCAGCTGCACGGCGCGGCGCTTCAGCTCGGCGAGCGCCACGATGGGCAGGAGAACCCCGAGCGGTCCATCGAAGCGCCCGGCGTCGCGCACGGTGTCCAAATGAGAACCGAGGAGGAGGGTCTTGGGTCTGGGATTTCGGCTCTGGGGCTCCAGCCGCCCGATGAGGTTGCCGACGGTGTCCACGCGGACCTTCAGACCGGCGTCCTTCATCCAACCGCCGACAAGCGCATTGGCGCGCTTCATGCCGGGGGACAAGAAGGTGCGAGTCAGGCGGCCGGGTTCGTCCGTGATGGCTCCCAATTCCTCCAGCAGCGCGGCAAGTCGCTTGGCGGCGCGGCTCATGAAGTCAGCTTCCGCGGTAGGTCTGGTAGGCCCAGGGGGTGACGAGGAGGGGGATGTGGTAGGTGGCCTTGGCGTCGGCGATGGCGAAGCGGATGGGTACGCGGTCGAGGAAGGGGCTGTCCTTGTGGTGCGTCACGAAGTAGTCCTTCACGAAGAAGAGCAGCTCGTAGGTCCCGACCGTCATGCCGACGGAGGCGAGCAGGGGTTCGTCGGTGCGGCCGTCGAGGTTGGTGACGACGGCCTTCAGCTGGTGCGGCTTGCCGTCGAGGTTCCAGAGTTCGATGCGCATGCCGGCGGCGGGCCGGCCGTTGGTGAGATCGAGGACGTGGGTGGTAAGTTTGCCGGGCATGGGAGGAACGGAGTTGGTTAACCACTAATTGGCACTAATGGGACACTAATTGAGGCAGATGCACCGAAGCAAACCGCTTCCTTAGTGTATAATTAGTGTGGATTAGTGGTGCCCAGCACATCCATCAGTCGGAGGCGGGCGATTTTTTCGATTTCGCCGAGGGCGGTAGCGAACTCGAGGTCGGGCGCGTGGTTCACGCGCGTGTTCATGGCGTCGAGGATCGCCGCCTTGGCGTTGAGGCGGGCGCAGATGATGAAGGGGAAGCCGAACTTCGCCTTGTAGGTGTCATTGTGCGCGGTGAAGGCGGCAAGTTCGGCGTCGGTCAGTTGGTCGAGGCCGGCGCTGGCCTGCTCGCGGGTGGATTCGACCGTGAGCTTCTTCTGCTGCGCAAGGCGTCCGGCGAGGTCGGGGTGGGCGCGGATGAGGGCGAGCTGGCGCTCGCGCGAAGCGCCGCGCATGGTCGCGCAGAGCGCGGCGTGCAAGGCGTCGGCGTCGGCAAACGGCCGCTTGTGCCAGGTTTCCTCGGCGACCCACGGCGAGTGCTCGAACAGGTGGCCGAGAGCGGCGACAAAGGCCGCGCGCGTGGACGTGTTAAGATTTTGGAGCGTCACAGAAATCGGGTCGCCTCAAAATCCAAAGGCCAAAGGTCCAAACGCCAAAGAAATTCCAGAATCTAGAATCGAAATTTGGGTTTTGGTCATTGGATCTCTCTTTGGAGTTTGGCGCTTTGGCGTTTGGGATTTCTGCCCTCACGGCAGCAGTTCGTAGGCGGGGAGGGAAAGGAATTCGTCGAAGGTGGGGCTCTTCGACATGCGCATGAAGAGTTCGACGGCTTCCTTGAAGTGACCGGAGTTGTAGCGCTCGTCACCGTATTCGGAGCGGATGGCAGCGAGTTCGAGCGGGAGCAGCTGGTCGTAGAGCTCGGCGGTGACGGGGCGGCCGTCGGCGAGCTTGGCGCCGAACTTCAGCCACTGCCAGAGCTGCGAGCGGGAGATCTCCGAGGTCGCGAGATCCTCCATGAGGTGGTGGATGGGCTCGGCGCCGGAGCCGCCCAGCCAGGCCTCGAGGTAGCGGACGCCGACGTGGAGGTTCCAGCGCACGCCCTGTTCGGTAATCGGGCCGTGAAGCGGGGCGAGGAGATCGGCGGCGGTGACCTTGGTCGGGTGGATGACGTGGAGCTGGTTCGGGCCCTTCATGTGCTCGCCGAAGGCGTCGAGGGCGGTCTTTACGAGGCCAGGGTGGGCGACCCAGGTGCCGTCGTGGCCGGCCTTCACCTCGCGGGTCTTGTCGGCGCGCACCTTGGCGAGGGCGGCTTCGTTGGCGGCGGGGTCGTGGCGGATGGGAATCTGCGCGGCCATGCCGCCCATGGCGTAGGCGCCGTGGCGGTGGCAGACGTTGATGACGTGGGTGACGTAGGCCTTGAGGAAGGGCACGTCCATGGTGATGAGCGTGCGGTCGGGGAACATATACCCCGGGCGGTTGCGCAGCTTTTTCACCATGCTGAACATGTAGTCCCACCGGCCGCAGTTGAGACCGGAGGCGTGCTCGCGCAGCTCGTAGAGAATTTCCTCGGCCTCGAAGGCGCCGGTGATGGTCTCGATGAGCATCGTGCAGCGGATGGTGCCGTGCGGGAGGCCGAGGGCGGCCTGCGCGTGGATGAACACGTCGTTCCAGAGGCGGGCCTCGAGGTGGCTCTCCAGCTTGGGCAGGTAGTAATACGGGCCGCTGCCGCGGGCGATCAGGGCCTTGGCACAATGGAAGAAGTGCAGGCCCCAGTCGAAGAGCGAGGCGGAGAGGCGCTGGCCTTGGAAGAGCACGTGCTTTTCCTCCATGTGCCAGCCGCGGGGGCGGGCGATGATGACGGCGATCTTGTCCTTGAGGGCGTAGGATTTCCCCTCCGGCGAGGTGTAGGCGATGGTCAGGCGCGCGGCGTCGCGCATGTTGATCTGGCCGTCGAGGCAGTTTTCCCAAGTCGGGGAATTGGCGTCCTCGAAGTCGGCCATCCAGCATTGCGCGCCGGAGTTGAGGGCGTTGATGGCCATCTTGCGGTCCACCGGGCCGGTGATCTCGGTGCGGCGGTCGAGCAGGTCGGGCGGGATGGGGGCAACTTTCCAGTCGCCGCCGCGAATGGAGGCGGTCTCGGGGAGGAAGTCGGGCAGATGACCGGCGTCGATGGCGGCCTGGCGCTCGACGCGCTTCGCGAGCAACTCGCGGCGGCGCGGGCCGAATTTTTCCTGCAGGCCGGCGACGAAGGCGCAGGCTTCGGGCGTGAGGATCTCGGCGTAACCGGGGTTCATCGGCCCGCGGATCTCCAGGCCGCCGATCGTGGGATGGGAACTCATGTTGCGCGGGACCATAGCCGGATGCGTGCCGGGCGCGAGTCCAAGAATGGGGCGGTGGACCTCTCGCGAAGGACGCAAGGGGCGCAAAGGTCACCCGGTTTGCTGGAGCCGGGATCGCTGACCCCGGTCCGGCCTATGGAGGGTCGCTGCTTGCGGCGACCTCGGGCGCAAGGTCGGCGCAAGCGCCGACCCTACATATAAGCAAGACGGGGTTGTTTCGCCATCTCCGCCCAGCCTGCGTCGGAGACCCCCTCCTCCAGACTCGCCACATGGCCCGCGTCTTGCTCTGCTGCGCATCAGAATGAGCCACGACAATTTCATGCGCGAAGCCATCCGGCTGGCCGACGAGGGCATGCAGGGCGGGCGGGGCGGCCCGTTTGGCTGCGTCGTTGTGCGGCAGGGCCAGGTCGTCGGTCGCGGGCAGAACCGCGTCACTTCCACCAACGACCCGACCGCCCACGCCGAGGTCACCGCCATCCGTGACGCCTGCACCAACCTGAAGACTTTCCAGCTCACCGACTGCGAGCTCTACACGAGCTGCGAGCCGTGCCCGATGTGTCTGTCGGCGATCTACTGGGCGCGCATCCCGACGGTGTTCTACGGCAACACGCGACAGGATGCGGCCGACATCGGCTTCGACGACGATTTCATCTACCAGCAGGTGCCGCTCGCGCCGGAGAAACGTGCGATCCGGATGAGCCCCCTGCTGCGCGCCGAGGCGCTGGCCAGCTTCAAGGGCTGGGCCACAAAGACCGACAAGGTCCGCTACTGAGCCATGGACACCGCCTACCTGCTGGACTTTCTGAGCATGCTGGTGCGCTGGCTGCACGTCATCGCCGGCATCGCGTGGATCGGCTCGTCGTTCTATTTCATCTGGCTCGACAACAGCCTCGACGCGCCAGCGCCGGGATCCGACGCTGCAAAGAAAGGCGTGGGCGGCGAACTCTGGGCCGTCCACGGCGGCGGTTTCTACAACCCGCAGAAATACCTCGTCGCCCCCGCCGCCCTGCCGGAGAAGCTGCATTGGTTCAAGTGGGAGGCCTACACGACGTGGCTCTCGGGCACGGCGCTGCTCGTGCTGGTTTACTGGCTGAAAGCCGGCGCGATGATGGTGGACGGCAACGTCCGCGAACTCACCGCGCTGCAGGCCGTGGGCCTCGGCGCCGCCAGCATGGTCGGCTCGTGGATCATCTACGACCTGCTCTGCAAGTCTCCGCTCGGCAAACGCGAGGGCCTGCTCGGGTTGGTGATCTTCGGCCTGATCACCGCGCTGGCCTACGGGCTGGCGCAGGCCTTCGGTGGGCGCGCGGCGTTCATCCACGTCGGCAGCGCCATCGGCACGATCATGGCGGCGAACGTGTTCTTCGTCATCATCCCCGGCCAGAAGCGCATGGTGACGGCGATGAAGGCCGGCCAGGCGCCCAACCCGGAGGACGGCAAGCGCGCCAAGCAGCGCAGCGTGCACAACAACTATTTCACGCTGCCGGTGATCTTCATCATGGTGAGCAACCATTACGGCGCGACCTACGCCCATCCGCACAACTGGGCGGTGCTCGCGCTCATCATGGCGGCCGGCGTGAGCATCCGGCATTTCTTCAACCGCAAGCACAAGGGCGTCTATGCGTGGCAATATCCGGCGATTGGGGCCGTGCTGCTCGGCGTCGTGGCGTGGTGGACCGCCCCGCGCGTGCAAACCCTGCCGCCGGTCGAGGGCGAGGTGACCTTCAACCGCGTCCGTGCCATCGTCGGCCAGCACTGCGTGGCCTGCCACTCGCCGGCGCCGACCTTCCCCGGCATCACGGTGCCTCAGGCCGGCGTGTTGCTGCACACGCCCGGCGACCTGGTGCAAAACGCCCCGCGCGTCTATCAGCAGGTGGTGGTTACGCGCCTGATGCCTCTCGGCAACGTCACGAACATGACCGACCAGGAACGCGCGGTCATCGCCGCGTGGGTGAAGGCCGGGGCGAAGATGGAGTAGGCGGTTTTTGAGGTGGGGCGGGATCCGCCTCCCTCCGGACTTGTTTTGCGGCAGCAGCCTGCCAAAACGGAAGCACCCCTCCATGAAGTCGCTCCGCTGTCTGGTTTCGCTGTGTGTTGTCACCTGCCTCTGGCTCGCCGCCGTTCCCGCCGTGCAGGCCAAGATGTCCACCTGGAAGGACGTCCAGGGCAGCACTCTGCTCAAGGGCGAGCCCACGGAGATCCTCGGGCCGTACGTGATTTTTCGCACCGCGGGCGGCGGCAAGCGCGTGCTGCTGCGCGCTTTTTCGCCCGAGGACTGCCAGCGCATCGAGGCGGAGGTTGCGGCGCGTCCCGCCAAGGCTGCGCGCTTCGCCGACGCCAAGGCCTACGCGACGGGCGGTCTGGTCGGCCGGGTGCAGCAGGTGGTGGACCGCGCGCTGGTTGAAGCCGATCTTGCGACGCGCCCGGAGCCCGACCTGCTGCTCGTCCTCGCCGGCTCGAACAACAGCCGGGAGGGCTGGTTCATGATCAGCAATCTGCATGAGTTCTACCGCCGGGTGCAGCGCGTTTATCCGGATGTTCTGGAAGGAGTGTTTCTTGGCGCCCGGCATGATGCGACCCAGCATCACAACATCGCGGTGACGGGCGCCATGCCTTGGCTCGTGGCGGAATTGCACCAGCAGCCTGGCATGGGCGCGTTGCGCGCCTATGTCCCGAACGTCGAGGGCGCCAACCTCGTGCTGGTCACGCGGGAGGGCGTGCCCCTGGTCGCGGCGAAAGGCGGCGACAGCGCGGAGGTGCGCAAGTTTGTGGACCAGACCTCTGAGCTCCTCTGGCAGATCGACCCGGCGAATCCCGCGGGTTGGCCCGACCGGCTGCATTTTCTGGCGGCAACCCGCCCGCGCGAGTTCGCCCAGGCGCAAACCGACCCGCTCCTCGTCGGAAACCCGCTGCGCGCCGACATCCTGGCGCGCTACGGCATCCGCCGCGTGACGGCGCGCCTCGACGTGGCCGCCGACGGCAAGGTGTCCCCCGTGATTCTCTCCGGTGCAGACGAGGTCCCGGCCGATCTCGTCGAGCCCATCCGGGCCGCGCTCGCGCGGGCGGTGGTCGCGCCGGCGATCGACCGCGGGCGGCCGGTGGCGGGCCGGTTGGACTACTTGATGGAGGCGCGGCCGGCCGATCCGGTCCGCGAGGCGGAACGCCTCTGGCTGGCCAGCACGACGTATCCCACCCTGACCATTCCCGAGTGGCTGGTGCTGCGGCCAATCCAGGTTTCCGAGCAGGATTTCGAGTCAGCCGTCATCGGCGAGAACCCGGACGGCACCGTCATCCTCAATTCGGTCGAGGTGAACACGGGCCGGATTTCCCGTCGGGCGCAGATGAGCGCATTCAACACCGACTGGTTCACCGAGGCAGGGGCGGACAGCGTGCGCCCCCGGGAAGGCGACCGCCAGAAGATCGACGAGGAGACGGCGCTGACCTGGGAGCGCGTGCGCAGCGAGGACGGGTTCGTGAACATGCAGACCGGCATCGGCAAAGACTACGTGGTCGGCTATGCTTGGGCGGAGTTTGACTCGCCGCGGGAGACCGAGGCCTGGCTCGGCCTGGGCAGCGACGACGGCGTGAAGATCTGGCTCAACGGCGAACTGGTGCATGACAAGTGGATCCGCCGCCCGAGCCGGGTGGACGACGACGTGGTGCCGTTGAAGCTGAAGAAGGGCCCGAACCGGATGCTCATCAAGATCCAGAACGCCACCATCGACTGGAGTTTCCTCTACCGGCTGCGGCTGAAGCCGTGAGGGGAAGACCGGGGCGAAGACAGAGCAGGCCTGCACGCGTTACCACGTTGTCGCTGCGCTCCAACGCCGTTGCTACAGTAGACAACCGTTACTGTCATTCTGAGCGCAGCGAAGAATCCAGTTGTTGAACGCCGCGATCCAGCCCGCGCGGAGCGCGGGCTCCACTTCAGAACTCAAACCCCCACTTGCGCTTCGCGTAGCCGTAGGCGACGGGCTTGATGCCGGCGAGGGCGGGAGCGAGGTCGCCGGCGGCGAATTTCTTTTCGAAGGCAGTGACGGCGGCCTCGTAGTCAGCGAGGAGCTTCACCTTCACGTCGGGCTGGGCGAACGAAAAGGCGAGGGAGTTGCGGCCGAGCTGCACAAGTTCGTCCCAGGACAGGTTGAACGCGGTGACGGCCGTGTAGTATTCGTCGGTCAGGTTGGAGTCCCACATGCCGCGGTCGTCGGTGTTGAGGCAGACCGGGATGCCGGTGCGGAGGTATTCCGGGAAGGGGTGCGACGCGAGGTCGGGCGTGTATTCGAGCAGCTGGTTGGAGATGAGGTTGATCTCGATCAGCACGCGGCGGGTCTGCTGCAGCAGGAGCAGGGTGTCGGCGTCGCGGATGAGATTCAGACCGTGGCCGATGCGCGAGGCGCCGAGCAGCAGGGTGTCGCGCACGTGCGAGTCGTGCCAGTCCATCTCGCCGCCGTGGATGGAGAGCGGGAGCGTCGGGATGGTGCGGCGGAGCTCGCGGTATTTGGCGAGGAAGCGGGCGGGGTGGCCCTTGTTGTTCTCCTCGATGCCGGCCATGTTGAGGCCGACCCAGAGGTCGCGGTGGGCGTCCACGAAGCGGTAGAGTTCCTCCAGGCGTTCCTCGGCCCGCGGCGCGAACCGCAGCACGGTGGACTGCAGGCGCACGGTCACGCCGCTGGCGACGGCGTCGGGTTGCGCGAGGCGCTGGCGGAAGTAGGCGGCGACGGCTTCGGGCGGGATGGCGCGGCCGGCGTTGTCCACGAAGCCCATTGCGCCCTGCTGGGTCTCGAGGTAGCGCATGCCCTCGGCGCCGTAGGCCTTGATGATCTCGACGAGGATTTCGCCCATTACGGGTAGGTTGGAACCCAGCTGGCCGAGACGCGGCCAGATCCATTCGAAGAATTCGTCACGACCCTCGCCAGTTCGGTCAAGGCGCAGCGAGTCGAGCCAGCCCTGCTTTTGCTCCGGGGTGAGCCGGTCAAGGCGCGTGTAGTCGGCCTTGAGTTCGGCGCTGAGCGCGTCGTAGCCATGCTGGCGGACGGTGTGGTAGAGGATAAGCGTCACGCCGGTGGCGGGCGTGGCGTGGAATCGCGTGCGCGTGTAGAAGGTGTCGCCGCCGTTGCGCGCGGGATCGGTCGCCACGGCGAACCACCATTCGGGCAGTGCGGAGCCGCCGAGGTGGTTGTGCAGGTCGCCGCCCTTGGGCAGCGCGTAGAGAAAGGTGTAGAGCTGGGCCGGTGTGGCGGTGCGCTTGATCTCGTCGAAGCGGGCGGAGAAGGGCGCGGCCAAGGCTGATGCGACAAGACAGAACGACAAAAGCAGGACTCTCATGGAACGAAGCTACTTGGTTTGGGAATCAGGCAACAGGAGAAAGTCGGGGAGCCTCGTGCAAAACCCGGGAAAGTTAACCACCAAGACACGAAGGCACAAAGGTCGGAAAAGATATGCACTGTCATTCTGAGCGCAGCGAAGAATCCAGAGGATTCCGAACGTCGCGCTCGCTGCGCCTGGATTCTTCGCAGGGCTCAGAATGACAATCCGGGAGACCTTTCAAGTGGTCCGAATCTTTGTGCCTCTGTGCCTTGGTGGTTAACCGGATTGGTTTGCTCAGAACAACCCGCCGAGCAGCGCCTTGATCAGGTGGAGGCCGAAGATCAGGGCGAGCACGTAGGTGAGGGGCGAGCCTTCCCGGGCGCGACCGGTGGCAAGGAAGAGCACGGCGTAGGCGATGAGGCCGAGGCCGATGCCCTCGGCGATGCTGAAGCTCAGCGGGATGCCGGCGATGATCAGGAAGGTCGGCGCCGTGAGCGTGAAGTCGTTGAGCTTCATCTCGGCCACCGACTCGAACATGAAGATGCCCACGATCACCAGGGCCGGCGCGGTGGCGGCGGCGGGGATCGCGAGGATCACCGGCGTGAGAAACAGTGCGAGGAGGAACAGCACCGCCGTGGTGGCACCGGTCAGGCCGGTGCGGCCGCCGGCCTCGACGCCGGAGGCGGACTCGATGTAGCTGACGACCGTCGAGGTGCCGAAGAGCGAGCTGAGGATGGCGGCGATGGAGTCGGCCACGAGGGCGCGGCCGGCCTTGGGCAGCTTGCCGTTCTTGTCGAGCAGGCCGGCGCGCTGGGTGACGCCAATCAGCGTGCCGATGTTGTCGAACATGTCCACGAGCAGGAGCGTGAGGATGATCGGCAGGGCCTTGCCAAAGTCGCTCAGCAGGAGGTCAAAGTTGAGCTGGAACAGCGTCGGGGCCGGCGAGGCCGGCAGCGAGAAGAGCGCGTCCGGCATCCTCGTGACGGTGCCGCCCTTGCCGTCGGAGACGAAGAGACCGACCGCGGTGACCGCGAGGATCGAAAGGATGATCGCGCCGGGAATTTTGCGGGCCACGAGCACGGCGGTGAGCAGAATGCCGCCGAAGCAGAGCAGCACGGCCGGGCTGCCGAAGTCGCCGTGCGTGACGAAGGTGGCCGGGCTGGAGACGACGATGCCGCCGTTTTTCAGGCCGATGAAGGCGATGAAGAGGCCGATGCCGCAGGTGATGGCGAGCTTCAGCTGGTGCGGGATGGCGGCGATGATCTTCTCGCGCACGCCGGTGACGGACAACGCGAGAAAGATGACGCCGTTGACGAACACCAGGCCGAGGGCCGACTGCCACGACACGCCGAGCCCCAGGCAGATGGTGAACGCGAAGTAGGCGTTGATGCCCATGCCGGGTGCGAGCGCCAGCGGGTAGTTCGTGAGAAAACCCATCAGCAGCGTGCTCACGGCGGCGGTGAGCGCGGTGACCGTGATGAGCGCGGGCTGTGGCATGCCGGCGGCGGAGAGGATGGCCGGGTTGACCGCGAGGATGTAGGCCATCGCGGTGAAAGTCGTGGCGCCGGCCTGCAGTTCGCGGCCGATGGTGGTGCCGTTCTCGGAGAGACGGTAGAGCTTGTTCAGCATGGGGCGGTCAGGGGTGGGTGGGGATATCCTTTTCGAAACGGTCCCAGCCGGTGACAAGGGCGTGGACCACGCGCGAGCCCACGGCGTGGGCGGCCTCGAGCGAAGGCATATAGGCCGAGTAGTGGCCGATGCCCTCGCCGGCGAGGCTCTGCGCGGCGGTGAGGCCGGGCGGCTGCATGTCGTGGTTGCTGGCGGTGCGGAGGACGAGCGCGCGCTTCACGTCGGCGCGGCCGGCGCGGGTAAGGTTGGTCAGGGCACGCAGCGTGCCGGTATCCTCCATGGCGGTGGTCACGTAGTTGCCGCGGCCCTCGGTGTAGTAGGCCACCCAGTCGTTGGCCCACTCGTTGAGGAGTTTGCCGTGCCAGTAGGTGCTGGAGGCGAGGTTGGAGCCGATGAGAATTTGCGGCGGCTGCTGGGCCTTGGGGAAGTTGGGGTAGCGGGCGCGGAAGCCGCGGATGTCGTCGGTGTCGGCGAGCGGGGTGTCCTTGGTCAGCTCGTAGGCCCAGCGCATGAGGCCCGGGTTGAGCGCGTAGGCGTGGTCCACGCGCTCGGCGGCGGGCTGGAGGGGCTGGGCGTAGGGCGTTTTCTTGCGGAGGGGAATGTAACCGGTCTTCCAGGCGGCGGGGATTTCGCGGGCGTCGATCTCGTGGCCGAGGTCGCCCTCGACGACGAAGTCGGTCCAGACGGCGGAGCCCACCGGGCCGTCGGCCGGGTCGATGCCGGCAATGCCGGCGACCAGCCAGTAGCTTTTCGTCAGGTCGAAGCGCGGGTCGAGGCCGAGGGCCATGATGCCGGCGGCGGCGTTGGTGTTGCCCACGCCGGTGACGAGGGCGAGGACGGAGCCGTCGGCGTTGGTCCGCAGGTCGCGGTAGCCGGCGGGGAAGGGGAGCGTGCGGTCGAGTTTCTCGCGTTCGACCCAGAGCTGGAATTCGCCCGGCCGGTCGCCGGTGTCGGCGCCGATTTCAAACATGGCGACGACGACGACCTTGGGCCGGATGATTTCGGCGCGAGCAACGCAGGCGAGGAACCCGAGGGCCAGCACCACGGCTGGGCGGACGAACAGCGGAGATAAAACCATGCGACGCAACTAGCAGGGGGCATACCGCAGCGCAGTCTTTTTCTGGACGAATACGGCTCAGCCGCTGGCACATGCCATGCTTATGACAGCCACGCGGTCCATTGCCGCCACCTCACCACCTACCATGAAGAAACCCAACCTGCTTCCACGCACACTGCTGGCCGTGTTCACTCTCGCCAGTGTCTCCGGGCGCCTGACCGCCCAGACCACGCCGCCGGTCGATGATTCCCCGCCGAAGGACGGCGAAATCCTCGAACTCGAGCGCTTCAAAGTCACCTCGGACGTCGAGATTGAAGAAATGGTCCTGCCGATCGCCCGGCCCTTCAACTCCGTGTTCGGCACCGACGACAACATCGTCGATGTGCCGCGCAACGTGACCATCATTTCCCGCCAGCAGCTGAGCGACATCAGCATCGAGAGCGTGCTGGACTTCTCCAAGCTCACCTCCTCGGCCTTCACCACGACGAACTTCGGCGCCCCGGCCAACGCCAGCATCCGCGGCCAGTCCGCCGACCTCTTCCTCAACGGCGTGCGCGCCCGCATCACCTCGAACGGCAACGGCATGCCGGTGGACTTCAACTCCGTCGAGTCGGTCAACATCGTGAAGGGCCCCGCGACCGCGGTCCAGGGCGCCTCGATGTATGTCGGCGGCTTCGTTGACCTCATCTCCAAGCGGCCCTACTTCGACAAGACCAAGGGCTCGGTCAGCGTCACCATCGGTTCCTACAACACCCGCCGCTGGACGGCCGACATCGGCGGCCCGATCTCGAAGACGGTCGCCTACCGCGTCAGCTACTCGGGCGAGGACTCCGAGGGCTACTACGAGAACGGCTTCAAGAAGACCCACGCCTTCTACGGCGCGCTGAGCTTCCGCCCGACCCCGAATTACGAGCTGTTCATCAACAGCCAGATGTTCTTCGCCAACTACACCGAGAACTGGGGCATCAACCGCGTCACCCAGAACCTGATCGACAACGGGCTCTACACCACCGGTATCAACATCAACAACAATTCGGCCGGTGCGCCCTCCGACGCGCAGAACTCCTATCACATTCTCGGCGGCGGCAACACCATCGCCTGGGGTCCGGAGGTGCCGATCAACCGCCACACCCGCCTGCTCCGGCCCAGCAACGACTCCTACGGCGAGGAGTTCAACATCCAGGCCATCCAGACCGCCAAGGTCTCGTCCGAGCTGACGATCAAGAACACCTCGTTCTTCAGCCACACGCAGCGCGACACGATCTCCACCTACTACTACAGCGAGATCATCGATCCGTCCTACTTCATGGAAAATCGCACGGACTTCATCTTCAAGCTGCCGAAGGCCCAGGTCATCACCGGCCTCGACCTCCGTTACCAGCGCACCAAGGCGTATGACGACTACTTCTTCGAGCCGGCCAACGCCTGGGACATCACGAAGGACCGCAACTTCATCAACGTCTACAACTCCGCCGCGTTCGTGAACGGTGGCGCCGGCTTCCCCGTGCCCGGCTGGCCCGGCCGCTTCGCCCAGCCCGGCATCTGGAACGGCGACACCAACGACTCCAAGGGCACGACCATCGGGCCTTTTGTCCAGGGCACCTGGGACCCGAACGACAAGTGGAGCATCGTGGCCGGCGGTCGCGTGGATTTCTTCAAGGCCGAGGTGCGCGAGCCCTTGGCGCCGTGGCATCCTGAGGCCGGGATCGACGTGAAGCTGCCCAACTTCAACACCTCGATCATCTACAAGCCCACCAGCACCTCGAGCGTGTATTTCACCTACAACAAGTCGAAGAACACCTCGGGCGCGGTCGGCAACGGCGGCGGCATCACGGGTTGGGACGCGGCCGGCACCGCCCTCGACAAGGAGCTCTTCCAGCAGCCCAGCGAGCTGTTCGAACTCGGCACCAAGTATGCCCTCCAGGGCAACACGCTCTTCCTGAACTTCGCGGTCTATGACCAGAAGCGCACGGCCAAGAGCACCAGCTCCACCGTCGTGCAGCAGTATAAATACAAGGGCTTCGAGGCCGAGATGAACTACCAGCCGAACAAGCACATCTACGCCACGCTCTCGTATTCCTACATCGACGCCGAGGCCTCGGCCGGCTTCCAATACGGCCTCTTCGGAGGTGCGAGCGAGCTGCCCCCGGGCAACTCCGTCGGCGCCACCGTGCCGATCGGCACGCTGACCAAGGTCCCCGGCCTGCCGAGCCACCTGTTCAACGCCCTGTTCTCCTACTCGTTTGACAACGGCCTGACGCTCACCGCGAACACCGTCATGACGGGCAAGATGAACAACAACACCGCCGGCACGCTCGTCATCCCCTTCCAATACACGCTCGATGCCTCCGCCTCCTACAAATACGAGGACTGGGACTTCCGCGTGCAGGTGCTGAACGCCACCGACGAGGAGAACTGGTCGCCGCCGAACGCCGTTTACGGCAACGGCTCGATCCTGGCCCTCCCCGGCACCCAGGTGCAGTTCACCGCCAAGTATAGCTTCTAAGCCATAGCCATTCGAGGGCCGCCTGTGCAAACGGGCGGCCCTTTGTTTTGCCTGCGGTCCGAGTGGAGCCGGGTCGCCCCCGCCCCGGAGCGTTCGTCCCACCGGCCCGAGGGCGGGCCGGTCTCCACAAAACACCTTGCTTGTCATTCTGAGCGCAGCGAAGAATCCAGAGGAACGCGGACATCATGTCCGTTTGCGGCTGGATTCTTCGCTCCGCTCAGAATGACACGTTACGGATAACGCTCTTCCCACGACCATGAAATCGCTACGTCTCCTGTTTGCGCTGTCACTCCTTTGTTCGACCGCCACCTTCGCCTCCGCCCAGCACGCGCTCGTCATCCAGACCGACTTCGGCACCAAGGACGGCGCCGTTGCCGCCATGAAGGGCATCGCCTTCGGCGTGTCGCCGAAGCTGCCGATCTTCGACCTCAGCCAAGACAACACCCCCTACGACATCTGGGAGGGCGCCTACCGCCTGAAGCAGACCGCCGCGTTCTGGCCGGAGGGCACGGTCTTCATTTCCGTGATCGATCCCGGCGTCGGCACCGAGCGCGCGTCGGTTGTGCTTAAAACCAAGAGCGGCCACTACTTCGTCGGTCCCGACAACGGCACCTGGACGCTCGTGGCCGAGGAACTGGGCGTCGCGGCCGTCCGCCGCATCGACGAGAAGACCAATCGCCGTGCCGGCTCGGAGAAAAGCTACACTTTCCACGGCCGCGATATCTACGCCTTCGTCGGTGCCCGCCTCGCCGCGGGCGTCATCACCTATGAGCAGGTCGGCCCGCTCCTGGAGCCCAAGGTGATCAGTCTGCCCTACCAAAAGCCTGCGCGCGACGGCGCGGCGCTCGTCGGCACGATCCCGCTGATCGATTTTCACTACGGCAACGTCTGGTCGAACATTCCCGACACGCTCTTCGAGGGACTCAGCCCCGCGCCCCAGTTTGGCGACAAGTTCACCGTGATCATCTTCCACGACGGCCGGGAGAAGTATCGCGGCGTCATCCCCTACGTGCGCACCTTTGGCGACGTCAAGGAAGGCGAGCCGCTGCTCTACCTGAACAGCCTGCTCAATGTCGCCTTCGCCCTCAACATGGGCAGCTTCTCCGAAAAACACGGCCTGGCCTCCGGCGGCGACTGGACGGTGCGGATCGAGCGGGTGAAGTGATTGCCGGCTCGTTGGAGGGCTCAGCTCCCGCTGAGCCGCGGCCCAGCGGGAGCTGGGCCCTCCATTGGCCCAAGGCTTGCTTGGAGTGAAGCATGGAAGTCCTGCCCCCGCCGACCACCCCGGACAAAAGCGCCACGATCATCTACGGCTTGGAGGACCGCATCCCGCTCGGGCCTTCGGTGCTCGTGGGGGTCCAGCACGTCTCGGCCATGGTGGTCGGCACGGTCACCCCGCCGCTGATCCTCGCCGGGGCACTAAAGTTTTCGCAGGCGGACACCGCCTATCTGGTCAGCATCGCGCTGCTGGCCTCGGCGTTCGGCACTTGGCTGCAATGCCGGCGACGTGGCCCCGTGGGCTCGGGTTTGCTGAGTGTCACGGGCACGAGCTTTGCCTTTCTCCAGCCTCTGAGCGCTGCCGGACAGGCCGGCGGGCTCGCGCTGATGCTGGGAATCTCGTGCGTGACCGCGCCTATGTTGATCGTGCTCGCGCCCTTCATTGCCCGGCTCAAGCGGGTCTTCACGCCGCTGGTCTCGGGCGTGGTGGTGTTGCTCATCGGAGCCTCGCTGATCCCGACGGCGTTCTACGGCCTCGCGGCCCCGGTGGCTCCCGGGGCGCCGCCGTGGCTTGGATTGGTCGTGGGCCTGGTGGTCATCGCGGTCATCGTGGTTGCGCAGGCGACCGGCCGGTCATGGGCGCGCATCGCCGGGGCTGCACTGGGGGTGGTGGCAGGTTGTCTGGTGGTCGGTCTCGTCGGCGGACTGAAGGCGCCGGAGCCGGGTGCGGGCTGGTTCACGATGCCGAGGCTTTTCCCGCACGGCTTCGCCTTCGAGTGGAAGTTCGTGCCACCGTTTTTGTTCATCACCCTCGTCTCAATGCTGGAGGCGATCGGCGACATCACCGCGACCTCGCAGCTTTCGGGCCTGCCGGCGAAGGGGCCGGATCACTGGAAGCGCCTTTCCGGCGGTGTCCTCGCCGACGGCATCACGAGCACGGTGTCGGCGCTCTTCGGCGGCTTTCCCAGCGCGACCTACGCGCAGAACAACGGCGTCATCCAGATCACCGGCGTGGCCAGCCGGCGCGTGGGCTACGTGATGGCGGTCATCCTCGCCGTGCTCGGGCTGGTGCCGCTGGTCGGCCGCTGGATCACGGTCATGCCGCCGGCTGTGCTCGGCGGGTTGGCGCTGATGATGTTCGGCCTCGTCGCCGTCGCCGGCGTGCGACTGCTGCTGACCGTCGGGCTCGGCCAGCGCGAGGGAGTGATCGTGGCGCTGTCGCTCGGCATGGGCCTCGGTCTGCCGACGCAACCGGCGCTGCTGGCCAGCCTGCCGGGTTGGTTGCACGGCTTGTTGGAATCGGGCATCTCGGCCGGCGGATTGACCGCGCTGGTCCTGACGCTGCTCTGGCCCGGCAAGGATGAACCAACAGAAAGCAGCTAAGCAGCCAAGAGAGCCTTCGCTTCTTGGCTCCTTTGTGTATTTCTGCCGTCCATGCCCACGCTGCTGATCAAAAACATCCACACGCTGGTCACAATGGACGCCAACCGGGCGGAAATCCGTGACGGCGCGCTGTTCGTGCGCGACCACGTGATCGAGCAGGTCGGGCGCACGGCGGACCTGCCTTTGACGGCGGACGAGGTGCTGGACCTGCGCGGGCGGCACGTCGTGCTGCCGGGACTGGTCAACACGCACCACCATTTCTACCAGGTGCTGACGCGCGTCGTGCCCGCGGCGCAGGACGGCGATCTGTTCCAGTGGCTGAAGACGCTTTACCCGATCTGGTCGCGGCTCACCGCGGAGGGCGTCTATGTGAGCGCGCAGATGGCGGCGGCCGAGCTGATGCTCTCGGGCTGCACCACGTCGAGCGATCACCTCTATCTGTTTCCCAACGATTGCAGGCTCGACGACGAGATCCGCGCGCTGCGCGACATCGGGATGCGCTTCCATGCCTGCCGCGGCAGCATGAGCGTGGGTGAGAGCGAGGGCGGCCTGCCGCCGGATGCGCTCGTGGAGAAGGAGGCGGCCGTCCTACGCGACAGCGAGCGGCTGATCCGCCAATACCACGACCCGGCCAGGCACGCCATGCTGCGCGTGGCCCTGGCGCCGTGCTCGCCGTTCTCGGTGTCGCGTGACCTGATGCGCGAGTCGGCCGCGCTGGCGCGGTCGCACCGGTGCGTGCGCCTGCACACGCACCTGGCCGAGAATGCCTCCGATGTGACCTACAGCCGCGAGAAGTTCGGCCTCACGCCCGGCGACTACGCCGAGTCGGTGGGCTGGGTGGGGAACGACGTCTGGCACGCGCATTGCGTGCAACTCGACGACGCGGCCATCGCGAAGTTCGGCCGCACCGGTACGGGCGTGGCGCATTGTCCGTGCAGCAACATGCGGCTTGCGAGCGGCATCGCGCCCGTGCGCAAGATGCTCAACGCCGGCGTGCCGGTCGGCCTCGGCGTGGACGGCTCGGCCTCGAACGATTCCGGCAACCTCCTGCACGAGACCCGCGCCGCCTGCCTGCTGGCGCGCGTGGGGGCGCAGGACGCGTCGGTCATGACCGCCCGGCAGGCACTGGAACTCGCCACGCTGGGCGGCGCGCGGGTCCTCGGTCGCGATGACATCGGTTGCCTCGCGCCCGGCATGGCCGCCGACTTCATCGCGGTGAATCTCGACCGCCCGGCCTTCGCGGGCGCGCAGACCGACCCGGTGGCCGCTCTGGTCTTCTGCGACAGCGGCGCCGTGGACTACAGCTTCATCCACGGCCGCCGCGTCGTGGACCAGGGCCGGCTCGTGACCGTGGATTTGCCCGTGCTCGTCGAGCACACCAACCGCCTGTCGGCGAAGCTGGTGGCGGGCTGAGCGGTCGCAGGTGGCGCGTGTTGCTCCTCAACGCGCATAGGATGTGTGTCGCGCGAAAGCGCCTTGGGGAGCAAGGCGCTCCACCTTTGCGGGCAGTCTCCCGCTCTAGTCCCGGCTTGCGGGGCCGTGCTTCCGTGGTGAAGGTTGCGCCGTGGACCTGATCGACGCGCACGTGCACCTTTACCCGATTGCGGTGAACCGCGACCCGGTGGGCTGGGCGACCGAACATGGCGAGGCGCACTGGGCGCAGCTCTGCACCCGCAAGCGCAAGGACGGCGCGCCCGTGCAGGCGTTTCCCACCATGGCGCAGCTCCTTTTCGACCTGAACGCCGCCGGCATCCGCCGGGCGGTGTTGATGGGCTGGTATTGGGAACGCCATGCGACCTGCGTGGAGCACAACCGGTTCTACGCCTCCTGCCTGCAGGCGTATCCGACGCGCTTCGCGGCCTTTGCGACCGTGCATCCCGATGCCGGACAAAAGGCGCTCGACGAAATCCGTCGGGCGAAGGACGCCGGGTTCTGCGGCATCGGCGAACTGTCGCCGCACTCACAACACGTGCCGTTGGACGAGCCCGTCTGGCACCGCATCCTTGAGCTGGCCGCCGAGCTGGACATGCCCGTGAAC
This sequence comes from Oleiharenicola lentus, assembly GCF_004118375.1. NCBI lineage: Bacteria > Pseudomonadati > Verrucomicrobiota > Opitutia > Opitutales > Opitutaceae > Oleiharenicola > Oleiharenicola lentus. The sequence continues at coordinate 1,675,549 of NZ_SDHX01000001.1, forward strand.
CTGCACGTGACCGATCCCGCCTCGCGGCCTTATCCCGGCCGCGTGGACACGCCGCTCGCAGACTTCATCGCGATGGCGAAGGATTTTCCGAAGACGAATTTCATCCTCGCACACTGGGGCGGGGGACTGGCGTGGGCCGAGGCCGCCGCCGGCCTGCGCAACGTGTGGTTCGACACCGCCGCCTCGCCGCTGCTCTACGGCCCGGAGGTCTGGAAGAAGGGTCCGATCGGCCGCGTGCTGTTCGGCTCGGATTATCCGCTGATGCTTTACCCGAAGACCGGCGCCGGGCACGGCTTCGCCGACCTGCTCGCCGAAGCGAAGGCCGCGGGCGCCGACGACTCCATCTTTCGCGTCAACGCGGCGACGCTGCTCGGCATCGAGTAGGGCCGGTCTCCGACCGGCCGGATGGCCCCCAGAAGGCCGAGTTCCCGCAACAGCGGAACGACAGGCGCTGGATGCTTCGCTGAGCTCAGCATGACAGCAACGGAAGCAACTTTCTATGCGTGTCATTCTGAGCGCAGCGAAGAATCCAGCGAACGAGCCATCGACTTCGCGGCCGTTCAGAGACCGGCCCTACCGGCTCAGCAGCCATGGCACGGCCGGGCTGTCGGCGGACGGTAGGATAATCTGCAGGCCGGCGGTCAGTCCGGAATTGAGCGGCACGGGGATCGTGAGCACGGGCAGGCCGGCGAGGCTGGCGGGGGCGGTGAGCGTGAGGATGTTGCGGCGCAGCTCGAGGTTCGCCTCGGTCTTGGTGGGTGCGACGCAAGGCACGGCGGGCAACACGAGGTAGTCGTAGGCGCGGAAGAAATCGCGGAAGACGGATCGCACCTCCGCGAGCCGCTCACGGGCACGGGCGATGTCGGCGGCGGGGAAATGGCCTGCGTCGGTGAAGCGTTTCCAGATGACGGGGTCGTAGTGTTCCCGGTAGGGCGCGAGCCAGTGGCGGTGCACGGCGTGGGCCTCGCTCATGCCGATGGTGATGTAGGACTCGACCGCGTGGTTCCACGAAAGGCTGAGCGCGGCCTCGGCGACCGGGTCGGCATGCGCGCTCAGGCTGGCGGCGGCGTAATCGCAGGCGGTGGCGACGGCGGGGTCCATGCCGGGCACGAGTTTGCGGGCGTTGAGGTAGCAGCCCCTCGGAGGGGTATCCGGTAGCCGCGCTTGAGTCCCGGCTGGGCGGGATGAAAGCGTGGACGACCCCGTTGTCGCTTTCGCGCCCACGCGGCTACCGGTCCAAGCCTGCCATACCGCCAGCATGTCGCCCGCACTGGCGGTGAACCAGCCGGCGGTGTCCAGCGTGGGCGCGAGCGGGAAGGCGTCGCGGATGAATTCGTCGCCGGGCGAAAGGCGGAAACCGTGCAAACCGCACCACGCCGCCGGCACGCGGACCGAGCCGCCGGTGTCGGTGCCGATGGAGAGCGGCGCCACGCCTGCGGCGACGAGCGCGGCCGAGCCGCTGCTGGAGCCGCCGGACAACCGGTTGGGGAAACGCGGATGCGGGCAGTCACCGTAGTGTGGATTTTCGCCGGTCAGGCCGGAGGCGAATTCCACGAGATGGGTTTTGCCCGCGCAGACCGCGCCGAGTTCGCCGAGGCGTTGGACGATGCGACTGTCGGTCTTTGGCGCGGGGCGCACTTGGTCGAGAAACGTGGAACCCGCGCGCGTGGGCACACCGGCGAGGTCGAAGAGATCCTTCAGGAGATAGGGGATGCCGCGGAGGGGACGAGGGCGGGCCGCCGTGTCGGTCGCGGTTGGTGCGGAGACCGACCCTCCGGTAGAAAACTCGTGCGCCAGGTCAGGCTCCGGTTTCAGCCAGGCGACGGCGGCGCGGCGGAGATGATCGGGCAGGGCGGCGACGCGGGCGTGGACTTCGCGGGCGGCGGCGTCCGGTGACAGGTTTTGCCACGCCGCCAGCGGCAATGGGTCTGGCGTTTTGGACGCGTTTGTATCCATTCGGAAAGACTCATGGAGGAGGCCACGCCCATCGTCAAATTCACAGCGGTGCGGAAGCGCTACGGCGCCGGACCGCTGGTGTTGGACGGTCTCGACCTCGCGGTGGCCGCGGGTGATTTTGTCTCGCTGATCGGCCCCAGCGGGTGTGGCAAGTCCACCGTGCTCAAGCTGGTCTCCGGTCTCAATCCGGTGAGCGAGGGCGGCTTGGCGGTGCTCGGCACCCGCCCCAAACAGGCGCGCGACCGGCAGGCGTTCATCTTCCAGGACGCGACGCTGCTGCCGTGGCTCACGGCACAGGCCAACGCGGAGCTGCCGTTGCGGTTGCGCGGTGTCGCAGCGGCGGAACGGCACACCCGCGCGGCCGAGGCGCTCGCCCGGGTGGGGCTGGAAAAGAACCGCGACTACTACCCGCGGCAGCTTTCCGGCGGCATGAAGATGCGCGTGTCCATCGCGCGGGCCATGACGCTCTCGCCGGAGCTGCTGCTGCTCGACGAACCGTTCGGTGCGCTCGACGAGATGACCCGCAACCGGCTCAACGAAGAGCTGCTCCAGCTGCGCGAGCGGCAGAAATTCACGGCGCTGTTCGTGACGCACTCCGTGAGTGAGGCGGTGTTCCTGTCCAACCGCATCGTCGTGATGGCCGCGCATCCCGGTCGCATCCACGCCGAGGTGGCGGTGGATTTCCCGTATCCGCGCGACCAGGCGCTGCGGGAGCAACCGGAGTTTCAGGCCAAGGTGACGGAAGTGTCGCGCCTGCTGCACCAGGTGGAGGAGGCGCCGTGAGGCAAAACCTTCGAAACTGTCATTCCGAAATCACGGACCAATCCGGGGTCCGCTTCGGTGCGATTAGGAATAAACTTTGTTACCGTCATCCTGAGCAGTGCGAAGGATCCAAGGGCGCTAGCGCTGACGGACATCATGCTGGATCCTTCACTTCATTCAGGATGACACGCTGCGGCGGTGTCGGGGAGGAACGCCCATGAAAAAACTCCCCACCTTGTGGCTCTGGCTCCTGCCCGTGATCAGCGGCGCTGTCTTCGTCGCCGTCTGGTATGCGGTCCGGCACTTCAGCGGCCTGCAAAGTTGGATCCTGCCCACGCCCGGCGAGATTCTTGAGGCGGCGTGGAATGAACGCGGGCGGCTCCTGCCGGCCGTGGGCAAGACTTCGGTCGGGGCGCTCGCGGGCTTCCTGCTGGCGGCGGTCTCCAGTTTCGCTATCGCGCTGCTGTTGGGCGGAGCGCGGGCCTTGCGCGCCGGGCTGTATCCGTGGCTGCTGGTGCTGCAGATGACGCCGGTCATCGTCCTTACGCCGATCATCGTGCTCTGGGCCGGACCGGGCACGCCCGGCATCATCACCATCACTTGGCTGATCAGTTTCTTTCCCGTGGTCGTGAACACGACGCAGGGGCTGATCTCCGCCGACCTCAACCATGTGGCGCTGTTCCGCATGGCCAATGCGACCCGCTGGCAGGACCTCATCCATCTGCGCGTGCCGGGGGCGATGCCGTATTACCTCACCGGCCTGCGCATCGCCGCCACGCTTGCGCCCATTGGCGCGATCTTCGGCGAATACATGGTCGGCAACACGTCGGGCGGCTCGGGCGGGCTGGGGTATCTTGTCTATAGCTACAATTCCCAGATCAAGATCCCCGCGCTCTTCGCCACCGCGCTGACAAGCTGCCTGCTGGGATTCCTGTTCGTGGCCGCCATTTCGCTGCTCAACTGGGCCGTGCTCCACAAGTGGCACGACTCCTTCGACCGCGACGACCACTGATGACCGCGGTGGGGCACCACAAAACACACGGAATACTCGAAAGGGAGTATCGCTGCATGGGTGGAGGGCCGGTCTCCGCACCGGCCGTGATCGATTCCGGTCGGTGCGGAGACCGACCCTCCCGTTTACCCATGCGAGGCCGCGCGGGAACCTGGCCCTCTGGGAATTAGCGGAAAACTTTTGTGTATTTCGTGTGTTTCGTGGTTATCTATTTGCCCGAGATGAAGCCTTCCATTCCACGCCTCTTGCTCGTTCTACCGGTGGTCATCTTCCTGGCCGGTTGCGGCAAGCAGGAGCCGGTCGCGCCGCTCCACACCGAAAACGAACTGGTGAAGATCCGGTTCCAGACCGACTGGTTTCCGCAGCCGGAGCACGGCGGCTACTACCAGGCGCTGGCCAAGGGCTACTACGCCGAGGAAGGCCTCGACGTGGAGATCCTGCCGGGCGGGCCCAACGCGCAGATGAAGCAGCTCGTCGCGCTGGGCGAGGCGGATCTCGGCATGACCAACGGCGACGACGTGATCGTGGCCATCGCGCGCGGCCTGCCGATCCAGATGGTCGCCGCCGAGATGCAGCGCGATCCGCAGGGCATCCTCTTCCACAATTCTCACCCGCTCCGCAACCTCGAGGGCCTGCAGGGCCGCACGCTCATGGCCGGCTCGGTCTCCACCTGGCTCGATGTCGTGCGGAAGAAGCTCGGGGTGGAGTTCAACCAGATGCCGCTGGTCGGCGACCTCGCGCGGTTCATGAACGACCCGACGCTGCTCCAGCAGTGCTTCGTGACCAACGAGCCCTTCTTCGCCCGCCAGCGCGGCGCCGAGGTCGGCGCGCTGCTCATCGCCAACGACACCTACGAGCCCTACCGCGTGATTTTCGCCGGCCGGCTCTTCCTCGCCGAGAACCCGGTCGCGGTGGAGAAGTTCGTGCGCGCCAGCCTGCGCGGTTGGGTGGACTACCTGAGCGGCGACCCGACCCCCGGCAACCAGGCCATCGCCAAGCTCCGCAACGACCTCTCGCCCGAGTTCATGGCTTACAGCATCAAGGCGATGAACGACTACAAGCTGGTGCTCGGCGACCCGGCCAAGGGCGAGTTCGCCGGCCTGCTCACCGCCGCGCGCCTCCAGAAGCAGATCACCCTCCTGCAGGAGCTCGGCCTCCTCGACAAACCCGTGACCGTCGAGGACGTCGCGACCTTCGAATTTATCCCGCACTCCGCCAATCCGTGAACCACTAATCTACACTCATTCTCACTAATGACCCGAACAGTCCGGACTCACCAACATTAGTGTTTATTAGTGTCCATTAGTGGTGACTGTATTTTCCCCATGAGCATCGAAGCCAAACTCGCCGAACTCGGCCTCACACTTCCCAATCCGCCCGCCGTCGCCGGCAGCTACGTGCCCTACGTGCGCACGGGCAACCTCCTTTACGTCGCCGGGCAGATCAGTGCCCTCAATGGCGTGATGACCCACGTCGGCCAGGTGGGCAAGGAGCAGACCGTCGAAGCGGCCTACGAGTCCGCCAAGGTCTGCGCGCTCAACACGCTCGCCGTCATCAAGGCCGCCACCGGCAGCCTCGACAGCATCAAGCAGATCGTGCTCGTCACCGGCTTCGTGAATGCGGTGAGCGGCTTCGCCGACAGCCCGGCCGTGATCAACGGCGCCTCGGACCTCTTTGGCAAAGTGTTAGGTGACGCCGGCAAACACGCCCGCGCCGCCGTCGCCGCCGCCGGCCTGCCCAAGGGCTCCACGGTGGAGATTCAGGTGATTGTGGAGCTGAAGGCCTGATCCTGTTTGGTGGAGGGCCCAGCTCCCGCTGGGCCGGGGCACATCGGGAGATGTGCCCTCCATGGATTCCTCCCTCACGAACCCGGAATCAGAATCACACGTTGTCGGTGCTGTTCCCGTTTCCTGTCATCCTGAACGGAGTGAAGGATCCAGCGAGTGCGATGAACGGCCGGTGCGGAGACCGGCCCTCCATTCAACCCGGCCCGCCGAGAAGCGGGCCCGCCGTCAAGCCAGCGGCATCGCGATCGCGCCAGACAGCCCGGCTCACAGTCGCTTGATCATGATCTTCGAATTCCGGCCGCTTTCCTCGTAGGACTTGAGGCGGGAGGGCGGGAGGACGTCCTTGTCGGCGTCGTCGAAGCCGCAGACGGAGGTGAAGAAGCTGTAGGCCTGGGTGGAGAGGGCGAGCACGGCCTTGGCGCCGCGCTCGGCGGCCTGCAGGCAGGCGAACTCCACCATCTTCAGGCCGATGCCGCGGTTGTGGTAGAAGGGCATCACGTAGAGCGAGCCGATCTCGGCGAGGCCGGGCTTGTCGGGGTAGGTCTTGAGCGAGATGCAGGCGGTGATGTTCTCGTCGATCTCGAACACGTAGAAGTCGTCGATGGCCTTCTCGATGGACTGCTGCGAGCGCGGGAGCAGCTCCTCGCGCTTCATGCCGGAGCGGGTGAGGTTGTGGATGGCGCGCACGTCGCGCTTCGTGGCGCGGCGGATCTGCTGGTAGTCGTTGCCGTAGATGAGCGTGCCGACGCCCTCGTTGGAGAACACCTCGGCGAGCAGGCCGTCGAGCTCGCGGCCGTCGAGGAGGTGGATGCGGGGCGTGCCGGTCTCGATGGCCTTCACGGCGTGGGCGGCCTTGCTGCGCATGGGCTCGTTGATGGACTCCGGCTTCTCGTCGAGGACCTTGCGGAGCTTGTCCACGGAGATGTCGTGCTGGAGCTTGCCGTTGATCTCGAGGCCGAGACAGGGGGAGAAATAGACGATCTTCGTGGCCTGGAGGGCCTCGGCGAGCTCGGCGGCGAGGAGGTCGGAGTTGACGCGCAGGGGCTTGCCGTCGCGGTCGAAGCCGATGGGGTTGACCACGGGCACGACGCCGGAGCCGATGAGCTGCTGGATGAAGTCGCGGTCGATGCGGTCCACGCGGCCGGTGAACTGGTGGTCCACGCCGCGGAGGATGCCGAGGGGGATGGCGCGCACGGCGTTGGTGAGGGCGGCCTTGAGGCCGTTGGCGGTCAGGCCCTCGATCACGAGGTGGGTGACGCGCGAGGAGGCGCGGATGGCGAGGTCGAGGGTGGCGGCGTCGGTCACGCCCGTGCCGACCGAGTCGGTGATGGCGATGCTGCGGACCTTCGCGAGCTCGACGATCTGCTGGCCGATGCCGTGGACGAGCACGACCTTGATGCCGAGGGAGCGGAGCACGGCGACGTCGGTGATGACGTTCTCGAAGTTGTCGTCGGCCACGATGGAGCCGTCGAGCGCGATGACGAAAATCTGGCCCTGGAAGCGCGGGACGTATTTCAGGATACCGCGCAGGTCGGTGGGTTTGAGGGCGGAGCCGTTGCTGCTCATCTGTGGTGCAGAGTTAATCGGGCATCCGGCGTTGGTCGTCAATGGGGATTCATGCGGAGCGTGCGGGCCGCGGCGCAGGGAAGTAACAAGTGACAAGGATCAAGTATCAGGAAAAGCTAACGAACAGAAACCGGATGGATCTTTACAGCGAAGTGGAAGGCAATGCGGACGCATCTGATCCGGCCATCCTTCCTGAGACTTGCCACTTGATACTTGTTACTTGAGCGCCGGCTCCCGCCGGCGCTATTTGACCGTGAAACTCCACGTCGCCGCCGGGCCGCGGGCGACGATGCGCGCGCTGTAGCGGCCGGGGGGCAGGGCGGTGGTGGCGAAGGTCACGGCGTGCGTCGCGTCGTTCCAGCGGGTCATGAGCTGCTGGCCGGGGAGCTTCTCGGTCTCGGGCACGAGGACCAGTTCGTTGCCGCGCTGGTAGAGCGTCAGCTCGCCGAGCTGGAGGTGCTGGTCCGTCACGCTGGCGGTGAAATGCAGGCTGTAATCCTGTCCGTGCGCCACCTCGGCCGGGGCGGTGACCTTGTCAATGGATGCGACGAGCTTGGGGGCTTCGGCGAAATTCGGCGCGAAATCCAGGCCGAGGCCGACGGCGCCGTGCGCGATGGGGGCGGGCGCGTGGTCGAGGGCGGCTTTCTCGATGGGGCGGCGCGTGTCCAGCGGCAGCTTGTGCCAGCCGGCGGCGAGGAGGCGCGCGGTGGTGGCGCGGTCGTTGGCGTCCTGATAGGGGCGGTAGGCTTTGCCCGGCTTGCGGAAATAGAGGTTCACCACCGTGTAGCCCACGACGAAGACCACGATGGACACGACGATCCATTTCATGGGCCAGGGTTTGCGGCTGGAGTGGTGGGCGGGCATATCCATGTTTTATCGCCAGACTGCCGGAGAACCTCAAGCGACTTTAAGACGCAGGTTAATCCTTCAGACCTCCGGAGAGTTTAACCACTGATGCATCGCCTAACGGCTCTGCTACGGGGTGCGGCTACGCCTAATCGGCTCCGCCAGGAAGCTTCGGGGGTCGGCTAATCGCCGACTGATCAATATCAGATCAGAGAGATCGATTCTCCCGCGGCGATTAGCCGCGCTCCGAAGCCAATTCCGGAGCCGATTAGGCGGAGGTGACTTTAAAGCGTAGCCGTTAGGTGAAGCATCAGTGGTTAACTCCGGATTGACCTTCTGTTTTCCCTGCCCGCCATTCGCCTTCTAGCATTTTAAGGCAGTCTTGGTGTCAAATGAGATGCCTTCCACTCTCAGGAAATTCCGTTGCGCCGCCCCGGCGGGGATGTTCTCGTGCCCGCTTCATGAAGTATTGGTCGCAGACTTATATTCCCACCCTCAAGGAAAGTCCTTCCGACGCCGAGATCGCGTCGCACAAGCTCCTGCTCCGCGCCGGCCTCGTCCGGAAGCTCGGTGGCGGGCTCTACACCTTCCTGCCGGCCGGCCTGAAGGTCATGCAGAAGATCAGCCAGATCTGCCGCGAGGAGATGGACCGCGCCGGGGCCATCGAACTGGCCATGCCTTTCATCCACCCGTCGGAGAACTGGGTCGAGGGTCCGCGCTGGGCCGCCGCCCGCGAGATCATGTATCGCGTGGACCACGCCGGTGCCGGCAAGGGCCGCGCCAAGGAACCGGAGTTCGTCCTCGGCCCGACCCACGAGGAGATCATCACGCCACTCGTGAAGACCGAGATCACGAGCTACCGCGACCTGCCGAAAAACTTCTACCAGATCGGCACCAAGTTTCGGAACGAGATCCGTCCGCGCTACGGCCTGATGCGTGCCCGCGAGTTCGTGATGAAGGACGCCTACAGCTTCGACACGACCGACGAGGGCGCGATCATCAGCTACGGCAAGATGAAGGAGGCCTACACGGCGTTCTTCAACCGCTGCGGGCTCAAGACGATCCCCGTCGAGGCCGACACCGGCGTGATGGGTGGCAGCTTCTCCCACGAGTTCATGGTCCCGGCCCCGGTCGGCGACGACGACATCGTCTATTGCGAGCAGAGCGGCTACAGCGCCAACCGCGAGAAGGCCACCAGCGGCATCGTGCCCAAGGATCTCGCCGACGCCGCCCCCGCGGGTGCACTCGAGGAATTCGCCACGCCCGGCATCGTCACGATCGCCGCCCTGGCCGCGGCGCCCTACAACGTCGCCGCGGACCAGCAGTTCAAGACCCTCGTCTACATGGGTGACGGCAAGCCCTTCCTCGTCATCCTGCGCGGTTGCGACGATCTCGAGGAGGCCAAGCTCGGCGCGCTGGGCTTCCAGCTGTGGCGTCCGGCCACGCCCGAGGAGATCGAGCCGGTCATGGGCGCGAAGCCCGGCAGCCTCGGCACGGTCAAGGGCACGATCAAGAACCCCGGCGCGCTCGCCGGCATCTTCGCCGACCACGCCATCCGCCTCATCGGCAACGGCACGACCGGCGCCAACAAGGACGGTTTCCACCTGCGCAACGTCAACGTCACGCGCGACCTCGAGATCACGCGGTTCGGCGACTTCCGCTCCGTGCGCGCCGGCGAGCCCTGCCCGAAGTGCGGCGCGCCCCTCAAGATCGACCGCGCCATCGAGGTCGGTCACATCTTCAAGCTCGGCACGAAATACTCCGAGAAGTTCGGCGCCGTCTATACCGACGACCAGAAGCAGTCGCACCCGATGGTCATGGGCTGCTACGGCATCGGCATCAGCCGCACGCTTCAGGCCGTGATCGAACAGAGCAACGACGCCGACGGCATCGTCTGGCCCTGGCAGGTCGCGCCCTGGCAGGTGCTGGTCGTGAACCTCGACCCGCAGGACGCCGCCGCGAAGGATCTCTGCGCCAAGCTTGCCGCCGCCGCCGAGTCGGCCGGCGCCGAGGTGCTGATCGACGACCGCGCCGAGCGCCCGGGCGTGAAGTTCAAGGACGCCGACCTCATCGGTCTGCCGTTGCGCCTCACCGTGGGCGGCAAGGGACTCAAGGAAGGCATCTTCGAAATGAAGTGGCGTCGGGCCAAGGAAATCACCAAGGTTCCGATCGCGGATGCCGAGCGCGTTGTCGCCGAGGCCGTCCGCCAAGCCGCCCAAGCATGAGTTGTCATTGCGAGACGCACCGCGACGAAGCAATCCAGTCGGATGGATCGCCGCGCCCGCTGTCGCAGGCTCGCGATGACAGAAGCATGATCGTCGCCGTCGAATCCACGTCCCGCCGGCTGCCGGCGCCGGTCGAGGCTCCGCAGGCGCAACTGGCCGGGATGTGGCGCGTGGTGGTGCTCAACGACCCCGTCAACCGGATGTCCTACGTCGTCATGGTCCTGCGGCGCGTCTTCGGTTTCAACGAGGAGCGCGCCCGCCGCCACATGCTGGAGGTGCACGAGAGCGGCCGCTCCATCGTGTGGGCCGGCACGCGCGAGCAGGCCGAGGCGCATGTCTTCGCGCTCCAGCAATGGCACCTCACGGCGATCATCCAGCCGGAGGAACCGTCCTGAGCATGAAGCAGGTTGAAATCCGCCTGAACATCAGCGCGGTGGCGCCGCTGCTCGACATCATCAAGGCCGCCGCCGACGACCTGCGCGACACGCTGGCGGTGAAGGCGACCTTTCCGGAGCATGACGCCGAGTTCAACGAGACCTGGACGCAGGACCTGATGGCGGGGCAGAACAGCGACGTGCGCGAGTTGCTCGGGCTGTTTGACTCGGACTTCTTCACCGACGGCGCCATCTCGATTGATTCCGAGAACTGCGACTCGCTGCTGCGGGCCTGCTCGGCGCTGCGCATCCGCATCCTCACGCGCTGGCTCGCCGAAGTTTCGGCCGAGATCCTGGAGGACGAGGATGCTCCCGTGGAGCTGATTCCGCAGGAGCTGCGCCTGCCGTTTGCCGCCTACACGTTTCTCGACCAAATCCAGAAGATCATCCTCGAGCACCTGAGCCCGGCGGGGACGGAGTAGGCGAGGGGGAGAGACCTGGGGGCTGAAACCTGAGACCTGAAATAGGTCGGTGGCGCCCGGGTCGGTGCGGCATCGCCGCGGGCGAGGTCGCCCGCGCTCCAGAAGCTCGATCGTGCAGCCACGGCGACCCGCCGTGGGGGTTGTCTCAGGTTTCAGGTCGCAAGTTTCAGGTTTCCGGCACTTGACGGCGGAGGGGACGGGCCTACCTTCGGCCCCGACACCCTGCAGTGTTCGAGGTGCCTTGATACACGCTCTTTGCCTTTGTAATAATTTGGGAGCTACCGACAGCCGTGTGGATGCCAGGCCGTAAACCGGAAGGCTGAAGCGCGGCGGGCGGCGCCCACCTTTAACATAAAAAGGACATGAGCCTTTGGGCGCACGGCACAGGCGGGGTGTCACTCTTTTTCCCACACCATGAACCCCCAGTATTACTACCTGCTTCATATCTTCTCCCTGTTTGTGCTGACGGCGCACACGTTCATGGCCTTCGCCAATCCTGATCCGGCGAACCGGAAGCAGACGATGATCATCACCGGCATTGCCACCCTGCTGGTGCTCGTGAGCGGTTTCGGCCTGCTGGCCAAGATCCATGCGAACCAGTTTTCCGCCTGGGTGATCGTGAAGCTCGTGTGCTGGCTCGGCCTGTCGGCGCTCGCCGGCATCGCCTACCGCCGTCCGCACCTGCGCGGCACGCTGGCCGCCATCGCCCTCGGCCTGATCCTCGTGGCGCTCGCCACGGTTTACATCTTCCGCTTCCCCGCCGCGGTGTGAGCGAGAAGCCGATCTGCGGTCTGTGGATTGACGACGACGGCCGCGCCTGGGTCTGCACCGCGCAGCCCGGCGGCGGCCGGCAGGAAAGAGAGGACAGCCTCCGGCCCTTTGCCTGGCTGTCGGAGGTCGTGGCCGGCGAAGGCATCGCGGTCGAGACGCTCCGGGGCGACGGACTGTTCCGGCATCTGCTGCACGCCGACTCGCTGGAGCGGTTCAACGCCTGCCTGAAGGCCGCGCCCGACGGCACGCAGCGCGACGTGCTCAAGCCCTACGAGAGCCAATGGCTCCTGCAGCGGCGCGCGCGGTTGTATGAAAATCTGCATTTTGCGGATTTGCGTCGCTGCCAGCTCGACATCGAGACGGCCGCGGCCGAGGCGGGCGGCTTCAGCGACGCCCGCAATCCGGGCGACCGCATCCTGGCCATCGGCCTGCAATGCGGCGACCGGCGCGAACTGCTGACACTGGGCGAGGAAACCGACGCCGGCGAAAAGCGCCTGCTGCTCGCCTTCAACGAACTGCTCCGCGAGATGGACCCCGACGTGGTCGAGGGCCACAACATCCACAAGTTCGACCTCGATTACCTGCGCCAGCGGTCGAAGCGCCACAAGGTGCCCTGCGCGTGGGGCCGCTTCGGGCTCAACGCCGAGTTTCGCAACAGCCGCATGAAGGTGGCCGAGCGCTGGATCGATTTCCCGCGCTGCGACCTGCCCGGCCGCGCCGTCATCGACACCTACCTGCTCGTCCAACAATACGACGTCACCGCCCGCGAGATGACCGGTTACGGCCTCAAGGAGGTCGCGGTCTATTTCGGCATCACGCCGGAGTCGGGCGAGGGCCGCACCTACATTGACGGCGCGCAGATCCAGCACGCCTTCCGCGAAAACCGGGAACAGTTCCTGGCCTACCTCGCCGATGATCTGCGCGAGACCAAGGGCCTCGCCGACGTTTTGTTGCCGACCTATTTCGAGCAGGCGCGGGCGTTTCCGATCCTGCTGCAGGAGGCGGCGCTGCGCGGTTCCGGCGGCAAGGTGGACCTCCTGTTCCTCGAGGAATACTACCACGCGCGGGCGGCTTGCCCGGCGCCGTTGGGTGAGATTGAGACCTTCGAGGGCGGGTTCACCCGCAGTTTCCAGGAGGGCGTGTTCAAGCACGTCCTGCATTTCGACGTGGCCTCGCTTTACCCGAGCCTGTTGCTGGCCATCGGCCGCAACCCGAAGACCGACACGCTGGGCGTGTTCATCCCGATGCTGCGCCGGCTGCGCGAATACCGCCTGAAATACAAGCAGCTGGCCAAGACCGCCCCGACGGCCGCCGAGCGCGACGAAGCCCAGGCGCGGCAAACGGCGTTCAAGATTCTCATCAACTCGTTCTACGGCTACCTCGGTTTCTCCGCCGCGCGCTTCGGCGACGGGGAACTCGCGGCCGAGGTGACGCGGCGCGGCCGCGAGCTGCTGCAGGCGCTGATCGCCGAGTTCGAACGACTCGGCTGCACCATTCTCGAAGCCGACACCGACGGCATCTACCTCTCGGCAAAGGCGCACTTCGAAAAACCCGAGGAACTGCTCGCTTCGGTGGCGAAGATCATGCCGCCGGGCATCGAGCTGGAGTTCGACGGACGTTACGACGCCATGTTCTGCTACAAGGCCAAGAACTACGCTCTCGCCGCGGGCGGCGAGATCACGCTGCGCGGGTCGGCGCTGCGCTCGCGCGGCATCGAGCCCTTCCTGAAACGGCTCGGCGACCACCTCATCGCGCATGTGCTGGGCGTATCGCCCGACTCGCCGGAAGCTGAGGTGAATCGCCTTCGCCACAGTATCGCAGATCGTTCGCATCCGGTCGCCGACCTCGCGAAGTCCGAGACCCTCAGTCAAAACCCGGAAGCCTACGAACAGTGGGTGGCGGGCGGCGGAAAGCCCCGGCGCGCCGCCGCCGAAGTCGCGCTCCAGATGAACCCGCGCCCGCGCATGGGCGAGCGGGTCAGCTACTACATCGTCGCCAAGGCCAAGGGCCAGACCTCCGACTGGCAGCGCGCCCGGCCCCTCGCCAGCCATGATCCGGCCAAGGCCCCTTACGATCCTGTCTATTACCTGGAAAAAATCGACGACTGGCTCGAACGGTATGGACGTTTCATCGGGATTAAGCCACACAGCGACCAGCAGGAAATGCTCCTCTGACCATGCGCACGCGTATCTGTTTCTATCTCCTACTGCTGCTTCCTCTGCTGGTTTACTGGCAGACCCTGTCGCATGAGTATGGCATCCGGGAGGATTACCAATTCCTGCGCATCGCCCGCGAAGAGCAGGGCGAACTGGTCAAGGTGACCGCTTCCCACGGGCGTCCGCTTTACGGTGCGCTGCTGGAGACCAGCTATGCGCTGGCCGGTCAGGTGGAGAACCTCATGTGGATGCGGTTGCTGAGTGTGGGGCTGCTGGTGGTTCTGGCCATCGTGCTTTGGCGTCAGCTTTATCACTCGAACTGGGGCGAAGTGGAGTCCGCCGCCCTCAGCCTCGGCATCGTCTTCCTGCCTTCGTCGCAATTTGTGGTCGGCGCGGCGGCCTGCTGGCCGCAGGTGCTCACGCTGGTCCTCGCGCTGGCGGGTTTCTCCGCCGTCGAGACCGAGATCGAGCGGGGCGGCCTCAAGCGCGTGGTGGCCCTCCTCGGCGGCTGCATGATCTACGCCGCCGCCTCCCTGATCTACCAGTCCAACGTGCTCTTCGCGCTGGTGCCGATCACGGCCATCTTCCTCGTCCGCAGCGGTCGCGAGCCGCTCAACGACCTCAAGTGGGGTGGGACCCATCTCGCCGTGATGCTCACCGGCATGCTGCTCGGCTGGCTGCTCGTGCAGGGGCTCTTCAGCAACGGCGTGTTCGAGCAGTCCGGGCGGATGGCGCTTGAGACCAACCCGTTCACCAAGCTGCTCTGGTTCGTGCTGCACCCGCTGCCCAACTCGCTGGCGCTTTACGCGATCGCCGACGATCATTTCAGCGGGGTGATATTCTATGCGCTGCTGGCGCTCGGCATGATCGCGCTGTTCTACTTTGCCTTCCGCCGCGTGCAGGCCTCGGGCAACGCGGTGGCGCTGCGCAAGTGGAAGATCGTGCTCTTCGCGCTGCCTTTCCTCGCCTCGGCCATCAGTCTTGTCGCGGCGGAGCGCTCCGCGGGCTATCGCACGCTCTTTGCCCTGGCCGGCTTGGTGCTCATGCTCGGCTTCTTCGCCGTCCGCACCCTGCTGGAGGGGCGCAAGGTCAAGACCCACCTGCTTTACAGCGGTTACGCGGGGGTGTTTGCGCTGGTGGGCTTCGTGGCCGAACGCCAGCCCTACCTGCTGGTGGCCGAGCCCCAGGGCCACGAGTGGAGCCTCATGCGCGGCGCCGTCCTCCGTGCTGGCTTCAACAAGGTGGTCCGCGCCTATGTCATCACCCCGACCGCCGACCAGCGCTCGACCACCCGGATTTATCGCGACGAGTTTGGCGTCGTGACCAGCGCTTCCGAGCGCGCGGCGCAGGAGATGTTCAAGGCCGCGGTGCGGGCCCGTTTTCCGGACAAGCTGCCGCGTGGTTCCGCCTACACCGTCGAGGCGGGCCCCGCCGAGCCGGCCGCCGGCACCTACGATCTCGTCGTGGACATGCGCAAGCTCGCCGAGCTGCGCCAGTGAGCCTGGCGTGACCGGCCCCGGGGCAACAAGCCCGGCACAGCTGGAGCTGTGCCCTCCAAATGGGGTGACGATCAGTCCTGCGAGGCCTCCCCGCAGGGCCAAAAAAAACCGGCCCGAGGGCGGGCCGGCTCCAGTGGTCCGGAACGGCGGGTGCGGAGACCCGCCCTCCATGTTCAGCTCCAGCTCAGGTCGCTCTTGAGGATCGGCCAGGTGCGGATGCGCTTGCCGCAGGCGGCGAAGATCGCGTTGCAGACCGCGGGCATCACGACCGGGTAGGGCGGTTCGCCCAGGCCGGTGGGCGGGTTGGCGCTCTGGATGAAGTGGACCGTGACCTTCGGCGCGGCGTTGATGCGCAGCAACGGGAAGTCGTGGAAGTTGCTCTGCACGGCGCGGCCTTCGTCGAACGTCATTTCCTGCAGCCAGATCGCGCCGAGTCCGTCCATGACGGAGCCCTCCATCTGGTTCTCGGCGCCGCTCAGGTTGATGATCGGGCCGACGTCGGCGACGGTGGTGAACTCCTTCACCGTCAGCGTGCCATCCTGGGCCACCGCGACGTGCGCGACCATCGCGACGTAGCCGGAGTGGGAGAAATGAAACGCGACGCCGCGGCCTTCGCCCTTGGGCAGCGGTTGGCCCCAGCCGGATTTCCCGGCGGCGAGACGGACCACAGCCTTCATGCGGCCGGTGTCGTAGGGCGCGCCCCGCTGCCCGGTGCTCGGCGGCACGACCCGGTCGTCGCCCAGCAGTTCGAGCCGGAACTCGACCGGATCGCGGCCGGCGGCATGAGCCAGTTCGTCTATGAAACTCTGGAACACCCAGGCCAGTGCGTTGCTGCGCGGGGCGCGCATCGGGCCGCTCGGGATCATCGTGGAGAGGATGGTCTGATCGAGGTGGAAGTTCGGCACGAAGCGCGCGGGCAGTTCGTCGGGGCTCAGGTCCGCGCCGGAGGCGGGTCGCTCGGTGTTCTTGAACCCGTAGGTCACGAAATGATTCTGCCAGGCGCTGAGCTTGCCCGCGGCGTCCACCGCGCCCTTGAGGAAGTGGAACCCGCCGGGGCGGTGGTAGCAGTCGTGGCGCATGTCGTCCTCGCGGGTCCACGTGAGTTTCACGGGCTTGCCGCCCGTGCGCAGCGCGATGGCTGCGGCCTCCGCCATGTAGTCGTTGGCGAGGCGCCGGCCAAAGCCGCCGCCGCCGCGCACGAAGTTGAGCTTCAGCTTCTCCTTCGGGATCTTGAAGGTGTTGGCGACGAGATCCTGGCCGGAGCCGGGCGTCTGCGACGTGGTCCAGAATTCGATGCCGTCGTCCTTGGCCCACGCGGTGCAGCCCTGCGGCTCGAGCGTGGCGTGGTTGAGGTAGGGGTAGGTGTATTCGGCCTCGACGACCTTGGCGGCGGAGGCAAGCGCAGCGGCAACGTCGCCGTCGGTGCGCACGTTCTTGCCGCCGGCCCTGGCCGCTGCGGCCGCCTTGGCGGCAAAGGCTTCGCTCGAGTGGCCCGCGCCCGCGCTCTCGTCCCACTCGACGTTGAGCTGTTTCTTGGCGGAAAACGCCGCCCAGGTGGAGGTGGCGACAATGGCCACGCCGGGCTTGAGGCCGTTGGGGTTGTCGGTGCCTTCGAGCACGAAACAGTCGAGCACGCCGGGGAGCTTCTTGATGCGCTCAACATTGGCGGAGATGACCTTGCCGCCAAAGACGGGGCACTTTTCGTAGGCGGCGTAGACCAGGCCGGGGAGCACTTGGTCGATGCCGAAGAGCGGCCGGCCGGTGACAATGGCGGGATTGTCCACGCCGCCGACGCGCGAGCCCATGACGCGGAACTCGCCTTCCTTCTTCAGGCGCACGGTTTTCTCGTCGGGGATGGGCAGGGTGGCGGCCTTGGTGGCGAGCTGGCCGTAGGTGGCGCTGCGGCCGGTGGCGGAGTGGATGACGCGGCCCTTCTCGGTCGTGAGCTGGTCGGCGGGCACGCCCCAGGTCTGGGCCGCCACCTCGATGAGCATCACGCGCGCGGTGGCGCCGGCCACGCGGAGGCGCTGGTAATTGTCCGGCGTGGAGCGGCTGCCGCCGGCGAACTGGGCGCCGACGTCGCCGCGCAGACCGGCCTGTTCCACGACGATGGTGTTGAAGTCCACGTCGAGCTCCTCGGCCACGATCATGGGCAGGTGGGTCTTCACGCCCTGGCCGGTCTCGGGGTTTTTCGCGAGGATGGTGATGATGTTCTCCGGCGTGATGCGGATGAAGGGATTCGGCGTGAACTGCTTCGCGGTGTCGTCGAGCAGGTTGGCCGCGGCCTGGGCAAAGGTCTGGCCCGGCAGCAGGAAGCCGATGGCGAAGCCGCCGCCGGTGAGGGCGGAAATGCGCAGGAATTCGCGACGGGGGAGGGCCTTAGGGGAGGGTGAAGGTGAAAGTGAGGGTGAGTCGGAGGGTTTCATGACACGGCCTCCGTGCTTTCGTGGAGGGTCGGTCTCCGCACCGACCGCGGCCCGTCGGGAGACGGGCCCTCCAGGGAAACCTTCTTTGTCGCCGCATCCTTGATCGCGGCGCGGATGCGGACGTAGGTGCCGCAGCGGCAGAGGTTGCCGGCCATCGCGGCGTCGATGTCGGCATCGGTGGGCGAGGGGGTCTGCTTGAGGAGAGCGGCGGCGGTCATGATCTGGCCGGCCTGGCAGTAGCCGCACTGCGGGACGTCGTGGTCGCACCAGGCTTTTTGCAGCGGGTGCGCGCCGGCGGGGTCGAGGCCCTCGATGGTGGTGACGGGCGTGTTGCCGACGGCGGAGACGGGCGTCTGGCAGGAGCGCACCGGCACGCCGTTGAGGTGGACGGTGCAGGCGCCGCAGAGGCCCATGCCGCAGCCATATTTGGTGCCGACGAGGCCGAGGTTGTCGCGGAGCGCCCAGAGGAGCGGGGTGTCGGCAGCCACGGTGACCGTGTGCGCCTGCCCGTTAACTTTCAGAGTGTAGGAGGGCATGGAAAGCTGGCAGTGAGCCTGTCCACTCACCCTCCCGCGTCAAATGCCGAGATGGTATATTGGTTGAGCAGATTCGGGGCGGAATGATCCGCGAGTAAACTTGGCAGTAAATGGGTCTGCCCGCGCCGGACTTTGCCATAAATGCGATGAGTAAGGTAGGGCCTGACCTCTGGGCAGGCCGGGGGCTTTCGCGAATGTTGCCGGGCCGCTCGGAGATCGGCCCCTACCTAAAGACAAGCGTTTCCTCGTGGGGTAATCGCAGGCTTTACGGCAGATTGGTGGCGTGTGCGTTCAGGACCGCTTCCAGTTTCTGCAGAATTTCCGGCGAGGCCACGGGCGCGCCGCCGAGCACCAGCAGACTGAAGTTGTCGGCCAGGATCTCTTCCGGGTGGATGATGTAGCGCGTGTTGCGGCCCACTTGTTCAAAGAAGCCGGACACTTCATTCAGCCCGACGTGCCGGGCTTCCCCGCCGGCGCGGAGCGGGGTGACGGCGGACGAGCCCGGGGTGCGCTCGACCAGCAGAAAGCGGAACTGGAGGTAGTTGAAGAATTCGCCGCCCTTGGCCTCGTCGTAGGTCTCGGCTCCGGCGAAGAGGATCGGGATCACCCAGTGCGGTTCGCCGGCCACCTGCACGCGGAGGCAGTGGTCGTTGCGCGGGGCATCCGGGTTGGTGATCTTGCGGGCCTGCAGTTCGGCCGGGAAGGCCACCTCGTCGCAGGCCTCGAAGCCGATCGCCCGGTAGAGCGCCTCGCGCAGGGCGGGGTTGGTCCGGGAAAGGATGTGAAACAGCTCGTGGCAGATCAGCTTCTCCAGGCCGGCCTGGGGCTGGGCGAGGTCGTCGGTGGGGAAGATGATGGCATGGGCGCGGGTGTAGGCGGCCTGGCCCTCCTCGTCGCCCGTGGTGCGGATCAGCAGGATGTCCTTGGGCAGCGGCAGGGCGCGCGCCGCCAGCTTTGCCTGCACGGCGTCCAGGGCGGCGGACATTTTCTCCCGCTCCGCGTTGCTCCACGGCAGCACCTTGCCCGTGACGAACTGGAGGAACTCCTTCTCGCTGACGGCCCGGCTGGTCTTCAACCGCGCCGCCCGGTCGAAGGGACTGAGGCGCTGGACGAAATCATCGCTGGTGCCCAGGACGTCAGCGGCCTGTTCCACCGAGGCGAAGTGCACCGTGGTGCCGGCGCCGAGCTTGATCTCGGCCCGGGCGGCGACGACCGCGAGCAAAAGCAGAGCACAGATCCAAGCATGACAGGAAGCGGTTTTCATGGGGAGCGCGCAAGAAGTCAGGCCGGCCTCGGGATTTGGCAATGGTCAACTGGCGAGATCAATTTCCGCCGCGTGAACCCATTTCAGAACCGTAGTGCCTGGATCGGCTCTTCAGAAGCCTATCTTTATAAAGCCGGTCCATGCCAAGATGGCAAAGGTGCTCAAGGCGATGCCGAAGACAAAATTCATGGGCAGATGAAACCAATAGAACCCGCGACCGCTATTCTCGACCGTCACTGGGCTGCCTCTCGCCCACATCCTCTTATGCTGAACCCCGCATGAAGCGTTCGCGAAAAAGAAACCAGCCATCGCAGCGCAGAAAATGCCTGTCAGAACCTTCTTCAGCCCGATCAGCGGTTGAGATGAGAGAACGGAGATGAGCAGCAGGCTCAGCATGAGTCCAAATGCGCCGCCGATCAGGGAGTATCGGAGGCGTGTGAAAGCATCGTGGCTCATCTGCTGATCATTTAGGATGAGACACGCACGGAAGAGCGAGCTCTGAACCTGAAATTAGGGGAGGAGTGGAGCGGGGCTGGGTCATGCGAATGATGGTCACTTCCCGCGCGTTGTCTCTGGCAACTTGGGCTCTTCTTTGGTACAGATCAGCTGTGCGCTCGGACTCGAGAGGAGTGATGAAAGTTCCATCCACGCGCCGCGCTCCGCCACTGAGAGGCGTGGGGCAAAGTTCCTGACGATGTGCTGGCTGAAATCATAGCCGACAGGCTTTAGTGCCGAATAGGTCTGCAGAATAGGCCAGGGCTTCGTGATCGTGGTGTGGCGCTCGCGCCTGGAGGTAATGTGCATCATGTCCTTCCCGAATCTCATTCGATCATCGGCTGCTAAGCTGATGTCGCGGCGTGGAAACCCATAGTCGCTGGCGTAAACGTCGTCCTGAGTAGGATCTTTCCGCTCACGCTCAAAGAAGTGAATCAGGTTCCTGGCGTGAACAAAGAATGACAGAAAGATGGCTTCTTTAAGCATCGGCGCATCCTCGCGCCACGCAGGAATGATCAGGCAATGCGTGATCTCGTAGCGCACGTGGTGGAGCATCGCGACTTTGAGTTCGTCCTCCATATCTGCTGTCAACGTCATCAGTCAGACACGAAGGGGCGCAGCCCCGGAGTTTTCTGTGATGATCTACCGAATAGCTTGCTGAAGATGCTCATGGTATTTTGCCGATCGTTTCAAGTGAGCCGCGAGTCACAGCGCGAGCGCTGTGGCTCGTTGGCTCGAATGGCAGAGATCGGCCTTAAAGCACTGCGGTAGATTTGCCATAGTGAGCTTTGAGGTTTTGATCTGCGAACGGCCTAACGGCAGCGAGAAGCTTCTTCGCGAAGCTCTCGACGTCTTTGATGTCAGGGTAAGGGGCCTTCAAACCAACCTCGGTATACTGCAGATCTTTGCTCCTATAATGAAATCCAAGGCTGGCAATCAGTTCAGAGTCGTCCGCGGATATCTTCAGGAACTCGTCGATCCCTTCCTGGCTAGCTTTTGTGAGCGCTAGGGCGAGATCATGGGATATGTCACGAAGCCTCTTCTTGGAATAACCCTTTCCCCGGAGGAATGACTTTAGCGAAAGCTCAATAGACTGTCCAAAGAGGAAGTATACCGGGAGCGAGTGCTGTTTCTTTGCGGCAGCCAGCACTACACCGGCATCGAGAAAAGCTGATGCTGATGTCGCTATACGTGCTGATGAGAGGCGGTCCATCATTGCCGATCGATCAAGATGAGCCATGGCCGGGCGCTAGCCCGGCCATTGGCTCGGGCGGCTGGTTCGGCCCTCTTAATTCTTCGAGAGGCGGCAAAGCCTTCTCCAACTCGAAACAGAGATTCATCAACGGGTGAGCTTCGGGAATCTCGGAATGATAATCATACTGCCGCAATGCGGCCAGACCGACGCGATACTGGGGAATGGCCCTGAGGTCGCCCGCCTCAACTCCCCGACGGACTCCGGGGAGAAAGACGAACTGCAACCAAGCTGGATAGGAGATGCCGGAATAGATCTGCTTCGGATCGAGGGGTGGGCATTCGCCAACGGTCCAATATCCGATCCGCTTCATCTCGGCTTCGATTAGGTCGATCACGTCGAGGACCTTCTTGTAGTGCGCTGCCACCACTTCTTTTTTCTTTGAATCGAAGTCAGCAACGGGTGGGAACTTCTTTTGGAAGAGCGAGAACATCGATGTCTTTTCCGCCGAACGTTTCAGCTCAGACATGATCGGGAGCCTCGCTCCCGATCATTGTTTGTGGCGGTTGGTTGGGCGCTTTCTTTTGTGCCCCGGCTTTTAGCAAATCGATCTTCTGGTCGAGCGTCAGATGGTCGTAACGCTTGTCCCTTGCAGCCTCGGTTTCCTCGCGTCGCTTCATTTCTTTCTTTCCGGACGAGTGTAGCAATTCGGCGAAAAACCAGAGGACGGAAGCGGCCGCCAGATATGGCCAAAAAGGGATTGCGAAAAGCCAACCCTCGGGCGTCCTGAGCCAAGACATCCAAATCCTATCGTGATCCTTCGAATCGAGATGCGCCTTCTTGAAGGCGACGCGAAAGCCGAAAAATGTCAGCACGCCAGTAAGAAGATATGCGGTCAGCAATAGCATCGGTTCTTTGCCCAACGTCTCAGATGAGCCATGCGGGCCGGCGCGGAGCGCTGGTCCGCATTGGCTCTGGCTGATGGTTAGCCCTTCTTTTCATGAGTGAGTAAAAGGTCGAATGCTTGGTCGAGAGTCTCGCCCGCAGCCACCGATAGAAGATCTTCTGTTTGGCCGCTAGGCAACACGCCACCGACGATGAAGTCTCGGCCAAACTCGGCCGAGAGACTCTGGAAAAACAAGAGGAGGTCCTTCTTCTCTGTGTCCGACAGCGTCTCAAACTCGAAATTCACTCCCAAATCCCAATCGGGCCAATCGGCCGATTCTTCCTTTCTTTCTTCGCGCTGATCCACAACGCGCACTCGACCGCCATAGGGGGCGATGAACGCTTCAATGCGAGCCCGCAATACCGCCGCGATATCATCGAGATCGGAACCGTCGGCGTAGATGTAGAACGTCTCGATCACTTTCGGTGGCTAACAGTGTTATTCGGCTTCAGTGAAAAGCGTAAGTTGCCGGGGTTTCATGTGGGGATGATTGCGACCTAAGTCCCTTGGCCTCAAGACTCGGTTTCTGAACTTACGCTTTCCGCGCTGATCTGAATCTCGGGCAAAAGCGTAAGTTTGGCGACGGGACTCCCTGGTCAGCGTCCGACCAAAATCACCGCATACACCTCGCCCTTGTTGCCGGTGGCGGGGCCGCCAAGGACGGCGGGGACGCCGGGGCGGAGGACGAGGCCGGTGTTCATCAGCGTCCGGCCACCGGCGGTCCAACGGACCTTCACGTGGACGGATTTGCCGTCGCTCTGCTCGGTCTCGAGGGCGAGCTGGTGGCCGTCGCCGACGTTGAGGCTGCCGCTGGCGGGAACTTCGAGGCTGGTGCGGTCGGAGCCGACGTGGCGGAAGGTCTCGAAGCGGAGGATGCGGCGGAGCGTGGCCTCGTAGGGCGCGAGGCGGCGGTCGGTCGAGCCTGCCTCGTTGGAGGCGGTGATGAGGATGCCCTCGATCGTGGCGCGCTCAGCCCGGGCGGTGCCGAGGAGGACGGTGCAAGCGGCGAGCAGCAGGGCGAGGCGGAGGATGGTTTTCATGGGGAGGGCTGCTGAGGAGATGTTAACCACGAAACACAAGAAATACACGAAAAGAGTTTGGAAGGAGGTAGCAGGGGAAGTCGTTCGGACCACGCTTTCATCCCGCGTTCGCGGGACTCAAGCGCGGCTACTTGATTGGGGCACAGGACAGACAGGTCATTTCGTGTGTTTGGTGTGTTTCGTGGTGACCAAGTTCGCGGTTATTCGTGATTGGCGGGCGGACCGAGTTTCTCGGCGAGGAGTTTGCGGGCGTGGAAGAGGCGGGACATGACGGTGCCGGTGGGGACGCCGGTGGCGGTGGCGATTTCCTCGTAGCTGAGGCCCTCCAGTTCACGCAGGGCGAGGACGACGCGCTGCTTCGGTGGCAGGGCGGCGATGGCGGCGCGGACGCGCTCCACGGTCTCGTTGCCCTCGTGGAGTGAGCGGGCGTCGTCGGTCGTGGCGGGCTCGGGGACCTCGACGGCGTTGTCGTCGCCCGTGTTGAAGGGCAGGAAGCGGTCGAACCAGCGGCGGCGCTTGCGGAGGTGGTCCAGGGCCTTGCGGGTGACGATCGGGTGCAGCCAGGTGGTGAAACGGGCGTCGCCGCGGAAGGTGCCGAGGTTCTTCCAAACGGTGAGCCAGACTTCCTGGGCGATGTCGCGGGCATCGGCCTCGCGGTGGACGATGGCGTAGGCGAGCCGGAAGGTGCGCTCGTGGTAGGTGCGCATGATGACGCCGAAGGCGGCCTGGTCGCCCCCTTGCGCGCGGTGCAGGAGGTCGGGATCAAGTTCTGGAGTCGGGTCGCTCAAGCGGGATTAGCCACGGAATACACAGAGAACACGGAAGCCAAGACAGGGTTGGATGAGGTCACCAGCAAAGACACGATTCCCACGAAAAGGATGCAGCCAAGATGAGGTGGCTGCCCAATGGCGCGCAGGGGGGCAATACTCGGTCCTAACCCAGGGCGTCCGCCCGGTTTGTCAGGCATTCGCCAGCTGGTGCGGCTCGGGATCCACCCACTTGCCGTGCTCGCGGATGAGGGCGATGAGGCGGGCGTCGGCCTCGGCCTGGGGGATGTTGTATTGGACGCAATTCTTACCGACGTAGAGGTTGATCTTGCCCGGGGCGCCGCCGACGTAGCCGAAATCGGCGTCGGCCATCTCGCCCGGGCCGTTCACGATGCAACCCATGATGGCGATCTTCACCCCCTTGAGGTGGCCGGTCTGCGCCCGGATGCGCTGCGTGGTCGTCTGCAGGTCGAAAAGCGTGCGGCCGCAGCTCGGGCAGGCGACGAACTCCGTCTTGGAGATGCGCGCGCCGGCGCCCTGGAGCACGTTGTAGGTGAGCTTGGTCGCGCGGGCCACGTCGGTCTCGGTCTCGATGCTGACGAGGTCACCCACGCCGTCGCAGAGCAGGCTGCCGGTGAGGAAACTGGCCTCGAGGAGCTTGGACAGGAAGCTGTTGTCGCCGCGCACGGCGGTGGCTGCGGTGTTGCGGATCCAGAGGGGGGCGCGGGAGCCGGCGGTTTTTAGGGCCTCGACCAGCTGGCGGTAGTCGCCGATGGCGTGACCAGCGGCGGCGGAAGAACTGAGCGTAAAGACGAGGCCGGCGTCGCCGGACGCGCGCAGCAGCGGTTCGAAAGCAGGCAAATCAACCGGAGCAATCTCGGCGGCGAGGAACTGGCCGTGGCGACGCACGAGATCGGTGAAGGCGGCGAAAGCCTCGGTGTCGGTGGCAGCGAATTTCCGCACGAGCATCATGCGTCCCTTCACCAGGGCCAGCAGCGGCTGGAGCACCTCGGGGGAGAGGCTGGGGGCGATTTCCAAGGCGAGGAAATCCACCGGTAGCGCGGTCTTGGCCGCGGTTTCGCAGAGCGTGGCAAGATCACCGGGCGTGGCGACGGGCACGAGCAGGCCCTCGGCGGGCGTGTCCTTGAGTTTGGGCGCGGCGAGCGCCTGCGCGGCTTCGGGCAGCTGGTCCAACGATGCAACGCGCACGATGACCCGTGGCGGCTGCTCGGGGCCGACCAGGCAGCGCTCGGAGAGCTTCAGCACCGCCGGCTCGCGGCGGGTGAAGTGATAGGGATCTATCGAGTCCGAAACCTGAGACCTGAAACCTGAAACCTGAGGATCTGATTCCCGCCACAGGCTCA
This sequence comes from Oleiharenicola lentus, assembly GCF_004118375.1. Lineage (NCBI taxonomy): Bacteria > Pseudomonadati > Verrucomicrobiota > Opitutia > Opitutales > Opitutaceae > Oleiharenicola > Oleiharenicola lentus. The sequence continues at coordinate 1,701,015 of NZ_SDHX01000001.1, forward strand.
TCGCCTTGGCCGCGATTGCCTGCGCCACGGGGATTTCGTAAACCGAATCCTCGGTGAGCGACACGCGGATGGTGTCGCCGAGGCCGTCGAGCAGCAGTGAACCGATGCCAATGGCGCTCTTGATGCGGCCGTCCTCGCCGTCGCCGGCCTCGGTCACGCCGAGGTGGAGCGGGTAGTGCATGTCCTCCTGCGCCATGCGCGAAACGAGCAGGCGGTAGGCCTGGATCATGACCTTCGGGTTGCTCGACTTCATCGAGAGGATGATGTCGTGGTAGGAGTGCGACCGGGCGATGCGCAGAAACTCGAGGGCGCTCTCGACCATGCCGAGCGGCGTGTCGCCGTAGCGGTTCATGATGCGGTCGGACAACGAGCCGTGATTGGTGCCGATGCGCATGGCCCGGCCCAGCTCCTTGGCACGTTTCACGAGGGGCGAGAAGGCGTCGTGGATGCGCTGCAGTTCCTCGTCGTAGTCGGCGTCGGTGTATTCCTTGACCGCGAACTTCTTCTTGTCGGCGTAATTGCCGGGGTTGACGCGGATCTTCTCGACGTGCTCGACGGCCTCCATGGCGGCGGAGGGCAGGAAATGGATGTCGGCCACGAGCGGGATGTGGCCGAAGCCCGCGGCACTGAACTGCGCGCGGATGTCCTTGAGGCATTTCGCGGCCTGCACGTTGGGCGCGGTGATGCGGACGATCTCGCAGCCGACCTCGGCGAGGGCGATGGACTGTTTCACCGTGGCGGCGACGTCCTGCGTGTCGCTGGTCGTCATGGACTGGACGCGGACCGGGTGGTCGGCGCCGACGCCCACGCCGCCGACCTTCACCTCGACGGTGCGGCGGCGGACGGTCTGAAAACGGGAGGAGCAGTAGGACATGGGAGAGGTGAGAAGTTACAAGTAGCAGGTAACAAGGATCAAGATTCGGAACGGCCAGTTTCCGCCCACTCTTGATACATTGGTGACTTGATCCTTGTTACTTGCCGGCCGGCACCGGCTCCACCGGTTTGGCGGGGGCGCTCTTGGCGGGCGGGGCCTCGCTGCGGCCCTGGATGGCGCGGCGGATGTCGTTGTAGCTCACGTAAACGATCAGGCCGATGAGCAGGACGAAGCAGGCGGCGACAGCGTTTTGCATCCAGACCGGGTTGAGGGGTTTGCCGCGGAGCTTGGCCAGCGTGGCGAAGACGACGTGGCCGCCGTCGAGCACGGGGATGGGCAGCAGGTTGAAGATCGCCAGCGAGACATTGATCGCGATCAGGAAGGCGAGGGCGGGGATGATGCCGATGGTCGCGACCTGCTGGAGGTTGTCCACGATGCCGACGATGCCGCTCATGTGCCGCACGCCGATGTCGGACTGGCGGTTGAGCAGGCTGGAGAGCGTCTGGTAAACCTGGGTGAGGGCGTCGCCAATCTGCGCGAAGGGCGTCGGGTGCATGAGCACCGTCTCGATGCGCCAAGTGACGCCGATCAGGAAGAGGGTCTGGCCTTCAATCGTCTGAAGGCGCGGCTGGAGCGAGGCAGTCAGCTCTTTGCCGTCGCGTTGGATGAGCAGGGTGCTCGGTTCGTTGGACTTTTTCTGGAAGTGTTCGCGCAACTCGTCGCGACGGGCCAGCGGTTTGCCGTCCACGGCGATGATGCGGTCGCCGGCGCGGAGGCCGGCGAGCGCGGCCGGGGAGTCGGCGTTCACCTTGTCGATGACGAGGTCGGAGCGCGGCGCGAGGCCGACGGTGCGCAGGCCCTCGGTGCCGGTCAGCTCGGGATAAACCTGTTTGGTGAGCGTGGCGCCGGCGCGCTCGAGGGTTATTTCCATGACGCGGCGTCCGTCCGGGGCGATCTGGGAGCCGAGGATGATGGCCGTGATGAGGTCCTGAAAATTCGCGACCGGCTTGCCGTCGACCGAGCGGATGATGTCGCCCGGCTGGAGCCCGGCGGCGAAGGCCGGGCCGGGGACGGTCTTGCCGTCGGTCGTCACGACTTCCTTGGCCACCTCTCCGATCTCGGTGCGGTTGAACTCAGCGGGCACGTTCACGCCGACGGCCCAGACGATACAGCCGAGGGCGAGGGCGAAGAGGATGTTCGCGGCCGGGCCGGCGACCGCGACGATGACCTTGGAGAGGTAGCTCGCAGGCGGCAGGTTCTTGGCGGCCTCGGGCACGTCGCCCTCGAAATCGCCGAGGTCCGAGAGCTGCGGCACCATCACGTAGGCGCCGATAGGCAGCCAGCAGATGCAGTATTCCACGCCGCGCCACTTCCAGCTGACGATGGGCTTGCCGATGCCGAAGATCGAGAAACGCGGCACGACCATCCCGCGCCAGCGGGCCGCGAGGAAGTGCCCCAGCTCATGGATGAAGATCGAGAGGGTGACGAGACCGATGGCGAGGAGCAGTTGCAGCATGGGGATCAGGCGACCGTCGGGAGGTGCGCGGTGGCGGACGCACGAGCTTGCTGGTCCACGGCAATGACCTCGGCGAGGGACTTTGGTTCAACGGTCGGCATGCGGGACAGAGTATGCTCCGTCACGCGGGGAATCGCAAGAAAGGGGATGCGCCCGGCGAGGAAGGCCGCCACGGCGACCTCGTTGGCGGCGTTGAAGACCGCCGGGGCGGTGCCGCCGGCGCGCATGGCCTCGCGGGCCAGGCGCAGGCAGGGGTAGCGGGTCTCGTCGGCCGGCCGGAAATCGAGCGAGAACACCTTCTCCAGCGGCAGGGCGCTGTCCGTGCCCGCGGGCGCGCGGTCGGGCCAGAGCAGGGCGTGCTGGATGGGGAAAGTCATCGAGGGCGGGCACATCTGCGCCAGCATCGAGCCGTCGGTGAACTCGACGAGACAGTGGACGATGCTCTGCGCGTGGAGCACGGCCTGGCACTGCTCGGCGCGGAGGCCGAACAGCCACTGTGCCTCGATGAGTTCGAGGCCTTTGTTGGCCAGGGTGGCGGAGTCCACGGTGATCTTGGGGCCCATGGCCCAGTTGGGGTGCTTGAGGGCGTCGGCGACCGTGGCGGTGGCGAGTTTCTCCAGCGGCCAGTCGCGGAAGGCGCCGCCTGAGGCGGTGAGCACGAGCCGGCGGACGTCGCTGGAACGGTGGCCTTCCAGGCACTGGAAAACGGCGTTGTGTTCGCTGTCCACGGGGAGCAGGCGCACGCCGTTGGCCTGGGCGGCGGACATCACGAACTTGCCGGCCATCACGAGGATTTCCTTGGAGGCGAGGGCGATGGTTTTCTTCGCGGCGATGGCGGCGAGCGCGGGCTGCAGGCCGGCGGTGCCGACGACGGCAATGAGCACGGTATCGGCCTCGGGCAGGGCGGCGAGGGCGCTGAGGCCTTCGATCCCTCCATGAAATTGGGTGCCGGGTGGAAAGGAGGGATCGCTGCGGGCGGCTTTGAGCGCATCCGCGTCGTGCAAACCAACATGGCGCACGCCAAACTGTCTGGCGATTTCGGCGAGACGCGCGTGATTGCGTTGGGCGGCAATGCCCACGAGCTCCAGCCGGTCGCGGTGCGCGGCGATGACGCGGAGCGTGCTCTCGCCGATGGAGCCGGTGGCGCCGAGGAGGACGATGCGTTTTTTAGCCACGGGTTTCACGGCTGTGCCCGGTTGAGACATGTCATTCGTTTCGTGTCATTCTCAGCGCTGCGAAGAATCCAGCAGGCACCGGATACTATGTCCGTAGTCGCTGGATCCTTCGCTGCGCTCAGGATGACAGGCAGGGAGGACTGAGCGTCTTTATCCGTGTGCATCCGTGTAGTCCGTGGCGCCAGTCCGGTTCACTCCAGAAACAGGAACATGAAATACGCCACCGGCGCCGTCAGGATGAGGCTGTCGGTCAGGTCGAAGGCGCCGCCGATGCCGGGGATGAGCACGCCGGTGTCCTTGATGTCGGCGCGGCGTTTCAGGGCGGACTCGATGAGATCGGAGACAATCGTGATCAGGGCGATCGGCAGCGCCATCAGCGCGGCGACGAGCGGGGTGAGGGTGGGCGAGAGGTGTTCCGAGGCAAACCACGCGATGCCCGCGCCGATGCCCGCGGAGATGAGCACGCCACCGACGGCGCCTTCCCAGGTTTTTTTGGGGCTGATGTGGGGCGCCATCTTGTGTTTGCCGACGGCGAGGCCGGTGAGCAGCGCGCCGACGTCGCAGAACTTGGAAACCGCCACCGTCCACACGCAGAGGATGAGGTTGTCGCCCTCGTAGCCGGAGCGCATGAGGATCGCCACGAGGTAGTGCAGCATGAACGACACAAACAACAGGCCCATCATGGTGGCGGCGATGGCCTCGATGCGGCTGGTGGCGTCGCGCTCGCCGAGCACGCGCACGCAGCAGACGACCAACGCCAGCACGAGAAAGCCCGCGGGCAGGCTGGCGATCACGTCCGGCTCCTCGCTGAAGTAGGCCAGCACGTAGGGCGCGGGGACGATCAGCAGGTTGAACACCTGGCCCATGACGCGGAACGGCCGGCTGCCGAGCTTGGTCGTCATCGTGTAGAACTCGTGCAGCGTGAGCGCGGAGAGCACGGTGACGAGCGCGACGCCCGCGTGGGCGCCGAAGAACCACAGGCTGCCGATCAGGATGGTCCAGAGGACGAGGGTGCTGAAGATGCGTTTGGCCACGGGAAGGGGGTAAATTACTGGGGACCGGTGCGAAGCTGTTCGGTGGTGAGGCCGTAGCGGCGCTCGCGGCGGTTGAACTCGACCACCGCGGCCTCAAGGTCGGCCTTGCCGAAGTCCGGCCAGGCGATGGGCGTGAAGATCATCTCCGCGTAGGCCAGCTGCAGCATGAGAAAATTGCTGATGCGCTGCTCGCCCGAGGTGCGGATGAGCAGGTCGGGTTCGGGAATGTCCGCGACGCCGGTGTAGAGGTAGCGGCTGAACGACTCCCACGAGGATTCACCGGACTTTTCGCGTCCGGCTTGCACGGCGGCGGCGTAGTCGCGCGCGGCGTCGGCGACCTCGGTGCGGGAACCGTAGTTGAGCGCCAGCACGAGGGTCCACTCGGTGAAGTCCTTGGTGGCCTCCTTCACGCGGTTGAGTTCACGCTGGACGTTTTCGGGCAGTTCATGCGTGCGGCCGATGGTGAGCAGGCGCACGCGGTTCTTGATGAGGTTGTTAAGCTCGCGCTTCAGGAAGTAGTCGAGCAGGCCCATGAGACCGGAGACCTCCTCCGGCGGGCGTTTCCAGTTTTCGACGGAAAAGGCGTAAAGGGTGATGTAGCGGATGCCGATTTCGCGGGCGGCGTCCACCACGGTGCGGACGGTCTCGACCCCCCGGCGGTGACCTTCCAACCGGGGCAACCCACGCTGCTTCGCCCACCGGCCGTTGCCATCCATGATGATGGCGACGTGCTGCGGAATCTGGCCGGGCGAGGGTGACGACATGAGAGGCCGCGATTTAGGAAGCCGGAGGCAAGTTTGACAAGGTGCGATTGAGGGCGCTCTATCCGCTCATGGCCAAGCCGCTCAGCCCCGAAGAGATCTCATTCGCGCTGACCGCGCTGCCCGGCTGGCGGTTTGAAAACGATGCACTGGCGAAGGACTTTAAGTTTGGTTCCTTCCGCGCGGCGATGGCCTTCATGGTTCGGGTCGGTTTCGAGGCCGAGGCGGCCGACCATCATCCGGAGTGGACCAACGTCTATAACCGCGTGGCGATCCGCCTGAAAACGCATTCGGCCGGCGGCAAGGTCACGGGCAAGGACGTGGAGCTGGCGAAAGCGATCGAGAAGGTGGCGGGCTAGGCGCCGGTGGAACGCGTTGATCCCGACGCGTTTTTCCCGGCACAAGGCAAGCGCGTTGAGGAGCAACGCGCTCCACCTACAGCACCTTCACCGCGGCCAGCACCAGTTTCTCGAACGCGGCGGCGCCTTTGCCGGCGTTTTCGAGGGTGTGGGCGTGGGTGAGGCTTTCGGCGGAGAGGCCGGCGCCCATGTTGGTGATGCAGGAAACGCCGGCAACTTTCATGCCGCAGTGCCGGGCGAGCAGGCACTCGGGCACGCTCGACATGCCCACGGCGTCGCCGCCCCAACCCTGCGCCATGCGAATCTCCGCGGGCGTTTCGAAGGACGGACCGCGGAAGGCGACATAGACGCCCTCGTGCAGGGTGATGGCGTTGTCCTTGGCGACGTGCTTGAGCTTCGCGCGATGGCCCGGGTCCCAGGCGTCGGTCACCGAGAAGAAGCGCGGGCCGAAGGCGTCGTCGTTGGGTCCGACGAGCGGGTTGAGGCCGAGGAAATTGATGTGGTCGGTGATGAGCATCAGCTCGCTGACGCCGATGTGGGCGCGCAGGCTGCCGGCAGCGTTGGAGAGAAAGAGCGTCTCGACGCCGACGGCGCGCACCGCGCGGATCATGGTCTTCAGCGGGTAGGCGTCGTGGGTTTCGTAGAAATGCTTGCGGCCGCTGAGCACGATGACGGGCACGCCGCTGAGGGTGCCGAGGATGAGCTGGCCAACATGGCCGGCGACCGTGAGCTCGGGGAAGCCGGGCAGGTCGCGGTAGGGGAGGATCACCGGGCGCTCGACCAGCCGCGCCAGCCCGCCGAGGCCGGAACCGAGGATGAGGGCGAGCTTCGGGCGCAACCCGCCCAGCGCGGCGGTGATCTTGGCGGCGGAGAGGCGAACGTTTTCGGCGTGGGTCTGGGCGTCGGGCATGACGCGGAGCTTGGCGGAAAGTGCGGGCCACACAAGCCCGGGGGAGGCGGCATTCTCTGCCATGCCAGCGATACCACTTGCCTGTCATTCTGAGCGCAGCGAAGAATCCAGCGTGATGCCCGCCCGCGTGCGTAAATCTGGATTCTTCGCTGCGCTCAGAATGACAGCTGCGGTGCTTGCGCTGTTTACCGGGCAGCGTCTCGCGGCCGCCGACCTGCAAGTTCCCTTGGGAGAATCGCCGCTCGGGCCGGTGGTCACTGCCGCCTTGGCCGAGGCGGCGAAGCGTGGCACCACCCACCACAACCGCGTGGCCCTGGTGGAGGGCGGCTACGATGCGCTGCTCCTGCGCGTGCATCTCATCCGCCATGCGCAGAAGTCCATCGCGGTGCAGACCTTCATCTGGAGCGACGACGAGTGCGGCCGGCTCATCACCTACGAGCTCATCGAGGCGGCGAAGCGCGGCGTGAAGGTGCGTCTCATCGCCGACCACCTGTTCTCCGACCAGGACCCGGACACGGTGGCTTTCCTGGCGACGGCCCACCCCAACTTCGCGGTGCGGCACTACCGGCCGGCCGCCTCGCGCATCAAACCCACGCGACTGCAGCTGCTGCTCGCCGGGCTGAAGTCGTTCCACGCCGTGAACCAGCGCATGCACAACAAAATCATGCTCTTTGACGAGACGGTGCTCGTGACGGGCGGGCGCAACATCGAGAACAGCTATTTCGACCACGCCACCGGTCTCAACTACCGCGACCGCGACGTGCTGGCCATCGGTCCCGTGGCGCGGGCGGCGGCGGAATCGTTCGACGATTACTGGGGCTACCGGCATGTCGTGCCGAGCGGCGAGCTGCGCGACGTGGCGGAAGTGATCGCGCGCGGCGACTACCGGCGGTACCCGCGGCGCGAGGACTGGGATTTCGGCGGGCTGTTCGACGAACTCGACCGCGAGGCCAACGACCCCGCGCTGATCACCGCGCGGTTCGGCGCGAGCCTGCGACCCGTCGAGCGGGCGGTCTTCATCGCCGACCTGCCGGGCAAGGGGAAAGGCTTCTTCTCGACCAACGCCCGCATCACGCGCGAACTCCGCGGCATACTGGAGCAGGCGCGCCAGCGCATCACCATCCAGACGCCCTATCTCGTGCTGAGCGGTCCGGCGCAGAGCCTCATCGAGGAATTGCACGAGAAAAACCCGGGCCTGGTGATCCGGCTTTCGACCAACAGCTTTGCCTCCACCGACAACCTGCCGGCCTACTCGGCCAATTACCGTCTGCGCGGCGACTACATTGAGAAGCTTGGCCTCGAAGTGCACGAGTTCAAGCCGCAGCCGGCGGCGCGGGCGCGGCTGTTTCCCGGTTACGACCGCATGGCCGCCCGGGCGCGGCAGCTGGGCGGTCCCGCGGCCCCTGCGCCGTTTCTCTCGCTCCATGCCAAGTCGCTCGTCGTGGACGATCGCGTGGCCTTCGTCGGCTCCTACAACCTCGATCCCCGCTCGGAGAACCTGAACTGCGAGGCGGGTTTGCTTGTGGAGGATGCCGCCTTCGCCCAGGCCCTGCGCGCCGAGATCGACCGCGATCTGCGGCCGGAAAACAGCTGGGTCATCGCGCGGCGTCGCCTGCCGCTCGGCCTGGAGACGGTCAACGGACTCATCGACGGCGTGATGTCGCTCAGCCCGGTGGACCTGTGGCCGATCCAGAACACGTCCAGCTTCGAGCTGAAGCCCGGGATGGAGGAAGTGCCGCCCGGCCATCCGCGCTTCTACGAGCACCACCGCGACGTCGGCTCGTTCCCCGGCGCCGACGGCGCGCTGTCGAACAAGGAAATCCTCACCCGCCTCTACAAGGCCATCGGCACGCCGCTGACGCCGGTGCTGTAAATTCCGGCGCCCCGCGCATGGCACCGTTCGTGCTCGGGTACCGGCATGAAACTTCTCCCGTTTGCCTTGCTGCTCGGCAGCGCGTTGCTGGCCGGTGCGGCCGATCTGCCGAAAGCCCGGATCGCCGTCGTCGGCGGCACCTACCTCAATGACATCCTGATGGACTCGGGCTGGCTCAAGTCTCAGTTCACCGTCGAGACCAAGGTCGGGCGCTCCCCCGTGATCCATTACGGCGAGGTGGACGGCGTGCCCTTCTACTACGTGGACGGCCACGGCGGCGGCAAGTGGCTCGAAACGTGGGCGGCGCTCTATGACCTGGGCGTCAAGGAGGCGATTGGCGGAGCCACGGCCGGCGGCATCAATCTCGCGATGAAGACGCGCGACTTTGTCGTTCCGCACGACCTGATCGATTTCAACACGGACCGGCCGAAGATGATTCCGCCCGGCACGCTCAAGGATGAGGGTTTCGTGCTGGCGCGCCTGACGCCGGCGGTGGATCCGCTCATCCACCGGATCCTCGTTGAGGAGTCGCGGGCGGTGCTGCGGCCCGACCGGAGCTTTGACGACATCAACATTCACGAAAAGGCCGTCGTCGTGCAGGCGGCGGGCGGCCGCTTTGAGACCGCGGCGGAGATCGCCTATTTCAAGCAGATCGGCGGCGATGTGGTCACGATGAACGTCGGCACCGAGATTTCCTACGCCCGGCAGGCGGGCATCAATTACGCCTGTCTCGTCATCGTCTCCAACCCGGCGGAAGGCATCGCGCCGTGGGGCTGGGATTCGCTCACGGGCGTCTATCAGAAGCTCAATCCCGCCGCGCTGGCCATCGTGCGCCGCGCCTTGCCCCGCCTCGCGAAGCTGCCGGTCGAAGGCCGCGTGGGCGACGCCCTGCGCGTGCATCCGGAGATGACCGCCAAACCGCAGAAGCCAGGCGACTGACCCCGCTACTCCGCAGGCTTGCTGTCCTGCGCGCTCAGCAAGGATTCCTCGTGGTCCAGCAGGTGCTGCAGCGGCCGGTGCGTCTCGTCGGTGATGACGTTGCGCCTCCACAGGTCGTCGAGGGCCGTGCGCTCAGCCCGGAGGGCGGACAGACGATGGTGGCGGGCGGATGTCCGGCGGCGTTGGGCGCTGGCCTGGGTCTCGCCAAAGGTGGTCAGCTCCGCCATCCGGTGCTCGTATTCGCTGATGATCTCGCGGAGGCTGGCCATCTCCTCGGGCTGGTGCGCGGCATGCGCGGCGGCGCGCAACTGTTTCAGGCCGGCTTCCACCGCGGTGATACGCGCGCTCCGGTCCTCGTTCACCTGCGTGTCGTCGGGCCGCACCCGCAAACGGCAGATGAGCGCTTCCAGCGTCGTGCCTTGGAGCAGCAGGGTGACGACGATCACACCGGCCGAAAGGAAGATCACGAGGTCGCGCCCGGGAAACGGCGAGCCGTCGGCCAAGACCTCGGGAATCGAGAGGGCGGCGGCGAGGGTGATGGTGCCGCGCATGCCGGCCCAGCCGGCCACGACGAGCCAAGTCAGAGGCGGGCGTGGTTCGTTCCGCAGGGCCCGGCGGAAAATCAGGAACGGCGCGTAGCCGCCCGGGCACATCCAGACGAGGCGGGTGAGGATGGCGGTGCCGGAGATGGCCGCGGTGAACAACGCGAGCTGGCCCGGCGAGTAGGTGGCGCTGATGGACTGCAGGATCGACGGCAGCTGCAGACCGAGCAGCACAAAGGCCAGGCCGTTGAGCCAGAACAGGACGGTGCTCCAGACGTTCCACGTCGTCTGGCGGGTGAGCGGGTCCATGCGCAGGGGATCGCGCCAGCCGGCGTAGAGGCCGGCGGCCACGACCGCGAGGATGCTGGAGAGGTCCAGGGCTGTCGCCGCGAGGTAGGCGGCGTAGGGCGTGAGCAGCGAGATGGTGGTCTCGAGCAGGGCATCGGCGCCGTGGATGCGCAGCAGCAGGTCGCGGAGTTTGCCGACCAGCCAGCTGACCGCGAGGCCGAGGGCCAGGCCGCCGACGGCCAGCACGAGAAAGTCCATCGTTGCGGTGCGCAGGGAAAAGGAACCCACGGCCACGGCCCCGAGCGCGAACTTGAAGGCTACGAGGCCCGTCGCGTCGTTCATCAGGCTTTCGCCGTTGAGGACGGCGGTGAGCCGGGGTGGAACTTTCAGCCGTTGCGTGATCGCGCCGACGGCGACGGCATCGGTGGGCGAGACCACGGCGCCGAGCGCGAAGGCCATGGCGAGGGGCAGACCGGGCACGAGCCAGTGTGCGACCCATCCGACCGCCAGCGTGGTGAATACGACCAATCCCGTGGCCAGGGTGAAGATGGGCCGCTTGGCCGCCCAGAAATCCCGCAGCGGCATCAGCCACCCGTCGGAAAAAAGCAACGGCGGCACGAAGCAGAGGAAGAAGAAGCCGGGATCGAGTTCGATCCGCGGAAAGGGCGTCCAGAAGTCAACGAGACCGGCCCCCACCACGTAGGTGATCGGCAGCGGCCAGGGCAGGTGGCGGCCGAGGACGCTCAATGCGGCGAGCAGGAGAAGCAGCAGCAGGGCGTTTTCAAATCCGGTCACGCGCGCGAAGCTGGCCGGCTTTGCGGCCAAGGGGAAGCGCGGAGTGGGCGTGTTGTTGTAGCGGCGGTCTATGCTCGCCGTCGCCCGGGACACGGCGGTCACAGACCGCCGCTACAGGGGACGGTCAAGGCGCTGCCGCAATTCCGTTTGCGCGGGACGGGTCCGCAAGTAGCGTGCCCGCATGAGTGATTTTGCTCCCGCCGCCGAAGTCGCGGCCGTTCGCGACGCCCTGGCCCGCCTCAAGGCCAACATGCGCCACACCATCAAGGGCAAGGACGAGGTCATCGACCAGGCCCTGGTCTGCCTGCTGGCCGGCGGGCACCTGCTGATCGAGGACCTGCCGGGCGTGGGCAAGACCACGCTCGCCTACTCGCTCGCGCGCTCCATGGACTGCGCGTTCTCGCGCATCCAGTTCACCAGCGACCTGCTGCCGACGGACGTGACCGGCGTCTCCATCTACGACGAGAACATGAAGGAGTTCGTGTTCAAGCAGGGCCCGGTCTTCGCCAATGTCGTGCTGGCCGACGAGATCAACCGCGCCACGCCCAAGACCCAGTCGGCGCTGCTCGAGGTGATGGACCGCAGCAAGGTCACGGTGGACGGCGAGGCGCACGCGGTGGGCAGCCCCTTCATGGTGGTGGCCACGCAGAACCCGGTGGACTACGAGGGCACGTTCCCGCTGCCGGAGAGCCAGATGGACCGCTTTCTCATGCGCCTGCAGATGGGTTACCCGCAGCCCGGCGATGAGCTGCAGATCCTGCGCACGCCCAAGCTCGGCTACGACGCCATCGCGCTCAACCCGGTCGTCACCCGCTCCGACGTGCTCAAGATGCAGGCGCTGGCCGGCAAGGTCTTCGTCGAGGACAGCGTGCTCGACTACATCCTCAAAATCATCACCGCGACGCGCACGGAGGCGGAGTTCAAGGCCGGCGTGAGCGTGCGCGGCGGTCTGGCGTTGCGCATCGCGGCGCAGGCCCGGGCGCTGCTGCTGGGCCGCGACTTCGTGATCCCCGAGGACATCCAGGAGTCGGCCGGCCCCGTGCTGGCGCACCGCCTTTCGCTGGCGCGGCAGACTTCGGATGCGATGGAGGAGCGGCGCACGGTGCTGGCCTCGTTGCGACGCATCATTTCCTCCATCCCGGTTCCCGAGTGACGGGGAAAGGGCCAAACGCCAAAGAATCCCTGGCAAACCCTCACCACCGTCATCCTGAACGAAGTGAAGGATCCCGGAAATCAGCGAAACGGAAAGAAGCCTGGATTCTTCGCTCTGCTCAGAATGACACGCTGATGACATGATGAACTCGACTGCGAGTATCAACCCGCCGACGAGCGCTGACTGGCACGGCCCCGGCGCGACGGGTGGCCCGCGCCGGGCGCTGACGTGGCACCGGGTGTTGTGGACCCTCGTGTTCCCGAAGAAGCGGCATCGCATCGCGCTGACGGTGCCCGGGCTTTTCCTGATGGCCCTGGCCATGGGCATCGGCACCGCGGCCTACAACACCGCCAGCAACATTCTCTTCATCACGCTCTCACTGCTGCTCGCCTGCCTCCTGTTGAGCGGCCTGCTCTCGTGGTTCAACTTCATGGACCTGAGCTGGCGGCTGCGTCCGCAGGGACCCTGGCGGGCCGGGCACGAGACGATCGTGACGGTTGAGGTGCGCAACACCAAGCGCTGGCTGCCCACCTACAGCCTCTGGTTCGAACTCGCCACGCAACCCCGCCGCATCCCCGAACCGGAGCCGGCCGGGCGGGAACTGAAGATGAGCGAGATCCTGGCGGCGGCGGAAAAGCACATCACGCGCGGGCGCGTCCACCTGCGCGAGCGCATCGAGGCGGGCGGGGAGGCGGTGCTGGAGTGGGTGGTCAAGCCCGCCCGGCGCGGCGAGGCGGTGGTGGAACTGGCCTCGGTCGGATCGCTTTTCCCCTTTGGATTTCTGCGCAAAAACCTCGGCACCGAGGCGGCCCAGCCGGTGCTGGTCTGGCCGGCGCAGGTGGAATACGAGTGGAGCGGCAGCACGGCCGCGCAGACCGGCACCCAGGGGCAGCGCACCGCCCGCGCGGGCCCGGGCGACGACCTGCTGGCGTTGCGCAAATACCAGCTGGGCGACTCACACCGGCTCATCCACTGGAAGGCGAGCGCGCGGCTCGGGCAGATGATGGTGCGGCAGTTTGCCGCGGAGAGCCACGACGGCTTTGTGCTGAGCGTGGATGCCTCGGCCGACCTCTGGCCACGGCCGGAGCAGTTCGAACTGCTGTGCAGCCTGGCCGGCACCCTGGCGGAGGATTTGTTCGCCGCCGGCCGGCTGAAAGCCGTGGGTCTCGCCGGCGCGCCCTGGCACGAGACGCGCCGGCTGCGCGACGTCGAGGCCTGGCTCGACGATCTGGCCCGGCTGGAGTTCGGCGCCCGGGGAGGCGGTGGGCCCGCCCTCCGTGGAAAGGACACGTTGCGGGGTGGGGGCAACCCGCCGCCAAACAACACCCACAACCTCATCACCTTCGCGCCCGATGGCGCGCGCGGGGTGGCTGCCTTCATCAATGGCCGCAAAACCGCGTCAGCTTAACCTGGACGAACTCCTGCGCCTGAAGTGGCTCCTCGGCGGAGTCACGGCCCTGGTGTCGGTGTGGACGGTGTTCTTCCTCGACATCGAGGCGCTGGGGCTCGTCGCGGTCGTGAGTGCGGCGATCGCGGCGGTGCTGGTCCGTCCCGGTTGGCCGGCGAGGATCCCGGCGCTGGCGTGGCGGCTGGCGGTGCCGGCGATCATCGTCAGCTTCGTGGTGGACCTGTATTTCAGCCCCGACACGCTGCCGGCGCTCATCCGGCTGGGCATCCTGCTGGTGCTCTACCGGGCGGTGGCGCACCGGCGCAAGCGCGAGGACCTCCAGCTCCTCGTGCTGGGCCTGTTTCTCATCATCGTCGCGGGCGTGCTCACGGTGGCCGTGGAATTCGCGTTCCTGCTGCTGGTGTTCACCGCCTGCGCGCTCGGCTTCCTTTTTGTGATCAACCTGGTGGACGCCTCCGGCACCGGCGCGGTGCGCACGGCGGAGGCGGAAACGGCGTGGACGCGCCTCGGGACGCGGCGCTTTTTCGGCCGGTTGCGGGAGGTGGCGGACTGGCGGATGCTGGCCTTTGCCTCGGCGCTGTTCATCGCGGTGGTGGCGATGTCGGGGCTGATCTTCCTCGTTATCCCGCGCTTCGAGCTGGCGAGCGGATTTTTCCTCGACCGCTACATCACGCGCAAGACCCGCTCGGGTTTCACCGACACGGTGCGGTTCGGTGACGTGACCGAGCTGGTGAAGGACGACAGCATCGCGATGCGCGTGGACCTGACGGACGCGAGCAGCATCCGCGAGGAGCCCTACTGGCGGCTGGTGGTGCTGGATGAATACACGCCCGAGGGCTTCAAGGTTTCGCCCGGGCTCAAGAACGAGCTGCTGAACAGCGAGCGCATGGTGCAAAACCTGACGGGCCGCGGGTTCGGCCGGCGCGTGAACGAGGTGGGCGGGATCTGGACGGTTTACCTGGAGCCCGGAGTCAGCCGCTACCTGCCGCTGCCCGGCAGCTTCGGGTTCCTGCGCCTGCGCGACTTCACGCCGCTGCAGCAAAACGCGGCGCATCGCATCGTCGCCCTCCGCACGGAGCCGATGAAGATGACGGCGTTCCAGCTCGAGCGGGTGGAACTGGGCGACCAGGTGAACGACGCGCAGCTGCCGACCCTGCTCCGGCATACGGAACGGACCGAGGGCCAGGCGGGGCGGACGAGAGCCGACCCGCATTTGCTGCTCCGCGGTCCGGAAGGCGCGCAGAACGAGGCCGTGCTGCGGCGGATTGTGGGAGAAATCACCGGCGGGGCCGAACTCCCGGCCGCGGAGTTCGCCCGGCGGGCGACCGCCTGGCTGCGGGCGCGGCACGCCTATTCGTTGTCGGTGCGCATCCCGCCCGGGTCCGGCGACGACATTGTGCGCTGGATGGATTCCAACGAGCCCGGGTTCTGCGAGTATTTCGCCGCGGGCATCACCGTGCTGGCCCGCGCGGCCGGGCATCCCGCGCGCGTGGTGGCCGGTTTCCAAGGCGGAGCGCTCAACGCGTTTGAGAACTATTACATGGTGAAGAACTCCAACGCCCATGCCTGGGCGGAGATTCACGACGGACACAATTTCTGGCTGCGGGTGGACGCCACACCCGGGGGCGGGGCCGCGGCGGCGTTGCAGGCGCAGGTCGGGGCGCAGGAGGCGCTCGACGGCAGCTGGTCGGCCCGCATGGACAGCCTGCGCGTGCTCTGGTATCGGCGGATCGTCAACTTCGACTCGCGCCAGCAGGTGCAGATGATCGAGCAGGTGAAGAACCTCACGACCGGATCGGGCGTGGCGCTGCGCGCGTGGGTCGATGAGCTGGCGCGCACCGTGAAGGCCTGGCTGGCGCGGCCGTGGGATTTGGGCCGGCTGGCGCGACTCGGCCTGCTGCTGCTGGCGGTTGCGGCGCTCAGCTGGTTCGCGGCGCGCTTTTCGCTCTGGGCCTGGCGCCGCTGGCGGCACCGCGGCGATGGGGCCGGCTACGATCCGGTGCGGCGCACTGCGGGACGCTGGTTGGGCCGGCTGCGCCAGCCAACGGAGGCCGGAGACCGGAGGCCGGAGACCGGGGAAGTGGTGCGCGAACTGCAGCGGCTGCGTTACGGCCGCCGCGAGACCTGGCCGGAGCCGCGGGAGGTGTTCAAGCGGGCGCGGGCGGTGCGGCGGACGGCGCGGCGCGGACTCCGTTCCGCGCCGCGATGACATCATGGCTCCCAAATCAAGGGCCATAGCGCAGGATCGGAAACAAGACCTGCCCGGACGGGATTGAGCCGAATATAGTCTGCCTTTTCGCGGTGGCTTTCATGATTTCGCAACCGATGGTCGAAGTAGTCCCGCTGCCACTTGAGCTTGTGCTGTTTCGCGAGGTAGTGCTTCCAAGAACGGACCACTTGCTCGATGGACTCGACTTTCGGGAATGAAATCAGCGCATGAACGTGGTCGGGCATGATCAGCATCAAATGCACATGCCATCGTGCTTGCTGGTGATAAAAGGCGGTGGCTTCGAAAATGGCTTTGGCGGCCACAGGGTGACAGAATTGATTCTCACCCCGCTGAAGCGCGCAGATTGTAATGAAGAAGATCGGGCAGCCCTCCACCCAGCCCGGAACTGCGTGAGGAAGAAATTTGCGCTTGGGAAGACTCATCGCAACGGCGCGGAACGGAGTCCGCGCCCCACCTTTTCTCACCGCATGCTCAGGTTGACCGGCTGGCCGGCGGAGCGGTCCTGTTTTTCCTTCCACGCCCGGAGAATGGCGGCGACGACGGGGCCGGCATTGCTGCCGCCACCAAAGTTGGCGTCCTCCTCACCTTCCAGCACCACGACGACAGCGATGCGGGGGTTGTCCACGGGGGCGAAGGCGACGACCCAGGCCATTTCCTTGCGACCGAGCTGTGCAGTGCCGGTCTTGGCTGCGCCGCGCAGGCCTTCCACCTTCGAGAGCCTGCCACTGCCAATAAGGTAGCACTGCTCCATGCCCTCGAGCACGGCGTTGTAGTCGGAGGGCGGCAGGCCGATGGACGTGGTCCGCTGGACCGGCCGCTTGGGATCGTGGATGATGGTGGGCTTCGTCTCAGTCTCGCCGCGGGCGAATGACGCCACCATGCAGGCGGCCTGGAGGGGCGTGATCAGGGTGTCGCCCTGACCGATGGCGATGTTGGCGGTGTCGCCGTCGCGCCAGATGCCGTCGGCGAGGCGGAAGCGCTGCCAGTTGGCCTTGCGCCAGTCGGGGTCGGCGACGCGGGGATTGAGAAACTCATGGGGCAGCTCGATGCCGGTCGGGTGGTTGAAGCCGAAACGCCGGGCCTCGGCGGAGATGAGGTTGGGGCCGATCTCGACGCCGTATTTGTAGAAAAACACGTTGCAGGAGTCGCGCAGCGCGCCGCGCACATCGCGTTCGCCATGGCCGTTGCGGTTGTGGCAGGGGAAGTTGCGGTTGCCGACGCGGTAGAAGCCGGGGCAGGTGAACTTGGTGGTGGCGGCTTCGATCGCTCCGGCGCGCAGGGCGGCCAGGGCGGTGATGATCTTGAAGGTGGAGCCGGGCGGATACTGGCCCTGCGTGACGCGGTTGAGCCAGACGCCGGACTTGGCGACATCGGCCTCGGGCTCAAGATTGGGCACGCGCAGCAGCGGGTCGTAGTCCGGCTTGGAAACCAGCGTGAGCACCTCGCCGGTGCGGATGTCGAGGGCGACGGCGGCGCCGATGCGGTCGCGGCCCTCGCCGTCCTTCATGGCGGCCTCGGTCGCCAGCTGCAGGTCGAGGTCGATGCTGGTGGTGATGTTGCGGCCTTGGACGGGCATGCGCTTGTCCACGGTGCCCTCCGCGCCGGGCACCTTGTAGCCGGCAGGGTCCACGAGGTAGATGGCGCCGCCGGCTTCGCCCTGCAGCAGGTCGTCGAACACGAGTTCCAGGCCGTCGCGGCCGAAGGCGCCCTTCATCTTGAACTGGCGGAGATCGTCGCCGGGAAAATCCTCCACCTCGGGGTTGGTGTTGACGCCGATGTAGCCGAGCGCGTGGGCGGCGAGGGAGCCGTGCGGGTAGTGCCGGGTGCTGGAGGTATAGACCTGCAGCGGGGAGTTGACGGGCAGGCGCTCGATGAGGCGGGCGTATTCCTCGGGCGCGAGCTCGTCGAGCAGCACGTAGGGCAGCAGGAGCGAGTGGTTGAAGTGGTTGTTGAGGCTGGCGGAGCGGACCTTTTCGTCGCGCTTGAGGATGAGGTTTACCTGATCGAGGTAACGCTGGGCGACACTGACCCGCGCGAGGCGCAGGCGCTGGTCGTAGTTGAGCCGGTCTTCGGCGGGCAGCGCGGCGTAGTTGCGGGTGATGATGCGCAGTTCGGCGCTGAGTTCGGCGCGCAGCTCGGCCAGGTCGAGGGTGACGGAGAAGCGCGGGCGGTTGCCCACGAGCACGCGGCCCTCGCGGTCGTAGATGTTCCCGCGCGGGCCCGGGGCCACCACGCGCCGGAGGCTCTGGATGCGCTCGCGCTCGGCGTATTTGCCGCTGTTCAGCAGCTGGCGGTAGATGAGTCCGCCGGTGAGCACGGCCGCCATGAGGATGATCCCGCCGTAGAAAACCAGCAGGCGCGGGTTGCGGTGGGTGCGACGTTCGATGAGCTTGCTCACGCGGGGCTAAGGCAAAGTAACAAGGGTGAAGTAACAAGAGCCAAGATGGGGCGAGGCCGGGTTCATGCGGGTTGATTCCTGATACTTGGAAACCTGACGCTTGATTCTTCCGGTCCCTACCGCGCCACGGGTCTGCCGGTTTCGGGGTGGATTTCGGCCAGTTCCATGGTGCGGTCCTGCAGCGCGATGAACCAGGGGCCCACGATCACCACGGCCAGCTGGGAGAACAGCAGGTCGGCAAAAATGCGCAGCCAGGCGGCCGAGGGCCGCGGCCCGGCACCCACGAGCAGGAACGACAGCGCGATCACCAGAAACAGGTTGGCCAGCAGGGCAACCACGAGGGCGAAGATCGTGCCCTCGCGCGGAAACCGGTGCCGGCCGTAAAGCACGACGCCGTGCACGAGGGAGAAAAGAAAGAGGCTGGTCCCGAAGGGCACGGGCTCGAGCGAGTCCACCAGCAGCGCCGTCAGGACCGTGGCCGTGAAACCGTTGCCGGCATCGAGCCGCAGCGCGCCGTAGGCCACGAGCAAACCGCCGAGGTAAACGTGCATGCCGAGACCGGCCACATGGTGGTTGAACAGCCCCGTGAGCCACCAGAGCAGGAGGTTGGCGAGCGTGACAATCAGCCAGCGGGGATCGTAGCGGCGCATGGTCAGGGACGGAGCACGGAACGCGGAGTGCCGGGTGCGGCGGGGCGCATCACTCGTCGGGGTTGAGGGGGATGAGCACGGTCACCTCGGTGAGCGTGCCGAGGCGTTGGTCGAGCCGCACCTCGCCGTTGCGAAACAGGCCGTCGGGGCTGAGTTCGAGTGAGGTGATCTCGCCGATGGTGAGGCCGGGCGGAAACACACCCATGCCGGAGGTCACCAGGCGCTTCGGGGCGGAGGCCGTGGCCGCGATGTCGAGCGGCACGAAGTCCACGGTGCCGCGCGGCGCGCTGAAAGAGCTGTTGAGTCCGCCCTGGTAACTCACCGGCCGCGTGTCGCCCTCGACCGTGGCCGCGAGCCGGAGGGTCGGGCTCGTGACGAGATCCACCACGGCGGTGTAGCGGTGCACCTCGGTGATGCGGCCGACGACGCCGCCGGCGAAGACGACCGGCGCGCCCACGGTGAGGTTGTAGTTTTCGCCCTTGCGGATGATCAGCCGCTGCCACCACGCGGAGAAGTCGCGCCGGGCCACGCGGGCGGGCTCGAGCCGGAACGCCGGCATCGGCGGCAGGTTGAGCAGGTTCTCCAGGCGCAGGATCTCGGCCTGGAGCTGCGCATTCTGCGAGGTGGCGTATTCGTATTGGGCGACGAGGCCGGCGACCTCGCGTCCGGCCTTGAGCAGTTCCTCCTTGGAACGGGTCTTGTTGGACCAGAAATCCTGCAGATCGCGCACGAAGGAGTCGGCCACGACCAGCGGCGCCTGGATCTCGAAGAACGTGGCGCGCGAGAAAACCTTGGCGCCGAGCGGCAGGAAGATCCACGCGAGCAGGATCACGCCAAGCGTGACGAACGGGCGGGCGTGGTCGAAGCGTTTGGGGAACACGGCGCGGGCGGCGGACTGGCCGTCGGGTGGAGCCGGGTCCCGCTCAGAGGTCCGCGGCGATCCGGCGGTAGTCCTCGATGTTGTTGATGAAGACGCCGGTGCCGTTGGCGACGGCGGAGAGCGGGTCGTCGGAGACGGTGACCGCGAGGCCGGTCTTCTCCGAGAGGAGTTTGTCCACGCCGCGGATGAGGGAGCCGCCGCCGGCCATCACGAAGCCGCGGTCCACAAGGTCGGCGGAGAGTTCGGGCGGGCAGCGCTCCAGCGTGATGCGCACGGCCTCGACGATGGCGCCGATGGTGTCGGCCATGGCCTCGCGGATTTCCTGGGAGGTGATGTGGATGGTCTTGGGCAGACCGGCGACGGAGTCGCGACCCTTGACCTCCATCGAGAGCTCCTGGTCGAGCGGGTAGGCGGAGCCGATGGTCATCTTGATCTCTTCCGCCGTGCGCTCACCGATGAGGAGGTTGTAGGCCCGCTTCATGTAGTTGATGATTGCGAGATCAATCTCATCGCCGGCGACGCGGATGGACTTGGAGAACACGATGCCGTTGAGCGAAATGATGGCGATCTCGGTGGTGCCGCCGCCGATGTCCACGATCATGTTGGCGGCGGGCTCATCCACGGGGAGGCCGACGCCGAGCGCGGCGGCGAACGGCTCGGGAATGGTGTGCACTTCGCGGGCGCCGGCATGGGTGGCGGATTCCATCACGGCGCGCTTCTCGACCTCGGTGATGCCGGAGGGGATGGCGATGCAGACGCTGGGCTGGGGGAAGGTTTTTCCGCCGTTGGCCTTGCGGATGAAGTAGCGCAGCATGGCCTCGGTGATGTCGAAGTCGGCGATCACGCCGTCCTTCATCGGGCGGATGGCGGTGATGCTGCCCGGGGTGCGGCCGAGCATGACCTTGGCCTCGTCACCGACCGCGCGGACGCGGCGCGAATTGGTATAGACCGCCACCACGCTCGGTTCGCGGAGCACGATGCCCTTGTCCTTCACATAGACGAGGGTGTTGGCGGTGCCCAGATCGATGCCGATGTCGTTGGAAAAAAGTCCCAGAAGTTGGTTGAACATGTGGCGGTGACGGGGTTTCCGAATCAAAGCGCCCTCGAAGAGAAATTGTCAAAAGCAAACTCCTTGAGCCGACGATGTTTCTGAACGTTTCAGTCAGCAAACCACGCTTCGTCGTTGCCGCGGGCGTTTTCGAAGCGGCGGTTGCCCGCAAAGGGGCGACCGGTGGCGATGTCGCGGAGATCGATGGTGAGCGCGTGGGTTGAACCGTTCGGTTCAATGACGACGGTGCCGCGCCAGCCCTTGGCCGCCGCCTGGCCGAGCTTTTTCTCGGCGGCGCCGCGGCCTCGCCAGGAATGGGCGGGGCCTTCGACGGTCCAGGTCAGCGGGCGGGTGGGGTCGGGCTGGCAGATGAAGGACGCCGAGGCGCCGCCGACGTTCCCGCTGCTGTCCACCAGGTTGATGCCGCGTCGGGCGATCGTGTGCCAGTTCAGGGTCCATTCGCCGGTGGGGCTCCGGGAGAGGGTGACTTGATCCTCGAAGCGGGTGCATCCGGCGAAGCCTCCGGCCAGCAGCCCAAGCAGCACGCAGCGGGTCAGGACGCCCCAAAGACTTCGCATGAGGGCAGGCTAGGGCAGTGCGGCTTGGATGTCAGCACGCGATTCCGTTCAACTCGGATTACTCAGGCAGCCAAACCGGCGGCGAGGGCGAGGCCGCTCTTGGCGCGGTTGAGGATGTAGAGGTGGTAGCCGGGGGCGCCGCGGGCGAGGAGTTCGCGGATCTGGCCCAGGGCCCATTCGATGCCGAGGGCTTCGACGACCTCGGGATGGTCACCGGCGGCTTCGAGGCGTTTGATGAGCTTGGCGGGCAGGGAGGCGCCACACATCTCGGTGAAGCGCTTGATCTACTTGAGCGAGAGCACGGGCATGATGCCGGGCACGATGGGCACGTGAATGCCGCGCGCGCGGCACTGATCGACGAAGCGGTAATAGACGGCGTTGTCGAAAAAGAGCTGCGTGGTGATGAAGTCCGCGCCGGCGTCGATCTTGCGCTTCAGGTTGTCGAGATCGACGTCCAGCGACGGGGCCTCGGGGTGCTTCTCCGGGTAGCCGCCGACGCCGAGGCAGAAGTCCGGATGCCGTGCCTTGAGCAGGGCGACGAGTTCGCTGGCGTAGCGCAGGCCGTCGGCCGTGGGCTTGAAGGCCGTGTCGCCCTTCGGCGGATCGCCGCGGAGGGTCATGATGTTGCGGTAGCCGGCGGTATGGAGCTGGTCGGCGACGTCATTCAGTTCGAAGCGCGAATGGCCCACGCAGGTGAGGTGGGGCATGACGGTGAAGCCAATTTCCTCGCGCAACAGTCGGCTGACCTGCGCCGTGCGTTCCCGGGTGCTGCCGCCCGCGCCGTAGGTGACCGACACGAAGTCCGGTGCGATGCGCTTCAGCGTCAGCGCGGTCTGGCGGAGGGCTTCGACCCCGGCGTCATCCTTGGGCGGGAAAAACTCCAGCGAACGCAACGGATGCGGCTTGAGCGAGAACAGCGAGGAGATGGCAGAGTCGGGAGGCATTAATAATCAACATATCGGCATTTGTTGATGTATGTAAAGCCCCCAATTGGTCTATTAGTCCTATCTCTTTGACAAAGTGGCTTATGCCAGCGTCGCCTCCCGGGCTTTTTCAGTCTTCAGCCGGAGCTGGCCGCAGGCCGCGTCGATGGCATGACCCTTCTCGCGGCGGAGAGTCACCGAGACCCCGGCATCGTCGAGCACGCGGGCAAAGCGCTCCTGCCGGGTGAGGCTGGGGCGCTTCCAGGGCAGACCTTCGACGGTGTTGTAGGGGATGAGGTTCACGTGGGCGTGCAGGTCGAGGGCGATGTCGCGGAGTTTTTCGGCCTGGTCGAGCGAGTCGTTGATCTCCTCGATGAGGATGAACTCGAGCGTGACCATGCGGCCTTGCTTCTCGGAAAATTCCTTCACGGCCGGCAGCAACTCGGCGAGCGGCCACTTCTTGTTCACCGGCATGATCTGCTCGCGGACCGGATCGGTGGCACCGTGGAGCGAGATGGCGAGGCGGATGCCCAGCGGCTCCTCGGCGAGCTGGCGGATTCGCGGCACGAGGCCGGAGGTGGAGAGCGTGATGCGGCGGGCGCCGAAGCCGAGGCCCCACTCGGCGTTGAGGATGGTGAGCGCGCGCATGATGGCGTCGTAGTTGTGCAACGGCTCGCCCATGCCCATGACGACGAGGTTGTCGAAGGACACCAGCTCGGCGCGGGCGCGCGGCGTGCGGCTGTCCTCCTGCCGGCAGACCTGGATGAGCTGGTGGACGATCTCGCCGGCGCTGAGGTTGCGCTTGAGGCCTTCGAGGCCCGAGGCGCAAAACTTGCAGCCCATGGCGCAGCCGACCTGCGTGGAGATGCAGATGGTTTTGCGCGATTTGTCCTGACCGACGCCGAGCTGCGGCGCGCGGATGATGACGGTTTCGATCAGGGATTTATCGCCGAGTTCGAGCAGGAGCTTGTCGGTGACATCCTCGGACTGCTTGGTGAGCACAAACGACGTGGGCTGCAGCTCGAAGGTGTCGGCCAGCCAGGTGCGGAAAGGGCGGGGGAGGTTGGTCATCTCATCCCATGTGTTCACTCGCTTCTTGTAGAGCCACTCGAGGAGCTGGCGGGCGCGAAACGCCGGGTGGCCGTGCTCCTTCAGGAGTGCGGAGAGCGAGTCGAGGGTCTCGCCGTGGATGGAGGGCTTGGCGGGCGTGAAGGCCATGCGGTCGGGTGCGGTGCGAAAAAGAATGGGCCGAAAAGTCGGCGTTGCGGTCGGACTCTCAACTCTCAACCATCGCCTTTCAACCCAACAGATGAATCTTCTCCACCGGCATATCTTCGCGAGCGTGTTCCTCACGTGCGCGGCTTCGGTGGCGCTGTTCGGGTTTGTGCTGATGATCGGCAACGCGATGAAGGACCTGCTGGGGCCGATGCTGGCCGGGCAGCTGGAGGTTGACACTTTTGTGCGGCTGGTGGGCCTGCTGGTGCCGTTCGTGATCTACTACGCGCTGCCGATGGGGATGCTGACGGGCATCCTGCTCGTGCTCGGGCGCATGTCGTCGGACCGGGAGATCACGGCGATGCGCGCTTCGGGTCTGAGTGTGGCCTGGCTGTCGGCGCCGATCCTGTTTCTCGCGCTGCTCGGCGTGGTGGCGGCGCTGTTCATCAATTTTCATTTCATGCCGGTCGCGCGGATGGCCTACAAACGCGAGTTCGCCGAGGCCGTGCGCCAGAATCCGCTGAGCTTTATCGTGGAGCGGACCTTCATCCGGGATTTTCCCGGCGTGGTGCTCTATGTGGGCGAAAAGGACGGCAACGAGCTGAAGGACTTCTGGCTGTGGGAGCTGGATGACCAGAAACGGGTGCGGCGCTTTGCGCGCGCCGACACGGGCCGCCTCGATTACGACGAGGCCGGCAACAAGCTCGTGCTGACGCTCGAGCAGGCGCAGGCCGAGGCCCGCGATGACAAGGATCCGGAGAACTTCAGGATGGTGCATGGCTCGGCGGCCTGGGAGCGCGCGACCTTCGACCTGCCCCTGAGCCAACTTACCGGGGAGCGTTCCATGAAGCGCAAGTTGAAGGATCTGACCTTCCCCCAGTTGATGGCGGAATGGGCCCGTTTCCAGACACCTGCACCGGATCTGGCCAAGGACGAGCAGGACAAACAGCTCATGCGGGTGCAGATCACGATCCACGAAAAGTTTGCGACCGCCTTTTCGGTCCTGTCCTTTGCCCTCGTGGCTATCCCGCTTGGCATCAAGGTGTCGCGCAAGGAAACCTCCGCCAACCTCGGCCTCGGCCTGTTGCTGGCGCTCGGCTACTACTTCGCCACCGTGATGGCCGGGCTGCTCGACAACAGTCCGGCATGGCGGCCCGACCTCCTGATTTGGCTGCCCAATATCGCCTTTCAAGGCATGGGGCTCTGGCTTTTTTACAAAGTTGATCGCGCTTGAAGGCCCGCGTTTCCCCGTAACTGCCACCGTCTTGCCGCCGTCTTCTGCCATGTGTTCCGACCCAGTCACATCTCATGGTTGAAGAAGCGTTCGATTTCGCCGGTTGCCTCGAACGGGTGCGCGCGCGCGACCAAGGCGCGGCCCGGCAGCTGGTCGCTGAACTCTACCCGCAGGTCATCCGCATCGTGCGGTCGCACCTGCCGCGGCGCGTTGCCGAGGAAGACCTGGCCCAGGACATCTTTTTGAAAATGTTCACCCGCCTCGACCAGTATCAGGGCAGTGTGCCTTTCCCCCACTGGGTGTCACGCATCGCGGTCACCACCTGCATCGACCAGTTGCGCGCGCAGAAGCGCCGGCCGGAATTCCGCTGGGCCGACCTGCCGGAGGAGCAGGCCGAGGTGCTGGACAATGTGATGACCGACAGTCGCGACACGGCCCCCGGCGACGCCCTGGCGGCCCGTGAACTGGTCAACCGTCTGCTCGGTCAGCTCAAGCCGGAGGACCAGACGGTCATCCGGCTGCTCGATCTCGAGCAGAAGACCCTCGCCGAGATCAGCGCCCTGACCGGCTGGAACCAGACGCTCATCAAGGTGCGCGCCTTTCGTGCACGTCGGAAATTGCAAAAACTCTTTCAGGAGCTCAAAAAGGAGGAAAGGTCATGAACCGATTCGACCAAGACTGGCAAAAACTCGCGGCGCTCGCCCGGCAGGCTCCGCCTGCCGCCGACGAGCCGACGCTGCCGCCCGGCTTCGCCACGCGCGTGGCCGCGCTCGCCGCCACCACGCCGCCCGCGCCCTGGGGCGGGTTGGAGCGTTTCGCCCTGCGTGGCTTTGTCGCCGCCACCGCCTGCTGCGCCGCGGCCGTCGCCTACAGCTATTTCGGCCATTCCACGGACATCACGGATGAGAGCGATCTCGACGACTCGCTGACGGAATTTGTCGCCCTCTCGTGATGAACAAACCCTGGAAACTCATTCTGCTGCTGACCGGCATCTTCCTGGCCGGCGGCGTGGCCGGTTCGTTCCTCACGGTGCGCTTCGGCCGCAACTGGATCAATCAGCGCGTGGCCACGGAGAAGTGGGCGCCCGAGCACCTTCGCAAGCTTTCCGAACGCCTCGAGCTGACGCCCGCGCAGGTGGAAAAGCTCAAGCCGATCGTGCATCGCAACATGGAGGAAATCGGCCGGCTGCGCAGTGATTCCATGAAGGAAACCCGCGCGGTTTTCGAGCGCATGGAACGGGAGATCGCCGCTTTGCTCACGCCTGAGCAAAAAAACAAGTTCGACGAACTCAACCGCCAGAAGCGCGAACGCCTGCGGAAGCTGATGGACAAGCGCTCCGGCGAAGAGTCCCGCGACGGTGCGCGTCCGCCTCCGCCCCCGCCGGGCGGGGCACCGCGCGAACCCGGCACCTGAGCCCGTTTTTATTTTGGTTGCAGGGGGAGGGGTGCGGCCTACGGTCCGCCTTGGCCAGGCGCCATGCATGGGCAGGCGCGTGAACCCCGCCAGGGCCGGAAGGCAGCAACGGTGACGACGTTCTCCCAGTGCCGTGGAGTGCCTGGCCACTTTCTTTTTTCGCGACGCGAAAAAAGAAACCGCGCCGAAGCTCCGCCGCGCCGAGCAAGGGAGGGTGGTCCGGGAAATTCCGAACATCGGGCTCGCCTTTCTGTTTTTCTGACCTCTGATTTCCGACCTCTGGCATGTCCGGCTCCTATCAAGTCATCGCCCGCAAGTGGCGCCCGCAGACCTTCGACGACGTCGTCGGGCAGGACCATGTGGTCCGGACGCTGAAGAACGCCATCGCGCGCAACCGCATCGCCCATGCCTACCTGTTCGTGGGCCCGCGCGGCACCGGCAAGACCAGCACGGCGCGCATTTTCGCCAAGGCGCTCAACACCACCGGTGGTCCCAAGGCCGACTTTGACCCCGCTGACCCGATCGCGCAGTCCATCGCCGAGGGCCGCTGCCTCGATGTGATCGAGTTCGACGCGGCCTCGAACACGCAGGTGGACAAGATCCGCGAGTTCATCATCGACACCGTCGCCTACGCGCCGGCGCAGGGGAAGTTCAAGGTCTACATCATCGACGAGGTGCACATGCTCTCGGCGGGCTCGTTCAACGCCCTGCTCAAGACGCTCGAGGAGCCGCCGGCGCACGTGAAGTTCATCTTCGCCACGACCGACCCGCAAAAGATGCCCGCCACGGTCATCTCGCGTTGCCAGCGCTTCGACCTGAAGCCGATCCCGACCGAGCTGATCGTGCAGCGTCTGAAGAAGATCGGCGCCGCCGAGAAGATCAAGGCGAGCGACGCCGCCCTGGCCAGCATCGCCCGCATGGCCGACGGCGGCATGCGCGACGCGCAGTCCATTTTCGACCAGATGATCTCGTTCTGCGGCGCCGAGATCGGCGAGGCCGACGTGCTTGATGTCTATGGCCTCGTGTCGGCCGCCAAGATTGCCGAACTCGCCGCCGCGCTTGCGGCCGGTGACCACAAGAAGATCGTCGCCATCGTGGACGACTGCGACGAAAACGGCCGCGATCTTTACCGGTTGCTCGTGGATCTGCAGGCGCACATTCGCGGCTCGCTGCTCGATTCCATTGCCAAGGGCGGCACCAGCGCCTCGCTGGGCTCGCCGATGACCACCGAGCAGCTCACCCGGCTCCTCGACGGCCTGCGCGAAGGCGAGAGCGGGGTGAAGCACGGCCTGTCGGAGAAAATCAATTTCGAGGTGGCGCTGCTCAAGGCCGTCGAGGCCAGCCGCTCCCGTGCGATCGACAGCCTCATCAAGGAAATCGCGACGCTCGCCGAGAGCGCACCGGCCGACGGCTCAAAAAAAAACGACTGACGCTGGCAACTGACGCCGCCAGCCAGGAGCCAGGAGCAAGGAGCAGGGAGCAAGAGGACGAGGCGCCGACCAGCGCGGTCGTTGCGGACGCCCCAACCGGACCTTCGTCAGAGGAGGAAGCGGCGTTTCTCGCGCAGGAACGCGAGATGGGGATTGTTACGCCGGCCCTGATGCACACCGAATCACCGCCCGAAGACAAGGGCAGCCTGCCGCCGTTGGAGGACTTGGTGAAACGAATCCCGATGCCGACGCGCGACCTGATGGAGGAACTCTTCCGCGCGAAGTTCGTGACGGTGAAACGGGTCCCGCAGTCGGCGCTCAAGTAGCCGGCCCGACCGGCCAGGTGTCGCCCACCGGCGGGAGCCCGTGGTGCGGACGGAGGTAGAGGTAGGCTTGGGCGGAGGGGGCGTGGGGATTGGGCAGAAGCAGCACGTCCACGCGTTCGTAGAGGCCTTCGTCGAGTCCCTCGAGGCGGTCGAGTTCGGCGAGGCAGGCATCATCGACGGACCAGAGTTCGCCGGTTACGCCGCTGGTGTCGCCCGGGGCCCGCACCATGCCCGGATAGTCGCCAAGCGAGTAGAGGGTGAAGCCCGGCTCGGTGCGCACCGCGCCGAGGTATTTCTGACCCTCGAGAAACAGGTGGTTCGATCCGCCCCGCTTCAGCGTGCCGTAGACGAAGACCGTGGTCATGGCGCGAGGGCCTCAACGACAAGCGCGGTGATATTGTCCCGGCCGCTGGCTTCCAGGGCGGCGCTGATCAGCCGCTGGGCGACCGGTTCCGTGCCGGGGCTCCGCACAATCTCTTCCAGGTGACGGTCCCAGAGTCCCTCCGTCAGGCCGTCGGAGCAGATGAGAAAACGGTCGCCGGGCGCGCAGGGCAGGGCGGAGAGTTGGGGATCGATGAACTGGTGGCCGGCGCCGAGGGACTGGTTGAGGACGTTTTTGCGCGGATGGGTGCGGGCCTCGCGTTCGGTGATCTGGTTGGTGCGCCGCAGCCACCCGACGTAACTGTGGTCCTGGGTCAGCTGCACGATGCCGCCGGCGGCCGGCAGGTGGTAGATGCGCGTGTCGCCGATATGGCCGAAGTAGGCCCAGCCGGGCGTGAACCAACAGAGGCTGAGCGTGGTGCCCATGCCGCGGCACTCCTCGTAGGACTGGCCGAGCTTCATGAGGTCGTAGTGGATCGCCTTGAAAAGTTCGGCGAGCGTGAGATCGAATTTGCTGGCCGGTCCCGGCGCGGCGGGACGATAGCCGCGGGGCATGAGCTTGGTGATGCGGTCCACGGTGAAGCGGCTGGCGAACTCGCCGGAGTTCGCGCCGCCCATGCCGTCGCTCACGGCGAACACGAAGTCCGTCTTCGCCCAGGAGGCTTCGCCCGTCTTGCCCAGGTAGTGGACTTCGTGGCCGTCGAAACGCAGCGCGAGGAAGGTGTCCTCATTGTTCGGGCGCACCTTGCCGCGGTGGGTGAGGCCAGACCAGCGCAGGTCGGGCGGAGGCGGGGTGGCGATCTCGTCGAGCAGCGCGGCGAACTCGAAATCGATGATGCAAAACCGCCCGTCGTTTTTCCGATAGGTGACGTTGCGAATTTCGGGGTCGTCGTGGCGGACGCCGAAGCCCTCGAGCTCCGTGAAGAGTTCCTTCAGGCGGGTGGGGTTAATCTGGTCCACGCGTGAGCCGCAGTTGCTGGTCACGATGCTCAGCGTGGCTTCGTCGGATCCCAGGAGGCGGGGCACGAAGTCGCAGCCTCTGGTTTCAAGATAGCGGAGGACCCGCACTTCGTTGGCAAAACGGGCATAAGCCTGATGGCCGCGAAATGTTTTGTGGACCTGACCGTCGTATCCGATGCGGACGAGGGCCCGTTGGGTGTCCTTAACCTCTTGCATGATGATGTTGGGCTAGGATTTAGCCCGTTATCCGCCGAAGCAAGGGGCGATTGGCCGCCAGACGCCGGGTGCATGGCATAAGCCAAATTGCACTTTCCACTGGCATGTTAGATGCTTTTTCTTCGGCGTATCGCGTGACTCCCCCCGGCGCCCGCTGGGTCTTTGCGCCTTACGTCCAAAACCTCACAAACAAACTCATCCGATCCATGGCCAAATACAAACTGGAATACATCTGGCTCGACGGCTACACGCCCCTGGCAAGCCTGCGCAGCAAGACCCAAATCAAGGAATACGCCAGCTTCCCGACGCTCGCCGAACTGCCCAACTGGGGCTTTGACGGCAGCTCCACGCAGCAGGCCGAGGGCAAGAGCTCGGACATCGTGCTCAAGCCGGTCGCCGTTTTCCCGGACAGCACCCGCAAGAACGGCGTGCTCGTGATGTGCGAATGCTACCAGCACACCGGCGTGGCCAGCCCGTCCAATTCCCGCGCCACCATCCCGGATGATCCGGACACCTGGTTCGGCTTCGAGCAGGAATATTTCATGTACAAGGACGGCCGTCCGCTCGGCTTCCCGGAGGGTGGCTATCCCGCCCCGCAGGGTCCCTATTACACCGGCGTCGGTTACAAGAACGTCGGCTGCGTCGCCCGCGAGATCGTCGAGAAGCACATCGACATCTGCTTGGACGCCGGCATCAACCTCGAGGGCATCAACGCCGAGGTCGCCAAGGGCCAGTGGGAATTCCAGATCTTCGGCAAGGGCTCCAAGAGCGCCGCCGACCAGATGTGGGTCGCCCGCTACATCCTGACCCGCCTCTGCGAAGGCTACGGCATCGACATCGAGTGGCGCTGCAAGCCCATCCTCGCTCCCTTCAACCAGCCGCTCGACTGGAACGGCTCCGGCATGCACGCCAACTTCTCGACCAAGTATATGCGCGAAGTCGGCGGCAAGGAATACTTCGAGAAGCTCATGGAAGCCTTCAACAAATACCGCGACGAGCACATCGCCGTCTATGGCCCGGAGAACCACCTCCGCCTCACCGGCCTGCACGAGACGCAGTCGATCGACAAGTTCAGCTACGGTGTCGCCGACCGCGGCGCCTCAATCCGCGTTCCGCACAGCTTCGTCAACAACGGCTACAAGGGCTACCTCGAGGATCGTCGTCCGAACTCGGCCGCCGACCCGTATCTCGTGGCCGGTCGTATCCTCAAGACCGTTCAGACGGTCCCGACCAAGTAATCGCCGCGCGATCACCGCATCGCTCGTCTTTGCCGCCCGGCTTCATCGCCGGGCGGCTTTTTTGTGGCCCTGTGCGCGCGGACCGGCTTCATAGCGCGCGATGAGTTCATCCGACCGCAATTCCCGGCATCAGCCACGGTGGCTGGCGGCCGGTGAGTGGCTCCTGGTGATCGGGCTCGCGCTCACCCTGGCTTGGACCACGTTGTGTCTGGGCGGCTACCTGGCCGACACGATGGTGATCACCTCGGGTGCGGTGTTGGCCTTGGGGACATGGGGTGCGGTGCTGTGGGCGGCAGGCCGGCGGGAGCTGCACCTCGCGGTGCTGCTGCCCGTGCCCTTCCTGATCTACGCGCTGGGCAGTGTGCTGTGGCTGGCGCCCGCCAAGTGGCTGGCCTGGCGCGAGTGGCTGCTCTGGTTCCAGATGTGGCTGGTTTTCGCGCTCACGCTGCATTTCGGACGCAGCCGGGCCCAGACCTGGACGCTGGTGGGCACCTTTGGGCTTTTGGGTCTGGCTGGCACGGGGATGGCAGCGTGGCAGCGCTTCGTGGACCCATCGTGGATGATGCTGGGACGCGAGCAGGCGGACCAGTTCGTGGGCCGCTCGGCGGGCATGTTCGGGATTCCCAACAGCCTCGCCGGGCTGCTGGAGCTGATGGTGCCCGTCTGCCTCGTGCTGCTGTTTTCCCGGGCGGTGCGTCCGGCGGGGAAGATCGCGTGCGGCTGGCTCGCGGCGCTGTTCATCTTCGCGGTTGTGTTGACGGGCAGCCGCGGCGGCTGGATCGGGCTGGGCCTGGCGTTGCTCGTGTGGCCGCTGCTGACCGGGCGCGACTGGCGGAAAAAAATCCTCGGGACGGTTGCGGTGCTGGCCTGTGCGGCAGCCGGCCTGTGGGCGCTCTACCAGGGCAGCGATTACGCGCGGGCGCGCATCGATCCGTTCTTGGAGGGCAAGTTTGAGTCCAGCCGCCCGATCATCTGGAAGGCGGGCTGGCAGATGTGGCGCGATGATCCCTGGCTCGGGCGCGGCGCCGCCGCCTACAACGTGCTCTTCGACCAATACCGGCCGCGCGGGTTTCTCAACGAACCTGATTGGACGCACAACGACCACCTCAACACACTCATCGATTATGGCGTCGCCGGGTTTGTCCTGTGGGTTGCTCTCGGGCTGGCCTTGGCCTGGGTGGGGTGGGGAGCGGTGTGCCGGGCCCGGCGGGAGACGGTTACCACCGACAATCTCTTCGCCCTGGCGAAGTGGAAACTCGGTCTGCTGCTCGGTCTGCTGGCCTATGTGATTCACCTTGGGGTGGATTTTCACACGAAGATCCCGGCGCTGGCCTTCGCGGCTGCGATCGTCGCGGCGGTCTTGGTGCGGGATGAGCCGACGTGGTGGCGGCCGGTGCGTCCCTGGGTGGCCCGGTTGTCCGGCAGCGCGCTGGTCCTCGGGGTGGCATGGATCGCCGCAAGTGTGGCGGCTCCCCTTTACCGGGCCGAGGGCATCCGGGAAGCGGCCCGGCGGCAGATTGAGCGTCATGCCCGCACCGGCGAAGGCGACATCGGGGAAATAGCCACCGCGGCCAGGAGTGCACTCCGGCGGGCGGTTCGGGTGGATCCGGAAAACGGGCAAGCTTGGGCGGACCTGAGTTACGCCACCGTGCAGAGCTGGCCGGCCGGCAAAACCGACCTCGTGACCCTGGGCCGCTTCGCCGAGCTGGCGGCTGACGAGGCACTGCGGCGCTGTGCCGTGGATGCCGAGTTTTGGGTGAGGCGGGCCGTGGCGTTGGACATTCAGCGCGGTCGCTCCGAGACCGAGTCGTGTTACCGGCGCGCTCTGGAACTGGCCCCGCACTCCGCCTCCTGGTGGTATCACTATGCCTATCACTTGCAGGCTTTTCCCCAGCGCCGCACCGAGGCGCGGGTGGCCTTGGAAACCTGTTTAGCTCTTGACCCCTCCCACGGCCCGGCGAACATCCTGCGCCAGCAGTTAAACGCCCGCCGCTAACCGCCACCAGCCGAGGTTTATGAAAATTTCCACCCTGCTTCGCTTTCTTTCCTGCGCCTTCGTGGCGACCGCCTTGTCGGTAAACGTCTTCGGCCAAACCGAACTCGGCAGAATCAAGGCCGCCCGCGTGCAGGGCGAAGTGAAAAAGCTCAATGCCTCCGCGGAATCGCCCCTCAAGGACGGAGACGACGTCGTGCAAACCGACACCATCGTGACCGGCAAGGGTGCCAGCGTGGTCTTGGTGTTTGCCAACGGTTCTTCGGTTCGCCTCGGTTCCGAGTCCCGTCTCAGCATTGATCAATTCCTGATGGATCCGCTTGATGCGCCCATCACCAATCCTGGCGCGCTCAAGGAGGAGCCGAGCAAGTCCAAGACCACGTTGAATCTCACTTACGGAGAAATGGTCGGTGACGTGAAGAAGCTGAACAGCTCGTCGAGTTACTCCATCAAGACCCCGGTCGGCGCGGCCGGTATCCGCGGCACCATCTATCGTATCGTTTACCGCCCCAGCTCGGACGGTAAGGCTTTCTTCCAGATTCAGACTGCCGAAGGTCTGGTCGTGATGGAAGGCGTGACCAACACCGAGGTGCCCGTTGCCGAAGGCAAGGAAGTGATCGTCGAAATCGACACCGAAAAGCCGGAAGAGGCCAAGGTCCAGACCAAGGATATTTCCCCGGCCGACGCCGCCGTCATCACGTCCGCTTCGCAGGAGCTCGTGCAGACGCTGCAGAACGCCACCATCGATCCCACGCCTCCAACTCCTCCGCCGGCGGAAAACAAGGAGGAGACGCCGCCGCCGCCGCCACCGCCGCCACCCGTGCAGGACTCGCCTGATCTCACTCCTGGTTCCGGCAAAGCCTGAAACCAACTTTCCCACCCGGCCTTGGCGCCGGGTGTTTTGTTTACGCGCTTTTGAATCTGCTTTAACTCATCGAGCGCGCACCTAGTGTCCGCAGCCGTGGCGCAGCCGAAGAAAAGAAAACTCGATTGGCGGATCCTGTTGCTGCTGCCCGTGCCAATCCTCTGGGGCTGGCTGGCGCAGGAAGGCCATCTGCAGAAAGCGGAAAATTTGCTGCTGGATCAGCGCTACCGGATCCGCGGCAACCTCGCGGCCCCGGTGAAGGTCTATTACGTGGATGTGGACACCCGTGGCATTCAGCGAATCGGTGAGCGGCCGTGGGACCGGGCCCGGTTTGCAGAAGCCGCCCAGCTGCTGATCGAAAAGGGCGGGGCCAAGTCTGTCGCCTTTGATTTCGTGTTTTCCGAACTGGCGCATTCCGAATTGGTGAATCGAGAAAAGGCGGTGGCGGGCAATACCGCGCTGGCGAAGATTTCACGCCGCTATCCGCAGATCGTGTTTGCGGCGCAATATACCGGCGGGGAGGCCCGCACCCAACATGGCACGCGCAAGTTCCCGCTGCTGCGGCTCGGTTTCACCAATCGCGAAAAGAACGACATTCCGGAGCTCCCGGCGTACCCCATTGTCAGTCCGCTGCGATCAGGCACGCTCGGGTTGATCGACATTGATTACGATTTCCAGGACGATCAGGTGCCCCGTTGGGCGCCTCTCTTTGCCGAGGCGGCATTGACTGATTTCTGGCACATGGGCCTGCAGTTGGCGTGTATTGAACTGGGTGTGCCCCCCGGGTCGCTGCGGCGAGCCGGGGCGCATATCGAAATCTTCAATCCGGAGAGTGGAGAGGTGTTGCGTCGCATTCCGGTGACCGATCAGCAATTGCTGGAGATCAACTGGTTTTCCGACTGGGACGATCAGAACTACAACCCGCGCAGCAGCATTGCGGATGTCTTGATTGCGGGGGAGTGGTTGAACTCCGAAAATCCTGACGAACGCAAGCAGGCCGAGGAGTTTTTCCCGCGCTTCGCCGGGGCGACCGTCTTGATCGGGCCGGTCGATCCCCTCCTGCAGGATTTGGCGCCGACGCCGTTCGACGGTGATCCCGTACCCAAGGTTGGCGGCCACGGCAACCTGATCAAAACGATCATCAGCGAGCAATACCTGCAACGGACGCCCCCCTGGGTGATGTGGGCGGGAGTGTTGGGTCTGTCCATCGTGGTCACCAGCCTCGCAGTGTCAGGTGGCGCCCGCAGTCTTCTGGCCAAGCTGATCGCGTTGTTGGTGATCGCGGCCTACGCCATCATTGGCATCCATCAGTTCTCGGAAAACCATTTGATCCTGCCCATGGCGGCCCCGCTCGGGGCGGCATTCAGCACCGGCTTCATTGCCATTCTCTGGCAGCTGCTGCAGGAGGAAAAGCAAAAGGGCCGCATCAAAAACATGTTCGGCACCTACCTCGCGCCGGAACTGGTCAACCGCATGGTTGAGTCCAAGGAAGACCCGCAGCTCGGCGGCCACGAGGAGATCATCACGGCCTATTTTTCGGACATCCAGTCGTTCTCCACCTTCTCGGAGCTCATGCCCGCTTCCCAGTTGGTCGATCTGATGAACGAGTATCTCACGGCCTGCACCGACATCGTGCAGGAGGAACGCGGCACGCTCGACAAATACATCGGCGACGCCGTCGTGGCCATCTACGGCGCGCCGCTGCCGGTGCCCGATCACGCGTTCCGCGCCTGCACCGCCACCATCCGCGTGCAGAAGGCCATCGAGGAGCTGCGCCAGAAGTGGCGCAGCGAGGGCAACAAGTGGCCGCCGATCGTCCACTACCTGCGCGCGCGGCTCGGTCTCAACACCGGCTCGGCCATCGTGGGCAACATGGGCAGCCGTTCGCGCTTCAGCTACACCATGATGGGTGACAACGTGAACCTCGCCGCCCGCATGGAATCCGGCGCCAAGTCGCTCGGCGTTTACACCATGATCACCGAGGCCACCAAACTGGAGGCGGAGAAGCACGGTGGCGACAAGATCGTTTTCCGCTTCCTCGACAAGATCGTGGTGAAAGGCCGCACCCTGCCGGTGCCGGTCTACGAGGTGATGGGTTTTCGCGCCGACCTGCCCCAGACGGCCGCGGACTGCCTGGGACTCCACGCCCAGGCGATCGAGCGCTATCTGGCGCAGGATTGGGACGGAGCGATTCAGGTCTTCACCAAGAGCGCGGCCCTGGAGCCCTACCAGCCGAGCAAGGCCCATTTCATCGAGAGCAACCCGTCACTCATCATGATCGAGCGCTGCCACAAGATGAAGGAACACCCTCCGGCGCCCAACTGGGACGGAGTTTTCACCATGAAGGAGAAGTAAGCCAAGCCAGTTCCGGTCTGATCACCGGGAGGCTCGCAGCATCAGGCTGTCACCGTGTCGAGCGAGCAGCTTTCCACCGGAGTTTCGCAGTTGGGCCGGGCAATCACTCCGGCATAGGGCTCGTCGGCAAACGGCCTGGCCGGTTCGGTCAGCAAGTGACGGTCGCAAACGGCAAACAGCTCCGCCTCGGTCATGGCGCGGCGCATGTCGAAGAGGAATTTTCCCTCGGGATCCACTCCCTGGCCGACAAAGTTCAGGTATTTCTTCATCTTGGCGACGTGGGCGGCCTCGGGAATTTCGGGCGTCCGGGTCTCGCGATAAAGCCGGTCCACATATTCGCGGACGTCGGCGAGCGCGGGGGCAAAAACCGGCGTGCCGGCGAAGCGCTCCCGGCACTGGCGGAAAACCCATGGGTTTCGGATGGCGTGGCGGCCGATCATGATGCCGGCGGCCCCGGTCTGGTCCACGACCTCGGCGGCCTTGGGGGCGGAGGTGACATTGCCGTTGGCCAGCACGGGGCAGCGGACGGTGCGCGCGGCGGTGGCGATGAAGTCGTAATGCACGTCGCTCCGGTAGCCTTCCTTCACCGTGCGGCCGTGGACGCTCAGCAGATCCACGCCGTGCTTGTTGATGAGATCGAGGATGGGGCGATAATTGTCGGTGGAATCGAAGCCGATGCGCATCTTGACCGTGAAGCGGCCGGGCACGGCGTCGCGGAGGGCGCCGATGAGTTCGTCAATCTTGGCCGGGTCGCGGAGCAGGCCGCCGCCGACGTTCTTCTTGTAGATCTTCGGGGCGGGGCAGCCCATGTTGAGGTCGATGCCCGCGACCGGGAGCTTCAGCAGTTCCTTCACCGTGCGAACCATGTGGGGGATTTCCTCGCCGATGAGCTGGGCGAAGACCGGGCGGCCGGTCTGGTTCTCGACGATCGAACGGACGATGTGCTTCTCGGGTCGCGATTGCGCGTGGACGCGGAAGAACTCGGTGAAGTAGTAATCCGGCGCGCCGTAGTGCGCCATCACCCGCATGAAGGGCAGGTCGGTGACATCCTGCATGGGGGCGAGCGCGGTGAGCGGCTGGCCGGGCCGGATGGGCGGGGGGAGGGTGCGGGCGGACGCCGAAGTGTCGTGGATCATGCGGTGCGGGTGGGCACTCCCTCCAGCAGGAAGGCAAGGAAGGCCGGTCGGAGACCGGACCTACTCGTCGGGCTCGTCCTTGTTTTCCTCTTTTTGCTGCTTGAGCACGCGCTCGAGGATTTCGCTCATGTCCTCGACGACTTCAAAGACCTTGCTGGCGACAAAAATCGGGCGCTTCTGCTGTAGAGCAAGGACGATCGAGTCGCTGGGGCGGGCGTCGAGCTCGAGAAACTTGCGACCCAGCTCATTCTGCATGTGCAGGATGATCCGGGCGAAGTAGGTGCCCTCGTTGACGTCGTTGATGACGATGCGCTCCAGACTGATCTCGAAGCCCATCAGCAGGTGGCCGATCAGGTCATGGGTGAGCGGGCGTTCTTTCTTCACCCCGTTGATCGTCATGGAGATCGCGCTGCCGACGCTCGGGTCCACGTAGATGACGAAGGTCTTGTCATCGTTGCCCAGAAAAACAGCACAGCCGTTGGCTGTGGGCATCAGGCCTTTGATGGAGACTTCGACGATATCGGCGGGCATGGACAAAAGGTGCGGGTGTAGGCGGAAAAGTGCAAGTGCGTGGGCGACGGGGCCATCGCGGCGGTTTGTGTCCGCCGCTAAAATGCGGGAGGCGGCTCAGAAGCCGTGGAGGGCGATGCCCCAGTCCTTGGCTTGTTTCAGCACGGCCGGCTTCTCGAGGATGATAACCTTGCCGGCTTCCAGGGCGGCGGCGGTGATGCCGGCTTCCTTCATGGTGGCGAGGGTGCGGAGGCCGAAGACGGGCACGTCAAAGCGGAAGTCCTGGCGAGTCTTCACGGTTTTAACGAAGAGCGTCTCATCGGTCTTGAAGGTGCCGGCGCGCCGGAGCATGTCGTCGGTGCCCTCGAAGGCCTCGACGGCGAGCACGGTGCCCTTGCGCACGACGCAGCCCTGTCCGATGTCGAGGCGTGCGATTTCGCGGGCGATGTGGATGCCGTGTTCGAGATATTCGGGGTCGGTCGGAAGCTTGGGCCCGGCCATGTTGCCGGGGGTGGCCATCTGGTCGTCGATGAAGGCTCGGGCGTCGAGGAGCTTAACGCCCAGTTTCTCGATCTCAGTGGCGATGGCGCCGAAGATGGTTTCGGCGTTGCGCCGCTTCAGGGAGAAGAGAATGGCGGCGGCCTTGAGGTCGGGTGTGAGGCCGTGGAAGAGTTTCTTGGGCTTCACCTGGCCAGCCATGAGCGCGTAGCCGGCGCCGAAGTTTTTCAACGCATCGAGCATCTTGCCGATCTGGCCGACGTTGAGCGTGACGCGCTCGCCGGCGGGAAAGGAGTTGATCAGCGGCAGCTCGGTTTCGTCGTCCATCGCGATCAGCCGCAACGGCACGCCGGAGGCACGGATGGCGGCGGCAGTGATGACCGGATAATGGCCGCGGCCAGCGATCAGGACGACGGGACGCTTGGGGTCGAAATCTGAGGGCAGGAAGGCGGAAGGCATCTAAGGACCAGAGACTAGGGACCAGAGACCAAGGGACGACAATCTCGGAGTGCGGTGGGTGCGAGTGGCTGGACAACAGCGAACCGGTCCAATGCCGCCGACGCACCACGGCCAGGCTCGGCGGACTTTAGGCCCTGGTCTCTTCCCGTCAGGACTGCGAGCCGTAGTATTTCTTGTAGCTGCGGTAGTAGCGGTAGTTCGAGTAATACTCGATCCGCCGGGGTGAAAGTCCGTTGAGGACGACCCCGAGCAGCTCGTTTTTGCTTTCCCTGAGCTGCTTGATGTAGAGCCGGATGTGTTTCCGGTAGGCCCGGTTGAAGCGGCAGACGTAGATGACCTCGTCGGTGCGCTCCGAGATGAGCAGCGAGTCGGTGACCGCGCCCATCGGCGGCGAGTCCACGACGATCAGGTCGAAGTGCTGCTTCATCGCCTCGATAAATTGGCCGAAAATGGGGTTCTCGAGGAATTCCGTGGGGCTCTTGGAGCGGCCGCCGGAGCGCAGCAGGAAGAGATTTTCCTCGGCCTTGGTCAGGCCAAGCGAAGCGTCGGTGAAGGGATCCTCGGGGATCTTGGCGCCGGCCTCGAACCAGGCCAGCAGGCCAGCCTCGTTGGGCAGCTGGAAGTGGCGGTGCAGCATCGGGCGGCGCATGTCGCAGTCGATGATCAGCACGCGCTTGCCGTGGCGGGC
The DNA here is from genome assembly GCF_004118375.1 of Oleiharenicola lentus. Classification (NCBI taxonomy): domain Bacteria; kingdom Pseudomonadati; phylum Verrucomicrobiota; class Opitutia; order Opitutales; family Opitutaceae; genus Oleiharenicola; species Oleiharenicola lentus. Next base: position 1,740,266 of record NZ_SDHX01000001.1, read on the forward strand.
GAACGAGGCCGCGAGATTGCAGCTGATCATCGTCTTGCCCTCGCCGGGGATCGTGCTGGTGACGAGGATGGACTTCGGGAAATCGAGCTTCGACTGGATCTTCACCGCGCTGTATACACTCAGGAAGGCCTCCGAGCCGGGCGAGGCCTTGTTGCTGTTGACGAGCGAGTGCTTCTCCGTGTCGGGCACATCGCCGAGTTCGGGGATGATGCCGAGCAGGTGGGCGCCGATGAAGCCCTCGATGTCCCACGCGCTCTTCACCCGGTCATCCACGAAGCTGAGGCCGACGGCCACGCCGACGAACACCAGCAGGCCGAGGCCGAGCGAGGTTTTGATGATGTTGCGGAGGTTCGGGGTGTAGGGGGCGCCGGCGGGCAAGGCCTGGTCGAGCGGCTTGACCGGGATGTTCTCCAGATTCTTGGAGGTGGTGGCCTGGGCGAGGCGGTCGAGGATCTGGAGATAATTGTTCTTCGCGACGGCGGCCTGGTTTTCGAGGCTCTTGAACTCCACGGAGAGTTCGCCGAGCCGCAGCTGCTCTTTCTCCGCCTCCTTGTACTCCCGGACGTAGGAGGCCTCCGTCTGCTTCAGGGTTTCGTGCTGCGCCCGCAGCGCGGCAATGGCCTGTGCGATGTCCGTCTTGATCTGGGCGGTGAGCACGTCGATCGAGTTGGCGACGTTGATCATCTTGGGGTGCCGCTCGAGGTAGCGTTCGCTGAGGATGGACTGCTGGTTCTGCAGGTCGGTCAGCTGGGTCTTGAGGGCGGCGACGTTGCCGTAGGCCGAGATGTAATCGATATCGAGCAGGTTGCCGCCGGCCTGCTGCATGCGCTCGATCTGGGCGAGGCGGTTCTCGATGGCGATACGGGCATTGCGGGCATCGGTGAGGCTGGTGTTATACCCGCGCAGCCGGTCGCTGATGATGTTGATGCTGTTGTCGAGGGAGACGAGGTTGTGCTTGCGGCGATAGTCCTGCAGCCGCCCCTCCGCGGTTTCCGAGTCCTTGCGCAGCTCATCGGCGCGGCTGCGGAGGAAATTGACGGCGTCCTCGTTCTTGCCGCCGGCGTTTTCGAAGAGGTAGCGCATGAACTGCTCGACGTAGCGGTTGGCGAGCAGCGCGGCGCCCTGGGGGTCGCGGTTGGTGACGGAGATGTGGATCAGGAAGCTGTTGCGGATGGACTGGGGCGACATGCTGCCCAGGAGCTGGCCGACCGGCGGGGGATTCTCGCCGGGGGCGAGTTCACCCAGGTAGGGGCGCTGGAGAATGCGGACCTCCTCGGCGGTCAGCGACTGGGCCACCATCTGCCGCAGCTTGCCGCTGGTGAGGATCTGCAGGTAGGTGTTGAGATCGACGTCGTGGCGGATGGAGGTGTCCACGACCTGCTCGTTGAGCACGACACGCTCGGGGCGTTCGAACTGCATCGTGGCCGTGCTTGCATACATCTTGGTCTCGGTGGACTTCACGTAACCAAAACCCAGGGCCACGATCACCGCCACCGGCAGCGCGATCCACAGGCGCTCACGGAGCATGATGTAGTAATCCCGGAGCGTACGGCGCTCGGAGACGTGCGGCTCGTTGCCGTGGAGCGAGGCGCCGTGCTTGACCGAGGCGGAGTGGGGGGAAAAATCCGGGGAAGACATCGGTGTCGGCTCAGATCAGACGTTCCGGCACGTAAACAATGTCGCCTGGTTGCAGCAGCAGGGTGGAATCATCGGTTTTGCTGTCTTTCCGGCCCTTGATGACACTATCCACGTCCACAGTGAAGACTTTCCTCGTGCCGTCGGGCAGGATGCGGGTGACGGTAACCGCCGAGCCTTTGCCGATGTCGGTGAGGCCGCCGGCCTTGGTGACGAGTTCGACGACGGTGAGGGTGGACTCGATCGGAAGGGTGTAACGACCGGGGGTGCGGATCGCGCCCTGGATGGAGACCTCACGCGGCGCGTATTCCTCGACGCTGACGGTGACCTGCGGGTTGCGGAGGAAGCGGCCGTCCTTGTAGGCGTTTTCAATGGCGCCCTGCGCTTCGACGACCGACATGCCGCCGATCGCGATTTCGCCGATGAGCGGCAGGTTGACCCGGCCGCGGGCATCAATGCGGGTGAGACTGGTGAGGTCCTCCTCCTGATAAACAACAATGCGAACCCGGTCGGCCAGCGTCAGCGTGTGGATGTAATTCTTCTTCTCCGGGGCCTGGCCGCAGACGGCGACCAAGCCGGCGCAGAGCAAGGTGGCCAGGGCAAGGAGGCGGAGGGTAGTCATGGCGGTGGATCAGTAGCGGCTGGAAACGTCGAAGGCGAACCCGTGGTTATCGAAGTCGGCCAGCAGAAGCGAGGACCTGTTCTTGAGATAGCTGTAGGTGACGCCCATCTGGAGATGGTCGTTCATGCGGTAGCGGGCGCCGGTCTCCCAGGAGAAGTAGGTGTCCTTGCGGGCGACGCTCTCGTTCAGGAAGTTGTTGCGTCCGGCCGAAAGCATGGCGTGGAAGTCGAGCTTGCTGCTGTAAGTGTAGAGGGCGGTCAGGGCGGCGGAGGTGGAGTCCACCGAGGTGCCCGTGGCAATGGTGCTGAAGTCGCGGGAGCCCTGCAGGCTGAGCAGCAGTTTGCGGGTGATGGGCCAGTTGACCGAGGCGCTGGCGCTGAACTGGCCGTATTGATCCTCGCCGCGCACGTCGCGCAACTGATAACCGAAGCGGACCGTGCCCGACATCTTGGAGAAGAGGCCGCCCGTGGCGCCCAGGTTGAACCAGTGGTCCAGGCTGCGGCGCGAGTCGGAGGTGCGGGAGGAGCGGATGCGGTAGCCGGCGAACAGGTCCAGCTTGGAGGTATAGACGTAGTAGAGGTCCAGCGCCTCGGACCAGTCGGTGTAGTCCAGCAGGGCGGCGTTGTCGCGGTAGGTGCGACGGAGGTAGCCGGTGGTGGAGGTCAGGTAGAGCTTCTCGTTGATCGGGTAGCGCAGACCGAACTCGACGGGCAGGCTCCAGGAATTGGTGCGCAGGTTGATGGCGTTGTCGGCCCGGCTTTCGCGGTAGGCGGAGATCTTCAGCGAGCCGGTGGTGCGGCCGGAGGACTTGCCGAACTCCACCGAGAAGCGAGGATTCCAGGCGTTCTCCTCGGTGAATTCGCCGTAGCGCACGTAGTCCACGCGCGCGGTCGCGTCCACCGAGATGATGCCCGCGCGGCGTTTCAGCTCCGTGCCCGCGTGGGCGGTGATGCTGTAGTCACCCTCGCCATCGCGTTGGGAGAAAATGTTGCTGTCGTAACCGAAGCCCACCCCGCCGAAGACGAAGATCTGGTTCTTGGTGCCGTCGATGTTGAGCAGGGCGGGGGACGGTGCCGCCGCGACGCACGCTACGGCCAGCAGGACGCTGGTGCGGACGGGGCGCAGGTGGCGTGACGGGAGGATCATCAGGTTCCGGGCAGGCGGTCGGGGCTGACCACGATCTGGTTGGGAGGATTGCCGGGCACGGTGGGGTTGGCGACAATTTCCTGATTGTCGGCCTGGGCGCCGGCGGCCTCATCACCGCTGTCGCCGCCCGCCGGGTCGTCGCCGGGGCGGTCGAGCCCTTCCTCCGCGCGACGGGCAATGATGTCGAAGGTCACCGACTTGCGGGCATTGCAGGCCATCTCGACGCGGCGGTCGTCGATCGGCATGGCCTCGCGCGGGATGGGTTGCACGGTGATCACGACCGGCTGGCCACCGGAGGAGGCCGGGATGAATGCGCGCTCACCGGGGCGGAGAATCTGGCCGCCGACATCCTTGTCGCCGGAGCGCACGGTGAGGTCGCCCTCGAGCAGGTCCACGGTGGTGCCCTCGGGAGTGGACTCGATCACGACCTTGCCCCCGCGGATGTTCACGGTCGCATGCGGGGTGGAGTAGAGCATCGAGCTGCCGGAGATGAGCTGGCTGGTGCAGATACCGATCACTCCATAGGGCAGGTTGACGTTGCTCTGGGAGACCGACGGCTCATAGCGGCTGGCCAGTTGCTGGAGGTAGTCGGGCTTGAATGGCTCCTGCTGGAAGCGGCTGATCTCGACGCGGGTGAGCTGGTCCACAAACAGGCCCGTGCCGTTTGAGTAGACGAGCGCGTTGTGCGCTTCTTCCTTGGTCACGATCACGGTGCCGGGGGCGTCAAAGGCGGTGGCTTGGCGCGCGCGGTAGATTTTGTCCCCGTTCATGATCTCGGTCGGGCCCTTGGTCTCCGCGAGGTAGAGCTTGCTGGTCGGCCCTTTGAGGGCGGGAGCCTGGCGTTGGGCGTGGGCGAAAGGCGCGCAGAGCAGCGCACACAGCAGCAACGAACAGGAAGATCGGGTCGGAAATGTTTTCATGGCTAGGATCCTCGGTGGGGTGAACAGAGGGTTATACGGTTAAATATAACGTCGTTTGAGTATCCCAGATGAAACTAGGGTATATTACCTATGGCAAGTGGATTCAATAAGCTGGCCCGGATAGGTCCCTAACTACCTAAACGATAATGTTTATCAACCTTCCTTTTACGTAAATCGTGCGCCGGATGGCCTTACCGGTAAGGTGAGGGCCGGCCTTGTCGTGCTGGAGGGCCAAGGCGGTCAGCTCCGCCTCGGTCGCAGTGGGTGCGACACTGAGGTCGCCGCGATGTTTGCCATTCACCTGGATGACGATGGTGATGGTCGAGGCGACGAGCTTGGCCGCGTCGAACGCCGGCCAGCCGGAGGCCATGACGGAGCCGGTTTCGCCGAGACGGGCCCAGAGTTCCTCGGCCAGATGCGGGGCGAGTGGGGCGACGAGGCGCAGCAGGTCGAGCACGGACTGACGGGGCAGGGCGGGCTCCTTTTGGAACGCGTTCACCAGGATCATCAGCTGCGAAATCGCGGTGTTGAAGCGCAGGCCATCGAAGTCCTCGCCGACCTTCTTGATGGTCTCGTGGAGGAGCTTCTCGGTCTCGGCGGTGAGCGTGGCGCCGGCGGCAATACGCGGGTTGACCGCGCCCACGGCGTCGAGGCACTCGCGCCAGACCTTCTTCAGGAAACGATGCACGCCCTCGATGCCCTTGGGGTTCCAGGGCTTCATGGCCTCGAGCGGCCCGAGGAACATCAGGTAGAGGCGCAGGGTGTCGGCGCCGTATTCGCGGATGATGTCGTCGGGATTCACCACGTTGCCGCGGCTCTTGGACATCTTCACGCCGTCCTCGCCAAGGATGATGCCCTGGTGGAACAGCTTCTTGAACGGCTCGGCCTGCGGCACGACGCCGAGGTCGAAGAGCACCTTGTGCCAGAAGCGCGCGTAGAGCAGGTGCAATACCGCGTGCTCGGCGCCGCCGACATAGAGGTCGGGCACGCCCCAATATTTCAGCGCCTCCGGGGAAGCGAGTGCGCCGGCGTTCTGCGGGTCGAGGTAACGCAGGTAATACCAGCACGAACCGGCCCACTGCGGCATCGTATTGGTTTCGCGGCGGCCGCGCACCCACTCGTCGCCAGCGGGCTGCGCCTGCGATGCCGGCACGCTGGCGCCGGTCTGCACGTTGAACCAGATCTCCAGCCATTCGCTGACGTTCGCCAGCGGACTCTCGCCCGTCCCGCTGGGCAGGTAGGATTGCGTCTCGGGCAACGTGAGCGGCAGCGAGGTCTCGGGCAGCGGCAGCGCGTATTGCGTGACGCCGTTCTCAAGGAAGGTCACGGGCGAAGCGGGCAGGTCCTTGCGCACGATGGCGGCCTTGCGGTAATCGGCTTCGCTCACCCAGACGATGGGGAACGGCTCGCCCCAGTAGCGCTGGCGGGAGAACAGCCAGTCGCGGAGCTTGTAGTTGATCGTGGCCTTGCCGATGCCCTTGGCGGCGAGGTCGGCGGAGATCTTCTTCTTGGCGTCGGCCCAATCGAGGCCGTCGTAGCCGGGCGAGTTGATGAGCTTGCCGTCGCCGGTGTAGGGGAGCTGGTCGCTGCCGTCGGCCGCGGCGATGACGCGCGGGATGGGCAGGTGGTATTGCTGGGCGAACTCGTAGTCGCGCTCATCGTGCGCGGGCACGGCCATGATGGCGCCGGTGCCGTAACCCATGAGCACGTAGTCCGCGATCCACACGGGAACCTTGGCGCCGTTGACGGGATTGATCGCGTAGCTGCCGGTGAAAACGCCGCTCTTTTCCTTGGAGGCGTCGGACATGCGTTCGACGTCGCTCTTGGCGGCCGTCTTCTTGCGGTAGGCCTCGACGGTCTCACGCTGGGCGTCGGTCGTGAGCCCGGGCACGAGCGGGTGCTCGGGCGCGAGCACCATGTAGGTGCAGCCGAAGAGCGTATCAGGGCGCGTCGTGAAAATCTTCAGGTCGCCGAGCGCGGCGTTCTCCAGCTTGAACAAAACCTCGGCGCCTTCGCTGCGGCCGATCCAGGCCTCCTGCATCCGCTTGGTGGAGTCGGGCCAGTCCACGTCCTTCAGGCCGTCAATCAGCTGCTCGGCGTAGGCGGTGATGCGCAACACCCACTGACGCAGGTTGCGGCGCTCGACGGGGAAGCCGCCGACCTCGGACTTGCCGTCCACGACCTCCTCGTTGGCCAGCACGGTGCGCAGCTCGGGGCACCACCACACGGGGCGTTCGTCCACGTAGGCCAGGCCTTTCTTGAAGAGTTGGAGGAAAATCCACTGCGTCCACCGGAAATATTTCGGGTCGGTCGTGTCCACCTCGCGGTCCCAGTCGTAGCTGAAGCCGAGCGCCTTGATCTGGCGGCGGAAGTTCGTGATGTTGTTCTGCGTGTTGGTGGCCGGGTGCGTGCCGGTCTTCACGGCGTGCTGTTCGGCGGGCAGGCCGAAGGCGTCCCAACCGATGGGGTGGAGCACATTGAAGCCGCGGGCGCGCTTGTAGCGGGCGAGGATGTCGGTGGCCGTGTAACCCTCCGGGTGGCCGATGTGCAGGCCGGCTCCGGACGGGTAGGGGAACATGTCGAGCACGTAGAACTTCGGCTTGGTCGAGCCGTTTTCGGCGCGGAAAGGCTTCGTCTGCTCCCAGATCGCCTGCCAGTGCGGCTCGATCGTGAGGAACTCGTATTCTTTGCAGGAGGTGGCGGCCATGTGGGTAAACCGGCACTTTGTGGAAGGTAGGCCCCGAGCGTCAATCATCGGAAATGACCATCCCGGCGGACTTTTTCTGGTGCTCCCGGCACCGGCCGCTTAGGCATGGGGCATGTTCACCGGTCTGGTTGAGGAAACAGGCAAGGTCGTCAGCTTCGCCCCCGCGCAAAACGCGTGGAGCTTGCAACTTGCCGCACAGGTCGTGCCGGCCGACGTGGCCGTGGGCGATAGCGTGGCCGTCAACGGCTGCTGCCTGACCGTGGTGCGCTTCGACGTCGGGCACCTCTGGTTCGAGCTGCTCGAGGAGTCGCGTCGCCTGACCAACTTCAAGGAGCTCAAGCCCGGTTCGCTCGTGAACCTCGAGCGCAGCCTCAAGCCCGAGAGCCGGCTCGGCGGACATTTCGTGTCGGGCCACGTGGATGCGGTGGGGCGCGTGGAGGTCTTCGAGCCGCGCGGCAAGGACCATTACCTGCGCGTCGCCGCTCCGGCGGGTTTCGGTCGCTACCTTGTGAGCAAGGGCTCAATCGCCGTGGACGGCATTTCACTGACGGTTGCGGAGGTCGCGGGTGACTCCTTCGCCGTGTGGCTCATCCCGCACACGCTGGCGGCGACCAATCTCCGTGAAAAACAGGCCGGCAGCGGCGTGAATCTCGAGTTCGACTTGCTGGCGAAATACGTCGAAAAGCTGATGGTCGCCCGCCCGGTCTGACCACCCCTTTGAACACCCGCGAACAACTGCTGGCTCTCAACGACGAGCTCCGGCGCCTCAAAGCCGAAGGCAACCGCACGATCGCAGTCAGCGAGGAGGCGATGCAGGCGCTGCGCGACGCGCTGGCCGATGCGCCGGCGGAGGAGAATCTTTCAGGCGGGGTGCCCACATCCCGCGAGTTCGAAGCCGAACCATCTCGCGCAACATCCGACCAATCACCACCCGTGCGCACTTTTGTGCTGCCGACGCCTGCACCCGTCGTCGCGGCCAAACCCTCACTCCCACCGCGCCCCGACATCGTGCTCCCCGACGGCGACAAGCAGACGCGGTGGAACGCCCTGCGCGAGATCGTGCTCAACGATCCGACTTGCAAGCAGAACGTCCATCCCGGCAAGCAGGTCGTCTTCGGCGTCGGCAATCTCGACACCGCGATCATGTTCGTGGGCGAGGCTCCCGGCGCCGACGAGGAGGACCAGGGCGAACCGTTCGTCGGCCGCGCCGGCCAGTTGCTCAACCGCATGATCAAGGCCATGGGCCTCGACCGCAGCCAGGTTTACATCGGCAACATCCTCAACTGGCGTCCGGCGATGGGCGTGCGCAACAGCGACGGTTCGCAGACGGGTAACCGTCCGCCGACGCAGGAAGAGATGGCCTGCTGCCTGCCGTTCATCCGCGCGCAGATCGCCATCATCCAGCCCAAGGTGATTGTCGCCCTCGGCAAGACGGCCGTAGACGGCCTGCTCGGCCCCGACCGCTTCAAATCCATGGGCGCCGCCCGCGGTGCTTGGCACGAATACGCCGGCACGCCCCTGCGGGCGACCTACCACCCGTCGTATCTGCTCCGCCAGGAGGGCCTCGTGTCCGCCGCCGCGAAGAAGATCAAACGCGACGCCTGGGAGGACCTGCTCGCGGTGATGGAGCGCGCGGGTGTGCCGATATCGGAAAAGCAGCGAAATTATTTCCTGTGATGAATCGATTTTTCTTAGGGGTGGCTTGGTGGAGGGCGCGCGTCTCTGCGCGCCGGTTCGGTTTTTCCCCCATGGAGGGTCGGTCTCCGCACCGACCACGGTCGGTGCGGAGACCGACCCTCCACCTGCTGGCAATGCTTGGCGTCTTGGCGGGCGTATCCCACGCCGCCGAATTCAACTTCGACCTTCTCCAGCAGCGGGCCAGGGAAACCGCCGCGCGCCCCTACGCGCCGCCCGTCTCCCGCGTGCCCGCGTGGCTGGCCGGCTACAACTACCTCCAGCACCAGAACATCAAGTTCGACCATGATCACGCCTGGTGGAAGAAGGAGAAGCTGCCGTTTCAGCTCCAGTTCTTCCACCCGGGCTGGCTCTTCAAGGAGTCCGTGCAGGTCCACGAGGTGAGCGGCGGGCAGGAGAAACTCATCGATTTCGATCCGGCGCTCTTCCACTACGGCTCCAACCGCCTGCCCGAGGCGGTGCCGGCCGACATGGGCTTTGCCGGCATGCGCATCCATTACGCGCTCGAGCGTTCGGGCGCGATGAGCGAGCTGGCCGTGTTTCTCGGCGCGAGTTATTTTCGCAGCCTTGCGCGCGGCCTGCACTGGGGACTCTCGGCGCGCGGCCTCGCGCTGAACAGCGGCGGTCCCGATCCCGAGGAATTCCCGCGCTTCTCCGAGTTCTGGGTCGAGCGCCCGAAGGCCGGTGCGGCTTCCATCACGATCCATGCGCTGCTCGAGGGGCCGAGCGTGGCCGGTGCGTATCGCTTCGTCATCACCCCGGGCAAGGAAACGATGATGCAGGTGAAGGCCGCGCTTTACTTCCGTGCGCCGCCGGCGGTCGTGGGGCTCGCGCCGCTCACCAGCATGTTCCTGCACGGCGAGAACACCGGCTGGTCGAAGAATGATTTCCGGCCCGAGGTCCATGATTCCGACGGCCTGCTCATGCACACCGGAGCGGGGGAGTGGCTCTGGCGTCCGCTCAACAACCCGGCTTTGGTGCGCGTGAGCGCGTTTGCCGACGCTTCGCCACGCGGTTTCGGCCTGTTGCAACGCGATCGCGATTTTCTGCACTACGACGACCTCGAGGCTCATTATCACGAGCGGCCCAGCGCCTGGGTCGAGCCCGTCGGGGACTGGGGCCGCGGTTCCGTGCGCCTCGTCGAACTGCCTTCTCCGGATGAAACCAACGACAACATCGTCGCCTTTTGGACGCCGGAAAAATTGCCCGCGCCGGGCGAACCGCTGGTTTTCGAGTATCGCCTCACCTGGTTCGGCGACGCGAAGGGCCGCCCGCCGGCCGGTTTCGTCGCATCCACGAGGCACGGGGCTGTGCTCGATCATCCGGACCGCCGCCGGTTTGTGGTAGATTTTGACGGCCTGTCCTTGCCGAAAGGCGTCACGGACCCCGAAGCGGTCGTGACCGTGGGCGACGGCGCCAAACTCATTGGCGTCGGCTCCGTGCAGCGCATCGGCCCGACCGGCCGCTGGCGCGCCGTCTTTGAACTGTCGGCCGACGGCAGCGGCCGGCCGGTGGAACTGCGTTGTTATCTGCGCGGCGCCGAGAAGGCCCTCTCCGAAACATGGAGCAACCTCTGGACACCCTGAACGCCTTCCGGCCGCGCACCGGCACGCCGGACCAGTGGAACGCGGCCTTCATCCGCGTCGAGGACTACCTGCGCGCGCACCGCGTGCACAACCGGCTGCAACAGATCACGATCATCGAGAAGGTGATCGCCCGCGCCGCCGCCCGCCACGCGCAGAACCCCACGCTTGATCCCACGACGCTCGCGGCCGAGGAGATCGACCGCATGATGGACGAGTGGTTCGGCGAACTGCTTGGCGACAAGAATCTGCCGCACGAACGCATCGCCGTCGAAGGCCGCGTCGCGCTGCTCCTGACCGAGGGCGTGGAACGCTGGCCCTATGCCTTCCTCGACGAGAAGCAGGTGCCGCCGGAGTTTGCCGAGGAGATGCGCCGGCGCTCCATCCAGGCCGGTCCGGACATGACGGTGACGAGCATGGTGCCGCGTCCGATCGAGTTGGGCGCGCTCACCGAGGTGGCGGGCCAGACCTTCGAGCAGATCGAGAAATGGCCAATCCTGCGCGTGATCCTGCTCTGGGCACTGTTCATCTCGGCACTGGGCCTGGTTTTCTACGCAACCCGATGAGCATGACAAGTCACCACACCCCGTCGCTTCGCGCCTCCCCTCTCCAGCGGGGACTCGCACTGCTTGGGCACGGATCCCCTCTGGAGAGGGGTGCCCGCCAGGGCGGGGTGTGTAAGGCATCTGCGATCAGGTTTCAGCGGCCCATCTCCTGACCCATGCCCACGGCCTTCACAGTCGAGCAGGTGGACAAGACGCGCGTCAGCCGGCGGCGGGCGACATTCTTCTCGCTCATCTTTTTGCTCACCGCGTTGGCGGCATGGTTCATGGCCGATTTGCTCTGGCAGGGGCCGTTCACGCTCGCACGGGTGGCCGATCTGCCGCTGTTGATCCTGTTCACGATTCTGTTTGCCCATGTGGCCACGGGTTTCTGCACCGCTCTGCTTGGCCTCTACGTGATCAATCGTGGCGACACGGCGCGCATCAGCCGCACGCTGCGCGACGACGAGTCGCTGGAGAAACTGCCGCTCGGCAGCACCGCCATCGTGATGCCGGTGTTCAATGAGGACCCCAGCCGCATCTTCGAGGGCCTGCGCGCGATCTATCAGTCGCTCGAGCAGACCGGCCGGCTCGACGAGTTCGACTTCTTCATCCTCAGCGACTCCAACGACCCGAACCGCTGGATCCAGGAGGAGGTCGCGTGGGCCGAGCTCTGCAAGCAGCTCAACGGTTTCGGCCGCATCTTCTACCGCAAGCGCCGCATTTCGCTGAACAAGAAGAGCGGCAACGTCGCCGACTTCCTGCGCCGCTGGGGCAGCAGCTACCGCTACATGGTGGTGCTCGACGCTGACAGCATCATGACCGGCGAGTCCATCGTGAAGCTGGTCGCGATGATGGAGCGCAACCCGACCGTCGGCATCCTGCAGACCGCGCCGCGCGTGGTGAACGGCGTGACGCTTTACTCGCGGCTGCAGCAGTTCGCCAGCCGGCTCTACGGCCCGCTCTTCCTCGCCGGCCTCAACTACTGGCACCAAGGCGAAAGCAACTTTTGGGGCCACAACGCCGTGATCCGTGTCGCGCCGTTCATGGAACACGCCGCACTGCCCGAGCTGCCGGGGCGCGAGCCGTTCGGCGGACGCATCCTCAGTCACGACTTCGTCGAGGCCGCGCTGCTGCGCCGGGCCGGCTGGAAGGTGTGGTTGGCCCATGACCTGGAGGGCAGCTTCGAGGAGGGGCCGCCCACGCTGATTGACGCCGCCAAGCGCGACCGCCGTTGGTGCCAGGGCAACCTCCAGCACAGCTGGCTGCTCACGGCCAAGAACCTTCACCCGGTCAACCGCTTTCACCTCTTCCAAGGCATCATGGGCTACGTGAGCTCGCCGATCTGGCTGCTCTTCATGCTCGTGAGCACGCTGCGGTTGTTTGCCCGCGTCGAGGACGGCACCGTGGATCCGGCGCGCTACATCATGATTTTCGACCATGTCGTGCCGGTGCCGCAGGCGCTCGCGTTGTTCGGCCTCACCATGACCCTCATCTTCCTGCCCAAGGTGCTGAGCGTGGGCCTCGTGCTGAAACACGGCCGGGCTGCAGCCTACGGCGGACGCGTTCGGCTGGTCCTGAGCGCCCTGCTCGAAACGATCGCCTCCACGCTGCTGGCGCCGATCAACATGATGTTCCACTCGAAGTTCGTGACCTACATCCTGCTCGGGCAGGGCGTTAACTGGGTCACGCAGCAGCGCACGGCCAGCGATGACCCCGACTGGCGCGAGGCGATCATCACGCATTCGGGCCAGACATTGTTCGGCCTCGTCTGGGGCGCCTCAGCCTACATCCTGGCGCCGGCGTTTTTCTGGTGGCTGTCGCCCGTGTTGCTCGGGCTCGTGCTCTCCGCGCCGCTTTCGATCCTCCTGAGTCGCGCGGGCCTCGGCCGGCGCGCCCGTGAACTCGGTCTTTTCCTGACGCCCGACGAGACGGAGCCCGCGCCCGTGCTCACGCAGCTCGAGCAGAATCTGGAGGAGTGCTACAAGCACATGCTGCCGATTCGCGAACTCCGCCGGGATTTCGGCCTCATGCAGGCCATCCTCGATCCCTACGTGAACGCCGTGCACGTATCTCTTTTGCGTCAGCGCCGGCCCGGCAGCTACTCGGTGCGCCGTTACTTCGTGGAATTGCGCCGGCGTTTGCTGGCTGACGGCCCCGACAAGCTCACCACGCGCGAGAAGATGGCGCTGCTGCTCGATCCCGAGTCCATGAACTGGCTCCACGAGCAATTGTGGAAACTCCCCGCGGACCAGCTCTCCCCGTGGTGGCGACTCGCGATGCGCCAATACAACGTGCTCACGGCGACTCCGGTGACGGCGTTGTATCGGTAGATGATCCCGTAGCCGCGCTGGAGCGAAGCGACAGCGTGGTAAAGCGCACGACCACGCTTTCATCCCGCCAAGCCGGGATTCAGGCGCGGCGACAAAGGAAGGCGTCTGAAGGAAAGAGGTGCCAGGATGGAACCCGCGCTCCGCGCGGGCTGATTGAAGCACGGTCAAAACCTCAATCCCAATACCGTGTTCATACCAACCGCCCCATGCTTTGGGGATGTAGGGCGGGGTCTCCGAACCCCGCCTTGCTGCAAAAACGATGCCGCGTTCGAGGCGGGGTTGCTTCGCCATCTCCGCCAAGCCTCCGTCGGAGACCCCGCCCTACAACTCGGAGAATCCTGAGGTCAGAATAGCTTCCGGAGCAATTGCGGTATCCCCTCAAAGCACCGTCCGCAGCAACCCCGCCACGCCCACGCTCAGCGCGGCGAGTGAATCGCCGGCGATGAGGCCGCCGCCGACGAGCGACATGGTGCTCATGTCGGAGGGCAGCGCGTTGGCGTCGGGGGCCGAGGCGGCTTTCCGTTTCTCGGCCCACATCGTGTAGAGCGAACCGAAGATGCCGCCGCCGGCCCACCAGAGCACAGTCTTGATCTCGACGAAACCGCCGAAGGAGGAAGCGTAGGGGCTGGGCAGGAGCACGGCGTCCACCGTGAAGTCGGTTACCTTGCCGGCGGTCGAGCTGGCGACGAAGGCCTTGTAGCCGGCGGTGCGCTTGATGAGCTTGCGGATGACCATCGTCACGAGACCGATGGCGATGCCCAGCCAGAGGGCCTTCATGACGTGCGGTTGTTCGAGCGTGATGCCCTTGATCGCGCCGACGAACTTGTAAGTCATGGCCGACTGCCACTGTTGTGCGCCCTCGAGGTTCGGGTTGCTGAACTGGTCGGCCTTGAGGATCGGGTAGGCGCTCATGAAGACCTTGGCGAGCACCACGGTTAGGACGGCGCCGCAGGCAATGCCGATGACCTGGTAGCGGAACTGGTTCACGCGGTTGGTGCCGAGGCGCCAGCCGGTCGAGCGATCCTGCTGCATGTCGCCGCCGACGCTGCAGGAGATGAGCAGGATGGCGGCGCACATGAGGCCGACGCCGGGGTCCTTGAGACCGAGCGCGGCCATGATGAAGACCGCCATCACGAAGGCGCTGGAGATCGGGTTCCAGTCGGAGATGCCGAGCGAGATGCCGTTCACCAGCACGAAGAGCAGGCAGAGCCCAAGCGCCACGATGAGGAAGAAGACCGGCTGCTGCAGGAGCTGGCTGCCGATGATCACGATGCCCGCGCCCCAGGCGATGATCCACAGGATCAGGCGGAACATGTTGACGCGCTTCCAATCGGGATCGGGCGCGACCGGCACCTGTTGGCGAAAGCGTTTGAACGCCTCGATCAGGATCAGGGTGATGTCGAGTCCGGCGGCGCCGAGGATGGTGCCGAGCGAGATGATGAAGCCGATCTTGCGGTAGGGTTCGCCCTCATGCAGCCAGCCGATCTCGATCAAATAGGGCATGGCCTCTCGGCCGATGACTGCCACGACGAGCGCCGGAATGGCGATGCGGGCGCCGACGATGAAGCCTGCGCCCACGGTCGAGGCCGAGACGCCGACCGCGCCGATGGCCGCGACCTTGAAGGAGGCGAAGCCCACGGCGTAGCCGGCGGCGAGGCCGCCGCCGAGCTTGGCGATGGATTGGCGCAACAGCACCGGGTCGGTGAGCGCGCGCAGGATGTTGGCCACCGCGTAGCCGGAGGGGAAGTTGAGCTGCATCCGGTCCACCAGCACCGGGGTGTAGAGCATGCCCACGCCGACGCCGAACATGCCGATGCAGGTGAGGAAAAGGACCATCTTCCAGTCGGGCACCGGCGGCAGATTGAGCCAGACCATCGCCTGGATCAGCACCGCCATCGCGCACATGCCGGCCACCGAGGCGGCCATCGTCTGCATGTAGTTCGCGCCGTGCTTGCCCTCCGGGCCGTAGGGCAGGGTGACCACGCTGCCGAGGATGCCGGCGAGCACTTGGCCACCGACGAAGAAGCCGATGGAGAAGTTCATGAACGCCGCGGAGATGCCGCCGAGCGGACCGAGGATCGTGATGGCCACCACGGAGAGCATCACGTGGTAGGCGGGTGAGCCGAGCGGGGGGAGGTAACGTTTCAGACCGGTGGGTTCGGACATGAGGAAGGAACTGGGTGTGGGTTTCGACCATGGGTATTATGACACGGCGGCCAATCCCTAAATTTTGTCCGAGGTCACGCGGAGCGATGAGTTGCAACCCTGAGCCCTGCCGCCGTGTCATGGCCGCATGGAATACGTCATCTGGACCACGGTCATCCTGCTCATGCTGGTGGGGCTGGTGGGCTGCGTCGTGCCGCTGTTGCCCGGGACTACGCTGATCCTGCTGGCGGCGCTGCTGCAGAAATGGCTCCTGCCCGACACCCTCACCTGGCTGGCGGTCGGCTGGATCGCGGGCTTCTGGCTGCTGTCGGTGCTGGCCGATCTCGGCTGCACGATCCTCGGCACGAAATTGCTCGGCGGCGGCAAGTGGGGCATGGCCGGCGCCACGGGCGGGGCCCTGGCCGGGATGTTCTTTTCGCTGCCCGCGCTGCTGCTCGGCACGATGCTTGGCGCCGTCATCGCTGAGAAATGGCTGGGCAAGAAGACCGACGAGCAGGCCCTCAAAGCCGGCGCCGGCGCCGCGCTCGGCTTCCTCCTCTCCGGCTTCGCCAAACTCGCGTGCGCGGTGGTGATGGTGACGCTCTACGCGCTGTCGGCGCTGGGCTCCGCCAGCCAGCCGTTGTCCGCCTGAGTAGCAGGCGGTAAAGGGGAAAGCACTGTCCGACGCTTAGGCACTTTCTCGGCCCAACTGGCCAAACCAATGTTCGTATTACGAACTTTGGGCACGAATCGCCGCCACCGCCAGAGGTAGGTCCGATCAGAATGTTCGTAATACGAACATTGGCGTCGCGGCGGGATGCCTCAGCGACTTGCGTCCGAACATTCAGGTTGGCATCGGGCGGTTGATTTCATTGCCTGCGGCGATGGAGTCACCTGCCGTTGCCCGCGCCCCGTCCCGTGGGGAAACCCGGTTTGCCATCGGGCTATTTCTCGCGTGCCTCGCGTTCCACTTTTGGGGCGTGCAGGTGGGGTGGCAGAGCCGGAATCTGCCGGGCGGGGAATTCCGTCAGGCGCAGACGGCGCTGTCGGCCTACTGGATCAAGCAGGAGAACAATTTCTCGCTGGCCTATCCGACGCCGGTCGTCGGCAAACCGTGGTCGGTGCCGATGGAGTTTCCGTTCTACCAGTGGACGGTGGTGGTCACGAGCAAGGTGACCAACTGGAGCCTGACCAAGGCCGGGCGGGCGGTGAGCATCGCGTGTTTCTACCTCGCGCTGCCGGCGGTGTTCCTGCTGTTGCGGCGGTGGAACGTGGCGCCGGCGCATCGCTGGATCGTGCTGGCGCTGCTGCTGACGTGTCCGCTCTACATTTTCTATGGGCGCGCCTTCCTGATCGAGACCATGGCACTGATGTTCAGCCTGTGGTTCTGGGTGGCTTTCGAGCGCGCGGTGGCGGAGCGGAGCAAGCTCTGGCTGGCGGTGGCCATCGTGGCCGGCACCGGAGCGGGGCTGGTGAAGGTCACGACCTTTTTGCTCTACCTGCTACCCGCCTGGGTCTGGGCGGCGATGCGACTGTGGAGTGCGCGCCGCACGGCTTGGAAAACCGATTTCCTGTGGATGTCCGCTGCGGTGGCGTTGCCGTTTGCCGCGACCCTTTGGTGGCTGCGCTTCGCCGACGCCACGAAGGAGCTGAATCCGCTGGGCGTGGCCTTTACCTCCGCGAACCTGCGGTCCTTCAATTTCGGTTGGGAGGGCACGTATTTCTCCGCGGATTTGTGGGCGACGAAGGCGCGCATCGTGGCGGAACAACTGACCTGGCTGCCGGCCTTGCTGTTTTGTTTGCTGGCCGGGGTGCTCGTTCGCCGGCGCTGGCGCGAGATGGGGGGCAACCTGCTGGCCTTCGGTTCCGTGCTCGTGGTTTTCCCGATCCTTTATGCCCACCACGACTACTACTACGTGGCCAACACCGTGCTGTTGCTCGTGGCCATGGGTCTCGCGCTGGTGGCGCTGGCTGAGTCGGCACTGCCGCGCTGGGCGGTGTGGGCGGCGGTCCTGCTGGTGCCGGCGGGTCAGGCTTGGCGCTACGTCCAGCACTACTATCCGGCGCAGCGGGCGATCAGTCCGGGCGGGGATGGCCTGACCACGTCACTGCGCGCGCTGACCAATCCCGGCGATGTGATTGTGGTGCTCGGGCAGGATTGGAACTCGATGACGCCCTATTACGCCCAGCGGCGCGGCGTGATGATCCGCAACGACATCGCCACCGACGCCGACCGGGTGGAACGGACGCTCGCGATGCTCGACGGTGAGAAGATTGGGGCCCTCGTCATCGTGGGCGAACCCGACGGCGCGCGATGGCTGATCGACCGGGCTGCGGCCCGTGGACTCGGGCGAGAACCGCTCTACGTCTGGCGCGATGCACGCATCTACGTGCCGGAGGCCCGGCGAACGGAGCTGCTGTATGCGATTCTCGACAACCCGTTTCATGAAGTGGCCCTGGCCCCCGGGGTCGTGGTGCCGCCGGAAGACCTGTCGGCCCGTTGGCTGGACGTGGCCAAGCTGCGGCGCTGGCAGCAGCGGTATTTCTCCGGCATGACCCCGCAGCCGGTGCGGGTCTGGGCGAGTTTCGGTCCCGGCATGGACGGGTCGAGCGGTCATGCCATGTATGGCGCGCATCCGGTGACGCGGCTGGTTTTCGCCCTGCCGGCGGGCCGGCACACGCTGCGCAGTTCCTTGCAACTGCCACTGGAGGCCTACCGGGTGGATTTGGCCGATGTGGATACCACAGATGGTGTGGAGGTGAGTCTGTTTGCGCTCGGGTCGGACGGGGCCCGGCGTCAACTGGCGACGCGGCTATTTAATCCACGCGCGAATCGCGATGATCGCGGCTCGATGCGGCCCTATGAGGTCGGGTTTACCTTGGAACAAGCGGGCGAGGTCGAGCTGTTCTTTGGGCCCGGTCCGTCGGGCAAGGACAACCGTGATTGGATTCAGCTTGGGCCGCTGAAAATCGAGTAGGGCGCGAACGCCCGAAGCTCACGGGCAGGGCGGCCGGCTGCCAACGGTCGAGCGTCGGATACCTTCGTCGAGCGAGGTGCGCGGGCTCCAGCCGGTGGCGGCCTTGAAGCGGCTGATGTCGAGCCGGCTGTCCTGCACGTCCCAAGATGGGGCCGGTGTCGTCGTCGTGGCGATTTTGCGGCCGGTGTGTCGGGCGACGAGATCGAGGATCTCCGTCACGCTGTGCGATTCGCCCGCGCCGAGGTTGAAGGTGCCAGTGAGCCGACTGGCGAGCACCCTGCGCAGGGCGGCGAGAAAATCCGTGTAGTGAATGAAGTCCTTCCGCGCGTGTCCGTCGCCCCAGAGCGTCAAGGTGCGGCCTTCCGTGGCGGCGCGGATGGCGTGGGGGATGATGCCTTGCACGCGTCCGCTGGGTACGGGGTAGCCGTAAGGATTGGAGATGCGCAGGATGGCGCAGGGCAGGTCATGTTTCGCGGCGGCGGCGCGGATCATTTCCTCGGCCGCGACCTTGGCGCGTCCATAGCGCCCGATGGGGTGGCAAGGGTCGTTCTCGGTGTTTGGGCGCCCCGGGGCGTTGCCGTAAACGGTGCCGCCAGAGGAGAAGAACACGAAGTGGGGGCGCGTGGGTAGCGAGGCCAGCATCGCCAGCAGTTTCTCGAGACGCGGCAAATCCTCCCGTTCCTCCTGGCCGGGGGATTGCTCCGACGTGGCGGGCAGGGTGCTCCACGCGAGGTGCAACAGCGCGCCGGCCCCGACCAACTCCGCGGGATCGAGCAGGCGCTGTAAATCGCGGAACGCACCCGCCGCCTCCCGGGAGTAGAGCGCGACGTCGTAATCGGGAGCCTGGAAACTGTCGGCGATCAGGGCGGCGAGGCGTCCGCGTCCGCCGGAAACGAGGAGACGCTGCGGCCGGCTGGCAGGCATGGGGTGGGGGTGTTGGCTCACCGGTGGGCGGGCTCAGGTGAACTTCAGCTTGCGCGCCGCGAAGAGGACCATGCGCAGGAGGAGCCAGCCGTGTTTCCAGCGCTGGATGTTGGTTTCGCCGTAGGTGCGCTCCTTGTAGCGGATGGGCACGTCGGCGATCTTGAGGTTCAGTTTCGCGGCGCCGAACAGCAGGTCGAAGTCGCCGAAGGGATCAAAGTCGCCGAAGTAGGCGCGATTGGCGTCGATCCGCTCGTAGTGGGCGCGGCGCAGCACCTTGGTACCGCAGAGGGTGTCCTTCACCGGCTGGCCGAGCAGCCACGTGAAGATGAGGCCGAAAGCCTTGTTCGCGCAGAGGTTCAGGAACTGCATGGCCTTTTCGTCCATCGGATAGACGAGGCGCACGCCATTGGCGAACTCCGCCTGCTCGTGGGCGAGCACGGCGTAGAACTTGGGCAGCTCCTCGGGCGGCATCGTGAGGTCGGCGTCGAGGATCATGAGGATGTCGCCGGTGGCGGCGGCAAAGCCCAGGCGCACGGCGTCGCCCTTGCCGCGGCCGGTTTGCTGCATGATCTTGATCTTGCGGTCGGGATGTTCGCGCGCGACCTGCTGGATCCTGGCCCAGGTGTCGTCCTTGGAGTGGCCCTCGACGAAGATGAGCTCGGTGCCGGCGCCCATCTCGGGCGTGCGCAGCACGGCGGCGGCGATGTTGCCGGCCTCGTTGCGGGCCGGGATGATGACGGAGACGGTCGGCTGGGCGGCCGCGGGTTGGCGGTGGGGGCGGGCGGCGATGAAGATCGTGAGGCAGAACCACTGCAGCAGGGGCGCCAGCCAACGGTTGGCCAGGTAGTCCACGCCGAACAACCACACGGGCACCAGCACGCGGCCCTGGCAGGTGATCGGGCTCCAGCCGCCGAGTTGCATCAGGTTCACCACATCGGAGGTCGCGAGCCAGCTGCTTTGGGGCTGCCGGTTCTTGACCCCGAACAGGGTGGCGAGTGAGAGCAGCGGACGCCACAGCGAGTTGTGGAAATTCACGAAGAGCCGCGTGTCGGCGTGGGCGACGGTCTGCAGCCGCTCGAAGAGCATCTGCACATCGGCCGAGAAATTCAGGGTGTCCGAGATGAGGATGCAGTCAAAGCGCTCGCTAAGTTCCAGCGTTTCGCCCGCCTGCACGTGGAACTCGGCTCCCGGCACGCGGGCCCGCGCGAGTTCGACCTGATGGGGTGACAGGTCCACGCCGACTTTGCGCCGGGCCTGGATGCGCGCCAGCAGTTCCCCGCCGCCGCAGCCGATCTCCAGGACGGAGGCGGTGGGCGGAATCAGCAGGTTGTAGTAGCGAGCCAGCAGCGCGCGATAGTGGCGCGCCGGGGCGTTGGGCGGCGTGGCGGTGTCGAAAAAGGCGCGAACCTTGTCGAGGTGCTGGCGGGCGATGGCGGAAGGACCGGACATGTCAGGCGGGCTCCTTCTCCAGCACGACGAGCAGCCGGGCCGCAAAGACTCGGGGGAATGGCGTCACGAGAAAATCCAGGGTGCGCATAAGACCGTGCAGGAATCGTCCGCCGAGCTGCGGACCGGAAAATCCGCCGGAAGCGAAATAGTCGAATGAGGTCAGGGGCCTGACTTCAGAGAGTTTCCAGCCCTTAAGCCGCGCATGGCCCTCGCCCCACCAGAAAAGGCGCGTGGCCGAACCCTGGGCCGCGTAATAGTCGGCATCAGCGGCGCGGAAGCCCGCGGGGGCTTCCCAGGTGATGGGGTCGCGCACTGCCACGGGCTCGTGGTGGAAAAAGTGATAGATCAGCCGGCCGACCCAACTGGCCGCAGGTTCGAAGAGGATCAGGCGGCCGCCGGTCGTGAGCACACGGTGAAATTCCTGCAGCGCCGTGCCGGGGTAGCGCAGATGGTGCCACACGTCGAAGAGGATGAGATGCGAAACTTCGCCGTCGGCGAAGCTCAGCGCGTAGCAGTTTTCCCGGCGATCCAGCCAGGGGTTCGGGAAGAGGTCGGTCGTGAGGCAGTGCGGGATCACTTCCTTGATGCGCCCCATGCCCGAACCCAGCTCAACCACCGGACCGGTCAGCCGCGGATTCAGCCGGGCCGCGATCTGCCGGTAGAAGCCAAGGTAGATTTCCCGCAACATCGGTTTGCGCTCCCACGCCGCGCGGTTGCGCTGAATCTCGATGTTGTGTTGCTCCAAAGGGAGCGCGGCGGTGGTGGTCATACGGCGTTGGCCAGCTCCCATAGGGTCCAAGGGCCGGCAGGGCTGACAAGCTCATAAAACTTTCCGCCCGGGTGGCGGATTGCGCTCAGCGGGTTGTCAGGAGCCGGTAAAATCCCATCAGAGCCTCCGCGCTGCGCCGCCAGCTGAAGTGGCGCTCGGCAAACGCCCGTGCTCCCTGCGACAGCCGCTGGTGGAGGTCCGGATCGCTGCGCAGTTCGCTGACCGCCGTGGCGATGCCGGCGGCGTTCGCTTGATCGAGCACATAGGCGTCAATGTCATGTCGGACATGCGTGCCGAGGTTGGTGCGCGGCAGGATCACTGGCCGACCAAGGGCGAAGAACTCGGGGAGCTTCGACGGGAAACGGTAGTCGTTGAACGCATCGGCGCGGCCGGGTTGCACGAAGATGTCGGCCAGGGCCATGAGCGGCGGCAGGTGATGGTGGTGCAGAAGCTGCCCGAGGCAGAGCACGTGCGGGGCGACCTCCGGGGCGAGCGGGCCGAGAAAATCAACGGAGTCGCGGCCGGTGCGGATCAGCGTCACCGGCTCGCCGGCCTGGTTCAGCCGCAACACGGCGAGGTAGAGTTCGCGCACCTCGGCCGCGTTGGCCGCGTGCACGTTGCCGTGGTAGAAGAGCACGGTCTCGCCGGGCCGGCGGTCGAGCAGGTGGCGGAAAGCGTCCGGGCGCGGCCGTGGCCCGAACCACCGCGCATCCGCGGCCGGCCAGAGCAGGTGGCGGGGCCGGTCGGAGGGAATAAACTCGGCCAGACGCCCGGTGATGTGGGTGACGCCGTCGGCCTGCGCGAGAAATTCGCGCGCGCGGTGCGGATGCGACAGGTCGGCGGGCACGATGCGGTCGAGTTCAGCCGTGGCCAACCGGGCCAGCTCCGCGGCCGGACGGCCGAGCGACAGGGCGAGGAGTTCCTGCTCGTTGTCCTCGAGATGGACGACGACGCGGGCGCCGTGGCGCGCGCGGAGCGTTTCCGTGAGGCGGCGGACGTTTTCGCGCGTGGTCCAGGCGTGGATAATGTCGGGGGCACGGTCGTCGGAAAATACGCTGGAAGACTCGGCGACTTGGGCATGCAGCAGGCCACGAAAGGCCGGCGCCGGGTGATGAGCGAGGGTCTCGACATCGTGCGGGACGGCGATCACGCCCTCGTGTCCGCTGGCCACCAGCTCATTGGCCAGGGCGGCGGCGTGGAGGGCGCTGTTGGACGCGAAGCTGCCGGGGAGCACGAACAGCACGTTGAGCGACTGGGGTGATCGTGCCGGGGCCGGGGTGGCGACCATCCGCCGATCCGTGGTCAGGGGCACGCGGGGCGCCGAAAAATCGAGGTCGACCGGATGATTTTCATCGGTGCGGACGTCCACCTGCAGCAGGGTGCGGGCAATGGCGGTTGAACCGTCGGCGAGCCGGGCCTTGAGCCGCACGGGGCCGCGTCCGGCAGAGAGGATCACGCGGCTCTTGAAACCGGCCTTGGCGGCATGCGGCGACGCCGGATGGCTCCGGGCGAGGTCCGGACGCGGACGTCCCAGGTCGCAGGGAATTTCCTGATGGCCGTAGCGCAGCGAGAGTTCACTCACGGGTTGGTCCGGCTGGAAAGCCCAGCCCTCGACATGTACGCGTTTAGTCACGGTGCCGGTGGCGGCGGGCGCATCGATCCCGGCGGCCAAGGGAATGGACTCAACCGCGAGGGACAGCGTTCTGAAAGTCTGCCAGCTGCCATCGGACAACCGGGCCTCAAAGCGGGCGAGATGCACGCCGGCGGGGAGATGGCCTTCGATGACAAAGCCCGCGTGAGCGGC
Organism: Oleiharenicola lentus; assembly: GCF_004118375.1. Lineage (NCBI taxonomy): Bacteria > Pseudomonadati > Verrucomicrobiota > Opitutia > Opitutales > Opitutaceae > Oleiharenicola > Oleiharenicola lentus. The sequence goes on from NZ_SDHX01000001.1 coordinate 1,763,518, forward strand.
CGCGGGCTCGCTGGCATGCAGCGGGTGCAGATCGGGGCGCGGGTGCCGGGCGGTTTGGGCGAGCTGGCCGGCGTCGGTGGTGAGCCGCACGGCCGGCGGTTCGGCCACACCGGCCAGGAAGCACCAGCCTCGCACGGAAACCAAGCCATGCTGGGCCCGGAGCGGACGGGGGCTCTCCACCTCGCCGAGCAGACGGATGGCGGGCGTGGCGCTCATGGCTTGCCGCCAAAGGTGCGTTCGAGCGAACGCAGCCACGCGGTCCAGCGCCAGCTGCGGGCGGCTTTCATCGCGCGTTGTTCGGCGTCCAGTTCGCTGATGCGGGCCTGGCGCGCGGAAATTTCAGACTGGGCGGAGGCCAGCGACTGCTGCAGCTCATCCAGGCGCGTGAGTTGCTGGCGCTCGGTCTCGGCCAGTTGACGCGTGAGCAGGTGGAGGTGCTCGATTTCAGAGAGCAAGGACCGCTCCCGGGTGGCCAGATTGCCGGCCTCGGCCCGCGCGGCGTTGAGCGCCTCGTTGGTCACATGCTGGACGTGGCGCAGGTGGTCGAACTCGGCCTGCAACGCGGCCCGGACCCGTTCGAGGTGGGCGGCTTCGTCGGTCTTCGCGTCGGCCAGCGTCTGGGCCTCGGCGAGCAGTTTCTCCAGCCGGGCGACCTGCGGGGCCAGTTCGTCGCGCACGTCCTCGAGCTCCATGATGCGCACCTGGGCCAGGATGAGCTGCTGGCGGAGCAGGTTCAGCGGGTCGGCCGGCGCGGCGGGGTCGGGCTTCATCGTGGCCAACACTCAACTTCCGCGGACGCGGGATGTGAAGCCAATTGTCCGCCGCCGCCGCCTCAGAAGTTGATCCGTTCCTGCTCGACGACGAGCGGGCGTTTGGTGACGTGCGTGTGGATGGCGCCGATGTATTCGCCCAAGATGCCGATGAAGAGCAATTGCACCGAGCCGAGGAAGAACAGGCCCACGACGACCGGCGCGAGGCCGATGGTGAACTCACGCCACAGGATCAGCTTCAGCACAAGGTAGATCAGGCCGATCAGGAACGAGAGCGCGGACAGCGCGAAGCCGAACATCGTGGCGAGGCGCAGCGGCACTTTACTGTGGTTGGTGAAACCCAGCATCGCGACGTCGTAGAGGCTGTAGAAGTTGCTCTTGGAGAAGCCGCGCTTGCGCCGGGGCTGCACGAAACTGACGCGCGCGATCGGGTAGCCCAGCTCGACGATGATGCCGCGGAAGTAGGGGTAAGGATCGTCGAGCTTTCGCATCTGCTCGACCACGGTCTGGTCGTAGAGGCCGAAGCCCGTGAAGTTTTTCAGCAGGTCCACGTTGCTGAAGCTGGCCACCACCGCGTAGTAGGCCTTGCGGGCCATGAAAAACAGCGCTGATTCCTCGCTCTCGTTCTTGATCGCGGCGACCACCTTGAAGCCTTCCTCCCACTTGGGGATGAATTGGGTGATCAGCTCCGGCGGGTCCTGTAGGTCGGAGGCGAGGTAGATCACGGCGTCGCCGCGGGCCTGGAGGATGCCGTAGTAAGGCGAGCGGATGTAGCCGAAGTTGCGCGTGTTGAAGATGACCTTGATCCGTTTGTCCTCGGCGGCCATCCGGCGGAGCAGGGCGCGGGAACCGTCGGTGGAGCAGTTGTCCACGATGATGTATTCCCAGGCATACTGCGGAAACTGCGCGGCGGCGGCGAAAACGCGCGACACGAGGTCGGGCAGGTTGTCCTCCTCGTTGTAACAGCCGCTGACGAGCGTGATGGTTTTCATGGAACGGTCAGGACGCGGGTTCAGGCGAGATGCTCCGATTTCGGGTGCAGCGTGCCGCCCATCTCTTCGCGCAGCACGGTGCGGGGGAGGAGCGGCGAAAGGTCCTCGAGCGGGGGCGACACGAGCGTGCCGTCGGCTTGTTTGGCGAGCGAGAGCTTGGGATGGAAATACTGCTCCGGGTCCATGAAGACCTCGACGATGCAGGGGTCGGTGGCGGCCTGGGCCAGCGGGAGCACGCGGTCGAAATCCTCCCAGGTGCGGATCTGCCAGGCGGGCAGGTCGAAGGCGGCAGCGAGCTTCGTGAAGTCCGGGCAGCTCACGCCGGATTTGCGATCAGTGCCGGAGTAGCGTCCGTCCATGATCGCCTTCTGGGTGTGCTTGATCATGAGGTAGCCGTCGTTGTTGAAGATGAAAAGTTTGATGGGCAGCCGGTGGTGGACGACGGTCTGCAGTTCCTGGAGGTTCATCATCATGCCGCCGTCGCAGTTGAGGCACATGACCTCGCCGCGGTTGCGGGCAAACGAGGCGCCGATCGCGCCGGGCAGACCAAAGCCCATTTCGCCGAGACCCTGGGAGGTGAGCAGGCGTTGCGGCGGCTTGATCGCGAGCGCCTGATGGCCGCAGAGCAGGGCGGTGCCCATGTCGGTCACGATGACCTGGTCGGGCTTCATATGCGGCCCGAGCTTCTCCATGAAGCGGTAGGTGTTCATGAAACCGCGCTGATCGGCGTGCTCGGAACCGATCCACGGAAAGCGGGCGCGCGTGGCCTGGCAGCGGGCAACCCAGCTCGCGTGCGCGGGGGTCGGACGCGCCGGCGCCGCGGCCTGCAATGTGCGGATGAATTCACCGGCATCGGCGTGGACCGGGTGATTGAACCGCTGCGGGTATTTGCGCAGCTCGGTCGGATCAATGTCCACGACCGTGATGTGCTTGGCCGCCCGCGCCAGCTCGGCGACCTCGTAGCCGACCTGCGGGATGGCAAGGCGCGTGCCGATCGCGAGCAGGTAGTCGCAGTTCTGGAGAATTAGATTGGCGGCTCGTTGGCCGTAGGTGCCGGCGCGGCCGACGACGAGCGGGTGCTCCGACGGCAGCAGGTCCACCGCCGACCAGGTCACCAGCGCGGGGACACCGAGTTGTTCGAGGAGCGGGAGGATTTTCTCGCGGGCTCCGGCCATCGTGATGCCCACGCCGAGCCAGAGCAGCGGGCGCTCGGCGGCGGCGAGGTGGGTCAGGGCTTTCTTCACCTCTGCGACGAGAGCATTGCCAGTGAGCGGAGCCGCCTCCGGCGTCGGCGCGGGGGGCGAGAAGCGCGGCAGGTCGTCCTCCTCAACGAACGCGCCCTGCACGTTCATCGGAAAATCCAGCCAGCAGGGGCCGGGACGTCCGGTGGTGGCGAAGTGCCAGGCTTTCTCCAGCTCGAAGAGCACCTGCCGCGGGTCCATCACGCGGGCGCCGTATTTGGTCATCTTGCTGACGGCAAATGGGCTGTCGTAGCCCTGGATGCCATACATGCGCAGCGCGTGGTCGGGCGTGATGTAGCGGGCGTTTTCCTGACCGGACAAAATGAGGCAGGGAATCGAGTCGGCCCAGGCAGAGAGCACGCCGGTGATGGCGTTGCTCGAACCGGCGCCGGCGGTCACGAGGGCGAAGGTGGGCGTGCCGGTGATTTTCCAGTAGGTCTGCACCGCCATCGTGCAGGCCTGCTCGTGATGGTTGCACACCAGCTCGATCTCCGGCGTGGTGTTGAAGAACGAGTCGAAGAGGTGCGAGTTGGCCGAGCCGATGATGCCGAAACCGTGGGTGATGCCCTTGCGGGCGAAAAAGCGGGCGACGATGTCGCTGACCTTGGATTTCATGAAGACTGAAGCAGGCGGTTCCAGGCGATGGTCCGCTCGATGGCGGTGGCGAGGGGCACGCTGACGCTCAGGCCGAGGTCGCGCGCCGCCTTGTCGATGACGGGGACGAGACGGTTGCGGTCATGGCCCGCCTGGCCCACGCCGGTGCGGATCTCCGGCGCCGGGGTGAAGTGGCGGGTGATGAGGCGCGCGAGGGAAATGAGGTCGATGGCCTCGGCGCTGCCGAGGTTGTAGGTCTCGCGCGGCCGGCCGGCCGCGAGGGCGGCGAGCACGCCGTAGGCAAAGTCGCTGCCATACATGATGCTGCGCACCGTGGCGCCGTCGCCCATGATCCGGATGGGACCGCCGTTCAGGCTGTCGCGGATGAAGTCGGTGACGGCCCACGGCAGTTGCAGAGACTGGTAGGGACCGACAAAGGCGAAGGGGCGCAGGGTCACGACCGGAAGCTTGCTCTCGCTGATGGCGCATTGGGCGACCGTTTCGGCGTAGCGCTTGGACTCGGCGTAAACGGAGGTGACCTCGTCGCAGCGCAGCGGGCCGGAGAAATCCTCCGCGATGGCGGACATTTCCCACGGCTGCCGGCCATAGACGAGGCCGGAGCTGAGGAGCACGAATTTCTGCAGGTCCTCGAGCAGGTTGGCGGCGCGGAGGATGCGCAGCGTGCCGAGGCCGTTGGTCTCGGCGACGGCTCCGGGCTGCGAGGCGAAAAGCCGGCGGTCGGTCAGTGCGGCGGCGTGAATGATGTAGCGCGTGTCGCGCGGCAGCTCGGCGAGGTAACGGATGTCGCCCTCCTGAAAATGAGCCCAGTCCAGGCTGCCGAGGTGGGGCCAGCGGCGGGCGAATTCACGCGCGTTGCGGGAAAAGACCGTGACCTTCAGTCCGAATCCATGCCGCTGGTTGAGCACCGCGGCCAGTTCCAGCAGCCAGGCCCCGAGGAAACCGGTGCCGCCGCTGATGAACAGGTGCTGGCCGCGGAGAGGTTCCAGCCGGTTGGTGCGGCCTTGGAGCACGGCTTCGGCATCGGCGCGGACGAGATCGAGGGCGGCTTTCATGGGGCGGGGGCTCCGGGGTTGGCGCCGTTCTTGCGGCGGGCGAGTTCATTGGCGACCTCGAGGATGATGTCCTCCTGACCGCCCACGACCTTGCGGCGGCCCAGTTCGAAGAAGACATCGCGCGGGTCCACGCCGAGCTGGGTGGCGGCGCGCTGCACGGGTTTGGCAAAGCCGGAGAACACGCCCGCCAGTCCGCTCACGATGGTGATGCCGGAGGCGCTGGGCAGGGAGCCGGCGAAGAGCTTGGCCGCGACCTCGGCCACATCGAGGGCCTTGTAGAAATCGAGGGAGGTGGGGTAGCCGCGCTGGCGCAGCACGGCGGCGAGGAGTTCCAGCGGGGCGTTGCCGGCGCCGGCGCCGAAGCCCTTGGCGGTGCCGTCGATAATGCGCGCGCCGGCCTCCAGCGCGGCCAGGGAATTGGCGATGCTCAGGCCAAGGTTGTCGTGGGCGTGGAAACCAACCGGCACGTCGAGGCGGCCGGCGAGCAGGCCGATCTTCTCGGTGACGTCCGCGGGAAAATACGCGCCGGCCGAATCCATGAGCACGATGCCCTGGGCGCCGTAGGACTGCATCTTCTTGGCCTCCTCGAGGAGCACGTCCTTCGAGGCCATGTGACTCATCATGAGCACGCCCCACGCTTCGCGTCCGACCGAGCGGACGTGGCCGATGTGGCGCTGGGTGATGTCGGCCTCGGTGCAGTGGCAGCCGACGCGGAAAAGCTCCACGCCGGCTTCGAGCGCGCCGGCAATATCGCGCTGGATGGTGGCGAAGCCGGGGATGACGTGGACGCTGAGCTTGGTGCGGCGGAGGCAGGCCTTGGCCGCGCGGAGCATGTCGCCCTCGGGCACGAGACTTTCGCCGACCTGGAGGGAAGACGCGCCGAGGCCGTTGCCATGGCCCACTTCGAGGAAGGAGAAACCGGCCGCCTCGGAGGCCGCGGCGTAGGTGCGGACCTGTTCCAGCGTGATCTGGTGGCTGTAGGCGTGGGAGCCATCGCGCAGGGTGGCGTCGCAGACCGTGATGCTGGGCTTGTCCGGCATGGCTAGGAGGAGCGACGATGGGCGCGCGCCTCGGCGAAGGCAATCGCGGCGCAATTGATAATGTCGAGGTTGCCCGCGTAGCGCGGCAGGTAGTCGCCGAGTCCGTCCACCCGGACCATCGTGACGAGTCGTCCGCCCTCGATCATCGGCGGCAGGATCAGCTGGTAGCCGGGCACGTATTTCCGGATCACGGCGACCATGGCCTCGACCTGCTGGCGGGTGCGCGCGAGGTCGGGCTGGCGGATCTTGGCCATGACGGTCGTCTGCATGTGAATGCAGGGCTGGGCCGGATTCAGGTTGAGGATCGCCTTGGTGTGCGGGCAGCCAGCGAAGGTCCGCAGGCCGGTCTCGGTGGTCTGCAGGTATTCGTCGAGATTGATGCGCGTGGCCGGCCCGGCGCTGCGGGAGGCGATGCTGGAGACCGTTTCGATGTATTCGACGCCGGTGTTGGCCTGGGCGATGGCCCAAGCGAGCGGCACGGAGGCCTGTCCGCCGCAGGTGACCATGTTGACATTGGGCTGGTCGAGGCAGTCGGCCAGGTTGACGGCCGGCACGCACATGCGGCCGACCTGCGCCGGCGTCAGATCGACGACCGTCACGCCCATCTCGGCGAGGAGGGGGGCGTGCTTGTGATGGCTTTCCGCGCTGGTGGCGTCGAAGACCAGCTCCACCTGCCCCCGGAGTTCGCGGATGCTGTCGATGCCCTTGGCGGAGACGGGTACGTTGAGCAGACTGGCCTTGGTCATGCCCGGCGAGGAGAGATTGCGACCGGCAAACAGGCGGCACTCGAGCACGGGAGAGCGCAGCACTTTCACCAGCAGATCGGTGCCGATGTTGCCGGTGCCGAGGATCGCGACGGGAAGCTTGCGTGGCTGGCTCATGGCGAACGGAAGCAGGCAAGGGTGCGCGCGAAGCCTTCGCGGGGGAGCCACTGCGGCTGCCAGCCGAGGGCGCACAGACGGGACACGTCGGGGACGTTCACCGGGATGGGACTGGGCAGGTAGCCGGCGGCCGGTTGGCCGGCGTGGCTGACCTTGAGCGGTCCGCCGGAGGCGAGGCCGGCCAGGAGATCGGCGAGTTCGCGGATGCTGAGGGCACCGGCGGGATTGCCGACGTTGTAGGCGGTGCCGGTTACGCCTTTCAACAGGACGGTGAAGAGTCCCGCCACGGCGTCGGCCAGATAGCAGAACGCGCGCACGGCCTTGCCGTCGCTGTGGAGGACGAGGTCGCGATTATGCACGACATCGCGCACGAGGTCCGCGTAAACGCGGCCGTCCTCCAGCGACATGCCCGGACCATAGGTGTGGAAAGGACGCGCAATGACGAAGGGTGTGCCGAATTGTTTACAGTGGCTCACGCCGAGAGTCTCGGCGGCGCGTTTGCCCTCGGCGTAGCAGGAGCGAGGATCGGTGGTTTCGATCCAGCCGTAGTCGGACTCCTTGGTCGGAACGTGCTCTGGCGCCACGCGGCCGTAAACTTCTCCGCTGCTGACAAACAAGAATCCTTCGCTTTTCCACGCACGGGCCTGCTCCAGCAGGTGATGCGTGCCCAGCACGTTCGCGTTCATCGTGCCCACCGGATCGGGGCCGTAAAACTTGGGACTGGCCTGGCTTGCGGCATGGATGATGAAGTGCGCCGGTTCCGGCCAGGCCTGAGCGACCGCGACATCGCCCTGGAGGAGCTGAAGGTCCACGCGGGAGGTGTGGTGCGCGAAGCGGGTGCGGGCTTTCTCGAGGTTGCGCACCAGGCCCACGACGCGGCATTTCAACGCCCGTGTGTCGTTGAGGTGCAGCAACGTCTCGACCAGATAGGCGGGCAGGAAGCCGGCCGCGCCGGTGATCAGCACGGTCTTGCCCGTCAGCTTCTCCCACGGCAGCGCCGACGCGGCAATCGCGGCGACGTCCTCGGTGATGATGCGATGAGGGGACGCCATGGCGGACTCAGGAAAGGGCGGCCGCGATGGCGGCGTGCTGGTCGCGGTGCAGGAAGATGAAATTGGTCTCCTTGGTCTCCTCGGTGATAATCGGGCAGGGGGCCAGCCGGCCGTCGCTCACGACATGGCAACCGTAACCGAGTCCGCCGAGGTGGGAAATGATGTCGTTGGGGTGATACTGGTATTTCGCGCACCACTTGCGCAGCATCTCGGTGAAGATCGCGGGGCGGTCGCGCCGGATAATTTGGCTGCCACCCTTGAAGACGAACAACTCGGCGCCCTCGACGTCGCACTTGATGAAGTCCGCGCCCTGCTGGTGTTGCGCACTGTAGGCGTCGAGGGTGGTCACGGGGCAACGGACCTCCTGCACATCGGCGGCGTCCACGTTGCGGGTCATCGAGGAGGACCCGGACTGGCTGGGATAGGTGTAGAAGACCAGTTCGCCCGCCTGGTCCGAGAGACCGAGGTTGCGGGGGGCGATGCCGGTGACGGCGTTGAGCGCGAGGTTTCGGCACAGGTGGCCGAAAGTGGACGGGATGGGCTCGAAGGCGGTGCCGCGGAGGCCGGGGAACCATTGGGAAAGCGCGAGGCTGTAGAACCCGGCGTTGGCGCCGATGTCGAGGAAGCGCACCTTGGCGCCGCCCAGCAGGCCGACCAGCCGGCGCACGAGCTGGATCTCGGCGTGCTCGTAGTCGCCGAAGTTGAAGGCCTCGATCGGCGCGATGCGTGTGTCGGCCGGCGGACAGACCATCGTGATGGGCGGGTCCTTGAACGTGGCGGTCACTTCGCCGGCCTTGATCCGAATCTCGGCGAGATTGGTCGGGGCGAGGTGTTGGGCATGGTCGAGCAGCACCGAGTGCCGTTCATACATCGCATGGATGTAGCCCGCCTTGTCGAGGCGGCCGGCTTGGTAGGAGGCTTTGAGGTCGGAGATGGTGCTCATGGGGGCTGCGCGACGGAGGCAGGGCCGTTCCGCCGGGCGGTCATCGCTTCGTTTTCACGAAGCCATGGATGGTCTCGATTACGTAATCCAGCATCGCCCGGCTCAAGCCCGGATAAGTGCCGAGGAAAAGGGCGCGGTGCATGATCTCGTCGGCGCCGGCGAGGTCGCCCACGACGCGGAAGGCCTCGGGGCGGTCCTTCTTGAGCTGAACGAAGACCGGCTGGCGCAGGAGATTTCCGCCGAAGAACATCCGGTTGCCGATCTTCTGCTCGTCGAGGTGACGGGCCAGCGCGGTGTGCGAGAAGGGTGCGCCGGGCTTGACCCGCAACATGAAGCCGAACCACGAGCAGTCGGTGCGGCACCCGGTCTGGTCCCAGACGAAGGCATCGCCGGCGGATGAGCGCTTGCCCGGAGGAATCCACGCGGTCGCATGGGTCGGGAGCGAAAAATCGAAGAGATCGCCGAGGTCGTCGAGCCCGGCGCGGAGATAATCCCAATTCTGTTTTCGGGCCGCGATGAAAGCGGGCAGCTTTTTCAGCTGCTGCCGGCCGATGGCGGCCTGCGGGTCGAGGGGCTTCAGGTTGTAGCCGAGGTGGCTGTAGATGTATTTGTGGTCGTAGCCGGCGGGGAGTTCGCCGAGCTGCCAGCCGAAGCGCTTGTGGCAGGTGTTGTCCTTGCCCGAGGCGCACCAGCAGTCGCGGCCCCAGTCGCGAAAGCTCTCGGCGTAGGTTTTCAGCGGCGGACGATGGATGATGTTCACCGCGCCGCCTTCGCCCATGGTCAGGTGGTGCGGAGGGTAGAACGACTGGGTGGAGAGGTCGCCCCAGGTGCCGGTGTAACGGGTGACGAGTCCGGCGGTCGCGGACAGGCCGGGTGAGTTGTCGGCGAGGCCGAGCGACTTCGCGCGCTCGACGGGCATGGAGTAGGTGCAACCGAGCGCGTCGCAATTGTCCTCGATGAGCCAGAGATCGTGCGCGCGGCAGAAGGCGAGCACAGCCCCGAGGTCGAAGGGGTTGCCCAACGCGTGGGCGAGCATCACGGCCTTGGTCTTGCCGGGGACAAACGCCGCTTCGAGGCGGTCGGCGCGCAGGTTGCCGGTGGCGGGATCATTGTCCACGAAGACGGGCACGGCGCCGGATTGGACAATCGGGGTGACCGTGGTCGGAAACCCCGCCGCAACCGTGATGACCTCATCGCCGGGCAGGATGCGGCGCGGTGCGGCGATCTTCGGCGACGTGAGCGTGGAGAAGGCGACGAGGTTCGCGGAGGAGCCGGAGTTGACGAGCAGCGAGTGCTTCACGCCGAGCAGGGTGGCGAGTTCGCGCTCGAAGGCCTCGCCCTCGGGACCGAGCGTCAGCCAGAAATCGAGCGTGCTGGACACGGCGGCCTCGACTTCGTCGGCCGTGAACACGCGGCCGGCGTAGGGCACCGTGGTCTGGCCGGCGACGAAGGCCGGCTGGTCCGCGTCGGCCGGGAGATTGGCGCGATGGGTCAGCGCGGAGTATTCGCGGGTGAGACGCAGGATCTCGGCTTTCAGTTCGGCGGGCGTGCGGGGCATGGTGGTGTGACCTCAGCGCGGAAAAGGCACGGGCTGGCGGAAGCGGGCTCCACACCCCGCCCTGCGGACACCCCTCTCAAGAGGGGAATTCGGGCCACAAGGGTTCAGGTCCCCTCCAGAAAGAGGGGTGGCGCGAAGCGACGGTGTGTGTGGGGGGGGCATGAGTGAGAGTGATAGCACGGCCTCAGCTTGCCCAGGAAAGGCCGCGGGTCTTGGCGGCGGCGGTGTAGGCGGCGATCTGTGCGGTGGTGAGTGCGTGAATGGACGCCGGTTGGTCAGCGGCCTCGCGATACCAGCGCACGGTTTGCGCGATGGTTTCCGCGAAGGCCCAGACCGGCTGCCAGCCGAGGAGCTGGTGGGCTTTGTCGGTGTTGAGGCTCAACCGGCCGGCTTCGTGCACGGCGGCCGGGTCGCTCTTGTCTTCCCAGCGTCCGGGCCAGGTTTTGAGGACTTCCTGCACGAGGTCGGCCACCGTGCGGTCGGCGGTAGGGTCGGGGCCGAAGTTGAAGGCCGCGGCGAGCGCGGAGGCGGGGGCCGCGGCGGAGAGCCGCGCGCCGAGGGTGAGATAACCGCTGAGCGGCTCCAGCACGTGCTGCCAGGGGCGGGTGGAAATCTTGTTGCGCACGGGGATGGCTTCGCCGCGCTGCAGCGCACGGATGCAGTCGGGCACGATGCGATCCTCGGCCCAGTCGCCGCCGCCGAGCACGTTGCCCGAGCGGGCGGAGGCGAGGCGGATGACGGAGGCGGGGCCGGAAAAGTAGGACCGGCGATACGCGCTGATCACCAGTTCGGCCGCGCCCTTGGACGAGCTGTAAGGGTCGTGTCCACCCATGGCATCCTCCTCGCGGTAACCGTGCAGCTGCTCGCGGTTTTCGTAGCACTTGTCGGTCGTGATGGCCACCACGGTGCAAGGCCGGCCCGCGAGACGTACGGCCTCGAGCACGTTCACGGTGCCCATGACGTTGGTCGAGTAGGTCTCGACCGGTTCGCGGTAGGAGAGCCGCACGAGCGGCTGCGCCGCGAGGTGGAACACGAAGTCGGGTCGCACGGACTCCACCGTCTGGCGGAGCTTGGGCAGCTCGCGGATGTCGCCGTCGAGGTGGTGCAGGCGCGAAGCCAGGCCGAGTTGTCCGAAAAGCGAAGGGTTGGTTGGCGGCGGCAGCGAGTAGCCGGTGACCTCCGCCCCGAGGGCGAGCAACCACTCCGCCAGCCACGCGCCCTTGAAACCGGTGTGGCCGGTGAGCAGGACACGTTTGCCGCGGTAGGCTTGGGCGAAGGAGTTCACCATACCTTCCAGGGGGCGCGACCTTCCGACCAGAGTTTGTTCAGATACTGGGCCTCCTGATAGGTGTCCATCGGCTGCCAGAAGCCCTCGTGCTTGTAGGCGTTGAGCTGGCCGTCGCGGACGAGGTCGTCCATCGGTTTGCGCTCGAGCAGCATGTTGGGGTCGTCGGTCAGGTAGTTGAACATCCGGTGGTCGCAGACCATGTAGCCGCCGTTGACGTAGGCGTCCTCGAACTGGGGTTTTTCGTTGAAGGTGTGGATCTGGCCGGAGTCCTCGATGCGCAGGCTGCCGAAGCGGCCGGCGGGGTGGACGGCGGAAAGGGTGCAGACCTTGCCCGAGGCCTGGTGGGAGCGGATCGAGGCGTTGATGTCGATGGTGGCGAGACCGTCGCCGTAGGTGAGCAGAAAGGGTTCGCCGGCGGGGATGTATTTCTGGATGAGCTTCACCCGGTAGGCGGTCATGGATTCCTGGCCGGTGTTGGCGAGGGTGACGCGCCAGTCGTCCTCATTGTGGCTGGTGTGGAACTGCACCGCCGGGTTGGCGCCGAGGCTGAGGGTGGCGTCGCAGGTGTTCCAGAGGTAGTTGTGGAAATAGTCGCGGATCATGTCGCCCTTGTAGCCGAGGCAGAGGATGAAGTCCTTGTGCCCGTAATGGGCGTAGGTCTTCATGATGTGCCAGAGGATCGGACGTTCGCCGACGGGCACCATCGGCTTGGGCCGGTATTCGGTTTCTTCGCGCAACCGGGCGCCTTTGCCACCGCAGAGTATGACGACTTTCATCACCGCTAGAAATGCGGACGGGACAGGGAGTTGGCAACGAAAGACTATGGCCCGGCGGGCGGCCGGCCGCCGGGCCGCGGGAGAAAGGAGAAAGGAGAAGGGAGAAAGGAGGAGGGAGCAGGGAGGATGGCACTTGCACGGCGGTCACAGACCGCCGCTACAGGGGTTGATCCCCTTCTGCTACATCCCTTCTCCTTATACCAAATGCCCGTAGTTTTTGGACTTTTGTCATCGCGAGGCCCGCAAGGAGGGCCGTGGCGATCCAGTCCCTCGACCGGCTCGGGACCTTGAGTGGTTCGACTTGGCTCACCTCCCTGAGCCAGTGGAAGGGCTTGTCGAAACGGCGGCAAAGTGGTCGTCCCCTGACCACGCTTTCACCTGCGGTTGATGCGCGGCTGCAACGCTTATGAATGTGCTCCAAAGCGCCGCACTACTCTTCGTGGGAGAGCGGGTTGGTCCATTTCAGCCCTTTGAACCGGGCGAAATCGGTGTCGGCGCTGTGGACCTCGGCGCCGTATTCGAGGGCGAGGGCGGCGATCTGGGCATCGCTCACCAGGTTGCCCGCCGTGCCGGCGGCGGTGAGCAAGCTGCAGACGACGTCGAGGTGCTTCGGTCCGGGGTAGAGCACGCGCACATTGGGCCGCTCGATCCAGGAGCTGATGCGGGCCGTGGCCTCGGCCACGGTCAGGGGGCGCTCGTAAACCCTGGCGTGGGTTGCGAGCCGCAGAAAACTGAAAATGACCACGGGGCAAAGGCCAACGGGTGCGTGGCCCGAGAGCAGACCGGTCCACCATTTGGCGGCGGCCTTGTGAAACGGGCTGTCGCTGTCGTAGGCGTAGAGCAGCAGGTTGGCGTCGGGCAGGATCATTTGCGGCTCCGCCTCAGGCGGCGGGTGGTGGCGGCAAAGGCCTCAAGCTCCATTTCGTCGGCAAGGTCATGCAACCGGGCCGGATCGAGCCCCGCCCGCAAACCCATCCGCTTGGCTTCGACGACAAAGGGCTTCACCGGCGCGGTCGCCGCGTGGTGGGCCAGCCCGCGGCGCAGGGCGGCGTTCAGGGTTTCTTTCAGGCCCCGTTTCTCGCCGTGCATGGCCTGCTGCAGCAGCCGCGCCACATCGGGATCGATCGTCAAGGTGGTTCTCATGGAGTGCATCATGATGTCGCCAATAATGACCTGTCAAGATGCTCAGCCTTTCGGTGGGGCGGTCGACCAGAGGAGGGTGGAGCAGGGCTTGGCCGATGGGGCGGCGAGCCGGGCGGCAAGAGTCGACCATGCCTCAGACCAAGGCGCTCCAACACGGATGGATCCGGGATTTTCGGACAAGGAGGTCACCGAAGGATGAGCGAAGGATCCCCGAAGGATGACCGAAGGATGAAAACGCCTGTTTGCCGATTATTTCAGCACGCCGACGCGTACTTTGAGACGGGTTGACGCACCGCGGCCCGGCGGCCGGCAGGCCGCCGGGCCGCGGGAGAAGGGAGGAGGGAGCAGGGAGGATGGCACTTGCACGGCGGTCACAGACCGCCGCTACAGCAAAGCCGCTTTCCGGACAGGCTATTACCGGGCGCGGACACCGAGCTTCCAGAGGAATTCGATGAAGGCGCTGCGGCGGAGGTAGCGGAGCAGGGTGGGGTTCGTTTCCAGTACCTCAGGTGGGAATGGCCGGCCGAAGGTGCGCTCGCGGAGGCGGGTGATCTCGGCCTGGCCGACGGAGTGCATCTGGGCGCTGGTTTTCTGGGCCGAGTGGATGCGGAAACAGGCGAGGAAGTAGGGCACGCGCACGATCTTCGCCCCGGCGGCCTGGAAACGCAGCAACAGGTCCCAATCCATCGCGAACTTGAACGACGGGTTGATGCCCCCGACCTTGTCCCAGATGCGCCGGCGCCAAAACATCGTTTCCTGCGGGACGAAGTCGTTCAGCCGGAGCACCTCGGGATCATGTTTGGGCAGAAACCAGCGGCCGATCTCCTGCGAGTTTTCATCCACCAGGATCCGGTGCCCGTAGATCACGTCCACGTCGGGATGCTTCGCGAAGTAATCCACCACATAACGAAGGGCGCCGGGAACATAGAAATCGTCGGAGTTGATCCACGCCATGAGATCGTCGGGCTCGCCGCTTGTTTTTGCGAAAGCTTTGGCGATGGCGTCGGCCTGGCCGGAGTCAGGCTCGCTGCTCCAGGCCACGAGGCGGGCTCGGGCCGGAGGCGGGAGACGGGAGGCCGGAGGCTGGAGAAGGGAATCGGATTCACTTGTTATATACTCTCCGGTCTCCGGTCTCCGGCCTCCAGCCTCCGTAGCTACGCGCTCGATGAGCGCCGCGCTGCCATCCGAAGACCCGCCATCCTGCACGACGTAGTCACAGGCGACGCCGGATTGCTCGAGCACGCTGCGCATGGTCTCGGACAGGAATCGCGCGTGATTGAAGGAGGGCGTGACCAGGGAGAGTTTCGGTGTCGGAACGCCGGCCGGTGAAGAGGGGAAGTTTTCTCCCATCAGCGGCCGAGGGGCATGCACCGGGTGTCCCGGCATCTGGAAAAACATCAGCTCGCGCCAGTCCCCGCCCCGCAGCCAAAGCGGCAGCAAGGCCCGGCTGATCGTGGTGGGCTGATTGAAAAACGGGTGCCAGGTCCCGTCGCCGAGCTGGGCTTCCACCTGCACTGCATAACTGCCGGCAGGCAGCACGCCCCGGATTTCGAAGCCGGTGTTCGCATCGGGAGCCTCGGGCAGCGTGGCTTTGACATCCGGACGGGGCAGTCCGGTGACGCCCACTAGCACGCGATCGCCGGCCCGCAGGCGGACGCTTCGGATGGCCGTGCCGTCGCCGGAAAAGCACCACCCCCGGGCAATGAGGCAGCGCGGCAAACGGCTCCAGTCGGACGGTTGCTCGAGGTTGAAGCGCAACTGAGCTCGTCCCACCGGGGTCTCGGCCGGCGGAACGGCGAGTTGATAGCCGTCTCCCTCGAGGGAAAACTGCGGGTGGTGGAATTCGCGCGCGGCCGGGGCCGGCACGGGTGTGGGGGCCTGCGGATCGCGCCACGATTGATTCACCTCAACCTGGGCCGAGGCGCAAACGCGGTGAAAGAGTCCGCGAGATCGCAGCTGACGCAAAAACGGGAGCCACGGAGCGGTCGCATCGGTTTGGAGCGAAAGCAACAGGGAGCGCTTGATCGCGATGCAACGCGGGGAAACGGCATCCACCTCCCGGTTGCAGCGCAGCGAACCATGGTAGCCGTCACTGGCCGCGTGGAAACCGCGCAGCAGGGAGCAGGGGCCCACGGCCCCGGCCTCATAGACCAGGCCTTCCTTCGCGAGGAGGACGGGCGCGACGCAGCCGGAGTCGGGCAACGCGGCGAGAGCCACCAGCTCGGCCAGAGCGATCGGCGCGCGCCACCCCACGTCGGGCGTGTGGCAGACGATCACCTCGGCCTGGCTCCGCTCGGCGAGCGCTCGCAGGCGCGCGGGCAAGTTGTCGGAGGAATCCTGGCTGAACACCTCGTGGGTCGGAGGCTGCGGGACGCGCAGCCGCACCCGGTGTCCTCCGGCGGGTTCGGCCTGCCGCGGATCGCCGATGCGCCGGAGGTGGGCTTGCACGGCGCGCGCCTGCTTCTCGTCCATGTTGCCCTTGATGTTGCCGGACAAGGCACTGGACCCGGCGGCCTGCCGCCAGTGGTAGAGCATGCGGGGAATGTGGCCGATGCGGCGGGTGCGCTCGCTCACGCGCAGCATGAACTCGAAGTCCTGCACGCCATCGAAGACCGGATCAAAGCCGCCTACGTCGCGCGCCACGGTCGTGCGCACGCAGAGGGCGTGACCAACATACATCACGCCGCGGAAAAATTCCGGCGAGAAGTCCGGCTTGAGCAGGGGCAGCACGCGCTGGCCGTCCGCGGTGATTTTGTCTTCGTCCGAGTAAAGCGCATCCCATTCCGGTTCACGTCGGAGCCGGGCGGCGAACTCGCTCAGGGCGTGGGGTCGCAACCGGTCGTCGTGATCGAGCAGCAGGATGAATTCACCGCGGGCCAGCGCGAGGGCATCATTGGTGGCGCGACTGATGCCGCCGTTCTCCGTTCGGACCTTGAGCCGGATGCGCGGGTCGCGCGCCGCCGCCGTTTCCAGGATTCGGGTGATCTCGGCGGAAGCCGAGGCGTCATCGACCACGCAGAGTTCCCAGTGGCCGTGGTGCTGCTGAGCGACCGACGCAAGACAGGCTTCGAGGTCGGTGGCCTGCGGTCGGTAGACCGGTAACAGCACGGAGAAAAGAGGACCCGGGGCCGCGGCTTGCACCGGCGCCGGAGGATCGGGATCGTGCCGGGCGGCCCAGGCCGGGTAGTCGCGCCAGTCGAGCGCCCCGCGCGGGAGATCCGCCTCGGTCAGCGTCAGGAAGGGGATCAGCGTGCCTTGTTCGACCACCGCACAGAGTTCGACCGGTTGGGCGAAGCACGAGCGGTCGAGTTCGAGGCTGAACCCGGTATAGAGGGCGCGGGCATCGCCCTGGTGGTGCTGCTGGACGTCGGGGCGGGCGATCAGCCCGGAGCAGGTCCACAGGGCGTCGTCGCGCTGGATGGCGGCGACGCCTTGGGGACCGGGGTAGGTGAAGGGGAAACACCAGCCGGAAAGGCTCAAGACGCCGGGTCTTTCCGTGGACCAGCGGACTTCCTCCAGGCGGGTCTCCACTTTCGTCAGGGAAACCGACCAGCCCGTCATTTCGATTTTCAGCAGCCTTTCTGCGAGCGTGCGGATGAGGCCGAGGCGGGCGGGCGACACGCGCTGGAGGTAAGCGGCGGTGTTGTGGGTGGACTCCAGCTGCCATTGCCGCAGCCAGAAATACAGGTGCCAAACGAGGCCTGGGGAGGCGGGCAGGGCGTGGGGCAGGTCCAGGTCGGGACGCTCGCGCAGGAGACTGGACAGCACGCGGAAACGCACCGCGTCTTCCGCAAAAAAATGGGTGCGGCGCGCAAATTCCGCATCGATCAGCCGGACGGTGCCGTCGCCTCCGACCAGCAGATTGGACGGAAGAAAATCGCCGTTCGTCCACCGGGTGGCGGCGGGCGCGGCGGTGAGGGCGGAGTAGAGCGCGGGCAACAACGTATCGGTCAGCAGTGCGCGTTCATTCGGTTGCCAGTTGGGCAGGGCGAGCAGTTCTGCGGTCCATTGCTGCCACTCCGCTTGACGGGCCCCTTCGCTGGAAGGCTGCTCGGTTGCGGCGAGCGCACGCGAAACAGTGGCGAGGGCCACGAGGATGGTCTCGTCGGTATATAGCCTGGTTCTGACGGCCTCATCCAGCGGCGTCCCGGCAAAATATTCCTCCGCGAGCACTTCGCCGCCGCTCACCCGTTCGTGGAAGCACGGGCGGGGGATGATGGCGGGACAGGCGGCGGCCAGCGCGGCGTGATTCTGCGGCAAACGGCCCAGGGAAGCGGCGAGCGTGAGCTTGACCGACGTCCCATCGGGCCGGGTGGCCCGCCAGCCGGTGCGTACTTGATCGGGCCGGCGGTCGGCATTGCCGGAAGCCAGGGCTTGCGGCGGCGGCGTGGAGGCGAGCAGGCCGCGGGCAACCAACTCGGGGAAAATCACGTCGATGGAGGGCGCGCTCATGGGGAGGGCGGTCAGGAGGCGCGAACGAAGAAGCTCGGCGCGAACGGATGCGCGGCGCCGGCGGTCGCCATGGCCCGATAGCGGGTCTGCAAAGCGCGCTGAAACATCGTGTCCAAAGGAGAGCCGTCGTAGCCGTTGTGCTCCGGCGGAACGTCGTGGGCGGCGAGCCAGGCATTCAAATTTGCGCCGTTCTCACCGAAGGCGATGATCTGCTCCGGCAGTTTGTAGTCGGGGAAGGCGCCGAAAAACTCGATCCGGGTGAAACCGGCCGCTTGCAGCAGGTCCCGAAGTTCCGATTGCGAATAAGTGAAGGCCTGCAGCCGGCCGTGTCCGGCTTCGTCCCACCGCCGGCGGGCGAGGGCAGCGGGCAGGCAGCCGACGTAAGGCACACCGAGGTGGTCGTCGGGACACCCGAGGAGATATTTCAGGCCGAGCCGGTTTTCGATCCCGAGAACAAGCGAGCCGCCCGGGGCCAGTTCCCGCCGGATCTTGACGAGAAACTCCCGTTGCCGCTCCTGTGGGTCGGTTTGCTGTTGGAATGCGCCGACCCATTCCAGCACGCCGATGGCGCAGATGATCGCGAAAGGCGTTTCGAAGCGAATGTCGAAGTAGTCGGCGCCAATGCTGGCGAGCCGGGACCGCACGCCGTCCTGTCCGGCCGCGGCGTGGATGAAAGCGAGGCGCTCGGCCACGGGCTCGAGGGCAACGACCGGGCGTTCTGCGGCGAGGACCCGGGCGATCTGGCCCCAGCCGGCACCGATCTCGAGCACCGGCCCGGCCCCCGACGGGAGCACGTCGGCGAAGAAGGCCGTGCGCCGGGGCGACGTGATGATCTGATGCAACCAAAGTTTGGCCGCAGCGTAACGCACCTGCACGGCTTCGCGCCAGGGACGACCGATTTCGATTTCGCGGATCAAGTCGAGCAGGTCGGCCGAGGGTGTGTCCCGGAAACCGTCCTCCCGGGGAGCGTTGAATGTTTGGCCGCCCTCCAGCGTGACACGGCGGTCGCGATGAACGAAGGCGATCATGCCGGACGTTGGGCGCTCGCCGGCATCTTGACCTCGATCGTCGTCGGGCAGTGCGCGAGGCCGAAGGATTTGTCGCGCGGCATCACGTCGAACCGAATGCTGTCGTAGCGGCGGTGGATCACCTGGACCTCACCATTCACCAGCCGCACCCAGCCGAGGGAGATGAAATAGACGCCGGCCTGCACGTTGAGCTGCACCTCGAAGCGGACCTCGACCCGGCCCCCGGGTGGGACGGAGGGCGGGGACTGGTTTTGGAAATAGGTGTTGGTGCCGTAGATTTCCTGGCCGCGGACATCCTTGATCGTGAGGGCGTAGATGGGATCGGGGATGGTTTGGGCGGCCAAGCATGACAGGCGCACGCGGATCCGACTGCCCGCAGGGAAGGCGAGGCGGGGCTGGTCGTCGGCATCGGTCAGCGTGACGGTCTCGATCCGGCCCATTTCGCCGCCATAGGCGTATTCCTTGTCGGAGATTTGTTGGTGGGAGCGTTCCTCGGTGAGGAGGTTTTCCGAGGCCGACGCCGCGAGGTCGGAGGCGAGGAGGGAAGCCGGAGCGGGGAGGCTGGAGGCGGGAGGCTGGGCACCGGCTGATTCGGAAGAATTAGTCCCGTCGATTGCTTCTCCGGAGTGCGGTCTCCCTTCTCCGGTCTCCGTTCGCTGCCGCAGCGCGGCGAGGTCGTCGCGAATCGCTTCCACGCCGTGCGGGCTGGTGATGAGCTTCGTGTAGATGTTGGTGACGTCGTTGGGCGAGCCCTTGAGCAGCACCTCGCCGCGCTCGAGCAGGACGGCGGTGCGGCACATGCGTTTCACCGCGTTGGTGTCGTGGGAGACGAAGATGATCGTGCGGCCTTCCTTGAGCATTTGCTCGAGCGTGGCGTGGCACTTGAATTGGAACCGGGCATCGCCGACCGCGAGGGCCTCGTCGATAATGAGGATGTCGGCGTCCACGTGCACACACACGGCGAACGCCAGCCGCAGCGTCATGCCGCTGGAGTAGGTGCGGACCGGCTGGTCGATGAATTCGCCGATGCCCGAGTAGGCGACGATGGCGTCGAATTTCTGGGCAATCTCCGGCTTGGTCAGGCCGAGGATTGCGGCGTTGAGGTGGATGTTTTCACGGCCGGTGAAGTCAGGATTGAAACCGCTGCCCAGCTCCAGCAGGGCGGCCACGCGGCCGTGGACGGCGATGGTGCCGGTCGAGGGCTGGACCGTGCCGGCGATCATCTGGAGGAGGGTGCTCTTGCCCGCGCCGTTGCGGCCGATGATGCCGAGGCACTCGCCGCGGGTGATGGCGAGGGAGATTGCCTTCACGGCGGTGAACTGGCGGGTCGCCGCCGCCGGTTTGCCGCCCGACCAGAGCCGGCGCAGCGGCGCCATCAGGCGCGCGGCCGGGTCGTCCCAGATGGTGTAGGTCTTGGTGACGCCGTGCAGGGAGATGACGGTCTCGGAGGGGGATTCCTCGGCAGAAGGCATGACGGCGTCAGGAGAAGGGAGGAGGGAGAAGGGGGCAAGGATGGAGAGGGGCGCGCGAAGCGCGGGAGAAGGGAGGAGGGAGGAGGGAGAAGGGAGACCGGAGAGCAGTGGACAGTGAGACGGTGGCCGGTTGTGGGAGAGTGAAGGCGGAGGCGGGAGGAGGGAGGAGGGAAAAGGGAGGAGGGAAGGTGGACCGTCGGACAGTAGCCGGTCGGACGGTGGAGGGAGGCAGGAAGCCGGAGGGGGAGACCTGAAACTTGAGACCTGAAACCTGAGGTGCCGGCCCGTGCTGCCAAAGCACTTCAGTTCTCAGCCGGGTTCAGGCAGCCGAGGTGGAGCGACCTGCTCCTCAGGGCGCTTTCTGCGCAGCGGACATCCTCAGCGCGTTGGGGAGCCGTTTCGGCAGGCTCAAGGCCCTGAGCTCGTCGAACGGGCAACGCGCGCCACCGTATGGTCGATACGGTTCTCCTTTGGGGCGTCGTTTCAACGGCTTGAGCTCAGCTCTCAGGTTTCAGCCATCAGGATTCTGCACTCGTCCACCCTCTTCTGTCCACCGGCTAGCGCGGTGCCTGGCGACGCGACTCCGTCGCGGTCGCGCCGAGCGCCGCATTGATCTGCGCGAGAGCTTCCGGTTTCAGGCCGAGGATGGGATCGGTGGCGTCGGGGGTGGTTTCGATGAAGAGCTGGTCGTCCTTCACTTCCAGCCGGGAGATTTCGCGAACGGACGTGAAGAGATCGAGGGGCAGCACCAGACGGGTGCGTTGGCCGACATCCACCAGCCGGACGCCACGGACCACCATCTTGGTGGCGCCGTTCAGGGGATCGAAGCGCAGGCCCTGGATCGGGCGATCAGGCAGGACGAAGCGCAGGGTTTGCTGGTTGGCATGGGGTTCAGGTTGGGCGCGCGTGCTGTCCGCCTCGCTCAGACCGGCGCCGAGATCCCAGAAAATCTGGGCCTGCAGGGCGGAGTGTTCGGTGGTGAGATCCATTTCCAGCTTGAGACCGGGCGGGAGCACCGGGGCGACGTAGCGGGAGAAGTGATAGGAGTTGCGGATGAGGCCGCGGTTGCCGACCGGGGCAAAGAGTACGGCCAGACCCGCCATGAAGCCCGCATGCAGGAAGAAGTCTCGCCACCCGCGGGGCCGCCAAGTCGCGGTCAGCACGGCCATGAGCAGGATGAAGAGCATGCCCGCGAGGTAGCCGGTGGAGAGCAGGCAGCGCAGCAGGTTGCGGTGGTTCATGCCCACCGGGACGAGGTGGGAGAACAGCTCGATCCGGGTGGAGGGCGCGCTGGCGCCCGGAGCGGAGATTATTTTCCAGCCCTCGGGCAACGGCTCGATGCCGGCGATGTCGCGCTCGGCCCGGAACAGGTCGCGGGTGAAGCGGCGGATCTCCTCGTTGCGGCGGTTGATGATGCGCATCTGGCGGATGGTCAGTTCGCCGTCCTTGGGCGGCTGGATCCGCAGTTCCACGATCGGCAGATCGGGCAGGGGGAAGGTGTAGGTGAAGGTCTGGGTCGTCGGCGAGATCGGGATCGTGATGTTGTCGAACGGCCGGTTGCCGAACCGGTTCACATCATAGCGGATGATCACCTCGCCGTTGACGTTGCTGGCGCAGGAAATTTCCAGGTAATTGATGTCCGTGCCCGGATTGTTGAGCGGATACCACTCGAGCGGGACCTCCTGCGGGAGCAAGAAGCCGATGACCGCCACGACCGCCGCCAAAGCCAAACGCCCCCACGATGGCGCGAGCCAGCTGGGCTCGGGTGGTGGAGTGGGCGGGATGGGCTCGGGCATGGGTTTTGCCGAGGAGAAAGCAGAAGGGAGAAGGGGGCAAGGAAGGAGAACCTGTAGAGGAAGCCTGTGGCGGAGACCTGAGATCTGAGACCTGAGAGCTGAGACTTGAGATCTGAGATCTGAGACCTGAGATCTGAAATCTGAAAGCTGAGACCTGAGGGGTGAAACCTGAGAGCTGAAGCCAAGATATCAGGATAGCCCGCCTATTTCACACCCAGAGGTGAGGAATAGGCGCCCTGTCGGGCCGACCTTGTCGGGGCTAACCGCGACGAAGTCGCATTTGTCGGAGGCAAAACGGATATTTCTGATTCAACGTTTTTCATTGGGGTGAAATATCCGGGCTAGGTGTGTTCTTTTGCCGTTTTGGCCATGGCGACAAAGATCGAGATCAATTCGTCGGCTTCTTTCCAAAGAGGGTTCACGATGTCTGCAGATATGCCGCAGTCATCGCGCAATAGTTCCAGCCAAAGCTGGGATTCATCAGCCTCCTGGGTGCATAATTCGATCTTCGCGATGAACTCATCGCGACTCCGGGCCCTGGAGTCTTCCCGATAATTGGCGGCTACGGAAGTCCCGGACCTCAGCAATTGTTTGCCCAGCACCCTTAGCTCCTCCCGCTGTTTGTCGATGGAGATATAAAATCTCACCACAGCACTCGCGAATGCCTTTGTTCGTCTGCGCATCGCGGCTTTTCTTTCTTCGTTAATGGTCATGATCGACGTTAACAGGATCCCTGCGGTGGCTGATCCAGGAAATGGCCACTTTTAAGGTTCCCCCTGCCTCAGATCGGCGCTCGGAGAAGCGAAATCTGAAATCTGAAACGTGAGACCTGAAACCTGAGGTGGTGACTCGCCGCCACCGGTTCCAACTTCAGGTCTCAGTATTCAGCTCTCAGGTTTCGTATTCCTCTACCGCCGCTTCGCGCCGGTAATACCCAACAGGCTCAGGCCGAGGCCGAGGGCGCCGCCGATGCCGAGGCCGGCGATGCCGGCCATGGCGAGGCTGCGGTAGAAGCTGCCGGTCCTGGCCTGCATGCTCACGCGGATGGCGTCGGCATACTGTTGCTTCTGGTAATCTTCGTAGGTGAGACGAAGATTCTGCATCAGGTCGTCATACACCTTGCGGAGGTCCGCGAGGGACTTCTCGAATTGCGCCAGGGCGTTCTGTTGGGCCGAGGCGTTGCTCTTGATGAAGGACTCCATGGTGTCACGGCGCTCCTGCAGGATGGCCTTTTCCGACTGGATGCGGCGGGTCTTGAGGCTCGCGTCGAGGGCCTGCCGGACGAGGAAGTTGTAGGCATCGTTGGCGAGCAGCGAGTCCACCAGGCCCTGGTCCACGACCAGGCCGTCATTGCGCTGCTGGGCGGACTGGGATTTTACCCCGATGGCCAGTTTCTGTTCGCGCTCCTGCGCCTGCTTGAGGAGGTCGTGCACGACTTTCTCCTCTTCCACGGCCCGCAGCTGCTCGTCGCTCAGGGTTTTGAGATAATAGTCCATCTTGACCAGGGCGAGCTGGCGGTCGCGGGAGAGGCCGTCGCGGCGGATCAGGCCGAGCACCTCGTTCAGGCGGATCTGGGTGAAGAGCTGGCTCTGCTTGTGGAGGTCGCTGAAAGTCAGGTTGGTCCGCGGGGAGCGGAAAGCCCGCGCCGTCTCGGACATCTGGCCCAGGAACGCGTTGATGTTCTGACTCTCGCGGTTGAGGACCAGATCGTAGTCGTAGAAATCGGCTCCCGCGAGGGACTCGAAGGCCTTGCCCATCCCGAGGGGCAGGGCGACGTAAGTGCGGGTGAACTTTTCCTGGTAGATGCTGACGATTTCGCCCAACAGGCTCTCGCGCTGGTCCGGGCTGAGCGGGAAGCGGCGGGGCAGGGTGAGGCTGAGGGAATACTCATCGGGGACATAGACGCGGGGCGTCTGGCCCGCCGCGCGCTGCTTGTCGCGCTCCTTGATGACGCTGTCGGGAATGATGCCCTCGATGCTCAGGGCGGCCCGCACCTTGGCCTGGGTCTCGTCGGTGGCTTCGAGCCCTTTGCGTTTCAGGGCCTCGGCAATGATCTCAGGCGAGCGGAGGTCGTCGGCAGAGAACTTGGACTTGTCGGGGTATTCGCCTTTCTCGAAGCCCGTGAAACTGAACACGACCCGAGTGGAGGTCGTCACACTGAGGAATCCGCCCGCGGCGGCGAAAATCGCGGCTGCCAGTCCCAGTCCAAGTGCCCCCAGCCCCACGGTAACGGCCAGACCCTTGCGCACACGGGCAATCAATTCGGCGATATCAATCGCATCGTCATCGGGGTAGGGGCGGGAGTCGGGGGGATTCGTCATGGGAAGGGCGCGCGGCGCGCGCCAGATTAATTCTGAAGTTTATGTTGCAGGCTGGCTAGGGACTAGGAACTAGCGACTAGCGACTAGCGACTAGGGACTAGAAACTAGGAACTAGGGACTAGGGACTAGGGACTAGAAACTAGGAACTAGGAACTAGGAACTAGCGTCCAGCATCCATGAAGCGGGAATGGAGGCGGTTCAATCCCGGATTGTCGGATGTGACTTGGAGGGGTCGCGGCGCAGGAGGCGCCAAGGCGCACCCGTTTAAGTTTTAAGTGGAAGTGTAAGTTTGAAGGCTGACTAGGGGCGTCTTCAACCCTTGGACGTCTCTCAGAAACTGAGGACCTGACCAGAACCTATCTGGATTCGATCGTCATCCAACGTCCCTACCGTCATCCTGAGCCTGGCGAAGGATCCAGCAGCATTATCGCCAGCGGACATCATCTTGGATCCTTCACTTCGCTCAGGATGACGGGTTTCGAGAGTTTGAAGGGTTTAAAAACTCGCCCTAGCGACTGGGGACTAGAAAGGATCTAGAAAGGATCCAGCAAGGATGTAGAAGGGATCCAGAAGGGATGCAGATCATCAGTCAGGGCATCGCCCCCGGACGGTTGAACCACAGATCAAACGGATCAAACCGGGATTATCGGGCAAGGAGGTTGCGGAGAACACAGTGGGAAGAATGTCGAACGCCGAACTTTTTACGTCAGAACGCCGAATGCGGAAGGCGGGGACTTCAACTTAAACTTTTGCCTACGTTTTGGACGAATGTCCAAGAACGTCGGACAAACACATGTCGAGCGAGCATGATGGAACAGTGTCCCACTTCAACTGGCGCGCGTAGCGCGCCTTGGCCTATGGTTCAAATTTTCTTGAACAAGAAGCGCCGCGAGGTTCAGCTCGCTGGGTTGAAGACCAGCCCGACAGTTGCGGAAGCCAAGGCGGAGTCAGATCCGGCCTTTGAGCAGGAGTGCGTCGCGCTCTTTGCGAGTTTCCTGCACGTCCTGGGGGCGCCTAATTCGGTCGGAGCGATCTACGGGCTGCTCTTTGCCTCGCCCGAGCCGCTATGTTTTGCCGAGATTGTCGCGAAGCTAGGTATGAGCAAAGGCTCCGTTAGTCAGGGGTTGGCCTTCTTGCGTCAGAGCGGGGCGGTGAAAACGGTGAACCGTGGGCCGATGGACGGTGGTCGTAGGGAATATTTCGAGCCCGAGTTAGGGCTGCGCCGTCTCGCGAGCGGGCTTATTAAGGAAAAGATCCAGCCGCTCGCAAAAGAGACCAAGGGAGCCGTCGCCCGTCTCAAGCAGCATGCCCAGAACAGCCGCGGCGGTCGGAGTGATTTTCAGATGGATCGGATCAAGCAATTGGAGATCTGGCACAAGCAACTTGGCCGGGTGCTTCCAGTGGTCCGAACTATGCTCAATATTCCACGTCAGTGATTCCACGGAAAGAGTATCGTCATGCGGTTTCTTCCCGCTGGGAAGCGACGGGACGAAGTTGTGCCTGCATCGCAGCGGCGGAGTTATCGAGCTGGCTTCAGTTGGATGCAGGCAGCCTCCTTCCGTCCTGCATGGCGTGCTTGCTACGGTGCAAGGTTTATTGCCATTACATACATCAAACCTAGCGAGTTATGAATCAAACAACCGCCAACGCAAAAATTCTCGTCACTGGGGCCGACGGCTTTATCGGGTCGCACCTCACTGAAGCTCTCGTGCGCCAAGGGCGTAAGGTCAAAGCCTTCGTGCTCTACAACTCCTTCAACTCTTGGGGATGGTTGGATCATTGCGGGGCGGATATTAGGCAGAATATCGAGGTTTTTGCCGGTGACGTGCGTGATCCCAACGGGGTCAAGGCGGCCATGGCGGGATGTGATGCGGTGCTCCATCTCGCCGCCCTGATCGCCATCCCGTATTCGTACCACTCGCCGCACACCTACGTGGACACCAATGTGAACGGCACCTTGAACGTGCTGCAGGCGGCCCGGGACCTGGGAGTCAAGCGTGTCGTCCATACCTCCACCAGTGAAGTATATGGCACGGCGAAATTCGTGCCCATCACGGAGGAGCACCCTCTGCAAGGCCAGTCCCCTTACTCCGCTTCCAAGATCGGAGCAGATCAGCTGGCCTATTCCTATTACACATCCTTTGGGCTGCCGGTGGTGACCGTGCGCCCCTTCAACACCTACGGTCCGCGCCAATCGGCGCGCGCGGTGATTCCCACCATCATCACGCAGATCGCCAAGGGGCAACGGGTCATCAAGCTCGGGGCAGTGACTCCGACGCGCGATTTCAATTATGTGCAGGACACGGTGCGCGGGTTCATCGCTGCGCTGGATTCCACCCAGGGAGTGGGCGAGGTGGTGAACATCGGCAGCAATTTCGAGGTTTCAATCGGCGAGACCGCCAAGCTCATCGCCGAGACTATGAACACGAAGATCGACATCGTGACCGACGAGGTGCGTTTGCGGCCGGAGAACTCCGAGGTCAACCGTCTCTGGGCCGACAACGCCAAGGCGGCGAGACTGTTTGGCTGGACCCCTGGTTACGGCGGGCGAGAGGGATTCAAGCGCGGGCTGGCGGAAACCGTCGCATGGTTCACCCAGGAAGACAACCTGCGGGAATACAAGGCCGATATCTACAACATCTGAACCAGCCGTTTATCCCATGAACACTCCCAGCTGCGCCGAGTTCAAGATCGCCGGCCGATCCATTGGCTACCATCATCCCCCGGTGGTGATCGCCGAAATCGGCATCAACCACGAAGGGTCGATCGACCTAGCCATCACGATGGCGGATGCGGCGATCGATGCCGGGGCGGAGATAATCAAGCACCAAACCCACATCATCGAGGACGAGATGTCGGAGGAGGCCAAGTCGGTGATTCCGGGCAACGCCAGCATTTCAATCTATGACATCATGCAGGGCTGCGCGCTGTCGGAGGCGGAGGAATTCCAGCTGATGCAGCATGTGCAGTCTCGAAAGGCCATTTTCATCAGCACGCCATTTTCCCGGGCGGCGGCGCTCAGGCTGGCCAAGTTCGACGTGCCGGCAATCAAGGTCGGATCGGGGGAATGCAACAATTATCCCCTCATCCAGCTGATCGCCCGCATGGGGAAGCCGGTCATCCTGAGCACTGGTATGAATTCGATCGAGACTGTGCGTCCATCCGTCGACATTCTGCGCAAGGCTAGGGTGCCGTTCGCCCTACTGCATTGCACCAATGTCTACCCGACGCCGCCCCGGTTGGTCCGTCTAGCCGCAATGCAGGCGCTGCAAGCGTCGTTTCCCGATGCCGTCGTCGGGTTGTCGGACCACACTACCTCCAACTATCCCTGCCTTGGGGCGGTGGCCCTTGGGGGGTGCATCCTCGAACGTCATTTCACCGACCGAATGGACCGCCCGGGGCCGGATATCGTTTGCTCGATGGATCCAGCGGCGCTGCGCAGCCTGATCGAAGGGTCGCGCATCTTGTTCGAAGCCCGCGGTGGGGACAAGGGGCCGGTGGACGCCGAGGCCCCGACCATCGCCTTTGCATTCGCGTCCGTGGTGGCGATTCGCGACATCCCGGCGGGCGAGAAATTATCGGATGAGAATATCTGGCTTAAGCGCCCGGGCGGCGGGGACTTTTCCGTACCCGATTATCCTAATCTTCTCGGCCGGACAGCCAGGCGACCCATTCGCAAAGGCTTACAACTGCGACGGGAAGACGTGACCTGATTGGAGGGCGCGATTGCACGAATGAATCGGAGCGTTGTCGTAACCGGGGCTTCCGGATTTATCGGGCAAGCCTTGTCGGCGGCCTTGAGATCGGCCGGAATGGAAGTCGTGCCGGTCGCCCGCCGGCCCGGTGGTGGGTGGCGCCAGGTGTCTGATTACCGGGACGCACCCTCGGCTGACGTATTGATACACCTTGCGGAAGACAGTGATCGTGGCCGGGTCAATGCAGCGGGATCGGCGGTAAGCGCGCGAGCGCTTCAAACCATGGAGGCATTGCTCCATAAGCCCTTCCAGCGCGTGATCTATGCCTCTTCTTCAGTCTTGTACGGAGATGCGGAATCCAAGGCGCATGACCCGGCGGACCATGTGCAACTGGTGGATGAGTACTCCAGGACCAAGTGGCAATGCGAACGCCTCGTGTTGCAGCGCCAGGGGAACCTGGTCCTACGCCTGTCGAATATCTACGGCCCGGGCATGAGCGCCAATAATGTCATAAGCACCATTCTCCGGCAGATACCGGGGACGGGCGCACTATGCGTTTGGGATGCCGGGCCGATCAGGGATTTTCTCTGGATTGACGATGTGGTCTCCGCCATGAGTGCGGCGATTACCAGTGATTTTGACGGCACACTAAACCTTGGGAGTGGCGCGGCTTACTCGATCGGGGAGGTGGCGCGCATGGCCCTGGCCGCCGGCGGCGAAGCCGATCGCCCCGTCCAGTGCACCAAGTCAAGCGGTCGGTCGTCCTGTCTCGCCCTTGATATACGGGAAACAACGCGGGCACTGGGATGGTGTCCGACTACACACTTGAAGACAGGTTTGGAAAGACTCATTAAAGACCGCTTATCACCTGAATGAAAAAACGAGTCATTGCTATTTTCACGGGCAACCGAGCTGAATATGGCCTGCAGTATCCCATTATCCGGGCGGTGGATCGGCATCCGGAGCTGGAGTACAGGCTGTTGGTGTCTGGCGCCCATTTGGATCCGAACTTCGGAAGCACTTTGCAGGAAATCCAAACCGATGGATTCCGGGTGGATGCCGAAGTTAAAATCGACATGGATGCGGCTTCCCTGTTTGCCACGGCCCAGGCCATCGGTTCGGGAGTGCTGGCTATCAGCCAGGCCTTTGCGAAGATAAAGCCCGACCTGACGGTCGTCTATGCGGACAGGTTCGAGGGCTTGGCCGCGGTGATTGCCGCGAGCCAGATGAATATCCCGACCGCCCACGTGGAAGGCGGGGATCTCACCGAAGGAGGGGCTTTGGACGATTCGGTCAGGCATGCCATGACCAAGCTTGCCCATCTGCATTTCACGACGAACCAACAGGCGACCAACCGGATTCTGGCCATGGGTGAGGAGTCTTGGCGGGTTCATACCGTGGGCTTCCCGGCGATCGATCTTATTTCCGAAGGCAGGTACGCGAAGCCCTCCGAAATTCAGGCACGCTTGGGTCTCGACCTGGCCCGGCCAATCGTGCTTTTCACGCAGCACTCGGTCACGACCGAGTTTGACCAGGCATCGTCGCAGTTGATGCCTTCGCTGCGGGCGATTGAGCAACTGGCAGGCGAGGGGGTGCAGGTTGTCCTGACATATCCGAACAACGATGCGGGCGGGCGGGCGATCATACAGGAACTCGACGCCTTTGGCGCCCGCAGGATCGAGGGTACCAGCGTGCACCGGTCCCTCGGCCGGTACCTCTATCACGGGGTCCTCTCCCTTGCGAAGGTTCCTGGGATGCGGGTAGCGTGCGTCGGCAATTCCTCCTCCGGCCTCAAGGAAACCCCGGCCTTTGGCTGCCCCACGGTCAATATCGGCTCAAGGCAGGAAGGGCGGTTGCGCGGGCAGAATGTCGTGGACGTCGCGTACCAAGCGGAGGAAATCAGGCAAGGTGTACGGAAGTGCCTGTTTGACGAGCCATTCCGGGAAGTCTGCCGTACGGCGCCCAATCCCTATTGGCTGGGGGATGCCGGTCCGAAAATCGCCGAGGTGCTGGCGAAGGTGGCCTTGGATAAGAATTTGCTTCGCAAGCGTATGACGTTGCGAGGTGAATCGCGTGATGGATGGTTCCGATGAGCGAAGCACCCTTACGTCCCGAGGCCTTGTTGATTGAAGCCGTACGCGCCATCGAGGTGAATCGTCGCCGGATGGCGGTGGTCGTCACTGAGGATGGTCGCTTGCGCGGCACGCTCACCGATGGCGACATCCGCAGGCATTTGCTGGCCGGCGGAAGCCTGGAATCCCCTGTGTCGAAGGCGATGAATCAGAATCCAGTGGTGGCGGAGGACGGGTTCGGTGCCGGTTATCTCAAAGACATGATGCGCCGTGGGAATGTCCTGGCCATCCCGCTGCTCGATAAGGAGGGGAAGTTCGTGCGCATGGTGCACCTGCTGGATCTCGAGGAGGAAGAACAGTCCGCCACCGGTTCCAGTTTCGCCTTCGCGGTGATCATGGCGGGCGGCGAGGGGACGCGGTTGCGGCCGCTGACGGCATCGATTCCCAAGCCTATGGTTGAGATCGGGGGAGTCCCGTTGCTGGAACGGCAGATCCGCCGGCTGGCTCAAGCCGGGATCGAGCGGGCGTATCTTTCGGTCAATTATCTGAGCCATGTCATCGAAGACTACTTCAAGGACGGCCAGGGCTTTGGCATTGAGATCCGGTACCTTCGCGAAACCGTGAAGCTGGGCACGGCCGGGGCGCTTACCCTGCTGCCGGAAGTGCCGAGCGGCCCGATCATCGTGATGAACGGGGACATCCTCACCACGTCCGACTTCGCGAGCCTGCACTCCTTCCACGCCAGTCACGATGCGACCATCACCATCGCCGCCATCGACCACAAAGTTGACATCCCTTACGGCGTCATCAAATCCGAGGGACACCTTGTAAGGGAGTTGGTGGAAAAGCCGTCGGAGCGCTTCCTCTGCAATGCCGGGATCTACGCCGTTTCTCCCGAAGCCCTGCGCCGGCTGCCGGCGGACAAGTTTGTCAACATGACCGATTTGATCGACGCCTGCCTCCGGGAGGGGATGCCGGTCGCTGTGTTTCCGGTGCATGAATATTGGAATGATATCGGCACGGTATCCGACCTGCAGAAGGCGCGGGCGCACTTCGCGAAACTTGAAATCATCAAATAAGCCCCCTCGCCGTATATCCGCTATTGATTCGATATCGGATTTGGGTGTGCATGCCGGGCTATCTCCCGCAATTGATTTAGGCGCGATTTTCACACCACCCTTAAATTTATAATTAATTCCTGAACACCAATGACTAAAGCGTTTTTTGGCCTGCCTGAGGATGTTGTTTTCTGCAAACGCTGCGTGATTTCAAATCAGCGTCCGAGTTCGTCGGTCGAGTTCAAGCACCGGCATGAAGACAAGAAGGCCACTATCGGAATTGGGGCGGATGGTGTATGCGATGCCTGCCGTTATCATGATGTGAAGGAAGCCCAGATCGACTGGGGCAAGCGCGATCATGCGCTCAAGGCGCTCCTGGATCAGCACCGGCGCAACGATGGCGGCTACGACGTGATCGTGCCCGGGAGTGGCGGTAAGGACAGCGCCTACACTTCTCATATCCTCAAATACAAGTACGGGATGAATCCACTCACGGTCACGTGGGCGCCGCACAAATACACCCAGATTGGCTGGAAGAACTTCGAGAGCTGGACCCACGTCGGAGGCCTCGACAACATCCTGTTCACCCCGAATGGCCGGCTTCATCGCTACCTGACGCAACAGGCATTCCTCAACCTGCTGCATCCGTTCCAGCCGTTCATCGTGGGGCAGAGGATCATCGGCCCCCTCATGGCCGCCAAGTTCGGCGTGAAATTGGTGATGTACGGCGAAAACCAAGCCGAGTACGGCAATGCCTCCGAGGAAAACTACAAACCGACGATGGATCGCAAGTTCTTCTCGGTCGGAAATCCCGAGGAAATGATCTTGGGGGGGAGAAAGGTGAAGGACATAGTGGCAGAGAAACGCTTCACGTTAAACGATTTTGCGCCCTATATAGCACCGGATGCGGCGTATCTTGAGGAGCGTGGAGTGGAGGTGCACTATCTGGGATACTATTTGAAATGGGATCCACAGGAATGCTATTACTACGCCGTAGAGAACACCGGATTCCAGGCGAATTCCGAACGCACCGAAGGCACCTATTCGAAGTACAGCAGCATCGATGACCAGATCGACATGTTCCACTATTTCACCACCTTGGTGAAATTCGGCATCGGCCGGGCCACGTATGATGCCGCCCAAGAGATTCGTAACCACAAGATTACCCGGGAGGAGGGCGTTAATCTCGTCAGGAAGTACGACCAGGAGTTCCCCAACAAGTACTACAAGGAGTTCCTTGAGTACATTGACATCACGGAGGAGCAATTCTGGGAGACAGTGGACCGGTTTCGTTCGCCTCACCTGTGGGTCAAGGCCGACGGAAAATGGAAACTGAAGCACGCGGTCTGGCACGAAACAAAGTGATCCGCCGGCCGTGAGAAGCATTCGTTTAATCGCCCGTCTCGACATCAAGGGCCCCAACCTTATCAAAGGCATCCATTTGGAAGGCCTGCGTGTGATCGGGGTTCCGAATGAGTACGCCTTGAAATATTATGCCCAGGGAGTCGATGAGCTGATATACATGGATTGTGTCGCCAGCTTGTATGGCCGCAATCACCTAGGCGAGATCGTGCGAGCCGCGGCCAAGGATATCTTTGTGCCGATGACGGTGGGTGGGGGTATTCGGTCTGTCGCGGATGCGACGGAGATCCTGCGCTGCGGAGCGGACAAGGTGGCGATCAACACAGCGGCCGTTGCCAATCCCCAGCTCATCAGTGACATTGCCCGCCGATTTGGCAGCCAATGTATGGTCCTCTCAATAGAAGCTAAACAGATCGGTGCGGACAGATGGGAGGTATACACCGACAACGGCCGGGAAAAGACCGGACTGGACGTTATCGAATGGGTCAAGCGGGGTGTACAGATGGGGGCTGGAGAAATTCTGCTGACGTCGATAGATCGGGAAGGCACACGCAAGGGATTTGACTCTGCACTCGTCAAGGCGGTAACCACCGAGGTTAATGTACCGGTGATCGCCAGTGGTGGCATGGGCAAGGATGCCGACTTGGTGAAAGTCGTTCTTGAGGGGGGCGCCGATGCGGTTGCGATGGCCGATATTCTACATTATAACCGTTCTGATCTTTTGAAAATACGGGCCACGGCCCAGGCGGCTGGACTCAGCGTCAGATCCTATGAGTGTTTCTGAAGTCACTATCATCGACTATGGAGTCGGCAACCTGCTCAGCGTGCAGCGGGGCTTTGAGCACTGTAGGGCTAAAACCATCATCACCTCCGATCCGGAGCAGATACTTCGCTCCGACCGGGTGGTTTTGCCCGGCGTGGGAGCCTTTGGCGATGCTATGTTGGCTTTGGACCGGCTCGGCTTGGTGACCGTGGTCAAGGAAGTCGCCCGTCGCCGGATTCCGTTGCTTGGTATCTGCCTTGGCATGCAGATGCTGCTGGACGAAAGCGAAGAGTTCGGGCTCAGCCGGGGCCTGGGTTTGATTTCCGGGCGGGTGATTCCTGTGCCGCACAAGGCCTTGAATGGGGAACCACACAAGATCCCTCACATCGGGTGGAATGCGCTGGTTCCGTCCCGAGGCGGCTCTGGTTGGGGGGACTCCCTGCTCGGCGATGTACGCGAGGGCGAAGCGGCTTATTTTGTGCATTCGTTCATGGCGGTCCCCTCCGACGACACGCACCGGCTGGCCGATTGCGTCTATGGCGGGCATTTCCTTCCGGCGGTCATCCGCCGGGATCGGATCGTCGGCTGCCAGTTCCATCCCGAAAAGAGCGGGCAGGTCGGATTGCGCATCCTGCGGAGTTTCGTGTCGCAATGAAGATCCTGGCCTTGATTCCGGCGCGCGGGGGGTCGAAAAGATTGCCAGGGAAAAATACCCGGCTGTTGGGCGGCAAACCCATGATTGCCTGGTCCATCGAAGCCGCCAAGGGCATAGGAGAGATCTGCGCGGTGCTGATTTCCACGGATGATCCGCAGATTGCGGCGGTGGCGAAGGCGGCAGGCGGCCAGGTCCCCTGGCTGCGGCCGGCGGAACTTGCCACTGACACCGCCACTTCCGTGGATGTCGCGCTCCATGCCTTGGATTGGTATGAAAACGCCCATGGGAAGGTCGACGGCCTTTTGCTGCTGCAGCCGACCTCTCCCTTCCGGACGCCGCGGACGATCCGGCAAGGCATCGGGTTGTTTTCGGACAACCCGCAATTCCCGGTCCTAGGGGTGGCCCGGCTTCATGTGCATCCAGAGTGGGCGCTGCGGCTTGAAGGCGGGCGCCTCGTGCGTTACACTCCGGGCAACGGTCTTGAGACCCGCTCCCAGGATCTACCGCAGGTTTTTTTCCCAACCGGAAGTCTGTATGTCATCGCCCCGGAGGTGCTCCGCACGGGGCGTACCTTCGTTGGCGCCCAGGCCGTTCCGGTGGTGATCGAGCCGCCACACGAGGCCTTGGACATAGACACCGAGTGGGATTTCAGGATCGCGGAGATGGTCGCAAGCAACCCCCAGGATTACCGGTCGATTGAAGACTAACCATACCGTCGCTAGGCACCTGAGTCTCTACCTCATCACCAATGACCCCGCGATCGCGGAGCATGCGGTCGGTGCCGGGGTAGACCGGATCTTCGTGGACTTGGAGATTCATGGCAAACGCGAGCGTCAGGCGGGACTGGATACTCCGATCAACGCTCATACGACCGGCGATATCGCCGCCATCCGGGCGCGTCTTCCCCAGGCTTATATTCTGGGCCGGATCAACCCGCTGCACGCGGGGAGTCAGGCGGAGATCGACGCCGTGCTGGCCGCGGGGGCCAACGCGATCATGCTGCCCATGTTCCGGCGCGCCGCCGAGGTCCGCCAGATTGCTGCGCTGGTCAACGGCCGTGCCGCATTCATTCCGCTGGTGGAAACGAAGGAGGCGGTCGCCTGCTTCGCGGAATGGGCCGATGCTCCAGGGCTGACGGAAATCTACGTCGGCCTCAATGATCTGCGCCTGTCGCTGGGCCTGCCTTCGATCTTCAGCGTGCTGCTGAACGGGTTGCTGGAGGATTTCGTACGCCAAATCTCCGCCCGGGAGATTCCATTTGGCTTCGGGGGGCTCGGCCGGCTCTCGGCTCCGCAGCCGGTTCCCGCGGGACTCCTGCTCGCTGAGCATGTGCGGCTTGGCTCAACCAGCGTCATTCTTTCGCGGGCCTTCCATATGCGCAGCAAGACTCTGGCCGAATTCACTGCCGCGGTGAATGCTGCCGAGGAAGTCGCGGCCATCCGCCGGGCGTGGCTGCAGCTGCAATCCTCCGCTCCGCAACAACTCGTGCGCATGAACGGCGAACTGAAGGACCGGATCGCCCGTTTGGACTCCGGTCGCGCCGTTCCGCCCGCCTGATCCTCAAGCATCAAACACCCTTCAATCAAATGTGCGGAATTTTCGGCTACGTAGCGTTCGACGGGAAATCCCTTCCACAGGATGCCATGCCACGGATGGCGCGGACATTGCGGCATCGCGGCCCGGACGGCGAGGGCTGGCATGCCGCCGGTGTGTTCGCGGTGGGTAACCGTCGCCTCGCGATCATCGATATCGATGCCGGGAAGCAGCCGTTCTACTCCGCGGACCGGCAGGTGATTGTGGTCCAGAACGGGGAAATCTTCAACTACATCGAGCTGGCCGCGGAACTGGCCGACCTGGGCTATCCTTGCGCAACGCACAGCGACACCGAGGTGATCCTGCGGGCCTACGAATGCTGGGGGGACGATTTTGTGAAGCGGTTGAACGGCATGTTTGCGATCGCCATAATCGATCGGCGCAAGGATCTGCTGCATCTCTTTCGCGATCGGGCGGGGGTCAAGCCGCTGTATTATTACGCGGATGAGCGACGGCTCGTCTTCGGCTCGGAGATCAAGGCTTTGCTCGATTGCGACATCCCGGCCGAAGTCGATGTCATCAGCCTGGATGCCCTGCTGACCTGCAATTACGTACCTCCGCCGCGTACGATCTACCGAAACGTCCGCCACCTTTCGCCGGGTGGGCACATGAAGATTCATGCCGACGGCCGCCGTTCCGAAGTGGCGTGGTGGCAGCTGCAGCCGCGCATCCGGGAGGACGTCTCGGAGGAGGAGGCCGTGGCGGAATTCACCGAAATCCTGGCCGACGCGGTGCGCATCCGTATGCGTTGCGACGTCCCGTTCGGGGCCTTCCTATCCGGGGGGCTTGATTCCAGCACGATCGTCAGCCTCATGGGGCGGTATTCCCCGACGCCAATTAAGACCTTCTGCATCGGGTTTGATGACGCGCGGTTTGATGAGTCGCCCTTCGCCCAGTTGGCGGCCACGCGATTCAACACCCAGCATCATCTTCGCCTGTTCAAGTCCCAGGACCTGAGCATCTGGCCCAAGATATCCTATCACAACGATCAACCCCACGGGGACGTTTCCTTCCTACCCACCTATCACGTTTCCGAACTGGCGGCCGAGCAGGTCAAGGTCGTGCTCACCGGGGACGGTGGGGACGAATTGTTCGCCGGCTATGACAAGTATCTGGAACTGGAGACCGGCGCGGCCGGCGCTCCGGGCGGGCAAAATCCGCTGCTACCCTATCTCGAGCGCACCAGCCTCTTCACCCGGGAGATGAAAAAGGGACTCTATGCCCCGGGGCTCCTGCGGGCGACGGCAGGGCAGGAACCAATGGACCAAGTGCTCGGGATTGCGAGGCAGTACGAGCACCTGGATGCGGTCAATCAGGCACTGGCCATCGACTTCCTGCTGCTCCTTCCCGGCAACAATCTCGTCAAGCCGGATCGCATGGGCATGGCGCATTCGATCGAGGCTCGGACGCCCTTTCTGGATTATCGCATGATCGAATTCGCCTTCAACCTGCCCAGCCGGTTCAAGCTACACGGCGGGCGGACGAAGCACATGATGCGAAAGGCCATCGAGCCGCTGATCGGCAGGGAATTGCTCAACCGGCCGAAGCAAATGTTCACCGTGCCGATCGGCGAATGGTTCAAGTCCGATGGCGGCGCGTACTGCCGCCGGGTGCTCTTTGCACCGGACTCGCTGGCCTCGCAACTGTTCGACGGCAAGGTCGTCGAAGACATGGTTCAGGCCCACTGTGGCGGACATAAGAACTACACCCGGCAGCTCCGGGCGCTCGCGGCGATCGAGATATGGTATCAAAGCGCTCCCCGCAAACCGGCCCTGTCCCTCGGCTAGGTCCGCCGGTATGAGCACCTTGCTGCGATTGATGGGGCTGCGCCCACGGTGGTTCCGGGGCGCCTTGGCGTTGTCACCGGTTCACGAGGCAGGCCGCGCCTTGGCCGCCGATCGGGTCACCCGGCACCGTGTTGCGGCATGAAGGCCCAGGGCATGGATCTGACGGGTCTGCCGCTCAACCTGGTGACGTGCTACCTGCTGTCGATACAGCTGCCCTATCCGTATTTATGGGCGGTGATCTTCGCGTTTCTCATGTCCGTGGTCATGCTGCTGATCGCCCGGAGTTCACCGGAGAAGGGCGGCGGGGTGAGACTGGGCACGGCCGCCATGCTGGTGCTAACCGGGATGTGCCTGATACCGACCACGACATTGTTCCTCTCTCCCCATGGCTTCGGCGTCCGCTTGTTCTCCGAGCTCTTTCAATATTTCTTTGTCGCAATTGTCTTCATGACCGGAGTCTATGCCTTTGGCCGCCCGGACGGCTTCAGCCGGTTTGCGTACCGGGCAGCCTGGATCACGATCCCGCTCTCGATTTATGGCATTGGGCGTGTCGTGCTGGGGTGGGAGCTAGATTGGTCTTCCTTCGTGGCCCCGACGGAAAACAACTATGCCTCCATTTACATCCTGCTTTTTGGCGTGGCGTTGCCGGCCAGCCAGATGTTCTCGGGGAAACGGGGGCGGATTCTCTACACCGTCTCGATCATGTTGGGCGTGGCTGCGATAAACTATCACTCCAGCCGCGCCGCGATGGTGGCGGCTCTGGCTTGCTTGGCAATGGGCGTGGCCATCGGGCGCACCCGCCTGGTGACCGCCATCCGGATCCTGATGCTGCTCGCGGCTGGACTGGCCGGGGCCGTCTACCTGTTTCGTGGCGAGGATCTTTACAACCCTGATTCAGTGGCGAGCCTTGTGAACTTCGACTCCAATTTCTCGAATGTCCAGCGACTACAGTACCTGCGCGCCGCCGGATATTCCCTGGTGAACTTCCCTTTTGGGCAGGGCATCGGTACCGCCAGCGCCTACTTTACGCACAACGTCTTCATCGAGATGGAAAGCCCGACTCCCCACAACACGGCCGCGCTGCTGGCCACGGAGATGGGCGTGCTGGGCCTCGTCAGCTATGTACTCCTAGCCTTGTACCTGCTCGGTCGTGCGCTCGCGACATTGCTGCGTCGCTACCGACAGCCGGTGGGGCACCGGCGGCTGTTCATCATCCTACCGCTGATCCTGCTGATGGTGAGCATTTACGATGCGGTGTTTTTCAATGGGGGCCTGACCGCGATCTATTTCCTAGCGGCGGCAACGGTGTTCGCGACACCTTGCGAATCCGTGCGTCCCTTGTCGCAAGCCTGAACCCATCATGTGTGGCATTGCTGGCACCTTCCGGTTGAACGAAGAATCACGGCAAGATCTCGCCGTGGACCTGGCCCGGATCATGATCCGGCGCCTGGCCCATCGCGGGCCCGATGGGATCGGGGATTTCGCCGATGAGCGCGCCTGCCTGGCGCATGCCAGGCTGAGCATCATAGATCTCGAGGGCGGGGCGCAGCCGCTTTTCAACGAGGAGGGAAACCTGGCCCTTGTCTTCAATGGCGAGATCTACGGGTACAAGCAGCTGCAAGCCGAACTGGCGAAAACCCATGTCCTCCGGACACAAAGTGACTCCGAAGTGCTGTTGCATCTGTACGAGGATCTGGGTTTCCGGATGCACGAGCGGTTAAATGGCATGTATGCGTTCGCCCTCTACAACCGGCAATCCGGCGAGTTCTATGCGGCGAATGATGGGGCGGGAATCAAGCCCCTCTATTACGCGGTCAGGAACGGGATCCTGCTGTTCGCCTCCGAGATTCGGGCCATCGTCGAGGCGTTGCGGGCGGGGCGCATGGAATGTGAGGCCGATCTGGAAGCGGCGCGCTCTTACCTGCTAAACGGCTGGATTCCGCCGCCGTATTCCCTGCTCAAGGGGGTGCGAAAGCTGCCGCCCGGCGGATTCCTCCGCGTGCGCGATGGCCGGGTCGAATCAGGCGTTCACCGGGCGAAGACTCCGGTCGCGGTCCTAGGAAATGCGGCGGCGGTTTCCAGCCTGGAGGCCCAACTGACCGCGGTGATCGAAGACCAACTAGTGGCCGACGTGCCGGTAGGTCTCTTCCTGAGCGGAGGCATCGATTCCAGCCTGTTGCTCGCGTTGACGCCGGCGGCGCGCCGGAAGGAGCTTTCGACTTTCACCATCGGCTTCGCCGGGAACACGGCCGAGGTGCGGCGGAGCAACGAAGCGGATTATGCCCGGGATGTGGCCGCGCACTTCGGCACCCAGCATCACACCGAGTACATGGCGGCGCAGGATCTCCTCCAGCTGCTCGATGCCGGGCTGGATGCCATGGACGAACCCATCGCGGATCCCGCGATTCTGCCGCTCTTGCGGATGTCCACCTTTGCGCGGGCCAAGGTCAAGGTGTGCCTTTCGGGGGATGGTGGGGACGAATTGTTCGGCGGCTATCTTCGCTTCCGAACCCTGCGCGCCCGGCAGTGGGTGCAGGCCTTGCATGCCGGGGCCCCGTTGCTGGCCATGCGCCGGGTGATGGGCCTCGGGATGATGGGACGCTCGGCCGTTTGCGGGCGGATGCGGTCCTTGCTGGGCCATCTGAGTGATCCGCGTTTTTTCTCGGGTCCGATCGACCCGAAGCATGTGCGCTACCTGGAGCAACCTCTGCCCGCCGGGTTTCGCTCGAAGCACGTGGCGGATGTTGCGCGTTCGACCATCGAGGAAGAGATCGAAGGACAGCTGGCTGGGCAGTTGCTCCCTAAGACGGATCGGATAACCATGTGGACGGGACTGGAGGTCCGGGTGCCATTCCTGGACGACCGGATGATCGATTATGCGCGGCGGCTGCCTCCGGCCGGGATGGCAACCCTAACCCGCGGCAAGATGCCATTGCGCGACATTCTAAGCCGGCACCTGCCGGCGCGCCTAGCCATGCGAGAGAAGCACGGGTTCAGGGTCCCGCTGGCCGGGTGGTTTCGCCATGAGCTCCGATCGGAATTGGAGGGCCGGCTGCGCGATGGCCGCCATTTCCCGGTGCAACTCCTGCCGGTAAACCACCTCACGGAAATATTGGATGCACACCTTGGTGAAACCAGGGATGAAAGCTACTTTCTATGGGCGGCCTTTGCGCTAGAATCTTGGTTCAGGCGGCATGGCGTCTCGTGCCACTGAAGCAATTGAGACTGACCTCCCGCCCAAGTCGGGATCACCCTACCTGAAATTATGAGTGCCCCGGCCGTGCGTTATTACGGGATCGATGTTTTGAGGGGAGTTGCCGCTTTGCTAATACTGTTTCGTCACGTCCCTCGGCCGGAAGAGGTTGGATGGTTGGCTGATACGGTAAGGTTTGTCTCGGCGGTGGGGTGGATTGGGGTCGATCTGTTCTTTGTGGTGTCGGGCTTTCTTATCTCGCGCATACTTTTCCGTGAAATTGACCAAACTGGCCGGATCAATCCCGGCCGGTTTTGGTTCCGGCGGGGATGCAAAATATGGCCGTCGTATTTTGTCTTTTATAGCATCGGCATGGCCTCAGTTGTCTTGGGCGACCCTAGCGCTCCGGTTCATTCCCAAGGCAAATACTGGCCCAATCTCCTATTTATTCAGAACTACTTTCCGGATGACATGCGGTGGCGGCATAGTTGGAGCCTTGCGGTGGAGGAACAGTTCTACATCATACTGCCACTGCTTCTGATGCTGTGCCTGATGTCACGGGCAAGGCGCTTGGGGGAGGCGAGCAATCTTTTCTTGCCTGGTTTGTTGACGCTTTGCTTTCTGGCGCCCGTGGCGCGAGCGGTCGTTATTTCAAGTGGCGGGGATTGGGAGGCGATCTACTATCCAACGCACCTGAGAATTGACGCCTTGGCGTGGGGCGTACTTCTGGGTTATTTTGTTCACTACCGCACCGCATGGTGCGTTGCGCAGCTGGCCAAGCTCAAGGGGGCGGCAGGCTTTTCGGTGGTGCCCCTGGTGGCGGTGGTCTACCTCAATCCGATCGAGACCTCCTCGATGTTCTGGGCGGCGGGATTCACCCTTCTTAGCATTTGTTTTTTCGGGATGGTGGCCGTGGCCGCGCTGCCGCATGATCGGTCGGAAGGCCCCCAATGGACTTGGTTTCACCGGCTGACTCGGGTGTTTGCATGGGTGGGAGTCTATTCCTACACCATCTATCTGGCGCATGCCATCGTCTTCAAGTTGCCAAATATGAGTGAATTTCGAGGATGGTTCTACCGCATGGCCGATATCGGCACGTGGAGTGACTTCTTGTTATTCATCGGGCTGTCGATTCTTCTCGGCTGGTTGGGCGCCAAGTTATTGGAACAACCCATCCTGAGATGGAGGGATCGGACTTATCCCGTGCTGAAGCCTTGAACCCCAGCGAGATAACCATGCGAATCACGGACAGCTTGCGCACCCTCCTGTCGGGCAGGTCGCTGAGCATCCTGCTGGTTTTGCTGGTCAACATCTTTGGGAAGTTCCTCGGTTTCCTGAGGGTGCAGCAGATTGCCGTGGTCATGGGCGCGACGGGCGCGGCGGACGCGCTCCTGCTCTGCCTACAGCTGTTCAGCGTCTGGGACGTGGCCTTTGTCAGCGGTGGCATTGCCACGGTCCTGTTGCCGGAACTTGTCCGGCGCAATGCAGCGGGGAGCATGCTGAAGTTCTCGATCGTGTCCTCGCGATTTGTCATTGCGACCGAAATCCTCTCCGTCGCCTTTGCCCTGGTGATCGTCCTTGCCTGCCTGGGGGCGGGCAG
The DNA here is from genome assembly GCF_004118375.1 of Oleiharenicola lentus. NCBI lineage: Bacteria > Pseudomonadati > Verrucomicrobiota > Opitutia > Opitutales > Opitutaceae > Oleiharenicola > Oleiharenicola lentus. The sequence continues at coordinate 1,805,716 of NZ_SDHX01000001.1, forward strand.
GATGATCGCCCCGGGCTTTGATGGGGAAACCCGGAATTTGTTCGGCACCAGCGTGCTCGTTTTCTCGCTTTATCCGCTCGCGATCACCGCGATGAACCTATTCGCGACGATGCAACGGTCGCTGGGCCGGTATGTGCTATATGCGGTCAATCCGATAGTGATCAATCTTTCGGCGCTCATCGCCCTATGGATCGGCAAGCACCAGGGCAGCAGCCAGGAGCAGCTGGTCGTGGGCTACCTTCTGGCCATCACGGCCGCAACGCTGCTGATGGCGGGAATCAACTTCGCCCTTTTGCCGGTTCAGATCCGGTTGAATGCGGCGGGGTTCTGGTCCAAGGCGACGGGAACCCTGCGGCATGTTGCCGCCTCGACGATCCGCTCGATTCGATCCACGGCGGTGGCCAGCCCTCTGATCGTCGTGACGGTGCTTCAGAGTCTCACCGCGCTGATCACTTCATCCATGGCGTCGCGGATGGGGGCGGGGGGGATTGCTGCCTACGGTTACGCCGACAGGTTGTCCATGATCATATACAGCGTCATTGTCGGCGGAATTTTCGTCGTGATCGAGCCAGCTTGGGCCCGCGTGCTGGCCGTCATGGACCGGCGCGAGGCACTGAGGCGGATTGAGAATGACACCTTGCTGATGCTGCTGGCCGTCCTTCCCTTTGTCTGGGTTGTCATATATGCAGGAAAGGATGTCGCCGGAGTGGTCTACAGCGGGATGAAGGGGGAGGAAGGAAGCGGACTGATTCTGGTTGCCCGCATCGCCGCTCATTGTGCCATTGGCATGCTGGCTCTGGCGGTCTCCCATGCCTTTTCTCGGGTCATCATCATTTCCGGTTATACAAATAAGATATTGCTGCCGAATGTGGCCGTTTTGGCTGCGGCGATTCCGGTCAATCTGGTTTGCGCCGCTTGGCTTGGACTTCCCGGAATCGGGCTAGCTTATGCGATCCTGATGTTCATCCAAGCTGTCGGTTACGGCCGCGTGCTGGTCACCGCCGGGTTGGGGTTAGCATTTTTCCGGCCCATGGCGCTTGCCAAGCTCGCAATCTTTGTGGTCGGAACCTCCTTGGTGGCGGCTGCGGCGAGCATGGCCCCATGGCCGGGATTCGTGCGGGCAGCCATCGTCACGGGGGTGGGATTGTGTTTTTCCTTGGTTCTTGGCTATGTGTTTAAACTGCGCCTAGAAAGAGCCTGATTCGGCAATCCCGCGCGCGATCCGCACGGGCCGATTTTTCCTCCACCCCATTCACCTCTCGAAAATGCCTGAATCTCCCCGCCTAAAATTGTTGCCACGACTACTGCTGTCCGGTGGGGCGATCGCCTTGACCTGCCTGTCGCTTGAGATTGGCATTCGGGTGGTGGACGCCAAGGCCGGGCGGGGTTTTTTCTCCAGCCATCGCAACCTCTTGCTTGAAGCGACGCCGCTCCTGCCGTTCCGGACCTTCGGGTTCGACCAATACCAGGAGGTCGGAGGCCAGCGATACATATCTGGGCGGCGAGGTGAGCTATATTCATTTAAGAAACCGCCCGGCGTCTTCCGGATTGTTTGCTTCGGCGGATCAACCACGGAACAGCGGTCGGACGAAGGAGTACAATATCCGCTCAGGTTGCAGCAGCTGCTTCGTGAACGGCTTGGACGGGACAATATCGAGGTGATCAACCTTGGTTTTTCGGCCTACGCGACTCCTCATTTCCTCATCCAGTTGGAATTGGACGTGCTGTCGTGGGAACCCGATCTGCTGATCCTCAGCGAAAACATCAACGATCTTACGGCCTCATACTTCGAGAACTTCACACCAGATTACTCCAACAAGTACCGGCATCCGTTCTACAGTGTGCCTGACTATCGGTCCCGATTTACGCGCGCGAATGTCCTCTTTCAGGACGTTCAACTATACTGGATCACTCGAGCGTTTGTTGAGAGTCGCCTGTTTCCACCATCCAGGATTGATATCCGGCGCGCTTCACTTGGCGACCAACCCTTGCCCGAGGCTCAGCAGGTCTTCGAAAGAAACCTGCGATCATTCGTAGCTTTGGCGCGGACGAACGGCATCGGGGTGGTTCTGGCCAGTCAGCCGCTCGAGCCGGGACGGGATTTTTTTGATCAGCAGATGGCGTACAAGCCGTATGCGAATATCACATTGTATCCACTGCACGAAGAGTTTCTCAAACATCACCTGTCCTACAACCGCACGATCGAAAAAGTTGCCCGTGAGACGGGGGGGTGGTTTCTGGACAATAACTCAGAATTCGGAGGGGACCGAAAATATTTTATAGATATGGTGCACTACTCGAGCGCCGGCATCGACCGATTGGCTGAGAATTACGCCAACTTTATCCTGAGCCAGAAGATTGTCCGGTAGCACTTCGAGACCGAGATCACAATATTCCGCCTGTAGGTCCCATATTCCACAGCATGTAATCCTGCAGCCGTATGGGTTCTGTTTTCTTCATATTTGGATTTCTTCGGCATACGGCCCCCGGATGGCGCGTGGCCGGCTTGATTTTCTGCACCGCGGCTGGAATAGCGGCGTCGGATGACCCGGGTGGTGGCGTCATCCAGGGAGCAACAGCCTATTTCGAGAAGTTGTCCGCGCCAAGGCCGGCGCGTCCAGCATGGGCGAAGGACTTCTCAGGTCGACGCGAGGAAATCCGGGAAAGGCTGCTCCGATCCATCGCTTTGGATCCACTTCCGGAACGCGTGGTCCTGGATGCAAGGTTCTCCGCGGTGCTGGATCATCCCTGGGCAAAAATACGGCAGGTGGCCTATCAATTGTGGCCTGGGGTGTACTCGACGGCACTACTCTACGAGCCGAAGAATTTCTCGGGACGTTTGCCAGCGATCCTGACCCCGACGGGACATTATGGTCAGTTCGACAACGCCTATGTCGAGGTTCAGGAATTCTGCCTGAACCTGGCAAGGCAGGGCTATCTGGTGCTCTCAACAGCGCAGAATCACTACGAGGATCTGTCCATGGGAATTTCGCACCAGACCGTCATGGTTTGGACGAATATGCGAGCGTTGGATTTGTTGGATGCTATGCCAAATGTAGATCGGGAGAGGATTGGCATTGCCGGAGCATCTGGAGGCGGACTTCAGACGGAGATGCTTGTGGCGCTCGATTCCAGGCCGCGGGCCGCCTCGATCGTCGGGTTCACTTGTGAGTTTCGCACGCTTCTGTATCCGGACCCGCCACATTGCGACTGCAACCACTTCCCCGGAGTCCTGCGTGATACCGATCATCCCCAGATCAGCGCATTGCGGTTCCCGATCCCCATGCAGTTCGTGACGATGAATGACTGGACGGTCGATTTCCGCACAAAAAACTTTCCGAGTATAAAGGCGCTATACGAATCCGCGGGAACGGGCGACAGGGTCGCGGTCGAGTATTTCCCGAGCAGTCATGCCTTCGAACGACCCAAAAGAGAGGCGGTCTATCAATGGCTGGCCCGGTGGCTGCAACCACCGGGAGGAACGGCGTCGGTGGTCGAACCGGAAACATCCACATTCTCCCTCGAGCGACTTCTAGCGCTTCGAGCGGAAGTGGAAACGGGCATGGGCTTCGGGGGCGTCTCGCGGCACTTCGAGGCCCGATGGCGATACCTGCCCGCCACGATCGGCAATTCCAAGCAGCTGGCCGACTTTCAAAATCGCCTGGCTAAGGTGCTAATGCGCTTGGCGGGAAATGATGCCGTCCTGCCTGTGGCGCCTGGAGCGAGACCGGTAGAATTCCCCCCGGCTGAGGCCGGCGGGTGCTTGGTGAACCGGGTCCTGATCCCAGGAGAGGGGGGATTGGTGATCCCGGCCCTGGAATTAAAGCGCCGGACCACCGGTGCCCCCCGCCGGGCTGTGCTGTATCTTTCACCCGACGATAAGAACGAACTCGTTTCACCGGTCATCACCCAGGAAATCGAGGAACTGCTGGCGGGGGACACCTTGGTGCTGATTCCCGACTTCAGGGGGAAGGGCGAGTTGGAGCAAACATGGCTGGGTCGTTCCGATTATCAGGGGAAAATGTGGGAACGTAACGGCATTGTTTGGGGCCGGCCGATTGCCGCTATGGCGGCGACCGATATCAGTTCAGTCATCGATCACCTCCTGGAGAACCGTGGCATAATGCGCGGTCAGGTTTCCATCGTGGCAAGAAAATCGGGTGAAGCCGCCCTCGTCGGCCTGCTGGCCGCAGCCATGGACCAGAGGGTGGCCAAAGCCGATCTCGATCTGAGGGGGGCCTGTTTCCAGCTCCGAAACCTGCCGCCCATGCCCTTTATCCTGCAGCACGGGGATGTGCTGCAAATCGCGGCGCTGATCGCCCCCCGATCCTTGGTGTTGCGCGGCGTGCCGCCGGAAGCCGGCTCAAGCGGCTGGCTCCAGGCGGCCTACCAGGCGGCAGGCGCCCGGACCAAACTCGACTTGCCAATCAACTAGGCAAGGAGATTGGCTGGGCGCTGCCATATGACGTCCGATCCATCGCCCGCTCCCCAAGCCAGCCAGGCCCTCAAACGAGCCTTAGACCTTGTCGTATCCGCGCTCCTGCTGGCGATCCTGCTCCCGTTGTTGCTGTTGATCGCGTTGCTCGTGGCGGTGGGTTCCCCGGGCGGCGCGCTTTTCGTTCAGGAGCGGATTGGCCGGGGCGGGCGCCCGTTCCCGATGTACAAGTTTCGCAGCATGGTGAAGGGCGCGGACCGGTCCGGCCCCTATCACACGAGCGTCAACGACGCCCGCATCACGCCCTTGGGAAAGTTGCTCCGGGCGACTAGTCTCGATGAATTGCCCCAATTGTTCAATGTGCTACGCGGTGACATGAGCCTGGTCGGACCGAGACCGGATGTGCCCGCGCAAAAGCTGCTATACAATGCGGAGGAGTGGCGGCTACGCCATTGTGTGCGCCCTGGTGTCACCGGACTGGCCCAGGTGGTCGCAAGAAATACGGCCACTCACGAGGAACGGGTGGCCTTGGATCTTGAATATGTCCGGTCGGCTTCACTCGTAACCGACATCGCGATCCTTGCCCGCACCGCGCGCAATCTGATCATCAAGCGCAGTTACTGAGAATGACTGCAAAAAGACCTAAAGTTTTGTTTGTGACGTATGGCGGCGGCCACGTTAACGTCGTGCTGCCCGTGATCCAGGCGCTCCGGAAAGCGGACATGGTGGACGTTGAAGTGTTGGGATTGACCACCGCTTCAGCCGTGCTCACCCGGCACCAGATCCCACATCTGCGGTTCAAGGACCTGACGGGACCCGGGGACGCCGAGGCTCTCGTCGCGGGTCGCAAACTGGCGGCGGGATTAGGCGGGGCCATGATCGACAGCGATGAGACCGCCGCTTACCTAGGTTTGTGCTATACCGACTTGGTGCAGCGGGAGGGAGAGGCGAAGGCCGCGAAGCTATACCAAGAGAAAGGCCGCATGTGTTTTTTACCCCAGGGTCCCTTGCGCAGGCTGTTTGATCGCTGTAATCCTGATCTCCTCGTCTCAACCAATTCACCGAGGGCCGAGCAGGCGGCGTTTTTGGTGGCGCGGGAAAGAGGCGTCCGATCGCTTTGCATCGTGGATTTGTTCGGGATTGATGAATACGCTTGGATCGGGGAAGCTCACTATGCAACTCGCATAGCAGTCCTGACAGAGAGTGTTCGGCAATTCTACATTCGATCCGGAAAGTCACCCGCTGAGGTGGTGGTAACTGGCAACCCGGCCTTCGACCGCCTGGAGAGGCACCTCAAGGGCGAAGCGCGGGATACCTTCAGGCTAGCCAAGGGTTGGACTGGCAAAAAGGTCATCCTTTGGGCCTCATCCCCGGAGCCGACGATTCATCCCACCAATGGAACCCTCGGCGACGCGTCATTGCCGCGTCGCGTGGACCAAGCGCTTATCGCGGCGGCGGCCGGGCACCCGGAGTGGCTGGTGGTGATCCGCCCCCATCCATCCGAAACCGTGTCGCCGCGGGATTGGCCAGCGAATGTAGTGATAAGCAACAAAGACGAGGATTTGGAATCGCTCTTGAGCGCGGTTGACTGTGTGCTCGTTCTTGCGTCCACCGTGGGCATGCAGGCAGCCTTGCTCGGGAGGCCTGTCATACAACTGACGGAATCGATCATCACCTCAGCAGGTCCATTCGCGGAGATGGGCTTGGCGCGCGCGGTTAACTCTATTGATGGGTTGGAAATGGCCATTGCCGAGGTGGTGGAGCATGGGCGACATTTACCGATCAAACTCGATCCGCCGGGGCATGCCTGTGAAAACGTAGTTTCACTTATCGACAGTCTCCTTCGTTAAATTTTCTTTTTGGATCCATTCGAATCCCGTCATCATTCCGTTTAACATCATGAGAATTCTTCAAGTTCGTTCTGTACTCAGCGACATGGGTCCAGGCACACAGCCGTTGTCGATTGCCAAGGAGCTGCGCCGGCGCGGGCACGAAGTCTCATTTGCTACCAGTGGAGGCGCCTATGCGCAAGAGGTTGTCAAGGCCGGGTTCAAGGTCCACATCGTGCCTACAATGGCCTATGACCGCCGTGATCCGCTGAGCACATGGCGGACCTTGAGGAGAGTCGGGCAGATAGCCCTGGATGAAAAAATCGATATCGTTCACGGTCACAATGCGGCGGCGACTTTTCTGGCCTATTGGGGTGCGAGGCTGCGCGGTCGACGGGTGCGAGCGGTGAACAGTGTGCGGGGCCTTGAGCAGAGGCCCAATTACCTGTGGCGAAATTACATTTATCGTATCCTGCCGGGACAGATTCTTACGGTCGCCACCATCACCCAGCGCGAACTGGTGCAGATTGGTGTCCCCGCCCAGAAGATCAAGGTGACTTACAATGGTTATGATCCGTTGCGCTTCGATCGAGCGGCGACGAATCCCGACCGGGTTCGCCAGGAGTTCGGCCTCCAAGGCAAACGTGTCATCGGATGTGTGGGAGCCATGGTGCGACGTCCGCCGTCAAAGGGGCAGCATCTTCTGGTGCACGCCATCAAACAACTTGTTGCGCGGTTCCCCGATGTGCACCTCCTGCTGGTTGGTGACGGCGAAGGCCGGGCGGATGTTGAAGAGGCGGTGAAACAATCGGGGCTTCAAGCCCATGTCACCCTCGCCGGCCGGCGCTTTGACACGCCGGACTTCTTTGCCTGTTTCGACATCTACAGTCTTCCTTCAATCGAGGGTGAGATTTTCCCCAATTCGATTGTAGAGGCCATGGCCCTCGGCGTTCCTTGGATCGGTAGTGACATCGCCGGATTGAAGGAACTGACCGCCAACGGGGAAGCCGGCATCGTCGTTCCGATTGGAGATGTTGATGCGCTTGCCGAGAAGCTTGCCACCCTACTCAGCGATGAAGCCTTGCGCCAAAGGATGGGTCGCCGAGCTCTGGAGGAGGCGCAAAGTCGTTTCACGATCAGCTCCGTCGTCGACCGGATTTTCACCGCTTACGACGCGAAAGAATAAGTCCGCATAGCTTCCCCTTGTAACCAACGATATCAATGGCTAGTTATCTTGTGACTGGAGCTGCCGGTTTCATCGCCTCCAAAGTAGTGGAATTTCTGCTTCGCGACGGGCATTTGGTCGTCGGCATCGACAACCTCAATGATTATTACGATCTTCGGCTGAAGGATTGGCGGCTTTCCCGATTGCTTGAGCGGTCATATGCGCATGTCCTCGGCAATCCCAAGGCCTCGTGTTTTGACGGTGTATGCGTCAGCCATGGGAACTTCCACTTCAGGGCTCTCGATGTTGAGAATCTGGCGGGACTCGATGCTCTATTCGTCGAATATAAATTTGACGGTGTCTTTAATTTGGCCGCCAGAGCGGGTGTTAGGTATTCGATGGAGCATCCACATCTATACTTGTCCACTAACACGGTGGGGGCGCTCAATATTTTGGAATGTATGCGAAAGTATGGCGTCCAAAATCATGTACTTGCATCAACTTCATCGCTGTACGCGGGCTGCCCCATGCCGTTCACAGAGGAGCTGCCAGTAAATGCGCCACTTTCACCATACGCCGTTTCAAAAAAGGCAGCCGAATTAATGTCGTTTAGTTATTACAAGCTGTATGGAATCAAAACCTCTGTCGTTCGCTATTTTACCGTATATGGACCTGCGGGTAGGCCTGACATGAGTCCTCTCAGATTTATCAAGTGGATAGATGAAGGGACCCGCTTGGAGCTTTACGGTGATGGAACTCAAGCACGTGATTTTACCTACGTCGACGATATCGCTCGTGGCACAATCTTGGCGCTGGATTGTGGTGGATTTGAGATCATCAATTTAGGTGGTGGGGCAACCCCGATCACTTTGCAGGTGCTTATTGCCTCGATAGAACGGGCACTCGGTAAAAAGGCACTGATATCCAGCAAGCCTTTCCATATTGCTGACGTGAAGGAAACTTGGGCTGATATTTCGAAAGCCCAGAGACTGTTGAATTGGCGTCCCGAGGTGCCTTTAGCCGAAGGTTTGCGGCGGACAGTTGAGTGGCATCTATCTAACCGAGAATTGGTTCGTGATCTAAAGGTCTAGTCGCCCTTGGTAGTGGCTTTAGCTATTGGTGGCTTGGCAGAACGCAGGTCAGTAACTTTATGAGTGTTCTCGATGCGTATTATGATTGGTGTGGGCCCTCGCGCTAAAGCATGAGCCAAGGCGGACAATTCGGCGCCACCGGCTAGATCACTAGCCACCTGATTTACGGGCCAATGGCGGGAAAGAAATGCAGTATAGGATTGCGTGCTACTGAGCAACATAGGCGAGGCTAGAAGCACATATATTTGCTCGTCACTCAAGAAAGTGCCGCTGGCGATGATGGGTATATCACGATGTTTCTGCCAGATATGCGCTCCTGTAAACTGGATCCGAGCTCCAGGGGTCGACGCATCATTCAGTATCGCTCCGATCCTGAGAAATGAAGCGGATTCAGGTATCGAGACTGGTTCACTTGGTCCCATCGAAATTCGATAGGTGGTCCATGAGGCGGGCGCGACATCCTGAATGAGCCCAAAGTAGCTGAAAGTGCCATTACCCCAGCCTGCCGGGGACCCGGCACCGCGAGGGCTGGGCAAACTACTTTCAAGAAATCTTCCGTTAGCATCATACCATGCGATGCAGAGGTAGGCGGTTGCTTTCGTATCCGTTAGTTGCCGAATGCTGAGTTCTGCAAAATAGGCGCTTCGCGGGTTGATTGGAATTAACTCTGCAGTGAATACTGTGCATCTCCGTCCAGCTGGATTTTGTAGACCAGTTCCACTGGGCGGAAACCCCTCTATTGCTACAAATTCAGCCACATCTGGATCCAAAGAAACCCATTGATCTCGGTGCCTAACTGAGGGATCGCGATTTATTGAGGCGACCTCTTCGGAATACATTGGGCGGTTGGATGCGGTGATGGCCACGACCGAGAAAATTGAATTCGAAATTGGGCGAGCTATACAGTTTCGGCGCTCACTCAAACCGAGCAGATTGGGGTGGAGGGTGTGAATGATACTAGCAGTGGGGGCCGGTGAAATAAATCTACAGGTTTCTTCTGTGGAGCGTTCCAACACAGCGGATGCGATAGAATGAATCGCCTTCAGCTGAAGATCGTCAGGTGTGATGGCGAGTAAATGCTGGGCTCTGGTTGGACCCCAAGCTGATGAGGAGGGTATTGTGACCATTGCAGCTAATGCTCCGCACACTGTTATGTACTGTGGAGAAAGGCTGGATGGGGCCATGGAATTGACCGTTCTGCCAGCCGTTGGACGAAAACTCTGGAGCGCAGCATGCCAAGTAATAACAAGGGCTAAACCGGCTGGCATGGCCAAAAACATGCGGCTATAGACCGTAATCCCTCCGGCAATGGAGTTGGCAAACGGAATAGAAAAAAATGGACAAAGAAGAACTAGAAATGGGGTGATCGTCATCCAGCCAGCTACATTGTTATGGCTGATCAGGAACAGACTTACAGTCAGGCCCAAGACCCCGTAGAGGCCAACAGTTCCGAGCATATTGACAAATGCAACCGATCCGGGGGTGCAGTGGTTGAACCCATACCAAGGTGTGAGCCAGCCAAGGTTGAGTAATTCGGAATTAGGGAGATATTGCCTAGGGATAAATAATACTGTGGCAACGCTGAGCAGCAGAATGACAACTGCTAACCAGCCAAAGGCGGCGCGCTTCCATTTGATCAGGCTCCAGAAGACGACTGCTAGAATGCCCAGTCCCGCGATGCCGAGGCCTTGGATGTGGTTGAGTGCGGTCAGGGCGCTTAGCGCGCAGGTACACGCACACAATTTGAGAAGGGAAGCGGGAGTAGGGAGTAGTGATCTAACCAGTGAACGGTAGCCTGTAGACGGTGGAGTCACCTGCTTCCCTTGAGCTCCGAGTGCCTCAATCGTAATGCGCGTAAGTGCGATGGCGCCGATCTGGGCGAGGATGCTGCTCGAAAGGCCGTAGTAGCGGTAGAACGAGAAGATGTTGTTGCCGAAGGTGAGGGCGTTCAGGAGCAAGAAGACAAATGAAGCGCGCTCGCTTAAGCCAACGGCGCGAGCTAAACGGTAATACTGCCAGCTGAGCAGCAGACAGACACTCGTATAATAGAAATTCAGGAGGCTGAGCTGCGCGAGACCGGTCGTGTGTCCGGTCAGGCTATAGGGCAGGAAGTAGCTGGATTTGGTCCAAGAGGAGTGGGCGGTGACCTGCTCAAGGATGTGCCATTCATTGATCCGCCGGAGGTGTTCCCACGGGTCGGAGGGCCACTCGAGGTAGAGGCCAGGGATCCAGAAGAGGAGGGCGAGGCAGGCCCAAGGCAGGAGGCGGTAACCGGTGGACAGTAGTCGGTAGACGGTTGGCGGAGGCCGGAGGCCGGAGACTGAAGGCTGGATACCGGAGACAAGGGGACCACCTTTTCCCCTGTAACCTTCACCTTTCTCCTGCGCTGTGCGCTTCCACCAAAAACGGAGGGCGATTCCGCCAAGAATCAGGTGGATGGCGTGGAGGGTCCAGTAAACATGCAGCAAGCAGGGCACCCACGTTCCTGTTTCATTCTCAATGCCTCTTTCTCCCGCACCAGCATTAACCGGCCATTTCAGCCACGCATAGAGCAAATACGCGACAAGGTAGGGGATAAGGAAGGCCCAGCCGGACCGGAAATAGGACGGGAGCAACGCTCCCAGCCTACTTCCGGAGGAGGAGGGAGGCGGGAGAAGGGAGGAAGGAGGCCCGCCGCCGCCTTGAGGGCTGTGGCGCGGCTCGTCCTGCCCTTGTGTTGCAGGCGAGGAGGCTGGTTGGCTGGCGGAGTCGCTCGACATGGTTCGCACCTGCGGTGGTCACGTTTAAGTTTGAAGTTTATGTTGAAGGCGAAGGACAGGGAGGCGCAACGTCTTCTCGCTTCAACTTCAGTCAAGTGCCCGCGCGCAGAGCTCAACCCTCAACTTTAAATGGGCAACTTTCAGGTGGTGGAGAGCAAGGGCACGCCGGCGGCGGTGGCGGCCTGCCTGAGCGTGCGATCATCCGTCGCCAAAGTGGCGCCGCGGCGCATGGCCAATTCCAAATAAGCGGCATCGTAGATGGTGAGCCCATACTGTCGGGCGAGCGCGGCGGTATCGCTGCCCGAGCGCCGGCCCGTTTCGTCGTCGGTGGTCACGGGCAGAGCCTGGACGAGGTGCAGTGCTTCCGTGATGTCGGCCTGTGTGGCCCGCTTGCGCCGCTCAGCCATGATCAGGCCGTTGGCCACTTCCACCCACCAGTGGGCCGGCACGAGCACCGGCGTCCCATCCTCCATCGCACTCATGGCCTTCAGGGCATGCGGCGCCTGCTCATCCTGCATCAGGAAACCGAGGGCGGTCGAGGCGTCGATGACGAGAAACTTCACAAGCGGCGTCCCGCATTGACCAGATCCCGGGCTGTTTCGCCGCGGTCAAGGCTCAGTCGCGCGCGGAGCCGGCGGATCTGGCCAAAGACATCCACGCCAGGCGAGTCAGGACTGGTGATAATGGCGATGGGTTGCCCGCGGTCGGTCACCTGCACCGGCGCACGCGCCGCCCGTCGCACCAAGGAGCCCGTTTTGGCATGGAGCTGCTTGAGGGTGATGGTCTTCATTTAAGGTGTAACTCAAAGTTACACTTTGCGAAGAAAGGCAAGCTTGTTCGGTCGTGAGGGCAGAAGGAGGGACAGAGGGCCCGCCTACGCCGAGCTTCGGCGAGACTCGTCCCGAGGCAGCGCCTCAGGCGGGGTAGAACCGTCTTCGCCTGGCTTAGGCGCGGTGAGCGGTGGGCGGTTGCGGCGAAGCCGCACGGTAGACGGTGTCCGGTTGCAACGAGGTCGCACTGTTGGCGGTTTTCTCACTGTCATCCGTTGCTCCGGTTAGCCCCGACAAAGTCGGCCCGACAGGGCGCCTATTTCTCACCTCTGGGTGTGAAATATGCGGGTTAAACGGCGCGTTCTGCGCCCGGCGAGGAGCGCGCTTTGCTCTTGCCTGCTCGAGTGGGACCGGATGTCACTGTTTGCCTCAGGGATTAAGACATGAGTCCGGCTTGGGCCAGAGCCGGGCCATGTGGTTGAATCCCTGGTTTTCCTTCATGAAATCTTTTCAGCATCAGTTTGGCCTGCGCTTCCTGCTTACCGTCGGATGCTATCTGGCCATTCTGGCGACCTCGTTCTATTTGGCTTACGAACTGCGGTTCGATTTCGCGCCGCCGCCCGAGATGCAAGAAGAGCGCTTGCGCCTCCTGAAATATGCGCTCGTGGTCAAGTTTCTGGGCCTGGTCCTATTGCGGCAGATGGGGAGCATGTTACGCTACTTCAGCATTCCTGATCTGATCCGGGTGGCGGTGGCGATGGCGGCGAGCAGTGCGTTGTTGATCACGCCCCGTTTGCTCGGCCAAGCCAGCTATATTTTCCCACGTGGTGTGCTGCTAATCGATCTCCTGCTGAGCATCGTCGGTCTTTGTGCTTTCCGCATCGCCTTGCGCGTTTACCAAGAGCGTAATCTGTCGGATCGCGGGACCAAGTCTGAGGATATTGTAATCGTCGGGGCGGGGGACACCGGCGCTTCTCTGGCCAGGGAATTGCTGGCCAAGCCGGCTCGCGGGTTGAAGCCGGTGGCTTTTTTTGATGACGACCCGAAGAAACGGGGACGCCTGCTGCACGGCGTACCGGTGCTCGGCGGCCCTGATGCTATTTCCCAGGGCAAGTTGCCTGACGTGCGCACGGTGGTTGTGGCCATGCCATCGGCCCCGCAGCGGCGGGTGCGCGAAATCGTGCTTTTGCTGGCACAACAGGGATACAAGGTGGAGATCGTCCCCGCGATTGAGGATCTCGCCTCGGGCCGCGCCAAGGCCAGTCATCTGCGGGCGGTTGAGGTCGAGGATCTGCTCGGGCGCGAGCAGGTGGCGCTCGATACCTCGGCGATCCGGAAATTTGTCGAATCCAAGGTCGTGATGGTGACCGGAGCGGGTGGGAGCATCGGCAACGAACTTTGCCGCCAGATCGCCCGGTTGAACCCGCAGCGCCTACTCATGGTGGAGCAATCGGAAGTGAGTCTGTTCCAGATTGAGCAGGAAATGAACGAACTGGGCATGGGAGCCATCGCCGTGCCGTTGGTCGCGAACATCACTGACCAGGTTCGCATGCAGGATGTCTTTTCCAAGCACCACCCGCAGGTCGTTTTCCATGCCGCGGCGCACAAGCACGTCTTCATGATGGAGCGCCAGCCTTCCGAGGCCATTCGCAACAACAGCATCGGGACTCGGCTCTTGGGCGAAATGGCGGCGGCGTTCAAGGTCGAGTCCTTCGTGCTGATATCGACCGACAAGGCCATCAACCCCACTAACGTCATGGGTGCGAGCAAGCGACTCGCGGAGATTCATCTGCAGGCCCTGCAGGCTCGCCTGCAGGCGGGAGAAAGGAGAAAGGAGCAGGGAGCACGGATGGCCGGGAGCATGCCTGAGCGCATGGTAGTGGTGCAGACGGTCCTTGGAGCGGAGGCCGGGTTGGCAGAGAACGGAGGCCGGAGACAGGAGGCTGGCGAGCCTCCAACGAAAATCGGGGATCGGGTTGTCGGCACAGGCATCCCTTCTCCCTCCTCCATTCTCCATTCTCCCGTAGCCGCGCAGCCGGCTACCAAATTCATCGCCGTGCGCTTTGGCAATGTGCTGGGCTCCTCGGGCAGTGTGGTGCCGATTTTCAAAAAGCAAATCGCTGCAGGCGGCCCGGTCACGGTCACCCATCCCGATGTCACGCGTTACTTCATGACGATTCCCGAGGCGGTCGGCCTGGTCATGCAGGCGGCCGTGATGGGCAAAGGCGGCGAGATTTTCGTCTTGGACATGGGGCAGCCGGTCAAGATCGCGGATCTCGCCCGCCAGATGATCGAACTCAGCGGCCTGAAGGTGGGGGAAGACATCGAAATCAAGTTCACCGGCCTCAAGCCTGGCGAAAAACTCTACGAGGAGCTGCAACACCACGATGAACAGCATCTGCCGACGGAGCACCCCCGGGTGATGCGCTTTGTGCCCTCAGGCGACGCCTCAGCGGCCAGCGCGCAGGCCATCGACCAACTTGAACCGATCCTCTACACGGTCAGTCCCAATCCCATCAAGGAACAGATCAAGGGCATCATTCCGGAATATACGCCGTATCTGGATTGAGCGCGTACGCGCGCTCAATCCAGTTTAAGTGGGAAGTTTAAGTTTAAGGAGAAGGCGGGGTGCGGGGTGCGCCGGTGACCGGAGGACGGTCGGACGGTCGGACAGTGGACGGCGGCGGGAGACCGGAGACCGGTAGACGGTCGGACGGTGTGCGCGAAGCGCGGGAGGAGGGAGGTGCGCTGAGCGGGAGCAGGGGCAAGGGACCAAGGACCAAGGACTAGGGACTAGCTGCTAGGAGCTAGTGGGGCTTCAACTTAAACTTCAGACTTCAATTCGCGCGGCGCTAGTTGAGCGCCAGATCGATCCCCGCTTTTAGCGCGGCACCGCGCAAATCGCCGTCGAGCGAGGCCAGGGGCAGTCCCTTTCTCAGGGCCAGCTCAAGGTAGGCGGCATCGTAGGCGGTCAACCCGTATTGTTCGGCCAAGGCCAGGGTTTGGCTCCACGCGACCGAAGGGGTCTCCATGTCCACCTCGATATCGTAAAGCTGAAGCGTGGAGAAAAACTTCCTGATGCCGGCTTCGTCAATGCGACCGCGCTTTTTGGTTCCGAGCAGGACATTCGCGATCTCCAGATGCCAGAGGGATGGCACCCACACCTTCCGGCCGCGGGCGATTTCGTCCTGCAGGGCGGTCGTGGCGGCGGTGGATTCGTCGGCAAACACCCACGGAAGGGTTGCCGAACAATCGACGACCACATCGCTCACCGTCGTCCCTTCGCGATGAGTTCACGAGCCGAAAGGCCCTTGAGCCGGTATTTCCGGCTCATCACGCGGAGTTCCTTGGTGGCTTTGAGGCGCGCCGCGGCGAGCGAATCGATGGCGGGGACGAGCTTGGCCACCGGAGTGTCGTGCTTGGTGATCGTGACCTCGCCGCCGCGTCCCACCCGTTCGATCAATTCGGACAAGCTGTTCTTGGCCTCGAAAACTCCGACAGTGGTCGAATGGGATTTCATGGCTGCAAGCTAGTTATTCTGGCTACAAGGTCAAGGCAGGGCGAGGCGCGGGACGCGCTGCGCGCCGGTGACCGGAGGACGGTCGGACAGTGGACGGAGGCGAGAGACCGGAGACCGGTAGACGGTCGGACGGTGTGCGCGAAGCGCGGGAGGAGCACTGTTGCCCACTGCTGTGGGCACATGTGTTTGTCCGACGTTCTTGAGCTATGCTCAAAACGTAGGCAAAGGAGGAGGGAGGTGCGCTGAGCGGGAGCAGGGGCAAGGGACCAAGGACCAAGGACTAGGGACTAGCTGCTAGGAGCTAGTGGGGCTTCAACTTAAACTTTCGACTTCAACTCGCGCCGGGTCGGCGCGAATCACAACACATCCGCAAAGCTCGGGCGCAGGCGCTGGTAGATCCAGGCGCCGAGCAGATAGCTGATCAGGCCGCAGCCGCCGAGGTAGGCGAGGTGGGTGAAGTTGAGCGGGTGATCCCAGAAGACCACGCTGCGGGCTTCCTGGATGGTCAGGAGCAGGGGATTGAAGCGGAGGATCGTGTAGATCTCGGGCGGTATCTTGGCGACGGGGTAAAAGACCGCGCTGGCGAAGAGCAGGGCCAGGGAAAGAAACTGGGTGATCTGGGCCACGTCCCGCCAGAATACGCCGAGCGCGGAAAGCCCCAGCGAAAGGCCAAGGGCCATCAGGGCCAGCGGCAGGATCAGCACGGGGAGCCACAACACCCCGGCTTGCAACGGCACGCCGCACACCAAGGCCCCGCCCAGCACCAGTCCGAGGGTGATCAGGAAATGCACGCTCGCGGCACCGAGGTTGGCGGCGGGCAGGATTTCCAAGGGGAAGACGACTTTCTTGACGAAGTTCGGGTTACTCGTGACCAGTGAGGGGGAGGTGGCCATGACCTCCGCCAGAAAATGGTGGATGGCCAGACCGAGGAAAACGACGAGGGCATATTCGACGCGGGTTTCGGGCAGTTCCTCCGGCTTGAAGCGTCCGCCGAAAATGTAGCCGAAGACCACGACGTAGAGCGCCAACATCAAGAGCGGATTCAGCAGCGACCACACCAGCCCGAGATGACTGCCCTTGTGCCTCAGCTCGACCTGCCGCTTGGTGAACTGACCCACGAGACTGCGATTGCGCCAGAGGGTGACGAGGATCGCGTTGGGGCGGGGAGGCATGGGGCGTTGTATCCGTCGGGCGATTTGCAGGGCAAGGGCTTTCGTGGCGCGCTGCGCGCCAGTGCGGGAGGAGGGAGCAGGGATGGAGACGGGAGGCAGGAGTCGGTGGGCGGTGGGACGGTGGGCGGTGGGCACGCAGCGCCAGTTGAAGTCTGAAGTTTAAGTTTAAGTTGATCGGGTACTGGTGGCCGGTAGACGGTGGGCGCGGTGCGCGGTGCGCCGGGAGAAACACTGTTGCCCACTGCAGTGGGCACATGTGTTTGTCCGACGTTCTTGAGCGCAGCTCAAAACGTAGGCAGTGACACCGTTGCGGTGTGTTCACCGCCCGGTGTTTGTCCGACGTTCTTGGACATTCGTCCAAAACGTAGGCAAAGGTGGAGGGGGGAAGGGATGGAGACGGGAGGCAGGAGTCGGTGGGACGGTAGACGGTGGGACGGTAGACGGTGGGACGGTGGACGGTGGGTGCGATGCGCCAGTTGAAGTCTGAAGTTTAAGTTGATCGGGTACTGGGGGCCGGTAGACGGTGGGCGCGGTGCGCCGGGAGAAAGCAGAAGGGAGGAGGGAGAAGGGACCAAGGACTTGGGACTAGTGGCTAGGGACTAGCTGCTAAGAGCTAGTGGGGCTTCAACTTAAACTTCAGACTTCAACTCGCGCGGCGTCGGCGCCGCGTGGTGGTCCACTGACCACGCTTTCGCCTGCGGCTTAAGCGCGGCCACACTTTTTAAAAATACTTTAGGTTGAAGGGTGGAGGCAGAAGGGACCAACGACTAGGGAGTAGCTGCTAGGAGCTAGTGGGGCTTCAACTTAAACTTCAGACTTCAACTCGCGCCGCGCTGGGCGCGGCGCGCCCAGCGCGGTGCGTTTACTGTTGCCAAGGCACCGGCTTTGCGGCGCCTTGTCTGTCAATTATCCCATGAAATTCTCTCGATTGTTGGTGGCGGGTGTGGTGTTGACCGGTGGTTTGTTCGTCCAGGCTTTCGCGCAGGACGTTGTGACGGTGGAAAAGCTCTATCCCGAGCTCGATAACATCCTCAAGCAGGCCGTCGCGCAGTCCCCGCGCATGCTCAGCCGGGCCATTGATCTGGAAATTGCGGAGAACGACCGCATCGCAGCCCGGGCCGGCCTCCTGCCGACGGTCGGTGGCGCCTTCCGCTACTATGAAGCCCGCGAGCGTCGCGCCGATCTCGGTGTGCGCATGAGCGTGCCGAAGACTTATTACGATTTCAGCATCTCCCAGCCCCTCTACCACTGGGGCGAACGCACCAACACGGCCCGCATGGGCGAAATCCGTGAGTTCATTGCCCAAGGCAACTACCGCGAGGGCTACCGGCTCTTCGCGCAGGAGGTGCGCAACGCCTATCTGAAGCTCATCGTGGACAAGCTCCGCGCCAAGCGCTCGGCTTATGCCCTCGACTACGCCAACAACCAGCTGAAGCAGGGCGAGGAACGGCTGGCCCAGAAGGTCATTTCCGAAGGTCAGATGTTTGTCATCCGCATCGACGCCGAGCGCGCCCAAGTCACGGCCGAGCGGGCGGCCTTTGAATTTGAAAGCGGCCTCGCCTCCTTTGCCCGCCTGACCGGTGCGCCGCTCCGCGCCGAGGCGGTGCCGGACGTAATTCCGCCGGTGAAAGACCAGGGCACCGCGCTCAATTCGCTGGTGCAGGGCTATCTGGCCCAGTCCGAGCTCCCGAGCCATGAGGCCGTCAGCCTGCGCAACACGCTCGATCTGGAGCGGCTCAATCTGGCCAATCACAAAACCCGGCTCAAACCCAAGTTCTCCCTCGTCGCCGGCGCCAATCAGGACGAACAGCGCTACACCGCGCTGGGTTCGAAATACAAGGTGGATTCCTACTATGCCGGCGTGAGCGTCGGCTGGACCATTTTCGACGGCTTCAGCGCCCGTTCGGCGGTGCGTTCCTCCCTGGCCCGCCTCCGCAGCATGGAAAGTGACTACCGGGTGTTGACCGACCGGCTCGCCCAACACGTGCAGAGCCAGGCCCGACTGGCGGGTTTTGCCGCGCGTTCGGCCGCCATCAACAACAAGCTGCTCGATTCCGCCGAAGGCAACTTGTCGGAAAAGACCGAACAATTCTCCCGCGGTGCGGTCGCTCAGGAGCAGGTCAACCTTGCGCAACTGAATCTCTACGACATGCAGCTCACCGCCTATCTTTCCCGCATCGAGTATTTCACGCACGTCAGCGAACTGCTCGGCACCGTGCGTGAGGACCCCGTGCTCGCCAACCTCCCGGCCGGCAAATGACCAAGCCTGCGGTTTCCACCTCCTCCTTTCCCTGGCGCTGGCTCGTGGCCGGCGGAATTCTGGCGGTTGCCGCCTATGTTTACTTCATCGCTCTGCGGCCGGTGGCCGTGGTGGTGCCGGTGGTGCGCGGCCGGGCCGTCAATTCCGTGCCCGGCAGCGTCGAAGTGAAGGCCGAATCCGTGCTCCCCGTCAAAAGCGAGGCCGGCGGCCGCATCGTCACCTCCTCGCTCAATCCGGGGCGCGTGGTCACCAAGGACGAAGTGCTGCTGCAACTGGACACCGGTGACGTGGACATCGAGATCGAGCGCATCGCCAACGACCTCGAGGCCGCGCGGCGCCGCGCCCAGGTCGGTTCCACCCTGCGCGCCGAGCGGGACAACAAGCTCGATTCCCTGAACGAACTCGAGCGCCGCGTAAAGGCCGGCGCCTTTTCCGTGGCGGAGTTCGAACGGGAGAAACGCCTTTACCAGCAGCTCGTGCAACGCGTCGATCTGGAGGAGGTCAATCTGAAGCTGGGCGTGGAAAACCTGGAGAACGCCCTGCGGGCCAAGCAGCGCGAGAAGGCCAAGATGACCATCGTGGCGCCGTTTGACGGGGTGATTGCCGAACTCAACATCGCCGGCAAGCCGGGCGAGCTCATCGGGCGCGACTTCACCCTGGCGACGCTCATTTCCAAGAGCCGCGTGGTGGAGGCCAAGATCAGCGAGGAAAACTACGCCGGACTCATCGTGGGGCAGGCCGCCGGGGTGAGCTTCCTCAGCTACGGTCCGCAGCAGTATCGTGCCACGCTCACCAAGAAGCTGCCCACGGCCAACGCCGAGACCCAGCGCTACACCATCCATCTCAACGTCGAGATCCCCGAGGACAAGCTCGTGCCCGGCCTGACGGGCGAGGTGGTCATCGTGATCGGCCAGCGAGACAACCAGATGATCATCCCTCGCCGCGCCCTCCGCAGCAAGCAGGTGATGCTGGTCGAGTCCGGCCAGGTGGTCGTTCGCTCGGTGGAGGTCGGCTACACCGCCCTCAACGAAGTCGAAATCCTGAAGGGCGTCTCCGCGGGTGACCTCGTGATCGTCGAGGAGCTGGACACTTTCCGTCCCGGGCAACGCGTGCGCACGCGCACCGCAAACTAGCCCGGATATTTCACCCCCATGAAAGACGTTGAATCAGAAGTATCCGTTTTGCCTTCGGCAAAAGCGACTTCGTCGCGGTTAGCCCCGACAAGGTCGGCCCGGCCGGGTGCCTATTTCTCACCTCTGGGTGTGAATCATGCGGGCTAGCCCCGGTGCAGGGCGTAGGGTGAAAGGAGGAGGGAGCAAGGAAATCCTCGGGCCATAACCACTGACCCCAGCTGCCCCGGCCAGCCAGTCGCAGCTCCCCGCCACCCAGCTCCAAGACCTTCCTCGCAGTCCGTCCCTTCTCCCCGCTTCCTTCACCTTCTCTCTCCTCCTTTCTCCCGCCTCATCCCTTGTCCCCGACCCTGCGCATCGCCTTCCGATTCCTCACGGCCAAGAAACGGGCCATGCTGATGAGTCTTTCGTGCATCGTGCTGGGCGTCGGCCTGTTCGTTGTCACGCAGGCGACCACGAGCGGCTTCGAGGAGTTTTTCATCAAGACGATCCTGGGCAACGACGGTGCCATCCGGGTGGAGGACCGCATGCAGGACACCATCCGCTCCCGCGAGGCAGGGGGCCCCGACGGCGGCAGCACCTTCCAGATCCAGCAGAAAGAGGGGCGGAAATACATCGAGGGCATTGAGGAGCCGAAGCAGATCATCAAGGCGCTGCGGGAATTCCAGAATGTCCGGGGCGTTTCCGAGGTGATCACCGGCTCGGCCGTGCTGGCGAGCTCGTTCAAGAGCGAAACGGTGAAGCTCTTCGGCATCGACATCGACAACCACATCACGGTCTCGGAACTCGGAAAACAGATCGTGCAGGGCGAGTTGAACAATTTTCGCACCAAGGCCGCGGGGGCCCTCATCGGCAAGGAAGTCGCCGACCGGCTGCAACTCGGGGTGGGGGACTCCTTTCTCCTCGAATCCGCCGGCCAGCTCCGCCGCTACAGCGTCTCGGCGGTTTTCCAGACCGGCGTCAGCGACATCGACAAGACGCGGATCTATCTGCACCTGCCCGAGGCGCGCTCGCAGCTGAAGAAACCGACCGGGGCTACCTTCATCCAGGTCAGCGTCTATGATCGCGACCGGGCGGACGAGGACGCCCTCCAGATGGAAGAGGTGCTGAAACACGGGGTGCGGGAATGGCAGCGCCGCGAAAAAACCTGGCTGGAGACCTTCCGCGCCTTGCGTCTGTCGTCGGCCATCACCGTCTCCATGTTTTCGCTCATCGCGGGTCTGGCCATGTTCAATACGCTCGCGATGATTGTCATGGAGAAGACCAAGGAAATCGCGATCCTCCGCTCGATGGGTTACACGCGGGAGGATATCTCGCAGATTTTCCTCTGGCAGGCCACCATCGTCCTGGCGATCGGCTCCATGGTCGGCTGCATCCTGGGGGCGGGCGGCACGTTTGCGGTGTCGCGGATTCCGCTCAACATCACCGGCATTTTCCGGACCAACACCTTCATCGTGAGCTGGTCCGCGTGGCATTATGTGGCGGCGGTGCTCACCGCCGTGGCCATGGTCATGGTCGCCTCGCTCATCCCCGCCCGCCGCGCCGCGCGCCTCGAGCCGGGCGACATCATCCGGGGGACGTCCACATGACGGCTCCCGCCGTCATGTCAGGAGCAGGGAGAAGGGAGGAGGGAGCTTTTTTGCGACCGGAGGCCGGAGACTGGAGGCTGGAGACTGTAGGCTGGAGGCTGGAGACCGGAGACCGGAATCGGGAATTTCAACGGGCTATAACAAACAAACCCAAGGAGATCGTGTCATGAAGCAGCCCATCAAACGTTTTGAAGACCTGGAAGTATGGAAGGAAAGCATGCAACTCGCGGTGCAAGTCTATAAAGCCATGGAGCATTCGCGGGATTTTGGCCTGAAAGATCAGATGCAGCGGGCGGCAGTGTCTGTTCCCTCCAATGTGGCGGAAGGTTACGAACGCAGTTCCAACCGTGAATTTGTGCAGTTTCTCAATTATTCGAAGGGATCGAGCGGCGAATTGCGCACCCAGATTTATTTGGCAGCCAAGCTCGGTCAGCTGAAGCAACCGGTGGCGGGTCAGCTGTTGGAAAAGAGCCGCAAAGTATCGGCCATGCTGCACAAATATGTGCAGGTTCGTCAAAAGGACTTCTGATGTCGGCATCCCATCCAGATTCTTCCGGCCTCCGGCCTCCTCTCTCCGGCAATCCATCGGGGCGCATCGCCCTCCGTTGCGAAGGCCTGCACCGCTACCTCGGGCAAGGGGAGGGGCGGGTGCATGTCCTGCGCGGGGTCTCCTTCGAGGCGCGGGCCGGGAATGTCACCGCGATCGTCGGGCCTTCGGGCTGTGGCAAGAGCACGCTGCTGTACCTGCTCGGGCTGCTCGACCAGCCGGACGGCGGGTCGATCTGGATCCGGGACCAGCTGATGTCGAACAGCAGCGATCTCGACCGCACGGCCGCCCGCGGCGAACATATCGGGTTCGTGTTCCAGTTTCACTTCCTGATGCAGGAGTTCTCGGCGCTGGACAATGTCATGATGCCCATGCGCAAGCTCGGACGCCTGTCCGAGCCGGAGATGGCCGCCCGCGCCCGCAGTCTGCTCACCGATGTCGGCCTCGGCGAGAAAACCCACCGCCTCGCGACCCAGCTCTCCGGCGGCGAGCAGCAGCGCGTGGCCATCGCCCGCGCCTTGGCGAACCAGCCCGCCATCATCCTGGCCGACGAGCCGACCGGCAACCTGGACGTCAAGAACTCCGGCCTGATTTTCGATTTGCTCACCCGCCTCGCCAAGGAAAACGGCCAGGCGGTCGTGCTGGTGACCCACAACCCCGACATCGCGAACCGTTGCGACGAGATCAAGCCGATGCGCGACGGTGAGTTTGTGCGGTGAGGGCACGGCGCGTTATTTGTTTTCACAATTAGCAGCGCATCCGGGTCCCCGGACTTTGCTAATATTCAGGGGGAGGGTGATTTGGCCGGAAATTTTGTTTTACATCCCCCATGGCCTCTCTCTTTGCTCTGGCTCTCTTTTTACCGCACACACAATCGCTAGCCTGAATTCTGCGCTTAATCAGGGGGAACGGTTGCCGATCCTTCGTTTTTTTCGCCGGGTTCCAGTCTGACGCACATGTCAAAGATCTTCCCGAAATCCGCCAACGCCCTGCCCCTGCAGATCCTGATTTTCCTCGGTATCCTGGGTGGTGTCGCGGCGGCAGGCATCACTTACTACGCCACCCCGGCTTACCTCCGCGTTGGTTATGCTCCGGTCCAGCCGGTGCCCTTCGACCACAGCCTGCACGCCGGCCAGCTTGGTCTCGACTGCCGTTACTGCCACACCTCGGTGGAGAAGTCCGCGACCTCGAGCGTTCCCGCGGCGCAGACCTGCATGAACTGCCACGGCACGATCAAGGCCCAGAGCCCGCTGCTCGAGCCCGTGCGCCAGAGCTACCAGAGCGGTGATCCGGTGCCATGGGTGAAGATCCACGCCGTGCCGGACTACGTTTATTTCAACCACTCCGTCCACGTCGCCCGCGGCGTCAGCTGCGTCGAGTGCCACGGCAAGGTGAACGAGATGAAAGTCGTGAAGCAGGACCAGCCGCACAGCATGAGCTGGTGCCTCGACTGCCACCGCGATCCGGCCGCCCGCATCCGCGACCCGCAGGATGTTTTCAACCTGAACTCCGCCCGCCTCATTGACCAAGGCCCCGAGGGGCTCAAGAAGGCCCAGCAATTTGTCGAACACGCCAAGATCATGCCCCCGCAGAGCTGCTCCGGCTGCCATCGCTGATGAAACGCAAATTTGACCATTCCCCTGCCGCGAGCCTGTCGAACGGCGCCCCCACCGGCCCGAAATACTGGCGCAGCCTCGACGAACTGGCCGACACGCCCGGCTTCCGCGAGCACATGGCCCGCGAGTTTCCCGAGGGCGCGTCCGAGCTGAACGGCGTCGATCGCCGCCAGTTCATGCGCCTCATGGCGGCCTCGTTCGCCCTGGGCGGTCTTGGTCTCGCCGGCTGCCGCCGTCCCGAAAAGCACATCCTGCCTTACGGCAAGTCGGTCGAATACACCGTCCCCGGCCTCCCGCTTTATTTCGCGACCGCGATGCCCCTGCGCAAGACGGCCATCCCGCTCGTCGCCGAGACCCATCAGGGCCGCCCGACCAAGCTGGAAGGCAATCCCAGCTACCTGCCGCACGGCGGCGCCAGCTCGCTCCTCGCCCAGGCTTCCGTCCTCGATCTCTACGACCCGGAGCGCGCCTCCGCCCACACGGCCGGCACCCGCACGCTCAACGTGGCCGATGTCAACGACCTCCTCGCGAAGATCCGCTCGACCTACGCCGGCAACGGTGAAGGGCTCGCCTTCCTGGCCGACGAATCCGCCTCGCCGACCCGTGCCCGCTTGGTGGCCAAGCTGAAGAAGGAATTTCCCCGCGCCATATGGGCCGAATACGAGCCCGTGCAGGACGAGGCTCCGATTGCCGCCGCGCAAGCTGCCTTCGGCAAGAACGTCAAGCCGGTCTATCGCTTCGCCAAGGCCAAGCGCATCGTCAGCATCGACGCCGATTTCTTCCACGCCGAGGCCGGTTCGCTCTATTACGCCCGCGATTTCGCCAAGGGCCGTCGCGTCTCCTCCAAGGAAGACGCCGACAAGATGAACCGCCTTTATGTGGCGGAGAGCGGTTTCTCGCTCACCGGCAGCATGGCCGACCACCGCCTGCGTCTCGCCAGCAACCACATGCTGGCCTTCGCCGCCGCCCTCGCGGGCAAGGTGCTGGGTACCTCCGTTTTCGAGTCGCTCACCAAGGGGCTCGACATCAAGGCCGAGTGGGTCGAGCAGTGCGCCAAGGACCTGCTGGCACACAAGGGCGAGAGCCTCGTGGTCGCCGGCGCCCATCAGCCCGCCGCCGTCCATGTGCTCGCTTATGCGATGAACGCGTTCCTCGGCGCCCCGGGCAAGTCCGTGGACTTCGTCGCCGTCGAGCCATCGTCCGCCTCCACGATCCAGGCCCTGACGACCGCCATCGACGCCAAGTCGGTCAAGACCCTCTTCATCCTCAACGGCAACCCGGCCTATAACGCGCCTGCCGATCTCGATTTCGGGGCGAAGCTGAAGTCCGTGCCGCAGGTCATCCGCTACGGTTACTATCAGGACGAGACCTCCGCGCTGGCCGGCACGCACCTGGCGGCCACCCATTACCTCGAGTCGTGGGGCGACGCCCGCACCGTGGACGGCACCATCGTGCCGGTGCAGCCGATGATCATGCCGCTCTTCAACGGCCTGAACGAGGTCGAGCTGCTGGCCCGCCTCGCCGGCGAAGCCAAACCCGACGCCTACGAGCAGGTCTTCACGACCCGCGGCGGCGACCGGAAGGCCTTCGAGAAATTCCTCCATGACGGTCTGGCCGAAGGTTCGGCCTACAAGTCCGTGGATGTCGCCTTCGATCCGCAGCGTGCCGGTGCCGTACTCTCCAAGGTTCCGGCCTTTGCCGCGCTCTCCAAGGACAGCCTCGAAGTCCGCTTCGTGACCGATCACAAGATGGATGACGGCCGCTTCGCCAACAACGGCTGGCTCCAGGAGTGCCCGGACCCGATGACCAAGATCGCCTGGGACAACGCGATCCTCATCAGCCCGCGCCTGGCCAAGGACCTTGGCATCGTGCCCGGTGGCAGTCTCCTGCAGGTTGCCCGCAAGGAAGAGGCGGAGTTCACGGTCGGCAAGGAGAACGCCTTCCTCGGCGAAGTCACCGTCAACGGCCGCAAGATCACCGGTCCGCTGCACATCCAGCCCGGTCTCTCGAATTACACCATCGTCCTCCCGCTCGGCTACGGCCGCACCAAGACCGGTCATGTCGGCACCGGCGCCGGCTTCGATGCCTATGCGATCCGCACCGGCGACAGCATGGGTTTTGTCACCGGTGCCACGATCCGCGTGACCGGCGAGCGCAAGCTCCTCGCCAACACGCAGGAGCACTGGTCCATGGAAGGCCGCGATATCGTGCGCGAGGCCAACCTCGACGAGTTCAAGGAGAACCCCGCTTTCGTGACCGGCATCGGCATGGAGTCGCATTCGCCCGCGATCTACGGCGACCTCACGCCCGAGGCTTTCGCCAAGCTGTCCCGTGAGGAGCGCGCCAAGATCACGGCCGAGCGCGCCGGCACCACGCCCCGCGGTCAGTCGCTTTACGAGACGCCCGACTTCGCCGGCGAGAACGCCAAGTTCGACGGCCTCCACCAGTGGGGCATGTCCATCGACCTCAACACCTGCATCGGCTGCAACGCCTGCGTGATCGCCTGCCAGGCGGAGAACAACATCCCGATCGTCGGCCGCGACCAGGTACAGCGCGGCCGTGAGATGCACTGGATCCGTCTCGACCGCTACTACTCCGACGGCCAGGCCGATCCGACGGCGTTTGGCGTCGAGGGGGGCAACTCCGTGCTGCCCGAAGACCCGCAGGTTTCGATGCAGCCCATGACCTGCCAGCATTGCGAGCTCGCGCCCTGCGAGACCGTGTGCCCGGTCAATGCGACGGTGCACGACGAGGAGGGCCTCAACACGATGGCCTACAACCGCTGCATCGGCACCCGCTATTGCGCGAACAACTGTCCCTACAAGGTTCGTCGCTTCAATTTCTTCGACTTCAACAAGCGCGCCACCGACTCGCTCTACATGGGCCCGCTCGGTCACCAGAAGGAGATGCCGGAACTGGTCAAGATGGTGAAAAATCCGGACGTCACCGTGCGCATGCGCGGCGTCATGGAAAAGTGCACCTACTGCGTCCAGCGCATCCAGCAGGCCAAGATCGCGCAGAAGCGGAAGACCGGCCTCAACGGCGTGCCCGAGATTCCCGACGGCACGATCAAGGTGGCCTGCCAGCAGGTTTGCCCGGTCGAGGCCATCGAGTTCGGCAACGTCAAGGACGTGAACAGCGCGGTCTCCAAGCTGAAGGCCCAGGAGCGCGACTACGCGGTCCTCGGCTACCTGAACGTCCGCCCGCGCACCACCTACCTCGGCAAGCTCCGCAACCCGAACCCGCACATGCCGGATTATTCCCAGCTCCCGCTCAGCCGCGTGGAGTATAACCGCAAGAACGGTCACGCCGAGCACGGCGCCGGCCATGGTCATGCCGACCATGGTCAGCAGAACGGAGGGACCCATTAATGGCCTCACACGCTTCTGATCATCCGGCTCCCGCCATCCTCTCCGAGGTCAAACCCGCGGTGCTCGCGCGCCCGGTGCTGGTGCATCATCACCGGGACTTCAAGTGGATCACCGACAAGATCTGCGGCATCGTCGAAGGCACCACGCCGACCTGGTGGTGGGTGTGCTTCGTGGTCGCCAGCTTCGTGGCCTGCTTCACGATCGCCGGCCTCATCCACCTCGTCGCCACGGGCGTCGGCGTGTGGGGTCATGCGAATCCGGTCAACTGGGCCTGGGACATCGTCAACTTCGTGTTCTGGATCGGTATCGGCCACGCCGGCACCCTGATCTCGGCCATTCTCTGCCTCCTCCGCCAGAAGTGGCGCACCTCGATCAACCGTGCGGCCGAGGCGATGACGATCTTCGCCGTGGTCTGCGCCGCGATCTTCCCGGTGTTCCACGTCGGCCGCATCTGGTTCGCGGTGATGCCCGGCTACCTGTTTCCGTTCCCCAACTCGAACGGCATCTGGCAGAACTTCCGCTCGCCGCTGGAGTGGGACGTGTTCGCGGTCTCGACCTACGGCACGGTGTCCTGCCTCTTTTGGTATATCGGCCTGATCCCCGACCTCGGCACGATGCGCGACCGTTTCACGGCCGCCGGCAAGATGATGCGGGCTCGCATCTACGGCTTCTTCGCCATGGGCTGGCGCGGCTCCAACCGCGCGTGGAGCAACTACGAGATGGCCTACCTGATCCTGGCCGGCATCTCGACCCCGCTCGTGCTCTCCGTGCACACGATCGTGTCGTTCGACTTCGCCGTCTCGCTGATCCCCGGCTGGCACACGACGATCTTCCCGCCTTACTTCGTGGCGGGCGCCATCTTCTCCGGCTTCGGCATGGTCATGACGCTCATGCTCCCGCTGCGCGCCGTTTACCGCCTGGAGGACCTGATCACGCAGTATCACATCGACTGCATGTGCAAGATCACCCTCGCGACCGGCACCATGGTGGGCTACGCCTACTCGATGGAGTTCTTCATCGCGTGGTATGGCGCGAATCCGTATGAAGGCTTCGCGTTCATCAACCGTGCGTTCGGCCACTACGCCTGGGCCTACTGGATCATGATCGGCTGCAACGTCATCACGCCGCAGTTCTTCTGGTTCAAGGCCGTCCGCGAGAACACCGCGCTGGTCTGGATCCTCTCGATCTTCGTCAACGTCGGCATGTGGTTCGAGCGCTTCGTGATCATCGTGACCTCGCTCGCCCGCGACTTCCTGCCGTCGAGCTGGGGCTACTACTCGCCCTCGATCGTGGAAATCTTCACGTTCTTCGGCACCTTCGGTGTCTTCTCCGTCCTCTTCCTGCTCTTCATCCGCTTCGTGCCCATCATGCCGATGTCCGAGGTGAAGGCGGTCATCCCGCAGGCCGACCCGCACGGCGAGCACAAGCACTGAGGACCCTGCCATGAGCAAAAATTACGGAATCATCGCCGCTTTTGACACCGTGCCGGATGTCTTCCACGCCTGTGAACAGGTGCGGGATGCCGGCTACTCGCAGTGGGACACGATCACCTCGTTCCCCATCCACGGCCTCGATGCCGCCATGGGCATGCGCCGCTCCCGGGTGCCGCGGTTCTCGCTCGCGGGCGGCATCACCGGTTTCTGCACCGGCATGTCGTTCATCTGGTGGGCCGGCGCCTACGAATATCCGCTGATCGTGGGCGGCAAGCCCTACTTCAGCCCGATGTTCGCCTTCCCGGTGTCCTACGAGCTCACCATCCTGTTCACCGCCTTCGCCACTATCTTCGGCATGTTCTTCCTGAACAAACTGCCCATGCACTACCACCCCGTGCTGAAGGCCCCGCAGTTCGTCCGCGCGCTGGATGACCGCTTCTACATTGTGATCGAGTCCGCCGACCCGAAATTCAACGCCACCGAGACGCGCGCCCTGCTGCAGCGCGCCGGCGGCAAGGACATCGTCGAAATCGAGGAATAAGATGCGTTACGCCTACTACACCCTCGCGTTCCTCGTCATCCTGACCCTCTCGGTCATGGGCTACCGTGGCTCGCTCTCCACCCGTCCCCCGGTCGAAATCTGGCCCGACATGGACCACCAGGCCAAATACAAGCCGCAGGCGGAATCCAAGTTCTTCGCCGACGGCCGCGCCGACCGTCCGATCCCCGCCGGCACCGTGCCCTTCGGCCGCAACAGCCAGGAGTCCGACGACGCCTACCTGCGCGCCGACGACGCCCGTTACGCCGGCAAGCACGCCGACGGCTCGTTCGTCCGCGGCTTCCCCGCCGGCCTGGAGCTCAACGAGAACTTCGTGCGCCGCGGCCAGAACCGTTACCAGATCTACTGCGCTCCCTGCCACGGCGCACTCGGCGACGGCAACGGCATCACCAAGTCCTACGGCATGGTGGCCACCCCGAATTATCACGAGGACCGTTTCCGCTCGATGGCGGAAGGCGAGTTCTTCAACACGATCACCAACGGCAAGAACACCATGCTCGGTTATGCTGACAAACTCAGCCCCGACGACCGCTGGGCCGTGATCGCCTATGTGCGAGCCCTGCAACGCGCCGCCCACGCCACGATTGACGATGTCCCTCTCGAACAACGCGGAGGCCTGAAGTAACATGAGCGCCGCTCCCTCCACTCACGCCTCGACGGCCGCCCTGGCCAACAAGTTTCTCCTGGCCGGCATCGCCGGGCTCGTGCTCACCGCCATCGGTCTCTTCGTGGACGCCCACGGGGCGGCGTTGTCCTACGTGGTCGGCATCAGCTACTGGACCGCCGTTGCCATCGGCATGCTCATGCTGGTGATGATCCACCATATCTTCGATGCCGGTTGGTCCACCGTGATCCGCCGCCAGTTCGAGCACGGACTCTCGGCCTTCAAGTGGCTGTTCATCCTCTTCATCCCGCTGGTCATCTCGGCCTGGGCCAAGCCCGGCTTCATCTGGCACTGGATGGATCTCAGCCACCCCCTGCATGGCGGACACGGCACCATCGGTGACGATCCGCTCTACCTGAAGAAGGCCGCGTTCCTCAGCAAGGAGATGTTCACCGGCATGACGGTGGTGTTCTTCCTCGGCTGGATGGGCCTCTCCGCGCTCCTGCGCCGCAACTCCTTCAATCAGGACAAGGACGGTGACGTGAACTGGACCTACAAGAACCGCCAGACCGCGGCCTGGGGCATCCCGTTCAACGCCCTCGCCCTGACTTTTGCCGCCATCTACTGGATGAAGAGCCTCGAGTATCACTGGTTCTCCACGATGTATGGCGTGTGGTTCTTCGCCAACTGCATGCGTGCCGCCCTGGCCATGGGTGTGGTCATCACCTGGTGGCTCTACACCCGCGGAGACTACAAGGGCATCTTCAACACCAACCAGCTGCACTGCCTCGTGGCGCTCGCCTACGCCTTCGTGGTGTTCTGGGCCTACGTCACCTTCTCGCAGTATTTCCTGATCTGGAATGCCAACGTGCCGGAGGAAACCTTCTGGTATAACCTCCGTGAGCATGGCGACTGGCAGTGGGTGGGACTCGGGCTGCTCTTCGGCCATTTCTTCGTGCCGTTCCTGCTCTGGCTCTCTTATCGCCGCAAGTCCACCCTCGGGCCTGCACTGAAGATCAGCCTCTGGATCGCCGTCGTGATCCTCGTGGACATCTGCTACAACGTGCTGCCCGCGCTCCGCGACTCGCATGAACAGCCCCTGCCGTTCCTCTCGCTCAACCTGCTGTGGGTCCTGAGCTCCGTGGTCGGCGTCGGTGGCATCTGCGTCTGGTCCTACCTGAAGAGCTACGGCAGCGGTCAGGCCAAGCTGATTCCGATTCGCGATCCCCGCATCGTCGAGTCTCTCACCCATCATGACGCCACGGCTCCGGAGCCGGCGCCCGCCCGTCCCCACTGGATATGAGCGATTCCTCCTCCAACTTTTCCTTCCCGCACCGCACCCCGGTCTTCACCGCGGTCATCGTAATCTTGTGCTTTGCCGCGTTTGGCTGGCTGGCGCGCCGCATTTATGTGCCGCACGCCGCCACTGTCCAGCCGGTTGAGGGCGTCCTTACGCCGGCTGAGCGCAAGGCGCGGCTTGATGAACACCACGCCAAGGACCAGGCCGCCGCCACCAGCTATGGCTGGGTGGACCAGTCCAAGGGCGTGGTCCGCCTGCCCATTGACCGGGCCATCGAGCTCACGGTCCGCGACCTCGCCAAGAAGTAACCCTTGCTGATGAATCCCAACGTTTCCCACAGCCGCGCCGAGCAGGCGGAGATCGATGCTTCCGCCCGGTGGCCGGTCACCGTCTTCCTCGTCTCGGGTCTGCTCTGGCTCATCGCCGGCGGAGCGCTCCAGCTCGCGGCCAACATCCAGCTGCACACCCCGTCCTTCCTAGCGGATTGCGCCTGGTTCACCCATGGTCGCCTCGCCCCCGCCGCGCAGAACGCGCTCGTCTATGGCTGGGGCTTCAATGCCGCCTTCGCCTTTGGGCTCTGGCTGATGGCTCGCCTGTCGGCCACCACGTTGCGCCACGGTGGCTGGCTCTTTGTCGCCGCAAAGTTCTGGAACGTCGGTGTCACCCTCGGCCTCGCCGGCATTCTGGGCGGGTATTCCACCTCCTTTGAGCTGCTGGAAATGCCCAAGCACGTCGCGCTGCTCTTGCTCGGCGCCTACGCCTTGATCGGTGTCTGGGCCGTCACGACCTTCAGCATCCGCAACACGGAGAACATCTATGCCTCGCAGTGGTATCTATTCGGCGCCGCCTTCTGGTTCCCGTGGATTTACAGCATCGCGCAGGTGATGCTCATCCGCACCCCGGTGCGCGGTGTCCTCCAGCCGGTCGTCAACGCCTGGTATGTCCACAATCTCTACGCCCTGTGGTTCCTGCCGATGGCCCTCGCCGCCATTTACTACCTTCTGCCCAAGCTGCTCGGCAAACCCATCAGCCAATACTATCTGGCGCCGCTCGCGTTCTGGTGGTTCGTGATCTGTTCGGCCTTCGCCGGCGGCGCCCGTCTCGTCGGCGCGCCGGTGCCGGTCTGGATTCCGACGCTCGGCACGGTGGCCAGTTTCTCGCTGCTCCTGCCGCTGATCATCTTTGGTCTGAACTTCATGGGCACCGTTTCCGGCCGGTTTGGCCATGTCGGCGGCAGTCTTTCACTCCGCTTCGTGCTGCTCGCGATGGGTGGCTTTCTGGTCAACGTGATCCTGACCCTCTTGCTGTCCCTGCCGCGGTCTGCCGAGATCGCACAGTTTACCCTGCTGGGCACCCTGCGGGACTGGTCGGCGCTCTACGCGACCTTCACCGTGGCGATCTTCGGTGCCGCTTACTTTTTCCTGCCACGCCTGACCGGCAAGGAGTGGCGTTCTTCCGCCCTCATCAAGGCGCACTTCGGCGCCACGGTCGTGGGGCTCATCCTGCTGGTCATCGGCTACGGTGCCGGCGGGTGGCAGCAGGGCGGCTTGCTCAACAGTGCCTCGGTCGGCTTCGCTGACATCACCGCCGCGCTCTCCGGCTGGCACATGCTGAACACCGTCGGCCTGGGCGTTCTGCTCGTCGGCCATCTCGCTTTCCTCATCAACTTTGTCTGGATTGCCTGCCCCATCAACTCGCAGGGCACCGCCAATGTCTCCATCCCGGTGCCGCCCGCGCTCGCCTT
This sequence comes from Oleiharenicola lentus, assembly GCF_004118375.1. NCBI lineage: Bacteria > Pseudomonadati > Verrucomicrobiota > Opitutia > Opitutales > Opitutaceae > Oleiharenicola > Oleiharenicola lentus. The sequence goes on from NZ_SDHX01000001.1 coordinate 1,838,610, forward strand.
GGCGGGGAAGGAGGGCCACGCATGAAAAACGGTCTCATCATTTTCCTTGGCGTCTTCGCCACGCTGGCGGTCTCCTGGGCCGGATTGCTGCTCGGCGCACACAAACAGATCGGCTCGCTCCCGCAGTTCAAGGACCCGATCGAACAGACCCTGAACCCGGCGCCGCTCAGCGGCATCGCCGACCAGGGCCGCCTCGTTTACCAGGATCTGGGCTGCGCCACCTGCCACACGCAGCAGGTGCGGTACGCCGGCTTCGGCGCCGACATCGAGCGCAAGTGGGGTGAGCGCGGCAGCTTTGCCCGCGACTACATCCGCGAGCAGTCCGTGCTGATCGGTTCCAGCCGCCTCGGTCCGGACCTGCGCAATGTCGCCGCCCGGCCCTACGCCAGCGCCGAGTTTTTCCACGGCCTGCTTTATGCCCCGGAGTCGGTCGCCCCCGGCACCAACATGCCGGCGCACAAGTTCCTTTACGAGGTGCGTTCGCTGAATGGCAGCCAGTCCTCCTACAAGGCGCTCAAGCTCTCCGGCACACACGCCCCCGCCGAAGGCTCCGAAGTGGTGCCGACCTACCGGGCCGAGGCCCTTGTCGCCTACCTGATGAGCCTCAAGGACACCTACAACTATCCCGACGAACAGGGCCTGAATGCGCCCGCCCCCGCGAAGGAGGGCGGCCACTAAGATGAGCGCCAATCACGACAACAAGTTCAACTTCGAGGCCTCCGCCGCGAGTGATGACAGCATCCGCGAGGTCCACGCCAAGCTGCAGAGCAACAAGCCCGACAAACCCCACGGTTATCCGGCGCTCCCGCTCGTGATGCTTGGCATCATGTGCTGCGTCGGTTTCTTCGGCTCCATCTACATGGTGCATTACTCGATTCGCTTCGACCCGCTCGTGGTCAACGCGCACGCGAACCGCGCCAAGCCGGGTGAAAAAGCCGCCGTTACGCTCACCCGCGCTCAGCTGGGCAAATCCATTTACACGGCCAACTGCATTGCCTGCCACCAGGCCACCGGTGGCGGCGTGCCGGGTGCCTTCCCTCCGCTCGCTGGATCCGAGTGGGTGGCGGGGAGCGAGGAGCGTCTCGTGCGCATCGTGCTGCACGGCCTGCAGGGCCCCATCAAGGTCGCGGGCAACGACTATAACAACGTCATGGCGCCACTGGGCGCCGTCCTGAAGGACGAGCAGATTGCCAACGTGCTCTCCTATGTTCGCCAGACCTGGGGCAACAACGCCCCCGATGTGGAGCCCGCGACGGTTGCGAGGATTCGGGCCGAAACCGCCTCGCACTCCGGTTACTGGACCGCGGAAGAGCTGCTCAAGATCGGCAACTGAGCACGAAGGGATTTTTTCAATACGAAGGCCGGGCATTTCGCCCGGCCTTTTTGCTGGGGTGATCGTGGAGCCGGGGCTTCCTCGCCCCGGTGGTTACGATCAACCGGCCCGAAGGCGGGCCGGCTTCAGGGAAATGATTCAGCCGCCGCCCATGCCCTTCAGCATGTCCCCCATGTTGGGCATTTGGAACTTCTGCCAGCCGGCGGGGGGCTGGAACAGCGAGGCGGGCAGGCTGCCGGGTTCAACCTTGGTGGCCTCCATGCGGAAGGTTTCCTTGCTTTTGCCGTCACGGCTCACGACGCGGAGAGGAAAGCCGGGCTTGCCCTTGAATTTTTCCTCCCAGCTGGCGCCGGCCTTTTTCTTGCCGCCGAACATGCCGCCCATGGGGCCGCCACCGCCGCCGTTTTCACCCAGGCCCATGAACACGCCCAACCCCTCGGCGATCCAGAGCTCGGTGGTGCTGTTTTTGTCCTTGGTGACGTATTCGTCGCACTTGTAGCCGAGGATGGTCTCCGTGCGGCCGGTCTTCTCGATGTCAGGCTCCTTGCCTTCCATCTTCTTGGCGGCCTTTTCGACGGTGCCCTTGAGCTGCATGACCATATACATCTTTTCGGAGGGCATCAGCATCATCATCTCCATTTTCTTCAGGTCCATGATGCTGGCGAAGGACTGGCCGTCGGCCTGCATGTCGATCCGGATGGCATTTTCCTTGATGGAGTAATCCATCACCTGCGGTTTGCCTTTGCCGGCGGTGATGTTGAGCGAGAGCTTGCCCTCGAAGGCCGAGGCCGCGTGGGCGAGCGTGGCGGTGAAGAGCGTGCCCACCGCAAGCAGACGAAGTAAGGGATTCATGCGCGCAGCCTACGCCCGCCCGGTTGCGACACAAGCCGCGGATTAAGGGCGTTGCCAAGGGGCCACGCGGCCGCAGGCTTCGGGCATGCCCTCCGAGTTCCGCCTGCAGCGCACGGTTGAGTTCTGCGAGACCGACATGGCCGGGATCATGCACTTCTCGAATTTCTTCCGCTGGATGGAGGCCTGTGAGGCCGGCTTTTACCGCTCCCTGGATCTGCCGCTCATTTCCTTCGTGCCGGGCAACGTCGTGGGCTGGCCGCGCGTGACCGCGAGCTGCACCTACAAGGAGCCGCTCCGCTTCAATGAAACCGCCGAGGTCCGCCTGCTCATCAAGGAGCTCCGCACCCGGGCGGTCATCTACGTCTTCCAGTTTCGGAAGCTCGACGCAGCCGGCACGGTGCTGCCGCCCGTGGTCGCACAGGGTGAAATCGCCGCGGTCTGCGTGACGGCCGACGCGTCCGGCAAGATGGTGGCCCAGCCGATCCCGGCCGCAGTGCGCGCGAAATTGGAGCCGGCCCCGGCGTCGGCCTACACCGTGTAGGGCGCCCGGGTTTCTCCCTTGGCGGAGAGCGCGAAGATTTTCACCGGGGTGGCCTTGCCCTTGACCAGCACCTCGCCGAGCTCGCGCGCGGCCGGCGGCGGCTGCATGGCGTTGAGCGTCGCCTCGCTGACGATGACCGGCGAGGCGTAGGCGGGGTCCTTGGTCAGGCCTTCCAACCGGGAGGCGAGGTTCACACCGTCGCCGATCACGGTGTAGTTGAGGCGGTTTTTGGAGCCCATGTTGCCTGCCACGACCCGCGCGGTGTTGATGCCGATGCCGAAGGCGAGCGCGGGCTTGCCCTCGGCAACGAGCTCGCGGTTCAGGAGATCCAGCGCCCGGGCCATCTCGCGCGCGGCGCTGACCGCGCGGTTGGCGGCCTCGGGGATGGCGATGGGCGCGCCGAAGAGGGCCATGATCGCGTCGCCGATGTATTTGTCGATCACGCCGCCGTGGCGCTCGATGATCGAGCTCATGCGGTCGAGGTAGCGGTTGAGCAGGGCCAGCATCTCGGTGGGCGGCATCCGTTCGCTCATGCCGGTGAAGTTGCGCAGGTCGCAGAACAGGATGGTGACCTCGCGCTCCTCGCCGCCGAGCTTGAGGTCGGACTGAAGGAGCTGCGTGGCGATCTCGGGCGACACGACCTTGCCGAGAAGATTGCGCACCTTGTCGCGCTCGGCCAGGCCGTCGGTCATCTGGTTGAAGGCGGTGGCCAGCTGCCCGAGTTCGTCCGCCCGCGGCAAGTCGATGTGTTGGGTGTAGTCACCCTCGGCCACGAGCTTGGTATGCCGGGCCAGCTGCTGCATCGGGCGGCTCACCCCGCGTGCGATGGCGAAGGCCACACCCGTCGCGGCCAGCAGGGCGGCGAGGGAGATGTAGAGGACTACCCGCTCCAGCTCCCGGGCGGGCGCCAGTTCGGCGGCGAGGGAACGCTGGAGGGCGATGCTGGCGGGGGCTTCCTCAATCAATTCCAGCGGTTCAAGCAGTGTAACATACGGTTCACCGGCCAGAGAGAGCTCCTCGGTCCGGTCGGGGTGCGCGTTCAGGTGGCGCACCAAATCCTCCGCCATGCCGGTATCGAGGGTGGTGGAAAGCACGCGCAGGCCACCGGTCGCAGGATTCGTAAGGAAGGTGACATCCAGCTTGGAGGTCTGCTTGATCGCCTGCGCAAAGGAGTCGATGGGGTAGGCGAGGCCAAACCAGCCGGCGATGTTCGGCCGCGGGGCATAAAGCGGGGCCAGCACGACCACATGCAGTTTGCCGCCCAGGTAACAGTAGCCGCTGCTCTGCTCCAGATCCTGCCCGGTGGATTTCGCGATCAGATGACGGAAGGGCGCGACATTGGCCCCCGCCAGTTCACGATTGGCGGAAGTGTCGGCCAGGATTTCTCCGTCGAGATCGAACAGCGCGATGATCGGAAGCACCGAGTCTTCGTTGAACTGCATGCGTTCCGTGTAACTCACAAGAGTGGAGCGGAGCGTTTCGCGGTCGATCGGCTCCTTGATGATCACCGAGCGCATGGCGTAATCGTTGCTGAGCACCATGGCGAAGCCGGTGAGGTATTCGATCCGGTTGGTGAGGTTCAGCCGGAAGTTTTCCGCGCCTCCGCGCAGATTCTGGGCGATGTGCTCGCGGGCGTTCGCCTCGTTGGCGCGGGTCACCAGCAGATAGACCGAGGCCTGCACGATGGCGAACAACCCGGCCAGCAGCAGGAGCAGCTGCGTGCTGAAGCGTCGGAAACGGAAGAGCCGCCGGGCCACGGGTCAGCGGTAGCCGCCGGTCTTGCCGCCGGTGGCGCGGCGCACGCGCCGGTCGGGTTTGAGGGTGAGGGGGGCGGAAGCCTGCGCGGCTGAACCGTCGCTGAGCGTGACCTCGCGTGTGTCAGGCTTGCCCAGACGCGGGTGCCAGATTTCGAGGCGGTAGCGGCCGGCCGGGGCGCTGATGCGGGCCGCGCCCTGGTCGTCGGTCTTGGCGAACCAGGGTGTCGGCACCACCACGACGTGCGAGATCATCCAGTCGTGGATGTTGCAGCCGATGGTAACCTGGCCTTCCACCTCAAAGACGATGGATTCGGTCTGGCCGGGGTTGTAGAGCGGGAGTTCGAAGCGACGCGGACGGGAGAGGGAATAGACGTGGTGCTGCACGTTGTCGCGATTGGGCAGCATCACGTGGGTGCCGGTTTGCACGACCGTGAGAAAGACGGAGAATTCCTGGTCCTGCTGCACAATCTCCACTTTGGCGTCGGCCGGGACCGGCGGGGCGGGCTGGTCGAGCGGGATGAGCGAGACGGCGGCCTCGGCGAGGGGCTCTCCGCCCTTGGCGTTGGTGACGGTGCAGCTGAATTCAGCGGCCCGCAGGGACACCGCCAAGGTCAGGAACAGGATGGCGCGAAGGACGAACATGGTCGGGCGGGGGGAGGAACGGCCGGAGCATACAGGTTTGTCGGTCCCTGCGAAGCGAAGAATCGCGCTCAGAAGCGATGGCTCAGGCCCACACTCCAGGAATCGGTCGGATAGGTGACGCCCACGCGGTTGACGACATAGGCGGCCGAGCGGCGCAACTCGAGCGACGTGCGGTCGGAGACGGAGAAACCGAGCGAAACCGACCAGAGGTCCACGTCAGCCTCGACGTTGTAGGACACCCAGCCTTCGCCGTAGAGGTGGGTGGTCGTCCAAGGGCGAGAAGTGTAGTAGTTGAGGATGGTCGGGCCGAAGCCCCCGGCGAGCATCGTGCTCCAGACCGGCCAGGAGGCGTTGGCCACGATGTCGCCGGAAAGCCGGCCGGCGCTCCCGGAGAGGCTCCAGCGGTCGCTGATGTCCCAGTGGACCTCGGCCGAGTAGGACTCCTGGCCGAGGTCGAAGGTGTCGCGCCGGGCCGAGTGCTCGAGCCAGCTGGCATTGGCGACGAGCCGGAGGTTGGGGAGCACGCGCTTGGAGAGCTGCAGCCCGGCCTCCGTGGTCCAGCCGCGGTCAGCGGCGAGACGAGCGTCCTTGTAGCCGGCCGAGGCGGTGAGCTGCAGCACGGTGGCCTGCGGGCCGAGGCCGAACTTGCGTTGCAGGGTCAGCCGGCCGCCGAGGCGGTTGTGGTTGGTCAGCTCGTAGTCGGGCACGGCGAGGGTCGACAGCTCGGCCGAGGCAATAAGGAGGAGGTTCCGGGAGAGCTGCCGGCTGTGCGTGCTGTTCAGGGATAGTTCGTAGGTCTCGGCATCTTTGCGCGTGGCTTCATTTGAAGTGCGGCTGATGTTGCCCGTCTGGCCGAACGTGCCGCTGGCGCTGAGGTGCAGGTTTTCCAGCCAGGAGGGGGTGGCGGTTTCGCGTTGGGCGAAGCCGGACGACAGAGCCAGCAGGAACGCGGAAAAAAGACTGAGGCAGGACTTCAAAGCAGGGGGTGAAGGACGGTCCAGACGGTCTCGGCCACGATTTGGTGGCCTTGAGGGGTTGGGTGGATACCGTCGGGCAAGTTGAGGCTAGCCACGCCGCCCACGCCTTCAAGGAGGAAGGGAATGAGCACGGCTTCCGTCTTCCGGGCAACTTCCGGGAAAATGGCGGCGAATTCGCGAGTGTGTTCGGGGCCCATGTTGGTCGGCATCTGCATGCCGGCGATCACCACTTTTACGTCTGGTTGGCGCTGCCGGATGCGTTGGATCATCGCCTCGAGATTGGCCCGCGTGGTGGCGGGTGGGATGCCGCGCAAGCCGTCGTTGCCGCCGAGCTCGATCACAAAGATGTCCACCTTTTGTTTCAGGATCCAATCGAGACGCCGCAACCCGCCGGAGCTGGTCTCGCCGCTGAGACCGGCGTTGACCACGCGCCAAGTTTTGCCCGCCTCGTCGATTTTTTTCTGGATGAGGGCCGGGTAGGCCTCGTCAGGGTCCACGCCATAGCCGGCGGTCAGGCTGTCGCCGAAAAAAATCACGGTTTTGAATTCCGCCGCGACCGCGTTGACGGCCAGCCAGAGCAGCATAAAGGCCGTTCGCCACGATTGGCTTTTGCGCTTTGGGGGAAGTTCACTCTTGTTCGGGGCCATATTTGATTCCCGCAATGAGTGTCCAATCCATCCTGAAAGTCCAGCGCCTGACCAAGACCTATGCCACCGCCGCCGGGCCGCTCACCGTGCTTCAGGAGGTGGCGTTCGAGATCCCGGCCGGCGGCACCTGCGCCATCGTGGGACCCTCGGGCAGCGGCAAGACGACCCTCTTGGGGCTATGCGCGGGCCTGGACCAGCCTTCGACCGGGACGGTGGAGCTGGCCGGTCGCGAGATCGGCGGCTTGACCGAGGACGAGCGTGCCCTTGTACGCAACGAGAGCGTCGGGTTCGTGTTCCAGAACTTCCAGCTCATCCCCACGCTTACTGCCTTGGAGAACGTGCTCGTGCCGCTCGAGCTGCGCGGCAACGGCGTGAAGGAATCGGATGCCGCCGAGTTGCTCGCCCGCGTCGGGCTCGGCGGCCGGCTCGACCATTATCCCATGCAACTGTCCGGCGGCGAACAGCAGCGCGTGGCGCTGGCCCGGGCCTTCATCAATCGCCCGCGTATACTCTTTTGCGACGAACCGACCGGCAACCTCGACGGCGACACGGCGCACGCCATGGCCGACCTGATCTTCGGCCTCAATCGCGAGCGCGGGACGACGCTGGTGCTGGTGACCCACGATCTCGAACTCGCCCGCCGCACCCAGCGCGTGATCCGCCTCCGCTCCGGGGCGGTGATCTCGGACGAAGCCACCGGAATTTAGGTCACTATCCAAACCAACAAGACACAGCGGGCCCACGGAACACACGGAATACACGGAAAGACCTGACCATGAAAAAGCTGATCAACGAAAAGGAGACCTACAGGATTCTAGGAGCCTGCTTTGAAGTCTATAAGGAGAAGGGATGCGGCTTCCTGGAGGCGGTATATCAGGAATGCCTCGAACATGAATTTGATCTTCAGCAACTGCCGGCCAAGAGCCAGGTGACTCTGCCGCTGACCTACAAAGGGCGAAAATTAAAGAAGACTTACGAAGCAGATTTCATCTGTTTCGACCGGGTCTTGCTGGAGATCAAGGCGGTCTCAAAGCTGACCGACGAGCACCGTGCGCAGCTCCAAAATTATCTGCATGCCACAGGTCTCGGAGTCGGGTTGCTGGTGAATTTCGGGCACTACCCCAAAGTGGAACATGAACGCTATGTGCTCTAACTTTTCCGTGTATTCCGTGTGTTCCGTGGGCCATCCCCTCTCATGAACTTCATCCTCAAGATGGCCTGGCGCGACACGCGCGCTTCGCGGCGGCGGTTGCTGCTGTTTTCGCTGGCGATCGTGCTCGGGGTGGCGGCGCTCGTCGCGGTCGGCTCGGTGCGCGACAATCTCCGGCTCGCGATTGAGCAGCAGACCAAGTCGCTGCTCGGCGCCGACCTCACCGTCAATTCCCGCACGGAGTTTCCGGAGGACGCGGCGAAGCATTTTGCCACGCTGGGGGAGGACCGGGCGCGGGAAATTTCCTTCAATTCCATGCTGATCGTGCCGCGCGAGGGCGGGCCGACGCGCCTCGTGCAGGTGCGCGCTATTGAGGGGGAGTTTCCCTTCTACGGTGACTTTGACACCGAACCGGCCGGCGCCCGTGCGTCGCTGCGCGACGGCATGAACGCCGTGCTTGAGGAAAGCCTGATGGTCCAGTTTGGCCTGAAGGCCGGCGACTCCGTGCGTCTGGGTACCGCAATCTTCACGGTGGCCGGCGGCCTGCGGGCGATCCCGGGCGAGGCGGCGGCGGTCACGCAGATGGCCCCGCGGGTTTTTGTGCCCTTGGCCACGGTTGGGGGCACCGGACTGCTCAAGCAGGGCAGCCTTTCGCGGCACCGCCTGTATTTCAAATTTCCGGAGAAATTCGATGTGCAGGCCCTGGAGCGGGACCTGCGTGAACGCTTCCGGGAGCACCGCTTCGGCTACGACACCGTCGAGGAGCGGAAGCGCGAACTGGGGCAGTCCATCCAGAACGTGAACGCCTTCCTGAGCCTGGTCGGCTTTGCCTCGCTGTTCCTTGGCGCCATTGGCGTGGCCAGTGCGATCCACGCCCACATCCGGCAAAAGATTCCCACCGTGGCCATGCTGCGCTGCCTGGGGGCCACGGCGCGCACCGCCCTGGCCATCTACCTTGTGCAGGGCCTGAGCCTCGGCCTCATTGGCGCCACCCTGGGCGCACTGCTCGGACTCGGCGTGCAGATGGCGCTGCCGATGCTGGTCAATGAGTTTCTCCCGTTCACCTTTGAGCTGGCGGTATCGTGGGGCGCCCTGTTCCGCGGGCTCGGTGCCGGTGTGGTCGTGAGCGTGCTCTTTGCCTTGCTGCCCTTGCTGGAAGTGCGGCGCGTGTCCCCGTTGCTGACGCTCCGTTCGGCCTATGTGGCCGCACCGGGCCGGGATCTGTGGCAACTGGGCCTGCTGGTGGTGATCGGCTGCCTGGTGTTCGGTTTCGCCTGGTGGCAGACGGGACGCCTGCAATGGGGTCTGGGGTTTTCGGGCGCGCTGCTCGTGAGTTTCGGCGTCCTCGCCGGGCTGGCCCGGGTCGTGTCGTGGCTGGCCCGCCGGTTCACCCCCCGCGGCCTGCCCTACGCGTGGCGCCAGGGCGTGGCCAATCTCCACCGGCCCAACAACCGCACGCTGCTCCTGCTGGTGTCACTCGGCCTCGGGACGTTCCTCATGATGACGCTCTACCTGTCGCGCGACACGCTGATTGGTCAACTGCGCGTGGTGGGCGGGGGCGACCGGCCCAACCTGATGCTGTTCGACATCCAGGACGATCAGGTCGAGCCGTTGAAGAAGCTCCTCGCCGACAACGGCGCGCCCGTGCGCCAGCATGCCCCGATCATCACGATGCGCATTGCTTCGGTCAAAGGCCGCGCCACCGGCGATATTCTGAAGGAGAAGGATTCCCGCGTGCCGGCGTGGACGCTGCGCCGCGAGTATCGCTCGACCTATCGCCGTGCGCTCACCGACAGCGAAAAGGTTACGGCGGGCACCTTCACCGGCCGGGTGACAGACGAGCCGGAAGTCGTGCCCGTCTCGATGGACGAGAACCTCGCGCGCGACCTGCAGGTCGCGCTCGGTGATGAAATCGTGTTCGACGTGCAGGGCGTGCCGGTGAAGGCAAAGGTGGACAGCCTGCGGCAGGTGGACTGGCGCCGGATGCAGGCGAACTTTTTCCTCGTGTTCCCCGAGGGCGCGCTGGAGGCCGCACCGAAGTTTCACATCATGGCGCTGCGCGTGGCCGATGCGACGCAGTCCGCCCGCGTGCAGCAGGCGGTGGTGCGCGATCATCCCAACGTCTCGGCCATCGATCTCGCGCTCATCATCCGGACGATCGACGGGGTTTATACGAAGGCCTCGTTTGTGGTGGAGTTCCTCGCCCTGTTCACGGTGATCACCGGCGGCATCGTGCTGGCGGGGGCCGTGCTCATCGGCCGCTCACAACGCGTGCGCGAGAGCGTGCTGTTGCGCACGCTGGGCGCCACCAAGGCGCAGGTGAACCGCATCATGTTCGCGGAGTATCTCGCGTTGGGCACGCTCGCCGCCGCCGTCGGCGCGGTGCTGGCCGTCGGCGCCAACTGGGCGCTGGCCTGGCAGGTTTTCCAAGTCAAATGGACCGCGCCGTCGGCGGGGGTGCTGCTCGGTGGCTGGGCGGTCGTGAGTGCGCTGACCGTCTTGACCGGCTGGATCTCCAACCGCGGCATCTGCGACCACCCGCCGCTGGCGGTGCTGCGGGAGGAAACGTAACCCGGCCGGCGGCCGGGAAGTAACAAGGATCAGGATCTCAAGTATCAGGAAAGAATCTGCAGAACCCCGTGGGTTGGTCTCTTGTTACTTGGAAACTTGTTACTTGATACTTGGCCGGAGGCCGCCGTCACTTGGCCTGCCCATGTCCGCTCTCCACCTGACCTTCCACTACACTTTGCGCAACCGCGAGGGGCGCGTGCTGGACACCTCGCGCGGGGGCGAGCCGCTCAATTGCGTGCAGGGGGCCGGACAGATTATCGAGGGCCTGGAGGCTGAACTGGTGACCATGCAGGCGGGCGAGAAACGCAGCGTGATTGTGCCGCCGGAGCGGGGTTACGGCCTGCGCGAAGAGGCCATGATCCAGAAGGTTCCGCGGGCGCGACTGCCGGTGGACGACGTGAGAGTGGGGGACCAGTTCCAGACCGGGCCCGACCGGCAAGACCCGGTGGTAACCATTGTGGCCGTCGAGGGCGACCAGGTGCTGCTCGACGCGAATCACCCGCTGGCCGGCCAGGATTTGCATTTTGAGGTGGAGTTGGTCGCCCGGCGCGCGGCGACGCCTGCGGAGTTGCAAGCCGTCGGTCTGCCGGCGTAGTTTCCCGGCCCCTAACCCATGAAAGTTCTCGGCATCGACATCGGTGGCTCGGCCTTCAAAGGCGCGCCTGTGGACCTCAAGACCGGCCGCCTGTTGGCCGAGCGTCATCGCGTGGAAATAAAATCGCCGTGTTCGATCAAAGAGGGCGTGGCCGCGGCGCGCGAGATCGCGCGGCATTTCAAATGGAAGGGACCGGTCGGCATTGGTTTTCCCGGCATTATCGAAGCCGGTCGCATCGGCGAGGTCGGCAACCTCGGTGACGTATGGGTCGGCCAGAACGGCGCCGCGCTTTTTCGCCGGGCAACCGGTTGCCCCGTGCGCCTGCTCAACGACGCCGATGCCGCCGGTCTGGCCGAGATGCAATTCGGCCGGGGCCGGGGCAAGACTGGCACGGTCATTCTGCTCACGTTTGGCACCGGCATCGGCTCGGCGCTTTTCCGCGACAGTCGCCTGCTGCCCAATGCGGAGCTCGGCCACATTCCGTGGCGGGGCAAACCCTTCGAACGCTACGCCGCCGCCTCGGTGCGCAAGCGCGCCCGCCTCGATTGGCCCGAATGGGCCGCCCGCGTGAACGTCTATCTGGCCGTGGTTGAGCGCCTGTTCGCCCCCAAGCTGCTCATCCTCGGTGGCGGCGTGAGCAAGAAGGCGGACAAGTTCCTGCCCTACATCAAGGCGCAGGCCAAGGTGGTGCCGGCCCGCCTGCACAACGACGCCGGCATCGTCGGGGCCGCGCTCGCCTGGGCGCGCCCCTAAGGCGATTGCCGGCTGGCCGCCATCCATCCGGCCGGGGCTCCGCTCATCAAAACCGGGTGCAACTTTCCCGGGATTCGCGTGTGATACGCCCATGCACGACACCAACCGCCGTCCCGCGCGCCCTGTCCACCCGGTGCTGCGGCCGACCGCGAAAAACAGCTCTTTCACCGCTCAGCGGTTCCCAGCCGTTTCGGCCCGGTCATTCTCGCGCCTGTTCGTAGTTATCTGTTGTGTGACAGGGGAGCCCCTCGGGGCTCCCCTGTGTGTTTCGGCCCGGGAGTAATCGCTGGCCAAGTCCGTCCCTTTTCACCCAATCTATCCGACCCAACTGATTCCCATGTCCGCCCCTGCGAACCAATTCACCGCCCCGGCCTCCGCCGCGCCCAAGAAGAAATCACGCCGCACCCTCTGGCTGATCATCGCCATCGTGGTGGTGGCAGTCGTGGCCGGCGCCGCCGCCGTTGCGAACAAGCGCAAGGACAAGTCCATCGTCGTCACGACGGACAAGGCTGTCGTCAAGAGCATCACCCAGACGGTCAACGCCACCGGCAAGGTCCAGCCCGAGACCGAGGTGAAAATCGCCCCCGAGGTCGCCGGTGAGATCATCGAGATGCCCTTCCGCGAGGGCGCCAAGATCAGCAAGGGCGACCTGCTCGTCAGCATCCGCGCCGACAACTACCGCTTCCAGGTCGAACAGCAGGAGGCCGGGCTTGTCGCCGCCAAGGCCTCGAGCCTCTCCACCAAGGTCAACCTCCTGAAGGCCGAGGAGGACTTCAAGCGCGACCAGGACCTTTACCAGAAGCAGCTTATTTCCGACTCCGCCCTTACCGCCAGCAAGACCGCCTTCGAGAGCGCCAAGGCGAACTACGATAGCGCGCTGGCCAACATCGCCCGCACCGAGGGCCTCCTCAACCAGATGCGCGACCAGCTCGCCAAGGCGATCATCTACTCGCCGATCGACGGCACCGTCACCGCCCGCACCAGCGAGGTCGGCGAGCGTGTCGCCGGCACCGGCCAATACGGCGGCGCCGAGATCATGCGCATCGCGAATCTCGCCAACATGGAGGTCCGCGTGAACGTGAACGAAAACGACGTCATCAACGTCAAGATCGGCGACAAGGCCCGCATCGCGGTGGACGCCTACCCGAACCGCCGCTTCAACGGCCAGGTTTGGGAAATCGCCTCCTCCGCCCGCACCCTCGGCCAGAACACCCAGGAAGAGGTGACCAACTTTATCGTGCGGATCCGCATCCTCGACAACGACGCCACCCTCCGCCCCGGCATGAGCGCCAATGCTGACATCGAGACCAAGTCCGTGACCGATGTCGTGGCCGTGCCCATCCAGTCGGTTACCGTTCGTTCCAAGGAGGGCGCCAAGACCATCGACGACCTCGCCAAGGAGCGTGACAAGAAGGCCAAGGAGACTCAGGGCGAAGGTGCGCAGGCCGCGGTCAACCAGAAGCAGCAGAGAGATGCCGAGCGCGCCGACCGCGAGGCCCTGCAGCGCGTCGTGTTCCTGCGCGACGGTGACAAGGTCAAGATGGTCAACGTCGAGACCGGCATCGCCGACACCACCCACATGGAGATTAAGTCGGGCCTGAAGAAGGACGACGAAATCGTCACGGGCCCCTTCAGCGTCGTCACCCGCACGCTCAAAGACGGCGACAAGGTCCGCCTCGAGGCACCCAAGAAGCCCGCTGAGAAAAAATAAATGCTGAAGGGCGGGATCGCCGAACCCCGCCGCTTACGCCCACCATGACACCTTCCCCCGCACCCGCCTTTGAGCGCGTCACGCGCCCTCCGGGCAAACTCGTCATCAAGATTGATGGCGTGACGAAGCTCTACCAGATGGGCGACGAGACCATCCGCGCCCTGCGCGGCGTCGCGCTCGAGATCCGGCGCAACGAGTATCTCGCCATCATGGGGCCCTCGGGCTCCGGCAAGTCCACCCTGATGAACATGCTGGGCTGCCTCGATACGCCCACCGCCGGCCACTACGACTTCAACGGCAAGAACGTGGCGCACATGTCCGACGACGAGCTGGCCGACATCCGCAACCGCGAGATCGGGTTCGTCTTCCAGACCTTCAACCTGCTGCCGCGCTCCAACGCCCTGCACAACGTTGAGCTGCCCCTCATTTACGCCGGTGTTTCCCGTCACGAGCGCATCGAGCGAGCGAAGCAGGCGCTGCAGCACGTCGGCCTGGGCGACCGCATGCATCACCGGCCCAACGAACTTTCCGGCGGCCAGCGCCAGCGTGTGGCCATCGCCCGCGCCCTCGTCACCCGCCCGTCCATCATCCTCGCCGACGAGCCCACCGGCAACCTCGACTCCCGCACCGGCGTCGAAATCATGGCGCTCTTCGAGCAGCTCTACGAGCAGGGCAACACGATCATCGTCGTCACCCACGAAGAGGACATCGCCCGCCACGCCCGCCGTATCGTGCGACTGCGCGACGGCTTGATCGAATCCGACGCGCCGGCGTCCTGAGTTTTTTAATTTTTGAATTTTGGTTTTTGATTCTATGACCGAAACCGAGCTCAAAGCCCGAACGAAGCTTTTTGCCCGCCGGGTGTTGCACCTGGTCGAGGCCTTGCCGCGCAGCCGTTCGGCTGCAGTGGTGGCGAATCAGCTGGGCCGTTCCGGCACGTCGGTCGGCGCCAATTATCGTTCGGCGTGCCGCGCCCGCTCGACGGCTGACTTCATTTCCAAGCTAGGCATCGTTGAGGAGGAAGCAGACGAGAGCGCGTTCTGGATGGAGCTGATCATCGAGGAGGAGATGTTGCCCGGGAAGAAGGTTCAGCCGCTTTGGGACGAGGCCAATGCTATCACCGCCATGATGGTGAGTTCGCGCAAGACGCTCGGCCGGAGAAATCAAAAGGCAAAAATCCAAAGCCAAAAATGAGAAGGCTGTTCTACGAACTCAGTGAGTCTATCCGCATCGCGGCAGCCCAGATCCGGGCCAACAAGCTGCGCTCGGCCCTCACAGCGCTCGGGGTGATCATCGGCATCGTCGCGGTCACGCTCATGGGCACGGCGATCAAGGGCATTGATGCCGGCGTGGACCGCAGCATGGCCGGCTTCGGTGATGATATTCTCTATGTTTCCAAGTGGCCGTGGTCGGGCGTCGAGGACTGGTGGAATTACCGCAACCGGAAGCCGATCCGGCACGACTATGCACCGCAGATCAATGCCTGGATCGCCGCCAACCCGAACAGCCCGCTGAAACTGGCCGTGCCCAACGGCGAGCGCTTCACCTCCATCATTCGCGGCGAATACCGGGTGAATGGTATCTACACGCTCGGCACGACGTCCGACTACGCCCGCATCACGCGCTCGGACATGAAGGAAGGACGCTTTTTCACCGACTTCGAGGGGCAAGCCGGGTCCAACGTCTGCGTGATCGGTTTCGATGTGGCCGACGCGCTCTTCCCCAACGAATCCCCGCTCGACAAGACCATCCGCATTCGCGAGCAGAATTTCCGGGTGATTGGCGTGGTCGCCCGACAGGGCAGTTTTCTCGGCCTGTTCAGCTGGGATTCCATGGTGGCGATGCCCCTCACGACCTTCCGCCGCTACTACCGGGTGGGCGAGGGCGGCGAGATCCGCGTGCAGGTGGACAACACCCGCATGGCCGAGGCCAAGGAGGAGCTGCAAGGCCTGATGCGCCGTATTCGCGGCCTTGGGCCCGAGCAACGGGACGATTTCAGCATCAACGAGCAGGGCACCATCCGCCAGCAGCTCGACCCGATCAAGAATGGTATCGCCATGGCCGGCCTCTTTATCACCGGTCTGGCGCTCTTCGTCGGCGCGATCGGCATCATGAACATCACCTATGTGAGTGTGAAGGAGCGCACCAAGGAGATCGGCACGCGCAAGGCCCTCGGAGCCCGCCGGCGCACCATCCTGCTCCAGTTTCTCATCGAAGCGGTGTCCATCTGTTTTGTCGGCGGTGTCGCCGGGCTGTCCTTGGCCGCCGCCCTGACCAGCGTGGTCAGCGTGGTGGCGCCTTCTTTCCCGCTCGTGTTCTCCACCGGCCTCGTGGTCACCGGTCTGACCGTCTCGGTGCTGACCGGCATCTTCAGCGGCTTCGCCCCGGCGTGGGCGGCCAGCAAACTCGATCCCGTGGTGGCCCTGCGCTACGAATAGAGCTGAGCTGATTTTTGATTTTGGATTCTCGATTTTCGATTTCAACCATGACCGAAACTGAGCTCAAAACACGAACCAAGGCTTTCGCGCTGAGAGTGCTGAAGCTGATCGATTCGCTGCCGGACACCCGTTCGGGTCGGGTGTTGGCGGGCCAGCTGGGCCGCTCAGGCACTTCGGTAGGTGCGAATTACCGGTCGGCCTGTCGGTCGCGTTCCACCGCGGAGATGATTTCCAAGCTATCGATCGTTGAAGAGGAGGCGGATGAGTCGGCGTTTTGGCTCGAGTTAATCGGCGACCATCGGCTGTTGGATCCGCAGAAAGTTGCCGCGCTCCATCAAGAAGCAGGGGAATTGACGGCTATCATGGTCGCGTCCCGACGCACGCTGGCGAAGCGGAGTCAGAAATCCAGAATTGAGAATCCAAAATCGAAAATCTGATGCTTTTCACCGAAATCCTCAAGCTCGCCCTCGATTCGCTGAAGGCCAACAAGCTGCGCTCCAGCCTCACGATGCTCGGTATCGCGGTCGGCGTCTTTTCGGTCATCGGCGTGATGACGGTCATCTCGGGTCTGAAGGGATCGATTGAATCCGGCCTGAACGTGCTCGGGGCGAACAGCTTTCAGTTCATGAAGTATCCGGCGCTGAACTTCAGCGATCCGCGCCAGCGCTTCGCCAACCGCCGCGACATCGACTACCATCAGGCCCAGCGCTTCAAGGAGCTGATGGGCGACCAGGCCCAGATCAGCCTCATGCTCCGGCGGGGCGGCCGCGTGGCCACCTACATGGACCGGCGTACCAACCCCAACGTCATGCTGGGCGGCGGCGACGAGAACTTCATCAGCAGCCGTAACTACGAGATCGCGGCCGGCCGCAACCTCGGAGCCGATGATGTGGAATACGGCCGGGCGGTCGTGCTGCTGGGCGACGAACTCAGCAACAAGCTTTTCCCCAACGAAAATCCCCTCGGCCGCATGGTGCGGATCGACGGTCAGAATTACACCGTGGTCGGCCTGCTCAGCAAGAAGGGCTCTTCCTTCGGCCAGAGTCAGGATAACTTTGCCGTCACCCCCATCAGCCAGTTCCTGGAGGCCTACGGCCGCACGGGCCGGTCCATCGCCGTAAATATCCAGGCCAAAAACCAGGCGGAGCTTAAGGCGATCGAGGAAGTCGCGGTTGGCACGATGCGCCTGGTGCGCGGTCTCGACCCCGAGGACCCCAACGACTTCGAGGTGTTTTCCAACGACTCGCTGATCGAGGCTTTTAACAGCATCGCCAACACCGTGGCGGTCGGCGCCTTTGTGATCAGCGCCATCGCCCTGCTGGCCTCCGGCGTGGGCGTGATGAACATCATGCTCGTGAGCGTGACCGAGCGCACCAAGGAGATCGGTATCCGCAAATCCATCGGCGCGAAAAAGCGCAGCATTCTCTCGCAGTTTCTGATCGAGGCCGTGGTGCTGTCGATGGTCGGCGGACTCGGCGGCATCGCCGTGGGCGTCATTGGCGGCAATATCGTCGCCGGCATGCTCAATGCCACGGCGGTCTTCCCTTGGGGCTGGGCCTTTGGCGGCATGACCGTGTGCTCCGGCATCGGCATCGTGTTCGGCTTCTATCCCGCATGGAAAGCCGCCTCGCTGGACCCGATCGAGGCCCTGCGCTACGAATGATCGGGTCGGCGGAGTGTTTGCCCTGCTTCGCGCCCAGAGCAGTTTAATTTGAAGTGTAGCCGCTTTGGAGCGCAGCGACAAAGTGGTCGTCCACTGACCACGCTTTCGCCTGCGGCTCAAGCGCGGCTCCACCTTTAGTGAAACTGCTGTAGCATCCGCTCAGTCCATGATCCAACTGAGCAATGAATGCCATGGACCGCCGGACTTCATCACCACAAAATCAGCAACCCAGAGGGCGCTTCCCATGAAATAGAGCGGGAGAGTTCCATGGCGCAGAGTCAGGGGTTGTTTGCGCCACGCCGCGATCCCTCGGGCTACGGTATAAGCAATTGGCAGCGCCAACACTGCAAGGATGCCAGCCAAGCTGGTCAATGCGACCGCATAGGACAGTGGTCGGAGGGGAAGTTCCTTAGGGTCCGGGTGCGCGTAGTATGGCCAGTGGCCGACCACCACGGTGCCATAGCAGCCGTAGGCGAATAGCACCAAAAAACAGACGAGGGGCAGGGCGCTCAGACGAGACATGGGGCGAAGATATGAACGACTAGGTGACAGAATCGTGTTCATGACGAGAGATCTGTTTCGGCCAAGCCAACCGCAGGGTCGATTTTTATGCCCCTTTGTGCCTCTTTGTGGCTGAAACTTCCCATGGCTGCGCAGCCCAATATTCTTTGGATCGTGACCACCCAGTGGCGGGCGCAGGCCACGGGCTACGCAGGCGACGCCAACGCCCGCACGCCATGGCTCGACGGACTGGCCAGCGAGGCGGTTAATTTCACGCAGGCGGTCACCCCGCATCCGCTGGGGCCGCAGGCGCGCGCGGCGTTGCTGACGGGGCGGCTGTGTCCGGACAACGGGGTGAGCGGCTACTGGGATGCTTTGCCGGTTTATCAGCAGGAAAAGCCCGGCGGTCATAGACCGCCGCACCAGCCAGGCCGCACGGTGGCGCACGCGCTGGCGGACCGGGGCTACGCGACGGCATTTTTCGGCAAATGGCATCTCGCGCCGCGCGACCGGTCGGCGCCGTTCGTCGGCGAGGCGCATGCGAAGATAATCGTGCCGCCCGAGCGGCGCGGCGGGTTCGGATTATGGGAGGGGTTCGAGAGCGGCTTCCTGCTCAACGACCCCTGGCTGCATGGCACGCGCCTGCCGCAGCCGAAGCATTTCAAGGGCTATCAGGCCGATGTGCTAATCCAGCGGGCGGCGGAGTGGCTGAAGGCGCCCCATTCCCAGCCGGTCTTCTGTATGGTGAGTCTTGAGGCGCCGCATCCGCCGTATCACGCCCCGGCCCCACAGGTGGCGGAAGTGAAGCCGGCGTCGCTGCGGCTGCGGGCGAACGTGCCGACCGGAGGACCGGTCGAGAAACAGGCCCGCGAGGAACTCGCGGGTTACTACGCGCACATCGAGGCGACGGATCGCGCCGTCGGCAAACTCATCGCGGAGGCGGATCTCAGCGGAACCGTCGTGGTGTTCACTTCGGTGCACGGCGACATGCACGGCAGCCACGGATTGTTTCGCAAGGCCTGGCCGCACGAGGAATCAGTGCGGGTGCCGCTCCTGATCAGAGGACTGAAGCCCGGGAACAGAGGACGAACCGATCTGAGTCCGGTCAGTCTGGTCGATCTACCGCACATGGCCGTCGCGTGGGCCGAGGGTCGCGAGTGGCACAGCCGACGCGACAACGCGCTCATCTCCATGCCCGCGGCCACGGAAATCCCGCTGCAATGTCCCGTGGCCTGGCGCGGCTTCCGTTCGCCGAAGCACAAGCTCGTGCTCAACGCCGACCCATCGGCCGGCTCAGGGCAGGCGGCAACCCCGTGGCTCTATTACGATCTCGAACGCGATCCGCTGGAGATGCGAAACCTGGCCGAAGATCCCGGCCGACAGGATGAGATCAAAGAGCTGATTCGCCTGATGTAGGGCCGTTGATGAATCAACCCGCCTTGTTGCCGAAGTGGCGGTGAATGACGGTCTGGATGTCGTCGAGTTTGACCGGCTTGGTCAGGTAGTCGTTCATGCCGGATTCGAGGCAGCGCTCGCGGTCGCCGGTCATGGCGTTGGC
This sequence comes from Oleiharenicola lentus, assembly GCF_004118375.1. NCBI lineage: Bacteria > Pseudomonadati > Verrucomicrobiota > Opitutia > Opitutales > Opitutaceae > Oleiharenicola > Oleiharenicola lentus. Next base: position 1,858,299 of record NZ_SDHX01000001.1, read on the forward strand.
GGTGAGGGCGATGATGACCGGCTGGTTGTCGGGCAGGCACTCGGCGCGAATGGTGCGCGTGGCTTCAAGGCCGTCCATTTCCGGCATCTGGAGGTCCATCAGCACGAGGTTGAAACGGCGCTCCTTCACGGCGGAGACAGCCTCGCGGCCATTGTTGGCGGTGGCGGCCTTGTAGCCGAGGCGTTCGAGGTAGCCGAGGGCGACCTTGCGGTTCACGGGGTTGTCCTCGGCGAGCAGGATGTCGAGCGGCACGGCTTCGGCCAGGCGGGGGCTGCTGGCGAGGGGATTGCGCGAATCGGGCCGAGCGGCGGGCACGGCCAGAACCCGGCGAAGCGCGTCGTGGATTGCGTAGGGTTTGAGGGGCTTCGCCAAACGCTGGAGCAAGGGATCCGCGCCGTCGGCGCGCTTGAGGTTGGAGCCGGGGGGCGCGAGCAGCACCACGGGCAAGCCGGGGTGGATTTCGCGCAGCCGGATGACCAGGTCGGCTCCGGCGCTTCCGCCGAGGTCCTGATCCACGATCGCGGCCCCGATGGGGCGGACTTCGGCCAGGGCCAGCGCTTCCTCGGCGGAGCCCGCGACCACGGGCTCCAGCAACCACTCGCGGAGGGCGCGATCCAGCATCAGGCGGTTCACCTTAAGGTCGTCCACCACGAGGACCGGACCGGGATTGGGCAGGGTGGAGAACAGCGGGGGCGTGTGGCTGTCGGTGATCGCCACTGCGGTGCTCTTGATTGAGAAACGGAAGCAAGAGCCCTGGCCAGGGTTGCTGGTCAGGCCGATCTCTCCACCCATGAGCTCGACCAGGCGGCGGCAGATGGCGAGGCCCAGGCCGGTGCCGCCATATTTTCGGGTGGTGGAGGCGTCCACCTGACTGAAAGGGCGGAACAACAGGTGCTGGCGATCGGGGGCGATGCCGATGCCGGTATCGGTGATGCGGAATTCGATGCGAACCTGATCGGATTGCTCGCCGGCCGCAGCCGGGGTGGAGGAAACTTCCACGGTCACGTGGCCGCGGGAGGTGAATTTCACGCCATTGTTGAGCAGGTTGACGAGGACCTGACGCAGGCGCGTGATGTCGCCGAGGATGCAGGCCGGCACCGCGGGGTCGATGTAGGCGGCGAGCTCGATGCCCTTGCCGGCGGCCGCGCCGGCGAAAATGTCCACGGCCTCCTCGATGCACTGGGCGAGTTCGAAGGGCTGTTGCTCGAGCTCCAGTCGGCCTGACTCGATGCGGGAGAAGTCGAGGATGTCGCTGATGATCGTCAGCAGCGAGTCGCTGCTGGTGCGGATGGTGCTGACGTAGTCGCGCTGTTCGGGGCTCAGCTCGGTCTCGAGGAGCAGACTGGTCATGCCGATCACGCCGTTCATCGGCGTGCGGATTTCGTGCGACATCGAGGCGAGGAAGTCGGACTTGGCGCGCGAGGCGGCATCGGCGTCTTCCTTGGCCCGGCGGAGCTGCTGCTCGGTTTCCACGCGGGCGGAGATGTCGGAGACGATGGCGATGTGGTTTTCGACAAAGCCGTCCTCCGCCAGGGCCGGTTGGATCTCGACGCGCACATGGAGCCGGCGGCCGTCGGTGGCGACTTGCACGGTGTCAATGGCCACAGGTTCGCCTGCCTCCAGCGCAGCGGCGATGCGGGCGTGACCGGCAGGATCATCCGCGGCCGACACCACCTGGTCGAGGAAGGGTTGCCGCAGCACCGCGGCCGCGGGACGGCCGGTCAGGCGGGCAAAGCTTTCGTTGGTCCACTCGATGAGGCCCTGAGCGTCGGCAATGATGACCGCATTGTCGGTGCGGCTGGCGACAAGCGAGAGCTTGCGCGCCTCGGCCTGGCTGGCGCGGAGAGCCTCGTCGGCGCGCTTGCGGGCGTTGATGTTCTGGATGGTGCCGAGCACGCGCCGGGGCTTGCGGGCCGCGCTGAACGACGTGCACTTGGCACGGAACGCGAGCCAGATCCACTCGCCGGAAGCGAGGTGGACGCAGTGCTCGATCTCAATGAGCGGCGTCTCCCCGCGGAAGTGGGCGTCGATCACGGCACGCACCACGGGCCGGTCGTCGGCATGCAACAGCCCAAACCAACCGGCCCCGGTGGTGGGCATGCCGGCCGGGTCGCTACCGGTCAGTTTCCAAACGCTGGGTGTGCAGTAAACCGTGTCGTTCTCCACGTCCCATTCAAAGACGCCGGTTTGGGTGGACTCGAAGGCGAGAGTGAGACGCTCGTCGGCGGTTTTGAGGCGGGACTCCACGCGCCGACGCTCCTCGTTTTCCACGCGCAACTGGCTGCTGGTGAGTTCGGCGGCGCGCTGGCGGCGCCAGGCGGTCTGGGCGAGATGGGTGACGAGTCCCAGCAAAAGACTGACGCCGAGGCCGGAGCCCAGCGTTATTTCCGGCAGGAACCGGCGGGTGGCCGCCACCAGGGTCGGGCGGGGCGTGAGACTGATGGACAGGGACTGGTCCAGCAGACGGTAACGTGAGGTCCGGCGCAGGCGGAGGTCCACGCGTTCGTGTTCGGTTGAGGTCTGATAAACCCGGGTGCCCGGTCCCCCGCTTGGGCTGTCGATCTCCACGGTGACCTGGTAGCGATCAGCCAGATTCAGGCGGCGGTCGATGGAATCAAAAAACCGGTCGTAGAAAAATTCCGCGGCCACGAAGCCCTCGGTCGCACCGACGGGTCCGGACGGAACATAGATGGCAAAAGTCGGGCGCAGGCTGGCGTTGCCGAGCAGGCCGGCGATGCCGTAGGTGCCCTGGCGATGCGCTGTCATGATCGCAGCGCGTCGCGCTGGATCAGTGCCGTGGTCGAAGGAAGGTGCGTCCTCGTTGCCCTCGCGGGGCCAGAACCACACCGTGCGCAGCAAGCTGTCGGTCAGCAGGAGCGTGCGATAAACAGGGAAATCGTGAACCAGGCTGGAGGCGTCGACTTCCCAGCCGGAGCGATCCGTGGTGGTGCGACGGGCAAAACGCCGGACCGTTTCGATCTGACTATCGGTTTCTCCGGAAAAAAGCGCAGCCACCGAGTCCGTGGTCAGCTGGGTGGCCTCGTGCAAGTAGGCGGTCTCGCGGGCGCGCAGGCTCACCCAGAAACTCAGCGTGAGGGTGAGGCCGCTGATGGCGACCGGCAGCCAGAGCCAGCGGGGTCCCGTGCCGGATTCGCCGGGTTGCAGGCGGGCTCCGTGCCAGATCAGACCCACGCCGAGCAGGCCCAGCAGGACGGAGGTGTGTGGACCGAGGCGCGCGTAGGTTTGCCACGCCGGCAGGAAGTTAAGGCCGTTGCGGTAGGCGAGCAGTCCCGTCAGCGCGTAGGCCAGCACGAGCGAGCCCACGAGACCGGCGAGCATGGAGAGCCGGGGTTCCCTCGGGCGGGCGGTGAGCCAGGACAAGGTCAACGCGGCGAGGGTGAGAAACAGGGCCAAACCGGCCGGCATGCGATCAACATCCGGGCCGGCGATCAGGCGGGCATGGTCGGCCAGGGCGTCGTCCAACCCAAAGTCGATGCCCAGCGGATGTTGCAGCAAGGTCGCAAGCGAAAGCAGGCTGGCGCCGAAGGCCAGCGTGAGCCCGGTGCGACGCCAGTGCAGCGCAAGACAAAGAGCGGCCGTGCCGATGAGCGTCAGGCAGGCGGCGGCATTGGCCGGCAATGGCGCGTCGTAGGAACGCGGTTGCACCCAACTCACGCGGCCCGTCCACCAACCGGTCAGGACCAGCAGACCGCCGCCGGCCAGCAGGAAGAAGGGCAGGAGACCTAGCAGCCGGAAAAAAAGCGGCGGACTGCGATTCTCGAGGGACGACATGGGGCTCTCTCCACTGCTAGGAGAGCGTTGTCTCCATGGCAACGCATTAGCGGTTCCCGCCGGCCGGTGACGCAGCGTCAGGGGGTGCTCGGGGCGGCCGGCGGTTCCGGCGCGGTCGGGATCGTGGGCTTGGTGCCGGAGCCGACGGCAAACGACCACCGGGGGTCGGCCAAGGGGCCGCTGAGCTTCAATTCGAGCATGCTGGTCAGCGGATTCATGACGATGCTCACGGCCGCCGCCAGCAGGCTGCCCGGCTGTTCGTAGGGTTTGAACTTGGCCGTGAAATCAAGCGCGCTGCTGGCGAAGGTGTAGCGGCCGCGCGCATCTATGACTGCGCTGGGTCCGGTGACCTTCAGGTCGGGAAAGTTCAGCTCGCCCTTGTCCAGTTCGACGCTGGTGTAGGCGGTGTCGAGCTTGAGGGAGGAGAAGCTCAGGGTCAGACCGCTGAGCACCTGGGACAGCAGGCCAAAGAGGTGGACCTCGCCCAGTTGACCGCCGGTGAGGGAGGCGCGACCGGAGCCGTGGAAGCTCGCCAAGTCGGCGGGGTTGCCCTGGGCGGTGAGCGAAACATTGAGCAGGCTGCTGGCGGCCGTGCGCACAAACTTGCTGTCGGCCGTGGGCTCCAGCGGCGCGCCCCGGCGGGCGGCGTCGTATTGTTGGACGGCGTGGACCGTGTCACCGAGCCGGGCCTTGTTGAGGTAGAGATCAAATCCCAGCTGCCGCTGGCCGGTGGCGCCCGTGAGCGTGGCCTTGCCCGCGCCCGTTCCGCCCGCGACGCCGTAGTCAATCTGTTCGAGGCGAACCTCGTCACCCTGCACGGCGCCCTGCACCCGGGCATTTTCAAGCGGGAAACCATAATATTCCAGCGGATGATCCACGCGGGCGGTGAAACGGTAGTCCGGGACGAGTCGCGGGCCGTTTCCGACCATGGCGCCCCAGGCGTGGATCTGCGGCGGGGCGGTGAAGCGCAGCGAGGCGAGCACCTCGTCGGCCCGGCCCTCCAGCATGCGTCCGAGCACCGCCGGCGTGGCGTTGGTCTGGAAGTCGAATTCAAAGCGGGCGGTGTCGCGGGTGCCGGGCACACCGATCCGCTTGAAGCTGCCGCCGAGTTGCTCCCGGCCCCCGGCCCGCACGCCGCTCAGCTCGAGCCCGTGCACGAAGGAGGGACGGATGAAAACCCGGGCCGCCACCTGGTCGAAGTCGCCGCCCCAGATGGTGGCGTTCTTCACCTCGGCGCGCACGAAGTTGTCACCGAGGGCGGGATTTTTCCAACGGCCCCGAAGATCGACCTCGCCGGCGGGGGGCGCGCTGGCGGAAAAAGCGAACCATCGGTTCCAGAAATCCGACCACCAGTCGCCACGGAACCAGCCCTTGATCGCGACCGGATGCAGCCGGCCTTCCAGGAGCATGCGGTAATCGGTGGTGCCGAAATCCATCCAGTAGGATCCGCGCGCGACATTCAGTTCACCGAGGGTTACGCGGGCATCAAAGGCATGAAAGCTGCGGCCCTCGAGCGTGATGCGTCCGCGGGCGGAGGTGATGGGTACGCCGCGGGAGTCCAGCCGGCCGGCGGACACCCAGGCGGCCAAACGCTCAAAACGCCAGCCGGCGGCCAACTCGGCCGCGGCGTCGAAGGTCACCGGGTCGCCAAAGCGGAAATAGGGTTCGGCGCGCGGAGTGTGGCGGGAGAGCACCCGGGTGATCAGGTCGTGGTTGACGCGCCCGGTGGCGCGGATCCGGGCTGACTTTTCCGCGAGCGAGGATTCGACCTCGGCGGACAAGGTTTCGCCTGCGAGGCGGGTGGCGAGTTCCGCCTGCACCACCGGCCAGCGGCTGAGCTCGGCACGCAGCAGCGGGGCGTCGAGCCGGTCATCGGCGTTGCGGAGTTCGGCGGCCGCCACCCGCAAAGTGCCAAAGCGTCCGCTCAGACCGGCCGGGGAAACCTCCGCCCCGAGTTGCGCCCGCACGGACTCGGCGACAAGACCCGCGGGTCCCTCCAACCGGCGGAGGGCGAGCTGAAACTGCAGGGCTTGCGGCTGGCGGTTGTCGAGGGAAAGGGAGGTGGCCGCGGCAAAAGGCCCGAGCGTGACCGGTTGGCCCCAGGGCTGGCGCGCACCGGAGGCGGTGAGCAACAGGGTCGCGCGGTTGGGGCCGCCGCCTTCGCCGGTCAGCAGGACGTTGAGGGAGGGATCCGCGAAGGCCTCAAGGCGTTCCTTGACCGAGGCCAGCTGACGGGCGAACTGCAGGTAGCGCGAGGTGATCAGCTGGAGGTCGGGCTGCACATGGCGCCCGCGGACCGGGGTGAACTCACCTTGGACGGAGAGTGCGAGCCGGCCCAGCCGGCCGGAAAATTGTTCCACCCGCCAGAGGTGATCCTGGTGCCGCAGCGTGGCCGCGAGGTCACTGACCACGGGTTCGCCGGTGCCGCTGGGGGAGAGCATGGCGGGCAACTGCAGGGCCGCGCCTTCAATCTGGATTTCCTCGGGGAAGGTCCAGCCGGACAGAAAAGCCCACAGATCGTGACGCACGTAGAGCAAGCGGCAGGTGAGCAGGGGTTCTTCGAAACGGGCGGCCCGCACGCTGACGTTTTCCAGCTGGATTTTGCCCGTCGGGTCGAGCCGCGCCTTGCCGAAGTGCAGGATCAGGCCGGAGCGGGCCAGCTCCGATTCGATCCGGCGCAACACATAGCCGGGCACCGGCAGCTCGCGCGCCACTGCGACGTAGAGCATCATCGCCAGCAGCCCGCCGAGCATGATCCAAAGGGCCCAGCACAAAACGGTGACGAAGCAGGAGCCGCAGAAACGCAGGCCCGACTTGAACCAGCTGTGCTTGGGCGCGAGGGACATGACGCGGCGACCGCCTTAACTCAGGGCTGGGTGCCGGCGGGTTTGTTTTCGGCCGGGGCGGGTGCAGGGTCGGCGGGCGGAGCGGGTGCGGGGCCCGGATCATTTTTTTCGCGGTAGGTAAGCGTGAAGAGAGCGTCGAGCAGCGGCTGGTTCACGGCAAAAGTTACGCCGCCAAATTCCGCCGTCCCGGCCAGCAGTGTGCTGCCGCCCAGTCTTTCGGTGACAAACAGGCTGGCAGGCGTGTCGGGCGCGTTGGCAAACGAGACCGTGTAATCGAGGCGGTAGCGCCAGGGATGGCTGCCCTCCGGCGTGATGGCATGATCGGACGAAAAGCTTTCCGCGGTGAACCGGGCGGCGCGCAGGGTTGCGAGTTCATCGATCACTGCCCGAAGGGCCTTGCGGGCGGACTCCGATTCAACGGCAAGCGCCGCGTCCCAGGACTTGTCCCCGGCGGCGAGTTTCTGGCTGTAGATCGAGGTGCCGGTGCCGAGATCAACGAGGCTCAGGCTGGTCAGGACGGCTCCCTCGGGCAGCTTCCGCAGGAGCCGTTGCCGGTAGTGCAGGGCGGTGACGGGCGTGTCGTTGAGGATGTCGGGGACGATCTCGTAAACGAACGGCGGGTTGTTGAGCCGGGCGAAGGCGAGGCCCGGGCGGTCGGGCGAGACGCCGATCTGCAGCAGGGCGGTCGTGGGGTCGTTGCCGGTGAGTCCGCCGCCCGTGCTCAGGCTGAGGCTGATTTCGCGCTCGGGGCGGTTGAAGCCCCAGTTCTCCTTGTCGGCATCGGAGGGGGCGTCGCTAAGGAACTTCGATGCGCTGAGACGCTTCAGCTTTTCCAGCAGATCGCCGATCACATCGGCGTCGGCCGCCGTGGTCACCGGGGCCTGGCCGTCGCTGCGGGTCACCGCCTGCCACTGGGCCTGGCCGTTGCCGGTCGCTTCCAGGCGCTGAAGGGACAGTTCCGGAAGTCCGGGGGCGGTGATGGTGAGGGCGGTCACGCTGCCGGGATCGAGGTCGAGCACATGGCGGTCGCGCAGTTCCTCCTGTGAGGAGCGCAGCACCTTGAGCAGGGGCTCGGGCACTTGGGCGGTAAAGATCACGTTTTTGTCCTCAAAGCGCGCGTAATAGGCCCCATCGGCCGCGGCCGAACCGAGCAGCAGCGTTTCGCGGCGCGCAGTGCCCTCGAAGGTCACGCGCAAGATGGGGGCATCGAGTCCCGTGCGGTCGGCCTCGACCTGGTCGGGAAACGAGAGAGCGGTGAGACTGTTGAGCGCATTGATCGTGGTCTCGACGCCGGCCTTGTCGGCCCGGGCGATGATGGGAGTCTCGAACCCCCAGCGGCCGGACTGGTCACGACGAAGCCGGACCTTCAGGTTGGCCGGGGTGGTGGTCTGCCCCTCGGCCGGCGCACCCGTCTGAATGTTCAGCGAGCGGACCTCGAAGACCGGGATGGTGAAGATGGTATCCGTGCGCAGGTCGCTGAGCGGGAGCCCCACGCTCTCCGCCAAGCTGCGACTGACCACATGGACGCGCTGGGTGGCGGGGGCGTAGAGGTAGAGGCGGTTGCCGGTGCGGGTGTCATCGCCGACCAACAGGCGGAATTCCTTGCCGACCGTGCCGAGGTCGAGCGTGAGCATGGGATTGTTGAGCCCGTAGTCCGCGAGGGATTGGCCGCCCTTCTCGAGCTCCGCGACCGTGAAGCTGGTTTCGTGCTCCAGGAACTGAAGCTCGTTGTGGATGCGGTTGACCGCGTTGGGATTCGCGGGCCACTCGAAGGGCGCGGTCAGCCACCAGGAGGTGTTGTCCCGCTTTTCCAAGCGCACCGTCTCGCCGGAGCGGGTCGTGCGGGTGAAGGCCTTGAGACTGGCGATTTCCGGTGGCAGCACGCGGCGGCGGGACTCCAGCGTGGGATCCCGGACCGCCATGAAATAGTAAATGTAGCCGAAAACGACGACGTTCAGAAAAAGCAGGACAACGGTGACTTTGGAGCGCATGGCGGGGAGGACGAGGGACCACCGACTACGGACCACTGACCGCGGACCGACGGCCAGGGCGGCGGGTTTGTTTACGGTCGGTTGTCTGTGTTCTTGTGGTCATGGGGTCGTGTTTAGTTCCGGCGGGTCCAGTAAACGAAGAGCCCCATCGCGGCGACGAGGCCGGGGACGCCCAGGAGGAGACCGACGCGCAGGCGCATCAGTTCGTCGGCGCTCAGGGCGAGTTGGAACCGCTCGATCGGCCGGACCGGAATATTCAGGCGGTTGTCCTGATCGATCGCCCAGCGGACGGTGGCGAGGAACAGGTTCAAATTGCCGACCGTGTTGATGCGGTCGTTGGTCACGAGATCCGCGGTGCCGAGGACAGCGAGGCGTCCGCCGCGGACACTGAGAGGAAGGTTGGCGGGCTTGAGCCGTTCCGAGATGACCATCACGCCGAGCTCGCCCTTCAGATCCTGCTCGGGAGTGTAGGAGGGTAGCACGTTGCGCAGCCGGTAACTGGACTCACCCCAGGCTTCCTTGCTGGTCGCGATCAGCTTCTTGACGCGCAGGCCCTCGTCCACTGAGCGGGCGAGGTCGTCGCTGACGACGCGCGCCGGGCCGACGATGAGCGACAAGCCGCTGCCGTTGACGAAATTGTCGGTGATCCCGCTCTCCGGATCCGGCAGGAAGCGCCAGAGGCGCGTGTCGTTGGTCTCGGTCAGGCTGCGCGGATCGAGATCGTAGATGACATTGTCGTAAATTCGCACGCCCCAGTCCAAGGCGAGGTTTTCCAGTCCGTGGGCCACGCCGGGATCAATCATCAGCACCAGCCGGCCCGCCCGGGTGGTGAGGTAGTCGCGGAGCAGCATTTCCTCGAAAGGGCGCACGGGTTTTTGGGGCGAGGCAACGACGACCATGGCGGCGTCTTCGGGGATCTGCCGGCTGAGCGTGAGGTCGAGACTGGCGACATCGTAATTGCGCTGGCGGAGCTCCTCCCGCAGCCCGGATAGTCCGCGGCGGCGGTCCACGTCGTCCGGGCGCATCTCGTCGTGTCCGGTCAGGAAATAAATCTTCTGTTTTTCGGCCTTGGTGACGTCGAGGATGGCGGCGGTGAGGGCGGCCTCGCCGTGGAATCCCTCAATCTGCAGGTCACGCGTGGTGTAGAAATCGCCGAGGGCGAGCACATGGCGGTGCCGGTCGGTCACCAGGACGACTTGATTGGGTTGATCCAGGCCGAGTTCCTCGGCGTCGCGCCGGCTCTGGTAAATGTCGAGGCTGCGCACGTCGATGCGGTGCTGGGTGACCTTGCCGGCGTGATAGGTGTATTCACGGAGCAGGGCCATGATGTCGCGCCGCGCCTGTTCCAACTCCGCGTCGGCCCCATCGGCCGGGATGGTCACGTAAATGCGCACGTCACGCTCCAGGTTGGCCAGATAGGCGCGGGTCTCCGCCGACAGCGAATAGCGGCGGCTTTCGCTCAGGTCGAACCGCCACGTATGGTTGAGGGCGATGTAGTTGAGCCCGATGAAGAGCGCGAGGAACAGCACGGCCTGGAGGATCAGGTTGACGAACCGGATCAGGCGGGCGGCGCGGAAGCTGTCGTAGCTGGCCATGGGGGATCAGCTGTTGAGGATCTTCGCCTCAACGCCGAGGATGCTGAAGATCAGGGCAAGAATGCAGCCGGTGAGATAGAAGAAGAGCTGGCGCGTATCGACGATCCCACGGGTGAAATCATCCACATGCCCCGGGATACGGAGACCCTCGAGTGCCGTGCGCACCGGGGAAAAGAATTCCTGGCGCAGGGTGCCGAGCTCGCTCACGTAGCTGAGACCGCCGATGAGCCCGAGCAGGAAGGTGAAGCAGAGGATGCCGGCCACCGCCTGACTGCGCGTAAGCGCGCTGGCCAGGATGCCAACCGCGACAAACAGCAGCCCGCTCACCGCGATGAACAGGTAGCCGCCGATCAGGGGCCCCGAGTCGAGGTAGCGGGTGTCGCGGGCGTAGAGCTGGAGGATGTAGTGGAACCCGAGCGTGGAGCCCCACAGGGTGAGGTAGAAAAGGTAGGCGGCGGAGAATTTGCCCAGCACGACCTCGGCGGTGCTCACCGGGGTTGTGAGCAGGGTTTCCAGCGTCCCCAAGCGACGCTCCTCGGCAAACGATTTCATGGTCAGCAGCGGGACCATGAAGAGCACGGGAATCCAGAAGACCTGGAAGAAGCGCACGGCGGGGGCGGTTTCCTGCGGCGCGCGGCTGTAGTCATCGAGGATGCCCGTGAAGACAAAACCCATGACCAGCAGGAACAGCACCGCGGCGATGTAGGTGCCGGGGTGGTAAAGCAGCGTGCGGACCTCGTGCGCGAGGATGGTGAAGTAGTGGCGCATCAGGAAAGGCGGGGCGCGGAGTGCGGCGCGCGGGGCGCCGGGCGCGAGGGTGACGGTTCGCGGTGCATGCGGAGGACTCAGACTTTCGGCAGCGGGGCGCGGCTGTCGCCCTGGACCACGGGTTTCTTGTCGGGCAGGCGCGCGTCCCAGCTGCGGCGGGTGGCCGCGAGGAACACATCCTCAAGCGAGGGCTGGATGTGGCCGAGGGATCGGAGGCGGTAACCGCGGGCCGGCAGCCCGTGCAGGAGCTTTTCGCCGAGGTCGGAGGTGGCCTCGGTCATGAGGGTGGCGGCGATGAAGCCGTCGGGACCCGGTTCGGCCAGGTTGGAAACCCGGAGGGTCGGATCGATGGCCGTGAGGTCGGCGCCCAAGCCGGAGGTGTCGCCGGCGAGCTCGATGCGGTAGGTCGTATGGCCAAAAATCTCCTGCCGCAGATCGGCGGGGGAGCCCTGCGCGACGATGCGGCCGCCGTTGATGATGAGCACCCGGTCGCAGGTCTCCTCGATCTCGGGCAGGATATGGCTGGAGATGATCACGCTCATGCGGCCGCGGAGACTGGCGATGAGGTTGCGGACAATAATGATCTGGTGCGGATCGAGGCCGATGGTCGGCTCGTCCATGATGATGACGGCGGGTTCGGCGAGGATGGCCTCGGCGATGCCGACGCGCTGCTTGTTGCCCTTGGACAGCCGGCCGAGGATGCGGTGGCGGTTGCGTTTCAGGTCGCAGAGCTCAAGCACTTCGTCGATACGGGAGCGGAGTTTGGCGCGGGGCATCTCCTTGAGACGCCCGCGGAACCAGAGATATTCGGAGACCCGCATGTCGTCGGGCAGGGGATTGTTCTCCGGCATGTAGCCGACGTGGCGTTTGGTGGCCTCCGGGTGGCTGGCGACGGGCAGTCCACAGATGCGCACCGAGCCGGAGGTGGCCGGCAGAAAACCGGTGAGAATGCGCATCGTCGTGCTCTTGCCGGCGCCGTTGGGTCCGAGCAGACCGACGATTTCGCCGCGCTTCACGGTGAAGCTCAGATGGTTGACGGCGGTCAGCGAACCGTAGGTTTTGACGAGATTCGAAACCTCAATGGTGATGTCGGGGATGTCGGCCATGCCGCGGATGCGAAGGGAGTTAGACGGGGAATCCGTGCGCCCCGCAAGCCTCGTATCAGGCGGCGGGAACGGCGTCCCGGCTAAGTGTGACCTCACCGGCGCGGAAACGCTCCGTGCGACCGGCAGTGGTGCGCACGATGAGCGAACCCTCGTCGTCGATGCCGGTGGCGGTGCCGGCCACGGACCGGTCGCCCTGGGTCACGCTGACCGGCTGGCCGCGCAGAACATCGAAGCGCTGCCAGAGTTCGGCAAACTTGTCGCGATAATCACCCTCGAAAAAGCGGTTGCAGGCGGTGAGCACGCGGCCGATGAGGGCGGCGGCGAAGCGGTTGACATCCAGCGGGGAGCCGGCGGCCTCGGACAGCGAGATGGCGGATTTCTGGAGATCCTTCGGGAGGTCGGTGGAGCGAGCGTTGAGGTTCAGGCCGAGGCCAAACACAAGGTCGTGCACCTCGTCGGCGTCGATGCGCGCCTCGGTGAGCATGCCCCCGGCCTTGCGGCCGTTGAAGTAAACGTCGTTGGGCCACTTCATGCCGGGCTCGACGGCGCAGAAGTTAGCGATGAGCTCGCAGACGTTCAGGCCCATCCAGAGCGTGAAATCCTGGAGACGGGCGGGCTCGAGCTTGGGGCGGAAGACGAAGGTGCTGTAAAGATTGCCGGCCGGCGGGCTGTGCCAGACGCGGCCACGGCGGCCGCGGCCCTGGGTCTGCTCGCGGGCCAGGATGACGAGCGGGGTGCGGCTGCCGGAGGCGAGCTGGCGGCTGGCTTCGCTGTTGGTGCTGTCCACCTGCTCGAGCGTGATGATCGTGGGCGGCTTGGCCCGGCTGGCGAGATGCGCCTGGATGAGGGCGTGGTGCAGCTGCGGGGGGGATTTAAGAAGCCGGTAGCCGCGGCTCCGGGCGGCCTCGAATTCGAAGCCCTGCTTGGTGAGCTTCTGGAGCTGCATCCAGACGGCCACGCGGGACAGACCGAGCTGTTTGGCAAGCTTGTTGCCCGAGACGTAGCCGGTGTCGCTGACCAGCAGTTCGCGCAGGATGGATACTTCGGTGGGAGCCATGAAAAATTGCGTCGCGACGCAGTGAGGAAAGTAGCAACAAAGCGATTAACCATGGCCGGGCAAATGTCATTTGACGACTTTCGGGCGCAGGCGAACCCGCCGGCCAGGCTCGGCGCAGCCTTGGAGGCCTTGTGGCATGATGCCCGCGGAGATTGGGCCACCGCCCATGCGCGGGCGCAGGAAGCGGCCGGTCGGGACGGGGCCTGGGTGCATGCCTACCTGCATCGCAAGGAAGGGGACGAGATGAACGCCGGTTACTGGTATGCCCGGGCCGGTCGCCCCGCGGCCGGTGGCAGCCTCCAGGCGGAGTGGGAAAGCATCACCCGGGAACTGCTGGCCCGTTAGCGGCGGTTTTCCGACTGCTGATACCAGCGGTAGAAGCTCACGGCAAAGGTCAGGCCGGAGACGCCCATGCCGATGAGTTTCATCATTGATCCGGCCAGCAATTGATCGCCGGCGGCATCCAGGCTGGTGATCCGCGGGGCGTACTCGTACGTCGGGTAAAGCACGTCCGGCGAGAAAGTGATGTAGGCGAAGACCGGCGTCATGCCGATGACGACGGCGGGCAGGTAAAGCAGGTGCCAGCCATAGGCGAGCGGGGGAAATTCCTTCGACGGGCTGATGATCGGCCACCAATAAAACAGCGCCGCGCCGAACATGGTGAAGTGCTCCAGGATGTGGATAGGACGGTTTTGCAGGGCCAGATCGTAGAGCAGCGGCATGTGCCAGCCGGACAACACCACCGTGTAAACCACCCCGCAGACCACCGGATTGGTGAGGAAGCGCAGGAGCGGCCGGAGACCGGGGCGGCCGGTGATGGGGCTGACGAGCCAGGCCGGAAGGCCGAGCAAAAAGAGCACCGCGGCAGGATAGATGATCAGCTGGTGCTGCAGCATGTGGGCGCTGAGCAGGAAGCGTTCGCCGAGTTGGTCCAAGGGCGATCCGACCGCGAGATAGAAGATCAGCAGCGCCGCATAGAACCGGCAGGCGTGGCCCCGCGGGTAGGGCGTGCCCGGGGCAAGTTTCTCGCGCAACGGCCCCGTCAGGATGGCGTAGAGCCAGCCCAGGAAAATGAGTCCGCCGATCAGGACGGGTTCATTGTGCCAGTGGGTCCAGTCGATCATGGGAACAGACACGAATTGCACGATTTGCCCTGAACGCAAGGAAGTGTGCGGGCACAAAAAAGCCGCGGCCGAAGCCGCGGCGGTGAAAACGGGGGGACTAAACTCAGAAGAGCAGCAGCGCCGGCGTGGCCGAGAGCGGCACGCTGGCCTCGGCCCCGAAGAGGTGGAGCAGGGCCCACATCGTGCCGCCGGCAAGGATCAGCCCGATGAAGAAGAGCACGGTGCAGAACGCCTTGTCCCAGCGCAGGTGCATGAAGTAGAAAATAACGAAGAGGAACTTCACGGCGGAAAGCACGCACAGCGAGGTGACGATCAGCCACGTGGCCAGCGGCATGTAGATCAGCACGACCTCGATGCCGGTGATCACCGACAGGATCATGGCGATCTGGATATAAACGTGAAACTTGCTCGGCTCGTGGTGGCCGGCGTCGGCGTGAGCGGTGGCGGGAGCGGACATGTTAGAGATACTCCAGGAGATAGACGGCGGTGAAAATGATGATCCAGACGATATCGACGAAGTGCCAGTAGAGACCGATGGCCTCGACGTCGCCGGCGTTTTTCTCGCCGAACTCAACCTGACCGTGGTCGCGGCCGAGCCAGAAGCTCAGGGCGAGGGCCGCGGCACCGACGGCCAGCGGCACGCCCGCGTGCTTGAGGAAATCGCCGAAGCTCAGGCCATAGACCATCTCGATCAGTCCGGGGACGAACCAGATGAAGGAAACTGCCATCACCGTGCAGATCGCACCGAGGTGAAGGAAGTTCTTCAGGAGTCCGTTGCCATGGAGCGGCTTGAAAGTGCGCACATACATCATGCCCAGCAGGAGCACACCGATGGCCACGTGGGTGCCGTGGGTGCCGGTCAGGGTGTAGAAGGTCGAGCCGAAGATGCTGTTCGTGAGCTTCATGTCGAAGGACTTCACGAAGTGCTCGAACTCATAGACCTGGCCGCCGAGGAAGATGCAGCCAAAGAACATCGTGCCGAGCAGCATCGAGCGGGTGCTCTTCACGTTGCCACGCTGGATCGCATTCACGGCGAGGGCCATGAGCAGGGACGACATCAGGAGGATGAACGTCGAGAACGAGGTCAGCTCGATGTTGAAGACCTTGGTCGGCTCCGCGTTGCCCGGGGGCGGGTTGAGGCGGTAGACGAGATGCGTCGAGATGAGGGCGCCGAAGAACATGCAGTCCGAGGCAAGGAAGGCCCACCAAAGGAGCTTCTTGTTCGGAATGCCGGTCGACGTCGTGTGGTCGTGGTGATGGTCGATGGCGCCAGTGGCCGCGTGACTGCTCATGAAAGGAATAGGGTCAGGTGATCTGAGAATCGGTGATCGGAGCGGCGGATCAATGGTGGCCGCCGCGCGATTCGGTCATCTTGCCATCCTTGCCCAGATGAAGGTGGTAGCCGCCGGGACCCTCGAGGGACCAGAGGTAAAGCCCGAGGACCATGATGACGCCGCCGAAGATGGCGAGGGGGAGGTGATTGGCCAGAACCTGGTTGCCAAAGAAGGTGACCGGGTGCCAAAGCTGGCCGAAGTTGTAGGCTCCGATGAGGAGGCCGATGGCGGCCACCAGCGGATACCAGGACTGGTCGGGCATGTGGATGCCGCCGTGGGCCTCCTCCGCCTTGATGTTTTCGGCGCGCTCCTTGGCGATCTCCTCCCGGTGGGTCTTCTCATACCACCAGCCGTCGCGAGCGTGGACCTTGGGGATGGCGTCGAAATTGTGCTCCGGCGGGGGGGAGGGGATGGACCACTCAAGCGTGCGGGCGTCCCAAGGATCGTTGCCGCACTTTTCGCCCTTGAAGAAGGTCCAGACGAGCACCGCGAAGTAGGTGAAGATGCCGACGCCCAGCAGGTAGGCTCCCATGGTGGCGAAGAAGTTGCCCTCGTTCCACCCCATGTTGCCGTCGTAAGTCCAGGTGCGGCGGGGCATGCCGTTCAGGCCGAGGAAGTGCATCGGGAAGAACGTGGCATTGAAGCCCACGAAGATGATCCAGAAGGAGAGCTTGCCCCAGAACTCCGGCACGAGGCGGCCGAAAAATTTCGGGAACCAGAAATGTATCGCGGCCAGCAAGGCAAAGGTGGCGCCGCCGATGAGCACGTAGTGGAAGTGGGCAATGACGAAGTAGCTGTCCTGCTGCTGGGCGTCGGCCGGGGCGGCGGAGTGCATGATGCCCGAGAAACCGCCGAGCATGAACATCCAGATGAAGCCGAGCGCGAACATCATGGGGGTGCGGGTCACGATGCGGCCGCCCCAGAGGGTGCCGATCCAGTTGAAGATCTTGACGCCGGTCGGCACCGCGATGGCCATGGTGGCGAGCGAGAAGGCCGCCGTGGCGATCGTGCCCATGCCGGTGGTGAACATGTGGTGGCTCCACACGCCGAAGCCGATGAAGCCGATGGCCGCGCCGGAGAAAACCACGATCGGGTAGCCGAAGAGCGGCTTGCGCGAGAAGGTCGGGAGAATCTCCGAAACGTAACCCATCGGGGGCAGAATCAGGATGTAAACTTCCGGGTGGCCGAACACCCAGAACAGGTGTTGCCAGAGGATGGGCTGGCCGCCGCCGGAAACCTCGAAGAAACTGGTGCCGAAGTTGCGGTCCATCATGACCTCGACCAGCGCGATGGCGATGGCGGGCAGGGCGAGAATGAGGAGGAAGCTCGTCACGAGGGCCATCCACACGAACACCGGCAGGCGCATCATGGTGAGGCCGGGCGCGCGCATGTTGATGATCGTGACGATGAAGTTGAGGGAGGCCACGATCGAGGAGAGGCCGAGGATTTGCAGGCCGAGGACCCACATGTCGGTGGAGATGTCCGGCGTGAACACCTTGGAGGTGAGCGGGGCGTAGCCGAACCAGCCGATGTCCGGGGCGCCGCCGAAGCCCTTGAAGGCGTCATGCACGTGGGAGAGCCAGCCGAGGTTCAGCAGAATGGCGCCGACCACCCAGGTCCAGAGGGAGAACGTGTTGAGACGCGGGAAAGCAACGTCGCGGGCACCGATCTGGAGCGGGATGAGCAGGTTGAAGAACGCCGCGTTGAGGGGCATCACCGCGAGGAAGATCATGGTGGTGCCGTGCATCGTGAACAGCTCGTTGTAGAGCTGGGCACTGATGAAACGGTTGTTCGGCAGCATGAGCTGCGTGCGGATCAGCAGCGCCTCTAGGCCGCCGATCAGGAAGAAGAGGATCGCGAAGCCGGCATACATGAGGCCGATCTTCTTGTGGTCCACGGTGGTCAGCCAGCTGACCAGACCAGTCTTGGCCGTCGGGCGGGCAAACAATTGGAATGTCTGGGTGTCGGCGTGCGCGGGGGCGGAGCCGGTGTAGTCGGATTTGGCGATGGCTTGGGCCATAGTAAAGGGTCCAGGGTCTGGGTTCTAGGGTCGAGGGCGCTTACTTCAGGCTGTGCAGGTAGGCGACCAGGGCGTCGATCTCGGCGTCGGTGAGGGTGAACTTCGCTTGCTTGGTGTTCACGTCGATGTAGCCGCCGTGATACATTTTGTTGCCAGGTTTGAAATAGTTGGGGTCCTTGATCCACTGGTGCAGGCGCTCGGCGGAGTTGTCGAGAACCCCGGCCGCGATCGAGGTGCGGGCGCCGAGGTGGGTGAGGTCCGGCCCGGTGATGCCGATGCCTTCGTGGCCGCGGACGGTATGGCAGGTGATGCAGGTTTTCTCGGCAAAGAGCTTGCGGCCCGTGTCGATCAGCGAGGCATTCTCGCCAGCCTCGTGCTTTTGCTTGGCCTGCCAGCCGGCGAAGGGGTTGGCATCAAAATCCGGCGAGCTGCCGAGCGTGCTGCCCGGGGCGGTTTCCTTCAGGCTGGCGAATTGCACGCGGGGAGCGGCGGCCTCGGCCTGCAGCGACTGGGCCGTGACCGTGCGGGCCGGCAGCTTCTGGTTGGCGAGCCATTTCGCGTAGTCCTCCTGACCAAGCGCGATGACGCGGAACTTCATGATCGCATGGGATTCGCCGCAATACTCGGCACACTGGCCGTAGAAATAACCGGGCTTGTCGGCCTTGAACCAGAGGTGGTTGGCGCGGTTGGGCATCATGTCCACCTTGCCGGCCAGCTTGGGAATCCAAAAGCTGTGGATGACGTCGATGGTGCGGAGATTCACCCGCACGGCAACGCCCGCGGGCACGACGAGTTCGTTGCCGGTGACCAGCGGGGCTTCACCGCCGAGCGGTTGCGGCACCATTTCGTTCGGATACTCGAATTTGAACCACCACTGGTAACCGGTGGCATTGATTTCGATCGCGTTGCCCTTCTCGGCCTCGGGCACGTCGTAGGTATACCAGATACCCTGCAGCGTCGGGATGGCGATGATGACCAGGAGTGCGACGGAGCCGGCGATGAGGCCGATCTCCACCAGCGGATTGCCATGGCCGGCCTCGGCGGGCGGTTCGGCATGCTCGTCGGCCTCGCTCTTGGCGCGGAACTTGATCTGGGCGTAGGCCAGAACGGCGCCGGTCACCACAAAAATGAAAGTGGTCACGTAAACGGTGACCATGAAGAGATCCCACTGAGATTTGGCGACCGGACCGGCGGTGACCATGGTGGACTGCGGGCCGCTCATGTTGAAGACCTCGGCCAGCTTGCAGCCGGAGAGGGTCAGGAGGGCGAGGCCGGCGGCCACGGCGGTGGCCAGACGCGAAATGAGGCGGGTGACGGACTGTGTGCGGGTCATGTGTAACGAAGGCGGCATCAGCGGTGTGCGCCGGGCCGAGAGTATCGGGGGAGGCTTCGGAATTTATCGGGCATTTCAACCGCAAAAAAAGAGCAATTTTTGCGTAGCCAACGACTCACGAATGATTTTGCGCGAGGATATTAATCCGACTGCACCGGGCATTAGTGCGGCGGGGATTTTTGCGTTCCGCGGTTGCGCGGGCCGCGCGAGTGTGGCAGGTTGCGCGCCCCATGAAACCCTCCATCGCCCTTTCTCTGCTCGCTTGCGGGCTCGTGTTAACCGGTTGCGGCAAAAAAGAGGAGGCTGCGCCCTCCACGTCGGCTACGCCGGCCGCATCCACGCCGGCGGCTGCTCCTGCCGCGGCCGCGGCTCCGGCCGCTCCGGCCGCCGCCGTCATCGAGATCACGGCCAATGATGCCATGAAATTCAGTGTCACCCGCTTTGAGGTCAGTCCCGGCCAGCAGGTGAAGCTCACCCTGCGCAACATCGGCACCATGCCGAAGGCGGCGATGGGGCACAATCTCGTCATCCTGAAGAAGGATGCTGACGTGAAGGCCTTCGCCGATGCCGCCGTAATGGCCGCTGCGACGGATTATTTCCCCGCCGCCAAGGCCGATCTGGCCATCGCCCACACCAAGCTGCTCGGGCCGAAGCAGAGTGAGGAAATCGACTTCACCGCGCCCGCCGAGGCTGGCGAGTATCCGTTCATTTGCTCCTTCCCTGCACATTTTCTCGCGGGCATGAAGGGCGTGATGGTGGTCAAATAATCGCCATTCCCTCTTTCCGATCCAACGAGCCGGGCCCCGCGCCCGGCTTTTTCATTTTTGTGCGAACACGCGGACGCCGGGCGGGATCAGTCTTGGGAGAGTTCGCCAGCCCGGCGGGTGGCGGCAGCGACGGTTTCCTTCAAAGTTTCGCGAAACTCCCGCCGGGCCAGAACCTGCAGGCCGGCGTAAGTGGTGCCATTGGGCGAGGTGACCTTGTCGCGCAAGGCCTCGGGCGTCTCGCCGGTGCGGGCCAGCAGGCGGGCGGCACCGAGGACGGTTTCGAGCGCCATCCGCGGGGCAACGTCGGACGGGAGCCCGGCGGCGAGGGCGGCGTCGCGGAGGCCGGCGACAAATTCAAAGAGGAAGGCCGGACCGCTGCCCCCGACGGCGGTGAGCGCGTCGAAATACTGTTCGTCAAGCGGGAGGCAAACGCCGAGGGCTTCGAGAATCCGGATGACCAGGGCGCTGTCGTCAGGGCTGAGCGGATGCAGCGAACAGAAAGGCGTGATGCCGGCGCCGATGGCGGCTGGGGTGTTGGGCATCGTGCGCACCAGGTTGCGGGCGAGGGGGAAGGTGCGGGAGAGGGTAGACAGTTTTTTGCCGGCGAGCACGGAAAGCACGAGTTTGCCGCGCGTGAGTTCGGCGAGGCGCGGATCGGCGGCTGCGAGCGACTGCGGCTTGAAGGCAACGATGACGACATCGGCCGGCCCGAGCAGTTGGGCCAGGTCGGGCTGGTGGGCGATGCCGGTGGAGGCGGCAAGGCGGGCAGCGGTTTCGCCGCCCTTGCTGGTGCAGGCGATATCCTCGGGCACGCAGACCTGGTGGGCGAGCAGGCCGCGGATGATGGCGGAGGCAAGATTGCCGGCGCCGAGAAATGCCAGCTTCGCCATGGGCAGGTCAGGCCGGCTGGCGGTTACGACGCTCCAACGGGTGGCGGATGGTGCAGATCGCACCGCCGCCCTGACGGTCGGAGAGGGTCACTTCTCCGCCCAAGTTGCGCATCGAGTGGCGGGCAATGGTGAGACCCATGCCGACTCCGACGGTGTGCTTGGTGCTGGTGAAAGGTTCAAACGCGTGGTCACGGATCTCGGGATCGATTCCGCGGCCGCGGTCCTCAATGTGGATGAGGGCGAAGCGGCCTTCCTGCGGTTTCTCCACCACCTCCGTGCGAATGGAGACGGAGCGCTGGTCGGGAGGTGCGCCTTCACCGTAACTTTCCCAGGCGTTCATCACGAGCTTCGCGATGACTTCCTCGAGCAGCTCGACGTTGGTCTCGATGAGGACTTCACCGGCGCCGTGCTGCACCGACACGGGCTGGTCGATCTTGTATTCGATCTGGTAGCGGCGGATGCCGCTGTCGATCATGCGGGCCAGGCTGGCGCGGATGAGCGGCGGGCGATTGCGCACGACGAGGGTGGTGAGCTGCTTGATGATGCCGACGATGCGGTTGACGGCGTCCTCGAGGTGCTGGGAGTTTTTCTTAACCAGCTCGGGCTTGTCGTGGTAGGCCTTGATGAGATCAACGTAGCCAATGACGACGCCGAGGAGATTGTTGAGGTTGTGCGCGATGCCCTGGGTGACGGCGCCAATGGTGGCGGCACGGCGGGAATCGCCGAGGCGGCGCTGCAGGTCCACAAGCTCGCGGTTGATCTGCACGAAACGTAGCTGCGTCTGCACGCGGGCCAGGGTCTCGTCGAGGTCGATCGGTTTGGTAATGTAATCCACGGCCCCGACACCGAGGCCCTCGATCTTGCCCTCCTTGGTGGTGCGGGCGGTGATGAAAATGATCGGTATGGACTTGGTCTCCGGCTCGGCCTGCAGACGCTGGCAGACCTCAAGACCGTCCATGTCCGGCATCATCACATCGAGGAGGATGAGGTCGGGTTTGTCGGCGCTGATGAGGTTCAGGGCCTCCTGGCCCGAATAGGCGGCCACCACCGTCATCCCTTCGCGTTCCAGTTTACGTTTCAGCAGCTGGACGTTGATGGGTTGGTCATCAACCACGAGAATCTTGGGCGTCGCCATAGGGGAGTTCGGGACAGGCAAGCGGTTTTGGCGCTCGCTGGCAAGAGCCGTTGCGACCGACGGTTATGACGCGTGGGCGGTGTTCTGGCGGTGGGCCTTGACGGTGTTGGCCATGAGCATGGCCACGGTCATGGGGCCCACGCCACCCGGGACCGGCGTGATCTTGGCGCAAAGGGGTGAAACGCTCGGGAAATGGACGTCACCCGTGAGTCGGTAACCGGTTTTCTTGGTGGAGTCGGGCACACGGTTCACGCCGACGTCGATGACCACTGCGCCGGGTTTGACCATGTCGGCGGTCACGAATTCGGCCTTGCCGATGGCGGCGATCAGGATGTCGGCCTGGCGCGTGAGGGCGGGCAGGTTGGCCGTTTGCGAATGGCAGATCGTGACGGTGGCGTTGGCCCAGGCCTTGCGCTGGACGGCGAGCAGGGCCGCGGGTTTGCCGACGATGAGACTGCGGCCGAGAACGACAACGTGTTTGCCGGAGAGGGAAACATTTGCGCGACGGAGCAGTTCCATGATGCCCGCGGGTGTGCAGGCGACGAAGCCAGTTTCGTCCTCCTGCGCGAGTTTGCCGAGATTCATGGTGTGGAAACCGTCCACATCCTTGTGCGCGGCGATGCGGCGGAACACGGCGACCTCGTTGATGCCCTTGGGCAGCGGGGACTGGACGAGAATCCCGTCCACGGATGGGTCGGCGTTCAGCCGATCTATGAGCGCGAAGAGCTCGTCCTGCGTGATGGTGACCGGCGGGAAAATCAGGCGGCTCTCGATACCGATCTCGGCGGAGGTCTTTTCCTT
This sequence comes from Oleiharenicola lentus, assembly GCF_004118375.1. Lineage (NCBI taxonomy): Bacteria > Pseudomonadati > Verrucomicrobiota > Opitutia > Opitutales > Opitutaceae > Oleiharenicola > Oleiharenicola lentus. Next base: position 1,880,858 of record NZ_SDHX01000001.1, read on the forward strand.
CTTCTTGACGTAGGAGACGGACGCCGGGTCGTCGCCCACGCGCACAAGTGCGATGCAGGGTTTGCGGCCGGTGAGGGCGGCGACCTCGGTTTTGAGTTCGGCGATGATGGTGGCGGCGATTTGGTTGCCGTCGATGAGTTCCATGGTGGCGGGAATGAAAAGGCCGGCACGCGGAGCGGCCGGCCGGGAAGGAGGGGAGAACTACTTCTTCAACAGCATCGACTCGGCGGCAATCACGAGATCCTTGCCGTCAACGGTGTTGCGGATGGTCCCCGTGATGGAAACCTCGCGCTCAAGGTAGGATTGGATTTGATCGGTGAGCAGCAGGCGCTTCGTGTCGATGTAGGCGAAGCGGCGGCCGTTGCTGTCGGTGAGCTGGTAATCGTAGGGCGGGTTGGGATTGATGATGGCGCGGCGTGCCAGGACAAACCGGCCGGCGAAGAGGCGAGGCAGATCGGCGGTGTTACCGGTGAGCGGGACGGCCCGGCCCAAGTTGGAACTGGGGGCGGCCGGGGCGGGATTGACCGTGGGGGCCAGCGGGGTGAGCGAAGCCACCGGATCGGGTGCGAGGTTGGCCGCGGCGGCGGTGGCGACGAAGCCCTGGAGTTTCTTGGCGAATTTGACCTGCACCCAGTCGCCGCCGGCCAGGCCGACGACCTCGGTCTTGTCACCCTCCTGGGCGACCGTGAGCGCAGGAGCGTCCTTTTTCGGCGCAGCGAGGATGCCGCCACCGGTCCGGACCGAGAGATCCTTGGTGATGTCGCGGTTGTGGGCGTAGCCCTCGAAAGTGCCGGAGATCTCAACGCGGCGCCAACCGGCCGGCGCGTCGCCGGTGTAGACGATGGTGTTGCCGGCCTTGAGGCGGACGAGGACGGGTGACTTAGGGTCGGGCTGCACGAAGACGGCGGCATCGGCGGGCAGGATGTCGGCGGCGCCGAGGCGGACGGCCAACGAGAGGAGCAGGAGGCAGGCGATATTAATTTTCATCGGAGTCAGCGGCCGGGCCGTCGCGGCGGGGCGAGGGCGGCACGGCGAAGAGGGATTCGATTTCCTTGGTAGAAAGTTGTTTCACGCCGCGCAAAGGAATTCCTTTCAGGCGCAGCGCGCCGATCTGGTAGCGGCGCAGGCGGCGGACCTCGAAGCCGAGGGCGGTGAAGAGCAGGCGGATCTCGCGTTTCTTGCCGTGGTGCATGTGCACGTCGAGCTCGGTGGAGGTCTGGTCGCGCGACGGGTTGACGAGAAACGCGCGCTCCACCTTGTGACGTTCGCCCTCGTGCAGGATGCCGTGCAGGAGCGAGCGGATGCGTTTCACGGGGAACGGTTCCTCAAGAGAGACGTAGTAGCGCTTCACCACGACGTTCGACGGGTGCATCAGGCGGTTGGCGAGATCGCCGTCGGAGGTCAGGATGACGAGGCCCTCGCTGTCCTTGTCGAGGCGACCGGCGCAGAACAGGCGGAGCTTGGCCCACTCCCGGGGCAGCAGGTCGAACACGGTCTGATCGGCGTGCGGATCGCTGTTGCTGCAGACCACGCCTCGGGGCTTGTGCATGACGAGGGTGATGCGCGGCTGGGCGGTGGTGCGCACGGGTTTGCCACGCACGGTGACCTTGTCGATGCCCGGCTCGACTTTTTGGCCGACGGTGGCGGGCTGGCCGTTGACGTAAACTTCGCCCCCGGCGATGAGCATCTCGGCGGCGCGACGCGAGCAAAGCCCGCTGTCGGCGATGAATTTCTGGATACGAACGGGCTCCATGTCAGGGCGATGGCAGGCCCGCCGGGCCGGAGCAACAAGGAAAGCCCGTCTTGGGCGCCGGCGTATGGCAAGAATCGTGCTTGCCACGCCTCGGCGCCGGAAGGCAAATCCGGCCCCCTCCATGAGTTCCACGCCCGCTCCGACCTCCGCCTTCCACAAGGACAATCCCTTCCCGGCCCGCCTGACCGAGAACCGCCTGCTCAACAAGCCGGGCTCGCACAAGGAGACGCGGCACCTCGTGGTGGACATCGCGGGCAGCGGCCTGACCTACAAGGTCGGTGATTCGCTGGGCGTTTTTGCGACCAACCGTCCGTCGGAAGTGGAAGAGATCCTGCACCGGCTCGGCGTGAGCGGCAACGAGATGGTGTCGCCGCTCATGCTCAAGCTGGCCGCCCCGATTCCGCTGCGCGAGGCGTTGCTCGGCCGGCTCGCGTTGGCGAAGCCCACGCGCAAGTTTGTCGAGCTGCTCGCGGCCAAGGCGACCGACGAGGGCGACAAGGCCAAGCTCGCCGTGCTGCTCGCGCCCGAGGGCAAGGACCAGCTGGCCGGCTATCTCGAGGATCGGGAATACATCGACCTGCTCACGGAGTTTCCCAGCGCACGGCTCGCGCCGCAGGAGTTGGTGGACCAGTTGCGCAAGCTTATGCCGCGCCTCTATTCGATCGCGTCGTCGGCCAAACCTTATCCCACCGAGGTTCATCTCACCGTGGCGATCGTGCGGTACGAGACGAACCACCGCTCGCGCGTCGGCGTGTGCAGCACCTTCCTCGCGGACCGCGCTGCGCTGAACACCACGCCCGTGCCCGTGTTCGTGTCGGATTCACATTTCGGCCCCCCGGAAGACCTCACGAAGGACATCATCATGGTGGGGCCGGGCACGGGCATCGCGCCGTTCCGGGCCTTCATGCAAGAGCGGGTCGCCACGGGTGCGACCGGCCGCAACTGGGTGTTCTTCGGCGACCAGCACCGCGCCACGGATTTTCTTTACGAGGAGGAATGGCTCAAATGGCAGGGCGAGGGCCGGCTGGCGCGTCTCGACCTGGCGTTCTCGCGCGACCAGATCCTCAAGGTCTATGTGCAGGACCGCATGCGTGAAAACGGAGCCGAGCTCTGGGCGTGGCTGCAGAAGGGGGCGCATTTCTATGTATGCGGCGACGCCAAGCGCATGGCCAAGGATGTCGATGTCGCACTGCATGAAGTGATCTCGCGCCACAGCGGCATGGATGCCGCGGCCTCGGCCGACTACGTGAAGCAGATGAAGAAGGACAAGCGCTACCAGCGCGATGTTTACTGAGCCGGCGCGAAACTTCGCGCTTGCGACAGGGAAGGGGAGCGCCTGCCATGGCGCTCCTCACCCCTCCTCATGAGCCTCACCTATAACAATCGTGTGGCCCTTGTCACCGGCGCCGGCCGGGGCATCGGCAAAGCCATCGCCGAGTTGCTCGCCAAGAACGGCGTCAACGTCATCTGCGTGAGCAAATCCGCCGACAGCTGCGGCGCGGTTGCCGCCGCCATCACCGCCGCGGGCGGCAAGGCCAAGGCGCTCGCCGTGGACGTGGCTGACGGCGCTGCCGTCGCCAAGGCCAGCGCCGACCTCCTCGCCGAATTTGGCCAGATCGACATTCTCATCAACAATGCCGGCATCACCAAGGACGGCCTGCTGTTCCGCATGTCGGAGGCCGACTGGAACAGCGTCATCACCACCAATCTCACGAGCTGCTACCACTGGACGAAGCATGTCGGGCGCTCGATGACGACGAAGCGCTGGGGTCGCATCGTGAACATCACCTCCGTGGTGGGCATCATGGGGAACGCGGGCCAGGCCAATTACTGCGCCGCCAAAGCCGGCCTGATCGGCTTCACCAAGTCCATTGCCAAGGAATTTGCCGCACGCGGTGTCACCTCCAACGCCGTGGCCCCGGGGTTTATCAAAACCGACATGACCGCGGCGCTTCCGCCCGAGGCCGCCGAGAAAATCACCTCGGTCATTCCGCTGAAGCGGCTCGGTGAAGCGGCGGATATCGCCCACATGACGGCGTTCCTATGCGCCGAAGAGGCCGGCTATATCACCGGGCAAGTTTTTACCGTTGACGGCGGCATGGTGATGTGATGCCTCTTCCCAAGTCCAATTTCATTAAATTTTACTCACATGGCTGACCAGAAAACCATAGAACAGCGCGTCAAGGAAATCATCGTTAACCAATTGAACGTTAACGAGGAGCAGATCACTCCGCAGGCTTCGTTCCTGGATGATCTTGGCGCCGATTCGCTCGACACCGTCGAGCTGATCATGGCGTTCGAAGAAGAGTTCAAGGACGAGATCAAGGGTGAGATTCCCGAGTCCGATGCCGAGAAACTCCAGACTGTCGGCGATGTAATCGGCTACATCCAGCAGAAGGCCGGCAAGTAATATCCATTGGCTTTTGAACTGATCGCTCTACCGTCTGGCCCCTCGCTGGCCCGGTAGGGCGATTTTATTTTTCCACCTGTATCTCTCGATGGAATCCGCTGCACCCACCTCTCGTCGCGTCGTAGTTACCGGCATGGGCGTCATCACGTCGCTCGGCCACAACGTTCCTGACTTCTGGAACAACATTCTGGCCGGCAAGTGCGGCGTGGACCGGATTTCGCTCTTTGATGCGAAGGACTTCAGCTGCCAGATCGGCGCCGAAGTGCGCGGTTTCGATCCCGCCACCATGATGGATCCCAAGGAGGTTCGGCGCAACGACCGCTACACCCATTTTGGTTTCTGCGCCGCCAAGCAGGCCGTGGCCGACGCCAAGCTCGACATGGCGAAGGAGGACCTTGATCGCGTCGGCGTGATCATCGGTTCCGGTATCGGCGGCATGTGGACGATTGAGACCCAGCATAAGGTTCTCCTCGAAAAGGGTCCGCGCAAGGTCTCGCCCTTCATGATCCCCGCGCTGATCAGCAACATGTGCTCCGGCCTGGTGGCCATCGAGCTGGGCGCACGTGGACCGAATTTCTCGGTGGTGAGCGCCTGCGCCACCGCCACGCACGCCATCGGAGAGTCGTTCCGCATGGTGCGCAGCGGCGATGCGGATGTCATGGTGTGCGGCGGGGCCGAGGCCTCGATCACGACTCTGGCCTACGCGGGTTTCTGCTCGATGAAAGCCATGAGCACCAACAACGACAACCCGCAGAAGGCGAGCCGCCCGTTCGATCTCAACCGCGACGGTTTCATCATGGGTGAAGGCTCGGGGGTGCTCGTCATCGAGAGCCTGGAGCACGCGCAGGCGCGCGGCGCCCATATCTATTGCGAACTCGCGGGGTATGCCGCGACCTGCGACGCCTTTCACATCACGCAGCCGGATCCCGAGGGCAAGGGGCTCTCCCAGGCGATGTCCCGCGCGCTCAAGGATGCGAAGGTGCTGCCGGAGCAGATCGACTACATCAACGCGCACGGAACCTCCACGCCTTACAACGACAAGTTCGAAACGCTCGCGATCAAGAAGGTCTTTGGTGAGGCGGCGAAGAAAGTCATGGTCAGTTCCACCAAGTCGATGACCGGTCACCTCCTCGGTGCCGCCGGCGGCATCGAAGCGGTCATCAGTGTGAAGACCATCCAAAGCGGCGAAGTGCCGCCGACGATCAACTACGAGACGCCTGATCCGGACTGCGACCTGGATTACGTGCCCAACGTCAAGCGCACGGCCAAGGTGAATACGGTGCTGACCAACAACCTTGGGTTCGGTGGGCAGAACGCGGCGCTGGTCTTCCGCAAGGTCTGAGCCGGCCCTGCGGCACGTTTCGGGAAATTCTCAAATTACCCGTTGACGCGTCCGAAAGCCGTCCTTTTATCTCGCGCTCTTTCGTTTGGGGCAAGTTAGCTCAGTTGGTAGAGCAGAGGACTGAAAATCCTTGTGTCCTCGGTTCGATTCCGAGACTTGCCACCACTTTCAACCGCTTCTCCTGCCCGGGGAAGCGGTCTTTTTTTACCCCTGAGGCGAGCGCGTTCCGTCCGTGATGAGCACGATGCGCTCCGCGTTGATCGCGAGCATGTCGCCCGAGGAAAAGGTCACGAGCAGCACGCCGCCCAAGGCTTTGGTCGAACGGATGCCCCTGACGGACACGATTTTGCCGTCGCCCTGAAAGTAGATGACGAGACTCTTGAGCGACATCTGCGATACCGCGGCTGCATAACCGGAGGCGAGCTCGCTGACCGTGGTCTGCACCACGACGTTTGTGGGCGTTGGGACCGCGGTGATTGGCTCTGCATCTGCGCCCACGAGCGTGCCCGCCAAGCCGAGGCTAATTAGGACCAATCGGATGGTTTTCATCGCTGTGCAGTCAGTCAGGTTTAGCGGTCTCAACCTTTCGGTGTCTCGGGCGCTGGGGTATAGCGGGCGTAGGCAAAGTCGAAGGCCGCCAGCTCTTCCACGGCGGCAGGCATGGTTTCGTAGCCGACCTTGCCCGCTACCACGGGAACAATTTGTAGCGGCGTGCGCAGACGAAGGGTCTTGGAGCGGATTTCGGCTCTGAATTTCAGATCGGCCGACAGCTTGTTTTCTATCCTCAATTTTAGCAGCGGTTTCGACTCGTCCTTGACCAGGGTGAAGATGACCTGGGCGGCGGGATCGGCTTCCCGGCTGATGGCGGCAAGGCGCAGTTTCTTGGGCTGGACGTCAAACCGGATATAAACCGTCTCCCCGGGTTTCACGACCACATCCTTGAGCTTGTCGGCGGCGCGGCTGAGCGGGGCAAGGATGGCGAGGGCAAGCAAGGTGAGCAGAAAACGCTTCATGGTCGGGGTATAGGTATTTTTGTGCGTGAGGGGAGTCTCCTTCCCGGCCGGCTTCAATAGTGAAGTTGGTCCTGCGTCATCTCGTCTCATTTACCCGTTGACCGATCGTAAAAGCGCGGGCTTCATCGCGACATGGTGCCCAGCGTTCTGATCGTTGATGACGAAAAGCACACCCGGGAGGGCCTGCAACAGGCGTTGCAGGAGAACTACGATGTGACGGTGGCCGCGAATGCCGATGAGGCCTTCAACCTGATGGATGCGCAGGAATTCGAGGTGATTTTGACCGACTTGCGCATGCCGGGCAAAAGCGGCCTCAAGGTGATCGATAAGGCTCTGGCGCTGCCCAACCGGCCGGCGGTGATCATGATGACGGCCTACGGCAGCATCGATTCTGCCGTCGAGGCGATGAAGCGCGGTGCCGTGGACTTTCTCACCAAACCCGTGCAAATCGAGCGGCTGGAGATCCTCATCCAGCGGGCGCTCAAGACCAAGACCCTCGAGGTCGAGGTCAAGCAACTGCACGAACGGCTCGACGAGAAGTTCAACGTCGGCGCCATTGTGGGACACTCGCCCCGACTCGCCGAGGTTATCGAGCGGGTGAAGCTCGTGGCGCCGTCCAAGGCCACCATCCTGATCGAGGGCGAAACCGGCACCGGCAAGGAGCTGATCGCCCAGGCGATTCACCAGGCCAGCCCGCGCGCCCGTGCGGCCTTCGTGCCGGTGCACTGCGCGGCGTTGCCGGCCACGCTGCTGGAGAGCGAGCTGTTCGGCCATGAGCGCGGCGCCTTTACCGGTGCGACCGAGCGTCGGGAGGGGCGCTTCGAACTCGCCGATGGCGGCACGGTGTTTCTGGATGAGATCGGCGAGATCGGTCCCGAGATTCAGGTGAAACTCCTGCGCTTCCTCGAGACCAAGAGCTTTGAAAGGGTTGGCGGGACCAAGACGCTCAACGTGGACGTGCGCCTCGTAGCCGCGACCAACCGCAACCTTGAGCAGATGGTCAAGGAAGGGAAATTTCGCGAAGATCTCTATTTCCGCCTGAACGTTGTGCGCATCACCACACCGGCGCTGCGGGAACGAGCGGAGGACATCCCGGTGCTGCTGGAGCACTTCATCAAGGTTTACGCCAAGGAAAACGCGTATGAGCCCGTGCAGGTCGAGACCGGTGCCATGCGCCACCTACAGGCCTATCCCTGGCCGGGCAACATCCGCGAGCTGCGCAATTTTGCCGAGAACGCCGTAGTGCTGCGGCGCGGAGGCAAGATGACGGAGTTTGATCTCGAGCCGAAGTTCCGGGGCGAGGCCGCGCCGCCGCCCTCGATGGTCACGCCCACGCCGGCCAATCCGCTCTCGGTGGAGGAAAACGAAAAGCGCCTGCTCCGTGAGGCCCTGATGAAGGCGCGCGGCAACCGCACGCGCGCCGCGACGCTGCTCGGCATCAGCCGGCGCACCCTGCACCGCAAGATCGCGCAGTGGCCGGAACTGGACGTGGTGGATCGCGGCTGAGCGCGCGATGAGTTCACCGCAACAACTCATCCACTGGATGGAGCATGGGCGCGGAGCGCGCTGGATGCTGCTGGCGGTGGTACTCGTGGGAGCCCTGTTGCTCTCGACCATCTATTCCTGGAAGCAATTTCATGGTATCCCGACGGAATTTTCTATGCAACAGGCCGTGCTGGCCCGTCAGCTGGCGCGGGGCGAGGGATTCACCACGCTGGCCAATTATCCGCAGACCTACGCGGTCCTTGACGCCCGGGGCGTGGCTTTTGACGAGCGCAAGGCCTACCCCGAACTGCACCATGCGCCGCTTTACGCTTTGGTGTTGGCCGGTGCTTTTGCCGTCCTGCCGGAAACGTTCTGGCAGAAACAACCACTGCCACCGGACGGGTGGGGGCCGGACTACGTCGTGCTGGGAGTGAACGTCTTGTTGTTCTGGTTGGCCGTCTGGTTGGTGTGGCGCCTCGCGCGCCGGCTTTTCGACACGCGGGCGGCGTGGTTGGCGACATTGGCTACTGCGCTTTCCGTGCCGCTCTGGGAGCAGACCGTCACGGTCACGGGGCTGCCCGTGTTTCTGGTACTCATCGTCGCATTGTTCAATGTGTTGGCCGGGTTGGAGGAAAAACTGGCCGAGAATCCGGCATGGTCTTGGTCGGTCGGGTGGCGGGCGGCGGTCCTGGGAGCGCTGGGCGGTTTGTTGTTTCTGACCGAATACTCCGCGGGTCTCGTTTCCCTCGTGATTTTGGGCTATCTGCTGGTGCGATTGCCCGGATCCACCCGGTTGCCGGCTGGCGGGATTCTGGCCGCAACGTTCCTGCTGCTGGTCGTTCCCTGGCTCGTGCGCAACACGCTGGTTGCGGGCCACCCCCTGGGGTTGGCCTGGCAGAATCTCGCGCTCAAGGCCGACGATCCCACGGCCGAGCCGTCGGCGCAGCGCAACCTGGCCTCAACCGAGGCGCCCGGCCTCGACTTGAACAAACTCGGCAACAAGGGGCTCACCGGGTTGGAACTCAACCTCACGGAACGCCTCTGGTCGGGGGGCGGACTCGTGCTCACGGCTTTTTTCGTCGCTGGACTCGCCTACCGCTTCCGCCACGGGCCGGTCAACCGCGTGCGTTGGTGCTTTGCGACCGTGCTGCTCGTGCTGCTGGCGGGACAGGCCTTTTTCAATTCCGGCGAAAGTCCGCGGTTGCCGGCGCATTATCTGGCGCCGCTGGTCATTGTTTTCGGGGTCGGTTTTTTCCTCGTGCTCGTCGACAGTCAGGCCGGACTCAGCCAGCACTGGAAATGGGTGGCTGCGGGGCTGCTGCTCCTGCAAGGCCTGCCGCTGAGCCGGGATTGCCTGGAACCGCGGCGGATCCATTTCCATTACCCGCCTTATTTCCCGAACCTCTTCATGGAATTGCGCAGCGACATGCAGCGGCGGTTTCTGCCTGGGACCGGGGTTGCGACCGATGTCCCCGCTGGCACGGCTTGGTATGGACAGCTCAGGGTCTGGGCCAAGCCGGAACGGCTGAGGGATTTTTCGCAGATCATCGTCGAGCAGAACATCGGCGCCATGCTGCTCACACCTGTCACGCTGGACCGGCCGTTTTTCACCGAGCTGGCCGCGCGCAAGGACGACACGATCAGCCTCACGGACTCGGGCGGGTGGGGTGGGGTCTATGCCGGTTTGGTCACACGGCGCATGCCCGCCAGTTTCCCGCTGAACATGCCCCCGCAGAAGCTCACCGAGAACATGGTCCTGTTGGTCAATTCCCACACGGTGGTTCGCTAGGCAAATTGAATTGCATGGGCCGAAAATATCGGCCTTAAGTCTGCAACGCCTAACGCCTTGGCCCAACCTATGAAAACGACTCTACGCACGTTCTTGGCCGCCGCCGCGCTCCCCTCGATCGCACTGGCAGTTTACGCTCCCATCCCCGAACAGGAACAAGGCAAAGCCCTCAGCTACCGACTTGGTGCCTCCACCTACCACGACAGCAATATTTTTGGCGGCGCGACCAACGAGATCGACAGCATGGTTTACAACGTCAACGCGGCGATCTCCTACAACGGTTCCGTGAGTGACCAGACCTTCGCTTCTGGTTCTTACGAAATCAGCAACGACCACGTCGCCGACCGACCCGGGAAACAGAATCTCACCAGCCACAGCCTGAGCGGCCGCATCGCGCACTCCTTTGCCCAAGATACGAACATTGATCTGAGCGCGGCCTACAACATCGCAAAGAATCCGCAGTCACTGCTGGCCGGCGTGCCGCTGAACACCGATCAGTCATTCAAACGCGGTCAATTCGACGGCCGCTACACGACGGCCGCCGGCGCCAAGACCGGGGTCGTGGTGAAATACCGTTACATCAATTTCTCCTACGACAACGCGGCCCTGGCCACCGACCTCGACCGTGATGAAAATCTCGCCGGCCTTGAGCTCAGCTACGCCTACTTGCCCGAGACCAAGCTGGTGGCAGAATACCGGCACCAGACCATCGGTTACGACACGGCCAATGCGCTGAAGGACAAGACCTCGAATTATTTCATGGTCGGCGGCGACTACAACCCGGGCAAGGACATCATGTTCTCGGGCCGCGCCGGTTTCGAAAAACGTGACCGCGACAACGGTTCCGACACGACCGCCCCGTATATCGAGCTGAGCTCACGTTACGCCTACGCCGAAGGCTCTTTCTTCGCCGCCGGCTACGTGCACACCATCGAGGAGCCCTCCGATGTGGATCGCTTCACTGACACGCAGGTCAATCGACTCTTCGTCAACCTCCAGCATCAGCTGAGCGGCGCCTTCACCTTTTCCGGTTCGATCACGTATGAGCCCTCCGAGCTCCAGGGACGCCCCGGTGTCAACGTGGACGTGGAAGAAAAAACCACCCGCCTCGGTCTCGCCCTGTCCTGGCGCCCCACCAAGAACTGGACCGTCATTGGCAGCTACGATTACGACGACGTGAACTCCGACGATGTGAACCGCGGCCAGAATCGCGACCGTCTCGGGGTTTCCGCCCGCTTCACCTTCTGATCCGGCCTGACCACAGGCACTCATGGCTTTTTCCCCGGTCAGCAAGGACAGCGCGACGCTCGGTGATTTCGTCGGCCTGCTGCGCCTGCGCAAGGGTCTCGTCTTTCTCGTGCTCGCGCTCGTGGTCCTGACCACGCTCGGTGTCACCGCCTTGCTGCCCAAGTGGTATCTCTCCACGACCAAGATCAGCGTCCAGAAACCTGAGAGCGAGGTGAAGCTCTTCCAGGCCCAGAACAACAGCTACTACGATCCGTATTTCATCCAGGATCAGTTCAAGATCATCCAGTCGGAGAAAATCATCTACCCGGTGATCGACGCCCTGGGGCTCAACGCGATCCTGGGAAAACAGCTGAACAACGGCGCGCCGCTGCCCTCGGCCATCACCTACAAATACATGCTCGACAAGATGGTGCGGCCCGATGCGCCTCGCGCTTCGTCCATCATCGAGATCAACGTCTTCGCTCGCGACAACCGTCTGGCCGCCGAGATCGCCAACGCCATTGCCCGGGTTTATGCCGAGGACCGCATCGCGCTTGCCACCGCCGACCAGCGCGAGGGTCTCGCCCAGCTCCGCAAGGAACTGGTGAAGCAGGAGCAGGCCGTGACCGACCAGCGCGATCATGTGGAGAAGCTTCGCAAGGAACTCGATATCGCCGGCGTCGATCTCAGCCAGCGTTACACTGACATGGACATCGAGACGCTGCGCCAGATGCAGAACTCGCTCATCGCCCTGCGCGTGGATGCCATCGGCCGCAAGACCCGCTGGGAGAGATTCCGGGGGATTCCCACCGCTGACCGTCGCAACCTCGTCAATTCCGAGCTGATCCAGGACACCAACATCCAAAGCCTGCTGCAGGCCTACCTCGTCGCCGAGCAGAACGTCACGCGGCTGATGGGGCGCCTCGGTTCCGCCCATCCCGACCTCATTGCCGCGGTCGAGAATGGCGCCAAGATCCAGCAGCAGCTCGACAGCCAGCTCCGCGGGTATGAAAGCTCGCTGGAGATGGCCTACAAGGAGGCCGAGGCGCGGGTGACCGAGCTCGAACGCCAGCTGGCCCAAGCCAAGGTGGACCAGATCCTCTCGGCGCGTGAGCGCATGCGACCGTTTGAGGAAGCCACCACGAAGCTGGAAGATGAGCAGCGCTTGCTCACCACGCTCAAGCTGACTTTGCGCCAGCGGGAAATCGATTTTCAGGTGCCGAAAAAAACCATCGAGATCCTCAACACGGCCGAGCCCGCCAGCTACGCCAGCAAGCCCAACTGGCCGCTTAACATTCTCTTCGCCTTTGTGTTCGGCTCCATCCTCGGAGTGGGCGCGGCGGTGCTGCTCGAGTATTTTGACACCAGCTTCCGCAACGTGGCCGATGTCGAAGGCAAACTCGGGCTGCCGGTGCTCGGAGTCATTCCGCATCTGCCGGAACCGCCGGCGTTGCATGATGCCACGGCCCCGGAGGGCGAGCCTTACCGGGTGCTCCAGACCAATCTCAACCTGGCGCTGCCAGCGCGGCAGTCTTCGGTGCTGGTCGTGTTGTCGTCGGGACCTGGTGAAGGCAAGTCCACCACGCTGCGGCAGCTTGCGCTGTGCATGGCGGCCGCGGGGGAAAAGGTTCTGCTCATCGACTCCGACGTGCGCCGGCCCACTCAGCACAAGCTCGCGACCCTGCCGCGCGAGCCCGGTCTGACCGACATTGTGCTCAACAAGGTCGGCTGGGAGGCGGCCGTGCAGCGCGACAAATCCGGCCTGATTGATTTCATTCCCGCCGGCGCGCTCGCCAACAATATCACGCTGGGCCTGCTTTACGCGAACAAGCTGCGCGAACTCGTGGCCCATTGCCGCAGCCGTTACGACAAGGTGCTGTTCGATTCACCGCCGATCATCGGCGTGAGCGACGCTTCGGTGCTGGGGAGCCTGGCCGACGGCATCGTGCTGCTCATCCAGCATCGGAGAAATCCCGAGAGCATGGTGCAGCGGGCCAAGCAGATCATCGACCAGCAGGTGAAGGTGCCGGTGATCGGCGTGGTCCTCAACCAGGTCCCCACGGGATCGGGTGAAGACTACGGTTACTACACCAACAACTACTCCTATTATTCACACGAGAAGCCGGCGGTCGCGGGCAAGGCGGCTGAACGAGGAGCCGAGCGGCTTGATCTCGACGAGAAACCCCGTCGGCGCTGAACCGGCCTTACCGCACGTTGCCGAAGGCGCTGAAGACGATGGCCTGACCGTCGGCGCCTCGGCCATGGAGGCGGAATGCCGCGCTGGCGGCGTTGTGGGTGGAGCGCGGTGAAACGTGCAGCCGGTAATGCTTTCCTGGCCTGATGGTCTCCAGTCTGGTCGCGAATGCATCACTGGTGCTTTTCACCTCCGTGAGGATGAGGCTCACCTCCGGGGCGACGACAATCTCCACGATTTGCTCGACGCTCTCAGCCGCGACTTTCCATTCCAGGCTGCGGGGCGTGAGCTCCGCGGCTTCCGGGACATTGAGCTGCACCGTCAAAGCGACCGGCGTGGCGGATTCATCGGTCGTGACCAGGATGGTGCGCCGGAGCTGACCGTAGCGGTCGGCGAGGGAAAACCTGGCATTGATCCGGCCGCTTGCTCCGGGCGCGATCACCTTGGCGCTGGGAGTGGCCTCCAGGCAGTCGCAGCTCGAATCCACCCCGAGGATCGTGACGGGTTTCCCGGAGGTGTTGGTGAACTCGAAATACGCCTCGGCGTTCTTCTGCAGCGGCGCAGGATTGAGCGAGAGGTGCTGGGTTTTCCATTCGAGTGCGACGGCGGGCGCGGCGACGGACAGAAGGATGAGGACGGCGGCGAGCGACTTCATGGGTGAACGCCGATGCAAACGCCGTTTCGCAGCGGCTGCAATCACCAGAAATATGCCGTGTGGGGCTATCCCGGTTGCCTATCCGTGCGATCAGTAGCCTGAAGCGGCCTCTGGCCACGGCTGCTTAACGCAGCTGTTTGAGCGCCTCGGCCACTTGGGCGAACTCGGCCTTGAGCGAAGGGTAGGTGGCTGCGGCTTCGGCGAAGGCAGCGGCTTTGCCCTGCTTCTCCATTTCCAATGCAACCTGAGCCAAGCTCGTTGCGCCGAAATTGCTGCAGCTACCCTTGATCGTGTGCGCGGCGCGCTGGAGCAAAGGCGCATCCTGCGCGGCGAGCGCCTTGTCCAGTTCGGCGAAGCGTTGCGGCACATCCTCAAGGAACACATCAATCAGTTCGCGGAGAAACGCCGGGTCTTCGGGATTGAGGTCACGAAGGGCGGCAATGGCATCGGGATCAACGGTGGCGTTCATGGCGTTTGGGGTCAGGAGGCCCATTCGAAGGAGGTGTTTTGCTCGATCTCGTCAATCGTGGTGAGCCCGAGGAGCACTTTGCGCAGACCGTCGTAACGGAGCGGCTTGTAGCCGACGCGAGCGGCGGCACGGGTGATTTCCTGGGTGCTTTTGCCCTCCGCGATCAGCTGGCGGACTTCCTCGGATACGAGCACCAGTTCGTGGAAGGCGATCCGGCCCTTGTAGCCGGTGCCACGGCAATGGGTGCAGCCCTTGCCGCGATAGAACGGAACCTCGGCGAGACCCTCTTCCTCGAAGTAGCGGAGCAGGACGTCACGGGAGGGATAGTAAGCCTCCTTGCAGCGTTCGCAAATGCGGGCGGCGAGGCGCTGGGCCAGCACGCCGATGACGGAGGGCGCGACCATGTAGGGCTCGACCCCGATTTCCATCAGGCGGGTGATGGCCTGCGGAGCTGTGCTGGTGTGCAGCGTGGCCAGCACGAGGTGGCCGGTGAGCGCCGCCTCGGTGGCGATCTTGGCGGTTTCCAGGTCGCGAATTTCACCGATGAGAATGACGTCCGGATCCTGGCGCAGGAAGGAGCGCAGCAAGGTGGAGAATTTCAGGTCGATGTGGCCGTTGACCTGACTTTGGGTGATGCCGTCGAGCTGAATTTCGACCGGATCCTCGATCGTGGCGATGTTGATGGAGGGGTCGTTGATGTCGTTGAGCGTGGCGTAGAGCGTGGTGGTCTTGCCGCTGCCGGTTGGTCCAGTCACGAAGAGGATGCCGCTGGGATTCTGGGCGAGGCGCTTGAGCGGGTTAAGGATGGGCTGCGAGATCAGCATGCTCTCGAGCGTCACCATCGATTTTTTCCCCGTGGCGGCGAGAACACGTATGACCACTTTCTCGCCGTGCGAGGAGGGGGTGCTGGAGAAGCGGAAGTTGGCCTTGCTGGTGCCGATGGTGAGCGAGAAGCGGCCGTCCTGCGGGAAGCGCGACTCGGCAATGTTGAGGTTGCAGAGGATTTTCAGGCGGGTGACGAGGGCCTGATGGAGTTTGCGCGTGAAAGTGATCACCTCGCGGAGCTTGCCATCCACGCGGAACCGGATGCGGGACTGGAATTCCAGCGGCTCGATATGGACGTCCGTAGCCCGTTCGCGCAGGGCGTAGTAGATCAGCTCGTCCAGCACCTTCACAAGCGATTCGGACTCCGCGATGGCATCCAGGCTGGCCGTGGTCGGATTCTTTTCCGCCTGACGGAACAGGTTGGACCGTTCCAATTCGCCCAGACTGTCCACGAGGGTCTTCTCGGTGCTGTATTGGATGGAAATGGCGTCCTGAATCTCATTGGGCAGACAGAACACCGGGCTGACCGGCACTTGGGCGATCTGCTGGAGACGATTGACGAGGCTGGTGTCCTCGGGGGCGGTCATCGCCACGGTCAACACACCGTCGATCATGTAAAGGCCGATGGCGGTGACTTTCTTGGCAATCTCGACCGGAATTTTTTCCACAGCCTCCTCGGTGATCGTGGAAGCGAGGACGTCCACGTAGGCGATCTTGATGGAGTTGGACCAGAGACGGCAGGCCTCGTCCTTGGGCAGCAGCTTTTGCTCAACCATCGCTTGCAGTTGCTCGAGCGTGCCGTGGCCATGCTGCTGGCCGAGCACGTCCAGCAGCATTTTTTCCGCCATGCCGAGGTAAGGCAGCTGACCGACCAGCTCGAGAAAGGCGTTATTTTTCGGCTTTGAGAGCACGACGGGGACGTTTTTTGGAGAACAGCTTGCCGATCTCGACCTGGTCCAGTTTTTCCATGGCGAAGGCCGGGGCCTCGCGCTCGAGTTTTACCTCGCGCAGCAATTGCGGGAGCGAATAGCGCACGCCGTTTAGCTGAAACGCATCGGTCTGGTTCGTCTCGCTCATGGGGCGGCGGCCTCCGTGTTGCCGGGGCCGAAACAATCGGCGATGATTTCCTCAAACCGGGCGCTCAGCTCCTCGCGGGGCGTGTCCTTGCGAATATAGTCCGTGGCGCCCAGGCGCACGCATTCCTCGACGGTTTGGCGGTTGGTGAGGGAGGTGAGCATGACCACGATGGCGTCGGGATCGTGCTGCCGGATTTGCCCGAGCGCCTGCAGGCCGTCCATGTTGGGCATGTTGACATCCATCAGCACCATGTCTGGCCGATGTTCCTGGTAGAGTGCCACCGCTTGGGCGCCATCACTGGCTTCAAGGATGCGCGGGTTGTCGTATTTGCGCAGCACAAGGCTGATAAACTTCCGAATGTGCGCCTCGTCGTCGGTCAGAAGGATGCTTTGGGGGTAGCTCATGCGGCGAGAAGGGGACGGGGGAACGTGATGCGGAAAATGCTGCCGCCAGCCGGGGCGTTTTCGGCCGAGATGCTGCCGCCGTGGGACTCCATGATCCGCTTGCAGATCGCGAGGCCCAATCCGGTGCTCTTCTCGCCGGCGGTTGGCTTCACGGAGGTTTGGCTGAAATCCTTGAACAGCTTGTGGCGCTCGCTCTCCGGGATACCGGGGCCCTGATCGCGCACCAACACCGAGCAGCCCTGCTCGTGGTGCTCGACGTTCACATGGATGACCGAGTTGGGCGGCGAGAACTTAATCGCGTTGCTGAGCAGGTTGTCGATGACCTGCTTGATCTTGTCGCCATCGATGTGGAGCTCGGTCTCGGCGTCGATGCCTTCCAGCTCGATGCGGGAACCCTTTTTGGCGGCGTTGATGTTGTTCAGGTAAACGGATTTGTTGAGCAGTTCGGCAATGGGGCGGATCTCGGGATGGATCTTCAGCTCGCCGGACTCGATCACGGAGATGTCGAGCAGCTCGTTAACCATGGTGAGCATGGACTGGCTGGTTTCCTGAATGGTCTTAACCAAGTCCAGCTGCTCCGCGCTGATCTCACCGACGGTGCCGTCGGCGAGGAAGTCGGCCAACCCGCGGATGGAGGCGAGGGGATTGCGGAGGTCGTGAGCCACGATGCCGAGCAGCTTGTTTTTGGAAGCGTTGGCCGCACTGAGCTGGGCCACCAACTGGCGCTGCTGCTCGTTGAGCAGTCGGTTTTGCAGGTGCGTGCGCAGGCGCGCGAGTGCCTCGCGGGCCTTGAACGGCTTGGGTAGGTAATCCACGCCGCCGGCGGCCAGGCCCTCGACGACGTCGTCGGATTCGGACTTGGCGGTAATGAAAATCACCGGCGCGAGCAGCTCGCCGTGTTTGGTTTTGAGGGTGCGGCAGGTTTCAAAGCCATTGATCCCGGGCATCATCACATCGAGGAGGACGAGATCAGGTTTGAACTCGTCGTAAGCGACCAATGCCTCCTCGCCGGAGTGCACGGAGCGAAGTTCGTAACCCTCTGTCTTGAGGATACCTGTCAAAATACGCACATTCAGCCGGTCGTCATCTACGATGAGGACTCGGCGACCAGCCAGCTCAGGCTTGGGCGTCTCTGGGGATGGGTTCATTGTCGTAATGCGCAGCCAGTTATACGGCACGCACCAGATTCTTCCTTAGGGTTATTTGGCGCCGCCCTAAGATATATCATGAAATCCTGATGCGATGATATTTTACTTGCTCGCCGGCGAGTTGTGCCGTTCTTTGCGTCATGGCTAATTCCTTTGTTTTCTCCTCCGAGTCCGTGGGCGAAGGCCACCCGGACAAAGTTGCCGACCTCATTTCCGACAGCGTGCTCGACGCCTGCCTCGCGCAGGACAAGCACAGCCGCGTCGCCTGCGAGACTTTGGTGAAGTCCAATGTCGCCGTCGTGGCCGGCGAGATCACGACCAAGGCGAAGGTCGATTTCGAATCCATCATCCGCAGTGCCGTGCGTGAGATTGGCTACGTGAACGACGACGACGTCTTCCACGCCGACAAGATTTTCATCAACAACTACCTCACCGGCCAGTCGCCCGACATCGCCCAGGGTGTGGACGCCAAGAAGGCCAAGGGAAAGAAGACCGCCGAGCAGGGCGCCGGCGACCAAGGCATCATGTTCGGTTACGCGTGCAATGAGACGCCCGAACTCATGCCGACCCCCATCATGTTCGCGCATCGCCTCGGCCGGAAGCTCACCGAGATCCGCAAGAGCGGCAAGGTGAAGTGGCTCCGCCCCGACGCGAAGTCCCAGGTCTCGATCCGTTATGAAAACGACACACCCGTCGAGGTGGTGAATGTCGTCATCTCGACCCAGCACGCGGCCGACGTCGAGCACGCCGAGATCGAGTCTTATCTCATCGAGAACGTCATCAAGAAGGTGATTCCGGCCCGCATGCTGAACAAGAACACGGAATACCTCATCAACCCGACTGGTCGCTTCGTCATTGGTGGCCCGCAGGGCGACACCGGTCTGACCGGCCGCAAGATCATCGTGGACACCTACGGTGGCTGGGGCCGCCACGGCGGCGGCGCCTTCTCGGGCAAGGATCCGTCGAAGGTGGACCGCTCCGCCGCCTACATGGGCCGTTGGGTCGCCAAGAACATTGTCGCCGCCGGCCTCGCCACGCACGCTGAGATCCAGTTCGCCTACGCCATCGGCCACCCGCAGCCGGTATCCGTGCGCGTTGAGACCTTTGGCACTGCCAAGCTTGGCATCTCTGACGAGCAGATCACGGCCGCTGTCCAGCAGGTCTTCAGCTTCAAGCCCGCCGACATCGTGGCGCAGCTCAACCTCCTCCGTCCGATCTACCGCCAGACGACCAACTACGGTCACTTTGGCAAGGCCGGTCTCCCGTGGGAAACCACCAACAAGGCCGCCGCTCTTCGCGCCGCCATCAAGCACTAATCCTCAACGCTCATCACCATGGCCACCGCCACCACCAGCGCTACAGTCGCGAAGGAATACAAAGTTAAGGACATCGGGCTCGCCGACTGGGGCCGCAAGGAAATCGCCGTCGCCGAGCACGAGATGCCCGGTCTGGTCTCTGTCCGCAAAAAATTCGGCCCGGGCAAGCCCCTCAAAAACGTGCGCATCACCGGCTCGCTGCACATGACGATCCAGACCGCCGTCCTCATCGAGACCCTTAAAGAGCTCGGCGCCGACGTCCGTTGGGCCTCGTGCAACATCTTCTCGACCCAGGATCATGCCGCTGCGGCCATCGCCGCTGCCGGCACTCCGGTCTTCGCCTGGAAGGGCGAGACGCTCGAGGAATACTGGGACCTCACCCTGCAGGCCGTGACCTTCCCCGGCGGCAAGGGCCCGCAACTCGTCGTGGACGACGGCGGCGACGTGACGCTCCTTATCCACAAGGGCTGCGAACTCGAAGAGGGCAGCGACTGGGTCAACACCTCTTCCGGCTCCCACGAGGAGCAGGTCATCAAGAACCTGCTTAAAAAGGTCCACAAGGAGGACCCGCTCAAGTGGACCACGATGGTAAAGGAGTGGCGCGGCGTTTCGGAGGAGACCACCACCGGCGTGCACCGCCTCTATCAGATGATGGAGAAGGGCAAGCTCCGCGTCCCCGCCATCAACGTCAACGACTCGGTCACGAAGTCGAAGTTCGACAATCTCTACGGCTGCCGCGAGTCCCTCGCCGACGGCCTCAAGCGCGCCACCGACGTCATGATCGCCGGCAAGGTCGCCTGCGTGTGCGGCTATGGCGACGTGGGCAAGGGCTCCGCGTTTTCGCTCAAGGGCTTCGGTGCCCGCGTCATCGTCACCGAGATCGACCCCATCAACGCCCTGCAGGCCGCAATGGAGGGCTTCGAGGTCAACACGATCGAGTCCACCCTCGGCACGGCCGACATCTACGTCACCACGACCGGCAACAAGGACATCATCACGCTTGAGCACATGCGCGCGATGAAGGACCAGGCCATCGTCTGCAACATCGGCCACTTCGACAATGAGATCCAGGTGGACCGCCTGAACGCCTCGGATGCCAAGCGCACCAACATCAAGCCGCAATACGACATGTATACCTTCCCCAAGGGGAACAGCATCTACATGCTCGCCGAGGGCCGCCTCGTGAACCTCGGTTGCGCCACCGGCCACCCGTCGTTCGTGATGTCCAACTCCTTCACCAACCAGACGCTCGCGCAGCTGGACCTGTGGAAGAACAAGGACACTTACAAGGTCGGCGTTTATCGCCTGCCCAAGCACCTCGACGAGGAGGTCGCCCGCCTGCACCTCGAGAAGATCGGCGCCAAGCTGACCGTCCTCTCGAAGGCTCAGGCCGAATACCTCGGCGTCCCCGTCGAGGGCCCCTACAAGCCCGAGCACTACCGCTATTAACTTCATCTCAAACGCCGCGAAGCAATTCGCGGCGTTTTTTTGTTTGGAGGGCCCAGCTCAAGCTGGGCCGCGGCACATCACGAGATGTGCCCTCCAGCTTTCGAACCGTCTGCAACATTTCCCATGGCCACCCTCATTCCCAAACCCACCGTCATCGAAGCTGCCGGCAACAAGCCCAAGCTCATTGAGGAATATTTCGGTCGCGTGAACAGCGGCACCACCAGCACCAGCATCGCCCGCATGAAAAGCCCTGGCGGTTGGGTCGAGCCCGGCCAGACTCCGGAGTTCGATGAATACACCGTCGTGATACGCGGCGAGCTTCAGGTGAGGACCAAGTCCGCTACGCTGACCGTCAAGGCCGGTCAGGCCGTGCACACCTCGAAGGGTGAATGGGTTCAATACAGCACGCCCCATCCCGACGGTGCGGAATATATCGCCGTGTGCCTTCCCGCTTTCTCTCCGACGACAGTGCATCGGGATGCATGAGGGACGGCCGGACTTTGACCGGCCGTCTGGCCGGCCTCACTGAAGTAACGTCCGTGCGCCTAGACCACGTCGTAATTACGGCGAGTCTTTACCACTTTCAACCTCGCGCCAAACAGCCGCGACAGCCGGCCTGAAGTCAGCATCTGCGCCTTCGAGCCGTCACCGACAATACGGCCGTCCTGCATCAGGATCACGCGCTCGATCTCGGGGATGACGTCGGCGATGTGATGCGTCACGAGCAGCAGGGTGCGGCCGGCGCGGGCGAGCTTGCGCAGAAGGTCCCGGAATTCGCGCACCGCGCCCGGATCGAGGCTGTTGGTCGGTTCGTCGAGCACCAGCGCTTCGGGATCATGCACAAGGGCGCGGCCGATCATGGCGCGACGCTGCTCGCCGGAGGACATTTCTGAGACGGGCCGGTGGGCGAGATGGCTGATCTCGAGAAAGCGCAGGATCCCGCGGGCGTGGCGCTCATGCGCCGGCTTCACGCGGTGGTGCGGCCAGAGGCCGAGGCTGTTGAAATAGCCGGACAGCACGAGTTCGCGGGCGGTCACCTGGCGCAGCGTGACCTCGTGGGAAAGGTTGTGAAGCTGGTCGAGGGCCACGATGCCGAAGTGGCCGCGCAGGTCGTTGATGTCCCAGTCGGCCCGGCCCAGCAGTTCGAAACGCAGACCCGGCCGGTCCACCGGGTAGATCTCGCGGGTGATCGCCTTGATCAGGGTGGACTTGCCCGATCCGTTGGGGCCGAGCAACGCCACATGTTCCCCGCGTCGAATCTGGAGGGAAAAATCACGCAGCACGAAACGATCACCGCGGGGAACCGTGAGGCTCCTGAAATCAAGAATCAGAGGTGCGGAACGACGCCCAGATGCCGCTGCCATGGCCAAGATGATTACTGCGGGCGCTTGGACTTCAGGTCGTTGAACTCCTTCGTGCTCATCAGCCGGCGCGGGAGGCGACGCTCCGCTTCGCTGAGGAGGCGATCCCACTGGTCGTCGGTGCCCTCAATGTCCTCCCAGGAGGTGTGGTGGCCGTGCTTGCGGCTGAACACGACGTTGCCGCCGTGAAAGCGGACGTTGATCTGCCATTTTTTTCCTTCGTCGTCTTTTTCCCACCAACCGAATTCCATGCCCATGGCCTAAAGAGGAGGGTGGGAACCCCGGGAGACAAGATTCAAGTGCTGGCGCCAGACGCTCAGGCCGGAGAGGCGGGCCACCACTGATAAAGGAAGAAATAAACCAACACACCCGTCACCGAAACGTAGAGCCAGATGGGAAAGGTGACTTTGGCCCAGCGTTTATGGCGTTCGAAATCGCCCTTGAGCGCCATGGCGAAGGTCTTGGGCACAAGCCAGGCGATTGCGATGGCGAGCACGATATGGGTGAAGAGCATCGTGTAGTAGATGGCGCGGATGGCCGGGCTTTCGCCGCCAAATGGCGTGTGCACTCCCTTGACGAGAATCTTGTGGGCAACGTAGCCAACCAGGAAAACCGCCGACACCGCGCCGGCCGAGAGCATCGCCGCGCGGTGCGCTTCGCGCTTACCCTGCTTGATCAGAACGAAGCCGGCCAGGATCAACACAGTGGCAGTTGCGTTTAGCGCCGCGTTGAGGGTGGGGATGTCTTGGACGGTCATGAATCAGGGCTGGTTAAAGACGGGCAGGTAGTGTCCCGACAATTTGAAGACCATGCGATCGGCGACGAGCAAAGCGAGCAGCAGGGGCAGGTAAGTGATCGAGATGCGGAAAAGCCGACGTGCCTCGGTATCACGCCGGGTTGGATCCAGAAAAACAAACGCCGAGCGCAAAAACCACAGGTCCAGCAACGCGGTGGCGGCGAAGTAATACCACGAGCAGTAGCCCAACAGGGTAGGCAGCAGGCTGGCGGCCGTCAGCAGCACGGTCCAGAAGAAGGTCCAGCGGGCGAGACCGTTGCCACTGGGGTCCACGACAGAACGCATCGGCATCCCGGCAGCGGCGTAATCGCGGCGGTAGGTCCACGCGAGGGCGAAGAAGTGCGGCATTTGCCAGGCGAACATGATGGCGAACAGGGACCAGCCAAGCCCGGGGTTGGAGCGACCGGCGGCGGCCCAACCGATGAGCGGCGGAAGCGCGCCGCTGATGGCGCCGAGCTCGGTGTTCCAGCGCGACCAGCGCTTGGCCGGCGTGTAAATGGCAAGGTAGGCCACGATCGTGCCCAGCGCGATCAGGGCGGAGGTGCCATTGACGAGCTTGAAGAGCAGCATCAGTCCCGCGATGCACAGGAGCCAGCCGACCACGAAGGCGGAGCCGGGCTGAATGACTCCGGTTGGAATCGGCCGGCCGGCGGTGCGTTGCATCTTGGCGTCGGTATCGCCCTCCATCCACATGTTCAGCGCCGCGACACCACCGGCGCACAGGGCCGTCCCGATCACGACCAGGAGTGTCCGTTGTAGGTCCCAGTAGGAATACGGCACCGCCGCCAGATAGCCGACCATCGCCGTGATCACCGACATGAAGCTCAACCGTGGCTTGGTCAGCTCAAGATAGTGTCGCCAGGTTGCGCGCGGCAGGGTGGTGTTAGCGGCTTCCGGAATCTGGTCTATGGTGCGGGTCATCGGACTGGGCGCTCAATCATGCTGCGCTGCGTGATGAACACCACGGCAAAAGTCGTGGCCAGGGTCAGGGCGCCGAAAACCACGTGACCCGTGGTCATGGTCACGCTCCGGCCGGTCCAGATGATCTTGGCACCGAGAAAAATTTGCACGGCCACGAGTGCGAGAAGCACGAAGCTGGCGGCGCGCACCAGCACATGCAGACCTTTGTCCCGCCAGAGGTAGTGGCCGTAAACCGCAATCGCCACCCCGATGAACACCGCCATCAGCCGGTGCGCCATCTGGAGCACAACGCGATAATCCCAGTAGGCCGGCAGCAGGTGGCCGTCCGGGGTTGAGAGTGGGAATGTTGGGATCACCATGCCGGCGTAGTTGTGCCGCATGGTCACGGCCACGGCGAGTTGGAGGAACAGCAGAAACAGGCAGAGTCCGCCCAGCAGGCGGACGCGACGCGAAGCCTGACCGATGGTGTCGGTCACCCACGGGCGCGAAAGTCCCGCCACGATGGCGAAGAGCACGCACACATAAACCTGCGCGAGCATGCCGTGGGGCAGACGAAGCATCTGGCCTAGGGTCATGTCAAAGCCGGGCACCCCGATGGAATCGAGCAGCACCCGCTTGCCGCCGATCAGTCCCTGGAAAATCACAATGCCCAAGGCCCACCAGCCGAGCTGGCGCAGCCAGCGCCGTTCCTCCCGGAGGTGCAGCCAGACCGCAAGGCCGATGGTCACCAGCCCCATCACGACCCCCGAAAGCCGATGCGAGTGCTCGGCAAATTTATCGATTTCGGTGAGCCAGCCCGGCGGATTGACCGACCCGTTGGAGAGGGGCCAGTCGGGAAACGCCATGCCCGCGCCGATGGTGGTGGTAAGGGCTCCCAGCGCGACGAGCACGAAAACCCATGCGCTGCCGATAGCGGCGAACCAGGCAAGGGCGGGCTTGTAGGCGTAAGTGCGGGACATCAGGAGGGGTGATGACGTGGAATCCGGCAGGTCATAGCCCGGGCCGGAAGGGCGCAAACCTTTTGACAATTCTCCGGCTTGGCAAATGGGTTGGGGGTATGCTGCCAAGGTATTCGTGCGCCGCCGTTGTCATGTTTTGCCTGCTAATGGTCGCGGCTGGGTGCGGAAAGCGACCGGACTCCGCGTCAGGATCAGCCAACACCAACGCCACGCCCGTCGCCCCCGCCGAGATCCGGCATCCGCTCAAGGGAGAGATTCTGCAGGCTGATGGCGAACGGCAGGTGCTCATCGTGACCCACGACGAGATCAAAGGCTACATGCCGGCCATGACCATGGAGTTCAAGGTGACCAAGGCCGATGTGGCCAACGCCAAGCCGGGCCAGCGCATCCGGGCCGAACTGGTCGAGCGCAACGGCGACTACTTTCTCGAGAAAATCTGGCCCGATGACACCGTGACGGTCTCGACGCTCGACGCGGCGGCCAAGGCGCTCGCGCAGGATACGGCCATTCGCGGCAAGGAGGCCTATCGGGAGATTGGTGAGAATTTGCCGGGGTTCACGCTCCTTGACCAGGAGGGCCGCACGGTTGCGGCCAACCGCTTTCGCGGCAAACGCGTGGTCCTGAACTTCATCTTCACACGCTGTCCCATCGCCACAATGTGTCCGGCGGCCACGCTCAAGATGGCCCAGCTCCAACAGGCCGCGCGCGAGGCCGGCGCCAAGGACTTCGAGCTCGTGTCGGTTTCGCTCGATCCGGAATACGACACGCCCGGGGTGCTGCGGGACTACGCCGAGGCCCGCGGTCTTGATCTGGCCAATTGGTCATTTCTCACCGGCCCCGACACGGCTGTGCGCCATCTGCTCACGCAACTCGGCGTGATCCGTGAATTCGAGGGTGCCACTATCAAGCACACGTTGGCCACCGTGCTGATCGATGAAACCGGCCGCATCATCTATCGCGCGGACGGGAGTTCCTGGCAGATTGACGATTTCGTCAAACGACTGAAAAGGACATGAGCAGCAAGCGGCGACAGATCATCCTCATCACCGCCGTGGCGGTTGCGCTCTACTTGGGCGTGCGGCTGCTGCCGGTGGGTTCGAATGTTAACCACATGGACTTCCGGTTGGAAGGGAAGGGCGCCATCGAGTTCTGCGATCCGGCCAATCCGCAGTTCATCCCGGTCGTGTCGGCGCGTTCGCCTGTGGTCATGACGCTCAAGAGTGAGCGCCCGCCGGTGCGGCATGAACCGGTGGAGTTTACGCTCACGCTGCGCACCGCCAGCGGCAAGCCCATCGGCCCGGCCGATCTTATCGTCGCGCACACGCGCAAGCTCCACCTGCTCGTTGTGGACCCGACGCTCTCCGACTACCAGCACCTGCATCCGGAGCCCGGCCGCAAGCCGGGTGAATGGAAGTTCAGTCTCACGCCGTCCCGGGCTGGCGAGTATCGCGTGTTTGCCGACTTCACACCGGCTGCGACCCAGCGCGGGCTCTACGCTGCGGCAGATTTCACGGTGCCCGGTACGGTGGCCACGGTCATCAACGCGGGCAACACGACCTGGCAGGATCTTGGTTTCCTCTTTGAACTGGAGCTGCCGGCTGTGCTCAACGCTGGCAAACCCGCCGATTTAAAGTTCCGCATCGAGAGTCAGGGCGCGAAGAAGGTGCCTGTGCCGCTCCGCCCCGTCATGGGAGCCTATGCGCACCTGGTGGCGTTTGACGAATCTCGCTCCGGTTTTGCCCATCTGCATCCGGCCGAGGCAGACTTGGCTCAGCCACCCGATTTGCTCCGCCCTGAACTAAATTTTAAGGTCACAATTCCGCAGCCCGGGCGATATGTGATCTGGGCGCAGGTGGATTTAGATGGTCGGGAGGTTTTCGCACCCTTCTGGGTCGATGTCCTGCCCTGAGATCAGATCCGCCGCCAAGATGGGTGCAGGGTAGTTACTTTGGCGCTTAGGGTTGTAAATCTATTGGGTAAAACGTCAGACTTCCTTACGGATACTTACTTGCGATAAGCATTAGAGTTGTAGCATCCTTAAAAATATGTATCCTAAGTATCATATAATAAGCTATTAAAGATAGTAGCATAAGACCGTTCATGAAATGGCAGAAATTCTGCAATAAGGGTAGATACCTATATTTACATGAAGAATAGTCTTACCCACGCTTTCCTGATTCTCGCCACTGCAGCGGTTGCTTTTGCCAATCCCTACGGCACCAACATCACGATCTCCGACAAGAATTACTCCGGCTCGGGTTGGTATTCCAACCGTGAGGATCAGGAGACGGAGACCAACCCCAACACGATCACGAGCCAGGCTTGGGATCTTGAAGGTATGTTCCTACACGGCCAGACC
Organism: Oleiharenicola lentus; assembly: GCF_004118375.1. Classification (NCBI taxonomy): domain Bacteria; kingdom Pseudomonadati; phylum Verrucomicrobiota; class Opitutia; order Opitutales; family Opitutaceae; genus Oleiharenicola; species Oleiharenicola lentus. The sequence goes on from NZ_SDHX01000001.1 coordinate 1,907,810, forward strand.
CTCACCCTCGTGGGTGGCTACGATTTCAAGAACGGCGTGCTCGCGAACAACAAGGTCTATCGCTCTGGTGACATATTCGTCGATATCAACGGTGATGCCAAGTATGGCCAGTCTGCGAACGGTTCTTCAGGCAAAAACGGCACCGTCGCCAATTCCTTTGGCTGGGATTATGTGCTGGATCTCAATTTCACGACGATGACCTACAACGTCATCGCCCTTACCGCGCAGAGTTTGGTGAACCGTGGCACGGACGTGGCTTCCTCCAATCCTTGGACCTACCAAAGTGGTGGCACTGCGGTGAACGGCTACCAAGGCTTGGCGATGAGTTATACGCCGAACCTGACGAATGCCTTCACCGGATTCTTGGGTGACAGCTCCAATACCACCAGCTGGTCGACGGGCACCAACGACAAGCATTATGCCCTGTCCGTTGACCTGGCCTATTTCGCCGGACAGGACGCCATGTTCCACTACACGATGGAATGCGGTAACGACAACCTGATGGGTCAGGCGCATGTCCCGGACTCCGGTTCGACCAGCCTCATGATTGGGGTCGGCCTTCTCGCCCTCGTGGGCGCTCGCCGCAAGCTGATCCGCTGAAATACAGGATCCGCTGAATTTGCAGACAGGAGTCCCCGGTGACTCCTGTCTTTTTTGTTAACTCGGTTTGCTTGAATTCGGCCCCGTTACACCGGTTCCCCGGAGAGCGCCAGCACCTGCCCACCGTCGGTGCTGAGGTAGCGACCGAGTTCGGTGCCGGGAAAGCTGCCGTAGACCCCCGGGTGGCAGCGTAGCAACCCCTCACGGGCCAGACGCACGATGCTCCGGCCGTTGGACTCGGCGTCGTTGCAAAACCAGTGTGGCCGCGACTTGTTCGGCCACACGACGCTTCCGCGCAGCAGGTCGCCAATAATGGCTTCGCCTGAAGCTAGCACCACGGAGATCGAGCCGGGGGTGTGGCCCGGAGTGGCCAAAACCTTGCCCTTCACGCCATAGGTTTCCAGCGAGATACCCTCGCGGAAAATAAGGTCGGGCTCAAAGGCTTCGAATTGCTCGTCCACAAAAGGTCGCAGCACCCGGCCGAGCGTGTCCTGCGCCGCCAGAATTCCATTGCGACCCTGCCGCACAAGCGGGCAGTCGCCGATATGCAGGGCAACCTGGGCTCCACTCCGCCGCCGCAGTTCCGCCGCGCAGCCGGCATGGTTGCTGTGTCCGTGGGTGAGCAGGATAAGGGCTAGGTCTTCGGGTTTGAGACTGACCGCCTTCAAGGCGGCGAGGATGCGCTTCAGGTCACCCGGAGCGCCTGTGTCCACCAGCACCGGTCGCTCTCCGAGCAGCAGGTAACAGTTGGAAATCGCGCCTTTGATGCGGATCAGCATGGCTGGAATCGGCTGGATCGAATGCGATCCGAGACCAATCAAAACTTCAGGTGCTTTACCGTGACGCCCTTGTTGATGAGCTGCTTCAGGGAATCGAGGCCGATGCGCAGGTGGGCGATGACGTGCTCGTCGTCCACCTTCTTGTCGCTGGCAGTTGTCTTCACGCCCTCGGGCGTCATCGGTTCGTCGGACACCAGCAGGAGCGCGCCGGTCGGCGTTTCGTTGGCAAAACCTGTCACGAAGATCGTGGCTGTTTCCATGTCCACGGCCATGGCACGGATCTTCTTCAGGTAGGCCTTGAAGGTCTTGTCGTGTTCCCAGACCCGGCGGTTGGTGGTGTAGATCGTGCCGGTCCAGTAGTCGCGTTTGTGGTCGCGGATGGTGGTGGAGATGGCTTTTTGGAGCGCAAAGGCCGGCAACGCGGGCACCTCGGGCGGGAAGTAGTCGTTGCTCGTGCCGTCGCCGCGGATGGCCGCGATGGGCAGGATCAGGTCACCGATCTTGGCGCGGTGCTTCACGCCGCCGCACTTGCCGAGGAAGAGCACGGCCTTGGGGTTGATCGCGCTGAGCAGGTCCATGACCGTGGCAGCGGTGGCGCTGCCCATGCCGAAATTGATGATCGTGATGTTGCCGGCGGTGGCGCTAAGCATCGGCTTGTGCCGGCCGTGGACCGGCACGCGGTGCCAGTTGGCGAAGAGCTCGACGTACCGGTCGAAGTTGGTGAGCAGGATGTAGCGGCCGAACTGCTTGAGCGGCACACCCGTGTAGCGCGGCAGCCAGTTCGCGACGATTTGTTGCTTGGTCTCCATGCGAGTCGTTTTGCCCGCAAAAAATTAGCCCCACCACCGAGGTTGGCGAGGCTAATTCAAACTGGAGGGGCTGTCTGGTTGGAACCTGCGATTTGCGCAGGGGCCCGGAGGGCCGGCCTCCGCAACGTCCGCAGGTCCGCGCGGACCGCGGGCTCCACCTTGATGCCTACCACCCCACGCTCAGCTCCACGCCCCAGCTGAGCGGGGCGCCGGGCGTGGCGTGGCCGACGCCAGGCGTGATGGCACTGTAATATTCTTCATCGCCGAGGTTCCGGCCAAAAATACGCACCTCGCCTCGGGCGAACGCATAACCGGCTTCGGCCTCGATGAGCGTGTAGCTCCGCTGCGCGAACATGGCCGACTCCTGTTCGTCGTAGTAGGTTGTGCCGGTCCAAGATACGCCCGCGCCCGCGAAAAAGCCGGTTCCCGGCCGGTAATCCACCCGCAACGCGCCGTTGCCGGTAGGGGCATAGGGGGCCTGGTTGCCAGAGTAGCTGGTGCCGGTGAACGGGTCGGTGAAGTCGCGCAGCTCGGCGCGGCTGACCGAAGCGGCCAACTGCACGGTCCAGTCGGCACCGGGTTTCCAAACGGACTCCAGCTCGAAGCCAAGCACGCGCGTCTCGTCGGCGTTCACCACGAGGTATTCGTCGGTGAAAGAATTGGGCACGGCGAATGAGCGTTCGATCTGGTAGCCCGTGACGCGCGAGGCGTAGGCGCGAGCCGTGTAGCTGACGTTGTTCTCCTTGTCCGTCGTGCGGTAGGCGGCCTCGGCGGTCCAGGCGCGCTGCGGGCCGAAGGCGGCAAGATCGGCGCGTCCGGTAAAGGCCGAAAAGCCGCCGGCCTTGAAGCCGCGCCCGAGCGAGAGCGTCAGGTCGGTGGTCTCGTCCAGCTTGCGGGTGGCGGCGAGGCTGGGCAGTAGAGCGGACCAGTCTTCTCCGCGTCGGATGATCGTGGAGCCGGGGATGGTTTCGATGCGCTCGAAGTCTTTCTCCGCGCGTTCGGCCCGCAGGCCGGGCTGGAGGGTCCAGCCTTCCGCCACGGTAAAATCGCCGCGACCGAAAACGGCAAGCGTATCGGCGTCGGTGGTGAAGGAGGACCGCTCAATCGGGAAACCGCTGAAGATGCGGTCGGTGGACCCGCGGGTGCGTGCGGTGGACCAGAAGGTGCCGGCCGACCAGTTCGCGGCCACGAAGCGCAGTTCCTCGGCAAAAGTGCGCTGCGTCTGGGTCATGACCGAGTCGAAATCGAATCCGCCAAAAACCACGAGCCGGTTGGAGTAGGGGGACAGCTCCCAGTTGCTATAACTCGTGGTCGAGCTGAGCGTGCCGGTTGCGAGGTCGCGGCTGAAGCCGAGGGCGGCCGCGGCGAAGTCAGTGTCAGCCCGGCCTTCCTGGCCGCGTTGCACCGCGAAGAACGGACCGCCGAGGGGCACGAGGGCTTGGGCGCCGTCGCGGGTGCGTGAGCCGAGCAGGTGGAGCGAGACCTCGGTGCCCGCAACCGGACGATGCGTGAACTTCACGCGGGCGGACAGTGATTCGCGGTCGTCCACGGTCTGGTTGAGCGTGGTGTTGCGGATGTAGCCGTCGCGCTGGCTGTAGCCGAAGCCGGCGGTCACGTCCGTGTCGGCCGTGGGTGCGCTCAGCAGCGTGGCGCTGGCGGCGAACAGCCCATGGTCACCGGCGGTGACGCTCGCTCGCGACTGGGTCCCGCTCTGCGGGCGGGCGGAGGTGAACTGGATCACGCCCGCATCGGCTGCGCGGCCGAAGAGCGTGTTGGCCTGCGGACCGCGGTGGACGGCGACGGAGGTGAAGTCAAAGAGTCCGGTCGGGAAAGTGGCGGCGGTGGCCAGCGGAATGTCGTCGAGATAGACCGGGGCCGACGAGTCGCCGAAGAACGGCGTGTTGCCCAGGCCGCGCAGGGTCGTGATCGTGCCGAAGCCGCGGGCCCCGGCGTCGCTGACCGTGAAGCCGGCCGTGCGGCGCGCGAGGTCCACCAGCCCGGCGTCGCCGTCCAGTCCGGACGGCACGTCGGTGAGTGTAACCAAAACATCCTTGGTCACGGGGCGAGCGACCTGCATGTCGGGCAGTTTTTGCACCTCCTCGGCGAGGAGACCGGCGGACAAGGCGGCGATGAGTGGAACTAGGGGGAGGACTCGGAAGGACTGGCTCTTCATGTCAGAACCGCCGAATGGGAGTCTTCGCCGGCAAAAGCGCAAGCCTCAGCTTCTCGCCCATGGCTGACAGCCAAATAGCGGCAATCTTGCTCATTCCCCTTAACCACCTCGTAAAGAATCCCGGATGTATTCCGGCGAATGTTCGTATTACGAACATTCGCCAGGGGGTGCTGGACTGGGGAGATTATGTCTTTAGGTAGCGCACTTTTTTCGCGACGGAGCTGGGGAATTGGCTCAAGTTCTGCCGCCTATGCCCATGCCCGCTGTCCGTCGCGAGACCGTCTGGCCCGTCGTTTTGGCGGCGACGATCACGATTTGCTCGGGCTATCCGGCGGCGGTGCCGGAGGCAGGCTGGTTTCAGCCCGACAAGGTCGGCCATTTTGCGGCCTACGGGGCACTGGCCACGGCGATCATCCGGCATCCTTCGCTGGTCCGTTGGCCGCTGCTGGGGTTGTGGTGGGCCTTGCCGCTGGCTTCGCTCTACGGTTTGGGCGACGAGTTCCGGCAAACCCTGAACTTTTACCGCAGCTTTGACCTCGCCGACTGGGCTGCGGATACGGCAGGGGCCGCAGTGGCCGTGGTGCTTTACCTGCGTTGGGCGTGGTATCGCCGCCTCATGGAGACGCCCGTTTGGAAAAAACGGGTCTCACCCAAGAGCAATCCGTCCGAGGCGAAATTGGCCGGGCAGATATCTTGAAGGAGTCCGAGTTTCACGGAACCGACCAACCGGTGGGCAGCACGAGATCGGCCGCCATCACTTGCTTTCCGGGAAAGCGGGCGGCGTGACGTTGGGTCCCAGCGCGCCGTAGTTGGTGGCTTCGAGGCGCAGGCGCGGTTCGCGTTCGTGATCGCGGACAGTGAACTCCTGCCGGACGACATGGGGAGCAGGATGACCGGGGGCGAGGCGCAGGCTGTAGCGGGACTTTCTGTAGAGCCGGAGGGCGAGTGCATCCACCTCGGGGGAGCCGCTGGACTCAAAGAGAGCCGCATTGCGGATCGTGCCGTCGGCATTGACGAGCACATCTACGACGGCACGGCCGTTCAGGCCCTTCATTCGGTGCCGACGGTTATCCAGCCGAAAGTAGTGCCCCGTGGTTTCGTAGCTGGGAAACTCACCCCAAATGGAGACACGGTTGGCAACGCGAACCGGCTCCTCGGAAGCGGAGGACAGCGGTTGCGGCGGTTTGAAGCTGGAACAGCCGCTCTGCATAACAAAGATCGCGAGCAGGACTATGGTGAGATTCTTCATGGGGTGTGTGCGGTGCCGGACTGGCATGTTAATGGTTGAACCGGAGAAGTCAGGCTCATGCCCGCCTGACGGTTTGCTGCTGTTACACGGCGGGAAGCCGGAATCCTTAGAAACAAATTAAACCGCAGCCGGAGGGGCACTGGGCGTCATTGCCTCAGCCTATTTGTCGGTCCAGTGCTTCGCGCCCTCGCCCATCGGCCTCGGGGTGGTGTCCTTGTTCGCGTCGCTTAGGAACCGGCTGCCCTCGGTGTGGACAACCCTGCGGGTCACGAATTCCTTCCGGACCACGTAGGGCGCCGGATCACCGGGTGAGAGGCGCAGGCTGTAGCGGGAGTTTTTGTAGAGCCGGATTGCCATCTGGTCGTAATCGTCGTCGCCGCTGCTTTCAAAGATCACAGCATCCTGGACCGTGCCGTCGGCATTTACGATCACGTCAACCACCGCCCTCCCCTTGAGTCCGACCTCATATTCCCTGCGTTGAGTGTAGAGTTTGAAATACTGTCCGCGGGGATCGTAGCTGGGAAACTCGCCGAATGCTGTGACCTTGTTTTCGGTCCGAACGGCCGGAGGCACGGTCCGTTGGGCCACCGGGGGCGGGGAACGGAAGCTGGAGCAGGCGCCGAGCAGAAGACTCAACGCGAGGAGGGGCAGGGCATGCTGTTTCATGGGGTGATGTTTAAATGGCGCTGGCCCGGCACCATTGGATTCATCCTTAGACAGGCATGTTGGATATGGTTCCGAAGGCGCTACAAGGGGAGTCTCAAGCGCGCCACGCAGCCGTGCGTGTCGGTGCGGTTTTCGAGGGCGAGGGAGCCACCGTGGTTCTCCGCGATCTGGCGGCAGAGCACGAGGCCGATGCCGGAGCCGCTGGGCTTGGTGGTGAAGAAGGGGACGAAGAGATTCTGCAGGTTGGCGATGCCCGGGCCGTCGTCGGTCACGGTGATTTCCATGGCCCCGGGCGTCTTCTGCCAGCCGACGCGCACGCAGCAGGTGGGCGGAGCGGAGTGGGCCGGCTCGGGCGCGGCCTCGACGGCGTTCTTCACGAGATTGATGATCACTTGCTCCAGCTGCGCGGTATCCACGTTGACCGTGAGCTCGGGACCGGGATCGAGTTGCACGTTGGTCCGGGTTTCCAATGCGACCACACGCCGCAGGAGCGGACCGATCTCGCAGGGCTGCTTGTTGGGGGCGGGCAGCTTGGCGAGCCGGGCATAGGACTGCATGAATTGGTTCAATCCCTCGGCGCGCGCCTCGATGATCTCAAGTCCGCCGCGCAGGTCGTCCTCCCAGTCGTCGGCCTTCTGCGGGCGGCGGAGCATCGTGTTGAGCGAGCCGGCGATCGACTTGATGGGGGCGAGCGAGTTGTTGAGCTCGTGGCCGATGACACGCACGAGGCGCTGCCAGGCCCGCAATTCCTCCTCGCGCAGCGGCTGGCTGAGGTCGGCAATGACCACGAGGCTGTGCGGCAGACCGCCTTCGCGAAACAGGGTGCGCCGCATGCCCCAGCGCCCCTTGCCGCCCGGGAAGGTGCGGCTGAGCACGCGCGTGCCCTCGCCGGCCAGGCAGTCGGCCATGTCAAGATCCTGCGCCGGGCGGCCGAGGATGCGCTCGGCGGGCTGGGCCAGCAATTCCTGGCCGGCGCGGTTGACGAGGCGCAGCGTCTCATTGGCATCGAAGGCGAAGATGGCGACGTCGATCTCCTCCATGACGGTGCGCAGGAGGGCGGTGGCTTCGAGGGCGCCGAGGCGTTGCTCCTGCAACGTCCCGCTGAGGAGGTTGATTTCGGCGAGCACGTCGCCGAGCGGTTCGTCGCGGTTGGCGCCGCGGGCCCGGGTGGAGAAGTCACCCTCGCGGAGCGCCGTGAGGAGATTGGCCATAGTCTGAAGCGGTCGCACGACGCGCTCGCGGACGGCGAGCGCATAACCGAGCCAAAAGCCGAAGATGAGCAGACCGAGCGTCCACTTGATCTTGCTGTCGGCCGCGGGGACGAACCACAGCAGCAGCACCATGGCCACGATCACGGCCGGCAGCCCGCCGAGCAGCGTGTAGAGGAACACGCGGTTCTCGTGGCTGATCTTGCGTTTGCGGGGGTGGGCCATCGGGCAATTAGAATAGCCGCAAAGAGGCGCAAAAGGCGCAAAAGAAAACTATACGTCCTATAGGGCCCATAGGGCTTATAGGATGAGGCTCGCTCAGAGCTTATACCGCTCGAGGCGGCGGTAGAAGGCGCTGCGGCTGAGGCCGAGTTCCTCGGCGGCCTTCCGGGCGTTGCCGTCGCAGCGGGCGAGGGTCTTCTTGATGAGGAAGGCCTCGACCTCCTCGAGACTCATGTCCTCTAGGCGCGGGGCGGTGTTCGCGGCGTTCAGGCCGAGGTCGGCGGCGCGCACGACCTTGCCCTGCGCCATCAGCACGCCGCGCTCGACGGCGTGGTCGAGTTCGCGGACGTTGCCCGGCCAGGCGTAATCCTTCATTGCCTCAACGGCCGCGTCATCGAAGCCGGTGATCGCCTTGCGGTAGCGTTCGACGTGGCCCTTGAGGAAATGCTGGGCAAGAAGGGCGATGTCCTCGCGGCGCTCGCGCAGCGGCGGCAGGTGGATGTGAATCGTGTTGAGGCGGAAGAGGAGGTCCTGGCGAAACTTGCCCGCGGCGACCTCGGCCTGGAGGTCGGAGTTGGTGGCGGAAATAAGGCGAACATTCACGCGGTAGGTGCGCGAGGAGCCGACGCGCTCAAGCTCGCCGGTTTCAAGGACGCGCAGGATCTTGGCCTGCTGGCTGAGCGGGATATTGCCGATCTCGTCGAGGAAGAGGGAACCGCCGTCGGCCAGCTCGAAGCGGCCGGCGCGGTCGGTCTTGGCGTCGGTGAACGCGCCGCGGACATGGCCGAAGAGTTCGCTCTCGAAGATACCCTCGGGCAGGCCGCCCATGTTGACGGAAATGAAACCCTTCGCCGCGCGCACGGACACGGCGTGCAGGGCCTGGGCGACGACGCCCTTGCCGGTGCCGTTTTCGCCGGTGATGAGGATGTTGGCGTCGGAAGGGCCGACGCGCGAAATGATCTCCAGGACGGGCCGCATCGCGGCGGACTGGGCGATGAGATTGGGCCCGCCCTTGCCGCGCAGAATCTGGTTTTCCTCCTCGAGGCGGCGGTAGGCGCGCACGGCGCTGGCGAGCTCGATCTGGGTCTTGACGATGGTGACGAGGCGCGGGTTGTCCCAGGGTTTCGTGATGAAGTCCTTCGCCCCGCGGCGCATGGCTTCCACGGCGATCTCCACGCTGGCCCACGCCGTCATGACCACGACGGGCAGGGTCGGGTCCACCGCCTGTAACTTGGCCAGCAACTCGAGGCCTTCCTGGCCCGACGTGGTGTCGCGCGTGTAGTTGAGGTCGATCATGGCCAGCGAGAAGTCGCGGGCCTCGACGGCCTTGATCACCGCGGCGGGTGACTTGACGGTCTCGATCTGGTAACCCTCGGCCTTCAAGAGGAGGCGGAGCGCTTCGAGCACGTCGGCTTGGTCGTCCGCAATCAGGATGCGGTGGGGCGCGGAGTCGTTGGCGGCCATTGAAGGAAGTGACAAGTTACAAGGGACAAGTGTCAAGACGCCCGCCTGAAAGACTCAGGCGGCCTTCTCTACGACGGCGGCAACGCGACGAGACACTGGGGCGGCGGGCAGGGCCGGGCGGAGCACCGGTGCGAGCGGAGCGCGCAGCGACTTTGTCGGTCGGGCGTAGTCGAAGAGCGCGAAGCCCAGGAGGCCGGCAACGGTCAGGCTGGCGAGCCCGAGTTCGGAAGGAAGGTGACCGCTGACGGTCAGGAGAGCCACACCGGTGGAGCCGGCGGCGACGAGGGCGGAAGTGAGATGGTGAATTGTCTTCATGGTTCTTGATCTGTATGCCCTCGCTAATTGCACCGCGCGTGCCAACCGCGAACACGCGCGGCTAACCGCTCGCCAGGACAACGGGATGCAAATCAGGGAGGAAATAAGGCTTTTGGCTGTGACGGTTCGAAATCACCGACGCCGGGAGGGGCAAATCCCGCGAATGGGACACGGCGGCTCCGCCGCCGTTGGGAGTGAATCGGTGAGCGTAGTTAGTTTGGTAGCCGACACGGAATGGCTGCCGCCCAATAAGCACCTGCCCAAACCCCGCGCCGTCGCGGGCCTACTCGTAGCGCAGGGCGTCGATCGGGTCGAGCTGCGCGGCTTTCCACGCGGGGAAAAAACCGAAGGTGATGCCGATGACCGCGCTCACGCCGAAGGCGATCAAGATCCATTCCGTGGAAAGCAGCACGGGCCAGTTGTTACGGTTGGATATGATTTCGGAGGCACCGATGCCCAAGAGCACGCCCAATGCCCCGCCCATGAGGCTGAGGATGATGGCCTCAATGAGAAACTGCAGGAGCACATCGCGGCCGTGCGCGCCGACGGCGAGACGGATGCCGATCTCGCGCGTTCGCTCGGTTACCGACACCAGCATGATGTTCATGATGCCGATGCCACCCACGATCAGCGAGATGACCGCGATTATCGTCAGGAGAAAGGTCATGGTCTTGGCGTTGGCCGTGGCGGCCTCAGCCAGTTCCTGCTGGCTGCGCACCGTGAAATCGGGTTCGCGGCCCTGGCGACGCTGCTGCAGCAGGTCCGTCACATCATTCTGCACCTGTGCAATCACATCCGGGCTCTGCGCCTGGATGAGGATGGAGTTGAGATTGGGCCGGCGGGAGAAGCGACGAAGGTGGGTGGTGTAAGGGATGATCACGACGTCATCCTGATCCTGGCCAAAAAAATTGAATCCCTTGGAGGCGAGCACCCCCACGACCTTGACCGGGATGTTGCGGATCTTGATATCGCGACCGATGGCGTCGCCGTCGGGGAAAAGCTGTTTCACGACCGAGGTGCCGATCACACAGACCTTGGTGGCGCCGTGGACGTCGGCTTCCGTGAACATCTCGCCCTCGGCGATGCTCCAAGTGCGAATGCCGAGATAAGTGACATCTTCGCCGAGCACCTGGGTGTTCCAGTTGAGGCCGTTGGCCATGACCTGGGAGCGGTCGCGCATCTCGGGACTGACGGCGGCGATGCCGTTTACCTCGCGCTGGATGGCAATGGCGTCCTCGACCGTGAGTGAACTCGCGGTGCCCCAGCCGCCGCGCACGCCACCGGAGGTGAAGTTGCCCGGGAAAACCGTGACGATGTTCTGGCCGAGGCTGGCGATGGAGGCTTCGACCTGGGACTTGGCCCCGTTGCCGATGCTGACCACGGCGATGACCGCGGCGATGCCGATGATGATGCCGAGCGCGGTGAGCACGGAGCGCAGGGCGCTGCGCCGCAGGGCGCGGAGGGCGATCTTGATGGTGTTCCAGAATCTCATGTCAGGCGGTGAGCTTGGCCTCGGCCTCGGCGGCCTGGAGCTTGGCCATTTCGTGGGTGGCGATGAGGCGGTTCCCGACCTGCACATCGCTCACGAGGCGGCCGTCGCGCATGATGAGGTTGCGCTTGCAGTAGTGGGCGATGTCGAGCTCGTGCGTGACCATCACGATGGTGATGCCCTGCTCGTTGAGTTTCTGGAACACGCCCATGATCTCGACGGAGGTCTTGGAGTCGAGGTTGCCCGTGGGTTCGTCGGCGAGGAGCACCTGCGGCTCGTTGATGAGGGCACGGGCGATGGCCACGCGCTGTTGCTGACCGCCGGAGAGCTGGTTGGGGAAATGGTCGGCACGCTTGGCGAGGCCTACCAGGTCCAGGCTTTTCAGCGCGCGTTGGTGGATTTCACGGGAGGAGAGGTGGTGCTGGCCGTAGAGCATCGGCAGCTCGACGTTTTCGCGGGCGGTGGTGCGGGCGAGCAGGTTGAACCCTTGGAACACGAAACCGAGTTTCTGGTTGCGCAGGTCGGCGAGCTGGTTGCGGTTGAGGCCGGAAACATCGGTGCCATCGAGCAGGTAGCGGCCCTTGGTCGGCCGGTCGAGACAGCCGAGCACGTTCATGAGCGTGGACTTGCCGGAGCCGCTGGCGCCCATGACGGCAACGAACTCCCCGCGCTGGATGGTGAGCGTGACCCCGCGCACCGCATGCACGGGGATCTCGCCGGAGTCGTAGATCTTGTGGATCTCGTCGAGCTGGACGACAGGTGTCATGGCCTTAGAACCGGCGCTGGCCGCCGCCGAAGGGATTGTTGGAGGGAGCGGGCGCGGCGCCGCCGCCGGGGCCGGTGACCTGCAGACCGGTGATGATGGTGTCGCCTTCCTTGAGGCCCTCGATGATCTCGGAAGCAACCCCATCGGTGATGCCGACCTTGATGGTCACGGCCTCGGGTTTGGCGGATTTGTCGCCGCCGGGCAGGCGGTAAATGGTGCGGGTGCTGACGACAACCTCGCCCGGAGCGGCCTCCGGCTGGATGAGGCCGCGCTCGGTGGCGAGTTTGCGGAACTGGTCGCGCTGCTCCTGGCTGGCCTCGCGGAAATTGGTGATGCCGACCTCGGTCATGAGCGCACGCATCTTTTCGCGCTGCTCGGGTGTGGCATCAGGTCCGAACATGCCACCACCCCGGCGGCCACCGCCTCCACCACCGGAGCCGCCTTCACCGCCGCCAGCTGGGCGCGGGCCCTGGGCGGTTGCGGCGGGCGGGCCGGACGGTGCGCCGGAAGCCGGAGCGCTGGCGGCCGTCGGTGTGGCAGGGGCGGTGGATCCATTTGCCTCGGGCAGGCGCACGCGCAGGGCGGCGTTGGGCAGCCGGAGCGTGTCTTCGCGGCTGGCGACGATGATGGATACATTGGCCGTCATGCCGGGGCGGAGCCGGAGGTCGCGGTTGTCCACGTCAATAATGGTGTCGTAGGTCACGACATTGGAAACGGTCTTGGCGGCGTTGCGCACCTGGGAGACGCGGCCGTTGAAGGACCGGTTGGGAAAAGCGTCCACCGTGAAGGTCACGGCTTGTCCCTCGCGCACCGAGCCGATGTCGGCCTCGGCGACGGCGGCGGTGATCTGCATCTTGGCGAGGTCGTTGGCGATGGTGAAGAGCACCGGGGCGTTGAGGCTGGCGGCGACGGTCTTGCCCTCCTCGGTCTGCTTGGCGATGACGATGCCGTCGATGGGGGAGCGGATGGTGCAGCGGGCGAGGTCCACGTTGGCGTTTTCGACGGCGGCCTCGCGGGTCAGCAGCTGGGCGTTGGACTGGGCGAGCTGGGCCTCGGCCTGGTCCAGCTCCTGTTGGGTGACCAGCTTCTTCTCGAAGAGTTCGCGGGTGCGCTCGGTGTTGAGCTGTTGCAGACGGTTGCTGGCCTGAGTGGAGGCCAGGTCGGCCTTGGCCTGGCGAAGGCGCTGCTGGTAGGTGGCGGGGTCGATTTCGACTAGGATCTGGTCCTTTTTGACCTGGGTGTTGAAATCCGCGTGCAGCTTAATGACGAGGCCGGAGATTTGGCTGCCGACGTCCACCTCGAGCAGAGGAGCGAGTTGACCGGTGGCGGTGACGGCCTGGCGGATGCTGCCTTTGGCGATGACGGCGGTGTTGTATACGGGTGGCTTGGCGGCGGCCTCGGTGCGCTTTTGGTAGAAATAGTAACCCACGGCGGAGGCTGCGAGCAGGGTGCCGAGGGTGAGGAGGAGAACGCGGGATGAGGCCATGGATGAGGACGGAAATATAGGGAGCCCGGGGAAACGCGCAATCTATTCGGCCGGCGGATTTTCGGGAAAAGACTGTGGAACCGAGGCTTGCCGGTCACCAGACGCCAGCCACACTGCCGTGGTTACCAACCCATGCTTGCCAATCGTCATCGCGGCCTAGTCCGGATTCATGGCCTCGTCCTGCTGTTGGGTTTGGGGGTGTTTTTCTGGCTCTATGCGGAGTTCATCATGCGCTATGTGCCGGCGGTGAAGCTCAGCCGGGAGGTGAACCTGCTGCAGTATTTCCTGTGCCTGGTGATCGGATTGCTGGTGGGCGGCAGCCGGTTGCGCGCGGTGGGCACGCGCCTCACCAGGCTTTCCATCACCGAGGCGGCCGGATTGGCGAGCCAGCAGGTCGGATTGGTGGCGCTGGCGGTGTTTTCCATGATGTTCGCCACCCAGGACCGGAGCATCAGCCGGTTATTCCTCGGCTCTTTTCTGGTTTGGAGCTGGCTGGGAATTTTCTGGCTGCACCGAAGGCTGCCGGTTCGCCTCGCTCGTTTTCTCTACGGCCATGGTGAGCAAATCCCCACGCTTTTCGTCGGGCGCGCCCGCACTTTGGCGATGCTCGATGAGTGGCTGAAGCAGCGCCTGCACCTCGGGGTGCATCCGGTCGGGTTTCTGGCTTTGGACGCCCTTGCGCCCGCTGCACCGGCGACGATCCCCGTGACCGGGACGGTCGCTGATCTGCCGCGGGTGCTGGCGGAGAAAACCATCGGTCAGGTGATCCTGTTGGAGGTGCCGGCCGAACCGACGGTGGCCCGACTCATCGTGGACCAGTGTCAGGCCCAGGGGTGCCGGTTGCTCGTGCACCACCAGGTCGAGGAAGTGCTGGGGCATCCCGTGGTTTCGGCCGACGAGGGCGGGCATCATTTTTTCACCCTGCACGACGAGCCGCTGGAGGAACCGTTGAACCGGGCCGTGAAACGCGCGTTCGACATCGTCGTGGCCCTGCCCGTGGTCGTGCTGGTGTTGCCGCCGCTGATGCTGGTGGTGTGGCTCGTGCAGCGCTTCCAGTCGCCGGGACCATTGTTCCATGTGCGGGCCCGCTCGGGTGAAGGGCGGGCGGAGTTTCCCATGCTGAAATTCCGTTCGATGCATCTGGCCCCGCCCGACGCCACCGCCGAGAGCCGGCAGGCCTCAGTGGACGACGACCGGGTCTATCCCTTGGCGCGCTTCCTCCGGCGGCATAGCCTGGATGAGTTTCCCCAGTTCTGGAATGTGCTGACCGGCGAGATGAGCATCGTGGGGCCGCGGCCGGTCATGCCGGTGCTCGACGCAGAGTTCGAGCGGCAGGTTCGTTCCTACCGGTCGAAACACTGGGTGCGGCCCGGCATCACCGGGTTGGCCCAAAGCGAAGGCTTCCGTGGTGAAATCAGGACACCCGAACAGTTGCAGGAGCGAATCCGGCTCGATCTCTACTACATCGCCCACTGGTCCATCTGGCTGGACGTGCAGATCACGCTGAAGACTTTCTGGCAGGTGTTTTTCCCGCCAAAGTCCGCCTATTGAGGCCGGGGCGTGGCGCGCTCTTCAGTTAAACAGCCGCGTGTAACGGGCGCCGCGATCGTCTTCGAAGGTGAGAGAGGCCGCGGTGATGCCAACGAGCCGAATGCCCATCTCGGCATCGATGAGGCTGCCGAGGCGATAAACGCGGTCGTTCATGAGCACCTTGCTGTCGCGCGGATCGGATGAAACGCGGATGCCGGTGACGCGCAGCGCTTCGATGTGGTTGATGGCGCGGGGCTCAAACTTGGGCGGCGCGGCCGGAGTGGTGGATTGGCTCTGAACCGGCTGAGGTGCGGGGGCGGAAGGCGGCGTGATCGCGGCCACGACCGGGGCCGGGGCGGGCAGGGTTACGGTCGGAGTGACAGGCTGCGCAGGCTCAGGCTGGGTGGGGGCCGGTGTCGCCACATTGGGCACCGTGAACGAGCTGACAGAGGACGTGGCCGATGCAGGCTGGGGCGCGGTTGCCACCACCACGGGCTCCCGGGGTGGCAGGGCGGGTTGCGGGGTGGGCTGTGGGGCGGTCGGCGCGGGTGCCGGTGGCGGGGTGGCCACGGGGGGGCTGACCGCAGTGGTCTGCGCGGCGGGTGCGCTCTCGCGGCTCAGGCTGCGGTAGAGGAAGAAGCCGCCGACTCCGAGGACGGCGAGCCCCACGAAGCCGAGGCCGAGCATGGGGAGCAGAAATTCACCCACGCCTGAGGATTTGCTGCGGTGGGCGATCTTGTCCGGACGCTCACCCCCGAGGGTGGGCATCGCACTCAATGAGGGAGTCTCACCGGTGCGCTGTTTTTGCGCTTTCTTGAGCGCTTCGTTGATCAGGCTCATGGTCAGGCGGTGAGACGGTTCATGTCGCGCACGGCGCGACGGGCGTCCCAGTAGTTGACCTCGTCGGAGTCGCGGATGAACGCCGAGAGGAGGGCTTTGTCACAGAGGTTGTTGATGATGCGGGGAATTCCCCGGCTGGTGCGGTGGATGTGGCGGAGGGCCCACTTGGTGAAATACGGCCGGCCGGCGCTGCCGGAGACGGACAGGCGGTGATGGATGTAGTGGTTCATCTCGTCGCGGGTGAAGGGCCGGAGCTCGTAGTGGACGAGGATGCGCTGGCGGAGCTGGCGCAACTCCTCGGCGGCGAGACGTTCCTTCAGCTCCGTCTGGCCCATGAGGACGATCTGCAGGAGTTTCTGCTTGTCGGTCTCGAGATTGGAGAGGAGGCGGACCTGCTCAAAGACCTCGAAGGAGAGGTTCTGCGCCTCGTCGATGATAAGCACGATCTCGCGACCCTTGGCGATGCGGTCGAGCAGGATCTGGTTCATCTGCGAGATGAGGTCGTGCTTGCTCTTGGCGACGTTGTGTTCGCCCAGCTCGGTGAGGATGGCCCGCAGCATCTGGGTTTCGTTCACCCGCGGGTTGAGGATCAGGGCGGTGTCGTAGTGCGCGGGATCCAGCTCGCCCATGAATTTCCGGCAGAGCGTGGTCTTGCCACAACCGACCTCGCCGATGAGCACGATGAAGCCTTTTTTCTCGGTTACGCCATATTTCAGGTGCTGGAGCGCCTCCAGGTGCGTGGGACTGAGGTAGAGAAACTTCGGGTCCGGAGTGATGTGGAACGGCATCTCCGTAAATCCGTAGAAGCTTTGATACATCGTCCGGCAAGTATTTGAGCCGCACGGGAAAAAGCACGCACAAAGCGCGTCAACGCGCTTTGAAAAGCATTGCCTGAACTCCGCCGCGCACCTTTATCTGGTCGCCTCATTCCGGGTGAATCTCAGCAAAATTATCAACGGAGTCTTCGGCGTGCTTTTCGCGGGCATCACCCTGTGGGCGGTGACCGCCTTTGTGGGCATGCAGCGCGAGCTGAAGACCCGGCAGGCCGACCTCGCGACGAAGCAGCGCCTGCTGGCCGAGGCCGAGGCCAAGCTGGCCGCCCAGACGCGCTACCTCGATCGGCTGCGCAACGACCCGGCGCTGGTGGAGCTCCTCATCCGCCAGAAGCTGGGCTACGCCAAGGGCGAGGAATTTGTCTTCCGCTTTGAAGAAGTGAAACCATGAGCCACGAACAACTGATCAACAACTACCGTGCCGCCGGCCAGGGGCAGGTCTTTGCCTTCTGGGATTCGCTCGATGCGCACGAACGCGCCGAACTCGCCGCCCAAGCGGCCGAGGTGGACCTCACCGAGATTGAGCGCCTGAACCGCACGCTCGTGTTCAAGACCGGCGGCGGCGGCGCCAACCTTGCCGGCCTGGCCCCGGCGCCGGTCACGCGCCTGCCGGGCAACGGCGGCGATGCCGCGCAGTGGGCCCGGGCCCGCGCGCTCGGCGAGCAGGCGCTGCGCGCCGGCCGCGTGGCGGCCTTCACGGTCGCGGGCGGGCAGGGGACGCGCCTCGGTTACGACGGCCCCAAGGGCACCTTCGCCGTCACGCCGCTGAAGCAGAAGTCGCTCTTCCAGGTCTTCGCCGAGAAAATCAAGGCCGCCGGTCTCCGCTACGGGAAGCCGCTGCACTGGTTCATCATGACCAGTCACGCCAACCACGCGCAGACCGAGGGTTTCTTCGCCGAGAACAAGTTCTTCGGCCTGGACAAAAACCGCGTGCATTTCTTCCGCCAGGGCCGCATGCCGGCCGTCGCTTACGACGGCAAGATCCTGCTCGAGACCCGCGGCGCGCTCGCGCTCAGTCCCGACGGCCACGGTGGTTCGCTGCGCGCGCTCCATCGCAGCGGCGCGCTCGACCTGATGAAAGCCGAGGGCGTGGACACGCTCAGTTACTTCCAGGTGGACAACCCACTCGTGCGTTGCATCGACGCGGAGTTCATCGGCTTCCACCTCGCCGCCGGCTCCGAGATGTCGAGCAAGATGGTGATCAAGGCCTACCCCGAGGAAAAGGTCGGCCACTTCTGCCTGCAGGACGGCAAGATCGTCGTCGTCGAATACAGCGACATGCCGATGAGCATGCAGAAGGAGACCAACGCCGACGGTGCGCTGCGCTACGGGGCCGGCAGCATCGCGATCCACGTCATCGACCGCGAGTTCGCGCGCCGGATGGCCGCGGGCGGGGAGGACGTCGCGCTGCCGTTCCACCGCGCCGACAAGAAGATCGCCACGATCGACGCTGCCGGCAAAGCCGTGAAGCCCGAGAAGGCCAATGGCGTGAAGTTCGAAATGTTCGTCTTCGACGCGCTGCCCTTTGCGAGGAACTCCATCGTCATCGAGACGGCGCGCGCCGACGATTTCAGCCCGGTGAAAAATGCCGAGGGCGTGGACTCGCCCAAGACCTGCCGCGAGGACCAGATGCGCCAATGGGCCCGCTGGCTCCAAGCCGCCGGTGCCGTGGTCGAGACCGATGCCACCGGCCTGCCCAAGGCCACCCTGGAGATCTCGCCGCTTTTTGGTTACGATCCGGAAACCTTCGCCCAACGCTGGAACGCCCTCGCCCCCAAGCCCGCCATCGCGTCAGGTCTCTTCCTTCCCATGACCACCACCGACCAGATCGCCGCCGCCGTGAAGAACGGCCAGTTGCTCAGCACCGCCGCCGATAATCTCAAGGCTTGGCTCGACGCCGGCCTGCCCGCTTGGGCGGAGCAAAGCCTCCACGAACTCATCGCGCGCGGGGAGTGGAGCGAGCTGAACGACCGTTTTTACCGCTACCTCGAGTTCGGCACCGGCGGCATGCGCGGCCGCACCATCGGCGTGAAGACCGCCGCGGCCGAGACCGGCGCGCTCTCGGGTCAGGGCTCGCCCGAACACGCCAACGTCGGCAGCAATCTGCTCAACGACTTCACGCTCCTGCGCGCCGTTATCGGTCTGCACCGCTACGTCGCGAACTATCTCGCGGGACAGGGCAGCGCGGCCAAGCCCCGCCTCGTGATCGCCCACGACGTGCGGCATTTCTCGCGTCACTTCTGCGAGCTGGCGGCCTCGACCTGGACCCAACTCGGCGGTGAGGCACTGATCTTCAACGGCCCGCGCTCGACTCCACAGCTGAGCTTTTCAGTCCGTCACTTCAAGGCCCACACCGGCGTGGTCATCACGGCGAGCCACAATCCGCCGCACGACAACGGCTTCAAGGCCTACTTCGTGGATGGCGCGCAGGTCACGCCACCGCACGACAAGGGCATCGTAAGCGAGGTGGACAAGGTCTCGCTCGCCGAGACCAAGCAGTTCCTCGATAAGAACCTCGCCGGCGTCACCACCCTCGGCAGCGAGGCCGACGACGCCTATCTCGCCGTCGCGGCGCAGGCGGTGATCGACGCGGACCTGCTCCGCAAGTCGGACCTCAAGGTCGTTTATACGAACATCCACGGTGTCGGTGGCGTTTCGACCGTACCGGCGCTCATTCATGCCGGCGTGCATGTGACCGAGGTGAAGGAGCAATCGGCCTTCGACGCCCGGTTCCCGACCGTCAAGTCGCCCAACCCCGAGAACGCCGAGGCGCTCGCGCTGGGCGTGGCGCTGGCCGACAAGGAGGGCATTGACGTGGTGATGGCCACCGATCCCGACAGCGATCGCGTGGGCGTGGCCGTGCGCAACAAAGCCGGCAAGATGGAGCTGCTGACCGGCAACCAGGTCGGCGCGCTGCTCGCCGACTACCGCATCGGCAAATACAAGGAGCTCGGCTGGATTCCAAAGGAGGGCACGCAGGCCGCCTGCCTCGTGAAGACCTTCGTCACGACCCCGCTGCAGGACGCCATCGGCAAGGGCCACGGCGTGAAGGTCATCAACACGCTCACCGGCTTCAAGTGGATCGCGGCCAAGATGCGCGGCTACGAGGAGAAGCTGGCCAAAGCCATGGGGCCCGGCTTCAGCTACGACGGCACGCCGTTCCGCGAGCGCGCCGCGCTGCTGCAGAAGCACAGCACGTTCTATCTGTTCGGCACCGAGGAAAGCTACGGCTACCTGCCCAACGACTCGCTGCGCGACAAGGACGGCAACTCCGCCTGCCTGATGTTCGCCGAGGTCTGCGCGTGGGTTAAGTCGCGCGGCCTGACTGTGCCGGAATATCTCGACGAGATCTACCTGCGCTACGGCTTCTTCCTCGAGGGCGTGATCAACATCTACTACGAGGGCGCGAGCGGCGCCGCGAAGATCAAGCGCATCCTCGATACATATCGCGCGAGCCCGCCGACGGCCTTTGGCGATACGAAGGTCACGCGCTTCCAGGACTTCGGCCGTGAGAAGTTCTTCGACGCCGACAACGAGCAGATTCCCTCGCAGGACCTCTACATCGTCACGCTGGCCAACGGCTACTCGTTTGCCGCGCGCGGCTCCGGCACCGAGCCGAAGATGAAGTTCTACCTCTTCGCCTCCGGTCCGGTATCGTCTGCCGCCGACCTGCCCGCCGCCAAGGCCAAGACCCGCGCCACGCTCGACGCCCTCAAAGCGCTGATCGAGGCCGACGCCCGCAAGCGTGCCGAGGGTTGATTTCGTTTTCCGGGAGACCACCAATCTCCCGCGTTTCGAACGGCCGCTTCAGCAGCCCAAGTATTTCGCGATCCGCGCCGAGCAGGCGGAGCGGGCTTGGGCTGCGGTCCATCCGGTCATCGCAGCCACGTTTGCCGCCGCTTTGTCCATGGTGAGCGACGAACCGGCAAAATACCGGGTCTCGCCTGGTTGCCGCACGATGCCATCGGCGCCGACCTCGGTGACCAGATGGGCGATGCGGTAGCGGCCCGGCCCGGCCCCCGCAGCAGCCATCGCGTCGGTGGTGAACAGAACCTTGTCCGGCGGTTTGGCGCGGACGAAATTCCTGAGCACGTGGGGCGGGAGGTGGATGCCGTCCGGGATGAAGGCGGCGTAGAGTTCATCGCGGGCGAGCAGGCGCTGCACGATGTTGTCGTGCCGGTCCAGCTGCAGCGGCACGCCGTTGCCGAGATGCGTGCACAGGCTGAGGCCCGCTGTCACCGCGGCATCAATCTCGTCCGCGCTGGCGTTGGAATGGCCGATCGCAATCCGGACGCCCCGGGCCACGAGCTGCCGGATAAAAGCGGGGGAGCCGGGCCACTCGGGAGCGAGAGTCATCAGCCGGATGCGGCCGCCGGAGGCCACCCAGAGCTGCTCGAACTCTGCGATGTCCGGCGCATGCATCCACTTCGGCTCGTGCGCGCCGCAGTAGCCGCGCTCGGGCAGGAGGTAGGGTCCTTCGAGATGATAACCCACAATGGTGCGCGCCAGCGTCGGGTGCCGGCGGAGTATACCCTCAATCCGCGCGAGCTTGATGCAGAGCTGCGCGATGCTGTCGGTGATGAGCGTGAGTAGAATTCGGTCGGTGCCGTGGGCGTGCAGGGCGGCGACGGCCTGCGCGAGCTGGCGGGCGCTGAGGTCGGGCTGTTGGAAATCAACCCCGGCGAATCCGTTCACCTGCAGGTCGAAATAGCCCCGGGCCGCCTTGCTTTTTGGCGGCGTTTTCCGGGCGGTGGAGCGGCGGGGCGGCATCAGGAGGCGGGTTTCGCCGAGGTTTCAAGCAAGGTCGCCGAGTCGCGATCCAGAAAAAGTGCGGAGTCGGGATGCACGCGC
This sequence comes from Oleiharenicola lentus, assembly GCF_004118375.1. NCBI lineage: Bacteria > Pseudomonadati > Verrucomicrobiota > Opitutia > Opitutales > Opitutaceae > Oleiharenicola > Oleiharenicola lentus. The sequence continues at coordinate 1,929,090 of NZ_SDHX01000001.1, forward strand.
AGGATCGTTCCGGGGCAGGAGGAACCGACGGGAGCGGTGAGGGCTCCGCGCACAGCCTGGGCCTTGCGCGGTCCGGGCACGGTGCAGACGAGACTGCCGGCCCGGGCGAAGACCGGCACGGTGATCGTGATGGCGAGTCGGGGCACGGCCTCAAGGCGAGGGAAACAGCCATCGTTCACTTGCTGCTGCCGGCAGATCTCATCCATGGCGACGACCTTCGCTAGCACCGAGTCGGCAAAATCCGCGACCGGCGGATCGTTGAAAGCGATGTGACCGTTTTCACCCAGGCCCATGCCGATCACGTCAATGGGGGCCGCTCCGAGCAGTCCGGCGTAGCGGGCAGCTTCGGCCTCGGGCGACGGCGCCTCGCCGCGGATGAGGTGAAACTTCGCCACCGCCACGTGATCGAGCAAATGCCGGCGGAGATAGTGCCGGAAACTCTGGGGCGCGTCCTCCGTCAGGCCGACGTAGTCGTCCATGTGGAAAACCTCGACCCGCGACCAGAGGGCCGGGTCGCCGCGGGTCTCGGCGAGCAGCCCGGCGAAGAATTCATCCTGCGAAGGGGCGCAGCCGAAGATGACCCGGCAAAGGGGCTTGGTGGCCAGCACGTGGCGAACGCGATGCAGGAAATGGCGGGCCGAGGCGGTGCCCATCGCGACGCGCGTCGGATGGATCTCGGTCCGGGGCATGAGGGAGTGGGACATGAGCGGAGAGTTCAGGCGGAGGTGGGGGCGTCGGCTTCGGGCGGACGCTGGCTGATTTTTCCGATCAGCAATTTGACGCCGATCAGGGCGGAGAGATGCATGAAGGCGGCCACCGCAAAAACCGGCGTGAACGACAGGTTTTGCACAGTCCAGCCGATGGCCGTCTGGGTGACGATGCCCATCACCCCACCGAGCGCCCCGGCGAGCCCGGTCACCGAACCGATGGCGTTGCTCGGAAGGATCTCGGCGGGCAAGGTCATGTTGGCCCAGGCGGCATGGCAGAACATCGCGAGGCTGATGCAGGTGAGGGCAATGGCCGGCACGGTGGCGCGCGTGATCGAGAAACAGAGGACCGGCATGGCGAGCGAGGCCAGCAGCATGACCGACATGCGCGCGCGGTTGACGGTCCAGCCCAGCCGCACGAGGCGGTTCGGCACGAGGCCGCCGGCGATGTTGCCGAGTGCGAGCGCCACAAAGGGAATCCAGCTGAACTTGCCGATGTCCTTCAGATCGAAGCCCTGGACCTCCTGGAGGTATTTGGGTGTCCAGAAGACAAAGAGGTAGGTGACCGGGTCCGTCAGCATGCGGGCAAACACGCAGGCCCAGGTGGCGCGCATACGCAGGATTTTTGACCACGCCAGCATCGGCACGGGTGGGGCCCCGGCCGCCCGGCCATCGAGAATCAGCGTCTTTTCCTCGTCCGACAGACGCGGGTGCTCCGGCGGGAGCCGATAGGCGAAATGCCACACGATCACCCAGAGGAAGCCCAGCCCGCCGGTGATGACAAAGGCCCAGCGCCAGCCGAGGGTGAGCGCGATCACGGAAACCACGGGAGCCGCCAGACCCGCGCCGATGGCGGTGCCGGCGTTGAAGAGGCCGACCGCGAGGGCCCGTTCGCGCATCGGGAACCACTCGGAGACAGCCTTCACGCCTGCCGGAAAGTTGGCCGGCTCGGTCGCGCCCAGCAGGAAACGGCAGGCGGCAAAATGGAAGGGACTGCGGGCGAAAAAATGCAGGATCGTCGCGATTGACCACCCGGTGACGAAGATCGAGAACGATTTTCGTGAGCCCAGCCAGTCCACGAGCCGTCCGCTCACCAGATACATCACGGTGTAACTCGCGAGGAAGGCCGACGTGATGTAGGAATACTCGATTGTCGTGAAGCCCAGCTCATCCTGGATCGTCTGCGCGAGCACCGAGAGCGCCTGCCGGTCGAGGTAGTTGAGTTCGGAGGCGAGCGCGAGCAGTGCCACGATATACCAGCGCAACCCGCGGATTTTGGAGGGACTCGAGGAAATGGTGCAGGGAGGTTGGGTGACTTGCCGGGCACCTCGACAACGAAATGACGGACCGGCGATTTTTCCGGATGAAATTTCATCCGCCCAAGGGAGCAGATCGCGGGGCGGACGCGGCGGCGCGGCCCGCGGTATTCACCGTTGTCCGAGGCACGCTCTTTGCTGTGTCCGCCGGATGCGAAACCGGCTTTGGCTTCTGGGCTTTCTGCTTCCGCTGCTCGTAGCCGCGGCACCGCGGCGCAAGGTCATCATCGATCAGGACGCGTTTGGCCCGGGCGGACCGAACTTGCAGCCGATCCTGATGGTTCTCCAGTCGCCCGACGTCGAGGTGCTGGGCATCACGGTCGAGAGCGGCGACGGCTGGCAGAAGGAAAACGTCGCCCACACGCTCCGCATGCTGCAGCTGATCGGGCGTCCAGAGATTCCCGTGGTGCCGGGAGCGACGTTCCCGCTCGTGAATTCTGCCGAGGCGACCAAGCGCTGGGAAGCGCGCCACGGAAAACTTTTCTACAAGGGCGCCTGGACCGAAGTCTGGTCCAAGGAGGTGCTTGTGCGCCGGCCCGCGCCGCACGGACCGGAGGTGGTGCCGCCATTGGTGGAGGGTGAGCCAACGCTGAAGCCGGCGCACGAGACCGCGGCGGCGTTCCTCGTGCGCCAGGTGCGCGCGTTTCCCGGCGAGGTCAGCATTCTGGCCATGGGGCCGATGACCAACCTGGCTTTGGCGCTTCGGCTGGACGACAGGTTTGCCGCCGGGGCGAAGGAACTCGTCTTCATGGGGGGCAGCTTCAACCCGCATCCGTCGGGCGACGGCTTCGGGCTTGAATACGCGCACACACCGCGGCTGGAGTTCAACTTTCGCTGGGACCCCGAGGCGGCGAGCCTCGTGCTTCGTGCGCCGTGGCGGCGGATCCTGCAGGTGCCGGTGGATCCGTCCACGCGGACGCGTTTCACGCCGGAGATGATGAAGCAGGTCTCCGCGGCGGAGACCCCGATCGCGCGCTACGTGGCAAGATGGGTCGAAAGTTTTCCGCTATGGGACGAAATCGCCGCCGCCGTATGGCTGGAGCCGTCCCTGGTCACCCGGCGAGAAAAACTGGCCGTCAGGGTGGACACTGACGGCGACGGAGCCGGCTATGGCAACACGCTCAGCTGGCCAGCCGGGCAGGGTCCGGGGCTCGGCGAGCGCGACGTCGAGGTCGTGTTCGCCGTGGACGTGCCGCGATTGGAGCGCCTGGTGGTCGAGCGGCTCACGAGCCCGGGGCCGACAGGGACAAAATAAACAGTCGGCTCGGTTCCGCGTAGCCGGGTTGCTGGATGAAGTCTACGAAGTCGAAGCCGAGCTTGCCGAGGAGGTGGACGGAGGCGGGATTTTTGAAGGCGGTGAGCGCGTGCACGGTCGTGAGGCCGAATTTTTCGCGGGCGTAGCGCAGCACGGCGGTCGCGGCCTCGTGGGCGTAGCCTTGTCCGTGGAAACGGGCGAGCAGGGCGTAGCCGAGATCGGGATGGGGCAGGAAGTCGCGCTGGAGCAGGCCGGCCATGCCGACCGGTGTGCCATCCTTCAGCGTCACCGCCCAGAGACCGAAGCCGTGTTTCGCATAGCTGGCCAACGGACCATTGTGCAGGTAGTGCTCCGCGCCTGCGAGGTCGCGCACGCCCTTGTCGCCGATGAACTCGATGAACGCCGGCTCGTTGAGCAGCTCCACGATGAACGCCGCATCGGCGAGGGTGAACTCGCGGAGGATGAGGCGAGTGGACTGGAGGAACAGAGACACCACGATTTTCTCAGCCAGCTAGTCCTACTTTTCGTCTCCCGGCGGACGCGTGCTGTCGGAAGCGGCGGTCTTCCGTTTGGCGGAGCCGATCATGAGTCCGATGAGGAAGCCAAATATCAGGCCGAGGGCGAACTTGTCCGCCACGATGCCGATGAACCCGCCCACCATGGCGCCGAGAATTCCCCAATTGACGGGCTTGGCTGGACTCGAGGGAGGTGGTTGGGCAGGTTGCATGGAGGGTGGGTTATTGCTGGCGATCGTTTCAAATGAGCCGCGACAGTTTCACTTCTGTCGCACCTCAAACCTGAATCTATTCTTTTCGTTCATACGCGCTTCACGTCGCCATCGATCTCAGCGAGCCCCGTCGCGGTCAGCAGCAAGCGCCAGTGGTCCAGCTGGTCTTTCGGGTGTAAAGTCGGATCTTGGGAATACTCGACGCGTAGAATGCCGTCGTCGACCAAGCGATTGATCACGGTCGTTAAACGCTCATTCTCTTCGACGCTGGTGACGTCGATGTCGAGATGCTGCCGCGCCGCTTCAAACACTGGCTGCGGATCAAAGCTTCCTCCGCCGAAATATCCGCGCGTATTCAAATGCCGGAGGAAGTTCGCTTCCGCTTTCATGAGATTCTTTGCCCAAGAGTGTTTTCGGCCTCATTGGTTTTTGTGGCCTGCTTCATGGTGGACACGGAAGGGTAATGGCATCCGCTTGGCAACGGTGCAGAATTTCTGTTCCGGCTTCGGCAGGCCCAGCGCGTTGAAGTCAACGCGCTCCGCCTCAAAAGAAAAAGGCGCGCCGGGTGGCGCGCCTGGGGGGAAATGCGGGGTGGGGGCACCCCGCCTCCATGTTTAGACGAGGAGCAACGCCGGCTTCTCGAGGATGTCCTTGAGGGCGCCGAGGTATTGGGCGGCGACGGCGCCGTCGAAGACGCGGTGGTCGGCGCTCAGGGTCACGGTCAGCGTCTGGCCCACGACGATCTGGCCGTTCTTCACGACGGGCTTGGTGACCGTGGTGCCGACGGCGAGGATCGCGGAGTTGGGTGGGTTGATGATGGCGGTGAATTTCGGGATGCCCATCATGCCGAGGTTGGAGACGCAGAAGGTGCCGCCGGTGTAGTCGGCGGGCTGGAGCTTCTTGTCCTTGGCCTTCTTGCCGAGCGCCTTGGCCTCGGTGCTGATCTGGAACACGCTCTTGAGGTGACAGTCGCGCACAACCGGCGTGATGAGGCCGTCCTCGAGCGCCACGGCGAAGGCGACATGCGCGGCGCCGTGGTAGCGGATCTGCGTGCCTTCCCAGGAGCTGTTGACGGCCGGCACGCGGCGCAGGGCCTCGGCGGAGGCCTTGAGCACGAAGTCGTTCACGGAGAGCTTCACGCCCTGGGCCTCAAGGCCGGTGTTGAGCTGGCTACGGATGGCGAGCAGCGGCTCGGCGTCGATCTCGATGTCGAGGTAGATGTAGGGGATGGTCGTCGTGGACTCGACCATGCGCTTGGCGATGACGGCGCGCATGTTCGACACGGCAACGACGCGCTCTTCCTGCACCGGGCCGCGGGAGAAACCTGAAACCTGAGGACTGAAACCTGAAGATTTGGCAACAGTGGGAGCCGCGGTGGACTTGAGCAGCGCGGGATTCGCGGCGGCGGCGAGGACGTCGGCTTTGACGATGCGGCCGCCCGGGCCGGAGCCGGTGAGGCGGGAGGCATCAACGCTCTGTTGGGCGGCGATCTTCTTGGCGAGCGGGGAGATCTTGAGGCGCGCGTCGCCTTCAGCGGAGGCCGGAGCCGGGTGGCTGGAGACCGGAGCAGGCTGTGCCGGAGCGGGGGCAGGCACGGGGGCGGGCGTCGGGGCGACCGGCGCGGGGGCGGCCGGAGCCGGAGCAGCGGCGGGTGCGGCGGTTTTGGCGGCCGGGGCTTCGACGGTCTCACCGGCTTTCCCGACGGCGCAGAGGGCGGCGCCGATGGCGACCTGCGAGCCGGCGGGGGCGAAGATCTTGACGAGGGTGCCGGCGAAGAACGACTCGAGCTCCATCGTGGCCTTGTCGGTCTCGACCTCGGCGAGCATGTCGCCGGCCTTGACGGTATCGCCTTCCTTTTTGAGCCACTTGACCAGCGTGCCCACCGTCATGGTGTCGCTGAGTTTCGGCATATCGATGATGTTGGCCATGGGGGAGCGCGCTACGCGCGCGGTTGAAGTTTAAGTTGGAAGTTTAAGTTACTTCAGGACGTTGAGCGCGGCCTGGTAGATGCGGTCGGGGGTCGGGAGCTGGAGCTTCTCGACCGGCGGGGAGTAGATGGCGGGGGCGTCCACGGAGTTGACGCGCAGGACCGGGGCGTCGAGGTAGTCGAAGGCCTTTTCCTGGATGAGGCAGGCCACCATGGCGCCGACGGAGCAGAAGGGCTTGGCTTCCTCGACGTAGAGGCAGCGATTGGTCTTCTTGACGGAGTTGAGGATGGTTTCCTCGTCGAGCGGGCGGATGGAGCGGAGGTCCACGACCTCGGCGTTGATACCGTGCTTTTCCTTCAGGAGGTCGGCGGACTTGAGGGCCATCTGGATGGCGCGGCCGTGACCGATGATGGAAATGTCCGTGCCTTCGCGCATGACCTTGGCGGACCCGAGCGGGACCAGGTGCTCACCCTCAGGGACTTCGCCGGTCTCGCCGTAGAGGATCGTGTTTTCGAGGAAGATGACGGGATCGTTGTCGCGGATGGCGGACTTGAGCAGGCCCTTGGCGTCGGCCGGGGTGGAGGGGACGACGACCTTGATGCCGGGGTGGTAGGCGGCGATGGACTCGGGCGTGTGCGAGTGCGTGGCACCGACGTTGGTGCCGCCGTTGGCGGGACCGCGGAGAACGATCGGGCAGTTGATCAGGCCGCCCGACATGTAGCGGACGTTGGCGGCGTTGTTGAAGATCTGGTCGAAGGCGACCGAGTAGAAGCTGAAGAACATCAGCTCCATCACGGGGCGCAGGCCGAGCATCGAGGCGCCGATGCCCATGCCGATGAAGCCGGCCTCGGAGATTGGGGTGTCCACGATGCGCTTGGGGCCGAACTTGGCGAGGAGGCCCTCGGTGACCTTGTAGGCGCCGTTGAACTGGGCGACTTCCTCGCCCATGATGACAACATTCGGGTCGCGTTCGAGTTCCTCGGCCATGGCGTGGCGGAGAGCTTCGCGGTAGGTGAGAAGAGGCATGACTGGAAAAGGTCTGGGATTTAGGATCTAGGGTCTGGGGGAGGCGGAGCTCAGTTGAAGAAGAGCGTGCCCTGGGATTTGCGGTCGGCGGGATTGTCGGCCTCCCAATAGACGTCCTTCTGGATGTCCTCGACGGTCGGGTAGGGGCTGGCCTCGGCGAACTGCGCGGAGGTCTCGGCCTCGGCGCGGGCGGACTCGTCGATCGAGGCGACGATCTCCTCGGTGAGGACCTTCTCCTTGAGCAGGGCGTTCTGGAACACCATGAGCGGGTCCTTGGTGGCCTTGTATTCCTCGATCTCCTTCTTGTCGCGGTAGGTGTTGTCCGGGTCGGCGACGGAGTGGCCGCGGTAGCGGTAGGTGCGGATCTCGAGGACGCTCGGCAGGGACTTCTCGTGGGCGAGCTTGAGGGCGGCGGCGACGCGGTCGCGGACCTCGAGCACATCGTGACCGTTCTCGACGATCTCCCAGTTCATGCCGTAACCCTCGGCGCGTTGCGCGAGGCTCGGGCCGGCGGAAGAACGCTCCTGCGAGGTGCCCATCGAGTAACCGTTGTTCTCGACGATGAAGATTACCGGCAGCTGCCAGAGCGCCGCGAGGTTGTAGGATTCGTGGACCGCGCCCTGGTTGACGGCGCCGTCGCCCATGAACGCCATGCAGGCGCCCTTGCGACCCAGGTATTTGAGGGCGTAGGCGATGCCGGTGCCGAGCGGGATCTGGCCGCCGACGATGCCGTGGCCGCCCCAGAAACGGCGGGAGGGGTCGAAGTAGTGCATCGAGCCGCCCTTACCCTTGGAGCAGCCGGTGTATTTGCCGTAGTTCTCGGCCATCATCTCGTTCATGCCCATGCCGACGGCGAGGCCGTGGCCATGGTCGCGATAGGCGGTGATGATGTGATCGTCGTCGCCCATGACCGAGACGCAGCCGACGGCGATGGACTCCTGGCCGATGTAGAGGTGAAGGAAGCCGCCGATCTTGCCGCCCTTCTGGTAGCAACGCAGGCAGCACTCCTCGAAGCGGCGGATGCGCACCATGTCGCGGTAGAGCGCGATCAGTTCGTCGTTCCCGAGCTTGGCGTTGATGGGCGCCGTGCGGGCGTTGTAGCCGGGATCTTCGGCTTTTTTGGTGGAGGGGGCTTTCTTGCTCACAGGAAATGTTTTGAGTTTAAAACAATATCAGGACGAAGGATTCCGTCTTTTAGGCAAAGCCGGGCGATGACAAGCGAAACTTTTGGCAGTGGCGCAGTTGCCACAGCAGGTTACTTCTCCGGAACGACCTGCTCGATGGTGATTTGGAGGGGCGAAACCGAGCAATCCGCTCGCAATGAGACAAATCCGTCACGGTAGCGGTCGAAGATCGGCCAGAGCGCCGCGGCGTCGGTTTCGGGGATCTCCAGGTGCTTGATGGCTTCGCGGGAGTGGAAGCCGAAGCGGCCTTCGGAAATGTCGGGCGGCAGCCGGTCGATGGGGCGCTTGCAGCGGAACAGAAACATCAGCCAGTGCGTCTGTCCTTGGTAGGCTTTCTCCGCAATCATGGCGAAAAGATGCAGGTCCTCCTCGCGCACGCTCAGACCCGTTTCCTCGTGGGTCTCGCGGACGGCGCATTGGAGCGGGGATTCGCCGGTGGCCATCTCGAGCTTGCCGCCGATGGGCGACCAGATGCCGAGGTTGGGCTGCTTGGCGCGCAACATCAGGAGCTGTTCGCCGGCGTGGTTCTCGATGAAGACGAGGACGCTGATCTTGTAAGGCAGGACGGTTGTCATCGCAGGTCCGCAACTTGGATCATGGAAAAGCAGTCGCAAACAAATCTTCGCCCGGGAATGGGCTTTGACGCGCCGGCAGCCGCGCGGCAGTCAGACCGCATGCGCCTGATGCTCTATGCGCTGTTGTTGGGGATCGTCGCGCCGACGCTGTTTGGCGCCCGGCCGATGCGGTGGGCCAACACCCAGTTGCTCCGCACCGCGGCCGAGAAGGGCGATGCCGAGGCGCAGTATCTGCTCGGCCTGCAATACCGGGAAGGCGACGGCCTCGACCGGAGCCAGGCCGAAGCGGAGAAGTGGTTTCGCCGCGCTGCTGAGACGGGTCACGTCGAGGCACAGGCCGCGCTCGGCCGCTTGCAGGCGACGAGCGACACGCCGGAGGCGCGCGAGGACGCGGCGAAATGGCTCCTGCGTGCGGCCGACCAAGGCAACACCCAGGCCATGCAGACACTGGGCGATCTCTACCGCGATCATCCCGGCATGTCCGGAGATCCGCTGGCGGCGCTGCGCTGGTATGTGCAGGCCGCGACCGCCGGTCAGCCCGCCGCGGCGCGCGCGGTGGCGGAGCTTTATGCCCGCGGTCAGGGCGTGGCGCGCGATTGGGCGCTGGCCTTGCACTGGTATCGCCAAGCCGCCGCTCTGGGGGATGAACCGGCGAAATTTGTGCTCGGCCGCATCGAGGCCGTCACCCAGGCGGTGACGGACAACCCCGCACAAGCGCTGCCCTGGTGGCAGAATGAAGCGCGCAAAGGGGATCTCGGGGCCGCGCTCGCCTTGGCGATGGTGGAGGCGAAAAAGCGAGCGGCGCCGGAGGAGCCGGAGGAAACCGTCCGCTGGAGCCTGTTGCTGTCGGGACTGCGCGGCGTCGAGGCGTGGATGGTGCGCGGATTCATGCTCGAACACGGCATCGCCGTGAACCGTGATCTCGTGGCGGCGAAGGAAAATTACCGAAAGGCGGCGGAGCTGGGTCTGCCGCAAGCTGCCGCCGCGCTGGCGCGGTTGCAGACGTCGAATCCCGAGTTCGCAGCCAAGCCGGCACCCGCCAAGTGAGAGGTCTGCGCTCCCGGTGCACCGCGGGTGCGGGCCCGCAGGTGCAAGGGCGTGCGGTCGGGTCAGCCGCGACATCGGTCAAACCACCTAAATTCTGGCTGTTTTAGTCGGGCGTTTTCTCGTGACGCCGGTGGGAAGCGCAGCCATCAAAACCGGTGCAGCGGGCCAGCTCAAACGTGCTGCCCGCTTTCTCATTTCCCCAGGCGAGTGTCCTTTTTTGCGACGCCGACCGTGCCAGTCTCGGCGTGTTTCGCCGGAAGGGGACGTCGCTGGAGTGCCTGCAGTTTAACTCGGTGGCGTTGCCGCGGAGCAGTGGAGAAGATGCCGCTTCACCGACGGCCGAGTGGGTTGCGGCATTGTCCTCGTTGCGCCTGGGCGCAGCGGCGGAAGCGCCGCTGATCCTCCTGCTCCCGCCGCATGTGACCCTGGTCAAGCACCTGCGCCTGCCGCGGGTGGATGCGCGCAAGCGGGCGAAGCTCGTGGAGTTTGAGGCGGCGCAAAAACTGCCCTGTTCGCTCAGCGAGGTGACGTGGGACACCACGCTCGCCGGCGAGGACGGCGCCACGCAGCAACTGATGCTGGCCGCGGTCCGCAACGCGGCGCTGATGCCCTGGTGCGAGGCGGTCGCGGCCGCGGGATTCCGGCTGGAGCAGGTGGTTCCGTTTCCGCTCGCGCTGCTCGCGCGCAGCCGGCTCGCCCATGCTTTCAAACCGGAGCCGGAGCTTGTGCTCCATGGCGAGAGCCGTGCCGCCACGCTCCTGCTGGTGAACACCGAAGGCTTTGCCCTGCGCAGCTGGCTCATGGCGACGGACCACGACCGGGCGGCAAACACGACGCAGCTGGTCCAGGAGGTCGCCCGCTCGGTCCTTCATCTGCGGGCCCAAAGCGGTCTGGGTAATCCGACTGGCATGCAGTTGGCCGGGGAGTGGATTCACCACGCGGCTGATCCATCCCTGTTCGCCGCCAAGCTGAATCTGCCGGTGCAGGCTTTGCCCCCGCTCACCGGACTCGCACCGACGCATGACGCCAATGCGGCATGGCCGGAGCTGGCGGGCGCGGCCGCCGGGCGGCTGTTGAAAGGGCATCCGACGATGAATCTCCTGCCGGCCCACCTGCGCACCAGGCAGCGCCGGCGCGGACGAAAACCCTGGCTCACGGCCGCCGCGCTGGTGCTGCTGGGCGCGCCGGTCGTTCCGTTCCTGCAATTCCGGGAGGCAACCCGGGCGGCCGAGGCCAGGTCGGCGGAGATCGAGCAGATCGTCGCTCCGATGCGCCAGCACGAGACGGCGATGCGTCGTGGCCTCGCGGAATGCGCGGAGCTCAGGCGCCGGATCGTCCATTGGCAGGAACTGCGGCAGCGCCGCACCAGCTGGCTTCGGATGTTCGCTGACTGGCAGCAAAGGCTGGGTGCGCTTGAAGGAGTGTGGATTGACCGGCTGGAGGTGCGGGCGGGCGCGACGGGTGAACTGCCGCAGCTGGAGATTTCCGGGCGCATGCTGCCGATGCCCCAGGTGGAGTCGTTGGCGGGGAACGGTTGGGCGGAGCGGGCCAAGGCGCTTTTGCAGAGCATCGAACGATCCCCGTTCTTGAGCCGCGTCGCCTCGGAGCGCTTTGATGCCACCCAAACCGATTCGCTGGCGTTCCAACTGGTGCTGGTGCCCAACCCGGAGGAGCCGCTTTGAAGTCCGACCAAGTCAGGCGGCTGATCCCGGGCTTGCTGATCGCCACGGTGGTGGCCGGGTTCGGGGTGGAATTGTGGCTCCTCCAGGTGGCACGACAACAGGCGCAACGGTCACTGCTCCGGCTGAAAGGGAAACAACAGGAGCAGGCGGTCTTGGCGGGGCAGATACCGGCGGTAAACGCGGAAAACGTGCGGATACTGGCCGGGGAAATTCAGGCGGCGCGTGCGATGCTCGTCAGCTTGCAGGCCGAGTTTGCGATCGCCCCCGAGGAAGCGAAGTCGGGCCCTGGTCCGGAGCGTCCGGTGGAAAGCTATTTCTCACTTCAGGATACCTGGCAAAAACTGGCACGGGAGGCGGCAGCAGCGGGGGTGAAAGTGGGTGCCGGGGAAACTTTTGGTTTCTCCCGCCATGCGAAAGAAGGGCCCGCGGTCGCCTTGCTGCCGACCGTGCGCCGGCAGCAGATCCTGACTGAGGAGCTGCTCGGCGCATTGTTTGCGGCGCAGCCGGAAAAGCTCCTGGCCATCCGGCGCGAGGACCCCGCGGCGGCGGGCGCTCCGCGGGCGACGGAGGGAGCGGGTGACTTTCATGTTCCAGCTCCCGGGCTCTTGGTGCGGCAAGCGGGTATGATCGACAGCGATTCCTTCCGACTGGAATTCAGCGGCACAACGTCCGTGCTGCGGGAGTTCATGCGCGCGCTGGCCGTGGCCCCGCGACCGGCCTTGGTGCGGAGCGTGGAGCTGGAGCCGGCGCAGGCGGATCAGGCCAGCGGTGCTGGGTCGAGATTTTCCCTTCTGGTGGAATTCCCCCGAGTAGCCTCCGGCCCAAGTCTCGAACGCTGATGCATCCGCTGCGCATCCATTACGACAAGTGGCTGCTCGGGGCGGCCGGGCTTCTGCTGGCGACCGGCTTGGTTTGGAGCCGGGCGGAGAGCCTTAAACTCATGGACTCCCTGGCGTCGCCCCTGGTCCGGCCCACGATGCAGGAGTTGCCGAGTATGCGCGCCGTCGTCAGCCTGGTCGCAACGGTGCCGACCTGGGACGCGCCTGCCGGCAGTCGCAACGGCCAAGTCCGGCCGGCTGATCTGTTCACGCCGCCGTCGATGCAGTCGCCCGAGCAGACCATGCTGGCCGATGAGCGGAGGGAAGCGACTTCGGCGGACTTGCCCGGAGGCCCGAAACTGGTGGCAGTGGAGCGAGAGCCTTATCGCCTGCAACTGACCGGTTATGTGGGAAGCCCGGGCGCCTACACGGTGGCGTTCGTTGATGCGGTTAGCTCGGAAACGATGCTCGTACGGGTCGGTGAGCCGGTCCCGGGCCTGGGGCTAAGATTGCTCGCGTTCGACCTTGCGCCTGTAGTCGTGCGCGAAAACGAGGCCGGTCCCGTGCTTGAGCGGATCGCGGTCGCCCGGCTGGAGGATATCGCAACCGGGGAGAGAATTTCGCTGGATACCCATGGCCCGCGATTGACGGACAAATTGCGCGCGACGATCCGCCTGGCGGAAGGCGATCATGGCCTTTGGTCGGGCGGGGAAGGGGACCGCTTCTTCACCGAGGCGCGGGTGCATCTTTTAACCCGTATCCGCCTCGATCCGGCCGAGGTGTGGCTGAGCACCTCCGCGCGTGATGAGCCATCCCGCTTGCACGTGCTGCGACTCGCGTCGTCATCCGCCCAGCCACCGGCACCTCCGGCCGGGGAGGAAAGCGCCCGGGTGGCGGTCCGCCAGGATTGAATTTTACCATGAGCCCATCCCCCTGCTGGAAAATACCGTCGCTCCTCAGTTGCTGCCTTGTGCTGCTGTCTGCCCAGCCGCCGGAGGAACCGGGCGCGGATGAGCGCAGCCGCGCTGGCGGCCAGCTGCTCCAGGCCGTGGACGCAGCGTGGCAACTGCCGGGACCCGGGACGTTAGTGTCGGAGGAGGCCGCCGGGAGCAACTCCCGCTCTCCGCTACAGCAAAAGCTGGAGGCCATCGTGCTGCCCAGCGTCAATTTCAGCGCGATGGAACTCAGCCGCGTGGCGACGACGCTCAGCCTGATATCCGCGGAGTATGATCAAACCACCGGCAGCGCCAAGGGCGTGAACATCGTCCTGCTGGATCCCGCCAACGCCAACCCCAAGATCAGTCTCACCCTGCGCGACATTTCCCTGAAACGCGTGCTGGATTTCGTCGTGGGGGCGGCGGGCTGCGACTATGAGGTTCTGCCGGATGCCGTGGTGCTGCGTCCTGCGGGGCGCGTGGCGGAGCTGGAAACGCGTTTCCACCCGGTCTCCCGTTCCACCGTGCTACGCCTGACGGGCCGGGCCGCGCTGCACAACTCGCCGGCCGCCGCTCCGGCGCAGGATGTCGAGACGGAGGGGCGCGCGATCCGCACCTTCCTGCAGCTGGCCGGCGTGGACTTCGACGGCACGCCGGGCAGCACGCTGGCCTTCGACGGCTCGCAGATCATCGTCACCCAGACGGTGCGAAACCTGCAGCGGCTCGCCAATATCCTGGCCCGATACCGCGACGTGCGACAGGTCGAGATCGAGGCGAAGTTCATGGAAGTGCAGCAAGGCGCGTTGGAGGAATTGGGCGTGCAATGGAGCCTGGCGACCAAGGCTGCGCCGCTGAACGGCACGGAAGCGCGCTACACGACGGCCGGCGGCGTCACCCGGTCCCTGGCCGAGGCGTTTCGCAACGCGACCTCGTCGCAGCAAATTTCGATTTCCGGCGACGGCCAGCCGGCGGGTGGCCTCAATCTGCCCACGCCCGCGCCCTCGCTGCCCGGGGGCGTGATGCTCGGGACCGGCACCACGCCGCTGGCCAGCATCACCGGCAGCATCGGGGAGTTCGACGTGAATGCGATCGTGCGGGCGCTCGCGCAGAAAAGCGGCACGGAGCTGCTCAGTGCGCCGCGGCTGACCGTGCTCTCGGGCAACCAGGCCACGATCACCGTCGCGCAGGAGATGCGCTATCCGCAGAGCTATGGGCAGATCCAGTCCCAGGTCGGCACCGGCAGCATCTCGGGCGGCGGCTCGGCGGGTGTGTCGATCACCTCGGGCACGCCGCAGGAGTTCACGACGCGCAACATCGGCGTCGAGCTGCGCGTGACGCCCACCGTGGAGGAGGACAACCGCAGCATCAGCCTCGACCTGAATCCCAAGGTAACGGAGTTCGAGGGTTTCGTCGAATACGGCGGACCGAGCGTGGCGATCTCGGGCGGCACAACGGTCACGGTCCCGCCGGGTTTTTATCAGCCGATCTTTGCTGTGCGCGAAGTCACGACGCGGGTGACGCTCTGGGACGGCGCCACGCTGATCATGGGCGGGCTCACCCGTGAAGACGTGAAGAAGGTGAACGACAAGGTCCCCATTCTCGGCAGCGTGCCGATCATCGGCCGGTTGTTCCGCACCAAGGGTGAAAGCACCCAGAAGCGAAACCTGTTGATCTTCGTCACCGCCAACCTCGTCACCCCCGGCGGCGCGCGCACCGGTCGGGCGGTGGCGGCAGGCGCCCTTGAGGAAAACGCAGAGCTCCCCGCGAAAACCGGTGCCCCGCCGGCCGCGCCCGACCGCCTGCGGAGCGGACCTTGAACGGTTTTTGCTTAAGGAGCCTCAAGAAAAGGGGTCATGCTTTACCTTTTACCTTATTCTTGGCCAGACCCACATGTTTGCTGACATAGAAACCGGAGCCCATGTCCAGTCGCTCGGCCAGCCAACCGTTGGTCACATCGGTGGTTTCCTTCAAACGCCAAGCCACCTTCACCTTCCATGGCGCCGATTTGCGGGTGTTGGTTCTTTCCGCAGGGGGCAGAGCCTTCAGCAGCGTGTCCAGCGCGGCCTGCCAGCGGGCCTCGCGAACCTCCTGCACGCCATGGCTCTCCCACGCCCGGGATTCGGCAGCCACGGCCTGATCCTGGAGCAGTGCCTGCTTGAACTCCTTGCCTCCCAGCGCCCAGCCCCGGCTCATCGAGACATACGCCTTGGATTTGCCGGCCGGGCCCTCTGCCAGCTGCCAAGCCAGATAGTCGGCGTAGGCCCGCCAGCCGGCCGGAGTGTCGGCCAGTTGGCCTGCCTCGGAAAGTGCGGTCTGGCACTGCAGGCATTCCGGCCGCTGTTTTGGCCGGGTCAGATGCCAGTAGGAGGAGGACCGATAGTCATGCAGCTTCGCAAGGGTCGTCAGCCCGGCCCGGACGGGATTGAGATGGATATAATGGCAAAGCAGGCCCAGCCCCTCGCCCTCCTCCACCATCAACGCCTTGTAGCGCCCTTGGAACAGGTGCCCGCGCTCGCCGCGCAGCCGGTTGAACCGGTTGGCAAAGGTGGACTGCAGCCACTGCATTCCCGCCACCAGGTTGCCCTGCGGAGTTTCCACCGCGAGATGGTAGTGATTGCCCATGATCACGTAGGCATGGAGCAGCCACCCATACCGGGCACAGGCCTCCAACACGCAGGCCTCGAACGCCTGCCGCGCACCCTCGGTCTTGAACACAAACGCCCGGTAATTTCCCCGGTTGATCACATGGTAGATCGCCCCCGGAAATTCCAACCGCAGCTTGCGCGCCATGCCATAAGTGAATCACCCTGTTCGCTCACGTCAAGAGGTAAAAGGTAAAGCATGACCCCTTTGGATCGTTTTTCTTCATATCAATGTCCACGCTGTTGCTGCGTGATCTGACGCAGCTCGGTCAGGACTATCTGACCGTGCGAGTAGAGGTCGTAGGCGTCGGTGCCGGTCTTCTCGACCTGCGCTGCTCTGAAGGAAACGCTCTTCACTCCATCGATGCTGACGAAGAAAAACCTGACGGTCTGACGATCAGGATAGGAAAAGTCGGTCGTGGGGGAGGCTAACGCCCGATGCTTTCGGGCGCACTCGACAAAGGCTATGGCAGCCTTCCGAACATTCTCGTGCCCGATGCCGCCCAGGATGCCGAAAGTGCCAGTGGTATAGATGCTGGCATCACCGCCTGACGAAGCCAAGACGGTGACCGTCGCTTCGTCCAGCGGCCAATCCATCACAACCGCGGCTATCTCTTCCTTCTTATCTTCCGATGCGGTCGGCGGCTTCTTCGTGAGCCATTGCAGCCGCATTTCCTTCATCATCTCCGCAGGCGACTTGGCTGGTGCTTGGGGTTGCTGCGCAACTGCGGTGCCGATGCCAAACAGGGCGGCGAGAAATGTGCGAAGCGATTTCATTCTTCCGGCGATCGTCCGCAATCAGACACGGAGGGGCGAAGCCCCGGAGTTGTCTGTAGTGCTCTGGATCGGCCTCTTCATGGGCTGAGAGTGACTTTGCGGGATTTAGCTCCTGGTCCGCCATAGCGAACCTCGGCGACACCTCTCTTCACCAGATCATGATCGCGGAGAAGGCGCTCGACTGAGGCGAAGAGGCGGTCGGCGTCGGAGCCATACATGTAATACACGTATTCGCCTTCGCCGAACTCATTCCCATCGAACTCTCCCGCGCCTGCTTCAACGATGGCAGTCTCTAGCTCACTTTCGACGTCCATAAGACGCTGAATTTCTTCTTCTGTGCCGTTGGCGCCGGAGATGGGCACGCGAACAATCACTGCATGCTCGCTGGGCTTTGTAGGCTCTTCCTTGGATCCGAATATTCGAGAAAAGATGCTCATGTCTTCCGCCGATCGTTTGAGGTCAGCCACGAGGGGCTTTGCCCCGAGTTGGCTGTGCCGGCTGGTTCGGCAAGTTTTGCTGAGCGATGCTCATTCCAATCGCGCGTGCTTCAGCAAGATCATCTTTCTTGTCGAAGTAGATCGCCATCATCACGTGACTGCGATCACCCACGGTGAAGGTGTAGAGCGCCCAGCGCTCTCCAGCTTCTTCCTTCTCGTGGAGTAAATAGGCATAACGCAGTGGCATGGCATCCACCGATTCCCAACGCTCGACGGCATCTTTTGATGCGTCACCCTTCAACCAATCGAGCCTCTGTTTGGGAGTCTCACCATCCTTGAGGTCATAGACCACGATCCAGCAAGTCAGACCCTTCCGCCAGAGCACCAAGTCACCTTCTTCAATACGCTTCGCAAACTCCGACGGAAGAGTGACGGACCAAGTGTCGGTCATCTGATAAACGCCTCGGACCCGGGGAAACTGGGGCGGAATCTGGGGATCGGCAGCGGACATGCTCAAGAAGCCAGCGATGAATAACAGCGAAAGCGAATGCTTCATCTTTGCCGAACGTTAAAGGTCAGACACGGAGGGGCGCAGCCCCGGAGTTGTCTGTGCCACTTGGTTAGGCTCTTGGGAGCCAGTGTAGAGCTCGAGCACTGGGATACAGCGAGCGGTCTTTTGATCGAAAAAGCAAACGTCGAAGCCTGAGCCAACTTCGTTAGCGAGCGCAGTGCACAATCTCCGTCCTTCGCGATCAAATGCGGTTTCTTCTTCTGGGGTCCAGCTCACGGCTGCTGGATCACTCAGATCTAAATGCGAATCATATTCTTCGGCCCAATGCTTGAGCCGGGTCTGAAGCGCTGTGGAAAGACCAAGTGACCTTGGATCGATATTGCCGACCTTGCTGCTGCCATGGTGCCAAAGCGGCCAGCAGTGGTAGTCGGCCATGAGTTTGATGCCCGCCTTCATGATCTTTCTTCGCCTAACGTCTTCAGTCAGACACGGAGGGGAGCGTCAGCTCCCCGGAGTTGTCTGTGATGAGCTGGATCGGCTCTGGTTTCATTTGCATGCGGTGAATGCTTCGAAAAGCAGGTCGGTAGCTCGGTCTGGCTCGTGCCAACTCTCCTCCTTCAGGACAAGATCTGAATACAACCAGCTCTTCGTCTTCAAATCGCGCTGCGACGGTGTGACCTGCAAGACACCGTCATCAACCCGAAGGCCAACGTGCTGGTAACGTGTGATCCCCTCTTTCTGGCTTCTCACTTTCAGCATCTTCTTATGTGCGTCCGGATCGATGCTGGGCTTCGGGTTGCGATCAATCTCCACAGGCGAAGTGAGAATCTGAACTAGAAAATCTTGTATCTGCTTCTTTTCCGATGCGGCAAAGATTCGGTGCGGCTCATCTTCGATATAGAGTGGACCTTGAATCCAGCAACGTGACTTCACAATGACGACCGAGGTGCCGTCAAAATAGGCGGAGCCGGTTGGTTTTGCTTCCGTTTTGGCACCATGCTTTCGCCAAAGGCCCTGGAGCGCGGAGATCATCTTTGTTTGCCGATCGTTTGAGGTCAGACACGACCGGGCGCAGCCCGGTCGTTGTCTGTGCCGACTGGATCGGCCTTCTTCATGATCCTTCGAAATTGTCCTTCCAACTCCAATAGCCGATGGGAAGGTCGACCAGGCATGGGGAGACGTCGATTCGCTCAATGATCTTCCCTTCTTCGTCTTTCACGCGGACAGCGAGCGCAAACTCAGTTCGGTGCTTTGCGCCGGCATGCGTGATCCAAAATCCCTCCAGAAGGTCCGCGACATTGTGGAGCGCTGTATCGACCGCATCAGCGACAACTGCATCAAGCTCAGCCTTCGTCGCGGGTGCGGAGCTGGACGCCACTTTCTTCAGGGCTTCCGCGCGGCAGTGCATCATGAGATGGAAACCGAAATTCGACGCAGCATCTTCTGCGCGGTCAACCGGCTCTGTGCGCCAATCTTCGTAAGGAGCTGGAGTAGCCATAATTCTTCCGCCGATCAGTGTTATTGGGACTCGAAAACGAGTCTTTGCACGCAGGTGCTCATGAGCCGGAGAGAATTGCCTAAATCATTCTTGGGCAATTCCTGATTTTGCCGCGCAAGTCATTTCCACGTTGAAAACGCTTGGGGAAAAGACTTGGTGGGTGTCCGACAACGGGCCGATTTGTCACTATCCGCATGGATCTTCAGCCCGTCAGTTTCCCCCAATGGAAAACGGAGCTCGCGCGCGCCGAGCTGAGCCCGGAACTCCGGGAGGCGTTTCGGCGGGAAATCCTGAGCTATCTGCATCACTGCAAAGTTCAGCGGTCACCGGCCTCGGCCGAATCCATGAAACGGTATCTCTCAGGGCGGGAGCGGCAGTCTCCGGGACCGGCCCATTCGACGGGCTCAGGGCAGGCCAGGGAGGCGCTGCGCTGGTTTTACCGGGCGGCGAAAAGGGCGGCCGCCAATCGCAAGACAGAGGACGGCGGACGGATGGCGGAGGCCAGAGAACAATCACCCAAGGGCATGCGCGCTGGCCTGCCCGGCGAGGAGGGCGCGGGTGTGGTGCCACCGTCGCCGAGCCAATCGCAGGCAGGCCTTCGCGCACCAGCGTCAGAACCAGGCCGGGACGAGGGCGTCGGCCCGGCTCCCGTTTCGCCGCCGCGGCAACCCAGGCCGCAATCCTGGCGCAAAGATCATCCGCCGACCGCAGCTGACGACCTGGGGCGAACCCCGTGGGAGCGCGATCTGATCAAGGCCAGCCGGGAGCGCGGCTTTTTATGGCGGACGGAGGAGACCTACCGGGAGTGGGCGGTGCGTTTTGCGGGATTTATGGCTCCGCGCACCCCCTACGTGGCCGAGGGGAAGGATGTGGCGGAGTTTTTATCCGCCCTCGCCGTCCGGGAGCGGGCCAGCCAGGCAACACAGAAACAGGCGCTGAATGCCTTGGTTTTCTTTATGCAGGAGGGCCTGCATCGGAGTCTCGGGGAGTTTGAGTTCCAGCGGGCCAAGCGGGGGCAGAAGATACCGACCGTGCTGAGCCAGGAGGAGTGTGGGCAGCTCTTTGCCGGTCTGAGCGGCATGCCGCGGCTTATGGCGGAGGTGATGTATGGCGGCGGGTTGAGGCTGATGGAACTCTTGCGGTTGCGCATCCATCACCTCGATCTCGCCCGGGGACGCATCCAGATTTTCGCCGGGAAGGGCGACAAGGACCGGGTCACCATGCTGCCCGAAAGGCTGAAGCCGCAGATTGAACGTCATCTGGAGCGGCTGCGGCTGCTGCATGAGGAGGATCGGGCGAACAAGTTGCCTGGCGTGTGGTTGCCCGAGGGATTGGCCAGAAAATATCCGCAGGCCGGGGTGCAATGGATCTGGCAGTGGGTGTTTCCTGCGCGCCAGCCGTCGCTCGATCCGCTGAGCGGCATGACGCGCCGTCACCATGTGACGGACAGCACTTATCAGAACGACATACGCCGGGCGGCCAGCTTGGCGGGAATCAACAAGCGCGTGACGCCTCATGTGCTGCGACACAGCTTCGCCACTCATTTGCTGGAGCAGGGCACAGACATTCGCACGGTCCAGGAACTCATGGGACATAGCGATATCCGCACCACCCAGATTTATCTCCACTGCATGCGGAAGCCGGGGCTGGGGGTGAAGAGCCCGTTCGACCAGCTCGGACAGTGGACGCCACCGCCGGCGCCGACCGGCGGGTGAGTTGTTGCAGGCACCGATACTGGATCATGCAGTAACGTGGTCGGTTAAGAGCAAAACTGCTCGAACTGAATCGGGTGGAGGGTTGGCGCTGGCGCCGAACTCGGCCACGCTCTCAAACAAGGTCGCCTCAAGCAGCGACCCACCATTCGAACTGCATGAGTCCGGTTCAGACCAGCTTGATCAGGTCGGCAGTGGCGGGGACGTCCTTGATGATCTGCGAGGGCTCGGGGCCGACGCCGAGGTAGCGGAGGTTGGGAAGGACGGCGGGCAACTGGACGGGGTAGGCGACGTCGAGGACGCTGCGCACCATCGCGGCGGTGTAGCGCTGGGCGTTCTGCGGCAGGTCGGCAAACTTGCGGACGCCGCTGATGTCCTCGCTCCAGCCGCCGTGCTTGGCATAGACGGGGCGGAGGGTCTTGCGGAGGGCCTCGTTGCGCGGGACGTGGCCGTAGCGCCGGCCGGTGGCGTCCTCGTAGGCGGTGCAGATGAGCAGCTCGTCGGCACCGGAGAGGGCGTCGATTTTGTTGATCATCAGGTCCTGGTAGCCGCCATAGCGAAGGGCGTCGCCCTTCTCGACGGCGTCATACCAGCCGACCATGCGCTGGCGGCCGGTGGTGACGCCGAACTCCAGCTTCTTGAGGCGTTGGCAGAGCGGCAGGTCGTCGGGCATCTGCGTGAGGAAGGTGTGGGTGCCGACCTTGGTGTCGTAGGCCTTGGCGACGCCGAAGGTGTGGATCGGCTGCACGGGGATGCCGGCGCTCTCGAAGAACTCGGGCGTGAAGGTGTGCGAGGCGGTGACGTTGGGCGAGTAGCCGTGGCGCTTGTCGAGCCAGTAGGACTGGCCGAACTCGCCGACGATGCTGTGGCCGGCGGCGAGTTCGCGCAGCACGAGTTCGCGGACCTCGCCGATGTTGGCGCGGAGCTGCTGACCGGCCTCCCAGTAGGCGGCGGTGAGGGCGTCGAGGTTCAGCGTGAACGGCGCGGCGCCCTTGAAGCGGGTGAAGTCGAAATCGCTCTTCGGGAACAGGCCCAGCTCGATGGCCTCGGCATTGGCCTTGGTCTCGGCGGTGGTGAGTTTCTCGAAAAAGGCGTCCCACGCGGCGGGCGAGACCTGACAGACGTGCTGGATGGTGCGGCAGGCGCGGTCGGCGCGGGCGGCGAGTTTTCTAGCGAAGAAATTCGGACCGCCGAGAAAGTCGGCGTAGGTGATCTGCCACTGGCCGGTCTCGTCCTGATAGGCGGGCGTGATGCCACGGCCGGTGGAGCCGCGGGGTTCCTCCTTCAGGACGTTGACGCGGTAGTCCTCCCACGCGAGGTCGAGCAGGCGGTGGCTGAGGTCGGAGACGAGCGTGCGCTCGTCGATCACGAGGCGGGAGAAGATGGCGTAGCCCTTGGGCTCGAGCGGGCGGCCCTCCCAGAGGAACTTGCGCGGATCGGCGACGACGCCGGCGCCGATGGCGAGGTGCGGCACGGACTTGGCGACGACGCCCGCGGGGAGGAGGTTGAGCTTCAGGCCGCCGGCAGTGTGGCCGGAGTTGGAGCCGCCGTTGACCTTGAACACGACGGAGACTGACGCAGGGGTGGGGCGCAGTTCCTCGATGACCTCGGGGATGAGGCGGCCCTTGCCTTCGTCACCGAAGGAGATGCCGACGTCGGCGATGAGCTGGCTGCGGAAAGGGGAGAGAGGCATGGGCCGGGAGGGAGGGAGAACGGAGGAGGGAGAAGGGAGAAGGGGACGAAAGACGAGGGACGAGGGACCAAGGACAAGGGACCAAGGACAAGGGACAAGGGACTGAGGACGGAAATCGGAGGACTGAGGTCAGAGCAGGGGGGGCAGAGCGGCAACGGAAAACTTAGTCACATGGGAGGAAGGGACGGGCAACTTGGAGCCTGACGGCGGGCGGAAATCCGATTCAGTGGGGACTTTCAGGCCATGACCAACCGTGAACTCGACCACGCCCGCCACCTGCTCTGCCGGTTGCAGGATCACATCCGTGAATCCGTCATCGCGGCGTGGCAGCGGCAGGGTCGGAGTTTCGCGAAGGTGGTGGCGGTGACCGCCGCCGACACGATCTACCAGGTGGACCGCATCGGCGAGCAGGCGATCCTGGAGTGGTTTGAGCGGCACTGGCCCAAGACATGGCCGGTCGAGCTCGTGATGGAAGGGTTGGACGAAGCCGAGGCGGTGACTTTCCCGGCGGGCACGCCGGTGGGGCAGACCCGGTGGAAGTGCATCCTCGATCCGATCGACGGCACGCGCGGGCTGATGTATGACAAGCGCAGCGCGTGGAGCCTTGCCGGGCTGGCTCCGCAGCGCGGCGGAAAGACCACGCTCGCCGACATCGTGGTGGCCGCGATGACGGAGCTGCCGACCAGCAAGCAGTGGCGGGCGGACCAACTGAGCGCGGTGAAGGGCCGCGGCGTGGTGGCGCAGGCGGTGAACGTGCTCACCGGTGAGCGCAAGCCACTGCGGGTGACGCCGAGCCGCGCGAAGGATTGTCGCGGCGGATTTGCGGCGCTCAGCCGATTCTTCCCCGAGGGCAAGGCGCTGCTGGGGGAGTTGGAGGAAAGACTCTGGCAGGAGCTCTACGGCCGCGGCGGGGCCAACTCACCCTTGGTTTTTGACGACCAATACATCTGCTCCGGCGGGCAGCTGGCCGAATTGATCGCCGGGCACGACCGCTTCATGGCGGATCTGCGTCCGCGGGTTTTCGGGAAGCTGCACGTGAAGTCGGCGCTGGTCTGCCATCCCTACGATCTTTGCACCGCATTGGTCGCGCGCGAGGCCGGTTGCGTGATCGAGGCTCCGCTCGGCGGGGCGATCAGGGCGCCGCTCGATACGACGAGCGCGGTGGACTGGGCCGGTTACGCGAACCCCGCGCTGGCCCGGCACATCCGGCCGGTGCTGCGGCGGTTGATCAAGCGGATGCTGTGAGTGGCAGGAAAAGTCCAAACGCCAGATCACAAACGCCGAATAAATCCCAAGCTCAGCAAAACTGAAACCGGTTTCAACAAAGGCGTAGCTGCGCTTGAGCCGATGGCGAAAGCGTGGCCGGTCGAAGACCACGTTGTCGCTCCGCTCCAACGCGGCTACATTTCAATTTGGCTGCTCTGATTTTGGCGCCGGATGGCACGGATGCAGCGCAGAGTTTCTGACCGGTTTGGCGTCGAGCTCTTTGGCGTTTGGAGCTTCGGGATTTGGCGTTTTCCCTAATGTTACTTGTTACTTGGTCCTTGGTCCTTGTTACTTCCTGCCCGTGTGATCAGCAGCCCCGCTCCCAGAGCCAGCACCACATACCCGGCGGCGGCCAAGTGGGCGCCGGTGGCCACGCGGATGCCGGGATCGTCGAAGCGGATGGCCCCGCCGCCCTGGCCGCCGCGGTAGTATTCGTAGGCGAGCTCGGCCACGTAGATGACGATCACCGCGGGCCAGAACCACTCGGTGCGGTCGTGGCGCCAGCCTTCGGCGGCGACGTAAACGAGCAGCCCCAGGTTCAAGGCGCTCAGGCCGCCGTAGCGGGTCATGCCGGGTTCGAGCCAGAACATGCAGGCCGAAATGAAGGCGGGCATCAGCACCAATGCGATCCGGGTGAACCACGCGTGCCGGTTCTCGGAGAACCAGCCCACAATCAGCAGCAGACCGGCATCCACGACAAAGTGGGGCCAGCCGAAGTGGACGAGGTGCCCGGTCCAGATGCGCCAGAATTCGCCGTCAGCGATGCCGGCGCGGTCGTAGAGCAATCCCGCCCGCCATTCGGGAAACAACTGGATGATGAGCGACGCCAGGGCGCAGAGCAGGGTTGCCGCAGGCGGATGACGCAGCAGCCGGACAATCTCCGGCGGGATAAAGGCGGGGGCGGTCGGCTGGGTCATCCGGGGCGGCTTTATGGCGGGTGCGGGCGGATTGTCACTCCCGCAGTGGAGGCGGTGGACAATTGGCGTTGCGTAGCAACGGAGTTTCGCGGCAGCGAAACGAAAGCGTGGCCGCCGGTTTGACCACGCTGTCGCTGCGTTCCAGCGCGGCTACTTTCCTCAGCGACGGAACAGTCGCGCAGCACCCAGCGCGGCCAACAGGCCCACAAACCACAGGCTCGGCGCGCCGCCACCACCACCGCCGCCGCCACCGGAGCTCGGCGGGGTGACCGGGGGAGCGGGCGTGTTCACGGTCAGCGTGGCGGCATTGCTGGTGACCGAGCCGGCGGCATTGGAGACGAGGACGGAGTAGGAACCGGCCTGGTTGGCGGTGACGCTGGAAATGGAGTAGGTGTCGCTGGTGGCGCCGGTGATCGCCACGCCGCCGAGCTGCCACTGATAGCTCAGCGGTGCCGTGCCGGTGGCAACCACGGAGAAGGAGACGGTGGCGCCGGTATTGACGGTGGCACTGGCCGGTTGCGTGGTGATGGAGGGCAGGGTGCCGCCGACGGAATTGAAGTTCAGGTTTAGCGTGAGGCCGCCGTTGTCGGCGCCCACGGTGTCGGTGGGGTCTTGTTCACTGTTGTTGAATCCATCCACGCAGAACCGGTAGGTGGTCCCGGCCGTGGCGTTGAAGGTCAGGTCGCTGGCCTGCACGATGCCGGGGTTGATGTCGTCGTTGTCGGCCACCTTGGTCAAACCGGACAGCGACGAACCGGTGTAAACGCCGAGGGTCGTGTCGTAGTAGCTGCCCTTGGTGTCGAGGGTGACACTGCCGCTCGACGGGGCCGTCCAGCGCCACCACACGGACCGGCCGCCGGGGTTGTCGCCCTGGCGCGGGTCACCGGTTTCACGCGTGGCGTTGGTGTTGTAGCCTTTGAGCGTGGTGCTGTTGCCCTGGGTGAGGGTGATGACCGTGGCATTGGCGAAGTTGTCGTTCGCGGGCGCGCCGGGCGGGCCGTAGAGCTGCTGGGCGCCCTCGGTGTCGTCGGTAGCGAGGGTGTCGAGATTGCCGATGCGGCTGTTCATGATCGCAGTCACGGTCTGCGCCGGCTCCGCCTGGTCCGGGTGGTCCAGGCCAAGGACGTGACCGAGCTCGTGCAGGGCAACGCGCTGGATGTCGGGTGTCAGGGTGATGCCCTGGAAGCGGGCGTTGCCACGGTAAGAGTCCCACGTGTAGGCCGTGTTGAAAATGATGTCGGCCTCAATCCGTTCGTTGCCCCGGCTGAAACCGGTGGTGACGGCCAGAGTCGTGCCCTCGAAATCCTTGCCGAAGACATTGGCGGCGAAGCCAAGTTCGTTGACGTCGTTGTCATCGCCTGCGGTGCCGGTCGCAAAGGTTGTCTGGAACTGGGTGGAGCCGAGAAAATTGTTCCAAGTCTGCGCGGCGGTCCGGGCGCTGGTGTTGAAGCTGGAGCCGTCACTCAGGTTCGTCGATGCGCCCAGCATGATCCGGAGGGGAATGGTGCCCGCCGGCCATTTGACCGGCAGCTTCGTGTTCTGGTTGGTGTAGAAACTATAGGCGTAGAGTCCGGTGGCGGAAGCCAGCCCGAGCGCAACCAGCCCGACCCACGGCAGAAACTTATTCCAGGGTTTCACGGTTGCGGGAGCTGAGGTTTTTGCGGATGCGGGTGGCGAATTCGTCGGGGGACAAGGGCAGCGCTTTGGTCTGGTTGAGGGCCGAGGCCTTGGCGGAGGCGGTCGGGAGGACAACCTCCTGCTCGTGGAACAGCGGCTGGCCGTCGCTGCGGAGAATCTCGGCGCGTCCGGTCTTCTTGTTCTTCCGCACGTCATACTTGCCATGCATCATGCCGACCAGCGGCACGATCAGGCGGCCGTTGCCCTTCACGAAGAGCACGGTTTCCTGGCCGACCACGAAGCGCGGGGCGCCGTCCACCGTCAGCTCCTCGTCACCCACCTTGCCGCCCACCACCTCCAGCACCAGCGGGGCGGGCGGGCTGCCCTTGATGACCTCGCTCACGTCGAGTTCGACCCGGCTGCCAATGTAGCGGGAACCGGGTTTGGCGGGGTTGTCGCGCCACTCGGACGCAATGGACTTCACCGTGCCGCGCACGATGTAGTCCGAGCCGTCAACCAGGCGGTCGAAGCTCGGGGCGATGACGGTGGTGGCCTGCGCCCAGGTGAATAGGAGGGGCAGCACCAGGAGCGCCAGCCAGCGGGTGGGAGGGGGACAACGCTTCATACGGGTAAAGGTAGGAAAGTGGCCCGTTGTCTTTGTTTCGTGAAAAATGAATCAGTTGCTGCTGCGCTTGGAGACTTCGATGACGTCGTGGGGAGCGGCCTCTTTCATACCGGCGGGTGAAACCCTTATGTAGCGGGCCTTTTTTCGCAACTCGGGCAGGTTTTTGGCGCCCAGATAGCCCATGCCGCTCTGCACCCCGCCGATGAGGGCGTTAAGCACGTCGTCCACGGAGCCGGAAACCTCCTTGAGGGCCTCGATACCCTCGGCGGCGACCTTGCGGACGGTGTCGTTCTTGTCGTGACCGTAGCGGGCGGCCGAGCCGGCCTTCATGGCGGCGTGGGAGCCCATGCCGCGGTATTGTTTGTAGATCTTGCCCGAGATTTCCATGATCTCGCCCGGCGCCTCGCGGCAGCCGGCCAGCAGGCCGCCGAGGATGACGGCGTCGGAGAGCGTGAGCGCCTTCACGATGTCGCCCGACTTGGTGATGCCGCCGTCGGCGATGAGGCGGGCGCCCTTGCGGGCGGCGCCGCGGCCGGCGGCGAAGAGGGCGGTGAGCTGCGGAATGCCGACACCGGCGACGATGCGCGTGGTGCAGATGGAGCCGGGGCCCTGGCCGATCTTGATGGCGTTGGCACCGCAGCCGGCGAGGAACTCCACGCCTTCGCCGCTGGTGACGTTGCCCGCGATGATGGTGAGGTCCTTGAACTCGCCGCGGATGAGTTTCACCATGTCGCCGACGCCCGCGGTGTGGCCGTGGGCGGTGGAGACGGCGACGGCGTCCACCGATTCCTGCACGAGTTCGCCGACATGGGCGATGATGCGGTCGCGGTCGAGCGAACCGTCGGGCCGGCGCACGGGGGAGATGGCGGCGCCGACGACGAGGCGGAAGCTGGCGTCGCGGGCGGGCTTGCGGCGGGACTTGGCCTCGGAGGTGATGCGCTCGACGTCGGAGCTGGTGATGAGGCCGCGGAGGCGGTCCGCGGCGTCAACCACGAGAATCTTGTGGATGCCGACGTTCTCGGTGAAGAAACGGTCGGCGACCTTGATGGGGTCGTTGGCGATTTTCTTCTCCTCGACGGTGAGGAGCTGCTTGCGCGGCGTCATCACGTTGGCGACCTGCAGGGCCTTGTAGCGCTCGCGCACGACGTTGCCCGGGAGCAGGCCCACGAGCTTGCCGGCCTCGTCCACGACGGGGAAGGTGCGGAAGTCGAAGCGGCGCAGCTCGATCATCTCCAGCACCTCGGCGATGGTGGCGCCGGGTTTCACGGTCATCGGGTCCTGGATGAGACCGTGGACGTGGTGCTTCACGCGGGCGACCTCCTTGATCTGCTCCTTGGCGGGCAGGTTGTAATGGATGAGGCCGAGACCGCCGTTCAGCGCCATGGCGATGGCCATGCGCGACTCGGTGACCGTGTCCATGTCCGACGAGATGATCGGGATCTGGAGCGCGAGCCCGTCGGAGAGGCTGGTGGCGAGGTCGGTGTCCTTGGGCAGGACCTCGGAGTAGAGCGTGGCGAGCGAGACGTCGTCGAAGGTGAGCGCGCTCGGCAGGTTGGCGGGGAAGAAGCGCTCGGCGGGCAGGTAATACTCCGAGTCGCGCGAGGATTTTTTGGCAACAGGCTTGGGCATCGTTGCCATGAACGAGATACTCCTGCTGCGGGAAAGCTCAACGAAAATTTGCCATGAGTGCCGGCTTCCCCAAGGGTCGAAGCGTGTCTTATCGCTTCAGTTACCGCGCTTACCGTCTGCCGCTGCGCTTCCCGTTGCGGACGGCGCACGGCTTGTGGGCCGAGCGGGAGGGAATGATCGTGCGGCTGCAGGCGGAGGGCGGGGGCGTGGGCTGGGGGGAGGTGGCGCCGATACCGTGGTTTGGCACCGAAACGGTCGCGGAGGCGGAGGAGGTCTGCCGGGGATTGGGCGACAAGGTGACTGCGGAGGCGCTACAGACTGTGCCGGAGCGGTTCGGGTGCCTGCGGTTTGCTTTGGCGTGTGCCTTCCCCGCGGCGTGGTTGGGTGATCCCGCCCAGCAACAAGCCAAACGCCTGCCGGTCACGGCGCTGTTGCCGGCGGGGCGGGCGGTGTTGGACGCCATGCCGCCCAAGCTGGAGAGCGGCTACCTGAGCTTCAAATGGAAGGTCGGGGTGGGTGACCCGGCCGATGAACTGGCCTTGCTCGACGACGTGTTGGCGCAATTGCCGGGCTACGCCAAGCTGCGGCTCGACGCCAACGGGGCATGGGACCGGCGCACGGCGACGAAATGGCTCGCGCGTTGCGCGGACCGGCCGGTGGAGTTTGTCGAACAACCCCTGGCCCCGGCCGACGAAGACGGCTTGCGCGGGTTGGCCGGGGATTTTCCGGTGACGCTCGCATTGGACGAGTCGGTCGCGCGGCTCGTGGAGGCGAAGCGTTGGCAAGCCGAGGGCTGGCGGGGCGTGTTTGTGATCAAGCCGGCGCTGGCCGGGCCGCTGGATGAGTTGGCGGCATGGGTGGAGACGACCAAGGCCGATGTCGTGCTTTCGAGTGCGATCGAGACGGCGCTGGGCCGGGCGGCGGTGCTGCGGTTTGCGCTGACGCGTGCGGAGCTGACGAAGCGCGCGCTGGGTTTCGGGGTGGGCGAGGTGTTCGGCGACCGGCGCTGGGACGGCCCCATGCTGGGTCCGGTGCTTGATGCGGGTTGGCTGGCGGGAGTGAATTCGGAGGAATTATGGAACACGCTGAACTGATCCAGGTGTTCACCGGCCAGGAGCGGCGCGCCCGCCAGCGGGTCCGATTCTTCGTGAGCGAGTCTGACCCGCGGAAGTTCATGCAGGAGTTTGCCCGGGGGGTGGCGGGCTTTACGGAGGTGTTTTTGTGCGATCCCAACGGGGGGGCCGGGGAGGCGGCGCGGATCGAAGCCCTGCGGCAGATGCCGATGGAAAACCGCTTCACCAAGACACCCGAAGGCTGGCTGATGATCCCGACGGGCGGCAGTGGCGGTCAGCTCAAGTTTGCGCGGCACGACGAGCAGACAATCACGGCGGCGGTTCGGGGTTTCACCCGCCACTTTGGAGTCGAGCGGGTGAATGCCGTCGGCGTCCTGCCCTTGCATCATGTGAGCGGGCTCATGGCGTGGCTGCGCTGCGCATTGACCGGAGGCGAGTATGTGCCGCTGGACTGGAAGCAGCTTGAGGGCGGCGACCTGCTCCCGCTGCCCGCCAAGCCCGACGGTTGGGTGATCTCGCTGGTGCCGACCCAGCTGGAACGCCTGCTGCGCAATCCGGCGGCGGTCGCGTGGCTGAAGGAATACAGGATTATTTTCCTGGGCGGTGCGGCGGCGACACCGGGTCTGCTGGACCGAGCGGCCGCCCTCGGGTTGCGCCTGTCGCCCGGCTATGGCATGACCGAGACTGCGGCGATGGTCACGGCGCTGCGACCCGAGGATTTTTTGTCGGGTGCGCGCAGCAGCGGAGCCCCGCTGCCGCATGCGCGTGTGGCCGTCGCGGAGAACGGGGTGGTTTCGATTGGCGGTGAATCGCTCTTTCGCGGCTACTATCCCGAGTGGCGGACCCCGGGTGAGTTCAAGACCAGCGACCTGGGTCACGTTGATCCGCAAGGGCACCTGCACGTGCTCGGCCGCAGCGATGCGGTCATCATCACCGGCGGCGAGAAGGTGAACCCGGCGGAGGTGGAAAGGGCCTTGCGCGAAACGGATGAGTTTTCCGACGTGGTTGTGGTCGGGGTGCCGGACCCGGAATGGGGGCAGGCGGTGGTGGCGGCCTATCCGGCATCCACCTGTCCGGATTTGGCGAAGGTGCAACGGAGCATCGTATCCAGCCTGTCCGCCTACAAGCGGCCCAAGCGTTACCTGCCCGTGGAGAACTGGCCGCTGAACGCGGTCGGCAAAGTCAACCGGGCGGAGGTGGCGCGGTTGCTATCCTGATTCATGGCCGGTTCTTGACCGCGTCGTGGTTTGGACGATAGTGCCAGCATGACAAAGAAGGGCGAAATGCTCGTGGTCGGCTCCATCAAGGCGACTCCGATGGAGCGGTTCGGCAGAAATCAACGCCGAGCGGCTGCGGTAGCTCCCCTGCGCGCGGTGAAGCCAGGCGTCCTGCGTTTCCGCACTTGGGAAGAAGCTAACGCATGGAAGACGAAAATCCGCCAGCCGGGCTGACCCGCCCGCCCGATGACCGGGATCTGACCGCCTTGGCCCGGGAACTGAACCGGCTGGGTGCCCGCTATATCGTCATTGGAGGGGTGGCGATCAACCGTCTCGGTTTCATCCGGGCCACGGATGACCTGGACCTGCTTATCGCCCGGGACATGGCTAACCAGAGACTGGTGCGGCGTGCTTTGGAAATACTTCCGGACAAGGCGGTGAAGGAGCTGGCCGAGGATGAGGATCTTTCGGAGTGGGTCGTGGTGCGCGTCAACGACACTATCACCGTGGATTTGATGACGGAAGCTACCGGCATCGCCTATGAGGAAGCGGAAAGGTTTGTTGACTGGCATGAAGTTGACGGCGTTGCGGTGCCCTTTGCCAACGCCGAGCTGATGCTCCGATTCAAACAGGGGTGGCGCGACAAGGATGCATTGGATCGGAAATTTCTGGAAGAGCGCAAGGACGGGCCACATTCAGCAGAGTAAGGCTGTTCTGATTGGCATTCCGTGTGTTCCGTGTGTTCAGTGGTTAACACTCCCGCATGAACAAGACCGAGATTGCCGCCGTTCTGACCGACATCGCCACGCTGCTGGAGCTGAAGGGCGAGAATCCGTTCAAGACCCGCGCCTACCAGTCGGGCGCGCGCCTGCTCGAAGGCATGACCGAGGATGAAATTGCCCGGCGCGTCGAGGCCGGCACGCTGGAGGAGGTCAAGGGCATCGGTGAGGCGTTGGCGCAGAAAATAACGGAGCTGCATCGCACGGGGAGGCTGGAGTTCCACGAAAAGCTTAAGGCCTCGGTTCCGGCCGGCTTGGTGGACCTGCTTTCCATTCCCGGTCTGGGCACGAAGAAGATCCGTGCGTTGCAGGACAAGCTGGGCGCCGATTCGATCGAGAAGCTCAAGGCGGCGTGCGAGGCGGGGCAGGTGGCCGCTTTGGAGGGATTTGGTGACAAGTCGCAGGAGAAAATTTTGTCCGGCATCCGCAACCGCGAAGCCTACGGACGGCGGCATCTCTGGCTCGAGGCGCAGGAGGCGGGCGCGCCGATTCTGGCGGGTTTGCGGGCGTTGGCGGCGGTGCAGCAGGTGGAATCCTGCGGCAGCCTGCGGCGGCGCATGGAGACGGTGGGAGACCTGGATTTTCTCGTGGCCACGACCGAGCCGTCGCCCGTGGTGGAGTGGTTTGTCAGCCAGCCGCATGTCAAGGAAGTCACCGCGCGCGGCGACCTGAAGGCCAGCGTGCGGCTGGAGTCGGGCCTGCAGGCCGACTTGCGGCTGGTGCCGCCGGAGCAGTTTGTCTTCACGCTGCACCACCTGACCGGCTCGAAGGACCACAACGTCCAGATGCGGCAGCGCGCGCTGGAGCGCGGCCTTAGCCTGAGCGAGTGGGGGCTGTTTCCGGCGGAGGACAAGCATGGCTCGACGGCCGAGGCAAAGAAAGCGGGCGCCACCGGCCCGAAGAGTTTGGCGGCGAAGACGGAGGCAGACCTGTTCCGTCACCTGGGGCTGGAGTTTATTCCACCGGAATTGCGCGAGGGTCGCGGGGAAGTTGAAGCCGCGGAGCAGAGGAAGCTGCCCGAACTCGTCACCGAGGCCGACATTCGCGGCGTGTTTCACAACCACACGACGGCGTCCGACGGACACAACACGCTGGAGGAGATGACCGCCGCGGCCGAGGCGCTGGGGATGGAATACCTCGGCATCGCCGATCATTCGAAATCGAGTTTTCAGGCGCGCGGCCTCGACGAGGCGCGGCTGGAGCAGCAGATCGCCGAGATCAAGCGGCTGAACGAGTCGAAGAAGTTCAAGACCTGGGTCTTCAGCGGCACCGAGTGCGACATCCTGCCCGACGGGCGGCTGGATTTTTCGGACGCGATGCTCGCGCAACTGGATTACGTCGTCGTGTCGGTGCATTCGTCGTTCCGGCAGGAGCGCGAGGTGATGACGCAGCGCATCATCAAGGCCATCGAGCACCCGCACGTCACGATGCTCGGACACCTCACCGGGCGGCTGCTGCTGGAGCGTGAAGGCTACGACGTGGAGGTGGACCGGATCGTGGACGCGGCCATCGCGAACGGTGTGGCCATCGAGCTCAACGCCTCGCCGATGCGCCTCGACATGGACTGGCGGCACTGGCGCAAGGCGGCGGAGAAGGGTCTGCTCACGAGCATCAATCCCGATGCCCACCGCACGGCGCAGCTGGACTATTACAAGACCGGGGTCGGCGCGGCCCGGAAGGGCTGGCTGACGAAGGAGCAGGTTCTGACCACCCGTCCCCTGGCCGACATGAAAAAGTGGCTGGCCGCCCGCCGGAAGTGAGTCCGCACACGCGGGGTTGAATTCGCGCGCCGACTTGTCTTGCTGGCGGCGATGTCCCGTCTTTCGCGTCAAAAAACCGCCCTTATCCTCGGCATCACCGGCCAGGATGGATCCTACCTGGCCGAGCTGCTGCTCGGGAAGGGCTACAACGTCCACGGGGTCGTGCGGCGCGCGAGCATGTTCAACCGGTCGCGCATCGAGCACCTGCGCGCCGGCGCCGGGCGGAACCGGCTGACGCTGCACTACAGCGACCTCACCGACCACACGTCGTTGCGCCGCATCGTGCAGAAGGTTGCGCCGCGGGAGGTTTACCACCTGGCCGGGCAGAGCCACGTGGGCCTGAGCTTCGAGATTCCGGAGGTCACCAGCGAGGAGAACGCCACGGCCACGCTCGCGCTGCTGGAGATCCTGCGCGATCTCGCCCAGCCGGTGCGGTTCTACCATGCGGCCAGTTCCGAGCTGTTCGGTGCGCCCGACCGGGCACCGCAGGACGAATCCACCCCGGTCAATCCGGTGAACCCCTACGGCTGCGCCAAGGCTTTTGCCGCGCAGATGTGCCGGGTTTACCGGCAGGCTTACGGGCTCTTTGCCGTCAACGGCATCGCCTACAACCACGAGTCGCCGCGACGCGGGGAGAATTTCGTGACCCGCAAGATTTCCCTCGGGGCCGCGCGCATCGCAGCCGGCCAGCAGAAGGAGATCGTGCTCGGCAACCTCGACGCCAAGCGCGACTGGGGCTGGGCCCCGGAATTCGTCGAGGTGATGTGGCGGTCGCTGCAGGCGGGGACCGCCCGCGATTACATCTTCGCCACCGGCCGGGCGACCGCCGTGCGGGACTTTGCCGCCGCCGCCTTCGCGGAGCTGGGCCTCAGGCTGAAATTCTCCGGCAAGGGGCGCGCGGAAATCGCGCGGCGCACCGACACCGGCGCTATCGTGCTGCGCGTCGATCCGAAGTTCTACCGGCCCATCGAGTCCACGACGCTCGTGGGCGACGCCCGGCTGGCGCGCCGGAAGCTCGGCTGGCAGCCCGCCACCGTTGGAACTGACGTCGCCCGGCAGATGGTGCGGGCGGATTTCTCTGCGCTGAAGGCCTGATTCATGGCGACCTTTCTCGTCACCGGTGCGGCGGGGTTCATTGCCTCCAGAGTCAGCGAATTGCTGCTCGCGGAGGGGCACACGGTCGTGGGCCTCGACAACCTCAACGACTATTACGACGTCCGCCTGAAAGAGTGGCGGCTGGCCCGCCTGCGCACCCAGCCCGGCTTTGTCTGGCAACCGGGGGACATCGAAAATCTGCCCGCCTTGGAGCGCGTGTTTACCGCGCACCGCTTTGAGGCGGTGATCAACCTCGCGGCCCGCGCCGGGGTGCGGGCCAGTCTGGCTGAGCCCGAACTCTACCGTCGCACCAACATCGAGGGCGCACGCAACGTGCTCGAGTGTCAGCGCCGGTTCGGCGTGAGGAAACATGTGCTCGCCTCGAGCTCGTCG
Source organism: Oleiharenicola lentus (assembly GCF_004118375.1). Lineage (NCBI taxonomy): Bacteria > Pseudomonadati > Verrucomicrobiota > Opitutia > Opitutales > Opitutaceae > Oleiharenicola > Oleiharenicola lentus. Next base: position 1,963,931 of record NZ_SDHX01000001.1, read on the forward strand.
CTTTATGCCGGTTGCCCGATGCCCTTCACGGAGGAATCCCCGGTCGAGGCGCCGCAGTCGCCCTACGCCGAGACGAAGAAACAGGCCGAGCTGCTCGCCCGTGACTATCACCGGCAGCACGGCCTCGACGTGACGATGCTCCGCTACTTCACGGTGTTCGGCCCGGCCGGCCGGCCGGACATGGCGCCGTTCCGTTTCATCAAGTGGATCGACGAGGGCACGCCGATCACGCTCTTCGGCGACGGCTCGCAGGCGCGCGATTTCACTTTTGTGGACGACATCGCCCGAGGCACCGTGCTCGCGCTCAAGCCGCTGGGCTGTGAAGTGATCAATCTTGGCGGCGGCCGCAACCCGCTCTCCCTGCTCACGGTCATCGGCTTCATCGAAAAGGTGCTCGGAAAGGCGGCGAAGATAGCCGGCCAGCCGCCCAGCACCGCGGACATGAAGGAAACCTGGGCCGACATCGCCAAGGCGAAGCGCCTGCTCAACTGGTCGCCGACCGTCCCCGCCGAAGAAGGGTTTCGCCGCACCGTCGAGTGGCATCTGGCGAATCGCGATTGGGTGCGCGGCATCCGGGTCTGAGTTCGGGAGGGTGCGGCGGATTGGGGCGGGGGATTAACCCGCTTCCGGCATTGCCTCCGGTCGCGAAGCCTGTGTCATAAGCGACAAATGACTATCGGAGTTCCCAAAGAAATCAAAATCGGTGAAACGCGCGTCTCCATGACGCCCAGTCTTTGCCGCCGCGTGACTTCACTCGGCGGCAAGGTCGTGCTCGAGAAGGGGGCGGGGATCAGCGCGGGTTTCACCGACGAGCAATATCGGACCGCTGGCGCCGCCGTGGTCTCCTCGGCCGCCAAGGTCTGGAAGACCGCTGACCTCATCCTGAAAGTAAAGGAGCCGCAGGAAAGCGAGTTCACGCTGATGCGGGAAGGGCAGACAGTCTTCACCTACCTGCATCTTGCCGCCTGCCCGGAGCTGGCGCGGGAGCTTTGCCGGAAAAACATCCTGGGGCTGGCCTACGAGACCGTCGAGGGCCCGGACGGCCAGTTTCCGCTGCTGAAGCCCATGTCGCAGGTGGCCGGCCGTCTCTCGATCCAGATCGGGGCGTATCTGCTTCAGTCGCAGCTGGGCGGCTCGGGCATGCTGCTCGGCGGCATACCCGGCACCATGCCGGGCCATGTGGTCGTCGTGGGCGCGGGCAACTCCGGCGCACACGCCGTCCGCATGGCCGCCGGCATGGGCGCGCGCGTGACGGTGCTGGATCTGGACACCCGCAAACTCGAGGTCATCGACCAGGAATACCGGGGCAAGGTCGTCACGCTTGTGTCCAATCCCGCCAACATCGAACAGCAGGTGGCTGAGGCCGACCTGCTCATCGGCGCCGTGCTGATTCCCGCGGCCAAGGCCCCGATCGTGGTGTCCCGGAAGATGGTCGCGCAGATGCAGCCGGGCAGCGTGATCGTGGACATCGCCATTGATCAGGGCGGTTGCATCGAGACCATTCACGCCACCTCGCACGAGAACCCCACCTACAAGCAGAACGGCGTGATCCATTACGCGGTGCCCAATATGCCGGCGTTGGTCGGCCGCACCTCGACGATGGGGCTCACGCAGGCGACGGAACCCTTCGTGGCCCTCATGGTGCAAAAGGGCGTCGAGCGGGCGCTGGCGGAGCACAAGGGCCTGGCCAAGGGCATCAACACCCGCAACGGCCGGATCACCTACGAGGCCGTGATCAACGCCCTGGGTTTCGATTCCTGAGCCGGACTTCGCCGTTCGGGCGGACAAATAACAAATGTCCGTCGCTTTTAGACTATTGTCCTCGCGCGGCCCGCATCGCGGGCCGTAGCGATCCAGCGGGATGGCTTCGTCGCTTCGCGCCTGCTCATGACAAGACCGGGGGGCGTTGAGAGCATTCGATGCCTAGCCACACCCCGCCCTGCGGGCACCCCTCTCGAGAGGGGATTTTCGCCATCATGGAGGGGTGGCGCACAGCGCCGGGGCGTGGTGGCAAGGTGGCCAGCATGTCATTCGCCGAAACCACCGCAGACAACCGGCTTACTTCGCCCTTTCGCCATGACAGTCCAAAAGCTCGGGGGCGCTGGTAGCAGAACGACCGGCCGGAAGTTTCCGGCCTGCTGCCCAAAGAAAAACGCCGCCCGGTGTGGGCGGCGTTTTTCTTAAGGCGATTCCAGTGAAGGCTTACTTGCCGAGGCTCTGGCGGAGGTCGGCCAGCTGGCCGGCGCTGCCGAGGAGCTTGTTGCGCGAGGCGATGAACTTCGCGTATTCGGCGATGAAGATCTTGCCCGGGGGGCGGAAATCGAACTCGGCGGGCTTGTCGCGGAAGAACTCGCGGTGGACACGGGTCCAGACGAGGCGGCCGTCGGTGTCGATGTTGATCTTGGTGACGCCGAGCTTGGCGGCGGGGAGATACTCGTTCACGTCCACGCCCATGGAGTCCTTGATCTGGCCGCCGGCGGCGTTGATGCGGGCGACTTCGTCCTGCGGAACGCTGGAGGAACCGTGCATGACGAGCGGGAAGCCGGGCATGCGGGCCTTGATCTTCTCGAGCACGTCGAAGTGGAGGCTCTGCTTGCCCTTGAACTTGAAGGCGCCGTGCGAGGTGCCGATGGCGCAGGCGAGGGAGTCGCAACCGGTCCGCTTGACGAATTCCTCGGCCTCGGCCGGGTTGGTGAGGGTGGCGTGGCCGTCCTCGACCTTGATGTCCTCCTCGACGCCGCCGAGCATGCCGAGTTCGGCCTCGACGGAGATGCCCTTGGCGTGGGCGCGGTCCACAACGCGCTTCGAGATCTCGACGTTCTTGTCGAAGGGGTCGTGGGAGGCGTCGATCATCACGGAGCTGAAGAAGCCGGAATCGATGCACTCGTAGCAGGTCTGCTCGTCGCCGTGGTCGAGGTGGACCGCGAAGATGGCCTCCGGGAAAATCTCGCCGGCCGAGCGGATGATGGCCTCGAGCATGCGCTTGTCGGTGTAAGCCCGTGCGCCCTTGGAAATCTGGATGATGAACGGCGCCTGGGACTCGATGGCGCCGCGGAACAGGCCCATGGCCTGCTCGGCGTTGTTGATGTTGTAGGCGCCGACGGCATATTTGCCGTAGGCGTGTTTGAAGAGTTGGGCGGTCGTGACGATCATGGCGGTCTGACAGTTAGCTTTCGGGGCGGAACTGTCACAAGCCTATTCCCGGCCAACCGTGTCAAAAATTTGCCGCTCCGGACGGAGAGGCTTGGGCAAACGATGCGGAGACAGAAGCCCGCCGGTTTAGCGCACGTCGGCGGTGGGCTGGTGGTCCGACTGCAGGCTGCGCCAGCGGGCGCTGACGCGGGCGAAGATGTCGTCGGGGGCGAGGCCGTAGTTGGCGCGGAGAATTTCCACGCTGCTGCCGTGCTCCACGAACTTGTCGGGCCAGCCGATGCGCTCGACGGGCGTGGGGCAGTGCGCTTCCTGCAGGGCCTCGAGGACGGCGCTGCCGAAACCGCCGGCAAGGACGTTGTCCTCCATCGTCACGATGAGCGGGACGACGGCGGCCTGGCTGAGCAGGAGGGTGCGGTCGAGCGGCTTGACGAAGCGGGCGTTCACGACGCCGACGGAGATGTGTTCCTCGCGCTCGAGACGCTGGGCGAGCTTGAGGGCGTCGGGCACCATCGAGCCGAGGGCCCAGATGATGATGTTGGTGCCAACCTTGAGCGTCTCGGCGTGCCCGACCGGAATGAGGGCGGGCTCGTGCTTGACCGGCGCGCCGGTGCCGGCGCCGCGCGGGTAGCGGATGAAACCGGGGCCGGGCAGGTGCAGGCTCGTGTGCAGCATGTCCACGAGTTCGTCCTCGTCCTTGGGCTGCATGACCGTGGCGTTGGGCACGCAGCGGAGGTAGCTCACGTCGAAGAGGCCGTGGTGGGTCGGGCCGTCGTTGGGCGAGAGGCCGGCACGGTCCATGCAGAAGGTCACGGGCAGGTTCTGCAGCGCGACGTCGTGGATGACCATGTCGTAGGCGCGCTGGAGGAAGGTCGAGTAGATCGCGCAGACCGGGCGGAAGCCCTTGGTCGCGAGGCCGGCGGCGAAGAGCACAGCATGTTCCTCGGCGATGCCGACGTCGAAGAACTGCGCAGGCACTTCCCTGGCGAGCTGCGAGAGCCCGGTGCCACTGGGCATGGCGCCGGTGATGCCGAGCACCTTCGGGTTGGCCCGGGCGAAGCGGGAGAGGGCCGAGCCGAAGACGTCCTGGTAATTGGGCGGCGTGCCGGGAATGGCCTTCACGCTCTCGCCGGTCTCGGGGTCGAAGGGGCTGGCACCGTGGAATTTCTCGGGGTGGGCGAGGGCGGCGTCGAGGCCCTTGCCCTTCTTGGTCTGCACGTGGATGAGCACGGGCACGTCACAGTGCTTGGCAAACTCCAGGTTCTTGACCAACGCGTCGAGGTTGTGGCCGTCCACGGGGCCGAGGTAGCGCAGACCGAACTTCTCGAAGAGGGAGGACTCGACGAAGAAGTCCTTCGTCTCGCGCTTCCACTTGTTGTAAACCCGGTTCATCTCCACGCCGGCGGGGAAGCTCTTGAAGAAGCTCTCCACGTCGTGGTGCATCTTGTTGTAGGTCGGGTTGGTGCTGAGCTTGTTCAGGTAGCTCGCGATGGCGCCGACGTTCTTGGCGATGGACCACTCGTTGTCGTTGAGGATGACGATGAGGCGCTTGGTCGAAGCGACGACGTTGTTGAGCGCCTCGAGCGTCACGCCGCAGGTGAAGGCGGCGTCACCGCACACGGCGATGACGTGTTCGGGCGAGTTGCGGAGGTCGCGGGCCGTGGCCATGCCGAGGGCGGCGGAGAGGGCGGTGCCGGCGTGGCCCGCGCCAAAGGCGTCGTGCGGGCTCTCGCTGCGGTAGAGGAAGCCCGAGGCGCCGCCGGTCTTGCGGAGCTTGGCGAAGAAGTCGCCGCCGCGGCCGGTGAGGAGCTTGTGCACGTAGCCCTGGTGGGCGACGTCGAACACAAACTGGTCGTCGGGTGTGTTGAACACGCGGTGCAGCGCGATGGTCAGCTCGACCACGCCGAGATTGGGACCGACATGGCCGCCGTTGCGCGAGGTGACCTCGATGAGTTCGTCGCGGATTTCCTGCGCGAGCTGCGGAAGTTGCTCGGGCGCGAGGGCTTTGACGTCGGCGGGGCCGGCGATGCGGGAAAGGAGGGTGGGGACGGACGCGGAATTGCTCATCGTGGTGGGGGCCGCAGGCGGTTACTCCGCGCGGGTGGATTCAAAGGCCTCGAAGGTCGCGCTGCCGTCCTTCGCCTTCTTAAGCTTCTCGATCTTCAGCTCGGCGTCCTTCAGGCGGCTTTCGCACACCTTGAGGAGCTTGGAGCCCTCCTCGTATTTGGCGAGGAGCTCGGCCAGCGGCACTTCGCCCGATTCCATCGAGTCAACGATGGTCTCGAGCTTGGCCAGCGCGGCCTCGAAACTGAGTTTGGCGGTCTTGTCAGAATCCACGCTGTCACTGTGCGCCCGGGGCGGGGCATTTCAATCAATCTTTGCCGGACGACTGGCAGCCAGCGGTTTAGGCTGGCGCGGGCCCCCAATCGGAGTCCACTAAAGCCATGCATTGGCTGCCCCTGACGGTAATAGGTCTGATCGTCGCGAGGCTCCTCGCCCAGCTTGGGCTCGAGGCCCTCAACCGCGCGGAAGTGCGGCGCAACGCCGGGGCGGTGCCTCCGGCGCTGGGGGAGGTGATGGATGCCACGACCTACGCCAAGTCCACCGACTACACGCTGGCGAAAAGCCGTTTCGGTTCGATCGAACTGATCTTTGACGCGGTCTTGCTGGGTGTGGTCCTGTTCAGCGGATTGTTGCCCTGGCTGTGGGCGAAGTTCGACGCGATGGCACCGGGTGCCGCGTGGAGCGGCTCGCTGTTTCTCGTGGCCACGATGATTTTACTCGGCCTGCCCGGTCTGCCGCTGGCCTGGTGGGCGCAGTTCCGGCTGGAAGCGCGTTTTGGGTTCAACCAGAGCACGCTCAAGCTGTGGATCAGCGACCAGGTCAAATCCACGCTGCTCGGCCTCCTGATCGGGTTTCCGCTCGCGTGGGCATTGCTGGCCCTTGTCGGCAAGATGGGACCGTTCTGGTGGGTCTGGGGCTTCGGGCTGCTGTTCGGCTTCCAGCTGCTGATGCTCGTGCTTTATCCGAAGCTCATTTTGCCACTCTTCAACAAACTCACGCCGCTCCCCGAGGGTGATGCCCGCACCCGCCTGCTGGCGCTGTCGGATCGCACCGGTTTCCGCGCCAAGACGATCGAGGTGATGGACGGTTCGAAGCGCTCGGCCCATTCCAACGCCTTCTTCACGGGTTTCGGTCGTTTTCGGCGCATCGTGCTTTTCGACACGCTGATGAACCAGCTCTCCCAGACCGAACTCGAGGCGGTGTTGGCGCACGAGATCGGGCATTACCGCCGCGGCCATATTCCGCAGCGGCTCGTGACGATGGCGTTGCTGCAACTCGGGGCCTTTGCGGTCATCGCGTGGCTGAGCCAGGCGCCGTGGTTCAACACCGCTCTCGGCCTGCCAGCCGGCGCGACGGCGGCGACATTCCTGCTTTTCGGCCTGCTGGGCGGACTGGCGACCTTCTGGTTCTCGCCCATCGGCAACTGGGTGTCGCGCAAGCACGAATACGAGGCCGACGCCTTTGCTCGCGATGCCATGGGCGGGGCCGCCCCGCTCTCGGGGGCGCTGCGCAAGCTCTCGCAGAGGAATCTTTCCAACCTCACGCCGCACCCGCTCTACAGCGCCGTCTATTACTCGCACCCCACGCTCGTGGAACGCGAGCGGGCCCTCGGCACCTGATCTTATGAATACGCTCCGCCTCCCGGTCCTGTTTCTCCTCCTCTGCGCCGTCGCGCAGGCGGCCCTCAAGGTCGCCACCTACAACGTCGAAAACTACACGCTTGCGAACCGCATGGTGGACGGCGTCTACCGTGAGTCCTATCCGAAACCCGAGAATGAGCGCGTCGCGCTCACCCAGGTGATCGGCGCCATCGCCCCCGACGTGCTCGCCGTGCAGGAGATGGGAACCAAGTCCTACCTGGACGAATTTCAGCGGGAGTTGAAAGCGGCCGGACAGGATTACCCGCACACCGTTGTGCTCGACGGTCCTGACGCTAACCGCCATGTGGCGGTGTTGTCGAAGGTGCCCTTCAAGGAGGTAAAGCCCCACGCGGACGTGCCCTTCACCTATTTCGACCAGCCGGCCAAGGTCCGGCGGGGCGCGCTGGAGGTGATCATTGCCACCGACCAGGGCGACGTTTCGATTTTCGTGGTCCACCTGAAGAGCAAATACACCGAGCGGAAGGACGATCCGGAATCCCTCCTCCAACGGTCGCTGGAGGCCGAGGCTGTGCGCGATCTGGTGCTGACCCGTTTCCCCGATCCGGCCCAGGCGAAGTTCCTCGTGGTCGGCGATTGGAACGACACCCGCAGCACCCGCCCGGTGCGCGCGCTGCAGAAACGCGGCGACCTGGTCGTGGGCGAGCTGGTGCGCGCCGCCGATTCGCGCGGACATCTCTGGACGCATTTCTTCAGGCGCGAGGACCAATACAGCCGCATCGACTACCTGATGGTTTCCCCCGGTTTGAAATCACATGTTGTCGGCAACCGCGCCACCATCCACGACGGCCCCGGCACCGTGGATGCGAGCGATCACCGCCCGGTCTGGCTCACCCTCGACGTTCAGCCCAAGGCGGGCCGCTGATTCCCGGAGCCAGCCCAGCCGCCAACCATGATCCCCTTCGAGCATATCGTCCTGGTGGATTTTGAAAACGTGCCGGACGTGGATTTTGCCGGCATAGAGGGCAAGCCCGTGCGGGTGGTGCTGCTGATCGGCACACGGCAGCAGCGTCTCGACTTGGCGCTGGTGCGGCAGATTCACCGCTTGAACGGGCAGATCGAGCTCGTCGAGGTGGGCGTGGCCGGGCGGAGTGCCTTCGACCTGGCCCTGGCCTACCAGCTCGGTCTGGCTGTGAAGGAGCACCCCCAGGCGCAGTTCCACATCGTTTCCCAGGCCGAGGATTTCGAGCCACTGCTCCGTCATCTGGCTTCGCGCGGCATGGACGTCACGCGGCATGTCGTTTTCCCCTCGCTCTATCTGCCGATTCCCGTGCGGCGCGATGCGCCGGTCGTGCGGTTGGAAAAACTGATCGAGCAGATCCGGCAGGGAACCGTGCGGCCGCGGAAGCGTTCGACGCTGGAGCATGTCATCGCAACCTTCGACGGCAACGATCTCACCAAGGAGCAGGTGAAGGTGGTGCTGGAGCAGCTGATCCGCCAACGCGTGCTGCTGATCGATGATCGGGACAAGGTGGGTTATCCGTAAGTTCTGCTCATCGCGTCCTCCACGGGCGCTTCAGACGTGTTGGCGGGTGCGATGCAGGATTGAGTGGTTGAAGAGGCCAGATAGGCTGACGGTCTCTGGTTACGGCGCGGCCGCGCAAGGTGCCGGCGGATGATAGCCCGCGGGGTTCGATCCCCCTCCGCGCCGCCAATTTAATTCAAAAAGAACCCAGCCTTGTTAATTTAAGCGCTTTCGCTATCTCACTGGGGTGAGCACTTTGCGAGAGCTGAAAATGCCCGGCTTAAATCAGGGTTCTGACCGACCATTAAAAATCGGGGGATAAGCGGCGAGTCGGGACTTGGACGATTTAAGTAATGTAAATTGCAGACGTGTCCATGGGGTCAGAGAGACAAACCTTTAATCCAGATATTTAAGCAGTATGCCTGATGCCTCGGGCGAGATATCTAGGCTGAAAGACCTTTGCGCTCAGATACGGTCGCGAAGTCTGCCGGGCGCCTCGCGCCCTCGCAGTCTGCCCGTGTTGAATGTAGTCCTGAAGGCCCTTATTTCATCTGCATAAAAGCCAAGAAACGACACCGCGTCGCTTGCGCATCTCCTCGAATGGAGAGATCAATTAAGTCTCCATTGGAAAACAGTGCTGCCGGGCGGGGAATGGCACGGGCGTGTGAAATAGGGGAAATCTAAAGAGATTGTGTCTTGAGGGCGTGTTGCCCAAAGGGGCGTTCAATTGAGTTGAGGTGTGCAGCGCAATCGGCTGGCTCTATCCTGCTTTTGCAGTGTCCCACCAGATCGGGCGTGCGAGCTGGCGGGGGGAGGGGAAGGAGGACGGGATGCGGACGGGAGCCCGGGCGGTTTTGCACCTCTGGGGCATGAACAGATGCGATTGCCCGAGCGAACTCGATCAGATGCGGCTGGAGCCAGTGCTGGCGGCCGAGAGTTCCCGCAATCGCGGGCATCTCGTGCTTGGCTTGGAAACCGGCTGAGAGTTTCGGAACTCATCGGTGTCACCGTAGGTGAGGTCTGGCAGCGCGGAGCGCTGGTGCGGATTTTGCGGCTTGCCCGGTCGCGGCTCAAGGGTGGCCGGTGCGCCCAGTGCCGGGCGGTGAAGGGCCAGAGCGTGTGTCCCTCTGGGTCTAATCGATATTAGCCATGCAGGGATTGCTGGCCGGGGCTTCACGGCTACCTAGGGGGCGAAGTCTGAAGTGCCGCGCCACGCGCGGCTGGTCCCTTACCCCTTACCCCCTAACCCACATGAAATCATTAGCCAGGTATGTTGTCGCGGGCCTGTTGTCCGCTTTTTCCGCCGGAACCTTACTGGCGCAGACCGCGCCCAGTCCGAGCGAAGCCGCAGAAGACGAGGTGGTCACGCTCTCCCCCTTCGTGGTCACCGCCACGGAAGGCGGCGATATCACGGAATCGACTTCGGGCACCTTGGTATCCAGGCCGCTCGAGCAGACCCCGATGGCCATTTCGGTCTTCAGCGCCGAATTGATGAAGGACCTGATGGTCCTCAACGGCGACCATCTGACCAAGATCGTGCCCGGGCTGGCGGCGCAGAACAACCAGACCTCCGAGGGCGCCGGCGGCAACCAGCAGTACGCCTCGCGCGGCTTCACTGTGCTCCCCCGCCGCAACGGTTTCGCCCCCGGCGGCCGGCTCTACGACATGACCGGCGTCGACCGCGTGGAAATCATCCGCGGCCCGAACTCAATCCTGTACGGGCAGAATGACCCGGGTGGCGTCATCAACTACATCTCGAAGCGGCCGCGCCTGCGCAATTCCACCGGCGCGCATGGCACGGTCACGGCCGTCTTGGGCAACTACGCCTTCCAGCGGGCCATGACGGACGTCGATTACACTCTGATCCCCGGCAAGCTGGGCTTCCGTCTCCCGATGTCTTACACGTACAACGAGCGCGACACGAAGTGGTTTTCCAACACCGTCGTCTCGATCAACCCCTCGATGCTCTGGCGCGTCTTCCCGAACACGGAACTCACCATCGAGTACGAGTATCTCGATATCGAGACCAACTTCGGTGCGCTACAGCCGATCGTCTGGGTCCCGCCGGGCCAGACCAAGGAAGTGGTCGACAAGAACAAGCGCGGCCTGGGTCGGGCGACCAACTACACCTTCGGCCCCTACGCAAATGCGAACAACAAGATGACGAACTGGACCGCGGATCTCACGTCCCGCATCACGGAAAACATCACCTTCCGCGGCGTCTATTCGCAGAACGGCCGCGACCGCGACCAGGTGACTCCGGGCGGGGGCGATCCATTTCGCGTGACCCCGACGCCATGGTTCGGCGTGGAGGACCAGGACGGCAACCAGATCAGCGGCTACAAGGGCGACCTGCTCTTCGAGTACGAATTCGGCCCGATCAAGTCCCGCACCGTGCTCGGCTATGAGTGGAACACCAACGACTACTACTTCAAGCAGTGGCGCACGTACCAAAATGGCGCGACGCTCAACCTCTTCACGCTGAATATTGGCTATGACCCGGTCACGGGCTTGGCCACGCGCGACACGGTGGCCTCGGACTACGCGCCGTTCCCGAGGAACAACTACGTCACTAACTCCATCGAGCCCTCCAACACGCTCGGCGGCAATGCGTACGAGATCCCGACTGTGACCGATCCCAATAACCCGTGGCGGCTCTTCCGCGGCCCGCAGCGCTTCACCAGCACCTGGAGCAACACCCGCATCAGCGAGGTTCTCTCGGCTTACGATGACCGCGTGCAGATGCTCCTCGGATACGCCCGAGGCAAGCTGATCCAGAACTACAACCAGCAGAGCAAGGTGAAGATCGAGCTCGGCTCGACCCCGATCTACCAGTTCGGCCTCGGCTTCATGGTGGACCGCGAGAAAAAGCACCTGCTGTTCGCCAACTACAGCACCAGCTACGCGCCGCAGTTCCTGCTCGACATAAACAACCAGTTCCTGCCCCCGCAGGAGGCCAAGGGCCTTGAGGGCGGCGTGAAGTCGGTGTGGAGCGACAAGCTGCGCACGACGCTGACGGTCTTCTCGCAGAAGCGCACGAACGTCGGCCGCCAGTTCACCGACTTCTCGTTCCAGCCCCCGCGCACCTATGGCGTCCTCTCGCCGGGTGAGGAGAGCAAGGGTTTCGAGTTCGAGGCCACCTACAAGCCGACCAAGGCCTTCGATGTCCGCTTGGGTTACGCCTACTACAACGGCAAGATCACCGGCGCGGCCGCCAACGAGCAGTTCAAGATCGGTCGCGAGCTGCCCCGCGCTCCGGAAAAGTCCGGCACCTTCTCGCTGAACTACACGTTTCAGCACAGCAAGGTCGCCGGCCTGCGCCTCGGCTACGGGTTCACCTACAAGAACGACACCATCCTGGATCTCAACAACGGCCTCAATTCCCTGACGCGCCGCAGCGATCCCTACCTGGTGCACTGGATGACTCTCGCCAAGGATTTCAAGCTGGCCGACAAGCGGACCATCGTCGTGCGACTCAACGTCGGAAACCTCTTTGACAAAAACTACGTGTCCGAAGGTTTCACATTCGGCGAGTACCGCACGTTCCGCCTCAGCACCGACTACAAGTTCTAAGGGTAGCAAGGTTGGTTCAATAGGGGCGGAACACGTTTCGGGGTCGTGTTCCGCCCTCATTTTCTCCCACTCCGCCCCCTGCCATGTCCTATCTAGCCGATTTTCAGCTCTCCCGTCACCCGGCCAACCCGATCCTTCGCCCCGATCCGACGCTCGCTTGGGAGTCCCTGGTGGCCACCAACCCCGCCGCTTGGTATGACGACGTCGCGGGCGAGGTCTTGCTCCTCTACCGCGCCGCGGGTGATGACGCCGACCACCGCGTGCATCTGGCCCTTGCCCGCAGCCGCGATGGCATCCATTTCCAGCGCGACCCCGGCAACCCGGTCGCCTCCCCGCTGCCCAACACGCCGGACGGCGGCTGCCTCGAGGATCCGCGCATCATTAAGATCGGCGACTGGTATTACGTCACCGTGGCCTCGCGCCCGTTCCCGCCCGGGCGCTACTGGGATCCCGCCGCGCTGGCGCGCCGACCGCACCTGGCGTTTCCGCCGCATTTCCCCGCCGCATTGAGGCAAAATCTCACGTCGACGCACCTATTCCTCACACGCGATTTCAAGGAGTGGATCCGTGCCGGCCGCCTGACCGACCCGTCGCTCGACGAGCGCGATGTCGTCATCTTTCCAGAACAGGTGGGCGGCAAGTGGGTCACCTTGCATCGTCCGATGCAGTGGCACGGCCAGGGCTTTCCAAATGCTCAGCCCGCGATTTGGATCGCGGCAAACGTCGATCTGCTCGGCTGGAAGCAGCTCAGGTTGCTGGCCAAGGCCGAATATGATTGGGAACTCAAAGTCGGCGCGAACAACCCCCCGCTCAAGACCCCTCACGGCTGGCTGCAGATCTATCACGCCGTCGGGCCCGACAAGCACTACCGCCTCGGCGCGCTGCTGCTCGATCTCGAAGACCCCTTCCGCGTTACCCACCGCACGCGGCGAGCGATATACGAGCCGACCGCGGAGTGGGAGACCAAGGGCCTCTACAACGGCGTCTGCTTTCCCTGCGGCCACGCGGTGCTGAACGGCACCTATCACCTTTACTACGGCGGCGGTGACGTGGTTTGTGGCGTGGCGACGGCGCCCTTGGCCGAATTGCTCGATCACGTGCGCACGCAGCCGGTCTGAATACCCCGGCCTCCCGGCTTGCCCCCCAACGACCACCGCATCCAATCGTGGTCATGGTCACCCAAAAAGATGTCGCGCGGCAGACGGGTCTTTCACAGACCGCCGTGTCGCTGGCGTTACGCAACAGTCCTGAAGTGTCGGCAGAGACGATTCGAGTGGTCCGACTTGCGGCCCGCCGCCTCGGTTACCGACCTGATCCGCTGATCTCGGCGCTGATGGCGCAACGCCACCGGCGCCACAAGGACTCGTTCCGGGCGAAGATTGCTTTTCTCACCGCATTTCCCCGGCGCGATGAATGGAAGGAAAGCGACTATTCGGCCGGCTGCTTCGCCGGTGCGCGACAGGCCGCCGCGGAGCGCGGCTATGTGTGTGAGCCGGTCTGGTTGCGTGAGCCCGGCATATCTGCGGCACGACTCAGCGGCATCCTGTGGACGCAAAACGTTCAGGGCCTGCTCATCGCCCCGCTGCCAGTTGATTTTCCACCCCTCGACATAGAGTGGGCGAAGTTTAGCGCGTTAAGTCTGGACTATTCGCTCCCCCGCCCGGTTCTCAGCCGCGTGGTCGACGACCATGCCTTCGGCATCGAGCGCGTGTTGGACGAGGTATCACGTCGGGGATACCGGCGGCCGGGCCTCGTGTTGCGCGCGTCGCAGGACGTCCGCACGCACCACAGTCGGCTTGGCGTTTTTCTCGTACAACGGAGGCTGCGTCCGGATTGGGAGGAGATTCCCCCGCTGATTCTGCCGGAGGATCGCTGGAATGAGGAGCTTTTCGCCGAGTGGGTACGCCGCGAGCGCCCGGACGTTGTGTTGACCGAGGAGGATCGCTTGCCCGCGTTCGCCCGCTCGATCGGCCTCCGCGTACCGCAAGAATTAGGGATCGCCTTCTTTTACAAGGAACACCCGACTCACACGTTGAGCGGGCTGCAGATCAACTCGGTGGAGGTAGGGGCCACCGCGGCGCGGATTCTGATCCGCATGATCGAGACCAACGAGCGCGGTGAGGCCCGTGTCCCCACGACCACCCTCGTGCAGTCATTTACCTGGAACGACGGCCGCACGCTGCGGCGGCCGGTGACCCGATGAGCACGCAGCCCGACCTTGGACCAGTCAGCCGCCACCGCGGCCCCTGGTCCCGCACTCGAGCGGTCCTCGAGGCGGGCCGCCTCACGGTGGGCTTCCTCGGCGGCTCGATCACCGCGCCCCATACCGGCACGCGCTGGCCCGAGCCCTTTACTGCCTGGCTGGCGGACCGCCATCCGGGCGTCCGTCTCGTCGTGGAAAATGCCGCTATTGGCGCGACGGGCAGCGATCTCGGGGCCTTCCGCGTCGGACCGGAGATCGTCACCCGCGGGTGCGATCTCGTGTTCGTTGAATATGCGGTGAACGACCACGGCACCGCGCCGGCCCGCCGCCGCCGCACGCGCGAGGGCACGCTGCGCCAGCTCCTCGCGGCCGGGATCGACGTGGTGCTCGTCCACACTTTCTGTCCGGAAATGCTGACCGACCTTGATGCCGGTCGTGTGCCTGCCAGCGTGGCGGAATTCGAGGTGCTCGCCGACCACTACGGTCTCGATTCCATCTGGGTCGGCTTGCACGCGCTCCGGGAAGTGCGGCGCGGCCGGCTCGCTTGGTCCGACTGGCTCCCGGACGGTCTTCACCCGGAGCTGCGGGGCAGCCTGCTGTACGCCGAGGCCGTCATCGCCCATTGCACCGCCGCGCTCGGCGCGGCGCCCGCGACCCCGCGCCCGGCCGCGCTGCCGCCGGCCCTCGACGCGGGTTGCTGGGAAAAGGTTTCCCTGGCCGGGCTCGACCGGCCGGAGCTGGCGGGCCCTTGGATGCTGCGGCGCTGGACGGCCTGCGCCGGCGTGGACCGCGTGCTCCTGAGCACGGTGCCGGGCGCGCGCCTCCGCCTCGCGTTCGAGGGCCGCGGCCTGGTCCTGGGCTTCTCCTTCGGGCGACTGTCCTCGGAGGTGCGCTATCGCGTGGATGGCGGTGCCTGGCAGGTCACGGCGCGCGAACGTCCCGCTTGGTGCGGTGACCACGGCTGGTACCGCCCCACGTGCGTGGCCGACGACCTGCCGCCCGGCCGGCACGAATTCGAACTCGAAACCCTGGACGTCCCGCTCGAGGGCGGCCGTGGCACCGTCACGGCGCTCGCCTTGCTCGGCATCATTCACTGACCTATGCACCTCTTCGCCCTGCTGACACTGCTTCTGGTCCCCCTCGCGACCATGCCCGCCGAGCCGGCCGCCCGCTCCGCTCCGTCACCCGCCCGCCTGCGCGAGATCGAGGCGGCGCTGCCCGCGCACCCGCAGGGCTGGGGCGCCCCGGCGGCCGACCGCGCGACTTGGAAGCGTGCCGCGACCACGATCCCGGCCCGCGAACTCGTCCAGGCCGCGGCCGACGCGCTGCGCGAACCCAGCCCGGTGATCCTGGACGAGCTTTACCTGCGGTATTCGCGCGACGGCAACCGGGTCGAGTTCCAGCAGGCCAACCTGCGACGGCTGCACCGCATGAGCCTCTTCGCGTGGGCCGAGGCGCTCGAGGCCCGCGGGCGCTTCGTTGCCGCGCTCCGCGAGGAGATCACGGCCATCCTCAACGAACGCACGTGGGTGCTCCCGGCGCACGACCCGAAGCTCAACAATTTCGAGGAGCGCTGGACCGAGGTCGACCTGATGGTGGCGATGAAGGGCTGGTCCCTGGCCACCGTGGTCGGCTGGCACGCGGAGGCCCTCGGACCCGAACTCGTGGCACGGATCGACGCCGAGCTGCGGCGCCGCGTCATCGCGCCTTTTATGGCGCGCACGCGCGGCGAGGCTAGCGCCGACACCGACGGCATGTGGTGGGACCGCACCGACAACAACTGGAACTCCGTCTGCCACGCCGGCGTCGTTGGCACCGCGCTTGCGCGGCTCGAGTCGCGGGCTGAGCGCGCCGCCGTGGTCGCTGCGGCCGAGCTCAACCTGCCGTACTATCTCGGGGGCTTCACCCCCGATGGCTATTGCAGCGAGGGCATCGGCTACTGGAACTACGGCTTCGGGCACTTCACGATGCTGTCTGAGACGCTGCGCCGGGCGACCGGCAACGTGGTGCGTCCGCTGGCCTCCGACCACGCCCTCCGCGTCGCGGCCTACCCGTGGGGCCTGCAGATCCTGCCTGGGGTGTTTCCGGCCTTCGCTGACATGAACCCGGCCGAGCGGCCCTCCACGTGGTTCGGGGCGCTCGCCGTGATGCAGGGCCACCCCCAGCCGCTGGGCATGAAGCAGTGGAACCTTTCGGTGAACGATCTCCGGACGCAGATGATCTACGAGTCGGCGATGAAGGTCTTCCTCCCGCTGTTGACCGAGGGTCTCCCGGCCGCGCCCGCGCCGCAGGTGCGGCGGGCGCACTACTGGTTCCCCGATGCGCAGGTCTACACCGGCCGGGCCGCGCCGGATTTCGGGGCGGCCATCAAGGGCGGGCACAATCAGGAACACCACAACCACAACGACGTCGGCTCGTTCGTCGTTGCGCGCGGCGAGCGCGCCGTGCTCGTCGACCCGGGCCTGGAGATATACACGCAGCGCACCTTCAGCGACCGGCGCTACGATTCCCGGGTGCTCAATTCCTACGGCCACAGCGTGCCGGTCGTCGCAGGCGAGTTGCAGCGGACCGGGCGGGAGTTCGCCTCCAAGGTCCTTGCGGCGACCTTCTCCGAGACGGAAGACGTCGTGGTGCTCGACCTGACCGGCGCCTACGCCGTGCCGGCGCTCAAGTCCCTCGTGCGCACCTTCA
The DNA here is from genome assembly GCF_004118375.1 of Oleiharenicola lentus. Taxonomy (NCBI): domain Bacteria; kingdom Pseudomonadati; phylum Verrucomicrobiota; class Opitutia; order Opitutales; family Opitutaceae; genus Oleiharenicola; species Oleiharenicola lentus. The sequence goes on from NZ_SDHX01000001.1 coordinate 1,980,735, forward strand.
CGCTCCGGCGGGGCGCCAAGCCGGAGATCGTGATCTTCGACGCGGTGGAGTTCGCCACACCCTCGACCTTCGAGGGTGCCCTGATCACGTTCGAGCAGCACCGCGAACGCGGGCCGGGGCGCCTGCAGGTGGGCAGTGGCGACGCCGCATTGCGCGTGCTCGTCGAGTCGACCGCGCCGTGGCAGTTGAGGGCGGAGACGCTCACCGAGGATCTCCCGGGCGGTCGGAAGCCCACGCGCCTCGGGCTGGCGCTGAAGGAACCCGTCACCCGCGCGACACTCACCGTCACCATCCGCCCGAACTGACCGATGTCGACCGCCCCCATTCGCCGCCGTGGCTTCAACCTGCCGGAGATGTTCCTCGGGCCGGATGACCTGCGTTGGGCCGACATGATCCGCGGGCCGCGCGGGCGCTTCCGGGAAACGGACTTCGCGTGGATCGCGGAGTGGGGATTCAACTTCGTCCGCCTCCCACTCAGCTATCGGTGGTGGGCCGGGGCCGACGATCCGGACCGCATCAACGAGGCGGCGCTGGCCCCCGTCGACGAGGCGGTGACATGGGCGGAACGATGCGGCCTGCGTCTGGCGCTCGCCCTGCATCACGCCCCCGGCTTCTGCATCAACCCACCGCCCCGGCCGGACCGTTTCGATCTCTGGCGCGACGCCGAGGCGCGCGGATGCTTCGAGCAACACTGGCAGACGCTCGCCCGGCGCTACCGGGGGATCGCGCCCGAACGGCTCGAGTTCAACCTGCTGAACGAGCCGGCTCACTGCACGCCGGCCGAGCACGAGCCCGTCATGCGGGCGGCCATAAGGGCGATCCGCGCCATCTCCCCGGCGCGGGCGATCCTGCTCGATGGGCGCGCCGCGGGCACCACCCCCTGTTCCGAACTGGCTGACGTGCCGGACTCGATCCAGTGCTGCCGCGGCTACTGGCCGGCGGAGGTTACGCATCACATGGCTTGGTGGGCCAGCGAGCCCAGCCTCACGCCGGCGTGGCCGATGCGCCTCGCCGACGGCGCCGAGGCGACACGCGAGTCGCTGCGAGCGCGTTTTGCCCCCTGGCGAGAGCTCTCGGCGCAAGGCGTGCCGGTGCTTTGTGGGGAGCTCGGCGCCTGGCACCGCACGCCGCACGCAGTCTTCCTGCGCTGGCTAGAGGACCAGCTCGACGTCCTGCGTGAGTTCGGATGCGGCTGGGCGCTGTGGAACTTTCGTGGCTCGTTCGGCGTGTTGGATTCGACCCGGACCGATGTCGCCTACGAAGACTGGCACGGCGTGCCCCTCGACCGCGCGCTGCTGACCCTGCTGCAACGCTTTTAACCGATGACCACACTTCTTGATCTCACCGCCCATGAATGGTCGCTGACCGGCTGGCGTCCGTTCGCATGGAAACTGCGGAAGTCCGCCGAGACCGGCGGGTTTCTCCTGCCCGACCACGGGCCGTATCCTGCGCGCCTGCCGGGCAGTGTGCAGGAGAATCTCCGCCGCGACGGGGTGATACCCGACTGGCATGTCGGACATAACTCGCTGGCGATCGAGTGGGTCGAGCACCGCCAGTGGATGTTCACCACACGTTTCACGTTCGCGACCGCGGCCGCCCCCGTCGAACTGGTCGCCGAGTGCCTCGACTACGCGGGCTGGGTGTTGCTCGACGGCGCGGTCGTCGGCGAGTTTCGCGGCGCGCAACTGCCGGTGCGGCTGCCGCTGGGCGACCGGCTGGCGCCGGGCGGACACGAACTGTCGCTGGTCTTCGACCTGCCGCCGGAAGGGCAGGGGCAGCTCGGCTACACCTCGCGCGCCCGCGAGATGAAGCCGCGCTACAGCTACGGCTGGGACTGGTGCGTGCGCGTCGTCGCGATCGGGGCCGCCGGTGTCCTGCGCTTGGAAAGCCATCCGGACGGCCGGGTGGAGCGGCCGCGGGTCTCGACGCGGACCACCGCGGACCTCGCGCAAGGCGAGGTCGTCATCCGCGGCGAAGGCGACGGGGAACTGGTCGCGACGCTGCGCGATGGCGCCACGGTGGTCGCGACGGCGACGGGCCCGGCGGACGGGACCCTGGTCCTCAACTTACCCCGGCCCAAACTCTGGTGGCCGAATGGCGAGGGCGCACAGCCCCTCTATGCGTTGCGGATCGAGGCGCGGCGGGGTGGGGTGGTGGGGGAGGCGTGGGACCTCGACGTTGGTTTCAAGCACGTCGAGTGGCGGCCCTGTGCCGGCGCCCCCGCGGCCGCCCTGCCGTGGCTCTGCCTGGTCAACGGTCGGCCCATCTTCCTGCAGGGTGTGAACTGGACGCCGGTGCGGATGTGTTACCAAGACGTGACCGTGGCGGAGGTGGAGCGGCTGGTGGGAATCTATCGCGAGCTCGGCTGCAACCTGCTGCGGGTCTGGGGCGGCGGCTACCTCGAGTCGCCCGAATTCTACGCCGCGTGCGACCGCGCGGGCCTGCTCGTGTGGCAGGAGTTTCCGCTGTCGTCGTCGGGCCTGGACAGCAACCCGCCCGAGGACGACGCCTTCGTGGCGCAGGTCACCGCGGTGGCCCGGCACTACCTGCGCGAGCGGCAGCATCACGCCAGCCTCCTGCAGTGGTGCGGCGGCAACGAACTGCAGATCGAGGTGCCCTGGCAGGGCGGCCAGCGTCGCAATCCACTCACCCTGCAGCACCGCCTGCTCGCGGCGCTCGACGAGCTCGTCCGGCAAGAGGATCCCGCGCACCGCTTCCTGCCCACGTCGCCCTACGGTCCGCGCTTTCACTCCGCACGGGAGGAGTTCGGCCAGGGGCTGCACCACGAGGTGCATGGCCCTTGGGGGCTGGACGCATTCCCGGGGGAGGGGGACTGGGAACGCTACTGGACCGACGACGACTCGCTTTTCCGCGGCGAGACCGGCGTTGGCGGTGCCAGCCGGGCCGAATTGATCTGGAAATACACCGGTGGCGAAGCCACGTGGCCGCCAGACTCGGCCTACTGGCGTCACGCCTCCGGCTGGTGGACGCAATGGGACCGCCTGAAAGGCAAATTCGCCCACGCCAGGCCGCCAGCTGCCTTGCAGGAATTCACCGACTACACGCGACGGGAGCAGGCGGAGAGGCTCGCGTTCGCCATCCGCGCGAAGAAGGCGCGGTTCCCGCGCTGCGGGGGCTTCCTGATCTGGATGGGACACGACGCTTTCCCCTGCCTTGCGAACACCTCGATCGTTGAATTCGACCATGTCCTGAAGCCCGCTGCGCTCGCCGTCGCCGAGGTCTTCAAGTCTCCGCCGCCTTCCGCGCCATGAACCTCCCCGTCCTCCTGTTCGCAACGCTCGCCGCGACTACCTCGATCTTGGCGGCTGCGTCCGTCGCGCGCCGGCCCAACGTCATCGTGATCGTTACCGACGACCAGCGCCACGACGCGCTCGGCGTCGTGCAGCGTGAGCAGGGCGCCGCGGCGCGGTTCCCGTTCTTCCAGACCCCGCACCTCGACCGGCTCGCCGGCGAGGGCGCGCGATTCCGGAACGCGTTCGTGACCCACTCGCTCTGCTCCCCGAGCCGGGCTTCAATGCTCACGGGCCGGCAGACGTATGCCCACGGGATCCGCGACAACAAGACACCGTTCATGTCGACCGACACCTGGGCGCACGCGCTCCGCGCCGCCGGCTACCGCACCGGCTATTTCGGGAAGTGGCACATGGGCCGGCAGGAGGACCGCCCGGGTTTCGACGATGTCTTCACGTTCATCGACCAAGGTATCTACCCGAACTGCCGTTTTCTCGACAACGGCCGCTGGGTCGAGACCGAGGGCTGGGTCGACGACGTCACGACCACGCGCGCCCTCGACTACATCGCACGGCACCGCGCCGAACCGTTCGCACTGTTCATCGGCTACAAGTCGCCGCACGACAACCGCACACCGGCGCCCCGCCATGCCACGCGCTACGCCGACGCCCGCATCGCGGAGCCGGTCAGTTTTCGGGCCTACCCGCCGTTCCCGTGGGGCGATCGCAGCCGGCCGTGGAACCCGGTCGTCGAGGACCGCCTGAACTACTTCCGCTGCCTGCAGGGCGTGGACGACAACATCGGCCGCCTCCTCGACGCGCTCCAGCAGCAGGGTCTGGCCGAGGACACGCTGATCATCTATGCGGGCGACAACGGCTACTATCTCGGGGAGCACGGCCTCGGTGACAAACGCACTGCCTACGAGGAGAGCATCCGCATCCCGCTGCTCGTGCGTTATCCCCGCGCCGTGGCCGCCGGCACGATCGTGGATGCGCCCGCGCTCAACATCGACCTGCCGGCGACGATCCTCGAGCTCGCCGGCGTGCCGGTCACCTGGTCGCAGCACGGGCGCAGCCTTGATCCGCTGCTCCAGGGCGCGCGCCCGGCCGACTGGCGCACGGACTTCTTCTACGAGAATTATCAGGATCCGGAGTATCCGGACGTCACCTTCGACCTCCAGGCCATCCGCACCGAGGGCGCGAAGCTGGTCGTCTACCCCGGGCACCCGGATTGGACGCAGGTATTCGACCTGCGCGCCGATCCCCACGAGCTGACGAATCTGGCCAGCGCACCCGCCGCCGCGATCCTGCGCGCGGACCTGGAGGCGCGCCTGCGCGCCGCGCAGGCGCGGTTCCCGGCCCCGGCCGCACCGAAACCATGAGCGCCGTCCTCCGCCGCCCGCGCGCCCTGCTCACGTTCCGGCCCGAGACGGAGCCGTGGCTGCTCACGCCGGGGACCCGCGCCCGCCTGGAGTCGCTGGTCGAGGTGGTGGTGACGCTCCGGGAGGGTGAGGACTGGCGGCCGCACGCGACGCGGCTTGGCGACGTGGAGGTGGTGATCGGCAACTGGGGCGTGCCGCGCTTCACACCCGAGCTCCTCGCGACGATGCCGGCGCTGCGGATCGTCTGCTACGCGGCCGGCTCTGTGCGCGGCTTTGTCACGCCGGAGTTCTGGCAGCGGGGCATCCAGCTTACCACGGCCGTCGCGGCCAACGCCCGCGCCACTGCCACATGCGCGGAGGCGATGATCATTCTCTCGCTCAAGCAGGTGTGGTTCCACCTGCGGGAACCCCGCGCCGAGTGGGCCCAGCTGGGCGACACCGCGTCCTCTGGCGTGCACCGCGCCACCGTCGGCATCATCGGCCTCAGCCGGGTCGGGCGCGAGGTCGTGCGCGGCTTGCAGCGCCACGAGCTCCGTCTCCTGGTCTATGATCCGACCATCGACGCCGCCGAAGCGTGCCGGGTGGGTGTGGAGCTGGCGGCGCTGCCCGAGTTGTTCGCCGCCAGCCACGTGGTCTCGGTGCACGCTCCACAGCTGCCCGCGACGACGGGCTTGGTCACGGGCGAGCTGCTGCGCCGGATGGGACCGCACACGACGTTCGTCAACACCGCCCGGGGCGCAATCGTGCGCGAGGCGGAGCTGGTCGCGGTGCTGCGCGCCCGCCCGGATCTCACGGCCGTGCTCGATGTCACCGAGCCCGAGCCGGCGCCGGCAGATTCGCCGCTCCGCGCCCTGCCGAACGTCGTGCTGACACCCCACCTCGCCGGTGCCCGCCACCGCGACCTCGAGCTGCTGATGCGCAGCGCCCTCGACGAGCTCGAGCGCCACCTGCGCGGCGAGCCGCTACAGTTCGCTCTGACCGAAGCCGCCGCCGCGCTGCAGGCCTGACGCTTTCGCCCCGATGAACCCCAACCCCAACCCCAACCCCGCCGCCGCGCCGAAGACCTGGAGGGTCGGCACCCTTACGTATTCTCTTGCGGGCATCGTGTTGCTGTTCACCTGGCTGCTGCTGGGCGACTTCAGCTACATGATGCGCGAGCGCTCCGCCGCGCCGGTCACGCAGCTGATGCTGAAGAAGTATCAGGCGACGGACTTCATCACCGGCGTCTTCCTGCTCACGATCCCGTGGGCCATCATCCTCGTCGTCGGCCCGGCGGTGAGCTATTGGAGCGACCGCAGCCGCAGCCGCTGGGGGCGGCGCATCCCGTTCCTGCTCGTGCCGACTCCCTTCGTGACCCTGTCCATGATCGGGTTGGCGTACAGCCCGCCGATCGGCCGCTGGCTGCACGCGTTCGTCGGTGGCGACCCGGCGAACGTCAACCTGACCATCCTGTTGATGATGGGCCTATGTTGGACGGTTTTCGAGATCGGCGTGGTGGTCTCCAACTCGGTCTTCAACGGCCTGATCAACGACGTCGTGCCCCGCGAGCTGCTCGGGCGCTTCTACGGGCTGTTCCGCGCGGTCAGCCTCGGGGTCGGCGTGCTGTTCAACTACAAGATCATCGGCCACGCGGAGGAGCACTACACGATCATCCTGGCGAGCATCGGCCTCGTCTACGGCGCGGGCATGACGCTGATGTGCCTGCGGGTGAAGGAGGGCGACTATCCGCCGCCGCCGCCCGACGAGCCGCGGCGCAACCCGGTGTTCGGCGCCCTGCGCGACTACTGGCGCGACTGCTTCCTGCGGCCGTACTACCTGCTGGTGTTCCTGTTCCTCGGCTTCGCCAACCTCGCGTTCGTGCCGGTCAACCTGTTCAGCATCTACGCGGCGAAAAGTTACGCGATGTCGATGGAGACCTACGGGCGCTACCTGGTGGTCACCTTCCTGTGCTCGTTCGTGCTGGCCTTCCCGCTCGGCTGGCTGGCGGACAAGCTGCATCCGCTGCGCGTCGCCATCGGGGCGGCCGCCCTGTACGCCGTCGCGATGGCCGCCGGATTCTGGATCATGCGGGACGCCACCACCTTCGGGTGGGCCTTCCTCGCGCACGGGGTGCTGTCGGGCACGTATTTCACCGGGGCGGCTGCGCTGCCGCAGATGCTGTTCCCGCGCGCCAAGTTCGCGCAGTTCGCCGCCGCGGCGGGCTTGCTGGCCGCGCTCTTCAACATGTCGCTCGGTCCCGTCCTCGGCGCCTGGCTCGACGGCCTGGGCAACCAGTACCGCTACACGTTCCTCGCCGGGAGCGGCCTGGCGGCCGTCGGCACCGGCCTCGGGCTCTGGCTGCACGTGCGCTGGACCGCCCTCGGCGGGCGCACGGGCTACGTCGCCCCGGAGTGAGGCTCCTTCCCATGATCGACCCCGCCTACCAATCCTATCGCAACTTGCCGCCGGTGGCCGGCATCGCCTCCTTTGCCGAGGCGGCCCGTCCCGGCTTCTCCATCGATGAGTGCGTGGCCCGCCTGAAGCGGCATCACTGGGCCTGGCGGCGCCTCCACGGCATCTTCATCGGCCGGCTCACCGCGGAGCCGGTCTATGAACTCAAGATGGGCTTCAGCCTGCACGCCCACTACTGCGCGGAGCACGCCGCCGCCTGGCGCCACCGTGTGGGCGAGATGCGCGAGCCGCCGCTGGGGCTCGATGTGGTGCCGCATCCCGCGCTGGAGGCGTTCTTCGACGAGATCCTCGCCGCCCCGGACACCGGGGCGCTGCTCCTCGGCCTCTACGAGCAGGCGCTGCCCGCCCTGCGCGCGGCCCTCGCGCGCCATATCGAGGAAACCAACCGCCTCGTCGACCATCCCTCGTTCCGCCTCTGCCGCTTCGCGCTGATCGAGGTGGACGAGATGCTCGCCTACGGGGCCCGGGCGGTGCCCGCCATGCTGGATGCGGCGGGCCGCGCCGCGCTCCAGCCCTGGGTCGACCTGCTGCAGGCGTTGCTGGCCCAGGCCGGCGGGTTGGACGGCAGCCAGCCGGAGGCGCCGGGCGAGCTGCACCGCCAGTTCGCCGGCGGCCCGGTCGCGCCCGATCGCTTCGTGCCGCGGCGCGACGAGCGCTTTCCCGACCCCTACAACATGGGCGTACACGCCGAGGTGTTCCTCTACGACGAGGCCCTGCCGGTGCACGCGAAGCCGCTCATGCTCTACTACAAGCGCCTGCGGGAAATCGACGTGCCGGAAATGATGGCGTCCATCATCGGCGAAACCACGGGCAAGCCGTGGGACTACACCGTGGACATGACGCGCCAGCTCTGGGACGAGGCGCGCCATGCGATGATGGGCGAGATCGGCTTTCTGCAGGCGGGCATCGACTGGCGGCAGCTGGTGCGCATCAACTTCACGTGGTCGCTCGCCCTGAACACGCAGCTCCCGCCGCTGGAGCGGCATGCCGTGCTGTATTTCATCGAGCAGGGCCTGATGCCGCGGACCGGCAAGCGCTTCGAGTGGGAGGTGGGCCAGGCGGCCGGAGATGCGTTCGCGACCCTGATCCAGGACTACGACTGGGCGGACGAGGTCCTGCATGCGCGCATCGGCCGCGACTGGTATGTGAAGGCGATCGGCGACGCGAAACAGGCGGTCGAGTACGGCGACGCCTGTTGGTCGCGCGTGTTGATCGACTGGCGCAGCTACCGCGAGCGCGGCCTGACGCAGCACGAGAACTGGTGGCCGGCGCTGTATGCCGCCTGGTGCCGCCGGCACGGCCGCACGCCCGATCCGGCGGTCATGGCCTACGCCACCAGCTACGAGTCCGCCCGCGCGGACCTGCAGGGCATCAGTGCCTCGGGTTGAGCCCCCCCCGTTGACCGTCATGAGTGCTGCGGCGCAGTCCGACCCGGTCATGGCACGCGCGCTGGCGCTATGCCGCCCGTTTGCCGGCCGGCTCGCGCTCGGCGCCGGGTTGATCGTGCTCGGCACGGCCTTCACCCTGCCGGCACCGTGGCTGTTCAAGCTGCTCCTCGACGAGGCGCTGCCGCGCCGCGACAGCCGGCTGCTGCTCGTCCTGCTGGTGGCCGCAGTGCTGCTGCTCGTGGCGCGCGCCCTCCTGACGCTCGTGCGCAACCGCCTGCTGCAAACCGTGGCCATGCGCCTCGTATGCGACCTGCGCATCCGCGTCTTCGCTCACCTGCAGACGGTTTCGCTGCGCTACTTCGATCGCGCGCGCACGGGGGAGACGGTGGCGAAGATCTGCCAGGACACCGGCGAACTCTACAACCTGACGAACGGCCTGCTCATCAACCTGGTGGCCGACACCGTCACCGTGCTGGCCGTGCTGGTGTTTCTCTTCTGGGTGGAATGGCGCCTCGCGCTCGCCGCCTGCGTGGTGCTGCCGCTGTTCGTGCTCAACTACCTGCACCACCGCGAGCGCATGCAGGCGGAAAGCCGCACGCACCGGCAGCACTGGGACAAGGTAGTGGGCTTCCTGAATGAACGGATCGCGAATCCGCGCGTGATCAAGGCGTTCGGCCGCGAGGCGGGCGAGGTCGCGGAGTTCGCGAGCGGGATCAACGCCGACTATTTCAACTACTCGGCCGTCGTGATGCGCAACACGAAGCTCTCGGTCGTGGCCGACACGCTCGCGGCGGTCGGCGGGGCCGTGGTGCTCGGCTACGGCGGCTGGCTCGTGATGGACGAAGCGATGGCACCGGGCACCCTCGTCGCCTTCAACGCCTACCTGGCGCTCGTGTTTCCGCCGCTCGTGCGGTTCGTCGATCTGGCGGCGATCTTCCACCGGGCCTTCACCGGCCTGGAAAATGTCTTTGCCCTGCTGGATCTCCAGCCGGAGGTGAAGGACGCGCCCGGCGCGCGCGGGCTCGATCCGGTGCGCGGCGAGGTGCGTTTCGAGCGCGTCGGCTTCGACTATCGTGGCGGCGGGTCCCGCGAGGTGCGCGCGGCGCTGACCGACGTGAGCCTGGTCGCGCGGCCCGGCGAATCGATCGCGCTGGTCGGACCCAGCGGCTCCGGCAAGTCAACGCTGGTGGCGCTGCTGGCGCGTTTCTACGACCCGACGCACGGCCGGATTCTCATCGACGGTGTGGACCTGCGGGAACTGTCCCTCGCGTCGCTCCGCCGCCTGATCGCCATCGTGCCGCAGGAAAACGTGCTCTTTTCCGGCACGATCGAGGACAACCTCCGTTACGGCCGGCCCGCTGCCCCGCGCGACACGATCGTGGCGGCGGCGCAGGCGGCGAGCGCCCATGACTTCATCCTCCAACTGCCCGACGGCTACAGCACCCTCGTGGGCGAACGCGGCGCGCAGCTCTCCGGCGGCCAGCGCCAGCGCATCGCCATCGCCCGCGCGCTGCTCGTCGATCCGCGCATCTTGATCTTCGACGAGGCGACCAGTGCGCTCGACACGGTTTCGGAGCGGGCGATCCAGGACGCCATGACCCGCATCAGCGCCGGGCGCACCGTGTTCAGCATCGCACACCGGCTTTCGACGGTGCAGAACGCCGACCGCATCCTCGTGCTCGATGCCGGCCGCATTGTGGAATCGGGCACGCACGCCGACCTGCTGGCGCACGGCGGGCTTTACGCGCACCTCCATGCGCTGCAATTCCGGGATGCCCACTGAATCCCAGCTTATCGGTAGCAGTGACCGCTTGCTCGCGGCGCGGGCGCTCCGCCCGTCGCATCACGGTTCCGTCGCCGGCCGGGCCCGCCCGCCCCTGCTCACCCGACGCGAGTTTTTCACCATGAGCGCCGCCGCCGTCGTCCTGCCCTTGGTCCCAGCCCTCGCCGCCGCGTTCGCGACGGAGACGGAGTTCTATCGCGACTGGCTCGGCACCACGCTCGTCGAGGGGCAGTACCACCTCACCGACCGGCCCAACCTGCTCGAGGGCGCCGAGCGGATGCTCGCGCTCGGCACGCGCGTCGGGAAGTTCTGGTTCGAGCCGCACCGCGCGGCCCGCGACTACCCGTGGAACAGTGCCTGGCCGGAAATGCGGACGCTCCGCGACCTCGCCGCATCCCCCTACTGGCGTGAGGTCTTTGCGCTGCCGTTTCGAACAATGTTTCTCGAAACGCACAGTCCGGCCGAAGGCGGCTGGAACTCCGATCCCGGCCCCGCGCGGGAGGCGCGGATCCGCGCGGAATGGGAGGAACTGCTGGCGTTCCTGTATGCCGAGCACGGCGACCTGCCGCTCACGCTCGTGCTGCAGAACTGGGAGGGCGACTGGCAGCTTCGCGGCCTCGGCGTCCTGTGGGATGATCCGCCGGCCGACTGGCGCGAGCGGTGTGCGCGTTACGCCCGCCGGCTCGCGGCCCGGCAGGCCGCCGTCACCGCGATGCGCGCGGCGCATCCGGGGGCGCGCCTCCGCGTGCTCCACGCCGCCGAGGTGAATCGCGTGGCCGACCAGTGGCGCGGCATCCCCACGCTCACCGAGCACGTGCTCCCGCACGTCGAGTTGGACCTCGTTTCGTACAGTTGTTACGATGCCATGGATGACGGCGCGACGCTCACCCGTGCCATCGACACCATCCGCCGCTTCGCCCGCACGGCGGGCCCGCTCGGCGCCGGGGCGGTGTGCCTCGGCGAGATCGGCATCCCCGAGATGGCGCGCCCGGAGCGCATCCCGGCCCGCTGGCGGGAACTGCTGGCGGCGGCCCGCGCCGCGCAGGTGCACTGGGTCGTGCAGTGGGCGCTCTATTGCAACGAGTCCGACAACCGCCACCAGCCCCAGCCCAAGCCCTCGGTGACCGACCCTGCGCGCCTGCAAGGGTTCTGGCTGCTGCGCCCCGACGGTTCGCTCAGTGAAACGGGCCGGGTGTTCAGCGCCCTGTGGCAAACCGGATCCTTTCCTCCGTCATGACCTCCTCCCAGCTCCCGATCGCAGCCGTCGTCCTCTTTCAGGGCGATTCGATCACCGACTGCCTGCGCGACCGCATGCGCCCGGGTCCGAACGACCCCGCCGCGCTCGGCGCCGGCTACGCCGGGCGCGTGGCGGGCGACCTGCTCGCCCATCCCGCGGCGGGGGGCTGGAAGTTCTACAACCGGGGCATCAGCGGCGACCGCATTGTGGACCTGCGGGGCCGCTGGCGGCGCGACGCGCTCGCGTTACTACCCGACCTCGTGAGCATCCTCGTCGGCGTCAACGACACCTGGCACGAGCACCTCTTCGGCAACGGCGTGGGCGTCGAGCGCTACGCGGAGCTCTACCGGATGCTGTTGACGGACACGCGGGCGGCGCGGCCGCACTGCCGCCTGGTGCTGGGCGAGCCCTTCGCGCTGCCCGGCGGCGACTTCCAGGCCGGCTGGATGCCCGAGTTGCGCGCGCGGGGCGCCGCGGTGCGGCAGATTGCGCAGGAGTTCGGCGCGGCCTTCGTGCCCTACCAGGCGATGTTTGACGCCGCGCAGCAGCAATACACCGCGGCCGAGCTTGCCGCCGATGGCGTGCACCCGTCTCCGCTGGGCCACCGGCTGATGGCCCAGGCTTGGCTCGCGGCCGTGCTGCCCTGATTGCCGCTTCGCCCTTCCTTCAACTCCATCCCCCATGATTACCGCCGCCCGATTGTCCGCCCTCACCGCGCTCGCGTGCGCGCTGGCCACGCCCGTCTGGTCCGCACCGCCGGCCACCCTCAAGCAAGCCTTTGAGGACGATTTCCTCGTCGGCGTCGCCCTCGGTCGCATGGAAAGCTTCGACGCGGCCGAGCGCGCGCTCCTCGTGCGCGAATTCAATGTCGTCACGTCGGAAAACCAGCTCAAACCCGGTCGCGTGCAGCCACAGGAGGGTGTGTTCACCTTTGGCGATGGCGAGGCGCTGGTCTCGTTCGCGGAGCAGCACGGCCTGCCGATGATCGGCCATACGCTGGCCTGGCATCAGGTGACCCCCGACTGGTTCTTTCTCGACGGGGACAAGCCCGCGTCCCGCGAACTGGCGTTGCAGCGGCTGCGTGCCCACATCCACGCCGTTGTCGGGCACTTCAAGGGCCGGATCAAGGGCTGGGACGTCGTCAACGAGGGCATTGCGGACGAGCGCGACGAGCGCGAGTACCTGCGGCGCAACAAGTGGCAGCAGGTCGTCGGCGACGACTACATCGCTAAGGCGTTCGAGTATGCACACGAGGCCGATCCCGGCGCGGAACTCTACTTCAACGACTACGGCAACGAATACCCCCACAAGCGCGAGCGCACCATACGCCTGATCCGCGACCTCCAGGCGCGCGGCCTGCGGGTGGACGGTATCGGCATGCAGCTGCATCTCCAGCTCGATCGCATTCCCTTCGACGAGATCGACCGCTCCCTCACCGCCTTCCGTGAACTCGGGGTCAAGGTGATGATCACCGAACTCGACCTCGACCTGATCGAGCGCAAAGTCTGGGGCGCTGACACTGCGCAGCGAGAGGAGCCCACCGAATCGAACCTCGGCTGGGCCGTGGCCCCGCCGGACCTGCTCCAGCGCCAGGCTGACCAGTACGCGCGCCTGTTCGCCCTCCTGCGCAAGCACCGCGACATCGTCGACCGGGTGACCTTCTGGAACCTCCACGACGGGAAGTCGTGGCTAAACAACTGGCCGGTGAAGGGCCGGATCAACCATCCACTGCTCTTCGACCGAGCGCTCCAGCCCAAGCCGGCCTTCCAGGCCGTTATGTCGCTTGCGCGCGAACCGCAACCCTGACAGCCATGCGTCCGCTCATACCGCTGTTCGCCGGCTGGCTCGCCGTGACGACCGGCTTCGGCCGGCTGGAGCCCTCGACTTTGAAGCAGGCCTTTGCGGATGACTTTGTCGTCGGCGTGGCCGTCGCCGGCCTGTCCAGCCTGACTGCGGCCGAACGGGAGCTGATCGTGCGGCATTTCGGCGTGATTACGCCGGGCACCCACTTCAAACCGGTACACCTCCAGCCGCAGGAGGGCCGCTTCACCTTCGAGCAGGCCGACACTCTGGTGGGTTTTGCGCAGGCCAATGGGCTCGCGGTGATAGGCCACACCCTGGTCTGGCACGACGCGACGCCGGACTGGTTTTTCCGCGACGGCGACCAGCCCGCCTCCCGCGAACTGCTCCTCCGGCGCCTGCGAGACCACATTCACGCGGTCGTCGGACACTTTCGCGGCCGTGTCAAGGGCTGGGACGTGGTCAACGAGGGCATTTCCGACAAACCGGAGGAATACCTGCGCCCGAACAAGTGGCAGCAGATGATCGGCGACGATTACATCGCCAAGGCATTCGGGTACGCCCACGAGGCCGATCCTGGCGCGGAGTTGTATTTCAACGACTACGGCGGCGAGCACTCTCTCAAGCGGGAGAAAACCATCCGGCTCATCCGCGAACTGCAGGCGCAGGGAGTCCGCGTGGACGGCATCGGCATCCAGTTGCACCTCCAGCTCGATCGCATGGCCTTCGCCGACATCGAGAAGTCCATCGCCGCCTTCCATGCGCTCGGCGCGAAAGTGATGATCACCGAACTCGACGTCGACCTGGTTGAGCGCAAGGTCTGGGGCGCGGACACAACCCAGCACGAAAACCCGACCGACAGCAACCTCGGCTGGGCGGTCGCGCCGCCGGAGATGCTCCAGCGCCAGGCCGAGCAGTACGCCGAGTTGTTCCGGATCTTCCGGCGGCAGCACGCGGCCGTGGATCGCGTCACCGTCTGGCACCTCCACGACGGCAAGTCTTGGCTGAACAACTGGCCGGTGAAGGGCCGCACGAATCACCCGCTCCTGTTCGATCGCAGCCTCCAGCCGAAGCCGGCCTTCCACGCTATCTTGAGCGTCGCGCGCGAGCCGAAACCCTGAGCCCCGGACGCTGGGCTGCGTTGCCTGAACTGTGAAGAGCGCCCGGAGTGGCGCCGGTCGGGCCGTGGGGGGATGCGCTGCGCTCGAAGTCCACCGCATAACCTGAACGCGGTGGTGCGGCCTGTGCCGCACCTCATTTTTGTGCCGCCCGAATGCGAAGCCCGAGCAAGGCGGCAACGGCGATCACGAAAGGCCAGGACGGGGCTCCGCCACCACCACCGCTGGCCCCGGGGGCGCTGGTGTCGGTGTCGGCGAGGGAACCGGCGGAGGGGTGCCGCCGCCGGTGGAACTGGCGTTGAACGTCAGGCGATAGGTGAGCTGACCGGTCGCGTTGATGGTGACGAGGCGTCGCACGAGTCCGGTCGTGAGCACGCTCGTGCCCCCAGCGGTGAACGTCGCGCCTGAAGAGGTAACCTCGAGGAAGAAGCCGCTGCCGTTGGGGCGGCGCAACTCGAGGCGGTTGGCGGTCGTAATGACAGAAGCATCACTTGCATGCGCTAGGGGCAGCAGTTCCTGGAAACCGCCACTGTGCTCAACAGAGACGTCAATGCGGTCGGCGCCGAAGGTCAGCGTCTTTTGTCCGAGACGCGTGCCAGCGCTTTCCAGTGGGTAGGTTATGGTGCAGTCGCCCTCCGGAAGCGTGCGCGCGCCCACGGCCGGCGTCTGGACGAGGCCGGCGACGGTGGTGGTCGCGGTGAGGTTTGAGGTTTCGTAAGTGGCGCCGGACGTCACGCCCGCGCGCCGGGTCCCCCCAATCCAAGCCGCGGAGGCAAGCGGATCTGCGACCGATTGCACCGCCACGCCGAAGCGCGGATGCGAGAGCAGCCCGAGTCCGTATGCCTGGCGTGGCACGCGGATGCGTCCGGTGGCGGCCACGGCGTAGTAGCCGGGGCGTTGCAGCGCCGTGACGGTGAGCGGCAGCGCGTCGTGGAACTGGCGTGTGCGCGTGCCCGCGATGAGACTCGGCAGCGTGGCGTCGGCCGTCGTGCGTTGGGCTTCGGTCGGGTGCCAGACATTCAAGGGTTTAACGGCGTCGAACACGAAACTGGGGATGTAACTGTAACCGTTCGGTACCGAGAGCGCGCCCCAGCGGCCGAATTCCGTTTGCACGGCGGTGCGGCGGGCGGCAAGCGCAGCCGTGTGCTCGGTGTCGGTGAGCGCGAAGCTGCGCGAGGGCTCGACCCACTCGGCCAGTGGGCGTGAGCGCGACGCCTGAAAGGCGTGCGAAGTGCGCGTGTTCAGTCCGGCGGCCGTGAGGAACACGCGCGGGGTCGTCTCGGGTTGCAGCACCATCGTCGCAGCGAGCCATTCGTTCCACGTGAGGTCTTCCTCGGCGACAAGGCCGAGGCGGGATATGCGCTGGCGCAGCCGCGGCAGCGCGATGCGCAGGTTGTTTTCGTGCACGGCGCTGTAGCCGAAATCAGGTCCGCCCTGTTCGTAGAAAAAGCCGGCAGGCGACTGGTCTTGGGCGGCGGAGTCCTCCAGTGCGCGATCAAATGCGGTCTCAAACTCGGCGTCGGGCCAGTGCTCGAGGTAGACCAGCGCGGCGTGGAAGGAGCCGCTGAACTGGTTGCTTCATTCGCGTGCATGCAGCCGCATCTCGGGGCACTTGAAGATAGCCATGAGCCCGCGGCGCAAGGCGACGCGTGCGGATTCGGCGACGATGGGATCGAACGGCAGCCCGGAGGTGCGCAGCAAATGAAGCGCCTCGGCAGCGTGCATCACGCCGAAAGATGTCGGGGCCAGGCTCCAATTCGTGGGGCTGTATTCGGAGAAAAGGCCGTCGAAGTCGCCATCGGCGGACCCCGGCTGGTTCTGAATGCGCGCCCAACGGTCGAGCATCGCCTCGAGCCGTACGCGCACGGCCGCATGACCACAGTAGGGGTTCCAGGGACGGTCGGCGGCGTAAAAATACGCCAGCGCGAGCTGGTTCTCCATGATGCGCGCGTTGTGCGGCTGGTTGTCCACCGGCTCGCGGTAGACCTGCAGGTTCAGGAACCCGCGGTTCGGACCCGATTCGACGACGGCATTGACGACCTGGGCAAAATGCCGCAGATGATACGGCACCTCGAGCTCGTGATCGGCGAACTGCGCGAGCGAAAGCGTTGAGTAATCCACCGGGGGAACGGCCGGCCAGGATTGCGCCGCAAGGCGCATGGCTCCGGCGAGAGCCAGCAGCACGGCCAGCGCGGCCCCGGGCGGAGGCGGGAGAAAGGCTAGGAGATGGAACATGGGATTTGCTCTGGTTTGGGCACGCCCAGCTCGAGTGCGCGGGTGACAGGGGCCGCGAAGGTCGCAAGCAGTTCCCACGTTCCTGGCACGCGACGGAGCCGGCCGTCGTCGTCATGCAGCGTCCAAGTCGCGGGCGGCAGCGAGAAGGCGAGGGTCCGCGCCTCTCCCGGGGCGCACTCGACGGTCGCGAAATCGACGAGGCTGGCAAGGGGTCCTCCCGCTCCAGCCGGCGGGCGGCAGTAGAGTTGCACCACCGTGCGGCCCGGGCGCGCTCCGGTGTTGCGGGCGGCCACGTGCAGCGCTTGCGGTTCACCGCGCACATCGCGCTCGAGGTGCGCACCGGCCAGCGCCCAGGTCGTGTAGCCGATGCCGTAGCCGAAGGGGAACAGCGGCGCCTGTGTCGCGAAGCGGTACGTGCGTCCGGCCATTGCATAATCCTCAAACGGCGGCAGGTCCGTCGTCGCGCGCGGCACCGTGATCGGGAGCCGGCCGCCCGGCTCGGCGTCGCCGAACAATACCGCCGCCACCGCCCGGCCGCCCTCCGCGCCAGGGTACCAGGCCTGCAGGATAGCGTCGCACCATTCGGCCTCCTCCGGGCAGGCGATAGGGCCCCCGCCCATCAGGATGAGAATCGTGGGTTTGCCGTTGGTGCGAAGCTTCTCGAGGAACGCGCGCTGGCTGGCCGGCAGCTCGATGCGAGCCCGGTCGCCGGCCAGGGGGGAGCCGAAGGCGTCGCCTTCCTCGCCCTCGTGCGCCGGCAGCGTACCGAGGACCGCGATGGTAACGTCGGCCTGGCTGCACTCCCACACGGCGCCCGGGCCGGGTGGGACCCGATCGTCGTCGGCGAAGCAGCCGAGGCTGTAACCGAGGCGCAGGTCCGCCGGCGCGCGCTCGGCAAGTCCCTCGACGAGGGTGACGAGGCGCGGGCCGAGCCCGAAGTAATTGCCGAGCAGGGCGTCGACGCTCGCCGCGCCGGGGCCGACGACCATGGCGCTGCCCAACGACGGCGCGAGCGGCAGGACACCGTTGTTCTTCAGTAGTACGAGCGAGCGTACGGCGGCCTCGAAGGCGAGCGCGCGGTGCGACTCGCCCGCCACGACCTCCGCCGGGATGTCCGCAAACCGCTGCCGTTCCAGCGGATCGAACAGGCCGAGCCGGAAGCGCGTGCGCAGCACCCGGCGCAACGCCCGGTCGATATCCGGCTCGGTGACCAGACCGGCGCGCAGGGCGAGGGTCAGGTCGTTGTAGGTGCAGCCGCAGTTGAGATCCGTGCCGTGCCGGAGCGCGAGCGCGGCGGACTCGATGGAGCCGGGCGTGACGGCGTGGCCGCGGTGAAAGTCGTCGACCGCGCCGCAGTCGGACACAAAATGGCCGGCGAAGCCCCATTCCTCGCGCAGGATGCGCTGGAGCGCCGGGCTTGCGCAGCACGGTTCGCCGTTGGTGCGGTTGTAGGCGCCCATCACGGCCTCGACGCCGGCGCGCACGACACGTTCGAAATGCGGCAGGTAGCTCTCTCGCAAGTCGCGGATGCTGACACGCGCGTCGAAGCCGTGGCGCTGTGCTTCCGGCCCGCTGTGCACGGCGAAATGCTTGGCGCAGGCGGCCACCTTGAGATGCTGCGGATCGTCGCCCTGGAGACCGCGCACCAGCGCGGCCCCGAGCTCGCCGGTCAGGCAGGGATCCTCACCGAACGTTTCCTGCCCGCGGCCCCAGCGCGGATCGCGGTAGAGATTGATGTTCGGTGTCCAGAACGTGAGGCCTTGGTACCAGCCGGAGTTGCCGTCGCCCCGCGCCCGGACAGCGGCATGGTGCTTGGCGCGCGCCTCCGTCGCGATGGCCTCACCGACTGCCTGCACGAGGTCTCGGTCGAAGGTCGCGCCGAGCCCGATGTTCTGCGGAAACACCGTGGCGCGCCCGCTGCGCCCGACCCCGTGGCAGCCCTCGTTCCACCAATTGTAGGCGGGCACGCCCAGGCGGGGGATCGCCGGGCTGTCATGCAGCAACTGGCCGATCTTCTCCGCGGGATCGAGCCGCGCGACGAGGTCGTCGACTCGTTCCCCGAGCGGCAGGTCGGGATTCCGATACGGCAGCATCATGGCGGCTCAGCCCGGCTGGCGGCGGAACCAAGCGCGGACGCTCAGCGCCCCGACGAAGGCGGCCGAGAAGGCGAGCGCCGCCGGAACCGGCTTGAGCAGAACGCTGTAGCCGATGCCGACGGTCGTGCCCAGGCAGAGGGCCACGCCGCCGGTGATGTCGAGGACCGTCCGCCACGTGAGGATGTCGGGCCGGTTCGCCGGCGCGGCCTCGCCGGCGACCGGGCCCCACCAGCCGCCCGGGCGGGCGAGGGTGTGGAACGCAGCGAGGCGCTCGCGCGCGACCGGGCGCGTGAGCGCCGTCACGAGGGCACTCACACCGAGCACGACGGCGGTGAAGAGCGCGAGCTTCAGCTCGAAGCGCCACTCGCCCCACGCCAGGCCGAAGATCGCGACGGTGGGCGCGAGCCAGGCGAGCAGGACGTTGCCAACGGCGCAGACTAGGCCGGTGGCGAGCGCGGAGAGTTCGGTCCACGCATTGATGCGCCACCAGAACCAGCGGATGACGCCGATCACGCCGCTGCCGGCAGTGAGCAGCGCGAGGAATTCCCACGCTTGGGTGATGGTGGTCAGCAGCGGGGTCAGCGCGATGCCCGTGACGGCGAGCCCCACGGTGGCGATGCGGGACACCAGCACGATCTCACTCTCGGGCGCGCGCGGCCGCAGGAACCGGCAGTAGCCGTCGCGCACGAGGTAGGAGGCGCCCCAGTTGAGCTGCGTGGTGATCGTTGACATGAAGGCCGCGGCAAACGCCGTGATCAGCAGGCCCCGGAAACCGATGCCGAGAACCTGGTTCATCACCAGCGGGTAGGCGTGGGTGCTCGTGTGGGGTGCGGTGAGGACGGGAAACAACGCGATCGAGACCAGCGCCACCACGGCCCACAGCCAGGGGCGGATGGCTTGCCAGAGGGCGAAGAACAGCATGGCCTTGGCGGCGTCGCGCTCATTGCGGCAGGCGCTCATGCGCTGCGTCACGTAGCCGCCGGAATCGGTCCACCACAGCGCGATCAGGATGACGAAGCAGGCGAGGTCGAGGTTCGCGTGGTCGAACTGCGGCAGCAGGGAGATCGTGCGCTCGCCGTAACCCGGCGCGTTGCGCACGGCGTCGAGCACCGCTTGCATCCCGCCGACCTGGGCGACACCGAGGATCGCGAGGACCAGCATGGCCACCACCGCTACACCGAACTGCAGGACGTCGGTGAGCACCGCGCTGAAGAAGCCGCCGCACATGGTATAAACCAGCGTGATGCCCATCGCGAGGCCGACGGCGGTCCACTTGTCCACCGGCATCGTCACGGTGATGATGCTGGCCATGCCGAGCGTGACCCAAGCGATCGTGATCAGGTTGGCCACCACCCCGCTCATGAAAGCGCGCACCACGCGCAACACGGCCGCGGCGCGGCCGTCGTAGCGCAATTCACAGAACTCGGCGTCGGTCACGATCTCCAGCCGCCGCCAGAGCCTGGCGAAGAGATAAACGGCGACGACGAGCGCGAAGACGCCCGCGAACATCCACCAGAGGCGCTGCAGGCCGCGGTCGCGCACCATCTCGGTGACGACGAGGGGCGTGTCCGAGGCGAAGCTGGTGGCCGCGAGCGAGATGCCCCCGACCCACCACGGCATCGAGCGTCCGCCGAGGAAGTAGTTTTCGGTGCTGCGCCCGGCACGCCGGGTCATCGCGAGACCGATGGCCAGCGAGGCGATCAGGTAACTGGCGATGATCGCGTAATCGATCCAATGAAGAGTCGGCATGGCAGGAGGGGTGGGGAGACGTCTGAAACAGGGCCAGGCCCGGCGGGCTTCAACCCCATATTTGCCCTGTCCGGGCCGCCGGCCCGCCCGCGAGAGGGCGACCGGCCCTGGCCGGATCCCCGCTTGCGAGCGGGGCCTGCGCGGGGCGGAGGGCGGCATCTCCGTCCAGACCCTGATTGATAAAAGCAAATTTTCTGACGCGGCGGGGAGCATAACTCGGCTTGCGCAGCGCCAGGGTGGGCCGCGCTGCTGGACAGCATGCCATTCCCGAGGTCGCCGATAATTCCGCGGGCCGCGGGCCGCTTCGCGACGGTGATTGGACTGGCGGCGGCATGGCTGACGGCCGCGGGCGACGGAGCGATGCGGTGGGAGCCCGGAGGCGAATTCAATATGGGCATGGACGGGGGGCGCTGGAACTCTGCGGGACGACGGACGCGGCGGCAGACGGCGGCCCTATGCGCCGTGTGCAGGTGAAGGGGTTCTGGATGGACTCAACGGAGGTGACCAACGAGGAGTTCGCGCGATTTGTCGCCGCGAGCGGTTATCTTACGCTAGCCGAGCGCCCGCTCCGGCCGGAGGATTTTCCCGGGGTGGACCCGCGGTTGCTGGTGCCGGGCTCGCTGGTTTTCACCCCTCCGTCCGGGCCGGTGCCGCTCGATGATGCCGGTCAATGGTGGCGCTATGTGCCGGGGGCGTGTTGGCGCCATCCGGAGGGGCCCGGCAGCACGCTCCGGGGTCGTGAGCGCCACCCGGTCGTGCACATTGCCTATGAGGATGCGATGGCTTACGCGAAGTGGGCCGGCAAGCGGCTTCCCACGGAAGCGGAATGGGAATTCGCCGCGCGTAGCGGACGCGAGGGCGATCCCTTCCCTTGGGGCTCC
Source organism: Oleiharenicola lentus (assembly GCF_004118375.1). Lineage (NCBI taxonomy): Bacteria > Pseudomonadati > Verrucomicrobiota > Opitutia > Opitutales > Opitutaceae > Oleiharenicola > Oleiharenicola lentus. The sequence continues at coordinate 2,002,106 of NZ_SDHX01000001.1, forward strand.
GAGCTCCGGCCAGGCGCTGGATGGCCAATCTTTTCCAAGGGGAGTTTCCTCATCACAATACCGCGGCCGATGGCTTTGACGCGACTGCGCCGGTCGCCAGCTATCCGGCCAATGCTTTCGGAATCGACGACCCAGTGAGCAACGTCTGGGCATTGTGCGCGCTTCGCGCTGCGCCACGCGTTCGACCTGGGCCGCCCCGGCGGGACGATTGTCCAGATCGGCACGCTGGGCACCGAGGACATCCCTCTTCCGGCCAATCAACTCATGGTGCGCGAGATCAACCTCATCGGCTCCATGTGCTACGGGAACGTCTTCGACGAGGCGATCCGCCTCGTGATGTCGCGGCGGATCGACCTGCGCGGGCTCCTTAGCGGCGTCTTTCCCCTGTCCGAGGTGGACCAGGCAATGCGCCTGGCCTCGGGGAAGGACACGGCTCTGAAAGTGCAGCTGGATATTGCCCAATAGTAATTGGAACGGCGGCGAAGGGGGCGCCGCTGACGTGCCCGCCATACTCGAGAGTAGCAAAGCAGTGCGTCAACATCGCGTCCATCAGCGGTGTGGTCGCCGTGCGCGATCGCCTGACTCACGCAGTCACCAAGAACGCCGTAGTAGGCTTGACCAAACCACAAAGAGCTCGATGCTGAAAATATGAGCATTAGCTGAGTTCCAGCAGCGCAGCATGCTTTGCGGCAATGTATCGCTGTAGCCATGCCGACCACGACTTGCTTACGGGGAGCAGATCGTGTCGTTTCATGATTGCGTAGCTTTTTGAGGCCCACGCGAAAGATATCCCGGCCGAACTCGCTAGGCTACGCAAGTTGGGGGGAGCTAGCGATAGCTCGACTATCATGCGCTCCACGGGGCAACAAACCCCAGCGGCCATGGCATCTTCCATCGCTCGGAAGTCGTGTATTAACGACAGGGCGCGCGTGATCATCGCACGAGCAGTCCGTTTAGGAGCTGATCCGACGACGCGGGACGTCTTTCGCCGCCGCAATTGTGCCCAGGGCCTTCGCCTTGTCCGTGATCCGCTCATTGCGTTTTATGACGACCGGAAGGAGCCATTAGCCGTATTACGTTGGTTCGACTGCGATTTCTTCGTAGCGATAGATCGAATTCCGCGTGTGGAATTCTCCCTCGCCAGGAATCTTGATCACCTCGGTCGAGGTGAAAACGCCAGGCGTCATCACCCCATTTCGGCAAACCCGCAATAGACGCACCTGCTCCCCGATGGCCGGCGGTAGCACCAGCCAGCCCATGAGCGTGTATTCCACTGGCATCGAGCCCGCATTGCCCGGGCGACCGTAGTAATAATCGCGTGCCGCGACTGCAGGAGAAAGGGGGGCTGCGACGTCCGCAACTTTGTAGACCACTACAAATTTCAAGGGCCATGTGACCTCCAGGGGCCGAGATCGCGAGAGTATTTGATTATCCGAGCTCATAGATCGACAACCATAGGTGCCCTCACCGGGCGATAGCTGTCATCACAAATGGCCGCATTGACCATAATTGTGTTCTGCAAAGTCGTGCGCCCATATCCGGCATGGATGTGACCACAGAAATGGGCCTTTAGGCGCAAGGACTCGATCCGCCTACGCAGGTCGACACAGCCTACTGCGACTCCGTCAAAGGTTCGATCGAGGATGCCGTGCGCGGGACAGTGCGTGATCAACACATCTGTCGCATCGGGAATCATTTCCCAATGTCTCGCGATCGCGGTTCCTCTGTCGCGATTGAAGGCCCAATTGAAGAATCGAGGAGATACCGGCGATCCCCAGATGTGAAGGTCACCCACTTGGCAGCCTTGATCATTCAAACAGGTGATTTCCTTCGGAATAAGCGCACTGACTAGATCCCAATGAGTCTCAAATAGCCGATCATGATTTCCGGGGACCAGTATTTTAGCTGCGAAGCCGCTCCGTGACCCAAACCACGATAGGAAGTCTTGGACTTCGGAAAGGGTGCTGTGCCCTGTAAAGTCTCCGGCATGAACAAGCACATCGCCGGGAGGAACGTTGACGTGAGCGTGGAGACCGTGCGTGTCCGATATGACTACAAAGCGCATAGGTTGCAGTCTTATCACCACACATCGCCGAAAGCCGGCGAAGACTTTCTTCTTTTTAGCGACGGATCACAGAGGAAAAGATGCGAGCGGGGTATTCGGCGTTGTGCGGTGAGATATACTGACCTAAAGTAAACATTGATAAAATAGGTTCCATTAGGTTCCATACCGGGATGCTGGTTCCACTGCCAAAACCCGCCCCTCTCACCCGAGTACTGACGCAGATGCGTCTCTATCAAGCATCACATGGGATGCAGTGGCCAAGTCTCCGGGCTTTGGCGCGCGCCGCGCAAGTAAGTCATACCCATGCACGAAGATTGATTAAGAAGGCCGTTGGGCTCGGCCTTGCGCAGCCGGTTTACAATGAAACCTCCCGCGGAAAGCAGCTGGTAAGCTGCCAAGTCGTTTTGGACCGGAACGTTGATCGCGGACTGGCATGGGCCCACGAAGTCACATGCGCTTGGACGATGCCCCTCGTATTTAAGCAGCAGGTCGGCGTCGGGGTTTGGCTCGACCGGGCACTGTTCAGCCTGCGTCACTATCAAGGCAAGCGGACGAAGAGCGATCCGATGCCGTTAATCGGACGACCCGACGCTCAGGTTTGGGCAGTCAGGTTTGCTAGTCACGAACTCGAGCAGCATCGCTCTGAATTGAATCTAGGGCCTTTGGACATCGCAGTTGTCCATTTGGTGCGACCGGCCGACGTTCCGAAGGCATCCTGGTGTCTTCTGGATTCCGAAACGAAACCGCGATGCGCCTATGTCACCAACACGCAATGGGGGCACAGGGCGCGCTGCACCTCTGACCCGAAGGGTGAAACGGAAACCTTGAACCTCAGAAAGCACAGGTTCGTAGCCGTGATAGGACGGATCATCCGCGTCATGCCGATGCCCCGCAGACTCGCTGAGTAAACCTATCCTGCCCGGTTACACCTACCGGGTCTTCGTGACCAGTTCAGCCGCCGCCCCGGATGTGATCTGGCGAGACTACAACCAGCGTGCCACCCTCGAACAACGCATCGACGAACTCAAAGCGGAACTCGGGCCGACTACTTTTTCCGCCGGGAGTTTTACGCTACTGAGGAGGCGATTCGGGCCGTGATCGTGCTCTTCAACCTACTCGGCCTGTGGCTGCGCGCGGCCCGGCCAGCTTCCTAAACCACTGTTGCTTCAGTTCAAGTTTGCCGCCGACCGGGGTAGTATTTTCTCCGGTTCGCGACACTGCCGTTTCCTAATCAGCGGTGACACTGGCGTGGGCTATCGGCAACCAACTTCAAGCAGGCTGAAAATCGAGAATAATCGACGAGTGTTTTATTGGTTGCCTATAGCATCCACGGGCAAGGCAAAGGCTGCGTAGGAGTCGCCCTCTTTGGTGTTCATTTTGCCGCCGCCGGTCGCGGCGATCACAACGAACTGCCGTCCGCCCGCCTCGTATACGGTGGGCGGGGCGTAGCCCCCGAAGGGCAGTTGCGCCGACCAGAGCTCTTCGCCGGTGTCGGCATCGAACGCTCGGATCATTTCGTCGCGTGTTCCGGCCACGAAAACGAGCCCGCCGGCCGTCACGGTAGGACCGCCGAAGTTCTGCGTGCCGGTCGGGGGCAGGCCTTGCGCGAGCAGTTCGGGATAAACGCCGAGAGGCTTGCGCCAGAGGATGCGGCCGGTGTTGAGGTCGAGACACTGTAGCTGACCCCAGGGTGGCTTGGAGCCGGGGTACCCCTCGTGATCGGTGACAAACTTGTAGCCGACCGCAAAATACCGCGTGGTCCGCCGCGCGGTGGGGGCTGGGGGCGGCTGATTGCGGCGCATCAGGAAATCCAGCAGCGCGGCGCGTTCGGCCGGCTCCAGCAGCGGAAACGCGGGCATGCCGTTGCCGCCGAGGCGGAGCAATTCAGTAACGCTCGCATCATTGCGGCGATGGCGCAGCCCGACGAGCGACGGCACCATGCCGAGGCCCTGGCGTTTGTCGCCATGGCACGCTGCGCAGAGCTGCTGAAAGACAGTCTCGCCACTCGAGGGCGGCAAAGCGGGGTCGCGATCCTGTTCGTCCGAAAGGTGCACCGTTGCCTGGCCGAGCAGGTGATTCGTGCTAACATACAGCCGGCCTGTCGGGACGTCGACGGCGGCGCCGGTCCATTCAGGTCCGCCCCGCGAGCTGCGGTAGAGCATGGGCACGCCCAGTCGCGGTGGCTCGAACCATCCATAGGTCGAGCGTTCCACCTGCCGCAGCACGAAGGCATGCGCCTCAGGTGACCGGTCGGTGATATCTTCGAGCCTCACCTCCGGGCTGGAAAGGGGCTCGGGCAGTTCCGGGAAGGGCTGATAGGGGGCGGTCTGCTCGCCAGGCAGTGTGGAAGCCGGCGCACGACGCAGACGGAAGGGGAACAGGGGCTCGCCCGTGACCCGATCGAGTAGCAGGGTGCCGCCTTCCTTGGTCAGGCAGGCTACGGCGTCGACGCGCCGGCCTTCGCGCTCGACGGTGACAAGATTGGGCGGAGCCGGATTGTCGAGATCCCAGATGTCGTGCCGCACATGCTGGAAATGCCAGAGCCTGCTCCCGGTGCGCGCATCCAGCGCCACCAGACAGTTGGAGAATAGGTTATCCCCGAGCCGGTCCACGCCGATGAAGTCCGGCCGGGCGGCGCCGACCGCAATGTAGGCGATCCCGCGGTGTTCATCGAGCGCCATGCCTCCCCATGGATGAGCGCCGTCGCGCACGGGACCACGCCAGGTATCGGCGCCGAATTCGCCATCCCGGGGGATGGTGTGAAACCGCCACAGTTGACGGCCGGTGACGAGGTCGAAGCTGAAAACGTCGCCCCATAGGCCGGGCACGATGTAGGTGTCGGCGAAGATGGTCCCGACCGCGGTGCCGCCGGTCGGAAGCGGGACGCGCCCGCCCTCGCCGAACGAGGCAAGCGGCTCGCCGGTGGCGGGATCGAGGGCGTAAAGCCAGCGGCCGCTCGCGAACACCAGGCGCGGTGGAATGCCGTCGCGCCCGGGCCAGTAGACGAGTCCGCGGCGCGCGGGAGCGTCTTCAAGTCCGAGCTGCGCGGGAGCCTCGACTTGGTAGCGCCAGCGCTCGCTGCCGGTCGCGGCATCCAACGCGACGATCGCGCGGCCGGCGGTCGGGCCGTAGAGCACGCCGTCTACCACGATCGGATTGGCTTGGACGTTACGGGCGCCGTCGCCTGACCGGTAGATCCACGCCGGCTGCAGCCGGTGCACGTTTTCCCGATTGATCTGTCTAAGCGCGGAGTAGCGGCGCGCACCGGGGTCACCGTGCGAGGCCGTCCATGTGCGAAACTTTGCGGGATCCGGCCCGCCATCGGTCGGAGTGAGTGCTGAGGCCGGCGCGGCCGGAATGACCTGATAGAGTGGTAGGGCGGCGCGAGCCGTCGGGTCGTCCGCGCCCTGCAGCACCGCGACGGAGGCGAGCAGCAGTGAAGGAATGAGTGGGTTGCGCCGCGCCATCGGACTTGTTCAGCCGCCCACGCGGTCGAGTCCGCGCAGCAAGGATGTCAGGGTATCCAACTCGCGCCGAAGGCCGCCGACAAGTTCGGTCCGCAGTTGGGGGGAGACGGCGGCGGGTGCGGGTTCGAAGGGTTCGAACTCCAAGTGCAGGGAGCACGTGACCGGCTGCGACAGCCGGGCGACGCGCCGCACGAATCCGGCGAGGTCGCAAATGCCGTCGCCTAGGGGAACATCTTCGATCCGCTGTTCGCCCGGGTGTTGGAGCCAGCGGAAATCCTTGAGCACGATGGAATGGACCCACGGTGCGAGCAGGTCGAAAGTTGTGCCCCAGGAGGTGGCGCCGATGGCGGTCGCATGGCGGATATCGAACTGGCAACCGAGCCACCGCGGGTCATGATCGCGCACGAGCTCGTGCAGGTCCCAGCCCGCCGCGCCGACCCGACCGTTTCCACTATGGTTCTGGATGGCGCCGTGAATGCCGATCTCCGCATTGAGCGTCGCAAGGGCCTCCAGTTGGGGCTTCAGCCGCTGCAGGGTCGCCCAAGGTCCGACCGAGGCGTCGAAAGTGAAGTGGCCGAGCCGATACACGCGGATGCCCGCGTCACGCGCGGCGGTGAGCAAACGACGGGCTTCGGGGGTGGCCGCCACGATATCGCTGCTGATCGTGGCGGTGCGCAGGCCGGCGGCGCGGGCGGCTGCTACGGCCCGTGGGAGATCCTCGCTCGCGCGCGCAGGTTCGACGTGCCCGCCGCGGCGCACCGCGAAATCGATGCCCGTCCCGCCGGCCTCCGCAATCAAGGCCGAGGCGGAGGCATAATCAAGCGCGCGAAACGGTTTCGCGAATACGTGCACGGCATCGATGTCGAAATCATGCGCCTGATCGGTCAACCCGTTCGCCGCGCGAACAGACAGGCGCGCGGCCGCAAGCGCGGCGCCCGCGGCGAGCGTTTCGAGGAAACGGCGGCGGGACCAGTCCATCACTTGAGCCTCGCGCGGGCGCGGATCAGGGCCTCGAGAAAATAGTAGTCGCCGTAGATGAGGGGCGCGTCGACCTCCAAGTGTGAACGATAGGAGCCGGTGCCATGGGCGAGCAGGAAACCGTAGTTAGATCCCACCGGGGCGAGGTAGGCGGGGGAGGTGAGGCTGCGCAGGATGGCCTCCGCCCACGCCGCGTAGCGCGCGCTGTCCGGACCGGAGTAGTCGGCCAGTTCGTAGAGAGCGGACGCCATCACCGCGGCGGCCGAACTGTCGCGTGCGGTGGCGGGAATCTGCGGAGCGTTGAAATCCCAGTAGGGCACCATGTCCTCCGGCAGATTCGGATGATTAAGAACATAGTCAGCACAGGCGCGGGCTTGTTGCAGGTAGCGAGGCTCCCGGGTGAACCGATACATCATGGTGTAGCCGTAAATCGCCCACGCCTGGCCGCGGGACCAGGTGGAGTCGTCGGCGGCACCTTGATGGGTGAACTTCTGCTTCACTTGCCCCGTCGCAGAGTCGAACTCGACGACATGGAACTGGCTGCCGTCCGGTCGGATGATCTCGCGCAGCGTCGAATCGGCATGCTTGAGCGCGATCTCCCGGTAGCGCGGGTCGGTTTGCGCCGCCCACAGCAACAGCTCAAGGTTCATCATGTTGTCGATGATAACGGGAAAGTCCCAACGGCCGGGCCGGTCCCAGGACTTGATCGCACCGACGACCGGGCTGAAGCGCGTGGCCAGCGAGGCCGCGCCGGTCAGCAGCACACGGCGATAGGTATCATCCCCGGTGAGTCGCAGACCGTTGCCATAGCCGCAGTAGAGCACGAAGCCGACATCGTGCGTGCCGCGGTTGTGCTGGAACGACTCGGTCCGCGCGGTGTAACGTTGCGCGGCGTCCCGCCATCGGACGTCGCCGGTTGCTTCAAACAGGTACCACAGCGCGCCCGGGAAAAAACCGATGGTCCAGTCGCGCTCGGACATTTTGCGGGCGCTGCCATCGACCGACCGCGGCAGTCCGGGCTGGCCCTCGATTTCCCGCAACATGAACTCGTACTGCCGGGTGGCCTGTTGCAAGGCACCGTCGATCACCTGAGCCAGCGGTGCGGGTGGACCCGGCCGATTGCGGAGCTGGGCAAAGTAGAGGCTCCGTGGCGCGACGGGCTGTCCGAGGGATTCCCAATGACCCTGGGGCCGGGGGAATGCGCCGGGGCGTCGTTCCCCCACGTGACCGAAGGAGAAGTTCTGCGCCGTCGGTGGCTGTTGGACGGTCAGAGCACCGCGGGTGTTCCACGCAACGTAGTTCGCCCCTGACCAGCCGTGGCCGCTGCCCATGGAGCTGCGGTCCTGGAACGCGATGTCGGACTCGACATTGTCATAGAGGCCGCCGGTGGACCAGCGATGATGCGGTTCGCTGTGGCCGAACTCGTTGCGGGAAACGCCGAAAACGAAGGCGTTCGGCCCCGGGACGCGGGATCCGACCACGAAAGCGTGCCGCGCATCCTCGGAGTAGCAGCGGAGAACGAGGCTGAGCTGGCCGGAGAGGTCGAAGGGGTAGCGCCGGCCGCCGGTGATCCGGGAAACGGGCGCGAGGCTGCGGGAATCCTGCACGGTGATCCATTTGGCTCCGGGATGAACCTTTGACACGCCATGATAGAAATGGAGGGCCGTGAGGTTGCGCGCCCAGCAGTTTTTGGCGTGGTTGAAGCTGACCGCATGCAACGCGTGCGCTTCGTCGGCGGCGTAGTTGAATCGGCCCCGGTAGCTTTCCTGCACGGCGGGGTCGAAGGCGGAAACGGCCCGGAGGTTCTCGACCCCGGAGTTCGTGATGCGCGCGGCATCGGTGTAAGGCACGACCTGTCCGCCGCCCCAGCGCTCGTCGATCGAGCACGCCAGGGGAGCGTCGACGGTGACCCGGTTGCCGTCCACGGCGGTGATCACGCGGTCAAAGGCCAGGGTGAACGGCGACCACGGCGTGGAGGGGGTGCCGTCAGCGTCCGGTGGAATGCGGTCCATGCCAAGCTCGGCGATCCAGGCGGCGTTTCCGATGCGATCCACAAACACCGTTGCGCCGGCTTTCAACCCGGAGGCGTCCGCCACGGTGAAGCTGCGCGCGCCGACCGGCACGTAGGCGTCGGTGATCCGCACTGCACGGCGAACGTCGCGTTCGGCGGGGGCCGCCCCGGCGATTTCCACGAGCACCCGCTGCTTCGTGCCGCTGGCGATGACGCGCGTGTCGTTCTCGCCCTGACCCTCGCCACGCAGCACGACGCCGCTGGCGCCGATCCGCAGCGTGCCCTCCACGCGATAGACGCCGCGTTCCAGGATTACCGCGCCGCGCAGGCCGTCGGGCCCGAGCGGGAGGCGGGCGACATCGTCGAGCGCCGCCTGGATGCGGGCGGTGTCGTCGCCGGACTCCGCCGGCCGCAGCCGGACTTGCTCGAAGGCGTCAGGCAGGGGCACTCCGCCCCCTCCGTAGCCGCAATGGGAAAAGTCGAGGATCGTGTCGCCGGCTGCGTTGTATGGGGCATAGCCCAGCCGTCCATCGGGGCGGGCGTTTACGAGGGCGGGCGCTGCGGAACAGGCGACCGCAGCGATGGCGGAGAACACGGACAGGAGAGAGGGCAGTTTCATGGGGTGATAAAGAACCAGCGGGGGTCTGAGTAGCTCCAGGTCTGGGTGCCGGCCACGGTAATCGCGGTGCCATGCCAGGTGCCGTCGGGAGATCGTTCGGCGCGCAGGTCGGTCCAGCTCACGTTGCCGCGCTCGTAGGCGAAAGTCTCGCCGTCGTCGTCGTAGAGACGAAGCGCGCCGGGTTTCTCGCCGTAGTGCCACAGCTCAAGCCTGGGAAGCTCCCCGGTGCGCGGGGCTCGCAGCGGCTCGCCGGCCAGGCGGGGGATGATGGCGCCGTCGCGCACGAAGAGCGGCAGCTGGTCCGCGGGCGGCGTCACGTAGATGGTCGTGTCCTCGCCGGCGAGTCGCCCGGTGTAAAAGTCGTACCAGCGGCCCGGCGGCAGCACGACCGGGCGTGAGGCGGCGTCCGGGGCAAGCAGCGCCACCAGCAGGGAATCGCCCAGCAGGTACTGGTCCTTGATCTCCTTGAGGGCGGCCGGCGCCTCGTACGGATTGGTGGTGGCGTCCAGCGCGGGCTGGCCGCCTGGCCCCGCCGTCGTGGCGGCCGCCGACGTGACGAGCTGGAGCGGACGGATGACGGGGAGACCGTCGAGGTGGTACTGCGCGAAGGTGTGGTAGAGGTAGGGCAGCAACTGCAGTCGCAGGCGCAGCGCCGCCCGGATGCCCGGCAGCGCCGAGGGGTGGGTCCAGAGCTTCTGGGGGGACGCCCAACCGTTATACAGGGCGAGGGGCGAGAGGCACACGGCCTGAATGCGCCGGAGCATGTCTTCGGGATTGTCGCTGCCGCGGACCTCGGGCGACCAGAGCACGCCGGCAAAACCGCTGTTGACCACGGCCGTGATGTATTCGCCGAAGTCGTAGTTGTCGTTGTAGATCACGAACGGGAAGGACGAGGCGCCGGCGTTGGTGCCGCGCACCTGGCCAAACGTTCGGCGATCGAGGGCGCGAAACTCCTCGAGCAACACGCGCTGGACCAGCAGTCCGTAAGTTTGGCGAAGCTGCTCCGCGTGGTGACCGGACGGGAAGGTTGCGGTTTCGGGCCAGAGATAGCGATCGTACCCATCCACCTCGTCCACCTTGAAGCCGCCGACGGCTCGCGGGTGCAGCCGGAGGACTTCGTCGCGGAGGTGTCCCGCGAGGGTGGCGCGCGCCTCGGGCAGGGTGTAGTCGGGGACCAGGCCGTTCCAGACCAGGTGAGAGCCCGCGAAAGGCAGCATGCGGCCGTAAAGCTTGCCGTGCGGCGGACCGATGTAGGGATTGAACCACAGGTTTGCGCGCACGCCGAGCCGGTCGAGTTCACCCAGGAGGCCGGCTGGGTCGGGGAAGCGGGTGGGGTCCCATTCGAGCGAGCACGGGTAGGCGTGGCTCATCCAACCGGGTTCGAGGCCGATCATGTCGAGCGGCAGGCCGTGTTCGCGGAACGCGGCCACATCGGCGAGCACGTCGGCGGCCGTCGCTTTGGTCGGGAGGCGCGTCAGAAACCCGAGGCCCCATTTGGGCGGCAGGGAGCCGCCGCCGCAAAACAGGTTGTAGCGCCGCAGCGCATCCATGGGTGAGGGACCGGCGAAGACGTAGACATCGAACCCCGGGGCATTGGCCAGAACTTCGATCGAATCCGAGGGGAGCGCCGAGATCCACGGCGCCGGAATCGGTGCGGTGCCCGGTGTGGCGGGACGGATCGTGCGGGTGGTGCGGTCGACGACCGGAGGCTTTTGTTTGGCCGCTAGGCGGACACCGTGTCCCACCGAGACCTTGAGATAGCGGGCGCTGTCGAACAAGACCGCGAAGCCCCGGCTCGAGATGTAGAGGGGGACCGGCGCATGCGTGCGACCCGGCGTCGGGGCCCGCCGGTTCCAGTGGTCCACGTGGAGTTCGAAGATCTGGCCGTTGCGCCTCACGGTGCTGAAGTCCACGCCGAGGCCGTAAATGTCCTCGTTGGCGGCGAGCGGAAGGCGAAGCGCAACCTTCCAATCCATCTGGCGTACCTCGATCTCCGCTGCGTCCAACGGGAACGCCGCCGCGGGGAGGGAGGCCAGTCGCGTCAGTGCGGGCTGGACGCCCGCCGCGGAGAGCAGGCTGAGATCCTCGGGCTGGCCAAGCGATGCCTTCCACACTCCGGGCGCCACCTGTTGCCAGGAGGGGTTAACGGCCTGGGGTGCGGACTGCGCCCCTGACGCCAGGGCAGACAGGAGCAGAGCGGCTGCACCCAATCTCGCGACGGCCCTGTTAAGTAAAACGATATGCATACCGGTATAGTGCTCGACATTGCCCGGTCGGCAAGCATAGGTTGTGTACGCGCGTCAATTGTCGCCGCTTCACCTCGATCCCCATGTTGCCTCGCAGCCACCGTTCGCTTGCCCTGTTGTTTCTCGCCCAAGCCGGCAGCTGGCTCACGCCGTTGGCGGCGCAAGTGGGCGAGGGATGGGTCGAGTATCGCCCCGAGAGGAAGATTCACCTGGTGGATTTCGAGAACAAGGCGCTGCGGAAGGGCATGAGTTCCCTCGATTGGCGGCCGGCGGCGGCGGTGGGTGGGCCTACGCCGGCCTCGAGCTATGCGAGCGACGCGACGAGTGAAGTCGAGACCTTCATCCTGCATGACCACCGGGCGAATCGCGCAGAAATCCGGCTGCTCAACGAATATGGCCAAGGGGCCCGGCAGTTCGAGGGCTACGTGACGTTTTATGCGCCGACGGACGACCAGTCCGTGTTTCAGGTGTGGGGCAGCGACGAGGGGGCGACCCAGTTGATGCTGCGTGCCTTCGCGGCAAATGGGGGCGAACTGCGGGTGGCCAACCGGCCGGTCAAGGGCATGCCGGTTGTGGCCTCGGGCGTCAGGGGCCGGGAGGTGCGCGTGAACATCATCCATCTCCAGGAAGACGCGGGCAACCGGTTCCTCGTCTACGTCGATGGCGCGCTGCGGCTGGAGTTTCCCGACGACGAGTGGGCCACGAATCACGACGGGCGCAATTACCACAAATACGGCGTTTACGGGACGCTCCGCGGCGAAAGCGCGCGGGTGCAGTGGCGCCGGGTCCGCCATTTTCGGGACGGGCGCCCGCCGGCGGCGCCGCCCCCATCAACTTCGCCATGAAATCACTCCTACGCCCCCTCCTGCGCGCCGTCGCCTTGCTGTCCTTCCTGGGCAGCACCCGGGCGGAGACGGCGCCATTCACTCCCGAGTGGGAGTCGCTGCAACGCTACGAGTGCCCTGAGTGGTTTCGCGACGCCAAGTTCGGAATCTGGTCGCATTGGGGGCCGCAGGCGGTTCCCGGCCAGGGCGACTGGTATGCGCGCAAAATGTACATTGAGGGCGAGAAGGCCTACGAGTGGCACGTCGCGCACTACGGGCACCCGTCGGTCTTCGGCTACAAGGACATCATCCCGTTGTGGAAGGCGGAAAAGTTCGATCCGGACGCGCTGATGGCGCGCTACGTCAAAGCCGGCGCGAAGTATTTCGTCTCGATGGGCGTGCATCACGACAACTTCGACCTGTGGAACTCGAAGCACCATCGCTGGAACGCCGTGCAAATGGGACCGAAGAAAGACATCGTCGGCCTGTGGGCCGCGGCCGCGCGCAAGCATGGGCTGAGGTTTGGCGTCAGCGAGCACCTCGAGCGCAGCTACAATTGGTTCAACACGAACAAGGGCGCCGACCAGTCGGGGCCCAAGGCGGGGGTGCCCTACGACGGCAACGATCCGCGCTTCGTCGATCTCTATCATCCTCCGCACGACGACACCGGGTTCCAATACCCGAAAAACGCGCCCGAATGGTGGATGCAACAGTGGCAGCGGCGCATGGTCGACCTGCTGGACAGCTACGAACCCGACTTGTTCTATACCGACGGGGGCGTGCCGTTTGGTCGTTACGGCCGCGAACTCATGGCGCATTACTACAATGTCGGCCTCCGCCTTCACGACGGCCGGCAGGAGGTTGTCTACACGGTGAAACGTCGCACCGGCGGGACCCACGGCGAGTTTGTCGACGGCACGGCCGTCGAAAACTTGGAGCGCGGGACAATGACGGAGATCGCGACGGAACCCTGGCAGTGCGACACGACGGTCGCCGACTGGTTTCCCAGCCCCTCCTACCGCTACAAGACAGCGGCGGAGGTCATCCACCTGCTCTGCGACGTCGTGAGCAAGAACGGCAATCTGCTGCTCAACTTCACGCAGTATGCCGACGGCACGCTCGAGCCCAAGGCGTCGGAGATCCTCGACGAACTCGCCGCCTGGATGCCCGTCAACAGCGAGGCGATTTTCGGCACCCGGCCCTGGCGCGTGTTCGGCGAAGGCCCGGGACAGGTCGCAGGTGGTCACTTCAATGAAAAGAACACGCACTTCGACGCGCGCGACATCCGCTACACGCGCAAAGGCGACACGCTCTACGCGATCCTGCTTGGCTGGCCCGGCGCGAAGGCCGAGATCACGCTGACCGCGCTCGCGCCGGCCCAGTGGTCCGGCCAGGTGCAAACCGTGACGCTCCTCGGGCAGGACGGCGCGCTCGCCATGAAACAGACCTCAGCCGGCCTGCAGGTCACCTTGCCCGCGCAGGCCCCGACGCGCCATGCCGTGGTGCTGCGCATCCAAGCCCGAAACCTCTGATGCCCCCGTCATCATGAGCCTGCGCTTCCTCCCTGTTCCTGCTCGCCTGCTGCTGCTGACCTCCGCGGTCAGCCTGTTTGCCGCGGAGCCGAAGCAAACCGACGCCGCCGACACGATCGAGGCCAGCGATGAGCGAAATGCCGGCCGCGTTCGCGTCGAGGCGCTGACGCCCGGTCCCTTTGCGCCCAACTGGGAATCGCTGGCCGCCTACGAGACGCCGGACTGGTTTCGTGACGCGAAATTCGGCATTTTCATGCACTGGGGCATCCCCGCGGTGACCGACGAAACGCGACCGTTCGGCACGGGCCACTATGCGCGCGGCATGTACTGCCAGCACGGCCGGGGCGCGCCGCCGCACTGCAAGGACATCTACGACTGGCACGTGCAGCGCTACGGGCACCCGTCGCAGTTCGGCTACAAGGACCTCATCCCCCTCTGGCGGGCAGAACGATTCGACGCCGACGCGCTCGTCGCGTTCTACAAGGAGATCGGCGCGCGCTACATCGTGCCGGTGGCGGTCCATCACGACAATTTCGACGTCTACGACTCCTCCTTCACGCGCTGGGATGCGAAGGACATGGGACCGAAGCGCGACATTCTGGGCGAGTGGCGACAGGCCGCGCTCCTGCACGGTCTGCGCTTTGGCACGTCCTCGCACCTCGACCGCGCGCCCAGTTTCCTCGAGATGTCGCACCGGGCGGACACGGACGGCCCGATGGCGGGCGTGCCCTACGACGGGGCCGATGACCGCTACGCGGATTTCTACCTCAAGGGAGTGACGCCCGAGCAATGGCAGCAGCATTGGTACCAGCGGACGCGCGAGATCGTGACGAAGTACCAGCCGGACCTGCTTTATTTCGACGGCGCGCTACCGTTCGGCGACTACGGGCTCAACATTGCGGCGGAACTCTACAACAGGAGCATCGCGCGCCACGGCCGCAACGAAGCGGTTCTGAACCTGAAACGCGGCCCGAACCCCAAGGCCTTCGTTCTCGACATCGAGCGGGGCCAGTCGGACAAGATGCTGGAGCACGCGTGGCAGACAGACACGACGCTGATCAGCGGCTGGTTCTACCATCGGGCGGAGCTCGAGATAACCACGCCGGTGGTGATCGCCAACCTGGCCGACATCGTGAGCAAGAACGGCAACCTCCTGCTTAACATCGGCCTCAAGCCCGACGGCACGATTCCCGACAACCAGCGCCAGACCCTGGTCGGGGTGGGGCGCTGGCTTAAGCTGAACGGTGAGGCAATCTACGGCACGCGACCCTGGAAAGTGTACGGCGAGGGCCCGACCCAGGTGAAGGCCGGACACTTCAACGAACCGAAGTCCGCCTACACCGCGCAGGACATCCGGTTCACCCGCAAGGGCGACACCCTGTACGCGATCCTGCTTGGCTGGCCGGGGAACGACGCCGAGGCGGCCATCAGCTCCCTGCGCGCCGGCGAGACCGCGCGCCCGGTGACGAGCGTGGAAATGCTCGCGACGTCGGAAAAGCTGGCCTTCCGCCAAACTGAAGGTGCGCTACGGGTGATCCTTCCCCGAGCACAGGAGGGTGAGCATGCCTACGTCCTGCGCATCCGCTGAATTCTCCATGATCGCACCGCCAGTCCTCGTGCGCGTGTCAGGGCGGGTGATGGCTGCGGCGGGCCGCGGCCGGCCGGCCCGGTCCCTCCTGGCAATCCTCGCGTTGGCGAGCATGCGCCTGCTCGGGGCCGACGCCCCGGCCGAGGGGTGGGCGGCGCGGGATGCCGTGCTCGCGCGCATTGTGGCGCCCACGTTCCCGGCGCGGGACTTCGACGTGAAGACGTTTGGTGCGAGCCCGCTGGGGCGTTTCGACGCGCGCGAGGCGTTTGCCAAGGCCATCGCGGCCTGCACCGCGGCCGGCGGCGGACGCGTGGTCGTGCCGGCACCGGGAGTCTACTATGTGGAGGGGCCGATTCACCTCGCGAGTAACGTCAACCTGCACATCGAGCGCGGGGCCACGATCGTGTTTGGCGTGCTTCCGCAGTCCTACCTGCCTGTCGTGCTCACCCGGTTCGAGGGTACGATGCTGATGGGGCACTCGCCCCGGATCTATGCGCGCGGGGCGCGGAATGTGGCGATCACAGGAGGCGGCACGATCGACGGGAATGGGCGCGACTCCCTGGTCGTGATGCGTGACGCGCCGGGGCGCGCGGGGTCGGGGACCCTGCGCCAAATGGGGTCGGAGGGGGTGCCGGTGGCCGGGCGCGTTTTCGGCGAGGGACGTTGGCTGCGTTCCAGCATGATCCAGTTCCTCGAATGCGAACAGGTGTTGATCGAAGGCGTGAAGGTCGTCGATTCGCCGTTTTGGGTGATCCACCCGGTCCTCTGCCGCAACGTGACCGTGCGCGGCGTGACGGTGGAAAGCTGGAACGGCAACAATGACGGCTGCGATCCCGATTCGAGCTCGGATGTGCTGATTGAGGACTGCATTTTCCGCACGGGCGACGATTCCATAGCGATCAAGTCCGGGCGCGATCAGGACGGATGGGCCGTGGGCCGACCGTCCGAAAACATCGTCATCCGCAACGTGGTGATGGGCTCGCGGCATGCGGGGGTGTGCATCGGCAGCGAGATGTCCGGTGGCGTGCGCAACGTGTGGGTCGAGAATTGCACCGTGGAATCGGCCAGTTCGGCCTTCTACTTCAAGGCCAACCTTGATCGCGGCGGGGTCGTGGAGAATTTTCATGCGCGTGACATCACGGTGCAGAAGGCGCGCGAGGCGGTGATTCGCTTTGGCACGACCTACCATGGCTATCGGGGCGGAAACTTTCCGCCCGTGTTCCGCCGGTTCGAGATCACGGACCTCCTGTGCCGCGAGTCGGAGAAGCTGGGGGTGAGTCTCGACGGCCAACCCGCCGCGCCGATTGAGGACGTCCGGCTGCGGCGCGTGAAGATCGAGCGGGCCGGCGAGCCGCTTTGGTTGCGTCACACGCGGGGCGTGCGTTTCGACGACGTCGAAATCAATGGCCAGCGGCTGCCCGCGGAGCCGGTCGATACGCCGGCGGTGCAGGCCCGGCCCGAGATCAGTGCGTGACCGGTGCGGCGTGCCGTGAGGTTGGCTTCCGCGACGCAGGCGGCGGTCCGCAGGTGCTTAGCCGGCTGGGGCGGGGGTGAGTCGAACAATGCGCCGCGGCAGAAGCACGTAGAGCGCGCCATCGGGGCCGCTGATCACGTGGCGGATGCGACCGACCCCCTTGAAGAGGATTTCCTGGTCCACCACTTCACCGTCCTTGAGCTCCAGCCGCCTCAGTTCCTCGCCCGAGAGCGAGGCAAAGAAGAGGTGATGACGCCAGAGGGGGAAGCGATCACCCGTGTAGAAGTTCAGGCCGCAGACGCCGAGCGAGGGTGTCCAGTAGGCCACCGGCTGCTCCATCCCCTCGCGATGCGTCGACTCGGCGATGGGAGCGCCGCTGTATTCGATGCCGTAGGTGATTACGGGCCAGCCGTAGTTGGCCCCGCGCCGCACGCGGTTCAGTTCGTCGCCCCCCCGCGGGCCGTGCTCGAGATCGTAGAGTTCATCGGACTGCGGCTCGAAGGCGAGGCCCTGCGGGTTGCGGTGTCCGTAGCTCCAGATGCTGGGCACGGCCCCCGGGTGGTTGACGAAAGGATTGTCGGCCGGGATGCGGCCGTCGTCGTGCAGGCGGTGCACCTTGCCGTTGGGCCGGGTGAGGTCCTGGGCGTGGTCGCGCTGGCCGCGCTCGCCGATGGTGAAATAGAGAAAACCCGCGCGGTCAAAGGCCAGGCGGCCGCCGAAGTGGGCGCGCCCCTTGAGGTATTGGTCCGCCCGGGCGGCGAAGACGGTCTGTTGGTCCACGAGCGCGTCGTCGCGCAGGCGGGCGCGCATCACGCGGGTCATGCTGCCCGCGTCCGTCAGCTCGGCGAACGCGAAGTAGAGCCAGCCGTTTTGGAGGTAGGCCGGGTGAGGGACGACATCATACAGGCCGCCCTGGCCGTTGGACTCGATGTTGCCGGGCAAGCCCTCGAGGGGCCGGCTGGCACGCCTCCCGTCTTCGATCAGCCAGGCACGGCCGCGTTTCTCGGTGACGATCGCCCGGTTGCCCGGGCCGGGCAGGAAGGTGAGGGACCAGGGCTCGTCCAGCCCGTCCAGCCACGTGTTGAAGCGATAGGCGTGGTGCTTGGTGGCGACGGTGAAATCGTCCTGGGGTGCCGCGGGCGGGACTTGGTTGTAACGGTGCCGGGCGCGGACCTCGCGGATGTAATTCACGAGGGCCCGGGCCTCCTTCTCGGAAAACAGCGTGCTCCAGGCCGGCATGCTGTTTTCGGGATAGCCCTGTAAAATGCTGCGCACGAGACTGGCGTCATCCCCGCCGTGCAGCCACTCGTCGTCCAGCATTGACGGAGCGGATCCGCCCTCGAGATTCAGGCCGTGGCAGCTCGCACAGTGCTGGGTGTAGAGTTCGGCGACCTGGCCCGTGCGCCATTGCTGGGCGGGACTGGAAGCGAGGGAGCTGAGGGCGAAGGCGAGAAAGGCGAGGCGGCGGGGCGGAGGCATTCAGGGCGTGGAGGCTGAGGCGGAGAAGCGCGGGTGGGGGCGAAGCGGACCGAGGCCCCAGAGCACGAGGGCCAGCGCGATCAGCGGGAAAATCCCGTAACCGATGAACACGGGCGTGTAGCCGACGCGCTGGACCAGATAGCCGGACAGGTAGCTGAAGAGCATGCCGCCGAGCCCGGAGCCGACGGAGGCCAGGCCCCAAGCGGAGGCAATGGCCGATTTCGGAAACACCTCCGGAGGGAACGCGAGGGTGTTGGCCGTGTAACCGGCGTAGCCAAACGCCGCCAAGGACACGAGCGCGATGGCGAGCCCGAGATGCGAAGTGAGGATGGCCGGAATCATGCCGACCATCAGCAACGCGAAGAGCGCCGCCCCGGCCTTGCGGGCGTGGTTGACGGGCAGGCCGCGGCGGATGAGCTGGCCGGTGGCAGCTCCGCCGGCGACGTTGCCCACCGCGGCCGCGATGAAGGGGATCATGGCCTTCCAGCCCATATCCTGCATCGTGAACCGCACGCCATGCACTTCGCTGAGGAAGGACGGGAACCAAAAGGCGATGAAATACCATACCGGATCCATGAAGAACTTCGACAGCGTGAAGGTCAGCATGAAGCGCGTGCGGAGCAACTGGCCGGCCGGGATGCGCGGTTCGCGCGGGCCGGCGTCAGCGCCGGCGGGTGAACGATAGACGAGCCACCAAGCGGCGGCCCAGACCAGCCCGAGGCCGCCCATGACGACGAACGCACTGCGCCAACCCCAGGAGTTGACCATCCACACGATGAGCAGGGGGGAAAGAATCGCGCCGATGGAGGCACCGCTGTTGAAGATGCCCGAGGCCAGGGCGCGTTCGTGCGAGGGGAACCACTCGCCCACCAGCTTGGCGGCGGCGGGCCAGTTGCCGGCCTCGCCGAGACCGAGGGCCACGCGGCAGGCACCGAGTGACCAAGGACCGCGGGCGAAGATGTGGGCGATGCCCGCCAAGGACCACCACACCATGCAGGCCGCGTAACCGATCTTGGTCCCGACCCGGTCGATCAAGGGGCCGGAAAGGCCGTTCGCGAGCGCGTAGGCGCCCATGAAGCAAGCGTTGAGGATGCCGAACAACTCGTCCGACACCGGCACGGCCTGTTGAAACTCCGGCGACGCCTTGACGAAGGACAGAATCTGCCGGTCGAGATAGTTCAGCACGGTGGCGCTGAAGGCGAAGGATATCATGATCCAACGCAGGCGCAGGGATGCGGAGATGGCGGGCGTGGAGGACAAGAGCGAGGGCTTTACCACGAGCGCGACTCGGACGCCGCCTGGTAATAGTCGGGATTGGTCCCAAGCAGGTGGAGAACCGGTGCGGTCGCAGTGTTGAGCTGCCTGAGGGTGTGAGGAGTGAGGGTGCGCTGGACGGCACGCGCGTTTTCCTCGAGCTGGGCCAGCGTGCGACACCCGGCGAGCACGCAACTGATGTCCTGATTGTGCAGGGCCCAAGCGATCGCCACGTCCGCCAGCGGGAGCTGGGCCTCGCGGGCAATTTGACGCACCTTTTCGATGGCCAGCCATGTCTCCGCCTCGCAGCCGGGCTCGCCGTGACGGGAGCCGGGGCGGCGACCGGTGAAGTGGCGGGTGCGCGTCCGCATGGCGGGCAGCGCGTCGAAACTCTCGAATTCGCCGGCCAGCACGCCCTGCATGAGAGTCATGTAGCCGATGATGCCGATGCCCTGCTGGCGGCAATAGGGCACGATCTCCGGCTCAATGGCCCGCATGAGCAGGTTGTAGGGCAGTTCATTGACGGCGAGCCGGACCCCGAGCCCACGGACCTCCTCCATCTGGCGCACGCCATAGTTGCTGACGCCAATGTGCCGGATCTTCCCCTCGGCCTGCAGCCGGGCGAGGGTCTGGAAGGCTTCGGCGACACTCGGGGGATGAGCGATCAATTCGGGGTCATCGGTGAAGTGGCGGATCGAATTGGCATGGATCGGCCAATGGACCATGTAGAGGTCGAGATGGTCGGTCCCGAGCCGGCGAAGACTCGCCTCGCAGCACGCGCGGAGCGTGCTTGGACGGGTGTTGCTGGGGCTTATCTTGCTGCCGATGATGGCCCGGTCGCGCCGGCCGCGCAATGCGACGCCCAGCGACGTTTCGCTGGTGCCCGCATTATACATTTCGGCCGTGTCGAAATAGTTGATTCCCAGATCGAGCGCCCGCGCGACGACCTCGTCCACATCATGCTGGTCTTGCGGGCCCCAGTAGGTTCCGCCGCCAAAGGCCCAAGTGCCAAGCCCGAGCAGGGGCAACTGCAGCCCGCTCAGCCCGCACGGCCGCGCGGCCAGGGAAAGCTCCGACGTCGTCATGGCTCAGGAGTGATCGTCCGGCAGTCGCACGACACCGATGGTCAGCAGCAGATTGGCAAAGCGCCGCTGCTCGCCGGTGGCGATCGCCAGCGCGGTGTCAACAGACCGGGCCTCAGTGTAGAAATCGTGGCGCGGCTTGAAGGTGAGGGTAACGCCGGGGCCAAGCAGCTGGGCAAACTCGCCGTGGATCGGCGCGGCCAGACCGTCCCGGGTCTGCATGCCCAGCGCCGACTCGATCGGCAGGACGGTGGTGAGCGTGGCCAGGACCTCGGTGAGGGTGACGCAGCCCGGTCGCAGGTTCAGGTAGACCCGGCTGGCGGTCGCCGGTGTGGCCGTGCTCAGCGGATAGTTGCCATCCGCGATGAGGACGCGCGAGCCGTGGCCGGCCGCGGCCAGCGCGCGGAGGATCTCGGGGTGGAGGAGGGGAGTTCTGAGCATCTGATATACACACCGATATACATAATATATATCGGGTCAAGCCATTTATCGTGCCGCTCCGGGCGCGGGTTTCCGTCCGTGTTGGAATGTTGCCTTGAGTGCCGGGTGCGCGCACCGGTATACATCGGTCCATGAAGGCCGCTCAACCCGAGAAGACCGCGAAAAAGCACCATCTGATTTCCGCCCAGCTGCGGGAGCGTATCCTCTCCGGGGCATATGCCGACCAGATTCCGGGCCAGCGGGTCCTGGCGGAGGAATTCGGCGTGAATTTCCTGACCATTCGCAAGGCGGTGGCCACGCTGGTCAAGGAGGGTATGTTGGACAAGCAGAGCGGGCGCGGAACCTTCGTTACCCGGCTCAAGCGCACGCGCACGCGGAACATCGCAGCGGTGCTCGGCGGGCTCAGCTATGGTTTTGGCGGCCAGCACCCGAAGCTGGTCGAGGGGATTCAGGCGGAGGCGGCCAAGTTCGAGCATGACGTGATCCTGCGGCCGCACCTGGGTGATCCCCAACTCGAGCGCCAGGCCATCGAGGACCTTATCACCCAGCGCAAGTGTGACGGCATCCTCGTGTGGCCGACCCGCAACGAGGGATCACAGGCGGTCGATCTGCTGAAAGCCCACGGGGTGCCCTTCGTGATCGTGATGCGCGTAGACGCGCGCTACCGTCAGGATGTCAGCTACGTCGTGGACGACGATTTCGAGGGCGGGTATATCGCGACGAAGCACCTCCTTGCCCTCGGGCACCGCAAACTCGGATTCGTGGGCCGGTCGGCCAAGAGCGAGGGGGCGGACAGCTTCGAGGAGGAGCGTTGGCTGGGTTTTATCAAGGCGCACAACGAGGCGGGACTGGCCCCCGGCCCCCGTGTTCAGGCCGACTGGTTGGCCCGACCGGAGGATCGTCCCGCCCCGATCTCAAAAACCTTTCTCCGGCGCATTGGCGGCCTGACGGGCTTGGTTTGCGTCAATGACCGGGTGGCGCTGCACCTGCTCAGCCTGCCCAAATACACCTCGCTCACGATCCCCGAGAGCCTGTCGATTGTCGGCTACGATGACTTGGAGGCTGCCGGGCTCTTCAATCTCACCACGGTGCATCAGCCGCTGGCCGAGATCGGGGCGGAGGCGGTCCGGTTGCTGATTGACGAGATTGAAGGGCGGAGGTCCGGCGCCGCGCAGCGCAAACTCGCCCCGCGCCTCGTCGTGCGCGACACCACCGCCGCGCGACCGGCCTAAGCCGGAGGCTGCGGCCGCCCCTGCGGTTCACTTCCCTCCCGACCCGGGAGCGGGCGGAGCCATGGCCGTTTTTGAAAAAATGGCTTGAATAGTATATCAGAATATATATCGGTCTATTAACACCCAACGGGTCAAGGGTGCCGATCTTCTCCGCGACCAAGCCGCAAAGGGGGAAGATCGGTCCCCCGGACCCGTTTTCCGCCCCACCCCTGAACCTCCCTTCGGCCTGCGCTCCGGTTAGCACCCGGTTCCCGGGCCGACCCAGAAGTATGCTTCGCGACCACGCATCCTCCCGCCGTTTTCTGCGCGCTTCCTTTCTCCTGCCCTTTGCCGCCGCTCTCGCGGGATGGCCCGACCTCGTCGGCCAGACTTCCCGCCCGGCCTCTTCCCCGGCGAGTCCCGCACCGGGGGAGGAGGTCGTTCAACTAAGCCCCTTCACGGTTACGGCGGACGGCAGCGACAGCTACACGGCGCTGAACACCAACTCCGTGACCCGCTTCCGCTCGGAACTAGCCAAGCTGCCGGTCTCCGCCGACGTCTTCACGGAAAAATTCATGGAAGACATCGCGGCGCTTTCCATTGAGGACATGGTGGTGGAGTATGGCACGGGCACGGGTATCGGCGGCGCCAACCCGTCGGGCACCGCGGAGGCCAACCGCCCCGGCGATCGCGCGGCGAACGTCAATATCAAGATCCGCGGCCTCGATTCCGGCCAGATGCGCGTGAACTCATTCGGCGCCGGTGGCATCGACGACACGTTCGCGGTCGAGCGGGTCGACGTGGTGCGGGGCCCGCAATCGCTGCTCAACGGCGGAGTGGGCGGTGGCGGTGTCACTAACTCTGTCACCAAGCGGGCGCGCTTCGAGTCGCGCCTGGCGCGCTTCCAAATCCGGACGGACGACAACGGTTCGCTGCGCGGCGTGGCCGACTATGGCTTCGGCACGAAGCGCTTTGCCATCCGGCTCGCGGCACTCAACGAGGACATGCGCTACTCGCGCACGCTGCTGAGCACGCGCTCGGAGGGTTATTACGGCCAGATCGCGGTGCTTGCGACCCCCGCGACCACGCTTCGCGTGGAGGCGGCGATGAAGAAGTCGGACACGGTGAATTCCAGCACCGGCACGACGCTCAACGCTCCGGCGGCCACCATCAACGGCGTGCGCCTGCCCGCCGACCCGCGGAACGGCCAGCGCCTCCGGCTCCTGATCGCCCAGGGCCAGGTGAGCGATATCCTCGGGGGCAACGTTACTTGGGACAACGCCGACAGCTTCCGGGGCGTGTATTTCGGCCAGGATCGCGACAACGTCCGCTACGAGGGTTCCGTCGAGCATCGCTTCGGCAGTTGGGGCACCCTCGAGCTGGCGGCCATGATGGACCTTAGCTCCATGGATCGCGGTGAGACCAATGACTTCACGAATCTCGTCGCGCCGCTGCGGAACAACAATCCCCACAACGCGTGGGCGATCGGCTACACCCCGGCCAACACCCACGAAAGTTTCCGGCGCCGCGGCTACCGCGGCAACTTTGTCGCCGAGTTCGAGCTGTTCGACGGCAAGGCCAAGACCCAGGCGATCTTGGGTGCGCAGTATGAGACCGTCTACAACCGCCGCCGCCAGCAGACCTACTTCCTGGCGGACGCCAGCGGCGCCATCATCGTCAACCAGGCCCAGATCAACAACGCCAACGTCGGCCGCACCATTATCCCCGTGCAGTGGTTTGCCCTGACCGATGGTCCGCAGGCGACGATGCCGTTTCCGCGCCGGGCCCCCGAGATCGCGCTGGCCAACGGACAGAAATACATCCTGGCCGAACGCGTCTTCCTGGGCGAACTGCCGCAGACCCAGAACAACCCGCTCGGCGTGCGCGGCACGGGTTCGTTCTGGGACCAGTATAATTACACGGACTCCTATTTCGCCGCGTTCTCGACCGACTGGTTTGGCGACCGCTTCACCAGCCTGCTGGGCTACCGGCGCAACAACGTCGAGAACAAGCGCTACGAGCGCACGGATTTCAAACGCTCGGTCAACAACCCCGGTTCGATCAACCTGGGGTTCAATTTCAAGCTGAACGAGAGCCTGCGGCCGTATTACGGCTATTCCAACGCCTACAATCCGCCCGACATTGTGCAGTTTGGCCCCGACGGAGAAGTCACGCGCACATCAAAAAGCGTGGGGCATGAACTCGGCGTGAAATTCACCCCGCCGTCCGGCTGGTTTTCCGGCTCGTTCAGCCTTTACTCCGTCGACTCCCAAGATGAGCAGGTGTCGATCCCGACCGATGTGCGGCAGGATGTTAATCCCCCTGGGATCAACGGCGAAAATCAGCCGACCCAGAACTGGATCAACGTCGACCGCACCTCGCGCGGCGCCGAGCTCATCCTCACCGCCAAGCCAGCGCGGAACTGGGACTCGCGCCTGACACTGTCCTACACCGACGGCACCGTCGGCTCGGACAAATCGTATCCGATTTTCTACAATGACCAGTTCCACACGAACGGCAGCGGTGGCGTGACCTATTCGGATGGTTCCCCGCTTCTGGTCACGCTGGACCCGTCGCAGCAGGCCAATGCGACCGCCCCGCGCACGCAGCTGACGATCGCGATGATGAACGACCCGGCGAACCCGTATTTCGCCGTGCTTGATCCCGATAGCGGCCGGATCACCAATGCCGCCGCCCTCCGCCTCAACACGACCAATGCGGCCGGCGCCACGGTCGGCACCGGGCGCACCGGCCTGTCTCTCAGCGCGCACCAGCTCCGTTTCACTGATCCGAACGGCAACGGGGGCGTGCTCGTGGTGGCCAAGGCCGGTGAGCCGACCTCAGGCTACGCCCAATACTCGGCCAACCTGAGCAACAGCTACCGTTTCGCCGAAGGGCCGCTACGCGGGCTTACGGTCGGCGGCAGCGCCCTGTTCCGCGCCGGCGATCGCACATACGCTTACACGCAGGTGATCCGCGACGCCGCCGGGGTTGCGACCGGCACCGAGCGGCGCATGCTCTCGCTGGGTGACTCCTTCCGGGTGAACGCCTTTGTTTCCTACCGGATCAAGCTCGGCAAGCGCTACGAGTGGGTCACGCAGCTAAACGTCAGCAATGTGCTGGATGACCACGGCATCGTGATCCTCCCGAACGAGAACACGGGCGATCCGCGCACGGCCCGTTATCTTACGGAACCGCGCAGCTGGGCGTGGACCAACACCCTGTCGTTCTGATGACGCGGTCCCGGTTCAAACTTCCCTTGGTCGCGGCGCTCGCCCTCGCGGGCGCCGCCGGTCTCCTGCGCGGCCAGGGGGCCGCACCGGGCGAGCTGATCCTGCAGGAGGATTTCTCCCGCCACGCCGTCTACACGAAGGAGCCGCTGCCCCTGCAACCCGGCTGGAGCGCGCGAGTGGCTCACGGAACCTGGACCCGCACGGCCGAAGGCGTGCAGAGCACATGGGAAAAGGGACACAGTCCGGTCCTCGTGCTGGAGGGCGAGTTTGGGGACTGCATCATCGAGGTGGATTTCCGCTATCGGGCCGAGCCGGGGAAATGGGCGGCGTGCCGCGTGTCGGCGACCAACCCCGTCCTGTTCCCCCGCGGCTACGCGGCGTCGGCGTGGGCCAACGTGGACTTCAAGTCCCGGGGACGCGGCCTCGTGCTGGAAAACGACGTCTGGAGCGGGCCCATTGCCCGCGTGGCCTACAAGAAGGCGGAGTTCGCCCCGGATGTCTGGCACACCCTGCAACTCCGGCTGATCGGGCGGAAGGGCTCGGCCGCTTGCAATGGCGTGCGCGTTTCCGGTTCCCACGACCGCTTCGATCTGCCGAAGACGACCATCTGGCTCGGCACGGGCCAGAGCCCGCACGAATTGCGCAACCTGCGCGTCTATGCGGTGCGCCCGATCCCCTCGGCGCCGGCGGCCACCACGCCATGAGCCCTTCCCTATCTCCTTTTGCGAAGACGCTCCGCCTCGCCTCGTGGCTGGGGGCAGGCCTCTGCCTCGTGCCGAGCGCAATGCCCCAGGCGGTCGAGCCCGGCGAACTGCTGCTCGCCGAGGACTTCCGCCGCCACGATTCTTACACCAGGGAGCGGCTTCCGCTGAACCGCGGCTGGCAGGCGCGCGTCGCCCACGGGATTTGGACGCGGACGCCCGACGGCGTGCAGAGCCTCGAGACGCCGGGACACCAGCCCGTGCTGGTAGTCGAGGGATCATTCGGTGACGTCGTCGTCGAGTTGGAGTTCCGCTATCGCGCCGAACCCGGCAAATGGGCCGCCTGCCGCGTGTCCGCCACGCATACCGAGCTCCAGCCTCGCTCGTATGCGGCGTCGGTGTGGGCGAACGTCGACTACCACTCGCGCGCCGTGGGCCTCGTTCTCGAACATGACCAGTGGTCCGGCACGGTCACGCAGGTGGCGCGCACGATGACGGAGATCACGCCGGACACCTGGCACAAATTACGTTTCACGATCGTCGGCGACCGCGCCACCGCTTCCCTCGACGGCAAGGAGATCAAGGGCAGCTTCCCGACTTTCGCCGGCCCAAAAAACTCCCTCTGGCTGGCCACCGGACTCAGCGCGCATGAGTTGCGTCGGCTCCGCGTTTATGCCGCGCGACCCGCGGCCGGATCGGCGGCCGCGCACCCGCTCAACGGCATAAGCGGTGCCGGCCTTCCCCACTCGGAATTGCCCGTCACGGTGGCCGTGACCCGATCGCCGGCTTCGGATTCCTTGGCCGCGCCGCCGCAGTCAGCGGCCCATTTCCAACCCCAAACGAAACCATGAATACGTATCGTCAAATCACACGCAGCCATCGCCCTCTCGGGCTGGGCCTGTTGCTCATGCTGGGCACATCGCTGACTGCCCAAACCTCCAACGCTCCGGCTCCCGCGGGTTCGACGCCCGATGACGAAGTCGTGCAGCTCTCCCCCTTCGTGGTCGAGGCGGAATCGGGCTGGTCTGCCAATGAGACGCTCTCCGCCACCCGCACGAAGCAGGCCCTGAAGGATGTGCCGATCAACATCGACGCCATCACCGCCGACTTCATGGAGGACCTGAACATCGGACGGGCGGACGAGGTGATCAGCTTCATCGCCGGCGTTTTCGTCCCCGGCTTGATGGAAAATGACAATCAGCAGGACAACCTGGCCTTTCGCGGTCTGGCGCAACGCGGCAATCTCAGTCGCAACTATTTTCGCTGGTATGCGCCGTCAGACACTTACAACGTGGAACGTATCGACTTCGGCAAGGGTTCCAACTCGCTGATTTTCGGCGAAGGCGAGCCCGGTGGCCAGGGCACCGTCTTCACGAAACGCGCTCAATTCCGCAATTTCGGCAAGCTGTTCATGCAGGTGAACGACGAGGGCGCCTATCGCGTGCAGCTGGACGTCAACCGCAAGCTGCGCGACAACCTCGCAGTCCGGTTCAACGCGGTGGAGCGCATCGAGAAAACCTTCCAGGATGCCTCTGAGTTCGGCCTCAGTGGCATGACGGGCACCGTCACCTGGGAACCGTTCAAGGACACGCAGATCCGCGTCGAGTATGAGAAGGGCGACTTCGAGAGTTCCCGTGGTTACGCCGGCGTGAGCATCCGTGAAATCTCCGGCCGCTCCCGCGCCTTTCAGGGCGGCGTGACCTACACCTCGGACAACGAATACTTCTACTCGGCCGCCACGTCGCGCCCGCTGGTGCCCAACACCGACTTCACGCACCCGGCCGTGAATGGCGTGACGGTCTATCGCCTGCGCTCCTCCAACCCGGATCTCGCCTCGGGCAATCGTCCGTCCGGCGCGACCCTGTCGCTGCTCGAGGGGAGCTACATCGATGTCATCATGCGGAATGCGGCCGGCCAAAACGTGGGCGTGAAGCGCTTCGACGGCCTGCCGAAGCACTACAACATCCGTGGTGCCTTCGACCGGCAAGGCCGGCCGTTCACCGCCTTTACCACGACGATCGAACAAAAGATCGGCGACGTCGCCCTGGAACTCGCCTACAACCGCCAGGCGCAGCAGCAGGAACGCACGGACAACGTCTTCTCCAACACCATCGGCGTGGAGGTGAACGGGCGTCCGTTCATCGAATCAACGCTGGACAACAAGACTTTCGAGACCCTGACGCACGCGTTCCGCGCGACGGCGGTCTATAACTGGGATCACTTCAAGAATTTCCAGCAGCTGATCGTGGTTTCCGCCGAGTATCTGGAGGACAACGTCCTCAACAACCGCTGGATCTACGCCAACACCGCATTCGTCGATCAGGGGCTGGCGACCGATCTTAGCAGTCTGGATCGTGCCCGTATCCGCCTGTATCTTGACGACCCGCAGTTCTACTCGCGCGAACTCTTCGACCGTCTCAAGGCCCCCGTGATGCCCACGCTCCCGGGCCTGGTCACGATCAAGCCCATCCGCCGGCAGGACTTCATCTCCGCGGACGCCCGCTCCGGTGATGGCACGCGCTGGCGCCAGGCGTCTGCCGCGTCGGTTTCCATGTCCGGCAATTACTTCGGCGGGAAGCTTCAGTCGCTGGTCGGCCTGCGCCGCGACTTCAACCGCGTGTGGGATTGGAAATCGCCCCGCCGCGAAGGACCGTATCGGGAGGACGTCTTCACCGTGGTGAAGAACAAGGCCGAAGCCGGAGACTACGTGGAAAACAAGAACCTCCGCACTGCGACCACGAGCATCTCCACGGGCCTCACGTATCGTCTCACACGCAACATCAACCTCTACGGCACGTATTCGGAATCGTTCCTGTTTCAGGATGCATTCACCTTCGACAAGGTGCGCATCGGACCCGCGCAGGGCGAGACCAAGGAGATCGGCATCAAGGGTAACCTCTGGGACGACCGTTTGGCCGTCACCTTCGGCATGTTTGAGATCGACCGCGTCAACTCCATCAAGAGCTTCGATGGCGTTGGTCCCGACCTGAATGCCGACGAGTTGGAGGATCTAATGAATCCCAACAACCTCCTTCCGACGGATCCCCAATGGAAGGGCGCGATGCGCGACCGCAACAGCGCCTCGCGCAACTATCTCTCCACGGAGAGCTCGAAGGGCTTCGACGTCACCCTGATGGCGCGGCCGTTGGACGGCCTGCAGCTTCGCCTCACGCTGGCCATGGCTGACGTGAAAGGTGTGCCGGATCTGGGCTCGCTGCGGGGCTACTACGATGCCGCCGTGACCCGGGGCAACGAAAGCCCGGTGCTGCTCGCGGACGTCAAGCAGTTGCTCGAAATGATCGACCTGCCGAATCGCCCGACGGGCGCGCGCGCGGCCAAGTGGTCTGCCTCGTGGGTGGCCGACTATTCATTCTCGCGCGACGCCGGCCGGATATTGCGGGGCGTGCGTGTCGGCGTGAATGGTTCTTGGCGGGACAACTACCTGCTCGGCCGCACCGCCAGCGGTCTCGACGTCGAGGGTGGCCAGACCCACCTCGTCAATGCCTACATCATGCGCGACCAGAAGCTCTGGGGCCAGAAGGTGCGCGTGCGCCTGGGCGTCAAGAACCTGACCGACCTCGAAAACGGCGACTACCGCAAGACCAGCTTCGGCACGCTGAGCAACGGCGATGTGGCGTACCGCTTCTCGTACGTGATGCCACCCATGTACGACCTCTCGGTCACGTGGGATTTCTAATCCGCATAAATTCCGCCGCCCGGTTGAGCTGACCGGGCCGCGAATCTGACCACAATTGCGATCCGGATGGTCCTATTATACAGGGTAGCGCCGCCCAGGATCGTTTGGGGGAGGGGAGGAGTGGCAGCCGAAAGGCCTGCTGCGCCTCCCCTCTTCCTTGTTTCTGGACCGGCGTATCGGGGCGAGGGTATACCTCGCGTCGCATCGGAGCGGAGTTGCCGCAATGCGGCCTACAGGGGGACGGCAACACCTTCGCCGACGCTGACCTTGGGATTCGAGGGCTGCTTTACGTTCGCGGGTGCCACGGTTTTCGGCGTACCACGATTTACAGCGATGAATATCAGCACGGGAGCGCCGCGAGGCTTTCGTGACCTGCCACCAGCTTGGTTTGCTGAATCGCACGACGACTGCTCCCCATGAAATTGCTCGCTTCTTCTCTGCTCGGAATAGCGTCGGTCACGGCTGGCTTCGCCCACAACACTCCCGCGTCCGAACCGTGGCGGCCCACGGCTTACGCTGACCGGCTGACCCACGCGCCGCGGCCGCTCCCGGATCGGATCGTGCTGACGTGGCGTCAGGACCCCGCGACCACGCAGGCCGTCACGTGGCGCACCGATGCTTCGGTAGTCCAAGGCGTGGCTGAAATCGCTCTGGCCAACGAACAGGGGCGCGAGCTTCGGGCGCGCGCGGTGCCGGCGGTCACGACGGAATTCGAATCCAATCTCGGTCCGGCGAATTTCCACACCGCGGAATTCACCGACCTCACGCCCGACACGCTGTATGCCTATCGCGTGGGCGACGGCGCCAACTGGAGCGAGTGGTTTCAGTTTCGCACCGCGAGTCGGACGGCCCGGCCCTTCAGTTTCATTTACTTCGGCGACGCGCAGAATGACATCAAGACGCATTGGTCGCGCGTCTTCCGCGAGGCCTTTCGCGAGGCGCCGCGGGCCGCGTTCACCCTCCACGCCGGCGATCTGGTCAGCGAAGGCAACAATGACGAGCAATGGGGCGAATGGTTCGGGGCCCCCGCCTGGGTCAACGCGACGATTCCCGTCGTTGCCACCCCGGGTAATCACGAATACCGCCGTGCCGATGAACGGGATGAGAAGTCCCCGCGGGTCCTCAGCCGGCACTGGCGTCCGCAGTTTGCCCTGCCGGAGAATGGCCCGGCCGGCGTGCCCGAGTTAATTGAGACGACCTACTTCTTCGATTACCAGGGCGCGCGCATCATTTCGCTCAATTCAAACACCCGCCAGGCCGAGCAGCAGGCCTGGCTGCGGGAAGTGCTGAGCCAGAATCCCCAGCGCTGGACGATCGTGACTTTCCACCATCCGATCTTTTCGCCGGCACGCGACCGCGACCACGCCAACCTCCGGGCGGCGTGGAAGCCCCTCTTCGATGAGTTCAAGGTGGATCTCGTCCTGACCGGGCACGATCACACCTACGCACGCAGTGGCGACCTCGGTGACCGCATCCCAGTCGGCACGGTTAACGCCAAGCCGGGTTACCAGCAGATCTACGATCCCGCCATCGGCACAGTTTACGTGGTGTCGGTCAGCGGGCCCAAGATGTATAAGCTAACCGGGGGGGAGTGGGCGGTGCGAACCGCCGAGAACACGCAGTTGTTCCAAGTCGTCACGGTCAACGGCGATGAACTCCGGTTTGAGGCGCGCACCGCCGTCAACCGCCTGCACGATGCCTTCACCCTGCGAAAGCGCCCCGGCCAGGCAAACGAGCTGATCGAGCATCTGCCGCCACAATCCGATCGCTCACCTTGAGCGCGCGTTGGTTTATTCGGAGGGGCTCTGACTCTGCGTTTCGATGCGCAACACGTGGGCGAGCGCATCGTCCAGCGCCGGTAGTTCGAGGGTGAGGACCCCTTTCTCGTTTCGCCACTCCAGCGGCTCTGCTCGGCCGAACAAGGTGATCTTCGACCCAGGTTTGGCGGCGACCGAGGTCAGCTGGAAGCTGGCGCTGTCAGGTTTTCGCAGGAGAATGGCATACACGTGGCGGCCGTCGCGTGAGGTGGTGAAGCGCACGTGTTCCCCCTCCTTCCAGAGGTCGCCGCGGCGTATGTCGGTGTCCCAAATGGCTTCACCGTTTACCTTCAGCCAGGCGCCGACCTCCTCAAGCTGGCGGATGGCCTCGGGGTGAAACTCGCCGGCGCCGTTGGGGCCGATGCCCACCATGAAGTTGCCGCCCTTCGCGACGGAGTCGACCAGGTTGTCCACGACCCATTTGGCACCTTTGTGTTGGGCGGCGTCGCCTTCCCACGAGAAGTTGCGGCCGAGCGGGTAGATGACCATCCAAGGCAGTCCGGTGGCCTGCTCGGACGGCACGGTGCGCTCAGGGGTGTAGTAGTCGCCGTAGTTGCCGATGCCGCGATTGCGGATCATCACATCGGGCTGCCACTGGCGCACGAGCTTGATGGTTTCCCGCAACTGTGGCCAGACCTCGCCGCCGAGTTGGATGTCGAGGCAGAGCATGTCGATCTTGCCATACTGCGTCAGCAACTCGTGCAACTGCTCACGGTGGCGCGCCATCATGTGCGTGATCTCATCCGGTGTGGGGTCAGGGAAAAGCACGGCCGGACGCTTTTGTCGCTCCTCGAGCGATTTCACGCTCTTGGAACTCACGTTTTGAATCGGGTGCCGTCCATAGGGGCGGAACGAGACGTCATACCAGTCGGAGTGGGAGAAATAGAGGTTGATCTTCAGCCCGTGCCGGCGGCCGGCGTCGGTGAGTTCGCGGATGATGTCCCGCTTGAAAGGCGTCTCCATCACGCTGTAGGCCACATCGCAGTCTTCTATGAAAGGTTTCCCCGGGATGCTGAAATTCGGCCGTTGTTTCACGCGGGTCTTGGTGTCCCAGAGCGAGAAGCCCTCGTGGTGTTTCGTCGTGATGGCGAAACACTGGAAGCCGGCGCGCTGGAAGAATTCCATCCAGCCGTTGGCGTCGAACTTCGTGGGGTTCCAGTGCTGGTGGGACTCGAGCCACTTCTGCCGCTCCTCGTCGGATTGCTCGAGGAAGGTCCACGATTCGCGCGCGTGGGGCAGCAGGGAGTAAAGGCCCCAGTGGATGCGCACGCCGTATTTCATGTTGCGAAACTCCTGGTGGGCCGCGGCGGACGCGTGGCGGTAATCCGACTGGGGCACCTCTTCGACGTAGGAAGCATTTCCCTGGCGCACGCTCTCGGGTAACCGCAGAGTGCTTTCACGGTCGGCGGAGGCAGCGGAGGCGGTGAGGCTGGCGGCCAGCAGGGCCGTCACGAGGAGGGGGGCGTGAGGGGATTGCATGGGGAAACGAGTCAGTTGTGCGGCGAGACGGAATAGCTGGCGCCCGCGGCGACGTCGAACTCGATGACCCCGGCGGCGATCGCGCGCGTGGTGACCGGCTCGCCGTCGTTGCGGATGATGACGGGCTGGGGTGTCCGCAGGCGGCAAACGCCGTCGCGGGACGCCCGGATTTCCGCGGAGGCCAGGCGGCCGTCGCGCCAGGCGACGTCCACGCCATAACCGCCGCGGGCGCGGAGGCCGCGGAGCGAGCCGGTGGCCCAGGCGCGGGGCAGCGCGGGGAGCAGTTCGATCTCGCCCGCGTGCGACTGCATGATCATCTCGACCATGCCGGCCGCGATGCCTTGGATGGCCTGGTTGCCTTCCATGGAGGGCACGCGATCGCTGTCCTCCGGGGCGGGGTGCTTCGAAATGCTGGTCTGGAGGTGGCGGATAAGTTCGTAACAACGCTCGGCGTCGCCGAGGCGGGCGTGCAGGTTGATCTTCCACGCGCCGGTCCAGCCGGCGGGGTCGTCGCGGATCACGAGCGTTTTCCGCACGGCCTCGGCCAGCTCGGGTGTGCCGCGTCGGGTGATCTGGTTGCTGGGGTAGAAGGCATAGAGGTGCGACACATGGCGATGCTTTGGGTCGAACTCCTTCCAGGGCTTGAGCCATTCCATGAGCGTTCCGTCGGCGCGCACCAGGTGCGGGGGGAGGCGCGGCAGGGCGGCGTTGAGCTCGGCCTGGAGGGCATCGTCCACCTGCAGCTCCCGCGCGGCGGCGAGGGTCCAGGTGAAGACATCACGCAGCAACTGGTTGTCGATGGCACAGCCCATCGTGATGGAGTTGCGCACGCCCTCCTTTGGATTCGGCAGGCCGTCGTGCAGCAGCGCGCGTCCGTCCACGAGCACAAAGCCGTTTTCCGGGGAGCCGGACGGCGAGGGGACGAGCCAGCGGTGGGTCGGCTCCTCGACCAGCATGTCCAAGCCGAATTCTGCCGCGCCCTTCAGCAG
Organism: Oleiharenicola lentus; assembly: GCF_004118375.1. Classification (NCBI taxonomy): domain Bacteria; kingdom Pseudomonadati; phylum Verrucomicrobiota; class Opitutia; order Opitutales; family Opitutaceae; genus Oleiharenicola; species Oleiharenicola lentus. The sequence continues at coordinate 2,036,293 of NZ_SDHX01000001.1, forward strand.
CGGGTAGATGCGCCGCAGGGTGGCGGGATCCGGGTTATAGAGGTAGTGCTCCCAGAGGTGTTGCGTCAGCCAGACGCCCATCAGGGGCGCCATGCCATGGAAGACGCGGTCGGTCATGGCGGTGTTCATCCAGACGTCGGTGCCGTGGTGGGCCGTCCAGCCGCGGGCGCCATAGTTGCCCCGGGCGGTGCGCGCACCGCTGGCCGCCAGGTCCTCGATAAAACTGAAGAGGGACTCGACCGTGCTGGGCAGGCCCGTGGTTTCGGCGGGCCAGTAGCATTCCTGGATGTTGATGTTGAGCGTCCAGCGGCCGCGCCAGCGGCCCTTGAGGTCATCGAGCCAGATGTTGTGGTTGTTGAACGCCATTGTGCCGGGCCGGGAATCCGCGATCAGCAGGTAGCGGGCGAACTGGAAGTATTGGGCGGTATAAAGCGGATCGGCCGCGCCGGCGCGGATGCGGTCCATGCGCGTGGTCGTGTCGTCCTGCGCGGCCGCGGTTCCACCGAGGTCGAGGCGGCAGGCGCGGAAAAGTGGCTGATAGTCCAGGATGTGCCGTTGCTTCAATTCGGCGAACGACCGCCGGGCGGCGTCGCGGATGTAGCCGGCGCAGCGGGCGTCGGGGTCGGCCGAGATATCATTCCAATTTACGTAATTGGTGGCGCCGGCGAGGATGAGGGTGACGGCATCGGCTTGCTCGACCCGCACGCTTGTCCCGCTGGCATCTCGCACGATGCGCGTGGTTCCGCCGTCTGCGATCACGCGCAGCCGGCCCTGCCAGCGCATGCGGCTGGGAACCTCGGGATTCGGCTCCGAGACGCCGCCTTGGATGAGGATCGTGTCTTCACCCAGTGCGCTCTCGGTCGTGGAGGTATGGAGGCTGCTGAGCCCGGCCGTGAAGGTCAGGCTTCCGGGCTGGTCCGCGCTGAGGCGCATCACCACGACCTGGTCGGGGTAGCTCGCGAAAGCCTCCCGACGGTAGGTGGTGCCGCCGATGCGGTAGGTGACGCGGGCCACGGCCTCGTCGAGATCGAGGTCGCGCCGGTAATCGCTGGCTTCGTCGTGGCCGTCGAAGCGCAGGTGCAGCCGGCCCATCGCTTGGTAAGTCTGCACAAAGGGCAGGGGATGGCTCAACAGGTTGGCCGCCAGCTCGGCCGCCTCTCCGAACTTCTCCTCGGCGATCAGCTTCCGGATCTCGGGCAGCGAGGGGAGGGCCTTCGGGTTCACCGCGTCGTAGGGTGAGCCGGTCCAGAGGGTCTCGTCGTTAAAGGGAATGATCTCGTCCTTCACTCGTCCGTAGAGCATCGCCCCAAAGCGGCCCGTGGCGATGGGCACGCCCTCCCAGAAGCGGGTGGCGGGGGTGCGATACCACCAGCTCATCAGTTGCGCCGGCGGCGTGGCCTGGCCGCTCAGCCGCGCATCTCCGGGCAAGTTTTCCGGGTTGCCGTGGGCGATGGCGCGGGCGACCAGTTGCTCCTCGGTGGGCGTCGCATTCTGGGCGGCGGCCGGGGGCAGCAGGGTGGCGAGGGCGCAGGCGGCGAGGCTCCAGGAGAGCGCACTCCGCCGGAGGAGGGCAGGGGCAGGCGGCATCATGGCGGGGAAATGGGTCAGGATTTGCGCGGTAGGGCGCGGGTTGCGCCGCCGGAAATGCCGCCGTCCACGAGCAGCGTTTGGGCGGTGATGTAGGCGCTGGCGTCGGAGGCAAGAAACACGACGGCGCCGTCGAGGTCGGCGGGCTGGCCGGGGCGCTTGAGCGGGATCCGATCACAGAGGTAATCCACCCACTCCTGATTTTCATACATCACCGCGTTTTGCGCCGTCTTGAACCAGCCGGGAGCGAGGCAGTTGACGGTGATTCCATGCGGGCCCCAGTCGTCGGCCAGGCTCATGGTGAGCTGCTTCACGCCGCCGCGGCTCGCGCCGTAGGGGGCGAGACCGGCGTAGCCCGCCACGCAGGTCACGGACCCGATGTTTATGATCCGGCCGTATCGCCGCGTAATCATGTGGCGCGCGACGGCCTGCGCCACGAAGAAGGTGCCGCGCAGGTTGGTGTCGAGGATGGTGTTCCAGTCGTCCCAAGTGACGTGGAGCGCGGGCTTGCGGATATTGCAGCCGGCGTTGTTCACCAGAATATCAATCCGGCCAAAGTGGGCGACGGCGGCATCGGCCATGGCCGTGATGCTGCGGGGATCGCGCACATCCAGCGCCAGCGGCAGGACGCGGCGGCCCAAAGGCGCCAGTTCGCTGATGAACGGCGCCAGTTTGGCCGCGTCGCGACCCGTGAGCACGAGATCGGCCCCGGCGCGGGCGAGCGCCCGGGCGAAATACTGGCCGAGGCCGCGGGTGGCGCCCGTGACGAGCGCAACCTTGCCGGTGAGGTCGAACAGGGGGGAGTTCATGAGGCAGCGTCGGGGGTGAGAATCACCTTCAGCAGGCCGGGTTCGCGCCGATAGAGCCGGTCGAACCACGCGGGGCCCTCGCGCAACGGGGCGACCGCGCTGAGCAGCGGCTTGGCGGAAATCTTGCCGCGTGCCATCATGTCGAGGCACGCCGGATATTCGCCGGCCGAGGCGCAACTACCGTAGATCGAGAGCTCGCGCGTGACCACCACCTGCAGCGGCAACGGCACTTGAGGCGTGACATTGCCGACCAGCGTGACGCCGCCGCCCTTGCGGGCCGCGCGCAGCGCCAGGTCGACTGTCGCGGCCACGCCGACCGCCTCGAAGACATGATCGAAACCGCGGCCGCCGGTCAGCTTAAGCAGAACGTCAAGCGAGTGGCCGTCGGCGGAATTCACCGCGTCGTCCACCCCGAGGTTCCTGGCTTGCTGCAACCGGTCGTGGGCCGTGTCGACCGCGACGATGCGACCATAGCCCGCCAGGCGGGCGGTTTGCAGGAGGGCCAGCCCGATCATGCCGCAGCCGATGATGAGGGCGGAGTCGTTGAGCTGCGCCGCGTGGCGGCGCACCGCGTGGAAGGCGATAGTGAACGGCTCGATCAGCGCCGCTTCCGCGAAGGACAGATTCTCCGGCAGGCGGTACAGGATGCGCTCGGGGACGACGACGTAGTCGGCGAACGCGCCCGGCTGGCGGTAATCCTCACACGAGACGCCCAGCACGCGGCGATGGTGGCACAGGTTCACCTCGCCCCGGCGGCAGTGCTCACACTGCCCGCAGTAGATCGTGGAGTCGAAAGTCACGCGCTCGTCCGCCTGCCAAGCGGTGACGCCCGGGCCCACGGCCGCAATGGTGCCGGCGGCCTCATGCCCCATCACGATCGGCGGCCGGCGCCGGCCGGTGGAGCCGTCCATGCCGTGGACATCGCTGCCGCAGATGCCGCAGGCCTTGATGGCCACGAGCACCTCACCCGGGCCGGGTTTCGGCGTGGGGATATCCTCCAGATTGAACCTCATCGCGTCGGTCAGGATCAAAGCTTGCATCGGGTGAATCGTGGGTGGCAGGCCGAAGGGCACATCAAGGGTTGACGACAACCGATATATCAAGCGATATATAGTCAATGGGAATCGATTCGATTTAGCTAATTTCGAGTCATGACGACCAATCTCTCTCACCGCAGGCGCATGCGCCTTGTGCCCAAATTTCCCGGTCACATCGCGATTGTGGCCTGGGTGCGCGCGCTGGCCTTGGGGTGGGGTGCGGGGCTACCCGCAGCGGATGCGGTCGAACCGCCCGGGACGCCGGGCGCCACGCTCTGGTACACGGCGCCCGCCGAGAATTGGACGGACGCGCTGCCGCTCGGGAACGGCCGGTTCGCGGCGATGGTGTTTGGTCAGCCAAGATCGGAGCGGGTGGCTCTGAATGAGGACACGCTTACCTCGGGCGAGCCGCCCACCGACTACCGGGCGATCGATATCCGGCCCCGGCTCGCCGAGGTCCGGGAAATGCTGGCAACGGGTCGGAATGCGGAGGCGGACACGCTGATCTCCAAGCACTGGCTCGGCCGAAACCAGCCCTGCTACCAACCCATGGGCGACCTGAGGCTCGATTTTCCCGCGGCGGGCGATCCGATCGGATATCGCCGCTGGCTCGATCTAGCTACGGCCACAACGCATGTGGTGTTCGAGTGCGACGGGGTGCGGCAGGAACGCGAGGCGTTCATCAGTTATCCGGACCGGGCGTTCGTGATGCGCCTCCGGGTCAGCCGGCCGGGCACGCTCGAATTCGGTGTGCGGTTCACGTCGCCACACCCGACGGCCCGGAGCGTTGTCGATGGGGCACGGCTCGTCCTGCGGGGTCAGCTGCCCGGCTACGTGGGTCGCCGCCCGCTCGAGACCGTTGAAGCCTGGGGTGACCAGGCCAAGTACCCGGAGAACTTCACGCCGGACGGCCGGCGCAAGCCGGACGCCGCGCAGGTGCTTTATGGCGCGCCGGTCGAGGGGCGCGGAATGTTTTTCGAGGCCGCGCTCGTCGTGGAGACCGACGGCCGGCTCGCCGCCACGCCGGAGGGCGGCTGGCGCGTTACGGGTGCCACCCAAGCCGTGCTGCGGATCGCGGCCGCCAGCAGTTTCAATGGCTACGATCGCAGCCCCAGCCGCGATGGTGTCGACCCGTCCCGGCGGGTGGAAGAGGACTTGGCGTTGGGGCAGGGCCGGAGCTTCGAGGCGTTGCGGGAGCGGCACGTGGCGGATTATCGAGTCCTATTTGACCGGGTCGCACTGCGTCTGGACGGTTCACCGGAGAAGGCCTCTTTGCCCACCGATGCGCGGGTCGCGGCCTTTCGCGAATCGGAGGACCCGGGTTTGGCGGCGCTGCTGTTCGACTACGGCCGGTACCTTATGATCGCCGGTTCGCGACCCGGCTCGCAGCCGCTCAATCTGCAGGGCAAGTGGAACGATCAGGTGATTCCCCCGTGGGCGAGCAGCTACACCGTGAACATCAACACGGAGATGAACTATTGGCCGGCTGAGGTCACGGGCCTGTCCGAACTGCAGGACCCGCTCTTCGCCATGATGCGCGAGCTCGCGGTCACCGGCGCCACCGCGGCGCGGGACATGTATGGCCACCGCGGCTGGGTCGTGCACCACAACACGTCGCTGTGGCGGGACAGCTTTCCGGTCGACGGCGTGGCTCGCACCTCCTTCTGGAACGGCACGGCGGCCTGGTTGTGCAGCCACCTCTGGGAGCGCTGGCTCTTCACGGGCGACGAAACCTTCCTGCGCGAGACAGCGTATCCGCTGATGCGCGGCGCCGCGCAGTTCTACGCGGACTGGCTCGTGCCTGATGCCGACGGGATGCTAGTCACGCCGGTCAGCACCTCACCGGAGAATGCCTTCATCGCGCTCGATGGTCGCGTCGCGTCGGTCTCCCTGGGATGCACCATGGATCTCGCGCTGATTCGCGAGTTGTTTTCCCGGACCGTGGAGGCGGCGGAGCGGCTGGGTGTGGACCAGGCCTTGACCGCCGAACTGAAGGAAAAGCTGGCGCGGCTCGCCGGCTACCGCATTGGCGCGCGCGGCCAACTGCAGGAATGGCGCGAGGATTATCGTGAGGCTGAACCCGAGCACCGGCACGTGTCGCATCTCTACGGTTTGCACCCGGGCAACCAGATCAACCCCCACGACGCGCCGGCGCTGTACGCCGCCGCCGCCCGCTCGCTCGACCTCCGCGGCGACGAGGCCACGGGCTGGTCAATGGGGTGGAAGATCAACCTCTGGGCGCGGTTGCTCGACGGCGACCGCTCGTACCGGATCATTCGGGGTTTCTTCCATCTAGTCGACCCGGCTGCGGCGGGCATGCGCGGCGGCGGGTTGTATCGCAATCTTTTCGATGCGCACCCGCCATTTCAGATCGATGGCAACTTCGGCTACACGGCCGGCGTAGCCGAAATGCTCCTGCAGAGCCACGCCGGTTTTGTACATCTCCTGCCGGCGCTCCCATCGGCCTGGCCTGGGGGAGAGGTGCGCGGGTTGCGGTCGCGCGGCGGTTTTGTGGTCGATCTGGTTTGGCAGGGTGGGTCCCTCTCGCGGGCTCGCATCCGCTCGACCCTCGGAGGAAACCTTCGCCTGCGTTTGCCTTCGCCCGTCCGCTTGGCGGTGGCGGGATCACAAGTTGCGTCCGGGCTCAATCGCAATCCGCTTTTCCGGACCACGGCGGCAGGCGTCGGTGAAGGGATGTTGGCCGTTCCTCCGACGGTGCCGACCAGTCCTGAATCCTTCACCTTGGATGTGCCCACCGCGCCGGGCGACAGCTTCGAGGTGACGCTCGTGGATGGTCTCGGACTTCAATTTTCATCGGGGAAAGGCGTAAGCTCGGTGATGGCCCCTGTGGGGCTCTGAGGCTTCAACTCATCTGGCCCCGTGATTATCGGCCGTTTGTTGGTGAAAGACGCCCGAAGGGCCGCGTGCCGTCGAGTCAGCGCATCCTTTTAGCCCGGATTCCGTCATTGCACTCGCGTCCCGCTGTGGGGACAGCGGGACTTTCGCGTGCAAGCGGCGATTTATGGCACGGGCGAAAGTCGTCTGCCTTCCGTGATCAACTCGGTAATGCGCGCAGATGACACGACCTTTTCCAGTTGAAGAGGCCTACCTAATGCGAATTCATAGGCTCAGAAAGGCGAGCATGTCTGGTCTTGGCAAAGTCAGTTGAATGCGGTGCGCTTTTCGTCTTCTGATGTCGTTTTCCTTCCTATCCGTCCATGGCCGCACCTTCTGCGGACTGATGGCAGGATTGTCCTTACCTCTGCTGCTCACGGCGGTCGCAGGTTGCCTACGAGCTGAGCGGCCTTTGGCGAGCCTTGAGGTCGCCCAGGCTGTCGCCCAGACCTCGCAGTCCTGTCGCGAATGCCACTTGGAGATCCACGCGGCCTGGTCGCCCACCGATCACGCGCAAGCCAACCGGTCGATCGATCCCGTCCGCGACGCCGAGGCGCTGCGGTTGTTCGCGCTCGCGGCGCCTGACTCGGCGCGGCCGGAGTTGGTGCTGGGCCAGAAGCCCTCGTGGCAGCCGCTGGTGTCCGCTCCCGGCGGCCGGTGGCAGCCGCATGAGCAGGCCTTCGATCCGGCGAAGCGCGAATTCTTCAACGTTTTCGGCGAGGAGAACCGCCGCGCTGGCGAGTGGGGTCATTGGACCGGCCGGGGCATGAACTGGAACTCGATGTGTGCGCACTGCCACATGACGGGTTATCAGCGCCGCTATGATCCCGCCACCGACTCCTACGCCTCCACCTGGGTCGAGCACGGCGTAGGCTGCATCCAGTGTCACGGCCCGACCGCGCCCGGCCACGGCGACAAGAACAAGCCGCCGCCTGCCGGTCCCAAGCCGCCGTTTCACGGCGACCGGACGAAGATGATGCAGACCTGCGCGCCGTGCCATGCGCGCAACGAGAAGCTGACCGAGGACTTCCAACCCGGGGACAATTATCATGACCACTACCGGGTGACGCTGCCGGTCGAGCCGGGAATCTATTATCCCGACGGGCAGCAGCGGGACGAGGACTTCAACTGGACCTCCGTGCTCCTCAGCCGCATGGGCCACGCCGGAGTCACCTGTCTCGACTGTCATGATCCGCACACGACGAAGACGATCCTGCCGACTTCTGACAACCAGTTGTGCCAGCAGTGCCACACTCCGCCGGGGCGGGTGATGACTGGTGGCATTCGGGCTACGCCGATCGATCCGCTGGCGCACTCCCGACACCAGCCCGGGAGCGCGGGTAACAGCTGCGTGGCCTGCCACATGCCGGTCACGACCTACATGCAGCGTTCGCCGCGCCACGATCACGGCTGGCTGAAGCCCGATCCGCTGCTGACGAAGGAGCTCGGCATTCCGAACGCCTGCAGCAAGTGCCATGAAAAGGAGGGGCTGGACTGGGTCATCGCCAAGGCGGACGAATGGCATGGCCCGAAGCTCGACTCCCGGCAGCGGGCGCGGGCGCGGGCCGTCGCCGCCGCCCAAGCGGGGAATACTGAGGCGGCCGAGCGCCTGCTGGCCTTGTTGCACGACGAGGACATCCCCGTCTGGCGGGCGACCTACCTTTCCCTGCTGCCTGGGCTCCCAGACGCGACCGCGGCGCTTCCGGTGGCCGAAGCCGCCTTGAGCGCGGCTGATCCTATGGAACGCGCGGCGGCGGTCCGGTTCTTTTCCGGCCAGGCCGAGGCCTCGCGGCGGTTGACGCCACTGCTCGCCGATCCGGTGCGGTTGGTCCGACTCGATGCAGCCTGGGCCTTGTCGGGCGAATTGCCCCCTGGCTCTGCCATCCGCCGGGAGCTCGACGGCTATCTGAAGCTAACGCTCGATCAACCTGCCGGACGTCTGCGTCTGGGACAGGATCTCGCCAATCGCGGTGATCTGACCGGTGCGGAGAGGGAGATTACTCGGGCGGTGGAATGGGATCCTTATTCGGCCGGCATCCGCGACTCGCAGGGGATGGTGCTGGCCGGTCTGGGCCGGCTCACGGAGGCGGGGAATGCCTTCTACCGCGCCGCGGAACTGGCGGGCTCCGGGCCGGGAGCTCCTATGGCCCTGCGCGCCGGACTGGCCTTTGCCGAGGGCAGCCGTCTGGCTGAGGCGGAGAGCGGGTTCCGGCTGGCGATACGGCTGGATCCGCAGGCTCATCGCGCACGCTACAATCTAGGCCTGCTGCTGGCCCAGGCAAACCGTCTACCGGAAGCCGCGTTGGAGTTGCGCTCAGCCGCGGACACCGCTCCTGGCGAAGCCGACTATCCGTTTGCGCTGGCGACGGTGCTGCTGCGGCAGGGCGACCGGCAGGGAGCCAGCACCGCCGCCGAACGGACGCTGCGGATCGACCCGGCGCATGCCGGTGCCCGGCAGGTGATACAGGAGGTGCGCTAATGTCCGGTCGTTCGGAGTCGTGGTGGTATGCTTGGCTGTGCCCAGACCAGCCTCAGTTTCAGAGACCTGGCCAGCGACTGAGGCCCGGAATAGTTTGAAAATTCATGGATGCCATAACGCATTGGATGAGAAATTTGAGTAAGAGCCACTAACACGCGCGGGACATAATACTTCTCTTCCACGAATGGGAGTAGCACGCCTGACTATGCATTCTGATATCGCAAGGTGACTTGACCCTCTGGATTTATCACCACTCTGCTCGAATCCTGTTGTCCAGGGTATGTGAGTAAACACTCTGATGAACGATTAGGTGACATCCAGGTCGCACTCCCCATCGCAATTTCACGCGCGCACTTTCTACCCAAGGGTCATGTTTATGCGTTTGTGAAGATTCCGATTAAGCCATTCGAGCGCCCTTGCTTAAGACCCGAAATCAAATGCATGCGCGTGCACTGCTGGAGTATATCGACGACCTTGCGTCTACAGGCTACTTCTCAACAAGGAGGCGCACGGGTAGCGTGAGATTGAACTCTTAAATACTATACATGAGTAACCAGAAAGACATAGCTTCAATCGCCAAGGTCTCACAGATGACTGTGTCACTGGCTCTGCGTGACTCGCCAATCATTTCGGAACACACCAAACAGAGAATCCTGGCGGTGGCACGGCAGCTGGAATACCGACCCGATCCGCTTGTTTCGGCCCTGATGAGGCAACGCCGCAGGAAGAATCTGCTTAAAGCGCGGGCGAAGATCGCTTTTCTGCACGACAATCCCAAAGACCCCACCCGTTGGGTCAGCGCAAACTACACAACCGGCTGCTTCAGCGGAGCGCAACAGGTTGCCTACAACCGGGGCTATCTTTTTGAAGCGGTAAACATTTTTGAGAAAGGACTGTCAGGCCGCCGCCTCAGTCAGATACTTTGGACTCAAAACGTGCAGGGCGTCCTCATCGCGCCAATGCCGCTGAGCCCTACGTTGGATTTAGATTGGGAGAAGTTTGCCGTAGTGAGCCTTGATTATTCGCATGCGGCGTTGAATGTCCATCGGGTGATTGACGACCATGCCGCTGGCATTACGGCGATGATGGCGCAACTGGACAGACTGAAATATCAACGGCCCGCGCTGGTAATGCGGGAGTCGGTCGATGATCGGACAAACCACCAACGGTTGGGTGCGTTTCTCGCTCAGCGGACCCGGAAACCGTCATTCGCGGAAATCCCGCCACTGTTCTTCGACGACAACACTTTGACCGAAGAGAAGTTCCTGCGCTGGCTCCGCCGCTACAAGCCGGATGTAATTGTCACCGGAGACTATCAGGTCGTGATCGCCTTGGATAAATGCGGGTTGGCGAATCGCAACAAGATCGGCGTGGCACTCTATTCCAAAGACTCGCGAACGAAATCCTTTAGCGGTCTGCAGATTGATGCGGTTACGGTGGGCGAGGTCGCTGCTCGCCAGCTGATCAGCATGGTGGAGCACAATGAGCGAGGCTTACCTGCCAAACCGACCACCACCTATGTGGATGCCGCGGCCTGGACCGCCGGTAATTCAATGCGGGAGCGCCCTCCCGCCTAAGACGCGGCGCAGATTTGGAAAACCTGACGAGCACACCCAGCTTTTCAATAAAATGGTCCGTGGCATTGCGGACACTATGTTCGCACCCACGCTATCCCTCAACGGCGCGAACCTATTGGTGTCTCCGCTGTTCCCCTTAACCCCGCTTGCTAACAACCGCATCTTCGCGGCGTCTCATTTACCGTTGCTCTATGAAACTAGGACTTGTCTGTGGCCCTGACTCCATCCGGATTGCCCAAAAGCTAAAAGTGGACGGAGTATCCTTCAATGCCAGCGATCTGGCGGCTGAAGGTGGTCAGGAAAAGCTGAGAGCCCTGCGTTCCGTCCAACTCGAACCCTGCCAGATTGCCGCGTATGGCTTCAATCCGTTGCTCACCGATGCGGCGGAGCGATCGAATCAGGAGAAGATACTCGCGGCCGCTATTCCGTTGGTGGCGGCCACAGGCTGCCGCGATCTCGTGATCAACGGTGGCAATCGGCATCCCTCGGGCTATGCGGGCAGCCATCCGGACAATTTCACCGAATCCGTCCTGGACGAGATCGCCGTCAAGTTGGAGCCATGGGTGGCCCTCTGCGAGGCAGCGGGCGTGAACCTCACGATCGAGCCGCATGTGCAATGCGCGATCAACACCCCGGAGCGGTTCCTGCAGTTGAAGAGCCGGCTCTGCTCGAAGCGACTGATGGTCACGCTCGATCTGTGCAATTTCCTGGCGTTCTCGGAATTGTGGCATCCGACGGCCCGGCTGCTGCGAATCTGTGAGCAGCTGCAGGGGCATTACGAGTCGGTGCATCTCAAGAACCTGGGTGCGCAGCCCGGCACGCACATCCATGTGAACGAAGTCCCGTTTCTGGAGGGACACGTTGATTGGGCCCCGGTGTTGAAGGTCATCAAACAGAACTGCCCCCAAGCCTATTTGATTCTCGAGAAGGTGAAAACTGAGTCGGAAGCCGAAATCGGCATCGCCGCGATCCGGCGCATGATTGCCTGAACCCAGCCCTGCATCCCAATCCCATGAAAATCGCCTTACAAGTTGGTACCGCGGGATGGGCTTCCTCATGGGTTCCTTTCTATGAGAAATCGGGGGCCTGGAAACTGGGCGGGGTGGTCAGTCGCTCGCAGGAGGCATTGGACGCTTTCCATCTCAAGCATGGACGGGCGATGCAGAGCTACACCAACTATGCGGAAGCCCTCAAAGGCGATTACGACGCCGTCATCATCTCGGCACCGCACCAAGTTCACGTTCCGTTGGCGATTCAGGCGCTGCGGGCGGGCAAGCGAGTGCTGGTCGAGAAACCGCTTTCGGACAGCTACACCGCAGCCCTGGAATTGGCCAAGGTCGCGCGCGAGACCTCCGGCATGGTCATGGTGTCGCAGAACTTCCGCTACCGGGAACCACTCTGGCAGTTGCGGGCTACCTGCCGCGATTTGGGGCCCATCTCCGCCATGCGGGTGGAGATGATCCAAGAATACGCCGATTATTTGAACAAAGTGGCCAAGAACAACCGGGTGAGTTGCCTGTTGGAAGAGGTGTTTATTCATCAGGCGGACCAAGCGCGGTTCATTGTCGGCGCGAACCCGACCCAGGTATTCACCTCGGCGTGGGCCGATCGTTGGGATGAAAGCGGCCAGGCCAACAACGCCGATGTGCTCGTGGAGTTCTCCAATGGCACCCGCTTCAATTATCATGGATCCTGGTCGACCCGCGGATTCAAAACGACTTGGGCCGGCAGTTGGCGGGTTCGCGCGGAACACGGCACCATCGACTGGGATGGCAGCGAGCAGGGCGGGGTAACCCTCCACCCCCGCAAGGATGCGAGCATCAGCTTGCAGGCTCCGGTCGGTTTTCCTGGCTTCGACCGGATCGGCATCCTACGGGAGCTTGCCGCCGCGATTGATGAGCGGCGCCCGCCTGCCTGCAGTCTCGAAGACAACCTCTGGAGTTTTCGCATCGTGACGGCCGCGGTCATGTCACATGAGCAACGACGGCCGATCGAGATAGCGGAACTGCTCAAATGACGGGTGCTCGCCAGATTCGCGCATCACGGAGCCGAAACTTATGGGTCGATCGCACTGTTGCATACAATCCCGGAATCGACAGCCGGGTCGGAGCTTAGTGACCTCTGGTGCAAAAAGCGGGCTCCGGAGCATTTCCTAAAAACCCAATATTCCATGCTTACTTACACCTACTGGGGCCTGTCGTTGTTCGATATGGCGATGATCATCGTGTATTTTGCCTTGGTCGTTGTCATCGCGGTCCGGACGGCCCGAAAGATGAACAGCCGCGAAGACTACTTCATGGGCGGAAGAAGTTTCGGTAAGTTGATTCAGACTTTTGCAGCCTTCGGCCAAGCCACCTCGGTCGAGCATGTTTCCACAACCACCACCATGGTTAACACCAATGGGGCCTCGGGGATCTGGGCGATGTTGGCCGGAGGATTGATGAACCTGCCGGTGTTTTGGATGACCTCGATTTGGTACCGGCGTTTAAGACTGCTCACGCTGGGGGACTTCTTTGAGGAGCGATATGGTTCCAAGCGGATGGCGGCCTTCTATGCGGCCTGCCAGTCAATCTACTTTGTATTGATCGCGGCCATCGGGTTTATGGCTATGGCCAAAACCGTTTCGGCCATCGCATCCAAGCCCGTCGCGGAACTGACCTCAATCGAACGCGTGGAGTATGAAATGGCGGTGGAGCGGGAGTCCCTGGAGGCGGGGGATTTTTCTTTGCTGACCGGAGAGCAAAAGGCGCGGCTGCAGGAGCTACAGACGTTGAACCCGAAGAAGGAATACTCCCATTTCAACCAAAACTGGCTCATCATCATCGTGGCGGTGGCGTCCTTCATCTATGCGAGCAAAGGTGGGCTGACGGCCGCCTTCATGGTCGATCTCGTGCAGGGGATCTTCATCATCATTCTGTCGCTGATGCTGATACCCTTCGCGATGGCGAAGATAAACTTGCTCTTCGGGGGCAACGGGATTCTCGGCGCGTTTGCGACGATGCACCAGGTGTTGCCGGATTCGTTCATGCAGATTTGGGGTTCACCAAGCCTGATTGAGTTTTCCTGGTTCTGGATTGCGGGCTTTTCCATCATGATTGTCATCACCACCGCGGTTCAGGCCAACCAGATGACGGCCTGCGGCTCGGCGAAAAGCGATTACGTCGCCCGCTACGGGTTTGTGGCCGGCGTGCTGCTCAAGCGCTACTCGAATGTCATGTGGGGGGTCGTCGCGCTGATGACCGTCGTGCTCTACGGAAATTCCATCTCCGACCCTGATTACGCGTGGGGGCTGGCGACCCGTGACTTGCTGGGCCCGGTGAACCTGGGGCTGGTCGGCTTGATGATCGCCTGCCTGATCGCCGCATTGATGTCCTCGGTTTCGGCTTTCATGCTGACGGCGGCGGCGCTGATCACGAACAACCTTTACCGCCCGTTTCGGCCGCGGTGTTCCGAAGATCACTATGTTTGGGTCGGCAGGATTTTCAGCGCCGTGTACATGTTGGTTTCCGTTTACGTCGCCGCGCAATCCAAGGGGCTGTTCGAACTCTTCAAGATGACGATGATGTTCAATAGTATCCTCGCGGCGGCCTTTTGGATGGGGATGCTCTGGCGTCGGTCCAACCGCGCGGGTGCCTGGGCCTCGATGGTGTTCATGTTTGTCGCCACGGTCGTTCTGCCTTTCGGCCTGCCGTTGCTGCCGGGAATCCGCGATTCGGCGTATCTGAGCAAGACCACGCAGGCCCTGACCGTCACCCGGACCTATACGGCCCGGGCCATGGATGTCAGTGAACGTGATCGCGCGATTGCCTCGTGGGATAAGGCCAAGGCCAGCGGTCAGGCGAAGGGCGAACGGCCCGCCATGCTGCGCGCCGGGGAAAAGTATGAGAAGAGCGTCCTGTTGCCCAAGAAGTCGGTTTTCTGGAGCGATGGGCTTTCTGTCTCTGAAGGTAAGGTTTCCGGGCGAGGGTATCTGAAAGTCGAACTGGTGGTGTTAAACCGCCTCGGCTGGGACCTGGGCCGCAATTCGTATTCGCTGAACGAAACACTGACCTTCGTTTTTCGCATCATCCCGCCCTTCCTGATTCTCATGCTGGTCGCCTACCTGACGACGCCCGAGGCCAAGGAGCTGCTGGACCAGTTTTATGGCAAAATGCGCACTCCGGTGCTCGGGCACTCACCGGAGGAGGATGAACAGGCGATGGAGCTCACCCGGGCGGATCCGAACCGCTTCAATCACCTGAAGATGTTTCCAAATTCGAATTGGGAATTCCGTCGGTGGAACCGCGAGGACTGGACCGGCGTGCTCGGTTCAATCGGCGCCGCGGTGAGCGTGGTGCTCTTGTTGATGTTTGTGGTGAGCCTTGGCCGCTAGCCCGAACCTTTCACACCTGCTGGTGTGAAAGGTTCACCCTGTCGGGCCGACTCTATCCGGGCTAGGGTGGGGCGCTGGCCAACCAAACCGATCGCCACCGGACAACGGCGCCGACCTTCGCAATCAGGCGCGACCCCACTGGGCCAATCGGTCCACGCCGCGGCGTAAAGACTCGAACGGCTCATAGTTGAAGCGGTCCTGCTCCAGGATCAGCCATTCGGCTACAGCCACGGCATCGATCGCGGCAAACACCTTGGGGTAATCGACGGGACCATATCCAATCTCGGCCTCATCGCGCAGGTGAATGAGCGGGCATCGTGCACCCTGCTCCAGGAGAAAACGGGCGGGGTCGTAGCCTGCATGGTGGAGCCAATAGACGTCGGGCTCCATCGCCAGCAGGCGAGGGGGCGCGGCGCCGAGAATCCAGCTCAGAACCGACCGACCATCGTGCACCGCCAGTTCCGCATCATGATTATGGAAACTGAACTGCAGTCCGACCGCCCGGAGATTGGCGCCGAATTCTGCCATGCGCAGGCCGATGCGTTCGCAGGCCGCAGCGGACACATAGTGCGTGCGGGGCCAGAAGGCGCAGGTCACATGCTTCGAGCCCAAGGTCAGCGCGTCATCGATGATCTGGTTGATTTCGCCGAGTTTGGCCGGGTTGATGTGCATGCCCGCCACGCGAAGGCCGGATGCATCCAAGGCGGCTTTGGTTCCGCGTGCGTCCAATCCGCCGTAGCCCGCGAGCTCGACGCCCTTGAATCCGAGCGCGGCCACTTTGGCGGCGGTGGCGGCGAAGTCTTTGGCCACGGAGTCCTTGACCGACCAAAGCTGCAAGGCCAGCGGCACGGGGCGCAAGGGGGGGGTAAGCGACATGCGCGCGGTGCTAGCGCGCATCCGGGAGGTGGCAATCGCCGGGAAGTTGTTATTGAAAAGTTGGGAGCTGGCGGATGCAGACGATTGCCATTGCCACGGCAGGGCGACCGCGGGGACGCTGCGCGCGATGGAATACCGCCCCTTCGGCCGCACTGGTCTGCAAGTTTCCCCCTTGGCACTCGGTTGCATGATGTTTGGCGGAGAAACGAACCAAGTCGACACCTGCGCGATCATGGCTCGGGCGCTCGACCACGGCATCAATGTTCTGGACACGGCCAATGTCTATCAAGGCGGCCGCAGCGAAGAGTTTGTCGGCGAGGCCCTGCGCCGGAATGGGCGGCGTGCCCAGGTCATACTCTGCTCCAAGGTAAACGGCATGGTGCAGCCGGGTGATCCGAACATGCGCGGGAGTTCCCGTCGGCACATCATCCAACAGTGCGAGGCGAGCCTCCGCCGATTGCAGACTGACTATCTCGATCTGTACCAGCTGCACCGTCCGGATCCCACGACTCCCATTGAGGAATCGCTCGGGGCCATGGATGATCTGGTGCGGTCCGGCAAAGTGCGGTATGTTGGTACCAGCAACTTCGGAGCCTGGGAGGTGGTCGAAACCCTGTGGTGCGCCGAGGCAAGACGCCTCACCCGGATCGCTTGCGAACAACCGCCGTATAATCTGCTCGACCGGCGAATTGAGCGTGAGCTGGTTCCCGCCTGCCAGACATTCGGCGTCGCGCTGATGCCATGGAGCCCGCTGGCCGGGGGCTTGTTGACCGGGAAGTATTCCAACGTGCAGGAGATCCCGCCTGGAACGCGATTTGCCGCGATGGCGACGAATCCCATCACCGCGAGCCGCTGGACGGAGGCGTCGCTTGCCCGGATCACTGCGCTCAAGCCGCTCGCCGTCGCCAAAGGGTTGACGCTTTCCCGGTTTGCGTTGGCCTGGGTCCTCCAGCAGCCAGGAGTCAGCACGGTGCTGGTGGGGCCACGCACGCGAGATCAGTTCGACGATTACCTGACCGCCTTGGCGATTCGCTTTTCCGACGAGGAATTGAAGGAGATCAATGCGATCGTGCCTCCGGGATCACACACGTCGCCCTATTACGAGGGTGGATTCAGGCCGCATGTGCGCTAGCCCGGTCGCTTGATCAAACCAGGGTCTGGCGCGGGCGGAGGCGTTGGCCGACCCGGCGTCGGGAGGGGATTTTCCGTGCCGGCCGCCGAAGCGGGCGTGGATTGGTGGGCGCCTTCACGCGGCGACAGCGGAGAAATGGGAGCGCCGCAGCCGAGGCCCGGCCCGGATCATTGTTTTAGTTTTCGATAATATCATTGACTGATTTGCCATAGGGAGTGGCCGGCCGCATTCGCTTGGAGTCAGTTCGATAACCCCCACTACCCCTATGAACCTATCCTCCCGTCGTTTCGTTCCCTTGCGTTTGCTATTCGCGTGCTTCCCGCTCGCTGTTTTCGCCCAAAAGGCGCCTGAGAAACCGGCCACCGCTGCGACCCAGACTGAAATGGAGGTCACGCTGCCAGCATTCACGGTTGGTGCCGACACGATTTCGCGGTATCAGGCGGATGAGGCGACATCCGCAGCCCGCGTGCGCACGAATTTGTTTAGCTCGTCCTCCACGGTGAGCGTCCTGACCCCGGAGTTCCTGCGCGACACGGGCCCGGGTAAAGTCCTCGATGCGCTCAAGTTCGTTCCGGGTATCGCCGAGTCGACTCAACCGGTGGGCGGCGACCGCATGGCGGTGCGCGGCTTCCAGACCGACGGGCAGATCATGGACGGCTTCGCGCGCACCGGCCCCTACAACCATCTCGAACCCTACCTGATTAACAGCGTTGAAATCGTCAAGGGACCCAACGCGATTTTGAACCCATCAGGTCAGCCGGGTGGCACGGTCAACTACGTCAGCAAGAAGGCCGAGTTTGCCGATCGCGG
Source organism: Oleiharenicola lentus (assembly GCF_004118375.1). Lineage (NCBI taxonomy): Bacteria > Pseudomonadati > Verrucomicrobiota > Opitutia > Opitutales > Opitutaceae > Oleiharenicola > Oleiharenicola lentus. The sequence goes on from NZ_SDHX01000001.1 coordinate 2,053,867, forward strand.
CGAGGTGATCATGCAAGTTGGCCAGTATGATGCCAACAAGGTGATGTTGGATATCAATCGCCAGGTGAACAAGAACGTCGCCATTCGGTTGGTGGGCGCCGCCATCCGGGATCGCGGATACTACGACAATCCCAATCGCTCCTATAATTTCATGCCGAGCGCCACGTTTCGTTGGGGACGGACCCAGACGCTGACGCTCCAGGGAATTTTCCAGAAGACCAAACGCACGTTTGTTGGCGGTGTGCCGATTTCTCCGCTGGCCAGTCCGACCAATGTCACGACCAAGCTCTGGCCGGGCATTACCGGGGACCGGAAGGTCTACGCGGATGACAACAATCCCCGCAACGAACACGGCGAGCACTACCAGTTCCTCTATTCCGGTCGCATTAGCGATCGCCTCAGCGTCCGCGTCGCCGGTCACTTCCTGAATGACGGGCATGATGCGATTCAATATTCGAACAACTCGGCGAACGTTAACGGCCAGCCGGTGCTCACTGCGGCCTACATCAATCCGTTCACCGGCGTATTCGATCCGACCCAATATTGGGGTGGGGCGCCGACCTTTACGGCCACACCGGCGCCGACACCGAGCAACATTTTCAATCGCAGCTCCTTCTCGGACTTCACCACGACGAAGCAGTATGACTTTCAGAATGACTATGCCTATGAGCTGAAGGGCGAGAAATACTCCAGCACCACCACGGTCGGATTCTCTTGGCTGAAGAACAAAGCCGACTACAAGAACGGAAACTTCAGCATTCCGGCGTACAACATCCTGGATCCGTTGGTTTACGTTGCGCCGGTGGACAATGGCGTTTCGAACGCCGGCAAGCGCAAGACCAGCGTCACCCAGATGTATCTGATGGAAAACCTTTCGATTCTATCTGATCGCGTGATCTTGACGGGCGGCTTGTCCAACAACGTCTACCGGTCGCGTATTGCCAGCGTGACGAAGAACGGCGTCAAAGCCGTCAGCCAGACAGAGCTGTTTCCGTCCTACGGCGTGGTGGTCAAGGCGGCGGACGATCTGGTGGTCTACTATGGCCACTCGGAGAGTGCCGCGATGAATCCGCCCGATGTCGGCTCGACCAATCCGCTGCTCCAAATTGGCCGGCAGTGGGAGGCGGGTGTGCGTTATCGGTTCCTCAAGAACAAGGCCACGGTCACGGCCGGTTACTTTGATGTCGCGCAGAGCAACGTTTCGGTGCCCAACCCCGCGAACCTCTTGTTTCCTGCTCCCGTTCCCCCGTTGCCCGGCCTCCTCTCGGATCGCACGGCCCGCGGGTGGGAGTATTCGCTGAACATGGAGTTGAATGACGAGATCTCGGTTATCGCCAATTACACGACCTTTCGCAATCGCGACGTAAACGGGTCGCCGATTCGTGGCACGGCGGAAAAGTCGGCGGCCGTCTGGGCCAAGTACACGGCGGCCAAGGACTCCAGTCTTGCCGGTTTTGGTGCGGGTTTGGGTATCTCCCACTCCGGTCAGCGGGCCGGTGATTCCCAGACCGGTTTCGCGCAGGCGAGTGTGATTGCCGGAAAGCCGGTCATCAAACAGCCGACGTTCTTCCTGCCCTCCTTTGTCCGTGTGGATCTGGCCCTGTCTTATCGCTTCAACAAGAGCTGGAGCACTTACGCCTTCGTCGAAAACATTCTGGACGAGACCTATCTCGCCGGATCGTTGAACCGGAACTCAGTAGTCGTGGGCATTCCGCGCAATATCAAGGCCAGCCTGACCTACTCCTTCTGAAAACGTCCGACGCTTATACAAGAATCATAACATGACCGCAAAGAAACTCAGGGTTGGGGTGGTTGGACTCGGCATCGGCCGGGGACAAGTTGAGTGCTTTCAACTGGACGAGCGGGTTACCCTCGCCGCGATCGGTGAGAACGCCCTCAAGCTCAGGCGCGACGGCATGGCAACCGACGCGTTTGTGGCGACGACGGGTGCCAAGCTCTATCGCGACGCCGTGGAAATGATCAACTCTGGGGACATCGATGCGGTCAGCCTGGCCGTCACGCCCAAGCACCGCCTCGTGCTCCTTGAGGCGGCGGCCCGGAAGGGCCTGCCGGTCCTGATGGAAAAGCCCATGGCGGCGAATCTTGACGATGCGATCGCCATGGCGCGCATCGTCAAGAAGTCGGGCATCTTTTTCATGATGGAGTACCCGATGCGCTACATGCCGCCGATGGTTAAGCTGCGTGAGTTGATCGATACCGGGGTCGTGGGTCCGGTGCTCTCGCTGAATGCGGAATTGCAGACAGGTTGGAATCCGCCGGAAGGGCACTGGGCTTGGGATCCGGCGAATGGCAACGGACTGCTAAACGAGGCCATCATCCATCTGTATGATTCGGCGAACTTCGTCTGTGGTAAGCCGGTGGAAGTGTACGCCGTGGGGCGCCACTATTTTGGCACGACTCAACTCGAAGATTCCGCCGTTCTTACGATCAGGTATGAAAATGGCTCGGTGGCGGTCTTGAATGGCGGGGGTCTCGGCACCAACGCCATGGCGGCCGAACCGATGTCGATGCATGTGTTTGGTCGAAACGGCGAGGCCATCGTCACCGGCCGGGATTGGCAGTACAAGGCGATCAATTTCGCCACCCGTACGGACAAGGCGCCCAGCTCCCAATCCTGGGAGACCCCGCCACGATTCCAGCTGATGCGTTATAACCTCCGTGAGTTTGTCTCCTGCATCCTTGAAAAGCGGGCCACTGCGTGTGGGTTGGAGGCCGCCTTGCAGGCCCAATGCGTGGTTGAGGCCATGAAGGAATCCATCCGAACCGGGCAAGTCGCGAAAGTGCGATCCGTGGCCGAGTTCATCTCGTAAGCCGGCACGGTCAGCGCAAGCACCCGCACGAAATTAACCTCAGAACCCCGTTTCTTAACGAAACAGCAATTCTTATGTGACTCTAACGACTTAGACCGGGCCAGGGCCCGGCAAGAAGGGCCCCGACACCGCGATTTACTCCGTCAAAGAGTAAGAATCATACGCGCCCTTCATGAAAACGAAAAAAGTAGCGGTCAATAAACGCATCTTGGTGGGGAAACCCCTGCCCAATATTCCTTGGGAGGAGCGCCCGGCTGATTCCAACGCCCTGGTCTGGCGGCATAGTGGGAATCCGATCATCGACCTGCATCCGTTTGCGAACGCGCGCAGCGCCTACAACAGCTGTGCCATGCCGTGGGGGAGTGGCTTCATCGGAGTATTCCGCGTCGATTGGCTGTGCATGACGCCTTATCTGCACCTCGGCCGGAGCCCGGACGGATTGAAGTGGGAGCTCGATCCCACCCCGATTCGCTTCGAGGGGGCTGATCCGCTTCTGGGCAAACCGACCTTCGCCTATGATCCCCGCCTCTGCAAGATCGGGGACAAGTATTACGTGACCTGGTGCAACTCATATTACGGCTCGACGATCGGCCAGGCGTGGACCAAGGACTTCAAGACCTTTCATCAGCTCGAGAACGCGTTCCTGCCCTATAACCGCAACGGCGTCCTCTTTCCCAAGAAGATCGGGGGCAAGTACGCGATGCTGAGCCGGCCGATGGGCCTGGGCATGGCGGTGAATTACGGCGATATCTTCTATAGCGATAGCCCGGACCTGACCTATTGGGGCAAGCACCGCATCGTGATGACCCGGGGACCGCGCAAATGGGAACGCGTGAAAATCGGCCCCGGCCCCGTGCCGATTGAAACGACTGAGGGTTGGTTGCTGCTCTATCATGGTGTTTCCGACACCTGCGACAGCTTCGTCTATTGCATGGGCGCCGCGTTGCTCGATCTCGATGAACCGTGGAAGGTCCTCTATCGCTGCCAATTCCCGATCATGTCACCCGAGGTGATCTACGAGACCGCCGGGTATGTCGGAAATGTCGTTTTCCCCACGGCGGCCCTGACCGACAGCGCCACCGGACGGATCGCCATTTACTATGGCGCGGCCGACACCTGCACGGCGGTGGCCTACACGAAAGCCGACGAACTCGTCGCGTATGTAAAGAAGCACGCCACCAAGTAATCACCCGGACACTCTTCAAGCCGGCCAGTACCAGGCCGAATTAATTAACCAAAGACACTTACTGCCATGACCAAGATTGACGATTTCTCCATGGAACTGGAGTTCACCCAAACCTACCGCAACAACATGCAATCCCATGTTGCCATCCGGGAGGCAAATTGCCTGCGGGTTCAATTTCCCGCGACCTTGGGTACGATTCAGGACGGCGACCGGCTGGCCGGTCGCACCAACTGGGGCTGGGTTGGATTCTCCCCCCATAATGCCCCGCCGAACTGCGCCTATGGGTATTTCTGCCATGAGCAGAAAATCATCGATGCCGTCGAGCGCGGAAACATCCCGATCGCCCAACGCGATGCGGTCATGGAGATGCTCCACTTCTGGAAGAAGGAAAATTCCAAGGCCAAGGTGGAGTCGGCCTTCACCCCGAAGATGCTGCCGGTGCTCTTCCGCGATGAGATCGTGCCGCTCCCTTATAATTTCAAGCCGATGATCGCCCAGCCGATCTATCGGATGGCGGGCGTCTTCGTCGACTACGAGAAGCTGGTTCGGCTGGGTCTGCCCGGACTCAAGCAGGAAGTGACGGAATACCGCGACAAGGCGAAAGCCTCACAGGGCGACCATTTGCTGTTCGAGGGCCTGCTCATGGCCATCCAGGTGCTGGTCGACTCCTCCCTCCACTTCCAAAAGGAAGCCGAGGCCAAGGCGCAGGCCTGTTCGGATCCGGTCCGGGCCGAGCAGTTGAGAAAGTTGGCCGCGGTCCTGGGTTGGAATGCCGTGCGCAAGCCGGAGTCGTTCTACGAGGCCTTGCAGCTGTCATGGCTCTACACGCTCGTGAGCGGCTCGCTGGAGTTGGGCCGGATGGACGTCTATCTCGGCGATCTCTACGTGCACGACCTCGAGGCGGGTATCATCACGGAACCGGAAGCGCTGTCCTTGATGCAGTCTCTCTGGAAGCTGATCAACCAGCTGTTCCGCGATGTCGATGGTCGGATCATCATCGGCGGCCGGGGCCGGCGCAACGAGGCCAATGCCGACCGGTTTGCCCTGCTGGCGCTCGAGACAACGCGGACCTACGGGCGGGCGATTCTGCCGCAGCTGACCCTGCGCTTCTATGAGGGCATGAATCCCCTCTTGATGGAACGCTCCCTTGAGCTGATCGGCGCCGGTCACACCTTCCCGCTGCTGTATAACGACGACGTTTTGGTTCCCGGCGTGGCCCATGCCTACGAAGTGACGGTCGAGGAGGCGGAGCAGTACATGCCCCTGGGCTGCGGGGAAATCGTTCTGGACCATGTTGGTTTTGGTACCCCGAGCGGCTCCCTCAACGTGTTGAAGGCCCTGGATGTAACCATGCGTGATGGCGTCGATCACATCATGAGCAAGCGCCTGGGCTTGCCGACCGGTGATTTGCGCGATTTCCGCACCTTCGAAGATTTCTTCGCCGCCTTCAAAAAGCAGCTGGCATTCTTCATCGAGATTCTGGCCGACCATGAGGAGCTGGAGTATGTCGAATCCGGCAAGCAGGCGTCTTATCTCTACCTCAGCCTGCTCTACGACGATTGCCTGCCGCGCGGAAAAGCCATCTTCTCCGGAGGCATCAAGTACCTGGGCGGCTCGCTCGAGTCCTTTGGCACGGTCAATGCCGCGGACAGCCTCACGGCGATCAAGAAACTGGTTTTCGATGACAAGGTGATCTCCGCCGAGCGGCTCATCCAGGCGTTGAACGCCAATTTCGTGGGCTTCGAGAAAGAGCGCCGCCTGATGATCGACTGCCCGAAATATGGCAACGACGATGCCTATGCGGATGATATCATGGTGGAATTGCACGAATTCATCTGCAACACCGTGCGCGACCAGCGAAAGCGCACGAACCTCGATTGGTACCTGAACGTGCTCATCAACAACAAGCAGAACACCATTCTGGGACGCTGGGTCGGAGCGACACCCGATGGACGCAAGGCGGGTGGACCCATGGCCAATGCGAACACCCCCGCGGGCGGAAACGACAAGAAGGGCATCACCGCCCTGATCAACTCGATCGTCAAACCGAGCCACGCGATCCACGCCGGGGCGGTCCAGAACATGCGGTTCGGGTATGATTTCTTCAGCAAGGACAAGGCCAAGCTGGAGGCGACCCTGACCACCTACTTCAAGAAGGGTGGGGCGCAGGCCATGATCACGGTGATCAACAAGGGGGATCTCGAACACGCGCTCGCCGAGCCCGAAAAGTACCAGGATCTCTTCGTCCGGATCGGCGGGTTTAGCGCCCGCTATATCGACCTGCCCAAGGATGTGCAGCTTGAGATCCTGAGCCGCAAGACCTACTGAGGCCCTCGCCTGTGAGCAAACGGGGCATCGTAACCGATATCCAACGGGCCTCCTTGCACGACGGCCCGGGAATCCGGACTACGATCTTCCTCAAGGGGTGCCCGTTGCAATGCCTCTGGTGTCACAACCCAGAGGCGATTGCACCGCGACCGCAGCTCTTCTTTGCCGAAGAGCGCTGCGTGGCGTGCGGGTCCTGCGAGGCGGTCTGTCCCAACGGGGTCCATCACGTCGGGCCATCCGACCATGCGATCGAGTTCGGGCAATGTGCCACCTGCTCGCGGTGCGTCGATGAATGCAATGCGCGTGGCTTGAGGATCGTCGGCAAGGAGATGGACGCGGATGCCATCATGGCGGAGGTGTTGGCCGATGTGGAATTCTATCGCAATTCGGGCGGCGGGATGACGCTCAGCGGGGGGGAACCGCTCTACCAGCAGGCGTTCGCCCTGGAACTGTTGAATCGCGCCAAACAGATGAACATCCACACCTGCGTCGAGACCTCGGGATTTGTCGCGGCGAAGAAGTTCGAGGCCGTGCTGCCCGCGGTGGATCTTTTGCTCTTCGATTACAAGGCCACGAAAGATGAGGATCACCGTTCGTTTACCGGGGTTTCGAACGAGCTCATTCTGGCGAACCTCGACACCGCCTATCAGCGGGGGAATGATATCCTGCTCCGATGTCCGATCGTGCCGGGGTTGAACGACACCGCGGAGCACTTCGCGGGAATCAGGGCGCTGGATGAAAAATACCCGCGCATACGCGGCATTGAGCTGATGCCGTATCATGATTTCGGGAACAGCAAGCGGCCGAGTATCGGAATCGCCGAGGCATCTTCGCAGCTGCGCGTTCCGACCGCGACCGAACCGGGACAGTGGATCGAAGCCCTGAACGGGCTCGGTTGTCAGAAGGTGCGCATCGGATAAGGCCGGCATGGAAGCCATTCGTCTTGGCGTCATCGGACTTGGCGTGATGGGCAAAGCCCATGCGGCCAGTGTGGCGGCGGGGCATGTTCCCGGTCTGCAGCTGACCGCATTGGCCAAATGTGAATCGGCGGATTTCCTCGGGTCATCATCGGCCCGTTGTTTCCCATCGGCGGAGGCGCTGATTGAGTCCGCCGCGGTGGATGCCGTGCTGGTGGCCACACCTCATCCGACGCACAAAGATCTGTGCATTCGGGCCCTGCAAGCGGGGTTGCACGTCTTGGTGGAAAAGCCGGTGGGCATCCAGAAGAGTGATGTGGCGGCGATCTTGCAGGCGAGGCGCTCCGATTCCCAGGTGATGGCGGTCATGTTTCAGCAGAGAACCAATCCGATCTTCCAGCAGATCCGGGCCCTGGTGCAGGGTGGGGAACTCGGTGAAATTCGCCGTTTCAACTGGATTGTGACCAATTGGTTTCGGCCGGCTGCGTACTATGCCACTTCCCCGTGGCGGGGTACCTGGGCGGGGGAGGGGGGCGGTCTGCTGTTGAATCAGTGCCCGCATCAACTCGACCTCTGGCAATGGATCTTCGGCAGGCCGTGCCGAATCCGGGCCTTTTGTGGCTTTGGCCGCTATCACGACATCGAGGTTGAGGATGACGTAACCGCCTATTTGGAGTACGAGAACGGAACCTCCGGGGTGTTCATCGCCTCAACCGGCGAGTCACCTGGTACCAATCGCCTGGAAATTGTCGGGGAGCGCGGACGGCTTGTTTACGAGAATGGCCAGTTGCAGCATCAGCAGAATGCGTCGGACATGACCGTCTTTTCCCGTCAGGCGTCGGCGCCTTTTGCCACTTTGCCTTGCGCGACGGTGCCACACCTGGCCGCTGATACGGGTGGTCGGCATGCGGATGTCATGGCCAACTTCGTGGCGGCGATTCGGCACGGGGGGCCATTGATCGCGGCGCTGCACGAGGGGGCCCATTCGCTCGAGTTGGCGAATGCGATGATCTTGTCGGCCTGGGAGAATCGCGCGGTCGATTTGCCGCTGGATGGCGAAAGATATGCCCGGGAGTTGGCGCAGCGGATCAAGAACTCGCGCGGCTTCAGATTGCCACGGGGTGGGTGATAGCCCGAACATTTCACACCTGCTGGTGTGAATTGTTCGCCCTGTCGGGCCGACTCTGTCGGGGCAAACCGCGACTTGGTCGCTTTTCTTCGACTCGGCGTCGAAGAAAACGGATATTTTGTGATGGGTTTGGGATCAATGGGTGAAAAATCCGGGATAGGAACTTTGTCCGGAGCGAATAGGCGGTGCGAATCCGACATCATGCCTCGCCGATCTTGAATGATCTGGTCGAAGTGCGCCCGCCCACTCTCTGCGCAAAATTATTCTCGGGCTGCGTTACTACGATAGTGGCGCCACGCTGACTGCATCGAGGGGAAGGCCAACTCCGCGGGATCAATCTGGGTAGCAGGTTTGATCACGAGGGCCGTGGTTTCTTCACCCGCAAACGCACCGCTGAAGCTGGGGACGCGCGCCCGAAAGAAAAGATCCAGCACGGGATAGCGGTAGCCGCCGTAGGCGTAAGTATTGGGTTGGGAGCAGAGAAAGGAGATATCCCTGATCTCGAGCCCGGTTTCTTCGCGTAGTTCGCGCCGCAGGCCGTCTTCGGCGGTTTCGCCGACATCGATGAAGCCGCCCGGAGGAGCCAGCATGCCCTTGCCGGGGTCATTCTGCCGCCGGATCAGCAGGACTTGGTTCGCATCGTCGAAGACGAAACATGCCGCCGCCGCGGCCGGGTTGATGAACCACTCGAACGCACAATCCTTACAGACGTGATGCTTGGGCGATCTTGCCGGAAAATTCGGTGACCCGCAGCGCGGGCAGAATTTGAGTACGGGAGTCACGGACACAAAGTCGCAGTTACAGGAAGCCGAAACAACTTAGCCCGAACATTTCACACCTGCTGGTGTGGAATGTTCGCCCTGTCGGGCCGACTCGGTCGGGGCTAACCGCGACCTGGTCGCTTTTCTTCGACTCAGCGTCGAAGAAAACGGGTATTTTGTCATAGGTTTTGGATCAAGGTGTGAAATATCCGGGTCAACTACGGCCGAGTGTGGAGAGGAATCGAGTCCCGGCACAGAATCCACCCAGCAGTTTGATGCGATCAACTACCTTGGGCACATAGCGGGAGGCGACGAACGCCTGCAGTCCGTTGTCCATCGCCGTGTTTTTCCAATCCTTGTGCTTTTTGTCCAGCTGCGCGAGATGGGCGGAGAAGTATTCCTGGGCCGCTTGCGACCTGAGCAAGAGGGACTCGCTGGACCAGTTGACTTTGGACACCCCGGCCTGAACGGCGGCCTGCAAGCTGGCGACGGGCAACCCGGAAGAACCGTGCAAGGCTATGCCAATGGGGCGTCCCGCCAACGCGGTGGCCCGTTTCTGGTGCGCGCCAACCGCCTCGGCGCTGAAGGTCGGGTAGCCATCGGAACCGAGTCCGTGCTGCGTGCCTACGCCGGGGGCCCACCAAGCGAGGTAGCCCGGATTGTTTTTCTCGGCGGCACCGAAGAGCGTATCGCAATCAGTCAAAGGCGACACGCCGGCGTCCACGCCGGCCTCCATCTCGAGCGTCAGCGGAAGATTCCTCTGCGTCGCGCTGGCGCACAATTTGCCAATGGCCGCGATGTTCTCCGCCGGTGTCATTTCCGAGGAATCGAGCGAGAGGGAGGAGAAACGAGGCATCGCCGATTCCAGAATCGCGGTCGTTTCGGGCCCCTTGATATGGTCGGTATGCAGGACCACGGGCACCTGCTGAAAAGTGGCGTGGTTGGCCAGCACGTTGAGCTCGGCATGATACCGGGAGAGCCCGAGCAGGGCATCCCCGGCACCGAAGCTGCGCCCCTTCAACTGCCAAAGGCTGGTTTCGATCATGATGGGAGCATCGCATTGGCGGGCGGCCTCGAGCACGTCGTATACGGAGGCGGGGCTGTCAGCGTTGACTGCGAGCACCGCATATTTGTGTTGGAGCGCATCGGCGATGAGCTCCCGGGTTTGGGTGGGGGTGAGGAGCATGATAGGTGGCGCCTAAACTCTAGATAGCAGTTTTGATGTGCTTGATTTTGAGATATTCGAACACCGCTTTGCGGGACAGCTCGACCCCGTAGCCGCTGTCCTTCCAGCCTGCGTAGGGACCGTAATTGGTGTTCACGGCGCCATGGTTCACGCAGACGGTGCCAGCTTCCAAAGCTTCCGAGATCTTCACCGTGGCGGTGTGGTCCTTGGTAAAGAGGTAGGCGGCGAGGCCATAGGAAGTGTCGTTGGCCAGCGCGATGGCCTGCTCGTTGGTGTCGAATGCTTGGAAGGGAATCACCGGGCCAAAAGTCTCCTCTCGCATGACAAGCATGTCGGCGGAGCAACCGGTGAGGATGGTGGGCGGGAAATAGAGGCCTGCGGCGAACGCCGCGCCGGTGAGACGCTGGCCGCCGGTAACCAGTTTGGCGCCCTTCTGCACGGCGTCCTTCACATGAGCCAGAGAGGTCTTGGGGCCGCTGGCGGTGGCCATGGGCCCGAGGTCTACCTTCGGATCGGTAATGCCGTCACCAATCGTCATCTTTTCCCCGATGGCCTTCAATTTCGCGACGAGCGCGTCGTGAATGGAGCGATGGGCATAGACGCGGTTCACGGAGCTGCAGGATTGACCGCAGTTCCTGAATCCCTTGTAGGCGATGATCTTCGCGGCGAGGTCGAGATCCGCATCGGAGCAGACAATGGCCGGACAGTGGCCGCCCAGTTCGAGGGACACCTTTTTGAGGAAAGGGGAGACGACCTGCATGATCCGTTTACCCACTTCGCTGGACCCGGTCATGGCGATCTTCTTGACCAACGGATGCTGCATGAGCGCCTCACCCAGCGAGGCGCCGGGGCCGTTGAGCACATTGATGACACCGGCCGGAATGCCGCCCTCGACGAGGGTCTGGCAGAAGGCGGTCGGCGACATCGGCGTGACCGTCGTGGGCTTGACGACCACCGTGCATCCTGTGGCCAGGGCCGGGCCGAGTTTCCAACTCAGCAGGGAGACCGGGTAGTTCCAAGGTGTGATGAGGGCGCAGACGCCCACCGGCTGATAAATGATGGAAGAACGGTAGGCGCGATCCTCGGTGGGGCTGATGACGCCCTCGATGCGGACGCCCTCGGCGGCGTAGTAGTCCAGGGTGTCGCAGGAGCCGCCGATCTCCGAAACCGACTGGGCGAGCGGTTTACCCTGCTCCAGCGCCATGAGGCGGCCGATGTGGTCGGCGCGCGTGCGCACATAGCCCGTTGCCTTGGTGATGATCTTCTGGCGCTCGTAGGCGGTAAGTGCGGCCCAAACGGGAAACGCGCTTTGCGCGGAGCCGACGGCCCGGTCGACATCCGCTTGACCGGCCTTGGCAATCTGGCCAATCGGCTCACCGGTGGCCGGAGACTTGATGGTGAAGGTCGCGCCATCAGCAGCGGGGCACGGTCGGCCGTCGATGAGGTTGCGGATTTCGTGGATGGTTTCAGTAAGTGGCATGGCGAAAAAGGAATCGGATTACAGTTGCGGATGAATGCAGACCTTGAGGGCTTCACCGGACTCCATCAGGCCGAAGGCCTCTTCGATCCGGGCAAGCGGCAGGGTGTGGGTGACGATCTTGCCGGCGGGGAAGCGGCCGCTGTTGATCAGCGCGAAGGCCGCTTGGAAATCGCTCTTCTTCTCCGAATAGGAGCCGCTGATCTCGAGTTCCTTGTAGTGGATGGTGTTCACGTTGAGCGTGGCGGTCGGAGCCGACTTGGGCAGGCCGGCAAAGAAGTTCACGCGTCCGGCCTTGCCGGCGATTTCGAGGGCGTCGTTCTGGGCGGCGGCCGCACTGACCGCGACGATGACGACATCCGGGCCGAAGCCGCCCGTGAGGCGGGCCACTTCCTCGCGGTGGGAGCCGTCAGGCTTGACCAGCACGGTGGCGTCGAGGTCGAACGCGCGGGCCATTTCGAGCCGGCGCGGATTGTTGTCGAGGACGATGACCTGTTGCGCGCCCTGCAGGCGGGCAAGCGTGGCATGCATGATGCCAATGGGACCGGCACCGATGACGGCGACCGTGTCCTTGAGGCCGATGCCGAGACGGCTGTGGGCGTTCATGCAACAGCCCAGCGGCTCCGCCACGCTGAGGTGATCGGAGGGGAGATCGTTGGTGGCCTTGAAGAGATTGCCCTGACGGACGGCGAGGGCGGGGACCTTCATGAACGGGGCGAAGGCCCCGTCATGATGATAGGAGATGGTCGTGCGGTTCGCCGTCAGGTTGGCGCGTCCCGCCTCGACATAGCGGTCCGTGCCACTGACGAGCACGATGTACATGACAACCCGATCACCGACCTTGATGGGGGAGTCGGGGGCTCGTGATTCGACCACGCGGCCGCAGAACTCATGGCCGAGGATCCGCGGCGGCTTGATTTTGGCGTCACCATGGCGATAGGTGCGCAGGTCGGTGCCGCAAACACTGCATGAATCGATGGCCAGCAGCATTTCCCCATCGTCGAGGGTCGGGTCGGCGACGGTTTGGACGGGCAGTTGTTCTTTTCCGAGATAGACAGCAGCTTTCATGGGAAGGTTGGGTTCAGCTCATCCAGTTCTTGGCGGAGGCGGCGGACCATTTTTTCGTGACCTTCCGGGTCTTGGTCCAGAAAGCCAGGCCATCGCGGCCGGTGATGTCGCCGATGCCGAAACGGGATTCGTTCCAGCCGCCGAAGGCGAAGGGTTCGCGGGGCACTGGCACGCCGATGTTGATGCCGACCATGCCGGCGTTGGCCCGGGCCTCGAAGTAGGCGGCGGTGCCGCCATCGCTGGTGTAGATGGCGGCGGCGTTGCCAAAGGGGCTGGCGTTCTCGATCGCGAGCGCCTCGTCCAGGGCCTTCACCCGCAGGATGGAGAGCACCGGTCCGAAGATCTCGTCGCAGGCCCATTCCTGGCCGGGCACCACGCCGTCAATGATGGTGGGGCCGACGTAGTTGCCGCCCTCCTTGCCCGCCACCTTGGCGCCGCGGCCGTCGAGCAGGACCTTGGTGGAGCCGGCGGCAGCGCGGTCGATGTAGCCGACGATGCGGTCGCGCGCCTTCGGATTGATGATGGCGCCCATGTCCTGGCCCAAGCGGATGCCGCGAGCCACATTGATGATGGCTTCGATGATATGGTCGCAGTTGCCGACGGCGAGCAGCACGCTGGCGGCCATACAGCGCTGGCCGGCGCAGCCCATGGCGGAACTGACGACGTTGCGCGCCGTGACCTCCGGATCGGCATCCGGCATGACGACGAGGTGGTTTTTGGCGCCACCGAGGGCCAGCATGCGCTTGCCGGCGGCGGTGCCGCGGGCGTAGACCGTGCGGGCCACCGGGGTGGAGCCGACAAAGGCGGCGGCGGCGATACCGCGGTGATCGAGCAGCGCCTCGACGGTCTCGCGACCGCCCTGCAGCACGTTAAAAACACCGGCAGGCAGTCCGGCCTGGCTCAGCAACTCGGCCAGCCGCAAGGGAGTGAACGGAACCTGATCAGACGGCTTCAGGATGAAGCTGTTTCCCGTCGCGATCGCCAAGGGAAACATCCAAAAGGGGACCATGGCCGGGAAATTGAACGGAGTGATGCCGGCGGTGACGCCGAGCGGGTAGCTGCGCGTGTAGCAGTCGACCCCGCTGCTCACTTCCAGGAGTTCGCCGGTGATGAGCTGCGGCAGGGAAGTGGCATACTCGACGACCTCAAGGCCCTTGCGAATGCCGGCCTCGGACTCGGCCGGGGTCTTGCCGTTCTCGGCTGTGACGAGTTGCGAGAGTTCGGCGATGTTGTCTTCGACGAGCTGCTTGAAGCGGAAGAGCGGTTGCACCCGTTCCTTCACCGGGGTGGCGCGCCACTCAAGGAAGGCCTTTTGAGCCGCCGCCACGGTTTGGTCCAACTCGGCGGTCGAGGCGGGATGGAGAAGACCCAGAGGCTTGCCATCCACCGGGGAATTCAAGGTTGTGCCGGCCGCGCCGGAGCTAGGCAGGCGTTGACCGCCAATGTAGTGATCGACCGCCTTGAGCGTCGGGGCCGTGGAAGCTGATGGATTCATAGATTTGGGATCAAAAGGTTGATTGCGGGAGAAGTTACTATGCTCGGCGCACGCCGCCTTGGACCGCGACGGCGAGACCGCCCAAGACGCCGGCGCGAGTTCCGAGTTGGGAGCGCAAAATGCGGATATCGTCGGGGGGAAACATTTTCACCCGCTGCAGGAGAGTGCGACGAAGCGGGACGATCAGCAGGTCGTCCAACGCCGCCACGCCGCCACCGAGGACAATCAGCTCAGGATGCAGGGTCAGCACCACGCCCGCCGCCACCTGTCCCAGGTAGCTGCCGGCGCGGTCGAGGGCGGCCTGCACGCCGGGATCGCCGGCCCGCGCCGCCGCTCCCATGAGTTCGCAGCTGACCCGGGCGACATCACCGGCGCAGAGCTCGTGCAAGCGGGGGGCATTGCCACTGAGAAGGAGGCGGATGCCCTCGGCGGTCAGGGCCGGTCCGCTCACCAGCGTTTCCAAGCAACCCTGGCTGCCGCAGCTGCACCACGGGCCGTCCGGTTGCACGCAAATGTGGCCCAGCTCACCCGCCGCTCCCAACGGGCCCAGCCGAAGTTGTCCGTCAATGACCACTCCCCCGCCAACACCGGTGCCCAGGGTGAACAAGATCATGGACTGGACGTCCCGTCCGTGGCCGAACATGAATTCACCCAAGGTCGCCGCCCGGGCATCATTCAACAGATACACGGGGCATTTCAGTCGGGCGGAAAGATTCGCCCCCACATGCACATCGCGCCATTGGGTCGGCAAATTGGGCAGAAAACGAGTCACGCCGGTGGGGACATCCACCAGACCGGGCACGCCGAGCCCCACCGCGGCCGGCCGTTGTCCGGCCCGGGCCGCCAGGCGGTCGATCGTATCGGCGATGCGTTCCACCACGGCCGCCGGACCTTCATGACTCGCCGTCGGCTGCTTTTCCTCGGCCACGAGTTGGCCGCTGGCGTCGCCGAAACCGACGGTGAAGTTGGTGCCACCGAGATCGACGCCGGCAAACAGTCTCTTCTTATCCGGGCTCATCTGGACAGGAGCGGCTGCAGGAATGCCCCGCTTTCGCGCAGCGCCCTTTGCCGGGATTCGAGGGAGCCCTCATAGGCGCGGTCTTCGACCTCAATGCAAACGGGCCCCTGGTAGCCAATGGCGGAAAGGGTCTGGAAAAAGAGGGGCCAGTCGACCACACCCCGGCCGGGCAGCACCGGTTGGTGAAACTCCAAGGGCGTGGCCATGATGCCGACGTCGTTCAGCTTTGCCCGATCGATCTGAACATCCTTGGCGTGGACATGGAAGATGCGACTGGCGAACTCCCGCAGTGGGCTGATCGGATCCATCATCTGCCAGGCCAGATGAGACGGATCATAATTTAGACCGAGGGCCGGACTGGGGATGCGGCGGAAGAGTTCCCGCCAATTGCGCGGAGAGGTGGCGAGGTTCTTCCCGCCGGGCCACTCGTCCTGACTGAAGAACATCGGACAGTTCTCGATGCCGATCCGCACCCCCGTTTGCTCGGCATGGCAAACGATGACCGGCCAGCGTTCCTCGAACACCTGCCAGTTGTCGGCGAGCGAACGAGCCGGGTCACGGCCGATGAAGGTGTTGACCTGATTCACGCCCAACAGGGCGGCAGCAGAGATCACCTTCTTCAGGTGTTCGATGTACACGGCCGCTTCGGCTGCATCAGGGCTGAGCGGGTTGGGATAGTAACCAAGTCCCGAAAGGCCGATGCCGGCGGCGGTGAATTTCGCCCGGATGGCGGCGGCGCCGGCGGCGTCGAGGGTCGTGACATCAATGTGGGTCACGCCCGCGTAGCGGCGCTCGGCCTTGCCGACGGGCCAGCACATGATCTCAACTGTTTGAAAACGGTTGGCCCTGGCGAAGGCCAGCACTTCGTCGAGGGACTGATCAGGCAGAATGGCGGAAACGAATCCTAATTTCATGGGGTAGGGATGGGGTTAACAGTTTTTCAGGATCCGACTTTCACCCAGGCTCCGGTGCGATGGCTGCGGGCGATGGCTTCGCAAAGCAGAAGTTCGCGGTGACCGTCGGCAAAAGTCGCATAAAGCGGTTCGGCGGAACGGCGCCCGGCGCTGATGTCCGCGTAGATGGCCCGGTAGAGTTGCTTGAAGCCGTCGGGGAAACCCTCGGCGTGGCCGGCGGGGTAGTTCGAATAGGCGGCGACATCCGCACTCAGCATCGACGGATCACGCAACATGAGCTGATTGGGCGCACCGCGTTGGCCCAGCCAGAGCTCATCAGGGCGCTCGCTGTTCCAAGCCAGGGCCTGTTTGGAGCCTGCGACTTCCAGGCGGACACAGTTTTTTCGGCCGGCTGTGACTTGGGAAACCGTCACACAGCCGCGCGCGCCACCCTTGAAGCGCAGCAAGATCGATGCGTAGTCGTCGGTGGTGATCGCCACGGGTTTAACCGCGGGGGGTGGGGCGCCTTTCTTCCCGGAAAAAGTCTCAACCGAGCCTTGGGCGGGGCGCTGGCGCACGGGGTGGACCGTGCGGAGGTCCGCGCAGACTTCCTCCACCTCCAAGCCGGTGACAAATTGGGCCAGATCGAGCCAGTGTGTGCCAACATCGCCGACGGCGCGGAGTTCGCCGCCCTCCTCTGCGAGCACGCGCCAGTTGAAATCGGTCGGCAGGAGCAGCCAGTCCTGCTCGTAGCTGCCGTGCAGGTGGAACACCTCGCCCAGTTCCCAGCGCTGGATAAGCGACCGGGCGTGCAGCATGCAGGGATAAAAGCGGATGTTGTAGTTTACCGCGCAGATCAGGTGCGGATTCGCGGCGGCCGCCGCCACCAGTTCGGCTGTCTCCGCCGAGGTCATGCCGAGCGGTTTCTCGCAGATCACGTGTTTGCCGGCGGCTAGGGCGTCGATCACCTGCCGGTGGTGGAGCCGGTTGGGGGAGGTGAGGTGGAGGACCTGTACGTTTGGATCGGCGAGGATTTCGGCGAAGGAGGCGTAGCCGACAGCAAGTCCATGGCTGCGCGCGGCGGCAGTGGACTTTTCTGGCGTCGAGCCAAGAATTCCGCGCACGGGAATCGCCAGGCGTCGCAAGGCCTCGAGGTGAACTGGGCCGATGAAACCGGTGCCGACGATGGCAGCAGTGGGAGAGGCAGGAGTTGGCCGTGGCATGGTGTGATCCATATCGGTTTCAGCATCAGGTTGGGTGAGACGAACCGGGCGAAAACGCGCTTAATATAGCCTTTGTTGCCGCGAGCAGCCATGTCTGTGGCGGCAAAGGCATGCTTATTTGCGCACGATTGAGACGACCGGAGCAGGCCTGGAGTTCGGGGGAGCAGGTGGCCTCTTGCCCCTGTCCGTACTCAGGTAAGGATTGCTGCTGCACGCCAAAAGCTGGCGCAGCAATATATATCTGGGTTGCGGACAAGAGCCTGCCGGCACTGTAGCCAGCCTGCGCGAGGGCGGCACAGCTCCAAAATGCGAAACCTCGTGGCAGAGGCGCCGATCGAGGTGGCTCGACCGCGATTGGATCAGAGACTTTGCTGGTTCACACTTTTGGCTCCCAACCCGGCTCGTAATCGCGGCGCCACAACTTGGCGGCCTCGGCGTCGTGTTGTATGCGTCCGTTGGTCGGATCGCACTGGAGGGTGCGACCGACGCGGGCGGCAATGTTGCCCAGGTGCAGCATCGTGACGCTCGGATTGGCCTCGGAGATCGGCGATGTGAGTTTGGCTCCTTCGCGGATCGCATCGGCAAAGTTCCGGAAGTGCGCCTTGTCGGCCTCGAGTCCGGTGCTGCTCAGCGTGTTGGTCGAATCCACGGCGCTCCCGGGCTTCACTTCCTTGATGAGCTTGTTCTTCGGGTCGTAGAAGGCGTAATACTCGCCGTCGAGCAGCGCGGAGCCCTCGGTCCCGTGCACCATGGCGCCGCGCGAGCGGCCCTCGATGGGATAGCTGTTACAGCTGCGTCCCTCCCAGGACATGCTTTTCCCGTCGGCATACTCCCAACCGATCACCTGCGTGTCAGGTGTCTCCCAATCGTCCTGATAGTGATAGCGACCGCCCGACGAAGTGACCTTGGTGGGATGCGTCCCGCCGAGCGCCCAGCGACAGACGTCCATCTCGTGGGTGCCGTTGTTGAGAGCCTCGCCTGTGCCCCAATGCCAGTGCCAGTGCCACTTGTAGTGGATGACATTGTCGTTGAAGGGGCGGCGTGGAGCCGGCCCCTGCCAGAGTTCATAATCGAGCCAGGCGGGCACCGGCGCGAGCTTGCCGCGACCGATGGACGGGCGGGCATTGGTGTACCAGCCACGCGCAAAGTAGGCGCGACCGATGGCGCCGGCGTGGATCTGCGCGATCGCCTCCTGCATGGCGGGAAACGAACGGCGCTGGTTGCCCATCTGCACGAGACGGCCGTACTTCGCGACGGCTTGGAGCAACAGTTCGCCCTCGTGTGGGTTATGGCTGCACGGCTTCTCCACGTACACGTGCTTGCCCGCAGCCAGCGCCATGATCGTCATGGGCGCGTGCCAGTGATCGGGGGTGGCGATACCGAGGGCATCGACGTCCTTGTCTTCGAGGGCACGACGAAAATCCTTGATGGTTTTGGGCACGCTTGTCTGGACCTTGGCGGTCGCAGCGAGCCCTTTGGCGAGGGCCCGGTCGTCGACATCGCAAAGGTAGGCGATCTCGGTGTTGGGCAGCGACGCGAAGCATTGGATCAAGGCGATGCCCCGGCTGTTGAGACCGGCGATGGCGACCCGCAGGCGACTGTTGGCGGAGGCCGGAGCAGCGGCACGTGCCGAGGGAGAAAAGCGGTGAAGCAGGCCCAGGCCGATGCCGGCCACGACTGATTGATGGATAAATTTGCGACGGTTCATGGTCAGGATATGGGTTGATGGCGTTGGGAGAAATGAATCATTTCAGGATTTTCGGCCAGCCGGGCCGTGGGCCCGCAGATAGGCCAGGCTGCGTTCAAGCTCGCCGCGCTGGTATTCTTGTTCGAAAGCCTCCGGATCGGCGCCTGCGGGCGCCTGGACAGTCGGGATCGCGTGCCCGCGCCGGCAAAGGGCCAGGAATTCCACGATGTCGGCGGCGCGCACGGCCGGATAGACTTTCCAGTAGTCAGGTTGCAGGTACGGGATGGGGCGGGGCGAATTGGAGATGGTCTCCAGCAGCAAGGGCACGTCCGGGCAGAGCCGGGCCATCGTGGCGACATACGCGGGCACATCCATCAAGCCCTCGCCGACCGCCGTCCACTGAAACATGGCTCCCTCCGGCGTCGGCCAGACCATGTAATCGCGGATGCTGGTGCAGGCCACGTAGCGGCCGAGCTGCTCGAGCTGGCGCATGGGATCCTCCATGGCCCAAAGGGCGTTGCCCGGATCCAGCATGACGCCCGTGGTATCGGCTCCGGCCGCCTGGATGACCTGCAACATTTCTTCGGTGCGCAGGTCGGCGGCATGGTTTTCCACCGCGAACTTCAAGCCGGCGTCCTGCGCGCGCGTCCGCACGGACCGCAGGGCGTGGATCAACTCGGCCATGCGCGCCTCGATTCCACCGGGAGTGGAACGATCCGCTAGGTTGCCGATCCGACAGTTCACCACCGATGAGCCCAGCGCCGTCGCCACCCGCACGCCCAGCGTGAGCAGATCATCCACGCTGCCGTAGTCCTTAAGAAAGGTTGTGCTTCCCGGAGTGACGCTGCCGATCCCGACATAGAGGCGAATGCCTGCACTCGCGGCCGCCTGCCGCAGACCGGTCAGGTAGGCATCATCGAGCCGCTCGAACGCCTTCAGGCCGTTGAACAACACGGCATCGAGCCGTTGTTCGGCAGCGTAGGCAATCAGGCGGCTGGCCGGCCACTTGTAGGCCCGCAGCGAATACGCGTCCATGCCGAGCGGTACGTTGCCTCCCGCTCCCGGGGACGCGGCCCGAAGCGAACACGCGAGTGAGCTCGCCGCCGCCATGGCGGTGAGGCGGATGAATTCCCGGCGCGGCAGGCCGGATGATGGGGAGCAAGCTGTCATGGGAGGAAGCGTTGGGCTGGGATCCGGGCGGACGGACATTTCGGTGGGGGCAGCTTTCATGCGTGTGCAATCTCTGGGTTAGTCGTTCTTCGCGGCGCCCTTCGCTTTCTTTCCGCCGGGCGGCTTGGGCTCCCAGCGGAAACTCTCGCCCTCGGTGATCAGGCGCAGCTGGTTCGTCTCCGGTCCGGCCGGGGCGAATGACTTCGGCGCGCTCGCCTTCATCCGCTCGATCACGGCCTGATGGCCGCCGGCGGGCGCGAGATTGTTCCACTCGTTTGGATCTTCGGTGAGGTTGTAGAGTTCCTCCGTATCGTCCGCGTAATGGATGTAGCGCCACTGCTGGTTC
Organism: Oleiharenicola lentus; assembly: GCF_004118375.1. Classification (NCBI taxonomy): domain Bacteria; kingdom Pseudomonadati; phylum Verrucomicrobiota; class Opitutia; order Opitutales; family Opitutaceae; genus Oleiharenicola; species Oleiharenicola lentus. The sequence goes on from NZ_SDHX01000001.1 coordinate 2,074,582, forward strand.
ACGACGGTGTAGCCGCCCGGCTTGATTTCGCACAGCAACACCTCGCGATCCCTGGCCTGCGCGGGATCGCGCAGGACTGCAGCCAGTGACTTCCCTTCCAGGCCCGAGTCCGGAGCAAGACCGCAGAGATCAACCAGGGTTGGATACATGTCGATGGCGCTGACCGTCGTGTCGACCTTGGCCGGGCGCGCGATCCCCGGTCCGGCCCAGATGAAGGGAATGCGGGCGGTCTCCTTCCAGAGCGTGTGCTTGCCCCATTGGCCCTTCTCTCCGTGGTGGTAGCCTTGGTCGCTCCAGAAGATGACGATGGTGTTGTCCCGCTCCGGGCTCGCCTCCAAGGCATCCAAGACGCGGCCCACCTGCGCATCGGCATAGGAGGTGCAGGCGAGATAGGCCCGCAGGACTTCCTTCATGATACCCAGTTCATTGAGCTTGTCGTGAATGGAGGCCTTGCGGTGATCGTAGAACTTGCGAATGGCCGGCGGCAGATCAGCCGTATCATCCTCCTTGATCTGGGGAAGCTGGATTTCATCGAGCGGATACAGGTCGTAGTATTTCTGCGGCGCGTAGTTCTGGAAGTGCGGGGCGTACAGGCCCAAGGCGATGAAGAAGGGCTGGGCGTGCTGGCGCTGGAGGACGTTGATCACCCAGTCGGTCTGCTGCGTATCGGCCATGTCCTTTTCCACCTCGTTGGGCAGCGGAGCGTATTCCATGAAGGACCGATCGGTGCCGGGATTCTGCTGGCGCGTGAAACGACTGAAAGGCAGCGGGGTCGGCAGCGGCGCGCCTTGCCGCCAACTGTCCACCGGCCACCCGCTTTCACGCTGGGCCTGGGTGCGGACATGGAAGTCGGTCCAGCCGCGCACATCCACGAAACCGGCCGGGTGATGAAACACCTTGCCCGTACCGTACGTCTGGTAGCCCGCCTGCTGGAAGGCCACCTGCAACGGCCGAAGGTCGGGACGGTCGCGCCAGTAGACTTGAGTAGTATAGGCTCCCGTGGTCGAGGGATGCCGCCCAGTGAACAAGGCGGAACGCGCAGGCGCACAGAAGCTGCCGCAGGCCTGTGCGTGCATGAACGTCACCCCGCGGGCCGCCAGGCGATCTAGATTGGGTGTCTTGGCCTTGATGGGCGAATCCAAGGGGCCGACCCAAGCGTTGAGGTCATCCGTGGCGATGAAGATGATGTTGGGCGCCTTGCTGGGAGAGGCAGCCGACGCCATCAGCGGGGAGATGATCATCGCCGCCAGCACGATGATCACAGTCCTTGGACTAATGCGGAAACCACCCAAGTGCGATGCGAGTAGGAGATTCATATCTGAGCCCGGGTTGGTTGCGCTGGGGTTTACGTTTGGGTTCTCGGCCCGTTTTCCTCACCGCGAGGAGGATGGCGGAAGATTGTCCACTGAGAGGAAGAAGACTTGGTCGCCCGTGTGCTGCGGAAAGGCCAACACGCCCAGTTCCGGCGAGAAACCCGGGTCGGTCGGGTTGCGCAGACCGGAAAGTACCACGCTGACCCGGCCGGTTTGCGCATGAATCCTCAGCAGTTTGCCGGCGGCCCAATCAGTGACGTAATAACTGTCGCCCGCCTTGGTGATTCCCTCCAGATTTCCGGCTTCCCTGGAGAGCGTCTCAATTTTCCGCGTGACCAGGTCGATGCGCAGAAGATCGCCGACTTTCGAGGTGTTGAAGGTTCCGGGTTCACTCAAAACGCCCCATGAGGCCACGATGAGTTTGCCCGCATCGATTGTGAGTCCATCGGGGGCTTCCAAGCGATCGGTTTCAAGCCAGACCTCGACTGCGCCGGATGCTGGCACGATCCGGTAGATCCGGTTGGCGAAGAAGTCCGAGACGTAGAGGTCGCCGTTGCCGGCGAGGGCGATGTCATTGAGGAACTTTCCCTCGGGGATGGGGAAGAACCGCGAAATCGTCCGCCGCCCGATGTCGATCTGGTGCACACCCTCCCGGTCGACAACGTAGAGAAAGCGGTCGGTCGCCACCATGCCGGACGGCGCGTGCATCCGCTCGGTCAGGCCGATCCAAAAGGGCTCGATGACCTTGCCGGTGGCGTCGAGCCGGGAGATCCAGCCGTAGGCGTCCTTGGCCAGCGAGATGCCACCGCCCAGATTCGAGACGAACCACGTCTTGCTCGGCGCGTGCCAGGTGCATTGGTCCGGCGCATCAAACGGCTGCGCCGGCAAGGCGTTCAAATCCTGAATCCACTTCCCGTAAGTGGATTTTGACAGGGGAAGATAGACGTCCGGTGCTTCGGCGATCCGGTGGTTGATGAAGCCGATGGCCCCCCGGTAATCGAGGCTGCGAAGTTTCTTCAGCACGCGGGTCAGGTCGAAATTGCCCCGGTAGAGAGGCTTGAGCGTGGAGTATTCCCACTCGCTGCCGTTGACCTGACTGGGGAGATTGTCGCTTCCGGCAATCGTGACGTAGCCCAGATGATCCTTCACGTTCTCCAGCACCTGCTCGATGCGATCCGCGTTGCCGGCCCGGATCTCATGGCAGGTGTGCACAGCCAGAGTGAAGTTCGGGCGGTTGATCTTTTTGACGTAAACCAGCGCCTCCTCCGCCGTGGCGATCACGTTCTTGCTGTGAGGATAGAGGGTGACCTTGAGTGATTTGCCGGAGGCGTATTCGACCAGCGCCCGGATTTCTGTTTCCAACCGATCGGGGGTGATTCCGTCCTGCGGCTTGCCCGTGATCAGCCAGAGGTCGGTGCCGGTCCCGGCCAGCCGATCCACCACTTGCACCCAGTCGCGGCTGAAACCGGTCTGGGGGTCGTAGCCGAGGACGTAGAACGCGGCGAAAATCCTGACGTCAGCTCCCTGCCGGGCGGCTTCTTCATACTGGGACAAGTTCGCCAATTTGGCCGCGCTCCCGATGTCCACGGCCAGGCCGGCATAACCGTGGCGGCGCAGCATGCTCACCTGCTCTGCGACGGGCAATTTTTCCAGTCCGCCAAAATTGTAGGTGAACAAGGGCCAGTCATAGCGAAGAGCGGGACTCGCTTCGACCCGACCCGACCAGGCGAGCAGGAATGACGCGAGATAGAGCAGCGCCCTGCCGACGGCATGGAGAGGGTTTTTAGCGGGAAGACTCATGGGGTTGCGAGGGTGTTGTCGGGGTGGACGTAGCAGTTGGAAAACCCGACCGGGCGGTAGGTTCAGCGGTATTTTCCGCGGACAGTAGCGAGTAGACGCTGATGGCGCTGTTGAAGAAGTCGGGCAGGACGGTAACGCCGCCGTTGATCCATTCATGGATGCCCCGCTCGCGAAAGTCGGCCAGGCAGTCCCGCAGGGCGCGTTGGGCCAGAGTGGGATCGCGGCGGGCGAGGACGGGCACCAACCAGGCGAGCGGAGTGGCCCAGTAACCACCATTCTGGTAGACGCCCTCGGGACGGTATTCAAAGGTCGATTGCCAGGTTGAATAGGTGAGCAAATGACGGATCTGCCCTTTCTGCGCATACCGGTCGTAGTTGTTGACGAGAAAATTGAGGGCCTTCTGCTCCTGTTCGTTGGTCGCCAGATTGCGACTGATCACAAAGGCAGTACCCCACACGTCGTATTGTCGGCACAGGCCGTCCGCGGCGTAGAAAGCCCCCGAATCCCGGTCCCACAACCGCCCGATATTCTTTTTGATGAGTTCGGCCCGGCGCAGGTATTCGTCTGGCTCGCCGACGCCCGCCTTCTGGCAAACCCGGGCCATCTGGCTGCAAGCTTCGTAGTAGAGGGCGGAGCACATGAGCAGATGTCCGGTCTGACGCACGATGTCGGTGTAGCCATAAACGCACTGAGGGTTGTCCGGCCGGTTGTAGACCAGGCCGTTTTCCGCCCGGTTGATGTGGTCCAGTCCGCGGCGGAGGGCGCGTTCATGCCGGCGCAAAAAATCGAGGTCCCCGGTTCGTTCCACGTAACGGCAGACCGCACTCGCCAGGAACGCGGCATTCTCCAGCGCGTGGTCGGCCATGGGGGAGCGTTCACCTCCCGGGCTGTAAATCGGTTTGCCGGCGGCCGTGACCCGGTCGGGAATGCAACCGTCCTTCCGTTGCCCGGCCAGCAGGAATTCCAGGTAACCGCTGGTTTCCTGGGGCGACAGGAGATCACCAGCGAACTCGACGAAATACGCGAAGTCGCGGGTAAAGAGCAGACCGTAGTGTTTCAGCGCATCAGTATAAAAGACGGTGCGTCCGTCCTTGTAGGTGGCGCGGTTCGTGGCCACCAAGCCGGCGGTGTAGGTTTGCAGCCATCGGGCGTCCTGTTGAAATTCAGCGTCCGTGGGCACAAAGGCCGGGAGGGCGGCCGGCAGGGAAATCGGGAGCGAGCAGGTCATCGCGGTGGCGAGCACGCCCAGGCGGAAGCGGGTGACCGCTCGCGCGAGAATAGTGCGTTGGGGGGGCGGTTTCATGACGGTGAACGGCGAGCGGGGAGGGGGGAACAGACCGATGGAGGGCGAGGCCAGACGAGGAACGGGTATGCAGAAGGGGCGTGGCCGACCAGGAGGCGAGGATAGGCAGGTAGCGAGGCGATGAGAGTATCAGGCCCAGGCGGGGTGGGGCATCCCATTAACAGGGGATGCGCGGCGCCTCGCGCAGCCAGACGACGGGCGAAATCAGGGCGACGGGTATCCGGGCGGAGGCTGGCCGAGGCCCCAGATTTTGTCAGGTAATTCGCCCAGTTCCAATTCCAAGGTGCCACCTTGCATGATCGCCGCGTGGCTGATGAACGGTGTGTCCAGCGGTCGGCCGTTGAGCCTGGCTTTCTGAATATACTTCTTCTCGCGGCTGGCGCCGGGCGCGACGACCGTGAACGATCTGCCGTTTTGCAGATGGATCGTGGTCCGCGTGAATATCGGACTGGTGATCGTGTAATATGGCAGTCCTGGGGTGACGGGATACAACCCCATCGAGGTGAAAACGACGAAGGCCGACATGCCGCCACCGTCCTCGTCACCGGGGATGCCAAAGATGTTATCCTTGAACCACACATCCAGGAGGAAGCGGGTGCGCTTCTGGGTCTTCCAAGGGGCTCCGACATAATTGTAGAGAAACGGAATGTGGAACGACGGCTCGTTGCCCATGGCGAACTGGCCGACCAAGCCGGTTGAATTCGCTCCATCAACATAGAACAGCCTGCGCGGCATCCCGAGCGGCTCGCGGAACAGCTGGTCGAGCCGGGCCTCCGTCGCCTTGGCCCCCCCGAGCAGTTCGACCAACCCGGGGATGTCGTGCTGGACCTGCCAGGCATAGGTCCAGCCGTTGTTCTCGTCGTAATACTCCCGGTAGCCCGGTCCGCCGGCGGTCTTCGGATCGATCATGATCCACTCGCCCTTGTCGTCTTTCGGCATGAAGAGCCGCTCCTGCGGATGCCAGAGATTCCGGTAAAATCCCCCCACGAGGGAGAAGGATTCGAAATCATCCGTCTTGCCGAGATCCTTGGCCAATTGCGCGAGCGTCCATGCGTCGAACGCCACGCCGAGCGTGATCGCGACGGGCTGGCGTTTCTCAAAGCCATCCACCAGCGGTTCGGTCTCCTTTTCGCCCGGGTGCAGGGCCGGGAAGTAACCTTGCGCATAGAAGAAGTCGTCGAACCCGACCTTGGCGTGTCCCTGTCGCCACGGGAGGAGGGTTCCTTCGGTCAGGTTCTTTTTGATACCGGCGTACGCGACCTGCAGGTCGTAGCCTGTGATGCCCTTGCGGTGGGCGTCCAGAAAGAGCGACGCCGAGTGATAGGCGTTCATGCACATCCGGTTGCCGAAAACCTGCGGGAAGGTCGGCAGCCAGCCGCTTTGCTGATACATGAGCGTGTAGGAGTTCAGCACGTCGCTTTGCATCTGCGGGTCGAGGATCGTGCGCAGGGGATGCGTGGCGAGGTAGGTGTCCCAGACCCAGTCATCGACGTAGAAGGGACGGTCGCTGCGATGCACCTGTCGGTCATAGCCGCTGAAATACCGGCCGTGCTCGTTGATATCGACCATGCGCTCGTGCGTGCGATAGAGTGCGGTGTAGAAGGAGCGGCGTTGTGCCTCGGTGCCGCCCTCGACCGCGATCTGTTCTGTGACTTTGGCCCAGGCGGCCTGTCCCTGCTCCAGCAGCGTCGCAAACGAGGAATCTCCGGCCTCGAGATCGTAGTTCCTCTTCGCCTGCTCGATGCTGATGTAGGAGATGCCGTAGCAGAGCAATACGCGGGCGGGGGCCTCGGCCGGCAGAGCGAGGGCGGCTTTGCGCTGGGTGGTGTCGAGTTGCGTGCCTGCGATGGGCCGGCCGCTCTCGTCCTTGAGCTCCGCATACGCATAGACCGTCTGACTGAGCACCGTCGGCGTGACGCCGCCGTTCGTGAAGCTGAACTCGTCCTCGAAGGTGAATGCATTCGGACCGGCGGAGGTCACCTTCAACTGCTCGCTGCCGGTGAACAGCAGGTGCCGTGCTGTGGTCGTAGGGGCGGGAAAATCGATCTGGTAGATCGCGGCCTTGGCGGCGGGCGTGAAACTCACCCGGACGGCACTCTCGATTAGGTAGGTGGAGTAGTGCCACGGACGGACGACCTCGAGATCGTGATCAATCGGCATCTTGCTTTTCCACGAATCGGTCGTGACCGAGCCGAGCACGATCTTCATCGGGAAGACGCCCGCCTGGCGATGGGCGCCAACCTGCAACGGGAAGCCGGCCACCTGATCGTCGATGTAATCCGTCTTGGCGGGCACAATCCGGAGCATCTGATTCGGCCGGCTGAAGGTCGGATAGGTCGGCACGAGCAGTATCGAGACATTGCCGATGCGCGGATCGATATACTGCGTGGAATCCTGACCAAACGCCGAATGGCCCAGACCGACGCCCAGGGCCAGACAAACCAAGAGCGAGGGAAGACGCATGGAGGAGGTGAGGGAGCGGGTCGAAAATGCCCGGCACCTCGATCAGGAGCTCTTCGGGTTCGGGTTGGTCGACCCTTTTGCGTTTTGCTCGGCTTGCGCCAGCAACGCCTTGGCCCGGGCCAGCACCGCGGCGTGATCCTTGTTGCTTACGAGGTTCGTGAATTCCCCGGGATCGGCATCCAAGTCGTAAAGCTCCGCCTTGTCGGGCGAGCCCCACTCGGTATAGCGCCAGTGATCAAACCGGATGGCACGACCGAGTTGCTCACCCCGTTTGACCACCGTGTAGGCGCACTCCTTTCCTGCCACCGTGGAGTCCCTCAGCAGCGGTACGAACGAACGCCCCTGCAAGCTGGACGGAGGCGTGAAACCACTCAACGCGACCAGCGTGGGGAAGAGGTCGACCATTTCCACCAAGGCCTTGCTGGAGTTGCCCTTGGTCATGCCCGGAACCCTGACGAGCATGGGCATCCGGGCCGCCTCCTCGAACAGTGTCACCTTGCCCCACATAAAGTGTTCGCCCAGATGATAACCGTGATCACCGACGAACACGATGATGGTGTTCTCCCACTGACCGCTCTGGTGCAGGGCTTCGATGATGAGGCCGAGCTGGGCATCAATGAAGGAGATGCAGGCGTAGTAGGCCTGCATGAACCCACGACGACGGGCCTCATCCTCTTGCCCGAGCGCAGGGAACCCGTAGTCCAGATACTGGTTGGTCTTCGCCAGTGCCGGAATGTCGTTCCAGTCGTCGGCAGGTGAGCGACTCAGCTTGATGGAGTCGACCGGATACTTCGCGAAATAGGCATCGGGCGCCAAAAAGGGGATGTGGGGTTTGTGGAAACCGCAGGCGATGAAGAAGGGTCGGTTGCCGCTCGCGTTATCACTGATCCAGGCGGCGACCTGCCGGGCATTCTTGCCATCGGCGTGTTGGTCGTCGCGCAGTCCCGTGGGTCCAAACCCCGGCCCGAGGCCTTTGACCCCCTGGTTACGGGTCTGCGGGGCAATCGTGAGCAGGTGATCCTTCCACGCTCTGCGGTTCTTGGGCGTGGTGATCGGACCGTGCTCCCGCTCAAACGCGACCCGCGCGACCCGCTCCAGTTCCATCTCATCGTTCTCAAACGCCAGCGTCTGGTCCCAGGTATCGTTGCCCGGGTTGTCCAGGGGGCGGTGAAACACCTTGCCCACCGCCGCCGTCCAGTATCCAGCCTGACGAAAGGCCTTGGGGAGCGACACCGCACCGGGGAGGGCTTCGGCGAACTTGGCTTCATTGTCCAAAACACCCGTGGTTTGTGGGTACATGCCACTCAGAAAGGAAGCGCGGGAGGGCCCGCAGACGGGATACTGACAGTAGCTGCGCTGGAAAGTCGTGGCCTCCTTGGCCAGACGATCGAGCACCGGGGTCATGACACCTTCATAGCCTGTCGGCCGGATACGCGAGCTAAGATCATCGCTGATCACAAACAACACGTTTGGTCGCTTTTGAGTCGGAGTTGGTTCGGCCTGAACCAGCCCGCCGCAACCCAGCGCCGTGAACATCGACAGGGTCAGGTAAATCAGACCATTCGAGCGAGAGAGAATTGTAGGGGTGTTCATGCGAAGCGAATGGTTGCGACAAGGTGGGGTGGCGGTGTCCGATGCTGAGTGAATAAGAGTATCAGGCTCTTCCGTTGTCAGGCATCCCCTGTTAAGGGGATAAAGTCTAGGGTTCGGGTGACGCGCAGGACTACGGTCAGTCGCCACGTGAGATATGCGCCAGTCTCTGCCTCAATTTGGCCACGACTTCCGGTCTCGCGCCGGCCAAGTTCTTGGTTTCGCCGGGATCGGTTCCGAGATCGTAAAGTTCCTCCTCGACCTTGGGCCCCTTGACGCTCGGGGGAAATTGATCACTGATGTACTTGTACGCCCCTGCGACGAGCGCGCGGCGACCGTTCACATCGCGCAACACGAGATCCTCGCGCTGATATCTTTCGCCCGGATGGGTGAGCAATGCTCGGAAGCTTCGACCGTCGAACTGCTCGTCTTGCAGGGGCGTATCGATCACCTCGGCGAGCGTGGGAAACAGGTCGATGGTGGACACGGTGCCTGTCGCCACGGCCCCGCTCGTGAGTCTGTCCGGCCAGCGGATCACCATCGGCACGCGGAAGCCGCCATTGTAGATCTGGTGTTTGTCGCCCCGGTGATCGCCGTTGGGCTTGAGACCGGCGGCTATGGCCTGCCGCTCGGGCGTCTTTCCATCCTCCGGGATGTCGCCGCCGTTGTCGCTGGTGAAGACGAAAAGCGTATTCTGATCCAGGCCGCGCACCTTCAGGGCGTCCACCAACAGCCCGACCGAGTAATCCAGGTCGTGGATGAAATCTCCGTAAGCGCCGGCGGAACTCGTTCCTCGCATGCGTTCGGAGGGCATGATGGGGTGATGCACCGCCACCGGAGCGAAGTAGATGAAGAACGGCTTGGTTCGATCGCGTCGGTCGATCCAGGCGATCGCCTTTTCCGTGATGACCTTCATGACTTCCGGCTCGTTCCTCTGCGGCGCATCGTAGCCCGCATACTGCTTGCCGTAGTAGCTCTTGCCGTAGGGGGACGTGCGCTTGCTCCTCAGGCCGAAGATGCCGTCGTTCTCGACATAGACCTTGTGCACATCGTCCATGTTGTTCGGCACCCCGAAATGATGGTCGAACCCGACGCAGTTGGGCCCGACCGCGGCCGCATCCGCGAGGCTCTGGAAGGGGGCGGCGCCATAACCCAGGTGCCACTTTCCGAAGTGAGAGGTCTGATAACCCCGCTGCTTCAGCCAGAGCGCCAAAGTCACCCGCCCATTTTCAATCAGCAGGGGATCATATTCGTCCACCACCGCGTGCTTGAGGTGCGTGCGCCAGGAGTAGCGGGCGGTGAGAAAGTCATAGCGGGTCGGCGAACAAACCGATGCGGTCGTGTAGGCCCGGTCAAAACGGATGCCTTCTTTGGCCAGTTGATCGATATGCGGTGTTCTAACGAGACCGGGATCGGCGCCGTAGGCACCAACCGAACCGTAGCCGAGGTCATCGGCCAGAACGATGACGACATTGGGGCGATCCTGGGCGAAGGCAGCGGTGGCGAACCACAGGGCAAAGGCAGACCCGAGGACCTTGCCTGGTTTGAGCCGTGATTTCATGAGGGAGGAGAGGGAGGGGTGCGGGGGAGGCGGTCTGTTGATCCGGCAGAGCTACGGCGGGGAGAGTTCTCCCGCCAGGCTACCCGGCTGGCCCCAATCCGGTGGGCGATCGACGAAACGCGGCACGCGGAAGCCCACCTCCCGCGCCAGCCGGTTATGTTCCGCGAGCATCCGCGCCTTCAGCGCGGCGGCGGCGGGATCATCGATGAGGTTTTGGGTTTCGTAGGGATCGCTTTTGAGGTCGAACAGTTCGGTCCAGGCCGGGTGCCCGGGATACTTGATCAATTTGGCATCGACGGTGCGCACCGCGGTCAGGTCCGGCACGCGGGTGTTATTCTGGTTCTCCGTGAAGTATTCGTAGAACCAACTCTGCCGCCAGGATGCCGCCGGTCCGGTCAGCAACGGCCGCCAGCTTCGGCCCTGCATCGCCGGCGCCGCCAAGCCGGCGAAATCCAGCAGCGTAGGAGCCAGGTCCAGATTGAGCACCATCTCATCCACGACACGGCCCCGGGCCGCAGGCCCCAGCGCGGGGAAACGTACGAGAAAGGGAACCCGCAAGCTCTCGTCGTAGGCACTGCGCTTGTCGCCCGTGGCGTGCGCGCCAAGATAAACCCCATTGTCTGAGGTGAAGACGACGATCGTGTTTTCCGCCATTCCCGATTGCTTGAGCGCCGCCAGGAGGCGCCCTACGCAATCATCCATGGCCTTGAGGCAGCGAAAATAGCCGAGGTTGGTGGTCGCGGTGGGCGGAACCGCCTGACTGCTGCGGTTCTTGCCCTGGGCGCGCAGATAGGGAGGCGGCGTGTTGAAATTGGGCACGGTCCGGGCGACGGCCCCGGCGTACAAATCCTTGGTCCGGGCCGGGGGCTCCCAGGGCTGGTGCGGTGTCTTGAAGCCGAGAACGAGCGACCAGGGTTTGGGTGAGGCCTTTTGTCTTTCGATAAAGGCGATCGCGTAGTCAGTGGCGGCGTCGTCGACCCACCCAGTGGAGGAGGTTTCCTTCCCATCAACGATGAAGGGGCAGTTCTCGTAACGTCCGTGCCCCAAATAAGTGGCGTGATGGTCGAATCCGGGCCGTTCCCGCTGGTTGTCCATGTGCCACTTTCCAACGTAGGCCGTCGTGTAGCCGGCCTCACGCATCAAGGTGGCATGCGTGACGTTGCTGGCGGCAAAGGGTCGAAAGTTGGACGCGATGCCGTTGCCATCCTCGTGATTATAGAGACCGGTCAGGTTCACCGCGCGGCTGGGAGAACACAGGGAATTGGTCACAAAAGCGTTGCGAAAACGCACCCCCTCGGAGGCGAGCCGGTCCAAGTTGGGCGTATCCAGCCAGGGGAAACGACCCTGCGCGCCCTGCTCCCTTTGGACGATCGAAAGGGCGTCGTAGGATTGGTCGTCGGTGATGATGAAGAGGACGTTGGGCCGGGCAGGCGGCTCCGCCGCGATGGCACCGGGCAGAGCAAGGGAAAGCCCGATGAGCCTTGCGGCGAAGACGGTACGGATGAGGTGGCGCACGGGAACAACTGGAGACAATTCTGCTATTTTCTTTCCGGCATCTGAAGGCTGAGAGGAATCTCCCGTCGCAGCATTTTGGCCCCGAGGCCCGTCAGCCAGAGATAGTGATCCGAAGGTACGCCGTCATTGCCGACGAAATGGAACCGATCACTTACGGGTGGGTTGTCTGAAACCTTGAAGATGGCGGTGCCCTCGTCGATCTCATCAAACATGGCCACATAGATCATCTCGGCGCCGGCGCTGATCATGGTGGTCATCTGGTCCCAGTAGAAGCGTCCGCCCAACCGGGGGATGGCACCGTAGGCCGTGTAGCGGGCGAGATCCGGTTTGCCCAGCGACAGATTCCTCCAGCTGAAACCGGGATAGATCAGGGGCGCGTAGTCCACCCCCCGTTCCTTGGTCCATCGGATGTCCGCCAGGACGTGATCCCTGATGTGCTCGATCGGATTGTGGACCAGGGGAGTCCAGCGCTGGGCCATCCAAGGCATGACAATATCCACGGACTCGATCAGCTCGTGCAGATAGGGGGCGCTCGTGCAGTCCTTGTCCAAATCCCGAAAGTAGGTGGGCACTCCGAGCATCACGGAACACCCGCCATATACCGGATCATTTTTGAGAAAATCGATGAGTCGGTTGATCCCGATATTCCGGATATTGTAGCTGCGATCGGGAAACCCCACCCCCCAGATCGCGACGAGGGGTTTGCCGTTGTGGTAGAGGTAAGGTTGGTCCGCTCCCTGGTTGGTCACCTTCAGTTCGTCGACCAGCATCTTCCAGTCTTCGATGACCGAAGAGCAGTCCTCTCCGGTGGTTTTCAGGCCTGACAGGTCGTACATCACCGCCAGGGCCCGGCCGTTGGCCTTGGCGGCAGCCAGGGCGTTGCGCAGAATATGGTCCTGGGACTTGTCCGACTTCTGATGGCCCCGCGTGACGTGAAAGAATCGCTGCATGAACACCCCGTCCACGCCGTATTGCTGCATCCATTTGAAATGCAGCTCCGTCGTGCTCCGGTCGGCGGAGCTGAATACCTTGGCGACGCTGCCGCCGGGATGCGTGAAGCTTGTGGGATAGATCTTTTCGTATTCAGAAACATCCGGCCAAAAATCGATCGTGACGCTTTCCGCATCGAACTTCTTGTTCCGGCCATAATGGACCCAGCCTTCGCCGGAGCTGTCCCCTTCAGCGCGGAACCATCCCTGATAGCCGGCCATCACCAAGCCCTTGTAGGTGGGATGCCGGGTGGAAGGTCCGTGTTTGTTCTCGGCGGAAAGACCGGGAATGGAGGCCAGGAGGCATAGAAACGCCAAGAGTGGGGGCAGGAGTGTTTTCATGAGCTTGAATAGGGGTGAAGGCCCCCAAGTGAAGCGGCTAATTTAGAAATAAAAAATCCAGCTGGATCGCTTCGGAGAAGGTTCCAGCTGGATCGTTGGGCGGCTCCGCGTCCGGCCGAAGCGCGGCCGCGGAGCCCAACTGACTTTAGAATCTCATCCCGGCCGTGAGCTCGTAGGTGCGCGGCTGCACGTAGATCCGCTGTAGGTAGTGCGGCACGCCATTGCCGTAATCGACGGCGCTGTTGGGATAGGTTTCGCTGTCGTCCAGAATGTTCCGCACCCGCAGTGACACCGACCAGTTGGTGTTTCGATCAAGGAGCTTGGTCTTCCAGGAATATGAGGCGAAAGCGCTCGTGATAAACGACTCCGCGCCCTTGAAGGGATTTTTCGTGTCGAAGGTGCCGGCCACCTCCGGGTACCCGATGGTGTTGGCATCGCGCCAGCGCACATCCCCACCCACCCGCAGGCCCTTCAACGGGCCTTCGTCGAAGGCGTAGCTGCCGACCAGATTCACGATCCAGTTGTTGCCCCGAATGCGGGATCCGCCGATCTGCGCTTCGTGGTAGTTCAGGCGGCGGGCCATGCCGTCAATATACTCTCCGATGGTCCGGGTGGCGTTGAACGTAGGATTGGCGATCGGCGCGCGGATCGCCGCATCAGTCGCGTAGGGTTTGACGTATTGGTCAAACCACGGCCGCGTGAATTTGTAAGTGGCGTTCAAGGTGGAGTCGTTGTAGGAGACGTTGACCAAGATCCGGAGCTGTTTGGTGGGATTGAGGGTGGCCTCCAGTTCGTAGCCTTCCGTCTTGTCCGACTCCACGTCCGACCAGAGCTGATTGCCCGTGTAATTGGCAAAGCGGGGAGATCCGGCCACCTTGTCTCCAAAACCATTGAGGACCATGCCTTCGAGATATCTTTCGACGTAACCGTTCTGACGGGCCATTTCGATGCCGATGGCTCCATCGCGAAGGGGGTCCGAGACGCGGTTCAGGAGTTCGTTGCTGAAGTAGTTCAGCTTGAGTATGACCCGGTCATCCCAAAAAAAGCCGCGCAATCCCAAATCGAAACCTTCGCCCTCCTGATCGGGCAGCCGTTCGTTGAAGATGTTATAGTTGGTGCCACCGGCACCCACGGTGTTCGTGGCCGTGTTAGCATACACATCCAGCCACTTGGCGACCCGGACCACGGCGCCGAAATTGTAGTTCTTGACCGAGGACTCGGTCGCCGGGCTGAAAGCACCTTCGCCCCGGTTGCTAAAAAGCTTGGTGACTGGATTCTGGGTGAAGACAAAATTCTTCGAGCTGATATCATCCTGCCGGATGCCCCCGGTGAGGATCAACCGCCGGGAGAACAGTTCCCATTGACCGATGGCGGCATAGGATTTGGTTGTTTCGGGCGCGTAAACGGGATTCAGACGGTTCAAGAAACCCGAGGAGATCGCGGGGATAACGCCGCCTGGAACCGAGGCGTTGGCGGTCTGGTTGATTGTGGCGGTCCGATAGTCGAGGGCGGGAAAGTGGACCGGTTGCCCCGGCAGCAGGTAATAACGCCGACGAATCTGATTTTGGGTATCACCAACGACGCCGGTCGTCAGCTGCGAGGTGCTGGTCATTTCCTCCGGCTGGGAGAAATAGCTGTCTGTCGACCGGTAGTAATGAAATGCAACCACGCTGAATTTTCCGAGATCAAACCCATTGATCGGCTCGATGCCACTCAGGTCGAATTGATGGGTCAGGGTTGCACGGAACTGTTTGGTCACCGTGTCGCGGCGCTCGAGCTTGGCGTTGCCCTCGACATAGGGGACGCCGAAATAGGGATTGAGCGGCTTGGTGGGATCCGGATTGTTCGACGCCAGCTGGGTTGGGAGATAGTAGTTGGGGTCGATAAAGACTTCGTAGTCGCCGCGGGTGATGGGCTGCCAATCCTCGTTGAAGACGTCTTCGTAGGATCCAGCCACCTCGAGGTAGGTCTTCTCCAGCAACTTCTGCTGCAAGGAAGCCGAATACTTGTCGTAGAGAGTGTCGAAGTGTTCCGACGGTCCGGGCACCATGGTGTCCAGCGGGAAGTTTACCCCCGGCACGACGGTTAGTTCTGAAATGCTGGTCTGGTTTTGGTTGTTCCCATTTACGCGGACTTCCGATCCGCGAGATTTCCACTTAAAGTTCTGCACACCCAGCTCGGGGGCGTTCATGATATAGACGAGATAATTGGTGGTGGAGAATCCCTGGGTGACCCCGGTGATAAGATTGCGGGCGGCATTGCGGGCTGTCGTGCTGCCGGAAGTGACGAGGAGATTGTCGATCCGGTTGGCCTTATTGAATGGGGTCAGTGGGCTGCTTAACCAGGCGGAAACACTGTCATAGGCCAGGTAGGACCTGGGGACGGATTCTTCAAGCCGCCCCATTTCCGCATTCAGGTTGATCGTTGTGTTCTTGAACGGCTGGATCGTGAAATTGATATAGGCGGAATTCCGCCGCGCATATTGCAGGTCGCGGGGGGTGCGTTGATCGGTGGAGAGGGCGGCAAAGCGGACCGCGAGCTTCTTGGGGATGAGGATCTGATTGGTATCAACACTGATGCGTTTGGATCCCTCGGAGTCGAATCGGACCTCTGCGCCATAACTGTTGGTGCTGAACCGGCCCTGCTTGGCCGTGGCGTCGAGGCCACCACCCACCGAACCCAGGCCAAAGAGCAAGGAGTTCGGTCCCCGCGATTGGGTGAGCGTCTCGGTGTTGTAGTTATCCACCTTGATGCGACTGGTGAAGAAATTGTTGGTCAGCGCGGTGGAACGGAAACCACGAACCATGTAGGGCGTGCCCGTGCGGTTGGTCACTCCCTCCGTATCCGAGGCGTCCCCCTTGAATTCGCGGGTGCTGGGCAGGAACTCCAGGGCTTCCTGGTAGTTCACCGCTCCGATATCCCGCATGAATTCTTCCGTGAGAACCGTGATCGGGTTCGCCAGATCACGGATCTGGGACTTCAATTGCGTCCCGGATAGGGTCTCGGACGCGTAATAGCCGCTGGTGGAGTCCGCGGTCACGACGAAGGGATTCAGCACGATCGTTTCCTGCTCCTGGCCCGCCGGGGCGGTCGGAGCCGTCTGGGCAAACGCAGGTAAAGGCAGGAAAATCAGACTCATTCCCATTATGAGGGGGAGACTGGCGGGGGCGGGTCTTGGGGTTTTCATGGCTGTGGTGTTTGGCCGTCTGCGGCGCGACGCTGAGCGACCGGCCGATGGCGACAATGTCAGATTCAGGTGGGGTTGAGGGGTTTTGGGGTTGGGACTACAGATAGCGTGGGGGCTGGGCACGGACCTAGCAGCTGTCTGGGCTTAGCCTCGCATATTCCCAACGCGGCAAACATCCCATGTTCGGGGGATGGCGGGCGACGGTTGCGGTCACTATGATCCGCTGATCGCCGGCGTTTGTCGGGCAAAATAAGCCCGGAGAGCGCGCGGGAGCTAACCCGCAATTCTCAAACCCAGCTTGTGTGACTGCACAGCAATCATCCCCATGAATATACGCCTTCTCCCGCTTGTGCCCTACGGTCTGTTGCTCCCGATTCTCTCCCTGGCGGCACCGGCTCCGCCGAGCGCGGACGTGTCGGATCGGGTGTCGGTCCGACCTGAACTGACCATCTCCACTCTCGGGTTCGGCTCCTGCGCCCGCCAGGAGCGGCCCCAGCCCATCTGGGAGGCCATCAATGCGGCGCATTGCGATGCCTTTGTCCTGTGCGGTGACAACATCTACGGTGATTCCGCCGACCCGGACGTGCTCCGTGTCAAATACGCCTTGCTTGCCGCCATGCCGGGCTTCGCTCAGCTCCGCCAGGCCACCCCGCTCTACGCCACGTGGGACGATCATGATTATGGTCTCAATGACGGCGGCGCCGGGTTTCCCGGTGCCGCGGCGGCCCAAAAGGAATTTTGCGATTTCTTCCAGGTGCCGAGCGATTCGCCTCGGCGCACTACGCCGGGCGTGTTCGACTGCGTCACGTTTGGGCCGGCGGGTAAGCGGGTTCAGCTCATTCTGCTGGATACGCGGACGTTCCGCTCGCCGTTGAAAAAGGATCCGAGCAACGCGAAGGTCACGCGGCCAAACACCGACCCGGACGCGACGATACTTGGTGCCGGGCAATGGGCCTGGCTTGAGCGCCGCCTGCGCGAGCCGGCTGAGATCCGCGTGGTGATTTCCAGCATCCAATTGGTCGCGACGGAACACGGTTCCGAGAAATGGGATAATTTCCCCGCGGAACGCACGCGATTTCTGGCGATGCTCCGCCGCACCCAAGCCCATGGCGTGGTGGTGATCAGCGGAGACCGTCATCTCGCGGAGCTTGCCATGCTGGCCCCGACCGACGGCGCGCCCTATCCGCTCCACGATCTGACCAGCAGCGGTCTGAATCAGCCGATCGCGCAAGAACCTGCGGCTCGGGCAAAAGCCCTGACCGGGGTTGAGGCCGGGCCAACGCCCCCGAAGCCGCAACCCAATCGGCATCGGCTCCACGAGCGTCCCTACACGGGCTCCAATTTCGCTCTCTTGCGGGTCAAGTGGGCTGGGGCCGCGTCATCCCTGCGCCTGGAAGTCTGCGGGTTGGGGGGGGAGGTGGTGCTTTCCCGCGACATCCCGCTCGCGGAGCTCCGCCCGAGATCCCAATGATCCGGCCGGGCCGAGCTGCCACGTCATCCCTTCGTTTTTGCCGGGAGGTGCTGTTTGCTGAAGAAAGTATCCGGATCCATCGCCTCAAGTTCGGTGGCGTTCGGACCGCCGCCGAACTGTTGCCAGTAAAGTTCCTTGAAGGGATTCAGCTTCGGCAGCGGGGCGTCTTCGTTGACGAGCTGCGGGCGCATCTCATCCCACCACTGGTCGTAATTAGCAGCCAGTTTTTGCACCACGCCGGGGTGGGTGGCCGCCACGTCGTGCTGTTCACCGGGATCGTTGACGTAGTCGTAAAGTTGCCACGCCGGTTCGGTTGCACCCTTGATTGAGACGAGGCGCCAGCGGGAGTCGCGGATCGCGACGTTGCGGTATTTCCAGGCTTCGGGCGGGGTGCCGCGGGGCCAGCGACCGACGTGGGTGACGAGCGTGCGGTCGGCCCAGGGAGCGACGGGGTTTTCCAGCAGTGGCACGAGGCTGCGGCCCTCGATCTGGGCGCGGGTCTCGGCGGCGAGGGGCACGCCCGCGAGTTCCGCCAGGGTCGGGAAGAAGTCGATGTGAGCGGCCGGCACCGCGACCTCGCCCGGGGTGATCCGACCCGGCCAAGACCAGAACGAGACGGCGCGCACCCCGCCTCGCCAGGGCGTGACTTTCTGGCCGCGCATGCCGTGGTTCCAAATGCGGACGCCGCTGAGGCCGCCATTGTCGGTCATGAAGATGACGAGAGTGTCGCGCTCGAGGCCACGGACTCTGAGGTGATCGAGCAGGCGGCCGACATTGTCGTCAATGTTGGCCACCATGCCCAGATACTTGGCGGTCTCGGCGTCGGGAGCTATGCCCGCGTAACGGGCCTCGTCTGCCGGCCGCACTTGGAGTGGGATGTGCGGGGCGTTGGTGGCGAGGTGAGCGTAGAAGGGTTTTCCAGTCGCGGCCGCCACGTCGATCCAGCGCATGGCCTGATTGAAGAAAACATCGGTGCAGTAACCAACGGTCCTTTCGAATTTCCCGTTGTGATAGATCGTGGGGTCAAAGTAGGTGTTGCCAGGGGCGTCGCCACAGGACCCGGGATAGGTCTGGCCGATGCCGCCGGCGCCATGGATGAAGACCTCGTCGAAGCCGCGACGCTCGGGGCGGTAGGCCGCTTCGTCGCCGAGGTGCCACTTGCCGAAGATGCCGGTGGCATAGCCGGCGGTGCGGAGCACCTCGGCCAGCGTGGTGGCGTCGAGGGTCAGGCGTTCCCGCTCGAGGATGGTGTGGGTGACGCCGTTCTTAAACTCGTGGCGGCCGGTGAGCAACGCGCTGCGGGTGGGAGCGCAGGTCGGGCTGACCTGAAAATCCGTGAAACGCACGCTTGCGGCGTGGAGCCGGTCGAGATTCGGCGTTTGGAGGATCGGATGACCGTGGGCGGCGATGTCCCCGTAGCCCTGATCGTCGGTGAGAATGAACACGATGTTGGGCGGCCTGACCGGCGCAGCCGGAAGGGCGCAGGCAAGCACCAGGGGGCACAACCAGACCAGGAATTTCATATTGGTTTCGGGAGTCCAGAGCGGCCGCGGGTGGGACCGTAAGTCATGGGCCGGGAGAAGAGCGGCCGGGACCAGCGGCGGCGAGCGCCGCCGAGAGCCGGTCGCTCAGATCACGGATGAGGTCCGGATGCGCCGCAGCGACATTATGGTCCTCCTCGGGGTCAAGAGTGTGATCGTAGAGTTCGCTGGTTCCGTCGCTCCAGCGGGTGAAGCGCCACTGGTCGGTGCGGATGGAATCACCGCGCGAACGGCCGCGGACCACGATCGTGATGGCGGCGGGTTTGCCCGCGCCCTTCGGGTCGCGCAGGAGCGGGAGCAGGCTCTGACCCGCAAGATTCGGCGGCGGGGTGAGCCGGCAGAGCTCGGCGACCGTGGGATAGAGATCGATGAACTCCACCAGCCCGCGGGCGACACCGGGTTTGATCCCGGGTGCGGCGATGAGCAGCGGTGCCCGGCAGGTGCGCTCAAACAGCGTGTCCTTGTTCCACCAGTCGCGCTCGCCCAGATGATAGCCGTGGTCGCCGAGCAGGATCACGATGGTGTTCTCCCAGAGGTTGAGCCGGTCGAGCGTGGCGAGCACGCGCCCGACCTGGGCGTCCACATAGGTGGTGCAAGCATAGTAGGCGCGCAGAAACTCCTCCCGGTCGCGGTCGGCAAATTGGGCAAACGCGGCACCGAGCCCTCCGAACCCGACGGCCAGCGGCGGTGCGGGCGTTTGGTCGCCGGGCGGGCGCGTCAGGCGGAGCGAGCCTTCGGGGTAGAGATCGAAATATTTCTTCGGGGCGAGAAACGGATCATGCGGTTTCATGAAGCCGGCACCGATGACCCACGGCCGGTCGTCGCACCGCTCAATTTCCTCGATGACCGCGCGGGCGATCTGTCCGTCGGGCTGGTCGTCGTCGTCACCGTCCATGGCGCCCCAGTGACACCAAGACAATTTTCCGTTCGAGAGATCGCGGCCGGCCAGCTTGATCCTGCCACGCGGAGTGGCCTCATACGGCCGGGCGGTGTGCCAGGACAGCGGCAGATCAGCCCACTGCGCACGCAAGGCCTCGTCGCGTCCGCCGCCCAGATGGAGAATCTTGCCGAATGCGGTCGAGTGGCGACCGTCGTTCTTCAGCAACTGGGGCAGCGTGACGACCTCCGGCAGGCGTTCCCGAAGAATCGTGTGGTTGTCGGTGACGCCGGTTTGGTCGGGCCGCAGGCCGGTGAGGAACGAACTGCGGCTGGCATTGCAGACGGGGTATTGCACGTAGGCGCGGTCGAAACGGACCGCGCGGGCGGCGAGCCGATTGATGTGGGGGGTCAGCACGGCGGGATTGCCGTAGCAGCCGAGAGTGTCGCGCAGATCGTCGATCGTGATGAGCAGAACGTTGAGCTTGCCCGCCGACGTCGTGGCGGGGGCTCCGCAGCATAGGGCGGTAAGGCCGGCAAACAGTAGCAGATAAGGTCTCATGGAGTGGTGGCGGTGGTGACAGGCAGGGGTGGTTCGGCGGTGGGGGGGAGTTCGCCCCGGATGACCTTGCCGGCGAGTCCGGTCAGACGAAGGTAGTGATCGCTTCGCAGACCCTCGTAGGTGACGAACTTGGCGCCATTGCCGACTGGCGGCGTGTTGGTCACCTTGAAAATCGCGGTGCCTTCATCGACCTCGTCGAACATGGCGACATACAGCATGCTGGCGCCGGCGTCTTTGGCGGCAGCGATCTGCGACCAGAAGAACCGGCCTTGCAGCCGGGGAATGTCATCGAGTGGAGCGTCCTTCATGTTGTGCCAGCTGAAACCGGGAAAGGCGACGGGGAGAAAGTCGATCTGGCGCTCGCGGAGCCAGGCGATGTCCGGTTGCCACACGGTGGCTGCGTGGGTGGTCGCGGCCTCCGGCGTGCGATAGCGGCCCGGGGTCCAAGGGGAGACCACATCGGCCAGGGCGATGAGTTCATGCAACATGGGATCTGGCACCGAGTCGCGGGTCAACGTGCGCCACTGGCTGGGCACGCCGAGCATGATGGCGAGGCCGCCGCTGGTCTTGTCCTCCTTCAGAAACGTGAGAATCTTGCGCCAATCCTCGAGCGTGGGCCGGGGTTTGTCGTGATCGAGGAAACCACAACCCCATAGAGCCAAAAGGGGTTTGCCCCGGTGATGCAGGTAGTTCGGATCGCTCGTGAGCCGGGTGTCGCGGAGCAGTTTTTTCCAGTCGTCGATCAGCACATCGGCATGCCCGGGACGGAGGCCACTGAGGTCATACATGAGGGCGTAAACGCGTCCGTGGGCGCGCGCGCCCGCCCGGACATTTTCGAGGACTGCGTTGTTGGCGGCGAGGGAGGTGCCACGGGCCAGTGAGCTGACGAAACGTTGTAGAAAAACGCCGTCGATGCCGTGCTCTTCCATCCACGCAAAGTGCCGGACCACGGTGGGGCGGCGATAGGAGCTGAACACCTCCGCAGGAGTGCCATCGGCATGCCGCAGCTTGGTTGGAAAACGCTCGGAGGCAGGGAACTCGCTCAAATCCGGCCAGAGATCCACTCGCACGTTGTCCGGCGCCGGCTGTTTGCCGTCACGAGTCCAGTGGTTGTAACCCCGGCCGGAGCCATCGCCCTCGGCGTTGAACCAGCCTTGGTAACCGACCATGACCTTGCCCGTCAGGGAGGACGAGTTGACCGGCTTGGTGCCCGGTCCGGCGCAGCTGGTGAACAGCACCGCGAGTAGCGTGCTGGCGGCTAGCAGCCGCGGTAGGGAAAGGGTGGTCATGCGGAAAAGGAGGAGGGTTTGGGTGCAGAATTCAGGAAGGGGGCGGGGCAGGGGACTCAGCCGCAGCCTGCATGAGGTTTTCGTAGTGCTGGCGCAGTCGGACCACGATTTCCGGATGCGCGGCGGCCACATCGTGTTGCTCGCCGGGATCAGACTCCAAGTCGAAGAGTTGCATGGGGGCCGGGGCGTCGCCGTTGGTGAGGCCGGGATAATGGTCCGGCGAATATTGTTCGGCGGGAGCCAGAATAGTGACGCCGTCAGGACCGCGCGGGTCGAGCCAGCGTTCGCCGGGCGGCGCCCTTCGGCTGCGCTGATCCGAGGCCGGGAGCACGTGCAATTTCCAGCGGGCGTCACGGATGGTGGCAACGCGTGGCCCGAGCTGACCGAGGATCACTTTGTGGGGACTGGCGGCGTCAGAGGTCAACTGGGGCATGAGGTCGCGTCCGTCGATGACGCGGTCCGCCGGCGGCGCGATGCCCGCGGCATTCAGGGTGGTGGTGAAGAGGTCCATCATGACGGCGGGGGAGCGGTTGGTGTGGCCAGCGGGGATTTTCCCCGGCCAGCGGGCAAGGCAGGGTGTGCGGTAGCCGCCCTCGTAGGAACTGGCCTTCATGCCGCGTAACCCGCCCGTGCTCCCGCCATAAAAGGGGCCGTTGTCGCCGGCGAAGATTACGAGGGTTTTCTCCTCGAGGCCGAGTTCGCGGAGGGTCTTCATAACCTCGCCGACGCTCCAGTCGAGTTCGGTCATCACATCGCCGTATAGACCGGTTCCGGACTTCCGGTAGAATGCCTCGGACGCGGCGAGGGGTTTGTGGGGCATCGCGTGCGCGAGGTAGAGGAAGAACCCCCGCGACTGGTTGCGTTTGATGAAGTTGATCGCGCGGGCGGTGTAGCGCTGGGTGAGGTTGGCCTGCACAAGCGGATATTCAATGGGCTGCTCGCTCTCGACCAATTGCACGGGGCGCATGTCGTTGGAATACAAAATGCCGAGGTATTCATCGAACCCGCGCCGGGTGGGAAGCCACTCCGGGCGCGCGTGGCCAAGATGCCACTTGCCCACCATCCCCGTGGCGTAGCCTGCCTGCTGGAAGAGCTGGGCCAGGGTGATTTCGCCGGTGGGCAGATGGAGGCTGTCTTCCTCGGCGCGCTGCCCGTCGGGAGCCGGGTTGCCCGTCAGGCCATGGCGGAATGGATAGCGTCCCGTGAGCAGCGATGCCCGGGTGGGCGCGCAATAGGGGGCCGGACAATTAAACTGCGTGAAACGTGCACCGGTGGCGGCCAGCCGGTCGAGGTTTGGCGTTTTCACGGTCGGGTGCCCGTAACAGCCGAGGTCGCCGTAACCGAGATCGTCGGCGAGGATGATGACGACGTTGGGACGTTCCGCCGAATCAGGCGCACCGGCGTGCAGCAGGCCGGTGCAGGTGAGGAGAAGGGATGAAAGGAGGGCGGTCAGTTTCATTTTAGGGTAAGTTCCAGAAGACTTTCTTTTCGGCGCCCATCTCAAACACCAGTTCCTTGCCGGCCATGATGTCGACATAGGTGACGAAGGGCGTCTTCAATTGCTCTCCATTGAGGGTTACACGCTGGACATAGGGGTGATTCGCGGTCCCGTTTTTCATGCGCACGACAAAGAACTTTCCGTTCGGCAACGTCACTCGGGCTTCGTCAAACAGCGGACGGCCGAGTGAGAAATTCGGGTCGCCCGGCGCCACCTGATAGATGCCCAGCGCACTCAGCACGAACCACGCGGACATCTGGCCGGCGTCTTCGTTGCCAATCAGGCCAGCGGGGGTGGCGAGGTAAAACTCGGTCATGATCTGGTGGACGATGTCCGCGGTGCGCCAGGGCTGCTCCGCCCAGTTGAACAAATAGGCGGTGTGGTGACTCGGCTCGTTGCCGTGGGCGTATTGGCCGATCAGCCCAGTGACGTCGCTGGAGATGTGTGCACCCGTGAGGCGGGAGTCGGTTGTGAACAAGGCATTCAGTTTTGCCGCGAAGGGCTCCCGTCCGCCGAATAGGTTCATCAGACCCGGAACATCGTGCGGCACAAACCAGGTCCATTGCCAGGCGTTGCCTTCCACATAGCCGAGGACGCGGGCGTCGGTGTCGGTGGGGGTAAAGGGCGTCACCCAGGTGCCGTCAGAATTCTTCGCCCGCATGAAGCCGGTGGCGGGGTCGAAATACTTGCGGTAATAGCCCGCGCGCCCGATATACTCCGCGGCCGTTTCCTCGCGGCCCAGAGCTCGGGCCAACGTGGCGATGGTCCAGTCATTGTAGGCAAACTCCAGCGCCTTGGAGATGGATCGGGTTTCGAGATCGGCCGGAATATGGCCCTTGGTCGCGTTGTAGAGCTTGGCCTTCGGCATGAGCCGCGCTCGGGTATCGTCCGAGTTGTAGGGAATCGGCTTCTGGTCGTCATACCGCGACGCAAACACGACCGCCTCCATCGCCTTGTCTAGATCGTAGTCGCGCAGCCCCTTGACGTAGGCGTCCACGATCACCGGCACGGCGTGGTAGCCGATCATGCAGCCCGTGTAGTTGGAGGCCAATTCCCACATCGGAAGGATGCCGCCCTCGTCATGTTTGCGGAGCAGGGAGCGAATCCAAGCCTGGTCCAGCTCGGGGTTGAGGATTGTGTAGAGCGGGTGCTGGGCGCGAAAGGTATCCCAGAGGGAAAAGACCGTGTAGTTAGTGTAGCCGGTGTCTTGGTGGTTCTTCTGGTCCATGCCGCGGTAGCGGCCGTCCACATCGCTGGCCACATTGGGACAGATGGCGGTGTGGTAGAGCGCGGTGGTGAAGACCGTCCGCTGCTCGTCCGTGCCGCCTTGCACCTGAATCTGCGTGAGATGCTTGGTCCAGAGCGCTGCGGCTTGCTTCACGGCACCGTCGAAGTCCCAGCCGGGCGCTTCCGCGCGCAGATTCTTCTTCGCGCCGTCGCGATCGACGTGGCTGAGACCGATTTTGACCAGCACGGTGTCGGACTCGTTCGTGGCAAAGTTGAGCCGGGCCTTGACGTTCTGTCCGGTGACGGAGGCCTTTCCCGGCTGCAGGCTGTCCGCGACAAAAAGCTCGGCGGTGAACGGCCTGGAAAACTCCGCGTGAAAATAGATCCAGCGGTTTTGCGCCCAGCCACGCACATGCCGCCACCCGGCGATCTCACGCTCGTTGAGGACTTCGATCTCCGCTGCCAGGATCTCACGATTCTGGATACTGTGCTTCAGGTCGATGACCATGCCCGCCTTCGCGGCCGGCGGGAAAGTATAGCGGTGCAGACCCACGCGCGGCGTCGCTGACAGCTCCGCTTGGACCTGAAAGCGGTCGAGCAGGACGCGGTAATAGCCCGGCGTGGCGAACTGCTTCTTTTTGTCGAAGGCGGACCGATACCCGTACTCCGGTTTCTGGGGCGTGCCCGAGCCGATGCTGATGTCGCCCGTGAAGGGCATCAGGAGCACATCACCATAGTCACCGATGCCCGTGCCACTGAGATGCGTGTGGCTGAAGCCCAAGATTTCTGCGTCAGCATCGTAGTATCCGCCGCAGGCATCCCAGCCGCTCGTGCGGGTATCCGGGCTGAGCTGTACCATGCCAAACGGCGTGGTCGCCCCGGGGAAGGTGTGGCCGTGAAACCCCGTGCCGATGAATGGATCGACCTGCTGCAAGATGTCGTCCGCATCAACAGCCGGAGACTGATTTACTCCAGCCACGGCAAGCACTGCACCAAGTGAGGCGAAAGAGATGAGTTTCATGTCGGATGAGATAAACCGCAGCCGGCAAGGGCGGTGCGACGGGGGACTGGGTTGGTGTTTCGGATCAATTGGCGTTCTTGTTGATCGGTTGATCCACCACCGCGGGCAGCGGGAAGTCCGATGCTTGGTCACCGCCGCGACCGCGTAGACGCTTGTTGTTTATTCCGCCGGCCGGCTGATTGAGCGGGATCTCCATCCCGCCCAGGAGCTGCATCTTGGCGTAGAGCTGGTTTTCCATCTCCTGGGCCAGCGGGCGAAACTGCGGATCATAAAGGAGATTGCGGGTTTCGTCGGGATCGCTCTGCAGGTCGTAGAGTTCGTCGGCATCCCACAGACCGTAATAGGTGATGTATTTGTAGCGGTCGCCGCGCAGCGAGAAGACCGTGGGCGTCTGTGGGAAGTTTTTCTCCCAGTAGTAAACGTAGAGAAAGTCTTTGCGCCACGGAACGGTCTTGCCCTCGGCCAGCGGGAGAATGCTCTGCCCGTCCATGTGCGCGGGCCTTTGCAGACCCATCGCCTCCATGACCGTCGGCGCAATGTCGATATTGGCGACCATCTCGTCCACGACGGTGCCGCCTTTGATGAGCGCGGGGCACTGCATGAGCAGGGGCACGCGGATCGAGGGTTCGTAGGCCACCCGCTTGTCGATCAGCCCGTGCTCGCCAAACATGAAACCGTTGTCGCCCATGTAAATGACGAGCGTGTCTTCATAGACGCCCATGTCCTTCAGCTGTTGCAGGACGCGGCCGATGCTATCGTCCACGGAAGAGAGGGTTTCGCAGTAGCGTTTGTAGTAGTTTTCGATGTCCAGCTCACTGTGGTAGGGGAAATCCACGCCGTGCCAGGAATTACGCTGGTCCCGCAGCCAGCGGGGTTTGAGCCGGTTGGCCGCAGTGCTCGCCTCGGACGCCGGGCGGTGGAAGGGCAGTTCCTTGAATCTGCCCTCGTATTTGGGCTCGGGCGTGAAGTTGGCGTGCACGGCCTTGTGTGACAGGTAGAGGAAGAAGGGCTTTTCGGCCGGATTCTGCTGCTTCAGCCAGTCGATGGCGTAATCGGTCAGTTCCGTGGTGATGTATCCTCTCTGCGGCACGCGCTTGCCGTCCACGTTGAGGGTATAGTTTGGGTTGGGCGCGAGGTATTCACCTTGCCCGCGGAAGCTGACCCACCGATCCCAGCCGGGCTGGGGCTCGTCGCTCTCGCCGCCCATGTGCCATTTGCCGATGAAGGCGGTAGCGTAACCGGCCTTTTGCAAATACTGCGGAAAGTACACGGTGCCCGGCGGGATCGCGCGGTTGTTGTCAATCACACGATGCCGAAACGTATAAAGTCCGGTGAGGATGGACGCACGACTGGGGGAACACAGGGCGGTCGTCACGAGCGCGTTCTTCAGGTGGGTTCCGTTTTTTGCCATCGAGTCCATGACGGGGGTCAGGGCGAATTGATGCCCCAGGAAACTCATGGCGTCGTAGCGATGATCGTCTGAGAGAATGAAAACGACGTTGCGCGGCTTGGCGCCGGCGATGCGTTCGGGGACGATGGCGGTGGGAACAGGCACGACCTCGGCAACAAGGGCGGTGCCGGCAAGCGCCAGACCCGGGAGAAGGAGGCGACGCATTGACGTGGCGAAGACTCCGCAGATCACGGCGAAACTTGAGAAAATCCGCTCCGTGGCCTTCGCAGCAGAATGGCATGATGTGAAGGTTAGCATGCTGGGTAGAGGTGAGCCCTAGAAGGGTTCTGACTAAAGACGGTCTGAGAGGGTACCCGCGGCCCAGGCATCGAGCAGCCGGCACATGTCCACGAACGAGGCAGAACGTCCTGAACGGATGAAGTGGCCACTGGCGCAGTTGCCGGCCAGCACGATGCCCGTGTCGTCGGCGCCCCGGAGGGCGGCGGCCACACAGCCGGCGCCGAAGTTGTCCCCTGCGCCGGTCGAGATCAGCGGATCGGCGCAGTAGGGACCCGGCACATACACTGTGCCCTGGGCGCTGGCGCAGGCGGCGCCATTGTTCGGGTGCACGATGACCCGGTCCACGTCGATGTGCGATCGCAGGTAGGCGGTCAACTCGGCCACAGTGGCGGCGTCCTTGTGGCCCTGATAGGCGCCGCCGAAAACCTCGGCCATCTGCCAGGCTTCCTTGAGGTTGAAGCTCAGGATCGTTTCGCACTGGCGCGTGATCGGTCCGAGGCGGCCAAGCAGTTCCTCGCGGTCCGCGAACGGACGGCTTTCGAACTCAGCCAGATCCATGAAATAGAGGACCTTCTTGGGGGCCACACCCAGCGACCCTAGGCGGGTCGCCAGATTGCTCCAGATGACGCCGGCATGCGGCAGCTTGCCCCAGTTGACGGCGCTGATGAAACGGGCCGACTTCAGTTCCGCATCCAGGGCGTCCGCCCCGATGCAGGAGAGCAGGCTCTCCCAGGTGACTTCGGCGCACGCCGACATGTCGTTCAGCATGACCTTGCCGTCGGTGTATTCCAGGCAGGTGGTTTGGGCGGCCCGCCCCAGCGTGTAGAGTTTCCTGGTCTTGGCCCCGAGCGCGGCCTGGAAGATCGGCAAAACCTCCGGATGCCCTAAGGCGCCGATATAGGTCACGTCGATATTTCCGGCGAAAATGTCGTTGAGCGCGGCCGCAAAGAGCGGGCCGTTGCCGCCGAATTTGTCTCCGAGGTGGCGGGCGGGATAGGACGCGGCGACCCCTGCGGCCGCCGCCACTTTCGCGCCGAATTCAGCCATGGAAGGGGGCGATTGGAGGCGGACAAAGGTGTCAATGAAACCGTCAAACCCGCACAGGCCGGAAAACCGCTCCGGGGCGGCCGCGCGCAGACCCGCCTTGAATCCGGCAACGACCGGGGCGAGCGACTGAATGTCAGGATATAGGGTGTTGCTCATGAGGAGAGTTCTTTGCGTCCGACGCGGTGGCCGATCGCCCCGTAAAAGGCAACGTAGGCATAGCCGAGCAGAGGAATGAGGAACGAAACGTGGAGGCTGAGCTGGTCTGCCACCCAACCCTGCACCGGAGGCAAAATGGCTCCACCCAAAATCGCCATCACCAGGAGTGAGGAGGCCTGGCTTTTGTGATGGCCGATGCCCTCGATCGCGAGGGAGAAGGTGTTCGACCAGCCGATGGAGCTGAACAAACCCACCGCAACGACACACCATAACGCGAGCTTGCCTCCGACCAAAATGGCGATGCCAAGCAGGCACACCGCGGTCAGCGCGAAGATCGTCAGCGTGCGGTCCGCCAGGGACTTGCCCAAACGGAACAGCACCCAGCACAGGCCGATGAAAGGCAGGTAGTTTCGGAAAACCGCCCAATCGCTGAGAAACCGCTGACTCCAAAACGAGGCAAAGTCGCCGAAGGAGTGGCTCTGCAGGTAGTCGATCGGGCAACTCTTGGCCGCCCAGAGAAAGAGAAACGCCGCCAACGGGATGACGACCATGAGCACGTGTTTGCGGACCCTTGCAATCTCGCTGAGCTCAACGGCGCCCATAAAGCGACCGATCATCAGGCCGCCCCAGAAGATCGCCACATACTTGCTGGCCTCGATCTCGGTGAGGCCCGCGATCTCCGGCAGAGCCAGATAACTGATGATCGCACTGCCCACCGCCACCTCGGCACCGACGTAGGCGAAGATCGCCAGAATGCCGAGTTTGACGTGCGGGTAGCGCAGCGCGCCGCTGCCTTTCTCAATTTTGCCTTCCCCGATATGGGGCAGCTTGATGAAGAAGAAAACCACCGCCAGCACGATGAAGACGATGCAGAACCCCAGGTAGGGGAGTTTGACGGATTCTGCTCCGTGCGCGCCGGTCTTGGCGAAGTATTCAAAGATGAGGTAACCACCGATCAGCGGGCCCGTGGTGGTACCGAAGGAGTTGAAGCCTTGGGCGAGATTCAACCGGCTGGAAGCGGTTTTCTCCGCACCGAGAATCGTCACATAGGGGTTCGCGGCGATCTGCAGCATGGCGAAACCGAGACCGACGACAAAGAGCGCGCACAGAAACAGCGGATAGGATGACAACGAGGCGGCGGGCCAGAACAGGGCGCTGCCCGTCGCGGAAATCAGGAGGCCGAGTACGACACCGTTCTTGTAGCCGATTCGCGCGATCGGATCGCCCTTGAGCATCGAAACGACGAAGTAGATCAGCGCGCCGACAAAATAGGCGCCGAAGAACGCAAACTGGACGAGCATCGCGCGAAAGTAATCCAGCGTGAAGGCCTCCTTGAAGCGCGGGATCAGGATGTCGTTGAACACTGTCATGAAGCCCCAGAGGAAGAAGAGGCTCGTCATGATGGCGAAGGCGCCACGGGAAGCGCTGCCGTTGCCGTTGGCTTGGGACGTGGACTGAGTGGAGGGTAGAGTTGCGGCCATGGAGAAAGGGCGTGGAGGTTACTTGATCGAGACGGGATCGAGGGTCAGGCGCGAGGGAGGCAGATCCGCGTCGCGGGTGCCGAGCACCTGGTTGGGTTTCGTGCTCATTTCGAGGTCGAGCCGGCCGCCCTGCGTGAGTTCATCGTGCGTGAACCAGATTTTGGTCCGTGCCTGGTTGTTGAGTTTCACGGAGTCGATGTATTTGTGGTCTCGCGACGTGTTCCGGGCCGTGAGGGTGAACGTCTTGCCGTCGGGCAGTTTGATATCAACCCGGTCGAAAACCGGGCTGCCGAGGACATAGACGGGCACTCCCGAGGTCACGGGATAGAAGCCCATCATGGACATGACCACGAAGGCGCTCATGCCGCCGCCATCCTCGTCACCGGGGATGCCGTGAATCTGGTCGGGATAGAAAGCCTCGAGGAGCTGGCGGATGCGCTTCTGGGTTTTCCAGGGCGAGCCGAGATAATTGTAGAGGTAGGGGATGTGGAACGAGGGTTCGTTCGCCATGGTGAACTGGCCGACCAGGCCGGTGGAGTCGGGGAACGTGGCGAAATACTCGAATTTCGAGCGGCCAAGGCTGTCGCGGAAGGTGTTGTCCAGTTTCGCCTCGGCGGCTTTCACTCCGCCCATGGAAGCGACGAGCCCTTCGAAGTCGTGGCGCGGAAGCCAGTTGTAGGTGTAGGCGTTGTTTTCGGTGAAGAAGAGACGACCGCCCTGGCCGCCGGAGAACTTCGGATCAAAGGGCTCGATCCAGTCGCCCTTCGCGTCCTTGGGCCACATGAAGCCGTGGTCGGCGCGGAAGACGTTTTTCCACCAGCTGCCCCGCTGGGTGAGCAGATCCGCATCGTCCTTTTTGCCGATCGCGCGGGCGAGCTGCGCCAGGCACCAGTCGGCAAAGGCGTGTTCTAGGGTGACCGAGACGGATTGCCGCCGTTCGAAGGAGTGCACTTCGGGCACCGTTTCCGTTTCGTCGGGGCGGATGGCGGGCATGAATCCGTTTTCCGCGTGGAAAACATCCAGGCTGGAGCGCGGTCCGTTGCGCCAGGGCAGCAGCGTTCCCTCCAGGGCATTTTTGCGCAGTCCTTCATAGGCCGCCTGCACATCGTAATCGCGAATGCCCTTGGCCCAGGAGTCGGCGATCCAGGCCGAAGCGTGGTTGCCGGTCATGCAGGGATGATCGCCGTAGAGCACGGCAAACGACGGCATCCAACCGGATTGTTGATACATGCGGACGTAGGACGCGATCTTGTCGGCCTGCATCTTCGGGTTGAGGATGGCGTGCAGGGGCTCGAGGGCCAGGTAGGTATCCCAAATCCAATTATCCACGTAGAAGGGGCGGGTATCGTCGTGGACCTGGTGATCGTAGGCGCTGTAGTAGCGGCCGTCCTCCGAGATGTTGATCATGCGCTCATGGGAACGGTAGAGCGCGGTGTAGAAGGTGCGTTTCTGCGCGTCGGTGCCGCCGGTCACCTGGATTTTTCCCAGCGTGTCGTTCCAGCGGGTGCGCGCGGTCCGGGCCACGGCATCGAGGTCCCACGTTTTCATTTCGCGGGCCAGGTTCTTTCTGGCCTGCTCGTGGCTGATGAACGAGATCGCGTAGCGGAACTGGACGGCCCGGGCCGTGGCGGCCACGGGCGAGGCGGCGAGGCGGCCCGTGTTTTCCTTCACGCTGCTCGCGGTCACGGTCATCGGTTGGTCGAACTCGCCGTAGAGGTAGGCCTGCATGCCGTGGAAGCGCTCGATGCCGGTGACGCTTTGTGGGCCGGCGACGGCCATTTCGCCTTCCTTGCGAGTGGCGAGCAGGACGACGGGGGCCCGGTCGCGTGCGGTGAAGCGGAATAGGCCGGTGCGTTCGCCCGGAGCGAACTCCAGCTTGAGCGCCGGCTCCTCAAGCCAGACGGAGTAGTGGTAGGGC
The DNA here is from genome assembly GCF_004118375.1 of Oleiharenicola lentus. NCBI lineage: Bacteria > Pseudomonadati > Verrucomicrobiota > Opitutia > Opitutales > Opitutaceae > Oleiharenicola > Oleiharenicola lentus. The sequence goes on from NZ_SDHX01000001.1 coordinate 2,106,422, forward strand.
GTCGGCTTTTCGTGGTCGTAGGTGATCGGGGTGGTCCAGCTCTTCGCGTCGATGGCCCCCGTCGTGGCCTGCAGGGTGAAAATCTCGCCGAGACGATGGGAGATCATGGTCAGCGGGAAACCGTTGATCTGGTCGTCGAGGAAATCGTCACGCAACGGATGCACCCGGATCATGGAATTGGGCAGGTGCGCGGTGGGCCGGGTTGGCACGAGGAGGATGCCGACGTTGCCGATGGTGGGATCGACGTATTCGACCTGCGCCAGCGCGGTCGAGGCCAGGGCGAGGACGGAGAGGAACAGCTTGAGTTTCATGCTTTGAGTTTTTCCGTGGGGTGAGGGGAGGGACGAGGCATCAGGGGTAGCGCGGGAGTTCGGCAAAAAGGGCCTGCAATGAGGTCATGGTCTGGGCGTGAGCGGGATCGCGGGAGAGGTCGTGGTATTCGCCGGGGTCGGCCGTTTCGTCGTAGAGTTCGATGCCTTCGCGGCCACCATCCCACTCCGTGTAGCGCCAGCGCGCGGTGCGCACGCTGCGGCCCACGAGGGTGCCGCGAGTCACCAGGCTGAAGGCGGCGGCTTTGCCCGGGCCGGCGGGATTTTCCAGAAGCGGGCGAAGCGACGTACCCGCGAGGGCCTGCACGGGAGAGATGCCGCAATAGTCCAGAATCGTCGGATAGAGGTCGACCAGCTCGGTCAGGCCCCGAGTGGTGGATCCTTGGGATACACCGGGGCCGGCCATGATCAGGGGCACCCGGCAGCTGGGCTCGAAGAGGGTCACTTTGTTCCACCACTCGCGTTCGCCCAGGTGAAAGCCGTTGTCGCCGATGAAAATCACGAGCGTGCGGTCGCGCAGTCCGCGGCGGTCGAGCGCGTCCAGGACCCGGCCGACCTGGGCGTCCATGAACGACGTGCAGGCGTAGTAGGCTCGCAAATACTCCCGCCGCTCCTGGTCGGTGAATTGCTTGAACACCTCGTGCATCTCCGGGGCGAAAGCCAGCTTCGGCGCAGCCGTCAGGCCCGGCGGATCGATGTGCGGCGTGAGCGAGGCGAGCGGGTAGAGGTCGAAATACTGTTGCGGGGCGAAGAACGGATCGTGGGGCCGGTGAAAACCGGCCGCGATGAACCACGGTTTTTCCCCTGCACGATCGATGGCCGCGATGGCGGCGCTGGCGGTCAGGTAGTCGGGCTGGTTCTCGCCTTCGCCGACGGTGATGCCCCATTCGCACCACTTGAGCTTGTCGCCTGTCAAATTGCGGTGGGCGGTGAAAGCGGGCCGGTCATCAATGCCAACGGCTTCATGGGCCTCGTCCCACGAGTGCGCAGCATCGAGCCACTTCTGGCGATCGCCGGCACTGTGGAACACCTTGCCGTAGCCTGCGGTATACCAGCCCGCCTGGCGCAGCGCCTGTGGCAGTGTCACGACGTCCGGGATCACATCGCGAAAGAAGGTTCCGTTACCCATTATGCGGGTCTGCTCCGGCCGCCAGCCGGTCATGAAGGAAGTCCGGCTGGGGCCGCAGACTGGATACTGCACGTAGGTACGGTCGAATCTCTGTCCGCGTCGGGCCAGGGCGTCGATATGCGGCGTCTTTACGGTGAGATGGCCGTAGCAGCCGAGCGCATCACGCAGATCGTCGGCGACGATCAGCAGCACATTCATGGGCGGTGGTGACGCGGCCGAAGCCAGTGCCCCGAGAGAGAAACCTAAAACGGTGACGAAAAATCTCACGGAGGGGAGAACGAGGCCGATGGGCTTGGGTTGCGGCATGGTAACGTGGCCATTTAGTGTCAACCGAAGGGGGCGTTTGGTTTGTTGTGGCGGGAGGAAGCCGTCTGGGGAGGCATGGCAGGCCGGGTGGGCAGTGTCAGGCGAGCCCGAGGAGGCCGGCTGGCAAGTAGTCCCAATCATCCACTATTTTGGTCGCATTGCGCATCCCATGTTAGGGGGATGGGCAGAGATTAACCGAGCCGCTATGATCGGGGTGCTGTCATGCGCCTCGCCCAAGAATTTAGGCTCGGAACCAACGTCCTGATGAGGACGATGGGAGTTGTGCGCGCACCCTTTCCCTCAACGGCGTTGTTGGCCTTGGCCTTCTTGGCCGGCGGAACGTTGCCCCGGCTGCATGCCGTGGATGAAAAGGTCCGTTACTCAGCCAAGCCGGTGATCACGGAAATCGTGGTTGGCGGGCGGGCGGTCCCGGTGAAGAGCTCCCCACAAGCGGACGGCATCGGCGAGGTAAGCTATGAGGGCATTTCGCTGCTCCGGGGGGAGTTTCCACTCAACCTCGCCCTGGACACCGCGGCCCCGGGTAAACCTCCCATCGTGCGCCTGCGCACCCGCCTAGAAGGATGGGAGAGCGAATGGCGCGACCATGAGAGCCAGATGTATCTCGTGCTGCGTTTTATCGATGAGAACAACCGTGCCGTCAGCAGCGAGTCGTTCATACGTCAGGGCCACAGCCCGGGCTGGGGCGGCCTGCCCCAAAATTCCCGCTGGCACAGTCAGGTGAACGAAGTCGAAGTGCCGGAACGATCCCACCGGGTCCAGATTCTGCTGGTTTCCGGCGGCACGCCGCGCACGACCGGCTTCTGGGCCGTGCGCCGCCTGCGCCTGTCAGTCCGCTCGGCGGACAATGAGGCGCCAACCGGAATCCAGCTCTATCAGCTTGAATCCCTGAGCGGACTGGGTCTCGACTCCCCCCGGGGGAATCCCAATGGATGGTTGCGCGATGGCACCGGACTCGACATCCCGATCCTGTATTCTCGCCTTGAAGACGACGGCCCTGCCGAGCCCGTGCTCGCGCTGCTTGATACCAGCCCGGACAACACGGGAGGCTGGTTGCAGATGGTCCCCGCCGCCGCGCGGATCGTGCCCGGTCAGCACCTGCGACTGGAGGTCGAGGAAAAGTACAGTATTGGTCGCGGTCGCGATGCTGATGTCAGCTTTCTCTCGCTCCCCGTGGGAGACTACGTCTTTCGCGCCTGGGCCACCGACGAGTTGGGGCGCCCCACGGGGCCTTCCCTGCGGGTGCCCGTGGTGGTGAGGCCGCCCTTCTATGCCACGGCCTGGTTTCGGATGTTCGGCGCCGTATTTTTGACCGCGGCTCTGTTGGCTGCGGTGCGGTATCTGTCTTGGCGCAAGATGCAGGAGCAGATGCGGCTACTGGAGCAACGCCGGGCCGTTGAGGAAGAGCGGACCCGTCTCGCCCGCGATCTGCATGACGAAATGGGGTCCCGGTTCACACAAATTTCCCTGCTGGCCGGACGCGCGCTGATCTCCGCTCCCGCCGATCAGGCAGTGCGCGAGCCCATTCGCAGCATCAATGGGGCCGTGAAAGAACTGGCTTCTGCCTTGGAGGAGATTGTCTGGGCCGCCAACCCGAAGCACGATACGCTTGAGGGGTTCGGCAACTATCTCGCCCAATACACCGGTGCCGTAGTCCGGGATGCCGACCTGCGGTGCCGGCTGGACATTCCCACAGCGCTGCCCGAACACAGCCTGCCCAGTGGTTTCCGGCATCGACTGATGATGGCCGTGAAAGAGGCGCTGAACAATACCCTAAAGCATGCGCACGCCACCGAGGTATCCGTGCAGCTCGAACTCGATGGCTCCCGGTTGCTGGTGACGGTGTCCGACAACGGCAAGGGTTTTGATCCCGGGACGGTGAAACGTGGCAATGGCCTCGATCATTTGGAACGGCGTATGGTGGAAATTTGCGGGACCTGCGAAATTGAATCGCGGCAAGCCGGAGGCACTCGCATCCACCTGGCCGTGCCCTTGCCTAAGAGTGCTTTATGAGAACCGGTGTAGTCATTGTGGAGGACGACAGTGCGGTGCGGGAAAATCTCGCAGCGTTGATCAACATGGACGAACGGCTGCGGCTGCTCGGCTCCTTCGGTTCGGCGGAGGTCGCGTTGCGTGAGATCCCGGCGCTGCAGCCGAAGCTCGCGGTGATGGACATCAATCTGCCGCGCCTGAACGGTATCGAGTGTGTGGCGCGGCTTAAGCTTATCGTGCCGTCTCTGCTCGTGCTCATGCTCACGGTTTACGAGGACGACGACAGTGTATTCCGGGCCCTGAAGGCGGGAGCCAACGGCTATCTGGTCAAGCGGGACGCGGCGGAAAAGCTCTTGAGCGCTCTTCAAGACGTCCAGCAAGGCGGCGCACCGATGTCCGCGCACATCGCCCGTCAGGTCGTGCAGTTTTTTCATCGGAGCGCGGCCCCGGCAGCGGAGTCCGAACGGCTCTCCCCTCGTGAGACCGAGATTCTCAATCTGCTCGTACGGGGTTTGATTCTGAAGGAAGTGGCGGACCAACTCGGCATAGGTCTGGAAACGGTGCGGACGCACGTGAACCACATCTATCTTAAGCTGCATGTGCGCAGCCGCGCCGAGGCGATCGTGAAATACCTTCGCCAGCACCCGGAGTAAATTTTCTGCATGCACCACAAATCCATCATCAACTCGGCCTTGTTCACCTGCGCACTGTCTCTGGTGTGCCAGGCCCAAACCCCGGTTCCGCTTTTCAACGGCCGCGACCTCTCAGGCTGGGTGCAGCGCGGAGGCAAGGCGACCTATGCCATCGAGGGCAACGAAATCGTTGGCACATCGGTGCTCGATACCGGGAACACTTTTCTCTGCACGGCCCAGAACTACGGCGACTTCATCTTGGAATACGAATTCAAGGTGGACCCGAAGTTGAACTCCGGCGTGCAGATTCGCAGCGAGGTCTTCGACGAGGCGAAGACCGTCGAGTGGCAGGGACGCACGATCCAGATCCCCGCCAAGCGGGTGCATGGCTACCAGATCGAGATCGATCCGGACGTGAAGCGGCAGAGAATGTGGAGCGCGGGCATCTTCGACGAGGCCCGGCGGGCTTGGCTCGTGCCCGACGACGGCCAGACCGGCCCGAACGGCCGCGCCTTCAGCGAACGGGGGCGGAAGATTTTCAAGCCGAACGACTGGAATCATGTCCGCGTCGAGGCGGTCGGCGATTCCATCAGTACCTGGCTCAACGGCACGCCCTGCGCCGAGTTGAAGGACTCCATGACTTCGCACGGCTTTATTGCGCTGCAAGTGCACGGTATCGGCAAGGACGTGGAGAAGAACGGTACCCAGGTGCGCTGGCGAAATCTGACGATCACGGAAGTCAAGGCTCCGGCGAAATCCGCGGCAAACACGCTTACCCCCGAGGAAATAGCCGCGGGTTGGCGCCTGCTCTGGGACGGACAGACCACCACGGGCTGGCGCAGCGCCAAGGGGGAGGAGTTTCCCGCCCATGGCTGGTTGATCCAAGATGGCCAGTTGAACGTGCTCGACAGCGGTGGGAAGGAAGCCGTCGGTGGCGGCGACATCATCACGCGCGAGACTTTCACGGAGTTTGAGCTGCTGGTCGACTTCAAGCTCACCCCGGGTGCGAACAGCGGCATCAAGTATTTCGTCCAACCCGGCTTGGCCGCCATCACCGCCACCGGCGCGAAAGCCGCGGTCGGCTCGGCCATCGGGCTGGAGTTCCAGATCCTGGATGATGCATTGCACCCCGACGCCAAGCTCGGCCGCGACGGCAACCGCACCGTCAGCTCCCTCTACGACCTTATCCCCGCATCCGCCAGCAAGCAACCAAACGCCATCGGCGAGTGGAACACCGCCCGCGTTTTGGTCCGGGGCAACCACGTCGAGCATTGGCTCAATGACACCAAGGTGGTGGAGTACGAGCGTGATTCCCCGGCGTTCCGCGCCGCCGTGGCGGCGAGCAAGTACAAGAACATTCCCGGCTTCGGCGAATGGCCGAGTGGCCATATCCTGTTGCAGGAGCACGGCGACGCCGTGTCGTTCCGCAACGTCAAGGTCCGCGCCATCGTCGGGCCCTGATTTTTCCACGGCACCCCGTTAGAATATCATCAGGAAAGTGCCCGGATTGCACCGGGCCAGACGGTGCTGGCTGATCTGCTCCTTGCGGTCTTTGGCGCGATCTCCCCGGTCTGCGCAGTACCATCGCACAGATCAGGTGCGCTCAGTCGCATTGCGTGGCAAGGGGACCGGGCCATGCATTTCAGATGGATGGTTTGCCAGGCCTTATTGGAATTGAGCCACATTCATCACGTCGCGGCTGAGCTCCGGAATATCGTTTTCGCAGTTGCACTCGTCCCCTAAGGAATACCTATTTCGCGCAGTATAATCCCTTTCATGCGCGTTAACAAGCAGCGCTTCCGCCGGCCTCAGGCTGGCAATGACGGCACCCGGATCCGCCCGGTTTTCGAGGATTTCCACCTGCTGAGCATGGAGGGTGATTACGAGTACCCGCGGCACCAGCACACCAACTACGAGGTGATCCTGGTCGAACGCGGACCTTATCGTTGTGAGCTCAATGGAGAGCAGCTCACGCTGGTGGATGGTCAGGTGCTTGTGATCAAGCCGGGGGATTGGCATCAGGACCACCTGTGCGACGGGCAGCGTCACTACGTTTTGCATTTTCGCCTGACGGGAATGCTCCAGGGGGAGGCTGCCCGTTCGCTGTTTCGGGATGATACTCACCCAGCGGGCCAGATTTGCACGGGCAATTATTTGCGGGATACCTTTTTCATGCGGGAACTCCGCAGGGAGGCGCAACAGAAGGCCCCGCATTCAGCGGCTGTGCAAGACAGCCTGCTAGAGGCACTATTTTGGCGTCTTGTGCGCGGGTTGCCTGAGTCGAGCCTGAGCGAGACAATTCGCTGCCTTCCTCACGCCGAGGCCCGACGAGAGGCGATCAAGGTGGTGTTTGATCGTCACCTCCGAACGAATCCCACGGTGGCAGATCTCGCTGTCGAGGCCAAGATGAGCCCTCGCCATTTGACGTCGTTTTGCCGGAATAATTTTGGGGCCGGTCCGGCTCGGTATCTTCTGCAGTTAAAACTTCGTCGGGCGCAGGAGATGTTGCGTTACCGTGGACAGCGGGTGAAAGAGGTCAGTGACGCGCTTGGCTTCGCCAATCCTTATCATTTCTCGCGTGTTTACCGACGCTATTTCGGGCATCCGCCCTCGCGGGCGTTGTAGTGAAAAAACAGCGTTCCGATCAGACCGGCAACAAGGCTGAATGGCAGCGATAGTCGCATCGAAACTTGGGGCATTTGCCAATAATGCACCGACCCGAGATCGCAAAACCATCGGGCGGTTGTTTTATCGTCACTCAATCAAGCGCAGGGTCACCCGGGGGCATGGAATCTAATCCCCCCACCGGGAGGGGATCGCTACGAACGATAGTGACGATTTGCGAATGTAACAAGTTTCAGCCGCTTGAATTCCGAAACTCTGAAATCTGTTTCAGTCAGTCGTAGGAGGGTGGAGTATGAGATGCCACAGTGCTCGGCGATGGACTTCATCGTCAGCGCAGGTGGGAGTGCCTTCTTGGTCACCTGCGGGCCATGAGGCACGGTCCGGTGATAATTCGAATAAGGATACTTCCACGCCAGCGCTGCGCGTCGTTTCATCCATAGGTCGAAGGCTTGGATCACCTGCCGGCGGGTAATCTTGGTCGTTTATCTCATAGGAGGTTAGGGCCCGATCATTGGGGACCGAAAATTCGCTGTCTAGATGCCTGCGCGCAATCGGAACGAGATCCGACCACTCATGGATTAGCGGACCGCATAGAGAGCTTAAGCTGGTCCTCTCCGGGCTGGGCCGTAAAGCCATCTCAATACTGGCGCCAGGTATTGATTAACCAGGCAAAACGCTGGTGGTGAAGATTTAGAGAACAAAGCGGTGGACTGCGCGGAGCACGCCTAAGGAGCCGCTATCTCTTTGCATGACTAAAATCACCCTGAACTCGAACTACACCGCGCGCAAAGCCCTGCGCTGAGCGATTGGCGCAGCGGCGTCGCAGTCTCCTAACCATGAAAACCAAACTGACTAGCCTGAACCAGATCAGTCACGTCGCACTCGCCATCAAGACGGTGCCTCGCTTCGCGCTCTGCGACTACGAACCGCAAGCGCAGGACAACATCAACCGCCTGATCGCTCAGGCGCGGTCCAAGTTCCCGGGCCTGACCTACGAGCAGTATGCCTCCCTGAATCCGGATTTCGGGCGCATCATCTGCATTTCCGTCGGGTATATCGTTGAGAATGCGGATGGCGATCCGGTGATGCGCCTGAAGTCCTACACCGGCAGCGAGGAGGAGCAGTTGACGGAGTTCAACCGCCATCTCGCCAACTACGGCAACACCTTCGTTCACGCAAAGGGACGCTCGTTCGATGTTCCCTTCATTCTCGCGCGCATGAGCGCGCAGGAGATGCACTGTGCCAACAAGAATTTCGCCGCGCAGCATCGCCCGAATGGTTACCCGCACCTCGACCTGACGGAATACCACGCCGACCACGGTCCTGGCGGTCGCCTGCCCCTCAGCCTTGTCGCTTCCATGGCCGGCGTGGCCTCGCCCGGGTTCGATTTCAATGGCCAGAAACTCTGGGCGGCCTTTCACGGTGGCGAACACCGTCTGATTGCCCGCCATTGCGAATGGAGTGTGGCGACCACCTTGAACCTCTTGCGGATTCTCGTCGGTAACTACGAACCCATCCCCTGTGAGCGCTACTACTCGGTGGAGGTTGATGGCGAGTGCGGCCATCTTGCGGCGGCCGACGCCAACGGTTGTTGCCCCTCTGTGTGGGATGATCGCCCGCAGTTCTTCGTGCCCTCGGATCGCATCCCGCCCATCCGGCCTGAACGATTCGCTTCGTGAGGCGCCCTATCAGCCGAATCGGTCGATGTAGCCTCATAGATGACCCCGCGCTAAATCAGGGTATCAGCAAGATGATACCATAGAAGGCTTTCCGTGTTTTATACAGACGAATGGTCATCACACCCGGCGGCGCGCAGCGCGGCCTCTCCCGCGAAGTGCTCAATTCATTGTTAGTATATGCACCGGCCCACACCGCCAATTTTCATGCTCACTCCCGCAAACCTATCCATCGCCTGGCGTTCACCGTCGCGCGCCAGTCAGTCCGATCGGTCCGCATAGCATACTAACACCATCCACCGCTTCTCACCTCGCTCAATCCATCTCCCCTCCACCCTAATAATGGAAGGTCAGTCCCAGAATCCTGTCGCCCATGGCACCCCCTCTTCCCCGGCAAACGGTGAGGCGGTGGACCATGGCGCTGCGAACGATGGGGCCGCCGGATCGGCGCAGACAACATCGCCAACCTCTGCGGGAGCGGATCAGCGGACGTGGCGCAAGGGGCAAGGATCCGGGCACCGCGATCAAGACACTGGTATCGCGACCGCCGTCCCGGCTGGGTTTGATCGGGTTTGTGCCTTACTAGCCGAGGCCGTCATCGGAATGATGGCCGGCACCCTGCCTTCATCGACGGGTCAAGGTTCCCTGTCCTGTGCCCCGACTCAGGGCGATTCAAAGCATACCACAGACAGCGGGGCCACGCTCTCTACCATCAGCCTCGATGACCAGATCATCGAGGAATTGCGCGAATGCGGGAGCACGTCTCCCGCCGCGTTGCGCGCGAAGCTCGGTCTTCAGCGCACTCCCTGCACCAAGGCGCTGAATCGCCTGGTCGCCAAGGGCATGCTTATTAGCCAAGGTAGCACTCGGGACCGGGTCTACCGGCTGGTCCAGTCCAGTCAACCCGCAGCCGCATGAGCTCCTTCGCCAGCAAACTCGGCGCCCTAAAGAAGGACGAGCTTCCTGAAGGGGCCGTTGCGATTGGCGCCCGAGTCTCAACCGAGGAGATGGCCAAGGGTGACTCCATTGAGAACCAAATCGAAGCCTGCCGGAATTTTTGCGCCGCCCATCCAGACGTTTTCGGCGAACGGGAATTCAGGATTTACCAGGATCCCGGGCACACGGGGACTACTTTTGATCGCCCGGGTATCAACGGGCTGCGGGCGGACAAGGCAACGGTCAAGATTGCCTGTTACTTGGTGCGCGACTTGAAGCGCTTGGGGCGGAACGCGAAGGAGGGATTGGAATTCCTCGATGAAATGACCGCGGCCAACATCCAGATCATCGACATCGGTCAGCCTGCAATCGATTACAGGACGACCAAGGGACGGAAGATTTACACCGACACCATGTCCGGCGCTGAGGCCGAGTGCGGCATCTACCGGGACAGCTCAATTCAAGGCCAGACCAAGCGGGCGCAAAATGGCCAGTGGAAGGGTGGTGATCCACCCTATCCCTTTGATTTGGAGAACGGCTTTCTTTTGCCGGTGAGGGGATCGGCCACAGAGTTGCTCCAGAAAATGGCGACCCTTTACGAGAAGCATAAGTCTGATCTCGGGGTTCTCAAGGAGCTGAACAAGGAGGGGATCCAATTCGCGCCCGACATTCAACGGGTGTGTTACGACCGTGATCGCGCCCAACGCAGGTTCGTTTCCCGTCGTCCTCAAAATGTCGGCAAACCGCGGCTGATCACCCTGCGCTGGATCTCGCATGCGCTGCGCAATCCGATAATGGCCGGCTATGTGCCCGCACCTCGCGCGGTCAATGATCTGACCGCCGGCTTCAAGCCTGATCTGGTGCTCGCAAATGGTCGCCGGTATTTCATGTGGGAGCCTCAGGCCATAATTCCTCTGCCTCAGTGGCAAAAGCTCCAAGCTATTCGACAAGCCCAAGCCAGGACCAATTTCCGGGTGGGGCGTGAGTCCACAAACTACCTGCTGCAGCAGTTGTTGGAGTGCGGTTGTTGCAAGTTGCCGATGCAAGTGGGGGCAGCAACCTCCGGAAGTGGCAAGACCATCCGGCACTATATCTGCGGTAGTATCAAGCAGCTGGGCTCGCTGTCGAAATGCTCGGTTCGTCGCTTGCCTGCTGAGGCGATGGAGACCGTGATCATGCGCTTCTTGAGCGACCTCCCCAAGCGCCCCGAAATCGTCCATGAGATCACGGCCCTCGCCACCAAGAACAAGGCGGGGCTGACCGAAGGACTGGAGGAGCGCGTTGCGCTCCTGGAGAAAGAGCACGCGAAGCTGGAGCGGTCCAAGAAGAATGCGCTCGACCGAATGCTGGAGTTTGAGGGCAAGAAGATCGGAACTGAAATGGAGCTCCGCTACAATGAGACGCAGGCGAAGCTCGAGTCCGTGATTCTAGATATGGCCGACCTGCACCGGAAACTCGAAGCCGCCCATGTTGGGGCACCCTCGGCACAGGTGGTCGCCAGCGCGCTGGCTGATTTCGGGAAACTGGCTGCTCAGCTTCCGGCGTCCGCCGTTAAGGAGCTGGTCCAATCGTTGGTTGCCGAAATCGTGGTTCATCGGCTCAAGCATCGCTCCATGCCGCAGTTCAGGCATTTGTCGACCAGCGCATCCATACTGAAGCTGGATATCACCCTGAACCCGTGTGGCCTCCATTTGATCAACTCCCCCAGCAAAGGCTCAACAATCACGAAACCCAAAGGGGGTAAGCCGAAACTGGTGCCCACGTCGCTGATCGTGGAGATCCGGCAGGCCGGATCGAAGGGCAACGTGGTCCGCCTGCTGGAGCCTTTTGCAACCGAAGCCGAGCTCTACGCCTTTCCTGCCAAGGACACCTCGGCGGAAGAAGTCGAACGGCAGCAGCATCCGCTCGGGCGCATGGAGACGATAGTCGAAATGAGGACCAATGGGATGCTCAAAAAGGAGATTGCGGCCAAATTCGGCAAGACGCCTCCGTGGGTTACTTATCACCTGCGCCTGCTCGGCCTGTTGCCCGGCATTCAGCAGAAGCTCAAGGAGGCTCCCGTTTCTGTGCTGCGCCACTTCGGGCTTGTTTCTCTGATGAATATGGCGGCCATGGACGCCAAACTGCAGGAATCCACTTTCGATGAAGCCTACCGGAAGGCCCTGCACACGGACACGACGGTAAAGCTGATCAAGTCGGACCCCGAGTCCCCGGCCGACGATATAGCGACCAACGCGTAGCGTTGATTCCGCTCGGCACGATGAGGAAGCGCATGTCGGGCTTCCGTTGTTGAAGTTGGGTTTTATCAAGCTTCATTATTTCGGCAATTCGCTTCGCGAGAGCGCCGGACAGGAGGTGCCTTTGCAGGCCGGGTATAGAACTTAAATCGAGGGTGTCCCCTGGCCATCTACCCGAGCGGCCGCCCGAATTTGATTCGATTGGGTTCTCATTTAAGAAACCAATGCACCTCCAGAGAGGGCGCGCGGTTGGGTGTACCCAGCGGTTCCGGTTCGAACGCTAAACCGCACCTCGGATGGCCATCGCTCATGCAAGGATTCTGCGGGTGGTGGATTTTCTGGGCATAAAACACTAATTCTTGGTAGGGCCAAAAGGACTGGTCATGATGAAATGTAACTAACAGAATTAGAGCGACTTGACGCGGTGCCAGGGTGAGGGCGTTATGACACGACTTCGAGCCGTTCGGGCGTATGAACCGGCGGTTCGAGCGCCACACACAACATAACGTCAAAGAAGTCAGGTATCACGAACATGATCTCCCGAACCCTGAATCGTCTGATGATCGTCACGGCCGCTCTGCTGGCCGTCTCTCAAGTCCACGCCCGTTCCTACGTGGTCGTTGGCAATGCCGGAAAACTGCCCGCCAAGCTCGAGGCCGCGGTAGCGGCGGCCGGTGGCACCATCACGCGCCATCTGCCTCAGATCGGCGTGGCCATCGTGGAATCGTCGTCGCCGCAGTTTGTCGCCAATGTGGGCAAGCTCGCCGGTCTCGATGCGGTGCTGCCCGATGCACAATGGAAACCCTCGCAGCCGGCGGTCATAGACGGGCTCGCCCTGGAGGACGCCGTGGCACTGCCGGCCAACCACACCACGCTGGTCACCGATGCTTGGGCTGCACTGCAATGGGGCCTCGAGGCGGTGGATGCAGGCACAGCCTGGCAAGCAGGACAAACCGGGGCCGGGGTGCGCGTCGCTGTGCTCGACAGTGGAGTCGCCTCCGCTCACCTCGACATCGCGCCCAACCTGAACACCGCGCTGTGCACATCGTTCGTGCCGGGCGAGGCCTACAATTTCACCGGCACGGGATTCAATCATGGCACCCATGTGGCCGGCATCATCGCCGCGGCGGCAAACGGCGTGGGCACGGTGGGTGTCGCGCCCAAGGCCGAGATCGTGTCGGTCAAGGTGCTTTCCGCGGTGAGCGGCAGCGGCTCCTTCGGTGGCATCATCTCGGGCATCGTCTATGCCGCCGACATCGGCGCCGATGTGATCAACATGAGCCTCGGCGCTGAGTTTCCTCGCAGCGGTTATATCGACGACAACGGCACGCCCGCCGATCCGAGCGATGACTACAAAGTCGGCGCCAACGAGCTCACCGCCCTCATCAATGCGACCAGCCGGGCCACCACCTACGCCTACCAAAAGGGCGTGACCACCATCGTTTCCGCCGGCAACTCCGCCATCGATCGGGACCATGACGGCAGCTACTTTGTGCTGCCGGCCGATTGCACTCACGTGGTCAGTGTTTCCGCCACCGGTCCGACCGGGTGGGCCTTGAACCAGGCCGGCACCGACCTCGATGTGCTCGCCAGTTACTCCAACTACGGCCAGTCACGCATCGACCTGGCCGCGCCCGGCGGCGATTTCATGTATCCAGGCAATGATATCAGTGTCGTGGGCGGCATCGCGCAATACACCTGGGTCTTTGACATGGTGTTTGCACCCAGCAACCGCATCGGCACGAGCAACCGCTATTCCTGGTCGGCGGGCACCAGCATGGCCGCGCCGCATGTCAGTGCTGTGGCTGCCATCATCATCGGGCGCAACGGCGGCAGCATGAAACCGGCCGCCGTGGTGGCCGCGTTGCGTGCCTCGGCAGATGATCTCGGCAAACCGGGCAATGATGATGCCTACGGCGCCGGTCGCGTGAACGCCGGTCGCGCCGCCACCGAGTAACGACATCTCAAAATTCCACCTGGCTTTGCGCCGGCTTCCCCACGGAGCCGGCGCTTTGGTTGGCGCATCACACCTTGAGTTTATCGCGCAGGTAGGGTGCGGTGGGACTGCGTTTTACCTTGGTGAGGCCGTGGAGCGGGCCCTGGTAGAGGATTTCGCCGCCGTGGGGGCCGCCGCCGGGGCCGAGTTCGAGGATCCAGTCGGCTTCGGCGAGGAGGTCGAGGTGGTGCTCAATGACGACGACCGTGTGGCCCTGGTTCACAAGGTTGTGCAGGACCTTGATGAGTTTCTCGCAGTCGCTGAGGTGCAGGCCGATGGTCGGTTCCTCCAACAGGTAGAGGTTGCGCACGGCGATGCCGCGCGAGCGCTCCTGGTAGCTGGCGAGGCCCTTGGTCAGCTCGGTGACGAGCTTGAGGCGCTGGGCTTCGCCGCCAGAGAGCGTGGGGCTGCTCTGGCCGAGGGTGAGGTAGCCGAGTCCGCAATCCACCATCAGCCGGCAGACCTGCGAGAGCTGCGAGTGGAAGTCGAAGAAGGCGGCGGCCTCGTCGAAGGTGAGCTGCAGGACCTGGCCGATGCTCTTGCCCTTCCAGGTGATGTCGACCAGCTCAGGGCCGAAGCGCGAACCGCCGCAGGCGTCGCAGGGCAGATAGGAGTCGGCCATGAAGGCCATCTCCAGCTTGATGCGGCCGGCGCCGGAGCAGGTTTCGCAGCGCCCCCCGGCGGTGTTGAAGGAGAAACGCGAGGCGCTGTAGCCGCGCATCTTGGCCTCCGGCAGCGTGGCGAAGAACTGACGGATGAGGTCGAAGATCCCGAGGTAGGTGGCGGGCGTGGAGCGGGGCGTCTTGCCGATGGGGGCCTGGTCCACCTCAATGACACCCTTGAACCCATGGGCTCCGCTCAGGATTTCAAACGGGAAAACCTGAGACCTGAGGCCTGAATCCTGAGGATCGACCGATTCGAATCCGGTGAGCTTGGCGAATTCCTTGCCGGTGAGCCGGGCCTTCTTCTGCTTGATGGCGCAGGTGACGGCAGGATGGAGGATGTCGCGGAAGAGCGTGGACTTGCCCGCGCCGCTGGGGCCGCAGGCCATGATGAGGCGGCCGAGCGGGAGGCGGAGGGACTGGTTCAGCAGGTTGCGGTAGCGGATGCCGGTGAGCTCGACGAACGTTGGCTCCTTTGGTGTTTGTTTTTTGGCGTTTGGGATTTCCCGATACGCGCCGCGTATCGGGTGCTTGATGCCCTTCGCGAGGAACAGGCCGGTCAGCGAGGCGTCGTTGGCCTTGATCTCGGCGGGCGTGCCGTTGGCGAGGACCTCGCCGCCGTGCCGGCCGGCGCCGGGGCCGAGGTCGATGATGCGGTCGGCGCGCTCCATGAGCACGTCGTCGTGCTCGACGACGAGCAGCGTGTTGCCCTTTGCGCGGAGCGACTGGAGCGTGTCGATGAGCCGGTCGTTGTCGCGCGCGTGCAGGCCGATGGACGGCTCGTCGAGCACGTAGAGCACGCCGGAGAGGTTGGAGCCGAGTTGCGCGGCGAGGCGGATGCGCTGGGCTTCGCCGCCGGAGAGGGTCTCGGTGGGACGGTCGAGCGAGAGATAGTCGAGGCCGACGTGAGCAAGGAACTTGAGGCGCTCCTCGATCTGGGGCACGATGTCCTGCGTGATGAGCTTCGTGCGGGTGTCCAGCTGGAGGTTGCGCAGGGTGGCAATGAGTTCTTCCGGAACCAAGCGAAGCAGTTCCGGCAAAGTGAAACCTGAGGCCTGAGACCTGAGACCTGAAATCTTGGCCGACCGGACGGGCAGGCGGACGGCGCGGGCGATGCGGTTCAGCCGCTCGCCGTGGCAGGTGGGGCAGGCTTTGCCGTCATTCGCCGGATCGTCGGGGTCGAAGGCACGGAGGGCGTCGGCTACTTCGTCGGACATCTCTTCGTCCTCGTCAGGCTTGAGCATCCAGTCGTAGATGCGGCCGTGGCCGCGGCAGGTCGGGCACCAGCCGCGGGGCGAGTTGAAAGAGAACTGCTTCGGGTCGAGCTCCGGGAAGGATTCGCCGCTGGCGATGTCGGTGCGCGTGGTGGAAAACCAGCCGAGCACCTCGCTGCTGGGCAGCACGATGAAGCACGAGCCTTTGCCGAGGCGAAGGGCGGTGGTGAGTCGGTCGTGAATCAATTTTTGATTTTGGCTTTCCGATTTTTGTCCGGCCCGATGCTTCAGGTCGGCCACGACGACCTCGATGTCGTGCTCCTTGTAGCGATCCAATTTCGTGAAAGTGTCCACGCGCAGGAGGCGTCCGTCGGCGCGCATGAGTTCGTAGCCCTGCTTGCGGATCCAGTTGGCGATGGGTTCGTGGTGCCCCTTGCGGCCGCGGATGAGCGGGGCGCAGAGGTAGAGGTGCTTCGCCTTTTTCGCCTTGGGCGTGGCGAGGGTTTTATCGAGCAACTGCCGGAGCTGGCTGGGCGAGAGCGGCGTCACGGGGCGGCCGGACTCGGGATGGTGCTGGATGCCGGCGCGGGCGTAGAGGAGGCGAAGGTATTGGGCGACCTCGGTGATGGTGGCGACGGTGGACTTGCGTGAGCCACGGGTGACGCGCTGCTCGATGGCCACGGTCGGGGGGATGCCCGTGAGGCGGTCGATGTCGGGGCGCGGCAGCTGCTCGACGAACTGGCGCGCGTAGGGGGACATGGATTCCATGAACCGCCGCTGGCCCTCGGCGAAGATGATGTCGAAGGCGAGGGTGGACTTGCCCGAGCCGGAGACGCCCGTGACAACGGAGAGCTGGCGGTGCGGAATGGAGACGGAAATGTTTTTCAGGTTGTT
Source organism: Oleiharenicola lentus (assembly GCF_004118375.1). Classification (NCBI taxonomy): domain Bacteria; kingdom Pseudomonadati; phylum Verrucomicrobiota; class Opitutia; order Opitutales; family Opitutaceae; genus Oleiharenicola; species Oleiharenicola lentus. The sequence goes on from NZ_SDHX01000001.1 coordinate 2,123,068, forward strand.
CTCGCGGGCGCCCAGCACCTGCAAGGTGCTGGAAGGCGCGAGGTGTGAGGTCTGAGGTGTGAGGTAGGGCGCGGCGTCCTCGGCGGCGGCGAGTTCGGCCTCGCGGGAGTTCGGCCCGCCGAGCGCTTCGCGCAGAAAAGGGGAGGTGGCCGTGTCAGCGGCGGAGATGCTCTCCGGCGGACCTTCGGCGACGATGCGACCGCCGTTGGCCCCGGCATCGGGGCCGACTTCGAGAATCCAGTCGGCGGACTTCAGGACGTCGAGGTTGTGCTCGATGACGATGACACTGTGGCCGGCGTCCACGATGCGCTGGAGCACGCCGAGCAGGCGCTTCACGTCGTGGCGGTGGAGGCCGGTGGTCGGTTCATCGAGCAGGAGGAGCGCGCCGGCGGAGGAGACCTGGGGGCTAGGACCTGAAACCGGAGAGCCCGAAGCGGCGTAGTCGGAGAGGTAGCGGACAAGCTTCAGGCGCTGGGATTCGCCGCCGGAGAGGGTGTTGAGCGGTTGGCCGAGGGGCAGGTAGCCGAGGCCGACGGCGTCGAGGGAGGAGAAGCGGGTGCGGATGTTCGCGAGGGCGGCTGCATCCCCGCGGGGTGCAGGCACCCCGCCTTCATTTGCGGAATTCGGTTGCGGCGCAAAAAACGCGATGGCGTCGGTGATGGTGGTGTGGAGCAGGTCGTCCACGGATTTACCGTTCCATTGGATGGCGAGAACCTCGGGCTTGAAGCGACGGCCCTCGCAAATGGGGCAAGGGACGAAGACGTCGGAGAGGAACTGCATCTCGACCCGCTCGCTGCCGAGGCCCTGGCAGTGGTCGCAGCGGCCGTCGCCACTGTTGAAGGAGAAGCCGGACGCGTTGAAGCCGGCTTCCTGCGCGGCGGGGGTCTGCGCGTAGAGTTCGCGAATGAGGTCCCACGCCTCGCAGTAGAGCGCGGGGTTGGAGCGTGGCGTCCGGCTCAGTGGCGACTGGTCCACGAGCACGATCTCGGCGAAATCGAGGTCGGACTTGATGCGCTCGATCTCGGCCGGGTCCTCGGTCATCTGGTTGCGCTGTGCGAGCAGGCCCTGGTGGATGACGTTGTCGAGCAGGGTGGACTTGCCCGAGCCGGAGACGCCGGAGAGGCAGACGAGGCGCTGCAAGGGCAGCGAGAAACTCAGAGTCCTGATGTTGTGCTTGGAGGCGTTGGTGAAGTGCAGCCAGTGGGATGGGCGATTTCCTGAGCGGCCGCGCGGCCCAGCCGGAGCCGGGCCCTCCACGGGGCGACGTTGTGCGGGAACTTCGATGTGTTCGCGGCCGGAGAGATAGCGGCCGGTGATGCTGCAGTCGGAGCGGAGCATCGCGGCGATGTTGCCCTGGAAAACCACTTCGCCGCCCCGGGCGCCGGGCTCGGGGCCGATCTCGATGACGTGGTCGGCGGCCCGGATCATCGCCTCGTCGTGCTCGACGACGACCACCGTGTTGCCGGCGTCGGTGAGCGTGCGGATGATGCCGATGAGGCGGTCGATGTCGCGCGGGTGCAGGCCGACGGAAGGCTCGTCGAGCACGAAGAGCGTGTCCACCAGCGAAGTGCCGAGGCAGGAAGTGAGGTTGACGCGCTCGACCTCGCCGCCGGAGAGCGTGCGCGAGCTGCGGTCGAGCGTCAGGTAGCCGAGGCCAACCTGTTCGAGGTAGCGGAGGCGCGTGATGATGGAGTCGTAGGCGATCGAGGCGCTGTGCGCCTCGCCGATTTTTTCCCGTTGCGGCGTGCTCGCCGCCCGGGATGCGTCCGCAGAACTCGCGAGCGATGCGTCGCGATTCGGCGGCGCAGATTTTGGATTCTCGATTTTGGATTTCTGGACCAGCTCCAGCAGGACTGAAACAGGCAGCTGGTAGAGTTCGGGGAGAGTCCGGCCCTGCCATTTCCAGCAGAGGGCTTCGGGCTGCAGGCGCGCACCGTGGCACTCGGGGCACTGGTTGTAGGCCCGGAAGCGCGAGAGGAAAACGCGCACATGCATCTTGTAGGTCGTCTTCTCGAGGTAGCGGAAGAAGCCCTTGAGCCCATACCAGAGCTTGGGCCAGCACTTGGCGGGGTTGTCGCTGTCGTAGCCGGGCGAGCCGTCGATCACAAAAGCCTTCTGCTCGGCGGTGAGGCGGGCGAAGGGCACGTTCGTCGGGATGCCGAGTTTTTTGGTGAAGAGGAGCAGGTCCTTTTTCGATTCACCGTAGATCTCGCCTTCCCAGGGCTTGATCGCGCCGTCCGCAATGGACAGCGAGTGGTCGGGAATGGCGAGGCGGTAGTCGATGTCGATGACGCGGCCGAAGCCGCGGCATTTCGGGCAGGCGCCGAGCGGGGAGTTGAAGGAGAACAGGCCCGGCGTGGCGGGGCGAAACGTGCGGTCGGTTTTGGGCGAATGCAGGCCGCGGGAGAAGTGTCCGGCTACGCCCAGCGATTCGGCGGAAAACATCTGCACCTCGCCCTTGCCGAAGTGCAGCGCGGTTTCGCAGGCCTCGAGAAAGCGGGATTTGTTTTCGGTGGCGATGCGGAGGCGGTCCTGGATCACGAATAGCCAGGACGCGGAGAGCTGGGCGCCGAGGGCCGATGGTTTGGCTTCCAGCAGGTCGTCGAGTTTGTGCAGTTCGAGGTTTTCCCTGGCGTCTGGGGTTTGGGCTTTGGATTTTTCACGGGCGAGAAGCACGCGGGTGTAGCCCTGGCCCTTGATGCTCGTGAGGATTTCGGGCCACGCCAGGTTGTCGGGCTTCGTAATGCGGAAGCAGAGGAGCAGCGTCGCCGCCGGATGCGCAGCCAAAGTCTTGGCCCAGATGGTGGCGGGGGTGTCGTCCTCAACCTTCTCGCCGGTCTCGGGGTCAAAGCACTCGGCGACGTGGCTGAACCAGACCTTCGCGAAGTCGGTGAGCTCGGTCATCGTGCCGACCGTGGAGCGCGAGGTCTTGACCGTGTTGGTCTGCTCGATGGCGATGGACGGGCGGATGTTCTCGACGGAATCAACCTTGGGTTTGTCGAGCAGGTCGAGGAACTGGCGGGTGTAGGCGCTGAAGGTCTCGACGTAGCGCCGCTGGCCCTCGGCGTGCAGCGTGTCGAACACCAGCGAGGACTTGCCGGCGCCACTCAGGCCGGTGACAACCACATATTTGCCCAGCGGCAGGTCGAGGTCGAAGCCCTTCAGGTTGTTCTGGCGGACGCCGCGCAGGCGGATGAATTCGGGGGCGGAGAGGGGCGACGGAGTGACCACGACAGCGAGAAAGAGCGGTAATCAGCCGAAGGCAAATCCGTGTGCGCCGTTCGGCGGGTCTGCTGACATAGGGGTGTCAGGAGCCGGTTTTGCCCGGGCCCCGCCGCGCCCGGGCGCGCAACGAAGGTGTCCGGGCCTACCCCTTCGTCAGCTCGCGGAAGAGATTGAGGTGGGCTTGGACCTGACGCTCGGGGACGAAGTGCGCCTGGGCGTGGCGGCGCGAATGCTCGGAAAAGCGGCGGCGAAGAGCGGGTTCGCGGATGAGCTTGTCGAGCGCGGTGACAAAGCCGGCCTGATCCTGGTTCTTGAGCAGGATGCCGGACTTGTCGGGGGCAAAGCATTCGCCCACGCCGACGATGTCGTAGGCCACGGCGGGCAGGCCGTGCAACTGGGCCTCGATGAGGAAATTTGACAGGGATTCGCTCTGGGAGGCCAGCACGGCGAGGTCGGCGCCGAGATAGAGCGGCGCGGGTTCAGCGTGGTAGCCGAGGAACTTCACGCGTCCGCCGAGGCCGAGATCATGGGAGAGCCGCTCGCACTTTTTGCGGGTGGGGCCCTCGCCGGCGAGCCAGAGCTGCCAGTCGAGGTAGTTGGGGAGGCGGGAGCAGAGCTCGATGAGTTCGCGCTGGTTTTTCTCCGGCCGGAACATCGCGACATTGATCATCACCACCGTGCTCGGATTGGCGCCGTGGTAGCGGCGCAGCGCCAGGTTGCGTGCGGCGGATTCGTCGGTGAAGCGCAGCACCGGATTGTGGATCACGGTGATCTTCGAAGGATGGATGTCGTGGTTGTCCGTCAACACCTGCTTCGCGACATGGCTGTTGGCCACGATGTGGCGGCACTTGCGCAAAGAGCGCACAAAGAGCATCGGCAGGGCCTTGCCCGTGCGCATGGTGCATACGACAGCGGCCCGGGGCAGGCGCGACTGGATGAAGCCGGCGTAACAGTTGGCCATGCGGCCCATACAGAGCACGAGGTCGGGCGCCGCCTCGGCGGCGGTGCGGAGCAGGCCCGGGGCGAACCAGTCCAGCCCGGTGTCGAATCCTTGCAGCGAGCGGAAGGCAAAGGGCTGCTGCTCGCCGTCGAGGTCAAGCACCCCGCGCGGGCGGAAGGTGAGGAGCGTGACCTCGTGGCCGGCCTTGGCGAAGGCCCCGGCCATGAACACGGAATGGCGTTCGGTGCCGCCGCTGCGAAGGTAGTCCTGGACAATAAGAATTTTCATTGCGCCGCGAAGGGTCGCGGTGAGAGTCAGCCATCAATCAATGAACAATGCGTTCGTCAACCTGCTGCTGCGCTGGCTGATCCTCGCGCTCGGCGTGTTGCTCGCCGAAAAGCTGCTGCCAGGCATCAGCTGCGACAGCGGTCTCACCCTCGTGGTCGTGGTGCTGCTGCTGAGTCTCTTCAACGTGGTGCTCAAGCCGTTGCTGCTGCTTTTCACCCTGCCGTTCATCATCCTCACGATGGGCCTCGGCATCTGGCTCATCAACGCCGTGCTCCTCTATGGGGTGGGCAAGCTGGTGGACGGTTTTCATGTGGCCGGATTCGGATCGGCCTTGGTGGGCGCGCTGATTGTGAGCGTGACGAACATGATCATCAACCGCCTGCTCGCCTCGCCGACCAAGCCGCCGACCCGCCCCCCGGGCCCGGGCAAGCGGGACGACGTGATTGATGTCTGAAACGCGGCGCCGGCGACATCTCGGACACCAAGGGCCCATCGGCCAAAACAGGGCCAAGGAACCAGGAGCAGGGAACAACTAGCTGGGCGGAGAAAGGCCTGCGGTTGGCGGTGGGCGTTTTTCCGGTCCGGTTGGGTCGGAGTTTCCGTTTGACGGAGGGCGGGAGGGGGGCGACTTTCCCCGTTCACAACTTCCCACTATGTCAGACGCAATCTACGACTTGGTCATCATCGGCGGCGGTCCCGCCGGCTACGTGGCGGCGATCCGTGCCGGACAGCTCGGCAAGAAGGTCGCGGTCATCGAGATGGAGCGCGCGGGCGGCACCTGCCTCAACTGGGGCTGCATCCCGACCAAGGCGTTGCTCAAGAGCGCCGAGCTCTACCTCAAGATCCAGAAGGCCGAGGCTTACGGCCTCAGCGTGACCGGCGCGTCGTTCGACTTTGCCAAGGTCGTGGAGCGCTCGCGCGGCGTCGCGGCTCAGATGGCCAAGGGCGTCGAGTTCCTCTTCAAGAAGAACAAGGTGGACTACATCGTCGGCAAGGGCTCCGTCGTGATGCCCGGCATGGTGGAAATCACCGCCGGCGACAAAAAGGGCTCGTTCCTCAAGACAAAAAACATCCTGCTCTGCACCGGCCAGCGTCCGAAAACCCTCCCCGGCCTGCCCGTGGACGGGGCGCGGGTGCTGACCTCGCGCGAAGCGCTCGCGGCCAAGGCTCCGCCGAAGTCCATCGCCATCATCGGCGCCGGCGCCATCGGCGTGGAGTTCGCGTATTTCTTCAACGCCTTCGGCTCGAAGGTGACCCTCATCGAGATGCTGCCGCAGGTTCTGCCCGTCGAGGATGAGGAGGTCGCCAAGGTGCTGGAGCGCAATTTCACCAAGCAGGGCATCGCCATCCATACCGGCACCAAGAGCGACAACATCCGCGTGGGCGACAAGAGCGTGAAGCTCGACCTCGTGAAGGACGGCGCCAAGACCGAACTCGAGGTGGAGAGCGTGCTCGTGGCCGTCGGCATCACCGCCAATCTCGACGGACTGGTCTCACCCAAGGTGAAGCTGGAACTCGATCGCGGCTTCGTGAAGGTGGACGCCAATTACCAGACGAGCACTCCCGGCATCTACGCCGCCGGCGACATCCAGGGGCCGCCGTGGCTCGCGCACGTCGCGTCGTTCCGTGCCATCCAGGCGGTGGACGGCATGTTTGGCCACGCCAAGCCGAAGCAGGTCGGTCTCTTCCCCGGCTGCACCTACTGCCAGCCGCAGGTGGCCAGCACGGGTCTTACCGAGAAGCAGGCCAAGGAGAAGAAAGTCGACTACAAGGTCGGCAAATTCCCCTTCACGGCGGTCGGCAAGGCTGTCGCGTCCGGCGACACCGAGGGTTTTGTGAAGGTTATCTCGGACGCCAAGACCGGCGAAATTCTCGGCGTGCACATCATCGGTGCCGAGGCCACCGAGCTGATTGCCGAATATGGCCTCGCGATGAACCTCGAAGCCACGGTGGACGAGATCCATGACACCATCCACGCGCATCCGACGCTGTCCGAGGCGCTGGGTGAGGCGGCGCTGGCCACGCATGGCAAGGCGATCCACATCTGAGTTACCGGGTTTGGGCGGGGACGATCACCTGCAAGCCAAGGCCGCCGAGAGGGCGGCCTTTTTGCTGGACGGTGGCCATCGGGGATCGGTGCATTTTATGGGTTGCTAGGGTGGGAGGGCGGGGCTTTTTGTGAGGGCTTCCCGCATGGCATTCGATCTCAAGCGCGTTTTGAAAGTGATGCTGTTCGCCTCGAACGGCCCCCTTTCGGTCAAGGACATCCAGACGGCCGTGAGCCGTTTCCACGAGCAGGCCACCTCGCTGCCGCTGGAGGATGCGCCCGCAGGGGATGCGCCCGGAGCAGGTGCGGCCGAAACCACGGAGGCGGCACCGGTGCCGGCCGTGGCGGGGGAGGCTCCCGTTGAGTCGACCGATGCGCTGGTCGCGGTGCCGGTGGAGGACGATGAATTTTATCGCGATGTGCCGACCCTGGTCACCGCGGCGGAGATCCGCGAGGCGATGGAGGCGATCTCGCTGGAGATGCAGGCGACCGGCAGCGAGACGGTGTTGGTCGAGGGCTCCATGGGCTGGCGACTGGCCAGTCATCCGCGCTTTGCCCGCTGGGTGCGCCTGCTGCGCAACGAACCGCCCCCGGTGCGGCTGAGTCCCTCATCTCTGGAGACGCTGGCCGTGGTGGCCTATCGTCAGCCCGTGACCCGCGCCGAGATTGAGCAGATCCGCGGGGTGTCGGCCGAGGCCGGCATCACGAAACTTCTGGAGCGAGACCTGATCTACATCGTTGGCCGGGCTGATCTCCCGGGTCGTCCCATCCAATACGGGACGACGGAGGCCTTCCTTGAATTTGTCGGAATCAAGTCCCTCGATGAGCTGCCCGCTTCTGACGTGCTTTCGCCGCGCCAGATTGATGCGTGGCTGCAGACTTCAGCCAATCCGCGCCCGGCCGGTGATGCCGACATGGGGCTGGATGAGACCGAGGAAGACCAGATGAGTCTTCCCCAGGGCGAAGCGGCTCCGGTCGAAGCCGCTCCGGCCGAGAAACCGGAAGGCAGCTAAGCTGGTCGCGGGCAGTGGGGGAACCGGTCCTGAATGGAGGTCATTCTCGCCGGAGCAGGTAGAAGATAACCACGCCGGCAATCAGCAGGCCCATGGCGCCGAAGAAGTAGATGAAACAGCCTCGCTTGACCTCGTCCTTGATGGTTCCACCGCTGGTTTGGTAGCGCTCGATTAGCTTGTCGGCGTCGAGCGGGGACGTGCTTTCGCCGGAGGGAGGCCTCGCGCCTCCTGCAGCCGGAATCCTGGGGTTTTCGACCGGACGCGCCGGACGGGGGAGGCTTTGCTCCCTGGCGATCTCCCGGTCGAGCCAAGCGACTTGTTCCTGCGCGGCGGCACGCAGGCGCTGAAGTTCCTTAAGCCGTTCGGACATGGAGGGAGAGAAGGGAAATCGACGACAGGCTGCAAGCATCCGCCAGAGGGCGGCCATTCTATCTGTCTGCCGACATGCTAGCCCGGGCAAAAAACAAGGCGCACCTTGCGGGTGCGCCTGGATATGAAAGCGACGAGCGGATGGCTCAGACGACGTTCACCTTGCGGTGGGCCTTGTCGAACTGGACGGTGCCGTCGCGAAGCGCGAACAGCGTCCAATCGCGGCCGATGCCCACGCCCTTGCCGGCATGGTGCTTGGAGCCGCGCTGGCGGACGATGATGCCGCCGGCGAGAATCTTCTGGCCGCCGAAAACCTTCACGCCGAGGCGCTGCGAGGCGCTGTCGCGACCGTTGCTGGATGTTCCCTGACCTTTCTTGTGTGCCATGGCAGTGGTTCCTTAGGCTTTGATGGATTCGATCTTGATGACGGAAAGTTCCTGGCGGTGGCCACGCTTCTTCTCGTAGCCCTTGCGCTTCTTCTTCTTGAAGACGATGACCTTCTTGCCGCGCTTGTTCTCAAGGACCTTGGCCTTGACGGAAGCGCCGGAAAGGAAGGGGGTGCCGACCTTGAAATTCTCGCCCTCGCCAGCGGCGAGGACCTCGTTGATTTCGACCGTGGAACCCGCTTCGGTCTTGGGATAGCGGTTCACAATGAGGATATCGCCCTCGCTGACCGAGAACTGCTTCCCCTGTGTTTTGATAGTGGCTTTCATAAGTTCAAAGGGGCGAAATAAGGGGAGTCGGGATGGGGTAATCAAGGCTTTATTTACGTTGCGCACGAAATCGCCCTCGAAGCGCAAATCCTGCGTGCTGATCACCCGCTTGCGAGCCGCATATTGAGCGCTATGTCCGATTCCATGCCACGCGTCATCATGCCCGCCGAGTTTCAGGGTCGGAATACCGTGGTCTTGGCGAGGTGGCTGTTGGGCAAGATGTTAGTTCGGACCAATGCGGGGGAGCGGGAACTGCACCTGATCACGGAGGTGGAGGCCTATCACGGTGAAGCCGACCTCGCGTGTCACGCGAGCAAGGGACGCACGGCCCGCACCGAAGTCATGTATCAGGCGGGAGGGTGTTGGTATGTTTACCTGTGTTATGGCCTGCACGAGATGCTAAACCTCGTGACCGGACCCGCCGGGCATCCGGCGGCGGTGCTGATCCGCGGTTTGGCACAGGTCAACGGTCCCGGCCGGCTCACGAAACGACTTGGCATCGATCGCCGGCTGAACGGGGCATCGGCCGTGCCCGCGAGCGGTCTGCACCTGGAGGATCACGGAATAAAGCTCACTCGCACGCAATTGAGTCGTGGACCAAGGATCGGGGTGGACTACGCCGGGCCGGTCTGGTCGGCCAAGCCCTGGCGGTTTTGGGTGAAGTTGTAGCGGCGGCCTGTGACCGCCGTCCGGCGCGCTTAGGGCGCCGCTAGGGCTGCCCTCACCCCTTGGGCGGCTGATACTTGCTGAGCAGCAGGGTGGCGGCGCCGAAGTTGAGCTTGAGCTGCATCTTCACGGGCAGGCGGGAACCATCCTGGGCGATCCAAACCTTCACCTCGCCTCCGCGTTTGAAGAGGCCCTTGGGTTCCTTTTCCATCCGCGGCACGAGGACCAGCGTGCGATACCTGCCGAGCGGGGTGCGCACCTCCTCGTAACCCTCGGCCAGGATCGTGATCGGGTAGAAATCGCGGCCGAATTGCACGACGACCTCGCGTTTCTCGCCGGGTTTCAGGTTCCAGTCGCGGGTTTGCACGAGCGCGCTGATCAGGTCGATCGGATCGCCGCCCTCCGGCAACGTCAGCCGGTTGCTGCGTCCGGTGCGAACGCGGTCGGTGAAGGTGGCGGTGCGGGCCGTGTAATCGATGACAAACTTGGTGTCGATGGGACGCTTGGGATCGGAACCGTTCTCGGTCACACGCAACAGACGTCCGCTGGAAAGCTCCACGTCGGCCACCGCCTTGTTGTCGAATTCGTATAGCCCACGCACGAAGCCGCGCGAGCGCGTGTCCACGGTGATGGCGATGCGGTCAGCGGTGTCCTTGGGGTTGGCGCCGGAAATCTCGATGTCGCCCGCGTGGCTGAAGACCGAGAAGCCGACCTTGTAGGTGAAGCTCTCGCCGTCGCGGATGGCGACAAAGGGGGCGGCCAGCGCAAAACCGGGCAGGAGGAAGGAGAGCAGCGATATTTTCACGGCCATGAAGACACGAGCCAGGGCGAAAGGTGCTCGCGCGTCGAGAATTTGCTGCGAACCGGTTCGGGCGGCGAGAGCAGCCGGAAAAATCTCGTGATTCCGGCCCGTTCCTGTCCATTGATGGATCGAATCACCAACCCTTCCCTTCATTCCCATGGCCGGCGTAGGCACATTACTCAAACAGGCGAAAAAGATGCAGACGAAGATCGAGGAGATGCAAAAATCCCTCGAGACTCGCGAACTGGAGGTTTCCAGCGGCGGTGGCGCCGTGCAGGTTAAGATCAATGGCGCAGGCAAGTTTATCGCCCTGAAGCTCGACCCCGAGTTTCTCAAGGAGGACCCGAGGCTGGTCGAGGAGACCCTGCTGAATGCCGTGCAGGAGGCGGCCGTAAAGGCGAAGGCGCTCAGCGACTCCGAGATGCAGCGCATCTCCGCCGGGTTCCAGATGCCGGGAATGTTCTGAGGCATTATGAGGGACGAATTGCGAATGAATGAAGCCCCGGGTGTGAGGGTCTTAACCCAATCGCAATTCGTAAGTCGTCATTCTGAAATCCCATGACTCCCGCGCTCGAACAGCTGCAAAAGGCCCTCAAACAGTTACCGGGTGTCGGTTACCGGTCGGCCGAGCGGATTGCACTGCATCTGCTCGTTGAAAAGCCGGAACGGCTGCCGCAGCTGGTCACGGCCCTGGAGGCGGCCGCACGGAGTGTGCGGCGCTGCACAGTGTGCGGGAATCTGGCCGAGGAGGAACATTGCGCGATCTGTGCCGACGAGAAACGGCGCATCGGCCAGGTCTGCGTCGTGGAAAACGTACAGGATCTCGCCGCGCTAGAGCGCTCCGGCGCCTACCGGGGGCGTTATCATGTGCTGCATGGCAAATTGTCCCCCATCCGCGGCGTAGCGCCCGAGGACCTGAACCTGGCGACGCTGATCGCACGCGTGGAGTCGGGCGAGTTGACCGAGCTCATCCTCGCCCTGTCCAACGACGTGGAAGGCGAGGCCACTTGTCATTACCTCACGGACCGATTGCCCAAAGCCGGCCTGAAAATCACGCGCATCGGATTTGGTCTGCCCAGCGGGGGCGGGGTGCTTTACGCCGATGCCGTCACACTGAAGAGCGCTCTGGAAGGCCGGCGGAATTACTGAGGGATGCGGGGGCGCCGGCTTACGGCGCTGGACATTGCGGACTTGCGGAGAGGGTAGCGCCGGGCTTTAGTGCGCGTCGTTCCAGACGCGCCATTAGTATATCGGCTATTATGCGTGCTTCCCAAGCATGAGAGGAGGGTTCGATTCCCTCATGGCGCACCACTTTAAAGCCCCGGAAGAACTCATTTACCCGGCCACGGGATCCCGCGGCCAATCTTAACCCCCACAACCATGAAATCCCTCCGTATAATCGTCGCGTCCTTCGTTCTCGGCTTCACGGCCATGGCCCTGCAGGCAGAGGGCGAAAAGAAAGACAAGGAAATGCCCGCCAAGGCCGCCGGCTGCTGCGCCAAAGCCGAATCCAAGGGCGACCAATGCACCCACGGATGCTGTGTTGAGGCCGCCAAGGCCGACAACAACTGTGAAAAGTGCAAGGGCGCCGGCAAAAAAGAGAAGAAGCAGGACAAGGACGCGGCCGCCAAGAAGACCCAAAGCTGAGCCTGCTGCGCACTGGGCCGCCGTCGTTGGCCGCCCCGCAGAAGCAAGCCGCGTTCCTGATCGGACGCGGCTTTTTTGCGTCTGCTGTTGCAGGTCACAATGGCCCGCGACTCAGGGCGTGCCGGTGCCGGATGAGCGGCGCGCGTTGAAATTTTCGCGGGCGCGGCGGGCGAGTTCGGCCTGGGCTTGCTGTTCGCGTTGCAGTTCCTGCAGGGCCTTTACCTGACTGCTTGAGAGGAAGGAGCCTGCCTGGGCAATGGTTTCGTCGGTCAGAGTGACGTTGCCGCCACCGCGTCCGCCGAAGGCGCCCCGGCCCGGATTGGTCTGCGAGCTGGAGGTTTGGGCGAGGATCGCCACCAGGCTGCTGGCCTGCTGCTCATTGAGCGACTCGCTGGTGTAGCTGAGGCGCTGCTGGACTCGGTCCACGAAGTTACGCTGCGGCTGGGTGCGTTCGTATTCCTGATATTGGGAAAAAACGGCTTCGCCCAGCTCGCTGCGGATCTGGTTGTCGATCTCTGCGTTGGCGGTCTGCACCAGCGAGCGCATCTGGTCGGCGTTTTCACGCCGGGTGGAGAGGCCTTGGCTGCGCATGGCGGCGGCGACATCGCGCGAGGTGTTTTGCTTGTCCACCAGCAGCTGCTGGAGGCGCTCAAGCTGGGCGGGCGAAAGCCGGAGCCTGGCGAAGAGCGCGGAGTAACGGCCATCCAACTGGCCGCGGGCGCGCAGGCTCATGAGCTGCTGGACCTCGGGTGAATCCATGATCGCCTGCCAGTCGCTGCCGGGGCCACCCCGGGGCAAGGGGGCGGTTGAGGCAACTTCGGCTGTGGCGGGCAGCGAAGGCTCGGGTGGGGCTTCGACCGGTGCAGGCACGGACTCGGTCACGGCCGTTACGGCCGGGGCTTTCTCGGGACTGGCGGCTTGGCGGCGGGCGAGTTCCTGCTGCAGCTGACTCAAACGTTCTTCGGCGGCGCGGCGGGCGGTGTATTCGCTGTAGCCGAAGGCGCCGAGACCAAGGGTCAGCATGGCCAGGGTGGAGACAGCCAGACGTTGCGGGGTGGTCACGGTGGGTAAGACGCGGTCAATGTCCGCAGGTTTCAGGGGAGTGCAAGCGGGTGGGGCGAAGGTGGAGCCCCCGCCCCGTCGCGGACTGGGCCCGGCGTGTCTGCGAAAACCCGCGCGGAGCGCGAGTTCCACCACTCTCCTTAACGAGGAGGAAACTCGAAGTCGGCCTTGTCCTGCTTCTGGGCGAGGACGAGGTAGGCGCTGAACTTGTTGCCACGCTTGGAGACGAAGCCCTCGATCAGGTCGCTGCGGCCGTCGGAGAGGAGCTTCTGCACCTGCTCGACGGGAAGGTTCACCTCGCAGAGTTTCTTCGAGAGCTTGAAGACCTGGCGGTTGTCCTGGTCGGGCTTGCGCACGTAGTAGGCGTCGCCGAGTTCGACGAGCTGGCCGCCGGGGTGCGTCTTGCTTTCGCCGAGGACCGTGGCCTTGGAGAGGTCGGCCTTGGCGCGGGCCTTGCGCTCGATGGGCTTGCCGTCCTTGTCGAGCTTCGGGGCGCGCGGCGGGAACTCCCAGGCGAACTTGCCGCCTTCCTTCTTGAGGAACGCGCTGAAGGGGCGGCCCTTCTTGGAAATGAAATTTTCGATGAGGTCGGTCTTCCCCTCGCCGACGAGCTTGATGACCTGCTCGGCGGGGATGGGCTTCTGGCACATGATGCGGCCGATGCGAAAAGTCTGCTCCCAGGTGCCGTCGGACTTCCTCTCGCGGACGATGAAGCTGCTGCCGCTCTCGCAGAGGTCGGCGCCGGTCTTCGGATCCGACCAGATCGGGGTGAGCGTGCCGATGTCCACCTTGTCGCCGAAGTCGAACTCGGTCTTCCACTTCTTCACGACCTCGCCCTTCTTCTCCTCCTCGACGAGGGCGAGCTTGAGCACGGCGGAGAAACGGTTGCGGGTCTTGTTGGAGATGAAGCCGTCGAGCGGGCCGACCTGCCGGTTTTCGACGAGTTGCTTGACCTCCGGTTCCTCCATGCGGCGCCCGCCGACGATCTTGTAGACCATCAGCTCGCCGTCCTGCGACTTGTAGCCGCGGAGCGTTTCCTTCAGCGGCTTGCCGTCGGTGGGGGAGATGATGTCTGTGGTGCGGGCGACGGAGTCGTCCTCCTCGAAGCCCTTCACGCGCTCGACGATGCCCTTCGTCTCCTTGACGATCTCGGCCATGAACTTCTCGCGGGCGAACTTGCCGTGCTCCATCTCGCGGAGGTGCCACTCCCATTCGCCGGTCATGGCGGGGCTGGTGATGTTCTCGGCCTTCACGGCGCCGAGGAACTGGAGGAGCTGCTCGGCCTTGGCCGTGGGGACGAGCTCGCGCTGGTTGCGGTCGAGATACTTCTGGTTGACGAGACCCTCGATGGTGTCGGCGCGCGTGGCGGGTGTGCCCAGACCGCGCTCCTTCATGGCCTCGGCAAATTCCTCGTCGTCGATGAGCTTGCCGGCGCCTTCCATGGCGGAGAGCAGCGTGGCCTCGGAGTAGCGCGGCGGCGGCTTGGTGGACTCGGCGTGCAGCTCGGCGGAAAGGGTTTTCGCCTTGGCCTTGTCCTCGGGCGAGAGGGCGGGCAGGGCCTTGGAGTCGGCGGAATCCTCGTCCACGGTCGTCTTGCCATAGACCGCGAGCCAGCCCGGCGAGGTGAGAACCTTGCCCTCGGTCTTGAAATTGTGTGTCGCGACCGTGCTGATGCGCGTGGTGACGTCGAACTCCGCGACCGGGTGGAACGTCGCCACGAAGCGCCGGGCGATCATGTCGAACAGCTTGGCCTCAGCCTCGTCGAGGTGCTTGGCCTCGTGCTGGGTCGGGATGATGGCGAAGTGGTCGGAGACCTGCGCGTTGTTGAAGATGCGCTTGTTCGGCTGGACCCAGCCCTTGTCGAGCACGCGCTCGGCGTGGACCTTGAGGTCGCCGTGCAGGTTGGCGAGGGTCTGGCGGACGAGCGGGATGTAATCCTCCGGCAGCGCGCGCGAGTCGGTGCGGGGATAGGTGATCATCTTGTGGCGCTCGTAGAGGGCCTGGGCGATCTGGAGCGTTCGCTTGGCGGGAAAACCGAACCGGCTGTTGGCTTCGCGCTGGAGCGTGGTGAGGTCGTAGAGGCGCGGCGCGATCTGCGTGGCAGGCTTCTTTTCCTCGGTGACGCTCGCGACGGGCTGGCCCGCGCAGGCGGCGTGGACGGCCTTGGCCATGGCCTCGTCCCACACGCGGTCCACGCGGTCGTGCTCGTCGTCGGACTTCTTGAAGTCAGGGCGCTGGTAAACGCCCTCGTATTCGCCCTTCGCCACGCCGAACTTGGCGGTGATGCGCCAGTAGCCGCGGGGCTTGAAATTACGGATCTCCAGCTCGCGGTTGAAGACGATGGCGAGGGTGGGGGTCTGCACGCGGCCGACCGAGGCGACGTTGCCGGCGCGGGAGCCGAACATGCGCTTGGTGATGGCGCGGGTGCCGTTGATGCCGATGAGCCAGTCGGCCTCGCTGCGGCAGCGGGCGGCGTCGGCCAGGCCCTGCATCTGCTCGGCGGTGCGCAGGCTCTTGAACGCCGCCTGGATGCCCTCGTTGGTCATGGACGACATCCACAGCCGCGAGAACGGCTTCTTACACTTCGTGAGCTGGTAGATATAGGTGAAGATCAGCTCGCCCTCGCGGCCGGCGTCGCAGGCGTTGATGACGGCGGTGACATCCTTGCGGGCGAGGAGTTTTTTCAGCTGGGCGAAGCGATCCTTGCCCTCGGGCAGGGGCATCAGCTCGAATTCGTCGGGAATGATCGGGAGAGTCTCGAGCCGCCAGAAGCCGTATTTCTTCTTGTCGATGTCCTCGGGCATCTGAAGTCCCACCAGATGGCCGACCGCCGACGAAATCACATATTCGTCGTTCTCGTAATGGTCGCCTTTCTTCGGAACTTTGCCGAGCGCGCGCGCCAGATCGGCGGCGACGGAAGGCTTCTCGGCGATGACCAGTGTCTTCATGTGGGGGCGAGCCGTTAGGCGGCGCCACGCGGAATGACAAGCAATACTTTTTACGCGAGCCGCGCGCGGGCGCGTGTGTGCGAGGGAAAACGGTTGCGGATGAACGGGGAATGACCGCTTGCGTCATCCTGAGCCGCGCGAAGGATCCAAGGGGAGAACCCACGTCATGCCTGTACAACGCCGCGCCTGGACTTACCTGCTCGCGAGTCGGAAAAATGGCACACTCTATGTTGGTGTGACAACGGACCTGCGCACGCGAGTCTGGCAGCACCGAACCGGGGCCGTCGAGGGGTCACCAAGCAGTATCGCGTGATTACGCTGGTCTGTTTCGAGGAGTTTCATGATGTGCGCGACGCCATTGCGCGGGAGAAGGAAATCAAAGGCTGGACGCGAAAGAGGAAGATCGAGCTGATTGAGACGGCGAATGCCGATTGGGATGACTTGGCTGCGAACTGGTTCGGGTGAGGCTTGGATCCTTCGCGGGGCTCAGGATGACGGGGGTGGGAATTGGTATTATGTTCGGTCGCTTTGGCCGCTCTCAAGTATAACAAAAAAGGCGCGCCGGGTGGCGCGCCTTGGAAGTTTGTCGCGTGGGATTGTGGTCGCCTTACTTCGCGCCCAGCTCGGCAAGCGCGGCGTCGAGCGACTTCAGCATCGCGGCGATGGTCTCGTCGGTTTCGTCGCCCATGTTCGAGATGCGGAAGGTCAGGCCCTTGAGCTTGCCGTAGCCGCCGTCGATCACGAGCTTGTGCTTCGACTTGAGAATCTTGTTCAGCGCGGCGAGGTCCACGTTGAGCGTGTTGGCGAAGCAGTTAAGCGAGACGGAGCCGTGGCCCTCCTTGGGGAAGAGCTTGAAGCCTTTCGCGAGCACATGGTCGCGCACCGTCTTGTTCAGGCGCGCGTGGCGGGCGTAGCGGGCCTCGGCGCCCTCGGCCTTGATGTCCTCGAGCTTGGACTTGAGGGCGTAGATGAGCGGGATGACCGGCGTGCTCGGGGTCATGCCGGCCTCGTGGTTCTTCTGGAACTCGAGCAGGTCGAAGTAATAGCCGCGGGTCTTGCAGAGGGCGGCGCGGGCGAGGGCGCGCTTCGAGGGCGTGAGCAGCGAGAGGCCGGGGGGCAGGGCGAGGGCCTTCTGCGAGCCGGTGATGATGACATCGATGCCCAGTTCGTCCTTCTTGATCGGCATCGCGCTGAACGAGCTGACCGTGTCCACGATGCTGATGACGTCAGGGAACTGTTTCAGCACGGCGGCGATGGCCGGCAGGTCGCTCATGCAGCCGCAGGAGGTCTCGTTGTGGATGAGGGTGACGGTGTCGTATTGGCCGGTGGCGAGTTCCTTGCGGAGGGCCTCGGGGTCCACGGGCTGGCCCCATTCGGACTTCAGGCCGGCGGCGGCGAGGCCGCTGCGCTGGGCGACATCAAGCCACTTGTCGGAAAACGCGCCGTTCATGCAGCACAGCACCTTCTTCTGGGTGAGGTTGCGGATGGCGCCTTCCATCACGCCCCAGGCGCTGCTGGTGCTGATATAGACCGGATCCTGCGTGAAAAAGAGGGCCTGCAGGTCCGGCTGGATGGACTGGTAGAGCGCGACGAAGTCGTTGCTGCGGTGGCCGATCATCGGCTGGGCCATCGCGCGCAGGGTTTTCTCGGAGACCGCGATCGGTCCGGGAATGAAGAGTTTGTAGCTCATGGTGAAAAGTGAGGCCGGTGTTGCATGTGCGGACACCAGCGGCTAACACACACTGACTAACCACCCCTTTCAAGCGTCAAAGCCTATTTTGTGCATGCCCAACCGCTGGTTCCGTCATAAGGCCGACCAATTCGAGCAATTCGCCATCGACGTGATCATGGGCCGGCGCGAGGACATGCCGGCCGTTGTGTTCGGGGCCTTTTTGCAGGCGTGCTCGTATCTTTTCAGCGGCATTGTGCAGCTGCGCTGGTGGCTCTACCGCAAGCGCATCCTGCGCGACCAGCCGCTCGGCTGCCTCGTGGTGGTGGTGGGCAACCTCACCGTCGGCGGCACGGGCAAGACCCCCGTGGTGGAGAAGTTCGCCCGCGCGCTCCGTGACCGCGGCCGGAAGGTCGCCATCCTCAGTCGCGGCTACAAGAGCAAGGCTCCGCCGTTCTGGAAAAAATGGTGGTTCTGGCTCAACCACACCGAGGACGCCCCGCCGCGCATCGTGAGCGACGGCAAGACCGTGCTGCTCGACTCCGAGGTGGCCGGCGACGAGCCGTTCATGCTCGCGCGCAACCTGCCCGGCGTGGTCGTGCTCGTGGACAAGGACCGCGTGAAGGCCGGGGCCTACGCGATCAAGCGGTTCGGCTGCGACACGCTGGTGCTCGACGACGGCTTCCAATACCTGCCGCTCAAGGGCCGCCTCAACCTGCTGCTGGTGGACAAGACCAACCCCTTCGGCAACGGCTTCCTCCTGCCGCGCGGCATCCTGCGCGAGCCCATCAAGCACCTGAAGCGCGCGTCCTACGTTTTCCTCACCAAGTCCAAGGGCGTGCGCGACGACGAGCTCGAGGCGATGATCCGCCGCTTCAACCCCGACGCCGAAATCATCGAGTGCGCACACAAGCCGCAGTATCTCCAGCGCATCGACGGCGGGGAGCGGCTGCCGCTCTCCGCGATCGCCGGCAAGCGCATCGGCGCCTTCAGCGGCATCGCCGCACCGGAGAGCTTCGAGGGCTTCCTGCGCGAGACCGGCGCGCGGCTGGACTACACCAAACGCTTCCTCGATCACCACCGGTTCACGACCGACGAGCTGCAGGCGGTCTTTCACGAGGCGCTGGAAGCGCGTGTGGACATGGTCATCACGACGGAGAAGGACGCGGTGCGCATCGACACGACGCGCAGGATCCCCCTGCCGTGCTATTATCTTCGTCTGGAAATCGACATTCTGCGCGGCGCGTCGGACTTCGACGAGGCGGTCGGCAAGATCTGCTTCCCGCGGGGCGAGCCGGTGCTGGCGTCGAATCCGCCGCTGTGAGGTTTTTGTAGGAGGGGTCTCCGAACCCCGCTGGGTGGGCGGTGAGCTTGCTCACGCCACGAAAATTTCGTGTTTACTGTGGCGCCAGCAAGCTGGCCGCCCACAAGACTCGGTGGCCCTCCCGGTGCCGTGATCGCTGGATTCTTCGCTGCGCTCAGGATGACAGAAACGTGAGGCATGTTTGGGATTGAATGCCTCCCGGTCTGCCGCGTTAGTAACGCCCATGAGTGATCCCCGTTATGCCCGGCTGGCCGAGGTTCTGACCGGCTTTTCCTGCGACCTGAAAAAAGGCGAGCGAGTCCTGATCGACGCCTTCGATGTGCCCGACCTGTTTGTCATCGCGTTGGTCCGTGCGGCCCGCTACCGCGGCGCGCTGCCCTACGTGAACATCCAGAAGGCCCGCATCACGCGCGAGCTGCTGAAGGGAGCGAGCAAGGAGCAATACGAGCTCACCTCCGGCATCGAACTGGCCCGCATGCAGAAAATGCAGGCCTACATCGCGGCGCGCGGCTCGGAGAACATCTTCGAGACCTCCGATGTGCCGTCGGAGCGGGTGCAGCTCGTGGCCAAGGCCATGAAGCCCGTGCTCGATTACCGTGTGAACAAGACCAAGTGGGTCGTCATCCGCTGGCCCTCCAGCGCCATGGCCCAGCAGGCGGGCATGAGCACGGAGGCGTTCGAGGATTTCTATTTCAAGGTCTGCACCTTCGACTACCGCCGCTACGGCCCCGGCATGGCCGCGCTGGAGGACCTGATGAACAAGACCGACCGCGTCCACCTCAAGGGCCCGGGCACCGACCTGACCTTCTCGATCAAGGGCATCGGCGCCGAGGCCTGCGGCGGCCTGCGCAACATTCCCGACGGCGAGGTGTTCTCCTGCCCGGTCAAGGACAGCGTCGAGGGCGTCATCCAATACAACGCGCCCACCGTCTATCTCGGCACCGCCTTTGACAACATCCGGCTCGTCTTCAAGAAGGGCAAGATCGTCGAGGCCACCGCGAACAACACGAAGCGCCTGAATGAGATTCTCGATACCGACGCCGGTGCCCGCTACATCGGCGAGTTCGCCATCGGGTTCAACCCGCACATCACGGAGCCGATGCGCGACATCCTCTTCGACGAGAAGATCGCCGGCTCCTTCCACTTCACGCCCGGCAAGGCCTATGAGCGCGCCGGCAACGGCAACGAGTCGGCCGTGCACTGGGACATGGTCAGCATCCAGCGGCCCGAATACGGCGGCGGCGAAATCTGGTTCGACGGGAAGCTCATCCGCAAGGACGGCCTGTTCACCACGCCCGCCCTGAAGAAGCTGAATCCCGACCAGCTGCTGAAGGTGAAATAACTTCGGCCGCCGACGGAACTGACCCAATCACGACATCTGTCATTCTGAGCGGAGCGAAGAATCCAGTGTCATGATCGCACCGCCGTCGCCTGGATCCTTCGCTGTGCTCAGGATGACGCTCCGGGAGTAAATCCTTTCAATCATGCCCGCCATCTCCGACTCCCCGCACTTCGCCTTCGCGCAATCCCTGCCGAAGACGGAAACGCATTTGCATCTGGAGGGCGCGCTGCCGCTGGAGCTGTTGCGCCGCGTGCGGCCGGAGTTCGCCCAACCGCCGGTCTCGTGGCCGCATAATTTCAAGTTCCGCGACTTCGCGCATTTCGAGAAGGACCTGCTCGACATGGCGTTCTCTTGGTACACCACGCCGGCGCGCTATCATGAGGCGGCCAAGGTCATCTTCGCGCGGCTGGTCGCGCAGAATGTGAAGTATCTCGAAACGAGCTTTGCGTCGGGTGCGCTTGAGTTTCTCGGTCTTGACGGCAAGGAGGTGCTCTCCGCCATCATCGCCGCGGTGCCGGACGAACTGGAGGTACGCGTCTTTCTCGGCATCCACCACAACGGCGCAGGACCGAAGATGAGGCCCGTGCTGGAAGACGCCCTTGGCTGGCGCGACCTCGCCGGCATCGACCTGCACGGTTTTGAGGACGCCCCGCTCGAGCCTTGGACCGCGCCCTACTGGGCGGCGGCGCGAAGGGCGGGCAAATACACCAAGGCCCACGCGGGCGAGTTCATGGGCGCCGACTTCGTGAAGCGCGTGCTCGACGAGTTGAACCCCCACCGCATCGAGCACGGCGTGCGCGCGGTTGAGGATCCGGCCGTCGTGCGGGAACTGATCCAGCGGGACATCGCCTTGGACATGTGTCCGATCAGCAACCACAAGCTCATGCCCGGCATCAGCCTCGCGAACCACCCGATCCGCCGGCTGTTCGACGCGGGGGTCAAGGTGACGATCAGCACCGACGATCCGATTTCCTTCGGCAATCGCATCAACGACGAATACGTCGCGCTCGCCGACCGCAGCGGTTTCGAACGCCGCGAGCTCGTGCAGATCGCGCGCAACGGCTTCGACGTCGCCCTGCTGCCCGAGGCGCAGAAGCGCGCCTGGTTGGCGGAGCTGGACCAGGTGGTGGTCTGAAGTGGAGGGCTCAGCTCCCGCTGAGCCGCGGCCCCGTTGAAAATCTCCGGGCATTCGTAACGGCCGTTCCATTGACTTCGCTGCGCCGGCCGGTAGCTCTTGGGCTCAACTTAATCACCCCAACGAAGGAATCATCATGTCAGCACTCGTAATCGGCGGTCTGCTTCTTTTTGCCGGACTCGTGGCATTCGCGCTGCGCGGCTTTTCCCAAACGCCCGCGGGCAAGGGCTCGGTCGGCGGCGCCGCCGTGCTGCTCGTGCTGATCGGCGTGGGCGTGCTGATCTTCGCCTCGGCGGTGAACGTCGCCGAGGATGAGACCGGCCTCGTCATCAAGACCCTCGGCTCCGATCTGCCCGCCGGGCAGATCATCGCGCTCAAGGGCGAGAAGGGTCCGCAGGCCGACGTGCTCGGGCCGGGCTGGCATTTCGGCTACTGGCCGTGGTCCTACGAGGTCCGCAAGGTGGACACCGTGCTCGTCCCCGAGGGGCAGCTCGGCATCGTCACCGCCCAGGACGGCCGCACACTCTCCACGGGCGATGTTTATGCGCCCGCCTGGAAATCGGCCGACGACATGCTCAACGCGCGGAAATTCCTCGAAAGCCCCGACAGCCGCCGCGGCCCGCAGCTCACGATCCTCACGCCCGGCCGCTATCGTTTCAACCCGGCACTCTTCAGCGTGCAGATGAAGCCCGTGACCTTCGTGTCAGCGGGCGAGGTCGGCGTGGTCAAGGCCAACGCCGGCACCACCTACGACGGGTCCGACAAAACCTCGGTGAACGGCGTGGACATCGTCCCGCCGGGCCATCGCGGCATCTGGAACAAACCGCTTCTGCCCGGCGCCTACAACCTGCACCCCGATGCTTTTCAGGTCATCAAGGTCCGCACGACGCAGCGTGTTTACACCTACCAGCATGTGGAGCGCGGCCCCTCTACCGCGGCGCGCGGCAACCAGCCGGCGCGGAACGAGCCGGGTTGGGATGACTCGGTGCGCGTGCGCTCCAAGGACGGTTTCACCTTCCCCGTGGAGGTTCGCCTGTCGCTTTCTGTCACGGCCGAGAACGCCGCCTACATGGTGGCCCTGCTCGGCGATCCCGACCGCATCGTGAAGGATGAGCAGGAGGGCGAGGAACTCGAGGTGCTCGAGGCCCGTTTGATTCTGCCGACCGTCCGCGCGGCCCTCCGCAACGTCGCCGAAACACTCGGTGCCCTGGAGTTCGTTGCCACGCGCAGCCGCGTGGAGACGACCACGACCCGGATGATCGACGAGCAGTTCAAAGAGCACAAACTGAAGTTCGAGGGCGCCTTCATCGGTGCCATCGGCCTCGATGCCACCGACGCCGGCAAGCAGCTGCTCCAGACCCAGACCGACCGCGAGGTCGCGCTCAACCAGAAGCAGACCTTCCAGCAGCAGGAGCAGACTGAACAGACCCGCAAGCAGTTCATCCGCGCCCGTGAGGAAGCCGATCAGCAGAAACAGCTGGTCGAGGCCGAGTTTGCCGTGCGCACCGCGTCCGAGCGCGCCCGCGCCCAGGTCGAGTCCGCCAAGGGCGAGGCCGAGACCATCCGCATCACCTCGCAGGCGAAAAAGGAAAGCTATGAACTCCTCGCCGCCGCCATCGGCTCCCAGGGAGTAACGCTGCTTGAGAGCCTCAAGCTCGTGAGCGAGGGCAAGATCAAGATCACCCCCGAAGTGCTCGTGCAATCTGGCGGCGACGGCTCGGCCACGGATGCGCTTGCGGCGACCCTGTTGCGCGGCGCGCAGACGGCGGAGACCGCCAAGCCGGCGGGGAAGTGATGATTCCAAGCTGAGGAGCGGTCCGCAGCAACGCGGGCCCTCCCTCAGCGTGTCATCCTGAACCGGGCGAAGAATCCAGCCACACCTGGCGCATAATACTCTGGATTCTTCGCTGCGCTCAGAATGACATGCAGGAGCGTGACCACCTCCTACACCGTTCCCGAAGGCTCCCGCCGCGAACGCGCCGACAAGGTGCTGGCGGCGGCCTTTCCCGAGCACAGCCGGGCGGCGTTTCAGCGAGCGTTGGAAGCGGGTTTGGTGAAGGCTGACGGCAAGGTCATCGCCCAGGCGGATGACGTGCGGGCGGGGCAGGTGATCGAGTTCTCTTTTCCGGAAGTGAAGCCGGCAGAACTCAAGGCCGTGGACATCCCGCTCGAGGTGGTTTTCGAGGACAAGCATCTCATCGTGCTCAACAAGCCGTCGGGCATGGTCGTGCATCCGGGCGTGGGCACGGGCGAGGATACGATGGTCCATGCGCTGCTGGCCCACTGCGAAGGCGAGTTGAGCGGCGTCGGTGGCGTGGAGAGGCCAGGCATCGTGCACCGGCTCGACAAGGAGACGACCGGCCTGCTGGTCGTGGCGAAAAACGACGCCGCGCACCGCGCGCTGGCCGACCAATTCGCGTCACGTTCGCTGCAAAAGGAATACGTCACGCTGGTCTCGGGTGTGCCGAAGGACCCCAGCGGCACGATCAACCGCGCCATCAGCCGCCACCCGGTGCACCGGCATCGGATGACCGTGGGCGAGGGCGGGCGTCCGTCGCGGACGGATTGGGAAGTGGTGGAGACTTTCGCCGGACAAGCGGCCTACCTGCGCTGCCGCATCCACACCGGGCGCACGCATCAGATCCGGGTTCACCTGAAGTCCATCGGGCACCCGGTGCTCGGCGATGAGACCTATGGTTGGAAACCGAATGCCGCGCTCCCCGTGCCACCGCGCGTGATGCTGCACGCGGAACATCTGGTGTTCGCGCATCCCGTCAGCGCCAAAGTGCTCGATCTGCGCGCGCCGCTGCCGAAGGACTTCAAGCTGATGCTGGCGGGGCTGCGGAAGCTTTAGGACGGGGTCGTAGGATGCGATATGTTTGCTGGAGGGCCGGTCTCCGCACCGGCCGGAACTAAGCTAGACACGGCCGATGCGGAGACCGGCCCTCCATGGGAGCGGCAACCGGGACGTGGGCGTCCCGGTTCCATCATGGAATCACATCTGGTCCAGCATCTCCGAGGCGAGGCCCCAGCGGAGGTTGTAGAAGGAGTGGATGAAGCCGGCGAAGCCGCCCAACTCGGCGAGGGCGACCACCGTCGTGAGAGCGGCGGGGAAGACATCGGCGCGGGCCGAAGGCATGCCGGGCACGCGCTTGCGCTGGTCGAGGGAGAGGGCGCTCAAGGTCGTCAGCAGCTCGCGCAGCTGGTCGGTGCCGACGGCGGGCGAGGTTTCCTCGGCGCGGAGCTGTTCACGGGCTCCGAGGATGGCGCGGACCGTGGTCACAGTGCCGCCGGTGCCGATGGCCACCGACTCGGGCAGGTTGAAATTGATCCCGGCTTCCTTGACCGTCGCGGTCACGTGGGCGGCGATCTCGGCGAGTGTTTCCATCGGGACGGGCGCGGCCGGATCCTTGATGAACTTCTCGGTCAGGCGCACGCAGCCCAGCTGGAGACTGACCGCCTGCTGGATCTTGCGGTTCTGGAAGGCGAGGCACTCGAGGCTGCCGCCGCCGAGGTCGAAGACGTAGAAATTCTGCAGTTCGGCGAGGGCGGGGTCGCAGGTGAGGCCGCGACCGACGAGGTTGGCCTCTTCGTCGCCGGAGAGGATGCGGATGTCGTGTTTGGTAGCCTTCTTCACGCGCTCGCGGAAGGCGGCGCCGTTGCTGGCGTCGCGCACGGCGCTGGTGGCGACGAGCTGGATCTTGGCCGGTCGGCGCTGGCCGACCTCCTCGATCAGTTCGCGAATGGCGCCCAGGCCGCGGGTCATCCCTTCCTCGCTGAGGACGGGCTTGTCCTTGCTGATGCCGGCGCTGATGCGGGCATCAAGGGTGCGCTGCTTTAGCGCCACGAGCTGGCCGTCGGGCGCGCGGGCCGCGACGAGGCTCTTGATGGAGTTGCTGCCGATATCGATGACGGCGACGAGGGCGGGCTTTTTAACTACGGATGACACGGAGAAAGAGTGCCCACGGGATACACAGAACACACGGAAGAACAGAGAATTTTATTTCCGTGTATTCTGTGTGTTCCGTGGGCCTAAAGTGTGAAATCCTTCGGGGCGATGAGGACGACAAATTCGCCCTTGAGGCTGCCGGCGGTGAGTTTGGCCAGGACGTCGGCGGAGAGGCCGAGGTGGAAGGTCTCGTGGAGCTTGGTGACTTCCTTGGCGATGCAGACGACGCGGTCGGGGCCAAGGGTTTCGACGATCTCGGCGGCGAACTTGTCGATGCGGTGGCAGCTCTCGTAGAGCGCCAGCGTGTAGTCGAAGTCGCGGTATTTGTTGAGAAAGGCGAGGCGCGCGGCGGACTTGGGCGGCAGGAAACCGGCGAACAGAAAACCGTTGGTGGGCAGCCCGGCGGCGGAGAGCACCGCGACCAGGGCGCTGGCGCCGGGCACGGGGACGACGGGCAACCCGCGGCGGCGGCAGGCGCGGACGAGTCGGAAACCGGGGTCGCTCAGGCCGGGGGTGCCGGCGTCGCTGACCACGGCGACGGATTTGCCGGCGGCGATGGCGTCGGCCAGGCGGTCGGCGGCCTCGGTCTCGTTGTGGTCATGGTAGGCGACGAGCTCGCGGTGCAGGCCGAGGCGGGTGAGCATGGAGCCGGTCGTGCGGGTATCCTCGCAGGCGACGAGGTCCACGGCGCCCAGAATGGCGCGGGCGCGCTCGGTAAGATCGGCGAGGTTGCCGATGGGCGTGGCCACCACGTAGAGGTGGCCGGGCTGGGGCGTCAGCGACGCATTGGCGGCCGGGGCGGTCATGCGGGCGCGGGGTCGGCCGCGTTCAGGACCGGGTTACTGACCCATGCCGGGGATGCGGCCTTCCCAAGTGGCCGGACGGTTCCACGGGATGGAGGAATCCTGCTTGGGATCGACGCAACCGGAGAAGCCGAGCAACGAGAGAGTGAGCAGCAGCAGCGCGAAGAGGGTTTTGCGGGAGGAGGGCATGTCTGGAGGAGACCTTAGGATTGTCGGGCCGCTCTGCAACTGTCGTTTCAGGCAGAGGCGATCACCACGAAATACACAAAAGACACGAAATGCGGGGGCGGTTCCCGGATTTCCCCGGACGACTGCGATTTTCGTGTGTTTGGTGTGTTTCGTGGTGAGCGGATTGGGTATTACTCCTGCCAGGCGTAGGTGGACTCGTGCCAGGGTTTCTGGACGGTCTTTTTGACGTGGCCGGCCGGGTTGGCGGCGAGGTGTTCCAAGAGCTTGAAGACCAGCTCGGTCTTCTCGGGCTGGTTGAGCAGGGCGGCAAGGGTCTCGGCGGTGAACTCGCGGCCGCCGGCGGCCTTCAGGGCGTCGGCGATCTTGAGGCGCAGGGCGATGACGCCAGTGGCGGCTTTCTTGCCCGCCTCGACGCCGGGCTGGTGATAGGCGTTGATGCCGACGAGCGAGGCGTAGAGACCGACCGCGCGCTCGTAGAGGCCGATGAGCTGGCCGAGCGAGCGCGGCGAGACCTCGTTGACCGTGATGGTGATCGAGTGGCGGTTCTTCTCGCTGAGGGCGTCGCGGGTGCCGAGGAAGAAGCCCTGCAGGTAATCGCCGGTGGTGATGCCGGGCTCGACTTCGAGGGAGGCGTCGTTGCGGTCCTTGAGGACCTCGATGAAGGTGACGAAGAAATTATTCACGCCCTCGCGGAGCTGCTGGACGTAGGCATGCTGGTCGGTCGAGCCCTTGTTGCCATAGACGGCGATGCCCTGGTTCACGACGTTGCCCTGGAGGTCGAGCTCCTTGCCGAGCGACTCCATGACGAGCTGCTGGAGGTAACGCGAGAAAAGGAGCAGGCGGTCCTTGTAGGGGAGCACGACCATGTCCTTGGTGCCCTTGCCGTCGGTGGCCCAATACCACATGAGCGCGAGGAGGGCGGCGGGGTTGTCGCGGAGGGATTTCTTGCGCGTGACCTCGTCCATGGCGGCGGCGCCGGCGAGCATCTGGTCGATCTTGATGCCCTGCAGGGCGGCGGGCAGGAGGCCCACGGCGCAAAGCTCGGAGGTGCGGCCGCCGACCCAGTCCCACATGGGGAAGCGGGCGAGCCAGCCTTCCGAGATGGCGACCTGTTCCAGTTTCGAGCCCGCGCCGGTGACGGCGACGAAGTGTTTCGGGTAGTCGAGGCCGGCGGCCTTGAAGGCGGCGGCGGCTTCGAGCATGCCGTTGCGCGTCTCGACGGTGCCGCCGGACTTGGAGATGACGATGACGAGGGTCTGCTTGAGGCGGCTGCCGAGTTCCTTGAGCACGTAGTCCATGCCGTCGGGGTCGGTGTTGTCGAAGAACGAGACGCGCAGTTTGTCGCGCCCGCCCTTGAGGCGGCCGAGGGCGTGGTTGACGAGCTGCGGCCCGAGGGCGGAGCCGCCGATGCCGATGACGAGGACTTCCTTGAACTTCACGCCGCCGGGCGCGGTGAGCTCGCCCTTGTGGACCTTGGCCGTGAAGTCCTTGATGGCGTCGAGGGTCGAGGTGATGGCCTGTTTCAACTCGGGCGTGGGCGCGAGGTCCGCGTTGCGGAGCCAGTAGTGGCCGACCATGCGGTTCTCATCGGGATTGGCGATGGCGCCGCCCTCAAGCGCGGCCATGTCGGCGAAGGCCTGCTGCAGCTTGGGCTGCATGGTCGTCAGGAAATCGTCGGGGAAGGGCATGCGGCTGATGTCGAGCGACAGGCCGAGCTTTGGGTTGGTGTAGTAGAGCGACTTGAAACGTTCCCAGTTCATAGGCGGGCAGAAATACCCCGGCCGGAAACCCGGAACCAGCACGAAATCCGGCATAACGGGGCGGTCAGTCCGGAAGAGGGAGGGATCGATCTCCAAATGCCGTTTAACACAGGGGTCGCGGAGAGCACGGAGAAGGAGGGTAAGGCGTCGTAGCGCAATTTTCGCGGCAGAGTTTAACCGGGGCGTGGCTATGCGCCGACCTCTGCTACCGTTTCACTGATTGAAGAAGAGGTAGAGTGTGGCCAACGAGCCACCGAAGATCAGCAGTGCCGAGATCATAACGATCGTGCCAAACGCGATGCCGACAACTGCATCCTGGCTGTCGGCCTGCCGATAACCTTCGCGATTGAGGGATGATTTTTCGACGCCCTCCGTGCGTTCGATTGTGTCGCCGGTCGATGCGCCGCTACTAAACAAAACCCCCAAGATGCATACGGCGAAGGATACGCCCCAAGCGTATTCAATGATGCTCTTCACACTTACATCGTTGCGATGGACAGCTAAGCCAAGCGCCGCACCGAGGATGATCAGCCAAGTAACCAGCGCAGTGATGAGCGCGTGCTTGATCAGCATGGAAACAGTTGGAGCAATAGGGCAGCTCTTGCCGGCATGGGAATAGGGCCTACCATTTTCCGTTCGGGAGCTTGGGCCTGACCGGGGCAGGCTTTTCGCAAATGATCAGGCCAATCATCAGGATGATGGTTTCTTCCTCGGTTTTGGGATTGTCCACGGTGGATGCAGGATTCTGAGCTGTCGGTGTGGTGGCTGCCTCCGTGGTGGGCGTCGCAAGAGTGGTCTGCTGAGGACTCACGCAACCGGTGGCGACAGCCAAGGCCCCTGCTGACAATGCGGCCAAGCCCAGTTGCCTGATGCCAAGGCGCTCTTTCGGGGTCAGGGGTTTCTCCGGTGTAACCATCTCGCCCGATAGCCTGACCAGAAAAGTGCCGCAGACTTTCTCGGTCTGCGCACGTTCAAGGATGCGTTGGCGTTCCTCGAATGAAAGCAGGGATAAGTTAGGCACTTGCATCCTGCATGCGTAGCAGAATCGCCCGCGATCATCGCCGGACATTTGCGTCCACGGCATGGGGCAGACGAAGCCGAGTTTCGGGGTATGGCTCATACGTGATGCGGTTGTCGGTGGCTGCTTAGTTAAGAATGAAAGGCCGGTGATGACTGGCTTACAACCGCGGATTGCCGCCAGACTCAGGAGCCCGTGGCATCACTGAACCGGTTGAGCCACGTGAGCGGATCGGAGGCACTGGGGATCAACGAACCGAACACAAGGTGGGTTTCAGTCAGGCCGTAGAGAACGAAGAACGGGAAGATATACAGATTGCGGCGCCGGACTTCGCGAAGAACGAGTGAACCCGTGTTCAGAAAGTGTCCGGCTGAAGTGGGATTATCTTTGATGACAGCGATGGCCTCATCCACCTCGAGACGGAAGCGGTGGTCCAACCGGACTGAGATCGTGCCGTATTGGCTGGCGAACCGCCGGACGTCGGCCGCGAAATCGGGGTGATAGACAACGGTCATCGCAGGGCCGCGCGGAACTGGCTTTCGGTCAGTCCCGTGGTTTGGCCCTTGATGATGTCTTCCATGCGTCCCACGCCTTCACTGATCGCGGTCTTCTGCGATTCATCAATGGCAAGGCTGGCGATGATCTCCCGCGCGAGCGCGAGGCGCTCTGTTTCCGGGAGTGCAAGCACGGCTTCGGTGAGGTGCGCGGAGGTCACGGAGGGAAAGCTAGTCGCCAAGGGCGGAGATGCAAGATTGGGTTGGTCTATGGCTCGTGGCGCAATGGGACGAAATCCGGCATAACGGGCCGGTCAGTCCGGGAGAGGGAGTGATCAATCTCCAATGCCGTTTAACACAGTGGCCGCAGAGAGCACGGAGACTTACGGGGGCGCGCAACCTAAGGCTCGCCGCTCAGCAGGTCTCAACTTCTTCAATGCTGAGTCTAATCTCCTTTCATCGGATGTCGGCCTGTTCCCAGTCGATCGACCACCCGGTCGCGGCAAAATATTCATCGAGCTGCTGCTTCGACTCGACCCAATCATCGAAGGCACCGCCGGTATTCGGGCCGTTGGAGTTCTTCCACCACTGATACACAAGATAACCTCCGGTGCTCTTCGTGTCGTCTTCAACACGCACACACATCTCGGAATGGTCGCCATTGCGTATCTTGCCGACGACTTCGATTGGAATGCTCATCCTATGCTGATTAGTGTTACTGGGCCTTGTTCGCCACCGGCAGCACGATGAATTCGCTGGCTTTGGCGGGGTCGTAGAATTGCTTGGCGAGGGCGGTGAGTTCGGCGGCGGTGATGCTTTCGTTGTCGGTGTAGCGGTTGCGGCTCCAGTCGAGACGGTCGGGGTATTCCTGCGCGGCGGCGAGGACGGTGCCGAGCCAGTAGGGGTTGGTGCGCGCGGAATCGCGCAGGGCGGTGAGGATGGGCTGGCGGGCGCGCTCAAGTTCCTCGGCGGTCACCTCGCCGGCGTGGAGGTCGGCGGCGACCTTCTTCATGGCGTCGGCGATTTTGCGGGTGTCTGCCGGCGCGACGACGGCCTCGGCGACGAGCCAGCCGTAGCCGGGATAGGTGTCGCTGAGATCGGCGCCGGCGTTGGGGCTGTAGGTCCCGGCGAGCTTCTCGCGGATCTCGACGCGCAGGCGGTCGGCGAAGACATCGTTGAGCATGCGCAGGCGGCGCGTGAGTTTCACGTCGCGGCCGTCGGTGGCGGGCCAGTAGAGGCGTACGAGGGCCTTGGGGATCTCGGACGTGATGGTGTATTCCTTGGCCAGCGGCGCGGCGGGGCGGGTCACCCGGCGCGTGGCTTCGTAGGCGGGCTTGGCGTCTCGCTTCGGGAGGGCGCCGAAGGTCTGCGCGACGGCGGCGACGACGGCGTCGGTCTCGAAGTCGCCGACGACCGCAATCTCGATCGGGGCGCGGGCAAATTCGGAGCTAAGCCAAGCCTTCAGTTCGTCGAGGCTGCGGGAGAGCAGCACGTCCTTGGGCGGGAGGCCGAAGCGCGGGTCGCCGCCCGCGAGGAGGTTGGCGATCTCCAGCTGGAAAGGTCCGTCGGGCGTGTGGGGCAGGCGCTGATAGACTTGCTCGGCCATCTTGTGCAATTGGCGGATCGACTCGGGGCGGTAGCCGGGGTCGGTCAGGAACGCGCAGAAGAGCTGGAGCTGGAGGAGCAGGTCGGCGCGATTGGTGGCGGCGCCAAAGGTGAAGGCGTCGCTCTGCGCGCCGAAGGCGAGCCCCACGGTCTTGCCGGCGAGGAGGCGCTGCAGGTCGTCCACGCTGTGTTTGCCGAGACCGCCGGTGGTGAAGGCGACGTTGGCCAGCACGCCGAGTCCGCGCTGTTCCATGGGCAGCGTGAGCGTGCCGCCGCCGAGGCGGATGTTCACGCGGATGCGGCCGGCCTCGAAGTCGGTGGCCTTGAGGTTGAGACGGACGCCATTGGCGAACTCGATGAGCGTCGCGCCGAGATCGTCCACAGCGGTGCGCTTGGCGACCTGGCCGGCGGGGCCGAAGTCGGTGTAGGCGAAGGCGGCCTGCTCGATCTTCGCCGGCGGCGCGACGGCGACCTCGGCGCTGGCCTGAAAGGTGGAAGCGATGGCCGCGGCGGCGTCGGGCAGCTGGACATTACCCGTGACAAAGAGCTTGCGGCCGGCGGCCTCGGACCAGGCGGCGCGGAGGGCGGCGGTGCAGATCTCGGGGGTGATCCG
Organism: Oleiharenicola lentus; assembly: GCF_004118375.1. Lineage (NCBI taxonomy): Bacteria > Pseudomonadati > Verrucomicrobiota > Opitutia > Opitutales > Opitutaceae > Oleiharenicola > Oleiharenicola lentus. The sequence continues at coordinate 2,154,689 of NZ_SDHX01000001.1, forward strand.
GGCGAGGGCGGGCTGGTAGAGCGCCTGCTCGGCGTTGGGGTGGGTGGAGACTGCGTCGTCAATGAGGTCGCCGACGAGATCCTGCGCGAGGCCGCCCGAGCGGCGTGTGGGTGCGGTCTTCACGGCCTGATCGAGGTTGTTGGTCATCTCGGCGACCGCCTCGGCGAGTTCCGCAGGCTGAAAGCCGTGTTCGAGCGCGCGGCGGAGTTCCTGCTCGGCGACGGTCAGGGCGGCCTGCCACTGGTCGGGACGGCAGTTGAGTTCGATGGAGGCGTTGCGGAAGAGGTCGAACTGCTCGGTCACGCCGACGATACCGCCGAGGAAGGGCGCGCCCTCTTGTTTTGCGAGGATGGAAAGACGGCGATTGAGCATGCGCAGGGCGAGGGTGCGCGGGAGATATTTCAAGCGGCCGGCGGCGGTATCGGGCTCGAACGCGTAGGGCACGACAGTCTGGATCGAGACGTTGGCGGCGCCGGCCTCCATCTCGGTGTGCAGACGGGCCTCGACCGTGGCGGTGGGCGTGACAACGCCGAGGCGCGGCTCCGGCAGGGCGGGGGCGCGGGCCTTGAGCGGACCGAAAATTTCGCGGACGAGCGGCTCGACGGCGGCGGGCTCGAGATCGCCGACCAGCACGAGCACCATGCGCTCGGGACGATACCAAGTGTCGTAGTATTCGAGGAAGCGCTCGCGCGGGGCGTTTTTCAGCACTTCCTCGGTGCCGATCGGCAGGCGTTGGGGCAGGCGCGTGTCGGGCACGAGGAAATCCATCTCAGCGAGAAAAGTGCGCAGGCCGACGGAGTCGCGGGCGCGTTTTTCGCTGAGGATGATGCCACGCTCCTTTTCGATTTCCGCCGGCTCGAAGAGAATGCCGCCGGCCACGTCGGCGAACCAGGTGAGCGATTCGCGCAGGGTCTCGGGCTTGGCGTCGGGCAGTTCGAGCTGGTAGATGGTGCGGTCGAAGCCGGTGGAGGCGTTGGTGTCGCCACCGAAGTCCATGCCCAGCTTCTGGAAGAACTCGATGACATTGGCGGCGGGGAAGTGCTTGCTCCCATTGAACGCCATGTGTTCGAGGAAGTGGGCAAGGCCGCGCTGATCCTCGTTTTCGTGAAGGGAACCGGCCTTGATGGCGAGGCGGGCGCTGATGCGGCCCTTGGGCTCCGCGTTGCGCAGGAGGGCGTAGCGGAGGCCGTTGTAGAGCTTGCCCCAGTGGATCGCGGGGTCGGCCGGGAGATCACTGGTCTGGTGGGGGAAGTCGGCGGCGCGAAGCGCGACAAGCGGAGCGAGAACGAGGACGAACGCCAACCGCAGCGTCCGGACGGGGAAAGGAAGCAACTTCATGGCGCAGGGATATTTCGCAAAGCCCTTTGCGGCGCAAGCATCCAGCGACGAACGGCAATAGGACGGCAAGAACGGCGCGGACTTTGGAGTGGCCAAAGGCCGGGGCGGTGACCTTGCTTGGAGGGATGAAGACGAAAGCCAAAGCCCAGCCCAAACCCGAACTGGTCAACGCCAAGCTCGCCCGAAAGAAGGGGCCCATCTCCAAGTTCATCGCGCATAACTACCGTCACTTCAACGCCGCCGCCCTGCTGGATTCCGCCAAGGGCTACGAGGCCCACCTGCAGGCCGGGGGCAAGATGCTGTTGACACTCGCCGGGGCCATGTCCACCGCCGAACTGGGCATCTCGTTGGCCGAGATGATCCGGCGCGACAAGATCCACGCCATCGTGTGCACCGGCGCGAACCTGGAGGAAGACATCTTCAACCTCGTGGCCCATGACTACTACGAGCGCGTGCCGCACTACCGCTCGCTGACGGCCGATGACGAGCAGGCCTTGCTCGACCGGCACATGAACCGCGTAACCGACACCTGCATACCCGAGGGAGAGGCCATGCGCCGCATCGAGGCCGCCGTCGCCGAGGAGTGGCTGGCCGCCGACCGCGCGGCCGAACGGTTTTTCCCGCACGAGTTCATGTATAAAATTCTCCGGTCGGGTAAGCTGAAGAAGTTCTACCAGATCGACCCGAAGAATTCCTGGATGCTGGCTGCCTGCGAAAAGAACCTGCCGATCATCGTGCCCGGCTGGGAAGACGCCACCCTCGGCAACATGTATGCCGGCCGCGTCATCACCGGCGAGATCAAGAACGTGCATACCGTCCGCACCGGCATCGAATACATGGCCACGTTTGCCGGCTGGTATACGCAGACCGCGAAGACGCTCAAGTCAGGCGAGGGTTCGATTGGGTTCTTCCAGATCGGCGGCGGCATCGCGGGCGACTTCCCGATCTGCGTCGTGCCGATGCTGCACCAGGATCTTGGTCGCACCAACGTGCCGCTGTGGGGCTATTTCTCCCAGATCAGCGATTCGACCACGAGCTACGGCAGCTACTCCGGCGCCGTGCCGAACGAGAAGATCACCTGGGGCAAGCTCGGGGCGAAGACCCCGAAGTTCGTCATCGAGAGCGATGCCACGATCGTGGCGCCGTTGATCTTTGCGTGGGTCCTTGGCCAGTGAGGGACGGCACCACTAACCTTCACTCATGACTCACTAATTGAACTAGGGTCCTATCAGTGACCATGAGTGGTTCACCCCTGTGATCTGGGTTTATCGAATCATCTTTCTTCCCGCGTTGCTCCTGGCATCGCCGTATTATCTCTGGCGCATGCGGCGACGCGGGGGCTATGGTGAGGCGTTCTGGCAGCGGCTGGGGCGGACGGTGCCGCTGCCGCCGAAGCGACCGGGCGTGAGGCGCATCTGGCTGCAGGCGGTGAGCGTGGGCGAGATGCTGGCCATCGGGCCGCTGCTGGAGGCGATCAAGCGCGAGGGCGGCATGGAAGTTTTTCTGACGACGACCACGAGCACGGGCTACCAGCTGGCGAAGGAGAAATATCCCGCGCTGACCGTGGGCATCGGGTATTTTCCGCTGGATTTCTGGTGGGCGAGCGAGCGCGCCTGGTGGCGCGTGCAGCCGGATCTTTGCATCCTGATGGAAGGCGAGCGCTGGCCGGAGCATGTCCGGCAGGCGGAGTGCCACGGTGTGCCGGTGCTCAGCGTGAATGCGCGGCTCTCGGACCGCAGCTACCGGCGGTCCATGCAGTTTGCGCCCTTCGTGCTGGCGCTGTCGCGCGGCATTACGCGCCTCCTCTGCGCCTCGAAAGGTGATGAGCAGCGGTTCAAGGCGATCGGTTTCCCGGCCGAACGCCTGCAAACCACCGGCAACCTGAAACTCGACGTGGAGATTCCGCTGCTCGGCGAGGCCGATCGGGCGAAATTGCGCAAGGAAGTCGGGCTGGGCGACGGTCTCGTGTTGCTTGGGTCATCCACGTGGCCCGGTGAGGAGAAGGCGCTGATCGCGGCGTTGCAGGAGGCGCGGGGCAAGGGACTCGACGTCTCGCTGCTGATCGTGCCGCGCCATGCGGAGCGGCGCGAGGAACTGCGCGAACTGCTGGCGGAAACGGGGCTGTCGTTTCATTTTCGCTCGGCCGGTGTGGCCCCACGCGTGGTGGACGTGGCCATTGGCGACACCACGGGAGAACTGCGCAAACTTACTCAGCTGGCGGACCTCGTGTTCGTGGGCAAGAGCCTCGCCCCGCACGACGGCGGTCAGACGCCCGTGGAGGCGGCCATCCTGGAGAAGCCGTTGCTGCACGGGCCGCACATGACGAATTTCCGCGACATCATCCGTGGGCTCACCGACGCCGGCGCGGTCCGCAAGGTCGAGACCCACGAGGATCTGGTGCGCGAGGCGGTGGAGTATCTGCGGTTCCCGGCCAAGCGGGCGAAGCTGAGTTCGTCGGCGCATGCGTGGCACGAGGCCAACCGCGGCGCGACGGAACGCACGCTGGCGGTGGTGCGCGAGTTGCTGGCGAAGCGGGTTTCCTAGACGCGTTGGAGCACTGCGACAACGTGGTCCGTATTCGGCCACGCTTTCGTTCCGCGTTCGCGGAACGCAAGCGCGGCTACAACTCGCTCACGCGAACACCGCGCCGCCGAGCAGCTGTTCGCCGTGGTAGAGTGCCATGATTTGGCCGGAGGCGAGGGCGCGCTGGGCTTGGTCGAAGCGGATGTGCGCGGTGGCGTCCGGTCCGGGCGTGAACTGGATGGCGACACGCGGGTCACGGTAGCGCACGCGGCATTCGAGGCGGGTGGGCGCGGTGATCGGATCGCCGATGAAACTCAGGCTGTGCACTTGGGCTTCGTTTGCCCACAGGCCGGGTGCATCGGCGCTGTCGAAGGCCACGAGCAGCGCGTGGTCGCTGGCGCGCTTGCCGACGACGACGTAAGCTTGGTTGTCCGTGTTCGACGGAATGCGGATGCCTTTGCGCTGACCGATCGTGTAGTAGTGCAGCCCGCGGTGCTCGCCGAGGATCTTGCCGTCGGTGGCGCGGACGATCGGGCCGGGGTGCTCGGGGACGTAGGCGCGGAGAAAGTCGGCCATCTTCACCTCGCCGATGAAGCAGATGCCCTGGCTGTCCTTCTTGCGGGCGTTGGGCAGGCGCGCATCGGCCGCGAGCTCGCGCAACTGCGGTTTGGCGAGATGGCCGATGGGGAAGAAGGCGTCGCGCAGCTGGGCCTGCGAGAGGAGCGCGAGGAAGTAGGACTGGTCCTTGTTTTTGTCGGCGCCTTCGAGGAGGGCGAATTTCTTTGTCGGGTCGGTGCTGGTGCCGACCTCGGCCGCGCAGGTCGGCGCCAGCACCGACCCTGCAGTTGAAGCTTCCACCCGCCGGGCATAGTGCCCGGTGGCGACGCTGGTGAATCCTTCCGCACGCGCGTAGTTGAGAAACACGCCGAACTTCATCTCGCGGTTGCACATCACGTCGGGGTTGGGCGTGAGGCCGCGCTGGTAGCCGTCCAGCAGGTAGTCCACGACGAGGCGGCGGTAGTCCTGCATGAGGTTGACGACGCGGAAAGGGATGCCGATGGCCTCCGCGGTGGCGCGGGCGTCGTCGATGTCCTGCATCCACGGGCAGTGGCCGATGACGTTGTCCTCGTTGATCCAGTTTTTCATGTAGGCGCCCGTGACGTCGTGCCCCTGCTGCTTGAGCAGGAGTGCGGCGACGGAGCTGTCCACTCCGCCCGACATGGCGACCAGGATGCGGGACATGTGGGGCAGGAAACCACGGAATGCCCGGAATACACGGAAAAACAATCGGCGCCGGACCCGTCTTGGGTTTCACCCATAACCCCTGACCATTAACCAATAACCGTGCGAAGCACGCTTGCGGTGGCGCGGCGTGTGCTGGATGATGCCGGTCGCTCTCCTCCTTTGAACACCCGCACGCCCTTCAACCCGGACCTGGCTCACCGCATTTTTCGTGCGTGGCTGACCTCGACCTCGACCGGCATCATCGAGATGGGGGCGGACTGGACCGCCGAGTCGCTGCCGTTGCTCACGCCGGGCGACAAGGCCTTCGAGTTTGCCGACCTCAGCCCGGCCGAGCCCTCGCTCTACGCGGAGGAGGCGGCCTATTACGTGGACGAGCTGGGGCAGGTGGTGTTCATGCTCGATCCGGCGGAACACAGCTGGGTCGATTTTGAAACGATGCCCATCTACGTGGCGGGCGACTTCAACGGCTGGCAGGCGGCCATCGGCAAGACCGAATGGCTGATGGTCTGGGGCGAGTTGAACCGCCGACGGGTGCTGCTGTTGAAGAAGCCGGCCTCCGGCCTGCTGACCGAGCCGCCGCAGCAGTTCAAGTTTGTGACCGGCGACAACCGCTGGCTGGATCTGCCCCGCGACGCCACGAACGCCGTGGCGGTGGGCGACGGCCGCTATAACCGCCTGCTGAAGCGGCATCGCACCGGGCGCAACCAGTTCCGCTTCACCACGACCGAGCCGCTGCTGCTCAACCGCACCTACTCGGTGATCCTCGTGCGCGAGGGCCGCGAGCCGCCCAAGGTGCGGCTGCGCCTCGGGCGATTTTTCCATGCCCTGAAGAGTGACCTGCCCCTCGGTGCGATCGTCGCCCGCGGGGGCACCACGTTCCGGATCTTTGCGCCGCGGGCGAAGCATGTGCGGCTTTTCCTCTGCGAGAAACTTGAGGACCTGGGCAAGGCCTTCGGCTATGAGCTCGATCCGCGCAGGGAGGAGGACGGCTGGCGCGGCGTATGGGAAGCCCAGATCAACCGGAATCTCCACGGGTGGTATTATTGGTATTCGATCAGCGGCCCGCACGATGTCTTCGGACACTTTCATCCGAACCAACGGATTCTCGACCCCTATGCCCGGGCCGCAGTGGGGCGCGAAGGACCGGGCATCGTGCTGGATCAGGCCTGGCTGGGGCAGGCGGACCGCACCTTTGCGACGCCCGCCTGGCAGGATTTGGTCATGGTCGAGGCGCACGTGCGCGACCTTGTGGCCCATGCCCCCGTTTCGCTCAGCGCGGAGGAGCGCCTGGGCTTCACCGGCCTGCGCAAATGGGTCGAGAGCCCGGATTTCTACCTGAAGAAACTCGGGGTGAATTGCGTGGAACTCCAACCGGTCCACCACGCGGACAACCTCACGAAGGAGGAGTATTTCTGGGGTTACATGCCGGTGAGCTACTTCGCTCCGGCGGCTGCGTACGGGCTCGATGGTCCACGCGCCTCGCAGGTGAAGGAGCTGCAGGAACTCGTCGCCGCCTTCCACCGCCAGGGCATGGCCGTGGTGATCGACGTGGTCTATAACCACGTCGGCGAACCGGCGCACCTGCTGTTCGTGGATAAGCTGTATTATTTCGAGCTCGGCGACGACGGCACGCTCACCAACTGGAGCGGCTGCGGCAACGACCTGCGCGCGCGCTCCGCGATGGCCACGCGGCTGATCGTGGACAGCCTCGTGCAGCTCATCGAGGTCTATGGCGTGGACGGTTTCCGCTTCGACCTGGCGGAATTGATCGGCGTGGACGTGCTGCGTGATGTCGAGACCGCCGTGAAGAAGGTAAAGCCCGATGTCATCCTGATCGCCGAGCCGTGGAGTTTTCGCGGCCATATCGCGGCGGCCCTGCGGCCGACGGGCTTCGCTTCTTGGAACGACAATTACCGGAACTTCCTGCGCGACTACGTGCACGGACGCGGTGGCGCCGACTCACTTGAGTATTTTCTCAAGGGTTCGCCGTGGCACTTCGCCTACTGGCCGGCGCAGACGGTCAACTACACGGAGTCGCACGACGACAGTACGTGGATTGACGTCATCACCGAGAATCCCGGTCGCAACGGCCATCATCCCACGCAGAACGACCGCCAGCGCACCCACCTCATGGCGGCGGTGCTCTTTGCCTCCGTCGGCATCCCGTTGCTCTCGGCGGGTCAGGATTTCCTGCGGAGCAAGCATGGCGTGAACAACACCTACCTGCGGGGAGACCTGAACGCACTCGATTACCGGCGGATGGCGCGCTACCCGGCCACGCACAAATACTTTGCCGACTGGATTTCGTTCCGCCGCTCCGCCCGCGGGCAGTTGCTCCGGCAGTGGTCGCGACCATCGGAGGGCTTCTTCCGCTGCTTTGGCGGGGCGGGGCACCCGGCCTTGGTGGCGGTTTACAACGCCGACGGCAGCCAGGGGGCCACGCAGCTTATGTTCGCCGTCAATCCGCACACGGACGACACCGTGATCCCGATCGGGGAATTTGCCGAATCCGGCTGGCGGCAACTGGCCGACCACGAGTGTTTTTACCCCGAAACCGCGCCGGGACCGCTGACGGTCGGCGCCGACGGCGTATTCATCCCCGGGCTTGGTTGCAGCCTCTGGATCCGCGGGTAGCCAAGTAACAAGTATCAGGTAACAAGTAACAAACAGGAGAGGCTCCGGCCATTTCCTGTTATTTGAGGGTTTGAGACCTGCTACTTCCCCGGCCGACGGCCGGGGAGCTCTGTTTATTACGCAAATATTGGCCACTGCTGTGCGCCGGCCGGCACATTTTGAGCATCGCTCTTGCCAAAGCTCCCGGCGCTCCCTTCATTGGCCTTTCTTAACGTCCACCAACCCACACCCAACATGGCTGTCAAAGTAGCAATCAATGGTTTCGGCCGCATCGGCCGCCTCGTTTTCCGCGCGCTGGTCGAGCAGGGTCTGCTCGGCACCAAGCTCGATGTCGTCGCCGTCGGCGATATCGTCCCCGCCGACAACCTGGCTTACCTCCTCAAATACGACTCCACCCAGGGCCGCTTCCAAGGCACCGTGTCGTCCAAGAAGTCCGCTGCCGACAAGGCCGAGGACGATGTGCTGGTGGTCAACGGCAAGGATATCCTCGTCGTGAGCGCCAAGTCCCCCGCCGAACTCCCCTGGGCCAAGCTGGGCGTCGATCTCGTGATCGAGTCCACCGGCCTGTTCACCGAGGCCGAGAAGGCCAAGGGCCACATCACCGCGGGCGCCAAGAAGGTCATCATTTCCGCTCCGGCCAAGGGCGAGGACATCACCGTCGTGCTCGGCGTGAACGACGACAAGCTCGACCTCAGCAAGCACACCATCATCTCCAACGCCTCCTGCACCACGAACTGCCTCGCGCCGGTCGTGAAAGTGCTGCTCCAGGAGGGCTTCGGCATCGAGGAAGGCCTCATGACGACCATTCATTCCTACACCGCCACGCAGAAGACCGTGGACGGCCCGTCCAAGAAGGACTGGAAGGGTGGCCGTTCCGCCGCCATCAACATCATCCCGTCCACGACCGGCGCCGCCAAGGCCACCGCGCTCGTGTGCCCCGAGGTGAAGGGCAAGCTCACCGGCATGTCCTTCCGCGTGCCGACCCCGACCGTCTCGGTCGTGGACCTCACCGTCCGCACCACCAAGGAGACCTCCTACAAGGAGATCTGCGAGGCCATGAAGAAGGCCAGCGAGACCTACCTGAAGGGCATCCTCGCCTACACCTCCGACGAGGTCGCCTCCAGCGACTTCATCCACGACAAGCACTCGTCGATCTTCGATGCCGGCTCCGGCATCGAGCTCAACAGCAAGTTCTTCAAGCTCGTCAGCTGGTATGACAACGAGTGGGGCTATTCCAACCGCGTCGTCGAGCTGACCCAGAAGATCGCCGCCAAGCTCTGATAATTTAATAATCCGGCCACGGATAGCACGGATGCCCACGGATAAAGATTCATCTTCATCCGTGCCATTCGTGTCATCCGTGGCTTCTTTTTTCCTCCCTCCTTCCCATGGCTAAGTTCAAATCCATCCGCGACCTTTCGCTCGCCGGCAAACGCGTGTTCATCCGCGTGGACTTCAACGTCCCGCAAGACAAGGCCTCCGGCGCCATCACCAACAACGCCCGCATCGTCGCGGCGCTGCCGACGATCAAATACGCCCTCGAGCAGGGTGCGGCCGTCGTCCTCGCCAGCCACCTCGGCCGGCCCGATGGCAAGAAGATCGCCAAGTTTTCCCTGAAGCCCGTCGCCGACGAACTCGCCAAGCTGCTCGGCCAGCCGGTGAAGTTCCTCGATGACTGCGTCGGACCCGCGGTCGAAGCCGCCTGCGCCGCCGGTGCGCTCAAGGCCGGCGACGTCGTGCTCCTCGAGAACCTGCGCTTCCACATCGAGGAGGAGGGCAAGGTGAAGGAGAAGCAGGCCGACGGCTCCGAGAAGTCCATCAAGGCCGATCCGAAGAACGTCGAGGCCTTCCGCGCCTCGCTCTCCAAGCTGGCCGACGTTTACGTGAACGACGCCTTCGGCACCGCGCACCGCGCGCACAGCTCGATGGTCGGTGTGCTGCTCAAGGACAAGGCTGCCGGTTTCCTGATGGAGGCCGAGCTGAAGGCCTTCGCCAAGGTCATCGAGACGCCCGCCCGCCCGCTGCTCGCCATCCTCGGCGGTGCGAAAATCGCCGACAAGATTCCGCTCATCAACAACCTGCTCGAGAAGTCCGACGAGATCATCATCGGCGGCGGCATGTCTTTCACGTTCAAGAAAGTTCTCGAGAACATGGAGATCGGCACCTCGCTCTTCGATCCTGAGGGTGCCAAGATCGCCAAGGAACTCTTCGACAAGGCCAAGGCCAAGGGCGTGAAGATCACGTTGCCCGTGGACTTCGTCACCGCCGACCGTTTCCCGGGTTCGCCCGCTGACATCGCCGCCGTGCAGACCGGCGTGGCCGACGACAAGTCGGGCATCCCGGCCGGCTGGATGGGCCTCGATGCCGGTCCGAAGTCGCGCGAGCTGTTCGCGCAGGTCATCGGCCGGGCGAAGACGATCATCTGGAACGGCCCTCCGGGCGTGTTCGAGGTCGAGAAGTTCGCCGAGGGCACCAAGGCCATGGCGGCCGCGTTCGCGAAGGCGACCGAAGCCGGCGCGGTCACCGTGGTGGGCGGCGGCGACACCGCCACCGCGGCCAAGAAGTGCAAGATCGTGGACAAGGTCACCCACTGCTCTACCGGCGGCGGCGCCAGCCTCGAACTCCTCGAAGGCAAGGTGCTCCCCGGCGTGGCGTTCCTGGAAACCTAATCCCCGCAACCCGTCATTCTGAGCGAAGCGAAGAATCCAAGATTACGTCCGCAAGCGCGCATCCCCTTGGATCCTTCGCTGCGCTCAGGATGACAAACAAAGCTTAATAAAATGATTCGCAGAAAACTCATCGCTGGTAACTGGAAGATGAACAAGACCGCCGCCGACGGCGTCGCGCTCATCAAGGACATCACGGCCGAGATCGGCCGGCTCGGCTCGGTGGACATCGTCGTTTGCCCGCCGTTCACCGCGCTCGAAAGCGCCGCAAAGGCCCTCGAAGGTCAGAGCGTGAAGCTTGGCGCGCAGAACATGCATCCCGAGAAGAGCGGCGCCTACACCGGCGAAGTCTCCGCCGAAATGCTCCGCAGCCTGTTCGTGTCGCACGTCATCCTCGGTCACAGCGAACGTCGCACCTACTTCGCCGAGACCGACGCCTTCATCAACAAGAAGGTCGTGGCCTCGCTGGCCAACCAGCTGAAGCCCATCCTCTGCGTCGGCGAGACCCTCGCCGAGCGCGAGGCGGGCCAGACGCTGGCCGTCGTGCAGAAGCAGACTGAGGGCGGTCTTGCCGGCGTCACCGCCGAGCAGATCACCAACGTCGTCATCGCCTATGAGCCCGTCTGGGCCATCGGCACCGGCAAAGTCGCCACGACCGCGCAGGCGCAGGAAGTTCACGCGTTCATCCGCGACCTCCTCACCAAGCTCTACGGCGCCCCGCTGGCCCAGAAGATCCGCATCCTCTACGGCGGTTCGATGAAGCCCTCCAACGCCCCCGAGTTGCTTGCCGAGAAGGACATCGACGGCGGTCTGATTGGCGGCGCCTCCCTCGAGGCCCGGTCGTTCATCGATCTGGTCAAGGCGGCTGACGCGGCCAAGTAAGTTGAGTCCAAGCCAGATCCTTTCCCATGCCGGGACGCGCGAGCGCCCCGGCATTTTTTTGCCCCAATTGGTTCAGCCGCCGTTCCGGTATTCCGCCAGCAACGCGGCGACCGGGGCGTGCAGGGTTTCCGGATCAAGCTGACCGGTGAGCTGTTCGATCAGCCCGACGGCAGCGGAATCATCGCGTGTGTCCAGCGTCGCGTGCAGCGCCGCATAAAGGGCCATCTGGCGGGCGCCGTCGGCAAGGTCGCCCCGGGCCTTGTGGTCGTAAAGCGTGGCGGTTTCCGCGAGCAAGGATGCGTAGGCCAGGCATTTCTCGCGCGCGACTGCGGGCGTTTCGTTGCGACTCAGGGCGGCAATCTGGTCCGCCAGGTCGAGACGGAGAAATTCCGTCGGGGGAAGGGGGAAGAGTTTTTCCTGGAGGTGAAACGACAGCAGCAGGGCCTCCTCGAGTTCGCGTTCGTTGCGGCGGCTGGCGAGCCGGGCGATGAACTGGCGCAACAGGTCGAGCTGCCGCAGTATGTAATCCTGCCGGATGCCGGCCATGTTAGTTGAGGCGGCTGGCCATCGACTCGATCAGCGCGGCGAGGAACTTCTGGTCGCCGGGCAGGGAGCGCAGGGCGGCGAGGGCGGCATCGGTTTGCTCGCGCGCGAATTTCCGCGAGGCGTCGAGGCCGTGCAGTTTGACATAGGTTGTCTTGCCGGCCTTGGCGTCCTTGCCGGCGGTCTTGCCGAGCGTGGCGGTGTCGGCCGTGGCGTCGAGGACGTCGTCCACGATCTGGAAGGCGAGGCCAAGGTGCCGGCCGGTGGTCCGGAGACCGTCGAGCTGCGCGTCGGTGGCCCCGCCGCAAAGTCCGCCGGCCACGAGCGAGACCACGATCATGGCCGCGGTTTTGTTGAGGTGGATGAACTCGAGTTCCTCGGCGGTGGCGTTCGTTTTCTTTTCCGCCAGCAGGTCCTCCATCTGGCCGCCGACGAGACGCTCGCTGCCGGCGGCCTCGGCGATTTCCCGGGTGAGGGCGGCCGCCAGCCCAGGCTGGCCGGCATAGTGGCGGCCGATGAGTTGAAAGGCGAAGGTGAGCAATGAGTCACCGGCGAGCAGGGCCGTGGCCTCGTCAAACTGCTTGTGCGTGGTCGGACGTCCCCGGCGCAGGTCATCATTGTCCATGCAGGGCAGATCGTCGTGCACCAGGGAGTAGGTGTGGATGCATTCGATCGCGACGGCCGCGGCCAAGGCATCGTGCCGGGCGCCGAAGAGGTCTGAGGCGGCGAGCACCAGCACCGGGCGCAGGCGCTTGCCGCCGCCCAGCAGGGCGTAGCGCATGGCCTCATGCAGGCGGGCAGGCCGCGTGGTGCCCGGGGGCAGCAGGCGGTCGAGGCCTTGCTCGGCCCGGTCGCGGTAGGCTTGGAATTGCGCGGCGAAATCCATAGCGGGACGGCAATTTCCGCCCGGGAAGGGACCTTGGCAAACGGATTGTTAACCGCGAGTTGCGGCCAGAACAGACTCGCCTTGCGGCCGGGCAGGCTTTCTATCAGCCGTATTCGCGATGCCCACCTACGAATACGTCTGCACCAAATGCGGCCATGAGCTGGAAGCCTTTCAGTCCATGAAGGACGCTCCGCTTGCGAAGTGCCCGGCCTGCCAGAAGGCCAGCCTGAAGCGCAAGATCGGCGGCGGAGCCGGCCTCATTTTCAAGGGCACGGGTTTCTACATCACCGACTACAAGAAGCCCGGCGCCAAGAACGAGGCTGCGGCTGAGAAAGCGGCCGCCTCCAAGACTTCCGACAGCAAACCGGCGGCCACCGCCGCTGCCAAATAACCCCGTCCCCGCCATGGCTGAGAACAAGAAAATCGAGAAAGCCCTCTATGGTCCCAGTGCAACCGAGGTAGCGCTGGGTGCGCTGCTCGGCCTCTTGGTCGGCGTATTTGCCGCCTGTGTTTATCTGGTGCTCAAGCCGGTATCGACCGTGAAGGAGATGCCCAAGGAGCCAATCCGCGGCATGCTCTACTACATCGCCGGCAGCGATTCCACGGCCAAGGGCCGCACCTGGTCCGCCAAACAGAAGCAGTTCATCGCCGGCACCTCGGTCACCCTCGTCGAGGAGGAACTCAACGCCTGGGCCACCGGCACGTTCACCGCGGCCCCCAAGCCCGCGGCGGCCGGGGCGAAGGCGGAGGAGGCCAAGGCCACCGACAATGGGATTTTTCAGCCCGGCACGCCCAACTTCAAGTTCGTCAACGGCAAGCTTCAGATCGGCACCAAGTGCGTGCTGAACTGGTATGGTCTCACCACGGAGGTCATGGTGATCTCGACCGGTGTATTCGAGCGTTCCGGTGATCGTTTCGTGTTCAAGGCCGAGACCCTGCACCTGGGCTCCTGTCCCCTGCATCTGCTGCCCTCGCTCTCCGGTCCGCTTTTCGACCACTTGGTGGGCAAGAAGAAGACTCCCGATGACATCAAGTCGGCTTGGGTGAAGCTGGGCGACGTCGTCATCGAGGGCACCACGCTCAAGCTGAGTTTCCAGTGACCCTGCGTCGCCCAGCCGGCGGACGGCAGGCCGGCCGAGGCAGGCCGGCGGCATTAGCGGCGGGCGGCTGATTATCCGGTGTCGAAGAACCTGAAGAACATCAGCACGGTCGCCGGGGCGACGGTGGTATCACGAGTTCTTGGTTTGGTCCGCGAGATCGCGATCACCGCCGTGTTTGGCACCGGGGCGCTGGCCTCGGCCTACACCTCGGCATTCACGCTGCCCAATCTGTTCCGCCGGCTCCTCGGCGAGGGGGCCCTGACCGCGGCCTTCGTGCCGACGCTCGCGCACGAACTGGAACACCGGCAGCGTCCTGCGGCCTTCGCCCTCGTCAACAAGGTCATCAGCTGGCTGCTGCTGGTCACCTGCGGGGTCGTGGCGCTGGCGATGCTTTCTTTGTTCGGCATCAGTGCCGGGCTGCAGACGTCGGGCGGAGTGCAGTCTGTCTCGGATACCGTGCAGCGCTGGGTGCTGGGCGCGGACCTCGCAGTGATTTTGTTCCCCTACATGATCGTCGTATGCCTGGCCGCGGCCTTCAGCGCGGCCTGCCAGGTGCTCGGGCGTTTCACCGAGCCGGCGTGGTCCCCGGTGTGGCTGAATCTGGCGATCCTGGCCTCGCTGGGCCTGGGCGGCTGGTGGGCCTGGGGCGATCGCGAGCGGATGCATCTGCTGTGCGCCGGCGTGCTGACTGGCGGATTTCTGCAAATGGCGGTGCCGGCGTGGGTGCTGTGGCAGGAGGGCTGGCGGCCGGCGTTTGATCTGCGGTCGGACGATCGCGTGCGCGAGATTGCGCGGCTGATGGGACCCACGGTCATCGGCTCGGCGGTTTACCTGGTCAACATGGCGGTCTCCCGCTTCCTCGGGCTGTCTCTGAACGAGAGCGCGGCGATGGTGCTCAATCTCGCCACCCGCGTCATGGAACTGCCGATCGGGATTTTTACCGCGGCCATCGCGACCGTGGTGTTCCCGCTGATTGCGCGCCATGCGGCGAAGTCTGACTGGGTGCAGCTGGGCGCGGACTACCACAAGGGGCTGCGCCTCGTGCTCGTGATCAACGTGCCGGCGGGCGTGGGACTGGCCCTGCTCAGCGAGCCCGTCACCCGGCTGCTGTTTGAGCGCGGCGCCTTTACGGCCGGGGATACCCGGATCATGACGCCGATTCTGGCGGCCTGCGCGCTGGGGCTGCCGTTTCTCTCCTTCACGACCGTGGCCCTGCGCGGATTCTACGCCCTGAAGGACACGGTCACGCCGGTGCGGGCTGCGATGCTGAGTTTTGTGGTCAACGTGGTGGGGAGCATTCTGCTCATGCGATGGTTTTCCACCATGGGTCTGGCGCTGGCCGGGAACCTGGCGGTGCTGGCCCAGGGATGGTATCTCCAGAGGAAATTGGCGCAGCGCTTGCCAGCGCTGGGCTTTGCGCCGGTGCTGCCGAGCCTGGGAAAAATTCTGCTGGCGAGCCTTCTCATGGGGGTGGCGGTCTGGGGCGGAGCTTGGGCGCTCGGACGGGTCACGCTGCCTGCCCGCCTGCATGACGTGCTCGTGGTCAGCGCGTTGATTCCGTTGGCCGTGGCCGTTTACGCCGGCTTGCTCTGGTTGCTGAAGATTGAAGGCCGGGAAGAGCTGGCCGGTCTCCTGCGGCGCGTGCGCGATAGAAAGACATGAGCCCAGTCAGCATCACGCTCAATTCAGCGGCCCGCCGCTACGAGGCGGTCGTGGACGGGCATTTGTCCGTGTGTGAATTCGAGGATGGGGAAGGCCGGCGTATTTTCACCCATACGTTGGTGCCGCCGGAACTCCGCGGGAGGGGGATCGCCGAGCAGTTGGTGCGAAGGGCGCTGGCCGACGCGCGCGCGGCCGGCCGCAAGGTGGTGCCGGCGTGCAGCTATGTGGCGCACTTCATCGCGCGCCATCGCGAGTATCAGGACCTTCTGGTGGAGTGAACCAGCTAGACTGCGGGTGTCAGGGCGGCCACGCGTTCCTGGAGGGCATCGAGCACGAGGCGTGCGGCCGTGGCCGGCGGGACCCGGTCAGTATTGATCACCAGGTCGTAGGCATGCGGGTCGTTGATGTCCTGCTCGAAGTTCGTGCGCACATGGCGCTCGCGCGCCTGGTCGTTTTCGGTGATGAAGGCCTCAGCCGCGGCGCGGTCGGATTGACGGATCTCCTGGGCGCGCCGGATGCGCGACTCGCGGGGAGCAACGAGGCGAAGATGCAGGCCGGCGGGCAGATCCCGGGTGATCAGGTGGGCGGCCCGGCCCGAGATGATCACATGGCCGAGTTCGGCAAAACGGTGGATGGCCTCCGCGACCCGGTGCTCGAGTTCCCACAGGGGCGGATGCAGGCCGACAATTTCACCGATCAGGCCCTTGATTTCCGGCAACCGGTCCTCGGGCAGGTAGTCGGCGAGCCGTTCCGGCAAGTTGTGGTGGTTCAAGGCGTGGTGCAGCAGATCCTTGTCGAGAAACATCCAGCTGCGCCCTTCCTGCCCGAGGTGTGCGTCGAGCAGGGGAATCAAGTGTTTCCCCAAGGTGGTGGCGCCGGCGCAGGTTTCGCGGGAGAGCGTGATAAATGGACGGGGTTCCGTGCCCGTGAGGGCGGCAAAGCGGGCATGCGGGGTCTTCAGCCGCGCGTGCAGGATGGTCAATCCGTGTTGCAGGTAGGGATGGGTTGTCATGGCGAGACGGGGTTGGGGCGGGGGCCGAAAGCGGCCGGAGAGACATCCCGGGGAACCGGGTTCCCTCTTGGCATAGAATACGCCTGGAGAAGCCGACCCGCTATGGGAAATGCTGCGCATCCCTTGGGTCAATCCGTGCGGATTCTGGCACGCATCCCGATGTGCGGGCATGAAAAAACCCGCAGCTTGGGGCTGCGGGTCGGGAGGAATGGAAGGGAATCAGGCCTTCTGCACGAGGCCGGCCTTGATGGCCTTGACCGAGACCCACATGCGCTTGGTGCCACCGTTGGGGAGCTTGACCTTGATCCACTGCAGGTTCGGGCGGAACTTGCGGGGGGTCTTGCTCGTGACGTGCGTGCCGATGCCGCCGCTCTTCTTGGACTGACCCTTACGGTTGATGATGCTGCCCGGAGTCGGGCGCTTGCCAGTGATTGCGCAAATTCGTGCCATGGTGTTTCTTGAGTTAAAGGGTCGTGAGTAAAGGACGGGGGTTTGGCTTAGCAAGGGAAATTTGGTTTTCTTGAAAAACGGGCCGTCATTTACGCAAAGCATGGATGGCCTGAAACTTCTGCCCCATGTGGGCCGGATGCAAGAGGTGCATCAGCATGCGCTTGCGCGGGCTCAGGCCCTTGGCCTCGGCCGCGGTCATGGCGGCGAGTGCTGCCGTGGCATGACGGGCGAAAAAGCTCTCCTGGGACTCAACCACGGGTTCGTTGAAGCTGTTTTGCGCGAGCCCGTCCTCAATCCAGTCCCAGCAAATGTGGCAGGTTAAATCCTGCTCGCCGGGACGGTTCAGCAGGTCGTCGCCCATTTTTTGGCGGAAGTAGGTGCGGGCTGTGCCCGTCGGCATCTCCTCGGCGAGTTCCCGCCAGGTGCGGCCATAGTCAAAGGCCAGAAACAGGCCGGTCCATGGCTGGCTCACGATGCGGTGCAGCAGGGGGATCGTGCGCAGCGGCAGATCGAGGTGATAGCCCTCGGTCGAGGTCTTGGGCAGGCGCGTCCGTTCAGCATCAAGCTCGGGGCAGAACCTCGGCAACTCCACCTCGGCGAGTTGTCCGTCACGCAGCGCCACCCCTAGCTCACGCCAGGCACCGTCGCGCCAGAGCACGCGGTGAAAGGGCTGGGCATCGAAGAGTTCGTTGGAAAAAAGCACGACGGGTCCGGTGGCGGCCAGGGGTTCACCGAGGCGGATGGTGCGGTAGGAGGCAAACGGATGGGGGATGTCGCGCAGCACGCCCCCGCCGGGTTCGGCGCCAATCTCGACGAAGTGGAAATCCGCCGGCTGCCCGGGGGCGAGGAGTTTGGTGGCGGCGGCGACCACGAGTTCGCCGAAGACCGGATTGAAGGAGGTCGCCGTGTAGAAATCCGCCTTGCGGTCGCGGCCCACGCGCCGGAAGTCGCGCGTGTAGTAGCCGGCGGTCGGATGATACATCGCCAGCTCCATGAAGCGCGCGAAGGGCACGCCGTGCTCCACGCCCGGCTCGGCGGCCATGATTTCCCGGAAATGCGCGGAGGAACCCATTTACAAAGGGAGCCATTTGCCCACACTGCGGGCCGATGTTCAAACGTTTCCTCGCGATTTCGACCGCGGTCCTCGCCGGCTTCCTGCTGGCGCAGTATGCCGCGCGGCAGCAAGGCGCGCCCAGCTGGTGGCCGGACCGGGACCGTGACCGCCAGGTGCGCTACTTCAAGGAGGTCCTGCAGCTGGTGAAGGAGAACTACGTGGGTGATGCACCCGCGGACTACGCCTCGCTTACCCGGGCGGCGTTGGACGGCATGGTCGGGAGCCTTGATCCGCATTCCGAGTTTCTCGCCGCCGATGCCTTTCGTGAAACCGAGGATGAGCTGGCCAATGCCTTCACCGGGGTCGGCATCCAGGTCGAGCAACGCGACGGCCACATCGTGATCGTTGCGCCGATTCCCGGCACCCCGGCCGACCGCGCCGGTCTCCAGCGCGGCGACCGGCTGGTGAAGATTGACGGCAAGGCCCTCGTCAACCCGACCCTCGACAGCACCATCAGCCTCGTGCGCGGCGAACCGGGTTCGCTCGTCACGCTGACCGTGTTCCGGCCCGCGCAAAACCGCTCCATCGACTACCCCGTGCGGCGCGAGCGCATCAAGCTGGAGAGCGTGCGCCTGACCGGCATGCGCGCCGGCGGGGTCGGTTACCTGCAAATCACCCAGTTCAGCGAACGCACCGGCGAGGAATTCGGCAAGGCGCTGGCCGAGCTCGAAGCGCAGGGCCTGCGCGCGCTCGTCATCGACCTGCGCAACAATCCCGGCGGTCTGCTCGACGCGGCCATCGATGTGTGCAGCGAGTTTTTCGACAAGGACGAACTGATCGCCTTCACGCAGGGCCGGTCACCGGACACCCGCGAGAGTTATTACTCCTCCAACGGGCACCGGAAACGCGACTATCCCGTGGCGATCCTGGTCAACGGCGGCAGTGCCAGCGCGGCGGAGATCGTTGCCGGCGCGATGCGCGACAGCAAACGCGCGGTGATTGTCGGCGAAAAATCATTCGGCAAGGGCTCCGTCCAGAGCGTGATCGAGCTGGACAACGGCGAGGGCCTGCGGCTCACGACCGCACGCTACTACACGCCCAGCGGCATAACCATCCACGAGCGCGGCATCCTGCCGCATGTCGAGGTGGAGGTCAGTCCCGAGGATGAGGCGCGCATCCGCGTGCAGCAGGCGCGGCCGGATCTGGCGGTTTCCACCGAGGATGATTTCAAGCCCATTGAGGACATCCAGCTGGCCGCCGCCGAGGAAGTCCTGGCGGGCGTGCTGGCTTCCGGAAAATGATCCTCGCGCTGGAGAGCTCCTGCGATGAGACGGCGGTTGCGGCCTTCGATCCGGCCGCCGGTTTTGCCGGTGAATGGGTGCACAGCCAGATTGCGTTGCACGAGACCTACGGTGGCGTCGTGCCGGACCTGGCCAGCCGCGAGCACCTCGCGCATTTCGGACCGATTTTGCAACGTGCGCTGGCCACGATCCGGCCGGAGCAGGTCACGCAAATTGCGGTGACCCGGGGGCCGGGGCTCGCGGCCTGCCTCGCGATGGGCCTGGCCGCAGCGAAGTCGCTGGCGCTCGTCTGGCGCGTGCCGGTGGTGGGCGTGAATCACCTCCGCGCGCACGCCTTTTCACCGTTCATCTCCCTGCACGCGGCCAATCCGGCAGCCTTCGACACGGAACTTGCCCGGCTCCTGCCGCACCTCGGCCTGCTGGTGTCAGGCGGCAACACGGCCCTGTTCAGCATCGATGAGGCGAGGCGCATCACGCTCCTGGCCTCGACGATGGACGATGCGGCCGGCGAGGCGCTCGACAAGGGGGCCAAACTGCTCGGACTCGGCTATCCCGGCGGCCCTCAGGTGGAGAAGCTGGCGGCGGCGGGCGATTCCGCCGCGTTCGCCTTTCCCAAGGCCGTGGCGCAGCGCTCCACGCTCGAGTTCAGTTTTTCCGGGCTCAAGACCAGCCTGCGTTACCAACTCGAAAAAATGCAGCCGGCCGGGGTGGAGATGCGCAAGGCCGACCTCTGCGCCAGTTACCAGGCGGCGGTGTTTGATGCGCTGGTGCGCAAAAGCCGGCTGGCGTTGGAGCGGGGGGCTTACCGCAGCTTCGGCCTGTCGGGCGGCGTGGCCAACAACCGCATCCTCCAGGCTTTGCTCGAGAACGTCGCGCGGAGCCAAAATCTGCCATTCTGGCGGGCGCAGCCGAAGCACACCGGGGACAACGCCGGCATGATCGCGTTTGCCGCCAGCGTGGAGCGAGAAGCCGGTGGTGTGAGTCAGGCGGGGCTGGGCTTGGAAATTGCCCCGAGTCTGCCTTTGACCGCATCCTGAAGTCCCGCTTGCTGGTCCGCCGCCGGATTGCTTTGCTGACGGGGTGTTGACGCGTTGCCTGCTCCTCGCACTCCTGCTTTGCGGTTCGATCGCGGCCCAGGAAACCCTCGCCATTCCGGCCGAAGAACTGGCCCGGGCTCCGACCGCGGCGCGCATTTCCGCCCTCGTGGATCGGGCCACGGCGCAAGGGTGGGGCAGCGTGATGCCCGCGCTGCGGTCGGGAGCGCAGTCGGCCTACGCGGCTAACAGCGGCTACTCGGCGCAGTGGTATTACCTTTACCGTTGGGCCCGGCTGCTGGGCACGCCTTACGCGAAGGCGATCCAGGACTGGATCAAGTCCGTCGAGAAGGCGCAGGTCGCCCACGCCAACATGGCGGCGAGTTACGAATACCGCCCCGGCTCGCTCGCGGCCGGACTTTCCCGGGAGCTGCTGCTGGCGCTGCTCGGCAACGCCACGATGTCGGAAGAATTTTTCCAACTGCTGTCCCCGCTCGACAATCCGGCCGAGGTGCTGGCGATCCTGCAGAAGATCCAGCAGAAGGAGCCGGCCCTGTTTGCCGCCTATCCGTCCTTGGCGCTGGCCGTGGCGGTGGTCCACGATGTGCCCCCTTCACCCCAATGGCCGCACGGCCAGGTGAGCGCGACGTTGTTGCCCCGGAAGCCGCCGCCGCCGGAATTGCTGTTCGGCCATCTGGCCCGGCAGGACCGCGCCAACGGCACGGGCCACAAACTGGTCCGGCTCCCGGCGAGCGAGCTGAAATTCCTCGTGGATATCGTGACGCCCTTCGCCGAGCTGGACTGGGCGCGCCAGAACGTGGCTCCGGGACTCGCCGATCTGGGCAAGGCCTACGACCTGATCAAATACCGGAAGGACCGGGTCGCCGCCAACCAATACAACTGGCCGGGCAACGCCTACACTTTGCCGGTGATCTTTCAGCAGGGCGGCATCTGCGTGGACCAGGCCTATTTCGCGAGCACGGCGGGCAAGGCCAAGGGCATCCCGACGATCATGTTCCGGGGCGCAGGCCTCGACGGACGGCATGCGTGGTTTGGTTTCCTCGACGCCAACCAGCGCTGGCAGCTCGATTGCGGCCGTTACGAGGAGCAGAAGTTTGTCACCGGCCTGGCGTTCGATCCGCAGACTTGGGGCAACATCAATGACCACGAGCTGCTGTTCATCACGGAGCGTTTCCGCGCGCTGCCGACCTACAAGTTGTCGGTTCTTCATGCGGAGTTTGCCGGCGACTACCTGCGCGAAGGGCGCCTGGACCTGGCGCTGAAAGCGGCGCGCGAATCGGTCAACCGCGACCGGCGCAACCTCGACGGCTGGGAAATCCTGCTGGCCGCGCAGAAGGCCGGTGCGCCCGCTGACCTGCGGGCGCAGGAGGCAATCCTGCGCGAAGCAGTGCTGGCGTTTCAGAAGTATCCCGACCTTGAGATCAGGTTCTCGCGCGCCTTGATTGAAATCCTCCGCCAGCGCGGGGAGACCAGCCTGGCGGCCTTCGAGGAGCAGCGGTTGGCCAAAAAATATCAGGCCGGCCGGCAGGATCTCAGCCTGGGACAGATGGCCGCGGTCATGCAGCGGAGCATGAAGACCGACGATCTGGCCACGCAGATCAAGGTCTTCAACCGCACGCTGGACACGAGTGGCCGGGGCGCGGGCATTGATTTTTACGACAATCTCGTGGTGCCGTTCGTGGTCCACCTCGCCAGCCAGGGCCAGATGCCGGCCGCCTTGCAGGCGGTGGAGCGGGCGAAGCGGACGCTGCGGGTGGAGCCCGGTTCACAGCTGGAGGGTGAAATCGCCACCCTGGCCGCGCGGCTCAAATCGGCAGATTTTCCCAAAAAAGCGGATTGAGCATGAACCTTTTCCGCCTTGTAGGCGTCATACAGCCGGCTTCACTGCCAGTCACTCATCATGTTCGAAATCATCAAGGGCGCCGGCCTGCTCATTTACCCGCTCTCGCTGTGTTCAGTCGTGGCCGTTTACATCATCTGTGAACGGCTCTTTGCGCTCCGCAAGGAGGCGGTGCTGCCGGACGATTTGGTGGACAAGATCATCGAGGGGAAAATTCCCGAGGGCGGCCGTCACTCCGTGATGGCGCGCATCGTGGACTATGCCAGCCGCCACAAGGGCGACCCGGAGGCGGTCAAGGCCTTTGCCCGGCTGGAAATCAACCGCATGGAGCGTGGTATTCCGTATCTCGACGTCATCTACATCGCGGCGCCGATGCTCGGCCTGACCGGCACGGTGATGGGCCTGCTGAGGGTGTTCGGGCAGATATCGCCCGAAACCGGTCTGCCTGATCCGGCGGCCTTCACCAAGGGTGTGTCGCTGGCCCTGTCCGCGACTCTGATCGGTTTGATTGTGGCGCTCGTTTCCATCGTGCCCGCCGGCTACCTCCAGCGGAAGATCGAGAACTACGCGGCGAAGATCGACCTGCTCCTCGAGCGCATCCTCGCGACCCACGCCAAGTCATGAGCGGCCTGCTTCTCAAGCGCCGGCGCCGCCCGGAACTCAATCTCCTCCCGTTGATCGACGTGCTGGTGATGCTCGTCTTCTTTGCCTTTGTCACGATGCAGTTCCGCTCGATGACGACGATGAACCTGACGCTCCCCAAGGTGGAAACCGCCGGCAAGAGCGAGATCAAGGACTCGCTCACAATCAGCATTACCAAGGACGGCGGGGTCGAGGTCAACGGACGCCCGGCCAGCATGCAGCTGCTGGAACAGCTGGTGCAGGAGATCGGCCGGGTCAGCAAGGATGTCACCGTCGTCATCCGCTCCGACGAGAACACGCCGTTGCGTTATGTGACGCAGGCGATGGACACCTGCCGCAAGCAGGGGCTGAACAAGATCCGGTTGCAGTCGCGGTGAGTGCAGGAGCTTGCTTGCAAGCGATTAACTTGGCCGCCGGTAAACCGATTCCTGCATGAAAAAGCTCATCGTCATCACCGGTGTCACACGCGGACTGGGCCGGGCCCTGACGGATTGGTTCATCGCCAACGGTCACACCGTGGCGGGCTGCGGGCGCGGGGCGGCGATTCTTGACATGCGTTTCGATTATCCGGCGCCCAATGATTTCTCCGTGGTGGACGTGGCGGAGGACAACAAGGTCGCGCTTTGGGCGGAAAAGACGCTCGCGGCCCATGGCGCCCCGGATCTGCTGATCAACAATGCGGCGCTCATGAACGACCCGGCGCCACTGTGGAAAGTGCCCGCCGCACAGTTGAACAAGCTGATCGACGTGAACATCAAGGGCGTGGCGAATGTCATCCGCCATTTCGTGCCGGCGATGGTGGAGCGGAAGTCCGGCGTGATCGTGAACTTCAGTTCCGGCTGGGGCCGCAGCACCTCGCCCGAGGTGGCACCTTATTGCGCATCGAAGTTTGCGATCGAGGGACTCACCCAGGCCCTCGCGCAGGAACTGCCCGCCGGTATGGCGGCGGTGCCGCTGAATCCGGGGGTGATCGACACCGACATGCTGCGGCAATGCTGGAGCGAGGGGGCGTCGTCCTATCCGAAGGCCGAGGCTTGGGCCCAGGTGGCGGCGCCGTTCATCCTCTCGCTCGGAGCGAAGGACAACGGACATTCAGTAAGCGTGAAGGCCTTCGAGGATTGAAATAAAAATGCCCGGCTGGTCGGCCGGGCAGGCGGGGCGCAAGGGCGTGTCGTGCTCAGGACTTCAATTCCTTGGCAATCCAGTCGGTGAGGAGAGCCTTGTCGTAGAAGAGCGGCTCGCTGCGGCCGATAAGTCCCGGGTTGTTCATGAAGTTGAGGTCGGTCAGGCGGCGTTCGCCTTCCTTGATGACCTGACCCTGTTCATCGAGCAGCCGGAACGTCAGCTTCTGCCGGGGAATCCAGATGTCCCGGATCACGCGGACATCATGCGCATTGGCATTGGTCGGAACAAAATCACCGGCCAGGTCGATGTCGGTGAACGTCACTTCCAGTTTCTGACCCGGCGCCAGGCGCCTTTCGGCCGACTTTTTCAGGTGCGTGGCCAGAGTGTCCAGGTAGTGCTTGTCAGTTTCACCGCCGAAGCTGGAGCGGGCGTCCGTGAACTTGTCGGATTCGTGGAAGGCAACGCTGACGCTCTCCTTCTTGGCGTCCTCGGCCATGAGAGCCGAGCACGCGACGAGAGCCGCGGCCATCAGCAGGGAGGGAGTAAGGTGGATTTTCATGGTGATGAGAATGACAGGCCGATCCGGGCTTTGTGCCATGGGGGAGCGGATTTTTTCGCCGGCTAATCCCGTGAATGGGAGTCGATTATCAGGGTTACCGGACCGTCGTTGGTGAGCGTCACCTGCATCATTGCGCCAAACTCGCCCGTCTGCACGGGACGGCCGAGGGCCGTGCCCAGCTGGACGATGAACTGTTCGTAGAGCGGACGCGCGGTTTCGGGGCGCGCGGCGGCGTTGAAGGACGGTCGCGTGCCCTTGGCCGTGCTCGCGTGGAGCGTGAACTGGCTGACAAGCAGGAGATCGCCGCCGATGTCGGCGACGGATTTGTTCATCTGGCCGGCGTCGTCGGGGAAGATGCGCAGTTTGGTGATCTTCTGCGCAAGCCACTCTCCGTCAGCGGCGGTGTCGGCTGCTTCAATCCCTTGGAGGATGAGCAACCCACGGCCAATCTGTCCGCTCACGCGTCCATCGATCGTGACACTGGCGGAGGAGACGCGCTGGAGGACAACTCGCATGGCGGTTCGAAGTAACAAGTATCAGGTAACAGGTGCCAAGAAGCAGACCCGACGGGGAGCCGTCCTGATGCTTGGCACTGGTGATGTCCCACCTGCCGGGGCTCAGAGCATCGGCAGGTGCGGCTCGACCTCGGCGTCGTAGTCGATGCCGGGCAGGCCGAAGCCGAACATCTTCAGGAACTCCGTGCGGTAGCCGGCGATATCGGTGAGAGCGGCCAGGTTCTCGGTCGTGCATTGCGGCCAGATCTTCGAGACCTCGGCCTGCACGTCGTCGCGCATTTCCCAGTCGTCCACGCGCACGCGGCCCTCGCTGTCGAACTTGGGCTGGTTGCCGTTGTAGAGCTGCGTGGCGAAGAGGCGCTGCATCTGCTCGATGGTGGCCTCGTGAATGCCTTTGGCCTTCATCACCTTGTAGAGGATGGAAATGTAGAGCGGCACGACCGGGATGGCCGAGCTGGCCTGGGTGACGAGCGCCTTGTTCACCGAAATGAAGGCGCGACCGCCGACCGTGGCCTTGAGCTTGGCGTCGATGGCCTTGGCGGCGCGTTCGAGATCGATCTTGGCGCGGCCGATGGTGCCATCCTTGTAGATCGGCCAGGTGTGCACCGGTCCGATGTAGGAGTAGGCGACGGCGGTGGCGCCGGGGGCGAGCAGCTTGGCGTCGCCCAGGGCCTGCATCCACATTTCCCAGTCTTCGCCGCCCATGACGGCGATGGTGTCGGCGATGCCGGCTTCGTCGGCTGGCTGGATGGTGACCTCGCTCACGATGCCCTTGTCGGTGTCCACCGTCTTGTTGGTGTACGGCGCGCCTATGGGCTGGAGGGTGGATTTGTGCACGGCACCGGTGCGGGGATGCTGGCGGCGGGGCGAGGCGAGGGAATAGACGACGAGGTCAACCTGCCCGAGGTCCTTGGTGATGTTCTCGAGGGCCTGCTTCTTGATGTCGTCGGAGAAGGCGTCGCCGTTGATGTTCTTGGCGTAGAGGCCGGCGGCGTGGGCGGCCTTGGTGAAGGCGATGGTGTTATACCAGCCGGGGGTGGCGGGGCGACCTTCCTCGGACGGGCGCTCAAAGAAGATGCCGAGCGTGGCGGCGCCGGAGCCGAAGGCGGCGGTGATGCGCGAGCCGAGGCCGAAGCCCGTGGAGGAACCGATCACGAGAACCTTCTTGGGGCCGGACTGGATCGGGCCCTTCGACTTCACGTAATCAATCTGCTGCTGGATGTGGGCGGAGCAACCCGTGGGGTGGGCGGTCACGCAGACGAAGCCGCGGACCTTCGGTTTGATGATCATTGCCGGCGAATTCTTGCGGGGCCCCCGGGGCTGACAAGAGCCAAGTTAAGACCGCAAAATCTTGCTTGCGCCGCTCCGGCGGCGAGGCGCGCGGCTCAGATCTCGGGCAGTTTGCCGAGCAGGACGATAGGACCTTCGGCTTTCGGCACGCCGCCCTTCTTCTCCAGGCTGATGGCAAAGGCCGTGGCCCGGGTGACGGGCTGGTCCGGACGGAAAGCCAGGGATACGCTGCCGTCACGGGCGACATGGAATACGCCGCCGTTGACGGGATTCTGATAAGCCGGGTCGATCACCCAGATCTGGTAATCCTGTTCGTCCGCGATGGCGGGCAGCTTTTCGAAGGTGAGCAGACCAGCCTGCTGCTCGGGGTCCCACACGGCGATGGCACGGGCCTCGGCGGTGTTGCCGGCGAGCGAGGCGAGCGCGGAAACCTTGAGCCGCGCGAGATTCTCGGAGCGTTGGAGGCGCTGGCCGAGTTCGGTGATCATCTGCTCTGCCACCAGTGAGCGCTCGGCCAGCTGGTTGCGCGCGCTTTCGTAGGCAATCTGGTCAAGCCGCTGCTGGGCGCGGAGTGAATCGTTTTGCGAGCGGAACGAGAATGCCTGGGTGGCAAACCAGGTGGTGCTCAGGGCAAAGGCCGCGGCCGCGGCCCACGGAACATAACGCCAGAGGGGAAACTCCACGGTTGCGGCGGGGGCGGGGCGGTCTGTTTCGGAACTCGGGGTGCAGGCGGCCAGAACACTGGCCTTGAGTCCGGCCGGGACCGGAATGGACGGGGCGGCGAGCGCAAGCGCGGCGGTCGGTTCGGCGAGCGAAGCAACCAGACCTTGGAACTCCTGACTGCCGGAAAGCTCGGACTCAAACGCGCTCCGATCGTTGCCGTCGAGGAGACCGAGGGCGTGCAGGGCAGCCAATTCTTCGTGGCGTTCCGTGATCATAACCGGGCGGGAAGACGGTCCTTGAGCTTGAGCAGGCCGCGACGGATGCGCGCCTTGATCGTGCCGAGCGGCTCCTTCAGCCGTTGGGCGATCTCCTGCTGGGTGAGCCCCCCGAAGAAGGCCAGTTCGATGGCTTCCTGCTGGTCGGGAGCGAGCTCGGCGAGGGCGGCGCGCACGGCGGCGCTTTTTTCGCGCAGCCAGAGCGATCCGGCGGAATCAGCCTCGCCGGCCGGGGCGGGCTGCAGGTCCGGGGCGGCCGTGGAAAGAATCTCGGACCGGCGTTGCCGCATGCGAATGCGGTCAATCGCGCGGTTGCGGGTGAGGGTGACAGCCCAGGAGAAAACACTGCCCCGGCCCGCGTCGTAGCTGGCCGCCGTGCGCCAGAGCTGGATGAAAATGTCCTGCGTGAGGTCCTGCGCCTCGGTCGCATCGCCCAGCATCCGGATCGCCAGGGAATAAAGCGGGCCGCTCAGCTGGTCGTAAAGCGCCGCCATGGCCTGTTTGTCGCCCTTGGCCATGGCCGCAACCAGTCGCGCCTGCTCCTGCTGGCGGTCGTCGCCGTTGGGGGGAGTGGGGTCTCCCTGACTCATGCGACCGGCGTGCCCCCATTCACGTCCGGACGGACGGAGACCGCTGACAGGGTGTGCGGAAACTGTGGCCAGGAGCATGGCATGGGATACGTGTGATGGGCAGGCACGGATGCAACGGTCGGGAATTCCTCCGGCATGGCAATCCCAATGCCACTTACAACACGGCCAGACCGATCAACCCCAGCACCACCAGCGTCGCGACAACCGCGAGCGTGAAAATTTCCTGCTTGGTCAGGGAGAAGGGCATGGTCAGAGGCCGGCTTTGGCCAGGCCGCGCAGGATATCCTGCATGAGAGGTTCAGCGGCAAGTTCGTTCCAGGGGCGGTTGCTGGAGAGCCGCACGAAATACTGGCTGCCCTGCCGGCGGAAGCCGTAGCGCCAGGCGATTTGCAGCAGGGCGGGGATGGAGTAGGGGTCGCGGTAGTCGATCACCCGCCCGTCAAACACATGCCAGAACCACACATGCTGGGCGAGCCCGCGGTCAGTGCGGAAGACCCGGTGCTCAGCCGGAGCGAGAGCGCCACCTGCGGCGGAAAGGGTCTGGCGACGATCCTCGTTGCTGGTCTGGCTGGTCCAACCGGCACCGGGCCAGCAGGCGTCGGGCGTGTGCGAGGCCACCCGGCTCACGGAGGTCTGGCCGGGCGGCCAGTAGGCGATGTAAACGGTGACTTGCGCAGGGTGCCCGCTGATCGACGGGTGCAGGTAAGTGCGCTCCATCAGGTGGGTGGTCTCGAGAATGCCGGTGAACTGGTAGAGATCGTCGGAGTCCCGCGCCAACCATCCGGGCGCGGCCGCCGGCAGGAACTCGCCCAGCCGGGGCGGATCGGTTTCCGTCACGGAGTGTTCGCGTGAATGCGCGAAGAAGAACAATCCCAAGCCGGCGGTCAGCGCCGTTCCGGTCCAGAAAATCGCCAACAGCGGCCGCGGGATCAGTCCGGAAATGACTTCCGGAGATGCGGGCCGGTCGCGCTCCTTGGATTCCAGCAAAACGGCAAGTCCGGCCAGCGCGGCGGCCGTGAGCCCAAGAATGGCGAAACCCGTGGCGTCGTGCCAGGTGCCGGCGATGTCCACGCCATCGTTGGCCAGCAGGGTCAAGGCGAGCGAACGCAGGAGGTTCATGCCGAGCGCCAGCACCGGGGCCGCCGCGATCAGCACCAGGCGGCGGAGCGGGCGACGCACCTGCCAGGCGGCAAAAAAGAATCCCGCATACACGCACGAGATCAGGCTGCGCACACCGCTGCACGCCTCCTCGACGCCGACCGTGGTGCGGGCCAGCTCGATCACGTTGCCGTGCTGCCGCGCGGGCACGCCGATAAGGTGCAGCACGTTCATGACATTGTCCGTCACCCAGGTTTGGAGACCGAGGGTGAGCCTGGCATAGGTGCCGTCGGGAATCGGCGCGACCAGCACCCATAGCAGCACGGCGGTCACACTGATCCAGTTCAGGGGCACCAGCCGGAGATTCTCGTGGGCCAGCACCAGCAGGCCTCCGCCCAGCAGGCAGACCAGCGAGGCCGAAAGCAGGAAAAGCACGACGGCATGCGACCAGGCCAGGGTGGCGGCAAAGAGTCCCGCCAGGGCGAAGCCCAGGAGCGCGGCGCCGAGCAGCGCGCCGAGCAAGGGTGCGGTCCAGGCGCGATCCGGCATCCAGCGCCAAGGACCCTGCTGACGGCTTTCCCGGATCAGCAGCAGGAAAATCAGCGGGGCGAAGAACCCGTGGGAGAGATCGGGATTCCGCCGCCATTCCGGCCAGAGGAACAGGCAGACGAGGATCGTGCCCAGCAGCAGAACCGCGAGCACGCCGGTCGTGCGGGGCGAAGGGCGGACGGCCGTGGGCGCCGGACTGGAAACGGCGTCGGTCATTTCGTGGCGGGCATGTCGGCGCGTTCGAGCATGACGTAGAGAATTTCCAACGGCACGGGGACCAGGGTCAGCAGCTGCCCCACTTGCGGCAGGCTGTTGGGTTGGTGCAGGAGTCCGCCGACGGCGCGCAGGGCTTTGGCGTCGGATCCGGTGAACCGGCTGACTTGCTCCGCCAGGCGCTCGGCCCGGTTGCTATCGCGGCCGGCTACGGCGGCCAGATAGACCGCATGGTAAAGCGGCAAACTTTCGTTGGTCAGAGCCGGTCCGTCCCGTAGAAAACGGTCAACAAAACGGGCGAGCCCCGCGGGTTCGGGATGGCGGATGAAGCTGGCGGAGAGCTGCGCGACCAGCCGCGGGGTGATGGGGTAGCTCAGAAGGGTGTCGTATTCCGCCGCAATCAGGGAGGTCCAGCGCTTGGTGTGGAGGATTTGCAGGCGCAGGATTGAAGCCTCGTCGGCGGGCAGCAGGTTGCCCTGGGCATTGATCAGCTCGAGCGCCTGTTCGGGGCGTTCGAGCTGCAGCAGGCGTTCCACCTGATAAAGCGGAACATACGGGCTGCCCGGGCGGCGGCTGAACCGCGTCAGCCGCGCGATCGCCTGGTCTTCGCGGCCCTGCAAAAAAAGAATCTCGGTCTGCACGATCTCGAGGCACCAGTCGGGCAGGCTGGTGTGTTCCTGGATGAGATTCGCGAGTGCGGCTTCATCCTGGGTTTGGCGCACGGCAAAGAGCAGGCAGTGGAGCCAGGCCTCCCGCCGGCCGGCGTCCTCGGTGAGCATGGCGGCGGCCAGCGGCTTGATCTGGGCGTATTGGCCGCGGGCGAGCAGGGTGCGCACCCAGATCTGCGCGGTGGCCGGGCGTTGCTCGGGCACGTCGCGCATCAGGCGCTCGTAGATGTGTTCGGCCACGTAGGGCTGGCCGGCCATTTGCGAAAGACCGGCCAGGGTCAGGCCGGCGGCGTAATTGCGCGGGTTCAATTCACAGACGCGCTGCAAGGCGAGCAGCGCCTCGGGGTAGCGACCCGCGGCGATGGCCTGCTGCGCCTGCGTCGCGTAGAGCTTCTCCTGGGAGGCGCGCAACTCCGGCCAGGCCGGCGGCCAGGCAACACTCACGTAACTGACTTCGTAACTGGCGCTCCGCAGGAAGGCGAACACGACCACCGTGCCCGCCGCATAGAGGACGGCTCCGGCCGCCGCACCGTAAAGGGCGGCCCGCCCCCAGAAGGGGCGCACGCGCTCGGCATCCACGCCGCAACGCCAGCCGTCCTTGGTCTGGGTCAGCAGCGGACATGCCCGCCGAAACCGTTCCGGTCGGCGCCAGTGCGTGATCGCGCTGCAACGGGAGTCGAGGGCGTGGCCGGAGTCGCTGTAGTGCTGGCAGGGGCACGAGTCGCGATGCGCTCCGCGCAGACGGAACCACGTTTTTCGGACGTTCCAGTAAAGGAGCGCCCACCAGAACAGGAAAAAATCTGTCAGCCAGCCAGCCACGGCGGTACCGTAGGGTTGCGGGTGGTCGCCGCAACGCGCAATTGAGGGGCGGACTTTGACGGAAAGGGATTTCTGGCTAGGATTCCGGCTCCATTCCACGCCATGAAATCGTTCACCCACACCCTCCTGGCCGGAGCCGCGCTGACGGTTCTGGCCCTCGCTGCCCAGGCGGCGCCCGCAGTCGGCCAACCCGCGCCGGACTTCTCCCTCACGGACATCCACGGCAAGACGCACAGCCTGTCTGCCTACAAGGGCAAGGTTGTCGTGCTCGAGTGGGTGAATCCCGAGTGTCCCATCGTGATGAAACATTACGAAAAGAGCGGCAACATGCCCGCGACCCAAAAGGCCGCGCAGGCCGAGGGGGCCGTGTGGTTGTCCATCAACTCCGGCCACCCGGGCGCCCAAGGGGACTACGACGCCACCAAGGTCGGCACCTGGAGCCAGAAGAACGGCGCGGCCTTCAGTGCCTATCTCCGCGATCAGGATGGCAAGGTGGGCAAACTCTACGACGCCCGCCACACGCCGACGCTCTTCATCGTCGATGCCGAGGGGAAGCTCGTCTATGCCGGCGGCATCGACAGCATCAGCTCGGGCAACGCCGCCGACATTTCACGCGCGACGAACTACGTGAAGGCCGCTTTCGAGGACATCAAGGCCGGCCGCCCGGTCGGCAAGTCCGTGACCAAGGCCTACGGCTGTAACGTGAAATACGCCAACTGAGCCGCCACAGACTTCAAGCCTTCAGGCCGGGGTGATTCACCCCGGCCTTTCTTTTTCAGCGGGCTTCCGCACGGATCTTCACTCGGTGCGCAGGGCCTCCAAGGGATCGACCTTCGTCGCGCGGCGCGCGGGGATATAGCAGGCAAACAGGGTCACAACCAGCAACAGTCCGGACACCGCCGCGAGGGCGGGCAGGTCCAGGCCGGCGGCGCGCGGCATGATTGAGCCCAGAAAGCGACTCAGCCCGATCGCGCCGCCTAGTCCAAGCGCCAGCCCGGCGGCGGCCAGGCCAAGACCATGGCGCATCACCAGCTGCAGCAAATTGGAGGGACTCGCCCCGAGCGCGAGGCGGATGCCAAATTCGCCGGTGCGCTGCGTCACGAGGTTGACCGTCACGCCGTAAACGCCAACGGCGGCGAGGCCGAGTCCGAGCAGGGCAAAGGCTCCGAGCAGCTGCGCCGAGAGGCGGAGATTATGCTGCGCGCCACGGACTGCTTGGGGCACCGTCTGGATGCCAAAAGCAGGCATGTCGGGATCGAGGGCTTCGACGGCCCGACGCATCGGTTCGACGAGCGTCTCGGGCCGGTCGCTGCGGACCACGAGATAAATCCAGCCCCAGGGCTCATGGACCAGCGGCTTGTAAACCACGAAAGGCGTGGAGGGCGGCTGCAGACTTGCGACGCTTTCTACGTCGCGCACGACCCCGATGACCTCCGCCCAGTAGGGCTGACCGCTGTCCATGCTGCACAACCTTTGACCGACGGCGCTGCGGTCGGGCCAGAGGGCCTTGGCCAGGCTGGCGTTGATGACGACCACCCGCGGTCCCCTGGCTTGGATGTCCGCATTGAAGAGCCGTCCCTCCAGCAGCGGAATGCCGACGGTGGAGAAATATCCCGGGGTCACCATCGTGTGACTGGCGGTGGGGAATTGGGCGCTTGAGCCCGGCGCCTGACCCTCGGTCAGCACCTGGCGGTCGGCATTGTAGCCGTTGACCGGCAGGGAGGTCGCGAGGGCCGCGCGCTCGACTCCGGGAAGGGCGGAGAGGCGCCGCTCCAGCTCCTGAAAATACACGATGCGCTGCGGGTCGTTGTTGATGCGGGTGGCGGGCACGGGCAGGGTGGCGGTGAGCACGCGGTCGGAGTCCCAGCCCGGCTCCCGTTCCAGCATGCGCTCGAGGCCGCGTTGCATGACGCCGGCGCCGCCGAGCAGGACCAACGCCAGGGCAACCTCGGCCACGATGAGGAGATTGCGGGCCCGGCCAAGGCCGCGACCGGCGCTCGAGCCGCGGGACTGCTGCTTCAGCACGGCGTTCACGTCGGTGCGCGCGGCCAGCCACGCGGGGAAAATTCCGAACAGCACGCCCGTGACGAGCGATACGCCGAAAGTGAGGGCGAGCGTGACCAGATCGAGGGAAAGCGTCGCGCCGGCGGCTCCTCCCGTCAGCAGATGGCGTTCGATGAGCCGGTTGAGGGCGGTGGCGACAAGCAGGCCGAGCGCGCCGCCGGCCAGGGCGAGCACGAGGCACTCGCGCAACTGGTGGCCGATCAGGCTGCCGCGCGTGGCGCCCAAGGCGGCCCGGATCGCGAGTTCCCGGGCCCGCGCGGTGGTCCGCGCGAGCTGGAGGTTGGCGAGATTCGCGCAGGCGATGAGCAGCACAAAGACCGAGAGGGCCAGGAGCATCCAGGTCATGTTCCGCATGAGGCCGTCGGTCACGGCATCCTGGAGCGAGAGCACGCGGTAGCGCAGACCGTTGTAGATGGACGGATGGTCGCGCGCCTGTGTGGTCGCGAGCGGGGCCAAAGTGGTCGCGGCGGCGGCCAGCGTCGCCCCGGGCCGGAGACGGCCAAACAGCGTGAACACCCGGTAGTCGCGCCATTCCTGTTGTTCGCGGGTGAAGTTGAGCGGCCGCCAGTAGCTCGCTCCTTCCCACAGCGGCCGGTATTCGAAGATGGGTGGCATCACGCCGACAATCTCCACCGGCTGGCCGTCAAGGCGGACGATCCGGCCGAGCACGTCCAGGCTTCCGCCGTAGCGCTGCTGCCAGAGGGTGTGGCTGATGATGATCACCGTGCTGCGGCCGGGCTGGGTTTCCTCGGCCGTGAAAGCGCGCCCGATCAGCGGCCGGGCTCCAAAAAGCGCAAACAGCTCAACCCCGCCCAGCACGCCGCGCAAACGGGTGGTGGCCTGCCCGGGCTCGGCATAGGTGGTGTAATCCCAGCCGAGTGTGGCCAGGATTTCGAAATCCTGGGCGCTGGCCCGGATTTCGTTGAGTTCCGCATAAGAAAAAAGATCCATGCGGCCCTGCGGCGTCACCCCGATGATGCGGGCGATTTTATCCTCCCCGGGAAACGGCGCCGAGTGGAACAAAAGGGCCTGCACGCCGCTGACCATCGAGGTGTTGATTCCGATGCCGAGCGCCAAGGTGACGAGCGCGACGATCGTATGGGCCGGACTGCGGAGGAGGGAGCGGATCGCGTGGATCATGCAGGAGGGATTTGCAGGGTGCCAAATGCGAGCAGGGAGCCGTCGTCGTGCACATAAGCCGCCCCGATTTCGGGATGCGCTGCACAAAATTCCCGAATCGCGTCCGGCGCCATGATGAAGAAGGCCGTCGAGAGTGCGTCGGAAACCGCGGCGTTGGGCGCGAGCGCCCAGGTGCGCCGGGTGCGCTCCGCCGGCCGGCCGCTGCGGGGATCGACCAGATGCGAGCCCTTCACTGCGATACCCGAGCCACTGAGCGCGGCATGGATCAGGGGGACCGTGCGGTAGGTGTCGCCTTCGCCGAGCCCGAGATGCCAGCCGGGTTCGCCGGCGGGGGCGTCGAGCGCGAGGGCTGTGCTGCCGCCGCTCTGGAGCAGGGCGGCGGTGATGTCCCACTCGCGCAGCGTGGCAGCCAGGCGGTCGAGTGCGTAGCCTTTGCCGACGGCGCCCAGATCCAGATGCAGGCGCGCGGCGTGGGAGGTCAGCGTATGCTGCCCCGGGTCGAGCGAGTAAAGGGGGGCGTCAGGTGCGGCGCCCTCGGCCGCCACGGAAGCGTAGGCCGGGTCGAAGGTGCGGCGGGTCGCTGCGGAGACCTCGGCGGCGACAAGCAGGCAGTGCAGCGCGTCTTCGCCGAGCACGATGCTTTCACCGCAGTCTAGCCGGTTGGCGCGCGCAATGTCGCTGGATTCGACGTAGCGGCTCAGCTCCGACTCCAGCCGGTCGAGTTCGCGAAACGCGGCGGTCGCCGCTTGACGCGCGTAGGCGGTGTCCTGCCCGGCGATAAAGAGGCCGAAGGTCGTGGCCATGGCCTCGTGTTCGAAGCGGGCGGGAGTCATCGCGGAAACCTCCGGCGGAGTTCGCCGCGCAGGCGGAGCATGGCGAGGGCGGGCTTGAGCCAGAGGCGGAGGAAGCCGTATTTCGAGTCGCCATGCCGGCGCGGATGGTGGCGCACCTGGCGCTCGCCGACGCGAAAGCCGGCGGCCACCGCGATGGCGGGGAGGAAGGATTGCATCAGCTCGATGGGGAAGAGGGCTGTGCGGACCTCGCGGCGCATCACGCGGAGCTGACAGCCGGCGTCTTGCACGCCGTCGGCGAGGAAGCGGCGACGGACAGCGTTGCCCAAACGCGACATCGCCTGGCGCAGGAGGGAATCGTGCCGGTCGGCGCGCCAACCGCAGGCGACATCGAGATCGCCGCGCTCAACGAGGTCGAGCAGTTCGGGAAAGTCGCGCGGGTCGTTCTGGCCGTCACCGTCCAGGGTCAGCAATAGTTCGCCCCGCGCGGCGTGGAGACCGGCCAGCAGGGCGGCGGCCTGGCCGCCGTGGGGCAGGGGCAGGTCGCGGCATTGCGGCCAGCGGGAGCAGGCGGCGGCAATCTCCTCGGCGGTGGCGTCGGTACTGCCGTCATTGGCGAGGATGATCTCGAAGTCACCCTCGCGGGACTTGAGCACGTCCACGCAGACCTCGACAAGCGGCAGGATGTTGCCGGCCTCGTTGTAGAGCGGGATGACGAGCGAGAGGTGCGGTGTCATGGCTGGCGCTTGAAGACCACCAGCGTGAACCCGGGCCGCAGGCCGACGAAGCTGGACGTGTAGCGGCCCTTGAGTTTGGCCTCAACCTGCCCGGCGAGTCCGGCGGAAGCGATCACCAGCGTTCCGTCGCAATCGTCGGGCACGGTGTTCCAGTAGCCGACGTTGTTCAGTCCGCGCCAATACCAGGGCAGCGGCCAGACCTCTTCGCTGATGACGCGCACCGGACCGTCGGAGGCGTCGGCCAGCGGGCGAATTTTCAGGATGTCGGGCGAGGTGTGAACGTAGGCGTAGGGATTGCGCTCGTCGGCCGGCCGCTGGAAGGAGGTAAGCTTGACCTGTGAACTCAGCGTGAAGAGGACGACGAAAGCCATGAGGTTGCCGGCCTGGGTCCAGCGTTCCGGCACGGCACCGAGCGCTCCGGCGGCAAGAATCGCCAGACCGGGCCCCAGATGAATAACATGCCAGGGCGTTTTGTAGGAGGCAAAGGACAGGATTAGAACCAGCACGACGGTGAACCCCGCGGCACCGCGCAGAAGCGTTCGCTTGGTGGAAAACAGAGCGACGACCAGGCCGCTTAACGCGAGCAGGGAAATGCCCAGCTGATGGGTGATCACGCCTCCCTCCTGACGCCAGCCGAAGAGGGAGAAGTAATACCACCACGGCTTCTCGTGGCCGGTGAGGCCCGCGGCCAAGCGCGTACCGAAAGTCGTGTAGGTATCCCACGCTGCGCCCAGTCCGGCGAAGTGGGTGCCGAAGGAAGAATAGAACAGACCGGCGACGAACACGGCCATGAGCAGAGAGAAAATGAGATGGCGTCTGATTTGAGCAGGCGCGGGTGGCAGCGGGCGCGCGACAGCGAGGCCGGCCAGCGCAGCGAGGACGAAAAGCGGCGCGCTCGCCTTGGTCGCCTGCATGAGGCCGGCGCAGACACCGGCGGCGAGGGCCCAGCCCAACCGGCCGCTGCGCCACCATTGCATGCCGGAAAACAATGCCCCAAGCGCGAAGGCCAGCAGCAGGGATTCCTGGATGAAATAGCGGCTGTAGTAAACCGCCGGCGGCGAGAGCGTGAAAAAGGCGGCGGCGAGCAGGGCAGGCCTGTGGCCGAGAGGTAAGGCGAGGAAGTAGAGCAGCAGCACGGCAACGGTGCCGGCTATCGCGGGGACGAGGCGCACCGTGGTCTCGCTCAGCTGCGCGAGGGTGTGTTCGCCACGGAGCCAGGCGACGGGCAGAACGGCATAGTAAAGCGTGGGGCCGTGGTGGTCGGCGGGGTCGAAGGTGTAGCCTTGGCCTGCGAGCAGCTGGCCGGCCTTCACCGCCTGGTTGGCTTCGTCGGCGTGCATCGGCCGCCGGTCGAGATCCCAGACGCGCAGCCCAAGCGCGAAGCAAGCGATCAGCGCGAGGGGGAGCCAGCGTTGCCAGACGGGTGACATGGGGCGACCCAAGTCAATGCGCTTGCCGCACGGTGGCAATCCCGGGCAGCAAAAAGGGCGCGCCTGAGACGCGCCCCTGGAGAGAAGGATGCCTTTCGCTTACTTGGCCGGGGTGCCGAAGACCTCGACTTCGCAGTAGTGGTTGAGCTCGTTGGAAGTGTTGCCGTTGGAGTACAGGCGGACGTAGCGGGCCTTGGTGCCCTTGGCGTCCACGATACGCCCCATGTTGCTTTCGATGTAGTTCACATCCTTGCCGGCGCCGAGGGCGGACGAGTTGTCGTCGTCGGTGTTGTAGAGGGTGGTGACACCGGTCTTGAAGGTCTTGTCGTCGGAGACCTGCACGATGAAGTCGTGATAGACGCGGGCCTGCGAGTGGAAGTGCCAGACCACGATGGCGGCGAGCGGCGAGGAGGCGCCGAGGTCGATCTGCACCCATTGCGTGCCGGGTCCGATTTCCAGGAACGATCCGTCCATGCCGGTCTTGTCACCGTCGGTGACAAAGCCCAGTTCGCCGATGACGGGGAACTCGTCGCTGCTGGTGACTTCCTTGCCGGCGGAGAGGAGCACGGTGCCGGCGGGCACCATGAAGTCGGGGCGCTTGTGCGAGAAGACCTCGAGGTTGGCCATCTTGATGGGGCGCGGCGTGCCGACGAAGAGCGGCTTGGGCAGGTCGAGCTGGAGCGCGACCTGTTCCTGCGCGGAGACCGCACAGAGACCCAGGGTGAGGGTGAGCGTGAAGGTGAGGAGGGAGCGGAGTTTCATGGGAAGGGGGAGCGGTGGTGGATTCTTGAACCGGTGTGTCATCCTGAGCCCAGCGAAAGATCCAGAGGTAAAGCGAGACAGGACAGGACGACGGTTGTGCCTCTGGATTCTTCGCGTAGCTCAGAATGACAGGCTTCGGGAGTGCCAGTTAAATGACAAAGTCCTCCGGCTTGAAGGTGAGCATCTGGCGGGCGGCGATGGCCTCGTTGACCTTGAGCACGGTGACGGCGCTGGCGAAGGCGGATTCACCGGGGCAGTTCAGCGGCGTGCCCTGGCGGATCGCGTCGAAGAAGTTCTCGAGGTGCGGCTGGTGGATGGCCTTGTCGAGGGTGACGGGGATGTCCCAGGCCGAGAGCTCGGCCGTCTCGCGGACGTCCACCGTGGCTGCCTTGGAGGGGCCGCCGAGCTTGGGCTTCGGCTTTTCCCAAGGCTTGACCGGAGCGGGGGCGCCTTCGCCGGAACCCGGGCGGAGGATGAGGCCCTTGTCCACCCACTGGTCCCACTCGGGCGCACGGGCCTCGCGGTAGAGTTTGGTGTACTTGGGATTCTCGGAGATCTTCAAGGCGCCCTCGTCGCCCATGAAGTATTCGTGGTAGCCGCCGCCCGCGCTCGTCGTGGTGAGCACCTGGTAGGTGGCGCGAACCGGGCCGGCGGGTGTCGCGTATTCATAGATGGCGAAGGCGTTGTCATACCACTCGTGGTTCTTGTAGTAGTCCACGCCACCGCCGGCCATGACCGAGGTGGGGTTGGCGCCGAGCAGCCAATTGAAGATGTCGATCTGGTGCGCGCCAAGGTCGGAGATCGGGCCGCCGGCGTAACGTTTGAACCAGCGCCAGTTCCGGAACTCGTGCATGTTGGCGTAGCCGTATTCGGCGAGCTTGGCCTCGGGCAACGCGTAGCGGGCCGGGTAACCGAGATCCTCGGTCACCGCGCGGTTCCACTGGCCGGAGGCGTTGGTGATGCGGCCGAGCATCTTCGCGTCGCGGACGATCTTGTCGCGGGCGTGCTGGTAGCGCGGGTTGCTGCGGCGCTGGTGGCCGACCTGCAGCAGCTTGCCGGACTCGCGGGCGGTGACGACCATCGAGCGGGCGGCATCCACGGTGTGGGCCATGAGCTTCTCGCAATACACGTGTTTGCCGGCCTTGAGGGCGGCGTTGGTGTGCTCGGCGTGGACGAAGTCCGGCGTGGCGACGATGACGGCGTCCAGATCGGGCACCGCCGACAGCATCTCGCGGTAGTTCTCGAAGGGCTTGGCCTCGTGGCCGAACTTGCCCAGCAGGCGCTCGGCGTAGGTGCGGTTGTAGGGCCAGATGTCGCAGACGGCCTTGAAGCGGATATCCGGGATCTTGAGCGCGGCGTTGAGGAGCACGCGGCCCTGTTCGCCGCAGCCGATGAGGCCGATGTTGAGGGTCTGGCTGCCGGACGCCGCGCGGATCACGCTGGGCGCGGCGACGAGCACGGCCCCGAGCTTTGCGCCGGTGGCGAGGAAGTCGCGCCGGGAGAAGGACGGGAAGGAGGAAGGAGGAGTCGCGGGCATGGCGCGGGGATCAGTTCTTGTCCGCCCAGAGGGCGAAACGGTTGTGCTTCACGAGCACGAGGGCGCCGGCGATGAGGCCGACATGGATGGCCAGCCAGGCGACGCCTTCGGCCTCCTGCACAGCCATGAGGCCGAAGGAGAGCCCGACGTAGAGGAGGCCGGTGAGGATGAGCGAGCAGCGGGTACGCAGGCCCAGCAGCAGCATGGCGCCGAAAAGGATGAGCAGGTAGCCCAGCGCCATCGCGAAGCTCTTGGTCATCCACAGCGGCATGAACGACGCCCCGGTGATGCCCGAGGCCATGCGGGCCATGTTCGCGTAGTAGTTCTCGAAGGAGTATTTGCCGCCGGACTCGAACTTCTCGATGCCGGCCAGCAGGGTGCGCAGGCCCAAAAAGAGCCGGAGCAGCAGGAAGGCAGCGGTGTATTCGGAACAGCAGGATTTGGCGGTGGGGGCGGTGTTGTCGCTCATGGTGATGAAAGGATGTGACTGGGGCGGAATTTCAAACGCCGTGGCCGGGGCGATAGGACTTGGTGACGTATTGGTTGGCCTCGGGAAGGTTGGTGATCTTCATGGCGGCGGAGTCCCACTCGATCGGACGGCGCGCACGCACGGCGATGTTGCTGAGCAACACGGTCTCGGTCAGCTGCGCGGCGTATTCGAAATTGGCCCCCGCAGGCGTGCCGCCCTTGCAGGCGCGGACCCATTCGGCGAAGTGGCCGCCCTGCACGCGGGGCAGGGTCTTGGCCGGGAGCGTCGGCGCGAGTTCGCGGCGCTTCACCTCGGGGATGATGCGGGCGCTGGCATAATAGGTGTCGGCAAAGACCGTGGCCTTGCTGCCAACGATCAGCGTGCCGTTGGGCTCGAGTTTGCGCGTGGCTTCCAGGTCGTCGGGCAGAAGCGGCATGAGGCCGCCGTCATACCAGGTCCATTTGAGGGCCGGATATTGGCCGCGGGCCGGGAAGTGGTAGGTGACAACCGAGGCGGTTGGCGGGCTGAGATCGGTCTGGCGGGCGCTGATGGCCTCGACGCGGGTGGGTTGCGTGAGTTCGAGCGCCCAGTAGGAGCCGTCCATGATATGGCAGCCCATGTCGCCGAGCGCGCCGGTGCCGAAATCCCAGTAGCCGCGCCAGGCGAAAGGCACGTAAGCCGGGTCATATTCGCGCATCGCGGCCACACCGAGCCAGAGATCCCAGTCGAGCGTGGAGGGCACCACCGGCATCATCTTGCTGTGGTCGGGAGCGCCGACGCCCTGCGGCCAGATCGGCCGGTCGGTCCAGCTGTGGAGCTCGCGGACTTCGCCAAGCACGCCGGCCTGGTGCCATTCCTTGATGAGGCGCATGCCCTCGTTGGCGTGTCCCTGGTTGCCCATCTGGGTGGCGACCTTCTTTTCGCGGGCGAGCTTGTCGAGCTGGCGGGCCTCGGCGACGGTGTGGGTGAGC
This sequence comes from Oleiharenicola lentus, assembly GCF_004118375.1. NCBI lineage: Bacteria > Pseudomonadati > Verrucomicrobiota > Opitutia > Opitutales > Opitutaceae > Oleiharenicola > Oleiharenicola lentus. The sequence continues at coordinate 2,195,787 of NZ_SDHX01000001.1, forward strand.
GGCTTTTCCACGAAGACATGTTTGCCGAGCGACAGGGCGGCCATCGCGATGGGAAAATGCATGTGGTCCGGGGTGGAAACCGTAACCGCGTCGATCTGGTTGCCCATCTTCTCAAGCATCTTCCGGTAGTCACGGAAATGGGGCACGTTCGGAAACTCCTCGTAGGTGCGGGCGGCGCGGGCGTCGTCCACGTCGCAAAAGGCCACGAAGTTCTCGCCTTTCAGGCCCTGCACCGCGTCCCAGCCGCGGCCGCCGACGCCCACGCAGGCGATGTTCAGCTTGTTGTTGGGCGACTGGCTGCGAAGGATGGCGGGGAAGGCCAGGGCCGCAGAGGCGAGGGAGGACGTCTTGATGAAGTCGCGACGGGAGAACGAGGGGGTATTCATGGGGTGACGGCGGACTGAGGTGAGTGACGGGGATGTCCCGCGGGGAAGGCGCAGCGTAGTTAGCCCGGAAGCCGTGCGCCAAGCGGGAAAAACGACGATCTGTTGCTGAATACTTATACAAATTTGTCCTCGCGCAAGGCGGGGATCACTCCCGGGACCACGAGAATCACGCCCTGCGGCCCGCTTCCGGGGCGTTTACCGGGGGGGGAGGGGTACGACGGCGGTTGTCGTCCTGCCCTCGCAGGGAGCATGAGCGGTGATGCGCGCGGCTTTTGCGCGCCAGTGCTTGCCTTTATACTTGTCCGGAATGCACGGCAGCTCACTCGCTGCGCAGCGCGACCACCGGGTCCACCTTCGCGGCCCGGCGCGCGGGCAACCAGCAGGCGAGCAGGGCGGCGGCGGAGAGGAGACCAACTACGCCGAGGAAAGTGACGGGGTCGAAGGCCTGGATCTGGAAGAGCTGGCTGCGCAGGAAGTGGGCAAGTGCGAACGAGCCGACGAGGCCGAGGAGGATGCCGGCGCCGACGATGCGCATGGACTGGCCGATCACGAGGCGCAGCACGCCGGCCCGGTCGGCCCCGAGCGCCTGGCGGATGCCGATCTCCTTGGTGCGTTGCGTGACGTTCCACGAGACGACGCCATAGATGCCGACCGCGGCAAGCACCAGCGCGACGCCCGCAAAGAGTCCGAGCAGGATCGTGTTGAAGCGCGTGCCCTGCAGCAGTTCGCCCGCCAGCAAGTCGGCGGTGGCGATGCGACCGAGCGGCAGGTCGGAGTCGAGCGACTTGACCACGCTGCGCAGCGCAGGGATCACGTCGGTCGGCCGGTCCGACGTGCGCACGACCAGGAGCATGAAGCGCCGCAGTTGCGCGTAGTCGAAGCCCTGGCGCACCGGCAGGTAGGCCGCGGGCGGCGCGTCGTTTTGCTGGCCGAAATAGCGCACGTCCTGCACGACGCCGACGACGGTGGCCCACTGGAATTTGTCCATGCCCGGCGGCAACATGCCGGGCGTGATGAGGTGGTCGGGCGCGCCGAGCATCACGCGTTGGCCGAGCGGGTCGCCCTCGGAGAGGAATTTTTTCACGGCGGCCTCGTTGAGCACGATGACGGGCTGAGTGCCGGCGCGGTCGTTGTCGTCGAAGATGCGGCCGCGCCGCAGCGTCAGGCCCTGGGCGCGGAAATAGTCGCGCGTCACGAGCGAAAAGATGACGCCGTCGAGCTGGTTGACGTCGGTGTAGGTGCGGCCCTCGACGACGAGCGGCATGCCGTTGACGTTGGCGAAGGGCGCGCCGGTGCTGGCGGCGACCGCGGTCACGCCGGGCAGGGTGCCGATGCGCTCGACCGCATTCTCGAAGAAGGTGGTGGCCTGTTCGCTGCCGCCGTAGCGGGACTCCGAGAGCTGCACGGGGATCAACAGCAGGTTCTCGCGGTTGAAACCGAGATCCACGGCATGAATGCGGGCAAAACTGCGCAGAAGCAGGCCGGCGGTGGCGAGGAGCATGAGGGAGAGACAGACCTCGGCGATGATGAGGCCGGCGCGCACGCGGCCGGTGCGGACGCCGGCGGTGCCGCGCGCGCCTTCCTGCAAGCTGTGGCTCAGGGCCGCACGCGAGCCTTCCAACGCCGGAAAGAGCGTGAAGAGCAGGAGCGTGCCAAGGGTGACCACGAGCGAAAAGAGGAGGACCGGGCCGTTGATGCGGATCACGGATTCGGCGGGCACGGCGTCGCGCGGCAGCAGCGCGAGCAGCGCATCGAGGCCAAAGGCGGCGAGGCCGAGACCGGCGGCGCCGCCGAGCAGGGCGAGCGGCAGGCTTTCGACGAGGGTCTGGCGGATGAGCTGGCCGCGGCTGGCGCCCAGCGCGGCGCGCACGGCGAACTCGCGTTGCCGGGCGCTGGTGCGCGCGAGGAAAAGGTTGGCGACATTGGCGCAGGCGATGAGGAGGACCATCGCGACGGCGGAGAGCAGGAGCATCAGCGGTCCGCGCAGCGGGCCGGAGACGGACGCGCTGAGGTGGCGAACCTCAACGCCGACGCCCTTGTTGGTGTCAGGATGGGCGAGGGCGATCTGGGCGGCGAGGTGGTTGAGTTCGGTGCGGACCTCCTCGGGTGTGAGCCCGGGTTTGGCGCGGGTGACGACCCAAGAGTCCATGCGCATGATGCGGCTGCGCATCTGGTCGGTGTCGGCCTGCAGGTCCACCGGCGTCCAGCAATCACCCGCCCAGAACTTGAACCGCGGCGGCATGACGCCAACGACAGTGTAGAGACGTCCGTCGAGGGTGATCGGGCGGTTGAGGATGGCGGGATCGCCGTTGAAATGGGTTTGCCAGGTCGCGTGGCTGAGCACGACCACCGCCTCGGCGCCCACGTGGTCCTCGGCCTCGGTGAACACGCGGCCGAGTTCCGGCGCGATGCCGAGCAGGGGCCAGGTGTTGGCGGAGATGGCGGCGTTGCGGAGTGAAACGGGCTCGGCAATGCCGGTAAGCGTCGCCGAGTTCCCGGCAGCGAATGCAAGATGCTCGACCGTCTTGGCGGAGGCGCGCCAGTCGAGGTAGTCCGGGTAGGTGACCGGCATCTGGCTGCCCGGCTGGTCGGTACGGTTGGAGCCGACGAAGAGGAGCTTGTTGCCCTCGTGATAGGGGAAGGGGTTGATGAGAACCGCGTGGATGACGCTGAAGATCGCCGTCGTCGCGCCGATGCCGAGCGCGAGCACCAGTGTCACAGTGAGGGTAAAACTGGGATTCTTGCCGAGCTGACGAAAGGCGAGACGCATGGCGTGAAGTTTGAGGGAGAAGCTTAAATTTAAGTGCGGAAAACGGGCCGGGGTTAGGCTTCAACTTGGGGCATCCACTGCGCTCCGCGCTATTCCGCCCGAAGCGCGGTATTCGGGTCCACTTTGGCCGCGCGCCGGGCCGGGAGCCAGAGGGCGAGAAGACCGATCGCGCTGATGGTGACCGCGACGCCGACGTAGATGAGCGGGTTGTTGGTCATCGAGCTGCCGAAGACCTGCTCCAATGGACGCGTGAGCAGGAATCCGCCAACGAGGCCGATGGCCAGACCCAGTGCGATTTGCTGACCGCCCTGCCGCAGAACGAGGCGAAGGAGCTGGCCTACGGTGGAGCCGAGCGCCATGCGCACGCCGAATTCGCGGGTGCGCCGGTTCACGGCCTGGGTGGTCACGCCGTAAACACCAATGGCGCCAAGGAAAAGAGAGATGAGGGCGAAAACGGCCGCGAGAATGCCGAGGATGGTGAAACCCCGCAAAGCCTGGGCCGTCTGGCTGGCGAGGGTGCCAACGGAGTGGATCGGCTGATTCGGGTCGATCTCGGCGATCGCCCGGCGCATGGGGTCCACCAACTGGAGCGCGTCGGCCTTGGTGCGGATGAACAGATCCAGCCAACCCCAGCCCATCTGATCCTGGGCCAGATAGAAACCCGCCTCGTTGCGGCCCGGTTCGTCGAAGGTGCCCTGCATCTGCAGGTCGGGCACGACGCCGATGACGGTGACCCATTTTTCCTGGGTCTGGTTGGTGCGGAAGCGCCGGCCTAGCGGATCCTGGCGGGGGAAGAAGCGGCGGGCGAAGGAATCGTTGATGATCACGGATCGCTCCTCGGTGATCGTTTGCTCGCGATTGTCGAAGAGACGGCCGGAAACAGGTTTGACCGATATCAGGCGGAAGAAATCGCTTGAGACGACCTCGAGCCAGGCGACCGGCCGTTCGTTGACATTGGCGAAGGTGCTGCCTTCCGTTTCAATCTGGGTGGGGACGCCGGGGCCGATGAAATTGCGGCTGCTGACGGCGACGGCCTCCACACCGGGCTCGGCCTGCAGTCGCTCCAGCAGACGGCGATAGAAACGGGCCCGGGCCTCCGGCGTGGGCTGGGTGCCTTCCTGCAGTTCGATGCGGCCGGTGAGCAGCTTGTCGGGATTGTAGCGGAGATTGACCAGGCGAGCCTCGTAAACCGTGAGACTCATCACGCCCGCGGCCACGAGCAGCATCGTGGCAAATGCGATCTGGGCCGAAACCAGCCAGCGGGTCAGCCGCCCGGCGCCTGCACCGGAGGAACCGCGGCCCACGTCCTTGAGCGCCGTGTTGACGTCAACGTGGGAGCACTGCCAGGCCGGGACAATTCCGGCGAGAATCCCCGCCAGCAGCGTTGAAATGACGGCGACAGCCAGCACGCGCTCGTCGAGGCGGAATTCCATCCACTCGGGCACGGTGCGCTGCGTCACGAGGTAGCCCTGCAGGAAATCCACCCCGGTCTGGGCGACGAGGAGGCCGCCGAGGCATCCCAGGATGGCGAGCAGCAGCGATTCCAGCAGCAACTGAAAAATCAGATGCCCGCGCGTTGCGCCGACCGCGGCACGCACGGCCAGCTCGCGGGTGCGCAGGGTCGCGCGGCCGAGCAGCATCGTCGCAACGTTCACACAGGCCAGCGCGAGGATGAAGAGCGTCATGGCCAGCATCAGGAACAGCATGGGGCGGGCGCCGCCACCGGAGTAGGCTTGAACCACCGTCTGGAGATTCGCCCGGTCGTAACCGGCATTGGTCTCGGGCCAGAGCTTCGCGAAGCTTGCGGCCAGGCCGTCGAGTTCGACCTTGGCCAGCTCTGGCGTGGCCTCCGGCTTGAGGCGGCCGAAGACCTCGACGCGATCGACGAGACGCTCGCGCGGGTCGGCCGGGATGGCCCGCAGGTTAATCCATAGCTCGGCCGAGCCCGGGAAGGCGAACTTGGGCGGCATGATGCCGATGATGGTGCCGGGTTCGCCGTTGATGTTGACCTGGCTGCCGAGCACTGCCGGTAAGCCGCCGAATGCTTCCTGCCACAGGGTGTGGGAGAGAATGATGAACAGCGGTTGTCCGGGGCGGTCCTCCTCCGCCGTGAACCAGCGGCCCAGCATCGGCTGCATCCGCACGGTCTCAAGGAGGTTGGCAGTCGTCAGGGAACCGGTGTGGCGCGAGGGCACGCGGCCGGTGCCGCTCAGGTTCAGCCCGAGCCACTGGGTGGCCGCCAGAGACTCGAAATGGGTCTGGCGCTCGCGCAGCAGCAGGTAATCGCGGTGGGGCAGCACGTCCCAGCGCTCAGGTTCGCTGGTCTTTGGGAGCTGCCACCCGATGTGGTAGAGTTTGCCCACGTCCGGCAGCGGCATGTTGCGCAGGAGCACCGCGTCAATCAGGCTGAACTGCGTCGCCACCAGCCCGATACCGAGGGCGAACGACGCGACTGCCGTGATCGTGAAGCCGGGTGACTTCACGAGCTGACGGAGGGCGAAGCGGAGGGAGGACATCGGTGGAGGAAGCGCCAAGAATCAGGGATCAAGTATCAGTAGCTGCGGAGGGGGCGGCCTTGTTGCGGGTGGAATTCATTCCGCCCGCAGGGCCGTGATCGGGTCGATTTTGGTGGCGCGGCGGGCGGGCAGGTAGCACGCGACGAGAGCGACGATGATCAGCAGGAGCGTGGTCAGGGGCAGGACGACGAGGTCGATGCCGGCTTCGCCGCTGAACAGGGCGCTCAAGCCGAAGCTCATCAGGGCCGAGCCCAGAAAGCCGAGCCCGGCGCCGATGAGCGCCAGCTTGAAGCCCATGCCCATGATGAGGGTGAGAATGTCGCGCCATTGCGCGCCCAGGGCCATGCGCACACCGATCTCGGCGGTGCGCTGCATGACGAGGCGCATGATCACGCCGTAGAGCCCGAGCGCGGCGAGGAAGAGTCCGAGCAGGCTGAAGGCGAAGAAAATCTTCGTGATGAGCTCCATGCCCCGGATGCCGGTCTTGGCGAGTTCGTCGGCCGTATTGAGCATCTGCACGGGGATGTTGGGGTCGAGCGCCTGCACCGCCTGACGCAGGGGCTCGGTCATCGGCTGCGACGAACGGATCATCACCGCCACGTAGTTCCACGGCTCCTGTGCGAGGGGCAGGAAGACCTGGTAGGGCGTGGCCGTGGGCGAAGGGTTGCCGGCCATGCCGACGTCGCGGAACACGCCGACAATCTCGGCGGTGACGCGAGTGGCGCCCTCGCCGGAGGAGAGGCGGCGACCGACGGCGTTTTCTCCGGGGAAAAGCGCCTTGGCCATCGATTCGTTGATCATCACGACGCGGGACGCCTCGTGGTGGTCGGAGTTCGAAAACGGGCGGCCGGCGAGCTGCGGGATGCGCAGCGTGTCGAGGTAGGACGGGCTGATGGCGTTGACGAGAGCGACCGGCTCCTTCCCGGGCGGCGGCGGTTCCCGGCCTTCGACGACAAAGGTGCGGGTAGTGGGGAAGAGATAGATCGGAGCCATCCAGCCGATGGCGACGTTCTCAACCCCGGGCAGGGCCCGCAGACGTTCTTCCAGGCTTGAGTAGAGGCCGAGGGTCTGTGCGGGCGTGGTGTAACGCGCGGCGGGCGGGCTGATGATGCCATGGGTGACGCCCGCAGGCGTCCAGCCCGGGTCACGGGTAAGCAACAGTTTCATGCCCCGCAGGAAGAAGCCGGCCGAGCTGAGCAGGATGAGAGCGGCGGCGAACTGGAGCACGATGAGCGCATTGCGCATGAAGTGCTGCGAGCGGTCGCCGGTGGCGGAACGGCCACCGGACTTCAGGGCCTCGCCGACGTTGACGCGCGACGAGAGCAGGGCCGGGGCAAGGCCGAAAACGAGGCCGGTGAGCAGGGATAGACCCACGGCAAAGGCGAGCACCCGCCAGTCGATGGAAAGGTCGAAGTTGACGGGCAGGTTTTCGCTCAGGCGCTTGGAGATCCACTCGTTGCCCCAAACGGTGACAAGGATGCCGAGCACGCCGCCGGTCAGGGCGAGCAGAACGCTCTCGGTCAGCAACGGTTTCAGCAGATGCGCACGCGAGGCGCCGAGCGCGGCGCGCACGGCGAACTCCCGGCCGCGGGAAACGGCGCGCGCCAGCTGGAGGTTGGCGAGGTTGCCGCAGACGATCAGGAGGACGAAGCCGGCGAGGCAGAGCAGCATGATCGTCGAAATGCCGGTGCCCGGCGGGATGGTGGATCCCTGCAGGGAGATGGCGTTGATGCCGTCCTCGCTCTGGTCGCGCGGGCGGGTGTCGGCGAGGTTGGTGTAGATCGTGGCGAGGCGGGCGTTGAGCTGCTCCGGCGTAACGTCGGGATTGCGGCGACCGATGATCTGGACACCGACATCATCGCGGTTGGCCTTCTCCTGTTCGCTGAGGCCAAAGGGCCGGAAGGCATCACCCGGGCCCCAGAGCATGAGGTTGGAAAAGTTCTCAGGCAGCACGCCGATCAGCGTGGTAGAGAGGCCGTCGATGGTGAAAGTCCGGCCGACCACACCGGGATCGCCGCCGAAATGCGCCATCCACGCAGCGTGGCTGAGGATAATGACCTGGTTGCCCGGCTGATCTTCCTCCGGGGTGAAGGTGCGCCCGTAGGCGGGCTGGACCCCGAGCACGTCAAAGAAGTCGGCGGAGACGCGGAGCGAACTGAGATTGACCGGGGTGCGGCCGGGCTGGGTGAGCGTATATCCCCACTGGCGGTAAGCCGCGAGACGCACGAAATCGGCCGATTCGCGCCGGAGGTCGATGAAGGAGGGCGCACTGTGATCGTTGCGCGGATTCTGCGGCGTGGTGCGGAACACACGAACCAGCTGGTCCTTCTCCGGGTAGGGCAGCGGACGCAGGATGAGCAGGTTCATCAGGCTGAACATCGAGGTGTTCAGGCCGATGCCCAGGGCCAGCGTGATCACGGCGATGAGCGTGTAGCCGGGGGACTTGAAGAGCTGGCGGAAAGCGAAACGCAGATCGTTCATAAGGAGGGAAGATGTATCAAGTGACTGGTATCAAGTATCCGGATGAAGAGGGTCGGGAGTTCTTGTTGCTTGAAACCTGTCACTTGGGACTTGTTGCATTTGCGCGCTATTCCGTGCGCAGCGCCACCATCGGGTCCACGCGGGTGGCGCGGCGGGCGGGGATGAAGGTGGCGAGGAGCGAGACAGTGCTCAGGAGCGCGAAGACCGTGGCGTAGGTGAGCGGGTCGTGGGGCTTCACCTCGAACAGGAAGTTCTGGATGCCGGCGGCGGCCAGCAACGCGGCGGTGAGGGCGGCGCCGAGGCCGAGCGTCAGGCCGATGCCCAGCTGGATCAGGCCCTGGCGCAGCACCATCGCGAGGATGCTGCCGTTGTCGGCGCCCAGCGCCATGCGGATACCGAACTCCTGCGTGCGCTGGTTGACGGAGAACGACGTGACGCCGTAGAGGCCAACCGCCGCAAGGATGAGCGCCACCACGCCGAAGATGGTAAACATCGTGGCGATGATGCGGTTTTGCCCGAGCGTCTCGTTCAAGAGGCGCTGCGGCGTGCCGGCGAAATAGAGCGGCAGGTTCTGGTCGATGGCCTGCATCTCGCGGCGGGTGAGAGCCGCGGCGTTTTCGCCCGGTTGGCCGCCGCGCGGCCGCACGACGATGGTGGAGAACTGCGGCGCGGGCAGCGCCGCGGGCACGGGGCCGAAGATGTTGGCGTAAAGCGGCACGTAGAAACCCTCCTCGCCGGCGGGGCCGTTGTTGCCGTTGAACGGCGCGCGCATCCGGAGCTCGGGCGCCACGCCGACGATGGTGCGCCACGGGCCGAAGAAATTGTTCGGGCCGACAGTGCGGAAACGGCGCCCGAGCGGGCTCTCCCCGTTGAAGAACTTCCGCGCGAAGGCGGTGTTCACGATGGCGACGGGCTGCTTGAGGTCGTCGTCCTCGGCGTTGAAATCACGGCCCTCGACGAGACGGTGGCCGAGCGTGGTGAAGAATCCATCGGAGACGTTCTCGAAATTGGCCAGCGGCCGGTCGGTCTCCTTGGCGTAGGTGCGGCCCTCGATCTCGATGTTGCCGTTGCCGGAGAACGTCAGGCGGAAGCGCGAGCTGAAGGCCGCGCTCTCGACCTCGGGGTTGGCACGAAGCTGGCGCAGAACGCGGTCGTAGAACTGGCGCTTCGCCTGCGGGGTCGGGTAGTCGGCCTCGAACAGCCCGAGGCGCGCGGAATAAACCGAGCCGGTGTCGTAGCCGTAGTTGATGGACTGCTGGCGGAGGATGGACTGCAACTGCAGCAGCGAACCGACGAGCAGGATGCTGGTGACGAGGATCTGGAGAACGACGAGGCCGCGGGTGATGAGGTTGGTCATCCGGCCCGTGTTGCCGCGGCCGGATTCCTTGAGCACGTCGGAGGCGTTCGTCCGCGAGGCGAGCCAGGCCGGAATGAGGCCGGAGCCGATGGCGGCGAGCATCGTGGTGCCGACGGTCGCGGCCAGCACGCGGCCGTCGATGGTGAACACGATCCAGTAGGGCAGCGGGAAGGGCAGGGCCTTCACGGCCTCGGAGAGCAGGTCCACGGCCCAGTAGGAACCGGCCACGCCGAGGATGGCGCCGATCAGGGCGAGCAGCAGGCTCTCGGTGAGCATCTGCCGGATGAGACGCACGCGCGTGGCGCCGAGGGAGGAGCGGATGGCCAGCTCCTTGGCGCGCAGGGTGGCGCGGGCGAACTGCATGTTCATCACGTTGACGCAGGCGATGAGCAGCACGCCGAGGCAGAAGGCGAGCATCACGAACATCAGGCCGCGGAGCTGCGGGCCGGTGAAATTGTTGATGAGCGCCTGCACGCGCGCGGCGGGCACGTCCTTGTTCGTCTCGGGATTGGCCAGGGCGAGATTGGCCGCGATGCCGGTGAACTCGGCGCCGGCCTGCTCGGCAGACACGCCGGGTTTGAGACGGCCGACAATGGCGATGTTGTTGGCCGCCTGGTCGGTGCGCGGGCGGACGGGGAACTCGCTGTAGAGGGGAATCCAGATCTGCTCGTTGACCGGGAAATTGAACCGTGGCGGCATCACGCCGATGATGGTCGCGCTGCGGCCGTTGATGCGCACGGCCTCGCCGACGATGTCGGGATTGCGGCCGTAATCGCGCTCCCAGAGACTGTGGCTGATGAGGGCGACGCGCTCGGCGCCCGGGCGGTTGTCCTCGGCGGTGAAGTTGCGGCCGAGGATGGGCGCGATCCCGAGGATGGGGAAAAACTGCTCGGTCACATAGGCGCCGGTGTAGCGCTGCGGGGTGCCGCGGTAGGTCACGTTGACGGTCGAGCCGTTCATGTAGCCGGCCATGGCCGAGAACGACGTCTGCACGGCCTTCATGTCCTCGTAATCGAGGGCGGTCACGCGACCGTTGAAGTTATTGGCGTTCGGGTTGGTCGGGTCCACGAGCTGCACGTCCATCAGCTGGTGGCTGTCGGGAAACGAGAAGCCACGGAGCACCGTGGCATTGACGACGGTGAACTGCGTGGTGACGGCGCAAATGCCCAGGGTGAGCACGAAAACCGCGAGCAGGCAGAAGGATTTTTCCTTGAGGAGGACGCGGAACCCGATGCGCAGGTCCTGCAGGAAGGTTTCAGCGATCATGCGTGGGAAGGATCTGGGGGACGAGCAGCCAGAGGCGCAGAGCGGCGCGCGGCCAGGCGGACTTCCGCTGGTCGGCCGGTGCGGGAGAAACCGAAGACTCCGTGGCGGCCACGAGGATGGGCGCGGTGGAGGAGACGCAGGTGAGGCTGCTGAAATGCAGTCCCCCTGCTCCTACGATCATAAGCAGGGCCGCGAGCAGGGCCACACGAAGCAGCCGGTCGGGTCGGACGGAAAATATGCTCACGAGGCCCATCGTGGATTCAGGTCACCAGCAGGACGAGCGAGGCGAAGTAGCTGGCAACGGTCGCCAAAGCGATGGCCAGGGTGAGGCAAACGGTCGTGTGAACGCGGAAATGCAGGGTGTGCGAGGCCAGCAGCATGCCACCAACATTGCATCGTCCGTGCCAAGGACTCGGGCGGATTGCTAAGCACTGAAGGTCAGCGATTAGTGCACGGCACGGGATTTCTGTCAGGGACGTTTTGCCCTGAAAGTGAAATCGCGCCGTCCCGATTGTGGGATGCGGAGGGGGTCGCTCAACCGCTGGTTTGAGCGGGCGCTTCGGCGGCCCAGACGACGAGCCAGCCGCTTTCCTTGTCCACGTAAACCAAGGTCGAAGCCGTGGCGTCACCCGCTTCGACGAATTCGGCCCGGGCCTCGGTCACGACATTGGGCGACGTGGTCTCCGGCGAGTGCGGCAGCAGGACAAAGGCGAGCGCTGCTGCGGCTGCGACCGGCAGGCCGAACCAAATGACCGGGGCGAGCGGACGTTTCTTTTCGCGCCACGCCGGCGACGACATGCGGCTCTGGAGTTCGCGCCACGCTTGGTCGGCGTCGGGCACACGCACAGCGGAGAGACCAGCCTGATAGGTGTCGGTTGCTGTGTTGACCGAGGTCCGGAGACGCAGACAACTCGGGCAGGCCGCGACATGGTTCGAGAGGGCGGTGAGCTGAGGTTTGGTCAGCGCGCCGTCCCGTTCGGCCAGAATCAGGGATTCGCTGTCGCGGCAGTTCATGGATTTTTTCTTAACCACTAATGGACACTAATTGGGCACTCATGGAAATTCCGTATTAGTGAATTCTTAGTGTGGATTAGTGGTTCAACCAGGGTCGGCTTAGCGGCGATAATCGCGGTCGCGCCGGTTGTCGTAGCCGTTGCGCCGGTCGTCGTGGCGGTCATTCCGGTCGTAACGGTTGTGGCGGTCGTAGGAAACCCACACGCGGTCGGTCCGGACCTCGTAGTGACCTTCCACGTAGTAGCGGTGGGTGCGGCCGTGGCGGCGTTCGCTCACCCAGTAGCCGGGCACCCAGGTGCGCACCTCGACGCGCTTCCAGTAACCGTCGTCGTGGCGGTTGTGGTCGTAATAACGGTGATTGTGGCTGGCCACGACCACGCGGGTGTCGTGGTCGTCGGCGTCGGCGAGAACGGCGCCAAGGATGATGCCGCCAATCAGCCCGCCCACGAGGGCGGCTTCCTTGTCACCCGCAACAGCGGGCTTCGGCGTGAAGGCAAAGGCGGTGGCGGCGAGGGTCAGGACAGTGGCTTTGAGGTTCATGGTAGTGGTCTCCAAGGGTTGAAGTTGAGCTTCTGTCCTTGGGACGCACCCGGCCCCGGCTTTATTCAAAATTGCCGTCCAATCCCGGCAGGTGCCTGGAATTCAGGCACTAAGACCTCAATTCTCTATCCGCGGAATCGCGCTGATCAGCGTCTTCGTGTAGGGATGCTGCGGGCGCTCCATCACGTCGGTGGCGGAACCAATTTCGACGATCTTGCCGCGATACATGACGGCGATGCGGTCGGAGATGTGCTTCACGACGGAGAGATCGTGAGCGATGAAAATCATCGTGAGGTTCATCTCGCGGACGAGGCGGGCCAGCAGATTGAGAATCTGTGCCTGAATCGAAACATCGAGCGCTGAGACGGGTTCGTCGGCGATGATGACCTGCGGCTCAAGGGCGAGGGCGCGCGCGATGGCGATGCGCTGGCGTTGTCCGCCGGAGAACTCATGCGGGTATTTGCCCGAATAGCGCGGCGCGAGGCCTACCTGTTCCATGAGCCGCGTGACCCGGGCGGGAATCTCGGACTCGGGCACCACGCCATGCACCTTGAGCGGTTCGGCCAGCGTGGCAAAGACGGTGAGGCGCGGGTTGAGCGAAGCGAAGGGATCCTGGAAAACCATCTGGAGGTGGCGGCGCGCTTCCTTGACTTCGGTGGTCGTGCCGGCGGTGAGGTTTTTGCCCCCGAGCACCACGGTGCCGGCCGTGGGCGGGATCAGCTGCATGATGGTGCGGGCGATGGTGGACTTGCCGCTGCCGGACTCGCCGACCAGGCCAAGCACCTCGCCCTGGCGCACCGCGAAGCTGACTTCGTCCACCGCCTTCACGAGGCCGGTCTGCTTTTTGATGAGGAAGCCGGAGGTGAGCGGGAAATGGGTCTTGATGGCCTCCACCCGGATCATCGGTTCCGCATCATCGGCAGGCTTGATGGCGTTGGGTGCAGGCACCGGTTCCTCGGGCGGCAGCTCGAAGCGTTTCAACAGCTCGGCCTCGTCCACCGGTTTCGACAGATCGGGCGGCATGCCCGGGATCGCATAGAGCGCGCGGCCCTTGGGTTGGAGCGCGGGGATGCAACGCTGGAGCGCCTTGGTGTAGGGATGCTGCGGGTTGCCGAAGATGGAACGCGTGTCCGCCGTCTCGACGATGCGTCCGGCATACATCACCTGCACGCGGTGGCAGAGTCCGGATACGACGGCGAGGTCGTGCGTGATGAAAATCACGGCCATGCCGGTTTCGGCCTGGAGCTTTTTCAGCAGCTCGAGGATCTGCGCCTGCACCGTCACATCGAGGGCGGTGGTGGGCTCGTCGGCGATCAGCAGGTCGGGCTTGGTGATGAGTGCCATGGCGATCATCACGCGCTGGCGCATGCCGCCGGAGAATTCGTGCGGGTAGGAATGCAGGCGCTTGCCGGCGTCGGGGATGCCGACGGACTCCAGCATGGCCCGGGCGCGGGCGAGGGCTTCCGTCTTGGACACCGTGCCATGGATCAGCAGCGGTTCGATGAGCTGCTCGGAAATCCGCAGGTAGGGATTCAGCGAGGTCATCGGGTCCTGGAAGATCATCGAGATCCGTTTGCCACGGATGTCGCGCAACTGGGCCGGCGGGCAACGAAGCAGGTCAACGCCGTCGAAGTGGGCCGTGCCGCCCTCGATCCGCCCGGGGGGCTGAGGGATCAGGCCGAGCAGGGTGGAGCAGGTGACGGATTTGCCGGAGCCGGACTCGCCGACGATGCCGAGGATCTCGCCGCGCTCGACGCTGAAGCTCACATCGTTGACCGCGCGATAAACGCCGGAGCGGGTGTGGAAGCTGACGCGGAGATTGCGGACGTCGAGAAGCGGCACGGGCGTCAGTAAGGTGATCCGGACGATTTCAGCAACTCCGAGAAGAGATTTTCGTAACGACCGATCATCAGTCCGGTGGAGAAACGTGCCGGAACCTCTGCCTGGCCGCGCGCGGCGACGGCCTCGATCTCCGGGCCGCCGGCGAGCACCCGGCGCAGGGTTTCGGCGAGCGCGGCATCGTCGCCGGTGGGGAAGAGCCAGCCGGTTTGACCGTGCTGGATAATGTCGGGCACGCCCGGGGCGTTGCTGCCGATGGCGGCGCAGCCGGCGGTCATGTAATCAATCAACACCAGCGGCAGGCCCTCGTAGTGCGTGGAGAGCACGGCGGCGCGGCAGCGGTGGTAAAGCGGAGCGGCGTCGGAGACGCGTCCGAGAAAATCAACGCGGCCGGCAATGCCCAGGGATTGGGCCAGCTTCTCGCAGGCGCGGCGGTGCGAGGGCTTGCCGTCGCCCCCCAATATCAAGCGGCCGGTCCAGCCGGTGTCGGCGAGGCGTTTGGCGGCCCGGATAAGCGTGGGCTGGTCTTTCTGCCGGGCGAACCGTGCCACCATGATGATGTCCTGGCTGCGCGTTGCGAACGGCGGGGCGCCCACCGCGTAGCGCGACGGGTCGCTGCCGTTGTGGATGATCTCGAGCCGCGGGCCGATCAGGCCGCGCGGGCGCAGGTGGTCGGCCACGCCTTGGGAAACACAGACGGTGGCGCTGGTGCGGGCGGTCAGCGGTCGCGCCGCCCACAGGCGCCAGAAGGCGTAGCGTTCGCAGTTCTGCTCGATGTGCACGACCACCGGCACCTGGGCGGCGAAGGCCGCCTGTCGGCCCCAGATGTGTTCGCTGAAGCCGTGCGCGGCGAAGACCTGCGGTTTGAACTCGGCGATGAGCGCGGCGAGCTGGCGGCGGGTCGTCCACTTGGGCCAGTCGTCCACCCAGGACGTGCGCAGACCGGTCGCCTCAATCTGTTTCTGCATCGGGGTGGGCAGCGGGACTTTCTTCCGCCGCATGACGAGGAGCGGTTCAAAGTTTCCGGAGCGAAGATGGCCAGAGGCAACATCGAGCGCGACCTTGGTGGCGCCGGAGCCGCCACCGGTGACGAAATGGATGACGCGGGGCTTCGGGCTCATGATTTGGGCAGGTAGGGCTCCAACGCGGCTTGGACCTCGGCCACCGTCACGCGCAGGAGCGGCCGCGGGCCGGAGACATCAGCCGGGCGCACGATGGTGTGCTTGGTGTCCCACGGATGCCAGCGCCACGGCTCGAGCGGTCCGTAGAGGCCGACCACGGGAACGTGGAACGACGCGGCGATGTGGATGAAGCCCGTGTCGATGCCAAGGCACAGCTGCATGCGCCGCATGAGCGAACCGGCTTCGCGGATGGAAAGATCGCGGCTCCAGTCATGGCAGTGTGCCTGCAGCTCCGCGGGCACGCCGGCGAGGATCTGCGCGTAGTAACCGGCGTTGCCGGGCGAGTCGCAGAAGTGCACCTCGCAGTTCTGTTCACGCAGCAGCCACATGAGAACCTCGGCGAAGCGTTCCGGGGCCCAGTCCTTCAAGTCGAACACGGATTTGGCGCAGACGAAGACGCGGAAGCGTCCGTTGTCGGCGAGGCGTGCATCCACGCGGGCGTCGGTGGCGGGATCGGTCCAGTTTTCGTTGCGCGTGCTCGTGATCGGGATGCCGTCGGCGCGCAGCACGTCGAGGAAGCACTCGACCTCGTGCTTGTCGGGGTAGGGCGCACTGCGGTTGAGGAGCCAGCCGCGGCCGTCGGTCGCGAAGCCCACGCGGTGCGGAATGCCGGC
The DNA here is from genome assembly GCF_004118375.1 of Oleiharenicola lentus. Taxonomy (NCBI): domain Bacteria; kingdom Pseudomonadati; phylum Verrucomicrobiota; class Opitutia; order Opitutales; family Opitutaceae; genus Oleiharenicola; species Oleiharenicola lentus. The sequence continues at coordinate 2,211,751 of NZ_SDHX01000001.1, forward strand.
CAGCAGCGGCAGGATGGCGCTGGAGAAGGAGCGGCGCAGGATGTAGCAGCGGTCGTAGCCGCGGGCGCGGAGGAAGCGGGCGGCACCAAGCGCGCCGGTCGGGAACTTGGCCTGGCGCTTGCGCTCACCTTTCAGCCGCGGTCCGTAGTAGAGCAGGTCGTTCTTGTAGGGACAGTGAGCGAGCGTGTCGCCGGAGATGGGCTCGCTGAGGACGTCGATGATCGCGTTTGGAAATGCCTCGCGCAGGTTGCGCAGGGTAGGGATGGCAAGGACGGTGTCACCGATGAACCGGTAGCGGATCACCAAAATGCGCAGCGGACGCAGATCGGGCCAGGGCATGCTCAGTAAACCTCGGGGTAACCCTCGCCGCGGGCCTTGAAGCGCTTGTGGACCCAGAAATACTGTTCGGGGGCGAGGCGGATGTTGTCCTCGATGAGCCGGTTGATGCGCACCGCGTCGGCGGACAGGTCGTCGGTGGGGAAATTTTCCAGGGCCGGGTGGATGACGAGCGTGTAGGAACCGTCGGGCTCGCGGCGGGCGAAGTAGGGGACCACGGCCGCGCCGGTCATCTTGGCGATCTTGGCCGTGGCGGTGTTGGTGATGGCGGGCACGCCGAAGAAATGGAGAATTTCCGAGCCGGGCGTGCGCTTGCCCTGGTCGGGCGCATACCAGATCGCGTGACCGGAGCGGAGCGCGCGGATCAGGCCCTTGAGGTCGTCGAAGTGGACGGCGATGGAGGCGACGCGCTCCCGGTGCCGCCGCATGGGCACGGCCACGATCGGGTTGTTGGGCTCGCGGTAAAGGCAGCCGACGGGGATGCGGGCGGTCAGGTACACGCCGCAGATTTCGAGTGTGGTGAAATGGGCGGTCAGCAGGACCACGCCCTTGCCCGCGGCGAGGGCGCGTTGCAGGTGCTCGACGCCGACCACGCGATGGGCGGGGAGCTGATCGACCGGCTCCCACCAGCCGGCGGTGGTTTCAAAGAGTCCGTAGGCCAGCGCCTCGTAATGCGCGAACGCCAGTGCCCGGATTTGCTCCTCGGATTTTTCGGGAAAACACAGCCGGAGGTTCACCAGCACGACCCGGCGGCGCAGCCGGACGACATGGAAGATGATCCAAGCGATTCCCCGCGCTAGGCGGCGGCGCTCCGACCAGGTGAGGAAACGCGCGCAGAGCCAGAAGAGGCCGAGGCCGCTCCACATCGGCCAGTGCTGGGGAGCCCAGAGGCGGGATTGCTCGCTGGCGCGACTCATGCCTTGGCGGGCTGACGGTAGAGCTGGGGGTTCAGCGCCGGGTCGTTATACATCTTGAACTGGAAATAGACCGAGAAGGTGCGGCGACCGGCAGCCACGTCGGCGAGCAGTTCGCCCAGGCAGGCGGTGAGGTCGTCGCGCTGGCGGCGGATACGGGCGAGCTTCTCGGCACACTTGGCGCGGTGCTCGGCCGAGGCTTCGGGTCGGACGGTTTCCTCGTGCATGTGGTATTCCTTGAGCGCGAGGATGGAAAGGCGGTCGATGATCATGCCGGGCGTCTCGGAGTTGCGCGGGCAGCCCGACTCGCGGGGCTTGAGTGTGGCGACAAGGGCCTTGTCCATCTCCTCGGCAAAGTTGTTTCGCTCCTGGTTGAAGCGGTCGATGTTGCGCTTGGCGCGGTAGATCGGCTCGGAGCCGAGATCGTCCCGGCGGGCGATGTCCTCCTCGTGCCAGAGGGAGAAGTTGCGGAGGTGATTTTCCTCGATCAGACGCGCAAAGCCCTCGCCGGTGGCGGCGGGGGCGGTTTGGTGCCAGCGCGCGGTCAGCGCGGCCTGGTGGGCGGCAATCTCGGAGGCGGAGACCATGCCGCAGCGTGTGCGGAGCCCGCCGGGCTTGGCAAGCCGCGGATGGCCGGCAGGATTTCTCGCTGTCAATCCGGCGGGCGAGCGGCTAGGCACAGCCGCCATGGTCAATGTGATCTGCATGAAGTGGGGCACGAAATACGGCCCTGAATACGTGAACACGCTGCGTTCGATGCTCAACCGCCACCTGAAGCGGCCGCATCGCTTCATCTGCTTCACCGACGACGGCACGGGCATCGTCCCGGGCGTCGAGATCAAGCCGCTGCCGACGATGGACCTGCCGCCCGACAAGGAGCGCGGCTGGCGCAAGCTTTCCACGTTTCAGAACCCGTTCTCCGACCTGACCGGACCAACGCTGTTTCTGGACCTCGACATCGCGATCACGGGCAGCATCGACTGCTTCTTTGATCATCCGGGTGAGTTTTGCATTATCCGCGACTGGGCCAAACCCGACAAGACGGGCAACTCCTCGGTTTACCGTTTCACGGCCGGGGCCCATCCGGACATCCTGGAATTCTTCCTGAAGCACATCGACCAGGTGAAAGCCGAGGTGCGTAACGAGCAGGAATACCTCACCCGGCAAATGAACCGGAAGGGACTCGTGACTTACTGGCCGGAGGAGTGGTGCGTAAGCTTCAAACACAGCTGTCTGGCCACGTTTCCGCTCAACCTTTTCCTGACGCCCCGCCTGCCCGAGGGCGCCAAGATCGTGGTCTTCCACGGCAATCCAAACCCGCCGGAGGCCGTCGTCGGCAAGAGCAAGAACCTCTACCGTCATGTGCGCCCCACGCCCTGGGTCGCCGAGCACTGGCGCTAAGGCAGGGAGCATCTGCGTAGAAATACGCAGTCGGTCCGGCGCAAAAAACGTGTAACTGTGCCGTTTCCAGCGTCTTCGCGTTTGCCTTCTGGCGCGAAGAGTTACTCTTTCTTCTTAGGAACGCCGCGCGGACCACGCGGTCAACCGAGACACCATGCCGGAAATGCTCATCATCATGACCTCGCCGCTGCGCGACATCGCGCACGGGTTGCAGGTGGCGGCATCGATCAAGGCGCAGAAGCCGGAATGGCGCATTTCCTGGATCGTGCGCGATATCTTCGCCCCCCTGGTGCGCTCGTCGTCGGCCGTGGACCGGGTATTTGTTTTCCAGCGCTACGAGGGCGCCCGCGGTTTCCTCCGGATGATGCGCGAGGTGCGAAAGCACGAGTTCGACCTCGTGTGTGACTTCCAAGGCCTGCTGCGCACCGGCCTCATGACCAAATGGGCGCGCGGCCTCCGCAAGGTCGGGCGCACGGACTCGCGCGAAGGCTCGGGCTTTTTCTACCAGCAACGTTCGCCGCTGCCCGCCGAAGGCCGGCAGGCGCACCTGTTGGATATCATGCTCCAGTTTTGCACCGTGGCCGGCGCCGAGCCCCGGTTGACCGGCCCGTTACATTTCCGCGACCTTGAGCGGCTCAACCTGAGCTTCATGGATCCGCGGAAAGGGCAGCGCCCGATCCTGATCTTCCCCGACAGCGGCCAGCACAGCAAGAAGTGGAATGGCTTCAGCCAGCTCACCGCGATGCTGATTCGCGAGGGCGGCCGCAAGGTCGTCTGGGCGGGCAGCCATTATCTGCCGTGCAAGGAGTCGTTTCCCGAGGGCGCCTTTGTCAACCTCACCGGCAACACCAGCCTGACCTCGCTGCCGGCATTGCTCGCGAAAGCTGACTGGGTGATCTCCAACGACAGCGGCCCGATGCATCTTTCCGCCGCGATGGGGCTGAAGACCATCGGCTTGTTCGGGCCGACCGATCCGCGCCGCTTCGGACCTTACCCGGTCAAGAGTCCGACCAACTACGCCATCCAGGCGCCGGTGGGCGATCTGGCGAATCTCTCGGCGAAGGAAGTATATTACCTCTTCAACCGCATCGAGGCCTCGCTGCAGCGCAGCCAGGCCAAGGCGGCGATGGCGCACGTCAGCTGACGCCGGGTGGCCCGGTCGGAGAAATTTAGCCTGTTCAACCGGGACGTTCCGCGTTGAATGCCTCCTCCCATGCTCGATCCCAAGCTCCTTCGCGATTCTCCCGCCACCGTCCGCGCCGCCATCGCCCGCAAGCACCTCGACGTCGATCTCGACGCCGTCCTGGCGCTGGACAATGAGTGGCGCCGGCAGCTGGCCGAGGTCGAGGCGCTGCGGGGCAAGCAGAAGGCCGCGAACAACGAGATGGCCGCGCTCAAGAAAGGATCGCCGGAGTTCATCGCCAAGGTGACCGAGATGAAGGGTGTGTCCGCCCAGGTGAAGGCGGCCGAGGAGGCGATGAAGCCGCTCGATGAGAGGCTGCACGCCGCCATGCTCTCGCTGCCGAACATCCCGCACGCGAGTGTGCCGGACGGCAAGACGCCCGAGCAGAATGTCGTCCACGCCACTCACGGCTCGGTCGAGGCCGTTTCCAGCCAGGCGATGCCTCATTGGGAGATTGCGGGCTTCAACAGTCTCATCGACTTCGGCCGCGGCGCAAAGGTGACCGGCGCGGGCTTTCCGTTCTACGTCGGCGACGGCGCGAGGATCGTGCGCGCGCTGCTCCAGTTCTTCCTCGATGAGGATGTGAAGGCCGGCTACACCGAGGTGGCGCCGCCGATCTTCGTCAACGCCGCCAGTGCCACGGCCACCGGCCAGCTCCCCGACAAGGAGGGGCAGATGTATGAGACGGCGGACAAGCTCTACGCGGTGCCGACCGCCGAGGTGCCGCTCACCAATTTCTTCCGCGACGAGATCGTCGAGCAGGACGCGCTGCCGATCAAGCGCTGCGCCTACACGCCCTGCTTCCGCCGCGAGGCCGGCAGCTACGGCAAGGATGTGCGCGGGTTGAACCGTCTGCACCAGTTCGACAAGGTCGAGCTGCTCAAATGGGTTCATCCGTCGTCGAGCTACGACGAGCTCGAAGCGCTCCGCGCCGATGCCGAGCGCCTGCTGCAGAAGCTGGAGCTGCCTTACCGCGTGCTGCTGATGTGCGGCGGCGACCTCGGCTTTTCCCAGTCGAAGAAATACGACCTCGAGGTGTGGGCCGCGGGACAGAAGCGCTGGCTGGAGGTATCGAGCTGCTCGAACTTCGAGTCCTTCCAGGCGCGGCGCGCACAGATCCGTTTCCGCAACAAGGAAACCGGCAAGCCCGAACTCGTGCACACGCTCAACGGCTCCGGCCTCGCCGTGCCCCGCGTGCTGGCCGCCTTGCTCGAAAACAACCTGCAGGCCGACGGCCGGGTGAAGCTGCCCGCCGCGCTTGTGCCTTATTTCGGTAAGGAATATCTCAGCTTCAAGTAATGGAGGGCCCCGCTCCCGCTGGGCCGCGGCCCGTCAGGAGACGGGCCCTCCACCAAGGGCCACCGTGAGCACCAAGCGACACCTCCGCACCAGCTGGCCTGCAGTCGCTGCGGCGTTCGTGCAGGAGATCGACCACGGCGACCTGCACCCGGTGCCGATGCTTCGGTCTCTGGCCGAGCATCAAAAGGAGTCGCGGCGGGGCGGGAAACCATCGCGCTGGGCGCTGGCTTTCTCGGGCGGAGCGGACTCGCTCGCGCTGTTGCTGATTTTCTGGGCGGAGGGACGGGGCCGTTGGGGCCGGGACTTTGTGGTGTTGCACTTTGACCACCGGTTGCGCGGTGCCGCCTCCACGGCGGACGCGCGTTTTTGCCGGCAGGTCTGCCGCGCGCTCGGCGTGGCTTGCGTCGTGGGGCGCTGGAGTGGTGCCCGCAAGGGCGCCAGCGAGGCCGAGGCGCGAGCCGCGCGGCAGGCCTTTTTTGCCCGGGAAATGAAACGCCGGAATCTGCGCCTGCTGTGGCTGGCGCACCAGCAGGACGACATCGCCGAAACCATGCTCATGCGTCTGGCCCGTGGCAGCGGGGCGGGGGGGCTGGCGGCACCGCGACCGGTGCAGGAAATGTCGGACGGACGCATCCACCTGCGCCCGATGCTCACCCTGAAGAAATCCGAAATTGAAAAGGCGTTGCGCAAAGCCGGTGCGGTGTGGCGCGAGGACGCATCGAACCAGCGTGACGATCATTTCCGCAACCGGGTGCGGCGCTCCGTGCTGCCGGCCTGGCTGAAGGCCGCCGGACGAGATGCGGTCGCGGGGGCTGCCCGTTCGCGCGAGCTGCTGGAGGAAGATGAGACCGCGCTTGAGGCCTGGGTCGATCAAATCGCCTGCCTGCGCCGAGGCGTGCTGGATGTGACGGCGTTGCGCGGGCTGCCCCGTGCCGTGGTGCGCCGTGCGTTGCACCGGTGGCTGCTGGCGGTGCGGCCTGCGACCGATCTTTCCCGTCAGGGTTTCGAAATGCTGCTGGCGGCGGTCGAGAAGGGCGCGCCCACGCGTTTCAGTCTGGGGCGCACGGATTTCGCCGTCATCAGGCAGGGGCGACTGGCGTTGAAAAGGGGATAGGTTCCGTTCCGATTTCGATAAAAGTTTCGAGTGCCGCGTCGGTTGACTTATCCTACAGGAACCTCCACGTTGCCCGATACTCTAACCTCTCATGTCCGATAACGAAAACAACAAGAAGCGCCGCCCCCTCAAAAGCATCCCGCCGGACGGCTTCCCCCTCAAGACCGGCCTGATCTGGGTGCTGATCATCGGTGCGATTGTCGCCCTTTTCCTGCTGAACCCCGCGAAGTCTCCGCAACCGGCCGTGCTGAATGTGCAGGAAGTCCTGGAACTGGCCGAGCAGGGCAAGATCGCCAAGGGCAACATCCGCAGCGACTCGACGGGGGGCAAAGACTGGCATGTGATGTCCGGTGAAACCACCGAGCCCATCCTCCGCAACGCCGCGGGTTTGGAGACCAAGGCCTTCACGATGTCGGACCGTGTGACCGACAGCAGCTACGAAAAGCTCCAGAAGACCAAGGTGATCGTGGCCAAGCCCGCCACCACCGCCATGACCCAGCTGCTCTACAACATCCTGCCCTTCATCCTGGTCATCGGTCTGCTTTATTTCCTCTTCGTCCGGCAGCTCAAGAGCGCCGGCAAGGGTGCGCTCAGCTTTGGCAAGAGCCGCGCCAAGATGCTCACCCGGGACAAGGACCGCATCACCTTCGCCGATGTCGCCGGTTGCGACGAGGCCAAGGAAGAGGTCGGCGAGGTCGTCGAGTTCCTCAAGGATCCGAAGAAATTTCAGAAGATCGGCGGCCGCATTCCGAAGGGCATCCTCATGGTCGGTCCCCCGGGCACCGGCAAGACGCTCCTCGCCAAGGCCATCGCCGGCGAGGCCGACGTGCCGTTCTTCTCGATCAGCGGTTCCGACTTCGTCGAGATGTTTGTCGGCGTCGGAGCGAGCCGCGTCCGCGACATGTTCGAGCAGGGGCGCAAGAACGCGCCCTGCCTGATCTTCATCGATGAAATCGATGCCGTCGGCCGGCAGCGCGGCGCTGGTCTCGGCGGTGGCAACGACGAACGCGAGCAGACGCTCAATTCGCTCCTCGTTGAGATGGACGGTTTCGACACCCAGGAGGGCGTCATCATCATCGCCGCCACCAACCGTCCCGACGTGCTCGACAGCGCATTGCTGCGTCCGGGCCGGTTTGACCGCCAGGTCACCATCGACCTGCCCGACATTGTGGGGCGGGAACAGATTCTCCGGGTCCATGCGCGCAAGATTGCCCTGTCCGACAATGTTGAACTCGCGGTGATCGCGCGCGGCACGCCCGGCCTGTCCGGTGCCGAACTCGCCAACCTGCTCAATGAAGCCGCGCTGCTGGCGGCCCGCCGTAACAAGAAGAAGGTGGACATGTCCGACATCGACGAGGCGCGGGACAAGATTCTCTGGGGCCGCGAGCGCCGTCGCGTCATGGATGACAAGGAGAAGCAGGCGCTGGCCTGGCACGAGGCCGGCCATGCCATCGTGGGCGCGGTTCTCGACGACGGCACGGTACCCGTCCACAAGGTCACGATCATTCCCCGTGGCCAGAGCCTCGGCAGCACCACCTACATTCCGACCAAGGATATTTTGGGTCGAACCAAGAAACAGTATCTGGATCGCATCTGCACGGCCATGGCCGGCCGCATCGCGGAAGAGTTTGTCACCGGCGACATCAGTGACGGCGCGTCGGGCGACATCAAGCAGGCGACGAAGATCGCCCGCATGATGGTGTGCGACCTGGGCATGAGCGAGTTGGGTCCGATCTCGATGGGCGACAACCAGGACACGGTGTTTCTCGGCCGCGACATCACCCGCTCCCAGCATATCAGCGAGGAAACCGCGCGTCGCGTCGATGCGGCGGTCACCGAAATCATCACGGGACAATACAAACGGGCCTCTGAGATCCTGACCGGCCACCGCGCGGCGCTCGACAAGGTTGCCGCGGCGCTGCTCGAGCACGAAACCATCGAAGGCGTTCATGTAACCGAGATCATCAAGCATGGTGAAATCAAGTCGCCCGTCGTTGCCGTGAAGCCACCCAAGTTGCCGCCCGCCGATTCGGCCAAACCGGCCGGCAAGTCCACGTCGGAGGCCTCCGATGGTCCGGCCGGCGCGCCGGCTCCCAGCCCGGCCTAACTTTAAATCTCCTTGGTTTTTCCCGAGAGGCCGGCACCATGCCGGCTTCTTTTTATTTATGAACATCTGCTGCATCGGCGCCGGTTATGTAGGTGGCCCCACCATGGCCATGATCGCCCTCAAGTGTCCCGATATCACCGTGACGGTGGTGGACATGAACGCCGGCCGCATCGCGGCCTGGAACAGCGACAAGCTGCCGATCTTCGAGCCGGGGCTGGATGACGTCGTGAAACAGGCTCGCGGCCGCAACCTGTTCTTCTCCACCGACGTGGCCGGTCAGATCAAGAAATCAGACATCATCTTCGTGGCCGTAAACACACCCACCAAGACCTACGGTGTCGGTGCCGGCCGGGCCGCTGATCTGCGTTACATCGAGTCGGTCGCCCGCACCATCGCCGAGCACGCCGAAAGCGGGAAGATCATCGTCGAGAAGTCCACCATACCGGTGAAGACCGCCGATGCGATCAAGGCGATCGTCGCCTCCAATTCGAAGGGCCATAAGTTCGAGGTGCTTTCCAACCCTGAGTTCCTCGCCGAGGGCACTGCGATCCAGGATCTCACGGCGCCCGACCGCGTGCTCATCGGCGGTGAACGCACTCCCGGCGGGGAGAAGGCCATCGAGGCCCTCGCCAGTGTCTATGCCCGCTGGGTTCCGCGCGATCGCATCATCACGACCAACCTGTGGTCGTCCGAGCTCTCCAAGCTCGTGGCCAACGCCTTTCTCGCGCAGCGCATCTCCTCGATCAACTCGATCTCCGCCCTTTGCGATGCGACCGGTGCCGACGTGGACGAAGTGGCCAACGCCATCGGCAAGGACAGCCGCATCGGCCCGAAATTCCTCAAGGCGTCCGTCGGCTTCGGCGGTTCTTGTTTTCAGAAGGACATTCTCAACCTGACCTATCTCTGCGAGAGTTTCGGCCTGCCCGAGGTCGCCGCTTACTGGAACAGCGTCGTCGGCCTCAACGACTGGCAGAAGAGCCGCTTTGCCGCCCGCATCGTCAAGGCGCTCTTCAACACCGTCGCTGACAAAAAAATCGCCGTGCTGGGCTTTGCCTTCAAGAAGGACACCAACGACACGCGCGAATCCGCCGCGATCAACGTCTGCCGCGACCTGCTTTCCGAGCACGCGAAAGTGTGCGTCTATGACCCCAAGGTCCCGGCCGACGAGATCAAGGTGGATGTGCTGGGCAAGGGGGTGGAGAACGCGCGCCTCTCCATCGCCAAGGACGCCTACGAGGCCTGCGCCGGTGCGCACGCCATCGCGATCGTGACCGAGTGGGACGAGTTCAAGACCCTCGACTACGCGAAGATCTACGCCGGGATGCCCAAGCCGGCCTTCCTCTTCGACGGTCGCAACATCGTGAATCTTGCGGCCCTTCGCCAGATCGGCTTCACCGCCTCCGGCATCGGCAAGCCGGCGGTTTGAGTGACGTAGCCGCGTCGGATCCCGCGTCTGCGGGGGACAGCGTGGTCAGTTTGCGGCCACGCATTCGCCCAGAGCTCTAGTGCGGCTACAATCATCCCTCACACTCCGCTCGCGTTGCGGTAATGCCGCGGCACGCGCTTGGTGACCGAGCACAGCGTTTCCCATGCGATCGTGTCGGCCCAGTTGCTGAACTCCTGAATGGAGATTTCGACGCCGCCCTGACGGCCCACCAATACGACCGAGTCGCCGCAGCGCACTTCGCCAGGCACGTCGGTGATATCCACGATCGTCTGGTCCATCGTCACGCGTCCGAGGGCGGGGCAGCGCCGGCCGTTGATGAGCACCTGGGCGCGACCGCTGCTGGAACGGGCAATGCCGTCGCCGTAGCCGGCCGTCAGCACGGCGACGCGGGAGTCGCGCTTAAGTTGTGAGGTGCGGCCGTAGCTCACACTCGTGCCGGCGGGAAGTTCTTTCACCAGGCCGACCCGAGTATGGAAACTGAACACCGGCTCAGCATGAACTCGCGCCAGCATCGAGTGCGGGTGGGGCAGGATGCCGAACTGGAGGAGACCGACCCGCACGGCGTTGAAGACGCCATCTCCGGGCGTGGTTTCAAGGCCGGCGCTGTTGTCGGCGTGGATCAGCAGGCCGGTCGGGTCCATGCCTTCCAACGCCCGCAGGAAAATTTGCCGCTGCTCCGCGGTGAACGCCGGGTCCTCGTCAGCGCTGGAGAAATGCGTGAACACACCCGCCAGTCGCAAACCCGGCGCGGCGCGGATCGCGTCGTAAAGCGCCCGGGCCCCCGTGTGCCAAACGCCCAGCCGCCCCATGCCGGTATCGATTTTCAGGTGCACGGTGATGGGCTGGCCGGCGGCGCGGCCCACGGCGTCAAAACGCCGGATCTCTTCAGCCGAGGAAACGGTGGCGGCGAGATCATAGTCGGCGAGGTAGCGATCTTCGTCGGGCAGAACCGGACTGAGCAGCAGCACGGGCCAGTCGGTGCTGAGTTCGCGGATGGTCATGGCCTCGGCGATGTTGGCCACGGCGAAAAGATCAGCCCCCGCGTGCATCAGGCGCGCGGCCACCTGCGGCAGGCCGTGACCGTAGGCGTCGGCCTTCACCACGGCCACAAATTTGATGCGCGGTGGCAGCGTGGCGCGGATGAGCTTCAGGTTGCGCTCCAGCGCGGCGAGGTCGATCTCGACCCAGCAACGGCGCGGCAGTTGGGCGGAAATGCTCATGTGCGGGCGGCGAGGGTGGCGGCGCTGTGCGGTTGCGCGGTCCACTTCTTGTAGTCGGGCGCCTCGTGTTGCAGGGCGTCGGGTGTTTCGATGGGACGAAACAGATCGGCGTCGCCTGAGGCCGTCGTCAGTGCCGCGAGATCGTAATCGCACGAACCGAGCTGGGCGGGTGGCTTGGACCACACGCGGAAACCGGCCGGCATCAGGAGTTCGCCGGCCGGGAGTTCATGGGTGGGGAGGCGTGCTGCGGTTCCCAGCCGGCCATCGGCCGCCACGGGCTGCACATGCCAGCTTTCGCGCCGGGCGTCGGCGATGACCGCGAGGCGGCGGGGGGCGCGGCGCCACTCGGCGCAGCCGGCGAGCGCCAGGCTCTGATAGGCGAACACCGGGCGCGGCTTGAGCACCAGCCAGGTGCGCAGGGCCATGGCGATGGTGCGGGTGCCGAGCATCGAGCCCGGGCCTTCGCAATAGGCAAAGGCTGCGATATCGCCGAGACTGGCGCCGGCCCTTGCCAGGACTGTTTCTGTGCCGCGGAACAGCCCGCGTCCGGCCTCGTCGGCGGTGTGCTCCCAGAGCGGGGATTGCCCGGTCCGCAGCAGCCCGATCTGCACCCGCTGCGACGCCGCGTCGAACACGAGGATACTCCCGTGGGCGGCAAGGAGTTGGGCGAGGCAGGACATGGGGGCAGCTTGGGTGGGGGGCGGACGAAAATCAAAGGCGGATTGCGCCTGATGCGAGCCAGACGGCAAAAAGCCCTCAAATTAGGACGCCACCGTGTCGAAAGAGGCCTTGACCGGGTCAGGCGGGGCTAGTTACTTCGGCCTCTTTTCGCTGAAGAAACCTCCCTGAATTTTACACCGTGAACGTTCAAATCACCGACATCAACGAGACCCGCAAAACGCTGACCGTCACCCTCGACAAGGGTGAGGTGCAAGGCGAATACACCAGCCTGCTCGGCGAATATACCCGCCAAGTCAGCCTGCCCGGCTTCCGCCCCGGCAAGGCCCCGGCCGCCATGGTTGCCAAGCGCTTCGGCAAGGAGTTGAAGGACGAGTTCAAGAACAAGGTCATCGGCAAAGCCTACCGCGAGGGCTTGGAGCAGTCGAAACTCGAGGTGCTTTCGCTGGTCGATGTCGAGGAGGGCCAGATCGAGCCCGAGCTTTCCGCCGCCATCAAGCTGACCGTGGACATCCGCCCGGAATTCCAGCTGCCCGAATACACCGGCATCGAGACGCAGATCGAATCCACCGAGCCCACCGACGCCGAGGTCGACGCCGTGATCGAGGGACTCCGCGGCGAACGCGCCGACTTCAAGGTTGCCGAGCGTCCTGCCGCCAAGGGCGACTACGTCCGCTTCGGTTACACCGGCACGCTCGACGGCAAGCCGCTCGATGAGGTCGTCGGCGATAAGAAAATCTACGCCGCCGCTCCCCAGACTTGGGAAGAGGTCGAGGGCGCCAACGAGGGGCTGTTGCCCGGTGTCGCCAAGCAGATCTCGGGCCTCAAGGCCGGCGACAAGAAGAGCATCGACGTGGCCTTCCCGGCCGAGTTCTCCGCCGTGCCCGCGCTGGCCGGCAAGACCGTCGCCTACGCGATCGAGGTGCAGGAAATCCGCGAGCGCGTGCTCGCTCCGCTCGACGAGGCATTCTTCAAGTCCCACCAGGTTGAGAACCTCGACGGTCTCAAGGCCCAGGTACGCGGCAACCTGACTGCGCGCAAGGACTACGCCAACCGCGGCGCCCAGCGCCGCCAGATCACCGAGGCGCTCGCCGCCAAGGCGAACTTCCCCGTGCCGGACAGCCTCGTGGCCTCCGAGCGCGACGCGCTGCTCCGCCAGTTCATCGAGGAGAACCTCCGCAACGGCATCCCGCAGGAGAAGATCGAGGAGAACAAGAAGGAACTCTTCGAGAACGCCTCCAAGGCCGCCTCCACCCGCGTGAAGATCCAGCTCATCCTCGCGAAGATCGCCGAGGCCGAGAAGATCCAGGTGGACGAAAAGGACTTCAACAACTGGATCATGCGCGAGGCCATGCGCAGCGGCCAGCGTCCCGACAAGCTCGTGAAGGACCTCGGCAAGGATCGCGACCAGGTTCGCGCCGTGCAGCAGCAGCTCACGTTCGACAAGGCCCTTGATTTCCTCGTCTCCAAGGCTAACGTCAAGACGGTCACCAACAAAGCATGAGCTACTACGTACCCATCGTCCTTGAGAATACCGGCCGCGGCGAGCGGTCGATGGACATTTACAGCCGCCTCCTCAAGGACCGCATCATCTTCATCGGCACGCCCATTGACGACGGCGTGGCCAACGTGGTGATCGCGCAGATGCTGTTCCTCCAGATGGAGGACCCGAAGAAGGACATCCACGTTTACATCAACTCGCCCGGCGGCGTCGTGACCGGTGGCATGGCCATCTACGACACGATGAATTTCCTCCAGTGCGACATTGTCACCTACTGCGTGGGCATGGCTGCCAGCATGAGCACCGTGCTCCTCGCCGCCGGCACCAAGGGCAAGCGCTTCGCGCTCCCGAACAGCCGCGTGATGATCCACCAGCCCTCGGGCGGCGCGGGCGGCCAAGCGGCCGACATTGCCATCCAGGCCCGGGAAATCATCCGCTGGCGCCAGACCCTCAACAACGTCATCGCCAAGCACACCGGCAAGACCCCGGAGCAGGTGGAGAAGGATTCGGACCGCGACTACTACATGAGCGCCGAGGAGGCCAAGGCCTACGGCATTGTGGACCACGTCGTCACCTCCACGCGCGACGCGCAGCAAATCTCCCAAAGCGCAGCCTGAGTGCGCTTTGCCCCGCCGGAGCGTCCGACGGAAAATCCCTCGACTAACGCCGACTTGGGCCGATTATAACCCGCAATGGCTAAATCTTCTCGCATGACCCTCTGTTCGTTCTGCGGTAAATCGCAGGCCGAAGTCCGCAAAATCATTGCGGGGCCGGGGGTTTACATCTGCGACTCGTGCGTGAACGTTTGTAAGACGATCATCGACCGCGAGGTGAAGACGCCCGCCGCGCCCGAGGGCACCGCCGCCAAGCCCGCTTTCCGCCTGGTCAAGCCGTCCGAGATCAAGAAAGTCCTCGACGAGCACGTCATTGGTCAGGACCACGCCAAGAAGGTTCTCTCGGTCGCCGTTTATAACCACTACAAGCGGCTGAATTTCGACTCCACCCACGGCAACGCGGCCGACGCTGCCTCGCTGCCAGCGGAGTTCAGCGACGTCGAGGTCGAGAAGAGCAACATCCTGCTGGTTGGCCCGACCGGCTCCGGCAAGACGCTCCTCGCGCGCAGCCTCGCGCGCATCCTCGACGTGCCGTTCGCGATTTCCGACGCCACCACGCTGACCGAGGCCGGTTATGTCGGTGAGGACGTCGAGAACGTCGTGCTCCGCCTGCTGCAGTCCGCCAACTATGACGTGAAGAAGGCCGAGTGCGGCATCATCTACATCGACGAGATCGACAAGATTCGTCGCACCACCGAGAACGTCTCGATCACCCGCGATGTCTCCGGCGAGGGCGTGCAGCAGGCGCTGCTCAAGATTCTCGAGGGCACCACTTGCAACGTTCCCCCGCAGGGCGGCCGCAAGCACCCGAACCAGGAATACATCCAGGTCAACACCTCGAACATTCTCTTCATCTGCGGCGGCGCCTTCGTGGGCCTCAACGAGGTCATCAAGAAGCGCATGGGCCAGCGGTCACTGGGATTCCACATCAACGCCAAGGATCACGACCTCACGCCCGACGAGATGATGCGCGGCGTCGCGCCGGAGGACCTCATCCGCTTTGGCATGATCCCGGAGTTCATCGGGCGCCTGCCGGTCGTCTCGGTGCTCGACGAGCTCAAGGTGGCCGACCTCGAGAAGGTTCTGCTCCGCACCAAGAACGCCATGGTGAAGCAGTATTCCAAGCTCTTTGCGATGGACGGCGTGCAGCTCAAGTTCACCCGCGACGCCATCGTGGCCATCGCCAAGAAGGCCATCGAGCTCAAGACCGGCGCCCGCGCGCTGCGCGCCATTCTCGAGAAAATCATGCTCGAGGTCATGTATGACCTGCCGGCGCGTGATGACATCTCCGAGGTCATCATCGACCAGGCCGTGGTCGAGGGCCGCAAGAAGCCCCAGCTCAAGAAGCCCGGCGCGGCGAAATCCGACAAGAACGCCGCCTGAGGCCGGCTATTGTGGGCAGAGATTGCAAGGTCCGCTGCGGCGGGCCTTTTGCTTTTGCACGCCCGGCTTGCCAGCGGCGTCTGCACGGACAAGCGTGCGCCGGCACATGCGTTTTGCCGCCGTCACCCTGCAGGACTTTCGCAACCTGCCGCTCGCCGAGGTCGCTCTGGTCGGCCGGCGGACCTTCCTGCTCGGCAGCAATGCGCAGGGTAAGACCAACTTTCTTGAGGCGATGGGCTACGTGACCGCGCTGCGCTCGTTTCGCGCGGCGGAGACCCGGGCGTTGATCGGAGTGGGGCGTCCGCAGGCCGGCATGGCTTTCGGGATCGAGCACGAGACTTTCGGCGCCAGCCGCGTGACCATCACCCTCCGGCCCGACGGTCGCGAGGTCATGTGGGAGCAAGGGAAGGTGACCCGCCTCGGTGATTTTCTGGGCCGGTTTCCGACCGTGGTGTTCTCCTCGCAGGACAACCAGTTTCTGCGCGGCGCGCCGGCCCTGCGGCGACGCTGGCTCGACCTTACTCTGGCCGCCATGGATCCGGCCTACCTGATCGCGCTGCAGAGCTGCACACGCGCGCTGGCTGAGCGCAACCTCCTCCTCAAGCAAGGCGGACGCGACACCGGCGCGATCGAGGCTTTCGAGCACGAACTCGCCGCTCACGCCGTGACGCTCGTGGCCAAACGCGCCGCGGGGATCGCGGAACTGGGCGAGGCGTTTCGCGCGGCCCATGCTCGGCTGGTGCCGGATTCGGAAACCGCCGGCTTGATTTACGCCCCCGACAGCGCCGCCGCCACGCGCGAGGCATTCGCCGCCTTGCTGGCGAAGAATCGCCCGCGCGACACGCTGCTGAAATCCACCGAACACGGCCCCCACCGTGACGACATCGAACTTTTGCTCAACGGTCGTCCTGCCCGCCAATTCGCTTCCGAAGGCCAGCAGCGTTGCCTCGTGATCGCGCTGCGCCTGGCGCAGGCGGCCTACTTCAAGGCCAAGGGCGGCGTCACGCCGGTGCTGCTCTGCGACGACGTGCTCGGCGAACTGGACCCCATGCGTCGCGAACGCTTCTGGGCCTCGCTGGAGCACGACCCGCAGGTCGTGGCAACGGGCACGAGTCTGCCGGCGGATGCGGCGGGCTGGCAGGTGTTGAGGGTTGAAGGAGGAGCGGTGATGGCAGAGGTATGAAATAGGAATGAGGACGTCCAAACCACAGTCATCCACTCCAGCGTGTCATCCTGAGCGCAGCGAAGGATCCAGAGGAATTCGAACATGATGCACGCAATGACTGGATTCTTCGCGGCGCTCAGAATGACACGAAACGGGAATGCAATCCATGCACTTTGATCCTTGGCAATGGACGCTGCTGGCCGTGGCGGCGGTGTTCTTCGGGTTTTCCAAGACCGGTATTCCGGGAATCTCAATTCTGTCGGTCGGGATTCTTGCAAACCTGATCCCGGCCAAGCAGGCGACCGGCGTGGTGCTGCCGATGCTGATCTTCGCCGATGTCTTTGCCTTCTTCGTCTATCGCAAGAATCTCGACTGGGGTCGCGTAGGCCGGCTGTTGCCGTGTGCGGTGGGCGGCGTGGTGCTGGGCTGGCTGGCTCTCGGGCGAATCGATGACCGGCAGACGGCCCGGCTGGTGGGCGGCATCCTTGTCCTGATGCTGGGGCTGCAACTTTGGCGCCGCTGGCGGAACCCCGACGAGGCCGCGGCGCACGCACCGGCGTGGTTCGGGCCGGTCATGGGGTTGTTTGCTGGTTTCACGACGATGATCGCCAATGCCGCCGGTCCAGTGATGACGCTCTACCTGCTCGCCATGCGCCTTGATAAGCTCGGCTTCCTGGGCACGGGTGCGGCCTTTTTCCTCGTGATCAACTGGATCAAGGTGCCCTTCGCCGTGCAGCTGGGCATCATCAATGCCTCCAGCCTGTCGCTCAACCTCTGGCTCTTGCCGGCCGTGGCGCTCGGTGCGCTGTTGGGCCGCCCGGTCGTCGAGCGCGTCAACCAGCGCTGGTTTGAGAATCTCGCTCTCGGTTTCGCCGCCCTGGCCGCGCTGAAGCTGGTGTTTTTCTGAGCGAGCGAATGGGCTGTTGTATTCCTGCAGGGGCGTCCCTTGGGACGACCTCATTCGCCGGAAACTGCGCCTTACAACCGATAGCCAATCCCGACTTCTCTTTCGTGCATTTCGTGTGTTTCGTGATGACACCCGCATGGCACGCACCTCCGTCAGGCAACTTTGGAAGGCTAAGATCGAGGGCAAGCTCGCGTCCCCCAGCTGGCCGGAAGCCCCGACGCTGCAACGCCCGGCATTTGCCGGCCGCGTGCTCGGCGTAGACCCCAGCTTGCGCGGGACCGGTCTGGCCTTGATTGAGTTCGCGCCGGGCCGTCAGCCGGTGCTGCTGCGCTGCCTGACCGTGAAAGTCGCGGCGAAGCATCCCATGCCGCATTGTCTGGCGGAGATTCACCGGGCGGTGGCGGCGTTCATGGCGGATTTCGAGCCGCGGCACGTGGCGCTGGAGCAGACGATCTACGTGCAGAATTTCCAAACAGCGCAGATTCTCGGCGCGGCGCGCGGAGCGGCCATTGCGGCGGCGGCTTTGCAGCAGTCGGAAATTTTCGAATATGCCCCGTTGCGGGTGAAGCAGGCCGTCGTGGGTGCGGGGCGGGCGAGCAAGGAGCAGATGGCCCGCACGGTCATGTCCATGCTCGGACACGGCCGCACCCTGGCCTTCGACGAAGCAGATGCCGCGGGCGTCGCCCTGTGCCACGCCATGACCTGGCGCGGGTGATCAGAACGGCGCTTTGGTGTGCGGGCGGTGGCTGCGTTCGTAATGCTTGATCACGGTGTAACCCACGCCGGCGATGCCGCTCAGAGCGGCCGGGAAGAGCAGGGTGTCGTAGCCCCAGTTGCCGTAGCCAAGGCCGCCGAGCACGGCTCCGGCGAAATAGCCGAGGATCAGGACGCCGTAGATGCGGAACTTGAACCAGTCCACCTCCACGCCGCGGAAGAAATGGCCGCACGCAATGCCCAGATCGGTGACCATGCCGGTGATGTGGGTCGTGCGCATGGTCGAGCCGCTGTAGGTGGAGACCATCGCGTTTTGCAGACCGCAGGCCATGGCCGCGAGGTAGTCGCCGACGTTCGCGCCGCGCCGCAGGAAAAACAGCGCCGCCACCAGCAGCGCCGATTCCAGGGAAAGGGCGACCCCGTAGCGCCGGCCGAGGCGGAGCGAACTTTGCCGGATGATCATGCCGCTCAGAAGACAGCCCAGAAAGAAGGCGGTCAGAATCGCCAGGGCGTGGAGGGCCACCCCGTAGCCGGCGCGCGCCAGTTCGTAGCCGAGCACCGTCACCGTGCCGGTCATGTGGCTGAGCGCCTGGTGGTGCTGGCCGAGAAAGCCGACGGCGTTGATCACGCCGGCGATGGTTGCGAGCGTGAGGCCGCCCAAATAAATCCAACTGGGGGTGGGATGGTGCTTGATCATCGGTCAGGAAGAGGAGGTGACGGCTGGTTGAGAATCTCCCGTGCGCGGGCGAGTGCGTCGTCGAAATGGGCGCGGATGTTCTTTCGCCCGAGCTGCTCAATGAACCCGGCCTTCATCATCATCTCCAGCGGCTGCCGGTGCGGGCCGCTCAGCACCACCGTTCCACCGGAGGCCTGCATGCGTTCGACGATGCTTTCGAGCGCGTTCAGGGCGGTCGCGTCCATGGCTGGCACGAGCTGCATGCGGAGGATAAGCACTTTCGGAAGCGTGCCGACGCGCTGCAGGGCGTCCTCCATCTTTTCGGCGGCGCCGAAGAAGAACGGCCCGAAAATGCGAAAGACCACCACTCCTTCGGGGATGACCTTGCCGTGGGCGACTTGCTCGGGGGTTTCGAGTTCGTCCCGCGTTGTCACCTGCGCGATCTCGGTGGTTTCGGCCATGCGTTTGATGAAGAGGATGGCCGCAAGAACCATGCCGACCTCGACCGCAATCACGAGGTCGAAGACCACCGTCAGGCCGAAGGTCGTGAGCAGCACGAGCGCATCGCTGCGCGGCATCCGCCGGAGGCGGGCCAGCTCATGCCATTCGCCCATGCGGAAGGCCACCACGACGAGCACCGCGGCGATGGCGCCCATCGGCACGAACTGCGCGTAGGAGGAGAAGAACAGCACGATGAGCAGGAGCGTCACCGCATGGACGATGCCCGCGAGCGGGGTGCGGCCGCCGGCCTTCACGTTGGCGGAGGTGCGCGCGATGGCGCCGGTGACCGGCATGCCACAGAGGAACGGGCAGCAGATGTTGGCCACGCCCTGGGCGATGAGCTCAGTGTTGGAATCGTGCCGGTCGTTGATCAGGCCGTCCGCGACCACCGCCGAGAGCAGCGACTCGATGGCCCCGAGCAGGGCAATGGTGGTGGCCGGGCCCAGCAGGTCGCGAATGCGTTCGAGGCTGATTTCCGGCCAGACCAGCGGGGGCAGCCCGTGCGGGATGGCCTCGGGACCAAAGCGCGAGCCGATGGTCGCGACTCCGGCCGCTTTTTCCCAACCGAACCAGGCGACCAGCACCGCCGTAACGATCATGGCGATGATCGCGCCCGGCACGCGTCCGGCATGCAACCGCTCGCGAAACCGGGGCCAGAGATGAATAAACAGCGCCGACCCGGCGGCGATGACCAGCGTATGCAGGTTGAGTCCGGGCAGGTGCGTGAACAGCCAGGGCACCTTCTCCACGAACTCCCGGGGCGGAGTGCCGCTGACACCGAGAAACTCCGCCGCCTGGCCCGCGATGATCGCGACGGCGATGCCGGTCGTGAAGCCGCTGGTGACCGGGTAGGGGATGAACTTGATCAGGCTGCCGAGCCCGCTGGCACCCATCAGCACGAGGATGATGCCGGCCATGACGGTCGCCAGCAGCAGTCCGTCGTAGCCGTGTTTCTCGACCACAAGCAGGATGACGGTGACGAAGGCCGCCGTGGGACCGGAAATCTGCACGCGGCTGCCACCGAGAAACGAAACGATGAAGCCACCAATGATTGCGGTGAAGATGCCGATGGCCGGCGCCGGGAAGGGTGTCGCGATTTCCGGCGGGACACTCGCCACGCCCAGCGCCAGCGCCAGGGGCAGGGCGATCAATCCCACCGTGAGGCCCGCCAGCACGTCGGACACCGCGTCCTTGCGGGTGTAGCCTTGCCGCAGCAAGGCGAACAGCCTTGGCCGGAACTTCAGCGACGGCCGGGGCCAGATGCTGTTGGACGCAGGAGGGTTCATGACGAGGGTGGGCGGGCGCACGGAGTCTGCGCCAGCGCCACCGGGCCTGCAATCCCTGATCCGTTTCCAGCGAAGCGCGCTTGAACCTCCGACCGAAAGCGGCGTTTATCGGGTTGAGAATCCGCCCTAATGAACGCTTCACCGTCCGATCCTGTTTCCGCCGACCTCGGTGCGCTGCTGAACCGGGCGACGTTGCACCTCAGCCCCGACGTGAAGGCGGCCACGCTCACCAAGGAGCGGGTGGCGCTGAAATACCGGCCGGGCCGCGGCTATCTGGTGGTGACGCCCCGGCAGTGGGAGACGCTGCAGGCGTTCAAGGACGGCAAGACCGTCACGAGCGTGCTTTGCAATCTCATCGCCGCCCAGCGCAACCCCTCGCTGCGCGAACTGTATGAGCTCGTGATCAAGGCCGTGCGCGCGGGCGTGCTGCAGACATCGGAACACCCGCTGCCGTCCGAGCAAAAGCCCGCGAGCTGGCCGGTGCGGCTCAACGGCACGGCGGTGCGCTGGATGACGGTCGCGGCTGCCTTGGGCGCGACGGGCTGTCTGTTTCTGCGGCCGGTCACGATGCCGGAATCTGCGCAATGGTTGGGCCTGGGCTGGCTGGCGGCGTGTGTAGCGGCGAGTTTTGGAGCGATTCTGGCGGCTTCGGTGCTGCGGGCGGCCGACGGAGATGTTTACCGGTTGCATTTCGGTTGGAAAACTTTCTTGCCGGGCCTGCGCGCCGATCTGGGCGACACACTTCTTGGCGGCAGGGGCCTCGGCGTAAATGTCGCGCTGGCGCAGCTTGCGCCGCATTTTCTATTTCTCTGTCTTGCCGCGTGGCGCTGGCCGGGTCTGCAACTGCCGGTGCTCGCCGGAACGCTGATCGTGCTGTCACCGCTGTGGCCCTCGCCAGTACGGGAGTTGCTCGGCGCGCTTTATCGGGATTATCGCCTTTCCACCGAGGAATCATCGGCGCTGGGTAGCGGTCGTTGGGCGGCGTGGGTGCGGCGTGTCCGCCTTGAGCTGCACAACCGTGGTTACTACCTCGCCTGTCTCACGGTCGGGCTGGCGTGGATTGGACTGGGGGTGGCGCTGGTCGTCCGGTTTTTGCCAGCGGAGGTGCGGGCGCGGTTCGGCTGGTCCGAGACCCTGGCGAGTGCGCAGCAGGCGGGAATGGTGCTCGGCTTGGCGTTGGGCGTGATGGCGGCGCTGGCGGTGCTTGGTGCCGTGGTGTGGCTGGGCTGGGCTATTGTCAGCTGGTGGCGCGAGCGGGCGGAGCGGCGGCTGCGTCCGCAGGCGGTGCTCGTGTCGCCGCAGACCATAGCCGAATGGCTCGGAAGGACAGTGATGTTCCGCGACCTGCCGGCCGAGGAGCTGGCCGCCGTGGCGGCGACGGTGAAGTCCGAGGAGCACAGGCGCGGGAGTTTTGTGGTGCGCGAGGGCGAGCCGGGCGAAAAACTCTACATCGTGCTGTCGGGCCGGCTGGAAGTGCGCCGCGACTACGCGCCCGGCCGGTCGGAGCCTGTGGCTGAGATGGGCGAGGGCGATGTGTTCGGCGAAATCGCGCTCCTGCACGGCGGTCCGCGCACGCGCTCGATCCGCAGCCTTGGCCGCAGCGTGCTGCTGGCGCTGGACAAGGCCGAGTTCGAGCGGCTGGTGCTCACCAAGCTGTCGCGACAGGCCGTGGCCGACGCCGTGCAGAAGGTGGGCTTCCTCCAGCACACCGAGCTCACGCGCAACTGGAGCCACGCCACGCGCGCCGCCTTCGCTCGTCGCGCCATGCTGCGCGAGGCGGAGCAGGGTTCAGTGGTCCTCGCCGAGGGCGCGGCCAACCACTGGTTCTTCCTCGTCCACCGCGGCGAACTCACCGTGAGTGTGAAAGGGAAGGAGCTGCGGACGCTCAAGCCCGGCGACAGCTTCGGCGAACTCAGCCTGCTCGGCAACGGCTACGCCACGGCCACGGTCACCGTGGCCAGCAAGCTCGCCAGCGTGCTCGTTATCCCTGCCCGGGATTTCCTCGAATTCGTTTCTCAAGACTTCATCGTTGGCCTCGGCTGGGAGGGCACCCGCAAGGATCGGAAGGAGCGGTGAACGCGGCTCAGAGCGGTCGAGTTTTCCTTATCCCTGTTGCTCCAAGTTAAACTCTGTCTCCACGAAGACTACATTTTCAGGATATGCTTCCTTTAGATTGGCGATGATCTCATTTCGACGAGAGAGCGCCCAACTAGGAGAAGTAAACCAATTTGCAGCGGAGGGAATGAGGATGCTCTTTAATACATAGCCATGTCCCAGCGGCTCCCATGTGGTTTCGAAATCAATCGGAGACCACAGTCCCCTTTCATCTCTTTCTAAGTATCTGAAGAAAGGATGAACTACCCAAAGGCGCCAACCACGGCGATTTTCCCGATAATCTACGACTTTTTCTCGGAAAACAAATATCGTGCCCACGATAGCGATGATGCCCGCAATCCACAATATAGACTTGGTCATTGTATCCATCTGTGAGGGGAGATTCAGACAACGACAGGCTAATGAATACACATTAACTCACAAAATACGCTGCTTGGGATCAAGGCCGGAAATCCTGAAGCCGCTCAGCTCCCCAGCACTTTCTTCAGCACCCGTCCCAGATCGCCCACGCGGTAGGGCTTCGTCAGGTAGCCGAGGAAACCCATGTCGAGGAACTGGCGGGCCATGTCGTCGTTGTCGTAGCCGCTGGCGATGATGGCGCGGACCTCGGGGTGCAGGTCGCGCAACATGCGGAAGGTCTGCTCGCCGCCCATGCCGCCGATGATGGTGAGGTCCATGATGACGACGTCGTAAGGGCGGCCGATGTTGAGGTAGCGCTTGTAGAACTGCACGGCTTCCTCGCCGGTCTTGGCGATGTCGAACTTGTAGCCGAGACCCTCGAGCATGCCGCCGGTGAGGGCGCAGATCTGCGGGTCGTCGTCCATGAAGAGCACGCGGCCGGTTTTGGTGGCGACGTTGAACGTCGGCGCCCGGCGCGCCTCGACCTCGGCGGGCTGCTCGGCCACGGGCAGGAAAACGGTGAACGCCGAGCCGACGCCCAGCTCGGATTCGACGCCCATCTGGCCGCCGTGGCGTTTGACGATGGAGAGCACGGTGGCGAGGCCCAGGCCGGTGCCGTTTTTCTTGGTGGTGAAGAACGGCGCGAAAATCTTCTCCAGGTGCTCGGGCTTGATGCCGCTGCCGTTGTCCCGCACCTCGACGGTGACGTAGGTCCCACCGACCAGGCCCGAGACTTCAGCGGGCGCGAGCGTGACATTGGCGGCCTTGATCCAAATCCGGCCCTGACCGGTGGGCATGGCCTGGATGGCGTTGATGACGAGGTTCTGGAAAACCTGGAGCATCTGGGCGCGGTCCACGCAAATGGTGCCGGTGTCGGGCGCGACCTCGACCTCGACCTTCACGGTCGAGCCGGCGGCGGCGAGGCGCACGGTGTCGGCCAGGATGTCGGCCGGGCGCACCACCTGGCGGACGCCGCTGCCGCCGCGCGAGAAGGTGAGGAGCTGCTTGCTGAGGCCCTTGGCGGCGAGGCAGGCGCGCTCGCTGTTTTCGAGGCCGGAGTAGTCACGGTTCTCCTTGGCCAGCGACACTCCGCCGAGGATGGTCGTGAGGAGGTTGTTGAAGTCGTGGGCGATGCCACCGGCGAGCTGGCCGAGCGCCTCGAAGCGGTTGGCACGCACGAGTTCCTCGGGTGTCAGGCTCATCTCGCTCGGGAGACGGAAAACGACGACCGCCCCCGCGGGGCGACCAGTGGCGTCGGGCACGGCGCGCGCACTGAACGCGACGGGCTGCGGCGCAGCGTCGCCGGCCTCCAGGGCGAACTCGGTGTTGAGCGCCGTGGGCTCGGCGGTGGCGAGGACTTTGGCGACGGGATTCTCTCCCGGCTGGCCGCTCTGGAGGTGAACCAGGCGGAAAACTTCGCCGGCCTCCTGTCCGAGGCACTGGGCCAGCGTGCGGCCCAGCAGCTTCTCAGCCTTGGGGTTGAGATGGAGCACGTTTCCTCCGGCATCGGCCACGAGCACACCCTCGTGCAACTCGGCCAGCAGTGCGGCGAGCGGAGGCGCCGAGAATGCCTCCTCGGGAGTCGGTGCGAGACCTTCGGCCAGCGGCATGACGTAGCCGAGCACGCGCTGCAGCTCCTTCTTGCGCGAGATTTGCCGGATCACGCAGGCCTGCACCGGCACGTCGCGGCCCTCGCGGTGGCGGAGGTGAATGACATCGAAGTAGGCGATCTGGCCGGGATGGCGGGAGAGAAAATAGGCCTGCGCTCCGCCGGTGGTCTCGTCCATCGGCAGGCTGCGTAGCACGGATTCCAAGGTGTCCGGCAGCTCCGCCGCGGAGTAGCCGAGGAAGGTCTTGAAGCCCGGCGAGAGCCAGTAGAGCCCCGCGCTGAAATCCAGGTCGAAGAGTCCCGCGCGGCCCGCGCCGCCGAACTCGCGCATGCGCTCCTCCGCCCGCAGACCGAGTTCCTCGAACTCCTTGCGGTCGCCGATTTCGAGATTGGCGCCAATCACGCGCTGGAGCGCGCCGTTGGGCCCATATACCTGCACGCCCACGCACTGCAGCCACACGTAGTGGCCGAGCGCATGTTTCATGCGGAACTCGTGCGAGAACGGCCGGGTGCCCGTGGCGACGCGGCCCTGGCGGTCGGGGGCGGCGGCGGAATCATCGGGATGAATCAGCGCAAGCCAGGCCTCGTAGGTGTTGGGCATCGCGTCGTCAGCGTAGCCGAGCAGCTTCTTCCAGGTGGGCGAGTAATAGGCCTCGTTGCGGAGGAAGTTCAGGTCGAAGAAACCGAGCGGACCGCGGTCGTTCAACAACCCGAGAAAATGCTCGGCGGGGGCTGCGACCGGCGCGATGGCCGTCACGGTGGCGACGGGGGTAGTGCCGGCGCCTGAAGCCGGACGGGCGACAAAGACGAGGTGTTGCGGAGGATTGCCCGCGGCGGGCTCGATGCGCACCAGGCTTTCAAAATCGGAGGCCTCTTTGGGCTGGAGGCGGAGCGCGATGGGGCGGCTGGCGGCTGCCGCGACCAGCACTTCCCATTGTGACTGGACCCAGCCGGGCTCCTGCGACGTGACCTCAAAGACAAAAAGGTTGGGGAAGAAGTCACCCGCCAGTTCGTCGGGCCTCGCCTGCCACAATGCGGCGGCGGCGGCGCTGGCGAGCTGGATGCGGCCGTCATGGGCGACGACAAGAACCGCTCCGTCCGCGGCGGTCGCTGGAGCGACAGACTGGGAGGTCGAGTGCAAGAGGTTGCGGAGAGGTTGAAAAATCCGCCTGCACTTCGCGAGCCAAGACAGCCGGAACGTGCCATGGGGACCTGGTTTCAGTCGCTTTTGACGACGAAATAGAACTTTTGGCCCATGGCTCCTATGGCCATTGGGAGGGGGCGCATCCCCCGTGTGTCCGGCGGTCCGCGCAACCGTCCGCTGCGGGAACGCTTACTGAGCCTGGCGGGCGACTTTGAACTCCTTCGGCTTCTGACCCTTGGGCAGAGCGAGGAGGTCGTAGTCCTGATAGCCGGTGATGGCCACGTTCACGAACTCGCCGACGGGAAGGTCGCGCGGCACATAGACGCGGCCGTCGATGTCGGGGGCATCGGCTTCGCCGCGGGCGACGCCGGGCTCCTCGACGAGGACCTTGAGCTTTTGGCCGACGTAAGACTTGGAGACTTCACCGGCGATGCGCTGCTGCAAAGCCATCAGCTTGTGCCAGCGGGCTTCCTTGACCTTGGGTGGAATCTGGTCGGGCATCTTGGCGCCGCGGGTGCCTTCTTCCTGCGAGTAGCGGAAGACGCCGAGACGTTCGAACTTCGTCTGTTCGATAAATTCGCAGAGCTCGGCGACGTCGGCCTCGGTCTCGCCGGGGAAGCCGACGATGAACGTCGTGCGGACGGCGATGCCGGGGATGCCGGCGCGGATACGCTTGATGAGGTCGCGGATGTAGTCGCCGCTGGTCTCACGCTGCATCTTGCCGAGCATGTTGTCGGAGATGTGCTGGAGCGGGATGTCGATATAGCGCGCGACCTTCGGGCACTCGGCGATGGTGCGGATGAGTTCGTCGCTCCAGTGGGCCGGGTGCGTGTAGAGCAGGCGGATCCAGAAGTCGCCCTCGATGGCGTTGAGCTCACGGAGCAGGGTGGTGAGCGCGGTGCCGCGGCTGGAATCAACAGGCGTGCGGGGATTCGGGCGCTGCTCCCAGGTGTCCATGCCGAAGAAGGTCGTGTCCTGGGAGATCAGGTTGATCTCTTTCACGCCTTCCTTCACGAGGCGGCGGGCCTCCTGCACGACACTGTCTACCGTGCGGCTGCGGTGCCGGCCGCGGATCTGCGGAATGATGCAGAACGTGCAGGGGTGGTTGCAGCCCTCGGCGATCTTGATGTAGGCGAAATGGGCGGGCGTCAGCCGGAAGCGGGGCGTGTCGTAGTCCGGGATGTAGGTGGACTTGCCCTCGAAGAGCACGGCGGGGGCGGCCTTGGCGCCGCCGGAGCCGCGGTCCTTGGCGTAGATTTCCTCGATGATCGGGGCGACCTTTGTGACCTGGTCCAGGCCGATGAAGGCGTCCACCTCGTCGTGCAGCTCGGTCTTGAGGTCCTTGGAGAAACGCTGGCTCATGCAGCCGGCGACGATCAGCTTCTGCTCCTTGCGGCGCTTTTTCATCCCCTTGTTCTGGTGAACTTCGAGGATGTGGCCGATCGACTCCTCCTTGGACGAGTCGATGAACGAGCAGGTGTTGACGATGACCACGTCGGCTTTCTCGGCCTCGGGTATCACGGCCATGCCCGCCTGATGCAGGTGACCGACCATGATCTCGCTATCCACGAGATTCTTGGCGCAACCGAGGGAGATGAGGCTGACTTTGATCATGGGTGCGTTTGTGGAGGCGGCTGGTAACCGCGGGTCCGGCAAAAGAAAACGGCGGTCATAGACCGCCGCTACAGGCAAGGCGTCCTGGGAAGGGCCTTACTTCTTCTTGGCGGCCTTGATGGCGGCCTTGATCTTGGCGTTGCGGCGCTTGTGATAGGCGACGCGGCGTTTCTTTTTGATGTGCTTGTTGAGTTGTTGACCCATAGGTGGAGTAAGTGAGCGGTCTTTGTGCCCGAAAGGGCGCGGGATAGTCAAGCCCCTCAATAGCGGGCCAGGGTGGGGTCGATTTGCTCGGCCCAGGCGTCGATCCCCCCGGCCACATTGCTGACCTGCGTGAAGCCGTTGGCGCGGAGGAATTGCGTGACCCGCAGGCTGCGGCCGCCATGGTGGCATTGGACCAGGATAAGCCGGTCCCGGGGCAGGTCAGGCAGGCTCTCGGGAATCTGGCGCATGGGGATGTGACGGCTGCCGGCGATGGCGCAGGTGGCGACCTCGATGGGTTCGCGCACATCGAGCAGCAGGGCGCCTTCCTGCTGGAGCCGGGCGGCGGTGGTGACATCAACTTCGAGTGGCGTTTCCATGGAGCCTAGGCAAAGCGGACAGCTCCGCATGGCAACCAGTTAGCCATTGACCACGGCGCCTAGCTACAAGTGCAATAGACTTCATAAGTCCTATGCCTGAACGATTCGTTGTCATCATGGCTGGCGGTCGCGGCGAGCGGTTTTGGCCGCAGAGCTGCGCCGCCACCCCCAAGCACCTGCTCCCGATCGTCGGGGACAAGACCATGCTCGCCCAGACGGTGGACCGCGTGGCCGGCGTTGTGCCGCGTGAGAACATCTTCGTGCTCACCACGCAGGCGCAGCAGGCCGGCTGTCGGGGCGCATGTCCCGACCTGCCAGCCGGCAACATCGTGGCCGAGCCGATGGGGCGCGATACCGCGGCGGCGACCGGTCTGGCCATGTTGCTGGTGAAACAGCGGAGTCCCGGCGCGGCCTTCGCCATGCTTCCGGCCGACCATGTCATCCATGACGTTAAGGAGTATGCCGCCCTCCTGAACGTCGCCTTCGAATCGGCCGAGTCGGCCGATGTGCTGGTGACTCTGGGCATCAAGCCGACGGCGCCCGAGACCGGTTTCGGCTATATTCAGCAAGCCGGTCCCTGGAAGCGGGTGGGCGGACGAGACGTCATGTCCGTGAAGCGTTTCGTCGAAAAACCGAATCTCGAGACCGCCAAGAGATACCTTTCCTCCGGGGAATATTTCTGGAACGCCGGCATGTTTGTCTGGCGCGTGCCCGTTGTTGAGGCTGCCTTTCGCGCGCATGCTTCCGAGCTCTACGCCGGTCTGACCAAGCTTGAGTCCGCGGCGAAATCCGCTGG
Source organism: Oleiharenicola lentus (assembly GCF_004118375.1). Taxonomy (NCBI): domain Bacteria; kingdom Pseudomonadati; phylum Verrucomicrobiota; class Opitutia; order Opitutales; family Opitutaceae; genus Oleiharenicola; species Oleiharenicola lentus. The sequence continues at coordinate 2,240,455 of NZ_SDHX01000001.1, forward strand.
CGGTTGGACGGCGGCGCTGCCGGAGGTTTACCCGACGCTGCCCCGGATTTCCGTGGATTATGCGCTGATGGAAAAATCCACCAACGTCGTGGTTGTGCCGGCCACCTTCGACTGGGACGACGTCGGCGCCTGGCCGGCGATCGCCAAGCATTTCACGCCGGACTCCGCGGGCAACGTCCTGCGTGGCCTCGCCATGGTCGAGGGCGGCGCCAACAACATCGTCGTGAGCGAGAGCGGCCATCTCACGGCTGTGGTCGGCGCGAGCGATCTCGTCGTCGTCCACACCGCGCAGGCCACCCTGGTTTGCCCCAAAGACAAGGCCCAGGACATCAAGGCGCTGCTCAAGCGCCTGGGCGAAGACGCGGCGCTGAGGAAATTTTTGTGAATGGCACGGTGTCAGGGCGAATTGTAGCGGCGCTCTATGAGCGCCGTTCGGCGGTCACAGACCGCCGCTACAGCTCATGCGTTGTCTCGGCATAGATTACGGCACCAAGCGCGTCGGCCTGGCCCAGGGCGACGAGATCGGCGTCGCCACGCCGCTGCCGGCCCTGACCGACGCCGATGAGACCGTGCGCTGGCGCAAGCTGGGCGAACTGATCCGCCTGCGTCGATTCACCGAGCTCGTCCTCGGCTATCCCTACAACATGGACGGCACCGTCGGCTTCAAGGCGAAGGAGGTCGATGCCTTCGCCGCGCGACTCAAAGCGGAGTTCGGCCTTCCCGTGCATCTCGTGGATGAAACCCTTACCAGCGCCGAGGCCGAATCCAGCATCGCCAAAAAGAACCGCCGCGCCGTCCGCGACAGCGGTCTGATCGATTCCCGCGCCGCCTGCCTGATCCTCCAGGACTACCTGGATCAGAAGCTGCCGCCGGCGATTTCCGGACCGCAATAACCACCGATTACCCGGATGGACACGGATGAAGAAGGAATCTATCCGTCCTCATCCGTGAAATCTGTGGTCAAAGACAAACCGCTGCGATGGAAGTGCGTCGTCGCTTACGACGGCACGACTTTCCATGGCTGGCAGAGCCAGGAGAGCCGCAATACGGTGCAGGATCTCATCGAGTCACGGTTGAAGGCCATCTTCGGTGATCTCATCCGCATCGAAGGCAGCGGGCGTACGGATTCGGGGGTGCATGCCCACGCGCAGGTCTTCCACTTCGACGCGGCCTGGCGTCACGGCGCGGAGAAGCTGCGCAAGGCCATCCAGACCGGGCTCCCCCGCAGCATCCTGCTCAAGTCGGTGCGCGCGGCACGGCCGGATTTTCACGCGCGGTTTGATGCCACGGGAAAAATCTACCGCTACCACGTGCATCTCGGCGATGCCGACCCCTTCGAGGTGAAATATTGCTGGTCTCTGGGCCGGGAGCTCGACTGGGCGGCGGTGCAGGCCACGGCGAAAGTCTTGCGCGGAAATCATGACTTTTGGGCCTTTTCCGGCGAGAACGACCGCACCTACGAGACCACCGTGCGACACTTGCGGCGGTTGGAGGTCAAGAAGCAGGGCCGGCGCGTATCCTTCACCTTCGAAGCCGACGGCTTTCTCTACAAGATGGCGCGCAGCCTCGCCGGCGCCCTGGTCAATGCGGGTCTAGGCAAGATAAAGCCCGCGGACGTCGCGGCGTTGCTAAAAACGCGGAAGCGCATCGCCGAAGTCGTCACCGCTCCGCCCCAGGGTTTGTTCATGGTGAAGGTGATTTACTGAAGAAGGGATGTCATGGATTACGCAGATGGACACGGATGCGGAATGAATCTATCCGTGGTCTGCCGTGAAACTAGCGCTCCAGCAGCTCTGCCGTGACGGATTGGACGTGCTGTTTCCCCGCAGCTGCGTGCATTGCGGCCGGGCGGTGGAGGCGGGGAGCTTCCGGCACCTGTGCCCGTTTTGCGCGCCTTTGCTACACCTTGTCCGGTCGCCCCACTGCACGACCTGCGGGCATCCCTTTTTCGGCGACATGGCCGAGGACCGGCTTTGCGAGCACTGCGAGACGCTGCATCCGGTCTTTGGCGAGGGCCGCACCGCCATCCTGTTGCAAGGCGCCGGACGCTCACTGATCCACGCGTTGAAATACCACCGCGCGCTGCACGTGCTGGAGGACATCGTGACCGCCATGCGGCAGGCGCCGGGCTACGCCGATTATGCCCGCGGCGCCGTGCTGGTGCCGGTGCCGCTCCACCCGCGCAAGCTGCGCGAGCGCACCTACAACCAGGCGCTTTTACTGGCCGAGTGCCTTGCGCAAGCCACGGACGGCGAAGCGGAAGTGCAGCAGCTCTTGCAGCGGGTGGCCGACACCCACACCCAGACTCATTTCGACCGCGAAACCCGCCGGGAGAACCTGAAAAATGCCTTTGCTTTGGCTCCCGGCGCCACCCTTAATCCGACGTATCGTTACCTCCTTATAGATGACGTCTTCACCACGGGCTCCACACTCAATTCCTGCGCCGCCGTGCTGCGCCGCGGTGGTGCGCTGAGCCTCGACGTCGCCACCTTCGGCCACGGCTGATCATTCCTTTTTACGCCATGTCGCATTTTGCCAAACCCAAGCAGCCCTCGGCCCCCAAGGCCACGGGCGCCAAAACCACCAAGAAGAAGGTCAATACAGAAGGCCTCTGGACCAAGTGCCCCGTCTCGGGTGACATCGTGTTCAACAAGGACCTTGAAGCCAACCTCATGGTGGTGCCGAAGAGCGGCTACCATTTCCCCATCGGCTGCCGCGCCCGTATCGCCAGCATGATCGACGAGGGCACTTTCGAGGAGCATGACGCCAACGTGAAGTCGGCCGACCCGCTGAAGTTCGTGGACTCCGCCGCGTATCCCGACCGCATCAAACGCTACGAGAAGGACAGCGGTCTGCCCGAGGCCGTGATCTGCGGTACCGGCAAACTCAACGGCATCCTGGTGTCGCTGGCGGTGATGGATTTCCGCTTCTGCGGCGGCGCCATGGGCGCAGCCGTGGGTGAAAAGATCACCCGCGCCATCGAGCGTGCGACCAAGAAAAAGATTCCCTGCATCGTGGTGAGCGCCTCCGGCGGTGCCCGCATGCAGGAGGGCATCTTCAGCCTCATGCAGATGGCCAAGACCAGCGCCGCTCTCGGACGCCAGGCCGAGGCGAAGCTCCCCTTCATTTCGATCCTGACTTACCCGACCACCGGCGGTGTCACCGCCAGCTTCGCCACGCTGGGCGACGTGATCCTGGCCGAGCCGGGCGCGATGATCGGCTTCGCCGGTGCGCGCGTGATCAAGGAAACCACCAAGCAGACGCTGCCGGCCGGTTTCCAGACCTCGGAGTTCCTGCTCAAGCACGGCCTCGTGGACCAGATCGTCAGCCGTCTCGAAATGAAGGACCGCCTCACCAGCATCCTCCAGGCGCTGCACACGCACAAATACATCCCGCACAAGGTCCCGACCGCCTCGCCATTCCCGTCGGTCAGCGCGGCCAGCGCCTGAACGCGGCCAAGTCGGTCCATAAGCCTGATAAGTCCTATACGCCCTATAGGTCCGATAGAATTCCCCTAAGCCGGCCTCAGTGATCCTGCCGCTCTCCGACTACAGTTCAGTCAAGGACTACCTCTACAGCCTCAAGGCCGGGGGCATGAAATTCGGCATCGATCGCATGCAACGACTGGCCGCGGCGTTGGGGCATCCCGAGCGGAGTTACCCGGTGATCCACGTCGCCGGCACCAACGGCAAGGGCTCGGTCTCGGCGATGATCGAGTCCATCCTGCGCACGGCCGGCCGGAGCACCGGGCTCTACACGTCGCCCCATCTCGTGAAACTCGGCGAACGCGTGCAGGTGAACCGCCGTTTGCTGACTGAGGAGGAAATCGTGGCCTACGCGCGCGAGTTGCGACCGGTTGCGGAGCAGGCAGCGGTCTTTGCGGCCGACGAACACGCCACCTTCTTCGAATTCATGACGGCCATGGCCTTCCTGCAATTCCAGCGCAACCGGGTGGACGTGGCCGTGGTGGAAGTGGGCATGGGCGGACGGCTCGACGCGACGAATATCGTTTCGCCCGCGGTGAGCGTGATCACCTCCATCGGCCTCGACCACTGCGCGGAACTCGGCGACACGGTGGAGAAAATCGCCCGCGAGAAAGCCGGCATCATCAAGCCCGGCCGCCCGGTAGTCATCGGGCGCATGCCGCCCGGCGCCGAGCGTGTGATCCGGGAAGTGGCGGCGGACCGGCAAGCGCCGGTGCACTCGGTGCGCGATGTTTTTGGCGAAGACCTTGCCCGCTACCCCGAGACCAACCTCGAAGGCGAATACCAACGCTGGAACGCCGCCACCGCTGCGCTCGCGGTGCGCCTGCTGCCGGCTGCGCTGCAAACCGAGGATCAGGTGGTCGCGCGCGGATTGCGTCAGGTGGACTGGCCCGGGCGCTGGCAACGCCTGGAGGCGGGCGGGCGGCACCTCATCCTCGACGCTTCGCACAATCCCGAAGGCGCCCGGGAGCTGGCCAAAAATCTCGCCAAGCTGGAGCGGGAAACCGGACGCAAGCCGCTGATCATCGCCGGGGCCTTGGGCGAGTTTCGGGCCCGCGCTCTGCTGGACGTGGTGCTCTCGCACGCCGCGAGCCTGCACCTCGTCACGCCCAACCAGGCCCGCGCCACGCCTTACGACGAGATGCGCGCCCTGGTGCCCGAGGCGTCCCGCGCCCTCGTGCAACGCGGGGATCTCGCGAACATTTTCCCGACGCCCCGGACCTGCACGCTCGGCCAACCGGGTGACACCGTGGTAGTGACCGGTTCGATCTATCTGCTCGGTGAAGTGCTGGAGCGGCTCGATCCCGGCCGGGGTACGCGAGAGGACAAGCTCCAGGACTTCTGAATCCATTGCGCGCTTGTTTCCCGGCGCCGGCGCTGACAGTTTCCCGCCACCCCGATGAAGAAACCCGCACCGTCATTCGCCAAGGCGTTCAAGGGGAAGCGCGTGCTCATCACCGGCGGACTCGGATTCATCGGCTCGAACCTGGCGCGCACGCTGGTGAAGCTTGGGGCGAAGGTCACGCTGCTCGACAGCCTCATCCCCGAATACGGCGGCAACCGGCGCAACGTGCGCGGGATCGAAGCCAAGACGAACATCAACCTCGCCGACGTCCGCGACCGGCACAGCTTGCCGGAGTTTCTGCGCGGACAGGAATTTCTTTTCAACCTCGCCGGGCAGACGAGCCACATGGACTCAATGACGGACCCGGAGACGGATTTGGAAATCAACTGCCGTGCCCAGCTCACGTTGCTCGAGGCCTGCCGGAAGCATAACCCGCGGCTGCGGGTGGTTTTCGCCAGCACGCGCCAGATCTACGGCCGGCCCGACTACCTGCCGGTGGACGAAAAGCACCCGCTGCGCCCCGTGGACGTGAACGGCATCAACAAGCTCGCGGGCGAGGAGTATCACCTGCTTTACAGCCAGGTTCACGGCGTGCCCAGCACCGTGCTGCGGCTCACGAACACCATCGGCCCGCGCATGCGCGTGAAAGACGCGCGCCAGACGTTTGTCGGCGTGTGGATCAAGCAGATCCTTGAAGAGAAGCCGGTCGAGGTGTGGGGCGGGACTCAGCTGCGCGACTTCACCTACGTGGACGACGCGGTCGAGGCGTTCCTCGTCGCGGCGACCCACCCGCAGGCGGTGGGAAAGGTGTTCAATCTCGGTGGTGTCGGGCGCATCAGCCTGCGCGACCTGGCCGCGCTGCTGGTGGATGTGGCCGGGCAGGGGAGCTACACGGTGCGGGAGTTCCCCGCCGACCGGCGCAAGATCGACATCGGGGATTATTACTCGGACTGCGGCCTGATTGAGCGCGAACTGGGATGGAAACCGAAGACCAACATCCGGCAGGCGCTGGCCAAGACCGTCGCCTACTACCGCAAAGAGCTGCCGCACTACCTGTGAACTCGCCCAAGATACTGCCCGCCGATCCCAAGGCTGCCTACCTTGCCGCGCAGGCCGAGACCGACGCGGCCATCCGGCGTGTACTGCTGAGCGGCCACTACATTCTGGGCCCCGAGGGTGATGGCTTCGAAAGGGAGTTTTCCCAATGGCTGGGCGTGGCCGGCACCGTCGCCCTGGCCAACGGCACTGACGCCATCGAGCTGGCCCTGCGCGCGGCGGGCATTGGACCGGGCGACAAGGTGGTCACCGTGGCGAACACTGTCACCGCCACGGTCTCCGCGATCACCGCCACGGGGGCGCGGGCGGTTTATGTCGAGATCGACCCCGCGACCATGCTCATGGATGTCGGTGCGTTGGAGGCGATGCTGACCACGCTGCGTGATCCAAAAATTAAGGCCGTCGTGCCCGTGCATCTCTACGGCCAGATGGTGGACATGCCGCATCTGACCACGGTCGCGGCGGCGCACAACCTGACGGTGATCGAGGATTGTGCGCAGGCGCACGGGGCCGCCATCGGCGGGCGCAAGGCCGGCACCTGGGGGCGGCTGGCGGCCTTCAGCTTCTATCCGACCAAGAACCTCGGCGCGCTGGGCGACGGTGGTGCTGTCTGCGGCGGCGATGTCGCTTTGCTCGAACAGGTCCGCCTCCTCCGGCAATACGGCTGGCGCAAGCGCTACGTGAGCGAGATGCCTGGCCGCAACAGCCGGCTCGACGAGCTGCAGGCGGCGATCCTCCGCGTGCGCCTGACCAAACTGGACGCCGACAACTTGCGCCGTGCGACGATCGCGGCCCGCTACCTCGAATCGCTCAAGGGGCTGCCGTTGGTCCTGCCGGTCACCGCCGAAGGCCGCACCCATTGCTGGCACCAGTTTGTGGTTCGCACGCCGCGTCGCGAGGAACTGCGGATCCACCTCGAGAAGAGGCATATTCTCTGCGGCGTGTTGTATCCCGTGCCCGTCCACCGGCAGCCCGCCTATCATGACGCCGCCCAGAGCCTGCCGCACACGGAACAAGCCTGCGCCGAGGTGCTCTCACTGCCCTTGCATCCGGGTCTGACCGATGCCGACGTCGAGCGGGTCATGCGGGAAGTGTCCGGCTTTTTTGCGTGAGGTTTGATCAGTAGCCGACTTGGAGCGCAGCGACAAGGTGGTCGGACATGACGACCACGCTTTCATCCCGCGTTCGCGGGACTCAAACGCGGCTGCAGCACGCAAACTTAGAGGTTCCTGTTTGGCTGCGTGAAGAAATAGCGATCACCCGGCTTGTAGGGCATGTTTCCGTCGAAACGCCCCGGCGCCTCCTCGTAGATCAGCACCTGCGAGGCGCCGATCTCGGACGTGAAGTAGCCGAGCACGGTGAGCTGCTTCATCATCTTGAAGAAGTGCGCGGGCGTGCCGGTGTGGGCCTTCTGTTCGGCATCAAGCGTGTTGAGGCGGGCGGTGCGGGCGGCAGGCGTGGCGGCGGCGAAGTTTTCGGCGCGCAGCTTTTCGAGGCCGGCCCGGAAGGCGGCATGGTGTGCGTCGTCGTAGCAGTCGGTGACCATCATCGCCATAAAGGCACCGACGCCCGCGGCCTTGGCGCCCGGAGTCGCGGTGGTGGGGATGATCGTCTCGGCAATCTCGTCGAGCAGCGCAATGTCGGTGGCGCTGAAATTGTCGCCGATGGTCTTGCCCGCAACGGTCGCGCCGCGCAGCCAGGTGTCGCCGCCGATGAGCGCGCCGCCGAGCAGAAAGCTCAGGCGGGCGAGAGCTTCACGGCGGGTGAGAATGTTGGGCGGGTTCATCACAGGTTCCTCCTCTTGAGCTCATTGACGGCGTGGGCGGCGGCACGGGCGGTGAGGGCCATGTAGGTGAGCGAAGGGTTCACGCAGTTGCCGGAGGTCATGCCGGCGCCGTCGGTCACATAGACGTTGGGTGCGTCCCAGACTTGGCTGTGGGCATTGAGCACGGAGGTCTTGGGATCGCGGCCCATGCGGGCCGTGCCCATCTCGTGGATGCCGCGGCCGAAGTTGTAGCCGGCGCTGGTCTTGATGACTTTCTTCAGGCCGGCGGCTTCGAGCATCTCGGCGGCGTCGTCCTGCATGTCGCGGCGCATCTTCAGTTCGTTCTCCTTGATCTCGCAGTCCATCGCGAGGACGGGCAGGCCCCACTTGTCTTTTTTCGCGCGGTCGAGAGTGATGCGGTTTTCATGGTAGGGCAGGATCTCGCCGAAGCCGGTCATGCCCATGACCCACGGGCCGGGCTGGCTGAGCGCTTCCTTGAGCGGGGCGCCGATGCCGAGTTCGGGCACCTCGCGTTCCCAGCCGAGGCGAGAGGCTGCGCCTTGGTAGCCGAAGCCGCGCAGGTAATCGCGTTTGTCGCCAAACAGATTCCGGTAGCGCGGAATGTAGAAACCGCCGGGGCGACGGCCGGCGACGATCCGGTCGAGGTAGCCCTCGACCTGGCCAAAGGCACCGACGCGGAAGTGGTGGTCCATGGCGTTGTGGCCGAGTTCGCCACTGCTGCTGCCAAGGCCCTCCGGCCAGATGTCGGTGGCCGAGTTCATCAGCACCCAGGTCGAGTTGAATGCGGAGGCGCAGAGGAAGACGATCTTCGCCTGGTAGTCGTAAGTCTGGTGCGTCTCGGCGTCGATGACCTCGACGCCGGTGGCGCGCTTCGCGTCCTTGTCGTAAAGCACGCGCGTGACGATCGAGCCGGGGCGCAGGGTGAGATTGCCCGTGGCCACGGCGACCGGGAGCGTGGACGACTGCGTACTGAAGTAGGCGCCGAAGGGGCAGCCGAGCCAGCATTTGTCGCGAAACTGGCAGTTGACGCGCCCCGCGTGTGGCTGGCTGAGGTTGGCGAGCCGGCCCATGATCAGGCGGCGGTGGCCGCCGAACTGGCTGCGCAGGCGGGCCGCGACATCCTTCTCCACGCAGTTCAGCTCGAAGGGCGGCAGGAATTTGCCGTCGGGGAGCTGGGGCAGGCCCTCGATCGAGCCGCTGATTCCGGCGAAGCTTTCGACGTGGTCATACCACGGCGCGAGGTCGGCGTAGCGGATGGGCCAGTCCACGCCGTGTCCGTCCTTGGCGTTGGCCTCGAAGTCGAAATCGCTCCACCGGTAGCTGTGACGGCCCCAGAGCAGGGAACGTCCGCCGACCTGGTAGCCACGGAACCAGTCGAAGGGTTTCACCTCCGTGTAGGGGCAGTCCTGCTCGTCGGCCCACCACTCGGCGTTGGCCTCGTGGAGCAGGTCGCGGTTAGAAATCGGGCGTTCGGCGATCAGTTCGCGGGACTTTTTCCCGCGATGCGGCAGCTCCCACGGTGCCTTGAGCGCGCTGGGGTAGCCGGTGATGTGTTCGACGTTTGGGCCGCGCTCAAGGAGCAGGACCTTCAGGCCTTTTTCAGTGAGTTCCTTCGCCGCCCAGCCGCCGGAAATACCGGAGCCGACGACGATGGCGTCATACGAGTGCGTGGAAACGGACATGGGGTGGGGTGCGCCAATGGAGGTCAGGATTTGCCGGGATGCAACCGGACATTTTTGCGAGACTTTGCATCGCGAATGAGAGCTTAAGCTTCGCCCAAAAAAAGGCCCGCAATGCTGCGGGCCTTTGTAAATCGGCGGCATCAAGCGCCGCATGCAGTTGCGAAACCGCCTACGCGATCTTCTTCGCCGCGGCCTGGGCCTTGAGGCAGAGCTCGGCGGCCTTGAAGGCGTGGGCCTGGGTCATGGCTTTTTCAGTGCGATGGATGCAGTCGAGGATCAACTCGCCGAAGAAGCGGAAACCGACCTGGCCGTCCACGTTGAGGTAGCGCTCGCCGGTCTCGTCCACGATATAGACATTGTCGCCCTTCTTGTCGCGGCCGACGTCCACGTATTTGCGCAGCTCGATGTAGCCTTTCTCGCCGAGGATGATGGTGCGGCCGTCGCCCCAGGTGCTGAGACCCTTCGGGGTGAACCAGTCCACGCGGACGTAGTTGGTCGCGCCGTTGTTGCCGAGCAGGTTGGCCTCGCCGAAATCTTCCAGCCCGGGCTTGTCGGGGTGCGCGTAGTTGGCGACGGCGGCGTGTTGGATCGTAGCGTCGGTCGCGCCGGTGTAGGTGAGGAACTGTTCGAACTGGTGCGAGCCGATGTCGCAGAGGATGCCGCCGTAGCTGTCGTGGTCGTAGAACCAGTCGGGCCGGCCCGGGCCCTCGCGGTGCGGCCCGAGGCCGATGACCTGCAGCACGCGGCCGATGGCGCCCTGTTGCACGAGATCGGTGGCGAACATGGCGGACTCCACATGCAGGCGCTCGCTGTAATACACCATGAACTTCTTGCCCGTCGCAGCGGCGACCTTCCGCGCCTCGTCGAGCTGCGCGAGGGTGGTGAAGGGCGGCTTGTCAGTGAAGTAATCCTTGCCGGCTTGCATGACCTTGCAGCCCATCGGGCCGCGGAACTTCGGGATCGGCGCGGTGGTGACGAGCTTTACCTCGGGATCGGCGAGGATCTCGTCGAGCGAATGGGCGACCTTGGTGTTGGGGAATTGCTTGAGGAAATTCTCCAGCTTCTTCGGGTCGGGCTCGAAGACCCACTTGAGCGTGCCGCCGGCCTCGGTGAGGCCGTTGCACTGGCCGTAGATGTGGCCGTGGTCGAGGTGGGCGGCGGCGAAGACGAATTCGCCGGGCTTCACGACCGGGTTGGGTTTGCCCTTCGGGGCGTAGTTCATGCCGTCGGCTTTCTGGGTGCTCATGGCGGGAGAGGTTTGGGCGGAGGAGGAGACCGCGACGGTGGCGGCACCGGCGGCGAGGGTTTTGAGAAAATGGCGGCGGGGTTGGTCGGTCATCGGCAGGTGGGGTGAAGTGACTTCAGTCATTCTGCGAGACACGAGACCATTGGCGAGGCGCGCCGAGGTGGACAGTACAACAGCGTGTCACTCTGCCGACAACGTGGCAACCGCGGGCTTGGCGTAGGCCTGCCAGCAGGCTTCGAGCAGGGCTCCGTCGGCCGGACCGTCCGTCACGACGAAGCGGTAGCGCATGACGTGAGGTTTGCCCGGCTCGATGCGAAATTCGCCGAGCTGCGATGGGGCGAAGCAGACGAAGGGTTCCGTGGGGTGCAGACGCAGCGGCTCGGGCGCACGAAAATTTTCCGGGTGGCCTAGAATGCCCACGCCGGCGAGGGCGCCGTCGCTGCGTCCGCCGATGTGGACCCAGCGGGCGCGGCTCGTGTTGCCCTTCACACGGTCGGTCTCGCCTTCGGAGGTGAGAAAGGTCGCGTTGTCCTTGCCGTTCCAACCATCGTGTCCGCGGAAGCCGAGGCCGCCGTAACGATACTCGGGCAGGATGAGCGGATCGGGCGTCGCGCAGGTCTGCGTGATAACGAGGTCGAAAACGCGCATCGGCGTCACGGTCGCGGTCACTTCGTAAACCGTGACCTCCCAGGTTTCGTTCAGCGCGGTGACCGGCGAAGGCGCGGAGAGGTCGATCTGGCGCTGCATGGCCACCCATCCGCCATGCACCGGACCGCTCCAGATGCGGACCAGTTCGGCAAACTCCACCTTGCCGGTGAGCTGGCCCATGTTCCAGAAATCCGGGGCGCGGCCCTGGAACTGCGTCTTGGTCCAAGGCGCCCAGATGCCGTGATGGTGCAGATGGTCGGCCGGATAGCTGCCGGTGATGACCGTGCCGGCGGGAGAGTGCACCGGGTGGATGTGGCCGCTGCGCAGAAATTTCTTGTCCACCCGGTCGTTGGGCAGGGGTTCCTCCCGGGTCCAGTAGTCGAGCACGGGCTTGCCCCGCACGGTGAGCTTTACCCGGCCGTCGGCCGCCACACTCGCAACATCGGTCGAATAAAAATCCACCGGCCGCAACGTGAGCACGGGGGACTCACCAGCCTTGATATGGGGCAGCACGAAGCGGGCGGTGCCGCCGTCGTCCACCTGCACGGAAAACGTGCCGGCGCGGCCGTTGACAATGGCGTTGCGCGAGGCCGCGGCGGGCATGGGAAACGACACCACCACGGCGGCGCGATCCACCTCGGCGGCCGGCACGGTGACGCGCCAGTTGGCGGCGGAAGCCAGCGTGGCAGTGGCGACAAGCAGGGCAAAGAGACGAACGAGAGAGGTCATGGCGAAGAATGAATTACTCGGGCAGCGGCTTGCCGCGGGTTTCGGGGGCGAACCAGATGATGACCAGGCCAAACACATAGACCAGCGAGATAACCGCACCGGCCTGCGCGTAGCTGCCATGGAAGGTCTGCATCAGCGCGCCCATTTGGAGCGCACCGACGGCGGCGAGGATGCGGCCGGCGTTGAACGACAGGCCCTGCGCCGTGGCCCGCACGCGGGTTGGGAAAATCTCCGGCAGATAGAGCGGCAGCCAGCCAAAGAAGGCGGCGGTGATCGCGCCCACGATGAAGGTGAGGGTCAGGAAGGTGGCGCCATAGGTGTCCACACCTCGGAAAAGGAGCGCGCAGCTGACCAGCGAGCCCAGGCTGAGCAAGAAGTAGGCGGGTCGCCGGCCCAGCACGCCGCCGAGCCAGGCGCCGACGAGGCAACCGAAGACGGAACCGAGTGCCGAGAGCGCCTGCGTGTAGGCCTTGGCCTTCGGGAGCTCCGGACCAGCCATCTTGTCGGCCCAGAGCGGCAGCCACTGCACGGAACCCCAGGTGCCGATCAGCGCGACCGAAGAGATCAGCATGCCGAGCACGAGCGGCTTGATCAGCGCACGGTTCGAGAAGATTTCCTTCATCGGCTGGGTGGGCTTGGCGGCGGCGGCATGCTGCCACTTTTCCGACTCCGGCACGAAGAGCCGCACGAAGAAGGTGAGCGCGGCCGGCAGGGCGCCGATCACCACGACCACGCGCCAGGTGTCCTGTGTCACCGCGAAAAATATGCCCACGCAGGCGATGAGCGCGAACCCGACATTGGCCGCCGCGCCGATGACGCCCGCGAGCATCGGGCGGTGTTTCTCCGGCCAGACTTCCATGACGAGCGCAACGCCCAGGGCCCACTCGCCGCCCATGCCGAGCGCGGCGATGAAGCGCAGCGCGGCGAGGTGCCAGGGTTCCGCGGCAAAATATACCAGGCCGGTGAAGATGGAATAACAGAGGATCGCCATGCTCATGGCACGCACGCGCCCGATCTTGTCGCCCAGCCAGCCGAAAAGCAGGCCGCCCCCCGCCGCACCGAGCAGGAACACGGCGGTGACCCAACCCATCCAGAAACCGACGAACTTGTCGTCCACGATGCCGGAAGCGGCCTGCATCTGCTGGAGTGCGGGCCGGGCGATGAGCGGAAAGATGCCCATTTCAAGGCCGTCGAACATCCAGCCGAGAAACGCGGCGAGAAGGACCATGATCCGGGCTTTGCCGGTGGCGGTGGATGGGGCAGGGGCTTGGGGTGACGTCATGGGTGGCGTGGGTGCGTGGGTGAAGAGAAGAGGCCGCGAGGGCGAGAGGCGATCGGAGAGGGGCTTAAGCGGTTACGCGAAAGCCCCGGCGTTGCGTATCATCCTGAGCGCAGCGAAGAATCCAGTGCGGCGGTCGTGAGGTGCGGTGGCACTGGATGCTTCGCTGCGTTCAGAATGGCAGAGGGAGTGCTCGGGTGGGGATTCATACTTTAACCACCTGGCCGCTCTTGGCCGATTCGTAAATGGCGTGGACGAGCGCGACCGCCCTGCGGCCTTCGCGCGCGCCGATGGCGGGCGGACGGTTATCGCGCACAGCTTCGACGAGATCGCCGATCTGCCGCAGGTGACCGGTGATGGCGATGCCTCCGGGAACGGAAGAACCAGAACCGAGCACGTCGTCACGCTTGGCGTGGCGGATGGCGTCGTCACCGGGCTCGGCTGTGGAAAAATCCCAACGGGCGATGAAGTCATCCTCCAGGCAGATGGAGCCTTTCTCGCCGCAAAGTTCGATGCGCCGCGACCAGCCGGGCCAGAGTGCCGTGCTGGCCTCGATGGTGCCAAGGGCGCCGTCGGGATACCGGAGCGTGGCCACGGTGGTGTCATCGGCCTGGATGCCGGTATGGACGCGGCGGGTGAAGCGTCCGGACACCTCGGACGGCAGACCGGCCAGCCACTGGAGCAGGTCCACGCCGTGGATGGCCTGGTTCATCAGTGCGCCGCCGCCGTCGAGTTCCCAGGTGCCCTTCCAGGCGGTCTTGTAGTATTCGACGGTGCGGTGCCACTTCACGTAAGCGCTGGCGAGAACCAGGCGGCCCAGGCGGCCGGCTTCGACGGCGGCCTTGACCTTCTGCGCGCCGGCGCCGAAACGACCTTGGAAGATGGCGGCGACCTTCACACCCTGCTGCTCGGCGGCGGCGATGATTTGGTCGCACCGGGCGGGCGTGATCTCGAGCGGTTTCTCGACGACCACATGCTTGCCAGCGCGAATGGCAGTCAGCGCGGGATTGAGATGCGCGCCGCTCGGGGTGGTGACGTTGAGCACCTGGACATCGGCGCGGGCGACCATCTCCTCGACCGTGGCGGTGATGACCGGGATGCCGTGCTTGGCCGCAAAGGCGACGCCGCGATCCGCGGAGCGGCTGACCACGCCAACGAGCTTGGCGCCGGGGGTCTGGGCGATGGCCTGCGCATGGTAGCCGGCGATCATGCCCGTGCCGACGACTGCAAATCCGAGAGGAGAAGACATAGATTTAGACGGAAGGTTTAACCACGAAATACAAGGAAGACACGAAAAGGAGAGAAGGAGGAAGCTGCCATCGCTGATTCATGTTTGGTCATTTCGTGTATTTGGTGGGTTTGCTTCGCCATCTTCGCTAAGCCTCCGTCGTGGGGACAAAAAGTCAGGGCTCAGTCCGCCATTTGCCGTCCTTCTCGACGCTTTCCGTGACGCGATGTTTCACGAGGCGTCGAATGAGGGTGGCGGGCACGGGCTGGTCGAGCGGGAAACGCACGGTCGAGCCGGAGCCATCGTGCTTGGCCAGTTCCTGCTTAAAGGCGCGGATGCTGGGTGTGCCCGGGAAGAGACTGACGTGATTCTTGAAGGCGGCATACATAACCAGAATACGCTTATACGAATGAGCCGGCATGCCCCATTTGAGAGATTCGACGGCCCCCGGCGCGGCGGTGCGCACGATTTTGCGGAGTTCCCGCAGGCGGGGGCGGGCACGATTGTCGGCGGCAGCAAGATACTCGATCACAGTCTTGGGGCGGGCGGAGGCTTTGGGGGGAGCCATGGGGTGTTGTGGGTATAGTCGCGCAAGGGTCAGCGTCAAACGCTGGGTTTGGGTCTGTGGCGCGGATCTATTCGGAGTAGCAGCCGTGCTTGAGCCGGAGGCAAAAGCGTGGGGTCGCGCACAGACCACATTGTCACTGCGCTCCAAGGCTACGCTTCAATCCGAATCCTACCGGCGAGACCTCTTGGTCTTCACCGTCCCGCCGCCCTTCGCCAGCCACCAGATGCTGCCGATGATCAGGAGCAGGCCGGCGCCGTAGTGCCAGTGGTGCGTCATGACGCGGGTCTTTCCGTCGATGCCGGTCTTCAAATAGGTCAGTCCGGTCTCGGTCTTGCCGGCGAGTGAGACTTCGCGGCCGTAGCCGGCATAAAGCAGCCAGAGGCCGGCACCGAGGGCGGCGAGCGCGAGGAGCAGTTGCAGGAAGCGAGGCATCGGGAACTCGCGGGACTGACAATCCCGCCTCCATCGAGAGGCGTCAGAACGGCATGCCGCCGCGGCCGCGCATCTGTTCCATCTGGCGCATGAGCTTCTTCTGGTTTCCGCCCTTCATCATTTTCATCATCTTCTGCATCTGGTCGAACTGCTTCATGAGCTGGTTGACCTCGACGACCTGCACGCCGGCGCCCTTGGCGATGCGGATGCGGCGGTTGCCGTTGAGCAGCGAAGGTTTCCGGCGCTCCTGCACGGTCATTGACTGGATGATGGCCTCGGTGCGCTTCATCTGGCGGTCGGCGTCGCCGGGCAGCTGCACGCCGCTCATGCCGGGCATCATGCCGAGGATGGACTGCATCGAGCCCATCTTCTTCACTTGCTGCATCTGCGCGAGGAAGTCCTCCAGATTGAAGTCCGCCTTGCGCATTTTCTCGGCCATGCGCTCGGCTTCCTTCTGATCGATGGTCTCCTGCGCCTTCTCGACGAGCGACACGACGTCGCCCATGCCGAGGATGCGCGAGGCGAGGCGGTCGGGGTGGAAGATCTCGAAGTTCTCCGTCTTCTCGCCGGTGCCGATGAATTTGATGGGCACGCCGGTGACGGACTTGATCGAGAGCGCCGCGCCGCCACGGGTGTCGCCGTCGAGCTTGGTGAGGATGAGGCCGGTGAGCGTGAGGGCGTCGTGGAAGGCCTTGGCGACGTTCACCGCCTCCTGGCCGAGCGCGCCGTCGGCCACGAGGATGACCTCGTCGGGCTGCACGGCCGCCTTGAGCTTCTTCACCTCCTCGATGAGGTCGTGGTCGATCTGCAGGCGCCCGGCGGTGTCGAAGAGGATGACGTCGGCGTTCTGCGCGAGGGCGGACTCGAGGGCCTTCGCGCCGATGCCGGGGACGTCCTTGGAGGCCCGGTCGCAGTAGAAGCCCAGTTCCTCCTGCTTCGCGAGAATCTCGAGTTGGTCGATGGCGGCAGGGCGATAGACGTCGCCGGCCACGACGAAGGGCCGGGCGCCCTTTTTCTTGAGCAGCTTGCCGAGCTTGGCGGTGGAGGTCGTCTTGCCCGAGCCGTGCAGACCAACCATGAGCACTTTCAGCGGACGCTTAGCGGCGAGTTCGGTCGCACCTTCACCGAGGAGCTTCACCAACTCGTCGTGGATGATCTTCACGACCTGCTGACCGGGCGACACGGATTTCAGCACGCTCTGGCCAACGCACTGCTCTTGGACGCGGTCGATGAAGTCGCGGGCGACCTTGAAATGGACATCGGCCGAGAGCAGGGCGGCGCGCACCTCCTTGAGGGCGTCGGCCATGTTGGCTTCGGACAGGGTGCCGGTGCCACGCAGGTTGCGCAGTGCGCCGGTCAGTTTCTCGGTGAGTGATTCGAACATCGGAGCCACGCACTGAAACCAGTCACGGGCGGGAATAAACACTAAACTTGGGGGCGGGGCGTCGTATGTGCGCGACCACCTAGTCGCCGTTTCGGCAAGCTCAAGGTCCCGAGTCCGTCGAGCGACTTCGCTCCAAGGCGGCTACACCAGAGGGCGCGGACTATGCGGCGCGTTTGGCGGCGATCTGGCGCAGCTTGTCCGCGATCTGGGCCTCGGTCCAGGGCTTCACGATGTAGTGGCGCACGCCAAGGGCGATGGCCTGCTTGATCGTTTCGCGGTCATTGCTGGCGGTGCAGATGACCGGCTCGACCGACTTGTGCAGCGGCGACTCGCGCAGGCGGCGGAGCACGTCGAGCCCGCCGGACTTGGGCATGTTCAGGTCGAGAAAGACCACGTCGAACCAGCGCTTCGGATCGTCAAGCAGGGTCCAGGCTTCGTTGCCGTCTTCGGCGAGCGTGAGCTGATGCTCGGGCCATTTCTCGAACAAATGGCCCATCATGACCCGGTAGCGGGCTTCGTCATCGGCGATAAGGATGTTCATAAGTCGATGGCCCGTGCTGCTCTCCATCGACACCGGCGGACGGAACTTGAGCCGGCGGGCAGGCGGCCCGCGCTGGAATCATCGCTTGCCAGCGTCGCCCGGGGCGCGATACCTCGGGGGATGCAGAATGCACCGCGCACCGTCGCCATCGTGGGCCGCCCCAATGTGGGCAAAAGCCGCCTGTTCAACCGGTTGGCCCGCAAGCGCATATCCATTGTTCACGACATGCCGGGTGTCACACGCGATGTCATCACGGCGGAGGTTGAGGACGGCGGCTACACGCTGCTCGACACGGGCGGTCTGGGCCTGACCGGCAGCGACACCCCGGCACGCATCACCAAGGCCTCCGAAGCGCAGGTTGGCTTCGCGATCGAGGCAGCCAGCGTGATTCTCTTTGTCATCGACGCCCGCGAGGGTGTGACCGGCCTCGACGAGCGCATCGCGCAACTCCTCCGCAAGAGCCGGAAGCATGTGCTGCTGGTCGCCAACAAGGCCGACCGCGGGCAGGAAAAGCTAGCCGACATCTCGGAGTTCTACCGGTTGGGCTTCGGCGAGCCGTTCTACATCTCCGCCGAGCACGGCAACGGCGAGGCCGAGGTGCGCAACGCGGTCCTGGAAAAGCTCGGACCGGTGCAGGAGGAAACCGACGAGGAGCGCGCCCGTCTGCACATCTGCTTCCTCGGCCGCCCCAACGTGGGCAAGTCATCCCTTAGCAACCGCCTGCTCAAGAGCGACCGCCTTATCGTCAGCGACGTGCCCGGCACCACGCGCGACGCGGTCGAACTCGACTTCAGCTACACCAACAAGGACGGCAAGCCGTGGCTGTTCCGCCTCGTGGACACGGCCGGCATCCGCGCCGCGCCCAAGCTGTCGTCGTCGGTCGAGTATTTTTCCCGCCTGCGCTCGCTCGAGGCCATCCACGGTTCCGACGTTGTGTTTATGGTGCTCGACGCGATGGACGGCGTCACCCAGCAGGACAAGGCCATCGCCGGCGAGATCGTTAAGGCGCAGAAACCGATCGTGATCGTGGTCAACAAGTGGGACCTCGTGCACGAGGCCTTCCGCACGCATTCGCCGGGCATGGAGAAATACAAGAACGCGCGCGATTTTCGCGAGAAGTTCGAGAAGGCGATGTTTGACCAGCTGTTCTTCACGCCCGGTGCGCCCGTGATGTTCGTGTCGGCGCTGACCGGCCATGAGATCGACCGCATGCTGCGCGCCGCCCGCGCGCTGGACCGCCGCCTCGACACCAAGATCCCGACCGCGCGGCTCAACGCCACGCTCATCAAGCTGGCGGACCGCACACCGCCGCCGGCGATCGGCGGCCAGCGCTTCAAGATCTACTACGCCACGCAGACCTCGCGCCGGCCGTTTCGCATCAAGGTGTTTTGCAACCAGGAGCGCACGCTCACCGAATCTTACCGCCGCTACCTCGAGGCGGGCCTCGTCAAGGAGTTCGAACTCGACGGCTGCCCGATCCACTTCGACCTCGTCGGCAAGAAGAAGGTGCCGATCGAGCAGCGCCTGGCCTACCGCAAGAGCAAGACCGGCGATGGCGGCACGGAGGAGGGCGGCGGCGAGGAGATGGAGTTTGATCCGAGCATGCTGGACGATTGAGGAAATGATTGCCGCCACCTGTCATTCTGAACGCAGTGAAGAATCCAGGATGAGGTGCGCTGCGGTCATTCCGCTGGATCCTTCGCTTAGCTCAGCATGACACTGGGACGTCACCATGCTTAAACTCGTCTTCATGGGCTCCGATGCCATCGCGCTGCCGGCGCTGGACTGGCTGGTCCGCAGCGAAGTGGGTCAGGTCGTGGCCGTATTCACGCAGCCGGACCGGGCGATGGGACGCGGGCAGAAGGTGCAGCCGAACGCGATCAAGCTCTGGGCCGAGGCCCGCGGCCTGCCGGTGCACCAGCCGGACAAATTCGATGCCGCTGCCCGCGCGCAACTCGCCGCCTGCGCACCCGAGCTGACACTCGTCATGGCCTACGGCCACATCCTCAAGCAGGACGCGATCGACACGCCGCGCCTCGGCACGCTCAACCTGCACACCTCGATCCTGCCGAAATACCGCGGCGCGTCACCGATCCAGACTGCCACGGCCTGCGGCGATCGCGAGACCGGCGTGACTCTCATGCGGATGGTGCTGCAACTCGACGCCGGCCCCGTGGCCGATGTCGAACGCGTGACCATCGCGCCGCTCGATACCGCTGCGGAGGTCGAGGCCAAACTGGCGCAGGCCTGCGTGCCGCTGCTCGCGCGTTGCCTCCCGGCCATCGCCGCCGGTCACCAGGTTTTCACCCCGCAGGATGCCGCCCAGGCGACCTTCTGCCGTCGCCTGGAAAAGGCCGACGGTGTGCTCGACTTTACCGCGCCGGCCGCCGCGCTCGCCGCGCGCATCAACGGCCTTAATCCTTGGCCCGGCTCTTCGGTCGAGATCAATGGCCAGCCGGTCAAACTCGGCCTGGCTGACGCATTGGGTCAGCCAGAGACCGGCCCGTCCGCGTCTAGCCAAACACCGGGCACAGTTCTCGGGCACAAGGACGACGGTTTGCTGGTCGCGACGGGGCAGGGGGTCCTGCGGTTGTGCCGGCTCCAGCGGCCGGGCGGGAAGATGCTCCCGGCGGGGGAATTTTTGCGCGGGTTCCCGGTTGCGCCGGGCACGCTGTTGCTGTCGCGACCGATGCCGGCGCTGGTCGCGGGGCAGCCGTTTCCCTATCGCAAGGGCTAGGCTTGTTTTTGCGGACGAATCGCCCAACCTGACGCCTATGCGAGCTTTTACCCTGCGCTTCGGCGCCCTGATGCTGTTTCTCGCGGTCGGCGCGTCCGCCCAGATGGAGCGCGCGGAGCTGGCCTCTCTCCGCCAAGATGTCATGCTGCTCACCCAGCGCGTCGGTGAACTGACCATGACCGTCGAGCAGCTCACGCGTGAAAACAGCGCGTTGCAGGACAAGGCCAACCGGAGCTATGCCACGGTCGAGCAACTCAACAAGGCCATCGCCGACGTGAACCGCACGCTTGAATCCGAGCTGGTTGACCAGAAGCGCGAGATTCTGGCGCAGGTCGCCGGCCAGCTGGAAAAGCTGGGCAAGCAGACCAACGCCGCGCTCGACGCCCTCGCCAAGAGCCAAGCCACGCGCCCCGTCGTGCAGACCACGTTCGCGGAAGATTTTCCCAAGGAAGGCATCAATTACACCGTCCAGTCCGGTGACACGCTCGCAGTGATCGCCCGCAAGAACGGCGCCAAGCTCCAGGACATCATCAACGCCAACAAGATTGCCGACCCGACCAAGATTCGCGTCGGGCAGACGCTCTTCATTCCCCTCGCCAAATAACATGGCCAAGCCATCTCCTTCCCGTCTCGGCCGCGGTCTCGGCGCGCTGATCACCAGCTCCGCCGCCGCCCCCAAGCCCGCCGCTCCGGCACCCGCTCCGGCTGCCACGCCCGCTCCCGTCCCGGCCCCGGTGGTGGTCGAGGGGCTGCCCGGCTATCGGGAAATTCCGGTTCACCACGTCGAGCCCAACCCGTATCAGCCGCGCAAGGAGTTCTCCGACGAGGCGCTGGCCGAACTCGTGGAAAGCATCCGCGCCGAGGGCCTGCTGCAGCCGATTGTGGTGCGGTCCGCGGGCGACAAGTTCCAGCTCATCGCGGGTGAGCGCCGCTGGCGCGCCTTCCAGAAGCTCGGCGTGAAATCGATTCCCGCGCGGGTGATGAACTCGAGCGACGCCTCGGCCGCCACGCTGGCGATGATCGAGAACCTGCAGCGCGCCGACCTCAACCCGATCGAAGAAGCGCACGGCTACGCCAGTCTCATCCGCGATTTCGACCTCACGCAGGATGCCGCCGCCCAGCGCGTCGGCAAGGGCCGCGCCACGGTCGCCAATTCCCTGCGCCTGCTCGGCCTGGAGGCCGAGCTGCAGGGCTACGTGGGCAAGGGCATGCTCAGCGTCGGCCACGCCAAGGTGTTGCTCGGCGTCGAAGGCTCGGCCGAGCGCGCCGTGCTCGCCCGTCGCACCCTGGAGCAGGGGCTGAGCGTTCGCGCCCTCGAGGAACTCCTTCGCTCTCACGCCGGCGGCAAAACCGGCAAGAAGCGCCGCATGCCCGGGGCCACGGCCACTGCACTGGCCGACATCGAGAAAAAACTCACCTCGCACCTCGGCGCCCGCAGCTCGCTTAAGCACTCCGACAAGAACGGCCGCATCATCATCGAATACGCCGGCAACGACGACCTCGCCCGCGTGCTCGGCAAGATGGGACTGAACCTCTGAGTAGAACGAACAGCCGCCAAGGCCAGGCACAGGAGCTGACCGAGAGAACGGAGTTGGGTCGGGGTGTTTTACTAAGTGCTCCTCGTTTCATCCGTGGAGGAAACGAGACTTTCGCCATAAATGTCTTTCCTGTCTGGCATCCGTGTGCCTCCGTGTAATCCGTGGCTAACCCAGAACCAGACCAACGTATCGAAGTCGCGAAGCGGGCCGTCATGGCCGAGTCGGAACTCATGCACCGGGAATTCGGCCGGGCCCGCGCCGAGATCAAATACGACGGCACCAAGGTGACGCCAGTGGACGTCGCCATCTCGCAGCACCTGCAGGATGCCATCGCCAAAGCCTTTCCCGAGGACCAGTTTTTCAGCGAGGAACTTACGCCGACCGAAACGCCCACGCCCGTCACCTCGCGATTCTGCTGGGTCTGCGACCCGATTGACGGCACCAACAACTACGCCAACGGCATCGCCCACTGCGCCATCTCGCTCGCGTTGCTCGAACACGGCGAACCGGTCTATGGCGTGATCTACGACCTCGCCCGCCGGAAGCTCATCCACGGCGGCCCCGGGAGGGGCGTGTGGGACGGCGACCAGCAAGTGAAGGCCCGGCCCGATTCCCCGAGCGGCCACAGCCTGATCGGGTTTCATTCGCCAGTGGACAAGGTTTACGCTGGCGAGGGCAAGCGCCTGATCGAGAACTTCAAGATCCGCGGACTCGGCAGCAGCACGCTGCACCTCGCCTACGTGGCCATCGGCCTGCTCGACGGGGTGGTGGAGCACAACAACCGCCTCTGGGACATCGCCGCCGCCTGCGCTCTGGTTGAGGAGTCCGGCGCGAAGATCCACTACCTGACCGCTTCACCCTATCCGATGAAGGAGTTCACGCTGAAAGCCCCGCGCGTCCAATACGTCACTGGCAACGCCGCGACCGTGGTGAAGCTGCGGGAGATTTTGGGGCGGTGATTTGTAGGGGCGGGGTCTATTGAACAGTAGCCGCGTTGGAGCGGAGCGACAACGTGGTCGTTCTCGGACCACGCTTTCGCCTACGGCTCAAGCGCAGCTACACCGTGCAGCCCTGGTCTGCAATTGGAACCGAGCCTCCGCTCACACCTCGAATCCCTTGCGCGAGGGCCGGGACAGCATCGCGCTCGCGGCTGGGTCGCCGATGATCAGTTCCTTCGCCGGGTCCCACTGGAGTTTCTCGCGGCCGAGACGGATCGCGATGTTGGCGAGGTGGGCGATGGTGATGGAGCGATGGCCGATCTCGACGGGTGCGATGGGGGTGCCGCCGTCGTAGATGTGGTCCACGAAATCTTTTTCGTGGAGTCCGCTCACGGGCAGGTGGATTTCACCGGGCTCAATTTTCTTCCGCGCGAGTTCCTTGGGGGTCATCTCCAGCACGCCGCGGCCCACGAAGATCGCGCGCCCGTCCTCGCCCGTGAAGTGGAGGCCGTTGCGGTGGGAGTCCGAGACGTTCGCGCGCACCCCGTTGGCATAGACCACGTCAAAGGCGAACGCGGTCGGCGTGTTGTAAACCGCCGCCGGGTCAGGCAGGGTAGCCTTCACGTTCTCGATCCGAACCGGGCCGCCGGCATCCTCGCATAGCGCCCATTGCAGAATGTCGAGGTGGTGCGCGCCCCAGTCGGTCACGAAGCCGCCCGAGTAGTCCCAGTTGTGGCGCCAGTTGAGCTGGAGCAGGGCAGGCGTGTAGGGTCGTTCGGGTGCGGGCCCGAGCCACAGGTCGTAGTTCAGCTCGGCCGGCACGGGTTCGGGCTTGTTCCGGTTGGCGAGGCCCGACCAGTTGGTGTGGCCGCCGCTGAAGCCGATCTTCACTTGTTGGACCCGGCCGATGCGGCCGTTGCGGATGAACTCGCAGGCGGTGCGGAAATGCACGGAGCTGCGCTGTTGGGAGCCGGTTTGGAACGTGACGCCCGACTCGGCCACCGCCTGCGCCATGCGCCGGCCCTCGGCCACGGTCAGCGACAGCGGTTTCTGTCCGTAAACATGCAGGCCGCGCTTGATCGCGTGGAGCGCCGCCGCGCAGTGCCAGTGATCGGGCGTGCTCACATAGACGGCGTCGAGGTCCTCGCGGTCCAGCATTTCGCGGAAATCCTCATAGATACGGCAGCCCTTGAAGGTGCCGGAGTCCTTCCACTCGGCGTAATGCGCCTCCACGACCTTTTGACCAACGAGTCGGCCGCCGCGCAGTTCGCCCTTGTAGCCGTAGTTCGGCAGGTCCCTCACCGGGTCGGCCACCGCCACGACCTGCAGCCGCGGATCGCCCAGGAAGGTCGGCACACAGGCATGGGCCTGAGTGCCGAAGCCGATCACGCCAAGGTTGATTCGGTCAGCCGGCCCCGGCCGGCGAGGGCGGGTGCCGAGGCTGGCGGAAAACAGCGAAGGCAGGGCAAACAAACCGGTGGCAGCGAGCGCGGAGTTCTTGAGGAATTCGCGCCGGGGGAGAGTGGACAGTGACTTCATGGGGTTCCACTAGAGTTAACCTCCTTGTCGTGCTGTCAAACGTCGCAGCATATCGCTTAGAACTACGACTATGCTGGGGATGCCCCAAGCGACTTGCCTACGCATTCTTCGATTCAGAAATGGATACTGTTCCTGAAAAACCGTCGCTTAGCAGACCATCCAATTGCTCAATTGGTGTATGCTTACACAATAATTCAAATATCACATCAATGGTTTTATATGCTCTCTCGGCATTCTCTAGCGATATCTCCAATTCGAGTTTTGATGTCGGAGCATCAAAACGCTGTCTTTCAAATTCCGCACGCGACATAGTTTTATCGAACTTGATATACTCTGGCTTGGCGTGGGCGACCTTGTTGCGAATTTTGACAAGCCATATAACTGCGGCCCAAGGATCAGTCTCAAAATTTGGTTCCGGCATTTTTAGATTTACGACGACAATGCGCAGCTTGGCGATTGGGCTAGCTGATTCGTAATCTTTCCAACGCGGGATAAGGCGCTCGCCAAAAGCGTTGGCTAGGGCCTCTAAGGCCATAGCGGAAAAAGTTATCGTGACTAGTTCATCGTATAACCAGCCGGGGGCCCTCATTCGTGCGCGTTCTAAGGCCAAATGTGCAGCACCGATTAGGATATGGTGCGGCGAGAATTCACGTTCTCGGTGAACTCGCATTTGGACTGAATTATTACCGTTCATTAAACCGTATATGTCTGCAGCGGCACCGGATCGAGCACCTTGGCTTTCGGGAGCTTCTCCTTGAGCTGCTCGGCAAACCATGCGCGGGCGGGCGGGTCGCCGTGGGTGAGGACGATCGAGCGGGGGTGGCTCTGGACGGCGTAGTCGAGGAGTTCCTCGCGGTCGGCGTGGCCGGAGAGCTCGAAGCGTTCGATCTGGCAGCGGAGCTTCACCTTCACGTTGGCGTCGGCGAAGAGGAAGGGCTCGCCTTTCTCGGCGGCGAGGAGCGCGCCGCCGACGGTCTCGGGGTCGCAGTAGCCGACGAAGCAGATGCTGTGCTTCGGCGAGGCGGCGAGGGCGGAGGCGAGGGTGTAGGAGGGCGTCTTCTCGACCATCATGCCGGAGCTGACGACGTAGATGCCCTGCTGGGGCGGCTCCTTGCCGGCCTTGATGTCACGGGGCGTCTTGCGGACTTGGAGGTCCTTGAGAATCGTGCGGGTGAAGTGGACGGCGCCGGTCTTCTTGGCGATCTGATCGAAGAGGTCGGCGATGTCCATGCCGAGGCCGGAGGCGAAAATCGGCGCGTCCACCAGCTTGTTGAATTTTCGGGCATCGTGGAGGATGGCCATGATCTCCTGCATGCGGCCGAGGGCGAAGACCGGGATGAGCACGGAGCCGCCCCGCTCGATCGTGGCATTGATTGTCTCCACGAGTCGGATCATCTCGAAGGAGCGGGTCTTTTCGGCGGCACGCTCCGTGACACCGCGCGTGGTCTCCATGACAAGCGTGTCAAATTTCGCCTTGGGGAACATGGCGCCGGCGAGGATGCGTTGGACGTTGAAGAGCACGTCGCCGGTGATAAAGAGTCGGCGGTTCTTATGGTGGATCTCGACGCCGGCGGCGCCGGGGATATGGCCGGCGGGGTGGAGGATGAACTCGATGTCGTCCTTGGCGCCCGAGAACTTCTTGGCGTGGTTGTAGGGGTGACCGTAGAGACGTGGGGCGATCCGGTCGATTTCCTCGTGCGTGAACAGCGGGTAATCGGCCGTGCCCTTCTCCTCGCGCTCGCGGACCATCACGTTGACGGAATTGTGCAGCATGCGCTCGATGAGCATGCGGCTGGGCTGGGTCATGATCACCGGCACATCGGGCTGGTTGCGCAGGAGCAACGGGAGTGAGCCGATGTGGTCGAGGTGACAGTGCGTGATGATGATCAGGTCGAGCTTCACGCCCTGGAGCGGGCGGAGGTTCGGGGCGGCGTCGCGGCCGGATTTCTTGGGGTGCAGGCCGCTGTCGATGACGAGGTGGAAGTCGCCGAGCTGGATATAGAGCGAATTCGCGCCGATGCCGCCGTCGCCGTTGAGATCGATGAGCTTCATTAAAAGGGGCCGTCAGGGCGCCAGGCGGAACGCCGCGGCCATCCAGTCGGCTGGATCGCCACGTCCGGCGGAGCCGGACTCGCGATGACAAAGACAGGTCAACCCCGTGGAATCGTCATGTCAAACGCCGGGATGCGCACATAGATCCGCTGGCCGTCCTCGTCCACGCCGTGAAAGCTGCCCGTTGCCCGGGCGTCGCAGTGGCCGACGTGGTAGCTGTTGTAGGAAAAATGCTCTCCCGAGGCGAGTGTAGGGGTCTCGCCGACGATCTTGTCGCCCTCGACGACCAGGCGCGTGCCGTCGGCGTGCTCGATGATCCATTTCCGTCCGAGCAGGGTGACGATGCGGTCGGAGTCGTTGCGAATGGTGAGGAAGTAGATGAACGCGTGCGGCTTGTCAGGCGGTAGCTGCTCTCCGCCGTGGCGATAGACCAGGTTGTCCAGATGGACCTTGAGACCGGGCAGTTCAAGCGACGCGGGCATGGAAAGGAGGAAGACAGGGAAACCTGAAACTTGAAACCTGAAACCTGTGGATTAAGCCACATCTCTGGATCATATTCAGGTTTCAGGTCTCAGCTTTCAGGTTTTCTGACCGGCTTTCGGCTTGCCGGGGAATTGGGCGGGGCGCACAAAGGCCGTTCCTATGGAAAAGCTCGCGCTGCTCTCGGTCAGTGACAAACGCGGTCTGGTGGACTTCGCCACGGCCCTCGTCAAACAGCATGGTTACCGCCTGCTCTCGACCGGCGGCACGGCCAAGCTCCTCGCCGGCGCGGGTCTGCCGGTGACCGAGGTTAGCGAGCACACGGGTTTCCCGGAGATGATGGAAGGTCGTGTGAAGACCCTGCACCCGAAGATCCACGGCGGCCTGCTGTGCCGCCGCGACAAGGAAGACCACCTGGCTGCGGCCCGCCAGCACGGCATCGGGCTGATCGACCTCGTGGTGGTTAACCTCTATCCCTTCGAGCAGACCGTCGCGAAGCCGCACGTCGAGTTCGAGGAGGCGATTGAAAATATCGACATCGGCGGACCGTCCATGCTGCGCAGCGCCGCAAAGAACCACGAGAGCGTGACCGTCGTCTGCGATCCCGACGACTATGCCTCGGTGATTGTCGGGCTGGCCAACCCCGCCGGCATGGGCGCGCTGCGCCGGAAGCTTGCGCTGAAGGTCTTCCAGCGCACGGGCGCCTACGACACCGCCATCGCGAAGTATCTCGAGGGCCAGCAGGCCGAACCCGACCTCGAGGCCCTGAGTGGATTCCCGGCGAGTTACTCGCTCACATTGAAGAAGGCGCAGAGCCTGCGTTACGGCGAGAATCCCCACCAGAAGGCCGCGCTCTATGGCACCTTCCACGACCACTTCCAGCAGCTGCAGGGCAAGGAGCTCAGCTATAACAACATTTTGGACATCACTTCGGCGACCTACCTGATCGGCGAATTCGAGCGTCCGACGGTGGCGATCCTGAAGCACACGAATCCCTGCGGCGTCGCCAGCGCCGACTCACTGATCGAAGCGTGGCACAAGGCCTACGCGACTGACCGGCAGGCGCCGTTCGGCGGCATCATTGTCGTCAATCAGACCCTCGGCGTGGACGTCGCCGAGCAGATCAAGGACATCTTCACCGAGGTCATCATCGCCCCGCGGTTCTCCGACGAGGCGCTGGCGATCTTCGCCAAAAAGAAGAATCTCCGTCTCATGATCGCCAAGGAGGGCATCGGCGCCGACGCCCTGCAGGAAGTACGTTCCGTGGTCGGTGGCGTGTTAGTGCAGGACCGCGACCGCTCGATGGAAAAGATGGCGGCCTGCGAGATCGTGACCAAGCGCCAGCCCACGGCCGACGAATGGGCCTCGATGCTCTTTGGCTGGAAGGTCGGCAAGCACGTCAAATCGAACGCCATCGTCTATTGCCGCGGCGAGCAGACGCTCGGCATCGGCGCCGGGCAGATGGCCCGCGTGGACAGCTCGCGCATCGCCGTGTGGAAGGCCGGTGAGGCCAAGCTCGACCTCAAGGGCTCGGTCGTGGCCAGCGAGGCGCTGTTCCCCTTTGCCGACGGCCTGATCGCCGCCGCCGACGCCGGTGCCACCTGCGCCATCCAGCCGGGCGGCTCGGTGCGCGACGAGGAAGTCATCAAGGCCGCCGACGAGCGCGGCATGGCGATGGTCTTCACCGGCGTGCGGCATTTTAAGCACTGAGCTGCTTGTAGCGGCGCGCTATGAGCGCCATCGGACAAGGTCGGCGGTTACAGGTGTTGCGCCGCTACAGCCGATCCAAACTTCCGCTTGGCGGATGTTGGTTGGCAGCTATCCTTGTCGCATGAAAACGATTTTCCTATGGGTGCCCGTCGCTGCGCTGCTGGTGCTGGCCGGCTGTTACACGGTGCCGGAGACCGGTCGTCGCTCGATGATCATCATCCCGCCCAACGAGGAACTGCAGATGGGGGCGGCGGCGTTTACCGAAATGAAAACCAAGGAGAAGCTCTCCACTGACATCGAGGCCAACGCCCGCGTGTCCCGCATCGGCAAGCGCATCGCGGATGCCGTGGGCGATGCCTTGCCCGGGGCCAAGTGGGAGTTCGTGGTGTTCGACGAGCCCAAGACCATCAATGCCTTTGCCCTGCCCGGCGGGAAGGTGGGCGTCTATACCGGACTGATCAACCTCGCCAGTTCCGACGACGAGATCGCCATCGTCATGGGCCACGAGATCGCGCACGTCACGGCCCGACACGGGGCGGAGCGCATGTCGCAAGGGCTGGTCGCGGGCCTGATCGGCGCGGGCGTGGAAGTGGCCACAGAGGACAAGAAGCATCGCGACCTGATCCGTGTGGCCTACGGCCTCGGCGCCGCGGGTGCGACGCTGGCTTTCTCGCGCGGCAACGAAAGCGAAGCGGATTTCATCGGCCTGCGCTATGCGGCACGGGCCGGCTACAATCCGATGGCGGCAGTCACGTTTTGGCGGAAGATGGCGGCGCAGAAAGACGGGCCCCAGCCCCCGAAATGGATTTCAACGCATCCGCCCCACGCCGAACGCATCGCCGACCTGCAGAAGTGGATGCCGGAAGTGTTGCCGCTCTACGAGAAAGCAAAAGAACGCTACTGAAGCGTGCGCGCCGCGACTTCGGGCTAGCGCTATGACACAACCTGCGGCAAGGTGGCCGCATGTTTGACCCCGTTGAAAAACTGAAGGAATACGTGCGGCATGCCAGCGTTTCGGCGGACCCGCAGTTCAAAGCCGGCATGGTCGGCGCACAGCAGTTCGTGTCGGGCCTGCTCAAGGAGATGGGCTTCGCCGTCGAGGTGGTGCCGACCGCGCTGCATCCGGTGATCGTCGCCAAGCGCGGCGACAACCCGGCCTGGCCGCATGTCATCATCTACGGCCACTACGACGTGCAGCCGCCCGACCCGCTCGACAAGTGGCACACGCCGCCGTTCGAGCCGACGATCAAGGGGGAGCGCATGTTCGGTCGCGGCACCGCCGACAACAAGGGGCCGCTCATGGTGCATTTTGCCGCCGTCGCTCGCCTGTTGGAGAAGAACCCGAATCTGCCGCTGCGGATCACGTTCGTGGTCGAGGGCGAGGAGGAGATCGGCAGTCAGAACTTCAAGACCTTCCTGCTCGCGAACAAGGAGAAGCTGCGCGGGGATTTCGTCTATTTGTCCGACACCGGCATCCCGAATGCCGACCAGATGGTGGTCACGGTCGGCCTGCGCGGCATGATGGCCTTTGAAGTGGAGCTGACCGGGCCCAAGGGCGATCTGCATTCCGGCATGCACGGCGGCGTGCTCATGAACCCGTTGCAGGCGCTGGCCGAGCTGTGTGCGTCACTGCACACGCCGGACGGCCGCGTGAACATTCCCGGTTTCTACGACAGCGTGATCGAGCCGCACGCCTGGGAGCGCGAACAGCTCGCCACGCTCGGCCTGAAGGAGTCGGATTACGCGGCGTTTCTTGGGATCAATGAATTCCACACGCCGCCGGGCTACACTCCCTTCGAGGCGATCCGTTTCCTGCCCACGCTCGAGTTCAACGGTTTTAGCGGTGGTTATCAGGGGGAGGGGACCAAAACCGTCATCCCGAGCAAGGCGCGGGTGAAAATCACCTGCCGCCTCGTGCCGAACCAGACGCCCACCAACATGAAGCAGGTCGTTTTCGATGCGATCCGCGCGCGTTGCCCGAAAGGGGTGACCATGACGATCACCGAGCAGCACCACGCCACGCCCTATGTGGCGATCCCGCCCGACCGCTCCAACACGCCGAAAGACCAGTCGCCCGTGCTGGCACGCGGTTTCCGTGCGCTGGAGAAGGCGGTGGTCGAGACCTGGGGCAAGCCGCCACTGTTTCTGCGCGAGGGCGGTAGCGTCGGCCTGATCGCTGACCTGAAGGAAGTGCTCGGCATCGACGCCGTCATGCCCGGACTGTTCCTCCCGGAGGACAATCTGCATGCGCCCAATGAGAGTTTTCACCTCGGCGTTATGAAGAAGGGCATCGAGATGTCCGAGCGCATGCTGGAGGAGCTGGCGAAAGGATGAAGGAGAGACCGAACCGGGGCGAGGGCGCCCCGGCTCCATTCTATACAAAACAAAAGGCCGCGGAGGAATCCGCGGCCTTGGTTTTGAAATGCGTCGGAAGATTACTGCTTCACCAGCTCGATGAAGTCCACCCGGCGATCCTTGGCCCACTCGCTTTCGCTGCCGCCCTGCTTGGCTTCGGTGGAGCCCTTGGAGAGCGTCTCAAGGCGGGCGGCGTCGGCGCCAAGGGAGACGAGGTAGCGCTTCACGGAGTTGGAGCGGTTCTCACCGAGGCCGAGGTTGTATTCGGCGGTGCCGCGCCAGTCGCAGTGGCCGACAAGCACGAGATTTTTGCCGGGATTGTCCTGCAGCCACTTCAGCACGTTCTGCAGCTTCGGTCGCTCGGCGGGGGCGACGGCAAAACGATCAAGGGCGAAGTAGATGGGCTCGACCACGCTCTTGTTGGCGGCATCGGGAGCAGCACCAAGGTCTCGGTTCTCGAGGTTGATGGTCTCACCGGGCATCGCGATCTCGTCTGGATTCACCGTAGAACCCGGGCCGGTCGCGGTCGTGTCAACCGGGGCGCGCATGGGCTTTTTGGCGCACGCACTGAGCAGCAGGGCGGCGGCGACAAGGGAGAGGCCGAGGAGTTTGGAAACGTGCTTCATGGAAGGCGAAAGAGTCTGGCGGTTATTGGATAAAGGCTTGGGGCGCGCAAGAATTAAACAGTCCGGAGCAGCGTCCGGGCCAACGGCTCATTTGCGGTGATCGATCAGCCCGATCTCCAGCGAGTAACGGGTCAGGCTGGCGACGTCGTGCAGGTCGAGCTTCTTCATCAGGTTGGTGCGATGATTATCCACCGTCTTGACGCTGATCTCGAGTTTTTGGGCGATCTGCTTGGTGCTGTTGCTTTCAGCCACCAGCTTGAGGATTTCACGCTCCCGGTCGGTCAGGGTTTCGACCCCGGTGGCGGAGTTTTTGTTGGCCACCACCGTGCGCAGGAGGGCGGCCACGCCGGGACCGAAGTAGGTGCCACCCTTGGAGATGGTCTCCAGGCCTTTCTTGAATTCCCCCAGACCGGCGGTCTTCTCGACGAAACCGTGGGCGCCGGCCTCCAGCATTTCCCGGACGAGCGCCGGGGTTTCGTAGGCGGAAAACACCAGCACGCGGGTGGACTTGAGCGGCTTGCTGATGCGGCGGAGGATGTCCACGCCACTCAGGCCGGGGAGGCGGGCATCGAGCACGATCAAGTCGGGTTTAAGGTCGAGGCAGAGCTGGCAGGCCTGATGGCCTTCGCCGCTCTCTCCCACGATCTTGTAGGCAGGATCGACCCGCAGAATTTCCGCCAACATCTCGCGAATGGCGGTGTGATCCTCGACGATTACAATGCGTTTGGCGGCTGGCAGATTGGTGGACACGGCTGATGGCGACTTGGGGGCTTGCCCCTAGAAACTAGGTGGTCGCACTGTCCAGAATCTGGGGAAGATTACAACCCCAGATTGGGTATGTCCTCAAGTGGCAGGAGCGGGGTGGTGGGTCGACTGGGATTCGAACCCAGAACCAACGACTTAAAAGGACGCTGCTCTACCATTGAGCTATCGACCCGTTCCGACCAGAGGACTGGAGATAGTTTTTCGTCGCCGGGGCATGGCAAGAATTAATTGCAGGCCTCGACACTGCAACCGCGGCATTGACCGGCGCGTCATTCCGGGTGCAAGCTCCATGCAAATTACTGCGATCCCCGTGGGAACAATTCTCAAATTTCCTGATCAGAAAGAGCCTGACCACATGACCGCCAAGGCTCAGGAAGTTGCCCTAGACCGCATGCTCGTTGACCGCTTCAAAGGCGGGGACAATTCGGCATTTGATCAACTGGTAAGTCGTTACTGGGACCGCATCTATGCGATGACCAACCAGCTTCTGCGCAACCAGCAGGACGCCGAGGAGGTCACCCAAGACGCCTTCATTCGGGCCCATCGCGGTCTCGCAAATTTCCGCGGCGACTCCGCTTTCTCTACCTGGCTATACCAGATTGCCACCAATCTCGCGCGCAACCGCTACTGGTACTGGTGGCGCCGCAAGCGCGACAAGTCCGTATCCTTTGATGCACCCTTGGGCGATGAAAACGATACGACGCTCGCCGAACTGATTCCCGCCGAGCAGGAGACGCCCGAAGACGCCACCGTCACCCAGGAATTCGTCGGCCGCGTGTCCGAGTGCATGGAGGAACTCAACGAGAAGCACCGCGAGATCCTGATCCTGCGCAATGTGCAGAACCTTTCCTACGAAGAAATCGCCGAAATCCTCGGCATCAGCGTGGGCACGGTCAAAAGCCGTATCGCGCGCGCTCGTGAGAGCCTGCGCGAAAAACTAGGGGAGGAATTCCAGCCATGAAAGACCATCGATTCATCGAATTGCTGAATCTCTACATCGACCGGCAGATCACGGCCGGAGAAACCGCGGAGCTGGAGGCCGAGTTGCAGGCCAACCCGAAGCGTCAGGCCGTTTACCGCCAGTATTGCCAGATCCACACCGCCACGAAGCAGGTGTATGCCAGCTTCCGGGCCAGCGCCGAGACCTCCGCCACGGAAACCACCCAGACCGGCGTCATCGAGCTTTTTGAAAGCCGTCGTCGCCGCGCCCATTGGGTCTATTACGCCGGTGGCATGGCGGCGGCCGCCTGCCTGGCTCTCGTCTTTTTCCGTCAGAATCCGACAACTGAGACGGTCACACCGGTTGCCACGGTCAATGCCAAGCCTGCTGCGATTGTCGCGGTTTCGGCCCCTGCGGTCAGCGCCGCCACCGTTTCGGCCCATGAACTGGCTCCCGTATCCGCCGGCCTCCACGAAACCCCGGCCACCAATCACAACTACAGCGCCATGCTGACCGTCCTGCGCGAGCAGGATGAGGAGCGAAGCTTCAGCAACGCCCGGCTGCAGGCCGGTCGCCTACAGCCGCTGTTTGACGACAGCCTGTTTGATCCGGTCCGCGCCAATTCCGCCCAGGAACAACGCGTGTTCCGCAGTCATCAGGCAACGCCCGCGCAGCAAGCCGAGTTCTCGGCATTCCAATTCCAGCGCTGAGCGATTCATTCAGCCGCCCCGAGCCGGGGCGGCTTTTTTGTGTCCGCCGACGCTCAACCGAGCGCTTTCTTGATCAGGGCCTCGGTCGTGGCCTTGGGCCCAAGCGCCACCCACGCCTGGCGGACGGCCTTGTCGGCATCGGCCGCCTTGTAGCCGAGGGCAGTGAGCGCGAGCACGGCGTCGTTTACGCGATTGTCCGCGACCGGAGTGGAACTTTCGAGCGAAGCGGGAACCGCACCCAGGTCGGCCGGGTTGAGTTTGTCGCGCAGCTCGATGACGAGGCGTTCAGCGGTTTTCCGGCCGATGCCCGGGCACTTGGCCAGCAACCCGACATCGCCCGCAGCGATGGCTGATTTCAGCGTGGGCAGGGAGAGCTTGCTCATGACGCTCAGCGCCATTTTCGGCCCAACCCCGGTTACTTTCTCGACCAGCAACCGGAAAAAATTCCGCTCCTCGACCGTCGCGAAGCCGTAAAGCGTCTGCGAGTCCTCCCGGTAAACCGCAAGGGTGTGCAGCTTGGCGACCTGACCGGGCTGAGGCAGCCGCTCGGCGGTCGTGACCGGAATGTTGATCTCGTAGCCAAGTCCGCCGGTTTCGATCACCGCCACGAGCGGCGTGGCGGAAACAAGGATGCCGGAGACGCTGGTGATCATTTATTTCAGTCCGAGCACGTCCTGCATGTCGTAAACGCCGGGCTTTTGGCTCACGACCCACTTGGCCGCGCGAACTGCGCCACGGGCGAAAATGCCCCGATCGGAAGCCTTGTGCGTGAGCTCCAGGCGCTCACCGAGCGCAGCGAAGAGCACCGTGTGGTCGCCGACGACATCACCGCCGCGCAACGCGTGGACGCCGACCTCGGAAGGTTGCCGTTCGCCGGTAATTCCGGAGCGCCCGTGCTTCAGGGCATTGGCGGTCAGCTTCCGCTCCTCAAGAATGATTTCAAGCAGACGCGCGGCGGTGCCGCTGGGCGCATCCTTCTTAAAACGGTGATGCATCTCGATGACTTCGGTGTCGTAGTCGGCGCCGAGCACGGCAGTGGCGCGGCGGGTGAGGGCGAAGAGCAGGTTCACGCCGACGGAGAAGTTGCCGGCCCACACGCAGGGAACCTGCGCGGCGAGCGCGAGCAGACGCGCCTTTTCGTCGGCCGCGTGGCCGGTCGTGCCGATCACAATCGGCTTGCGTCGGGTTACGGCGAGTTCGAGCAGTTTGCCGGTGGCGTGATGGGAGCTGAAATCTATGATCACGTCGCAGGCCCCGAGGTGGGTGGCGGCGTCATCCCCGGCATCGATGGCGGCGCTGATGGTTGCCTGCATGTCGGCGGCGGCCGCAGCTACGGCCTGCCCCATGCGTCCCTTGGAACCGTTGAGCAGAATCTTCAGGCTCATGGGCTCAGCGGGCGAAAGCCTTGAGGGTGGCACGCAGCGTTTCGCGGCTGGCGTCGGTAAGTTCGCACAGCGGAGGGCGCACTTCGGGCGAACCGATGATCCCGGCCTCGGCCATGGCGAGCTTGATGGGGGCAGGGTTGGATTCGATGAAGATTGTCTTGAACACCGGATACAGGCGGCGGTGCAGCGCGCGGGCCTTGGCATAGTCGCCGGCGAGCGCCAGGCTGACGAGCCGACTGACCTCCTTGGGCAGAAGGTTGCTGGCCACACTGATCACGCCTTTGGCGCCGACGGCCATGAAGGGCAGGGTGAGGGAGTCGTCGCCGCTCAGCACGGTCATGTCGTTGCCGAGCGCGGCGACGATCTGGTCAACCCGGTCCACGCTGCCGCCGGCCTCCTTGATGTGGGCGACATGCGGGAACTTGGCGCGCAGGCGCTCAATGACCTTCACACTGATCTCGATGCCGCAGCGGCCGGGGATCGAGTAGAGCACGATCGGCTTGTTGGTGATGCCGGCGATCTCGGCGAAGTGCCGGTAAAGCCCCTCCTGCGTCGGGCGGTTGTAGTAGGGCGCCACCAACAGGAAGCCGTCGGCGCCGGCCTCATCGGCGGCCCGGGTCATGTCAATGGCTTCGCGGGTCGAGTTGGAGCCTGTGCCGGCGATGATCGGCACGCGGCCGCGCGCGGTCTCGATTGTGCAGCGAATGACATCGAGATGCTCCTCGTGGGAAACCGTCGGCGACTCCCCGGTGGTGCCCACCGGCACGAGACCGCTGATGCCGCCCCTGATCTGGAAATTCACCAATTTCTTCAGCTCATCGTATGCGACGGCCCCGTCACGGAACGGCGTGACGATGGCGGTGTAGGTGCCGGTGAAGGTGCGGGGACGATTCATGGGAAAGTTACCTTGAACGAAGCAAAGTTAGCCTTTAGGCAAAGCACAGCTTTAAGGGCGGTTCACGCATAAAATTCCATGAGCAACACAATCCACCTAGAAATCATCAACGATCTGCTCAAACTTGCCGTGGAGAGCGGCGCCAGTGACATCGTGATCAAGTCCGAGAAGCCCGGTTATCTGCGTCTCGGCGGCCGTTTGCGCTCGGTGGAGATGGATCCCATCAGCTGTGAGCACGCCCAGGCCTTCGTGGACGAAAAAGTGCCGCGCATCTTCCGCGACAAGTGGGACAAGGACGGCCAGGTGGACTTCGCCTACGCGGCCGACGACATCGGTCGTTTTCGCGTGAACGCCTTCCATCAGCGCGGCCTGGTCAGCATCGTTTTTCGTCACATCAAGAGCCGTCCGCCGACGTTCGCCGAACTCAACATCGAGTCCGAGACGCTCATCAAGATGTCCCAGGCCAAGGACGGGATCCTGCTGGTCTGCGGCGCGACCGGTTCGGGCAAAAGCTCCACGATGGCGGCCATGCTCAACTGGGTGAACCAGAACATGGACAAGCATATCGTGACCATCGAGGACCCGATCGAATACACTTTCAGCGACGACAAGTCGCTGTTTCAGCAGCGCGAAATCGGCCTCGACGTGCCCAACTTCGAAATGGCGATCAAGTCGGTGCTGCGCCAGAATCCCGACGTCATCCTGATCGGTGAAATGCGCGACAAGGAAACCTTCGAGACCGCGATCTCCGCCGCCGAAACCGGCCACCTGGTGTTCTCGACGATGCACGCGGCCACGGTCGCCCAGTCGCTCACGCGTCTCTTCGAGTTCTTCCCGCCGGAGCAGCTGGCCCAGGCCCGCCGCCAGATTGCCGGTTCGCTGCGAGGCTTCATCTGCCAAAAACTGATTCCGGCCCTCGAAGGTGGTGGCCGTTATGCGGCGCATGAGATCCTTGTGGCCGACGCCACGGTGCGAAACCTCATCCTCGACGGTCAGAATGACAAGATTCAGCAGCTGCTGGAATCCGGTTCCGACGGCATGTCGAAGTCGTTCAACAAGGATCTCTACCGCCTGATCAAGGAAGGCAAAATCAGCAAGGCCGACGGACTCCGCTTCTCGCCCAACCCGCCCGCACTCGAGATGAATCTGAAGGGCATCTTCTTCAAGACCTGATGAAGCGTCACGCGGCAGCTTTCGCGCTGGGCTATCTGGCTGTCATCATGCCAGGGCAGGGCGCGGAACCCGTGGCGCCGTTGGAATCGTCCAAGCAGGGACTGCGAAAACTGGAAAGCGGCCAGACCGGCAGCCGCGGTCCCGAGGCCAAGGAGGGTCTGCGAGCCGAAACGCCAGGCTTGAGCATTCCCGGTCAGGAATCGTTGCCGCTGCCCGTCCTCATGACGCCTGACAAACAGGAGAAACAGCGCAAAACGGAAAAAGAACGGGCGGAGAGCCAAAACTGGCTCGTGAACGGGGTCCGGCGACTGGAAGCAGCGGACAAGCGCGCCGCGCTCGAACCGAGCCAGAAAGAGGCGGCTGAGGCAGGCGCGGCCATGGAGTCCGCGCCTGCCGATACCACCGACCCGCAGTATTTGCTCCGGATCTACGACGAGCAAAAAAAGGTGGAGGAGGGACGGCAAAACGTTGCAGCCGGCACCAGAAAGCCCGTCGCCGATCCGCTTGCGCCTTTTCTGCAAGGCTGGCTGGGCAACTCGCCTTCGCGTGGACCGGCATTTGATGATTTCGTCCGAGGGCGGTCGTCCGGCTCACCGGGGCAGCCGATTGGAGTCACGGCTCCCGGGCAGCCGCTCACGACTGACACCACGGGAGCGGCCAGTCCGGCGACCAGCGAGCCTGCCCAACTCCCCTCGGGGCCAAATCCTTATTTGGATAATTCTTCGGCCATGGGGATTGGATTGGACGCTCTCAATCGGCCGCTTCACACGGCTCCTCCGGCTCAACTTCCGAGCCTCGCAGCGGGGCCGCAGCCCAGCGTGTCTGTTGCGCCGCTGACGCCCGTGCCGGAGCTGCGTCCCGCAGAGAGAAAAGCCCCTCCGCCGCCGCAGGCGGACGACAAGAAATACTTTCCCCAGCTGAACAAATTTTAGGACTTGGTTTTTGCCAATCGGGTGGGTTTAACCGACCCTTCATCTATGTCATTGGCACTCCTTTTTGCAGGTCAGGGCGCCCAGAAGGTCGGGATGGGCAAGTCGCTTTACGAAGGCTCCGCCGCGGCGCAGTCGCTTTACAATGAGGCTGACCGGGTGCTGGGCTGGAGTCTGACCAAGGTTTGCTTTGAAGGACCGGATGCAGAACTGACCCAGACCAAGGTCTGTCAACCCGCTCTCTATGTGCACGGTCTCGCGTTGGTGGCCGCTCTGCAGGAAAAGGGGAAACTTCCCGCGGTATCCATGGCCTTGGGCCTCAGCTTGGGTGAAGTGACGGCCCTGACCGCCGCCGGAGTTTTCGATTTTGCCACCGGCCTCAAGGTGGTGGCCGAGCGGGGTCGGCTCATGCAGGTGGCCTGTGAAAAGTCAGTTGGCGGCATGGCCGCCATCATCGGCGAGGAGCGGGCCAGGATCGAAGAACTATGCCGTGAATTCGACATCCAGGCGGCGAATTTCAATGCCCCCGGACAGATCATCGTCTCCGGCGACAAGGCCAAGGTGGAGTCGCTCGTTGCGGCCGCCAAGGACAAGGGACTGAAACGGGTCATCGCGCTCAATGTCGCCGGTGCCTATCACAGCCGCCTCATGGAGCCGGCCCGGGTGGAGTTTGCCCGTTTTCTTGCCGGTGTGGAGTTCCGGACGCCGAAGTTCACGGTCTTCACCAACACCACCGGTCTGGCTGTCACCGAACCTGCGGCCATCCGGGAGGCGCTCGTGAAGCAGGTGGTTTCCTCCGTGCTTTGGGAAGACTGCATGCGCAGCGCCGTGGCCGCGGGCGCCACGGAATTCTGGGAGTGCGGCCCCGGCGCCGTGCTGGCCGGCCTCGCCAAGCGCACCGACAAGGCCTGGGTGGTCAAATCCTTTGCCGAACACGCGGATATTCCCGCCTGACCACATCATGTCGCTGGCACCTCTCACGCGGAATTTCTGCATCATCGCTCACGTCGATCACGGCAAGACCACCTTGTCCGACCGCTTGCTGCAATACACCAACACGGTGTCGCAGCGCGTGCTGACCGAACAGCACCTCGACTCGATGGATCTCGAGAAGGAGCGCGGCATCACGATCAAGATGCACCCGGTGGTGATGAATTACCCGGCCAAGGACGGAAAGACCTACAAGCTGCACCTCACGGACACCCCGGGGCACGTGGACTTTTCTTACGAAGTCTCCCGTTCGCTCGCGGCCTGCGAAGGCGCGCTGCTGCTCATTGACGCGGCGCAGGGCGTCGAGGCCCAGACCGTGGCCAATGCGCATCTGGCCTTTCAGCAGGGCCTCAAGGTCATCCCGGTCATCAACAAGATCGACCTGCCGAGCGCCAACCTCGAGCTCTGCATGAAGCAGCTGGAAGACATTCTCACCATCCCGGCCGAAGAGGCGATCCTCGCCAGCGGCAAGTCGGGCATCGGCATCCAGGACATTCTTGAAGCCGTGGTAACCCGCGTGCCTCCGCCCCGCTGGACGGACTATCCGACGCTGCGCGCGCTGGTGTTTGATTCCAAATATGATTCCTACCGCGGGGTCATTTCCTACGGCCGTGTTTTCTCCGGCACCATCAAAGCCGGTGAAATGATGGTGCTGATGAGCACCGGACAGAAATCGGAGGTCAAGGAGGTCGGCGTGTTCCGTCCGGGCATGGAGAAGGTTTCTCACCTCGGCCCGGGCGATGTCGGCTACATCGTCAGCAACATCAAGAGCACCGACGAGATCAAGATCGGCGACACCATCACCCATTCGCAGAAGCCCGCGGCCGACATGCTGCCCGGCTACAAGGAGGTGCGGCCGATGGTGTATTGCGGTCTTTATCCGCTCGAGTCCGACGACTACGAGAAACTCAAGGTCGCCCTTGGGAAGCTGCGGCTGAACGACTCCGCATTGGTCTATTCCTCCGAGAGCTCTGTCGCGCTTGGATTTGGCTTCCGCTGCGGTTTCCTTGGTCTGCTGCACATGGAAGTGGTCCAGGAGCGCATCCGGCGCGAATACGACGTCGAGATCATCTCCACCTATCCGAGCGTGGTTTACAAGGTGAAGAAGCATGGTGGCACCGTGCTCGAGGTGGACAATCCGATCAACCTGCCAGACCCCGGCAGCATCGAGGAAATCTCCGAGCCGACCATCAAGGCCGCGATCCACATCCCCAACGAGTTCATGGGCGACATTCTCTCGCTCATCATGGAGAAGCGCGGCACCTGCGACCATACGGATACGCTGGATGGCGCGCGCGTCATGCTGACCTGCACGCTGCCGCTCAACGAAATCCTGGTCGATTTCAACGACCGGCTGAAGAGCATCACCCGCGGGTATGGTTCCATGGATTACGAGCTCGGCGAATACCGGGTGTCGGATCTCGTGAAGATGGACATTCTCGTCAATCAGGACCCCGTGGACGCCTTTGCCAGCATCGTGCACCGCAGCAAGGCCGAGGGGCAGGGCCGGGCGCTCTGCGAGAAGCTGGCCGACATCATTCCACCGCAGATGTTCAAGATCGCCGTGCAGGCCGCCATCGGCGGCAAAATCATCGCCCGAGACAACGTGCGCGAGATGCGCAAGGACGTCACCGCGAAATGCTACGGCGGCGACATCAGCCGCAAGCGCAAGCTCCTCGACAAGCAGAAGGAAGGCAAAAAGAAGATGAAACAAATCGGTCGCGTTTCGATCCCGCCGGATGCCTTCATCCAGGTTCTTAAAACGAACAGCTAACCCCCTCTTTGCCCGTGTTCGACTTCCTGCGTTCCGAAGATTCCAAACTGCGGCGCAGTGCCGCCCAGTGGTTGGAGATGGCCCAGCGGATCCATGATTTCCGCAAGGATCTGCTGACGGAAGAACAGGGCGGGGGACTGCTGGCGGCGATGGCGGAGGTTAAAGCGCTGGTGAGGCAAAAGGCCGCCGTGCCGGCGCTGAAACCCGCCATCGAACGTCTCGAAGGAGCGATGCGGACCTGTGGCGGACGGCTTTATCCGACCACCTCCCTGACCGAAAACGTCGAATTTTTCCTGGTCGCGGCGATCGTGATCCTCGGGCTGCGTGCGTATTTTGTTCAACCGTTCAAGATCCCGACCAATTCCATGTGGCCCAGCTACTATGGCATGACTTCGGAAGTGTTCACCCCCGGCGAGGAGCCGGGGCTGCTTGGCAAGGCGGCGCGCCTGGTTGGCTTGGGTGCCGTGAACTATACCATGAAGGCACCGGCCGCAGGTGAAGTCATGGTGCCGGTATTCCGCAGCGGCGCACCGGCCTACACGGAGCGAGCGGGACGGAGCCTCTTCATTTTTCCCACGTTGATGCGCGAATACACGGTTATGGTAGGCGGACAGCCGGTGAAGCTGACGGTGCCGGCCGACTGGGCCCGTTCCGAATTCGGCTACGATGACGTGTTGGAGAAAACGCTGTTTGCCGGAAACCGTAACGGTCTGATGCAGGCGGCCCAAAAGGCCAACGGTGCCAGCCAGCTGGAGTCGTCCATGATGGAAGTGACCAGCGGCGGCCGGCGGATAGAAGCGCGCATTTACTGGGTTCCCACGGGGCGCAAGGTGCGACAGGGCGAAGATATTGTGTCTTTCGACATCCTGACGGGCGATTTGTTGTTCGTGGACCGGATGAGTTATAACTTTGTCCGTCCGTCGGTTGGTTCCGGCTTTGTATTCAAAACGGACAACATCGATCACGAGAGCATGAAGGACGCGAATGGCCGTCAAATCAGCCAGTATTATGTGAAGCGACTTGTAGGCCTTCCCGGAGATCAATTGGAGATTCGGGAACCGGTTCTATATCGCAACGGCGAGCCTATCACGGGGTCCGAGGCCTTTGCGCACAACGCCAGGCGCGAGGGACTTTATCGCGGCTACTTCAATGGATCCAGTCACCTGGAGGGCGGCGAAGTGCTCGACGTTCCTGCGGGTTCATATTTCGCCATGGGCGACAATTCCTCAAACAGTGCGGACAGCCGCGTTTGGGGCTTCGTACCGGAAATGGACGTCGTGGGGCGTCCGTTGTTTATCTACTATCCACTGACCAAGCGTTGGGGCGTGGCTAAGTAGAATTAAGTTGGATGGATGCACGAGGCTCTGAGCAGACCTATTTACTAGCACAATATAGAATAAGTTCTGCAATATCGGCGGCAGATTGGGATAGGCCGACCATTACACAGGCTTAGTTTGTCTCTCTTATTGT
The DNA here is from genome assembly GCF_004118375.1 of Oleiharenicola lentus. Classification (NCBI taxonomy): domain Bacteria; kingdom Pseudomonadati; phylum Verrucomicrobiota; class Opitutia; order Opitutales; family Opitutaceae; genus Oleiharenicola; species Oleiharenicola lentus. Next base: position 2,282,870 of record NZ_SDHX01000001.1, read on the forward strand.
CTGAACGGGAAGGAAAAGGAAAATATATGCAACCGTTAGCGACAATTAAGGTGAAGGTGAGCTCACGGGTTAGTCGTGATGCTATGACGCCCCTTGTTCAGTTAGCCCGTAGCCAGGGAATGAAACCGGGGCCTTTCTTGGCTCACGTTGCTGAATCTATCGCACGCTGTCCTAGTGACAAATTCCACGCAGCTATGGCGGAATTTCTTCGTGAAGCCTCGAAGCGGTAGCCTAGTCTCTTGCTGTGAAACCTGCTAAGGTTAGGGCGAAGGCAAAAGACCTGCTTAAGGTATCTGACGGCGTTGTCCTAGGCGCCGCATCAACTTCTGTCGTTCATACTGTTAGGCGCTCCATCCAGTCTCTCATTCCGGGTGATTTTTACTGGTGGATGGAGATTGATAGCGAGATCGGCGTATCCGTCCATTGGGTTTGGCTTGGTCACTCCGCCGTCAGTCGTGTCGGCGGAGTTTCTGACTTTAACGTGGATATCCTTTTGGAGCTGCTTCGCGGTGTGAACTGGTTTGTTCAACGCCATGATGCTATTGAGTCGGTAGAAGGTTATGAGCAGGCTGCCCTCAAAGCTGCGCAGGAGAAGCGTAGGAATCGCGCTATTGGCCGTTCTGGGGGGAAGTTGAAGGAGGTTCGTATTCCAGAGCCTCCGCCTCTCAGTATCGAGGGCAAGAAGCTGGTTCATCGGGTAGGGGTGGCGCGTGCGGGCTATTTGGCTGCTGTGGATGAAGCGAACCGGAAGCAAATGTCTGCTGCTGCCGCTAAACCAAAGCCTCCGGAATTTCGCGCCTACAAGGCGAATAAATCCGTTCCCTGCTTTGGTCTCACTGGCTCCAAGGGCACTATCATTGCCGCTTGGATTTGGAGCACCTTTCACGAGAAGGAAGAGATGATGGATAAGCTTTGTGCTGATCCCGCTGGGACCTATACGCATTTGACGGTTTACGGACTCGTATTTGATGAGCCGGACAGGTGGAGAGAGGCATGGGAATCGACTCGCTCGTTAAGGCGTCTAGCTGCCGAGATTCCGCCTTCGTAGGCAGAGCCTGTCGATTTGTGGAAAAACCCCTCAATCGTTCGTGTGCCCATCCCGGCAGACATCGCCGCATATGGGCATTAGGGATTGCCCGGCCCGCGACCCCAACGGGTCGAGGGCAATCCCGGCCGACACTGACCAAACTCGCGCCGTCGCGTCGGGGCCTATCTGGGATAGGTTGTGGGAATGCGGGCCGCGAAGCGGTCCGCATTCCCTAACCTTGTTATTATTGGGACAACTGTCCCCTAAAGCATGTGTCGGCCGGGCCTGAGTAGGCGGCGTAGCCGCCCTTGGTATTCGTCCCATATCCTAAACTTTTACCTCAATTCTCTGATCAGGTGCCTCACAGGTCGGTTGACTGAGGCGGGGGTTACAGATAACAGATACCTGCTCGGTTGACTCAGTGGCATTTCAAACCGGATGGGAGGAAAATTGGAAATATGCCTTGCCTAGAGCTAAAACATGCACAATATAGGTTATGTCTAATATACATAATGCTGATTTTCTGTGCATTACCCTTTTGGTAACCCCAAGCAGTTGCCTGCCATCTACGGCTGAGCATCGAGTTCGCTAAGAATTTCCTACCAGAACCCCGCCTCAAACTTGATGGCGGTTCCTGGCCAACTCGCATGCTGATTCTGCGAGTTGGCCTGACCCGGCAGTGCTCAAGAGCGCTTCGCTTTCTGAAAGCGGCGGAGCGCCCACATGCTGCTGAGCGCGGCGACGAACCAGAGACTTGGGGCACCACCACCGCCACCACCGCCGGATGAACCGCCATCGGTTCCGCCGCCGGAAGTGGTTTCAGTTGTCAGTTTCACGGTGGATACGGTTACCCCGCTGGTCCCTACTCCGATGGCCCGCAAGATCGAGTTGCCGCTGTCGGTGAGGATAATCAGGCTGCTGCCCGCAATGAGGCCCTTCGGCTGGTTGAACAACGCCTGTTCGGCCGGGCCGCTGCGCTTGCCGGAAATACCGGCAATGCCGGCCACGGTGATGACACTTCCGGTAGGAACGGCGCGGCGGATGCAACTGTTGCCCGTATCCGCGACATAGAGGACGCCGTTGCTGGAATCAACCGCCACACCCTGCGGGAGGTTAAACAAGGCATATTCGCCGATGCCGTCGTAGATGCCGCTGATTCCGGGCGAGCCGGCGATGGTGCTCACCAACCCGGAAACCGTGGAGGCGGTGCTGGTCGGTGCCGGCGTGATGCCGGTGCAGGTTCCGTTGTCCAGTGATAGGTTGGCCACGCTGGAGTCATCCACTCCCGAAAGATACGTGAGCGTGATGAGTGCCCCGCTCGAGCTAGCCGTATAACGCGCCGCCAATGTCGTATTACCGTTCAATGCGGTCACCACTTTCGCCGCCCAGGTGGCGGGTTCATCGGTGGCGGCCACCGGCACGTTCAGGGTGATCGGACTGTTGGTCAACGCCGAGTCCGTGACGACCACCAGGGCGTTGCCCGCGGTGCCGATGGTTCCGGCCGCTGTGGCTGAAACCGTGCGGCGTGCGGTGTTGATGCGGCGGAGCGTGTGATTGTAGGTATCGGCGATGAACAGCGAGGAAAAGCTGTCGTGCGCGAGGCCGGTGGGATTGTTGAATCGTGCGGCGGTGCGGTGGCCGTCGGCATCGCCCGTTACGCGGGCGGCACCCGCATAGGTGCTCACCACCGCTCCACTGGTGATCTTGCGGATGGTGGCGCTCGCGGCATCCGATACATAAAGGTCGCCCAAAGAGGCGTCGTAGGCGATGCCCGTCGGCATGCTGAAGAGCGCGGCCGTGCCCGTGCCGTCGGTCGTCCCACTCGATCCGGCCGTCCCCGCAAACGTGGTCACGCTACCGGAGGTGGTGACCTTGCGGATCGTGGAATTGCCGGTGTCGGTTACGTAGAGGTTGCCGGCGTTGTCATAGGCAATGCCGGTGGGGCTGTTGAACCGCGCGGCCTCTCCCGTGCCATCCGTCGTGCCCGAGGTGCCGCTGCGTCCGGCCAGGACTGAAACAATGCCTGTGGAACTGACTCGCCTGATGCAGTGATTGGCGGTGTCGCAGACGTAATAATTGCCCAGCGCATCCACCGTGATTCCGTTCGGCTGCAGCAAATGGCCCGAGCCGACACTGCTGTCGTCGATACCACCACCGCTGCCATCGTTGCCGCTCCCACCGCCCCCGCCCCCGCCGCCCCCGCCACCGCTGTTGCCGGGCGCAAAGCCCTTGCGGATGGTGTGATTGCGGTTGTCGGCGATGTAGAGATTTCCGGTGCTATCCACCGCGAGGCCGCTGGGATAGTTGAACCGTGCTGTGGAGCCGGCCCCGTCAACCGAGCCGACGCTGCCAGCCTGGCCACCGATGGTCGTGACGGCTCCGGACGGTGATATTTTGCGCACGGTGCTGCTGTTGGTGTCAGCCACGTAAACATTGCCGTTGGCGTCCACCGCCACCCCGCTCGGGCCGCTGAAGCGGGCGCTGCTGCCAGTCGCATCCGTGGAACCGGGCACACCCAAGGAGCCGGCGAGGGTCGTGACGGCTCCGCCGGGCGCAATGCGTCGCACCACATGGTTGCCGGTGTCCGCCACATAGAGGTTGCCGGCGGTGTCGATGGCCAGGTCACGCGGATAGTTGAAGCGGGCGCTGCTACCTGAGCCGTCCATGGCGCCGGAGAGTCCTTCCGAGCCGGCATAGGTTGAGACCACACCCGCAGCGGAAATCTGCCGAATGACATGGTTGCCATAGTCGGCCACGTAAACGTTGCCGGCGGCATCCACCGCCACCCCGCTCGGGTAGTTGAACTTGGCGCTGTTGCGGTCCCCGTTGGTGGTTCCGGAAGTCAGGGCGACGCCTGCATAGGAAGAGACCTCGCCAGCGGGAGTGATACGGCGCACGAGATGATTGGCGGAGTCGGCGACAAAGAGATTTCCTGCGCTGTCGAAGGCCAGACCGGCGGGGCTGTAGAAAGACGCCGCGTTGCCTGTGCCGTTGCTGAAACCACGCAGTCCGGCGGTGCTGCCCGCGAAAAGCATGGTGACTCCATCCGGGGTGATTTTCCGGACCGCATGATTGCCGGAGTCGGAAACATAAATATTGCCGGCAGAATCGACGGCGGTGTCGGCCGGGTTGCGGAACAAGACGGGGTCGAGCAGGAAGCCGGAGCCGTTTTGCAGGCCAGCCAAGCCGCCCGAGCCGGCCAGCGTCGTCACGACGCCGGCGGAGGTTACTTTGCGAATCAGCTGATTCCGATAGTCGGCGACATAAATGTTGCCCGAGGAGTCAACTGCGACGCCCGTCGGCCGGTCGAAGCGCGCGGCACTGCCGCTCCCATCCACCCGCCCGGCCACACCCGCGGAGCCGGCCAGCGTCGTCACGACGCCTGCGGACGTCACCTTGCGGATGGTCGAGTTGAGCTGGTCGGCAACATAGACGTTGCCACCGGTATCGACCGCCAGGGAGTTGGGAAAATTGAACCGGGCGGCGGCGCCGGTGCCATCCGTGCCTCCAAAGGTGTTGGGCGCGCCGGCCAGGGTTGTGACGGTGCCATCGGTCGCGATCCGGCGAATCATGTTGTTGCCCGTGTCGGCGACATAAATAATGCCCGCGCTGTCCACCGCGATACCTCGCGGATTGAAGAACCGGGCGGCGGCCCCCAGTCCGTTGGCGTTGCCGGCCGATCCGGCGGTGCCGGCCACAGTTGTGACTACGCCGGCGGGTGTGATCTTTCGAATCACATGGCTCCCAGAGTCGGCGACATAGAGATTGCCCGCGGTGTCCACGGCCAGTCCGCTGGGATTCTGGAAGCGGGCCGCACTCCCCGTGCCATCAGCCGTGCCGGCGGTGGCCGCGGTGCCCGCGAGTGTGGTCACGGTGCCGCTGGCGGTGATCTTGCGAATCGTGTGGCCGGCGTAATCGGACACGTAAAGGTTGCCGGCGCTGTCCACCACCGTGCCTTGAGGCAGGTTAAACGTGACATTCGGATCGGTGGTGCTGCCGTCATTGCCCCCCACCCGACCGGCGGTGCCGACGAATGTGGTTACGACCCCGGCTTGAGTCACCTTCCGGATCAGGGAGTTGGCCGAATCAGCCACATAAATGTCACCGGCCGGATTCACAGCCACGCTGATGGGAAAATTGAAGATGGGCACCAGCTGATTGCCTCCGCTGCCGTTCAGGTTGCCGCCCTTGCCGGCCACACCGGCGAAGGTGCTGTAGGTGTAATCCTGGGCCAGGGCTGAGCCAAGCAGGCCGCCAAGCCCCACCAGAAAAGTCACCCGCCGGAGCGAGCGGGCCAGAAGCGAATGCAAGCGGGTGGAACGGTTACGGGGGGCAAGCCTTGTGTTGATCATGTGCAAGTTGGTTTTGGTAAGCGACAAAAGCGGCCGGTTCCACACTTTTCGTGAGAACTTTCAGTCCTGACTTGAGGTCTCGTTTCAGGCGCAGGACACAGGATAATTTTTACTGGAAATGGTGGGTAATGCCGGCCAACACCGCGGTTGGGTCGTCCTCCAGGAGGTAGTGTCCGGCGCCGGCCAAATAATCGCTAGGCGCAGTTGGAAAGAGCGCTTTCCAGCGGTCAAAGTAGTGCCGGTTGAAGCAAAAGTCCCGTCCACCCCAGATGATCCTGACTTCGTGCTGCCTCAGCAGGGGCAAGGCAGCTTCAATCTTCGTCAGGGCTTCGTCGTTGGGGGCCCCCACTCCCTGTGGGATGTCGCGCACAAACCGGTGGGTGGCGATCCGGTTGGTCCATGAGTCGTAGGGGAACAGGAATCCGCGCTTAATCGCCGCTGGCAGCGGTTTGGTGACGGCCATCCACGTAGCGGGCCAGGCAAAGCCATTGAAGCCGCGCACGGCCAACTCCCCGATCACCGGGATGCGACAGAACCGGATGCGAGCCGGGACGACGGTATCGGCGAAGGCCGCCGTGTTCAGGATGACCACCTTGCCCAGCTTCTCATGACGCGGCAGGCAGGCCCCCAACCCGATCGGTCCGCCCCAATCGTGGACGATCAGGTGGATCTTGCGCAGATTCAGCGAATCGAGCAGCCGGCCGAGGTTCGCCACATGGTTGGACAGCGTGTAGTCGTAATCCTGGGGCTTGTCGGAAAGGCCGCACCCCAGATGGTCCGGCACGATGCAGCGCATACGCCCGCGCAGCTCCAGCACGACATTGCGGTAGAAAAACGACCACGTCGGGTTGCCGTGGACCATGAGCACGGCTTCGTCGCCCTGGCCTTCGTCGAGATAGCTGAGCGCGCCTGCGCCGGTGTCGAACTGCTTCGGTTCGAATGGATACAGCTCGGTGAGCCAGTCTGGGAGTTGTGTCGTCCCTCTCACCATTCGACGGCCAACATCAGGCTGTTCAGACCGCTGCCGATGCCCAGGAGTGCGGCTTTTTGCCCGGGTTGCAGCGCGCCACGCTCCGCCGCCAGCGCCAGCGTGGCCGGCAGCGCAGCCGAACCGGTGTTACCCAGAAAATCCACCGAGGCGAAATCCTTGGCCGCATCTAGCTGCAGCGTTTCGTAGAGTTTCCGACGGTGTGCGGAACCCACTTGGTGGGTGATGACGCGATCCGGCGTGCCGACACCCCAGCCCGACTCGGCGGCGAATTTGGTCCACGTCGCTTTGGCGACGTCCATGCCGGCGAGCAGCAGTTGTTCGGAATCGGTTTCCATCACGAGCGTGTCGCCGTCGCTATCGCCTTGGCAGAGGTCGCTGTGCTTCGTCTCGGCATGGGCGCTGCCGCAGACCAGCCGGTGCTTGGGCCGGCCGGCGGGGACCAGGTCCTCGTGGCAGACGATGGCCGCCACGGCCGCCGAGCCAATCGTCAGGTTGGCGAAGAACGGCTTGATCGCATTCCGGTCGAGCGGCGTTTCCAGCAAGTGCCGGATCGTGCGATCCACGAGCGGGCGGCCGTTTTCGCCCGAGGCCACCATGCCGCACTTGATCTGCCCGGCATCGACCATCGCCGCGAGCGTTACCAAACCGTTGAGGAATCCGAGACACGCGTTCGACACGTCGAATACCTGGCAGTCGGTCCCGAGGCCGATCTTGCGGTGGGCAAACGATGCCGTCGCGGGCTCCAGCATGTCGCGGCACACCGCCGAGTGGATGAAGACCTCCATCTGCTCCGCGCGCAGCGCCGAGGCCTTGAGCACGTTGCGGCCGGCGGCGGCGCTGGCGTCGGACGGCTTCGTGCCGGGCGCCCACATGCGGCGCTCCCTGATGCCCGTCATGAGTTCCAGCCGGCCGGCGGGTAGTTTCAACCGGTCGTAGAGCGGCTTCAGGCGCTCCTCGATGGCGGCGGAAGTCCAGACATCGTCCGGGAGCGCCACGGCGAGCGATTCAATGCAGGCGTGCTTGAATCGCATGGCTTATTTCTCCGGCCGCATGGCCAGCCGGATGATTTCCTTGTCGAAGTAATTGCTGCCCAGTCCGGCGTCGACGACGAGGGTCGTGCCGTTCAGGCCGCTGCTGCGCTCGCTGAGCAGGAACACGGCGACATTGGCCACCTCCTGGGTCTCAAGGTTCCTGTTCCGGAAGGTCAGTTTCTCCGCATAGATGTAACTCTCGATGTAGCCGGGAATGCCCGCGGAGGCGCTGGTTTTGAGCGGACCAGAGCCGACGACGTTGAAGCGCACGCCGGTCCCGGCAGAGCCGAAGGACTTGGCCAGAAAGCGCGAACAGGACTCCAGCGCGGCCTTGATCGGGCCCATGTAGCCGTAGTTATCGGGCGTCACGAGCAGCGAGGAAATGCCGATGGTAATGACCGAGGCATTTTTCGCGAGATGCGGCTTGAAGGCCTGCGCGAGTTCCACGAGCGAGAAGGCCGAGATGGCCGTCGCCTGCAGAAAGTCCTTCCGCTTCGTCTCAGAGAAGGTCTTGAAGCCCTCGCTGTAGTTGGCGAAAGCGATTGAATGGACCAACCCGTGCAGCGGCGCGAAACCGGCCGCCGCAACCTCGGCGGCCAGCTGGTCGGCGGCGCCCTCCTGCTCAACGTCGCACAGGAAGACCGGCTTTCCGGCCAGCAACGTCTCAAGGGATTTTTTCCGCGCCTCGGAGCGCACGGCATAGACCACCCGCGCGCCCTGCTCTTCCAGCGTCTTGGCGATGAACCATGCGACGCTCTTCCTGTTGGCCACGCCTTGGACCAGGAAGGTCTTGCCGGAAAGCTGGAGAAAGTCGCTCACGTGGTGACCTGGCCCTCGGGTTTCTTCCACGCGACCGCGAACTCGACGTTCATGATCTTCTTGCCCTCGGTGTTTTTCATCAGGCCGGTGAGGAAGTGAAACTCGCCGACCGTCTCCTTGCGCTTCACCTCGATGGTAACAGTCTCGCCCGGATAAACCGGCAGGCGGAAACGGATGTCCGAGACCTTGCTGAGGAGCGGCACTCCCCCGCCCTGTCCGGCTGCGCCGGCCATGAGCTTGGCCATCAGGCAGGCACCGGTCTGGAAGACGGACTCACTCAGGAGCACGCCGGGCGTGATCGGGGCGCCGGGATAGTGGCCCTTGTAGAAATCCTCGTCGGCGCGCCAGGTGCGCTTGGCGACAAGGGACTCGCCCTCGTGGGAAACGATTTCGTCCACGAACAGGAACGGCGGACGGTGCGGGATGAGTTTTTCGACTTCGGTCACGGTGAAAATCAGGTGTGGGCGGGCTCGGTCGTGCGTTTCTTCGCGGCGATGAATTTGTCCACCTGGTTGGCGACGATCACGCCATAGTTGATGGTGCCGAGCCAGCCCGACATGATGATACCGACCGAGCCGGCGTGGTAGAGGCCGGGCAGCTGGTTGGGCAGATCCATCGAGACCTTGAGGCCTTCGAACTTGGTGCCGAACGACGTGCCGTTCCAATGGTGCGTGTAATACTCGATCGTGCGCGGCGTGGCGGCCTCCATCCAGTCGATCTTGGCGCGCACGTCGGGGATGAACTTCTCAAGCGAAGCGATGGACTCGTCGATCAGACGTTGCTTGTGCTTGGCGTAATCCTCCTCGCTCAGGCTCTTCCAGTCTTCGTAGCGGCCGTTGATGGACACGACGACCGTGTAGCGGTCGCTGCCCGGACGGGTGTCCGGGTAATACATCGAGAAGGTGCGGCTCGTCGTGTGCAGGTCCACGAGCTTCTCGCTGGAGAACTTCGGCTCGTCGGAGGTAAACACGAGGTCGCCGATGTGCGGCAGTGTCTCGCCCTTCTTGATTCCGAGATAGACCTGACAGGAGCTGCTGTTAACCCGCACAGCTTTGGTCTGGGCCACGAATTCCTGACTGAAGTTCTCCTCGCCGCCGAGGCGCAGGACCGTGTTCTTGATGTTGGAATTCGAGACCACCGCGTCGCAGCGGATGGTGCGGCCGTTGGCGACAACGCCGGTCACCACTTTGCGGCCGTCGCGTTCCTCGGTCAGGATTTTCTCCACGAGCACGTGCTTGCGCAGCTCGGCGCCGTTCTTCTTCAGCTCGGCGGCCATCTTCTTCACCAGCACGTCGGTGCCGCCTTGGAAGGTATAGACGCCCTTGCTCATGAAGTTGGAGAACACGATGCCGAAGGTGATCGCCGGATCGTCCATCGTGGAGCCGTTGGCATAGGCGATGGGCTCCATAAGCAGGCGCTTCACGTCGTCGCGACCCGGGAAATAGCGCTCGAACATCTGCCCCGTGGTCTCGGGGTTGTTGTCGTAGAAATTCATCGCCCGCAGGTCGGTGAAGAACCGCTCCACCGTCTCGGCCGGGACCTGGAATTTCTCGACCATCTGCCGGGTGAAATCCTCGCGGTCGAAGGTCGTGTTGACCTCAAACTGCGGGTTGATGAACCGCACGCCCTTGAGCTGCACAATCGAGTCGGCGATGTCCTGGCCCCAGTATTTGCGACAGGACTTGATCATCCCGATCGGAAAACCGTGCAGGGAGATGTCGAAGATGTGACCGCCCTTGCGGGTGAACCAGGTGGCCAGGCCGCCGAGCTGGTAGTGATGCTCCAGCAGCAGCACCTTGTGCCCGCACTTTGCGAGGACGTTGGCGGAGGTCAGTCCGCCGAGTCCGCTGCCAATGACCACCACGTCGTAGTGATCCTCGATGCCTTTGAGCCAGTCGTAAGCCATGAAAAAGGGCCCCATGTGAGTGGGGCCCCGCGAAAAGCGCAACTCAGAGTTTGAGTGCTCGCAAATACTTCAGGCTGTCGGGAATGCACACGAGCGGTGTGGGCGTCTCGTCCTCGACAAAGTAGTGTTTCACGCCGATGTCCTGCGCAGCCTTGAGGACCGCCGGCCAGTCGATCTGGCCGGTGCCGACGGCGACGTTGTCGATCGGCGGGGCGCCACCGGTGGACAGGCCGGTTACGGCGCCCTTGCGAATGTCCTTCACGTGGAGCAGCGACCAGCGGGTCGGGTGCTGGCGGAGCAGCGTGGCCGGGTCGAGACCGGCGTGGAAGACCCAGAACACATCCATCTCAAAGCTGACGAAATTGGGATTGGTGCCCTCCAGGATCAGATCGAACGGCGTCTTGCCGCCCTCTTCCGGCAGCTTGACGAACTCGTAGCCGTGCGGGTGGTAGCCGTAGGTGATGCCTTCCTGGCGGAACGCCTCACCCCACTTGTTGAAGTCCGCGGCGGCCTTGCGCGCGATCTCGGCCGTGAACGGCGCCTTGTGGGGAATCCAGGCGGTCATGACGTATTTCACGCCGAGGGTCTTGGCCGTCTTGATCGCCCCGGCCAAATCCTTGGTCAGCGCCTCGTAGCCGATGTGCGCACCGACGGCCTTGAGGCCGCGATCCTGCAGCATTTTGAGGAAAGCTTCATCGGACAACCCATAGGTGCCGGCGGTCTCAACTTCGGTGAAGCCCTGCGCCTTCACCCAGTCGAGGGCGGCGGCGGGATCGGCCTTGGTCTGCTCGCGCATGCTCCAAAGCTGGAGGCCGAGATGCTCCTTGAAGGTTTCGGCGGCGGTGGCGCAACTGGCGAGGACAAGACTCATGAGGACAAGGGGCAGTCGGGGTGTTTTCATGGGGTTAAGGGATAGATTCTCAGCCGGCGCTCTTTTGCAAGATGTGATAGTTCGCCATCGAGATGCCGCTGAGCATGGCGCCGATGATGCCAAGAAAACCCTGATCGGTGCCGCAGAGGTAAAGGTTGCGGAGGTGGGTGCGTCCGTCCTTCACCTTGCGCGGGGCGCCGTAGATCGCGCCGTTCAGGTGGCCGGTGAACTTTCGCACCGTGCGCGGGGTGAACATGTCGGTCGTGACCAGGTTGCCCGACAACACCGCGTCGTCCACGGCTGGCAGGAAACGGCGGGCGCTGCGCTGCATTTCACCGAGCCAATGCCCCTTGGCCGCGCGGTAATCGGGTTCGGCCAGCGCCGACCATTGGTCGTGGTTGGCGAGGCAGGTTACGCGGAAGAGCCCTTCCGGCAGTTCGCCGGTGCCGGCGTAGTCGAAATTGTTGGGAAAACAGATGACGCCGCTCCGCGGGTCCACGAGATGGGAGGCGTGCGAGTAATCGAAGCGGTCTGAGTCGTTGAAAAAGATGATCGTGTCGTCGCCCCAGCCCCAGGTCGCGGGCGCCTGTTTGAAGACGGAAATCGTCTCGCAGAACGACAGGGCGCCGAGGTTGGCGTCGGCCTCGGCCGGGTGCGCCGGTTCGCAGGCACGCATCGTTTCCGGGTAGCCCATGGACGAGATGACGTGGTCGGCCGTGACCTCGGTGCCATCGTCCAGCCGGAGCGCCACCGCCCTGCCCTCGCGTTCGATAATCTTCGCGACGCCACATTTCATGCGCCGCTCGCCGCCGGCCTGCCGGTATTTGTCGAGCAGCACGCGGATGATCACGCGCACGCCGTCCAGCGGCCGGGCAAAACCTTCGAGGAAGAGCGCCTTGAACATGATCACGAACTGCCCGAACTCCATGTCCCGCTCCTGCGCGCTGCCGTAATACATCACCGGACAGAAGATCATGTCGGTGAGCAGGGGATCCGTGATGTGCCGCGCCACCACCTCGCGCGCCGACACCGGCTTCGCGTCGAGCGCGACGTCGTCGTAAGTCTTCACGAGCTGCACGAGCGCGCGCCAGCCATCGGCCTGGGCGGGGAACTTCGCCGTCACTTCCGCGTCGAGCACCGCAAAGTCGTTGGTGAACTTCAGGTCGCAATCGCGAAAGGCGATGCGCGAGCGCTTCTGCGGGCAGAGGGCAAATTCCTCGCGGTCGATGCGGAGCTGGCGCATCAGTTTCACCAGCGGTGTGCCTTTCACGCCCGGCGGGACGTAGTTGGTCATCGCATGCAGGCCGACGTCAAACTTGCGGCCCGCGATGCTGTAGAAGCTGTTCAGGCCGCCCGGCGCGTTGTGGCGCTCGAAGATGCAGACCTTCTTGCCGAAGTGAGCCAGCCGGATGCCGGCGGCGAGGCCGGACATGCCGGCGCCAATGATGGCCACTTCGTAATGGGAGTCTTTCATCAGGAGCTCAGTTGTAGGGCGTGGTCTTCGCACCCCGCCATAAAAAAGGCGGGATCAGCGATCCCGCCCTACAGAAGACAAACTGGGTCGAACCTCAACCGGCCTTGGCCTGGAACTTTGGCGTCAGGTAATCGGCGCAGCTGTCGAGGGAGGCGAGTTGCATGTAGTCGGCCTCGGGCACTTCGATGCCATGGCGCTTGCGGAGCTCCATGACGATATCGAGGAAGTCCATCGAATCGAGCTGCAGCTGGTCGCGCAGACGAACATCCGGTTTCACCGCACTGAGATCCTCATCGGGCGCGATGTCGGAAATGATGTCGATAACCAGCTTGCGGCATTCGTCTTTCGTCATGGTGCGGAGGGTGTCAGGTGCGGAAGCGCTTGATGATGAGGGTGGAGTTAATTCCTAACATACCAAAGGAATTATTCAGGATGGCGTCAACCCGTTTAACGGCCCTCGGCTGGTTGATCACGAGGCCGGGGATATCGCACTGCGGATCAAGCTCATCCACGTTGATCGTGGGGTGGACGATGAGGTCGTCGAAGCTCGGAATATTGCCCGCCAGCTCCAGTGCGCCGGCCGCGCCCATGGCGTGGCCGATGAAACTCTTGGTGTTGTTGATCGCAGCCGGTTCCTTCCGTTTGCCGAAGGCGGTGGCGATGGCCTGGCATTCCTGAATGTCGCCCTGTGGGGTCGAGGTGGCGTGCGTGTTGACGATGTCGATGTCGTCCACCGTCATCGCGGCGTTGATGAGTGCCTTCTCGACGCATTGGGCCTGGCGTTCGGGGTTGGGCAACACGTAGTCGGTGGCGTCGGAGTTGACGCAGTAGCCGGCGATTTCGGCGTAGATTTTCGCGCCGCGAGCCTGGGCGTCTTCGAGGCGTTCGAGCGTGTAGATCGCCCCACCCTCCGAGATCACGATGCCGTTGCGGCCCTTGTCGAAAGGCCGGCTGGCCTTGGTCGGGTCGGCGTGGGTGGCGAGGGCGTTCTGGCTTTTGAAACCGGCGAAGATGCCGAAGGTCTGCGGACTCTCGCTCACGCCGCCGCAGATGGCCAGGTCCACCTCGCCGAGCCGCAGCATCTGGGTGGCGTGGATGAGGCCCATGTTGCCGGCGGCGCAGGCGGCGCCGATCGTGTAGGCGGGGCCGGTCGTGCCGAGGTTGAGCGATACTTCGCCCGCGGGGCTGTTGGCTACGGTCCGCGGGTTGTGGTGGTGCGTCCAGAACTTCGTGTCGTATTTGAACTGCGAGATGTTGAAGACCTCGTTCTCGGTCTCAACGTTGCCGTGCTCCGTGATGCCGAGATAGACGCCGATGCGGCTCTTGTCGCGCGCGTCGAGATTGATGCCGGAATCGGCGACCGCCTCGCGGGCGCAGTAGATGCTGATGCTGCCGGCGCGCGTGCCGATGCGGACATCCTTCTTCTTCTGGTATTTCAACGGATCGAATTTGCAGAGACCGGCCGGCCACTGGCCCATGTAGCGCACCTCCGTCATCGCGATGCCCGACACGCCCTTCAGCAGGTTGGCGCGGAATTCGGCCAGAGTGTTGCCGTTCGGGGCGGTGAGACCGATGCCGGTGATGACGATGCGGGTGTGCTTCATGTCGCTTGCGGAAACTGGGAACAGATTTGCCTAGCCATCGGAAGGTTAAAATCAATAACTGCCTGCCCATGAAAGTGCTCGTTGCCGGCGGAGCCGGTTACATTGGAAGCCATTGCGTCAAACAGCTGGTCGCCGCCGGTCATGAACCCGTCGTCGTGGATAATCTCGTTTACGGGCACCGGGCCGCAGTTGCCCCCTCGATACGTCTGCACGACGTGAATCTGGGACAACCGGAGGCGATCCGCACCGTCATTGCGGCCGAAAAGCCCGACGTGGTGATGCACTTTGCCGCCTATGCCTACGTTGGCGAATCCGTGACCCACCCCCTCAAGTATTACCAGAACAACGTCGCGGCCACGTTGCACCTGCTGGAGGCGATGCTGGCGCACGGGGTGAAAAAGTTCGTGTTCTCGTCCACCTGCGCGACCTACGGCGTGCCCGAGCGCATGCCGATTACCGAGGATCTGCCGCAGAAACCGATCAATCCCTACGGGCAGACCAAGCTTGATGTGGAAAACATGCTCAAGGCCCTCGCGCCGGCCACGGGCCTGAGCTTCGCCGCCTTCCGCTACTTTAACGCCGCCGGCGCCGCCGAGGACGGCTCCATCGGCGAGGATCACGATCCGGAGTCACACCTTATCCCTCTGGCCATCGGCGCAGCTCAGGGATTGCGGCCGGCGCTCCAGGTTTTCGGCAACGACTACCCCACCCCGGACGGGACCTGTCTGCGCGATTATGTGCATGTGGACGACCTCAGCCGCGCCCACATCGCCGCTTTCAGGCTGCTGGAGAAGCCCGGTTCGCAGAATTTCTTCAACCTCGGCACCGGCACGCCGACCTCGGTGCTGAAAGTCATCCGCGCGGTCGAGAAGGTTTCCGGCCTGAAGGTCCCCCACCATTTCGCGCCGCGCCGCGCCGGTGATCCGCCCGCGCTCTATGCCGACGCCGCCAAGGCCCGCGAGCAACTGGGCTGGACGCCGAAGTTCCAGACCATCGAGCCGATCATCGAAACCGCCTGGCGCTGGCACCAGGCCAAGCCGAAGGGGTATCAGGATCGCAAGTAGGACCGGTCATCGACCGGTCAATTCCGACCGCGGTCACGCGGCTGACTCAATCATGGCCGGTTGAAAAGCCGGCCCTACTTCTTCGGCCGTTTCTTGGCCGCCGGCTTGGCTTCACTCTCCGGCAGGCGTGATTCCATCGCTTCCTGCAGCTTGGCCAGCTCTTCACCCGGGTGCTGGGCGCGGAGGGCCTTGGCCAACTTGTCGTATAGGCTTTCGAGCGACTCGCCGCTGCTGACGACCGAGGCCGCGCCCTTGGGATCGCGCACCTCGTCGGGTAGATCCTTGGGCAAAATCGCGTCACCGGTCGCGGCCACGGCGCTGCGATAAACGACGTTCTCCAGTTCGCGCACGTTGCCCGGCCACGGGTAGGCGGTGAGCAGGGCCATGGCTTCCGGCGCCACCTTGCGCGCCTTCACCTTCTTGGCCTTGGCGAGGTTCTGCACGAAGAAATCCACGATCTGGACCACGTCCTCGGTGCGCTCGCGCAATGGCGGCAGCTTAACGCGCACGACGTTGAGCCGGTAATAGAGGTCCTCGCGGAACTTCTTTTCGCGCACCAGCGCCTCGAGGTCCTTGTTGGTCGCGGCGACGACGCGTACGTTGACCTTGATCGTGTCCACGCCGCCGACGCGCTGGATGTCGCCCTCCTGCAGCACGCGCAGGATCTTGGTCTGCGTGGTCGGCGTCATGTCGCCGATCTCGTCGAGGAAAATGGTGCCACCGTCGCACTGCTCGAACTTGCCCAGCCGCTGCGCCGTCGCGCCTGTGAACGAGCCGCGCTCGTGGCCGAACAGCTCGCTTTCGATCAGATTCTCGGGAATGGCCGCGCAATTGACCGCGACATAGGGCTTCGACGCGCGGTGGCTGTGGCGGTGAAGGCTGCGGGCGACGAGTTCCTTGCCGGTGCCGCTCTCGCCGGTGATCATCACCGACGCGTCGCTGGCGGCGAACTGGCCTATGATCTTGAACACCTGCTGCATGGCCGGTGAGGCGCCGACAATGCCTTCCTTGTGCTCCTCGGTGTTGATGACGGGTTTGTAACCCGCGGCGGACTTGTTGTCGGCCTGAGTGCGCAGGGCGCTCTCCACCAGCGCCAGCAGCTTGGGCGGATCGAAGGGCTTCACCACGTAGTCGAATGCGCCAAACTTCATCGCCTCGATCGCGGTCTGGGCCGTGCCGTAGGCGGTCATGAAAATCACCAGCTGCTTCGGATTGGCTGCGCGGATGTGCTGAAGGGTCTCCAGGCCCGACATGCCGGTCATGCGGTTGTCGAGCAGCACCACGTCGGGCGCCTGCTTCTTGACGGCCGCCACGCCTTCCTCGCCGCTCGGGGCCTCCTGCACCTCGTAACGCTGGGAGGAAAGCACCCGGTTGAGCGAGTAACGGACCTCGGTGTCATCATCGATGACGAGAATGCGCGGGACAGGAGCGGAGACGGCTTCGGACATCAGTGGTGCGGAAAATAATTAGCCCTTTCGGGACAGACGGTTCTACTTAGCGCCCATGTTTGGGTGGTCAATTAACTTGTTTCGCCTCTTCGGCATCCAACTCGCGGTGCATGTGAGTTTTCTCCTGCTTCTGGGCTATTACGCCTGGAGCGGCTGGCAGGAAGGCGGCCGCAGCGGGATGGTTTGGAGCATTTGTTTCATTCTGCTGTTTTTCGCCTGCGTGGTGCTGCACGAACTGGGCCACTCGCTCACGGCCCGGCGCTTCGGCGTGCGCGTGCCGCGCATCCTGCTCCTGCCCATTGGCGGCATGGCGGAGATGGACCAGATCCCCCGCCGGCCTTCAGCCGAGTTGTTCATCACCGTCGCGGGTCCGGCGGTTAACTTCGTGATCGCCGGCCTGTTGATTCCGTTCTTCTGGCGCGAGATGCTGGGGCTCGCCTCCTTTGATATCTACTCGGCCACCGACACCTTTGCGCATTTGGCCTGGGCCAACCTCGTCATGGGCACCTTCAACCTGCTGCCGGTCTTCCCGATGGACGGCGGGCGAATATTCCGGGCGGTGCTGGCGGTCTACCTGCCCTACCTGCGGGCCACTTGGTGGGCTGTCTTGGTGGGACGCACCCTGGCGCTGATTTTCGCGGGATTGGCATTTTTCTACTTCGATAACCCGATGGCCGGCGTGCTCTTCGCCTTTATCTTCCTGGCCGCGGGAGCGGAATACCGCATCCTGCTTCGCCGTGAACAGGAGGCGGCCTACTGGGCGGAGTTGGCCCGGCGGGTGGCCGCAAATGAGTCGGCGGCGCAAAACTCCGAACCTCCCTTGCTCAAGAACTGAGCCTCCTGGCCCGAAAAACAGAAAGCCACCCCGGTGGGTGGCTTTCTTAAATTGGTGGACCCTAGCGGGTTCGAACCGCTGACCTCCTCAATGCCATTGAGGCGCTCTACCAACTGAGCTAAGAGCCCGTGCGAAGGGCCAAAAAGCAAGCATTGGGGAATGAATGCAAGGACTTTTTCGCATCCATCTTCGCCGCGATTTCCTCAGACTTCGTCCTTCATCTTGAAGGTCACCGTGACGGTGTCGGGCCGCCGGGTGGGCATCGGACCGATCGAGCGCACCCGCAGGAAGGCCTCAATCACCGAGCGGTCGAACTCCTTGTTTCCGGAGGATTTCTTGATGCGCGGGTTCATGATCGCGCCGCTGGCCGTGATGTCGAAGGTGACCTGGGTCTGGAGATCGTCGCTCACGCCCGCGGGCGGTTCGTGCGCGCGCTTCAGTTCCTGGATGAGCATGGAAAAATAGGTATCGAGGGCGTCCGCCTGCTCGCGGGTCAGCGCCTTGCCGCCCCCGCCCCCTTTGGTGTTGGCCTTCGATCCACCTTGCACGCCTTGGGCGATACCGGTGGCGTCGATCCGGGGGCCCTTGGCCGTGGACTTTCCGGTCTGCTTGCTTGCGGGAGTCTGCTTCGGCGTGGGATGCTTCTTCAAGTACTCGTTGTAGGACATCCGCTGTGCCTTCTTCACCTCCTTGGCGATCGAAGTGTCAGGCTTGGGCTTATCCGGGGCCTTGGGTTTGGTTTTCTCGACCGGCGCAGGCTTGGGCGCAGGCGGTTCGGGCACGGTCTCCACCACCGGCTCGGGTTCCGGCATGGTTGGCACCTGCTCCACCTGGGGAAGCTCAAGCTTCACGGGCTTGGTCGTGTTGCCCAAGGCCGGAGCCTCCAGCGCCTCGGGATTGGTCGGCGGTCCGGCCACCAGCTCGAAAATGACCGGCGCTTTCGCCTGCTGCATCGCCGAATACCACGTCAGCAGCACCAACACCGCCACCACGAACGCATGCAGCGTCAGCGAGACGATGACGGAACTGGACGACGTGGCGCGCATCGGCTCAACGGGCTTCGGTGTCGAAGGTGATCTTGGTGAGATTATGCCGCTTCACCTCGTCCATCACGCGCACCACCTGCTGCCACTGGAGCGTGAGGTCGGCGCGGATGCGGATGACGGGCTGCTTGGCCTTGGCCGCCTCGGCCATGAGCTGGCGCGAGATCTCGGGCAGCGACATGCGCTCGCTGCCGAAATAATAGTTGCCCGACCGGTCGATGGAGATCGCGACGTATTCCGTGTCGGGCGGAGCCTTTTGCTGGTCGCGCTTGGACTCGCCGGGCAGGTTGACCGGGATGGTCTGCTCCTGCTGGATGAGGGGCGTGGCGATCATGAAGATGATCAGCAGCGTGAAACCCAGGTCCACCAGGTTGGTGACGTTGAGCTCCGCGACGGGATGGAGCTGGCGTTGACGGCGGAAGATACGGGCCATGGCTCAGTCCAGTTTGGCCTCCAGCTCGATGCGATCCGCCAGGCTGCTGGCGTAGTTTTCGAGTTCGGTGATCATCGTCTTCACATTGCCGAGAAGGTAATTGTAGCCGAAGACCGACGGAATCGCCACCACGAGGCCGGCGATGGTGGTGAGCAACGCCGCCGAGACACCGGGGGCCAGCGTCTGGATGCTCGCGGTTTGCATCACCGACACCGCCACGAAGGCCTCCATCACGCCCCACACCGTGCCGAACAGGCCCATGAACGGCGCGCCTGACACCACGGAGGCGAGGAAGATCATGCTCGCCTCGTAACGCAGCGACTGGCGGGCGAGCGCGCGCTGGATGGCGTTCTCGGCGTGCTCCAGGCGGCCGCGCAGCGTGTCCTCGCCCTTCTCCTTGCCGATGGCGGCGGCGCGCCAGTAGGCCTCGAGCGCGTCGGCCAGCAGGTCGGCGTAGGGAATGTCGCGCCGGTTGCGCATGTTCTCCGGCAGGCTGAGCACGTGCTTTTCCTGCGCGAGCAGGCGCTCAAAGCGCAGGTTCAGCTCGCGCAACTTCTGGAGCTCGGATCGCTTGCCGAGCATCACGGCCCAGGCGATGATGCTAAACACCGCGAGCAGCAGGATGACGGACTGGCCCACCCGGTCGGTGGTGAGGAAAACCTGCCAGACATTGACGACGGAGACGAGGGCGGGAGGCGCGAGGAGGCTGAACATGTAAGTGGGCGCGAGTGTTGGCGCGATTGGCCGGCACGAGCAATTAAAATGCCGGAGACGCGCCATTGAAATCTGTTGCGCGGCCTTCCGGCGCTTGGTTCGCTGGCGGCCTCACCTTTCCCATGCCCCCCAAGACCAAATCCGCCGGCAAACTCATCTCCTTCGAGGGCTCCGAAGGCAGCGGCAAATCCACCCAGATCGCCCGCTTGGCCGACCGTCTGCAAAAGTCCGGCCGCGAGGTCGTCGCCACCCGCGAGCCCGGCGGCACTGAGATCGGCGAGCAGATCCGGAACATCATCGTCCATAATTCCAAGGGCGACGAAATGACGCCCGAGACCGAGCTGCTCCTCTTCACCGCCGCCCGTGCCCAGGTCGTCCGCGAGGTCATTGCCCCCGCCCTCAAACGCGGCGCCGTCGTCCTGAGCGACCGGTTCCTCGACTCCTCGACCGTCTATCAGGGCATCGCCCGCAACCTCGCCCCCGGCCCGGTGGCCGAGATCAACCGTTTCGCCGTCGGCAATGTGATGCCCGACCTCACCATCGTCATCGACGTGCCCACCGAGGTCAGCCTCCAACGCGTGCGCCAGCGCGCCTCTGACCTGCCCGACCGCATGGAGCGCGAGAACATCACGTTCTACAAGAAGGTCCGCGAAGGCTACCTGCTGCTCGCGAAGGAGTGGCCCGATCGCGTCGTCGTGCTCGACGGCACGCTGACGCCCGCCGCCATCGAGAAGAAAATCTGGGCCATCGTCCAAAAACGCCTCGGCTAAATTCTTCTGTTGTAGGGCGGGGTCACCGAACCCCGCCTTCACTCGATATCCGCAACCCATGTCCGCCCCCACCGTCACGCCCTGGCCCCCTGCCCTCGCCGGCACGCCGACGGTCTCCGTCTTGGAGCGCGCCATCGAACGCCAGCGGCTCGCGCACAGCCTGCTGCTGCACGGCGAGAACCTCAGCACCCTCGCCAGCGTGGCCCACGCCATCGCCGACCGCCTGCTCAACGACCCGCGGCAGCCGACGCAGTATTTTCCGCCCAAGCAGCACCCCGACTTCCTCGCCCTGCGTCCGGCCGGCAAGTCCCGCCAGATCGGCGTCGAGCCCATGCGCGAGATCATCGGCCGCATCCAGGTTTCCCCGCAGGTCTCCCTGCGCAAGGTCCTCGTCGTCTATGAGGCCGACCGGATGAACATTCCCACGGCCAATGTCTTCCTCAAGACCCTTGAGGAGCCGACCGCCAGCACGACCATCCTGCTGCTGACCACCCGCCCCTACTCGCTCCTGCCCACGATCCGCAGCCGCTGCCTGCACTTCCGTTTCACCGACGACGGCCACGAGGCGCTGGTCGATGCAGACGCGGCCATCCGCGATCTCTGGAAATCGACGCTCGCCGACTACGCCGCCTGGCTCGGCCACGCCTCCGCAGGCCAGGCCGACAAGCGCGCCATCGCCGATCAGGTCATGGCCGTTTACGGCCTCATCACGCGCTTCAACGCCGTCCTCGCCGCCGCCACCGACCAGATCTGGAAGCAGCAGAAGGAGAAGCTGCCCGAGGACCTCGGCGACGACGAGCAGGCCGCCATCGAGACCGGCATCGCCAACGGCGTCCGCACCAAACTCTTTGCCGAGATCGAGCGCACCACGCGGGACTTCGCCATGCAGCGCCTGGCCGCCGAGGCCAGCAGTCCCGAGACCGTCAGGCGGGCCGCCGTCGGCGCCATCGCCCAGCTCGAACACGACACCGGCCTCCTCCGCCTGAACCTCAACGAGTCCGCCGCGCTGGAGAATTTCCTGCTGTCGTCGCTGCGGATTTGGGCAAGGCGCTAAGTTTTCAGTTCATCGTCCGTTGTTTCTGCATGAGGCTTCCTATGCACAATCGCCTGCAAGTCGGGCTAATGCTTGTGGCGCTGATACTGACGATGTGGTTGGCGTATCGCAGTGCTTCGCAGAACTATTCGGAATTAACGTTCACATGCAGAATCTGCGGAGGCAAGAGGGGCGAAATACGGCACAAACTAAACGACTTCACCATCTGGACCATCAAGAAGCCGTATTTTCCAAACAGCATCTACGAAAGAATCTTCGGCAAACCGCATCAGCACGAGTGGGCTGGTGGTCCGGCTTATCATTTCCATGCTTTGGGGCATGGTGATGGGCACCATGGTGGTGATGGATATTCGCTCGATCAGAATATCTATACCCAGCAATCACTTCTCTGGCTTAACGAAATCCCATTTGCCGATACAGAGGAGGCATGGCGTTTTCACATGCTGGTAGTTGAATGTGAAAAGCACGGAGGATTTCAGCAGTTCATCAACGCCGCCTATAAACGCCCTCAATCGATATCCGAGTTTCTGGCGCTGATTGAGCAGGGCCGAATGGACAAACAATAGCCCGGAAATCAGCTTTACTCGCCTTGGCACAGTCTGTGTTAGGTCGGATTGCGGGAAATGAATCATCAGCCGACCAACAGCACCAAGACACCGACCCTCCTCTCGATCGCCTGGCCGATCTTTGTCGAGCAGAGCCTGCGCATCCTCATCGGCACGGTGGACACGTTCATGGTGGCGCACGTCTCCGACGGCGCGGTGGCGGCGCTGGGTGTGTCGCACCGGCTGATCATGCTGGCGATCATCTGCTTCAACTTCATCGGCATCGGCACGAGCGTGGTCATCACCCACCACCTCGGCGCGGGCGACCAGAAGGGCGCCGAGAAGATAGCCTCCACCGCCCTCGGCGTGAATCTCTGGATGGGCCTGCTGGCCAGCGCGGTCATCTTCGCCTTCAACGAGCAACTGCTGCGACTGATGCAGCTGCCGGAGGAACTCATGGCCTACGCCCTGCCTTTCATGGCGCTGATGGGCGGCACCCTGTTCCTGGAATCGATCAACATCTCCATCGGCGCCATTCTCCGGGCGCACGGCAACACGCGAGACGTGATGTTCGTCACCGTTGGCCAAAATATCATCAACGTTGTTGGCGTGTCGCTCGTGCTCTTCGGCTGGTTCGGTTTGCCCAAGCTCGGGGTCGAGGGCGTGGCCGCGGCCAGTGTCTTCAGCCGTCTCGTGGCGACCGCCGCGCTGCTCATTCTGCTCAGCCGGCGCCTGGGCATCCGGATGCACTGGCGCACGCCGTTTGATCTGCCGATGGACCGTATCCGACGCATCCTGCACATCGGGTTGCCGGCGGCAGGCGAGCACATGACCTACTGGCTGGCCCTGCTCACGGTCACGGGCTTCATCGGCCACATGGGGGCCAAGAGTCTCTCGATCATGGCCTACACCCAGACGGTGCAGTCTCTGGTGATTTTGTTCAGTCTCTCACTCGGCCTCGGCACGGAGATCGTTGTGGGCCGCCTCATCGGGGCCGGCGACTTCGAGGGCGCCTACCGGCAGCTGCTCTCCAGCGTGAAACTCAGCCTGATGCTGGCCGCCGGCGGCATGGTGATCATCGCGCTGGTGGCCCCGCACCTGATCGGATTGTTCTCGTCCGACCCGGAGATCGTCGCGGGAGGAACGCTGCTCCTCCGTATCGCCTTCGCCCTCGAGATCGGGCGGGTCTTCAACATCGTCGTCATCAACTCGCTTCGTGCGACCGGCGACGCCCGTTTCCCCGTCCAGATCGGCGCCGCCTGCATGTGGCTGCTGTGGGTGCCGAATTCCTGGCTGCTTGGCGTTTATCTCGGCTGGGGGCTGGTCGGCATCTGGATCGCCATGACCCTCGATGAGTGGCTGCGTGGCGTCATCATGTATCGTCGCTGGAAGACCCGGAAATGGCTGCCCTTCGCCGAGCGCAGCCGCGCCGCCGTCCTCGCCCACAAGGACACCAACGTGCCGATGGTGCATGAGACTTGAGCGGGCTTGTTTGTAGGGTCGTGGTTTGCGACGACCTCGCTCCCGAGCACCCCACTTGCACATGAGGTCGGCGCAAGCGCCGACCCTACAAGTCAGGGGCTCCTCACCAGTGCCACGAATCGTTCCCGCGCCTCCATGTGCGGGTTGTGCCCGGACTCGGGAATCACCTCGATGCGCGCCGAAGGGAAATGCCGGCGGATTGTCTCGTGATCGCCCGGCTGGACGTATTGGGACTTGCCGCCGGCGATGAACAGCGTCGGTCCCTCGTAGCGATCACCCGCGCCGAGACTGTTGCGCTCCAGCCCCGGTAGCGCCTCGGTCAGCACCGGCAGATTCACCGTCCACTTCCAACGGCCGGCCTCGTCGCGGTCGAGGTTGGTGGTGAGGAATTTTCGCATCCCCAGATTCGGCACCCGCGCCTCGAAGCGCATCTCGGCTTCGCCGCGTGACTGGATGCTGCTCAGGTCCAGCTCGTTCATGGCGGCAAACTCGCCGCGGTGTGCGACCCAGAAATAGTCCTTGGGCGCGATGTCCACGACTACCAACCTCTCGACCAGTTCCGGACGGCGGCAGGCCAGCAGCATAGCCGTCTTCCCGCCCATGCTGTGCCCGACTAGCGTCGCTCGCCCCATGCCCCGTGCCTGCATCCACGCCGCGACATCGTCCGCCAGCACCTCATAGTTCATGGCCGCGTCGTGTGGCGATCGCCCGTGGTTGCGGGCGTCGAGGGCCATCACCTGCCAGTCTAAAGTAAGATCCTTGCCGGCCGTCTGCCAGTTGCGCGAAGACCCCAGCAGCCCGTGCAGCAGAAGCAGCGGGGGATTCCCCTGCCCACCCAGATCAACGTGATGAATGGTTACGCCCATCCGCTGTCAGATGCCAGAATTCGCAACAGCAAGGCCAGCCCATTCATGCGGAAATTGCCTTGCTGACCTCTGACCTCTGTTCTCTGACTTCTGCCCCATGTCTGAGAAGCTCACGCCGATGATGCAGCAGTATTTCGAGGTCAAGCGCGGCCTCCCGGCGAACACGCTCCTGCTCTTCCGGCTCGGCGATTTCTACGAGATGTTCTTCGCCGACGCCGAGGTGGCCTCACGGATTCTCGGCATCACCCTGACCAAGCGCGGCGACACCCCGATGTGCGGCATACCGCACCACGCCGCGGACAACTACATTTCCAAGCTCCTCACCGCCGGCAAGAAGGTCGCGGTCTGCGACCAGGCCGAGCCCGCCAAGGCCGGCAAGCTCGTGAAGCGCCAGCTCACGCGCATCCTCTCCCCCGGCACCACGCTCTCCGCCAGCCAGCTCGACGCGGCCAAGAACCACTACCTCTGCGCGCTCACGCTCAACGACGCCGGCCTGCACGCCGCGTGGCTCGATCTCTCCACCGGCGAGTTCCGCCTGGCGTCCGATCCGAAGCCCGAAAACCTCCTGCCCGTGCTCACGGCCCTCGACCCGGCCGAACTCGTGCTGATCGAGGGCCAGTTGGAGAAATGGCAGGCCGCCCCGCACGAACAGCACGCCGTCCATGCGCTGCACCACTTCTGCTCGCCGCGCCTCTGCTCCGAACTGCCCGGCTACCATTTCGAGGTCACCGGCGGCGCGCGTACCGTGATGGAGGCGCTGGGCGTGCTGAACCTGCAGGGCTTCGGCCTCGCCAACTCGCACCCCGCCCTCGGCGCCGCGGGCGCGGTGGTCCACTACGCCACCGAAAACCTCTGCGCCAAACCCGAGAACCTCCGCTCGCTCCAGGAATACCGCAGCACGCGCACCCTGCTCCTCGACCCGGCCACGCTGCGCAACCTCGAGATTTTCCAGGCCACGCGCGGCACGCGTGAAGCCTCGTTGCTCGGGGCCATCGAGCGCACGACGACCGCGGCCGGTTCCCGTCTGCTCGAACGCTGGCTCGCTGCGCCCGGCCTCGACCTGCTCGAAATCCAACGCCGTCAGGCCGCCGTCGGCGAGTTTGTCGCTCAACCCGGCGATCTCGCCGCGCTGCGCGAACTGCTCAACAAGGTCCGCGACATCCCGCGCATCCTCAGCCGGCTGCAGAACCGCCTGCGCAACCCGCGCGAGCTCGGCGGCGTGCGCGACACCCTCGCGCAGATCCCGCCCATTCTCGCCTGCCTCGACCTGCTCGACTCGCACCTCGTGGGGCACCACGGCGGCGTGGTCTCGCACATTCGCGCCCGCATCACCGACCTGCCGGCCCTGCGCGACCTGTTGGCTCGAGGGCTGGCCGACGAACTCCCGAACGACCTACAGGACGGCAACTACATCCGCGCCGGTTACGACGCCGAGCTGGACCGCCTGCGCGGGCTCACCACCGACAACAAGTCGTGGCTCGCCGAGCTGGAGCGCAAGGAGCAGGAGCGCTCGGGCATCAAGAGCCTCAAGGTTCGCTACACCTCCGTCTTCGGTTACTACATCGAGGTCACCAAGGCCAACCTCGCCAGTGTGCCCGCCGACTACGTGCGCAAGCAGACCACCGCGAGCGGCGAACGCTTCGTCACCGAGGAACTCAAGCTGAAGGAGAAGGAGATTTTCTCCGCCGAGGAAAAGTCCCTCGCGCGCGAACTGGAGCTGTTCACCGCCCTGGTCGCCGCCGTGCTCGACGAATCCGTGTCCCTCGCCGCCACGGCAGACGCGCTCGCCGAGCTCGACGTGCTGGCCGGCTGGGCCGTGCTCGCGCGCGAATGGGATTACTGCCGCCCCGAACTCGACGAAGGGGATGTGCTCAGCATCACCGACGGCCGTCACCCTGTCGTCGAGCAGATGATGAAGACCGAGCGCCTCGGTCTCGCCGGCAGCTACACTTTCGTCCCGAACGACACCGGTCTCTCCGCGACCGACTCGCAGATCCAGCTCATCACCGGTCCCAACATGGCCGGCAAGTCCACCTACATCCGCCAGGTCGCGCTCATCACGCTGATGGCGCAGGTCGGCTGCTGGGTGCCGGCCAAGGCCTGCCGCGTCGGCCTCGTGGACCGCATCTTCTCCCGCGTCGGTGCGAGCGACGACCTCGCGCGCGGCAACTCGACCTTCATGGTCGAGATGAACGAGACCGCCAACATCCTCAACAACACCACGGACCGCTCGCTGATCATCCTCGACGAGATCGGCCGCGGGACCTCGACCTACGACGGCCTCAGCATCGCCTGGGCGGTGGTCGAGCACCTGCACCGCGGGGCCGACCGCGGCCCGCGCACGCTCTTCGCCACGCATTACCAGGAGCTGACCCAGCTCGAGAAACACCTGCCCCGGCTCAAGAACTGGTCCGTCGCCGTGAAGGAGTGGAACGACGACATCGTCTTCGTGCGCCGCGTCGTCCCCGGCGCCGCCGACCGCAGCTACGGCATCCAGGTCGCCCGTCTTGCCGGCCTGCCGCTGCCCGTGATCGACCGCGCGAAGACCATCCTCGCCCAGCTCGAGTCCGACGACGTCACCGTCACCCTCCCCGCCGCCCCGCAATCAAAGCCGAAAAAGAAGATCAGCGTCGCCGCCGCGGATGACGCGCAGATGGATTTGTTGTGAGGGGAAACGGCTGGTACGGAGACCAGCCCTCCTTCATTGGGTTCGATGATCGACAATGGAGGGTCGGTCTCCGCACCGACCGCATCAATGCACGAACCGAACGATAGCTTCGTCCAGCCCAGTCGGCAACACCCTGCGCATTTACCCCCGAGGATTCAGGGCAATCGGTCCACCATCATCTTCCTGACCGTCTGCACCAAAGGGCGGCGGCCTTGTCTGGCAAATCCAGAACTGCATCAGTGCCTCGTGACTGCCTGGTCCGATGCGACGCACTGGCAGGTCGGCCGCTACGTGATCATGCCCGATCACATACATCTATTCTGTGCCCCCGGTCAGTTTTCGCCCACGCCCTTGGGCAGTTGGATACGGTTCTGGAAAACGGCGGTCAGCAAATCAATCAAGGCGTCCGCAGGAACCCTTTGGCAGGCTGATCACTGGGACACCCAACTCCGTCAGCATGAAAGCAACGACGCCAAATGGGAATATGTGCGGCAGAATCCCGTGCGGGCTGGATTGGCCAATCACCCTGATGAGTGGCCATTTCAGGGTGAACTTAATCTGCTACGCTGGCATGATTGAAGACGGCTGGTGCGGAGACCAGCCCTCCAGATTCGGAAACGCCTGCCACTTGGAGGGTCGGTCTCCGCACCGACCGCGGCCCAGCTGGAGCTGGGCCCTCCATCTCGCGATCAACGCCCCTCTCAATACCCGCTCAAAAACTCCTTCGGCAGCGGCGCACTCGCCTTGAAGGCGTGGCTGCGGCCGGCGAACTCATACGTGAACGCGGTCTCAAGCGAGTGCAGGAACAGCCGGTCGCTGCCGGTGGCCTTCTTGAAGGCGCGGTTCAGGCTGAAGTCGCCGTAGGTCTGGTCGCCGATGATCGGCAGCTCGCGCTTGGCGCACTGCACGCGCAACTGGTGGCTGCGGCCGGTCTTCGGTTCGAGGCGGACGAGCGAGGTCGAGAAACTGCGCTGCAGATGCCGCAGCAGCTCGAAATGCGTCTCGGCGGGAATGTTGCCGCGCGCAGCCGTGCGAATCTGGCCGCCCTGTTTGCTGACGGCCAGCTGGTCGCGCCAGAGCTCGCGCTCCTTGTGCGGACGACCGAACACGAGCGCATTGTAGATTTTCCGTACCTGCTTCTTTGCGAAGTGTTCGCGCACCGCCGTGGCCAGCTTCTCGGTCGCGGCGACGAGGATCACGCCCGAGGTCGCGGAATCGAGGCGGTTGAGCAGCCAGAGCCGGCGCATCGTGCCGTCGTCGGCCTTCCATTGAAAACACTGGGCCTCCTTATCGTAGCGGCAGGAGAGCAGCGAACGGGCTTCGTCTTCCGAGCCGTTGGGATGCGAGAGCACGCCGGAGGGTTTGTCGAAGGCCGTGAGTCCGTTCGCGTCGGTGCGTAGCGCCTGTACTCCTTCGCCCAGCGGCAGCGTTTCCCAAAAATCAGCGGACACACTCACGGTCACCGGTGATAAAAACGGAAAGTCAGGGTCTGCTCCTCACCCATCATCGCGATCATCTGCTCCGTCCACTTGCGGTAGGGCTGACGCGCCTGGATGGCGTTTTGACAGGAGAACACGCCCTGCTTACCCGCGCCCTCGTCCTCAACCTTCACGATGTCGGTCTCGCCTTGGGCATTTATCTTGAACGTGACCGCCACCATGGAGCCACGCGGAGGCGAGACCCGGCTCTCATCGAGGATGCGATACCACGAGGCCTGGATGATCTCGATCAGCTCCTGCAGGTATTCGCCGTATTCGCTCCAGCGGGCGTCGATCCCCGTTATGCCGATGTTGGCCACCCCCGCCGCCCGGTTGGTCAGAATCGTGGTGCGCGGCGCCGTCAGCCGCGGCCTGGCCTTGGGTTGGGCCTTGCTGGCGGCTGTCACCGCTACCAGACCGCCGTCCGGATTTTGTGAATCCGCCGCGCCCGCCGCTTCGTGATCGGCGTGCGTGGAGGCGGCCTTGCTGTTGGAAATGTTGCTGGCGATGCCATTGGGATCGTCGCCTTGGATTTTCTCCACGCCGGCGTCAGGGGTCTGGAGCATGCGCACGAGCTGCTCCTGCTGGTCCGCCTCGGCGGTCGCCTCGCGCTCGGGGCGCGCGGCGTTCCCGTCCTGCGGCTCGGCCATGTCCCCGGTCACGATGGACATATCGTTCTTGATCTCGTCCTGCCCGTTGGTGATCGACGGGCGGCGCTCGGGATCGAGTTCCTTGGCCGCCTCCATCTGGGCGGACTGCTGGTTGCGGTTGCTGAAATTGATCGTCTTGTCGGGTTCGTTTTCCGGTGCGTCGGGATTGGTTTCGACGAAGCGAAACGGATCGCGCTCCTGCTCGCGAGTGTCCTGCGCCAGTTCAAAATCGAAGGTCTGCCCGCGGTTGACCGTGTTCAGGTGGATGCCGGTGTGAACGCCCGAAAAATCCTCGAAGGCGAAATTCGGCGCAAGCACCGCCAGCAGGATGTGGAACAGCACGGTTCCAACGATGCCGAAGAGGATCGAGCGGTCGGAACCTTCTTTTTCAGGTGCCTCGGGACGGTCCCCAAAGGCGGCGTAACGGGAGGTGCTCACGGATTGGTTGTAAAATCAACGCCCTAGACCCGCCTGAGTCAAAAGTTGTTTCATTTCATCCACCGGCAACCCCACAATATTTGTCAGCGACCCGGTGAACCCGGCTACGATGAGGTCGCCGTGCTCTTGGATTCCATAGCCGCCGGCCTTGTCGAGAGTGTGGACGCGGCTCAGGTAGAGCTCGATGGTCGCCTCGTCCAGGGCCTTGAAAGTCACGTCGCTGGCTACGCCCCGGTCGAGCTTCAGCCCGTCGCGCAGACGTCGCACGGCCAGCCCGGTAAAAACCGTGTGCGTGCGTCCGCTGAGCATCCTCAGCATGGCGCGGGCTTCGGCGGCGTCGCGGGGCTTGTTGAGCACGGTGCGCTCGATGAACACCGTCGTGTCGGCGCCGATGACCGTGGCGTCGGGATGCCGCGCGGCGACCCAGTCGGCCTTGAGCGCGGCGTTGTGCGCGACCATCGCCCGCGGATCGGCGTCCGGCGCCTCGTGCTCGGTCACCTCGGCCGGGACGATGCTGAATTCATACCCGAGTCCGGCCAGCAGTTCGCGCCGCCGCGGCGAGGCGGAGGCGAGGATGAGACGAGGGCCTTTGGGGTCTGAAGTCATGCGGGCTATGCCTGTCACCCAGAGCGCTTTGGCGGAGGATGCGGTGTTGCAGTCCGGCGGCTTGGGCCCCAGTTGTCTAATCCAATTTCCATGCGCATCGGCCTGGCCCAAATCAACACCCTCGTCGGCGACCTCGCCGGAAACCGTCGGCTCATCGAGGCCGCCTACAAGACCCTCGTCGCCCAGGGCGCTGAACTGGTCGTCTTCCCCGAACTAGTCGTCAGCGGCTACCCCCCGCGCGACCTGCTCTTCAAGCGCCGCTTCGTGGCCGACGTCGAGGTTATGACCCGCGAAATCGCCGCCAGCATCGGCGCGGTACCGGCCGTGATCGGCTACACCGAGACCAACACCACGCGCCAGGGTCGCCCTTATTTCAATTCCGCGGCGTTCTGCCAGGCCGGCAAGATCCTCACCTCCGGCCGGAAATGCCTGCTGCCGACCTACGACGTATTCGACGAGGACCGCTACTTCGAGCCCGCCGCCAGCCCCACGGTCGTGGAGTTCGGCGGACGCCGCATCGGCCTCACCATCTGCGAGGACATCTGGACGCACAGCATGATCTCCACCCGCCACCTCTACAACGGCGTGGACCCCGTCGCCCAGCTCGTCGGCAAGTGCGACCTGATGGTGAACCTCTCCGCCAGCCCCTGGTATCACGGCAAGGGTCACGTCCGCCACACCCTCGTCGCCGACACCGCACGCCGCCTCGGTTGCCCGGTCGCCTACGTCAACGCCATCGGCGGCAACGACGAACTCATCTTCGACGGCCGCAGCCTCGCGACCGACGCCAACGGCCGGATGCTGGCCGGACTCGCGGCCTTTCGCGACGACCTGCAGGTCATCGAGCTTGGCAAGGTCACCCCGCACAGCCGTCCGCCGGTCGTGCCCAATCCCGCCGACGCCCCCTACCTCCACGCCAGCTTCAGCCAGGAGGAGCTCGCCGACATCTACGAGGCGCTCGTGCTCGGCGTGCGCGACTACGCCCGCAAGACCGGTTTCAAGAAGGCGCTCCTCGGCCTCTCCGGCGGCATCGATTCCGCCCTCACCGCCGTCATCGCCGCCGAGGCGCTCGGCCCGCAAAACGTCATCGGCGTCAGCCTGCCATCGGTCATCTCCAGCCAGCATTCGCGCGACGATGCCGCCGCCGTCGCCAAGAATCTCGGCATCGCCTACCACACGCTGTCCATCGCCGATGTGGTCGCCGCCGGGGAAAAGACCCTCGAACCGCTTTTCGCCGGCCGCCCGCGCGACATCGCCGAGGAAAACATCCAGGCCCGCGCCCGCGGCCTCTTGCTCATGGCCATCTCCAACAAGTTCGGCGCTCTGCTGCTCACCACCGGCAACAAGAGCGAACTGGCCGTTGGCTACTGCACGCTCTACGGCGACATGTGCGGAGGCCTCGCGGTCATCAGCGACGTGTTCAAGACGCAAGTCTATGCCCTCTCCCGCTGGATCAACCGCCACAAGCCGATCATCCCGGTCAACTCCATCGACAAAGCCCCCAGCGCCGAGCTGCGCCCCGACCAGACCGACCAGGACAGCCTACCGCCCTACGACATGCTCGACGCGATTCTCAAGGGCTACGTCGAGGAAGGCCTCTCCCGCGCGGACCTCATTGCGCAGGGCTTCGATCAGGCCATCGTCAACGACATCGTCCGCAAAGTGGACCTCAACGAATACAAGCGAAAGCAAGCCGCCCCCGGCCTGAAGATCACCCCCCTCGCCTTCGGCGTTGGCCGCCGCATCCCGATCGTGCAAAAATATGTGAGCTGAGGCGAGTCAGCTCCGCAGCCATCATCCCATAAGCCCTGTAGGCCCTATAAGTCCTATAAGCCCCATGCCTTCCTCCTCCGAACAACTCTTCGCCCGCGCCCTGCAACTCATCCCCGGTGGCGTCAATTCGCCGGTCCGGGCCTTTCGCTCCGTCGGTGGGGCGCCGTTCTTCACCAAGTCCGCCCAAGGCGCCACCCTCACCACGGCCGACGGCCGCGAACTGATCGACTTTGTCTGCACCTGGGGACCGGCCATCCACGGGCACAACCACCCGCGCATCAAGGCTGCCATCGCCGACGCCCTCGAGCGCGGCACCTCCTTCGGCACCCCGAATCCCTACGAGGTCGAGATGGCCGAGCTGATCGTGTCGTTTTTCCCGTCGATCCAGAAGGTCCGCATGTGCAGCAGCGGGACCGAGGCCACGATGTCGGCCATCCGCCTCGCGCGCGGCTTCACCAAGCGCGACAAGATCATCAAGTTCGCCGGCTGCTACCACGGCCACAGCGACTCTCTGCTCGTCGCGGCCGGCTCGGGCGCGCTTACCCACGGCAACCCCGACAGCGCCGGCGTGCCGGCGGCCTTCGCCCGCGAGACCGTGGTCCTGCCCTACAACGACACCGCCGCGCTCGACGCGGCCTTCGCGGCCAACCCCGGTCAGATCGCCTGCGTCATTCTCGAGCCCTACATCGGCAACGTCGGTTTCATCAAGCCCGACCCCGGTTACCTCCAGCACGTCCGCAAGGTCACCGCCGCCCACGGCACCGTGCTCATCTTCGACGAGGTCATGACCGGCTTCCGCCTCGCTCGCGGCGGTGTGCAGGAGCTGGAGAAAATCACGCCCGACCTGACCGCTCTGGGTAAAATCATCGGCGGCGGCCTGCCGGTCGGCGCATTTGGTGGCCGGGCCGACATCATGGATTACCTCGCCCCGCTTGGTCCGGTGTATCAGGCCGGCACGCTCAGCGGCAACCCCCTTGCGATGGCCGCGGGCATCGCCCAACTGCGCCTGCTCGACGAGGTGAAGCCCTACCCGCGCCTCGATGCGATGGGCCTCCAGTTGGTCGGCGCCGCCCGTGCCGCCGCGCTGGCGAAAGGCCTCCCGCTGCAAACGCCGCAGGTCGGCTCCATGCTGAGCCTTTTCTTCACGCCCACGCCGGTCCGCGACATGGCCACCGCGCTGACCTCCGACGCCAAGCTCTTCGGCCGATTCTTCCGCGCCTGTCTCGACGGCGGGGTCTATCTTCCGCCCAGCGCCTACGAGGCCTGGTTCCTCAGCACCGCCCACGAGGGCCCGGCCATTGACCGCGCTTGCGAAGTCATCACCTCTGCCATTAAGTCCCTCTAAGGAACTTCCACCACCAGCCGTTATCTTCTCGGCATGAACACCAAGCAGCGAGGCAGCCAAGTAGGCATGATGCGGGGCATGGCTTTGCTCCTTTGCTCCTGCGTGTTTTCCTTCGCCCAGCCACACAACGCCCCGCTGCTCGCGCTCGAGGAATTGCAGCCCGGCATGAAGGGCGAGGTCTGGACCGTCTTCCGGGGCAGCGCCCCCGAGCCCTTCGCCGTGCAGGTGACCGGCGTGCTCCGCAACGCCCTCGGTCCGGGCAAGAGCATGATCCTCTGCGAACTCACCGACCCGCGGGTCCAGGGCATGGGTGCCGTGGCCGGCATGAGCGGCAGCCCGCTCTACATTGACGGCAAGCTCGCAGGCGTGCTGGCCTACCAGATCCAGCGCTTCGAGACCGTGCGCCACGCCGGCTTCACGCCGATCAAGGACATGCTGGAAGTCTCCACGCTGCCGGCGCCGCGCGATGCGCTCAATCCCACCCCCATCCCGATCAAGGGCGGCCAAAGCGCCCGCTCCACCGCCCCGAGCGACATCCAGCCGCTCACGCCCGCTTTCACCGCCGGTGGTCTTTCCCCGCTCGTGGCCGGACTGGTCGCGCCGCAGTTCGACTCCCTCGGCCTTTCCTTCAACGCCCTCGGCGGCAGTCTCGATTCCGGCGCCCAACCCTCCGCACTCGGCGCTCCGCCCGCCCTCCAGCCCGGCGGCGTCGTCGCCGTGGCCCTCGCCGTGGGCGACATCACGATTGCCGGCACGGGCACGGTTTCGCATGTGGACGGTTCGCACGTCCTCGCCTTCGGTCACCCGATGCTGTCGCTCGGCGCCACCGAGTTGCCGATGGCCGCCGCCGAGGTGGTCACGATTCTTCCGAGCCAGCTCAACTCGATCAAGGTCTCCAACACCGGACCGATCATCGGCGCGTTCAGCCAGGACCGCCTTTCCGGCATCTACGGCGAACTCGGTCGCGAGCCCGCGATGGTGCCGGTTGAGATCAGTTTTCCCACGCGCCAGAACCGGAAATCCCTCAACTTCCGCGTCGTCCGCCACGAGCAGGTGTTGCCGATCATCGCCGCCTCCGGCCTGGCGCAGGCGGTCAACGGCTCCAACGAATCCGGCTTCACCCGAGGCTTCCGCGTGACGGTGAATGTCGAGTTTCCCGGCCGCGAGCCGGTCGAGCTCAGCCAGATCTACCCGGGGCCGCAGGGGCTCAACCAGGGCCTGACCGAATTCGTGGGCAATCTCTCGCTGTGGCTCTTCAACCCCTACGAGCGCGTTTTCCCCGATCGCATCCGCTTCGCCGTTGAGGACACGCCCGACAGCCCGCAGGGCATCGTCGAGCAGTTCCAAGTGTCCCGCACCAGCGCCCTGCCCGGCGAGCATGTGGACCTCAGCCTCGGCTGGCGCGGCTTCCAGCGGGCCAGCCGCACCGAGGCGCTCGGCCTCGACATCCCGCGCGAGTGGGCCGGCAAGGACCTGGAGGTGATCGTGACGAACGGTCCGGCCCTCGACGAGCTGACCGGCCGCTCCCGCACCTTCGTCGTGGCGCAGTTGCGCGGCTTCGACGAATACATTTCCGCGCTCCGCCAGTTCCGCCGCACCGACGGCCTCTACGTCGCCGTGGTCGAGAAAACCCGCTTGCTGACCGACCAGCGCGACAGCACCGCGGAAATGCCCGGCTCGCTCGAACGCATCGCGCGCGCCGCCGACGAGGCCCGCTTCCAGCGACGCGACGTCCTCGCCCCGCTCTGGGAGCAACACATCCTCCCCGGCACGCTCTTCAACATCCAGCTCCGCAAACCGCTCAACATCGCGGACTGATGCGTTCTCTTTAATTTCAGTCATTCTGAGCGAAGCGAAGAATCCAGTCTGTTCGATGACTCTGGATCCTTCGCTTCGCTCAAGATGACACGCCGGCAAACCCACTTCATGTTCCTCCGCCCTAATCCCCCTTTCGTGTATTTCGTGTGTTTTGTGGTGACCTGCCTCGGCCTCCGCGCCGATCCCCTCACCAAGCAGCTGGACATCGACTTCGGGCGCGACGTCGCCAGCCGCAACCTCAAGGGCCTTGCCGCCCGATCCGACGGACGCCTCCTGCCCGGACCGGTTTTCACCGACCTCACCGGCCCGAAGATCGGCGACATCCTCTGGAACCTCGAGGCCCTCGGTAACAACCGCTTCCTCGTCGGCACCGGCCCCGACGGTAAGGTCCAGGAAATCACCTACAATCCCAAGGACTCCACTTACACCGTCCGCGAAGTCGCCGATGTGGACGAGACCCACGCCATCTCCCTGCTGCCCCTGCCCGACGGCGCGCTGCTCGTCGGCACCTCGCCAACCGCTGCGCTCTATGTCGTGAAAGACGGCAAGACCACCGCTCGCGTTCCGCTGCCCGCCGACTCGGTCTTCGACCTGCTCGCTCTGCCCGACGGCACCGTGCTCGCCGCCACCGGCAATCCCGGCAAAATCTACAAGCTCGACCTCAAGAAACTCGCCGCCGCTGGCGTGATCGAGGGCAAGGTCGAGAACGACACGTTGCTCTCCGACCGCGGCATCACGCTCTTTGGCGAGATCCGCGACCGCAACGTCCGCCGCCTCGCCCGCCTGAGCGACGGCCGCATCGTTGCCGGCTCCTCGCCCAAGGGAAATCTCTACAGCTTCGCCGCGGCCGGCGGCGCCCCGCTCTTTCTCCAGGAAAACCGCGACGCCGAGGTCGTGGACCTGCTGCCCGACGCTGAAGGCGGTTTCCACGCCGCCCTCGTGTTCACGCCGGGCGACGCCCTGCGCCTCGCGGCCAAGCCGCCCGCCGAGACCAAGGACGACAGCCGTGCCCCCGATCGTGATACCACCAAGCCCGCCTTCGCCGGTCGCAGCACCGTGGTGCGTTTCCCGGCCGACGGGTTCCCCGAGAGCGTCATGGGCAAGCCCAACGTCTCGTTCTACCGGCTCGCCCGCCATGGCGATTGGCTGCTGCTGACCGCCGGCGAACAGGGCGACACCTTCGGCTACGATCCGGCGGCCCGCCGCTCATTGACGTTCGCCGGCAGCGCTTCGGCCCAGCTCAACGACCTGGCGGTTCTCGACGACGGCCGCTACCTGCTCCTGCGCAACAACGCCCCCGGCCTCGCGCTCATGGCCTTCAACGGCGCCGCCGAGCGCAGCCTCGAGACCAAGCGCCTCGACCTCGGCCAGGCCGGCGACCTCGGTGCCGTGCGTTTCCCGCGCCTGCGCGGACTCGACGAATCGGCGCTCCAACTCGAGATCAGCACCAACTACGGCAACGACGAACTCGAGGGCTGGTCCCCGTGGACCAAGCTCACCCTGCGCGACGGCGGCTTCACCGCCGACAGCCTGCGCGGCCGTTACGTGCGTTACCGGCTGACCCTGCCGGGCAAGGCGGCCGACTTCCAGCTGGACAAGGCCGTGCAGTATCACCGCCCGCAGAATCGCCGTCCCTCGCTGAGTGACTTCCGCATCTTCCCGCCAAATCAGGGCATCGTGCCCGCGCCCGAGCCTGCTCCGACCGTCGTCGCCACGCTCGGCCAGCTGCTGTTCCCGAGCCAGCGGGACAACAAGGACGAGCCTTCGCCCGGCCAGCGTCGCGGCGCCCTGCTCAACAGCCAGGTCATCCCGCAAACCGGCG
This sequence comes from Oleiharenicola lentus, assembly GCF_004118375.1. Taxonomy (NCBI): domain Bacteria; kingdom Pseudomonadati; phylum Verrucomicrobiota; class Opitutia; order Opitutales; family Opitutaceae; genus Oleiharenicola; species Oleiharenicola lentus. The sequence goes on from NZ_SDHX01000001.1 coordinate 2,319,797, forward strand.
TGCAGGTCGTCTATTGGAGCGTGAACGACCCCGACGGGGACGCCCTCGCCTACACCTTCTCGATCCGCCCGGACACCGCACAGGGCGACTGGACCGACCTGACGGTCGGCACAACCGACAGCTTCGTGCAATTCGAGACTGGCGGCCTCGCCGAGGGACTTTACCTCACTCGCCTCAACGTCGCCGAACAAGCCCCGCGCCCCGCCGGTCAGCGCATCACCTATACCTTCGAGACCGACAGCCTGCTGGTGGATCGCACGCCCCCCGTCATCACCGGCACCCAGATCAGTCGTGCCGACGGCAAACTTTTGGTCACGATCACCGGCCGCGACGCGCTCGCCCTGCTCGAAGGCGCCGAGTTCGTGCTGAACAACGGCGTGCGCGACGTCGTCATGCACCCCGTGGACGGCCTGCTCGACGCCCGCGAGGAATCCTTCCGCCTCGAACTCCCCGAAGCCCGCGCCGCCGGCGCCACCTCCGTCGAAATCATCCTCTACGACCAGACCGGCAACGCGTCCTCTGCCCGCGTGCCGCTTAAATAGAGCCCGATCAGGAGGCTTCTTTCAGAAACTCTTGCGTTTGGGCAGCAGACAACTGGCCTTCCGATCCGGCTTTTTGTTTTGCCGCTGCCGCTAGCACGCGCCATTGAGTCGCCATCAGGCCTTTTATCCGATGGATCAGATTCCAGGGTCGCTTCCTTTCTCACCCGATGCCCGGCCACAACGAGGGTTCGGGCGTGTGGGCATCATGCTTGTCGTCACGACCGCCGCGCTGCTGGTGTTCGGTTTATTTACCGCCTTCACCAAGGTTCGTGAGTCCAACCGGCTCAAGGGAATGCTTCCGCGCCAGCCCAGTGCCGCTCTCGACCAATTCTACATCGAGAATCCGGACCGCATCATGATCCATTACGACGACATCGTCGGCCCGGATCGCTACGTAAAGGCTTTCCCCCATGTCGAGGGCGCGGACATCGCCTTTCAGTTTCCCATCCGGCGCCACTGGGGCTCTCCGCTGACCGTCCGCCTGCCCGATGGAACCACCGTCCGGCGCCATGAAGTGCTCGCCGTGGTTGACTCTGGCGGACTGATTGTCACCGAACCGCGGCCGCAGCAGGAGACTGGCGGCTACGACGACGCCCGCGTTTATCAGTTGGAAACTGGACTCCGCTATCGTGGCAGGCGCGTCACCACTCGCCCGCCCGATTCCGCGGGCCGGGAGGGGCGTGACCAGGACGGCATCCACACCTACCAGCTTCCCGAAGGTCGGCGCTTCGAGATCGCTTTTCGCGGCGGCGTGCCTGACGGACTATTCAAGGCCTACTATGAAAACGGCAGTCTCTGGGGCGAAGGCACCTATCGCCAGGGACGCATCGCCGAAGCCTGGGTCGTCACCCGATCCGGTCGCCGCTTTGACGAACTCCGGGACAGTGCTGCTGCCACCAGAGCCATGGAAGCGGATGCCAAAGTTGAAGCGGAGAAGTTCAGGCAGAGTGGTGCGCGGAAACTCGTCACTCGCGATTACACAGGTGCGGCCGCGGAATTCGGTTTCGCAATCGACCGGTTTGGCAGCATTGCAGCCTACTTGGGCCGCGCCGAAGCCCGGCTTGCACTGGGTGACCGCGACGGCGCGATCCAGGATTGCAAGGCCGGGCAACAATCAGAGGGAACCGACGCCGAGCGTGCCCGCGCCGAGCTGATGCTCGCGGATTTGCTGTCCAGGTGACTTCTGCCCCCGTGCAGTCCGGAATTTCCGGCCTCGGGCACACTTCTGCGCACCAGCTGTCCGACTCCAGCCTACGCCCGCGGATGCGCCTTGGCATGGATCTCCTTCAGGCGCGCCACGCTCGTGTGGGTGTAGATCTGCGTGGTGGTGAGGCTGGCATGGCCGAGCAGCTCCTGCACCGAGCGCAGGTCGGCGCCGGCGTTGAGCAGGTGCGTGGCGTAGGAATGCCGCAGCTTGTGCGGCGTGATGTCCATCGGCAGGTCGGCCAGGGCGAGATACTTCTTCACCAGCTTCTGCACCTCGACAGGGCTCATCCGGCCATGACGCTCGGACACGAGCACCGGGTCGGTCGGACCGGGGCGTCGCGCGTGGGTGTCACGGAATTTCCGGATCAGCGCCATGGCCGTGTCGCCGAGCGGACAAATCCGCTCCTTGCGGCCTTTGCCGAGCACGCGGGCACTGCCGGTGCCGAAGTCCACGGCGCCATAGTTTAGCCCCACGGCCTCGCTCACGCGCAGGCCGCCGCCGTAGATGACTTCCAGCACCAGCCGGTCGCGCAAGGCGGTGAACTCGCCGATCTGTTCCTGCGCCCGCAAGGTATCCGGTCCGGCCAGCAGTTTCAGCATCTGTGACTCGGTCAGGAATTTCGGCAGCGGTTTCTCCAGCTTGGGCAGCGGCACGCCCGTGAAGGGGTTCTTCTTCAGCCGGCCCTCGCGCATCCAGTAGCGGTAGAACGTCCGCAAGCCCGACACATGGTTGTGCAGCGTGCGCCGGCCGAAGCGTCGTTGTGCCTCGATGACGAAGTCGCGCACGTCCCGCGCGCCCAGCATCGCAAACGCGTCCGGCGCCCGGCCGCTCTGCTTCAGCCACGCGGCGAAATCCTCCACCGCCTGCCGGTAATTTCGGACGGTGTAGGCGGAATAACGCCGCTCCTTGGCGAGGAAATCGAGAAACGGCAGCAGCCACTCCGCCGCAGCGGCGGGGGGCAGCGCGGGCTCAGGCTCGGGACTGGACACGGCTTTCGACATCGCGCATCACGCGGTCACATTCCTTGCGCAGGGCCATCTCGGGATCGATGCCTGCCTGGCGGCAGGCGGCGGCGAGTTCAAACAGCCGTCGGCCCGCCTCGGACTCGGTGAGTCCGTTCGCGGTCCGGGCGATGGCTGCCTGATCCACGATGCCGTCGGCGGGCAGGGATTTCTTCTCGATCTGCTTCACCACGGCCTCGGCAAACATCAGGGCCGGCAGGCGCGGCGGCTGGTCCTTGAACACGCCGATCTGCGCGGGGCCGTTCTTCTTCTCGGTCGCCTTGATCTGTTCCCACTTGGTGATGACCTCGCCGGCGGTGCCGAGCTTGCCGTGGTCGCCGAAGACATGCGGGTGGCGGCGCACGAGCTTGTCGTTGATCTCACGGGCCACGTCGTCGAAGTTGAAATCACCGCGTTCGGCGGCCAGCTGCGCGTGGAAAACCACCTGGATGAGCACGTCGCCCAGTTCCTCGCGCATGTGCGGGATGTCGTTCCGGTCAATCGTGTCGAGCAGTTCGCTGCACTCGTCGATCAGGCAGCGCGCCAGGGTCTGGTGCGTCTGCTCCCGGTCCCACGGACACCCGTCCGGCGCCCGCAACCGGGCCATCGTCTGGCGAAGTTCGTCTATCGGCGTCATGTCCTTGGGGTAACCACGAAACACACGAAATACACCAAAAAAGCCCGGCATTTTCCTATTCCTTTCGTGTGTTTCGTGTGTTTCGTGGTGGCTTCCTCATGGACAAGTTAACGGAAATCATGGCCCACAAGCGCCGCGAAATCGCCCCGCTGGTGCGGCCGGTCTATGCCGCCGAACTGGCCGAGCTGAACCACCGGCTGCCGCGTCCGCCCTCCTTCGCCGCGGCCCTGCGCCGGTCCGACCGGAAGCTGGCCATCATTTCCGAGATCAAGCGCCGCTCGCCCTCCGCCGGCGACATCAAGGCCGGCGCCTCCGCCCTCGCCCAAGCCCGTGCCTACCGCGCCGCCGGGGCCAGCGCCTTGTCCATCCTCACCGACACTGAGTTCTTCGGCGGCACCCTCGCCGACCTGATCGAGGTGGCGGCCGATTTCAGTCAAAACCCGCCGGCCATACCCGCGCTGCGCAAGGATTTCATGGTTCACCCGATCCAGGTCGTGCAGGCGCGCGAGGCCGGCGCCAGCGCGATCCTGATCATCGTCCGCGCGCTCGACGACGGTGAGATCACCGCCCTGCACACCGCCGCCCAGGCCGCGGGACTCGACGCGCTGTTTGAAATCCACAACGAGGATGAACTCGACCGGGCCGTGATGCATCGCGCGAAAATCATCGGCGTGAACAACCGCGACCTCGCCATTTTCAAGACCGACATCGGTCTCTCCGAGCGCCTCATCCCGCTTTTCCCGAAGGATGTGATCGCCGTCAGCGAAAGCGGTTTCACCTCCGGCGCCGACGCCGCCCGCGCCCGCGCCTGCGGCGCCCACGCCCTGCTCGTGGGCGAGTCGCTCATGCGGGCGCCCGATCCCGCCGCACTGATTTCCGCGTTTCAAACCGCCTGAGCATGGCCCTCACCCTTCAGCCGATGACCGCGACCGACTTCGCCGAGTGGCGCCGGCGAACGGTTCCGGATTACGCTGCTGCCAAGGTGGCCAACGGCGACTGGCAGGAAAACATCGCGCCCGCCCAAGCCGAAGAAAGTCTCAATCGCCTGCTGCCGGAAGGTTTGGCGTCACCCGGACATTATCTTTACCTGGTGGTCGATGCCGCTGATGCCCGTGTCGTCGGCAGCCTCTGGTTTGCCCGGCAGGGCGACGATGCCTACCTCTACGATTTCCATATCCGCGACGAATTCCGTGGTCGAGGCCATGGTCGTGAAGCGATGCTTCTGCTCGAGACTGCGGTCACCGCACTCGGCTTGCGTCGCATCGGCCTCCATGTCTTCGCCCAAAACCGGATCGCTCGTTCGCTCTACGAGTCACTCGGGTATGAGGCGACCGACCTGACCATGCGCAAGCGGCTCCCGCAACCAGTCTGACCATGCCGCTGACTCCGACAGGCACCCGCGAACTGCTCGCCAAGCTCGGGCACCAGCCGAAGCGGTTTCTCGGGCAGAATTTCCTCGTGGACGGCAACATCGTCCGCAAATCCCTCGACCTCGCCGGTATCAAGGCCGGCGACACCGTGGTCGAGGTTGGCCCCGGACTCGGCACGCTGACGTCTGCATTGCTTGAAGCGGGCGCCGAGGTCTGGGCGGTGGAGAAAGACCGCCAGCTCCACGCGCATCTCACCGAGACGTTGGTGCCCTCCCACCCGAGGCTGCACTTGATGGAAGGCGACGCCATGGATTTTCCGCTGGCGGGGTTTGATCCTGTCGCGGCGGTCAGTGACCGCCTTCCCGCGGATACGGCCGGCGGTCACAGAACGGCGCTACCAACCAAGCCATTCAAAATCGTCGCCAACCTGCCCTACGCGATCTCCACGCCGTGGATGGATGCCGTGCTCTCGGGGCCGCTGCCGGACCGCATGGTGCTGATGCTCCAGCTCGAGGCCGCCGAGCGTTATGTGGCCAAGCCCGGCACCAAGCTGTTCGGGGCCATCTCGATTTTCCTGCAATCCGCCTTCGCCCTCGAGCCCGGCCACCGGGTGCCGGCCGCGTGTTTCCACCCGCGGCCCGACATCGAATCGGTGCTGCTGAACCTTGCGCGGCTGCCGGAACCGTTCATCTTCCCGGCCGAAACCAAGGCGCTCATCCGCGCCTGCTTCCAGCAGCGCCGCAAGCAGCTCGGCTCCATCCTGCGCGGCAAGCTCGCGCCCGAGGCCGCCGCCCGCTGGTTCGCCCGGCTGGAGGCCGCCGGCTTCAGCGCTCAATCCCGCGCCGAGCAGGTGCCCGTGGCACTCTGGCGCGACTTCGCGGTCTGAGGCTCTCTTGCCAATTCGTCCGCTTGCCTTCATCCTGCCCGTTCATGTTCCGGTCCGTTCTGTTCCTCAGCTGCGCCTTCGGGCTCTCGGCCATCGCCGTGATGGCGGCCCCGTTGATCGGGCGCATGGACGGCGACAACTACGTCTCGCCCACCGCACAGTTTCGGATCCGCGCTCCCGTCCTGACCGAACTGGGCGGCACGATCAGTGACACGGAGAACGTGGTCACCTTCCAGGACAACTACGGCACGCACATCAGCGTGGCCTGCTTCCCGATGGATGCCTCCCAGCGCTGGGAATACGACACGCGCGGCCTGCGCGACTACCTGCTGTTCTTCTTCACGGATGTCGTGATGGCCAACTTCGCGTCCCGATTCCGCGGGGCCTCGGTCGAGAGCGCCCGCTTCCTGCCGGATTTGCAGGGGGGCGCCCTGATCGGCTACTCGCTGCTGCCCGGTGGATCTCACTTTGAGCACCTCAGCCGCGTGCTCGACGGTCCGCCGGCTGATCCCGCCGTGGCCAAGCGCGGCACGCTGATTTTTGTGCGCGACCGCCATGTCTATGCCATCAGCATCGAGCTGGCCGAGCGCGTGACCCAGCGCAGCACCTACCGGCTCACGAAGGAGGAGGAAGACAACCAGCTCTCCACGCGCCTCACCGCCATCCTTGAACGCGTGAGTTTCACCAACGACCGCCCCCGCACGCCCTGATCATGCCCAAGACCGAACTGCACGCGCGCATCCTCGCCCATCTCCGGGCCGAACTCGAAGCCATGACCAAGGCGGCCCTCGCCACCCATGAGGAGGCGACGCACGAGGAGAACAAGGCCGAGGACAAATACGACACCCGCGGCCTCGAGGCCTCCTACCTCGCCCACGGCCAGTCCCGGGCCGCCGAGGAGGCCGCCGAGGCCGTCGCCCAGTTCACCGCACTGAAACCCCGCGATTTCGGCCCGGGCGAGGCCATCGCCCTCGGCGCGCTGGTGCGACTCGACGACAACAGCCGCTACTTCATCGGTCCCCGCGCCGGGGGCACCGAGGTCGAGACCGACGGCGCGATGGTGATGGTAACCACGCCTTCCTCGCCGCTGGGCCGGCAGCTGGTCGGCCGCCGGCAGGGCGACCGCATCACGCTCACCCTCGGCGCCCGGCGCAGCGAGCGGACCATCACGTCCGTGGCCTGAGCCCCGGTTTGCCCGTTGACGGCTCCGTCGCGCGGGCTTGTCTTTGCCCCATGGCCTCCGACCAACTCCTCATTGAAAAACTCAAGGCCGGCACCGGCGCGTCCCCCAAGAAGGGCGATCTCGTGACCGTGCACTACACCGGCTGGCTGACCGACGGCAGCAAGTTCGACAGTTCCGTGGACCGCGACGAGCCGTTTCATTTCGGCCTCGGTCTGGGCCAGGTCATCGGCGGCTGGGATTTGGGCGTGGCCCGAATGCAGATTGGCGACAAGGTGCGCCTGACTATCCCGCCGCACCTCGGCTACGGCGCGGGCGGCTATCCGGGAGCCATTCCGCCCAACGCGACGCTCATTTTCGAGGTCGAGCTGCTCGCCATCGGCTGATGACCGGCCGCTCCACGGCCCGGCGTGTTTCCCGCCGGTTGGTGGGCAGCCCGCTGGCGGCCGCGCTTAGTGCGCGCGAGCTTGCGGCCCACCACCCCCTTGCCTTCGGATGACTGTTCCGGCTCTGCCTCCGCTTGCGCCGCTGCCCGGTCGCCCTGATTCGGGTGTCGTGCTCGATCGTTTCCTCGCGGCCATGGCGGCGAAGGGCATCACCCTCTACCCGGAACAGGAGGAAGCCATTCTCGCCCTCTTCGACGGCCAGAACGTTGTCCTCAACACGCCGACCGGCTCCGGCAAATCCCTCGTCGCGGCCGCGCTGCACTTCAAGGAACTCTGCGCCGGCCGCCAGTCGGTCTATACCTGCCCGATCAAGGCGCTGGTGAACGAAAAGTTCCTCAGCCTCTGCCGCGACTTCGGCCCCGAGAACGTTGGCATGATGACGGGCGACGCGTCGGTCAACCCGCAGGCGCCCGTCCTCTGCTGCACGGCCGAGATCCTCGCCAACATCGCCCTCGCCCGCGGCGACACCGCGCCCCTCGGCGCGGTCATCATGGACGAGTTTCACTACTACTCCGACGCCGAGCGGGGCTACGCCTGGCAGGTGCCGCTGCTCACGCTCCCGCAGGCCCGCTTCCTCCTCATGTCGGCCACGCTGGGCTCGACCGAGTTTTTCGAGCGGGAAATGACGAAGCTCACCGGCGCGCCGTCGCTCACCGTCCGCAGCGACCGCCGGCCGGTGCCCCTCAGTTTTGACTACTCCGAGACGCCGCTGCCGGAAAAACTCTCCGACCTGCTCCTGCTCAAGCGCGCGCCGATCTACCTCGTTCATTTCACCCAGCGCGCTGCCTCCGAGGCCGCGCAGGCGCTGATGAGCCTCAACGTCTGCACCAAGGAGGAAAAGGCCGCCCTCGCCACCGAGCTCGAGCGCGTGAAGTTCAACAGCCCCTACGGCCGCGACATGAAACGCTGGCTGCGCCACGGCATCGGCGTCCACCACGCCGGCCTGCTCCCGAAATACCGCATCCTGGTCGAGCAGCTCGCGCAGAAGGGTCTGCTCAAGCTCATCTGCGGCACCGACACGCTCGGCGTCGGCATCAATGTGCCGATCCGCACCGTCGTGTTCACGCAGCTGTGGAAATACGACGGCCAGAAGGCCGCCATCCTCAGCGTGCGGGATTTCCGTCAGGTCGCCGGGCGCGCCGGCCGGGCCGGTTACGACGACCAGGGCTACGTTGTCGTGCAGGCGCCGGAACACATCATCGCCAACAAGCAGGCGGAGGCCAAGGCCGCCGCCGACCCGGCGAAGAAAAAGAAACTCGTGAAACAGGCCGCCCCTGAGGGCACCGTCGGCTGGGACGCCAAAACCTTTGAGAAACTCATGACCGCGCCCGCCGAGGAACTGGTCTCCCGCTTCTCCGTCACCCACGGCATGTTGCTGCTCATGCTTGGCCGCGACACCGACGGCTGCCGCGCGATGCAGCGGCTCGTGCGCGACTGCCATGAGAAGCCCGCGAAGAAGGCCGCCCTGCGCAAGCGCGCCTGGCAGCTGTTCCGCGCCCTCGTGGATCGCGGCATCGTTGAAATCCTGCCGCGGGCCGACCGTCCGCCCGCTGGGCGCAAGGTCCGGGTGAACGTCGCGTTGCAGGACGATTTCTCGCTTCACCAGGCGCTCTCCCTCTACCTGATCGACACACTGCCCAAGCTGGACCGCGAGAGCGCGGACTACCCGTTCAGTGTGCTGACACTCAGTGAAGCCATCGTGGAAGACCCCGAGCAGATCCTGCGCAAACAGGTGGACCGGCTGAAGACGGAGAAACTCAACGAGCTCAAGGCCGCCGGCGTGCCCTACGACGAGCGCATGGCGCAGCTGGAGGAAATCACCGAGCACCCGAAACCGCAGCGGGAGTTCCTCTACGACACCTTCAACGCCTTCGCCGCCGCCCACCCGTGGGTCGAGGGGGAAAACATCCGGCCCAAGTCCATCGCGCGCGAGATGTTTGAGCGGTATATGTCCTTCGCCGACTACATCCGCTTCTACGGTCTCGAACGCAGCGAGGGCCTGCTGCTCCGGCACCTCATGCAGACCTTCAAGGTCCTTTCCCAGACCGTGCCCGAGTCGTTCAAGACGGAATCCGTCGTGGAAATGGAGGACTACTTCCGCGAGCTCATCCGGGCGATCGATTCGAGCTTGCTTGAGGAATGGGAGCGCCTGCGCAACCCGGAGTTCGTCGCCGCGGAAGCCGCCGACAAACCGGCGCGGCCCTCGAGCTACGACGTCACGCGCGACCTCGCGGCCTTCCGGCGGGCCGTGCGCATCGACATTCTGGGCTTCCTCCAGGACGCCGCCGCCCGGGACTGGGACGCCGCCGCTGCTCGCCTTGCCGAGCCTGAGCCGGCCGCCGGGGCCACCCCGGAGAGCGCGCAGCTGGCCGAAGCCCGCCGTCTCGAAAAATCCTTTGCCGCCTACTTTGAAGCCCGCGGTCGTTACCGACTCGATCCGGAAGGCCGTTCCGCCCTGAACACGCATCTCTCCGAGGAAGTCGGCCAGTGGCAGATCGCCCAGGTGCTGGTGGATCCCGAGGGACAAAACGACTGGGAAGTCCGCTTTACGCTTTCGCTCGCCGAATCCCGCGCCGCCGCCGCGCCGGTGCTGCGCTTTCTGACTGTCGCCCCGGTGGGCTCCTGAGCCGCTCTTGACCCGGTTGCCGTGACGCACTGGACTCGCCCCGTATCCTATTCCGCCATGTCCTCTCCCACCTACGACCAGCTCCGCGCCGACATCGTCACCGCCATGAAAGCCCGCGACGCGGCCACGACCACCGCGCTCCGCACCATGGACGCCGCCATCAAGCGCGCCGCGATGGACGCCAACAAGGACATCGACGAGGCGCTGACTTTTGCGACCCTGCGCAAGGCCGTGAAGAACCTGTCTGACGCCCGCGCCGAGTTCGAGAAAGGCGGGCGCGCCGACCTGGTCGCCGCCAATTCGGCCGAAATTTCCATCCTGGAGAAGTATCTGCCCAAGGGGCTCGACCAGGCCAAGCTCGAGGCCCTCGTGGCCGAGGTCATCGCCGCTACCGGTGCCACGACCAAGAAGGAAATGGGCAAGGTCATCGGTGCGCTCAAGCAGCGTCCCGAGGCTGCGCTCATCGACTTTGGCGCCGTCAGCAAGCTGGTGCAGTCGAAGCTGGTGTGAGGATTTTTGGAGGACTCAGCTCCCGCTGAGTCGCGGCCCAGCGGGAGATGGGCCCTCCACGTCACACCCCCGGCAACTTCAGGAAATTATCCCGGCGGCGTCCGCTTTCACCCCGTGCCTTGTCGCGCGTTTGGGGATCGCTGTAGCGGTTGCGCCGGTAGCCGGGGCGATCCGGGTCGGAGGCGCAGGCGATCTGGAATTTCTGCATGCGGTCGAAGACGTCCAGCAGCTGGTTCGGGCGTTCGTAGCGGTCGAGCCCGCTCTTTTCCAGCACGAGCAGGAGCTCGTGCACGGCCTCCAGCGTGGACAGGCAGCCCTCCTGCGGCTGCTGCTTGATGATGTAGCGGCTCGGCGCCGTCGGCGTGAACATGATGCGCGGCAACCGTTGCAGGCCCGGGCTGAGCCGGAGCATTTTGCGCGCGAGCGGCCAGGTGGCATCCAGCAGGAAAACCACCAGCCGACGGCCGCCGAGGTCCGCCGGGGCCAGCTCGCCCTGCGAGAGATTTCGCGCCTCGCGGCCGGGATAGAGCAGCACGCAGTGGTTCGCCGGATCGGAGATCAGCGCCTGCACCTCGTCGTGCCGGTCAAACCCCACGCCCATGTGCAGTTCGCTGTTGGGCAGGCAGAGGTGCGTGAGGCGGCCGGTGCCCGCCTTCTCCTCCTTGAATTCCTTCGGGTGCATGAGGAACACGAACCGCGTGCGGGTCGGCATGGCATGCAGCGACCCGCACCAGCAGTGCGCCTGCGGCCAGAAACAACGGTAGCACATGACCCTCATGCCCGGAGCCTGGGCCGGCCCCGGCCGGTGTCAGGCCTGCATTTCAATCCACCCGGCTCACCACGACTGCGCATCGGGGCAACTTTCGGCTTCATTCAGGAACGGCTTCTGCCAGATTATTCCCGTCACCCCCAACCCGACATGACACCCCCTCGTCTGATCCCCCTCATTCGATCCCTCAGTCTCGGTGCCGTTCTCCTTCTGCCGGTGGCGGCCTTCGCCGCCAAGGAAGAGGTTCTGCTCGACTTCAAGCGCATCTCGCGCGACGGGCCGGAAGGTCCGGTTTACCGCTGCTATGAATATGCGTGGAATGACTGGAACAAGAAGATCATCGACCTGCCCGGCAAAGGCGCGCTGATCCAGGCTTCGAGCGGCAAGGGCAATCTCGGCGAAAGCAAGACGATGCTCAAGCTGCACAAAACGCCGATCATCGAGATCGACTATGTCATCGGCAACGCCAACCAGGCCGGCAGCCTCAACTTCAAGCTCATCGACAAGGACGGCACCGAATGGTCCTGGCCCATCCCCCTGAGCGGACTGGCCCGCGGCGCGGACCAGCGCCTGCGGATCGATCTCACCAAGCCCGGCACCGAGGCGAAGGCCGGCAAAACCCCGGGCATGGATCTCGCCAAGCTTCACACCTGGGAAATCATCGGTGACTGGGGTGCGGCCAAGGTCGAGGTCCTGCTGGTGCGGGTGGTCGGCTTTAAATCCTGACCGGATCCAGTCTGCGCCGGCTATTCCAATAACAAAAAAGGCCGCCGGTATCCGGCGGCCTTCGTGTTTTGGCAGGGGGACCTGCGCTCACCCGCAGAACGAGTAGTCGTAGGGGGCGCGCATCTCGCGCTTCAGGTAGGTGTTGGCCTCCTTGGCGTGGGCGCCGACGAAAAGTTCCTTTTCATAGTCCCACTTGAGCTTGCGCTTCGTGCGGAGCGAGATCGCCCCGAGGTGGCACATGTTGGCCGAGCGGTGGCCGGTCTCGACGTCACAGATCGGCAGCTCGCGCGACTTCACGCAGTCGAAGAAGTTCAGCATGTGGTCCTTGCTGGCATAGAGACGCGTGGCGTCGGCCGGCAGCGGCTTGCGCAGCAGCTCCGGATCGCTGGCCTTGATCTCGTCGCGGTTGACCCAGATCCAGCCCTCGGGGCCCTCGAAGCGGATGCCGTTGCGCTGGCCCTCGGGGTTGTTCTTGGCGCCGTAGATCGAGTCATCCTTGGTCGAGAAGATGTGCAGGCCGGTGCCGTCGGCGTAAGTGTAGCGCACTTCGTAGTCGGCGATCGTGGTGTAGCCGCCGGGGATGGGCTCGGAGAGGCGCGTGGACTCGACGCTCTGGGGGGCGATCTGGCCGACCGCCCAGTAGGCGATGTCGTTGTGGTGTGCGCCCCAGTCGGTCATCGTGCCGCCGGAATATTCATACCAGAAACGGAACGTGCCATGGCAGCGCTCCTTGGTATAGCTGATGGCCGGGGCCGGCCCGAGCCAGTAGTCCCAGTTGAGCCCATCGGGTGCGGGCGACGGCTTGAACGGCCCCTCGCGCAGCCCCGCGGGCAGCCAGACCTTGGCGACCTTCAGCTTGCCGAGGCGGCCGTTGCGCACGAGCTCGCAGGCGAGACGGAAACGCTGCATGCTGCGCTGCTGCGTGCCGGTCTGGAGAATGACCTTGTTGTCGCGCACCGCCTTGATGACGTGCCGGCCCTCGTCCACGGTCAGTGTGAGGGGTTTTTCCCCGTAAATATCCTTCCCGGCCTTGGCGGCGGCGATGTTGATCAGCGTATGCCAGTGGTCGGGCGTGGCATTGACGATCACGTCGATGTCCTTGCGCTCAAGCACGCGGCGGAAATCGGAATAAACCTCGGGATTGTGCCCGAGTTCGCGGTATTTTGCGGCCGCCGCGGCCGTGCGGCTGGTATCCACGTCGCATACGGCGAGCAGGTTGCCGTGGTTGCCGGCGTTCTGGCCGTCCCAGGTGCCCATGCCGCCGCAACCGATCAGCGCGATGCCGGGTTTGCCGTTGGCGGATTTGGCCTTGGCGATCGCCGCGTCGGTCTCGGCCGCCTGCAGCTGCTGGCGCTCGACAAACCAGGCCGGCAGGCCGGTCACCGCGGCCAACGCACTGCAGCGTTGGAGAAACTTCCGCCGTGAAATAGAGAAGGAGTGCACCGACGACGCCGTCTCCGGCGCCTTGCTGGGAGTGGGTTCTTTCATGGGGTTGATGGGCAACAGCCCGGCAAAGATTTCCAGCGCGGGCCGCTTCGGGCAACTCCTAAGCCCCGGGTTTTTGTGTGAATCTTTGCAGCCGGCCCAAGTTTCTTTGCCAGAGGTCGGACAGTCTGCCTCCGGGCGCGTTGACGTGGCGCCGGGGATGAGTCCATTACCCGCCAACCCTTCCGTCCGTGCCCTCTCCACGCCTGCCCGTTGTCCCACTTGCCTGTGCGCTGCTCGGTTGCGGCCTGCCCGGGCTGCTGCCGGCCGACGATCATGTGATGGTCATCGCCCTCGCCGACCAGAACTACACCCGGGAAAAATTCGCCGACGGCAAGGCGAAGCCCGAGACCTATGTCGTGATGCCCGGCAATTTTTTCGGCGGCAACACCGTGGACCGCACGCTGGAAAAGATGCCCTTCCGCAAGATCGCCGGCCACCTAGCCTTCGAACTCGCCAAGCGCGAATACTGGCCCGCCGCCTCCGCCCACCAGGCCGACCTGCTCATGGTCGTGCACTGGGGCGTGACCGCGCCCCGCGCCTCGATGCAGGAGATGACCGGCCGCACCAGCCTCTCCACCGATACCACCAACACCCAGGATGGCATTGCCGCCGCCCTGGGCGGCCAGGCCGGTGATGTCGGCTGGGAGGTGGCCGAGCGCAGCAACCTCAATGCGATCTACGCCGACGACTTCATGAACCAGCAGGTGGACGCCAATTCCGCCGAGGCCGACCGCCAGAACATCGCCCGCCTGCTCGGCTTGGCCACCTCGCTCAAGCGTTCGCAGGAGGCCTTCGTGCCGTCGGTGAACGACATCGCCGTCCAGCACAGCCTCAAGGAGGAACGCTACTTCGTCATCGTGAAGGTCTATGACCTGCGCAAGTGGGAGAAGGGCAAGGTCAACCAGTCCATCTGGACCATCCGCCTGAACATCGGCGCTCCGGGCAAGAATTTTGAGCAGGCGCTTGTCCGCATGTCGCGGGTCGGCGTGGACTGGTTCGGCCGCACGACGGACGATGTCGTCGTGGTGCGCCAGAAGCAGTTCAAGGGCACGGTTGAGATGCCGCCGGTCATTATTCTGGGCGAGGAAAAGTGAGCCCGTTGCTCCGGCCGGCCCCAAGCGCCTCGACAAGCCGGCGGTAATGCCCTTACAAGGGTCGGACCAACGTGAGAATTCTCATTGTCGATGACCTGCCCCTTGGCCGCCAGCTGATCTCGGATGTGATCACCCTGATGGGTCACGAGCCGATCGAGGCTCCCGACGGCAATGCCGGACTGGCCCGCGCCCGTCAGGAACCGCGACCCGACCTCATCGTGCTCGACGTGAACATGCCCGGCATGGACGGCTTCGAGGTGTGCAAGACGCTCAAGGCCGATCCGTCGACCCAGGGCATTCCCATCATCTTCCTCACCTCGCACAGTGAGCCCGAGGACCGCATCCACGGCCTCAACATCGGCGCCGACGACTACCTCGCCAAGCCCTTCGCCATCCGCGAACTCTCCGCCCGCATCGACAAGCGGCTCCAGGCGCGCCAGGAAACCGAGATGCTGCGCCGGCAGCAGGACGAGATCCGTGCGACCTTCGCCCGTTTCGTTGCCCCGCAGGTCGTGGAAATCCTGCTCCGCGACCCGTCCCACCTCAAGCTCGGCGGCGATCTCCAGCCGGTGACGGTCATGTTCACGGACCTCGAGGGCTTCACCAGCCTCTCGGAGGAAACCTCGCCCGATCTGCTGCTCAGCGTGCTCAACCGCTACCACGAGCTCGTTTCCGGGCTCGTGCAGAAGCACGGCGGCATCGTCAACAAGTTCATCGGCGACGGTGTGATGGCGCTCTTTAACACGCCCATTCTGCACGAGGACCATGCCCGCAGCGCGGTTCTGGCCGCCCTCGCCATCCGCGACGAACTGCCCTCGCTGCATGCCGAGTTTGATCCGCGTTTCCGCCTGCCCATCAAATACGGCATCAGCACCGGCCCGGCCATCGTCGGCAACGTCGGTGCCACGCATTGCATGGATTTCACGGCGCTGGGCGACACGGTGAACCTCGCCTTCCGTCTCCAAAGTCTCGCCGTCGGCGGCCAGATAATCATCAGCGAAACCACCCGCGAGGGCCTGGGCCCCGACATCCTGGTCAGCACCTTGGGCGAACTCACGGTCAAGAACCGCTCCAAGGCGGTGGCCGCGTTCACCGTCACCGGCCGCACCTAAGGCAGCAAAGTCGAGCCCGGCGCGGGCAGCGCGCTCGTGCGCGCTTTGGCCGGCGGATCCACTCGTTTTGGCCCGCTGGTTCGCACTCACGTTCCGCCTGAATGTGCCGATAAGCTGCCATGCGCCGGCTTTCCGTCATCGCCGCCCTCGGGCTTGGCATCTGCTTGGGTGCTCCTGAAGGGAGCGCTGCCGACTGGTCACGCCTGAAAGCCGGACTCTCCGTTGAGGAAACCGAGGCGGCGCTCGGGCGCCCCCTCATCCGCACCTACGGTCGCGGTTATCAGGTTTGGATTTATGACGGACGCGGCGAGGTGATCTTTTCCGAAGGTCCCGGTGCGATGGGTTGGTCCCTTCCCGCCCCCACCCCGGAATCCCTGTCCCGGCCGGTTGAGCGCGATGTCTTGCTCAAACCCCGGGTGCGTCTGCCCGCCCTGCGCAGCGCCGCCGCCACGGAGGTGATCCCCGTTGTGGCGCCGGAAAACGACATCCGCTTCCGCTATCTGCCCCGGCGCTGACCGGCCTCCGGCGTGTGCTTTCCAGGTAAGGCCATCCGGCCCGGATTCTTCAAGCACCTGTGAATTCGATGGCCCGGTGCCCGGAGCAGGCTTGAACTGTGGAGCGCCCTCCCTAGCCTGCCCGGCGTGGCTCTCTTTACGCGCATCCTTGATTTCAAGAAGGCCTTCCTCTCGCGTCTGCGCGACAAGCGTTCCAGTCCGCGCTACAACGTCGGCGCCGCTTTTCCGCTGAAGGCCAGTCTCCTGCTCACCGGCGATGTGCGGCCGGCCAAGAAGGGCGCCGCTGCCGCCCGCTCCGCCGGACTCAGCTGGAGCGGTCGCATCGGCAACATCTCCACCAACGGCCTGAACGTGCTGCTGCCGCCCGCGGCGCACACCGCCCGGGGTGAGGAGACGACGGTGCGCCTCACCATCGAGGGCCACGAGATCGAGATTCCCTGCGAGATCGCCCACTTCCGCGTGCTCAGCACGCACTCGGTCTGCGGCGTGAAGCTCAATTTCTCGGACTACGCCGTGCAAAAGGATTTTCATCAGCTGCTCGAGGCTGTGCGCGTCGGCACCTCGTTCGAGACCGCCCGGCCGGCGAAGACCTCCGGCAACCTGATCAGCCAGCAGTGGCGCTCGCTCAACCGCTCGCTCCTCACCGAGTGGCGCCATGCGGACACCCGCAAGATCCAGCGCTTCGAACTCGCGGTCGGCGAACACCGGTTTTCCGGCCAGGCCTCCCCGCGCGGCGTCAGCATCACCCAACGCTCAACCGCTTCGCGCGCGCCGATTCCGACCTCCACCGCGGTGGAGGTGCGTGATTTCATGCGCTGGGTGGCCGGCAATTTCCCCAAGGGTGTGCCGGCCGACCTGCGTGACATGGTGGGCAATCTCACCGCCGCCGACCAGCCGGCCCAGGGCTCCTGGGCTCCCCCGCCCCTGGCTCGCTGAGGCATAGTGCACCAGCAATCCGGGTGGCTGAATGCGCTGGCGGCAGCTTGCGGAAATCTGCCCCTCCGCAACCCAGATCCTCATCTGGCTTCAAGCGATGATTAGGCGCTCTGAAACGCCTGCGGCCGACCCACATTGCTTTTGACCCTCTTTGCTTCGCCCCCTTCACTTTCCCTTCACTTCCCGAACCCTTTCCCCATGTCCGCTCCGACCATCATCTATACCAAGACCGACGAGGCTCCCGCGCTCGCCACCTATTCCCTGCTCCCGATCGTGCAGGCCTTCACGAAGCACGCCGGCATCAACGTCGAGACCCGCGACATCTCCGTGGCCGGCCGCATCCTCGCCGCCTTCGCCGACCAGCTGCCCGCACACCAGCAGCAGGCCGACCACCTCGCCGAACTCGGCGCGCTCACGCTCAAGCCCGAGGCCAACATCATCAAGCTCCCCAACATCTCTGCTTCCGTCCCGCAGCTCAAGGAGGCCATCGCCGAGCTCCAGGCCCACGGTTACGCCGTGCCGGATTATCCCGAGGTGCCTAAGACCGATGCCGAGAAGGACGCCAAGGCCCGTTACGACAAGGTGAAGGGTTCCGCCGTCAACCCGGTGCTCCGCGAGGGCAACTCCGACCGTCGCGCCCCCAAGGCCGTGAAGGACTACGCCAAGGCCCACCCGCACTCCATGGGCAAGTGGTCGGCCGACTCCAAGACCTCCGTCGCCACCATGGGCAAGGACGACTTCTTCTCCAACGAGAAGTCCGTCACCCTCGCCGCCGCAACCACCGCGCGCATCGAATTCGTGCGCCCGTCCGCCGGCGCCCCCGGCGCGCCCACTCCGGCCCCGGAAGTGAAGGTCCTCCTGCCCAAGCTCAATCTCAAGGCCGGCGAGATCCTCGACGCCACCAAGATGAGCAAGGCCGCCCTCGTTGCTTTCTATGAGCAGCAGATCGCCCGCGCCAAGGCCGACGGCGTGCTTTTCTCGCTGCACCTCAAGGCCACGATGATGAAGGTCTCTGACCCCGTCCTCTTCGGCCACGCCGTCCGCGCGTTTTTCAAGGACCTGTTTGCCAAGCACGCCGCCACCTTCGCCAAGCTCGGCGTGGACCTGAACAACGGCTTCGGCGACCTCGTTGAGAAGATTGCCACCCTCCCCTCCGCCGAGAAGGCCGCGATCGAGGCCGACATCGCGGCCGCCTACGCCGCTGGTCCGCAGATTGCCATGGTCAACTCCGACCAGGGCATCACCAACCTCCACGTTCCGAGCGACGTCATCATCGACGCCTCCATGCCCGCGATGATCCGCGCCGGCGGCAAGATGTATGACCGCGCCGGCAAGACCGCCGACGCGCTCTGCGTGATCCCCGACAGCTGCTATGCGGGCGTTTACCACGCCACGATCGAGTTCTGCAAAAAGCACGGCGCCTTCGATCCGAAGACCATGGGCACCGTGCCCAACGTCGGTCTCATGGCCCAGGCCGCCGAGGAATACGGCTCCCACAACAAGACCTTCGTCGCCCCTTCCTCAGGCACTATTCGCGTCGTCACCGAGGCCGGCCAAGTCTTGCTCGAACACGCCGTTGCCGAGGGTGACATCTGGCGCGCCTGCCAGACCAAGGACGCCCCGGTGCAGGACTGGGTGAAGCTCGCCGTCTCCCGCGCCCGCCTGAGCAACACGCCCGCCATCTTCTGGCTCGATCAGGCCCGCGCCCATGACGCGCAGATCATTGCCAAGGTCGAGAAATACCTGAAGGACCACGACACCACCGGTCTCGATCTCAAGATTCTGGCCCCGGCCGCCGCCTGCGAGGCCACCCTCGTCCGCCTCAAGGCCGGCCAGGACACGATCAGCGTCACGGGCAACGTGCTCCGTGATTATCTCACCGACCTCTTCCCTATCTTGGAGGTAGGCACCAGCGCCAAGATGCTCTCCATCGTCCCGCTGATGAACGGCGGCGGCCTCTTCGAGACCGGCGCCGGCGGCTCCGCCCCGAAACACGTCGAGCAGTTCCGGCAGGAGAACTACCTGCGCTGGGACAGCCTCGGCGAATTCTTCGCCCTCGCCGCCAGCTTCGAGCACCTGAGCATCGTGGCCAAGCACGCCAAGGCCAAGGTTCTCGCCGACACGCTCGACGCCGCCAACGGCAAGTTTCTCGAGAACGACAAGTCCCCCGGCCGCAAGCTCGGCACGATCGACAACCGTGGCTCGCACTTCTACCTCTGCCTCTACTGGGCCCAAGCCCTCGCCGCCCAGACGGTGGACGCGGAGCTGAAGCGCACCTTCATCCCCATCGCCGCCCAGCTTGAGGCCAACGAGCAGCAGATCGTGCAGGAGCTCCTCGCCGTGCAGGGCAAACCCGCGGACGTCGGCGGCTACTACCAGCCGAACGACAAGCTCGCCTCCGCCGCCCTGCGGCCCAGCGCGACCTTCAACGGTATCCTGGCTACGCTCTAAGCCTATCCGACTCACAAGCCCACAAAGTCCGTCTGCTCTGCAGCCGGGCTTTTTTCATGCACGGGCCCGGCCTACCGCGCCCGCAAATACCCCCGGCTCAACCCGAGTCCCGCCACCCACAACCCCAGCCCGATCCACGCCGGCACCAAGTGACGCCAGTCAGTGTAGCCGACATGGTAATGGATGCCGATCGCTGCGACATAGGCGGGCAGCCCAAGACCGGCCATCGCACGCCACAGCCACGCCTCCCCGCGCCGGAAACACCACAGCACAGGCAGCAGCATCGCCGTGCCGGTCGCGAGCAGCATGCCGCCAAGCGTGGCGCGGTCGTGCGCCACGACGCCCATCAGTCGTTCGCCGAGCGCCTGCACCTGCTCCGCCGTCATGCACAGGAAACCGAGATCCTCGGCCACAAAGACCGACGTCATGCCGATGCCCAGGATCAGGCCGCCGGCAAACAGCAGTCCAACCGCGTGCACCACCCAAAGCAACTGACCCCACTGGGCCCGCCGCCACGCAGCGTCTTCCTCGTCCGCCGGGACCGGCGGATGTTCGCCGCCCCCCGGCACCGACACCATGATCTGCACGGTGAATTGCAGCAACACCACCGCCACGAACGCGTGCAGCGTGTCGAAATAGCCGAACCCGAAAAACGCAAAGAAGCTCGCGAACCCCACGAGCGCCGACGCTGTCACCGCCGTCTGCGCCCCGTGCCGCCCCGCGCGAATGCCGCCCCGCCCGAGGCACCAATAAAGCCAGCCCAGCCCGAGCATCACCCCGGCCAGTGTCGCACGGTCATGGGCCATGAAGGCGAACAAAGTAGGCATGGTCCGTTCCAACACCGGCGCGGTCAGCCCGAGATAATGCTCGTCGTAGGGCAGCAGCACGCGCGTCAGCGACAATGCCAGCGTCGCCGCGCCCCCCACGCCCATCGCCGCGCCCAGGATCGCCGTCCAGAACCATGCACGTCGGAACAGGCCGACCGCTGCCTCCGGGGGTGCCGGCAACCGCGCGAGCAGTGCCTCGTTGCAACGCTTCACCAGTCCCGGCCCGCGGTAAACCATGCCCGCATCGACCAGCAGCAGGTCGGCTCCTGCCTGGACCAGCGCGACCGCATCGCCGGGACTCCCGATTCCGCCTGCCACGATGAGCGGTGCACCCTCCGGTAGCGCGGTTCGCCATGCGCGGACCTTTTCCGGCAGTGTCGCCGGCATCTTCGCCGGCACCGACCAGCCGCCATCCGCGTTGTGCATGCCAACTTGAAGCACGACGCCCGGCCGTTCCGTCTCCGTTGCGTGGTCCCACGCCAGCACGGGCAAATTCGTTCCGTCCGGCAACCGCAACCACTCGTGCCCGTTCAGATCCCAATGCCGTTTCAGCACCGGCAACCTGATCGTGCCGACCTGCGGTGGTTCGGGATGCACCAGCCCGTCTTCCAGGGTTTCCCCGGCCTCCCGGCGCACCTGGCGACGGTTGGCGTCGGTCGCTTCGAGGCAGCCCACGCCAAAGCACGCCAGCCCCGCCGACGCCCGGCATTCCGGATCCACGCGCCAGCCCAGGCCGATGGGCGACGCGTAACGCGTGCCCGCCACCGTCACCGCCAGCCGTGGCTCCGGCGCCATGTGCCCCATGAACTCGATCACCGCGCGCCCCGGCGCACTTTTGCCGAGCGTCCCGATCACGCCCAACGCCACCGCCCGCCCCGCCTCATCCGGCAGACAAAACAGCGCTCGCTGCGCGACCGTGCGATAAAACCAATCCGGCATCCCCAAGGCCTACTGCTTCAATCTACCTTCGCCAAGCCGATGTTGCCGATCGCACATGCACGGCATTCGGCCTGGATGGTCGCCACGACACTTTTAGGCACGTCTGTGTCGTAGGGAAGTTCCTGCTCTCAGGCTGCGTGGTGACTGCCAGGTCGCTGTGCGAAGGCATCCCTCACCGTAACTCGCTGAAAAATCGCCCCGGGCGCGGCAGGTAGCTGTCGTTGATGTCGAGGGAGACGAGGACGCCCTCGGCCTTGCCGAGGATGGCTTCGCGGGTGGCGAAGCCAAATTCGCGGGAGTCGCGGCTGTTGTCGCGCGCATCGCCCATCAGGAAATAGCCGCCTGGCGGCACGGTCACGGTGGCGTAGTTGCGCGCGGTCGCGCCTGCGCCGCGCAGGCCCATGACCGGATGCGCTAAGCCAGCCAGGTTCTCTTCGGCGAAGAACGCATGGGGCTGAAGGCGGCGCGCGATCCTTTCGCCGTAATTCTCCGCCGCCGGTTCATAGTCCACCGCCCGTCCGTTCAGCACGAGGCGATTGTCCCGCAGCTCCACCGTGTCGCCGGGCACGCCGATCACCCGCTTGACGAGCCGCGTGCCGTCCAGCGGGGAGAGCACCACGACGATGTCCCCGCGCTGCGGCTCCGACCAGCGGCTCAGGTAGAGCTGGGTCAGCGGCACGCGCAGCCCGTAAGCGAGCTTGTTCACCCACACGACGTCACCTTCAAGAATGGTGGGATTCATCGAGCCGGTCGGCACCGGGCTGTAATCAATCACCGCCGAGCGCAGTGGCATCCAGACGAAACAGAGGAAAAACGCATACCAGCGCCACTCCCGCCATTGTTGGCCCATCCAGGCCTTCACCCGTGCGCGATGATTTTCAGGAAGCGGAATTTTCATGCGCTTCCTTGTGTTCCGTTTTAGCCGGACGGTCACGTCGGTCGGGTCGAGCGGCAGAATTCAATCCACAGGCGGCATCCCACCCACTCAGCGCTGGGGGATGCGAGCGTGTCGTTGTAGCGCCCAGGCTCGCCCAGAATCAGTTCGACGTAGGGGTGTTCGACCCGGTGCTCGATATGGTGGACCAGACAGATGACGCCAAAGGACAGAATCGATGCTCGAGCCCCATCTTCCTCACGCGTCCCGAATCGTCCCATCCCACGCTCGGTGCGCCCGGGCGGCGCCGCAGTCGGGGCAGGCCGTGAGGTCAAGCGGAGCCGCGCAATGCGGACACACCGCGTGCGTGGCGAAAGGGTCGTAGGCTTGGCGGCACGACGGACACAGCCAGAAGTTGCCCATCGGGGGCGAGGCGTGGCACTCCGGACACTTGAATTCCGACCGACGGGGCAACTGCTCCACGCGCCGCAACTCGCGGGCGTGTTTGAAGCTGCCCCAGCTGTTCGACAGGAGAAAAAACGCCATGATGCCGGTCCACCACGACTCCCACCAGACGGCGAGCGCCACGATACCGACGCCACCGACCAGGCCGATGCCCGTGGCGACGAGCAGGCTGCGTCCGCGGCCGAGCGGATACCACAGCAGCGAGCGCAGGATCTGCCCGCCATCAAGCGGGTAAACCGGCAGGAGGTTGAAGACCAGCAGGCTGACGTTCATGAGGTTCACCGCCCGGATGAAGGGATAAAGATCGGGATGTTCATCAAACTGCCCGGTGGTCGCCAGCGCCCAGCCCAGCACGTAGAACACCGGCACGAGCACCACGTTGACCAGCGGTCCGGCGGCGATGGCCCAAAGTGTGGCGCCCGGGCGTTGCGGCGGCGCGACGTAAGCCACGCCACCGAGCGGCCACAGAACGATTTGGCTCGCCTGCCCTCCGACCTTCCGCGTGGCCAGCGCATGGCCAAACTCATGCATGGTCACCACCACGAACAGCATCAGGTACTCTGCCAGCGCCCAGACCGGCGCCTCATACTTGGGGACGCGCGTGGAAACCGAATACATGGCCACGATCAGCCAGGTCCAATGGACATGCACGTCGATGCCCCACAGGCGAAACAGGCGAAGCGAACCCTGATTGGTCGGAAACATCACCGAGACCTACGACCCCTCGCCCCGGGCGCAACCATGGCTTTGCCGTAAACGTCCAGAACCGCGTCAGCACCGCACCGTCTTGCGCTTGGGTGCAATGGGCGCGCCACGCCGGCTCTTGAGTATGTAGCTCTCGGCGTCGGGCACCTTGCACTCCGTGTCGCCCATGTCCACCTGTACCCGACCAATGGCGCGTGCTGTCGCAATCGCCTGTTCGGCGAGTGGGGCGAGATATGTGCCGCAGGCGATGATGAAGTTGTTCATCGTGTAGCGCACACCGTCGGATGCCTTGGGCAGGTCGCGCGGCAGACTTTTCAGCAGGCGGGCATATTCCTTCAGCGGCAATTCCGCGTCGGACCGCGTGGCGGCAAGCGCACCGAGTGTGTTCCAGCCGGCGCGCGCAATTTGCTCGTTCTTCGCGCCGATCCACTTCAGCGCGAGCGCCGCGCCGTCCGGATGCTCCGACGCCACCCACGGCACCGTCGTGCCGGAGATCATGTCCCAAGCCGCCGTCTTCACCCAGTGGTCGAGCTGGGCGGTCGTCATGAGTCGGCCGTCGGCGATCATGCCGGCGAGATACTGGGCGTCGCCGTTGCCGGTGTCGTAGAGTTGCAGCGCCAGCTCCTGCCGGCCCTTGAGCTGTTTCGCGAGCGGCTTCATGTCGCCGATACGGACGCCGAAGAACGGCTCCTTCGCCCCGTGCTTCAGAAGCACCTTCTTGATCGACTCGCGGCCCAGCGCCCGGAGCGCGGCCATCACTTCGGGGAGTTTCATGCTGTGCTGCCCCGGTTCACGGCTTGTTCAACCAGTTCGTCCACATCCACGGGGTCCTGGTAGTAGCGGTTTTCCAGTTCATCGAAGCGGCTGCGTGCCCCGGCAGCGAGCGCCTGAAGCGCGGCGCGTCGTTTCTCCCGGTCGCGCGGAGGGCCGCTGGGGCCGAAGACGGCGTTGGCTGCGGTGAGGATGGCGGACTTCTCCGCTGCGCCCATCCGGGCGAGGGCCTCGGGCGCGTGAAAGGCCAGATCCGCCCCGGGACGGGAGTAATAGTGGAGAAAGCCACCGTTGGTCACATCGGCCTCGACATGCCACAGCGTGGCCAGGTCGAGCTCCAATTCACTCAGGCCGGCCAGCCCAGCGGCAGCCCAGCGGTCGAGCGCTTGTTGGTAAGCAAGGTCGGCAATGGCCATGGGGCGCGTGGGATTGCTGCATAATTACGCCGGTCCCGCTAAATCTCAAGCCAGACTACGCGTTCAACCAACCCGCCATTGCCAATCGGGCGGCAAATGCTGAAGTCGCCCCATGACCATACGCGAACCCGAGACCGTCGATCTGCCCACCGCGCGCGGCGCCATGCGCACGCTCGTCTTTCGTCCGACCGGCGAGGGCCGCCACCCGGGGCTTGTGCTGTGGTCGGAGATTTTCCAGATCACCGCGCCCATCCGCCGGACGGCGGCATTTTTGGCGGGGCATGGCTTCATCGTCGCGGTGCCGGAGGTTTATCACGAGTTCCTCCCGGCCGGCATCGTGCTCGCCTACGACCAGGCCGGGGCCGACAAGGGCAACGAACTCAAATACGCCAAGGAACTGGCCTCCTACGATGACGACGCCCGCGCCGCCGTGGACTTCCTGAAAACCCACGCGAGCGCCAACGGCCGCGTCGGCACCTTGGGCATTTGTCTCGGCGGCCACCTGGCCTTCCGCACCGCCTTTTTACCCGACGTCGCGGCGACGGTGTGCTTCTACGCGACCGATATTCATCAGGGCAGCCTCGGCCGGGGCAAGTCCGACAACTCTCTCGCCCGCATTCCTGACATTCGCGGCGAACTCATGCTGATCTGGGGCCGGCAGGACCCGCATGTGCCCGGCGAAGGTCGGGCAAAAATCTACGCAGCACTCGCCGCCGCCAACCCCCGTTTCACCTGGCACGAATTCAACGGCGCCCACGCTTTCCTCCGCGACGAGGGCCACCGCTACGACCCCGCACTCGCCCACCTCACGCTCGGCATGGCGGTCGACCTCTTCCGCCGGCAGTTGGGCGGCTGAAGACCTTGTCGGTTGGCCCTACCCGGCCGGAATCTTCAGCCGATGCGCCCGCGCAATCGCGGCGGCGGTCTCGGGCGAAACCTTGGCCTCGGCGGCAAATTCCGGCCAGCGGGCGACGACGGCGCTGACCTCGTCGGTGATCGCGTCCACGCGGCTTTTCTTGAGCACGCCGACCTTCGCGCAGGCGGCAAAGTCGGCCCGGGTGAACTGGTCGCGCTTGCCGTTGATCGTCATCTGGTGCGTGGCGGTCCACTGACCGGAGGGGTTGTAGCTGTAACACACGTCGAAGGCCGGCGAGAGCGACCAGGTGCCGGCGCGGTCCATGAGGAAGGCGATGTTCTTCACGTGGTCGTCCTGGTCGCGCGCGACGACGTTGAACACCATGCGCCGGAACTGCTGCTCGATCTGGTCGGGCGGTAGGTTGAGCTGGCGCATGAGCAGCAGCGCCTGTTCGTAGGAGTAGGCGCCGGCCGCGTTGAAGTCGTAATGCCCGAGCGCGCAGAGCGACTGCATGTGGAGCTTCTCCCCGTCCGGCAGGCGGTCGAAGCGCTTCGTCATGAAGTGGCGCCGGCCGTTTTCCTCGAGCAGCCGGCACTCGCTCATCGTGATGCCGGCGGCCTTGGCCATCAGGTGGTAGGCATACTCGATGGCCCCGAAGCCGCGCGGGTCGTCGAGTTCCTTGTCCTTGTTGCCCTTCACGCCGTCGAACTTGAGCAGCCAGTATTCGAAGCCGGCGCCCGCGTGCACCTGCCCCGAGCGGACTTCCTGCGTCTGCGGGTTCCACGCGATGACGGCCTTCGCCCGCGCGCCGCCGGCGGAGGTGCCCACGCGCAGGATGTCGTTGAGCGCCTTCTCGCGGGACTTCGGCTGGAAATTGCCGGTCAGCGCATCGCGGTTGGCGAGCACTGCGGAGGCGAGACCGACCAGGGCGTCGAGGTCGATCTTCGAGGCCTTTTGCGGACGCGGTCCGATGGTGGGCGCAAACTCCAGCGCGCCCATGCCCCGCGTGCCGGTGTAGCACAACCGCTCGATCGCGCTGAAGCTCGCGGGCGCCCGGCCCTGCCGCGCCAGCCATGCGTCGATCAGTGCGTTGCCGAACTTGTCCGGCAGCGAGTCGGCCAGCAGTCCGGGCAGCCCGTGAAACGTCGCGCGTGGGAGCGCAGGAAATTGCCAGACCTGCGGCCCGAGCGGCATCGTGATCGGCGAGACCTGGATGCCGCTCCGCGCGAAGGCGGGATCATACTGAAACGCTGCCACCTCGCCGCCGTCGTCCAACGACACGGCGCCGATGTCGCGGCCCCAGAGCCTGACCCGCGCGATCATGACGACTTACCCCAGGTCCACTTTTCGGCCGGAGGTTCCGACACCCGGCTGCCCGAGGCCCGCCGGCGCTTCCGCTCGTAGAGCTTCAACTGGTCGAGCGGACTGGGCGGCGGCTCCGCCATGAGCCGATCGATCCGGTCAATCAGCCCCAAGGCGCGGCAGACCCGCACGAAACCCGACAGCTGCGTGGCCGCCGCCCCGAGTTCCAGCCGCTGGATGGTCCGCAACCCAAGTCCCGCGCGCTCTGCCAGCTGTCGCTGCGACAGATTTTGCGCCAAGCGAATCGCACTCAGCCTTCGGCCCAGCTCTTTCATAACGACCTCATCGATCGTGTTGGCGTCTATTTTCATGACGTCAGATATGGCGTATAAACCGTTTAAATCAAGATAATACGCCATAAGAGGCTTCTTCTGTAGTTATCTATCCGCAAGCGACCAGCCCGCACCGCTTTGCACCTTCGGGGTGGTCCCAGCGGATTGCCCGTCCGCCGACACCTGCGATTGCACGCAGTGGGTTTGATGCCTCGTAGCTGGCTGGGCCTTGGCGGTGCTGGGCGAAAGTCAGCGGGCTGAAGTCCTGTGCCTCGTTGGCTTTTTCCGCTACGACGAATGAACTGGATCGAGCCAACCCGGGAGAGTTTAGCGCCGATCTCTTGAAGCGCACGCCGTTCGGGCTGGGTGGGTTGAGTGCGCCAGCACGGGGCCCGACTGGTCTCCGCCAATATTCCTGGCAGCGAAAGTCGCCGATCCGCCCGGCTCCTTCCGTCACCGTCGCCCCGGTTGACTAATATTTCCCGGCACTGGATGATTGGATTGATGACCGTCACGCCCCAGGAAGATTTTGCCACGCGGCTCGATGCGAGTGTCCGGGATGGCACGCTCGCGCGGCTGACGCTCGGCAAGCCCCGTGGCGGCGACCCGACGCTGCAGAAGATCATCATCCGCCCCGTCACGCTGAAGGCCGGGCCGCACCTGTCGTTTGTCTATCGCCACGACACGCGCGACATCACCAAGAACCTGCCGCCCGCTGAGGCGGTGCGCGAAATCACGCGCCTGGTCGGCACCGAGTTTCACAGCGCGCACCTCGACACCACGCAGCAGGGCGTGCAGCTCGAGTTCAACAAGAAGGGCGAGCCTCGCCTGCACCTCGGGCGCGCCGCCGCGCCCTTCCCCACCGACACCGCCCACGACCGCGCGAAGCCCCGCCTGCTCACCGCGGAAGCGCAATCGTGGCTGCACGCTCTCGGCGTGACCAACGCCGCCGGGGTCGTGCGCGACGGCCTCGCCGACAAACACCGCCAGATCCACAAGTTCACGGAAATCCTGAGCCATCTCGTGGCCGAGGCTCCACTCACAGAGGATCGCCCGATCGAGATCACCGACATGGGCTGCGGCAAGGGCTACCTGACCTTTGCCACGCACGATTATTTCGACCTCGTGCTGAAACGCTCCGCCCGCGTCTGCGGCGTCGAGGCCCGGCCCGAGCTCGTGACGCTGTGCAACAAAATCGCCCACGACACCGGCCGCCCGAAACTGTCCTTCGTCGGCGGCACGATCCAAAACGCCGAGCTCCCCGACCCTGACGTGCTCATCGCGCTCCACGCCTGCGACACCGCCACGGACGACGCCCTCACTCGCGGCATCAAGGCGGGTGCGACGCTCATCGTCGTCTCTCCCTGCTGCCAGAAGGAGCTGCGTCCGCAGCTCAAGGCCGCGCCGGTGCTCGCGCCTGCGCTGCGTCACGGTATCTGGCAGGAGCGCCACGCCGAGTTCGTGACCGACGCCCTGCGCGCGCTGCTGCTCGAGTGGGCCGGTTACGACACCAAGGTCTTCGAGTTCATTTCCACCGAGCACACCGCCAAAAACCTGATGATCGCCGCCACCAAGCGCCCCGGCCTCGCCCGCGACGACGCAGCCGCCACGAAGATCCGCGAACTCGCCGCCTTTTACGGCATCACGAGCCAGTCCCTGGCGCGGCAGCTGGGTTTCAGTCTTAACCACGGATGACACGGATGCTCACGGATAAAACCCGACCTCTCGCAATCAGTCATCCTGAGCCGTGCGAAGGATCCAAGGGAAAGGACGACCACCAAAACCCGCTTGGATCCTTCGCACGGCTCAGGATGACGGCAGCGTGGGTTTGGCATCTCCATCCGTTTTCGTCCGTGAAATCCGTGGTGAACCTGCCTTGTCTCGTTTGCTGATGACCTGGGAAACCCTCGACTGGGAGGTGCTGGACCGCCTCCGCGAAACCTTTCTGACCGGCGACAAGACCGCCGGGCCCTACTGGCACACGATCACCGACCTCGAGTGCTACGACTTCACCTACGGCGAGCGCATCGGCTGGAAATGGGACGCCGTGCTGCGGGAGCTGAAGGCCAGCGGCTGGACTCCTCCGGCGGGCGCCACCGTCCTCGACTGGGGCTGCGGCAGCGGCATCGCGGGGCGGCGGGTGGTTGAAGCCTTTGGCGCGGGCCATTTCTCCCGCTTGTTGCTGCACGACCACTCCCAACTGGCGCTGGACTACACGGAGCATCACGGGCGCAAGGCCTTCCCTGGCCTCACCGTCGAGCGCGCGACCACCCGCGATTTGCGCGGCAGCGACCCGATCGGCCTGCTCGTGGTCAGCCATGTCGTGAACGAACTCAACGACATCGCCCGCGCCGAGCTCGCCGAACTCTGCACGCGCGCCGAAGCCATTCTCTGGGTCGAACCCGGCACGCACGAAGCCAGCCGGCTGCTCGGCGGCTGGCGCGAGCAGTTGAAATCGCGCTTCCGCATCCTCGCGCCTTGTCCGCACCAGGCCGCCTGCGGCGTGCTCGCCGCCGGCAACGAGCGGCACTGGTGCCACTTCTTCGCCCCGCCACCGATGGGCGTCTATGCCGATTCCGGCTGGGTGAAGTTCGGCCAGCGCGCCGGCATCGACCTGCGTTCGCTGCCGTATTCGTATCTGGTGCTGGACACCCGGCCTGTAGGGTCGGCGCTTGCGCCGACCTTGCTCCCCCCAGCCAAGGTCGTCGCAAGCGACGACCCTACAAGGGAAGGAGACTCTAGACCGTCGCTACAACTCTCCCGTCTCGTCGGCGACGCGAAGGTCTTCAAGGGCTACGCCAAGGTCTTCGCCTGCGACGAAACCGGCGTGCACGACCTCATGCTCCAAAAGCGGGACGCGCCCGTCCTGTTCAAGCAACTCAAGCAGGGCGAGGCGCCGTCGCTCCACCGCTGGACCCACGAAAACGGCCGGATAACCCGGATTGAGCAGCCAACCACCACCGAACCGGAATAGACCCAAATATCTTAAACCACAGCCACCCGATTAGTGTTCATGAGTGACCATTACAGCACATTCTTAAATCGTGTAGCCGCGCTTAAGCCGCAGGCGAAAGCGTGGTCAGGAGACAACCACTTTGTCGCTGCGCTCCAAAGCGGCTACACTTCAATTTAAACTGCCCTGGTGGTTTCACTCCCTCCAGTCCCTAGCCCTTGGTCCTTAGTCTCTGGTCCTTCCTCCCGAATCCCATGATCACTCTCCGCAACGTCGAAAAAGTCTATCCGCTCAAGGGCGGCGTGTTCTACGCCCTCCGCAACATCAACCTCACGATCAAGGAGGGCGAGTTCGTCTCCATCATGGGGCCGTCGGGCTCGGGCAAGTCCACCCTGCTCCACATCCTCGGCCTGCACGACAGCGCGTGGAACGGCGAATTCGACCTCCTTGGCCAGCCGGTCCACAAGCTCGACAAGAAGAAGCGCTTCGAGCTGCAGAAAAAGCACATCGGTTTCGTCTTCCAGAGCTACCATCTGCTCGACGACCTCACCGTCTATGAGAACCTCGAGATTCCGCTCTCCTACCGCGACATGCCCAAGAAAGAGCGCGAGTCCGTCGTGTGCGACGTGCTCGACCGTTTCGCCATCGTCGGCAAGAAGGACCTCTACCCCAACCAGCTCTCCGGCGGCCAGCAGCAGCTCGTGGGCGTGGCTCGCGCGCTCGTGGCCAAGCCCTCGCTCATCCTCGCCGACGAACCCACCGGCAACCTGCACTCCGACCAGGGCCGCGAAATCATGCAGCTTTTCAAGAAACTCAACAGCGAGGGCACGACCATCATCCAGGTCACGCACTCCGCCGAAAACGCCACCTATGGCTCCCGCGTCATCCGCCTCGCCGACGGCATGATGGTGGTGTAGCGCTGAATTAACCACGAAACACACGGAACACACGAAAATGAACGCCTACAAACCTTTCGTGTATTCCGTGTGTTTCGTGGTTACCCATGCCTCTCGACTGCTGTTGGCGGTTCTCTCATTGGGCCTCATCTCCTCGGCTATCGCCCAAACCGCCCCGCCTCCGCCGAAGATGTTCGCCGTGCGCCTCAGCAAGGGGCCGGCCTGGGACGAAGCGAAGTCACCCAACGAGCAAACCGGCATGCGCGAACACTCGGCCAACATCGCACGGATGCGCCGCGACGGCCTGCTCGTGCTCGGCGCGCGCTTCGGCGAACTCGGCCTGCTGGTGTTGCGGCTGCCCGACGAGTCCGCCGTGTCGGCCCAGCTCGCTCCCGACCCCGCCATCGCGGGCGGCGTTTTCAAGGTGCAGACGGACGTGTTCATGCCCTTCGCTCATGGCACCACTGCCTGGCTCACCACGCCCGAGGCCGTCGTGCTGCGCAGCTATCTCGACGCCGGCAACCGGCTCGACGCCACTGCGGTCGCCGCTTTGTGCGCGGAAAACTTCGTCTGGCTCAACGTCGAGGGCGACAAACTCATCCCCGAAGTCCAGGGCCGCGCCGCGCTGCATGAGTGGCTTGTGGGCTACTACAAGAAACTGCCTTCCGCGCGCTCCGAGTTTCTCAGCATCGAGCAAGCCGGCCCGTTCCTCACCGTTCGCGAGCGCGCCTCGTGGGACAACCAGGAGGGCAAACGCCTCTCCCAGCAGGCCCTCGGCATCTACGAGATTCGCGACGGCCTCATCCAGCGTGTGTGGTATTTTCCTTCGGCGAAGGATCCGGCGGCGTCCGCTCGATAGAGCGGTGAATTGAACCGATACGCGTTGGAGCGCAGCGACAACGTGGTCGCCCCCTGACCACGCTTTCGCCTCCGGCTCAAGCGCTGCTACACCGTTGTTGCAGCGGCTGCAGGGCGTTCCTTGCGCAGACACCCGGCCAACCGCCGCAGAATTGCGATTGAGCTGCGCACGCTCGCGGGCTTGGCTCGGCCCATGCCCCTCACCCTGCCCCGCCTGGCTTTTCTGGTTCTGCTTTTGCTCGGTCTCGCCACCCTGTCCGCCCGCGCCGCTGACGCGGATGAACCCGCGGCAGAACAAAAGCCCCGCTTCATCTACCTGCTGAAGCTCGTCGAGCGCCTGCACACCGACGCCGGCTGGACCAAGGATGACGAGGAGACTATCGGCCGCCACTTCCGCCACCTCAAGGCCGCCACCGAGGCCGGCCACGCCATCGTCGTCGGCCGCACGCTCGAACCTGGGGACAAGACCTTCGGCCTCGTGATCTTCGAGGCCGACAACGCAGAGCAGGCGAAAAAATTTGCCGAGAGTGATCCGGCCGTCGTCGGCGGCATCATGACCGTCGAGGTGCGTCCTTTCGCGCTGGTGCTGATGAAGAAGATGTAGGCAGCCGATTCCGTAGCTGCGCTTGAGTCGTAGACGAAAGCGTGGCCCCACGCAGTCGCTTCGCTCCAGCTGCTACTCAGGCAACCAACAACGCCTACTTTCCCATTCCCGGGATTCCTTAATCCCGACGCCGAAGAACACGCCGTCGCCTGCGTGAGTTCAGTATTGCGCAAATGCTTGTTCCGTAAGCTTCTGCATTTCGCCCGAACACTGGCATGGCGGTTGCAAAGTGTGGGTATCTCATCCCCGATGTCCAAACTCCGGAGTCTCCTTTCCGTCCTCGTTTTCGCCCCTGCCGCGTTCGCGGCGGACCCCACTGGCGAGCCGCTCTCGCTCAGCCAGGCCATTGAGCAGGCCCTGGCGAAGAACTTCGCGATCAAGGTCGAGGGCTACGATGCCGCCATCGCCGCCGCCCGTGTGACCGAGTCGCTCGGGAAGTTCGATCCGGTGCTCAGCGGCAGCTACACCAACGCCGCGAACCGCAACCCGCTGCTCACCTTCGACACCACCACCGGCCTGCGCAACACGACCAGCGACGAGTCCGACAGTTACGACGTGGGCGTGGGCGGCCTGCTCCCCTGGGGTATGACCTACCGTCTCGGCGCCAGCACCACCAACGCCCGCGGCACCTTCAACGCCTACACCGACAACTTTGACTCCTTCGCCGGTGTCTCCGGCACCCAACCGCTGCTGCGGGATTTCGGTTTCGGACCAACCATGGCCTCCATCCGCATCGCCCGCACCAACCGCGCCATCAGCGACTGGCAGTTTAAGCAGGCGGTGATCGACACCATCACGCGAGTGACCTTCGCCTACCACGACCTCAACTTCGCCCACGCCTACCTGCGCAGCGCCACGCGCTCCCGCGACCTCGCCGCCGGCCTGCTCGACGAAAACGAAAAGCGCTTCAAGGTCGGCTCGATGTCCGAATACGACGTCACCTCCGCCAAGGCCCGCGTCGCCAGCCGCGAGGAAAACGTGCTCTCCGCCGAGCGACAGGTGCGCGACGCCGAGAACTTCCTCAAGCAGCTCATCACCGACGACAAGACCCCCGCCCTGCTCGACCGGCGCCTTGCCATCGATCCGCCGCCGCCCGCTCCGATCGTGCTGGTCGATCCCGCCACCGACTTCCGCACCGCACTGGAGAAGCGCCCCGACTACCAGCAGGCGAAGCTCGCGCTCCAGCGCAGCGACCTCAACGCCCGCCTCCAGCGCAACCAGCTCCTGCCGCGCCTCGACCTCGTCGGCAGCTACGGCCACAACGGCCTCGACGAGGACCGCGGCGCCAGCCGCCGCCAGGTGCAGGACAAGGATTACCGCAGCTACAGCTGGGGCGTGGTGATGTCCGTGCCGCTCACCTTCACCACCGAGCGCGGCCGTTACCGCGCCGCCAAGCTCGCGCAGCGCCAGTCCGCCACGCAGCTGGAGCAGGTCGAGCAGGCCATCGTCGTCTCCGTCGGCAACGCCGCCGGCCAGATCGAGACCGCGCAGAAGCGCATCCAGGCCAACCGTCGCGCCCGCGAGCACGCCCAGGCCACGCTCGACGCCGAGGTGAAGCGCCTGCGCGTCGGCCAGAGCAGCACGTTCTTCGTCGCCCAGCAGCAGGAACTCCTCTCCATCGCCGAAGTCCGTGAAGCCGCTGCGATGTCCGACTACCACAAAGCCCTCGCCGAATACGACCGCCAGCTCGGCCTGACGCTCGAGAAGCTGAACGTCACCGTCGAGCCGCCCAAGTGACCACCCGCTCGTCGGGTGGTCATCCTGAGCCGCAACGCGGCGAAGGATCCAAGGGTGGTTTGTTGTAGGGCGGGGTCTCCGACGTAGGCTTGGCAGAGATGGCGAAGCAACCCCGCCTTGAATTGCCCGCTATCGTTCCCAGGTGGAGCGCACTGACCCCAGTGCGCTGTTCTGAGGACAACGGCTCACCCACTCCGACTCCATCGTTGATGGCCAACCGCTTTTCTGCATTTCTCCCTCAGCGGGCCTGTAAATACTCAAGTTATCTCCTGAATCTGAATCATACTGTTGGACGAAACCCTGAAATGAACAGAGCCCTGCCAGACATCGCTATCCTTTGCTGGGATCGTAAAGTATTGCTGGCCGATGAACCTTTCCTCCGCGCATGGGGATTCACCTTGAGTGATTGTGGCCCTGACGGGTTTTCAATGACAGAGCCGTGGCGAGCAGACAGAAGAGTCCTGCGATGGATCCTTAAGAATGATGCGTCCTTCGTTGAGTTGAAGGAGGTCAAGAGGGGACCGTTCACTCCCCGACTGCTAAAGCGAATCGTGAATTTTACCCGCATACATTATTGCGCCGCCACTGAGAGGAAAATTACCTTACGAGAGTTCGATCAGCTTTGTTCTCGTTCATCTGCTGGCCTGAAAAAGCCACTCGCAAAGGCGATCGAAAAGCACGGAGGCGACGCGGTTCTTTCAGCTTCAGTCCTGAGGGATGAGTTGATCGGTTCACTTATTACTTACGTAGAAGCATGAAATGTTCATCAAGCGGCCAGAGCCAATGGCGGGGCTGCGCCCCGCCATTGGCTCATCACTGAGCGTTAGCCGAAAACGCGCATGCCATGCCCCAACGGGTGCAGGCCGCTATATGCTACAAAGAGTTGAGGAGGGCTTACCACGCTTGATATCCGCCATGGAGGAAGGAAACACCGTCAGAAAGACACCACCTTGTCGCTCCGCTCCAACGCGGCTACGAGGCAACGCTCGCCCGGCCCACGTCGGGCAGACTTCAACTTAAACTTCCCACTTCAACTGCGGCGCCGGCCGCGCGCCGTCGCCGCCTCAAACCGGCGCATCCGCCGACCACTTGAAGACCAGCACAGACAGGCCCGGCAGCGTGAGGCTGAGGGATTGTTCGAAGCCGTCGGACGGGATCGTCGAGGCGGGGCGGCCGCCATGATTGCCGAAGCCGGCACCGCCGTAGTAGCTGGAATTCGTGTTCAGCACCTCGCGCCAGTAGCCCTTGTGCGGCACGCCGACGTGAAAACGCGTGCGCGTGACGGGCGTGAAGTTGCCCACGACGAGCCAGGCGGTGCGGCCCTCGGCGTCGAAGCGCAGGAAACTGATCGTGCTGTGGTCGCCGTCGTTGCCGTTGACCCAGCGGAAGCTCTCGGGCCGGAAATCGGTCGTGCTGAGCGCGGGCTCGCTGAGGTAAAGCCGGTTGAGGTCGCGCACGAGCAGGCGCAGGCCCTCGTGCTCGGGGTGCTGGAGCAGCTGCCACTCGAGGCCGATGTCGTAGTTCCACTCGGTGCGCTGGCCGAACTCGCTGCCCATGAAGAGCAGCTTCTTGCCCGGGTAGGTCCACACGAAGCCGTAGAGCGCGCGCAGGTTGGCCGCCTTGTCGGCGAGCGTGCCGGCGCCCATCTTCGCGAGCATCGAGCCCTTCAGGTGCACGACCTCGTCGTGCGAATACACCATGATGAACTTCTCGGAATACTGGTAAACCATCCCGAAGGTCAGCTTGTCGTGCGACCACTTGCGGTGGACGGGGTCCTTCTGGAAATAGAGCAGCGTGTCGTGCATCATGCCCATG
The DNA here is from genome assembly GCF_004118375.1 of Oleiharenicola lentus. Lineage (NCBI taxonomy): Bacteria > Pseudomonadati > Verrucomicrobiota > Opitutia > Opitutales > Opitutaceae > Oleiharenicola > Oleiharenicola lentus. The sequence continues at coordinate 2,355,643 of NZ_SDHX01000001.1, forward strand.
TTCCACTTGTAGTCGAAGCCGAGGCCGCCCTCGGACGTCGGGTGGCTGACCTTGGCGAAGGCCGTGGATTCCTCGGCGATGGTGAGCACGCCGGGGTAATAGTGGTGCACGAGATCGTTCACCTGCCGCAGGAAGGCGATGGCCTCGATGTTCTCGCGGCCGCCATAGCGGTTGGGGATCCACTCGCCCTCCTTGCGCGAGTAGTCGAGGTAGAGCATCGAGGCGACGGCGTCCACGCGCAGGCCGTCGATGTGGTAGCGGTCGAGCCACGATAGCGCGCTGGCCACGAGAAAGCAGCGCACCTCGTGCCGGCCGTAGTTGAAGATCAGCGTGCCCCAGTCCTGGTGCGCGCCGAGGCGCGGGTCGGCGTGCTCGTAGAGGTGCGTGCCGTCGAACTCCGCCAGCGCGAACGCGTCGCGCGGGAAATGCGCGGGCACCCAGTCCACGATGATGCCGATGCCGCGCTGGTGCAGATGGTCCACGAAGAACTGGAAATCCTCCGGCGTGCCCCAGCGGTGCGTGGGCGCAAAGTAACCCGTGACCTGGTAACCCCACGAGCCGGGAAACGGAAATTCCGCCACCGGCATCACCTCGATGTGGGTGAAGCCCATGTCGGTGACGTAGTCGGCGAGCATCGGCGCCAACTCGCGGTAGGTGAAGCAGCGGCCGGCCTCGGCGAGGTTGCGTTTCCAGGAGCCGATATGGACCTCGTAAACCGACATCGGCCGGTCGGGGTTGCCGGCCTGCGCGGCGCGGCGCGCCATCCATTCGCCGTCGCCCCAGGTGTGGTGCCGTGGGCTGTGGACGATGGCGGCGTTGTTGGGCGGTCCCTCGAAGCGCGTGCCGTAGGGATCGGTCTTCAGCCGCATGTGGCCGTGGGCGTCCCAGACGGCGAACTTGTAGAGCTCACCCTCGCCCACGTCGGGCACGAAGAGTTCCCACACGCCGGAGCCGCCGAGCGGGCGCATCGGGTGGTAGCGGGCGTCCCAGCCGTTGAAATTGCCGACGAGCGACACGCGCGACGCGGCCGGCGCCCAGACGGCGAAGGCCGTGCCGGGCACGTCGCCGAGCTTGCGCGGGTGCGCCCCGAGCTTGTCGTAGATGCGGTGTTCGTTGCCCTCGTTGAAAAGATAAAGGTCCTGCTCCGACAGCGTCGGCAGGAACGAGTAGGCGTTATAGACCTGGTGGATATCGCCCCACGACGTCTCGAAGCGAAGCTGGTGGTGGAAGATCTTCTTGCCCGGGATGAACACCTCGAAGAAGCCCTCGTCGGCGAGCTTCTCCATCGGCCACGCGGGCTGGCCGGGCGCGTCGAGTTCGACCACCGAGCACTTGGCGGCATCGCGGCGGAAGGCGCGGACGACGACACCGGATTTGCGCTTCACCTTCGCCGGGTGCATGCCGAGCCACCCGTGCGGGTTGGCCTGATGGTTGTGAAGGAAGGCCTTGAGCTCTGATTCCGGGATGATCACGGGGGGAAGGCCTCTACTCTGTCCCGCCCGGGGCACGCGTCTAGCCGAAAGGAGCGGACCCGCCGAAACAAAATTGAGGGCCCAGCTCCAGCTGGGCCGCAGCGCGCGATGACGGCACGGCTCAGCGGGAGCTGCGCTCAGAATGACACGCTGCGAGAACTGGCACCCGTCGTCTTCATCCGTGTCTATCCGTGCCATCCGTGGTTCCGATCCCCTCCTCGCTTCCCGCAAATCTCGTTGCGCCGTCCGGCGTCGCCCGCCACTTCACTCCCATGCTTCCCGTCCGTGCCGTCCGTTCGCTTGCCGCCCTCGGGGCCGCCTTGCTCCTGTCCGTCCTCGCCGCTCAGGCGCAGACGGCCCAACCCGATCTCACGGGGAAGAACATGACCGCCGACATGGTGACCAAGGAGGCGGTCGTCACCGGCGATGCCCGCCTCGTGGCCGGCCCGCTCGTGCTGACCGCCGACGAGATCCGCTACAATGCCACCGCCCGCACCGCCTCGGCCCGCGGCAACCTCGTGATCACCTCCGGCGCGCGCCGCCTCGTGGCCGACGAGGGCTCCTACTCCACCGCCACCGGGCGCATCACCGCGCGCAACCTCCGCGTCGGCCAGTTCCCGGTCTATGTCTCCGGCGAGACGGTCGAGGGCACCTTCGACGAACTGGTCTTCACCAACGCCACCGTCTTCTTCCGCGAAGACGCCGCCTACACGCCGTCGGTGACCGCCGCGAAGCTCGTTTACGCGAAGGACCGCATCGTCAGTGCCGACGGTCTCGGCCTCGGCCTGCACGGCGGCCATTTCCTGCGCCTGCCGAAGTTCGAGCATGCGCTCGACACGGATTTCATCTCCTACATCAGCGCGCACGGCGGCTACCGCGGCCGCCTCGGTGTGTTCGGCGAGTTTGGTTTCCACCTGCCCGTTGCGCCCGGCGTGAAACTCGGCGCCAACCTCGGCCTCTACTCCTCGCGCGGCGTGATGGTCGGGCCCTCCGGCAGCTACCACCGCAGCGGCGACGACGGGCGCATCGACGGCTCGTTCTTCTCGGGCTACATCAATGACAGCGGCGACCGCCGCACCGACATTTTCGGCCGGCCCGTGCCGCGCGACCGCTCGCTCTTCACCTGGGAGCACCGCCAGACCCACGGCGAACCCTTCACGCTCGACGGCACCTTCAGCTACTGGAGCGACTCCGAGGTTTACCGCGACTTCCGCAACAAGGAGTTCAACCGCGTGCAGCAGCCCGACTCGTTCCTCGAGGCCGCCTACACGCAGGACAACTACGTGCTGAGCGCCTTCGCGCGCTTCCACCCCAACCGGTATCACCGCGTGCAGGAACGCCTGCCGGAGATCCGCTTCGACCTGCTGCCGGTCGCCCTGCCCCTCGGTATCTACGAGCGATTCAACGCGAGCGCCGCCGTGCTCCAGAGCGACGCCTTCGGCCCCGACCCGCGCCTGCGCACCAACCGCTTCGACGCCTACTACGGCCTCGCCCGTCCGTGGGCGCCGACGCCGTGGTTCACGTTCACACCGGTCGCGGGCGGACGTGTCACACACTACACCGACGCCCTCGGCGGCAAAAACGACTACACGCGCACGATCGGCGAGGTCGGGTTCGATGCCCGCCTGCTCGCGAGCGGAACCTTCGACTACAGGAACGAGATCTGGGAGATCGACGGCCTGCGCCACCTCGTCGAGCCAAAGCTCTCCTACCGCTACGCGCCGAAGGCCGACCGCGGAAAAACCTACATCCCGCCGATCGACCGCCGTGCCTTCTCCACCTATCTCCAGCCGCTCTCCATCGGCGACTCGCGGTTCATCGACGACCTGTCCGCCCTCAACACCGCGCGCCTCTCGCTCGTCAACACGCTCCAGACCCGCGACGCCAGATACGGTTCACGCAAACTCGCCGCCCTGACTATCGCCGCCGACTACGCCTTTGATCCCGCGCCCGGTCTGAAAAACCTGGGTGATTTCTACACCGAGCTCTCGCTCACGCCCGCGCCGTGGCTGCGGTTCGACGTGTTTCACCGCCACGACCTGCACGCGCCGCGGCTGCAGGAGATCAACACCGGCGTGACGCTCATTGACCAGGAGTGGTGGTCGCTTCGCCTCTCGACGCACTTCCTGCGCGGCCAATACGACGAATACCTCCTCGAATACCGCCGCCGCCTTAACGAGTCCTTCGACGTCGCCGCCCTCTGGCGCTACGACGCCCGCAACAGTCGCATGAACGAGCAGAGCTACGCCGTGTGGCAGCGCCTTGGCCAGACCTGGGCCATGAAATACGAAATCTCCTTTTTCGACGGCCCCCGCCGCGAAAGCGACTTCTCGCTCAACATCGAGGTCGACCTGCTGAAGTTCTAAAACGAAACCTGAAACTTGAGACCTGAAACCTGAGGATAGGAATCGGGCCTCGGCGTCCGCAGTCCATTTTTCAGGTTTCAGGTCTCAAGTTTCAGGTTTCTCCCTCATGAATCCTTCCATCGCCGCCAACCAGCAGCGCCTCTTCCTCGCCTTTGTGGCCGAGCTGCGGCCGCACGTGCGGCGGGACAGTGCGCTGCCGCGGCGCATCAAGGAACTCCTCGCCCGCCAGCGCGCCATCGGCTCCCGCGACCGCAAGCTTTACCGCGAACTGATCTACACCTGGCTGCGCTTCCTGCCGTGGACGGACCCGCTGCTCGACCAAGATCCTGCATTGGCCGGCAAGGTCATCGCCTGGCTCGCCCCCGAGCTGAAAGCCACGTCGCACTACCGCGCCGCCCTCTGCGCCGACTGGCCGGTCGCGCCGGCTTCGCTGGCCGAAAAGGCCGCGATGCTGACGGCACGGGTAGCTGGAGCGCAGCCTGCGGACGCGCCTTTTGCCGTCCCCAGGGCAGAGCCAACCCGTCTGGAGGCCGGGTTCCAGCCAGATCCCTCTTCTCAGGTTTCAGGTCTCAGGATTCAGGTTTCCGATCTTCTCCCCGCCTGGTTCGCCGAGCACTGCCCTGCCGCCTTCCAGCCGCCCCACCTCGACGCCATCAACTCGCGCGCCAACGTCTGGGTGCGCCTCCAGTGCAACGACCGGAACATCGTTCTCGATGAGTTCCGCGCCAAGCAGTGGACCTGGGAAACCGCCGCTGATTTTCCTGACGCGCTCTGCCTGCCGCCCAATGCCGAGGTGGCCAATACCGACGCCTACCGCCGCGGCTTCGTCGAGATCCAGGACCTCGGCTCGCAGCTCGTGCTCGCCACCGCGCCCATCCCGCCCGGCGGGCGCTGGCTCGATGCCTGCGCGGGCGCTGGCGGCAAGACCCTCCAACTCGCCCGCCTGCTCAGTGACGTCGGCCACGTTGACGCCACCGACATCCGTCCCGAGATCCTCGAGGAGCTCCGCGACCGCGCCCAGCGCGCCCGCCTGACCAATGTTCGTATTACGAACATTCCCGAGGCCGCCTACGACGGCATCCTCGTGGACGCTCCGTGCTCCGGCTCGGGCACCTGGCGCCGCCAGCCACACCTCAAGTGGTATGTGAAGCCCGAGACGATCTCTTCGTTTGCGAAGACCCAGCTGGCCATCCTCACCGCCCACGCCCCACGTGTGAAACCCGGCGGCGTCCTGATCTACGCCACCTGTTCGCTGAGCCATCACGAAAACCACGACGTCGTCGCCGCGTTTCTGCAGGCCCACCCGCAGTTCAAAGCCGTTCCCGCCGCCGATACCCATGGCGGCACCTTCGACGGCCTCGGCACCACCTTGCTCCCCGGCACACGCAACACCGACGGCTTCTACGTGGCAACTTTGCGTGCCTCGGCCTGACTGTGGTTCATCCCACTTTCGGGACACCTGCTTCCCGGCTTCGCTCTGCTGGCAAAGTCAGGGCTCTTTTCTGAATTTTGCTTATGGCTAACAGCTAACAGCTTAAACCTCTCCTCTGCACTTGGCACGCGCGGTGCAATTAGCGGGACAAACAAGCCCTGCATGGACATCGCCCGCCCCAACGCCGCCAAGGAAAAACGCCGCAAACGCATCATCTACGCCACCATCGCTGGCGTCGTAGTTCTTGGCATCTCCATCTTCCTGTTCACCCTCAAACCCGCCGCGCCCACGATGGAGCGCAATCTTGTCTGGGTCGGCACCGTCAAGCGCGGCCCGATGCTCCGCCAGGTCCGCGGCCTCGGCACGCTCGTGCCTGAGGAGATCCGCTGGATCGCCGCCCGCACCCAGGGGCGCGTGGACAAGATCATCATCCGCCCCGGCGCGCCCGTCGAACCCGGCACCCTCATCCTCGAACTGAGCAACCCCGACGTCGTCTCCAACGCCGCCAACGCCAAGTCCCAGCTGCTCGCCGCCGAGGCCCAGCTCGCCAACCAGCGCGTGCAGCTCGAATCCCAGCTGCTCGCCGCCGAGGCCGCCGCCGCCCTGGCCCGCGATACCTTCGAACGCGCCAAGCTCCAGGCCGAGGTGGACGACGAACTCCTCAAGGACGGCCTCGTCTCGCCCGTGCAGCACAAGCTTTCCCAGGTCGCCGCCGAGACCGCCCGCACCCGCAACGACATCGAGCAAAAGCGATTCGCCTTCGCCAAGGAGTCCATCAAGCCCCAGCTCGCCGTGCAGGAAGCCGAGGTCGAGCGCCTTGCTTCGCTCTCCCGCCTGCGCAACGAGGAACTCGAGGCCCTGCAGGTCCGCGCCACGATGGTCGGCGTGCTTTCCGCCCTCCCTGTGGAGGTTGGCGCCCAGGTCCAGCCCGGCCAGAACATCGCCCGCGTCGCCGACCCGACCAAGCTCAAAGCCGAGGTGCGCATCGCCGAGACCCAGGCCAAGGACATCACCCACGGCCAGCTCGCCAGCATCGACACCCGCAACGGCATCGTCGCCGGTCGTGTCTCGCGCATCGACCCCGCCGTGCAGAACGGCACCGTCACCGTGGATGTCACGATTTCCGATCAGCTGCCCAAGGGCGCCCGCCCCGACCTCTCCGTGGATGGCACCATCGAGCTCGAGCGCCTCGACGACGTGGTCTATGTGGACCGCCCGGCCTTCGGTCAGGAGCGCAGCACCATCTCGATCTTCAAGCTCGGCGAGGACGACATCGCCACCCGCACGCAGGTCCAGCTCGGCCGCAGCTCCGTCAACACCATCGAGGTTATTGCCGGCCTCGTGCCCGGGGATCGCGTGATCCTCTCCGACATGTCCCAGCACGACTCCGCCCAGCGCGTGAAGCTCAACTAATTTTCGTTTTGGATTCTCGATTTTCGACTCCCTGTCCCGCCATGTTTATTCCCGTCCTCGTTCTCTCGCTCCTCACTCTTCTGGTCGCCACCGACGATCAGGCCTGAGGCCCGCCTCCGCCGGGCTTAAATCCACAATCGTGAATCAAAAATCGAAAATTTCGTAACCCCCGGCCTGCCGGCCGTGTTATCCCCCCACTCCCGCCCACCACAATCGAAAATCGAGAAACCAAAATCAAAATCTCCCCATGAGCACCGACTCTCCCTCCCTCATCAAACTCGAAGGCGTCACCAAGGTCTTCCTCACCGACGAGGTCGAAACCCACGCCCTCTCCGGCATCCACATGGACATCCGCAAGGGCGAGTACGTCTCCATCGCCGGCCCCTCGGGTTGCGGCAAGTCCACGCTCCTCTCGATTCTCGGCCTCCTCGACACGCCGACCGACGGCACCTACATCCTCAATGGCCGCCCCGTGCAGGGCCTCACGCTCCCGGAGCGCGCCCGCATCCGCAACCGCGAGATCGGTTTCATTTTCCAGTCCTTCAATCTCATCGGCGACCTCACGGTCTATGAAAACGTCGAGCTCCCGCTCACCTACCGCGGCATGCCCGCCAGCGAGCGCAAGACCCGCGTGACCGAGGCCCTCGAGAAGGTCGGCATGGGCCACCGCGCCAAGCACCTGCCCTCCCAGCTCTCCGGCGGTCAACAGCAGCGCGTCGCCGTGGCCCGCGCCCTGGCCGGCTCGCCCGCCGTCCTCCTTGCGGACGAGCCCACCGGCAACCTCGATTCCAAGAACGGCGACGCCGTCATGGAGCTCCTCCGCAATCTCCACAAGAGCGGCTCCACGATCGTCATGGTCACCCACGACGCCCGCTTCGCCCGCAACGCCGACCGCACCATCCACGTCTTCGACGGCCGCGTCGTCGAGGAGCAGATGGAGTCCGATCCGACCCGGGCGTAAGCCCGGGAAGTATCAAGTAACAAGGATCAAGTATCAGGAATGACGCCTTCGGGCCTCCTCTTGATCCTTGTTACTTGATCCTTGGCACTTCTCCTTCCCATGAAATTCGCGCTCAGGTCATTGCTGAAGAGCCCGGGGTTTACGATTATCGCGCTGCTGACTCTGGCCCTCGGCATCGGCGTGAACACCTCGATGTTCAGCCTGATCGACGCCCTGCTGTTCAAGGCCGCTCCGTTTCCCGAACCGGCCCGCCTGGTGATGCTCCAGCGCATCACGCCGCAGGATCAGGACAACGAGTTCTCCGCCACCGAACTGCGCGACATTCAGGAAAAGAGCACCTCCTTCCAGGACAAGTTCGTCTTCACGCGCGACTTCTCCGCCGTGGCCGATGCCGGCCAACCGGCGGAGCGGCTCAACGGCATCTTCGCCGATGCCGGCATCTTCACCACGCTGGGCGTGCAACCGCAGATCGGCCGGCCCTTCACGATGGAGGAATGCCAGCCCGGCAAGGACCAGGTCGTGCTGCTGTCCTACAGCAACTGGCAGCAACGTTACGGCGGCGACCCGTCTGTCATTGGTCGCATGCTGCGCATTGACGGCGATCCCCACACGATCATCGGCGTGATGCCGGCGGACTTCGAATACCGTTTTCTCTGGGGCGAATCCTCCTTTTGGCGCCCTCTCGCTTACACTCCCCAGCAATCCAGCAATCGTGGCATCCGCATCTTTTCGTTGATCGGACGCCTCCAGACCGGGCGGACACCTGAACAGGCCGCCGCCGAACTCGGGCCCCTCGCTTCCGCGTGGCAGAAGGAGTTTCCCCAGGACTACTCCGGCATGCGTTTCGCCGCGCCGCTGCTCCACGAGGCGCTCATGGACGGTGAGAGCCGCAAGATCTCCTGGATGCTGCTCAGCCTCTCCGGCTTCGTCCTGCTGATCGCCTGCGCCAATCTCGCCAACCTGCAGCTGGCGCGGGCCACCGTTTCCGTGCGCGAGTTCGCCATCCGCGCCGCGCTGGGGGCCTCGCGTGCCCGTCTCATCGGGCAGCAGCTCACGGAAAGCCTGTTGCTGGCGGTGGTCGGCGGCGGCCTGGGTCTGTTGATTGCGCTCTGGGTCAACAGCCTCCTCGAGGCCAATGTCCGCATCGGCGAAAAGGCCGGCGGGCTCAAGCTGCCCATCGACGGCAGCGTGTTGCTCGCCACCATCGCCGCCTCCGTGCTCACGGGCGTGATTTTCGGGATCGTGCCGGCCTGGATCGCCTCGCGCACCGATGTCGTCGGCACGTTGAAATCCCAGGGCCGCGGCACCACCTCGGGCCGCAGCCACCACCGGATGCGTCACATCCTCGTGGTCGCCGAGGTCACTCTCGCCCTCGTGCTGCTCGGCGGCGCCGGCATGATGCAACGCGGCTTCGCCCGGATTCTGGCGCTCGAAACCGGCTGGGACACCAAGCATGTCCTCACTGGCGTCCTGCCCATGCCGGAAAAGCGTTACGAGTCGTCCGAGAAGCGCCTCGAATTCTTCCGCAGCATCGAGAACCGCGTTGGCAGCCTGCCGGGCGTTCAGGGTGTGGCGCTGTCCACCTCGCTTCCGCTCTGGCACTACGGCAACGTCCGTCAGATCACCAGCGAAGCGCTCAGCGGGGCCGATCCGGCCACCCTGCCCCGGGCCAGCCAGGTGATGGTGACCTCCGGCTACTTTGACACCCTTGGCATCAAGCTGGTCGAGGGACGCATCTTTCCGCCCGATGTGAAATCCGCCGATGCGGAGCAGGTCGTGATCAACGACGCCCTCGCCAAGCAATTCTGGCCCTCCGTCAGCCCCCTCGGCCAACGCCTCGGCCTCGTGAACAACGGCCAGACCAAGTGGGTCGAGGTTATCGGCGTGGTGCGCAGCGCGCAGTCAGCCGTCGCCTTCACCAATCCGCCGACCAGCTTCCAGGTTTATCGCTCCGTCGCGCACGAGCCCTGGACTTGGATCCGTTTTGCCGTGCGGAGCGAAAATCCCGCCGCCCAGATCGAGAGCGTGCGCCGCGCGGTCGCGGAGGTGGACCCCGATCTCCCCGCCGATCAACTGATGACGGTGGACCAGTTCGTGCAACGTCAGCAGCACAATCTGGTCATTGTCGCCCAGCTGCTCACGGGTTTTGCCGGCCTCGGCCTCGTGCTGGCCGCCGTCGGCCTCTACGGCGTGATTTCCAACATTGTCGCCCAGCGCACCGGCGAATTCGGCATCCGGCTCGCGCTCGGTGCGAAGCCTTCCGATGTGCTGAAGCTCGTGCTCGGGCGCGGGCTGTTGCTCACCGCAATCGGCCTGGGCCTGGGCCTGGCTGGCGCCTACGGCCTCGGCCTGTTTCTCGGATCCTTCATGCCCCGCATGATCGCCACCGACCCGGTCGCCCTCTCCGGCACCGCCGCCCTCCTCTTCGCCGTTGCCGCCCTCGCCTGCTGGCTCCCCGCCCGCCGCGCCACCAAGGTGGATCCGCTCGAGGCGTTGCGCGCTGAATGAGGCGCATGGCGAAGTAACAAGTTTCAAGGATCAAGTAACAAGAGCAAAACCCAATACCCCCTGCATCTTGTTACCTGCCACTTGATACTTGTTACTTAACTCAAATGCACCGCCTGCTCACGCTATTCCTGATCGGCGCCACTGCCCTCTCCGCCGCGCCCAAGCATGCGACCTTGCTCCGCGAGGCGGGCGCCGCCGCCAAGGCGGGTGACAACGCCACGGCTCTCGCGAAAATGGAGGAAGCCGCGCAGTTGCGGCCCGACTACCCGCGGGTGCAGATCAATCTCGCCCGTCTTTACGCTGCTCAGCAACGCCCGGACGCCGCCCTCGCCGCCCTGCAGCGCCTCGCCGACATGGGCCTGCAGATGAACGTCGCCGCCGATCCCGGCCTCGCCGCGTTAAAGGAGCTGCCCCGGTTCCAGACTCTCGCCCAACAGCTTGCGGTTGGACCCGACGCGACAGCCGCGTCCGACGAAGCCTCCTTTGCACTCACCGACGTCACCGGCATCATCGAAAGCTGCCTCGTGGACCCGGAGACGCTCGTCTGGTATTTCGGTGACGTGCGCAACCGCTGCATCTGGGTGCGCGACGTCAGTTCCGGCACCGCCCAATTAAGGAAATTCACCCACGACGACGATGCCCTCGACGGCGTGTTCAAGATCGCGCTCTCTGCCGACCGCAAAACCCTCTGGGCCGCCACGGCCACCGTCGGCGTAATGACCGGGTCCGACGCCGAGGACGGCAAGCGCACGGCCCTCGTCGCCATTGATTTCGCCACCGGCCGCGTGCGCGCCCGCTATCCCGTGCCCGCCGACGGCCGCAATCATCTGCTGGGCGACTTTGTGATCGCTGCCGATGGCTCGCTCTACGCCACCGACTCCGTGTCCTCCGTCATCTGGCGGCTCCCCGCCGGGGGCACCGCGCTTGAACCCTGGCTAGAAAGCGACGAGTTCCTGAGCCTGCAGGGCATCGCTTTGGACTCGGCCGGTCAGCACCTCTGTGTCGCCGACTACGCCAACGGCATCTGGCGGATCGCCACCGATACCAAGACGCCCACGCTGCTGACCGCCCCGGCCAACGCCACGTTCTTCGGCATCGACGGACTCTACGCTGTTCCTGGCGGCATCCTGGCCGTCCAGAACGGCGTGAACCCCCAGCGAGTGCTCCGGATCGATCTTCCCTCTGGAAAAAAACCGCTCGTCCGCGCCGTCGCCCAGGGCCGCCCCGCCATGACCGACCTCGCCCTCGGCCAGGTCTTCAACGGTCGCTTCCACTTCGTCGGCAACAGTGGCTGGGCGCTCTTCGACCCGCCGCCCACCACCCCGCCCGCCGCCCGCACGGTCACGATCCTGTCCACGGCCGTCGAGTAGCTCCCCTCGGCAGGAGCCTGCTCCTGAATGCTGCGCCTCAAGGTGGAGCGACCTGCACCTCAGGGCGATTTGTCCGTTGCGGACATCCTCAGCGCGTTGTGGAGCAACGCGCTCCACCTAGACAGAGTCACAGGCTTAGTCGGTTTTTCCTGCAACTGCCGCCCTTTGCCCGTGTTTTGGAGGGAACCGCGCGCTGCATGCACACCCTCCTGTCGGACCTGAAATTCTCCCTCCGTCTCCTCGCCAAAGCCCCCGGCTTCACGGTCGCCACTATCGGCGTGCTGGCCTTGGGCATCGGGCTGAACACGGGGATGTTCACCTTCATTTACAACCTTGCGTTCAGCCCGCGCCCGCTGGCCGAGCCCGACCGCATCGTCCAGGTCTATACGCAGAACCGGAAGAACCCGGAGGAATACCGTCTGTTCTCCCACCCGCTCTGGCGCGAACTCACCGCCCGCCGCGACCTGTTCAGCGACGTGCTGGCCTTCAACCATACGCTCGTCGGCCACCAGGAGGGCACGGACACCCGCCGGGCCTTTGCGTCGATCATCAGCGCCAACTACTTCACCACCCTCGGGGTCCCGCTGGCGCGCGGACGCAGCTTCACGGCCGAGGAGGAGCGTCCGGGCGCGGCCCTGCCCGTGGTGATTGTCAGCCACACCCATTGGCGGAAAACCGGCTTCGCCGCCGACATCCTCGGCCGCACGCTCCGCATCAACGAGCGCACCTACACCATCGTGGGCGTCACGCCCGAGGGGTTCAGCGGCACGACGATGGTCTTCGGGCCGGAGTTCTACTTTCCGCTCGGGGTCTTTGAGACGCTGGAAAACTTCACCGTCGGCGAGGAGCGCCGGCAGCTCAGCCAGCCCGATACCTACAAGTTGTTTCTCGTGGCGCGACTTGCGCCCGGCGTCGAGATCGCCTCCGCGCAGTCGGCGCTGGATGCCCTCGGCACCAATCTCGAACGGGCCTTCCCGGTGGAGTTCAAGGACCAGACCGTCACCGTCGCGCCGCTGCCGCGGCTCGGCACGAGTTCCGCGCCGCAGGCGGAAAGCGCGGTCACCGTGTTCTGCCTCGTGCTGATGGGGCTGGCGGGCTCGGTGCTGCTGATCGTGTGCCTGAATCTCGCCGGTCTGCTGCTCGCGCGCGGGCAGACCCGGCGCAAGGAGTTCGCCATCCGCCTCGCCTTGGGCGGGAGCCGGAGCCAGCTCATCCGACAGCTGTGCCTGGAGGGCCTGTTGCTCGCCCTGGTCGGCGGCGGCCTCGGCCTGCTGGCGGCGCAGGCGAGCCTCGACCTGATCGCGGCGTCCCTCGAGTCGCGCCTGCCCGTGGGTCTGTTCAGCATCTCTGCCGGTTCGGGTCCGGTGCTGGCGGCCACAGCGGTGATCTGCCTCGGCGCTACGCTGGCGTTTTCCTTCGGACCGGCCCTGCGGCTTTCCCGCGGCGATGTGCTCACCGACCTCAAGCAGCAGGCCGGCGAGTCCGCCGCCGAACCCCGCCGCGCGTGGTGGCGTCCGCGTCACCTGCTGGTGGTGACGCAGGTCGCGCTTTCGTTGTGCCTGCTGATCGTCGCCGGCCTGTTCTTGCGCACGGCCGCCGACACATCCAACGCCGACCATGGTTTCGACGCCGACAACACCGTTGTAGCCGAGGTGGACTCGGGTCTGGGTGGACTCGACGAGGCGCGCAGCCTCGATCTGTTCCGCGTTGCCCAGGAGCGCTTGGCCGCGCTGCCCGGCGTGCAAGCCGTCGCGATTGGCGCCATCGTGCCCTACGGGTTCGTCAGCAACGGCCGGATGGTCCGGCGCGACGGCCCGGCCCTGCCCGACGACGCCAAACCCGTCACCGCCGCCGAGGGCCGCGCCTTCTCGGGCAGCTGGAACGCTGTCGGGGCGGATTACTTCACTGCGATGAACCTGCCCCTGAAACGCGGCCGCGCCTTCAGCGTGACCGAGGCCACGCAGCCCGGGGCGCCGCGGGTCGTGATTCTCGACGAGGTGCTCGCGCGCCAGCTCTGGCCGGACGAGGACGCCGTCGGCAAGTTCGTGCGCTTCACCGGGGAACGGCACGCGCAGGTGGGCGCCATGCAGGTCGTCGGCATCGCCGGCACGACCCAGGTTGACTATTTCTCGGACGACGTGGGCGGCGCCGTCTATGTGCCCTTCGCCCAAGGTTACGTTTCCAACGTCCATTTTCATGTCCGTCCCGCCGTGGACACCGAGGCCGCGGCCCTCGCGCTTGTGCCGGTGGTGCGCGAGACCCTCCGCGACGCCGCCAGCGGCGTGCCGGTTTTCAAGGTCCGCACCTTCAAGCAACACGCCGAGACCTCGATGGAGGTGTGGGCCGTCCAGCTCAGCTCCGCGCTGCTCATCACCTTCTCCGGCTTCGCCATGTTCGTCGCCGTGGTCGGCATCTACTCGGTAAAGTCCTACCAGGTCGCCCGCCGCACCCGCGAGATCGGCATCCGCATGGCCCTCGGCGCCCTGCCCGGCTCCGTGCAGGCGCTGATCCTGCGGGAGGGCCTGGCCACCGCCGCGCTCGGCATCGCCGCCGGGCTCCTGCTCGGCGTGGGCGTCAACCGCCTGCTCAGCTCCGTGCTTGTCGGTGCCAAGGCCTTCGACCCCGTCGTGCTCTTGGTGGCCGCGGCCGCATTCTTTCTCGCCGCCGCCATCGCCTCTTGGCTCCCCGCCCGCCGCGCCACCCGCGTCAACCCGCTCGACGCCCTGCGCGCGGAGTAGGCTTGTCTCTAAACTGTAGGGCGGGGTCACCGAACCCCGCTTGGATCATGGCGGGATAAGCGATCCCGTGCTCCACACCGCCGATCGGAGGTTGAAAGCAAACACTCCGATCTCCTTCCTGTCCCTCGGCGGGCAAAGCCAGCGCAGGCTTTCTGTGCAACCTCTGTTCGCTGCTGTCCCTGTCGATCATGAGAGACTACCGATATCAGACTATTGGCGCGCGCTTCGTAGCCAGTGTGATCGATTCACTCGTGTTCCTACCCTTCATATGGACGTGGTTTCTGGTCGGGAAGTCCGAGCTTCTGCTGTGGCTGTATGGGATTGCGATGTTTGGTGTGAGCACAGCCTACTTTGTAATTCTCCACGGACGCGATGGGCAGACGCTCGGCAAGCGGTTGATGAAAGTTCGGGTAGTCAGAGCCGATGATGAAAATCGTATATCCTATCGGCAGTCGATGTGGCGCGAGTCCCCCTGGATCACGATCAATGCAATACTTCTCATCATCGAAGCCGTAAGTGTCTTCCCGGGGCCGTATGTTCATTCCACAACGCTGGGCGCGATATACGATGCGATAAATGCTCTTTCTTATGGCTGGATTATTTGTGATGCCGGGACAGCCATTTTTACCACCAAGCGGAGATCACTGCACGATCTCATTGGAGGGACTGTCGTGGTTCGGGAAACTTGAAGGACCGCAAAAACCTGCGGATCACCGGCCATCTCGCCCTCAGGCTTCGACCGCCTTCGCCGCTTCCACCGGGTTGAGGCGGCCCAAGCGGGTCAGCACGCGCAGGCGCATCCGGTCGAGCCAGAGATAGACAACCGGCACAGTGTAGAGCGTCAGGAGCTGGCTCACGACGAGGCCGCCGACGATGGCGAGGCCGAGCGGACGGCGCATCTCGACACCTTCGCCGGTGGACAGCACCAAGGGGAGCGCGCCAAGCAGCGCGGCGAGGTTGGTCATGAGGATCGGGCGCAGCCGCAGCTGCGCGGCCTCGAAGATGGCCTGGCGCGGCGAGAGCTGGTCTTGCCGCTCACGGACGAGCGCCACGTCGATCATGAGGATGGCGTTCTTCATCACGATGCCGATGAGCAGGAACAGGCCGAGCAGCGCGATGAGCGAGAACTCCGTGCCAGTGAACCGCAGCGCGAGCAGCGCGCCGAGTCCGGCCGAGGGCAGCGTGGACAGGATCGTCAGCGGGTGCACCAGGCTCTCGTAGAGGATGCCGAGCACGAGATAGACCGCCACGAGCACGCCGAGCAGCAGCCAGTGCTGGTTTTCCAGCGCGCTCTGGAAATTGTGCGCCGAGCCCGCGAGCCGCGCCTGCACCTCCGTCGGGAGCATGATCTTCGCCATGGCCCGGTCGATGGCGGCCAGCGCCTCCTGCAGCGACACGCCGGGGGCGAGCGAAAAACCGACGTTCTCCGCCACGAACTGCTCGCGGTGGCGCACCCGGTCCTCGATCAGCGAATACTCGTAGCGCGTGAAGGCCGAGAGCGGCACGCGCGAGCCGTCGCGGGCGATCACCTCCACCTGGTCCAGCACCACGGGGTCCTCCGTGTATTGCGGCTCCAGTTCCATGATGACGCGGTATTGGTTGAGGCGGTCGTAGAGCGTCGCGACCTGGCGCTGGCTGAAGGAGTTGTTCAGCACCTGCGTGATCATGCGCATGTCCACGCCGAGCCGGCGCGCGGCCTCGCGGTCGATGGTGAGCATGACCTGCTTGGTGCCGCCGTCGTTGGGCGTGTCCACGTCGGTGATCTCGGGGATCTCCTGCATCGCGCGCGCGATCTTGGGCTGCCACTCGCGCAGGAGCGCCACGTCGTCGGTCAGCAGCGCGAGTTCGTAGGAGCCGGCGTCCGAGGTGCGCGGGGGCTGGATGTCCTGCGAGACGTTGAGCCAGAGCATGCCGCCCGGCACGGGCGGAGACTGGAGGCGCAGGCGGTTGATGACCTCGCGGGCGCTGGCGTCGCGCTCGCTGCGGGGTTTCAGGCGGATCATCAGCCGGCCGTTGCTGATGCCGGCCCAGCCGCCGCTGAAGCCCATCACGTCCTCCACCGCCGGATCGGCCATCACCAGTTTGCGGTAGGCCTCGATCTTCGGCTGCATGACCTGGAACGAGAACCCGTCGTCCCCGCGCACGAAGCCGTCGAGCTGGCCGCTGTCCTGCTCGGGCAGGAAGCCCTTCGGCGCGCTGTAGTAGAGCGAGATGTTCAGCGCGATGATGCCCGCGAGGATGAACAGCGTGAGCCCCGTGTGCCCGAGCACCCAGCCGAGCGAGCGGGCGTAGCCGGTTTTGACGGAATCAAAAAAACGCGAGCCCGCCTGCCGCAGGCGGCCGGGAGCGCTGGCGTGCTTCGGCTGCAGCCAGCGGGCGCAGAGTGACGGCGTCAAGGTGAGCGAGACGACCAGCGACACGAGCATGGCGGCGGCGAGCGTGATGGAAAACTCGCGGAACAGCCGCTCCACCAGCCCGCCCATGAAAAGGATGGAGACGAACACCACGATGAGCGATAGGTTCATCGCCAGCAGCGTGAAACCGACCTCCCCCGCCCCGCGCACGGCGGCGTCGAGCGGCGCGACGCCCTGCTCGATGTGGCGCGAGATGTTTTCCAGCACCACGATGGCGTCGTCCACCACCAGCCCGGCGGCCACGATGAGCGCCATGAGCGAGAGGTTGTTCAGCGAGAAGCCGTAGAGGTACATCACGCCGAAGGTCCCGATGATGGACACCGGGATGGCGAGCGTCGGGATCAGCGCGGCGCGCGGGCTGCCGAGGAAGAGGAACACGACCAACATCACGAGCGCGGCCGCCAGAAACAGCGTGCGCTGCGACTCCTGCAGTGTGCCGCGGATCGAGGGTGAGCGGTCCATCACGACCTTCAGGTCGGCGTCGGCCGGCAGCAGCGCGCGCAGGGCGGGCAGCTGGGCGTTGATGGCGTCGATGGTCGCGATGATGTTGGCGCCCGGCTGGCGGCTCACCATGACCAGCACGGCCGGCCGGTCGTTGTGGAAGCCGCTGCTGTGGCGGTTTTCGACGGAGTCGCTGACCTTCGCCACGTCGCCCAGCCGCACGGGCGCGCCGTCGCGGTAGCGGAGGATGATGGGCAGGTAGTCCTCGGCGCGCCGGAGCTGGTCGCTGGCCTGGACCTGCCATTGCCGGCCGCCGCCCTCGATGACGCCGCGCGGCTGGAGCGAGTTGGTCGCGCCGATGGCGGCGCGCACCTCGTCGAGCGCGATGCCGTGGTGCGCCAGCTGGTGCGGGTTGAGCTGCACGCGGATCGCGGGCAGCGAGCTGCCGCCGACGGTCACCTCGCCCACGCCGTTCATCTGGGAGATCTTCTGCGCGAGGATGGTGGAGGCAAAATCGTAGAGCTGGGCCGGCGAGAGGTTGGGCGAACTCAGCGCAAGCGCCATGATGGGCGCCGCCGAGGGGTTGATCTTCCGGTAGGACGGGTTGCCCGGCATGCCCGAAGGCAGCTGGCCGCGCGCGGCGTTGATCGCCGCCTGCACGTCGCGCGCCGCGTCGTCGATGTCCCGGTCCATGTCGAACTCGAGCATGATGCCCACGCTGCCCTGCCGGCTGTCGGAGGTGATGGCGGTCACGCCCGCGATGCTGCCGAGCGCACGCTCCAGCGGCGTGGCGACACTCGTGGCCACCGTCTCGGGACTGGCCCCGGGCAGCGACGCGCCGACGCGGATCACGGGGAAATCCACTTCCGGCAGCGGTGCCACCGGCAGGAGCCCGTAGGCCAGGGCGCCCATCAGCACGAGCGCGATGGCGAACATGCCGCTGGCCACCGGGCGGCGAACGAAGGGGCGCGCGAGGTTCATGAAAATTCCTCCGCGCAGCTCCCTTGTGGGGTCGTCGCTTGCGACGACCTTGCGGCCGAGGTCGGCCCAAGGGCCGACCCTACAGGAAGGGATCGCAGTCGTCTGTTCCTCATAACGACACCTTCTCCAATTCCGCCGCCACCGGGAATGGCGCCTGCGTGCCCTTGCCCTGCGAACGGCGGGCCAGGCGGTCGAAGAACAGATACACCACCGGCGTCGTGAAGAGCGTGAGCACCTGGCTGACCAGCAGGCCGCCCACCATGACGAGGCCGAGCGGCTGGCGAAGCTCGGCGCCCGAGCCGGTCGAGAACATGAGCGGCAACGCCCCGAACAGCGCGGCGAGCGTGGTCATGAGAATCGGCCGGAACCGCAGCAGCGCCGCCTGCCGGATCGCCTCGCGCGGCGAGAGACCCTCCCCGCGCTCGGCCTCGAGGGCGAAGTCCACCATCATGATGCCGTTTTTCTTCACGAGGCCGATGAGCAGGATGATTCCGATGATCGCGATCATGTCCAGGGGCCGGCCGGTGATCCACAGTGCCAGCAGCGCGCCGACCGCCGCCGAGGGCAGCGTCGACAGGATGGTGATCGGGTGGATGGCGCTCTCGTAGAGCACGCCCAGCACGAGATACATGGTCACGATCGCCGCGAGGATGAGGAAGAGCGTGCTCGAGAGCGAATCACGGAAGGCGTGCGCCGCGCCCTGGAACCGCAGCTCGATCGCCGCGGGCAGCTCCAACTCGGCCGCCGCCGCCTCGATGGCCTCGACCGCCGCGCCGAGCGAGGCATCGGGCCCGAGGTTGAAGGAGATCGTCACGGCCGGGAACTGGCCGATCTGGTTGATGAGGAGCGTGGCGGAGCGCTCGCTCACCCGGGCCACGCTGGCCAGTGGCACGGCGGCGTTGCCGTTGCCGCGCACGTAGAGGCCCTCGAGGGCCTGCGGACCGGTGGCGAGCCGCGGGTCCATCTCCAGCACCACGCGATACTGGCTGGACTGCGTGAACAGCGTGGAAATCTGCCGTTGCCCGAAGGCGCTGTAGAGGGCGTCGTCGATCTCCGACACGGTTACGCCGAGGCGGCTGGCGGTGTCGCGGTCGATTTCGAGGAAGGCCTGGAGGCCGCGGTTCTGGAGATCGCTGGCGACGTCGGCCAGTTCGGGCCGCTCCTGCAGGTGGGCGACAAACTTCGGCGCCCACTCCTCGAGCAGGTCGGCGGCGGGCGAGGTCAGCGTGAACTGGAACTGCGTGCGGCTCACCCGGTCCTCGATGGTCAGCTCCTGCACGGGCTGCAGATAGAGCGTGATGCCCGGCACCGCGCGCGCGGCGGTGCGCAGACGGTCCACGATCTCCAGCGCCGAGGCATCGCGTTCGCCGTGGGACTTCAGGTTGATGAGCATGCGTCCGCTGTTGAGCGTGGAGTTGGTGCCGTCCACGCCGATGAACGACGAGAGACTGTGGACCGCCGGGTCGGCCAGGATCACCCCGGCCAGCGCCTGCTGGCGCTCGGCCATCGTGCTGAACGACACGGATTGCGGCGCCTCGGTCACCGCCTGGATCGCGCCGGTGTCCTGCAACGGGAAAAAGCCCTTCGGCACGACGAGATAGAGCAGCGCGGTGAGCGCGACGGTTCCGACCATCACCCAGAGCATGGGCCGCTGGCGTTCCAGCACCCAGTCGAGCCACACGCCATAGCGGTCGATGACCCGGTCGAGAAACCCGCCCTGTCCGTGCGGATCGAGCGACGGCAGCATGCGGGCGCACATCATCGGCGTGAGCGTGAGCGAGACGACGAGCGAGATCAGGATCGAGACGGCCAGCGTGATGGCGAACTCGTGGAACAGCCGCCCCACCACCCCGCCCATGAAGAGCAGCGGGATGAGCACGGCCACGAGCGAGACCGTCAGCGATACCAGCGTGAAACCGATCTGCCCGGCGCCCTTGATCGCCGCCTCCATCGGGGAAAGGCCCTCCTCGCGGAAGCGCGCGATGTTTTCCAGCATCACGATGGCGTCATCCACCACGAAGCCCGTGGCGATGGTCAGCGCCATCAGCGTGAGGATGTTGATCGAGTAGCCGGCGAGGTACATTACGCCGAAGGTGCCGATGAGCGAGAGCGGCACGGCGATGCTCGGGATGATCGTGGCGGCGGGCTTGCGGAGAAACATGAACGTCACGAGCACGACCAGCGCGATGGCGAACACCAGCTCGTGCTCCACGGCGCGCACGGAGGCGCGGATGCTCTGCGTGCGGTCGGTGAGCACGGCGAGTTCGACGGCGGCGGGCAAGCTGGCGCGGAGCTGCGGCAGAAGTTCCTGCACGCGGTCCACGACCTCGATGACGTTGGCGCCCGGCTGGCGCTGGACGTTGACCAGCACGGCCGGCAGGCGGTCGGCCCAGGCCGCGAGCCGGCGATCCTCGGTGGCCTGCTCGATGCGCGCGATGTCGCCCAGGCGCAGCGGCGCACCGTCGCGCCAGGTGATGATCAGATTGCGGAACTCCTCGACCGAACGGAGCTGGTCGTTGGCGTCCATGAGGATCGTGCGCACCGGGCCGTCGAAGCTGCCCTTCGGCGCGTTGACGCTGGCGGCGTTGATCGCGGAACGGATGTCGGCAAAGTTGAGCCCGCGCGCGGCCAGCTCCCCGGGGTTCACCTGCACGCGGATGGCCGGGCGCTGGCCGCCGGCGAGGCTCACCAGTCCGACGCCGGGCAGCTGCGCGATCTTCTGGGCGATGCGCGTGTCCACGAGGTCGTGCACCTCGGGCAGCGGCAGCGTGGCCGAAGTGACCGCGAGCGTGACGATCGGCGTGTCGGCGGGGTTGACCTTGCGATAGACGGGCGGCGCCGGGAGATCGTTGGGCAGGAGGTTGTCGGCGGCGTTGATGGCGGCCTGGACTTCCTGCTCGGCCACGGCCATCGGCAGATCGAGGGAGAACTGGAGGGTGATGACCGACGCTCCGGCCGAACTGGCCGACGACATCTGGTTGAGGCCGGGAATCTGGCCGAAGCGGCGCTCCAGCGGCGCAGTGATCGCGCTGGCCGTGACGGCCGGGCTCGCGCCGGGCTGGAAAGTGAAGACCTGGATGGTCGGAAAATCCACCTGCGGCAGCGCCGCTACCGGCAGAAGGCGGTAGGCCATGATGCCGCTCAGCAGCAGCGCCGCCATGAGCAGGCTCGTGGCGACCGGACGCAGGATAAAGGGGCGCGCGAGGTTCATGTGCTACGGGTCCGGCCGGAGAACGAATTTCGATGAGCGGACATGGGAGCAATCATCCCGGAAGCGTTACTCCTTCCTTTTCTTTCCGGCGGGCGGCGGGCCCGGGGGCGGCGTGACGGCCACGCCGTCCTCGACGATCACCACGTTGCGGCCCTCGCGCAGCCGGTCGATGCCCTCGAGCACGACCGGCTCGCCCGGCGTCAGGCCGCTCAGCACGACCTGTTCCTGGCCCTCGGCGGGCCCGAGCGTGATCTCCCGCACGGTGGACTGGTTTTTGTCGTTCACGACAAACACGTAGGTGCCGCGGGAGCCGAACTGCACGGCGGCCGCGGGGATCACCACCGCGTCGGCCAGCGTGCGCACGCGCAGGCGGACGTTGACGAACTGGTTCGGAAAAAGTCGCTCGTCGGCGTTGGCGAACTCGGCCTTCAGGCGGACGGTGCCGGTCGCGAGGTCAATCTGGTTGTCCACGGTGGTGAGCACGCCGGTGGCGAGGAGGTTCTGTTCGCTGCGGTCCCACGCCTCGGCGACGAGCTTCTCGCCTGCGCGCATCGGCTCGAGCACCTTGGCGAGATCCACCTCGGGCACGGTGAACATGACGGAGATCGGTTTGGTCTGCGTGATGACGACGAGGCCGTTGGTGTCGTTGGCACGGACGAGATTGCCGGCGTCCACCCGGCGCAGGCCAAGCCGGCCGGAGATGGGTGCCTCGATGCGGGTGTAGGTCAGCTCGAGTCGTGCGTCGTCCGCCGCAGCCTTGTCGGCGGCGAGAGCGCCCTCGCGCTGGCGGACCAGGGCTTGCTGCGCCTCCATCTGCTGGCTGGTGACGAGGCTTTTTTCGTAGAGCTGGCGGAAGCGCTCAAGGTCGGCGCGGGCGGTTTCGAGCTGGGCGATGTTCTGCTGCTGGCGGCCCTCGACCTGCGCCAGCGCGATGCGGTAGGGCTCCGGGTCGATCTCGGCCAGCAATTGTCCGGCCTCGACCTGTTGGCCTTCGTCGAACGCGACCTTCAGCAACTGGCCGTCCACGCGGCTGCGGACGGTGACGGTGTTGAAGGGCGTGACCGTGCCGATGGCCTTGAGGTGAATGCCGAGGTTGCGGCGCTCGGCCTTGACGACCCGCACGGGCATGGCCGGGGAATTGGACGTGCCGGCCCACGCCGGGTTCGGGCCCCAACGGTTCCCGGTCGGTTTTTCGCGGGAGCTGAAATGCCAGACGCCGGCAGCGATGACCAAAGCAATGACGACGTAGAGGACCCAGCGGCGCCGGGATGACGGGTGTTTATCGGACATGATGGGTGTGCGAGGGAGAGACGCCGGAGCCATCGCGACCGTTTCATCAGCAACGACTTTTATCGTCTCAACCCCGGGCTGAAACCTAGAGGGTTCAGCCCGGTCGCCCTGTCAAATCGGACCTGTCGTTTGATGTTAAATTTCTGCGGCGAAGATCCGACGGCTGGGCGCAGGATCGCACATAAAGTTTGTAACTTTATCCCTTCCGCAGGGTTCTATCTCCATGCTCATGAACACCACCCTGCTCCGTCCTGCCAGTCTGGCCCTCGCGTTGCTGCTCGGCGCCACCGATGCCTCCGCCAAGGTCACCGAAAAGTTTTCCCAGACCTACCCGCTCGACGCCACCGGCTCCATCCACCTCGAAAACGTCAATGGCTCGGTCGAGATCGTAGCCTGGGACAAGAACGAGGTTGCCCTTGAGGCCGAAAAATCGGCCCGCACGGACGAAGGCCTCGCCCGCATTCAGCTGCGCATCGACTCCAACAACCGTCGTCTCACGGTGAAAACCGAGTTGGAGAAAAAGTGGAAGTTTTGGGACAACATGAACGCCCAAGTCCACTACAAGCTCATGGTCCCGGCCGGTGCATCGCTCGACAGGATCGAGGTTGTGAACGCCAACATCACGGTCACGGGCGTGAAGGGCTCCGTCGCACTCGGGGCCGTCAACGGCGGCATCGAGGCCGAGGGGCTGAGCGGCGACGGCGAATTTGAGACCGTCAACGGCTCCATCCGCGTCGCCTACTCCACGCTGCCCGCCGCCGGCAAGCTCTCGCTCGATACGGTCAACGGCTCCTGCAAACTCACGCTGCCCAAGGACGCCGCGTTCGACCTCGACGCCGACACCGTCAACGGACGCATCACCTGTGATTTCCCGATCACCCTCCAAAATTCCGGCAAGCGCGAACTGCGCGGCCCCGTGAACGGTGGCGGCGCGCGCGTCAACCTCGAGTCCGTCAACGGTGGCCTGACCGTGAGCAGCGCGAAATAAAGTTTCTGCGCCTGGAAAAATGGAACCAAGGGCGCCTGCGTTCCGCAGGCCTAGCGAAGGCCGGCCCTCGCCCCGGAGTTGGTAAGTCCGGCCCGAGAGCGGGCCGGCTCCAACATCATCTGCCAACCGGCCGAGGCCGTCCCGGCTTCACCGCGCCACTCCGTGATTGAAAACCTGCGGCTTTTTGCGCCTGTTGGGAATCCTTAGCCGCGCCCATGCCCATCCAACTCTACGACTCGCTCGAGCGAAAGCTGAAGCCCCTCGCCCCCAGCCATCCGGATGGCGTCTATCGGTTCTATAACTGCGGGCCGACCGTCTATGCCCCGGCGCACATCGGCAACTTCCGCACCTTCGTCGTCAACGACGTCCTGCGCCGCCTGCTGGAGCTGGAATTTCCCGGCAAGGTGAAGCACGTGCGCAACCTCACCGACGTGGACGACAAGACCATCAAGCGCGCCCGCGACGAAGGGCGTTCGCTTGCCGAGGTCACGCAGCAGTGGACCGACAAATTTCATGCCGACTGCGACGCCCTGAACTGCCTGCGCCCCCACGTCGAACCCACCGCCACCGGCCACATCAAAGAGCAGGTGGATATGATCGACGTGCTCATGAAAAAGGGCAACGCCTACCGCGCCGCCGATGGGTCCGTGTATTTCAAGGTCTCGTCCTTCGACGGCTACGGCCGTCTGTCCCGCGTGAAGGAGCGCGAACTCCAGGTCGGTTCCGCCCTGTCCCACAAGTCGCAGGCCGTCGATGCCGACGAGAAAGAGGACGCCACCGACTTCGCCCTCTGGAAGGCGCACAAGGCCGAGGACGGCGCCAACTCCTGGGACAGCCCCTGGGGTCCCGGCCGGCCCGGCTGGCACATCGAGTGCAGCGCGATGAGCAAGAAGCACCTTGGCGACACCATCGACCTCCATACCGGCGGCGAGGATCTGCTCTTCCCCCACCACGAAAACGAGATCGCCCAGAGCGAATGCTGCAACGGCGCGCTATTCGCCCACCACTGGTATCACAGCAAGCACCTGCTCGTGGACGGCGCGAAGATGAGCAAGAGCCTCGGCAACCTCTACACACTCGATGACCTCAAGGCGAAGGGCTTCAGCCCGATGGCGCTGCGCTATGCCCTGCTCGCGGGACACCCGCGGAAGCAGCTCAACTTCACCCTCGACGGCCTGCATGCAGCGGAGAGTGCGCTGAAGACCCTGCGTGAGTTTCGCGCCTCCCTGCCCCACGCCGGCGCTGCCCACAAAACCTTCGGGCATGTGCTGAGTGAGTTGCACAACGACCTGAATACGCCCGGCGCATTCGGGGCCATCTTCACGATCATCAATCGCAAGTCCGGCGAAGTGGACCTTGAGTCATTCGACCGTGTGATGTTCGCCCTCGGGCTCGATCTGAAGCCCGTCGAAGCCATTAAGACCGACGTGCCCGCGGCCATCACCGCCCTCGCCGACAAGCGCTGGGCCGCCAAGACCGCCAAGGACTGGGCCGCCGCCGACGCCCTCCGCAAGGAAATCACCGCCGCCGGCTGGAACATGAAGGACGCCAAGGACGGCTACACGCTGGAGCCGCTGAAGAAATGATCGGGCAGGCCCGCGTCCCTCCGGGCCGGGTGAGGAAATCGGCTCGCCGGGATGCGAGCCCTCCAGCCTCCGCCTCACCCCCACAGCCACCAAAATACCGCGGCGGTGCCGAGGGCGTAGAGCGCGGAATCGATCAGATACTTCGCGGTGGAAGACCACGGACGCAGCATCCAGATCGACTCGGGCACCGCACCGAAACCATAACTGACAAAGCTGATCGTGCCCACAAGTTTGGCCGCCCGGAGGGCCTGCGACGGGTCCAGCCGCACAAACTTCACGGCCACGTAGGCCGCGACTGTTGATACCACAAGGGTCATCAGGAACCACAACCCGAGAGGCTTGCCCATGCTCGGCTGCCCGGGCGACCCGAGCGTGATATGCCCGACCGGGCCTTCCTGGTATTTCCGCTGCATCGCCTCGCCGGCCATCTCCTTCATGTCCGTGCAATGCGGCACGACATACCGGCCGGGTGCGGGATTGCCCGCGTTGAGTGCGGCGCGAACGGCGTCCTCGTTGGGCAGGCGGTTGTAATCGGACGCGTGCCATTTGAGGACCATGTGCACGAGGGAACTGATAACGAACACGACCACTGCACTGAGCAGGATCGGCAACCACAGAGAGAGCAGAAGATTCATCGTGGGGCGGGGGTTGCCCGGGTTGATCGCAGAAATCTCGTCCCGGCGAAAGCCGGAAAACGCCCGGAGGGCGCACGCGGCCCCTCCCGCCACCGCCCCAACCTCCGCATTGACACCCGCCGCGCGGCCGCGCCAACCTGACCTTTCGGCCCTCCAATCGTAAGGGGGACCACAACCAACATACACCATGTCGATGTCTCCGCTCGAAGAACTGCGCCACTCGTGCTCCCACGTTCTGGCCACCGCTGTCCTCCGTCTGTTTCCGGACGCCAAACTCGACATCGGTCCGCCCACGGACACCGGTTTTTACTACGACATCGACCTCGATCACAAGCTGACCACCGAGGATCTCGCCAAGCTCGAAGTCGAGATGAAGAAGATTGCGGACGAGAACCAGCCGTTCCTCCGCAAGGAAGTCCCCCGCGCCGAGGCCGAACAGATCATCAAGTCCCGCGGGCAGGAGCGCTACAAGCTCGGACGCCTCGCCGACATCCCCGAGGGCGAAGCCATTTCGTTCTACCAGAACGGTGAGTTCATGGACCTGTGCGCCGGCACGCACGTCCGTTACACATCCAAGCTGAAGGCCTTCAAGCTGCTCTCCATCGCGGGCGCCTACCACCGCGGTGATGAGACCAACAAGCAGCTCCAGCGCATTTACGGCACCGCCTTCGCCACGAAGGAGGAACTCGCCGCCTACCTCACCCAAATGGAGCAGGCCAAGCTGCGCGACCACCGCAAGCTCGGCAAGGATCTCAAGCTGTTCCACATCGACGAGGACGTCGGCCAGGGCCTCATCCTCTGGACGCAGGCCGGCTCCATCATCCGCCAGGAGCTCCAGACCTTCATCGCCAACGAGCTCCGCAAGCAGGGCTACTCACAGGTCTTCACGCCGCACATCGGCCGCCTCTCGCTCTACAAGACCTCGGGCCACTTTCCTTATTACAAGGAGTCGCAGTTCCCGCCCATCGTGGAGCGCGACTTCCTCGACCAACTCGTGAATTCCGGCTGCTCCTGCGCCGAGATGGCCAACCGCATCGAGGCCGTCTCCCAGAAGTTCGCCGACGACGTCAACGCCCGCACCGGCAAGGAAACGGTCACCAAGGACCGCATCCTCCCCGACGACCAGCTCATCGACGGCTTCCTGCTGAAGCCGATGAACTGCCCGCACCACATCAAGATCTTCGCCTCTCAGCCGCACAGCTACCGCGACCTGCCCGTGCGTCTCGCGGAGTTCGGCACCGTCTATCGCTGGGAACAGTCCGGCGAACTCAACGGCATGACCCGCGTCCGCGGCTTCACCCAGGACGACGCGCACCTCTTCTGCACGCCCGACCAGGTCGCGCAGGAAGTGCTCGGCTGCCTCTCGCTCGTGAAGACCGTGCTCACCACGCTGGGCATGCAGGACTATCGTGTCCGCGTCGGCCTGCGCGATCCCGACGGCAAAAAGTTCGCCGGCGACCCCGAGAAGTGGGACCTCGCCGAAGCCGCGTGCCGCGAGGCCGCGAAGACCCTCGGCGTGCCCTTCACCGAGGAGCCCGGCGAGGCCGCCTTCTACGGCCCGAAGATCGACTTCGTCATCAAGGACGTCATCGGCCGCGAGTGGCAGCTCGGCACCGTTCAGGTGGACTACGTGCTGCCCGTGCGCTTCGGCCTGAGCTACATCGGCGCCGACAACACCGCGCACACGCCCGTCATGATCCACCGCGCGCCCTTCGGCTCGATGGAGCGTTTCTGCGGCGTGCTCATCGAGCACTTCGCCGGCGACTTCCCGCTCTGGCTCGCGCCCGAGCAGGTGCGCCTCGTGCCCATCTCCGACAAGGTCATGGACTACGCCAAGGCCACGCTGAACGAGTTTCTCGCCGCCGACCTGCGCGTTACCCTCGACACCCACTCCGACAAGCTCGGTGCCAAGATCCGCCGCGCCGAGATCGACAAGGTGCCCTACACCCTCGTGCTCGGCCAGAAGGAGGCCGAGGCCCTCAGCGCCTCGGTTCGCTCCCGCGCCAAGGGCGACGAAGGCGTGCACAAGGTCGCCGACATCATCGCCCGCTTCAAAACCGAGGTCGCCACCCGCGCCCTGCCCGAGAAGAAGGTCGTGGCCGCGACCCCGGCCCCCAAGGCAAACTGACTCATCACGAAGACACGGGGACACCAGGGTCGCCTGCCCTGTCCCTGTGTCTTCGTGCCTCGGTGGTTCACAACCTCATACATTGCGCGAACTCCCGCGGAGGCTCGAGGCGGGGGAGTAGTGTCGGACACTAGGCTGCGGCGCTATTTCGCATGGGATTCTGAGTCCTTACCTCGCGCTTGGCGACGGTCCGCCCCAAGCCACGCCGAAAAATGCCCGGAGCGTTTCGTCGCGCCCTTTCCCAGAGATGCCACACCGCGTCCTAATCGGGTCCCAGCCTTGCCCTGGTGGGCTTTCCAACTCAGCATCCGGCGGTCATCAGCCCCACCCCATGCGCTATTTCTACACGCTGCTGCTTATCGCCGGTCTTGTTCTGCCTTCGCTCCGGGCCCAGACTCCCATCACCGATGCTGAGCGCGAAGAGTTCGGGCAGTTTCTGGCCGACTGCTTCAACGAGGGTGACATGGGCACCCTGGTCGCCCGGATGGACCAGAACGCCTACCTCGACCTGATTGTCGATGGCCTCGGCCTCTCGGCGGCGGAGCTGGTGGGATTTCGCGAAGGGGCGCTGAAAGGGCTGGCCACGACGATCGAGAAGCAGTTCGGCAACTTCACCGCCGGCCGGTTTCTGCGTTTGCAGGATTCCGACCGGGGCAAACGCATCCTGATCCGCGTGCTGTCCGACGACGGGGCGGTCAACTATTTCGGCTTCATCGCCGGCAAGTCGAAGAAAGGAGAGCTGGTGTGGCAGGACTGTTTCATCTTTCTCGCGGGCGAAACCATGGGCGAAACCTCGCGCCGGACGGTGCTTCCGCTGGTGAGCCAGATGCGCAAGGGTGCGCTCGGTTTTCTCAAGCCGAAGGAGGCCGAGTATGCCCAGGCGTTTCCGATGGTGCACAAGGCGTCGCTGCAGATGCAGGGCGGCCAGCTGATCCAGGCCTGGCACACGCTGGAGCCGCTGCCCGAGGCCGTGAAACTTGATCGCACCGTGATCATGCTCCGGCTGCGCATCGCGCAGGGGATTGACGAAGCCAAGTACCTGCGGGTCATGGAGGAGTGGGAGAAAACCTATCCCGGCGACCAGAGCCTCGACCTGATTTCCATCGACAGCGAATTGCTCCGCAAAAACTACGCCGGCTGCCTCCGCCGCATCGCGGCCGTGAACCAGCGGGTCGGCGGTGATCCCTACCTCCTGCTGCTGTCCGCCAACGTCTGCATCGAAAGCGGCGATTATGAGACTGCACGCAAGAACGCCCGGCAGGTTCTGGCCGACGAACCGACCCTTTACGGCGCCTACGACACGCTCATGTCCATCGGACTGCGGAGCAAGAACCCGAAGGAAACGCTCGCCGTGCTCGACGAGTTCGGCGAACGCTTCCCCACGGTGGACGTGGACGCGCAGATCGTGCATGGCGACGAGGCCTTCGCAGATTTTCGCCAGACCGACGAATACAAGGCCTGGGCCGAGGCCCGGAAGGCAAAGGCCGAGGCGACTGAAGCGCCCGCGGCGAAATCCGACTGATCGCCGATGAAAGCCGCACCCTGGGCGATCCGCCGGCTGACCGCGGTCAGCCCTTCCGAGTTGAACCAGTTGGCCGAGGTCCTCACCCGTTGCGTCGAGGGCGGCGCCTCGGTCAGCTTCATGCTGCCGCTCTCCCGTGAACGGGTCGCCGCCTTCTGGCAGCGCGTGGCCGACGATGTCGCCCGGGGCGCGCGCATCCTGATCGTGGCGGAGGACTCCGCCGGCATCTGTGGCACCGTGCAGCTGGTGCTCGACCTGCCGGAAAACCAGCCGCATCGCGCCGATCTCTGCAAAATGCTGGTGCATCAACGGGCACGGAAACAGGGCCTCGGCGCCGCCCTGCTCGCCGCTGCCGAGGAGGCCGCCCGCGCCGCCAATCGCACCCTGCTGGTGCTCGACGCCGTTTCAGGGGCCGATGGCGCGCGCCTCTACGAGCGTGGTGGCTGGGTGCGCGTGGGCGAGATCCCCCGCTACGCGCTTTATCCGGCCGGCGGTTACTGCCCGACCACGTATTACTACAAGGATCTCGGCACGCGCTGAGTTCATCCCCCGGGGCGAGGCACCCCGGCTCCACTCCGATCCTCCCGACTGGTCGGCTTTCGCCGTTGCGGTATGGACGGACGCGGCAAAGCGTCACGGCATGGATGCACCGACCGAACTGCCGCCTTGGAAGGAAGAACTCGACGCCATTGTCGGCGCCCGTGCGCACGGGCAGGCCGCGGCGATTCTGCCGCGCCTGCAGCAGCTCGACGCCCGCCATCCCAACGTCGCCGAGATCAACTACCAGCTTGCGTGGACCTGTGACGTGCTCGGGCGCGAGGCCGCCGCCCTGCCCTACTATGAAAAGGCCGTTGCCCTCGGTTTGCCCAGGAACGTACTTGCCGGCGCACTGCTGGGTCTGGGCTCGACGCTGCGTCACCTTGCCCAATTCGAGCGCTCCGCCTCCGTGTTGCGGTCGGCTCAGCTCCAATTTCCGGAGAACCGGGAGTTTGATGTCTTTCTCGCGCTCACGCTCCACGCCGAGGGCAAATCCGGCGAAGCCCTCCGTCTGGCGCTCGAAGCTCTTTGCGACACGAGCGAGGACCCCGGCATCCGCGCCTACCAGCGCGCTCTGCGGCACGCCGCATCCCGGCTCTGAGTCTGGGGCTCCGGCGGGTAGCCCGTTCGCGGGCGCTTTTTCCCGGCACGCGCAAGCGCGCCGCCCACCCCCCACCGAGACGAACCGCAGTTGCCCGGGGTCACTTCGCCCACGGCAGCGGGCTGGGCGGATGAAAATCGCTGGTGAGGTGGATGGTCCGCCCTTCGCGGAGTGAGCGGTGCACGGACTCCATGACTTCGACGACATGCGCCGCGTGCGCACCGGTGGTCGGATGCGGCGTCTTGCTGCGCAGTCCCTCCCACAGCCCGACCACCCCCGCGGCCCAGTCCACAAACCAGCGTCCCGTGCCGGCCGGTTGGCGCAGAAGCGGCATGCGCCGGTAGGCGCCGCCGTTGCGGCAAAGCCGCACCGGAGCCGTGGCCGTAAACCATTCGGTGCTGAGCGACCCGTCGTCGCCGTGCAGATCCAGCGTGGCCTGCCATTGCGTGGCATTCAGCACGTAGAAATTGGCGGTCAGCCGCACCTGGAGGCCGTTGGCAAACTGCAGGATTGCGGCGGTCCAGTCCTCGGTGGTGATGGAAAATGGCCGTCCGTCCATGCCCCAGCGTTCCGGGAGCAGCAGCGCGCCGCCGGCCGTGACTTTGCGCACCGGTCCAAACCAGGCGGTGAGGAGCGAGATGGGGTAAACGGCCACATCGAACACCGGACCCACGGCGTAGAAGGGTTTGGGATTGGGATGCCAGTTCTCGATGCGCCCCCAGTCCACCGCAACATAGGCCACACGCGGCGTGCCGATCCGGTAATCCCGGATCAGTTTCCACGCCGTCTGCTGCGCTTCGCCCAGCCAGGTGACCGGCGCGCAGCTCAGGCGCAGTCCACGCGCGGTGGCCAGGTCCACGAGCTTCTTCGCGTCGGCGTAGGTCGGGGCCAGCGGCTTTTCGGAATGCACGTGTTTGCCCGCCTCGAGGCAGCGTGTGACGACCTCGACGTGGGCCTGCTGAATCGTGAGATTGATGACGGCCTCGACCTGCGGATCAGCCAGCACTTCGTCGATCGACGTGTAGGCATGGCCGCCGAACTTGTCCGTCCAACCCTGCGCCCGGGCCGGGTCGAGGTCCTGCGCCCCGAGAATCTTGATCTCCGGCGAGCGCTTCAACGCCTCGCCATACTGGCCCGCGATGTTGCCGCAGCCGACCACCGCCACGCGCAGCGGCGGGACCGTTTCCCGGATCTGCATGTCGGACCACCACTGCTCCACCCGCTCCCGGCTTTCCAGGATCTCGTTGCTTGGATTGTAGGTTTCTGGCTCGTGCTCGATGCCGATCGAGCCGCGAAAGCCGAAGGTCTTCAGATAACCGACAATCGCGCGGATCGGCACGATGCCGTCGCCGAGGCGGCAGGTCTCGTGACCCATGTCCACAAATTCCAGGCCGGTGCGTGAGACCCGGCGCGGTTTCACATCCTTGAGATGGATGGCAAACATCCGCGGCGCCAGTTCCCGCACGGCGGCGAAGGCGTCCCATTGCGCGGTCCCGCACCAGCCGGTGTCGAGGGCGAGGCCGACGACTTCCTCGTCGCCGTCGCCCAAGCGGGCCAGCATTTCGGCCGAGGATTTTTCCGGATGGTTCTCGATCGCGTAGCCGACCCCGAACTCCCGCAGAATCGCGATCGCGGCGGCGCGGTTTTCAGCGAACAGCTGGCAGTGGCCGACGAAATACGGGATGTCCAACTCCGCGCAGAGCCGGCACGCCGCCCGCAGGTCGGCGGCTCCGCCCATCACCCACGCGGGATAGCTGCGGACGACCAGGCCGTGCTTGGCGAGCAGCTGCTTTGCCGTTTCCAGGTGATGGACCGTGGCCCAGCGCCAGTGCAGGTGGGCGCACCAAAGATCGATCGAAGCGAAGCCCAGCGCCTTGATCTCGGCCAGAAGCGCGTCGAAGCGCGCCTCGAAGGTTTCCAGCGGTGCAAACCAGTCGTTGGTGGCCTGATCGCCCTGCGCCCAACCCTTGGCCATGCGATAGCCCAGCGGACGCGCGACAAAGTTGGCGGTGACGAAAGAAGGGGCGGGTAACATGGGGTGGGTGCGTGACCATGCTGGGTGGACGGCGCGCCGGACGCCAGCGAGTTTCCACCGGATTTGCAGCCCCGACCAGAGTGCGGTTCATGCTGCCCATCGGCTGCGCTCGATCCGCGGAGGCCGGTTTAAGTCAACGATGAGCCCAATGGGCCCTTTGCCAGCAGGGAGTGGCGCGGCAGCATGCGAAAGCCCGACGTGAAACCGCCGGGCTTCACCCCACCCCATCCGCAAGCGGCCCGCCTCCGTCCCGCATGTCTTCCTCCCCTGCCAACGCTCCCTCCGCTGCCGGTCATTTGCGCTGGAGCATTTGCGGCCTGCTTTTCTTCTCCGTCGCCGTAAACTATATCCATCGGCTGACCATCGGCATCCTCAAGGACCCGTTGAGCCAGAGTCTCGGCTGGAGCGAGTCCGACTACGGCAACATCGCGGCCGCCTTTTCCTTCGCCTATGCTTTTGGCTATCTGCTCGGCGGGCGGATGCTCGACCGCTGGGGCGTGAAGCGCGGACTGCCGATCTTCGTCTTTCTCTGGAGCCTCGCCGCCACGGCCCACGGCCTGTGCGGTCTGCTCGATCCCGCGCAGCAGATCGAATTCCGCTATCCCTGGTTTTCCCTGACCCAGGGTGGGCTGGTCTGGGGCACCTTTGCCGCGCCGCTCACGGTGCTGGGCTTCATCGGGGCGCGCATCGCGCTCGGGCTCACGCAGGGCGGAAATTTCCCGGGCGCGATCAAGACGGTGGCGGAGTGGTTTCCGGTTCGCGAACGCGCACTCGCCACGGGCTGGTTCAACACCGGCTCCAACGTCGGCGCGGTGATCTGCCCGCTGGTTGTCCAATGGATGTATGGCCGCTGGGGCTGGCAGACGACCTTCTACGTCACGGGCCTGCTCGGCTTCGTCTGGGTGGCCGTGTGGCTGTGGCTCTACGAAAGTCCCGCCCGCCACCCGCGCCTCTCGCCGGCGGAACTTGCGGCCATCCGCGAGGATCAGCCCGCGCAGGAGGAACCCAAGGTCAGCGTGCCCTGGCTGACGCTGTTGCGCCATCGCGCCGTGTGGGCCTACGTGCTCGCCAGCATTTTTGCCGGCCCCGCCTGGGGTTTCTACCAGTTCTTTCTCCCGGATTTCCTGAAGAAGGCCTTCCAGCTGAATCTTAGCGGTACCGCGGTCTGGACCAGCGTGTTTTTCTTTCTCGCCGCGGCCGGCGGCGTGACCGGCGGCTGGTTCGCCGGCAAATTGCTTGCGCGCGGCTGGAGCGTGAACTCTGCCCGCAAAACCGCTCTGCTGGCCTGCGCGCTCGCCGTCGTGCCGGTGTGTCTCGCGCCCTTTGCCGGCAGCCCGCTGCTCGCGGTGATCATCGTCGGCCTGGCGGGCTCCGCCCACCAGGGCTGGTCCGCCAATCTCTTCAGCGTCGTGTCCGACACCATGCCGCGCCACGCCATCAGTTCCGTCGTCGGCCTCGGCGGCTTCATGGCCTACTTCACCGGCGGCTTCGTCAACGGCATCACTGGCCAGATTCTCCAAAAAACCGGCAGCTACGTCCCCGTGTTTCTCTATTTTTCCGGCATGTATCTGCTCTCGCTGCTGCTGATCCAGGTGCTCGTCCCCAGAATCGGACGCCCAGCCGCCCAACCGGCGTGACCGCCGCCGCCTAATTTCACCGCCCTTGTATTCCTCCCCCATGTCCTCCCCAGCCTGGCAACCCGATTGCGGCGACGGTAACTACCGCAATCCCATTCTCCACGCGGATTACTCCGACCCGGACGCCGTGCGTGTGGGCGATGATTTCTATCTCGTTTCCTCGAGCTTCAACTCCGCTCCCGCGCTGCCGGTGCTGCACTCCCGCGACCTGGTCAACTGGCGGATCATCAACCATGCGCTGCCGCGGCTGGTGCCGGCGGATCATTTTTCCGTGCCCCGGCATGGACAGGGCGTGTGGGCACCCTCGATCCGGCATCATGCCGGAAAATTTTGGATCTATTATCCCGACCCGGATTTTGGCATCTATGTGATCACCGCCGAGGATCCGGCCGGGCGCTGGAGCGACCCCGTGCTGGTCAAGGGGGGCAAGGGACTGATCGACCCCTGCCCGCTGTGGGACGAGGACGGCCGGGTGTGGCTCGTGCACGCCTGGGCCCGAAGCCGCGCCGGGATCAAGAACCGCATCACGCTGCTTCGTCTCAGCGCCGACGGCCTCGGGGTGGCCGAAGATTTGGGCGTGATCATTGATGGGGCCAAAGTACCGGTGCCGGGCTTCGACACGCTTGAGGGTCCGAAACTCTACAAGCGCAACGGCTGGTACTATGTGTTCGGTCCGGCGGGCGGCGTCGCCACGGGCTGGCAGTCGGTGTTCCGGGCCCGCGACATCCGGGGGCCCTACGAACACCGTATCGTGCTCGCCCAGGGCAAGACCGCCATCAACGGCCCGCACCAAGGTGCCTTGGTGGACACGCCCGCGGGCGAGTCGTGGTTCCTGCATTTCCAGGACCTGAAGGCCTACGGCCGCATCGTGCATCTTCAGCCTGTCGTCTGGCGCGACGACTGGCCCGTGATGGGCAATGACGAAGACGGTGACGGCACCGGCGATCCGGTGCTGGTGCACCCGAAGCCGCGGGTGCCGGCCGCGCCCTTGGCCGTGCCGGCCTCGGGCGACGAATTCGATTCACCGTCGCTCGGACGGCAGTGGCAATGGCAGGCGAATCCGGGCGAGAACTGGCATTCGCTGAGCGCCCGGCCGGGCTGGCTCCGGCTCGCGGCCCAGCCCGAGCCGCAACCAGGCAACCTTTACCAGTCCCCGGCGTTGCTACTGCAAAAGTTTCCCGCCCTTTCTTTCCGCGTGACGGCGCGCGTCGAGTTCGCCCCGCAAACCGTGGGCGAATCCACCGGCCTGATCGTTTTCGGTTACGCCTACAGCTGGATAGGCCTGCGCGCCCGGGACAACGGCCTTGCCCTGGTCTGGGCCACTCGCCCGGAAGCCGCCAAGGGAGCACCGCAGGAGGAGCATCTGCTGATCGAGCGTCTGCAGAGCCCGGTGTGGCTCAGCGTGCTCGTCCATCCGGGTGCGCGCTGCCAGTTCGCCTTCAGCACCGACGGCACGACGTTCACCGACACCGGCCGGGAGTTCACCGCCACGGAAGGCCATTGGGTGGGTGCCAAGATCGGGCTGTTTGCCGCCGCCCCGGCCGCTGCCGCCGCCACCGGGCACGCCGATTTTGACTGGTTCCGCGTGCAGCCTCTGCAAGCCTAAGCGCATGAGCCCGACACGTCACCCCGGTCTGTTCGCGCTGCTCATGGGCTGCGCCCTGCTGCTCGCCTTCGTTTCCCGATCAGAGGCCGCGCTCACGCAGCCGGTCGTGCCAACTCCGCCCGCCCGGCCGGTTATTCCCGCAACCAAGGTAAGCCTGGCCGATTTTAGTGCGGTGGCTGACGGGGAGACGCTCAATACCGCGGCCTTCGAACGCGCGTTGGCCGCTCTCGCCGAGCGCGGCGGCGGCACGCTCGTGGTCCCGTCCGGAGTCTGGCACACCGGACCGATCCGGTTGCGCAGTCGCGTCAACCTGCACCTCGAGGCCGGCGCCATCATCCAGTTCTCGCGCGACCACGGCCTCTACCCGATGCGCGTCTTCGACCCTCGCGGCGAAAAGCAGGTCGATACCACCTCGCCGCTCTCGGGCGACCAGCTGGAAGACATCGCCATCACGGGCGCCGGGGTGATTGACGGCGGGGGCGACGCTTGGCGGCTCGTGAAACGCGCCAAAACCACCGAGCCTTTTTGGAAAGCGCTCGTGGCCTCCGGCGGTGTGCTCAACGCCCGCGGCGACGAATGGTGGCCAAACCGGGCTGCGCTCGACGGCGCCGCGGCCGTGCAGAAACTGGAAGCCGTTGGTTCACTCAACCCGGCCGATTACGAGCCTTACCGCGTTTTCCTGCGTCCGCGCCTGCTCCGCCTGCTCGAATGCCGGCGCGTGCTGATCGAGGGCGTCACCTTCCGCAATGCACCCAACTGGACCCTCCATCCCTGGCTCTGCGAGGATGTCACCCTGCGCGACGTGAAGATCTTCAACGACCGCTGGGCGCAGAACAGCGATGCCCTCGACCTCGAGTCCTGCCGCCGCGTGCATGTGACCGGCTGCATCGTGGACACGGGCGACGACGGTCTCTGCCTCAAGTCCGGCAAGGATGGCGTCGGCCGACGCATCGGCGTGCCTACCGAGGACGTGCTCATCGAGGACTGCACCGTTTACGAGGGCCACGGCGGTTTCACCATCGGCAGCGAGATGTCCGGCGGCGTGCGCAATGTGCTCGTGCGCAACTGCACCTTCATCGGCACCGCACTCGGCCTGCGCTTCAAGACCGCCCGCGGCCGCGGCGGCGTCGTGGAGAACATTCACGTCCAGGGCATCCGGATGACAGGCATCGAGGGCAGTGCGATCGACTTCAATTTCTTCTATTTCAGCGAAGGCCAGGCCGGCGCGCCGGTTCCGCCGGTCACGGAAGAGACCCCGGTCTTCCGCAACATCCTCTTCGAGGACATTGTCTCGCGCGGATCGAAAGCCGCCTTCACCCTGCGGGGCCTGCCCGAGATGCCGCTCCGCGACATCACCTTCCGCGACGTCGCGCTCTCCGCCACTACCGGCGCCGATCTCGGCTACGGCGAACACATCGTCTTCGAGCGCGTGAGCATTCGCCCGCAGCAGGGCCCGCCGGTCCGGGCGACGGCCATGACCGGCTCCCGCCTCGACCTCGTCCCCTGAACAGCCTCGACTGTTTCGCGGCGGAGCCCGCGCTCCGCGCGGGCTGGCGCAGGCACAACCAAAACAAGCCGGCGCGGGGTGCCGGTTCCACCACAGAGAACGATGCCCATTCCGCGTCCTTGACTGGTGGGTGGCGTTGACGAAGGTGAGACCATGCCCCCGAAAGCCACCCTGCAGGATGTCGCCAACGAGTCGGGCGTGCATCGCACGACGGTCTCGCTGGCGTTGCGGGACCATCCGCGCATCCCGCAGGCAACGCGGGCCAAGGTGAAGGCCGTCGCCGCCCGCCTCGGCTACCAAATCAATCCCCTCGTCGCGGCCCTGATGCAGTCGCGCCGACTCGGAAAACCGGTGAAGCACATGACGCTCGCGTATGTGACCAACTACCCGACGCGTTACGGCTGGAAGCCGCTGCATCACGACCGCCCGGACTTCTTCCCCGGAGCCGTGGCCCGGGCGCGCGAGCTCGGCTACAATCTTGAGGACTTCTGGCTCGCCGAGCCGGGCATGACCCCGGCGCGCTTCTGCGACATTCTCGCCGCGCGCAACATCCACGGCCTCATCATCGGCCGCCTGCCGCCCGGCCAGCACTCGCTGCAGCTGGACTGGCCGCGCTTTTCGTGCGTGGCGCTCGGCATGACGCTGCGCTCGCCCGTGCTGCACCATGTGACCGAAAACCATTATGAAACGGTCTGGCAGGCGATGCAGCGTTGCCTGGACCGCGGCTACCGCCGGGTCGGCTTTGTGTTTTCGGAAGCCAATGACAGTCCACGCGTGGGCGACCGCTGGCTGGGGGCGTTCCTCCGTCAGCAGCTCGCCTTTCCGGTGAAGGACCGACTGCCGATCTGCCCTGCCATCCCCGCCGGGGAGGCGGACTTTGCCCGATGGTTTGAGCGTCACCGTCCCGACGCCATTTTCGCCACCCATGCCCGGCCGGTATTGGGTTGGCTGAAAAACATGGGGGTGAGGGTGCCCAGCGACGTGGGCTTGATCCACCTGGAAGGCCTGCCCGAGGGCGACTGCTCCGGCGTGCGCTACGATCCCGCGCAGATCGGGGCGTTGGCGGTCGAAATGCTGATTGGTTTGCTGCACCGCAACGAGACCGGAGTGCCGAGCGCCAACCAGCACGAGGTGCTGCTCACCGGCGAGTGGTGCGAGGGCCGCACGCTGCCCCAGCGGCGCTGAATGGTGACGCCCAGGCGGGCTTTTTAGTCAACGATGAGCGCATAGCCCGGCTGGCGACCCGGCGCGGAGCATCCAGATTGGCAACATGGCGCTTCCCCGCGCCATGCACCCCACACCCACCCCACCCCATGATTTGTCCGCCGGAGTGCGCACACATCTCCTGATTTGCCGGGCTGAGCCCTGTCTTTCCGCAAACACCAACCGCTAGCAATCCATGAAACGACCCACCACCCCTGATATGTCGCGGCGCCACCGCTTGCTGGCCCCGCTCTGCCTGCTGCTCGGCACCTCCCTCGCCATCGCGCAGACCACGCAGCCCGCGGGCCCTGACAAGGCCGCCGACGCGAAACCCGTCCCCGTCGAGGCCAAACCCGCCACGCCCCCGGCCGAGGACAAGGTTTTGGAGCTCTCCCCTTTCCAAGTCACCGCTGAGAACAACGGTTACTATCAGGGCAACACGATGTCCGGCACGCGCCTCAACTCGAAGATCGAGGACCTCGGCCAGTCGATCACCGTGATGACGAAGGAGCAGATGCTCGACTTTGCGATGCTCGACATCAACGACGTGTTCGACCACATGGCGAGCACCGAGGGTACGGGCTCCTATTCCGAGTTCGTCACCGACCGCACCGGCGCCGTGGTGGACAATGTGAGCCTCAGCCCGAACACCGCCAACCGCGTGCGCGGCATCGGCAACGCGAACATCGCCTTCAACAACATCGAGATGACAGGCCGCGTGCCGGTTGATCCGCTCTGGATGGACTCCCTCGAACTGAGCCGCGGACCGAACGCCAACATCTTCGGCCTCGGCAACGCTTCCGGCACCGTCAACCAGGTGCCCGCCACGGCGAATGTGACCCGCGATTTCACCAAGGCCGAGCTTCGAGCTGACAGTTACGGCGGCTGGCGCGGCTCCGTGGACGTGAACCGCCAGGTCATCGAGGACAAGCTGGCCGTGCGCGCGAGCTATGCCTACCAGCATACCGCCTTCGTGCGCAAACCCTCCGGCGAGAACGCCCGCCGCCTGAGCCTCCAGCTCAAGTACCAGCCCTTCAAGAACACCACCCTCGCGGCTTCGTGGTATGGCTACAGGAACTCGTCCGTGCGGCCGAACTTCACCACTCCGCGCGACCACTACACGGATTGGGTCGACGCCGGGCGCCCCGGCTGGAATCCCGTGACCCGCCTGATCACCCTCGCCAACGGAAATGTTTACGGCAACGGCAACGTCCTCGGCTCCACCACGCCCTATTCGGGCACACCCGCACCCAACGCCAACCTGTTCCTGCCCAGCTGGGGCACGGAATCGCGTTCGCCCTTCCAGATCGGCGGCGCGGGGGATGCTCCCTATTGGACCATGGCCCGCTATACCAGCGGAACCCTGGCCACGTCCGACCCGTTTGGCGCCACCGCGACGGGCATCGGCCTGCTCGCCACCAATTCTTCGGACACCTACTCGGCCACGCAACAGCCTCTCTACAACTCCGTGGCCCGGCCCATCGCCGACAAGTCGCTCTACGACTGGGAGGAAATCAACCTCGCCGGCAACAGCAAGGCATGGGACGACGTTAACACCTACCTCGTCCAACTCGACCAGGTTTTCATCAGCAACGAGCGGCAGACCTTGGCGGCTCAAGTCACCTGGATGCGCGAGGATGTGAAGCGGTTGGAAAACCAGCCCATGGGCCCCGCCAGTGTGAACAGCAACGTCGGCCAGCTCCAGGTTGACGTGAACACCCATTATCTGGACGGCACGGTGAATCCCTATTTCGGCCGGCCTTATCTGCGCAGCAGCGAGCCCTACCTGCGCGACCGGCCCCAGCTTTGGGACACCACCCGCGGGCAGGCGGTTTATCGTCTCGATTTCAGCCGGAACGAGGGTCTGAGCAAATGGCTCGGCACCCAGCAGATCGTCGGCTACTATGAATACAAGAATCGGGAAAACCGGCAGTATCAGTATCGGCACACCGCGCGGGGCACGGACAAGGCATGGCAGCAAAAATACGCCACCACGCTGCTGGGCACTCAAACCTCGTCGAACATCAACCCGATCTATCTGATCAACGGCACTGGCATCCCCGGCAACTACGCCCGCCTCAACGAGCAATATTACGTCGGCAGCACGCCCGGCGGCGGCATCGAATACGCCCCGAGCTACTTCCCGGAGGGCATCAGTCTTCCCTACGTGTGGGGCCCCAACGCCACCTCGATGATCAAGGACGTGTCGGTGGTCGGCTGGAGCCCGGCCCCCGGTGGCGGCCTTCACAACACCAACACCCGCGTCAAGACCACGGGTGGCCTGCTCCAGAGCACTCTGTTTGATGGCAAGCTGGTGGGCACCTTCGGCCTCCGCAATGACCAGGTGCTCGACCGCAACGCCCCGTTTGCGACGCTGACCTCCGACCTGCGGGAATACGACTTCGCCGCTTCAGCCGCCTGGAATCCGACCTGGCGCATGGCCGAAGGCAAGACGAAGAGCATGTCAGTCGTGGCCCGCCCCTTCCGGGACCTCCGCTTCCTCAAGTCCGAGGTTGACGGCGGCAGCGGCCTCAGCCGGTTCCTCGCCGAGGCGGTCAGCGGTCTCAGCCTCACCTACAACAAGTCGGACAACTTCATCGCCCAGGGGCCGGCCTACGATCTCTTCCTCAACCAGCTGCCCAACCAGACCGGCACGAGCAAGGACATCGGTTTCTGGCTGACCCTGCTGGATGGCAAGCTCTCCGTCCGCTACACCAAGTTCGACACCAAGCAGCTCAACCTGCGCAACGGCGACATCTCCACCATGGCCCAGCGTATCCTGCGCTATGAGGGCTTTGTCGCGAACGATGCCTGGAACCTGCGGACCCAGGCCGCCAACTGGTTGCGCGGCGTCAACGCCAACGGCGTCGCCACGAACGCCGAAATCGCCGCGGCCATCAAGATGCCCCTCGAGCAATACGAAGGGCTGGTCAAGATCGGCGCCAACGGCACTTATGCCGCGGTCAACGACGCACAGTCCAAGGGCCATGAACTGGAGATCAACTACAACCCCACCCGGCACTGGACGGTCAGCGCCTCGGTTACCAAGACCCAGTCGATCAATACCGCGGCGGGCGCCGCCGTGGACGATTATATCGCCGCGCGCATGCCGGTTTGGACCTCCCTGGAGGATCCGCGTTACACCGCGACCACCGCGACCATCAATGGCGTGACCGTTCCGCTGGCCGCGCACACGATTCCCACCGGCGCCACCGGTCATCTGCTCTGGTGGAACATCCTGGGCGCGCAGTTCGGCACCGGGCCCGCGGGGGCTGGCTACAACAACACCAACTCCGCGGCCACGAACTTCGCGGGCAACGTCAACGCCCCGATGGCCGTCTTCCGCGCGCTGATCGGCCGCCCCCGGCCCCAGATTCGCGAATACTCGGCCAAGTTCAGCACGAAGTATAATCTGGCTGGCATTAGCGAGAACAAGGTCCTCAAGGCCATGAGCGTGGGCGGTTCCGTCCGCTACGCCAGCGAGGGATCCATCGGTTTCTATGGTAAGGGCTACACCGACGGCATGGACCTCACGCAGGCTGCGAACCGCATCCTCGAGCTCGATACCAACCGCCCGATCTACTCGCCCGAGGAGTACTACGTTGACCTCTTCGTGACTTACAACACGAAGCTCTTCAACGACAAGGTGCGCGCCAAGTTCCAGCTCAACGTGAAGAACCTGCAGGAAAGTGGTGGCAACCTCCAGCCGACCGGCGCGTTCTTCGACGGCAAGACCCAAACCTACCGCATCGTCGATCCGCGTCAGTTCATCCTGAGCGCGACGTTTGATTTCTAAGTCAGGGGTAACACAAGAGTCCCGGCCGAGCTCTGTGCGGCCGGGACTTTTTTATGCCCGGACTTCCCGTTCTTGCCGTCCGGGCCAGGTCATCCCGTAATGCCTGAAACCATGCCCCGCCCCGTTCAGCCGCCATCATCCCCTGCTGCCTCGGTCGGATTACCGGTCGCGGTTTGGTTCGGGGTGATCCTGCTCGCCGTCCTTGTCGCCTACGGACCGGCGCTGCGCGGTGATTTCCTCTGGGACGACACCGGCCATGTCACCCACCCGGAGCTGAGTTCGCTGGGCGGCCTGTTCCGCATCTGGTTCGAGCCCGGGGCCACGCAGCAGTATTATCCGCTGCTGCATTCGGCATTCTGGCTGGAATACCAGATTTGGGGCGAAGCCCCGGCCGGCTATCATCTGGTCAACGTGCTCTGGCATTCGCTGTCCGCTTGCCTGTTGATCGTGCTCCTTCGGCGGGTTTCAGTGCCCGGCGCGACGCTGGCCGGGCTGGTCTTCGCATTACACCCGGTCTGCGTCGAGTCCGTCGCCTGGATTTCCGAGCAGAAGAACACGCTCTCCACCGTTTTCTACCTCGCGGCGGCTCTGGCCTGGCTGCGCTTTGAGGACGACCGAAAACCGGCACGCTACGCCGTCACCACGCTCTGGTTTTCGGCCGCGCTGCTGACAAAAACGGTCACCGCCACCCTGCCCGCCGCCCTCCTCGTGCTCGCTTGGTGGCGTCGCGGACGCCTCTCCTGGCGCGGCGACGTGTTGCCGCTCCTGCCGTGGCTCGCGCTCGGGGTGGCCGCAGGACTTGGAACCGTATGGTTCGAGGCGAACCATATCGGCGCTCAGGGAGATGACTTTGCCCTGAGTGGCGTCGAACGCGGACTGCTCGCCGGCCGTGTCGTCTGGTTCTACCTTGGAAAACTGGTCTGGCCGGCCGGGCTCGCCTTCTTCTACCCGCGCTGGACCATCGATACCGGAGCCTGGTGGCAATGGCTGTTCCCGCTCTCCGCCCTCGGTGCGCTGGCCGCCGCCGTGTGGTGGAGCCGGCGCGACCGCGGACCGCTGGCCGCCGCGCTCCTCTACGGCGGCACTCTGTTCCCCGTCCTCGGATTCGTGAACGTCTATCCCTTCGTTTTCTCCTTTGTGGCGGACCACTTCCAGTATCTGGCGAGCCTGGGGATGATCGCGTTTCTCACCGCCGTCTCGG
This sequence comes from Oleiharenicola lentus, assembly GCF_004118375.1. Classification (NCBI taxonomy): domain Bacteria; kingdom Pseudomonadati; phylum Verrucomicrobiota; class Opitutia; order Opitutales; family Opitutaceae; genus Oleiharenicola; species Oleiharenicola lentus. The sequence continues at coordinate 2,399,222 of NZ_SDHX01000001.1, forward strand.
TCCGCGGCTTCGCGCTGCTGCGCGTTCCAAGCTGGAGCGGCCCGGTCGTCGCCGTTGGCCTGTTGCTGCTGCTCGGCGGCCTCACCTGGCGGCAAAGCGCCCACTACCGCGACGTGTTCGCGCTCTACGAAGCCACGCTCGCGCGCAACCCTGACAGCTGGGTGGCGCACCTCAACCTCGGCACCGCCTTGGACGATGCCGGCCGGCCCGAAGAAGCCCTGCCCCACCTGCAACGCGCGCTGGAGCTGAAGCCGAACTTCCCAGAAACGCTCAACAGCCTCGGCAACGTGCTCAACCAACTCGGCCGGCCCGCCGAAGCGCGTCCGCTGCTGGAGAAAGCCCTGCAACTCCAGCCGCGCTTCGCCACCGCGCACAACGCCCTTGGCGTCACGCTCATGGCCCTCGGGCAGAGCGACGCCGGAATTGCCGCCTTCGAGCAGGCGCTGGCGAACAACCCGGGGCTGACACCCGCCCGCGTGAATCTCGGCTGGGCCCTGGCCAACAACGGTCGCACCGATGCCGCGCTTGAGCAGTTCGCAATCGCGCGGCGCCAGCAGCCTGATTTCGCCGATGCCGAGCTGAAGACCGGTCTGACATACGTCCTGACCCGGCGCCTGGCCGAAGCCCTCCCGCATGTACGCCGGGCCGTGGAGCTACAGCCGGACAACGCCGATATGCGCCACATCCTCGGCGTCATTCTGCTCGATCTCCGTCGCCCGGCTGAAGCTGCCGAGCAATTTGAAACCGCGCTGGAGCTGAATCCCGCCCACCCCGGCGCC